>CAVRGO010000001.1:0-3160844 GCA_963720745.1 uncultured Acidobacteriota bacterium
GTTAAGTACCTGCCTACGGCGACGGAATCGCCACGACTCCACAGCAACGCGACATTTCGCAGCGACTGCGAACCTTCGGTTGACATCACTGTGCCTCTCGGCGAATACTGTGTCTAGCTAGCTTGTACAAGCTAGATTGAGGTACACAGTGGACACACAACAACCCTCGGGACATGAACAGATTGCTCCCGCACCAGACGAATCGCCGGCGGCAAGTGGCGAGCCGCTAGAAGGTTCCGGCTTCGAGTTGGAAGAGCCAGAACCCGACTTCGAGGAGGAGCAATGAAAACAACAGAAGACAAAGACGTTCAGGCGCAAGAACAGACACCGCCCAAACGGGATTACCGCCAGGAGGTGACGAACCAAATCATCGAGATGCTTGAGAAGGGCACCGCCCCTTGGCAGAAGCCTTGGGAGGCGGGCGCCACCGCGTTACCGTTGAATCCCACCTCGGAACGAGGCTACCGGGGCGGCAACGCACTGCACCTCATGGCAACGGCTGCTCGTAAAGGCTTCACCGACCCGCGATGGCTCACATACCGACAAGCTCAGGAGAACGGTTGGCAGGTTCGTCAGGGCGAGAAGGGCACTCAGATCGAGTATTGGCAGTTCAGCGACCGCACCCCACGTGCCGGAGCGGGCGAGAACGCACCAGAGGGGCCTTCTGCGACCCCTGAAGAGTCACCAGCCCGGCATGCGCCGTTACACAGGGTCTATACCGTTTTCAATGCGCAGCAGATCGACGGTATTCCCCCGCAAGAGCCGAAGCGCTTACAGGACTGGGAAGTCGCCCAAACCGGCGAAGAAATCCTTCAGAACTCCGGCGCGGCGATTGCCCACGATCAACAGGACCGTGCGTTCTACAGCCGCTCCCAAGACGCGATTCACCTGCCGGCGAAAGAAGCTTTCCGTAGCGCACCGGACTATTACGGGACGGCTCTTCATGAACTGGCCCATTGGACCGGGCACCCGTCCCGACTGAATCGCCCAACGCTCAACGAAAGCTATCGATTCGGCGATCCGAACTACGCCAAAGAGGAACTTCGGGCCGAACTCACCTCGGTGTTCCTGGCCGCCGAACGCGGAATTCCACACAACCCGGAGCAGCATGCGGCGTACGTGGGCTCGTGGATCAGCGCCTTGAAGAACGACAAGCATGAGATCTTCCGAGCAGCGAAGGACGCCCACAGCGCCGCCGACTACTTGCTGGGGCTGGAGCGCAGCAGGTCGGTCGAATCCAAAGCAGTTCCCCAGGTCCGCACCGAAACCTCCGAGCATGTTGCAGCCTACGAGCGCGGGACCGGCACCGTGAACATCGTCGAGAAGGAAACCGCCACGGAGACTCGGAACCCGGCGCGGACCGGCAAAGCTGGAACTCCGGACGGCCAGGCACCGATCAAGGTACAGACCGAGAAGATTCTGGACGGTGAAGTGGACGGTCGGCGGCCCCCCAGCGAGACGGAGTTGCAGCGATCCCTTGCCGAAGCAGAGAAGCAGGCCAAAGCTCAATTCGGGAACGCCACGCGGATCTACTCGGCAGACATCGACTCGGGACGCTATCGCGGCGAGATATGCGCAGAGACCGAGCACCATGTACTGCAAAAGATCAGCCCCAAGTCGGTCATTGCTCACCCGAAGTCGCTCATCGCAGACGTGCTTTCGCCCGGCCAGTCTGTCGCCATCAATTACAAAAACGGACTCGCCGATACGAAGCCGTTCAAGGCCCGCGAACGTGCGCAGTCCCTTACGAGGTAACCATGGCGCGAACCGAAAACCTGTACCGAACGCCCCCGGACCCCGGCTTTGTCGGTGGATACAACTGGGCAGGAGTCATAGCCGGCGTTGCCCTGTTGATCGCGGTCAATATCGTCGCCACGCAGTTCATCGCGTATCGGTTTGCTTACCAAGCTGCGCTTGGCACGCCCCTCCTGCACGTTCGGGGTGCCAGCGTGTACCAGCCATTCGCGTGGGCGACGTGGCTGCTGAAACACGGCGCATCCCCGAATCCCAAGGTTCGTCTCCCGCTGCTTGGTGGAGCCCTCATTGTCGTCTTGGGATCGGCAGTTGCCGTCGGTCTCTCATACGGACTGAACATCCGGCGGGCAAAGCGGCTGTCACAGAACGCAGAGGATCTTCACGGATCGGCACGGTGGGCTTCGCCGGAGGATGTCCTATCCACCGGCCTGCTTGCTGCAAAGCAGGGGGCGTACGTGGGGGGCTGGTGCAACCCGCACGGGAACCGGCTCCACTACCTCCGCCACAACGGTCCGGAGCACATTCTTGCATTCGCGCCCACCCGAAGCGGAAAGGGCGTTGGGCTCGTAATACCGACCCTGCTCGCCTGGTCTGAATCGGCCGTGGTCTACGACATTAAAGGCGAGAATTGGGCCAAAACTGCCGGCTTCCGCCAGGCCCAAGGCCACGTGTGCTTCAAGTTCTCTCCCGTCGAAATTGGAAACGGCTCCCGATTCAACCCGCTTTCGGAAGTTCGGATCGGAACCCCGCGCGACGTCTCTGACGCGCAGAATGTGGCCGACATGATCGTCCGAACGGGCGAAGACAGCCCACAGGAGCGCTACTGGCAGGATGCCGCCGCATCGATCACAACCGGGATGATCCTCCATGTTTGTTACGCAGCCGCGGCCGAGGGCAAGGTTGCGTGCTTGTCCGATCTGGCATCAGTATTCACCAAACCTGGGCAGAGCTTTCGCGACACGCTCGCCGAACTGGAGAACTTCCCACACGACCCGACCCGGTCCCACGGGTGGCGAATGCCGGAGGGCGAACGAACCGCGACGCACCCCGTCGTGCGAGAGAAAGTTCGCGAAATGCTGGACAAGGAAGACAAGGACTTCTCCGGCGTTCTTTCCACTGCAAAGACCGCGCTGACGCTCTACAGCGATCCTCTCGTTTCGCGAAACACTTCGGCTAGCGACTTCACCATCGACGACCTGGTAAACCATGCCCGGCCCATCTCGCTGTACCTCGTGGTTCCGCCATCCGACAAGATCAGGTTGCGTCCCCTCATCCGGCTGATTTTCACGATGATCGTCAACCGGCTCACCGAGCGGATGGACTTCGAAGGCTCCGCGCAGAAACGGAATCGGCATCGGCTGCTCTTCATGGTCGACGAATTTCCGTCGCTGAAGCGGATGGAGATCTTTGCCGACGCGCTTTCCTACATGGCCGGGTACGGCCTCAAGGCTTACCTCATCACCCAGGACATCCGACAGATCGTTGATGAGTACGGCCCAAATGAAAGCATCGTCTCCAATTGCCACGTCCGAGTGGCATATGCGCCGAACCAGTACGACACCGCGGAACTGCTGTCGAAAATGACCGGGACCAAGACCGTGCAGAAGGCGAGTTTCAACTTCTCAGGGTCGCGACTCGCACCGATCGCCAACCACATGAGCGCGAGCGTGGAACAGATTGAACGTCCGTTGATGACGCCAGATGAGGTGATGCGTTTGAAGCCGTCAAGAAGAGTGGAAGCGGAACGTCGGAGCGGATAACCGCCCCCGGCGACATGCTGATCTTCGTCAGCGGCCATCACCCCATTCACGGAACTCAGATCCTCTATTTCTCCGATCCGGTCTTGTCGAAGCGCGCGGCGATCCCGCCGCCCACGGAGTTCACAACCATCGAGGAAGGCAACGTGAATCCGCAAAAAGCAGCGGACCGCACGGCAAACGTAATCAGCAAACCGGAAGCATCTCCAGAGCCTGCCTCGACGATGGAACGTGCTTTCGTAGATGCCCTCTCCGGTCGAGTCGCGGCGAGGGCCGCGGCGCAAACTCGTCGAGCGCCAAAGCATGGATTTCTTGAACAACTGAGCTTTGAGGACAGGGAGGATTGACGAATGCAGAAGAACAGAATCGAGCTCGCGGGCTATCTCGCCGCGAAACCTGAAGTCCGGTATCTGCCCTCCGGGACTCCGGTCGCGAACGCCCGGCTTGCAGAAGGCTATCGCTACAAGGACCGGAACGAGCAAGTCCAGGAGCACACGAACTGGCACAGTCTCGTCTTTTACGGCGACCTCTCAGAAATCGCGCTCGGCTTCGACAAGGGCGACAACGTGTTCGTTGAAGGAACCCTGCAGACCAGGAAGTTCACACCTCGCGACGGAAGCCAAAGGACTGTTTACGAAATTGTCGCCCGGTCGGCACATCAGATCGTCCGACGAAATGGCAAAGAGGCCGTATCCGACAACGCGCCTGACGCAAAAGACCAGGTCGTGCCCGCACCTGAGGAGCATATGGAGAGCACCGATGACGGCGAGATCTGGCCTTCGTAACGTCGCGACCGCCGTCGCGTTGATCACAGCCTCGGGTTTTGTGGCTGGCTTGGCGGGAGTCCGGGTCAATACGAGTTCCAGCCTGCCGCTTGGCCTCTACATCCGGACCGACCAGTCGGCCGCGCGCCTCATCGAGTTCTGTCCGTCCGAACCGTACGCATCGCTATCGCGAGACCGCGGCTACCGCGTTCGAGGGTTCGCCTGTCCCGATCGCGCCGTGCCGCTCCTGAAACCGGTGATTGCGCGTGCCGGCGACATCGTCAAGGTTTCTCCCGCTGGGATCGCGGTTAATGGTCGCCTCCTGCCGAACACCGCGCCGCTGCCGCTTGACGCTGCACACCGACCTCTTCAGGCCTGGCCAAGCGGGATCTATCGAGTCCATCCGGGAACCGTCTGGGTTGCATCGACCTACAGCCGCGGTAGCTACGACTCCCGGTACATCGGTCCGGTTGAAGAGAAGTCCATTCGCGGGAGGCTCAAGCCGCTGTGGCTCCTGCACTCATGAGTACGCTGGCCGCAGGCCTGATTGGCGCGTTTTGCTGGCGGACCTGGTGGTCCATCGGCTTCGCCTTCGCGGTTCCGATCCTCGTAGGAGTTCAATCGCGTCGAGCTTGGGCCGCCACCGTCACCGTCGCCTACTTCGCGGCAGCGTCTTGGCCGCTGGTTCGCGCCTACGCGACATTCGCTGCCACAAGCACGGTCTCGGGTGCGTTTGCATGGATCTTCGCAGCCGTTCTTCTTGCACTCCCGCTGACGGCGGCCTGGACTCAGAACCGCACCGCTGCCGCGTGGAGAATACCCGTTGCACTCGCCGCGGGCGTTCTACCGCCTCTTGGCCTGATCGGTTGGGCGTCTCCCCTCGCTTCAGCAGGAGTCCTTTTCCCCGGAACGGCTTGGTTTGGCCTAGCCGCTGCGATAATCGCGCCTGGATTCGTCCTTCTCGGAAGACCGCGAGTCTGGTTCGCCATCGCTGTTGCGTGCGCTCTCTGCCATTGCTTCTCAAAGCCGGCTGCTCCGCCGGCGGGTTGGGCGAGCGTTCAAACGAGACTGGCTCCAGGGCGACGGTTCGCGGGAACGAATGAGTTGATCGCTTCGGAGGCCGTTCAGCAGATCGTCTCCGAGTCCCACACATCAGTGACCGTTCTGCCGGAGACCGTCATAAGCCGTTGGACGGTAGCGACTGAGGCGTTCTGGGAGCCGACCCTCGAGAAATTGCAGAGGCAGCACCGCCTGGCCGTGATCGGAGCAGGCCTGGCAATCCCAGATACGCCGGCTTACGAGAACGCCGCCCTAGTCATCGGCGGCGGGAAGCCGCAAGCGTTCTTCCAGCGCATTCCCGTTCCCGTCGGGATGTGGCGCCCGTTCGGAGGTGGCCCGAGCGTGCCGCTTCGCCTACGCCGGCCAGGCACGATCGAGATCGCGGGCCAGCGCGTCGCGTTCCTGATCTGCTACGAGCAGCTGCTGGTCTTGCCGGTTCTGCTATCGGCAATCGACCGCCCGACGCTGATCGTCGGTATGGCGAACCAGTACTGGGTTCGCGAAACAAGCATTCCCGCAGCGCAAAGGGCCTCTTTGATGGCCTGGTCTCGACTGTTCGCGCTGCCTCTACTAATCGCAGAAAACAGGTGAGGATTATGCAACACAGACGAACACGAAAGCCGATTCCAGCAGCCGACCAGCGGTCCTGGTTGCTTCTCGATGAAGTGGCAGCAGCCATCGGCTGCAGCTCGGCCACCGCACACCGCCTGCGTCGGGGAGAAATCGAAGGTGTTCCGCGGCTGCCTGCCGTCCAGGTGGGTCGCAAGAAGTGGGTCGTTTTGAAAGCAACGCTGGAACAGTGGCAACGCGAGAACGAACAGATGACGGCGGCGTGATGGTATTTTCGGATCGAGTCGAGATCGCGCGCCGGAGGCGCACCTTAGGAGTGCGCTGATGGCAAGGAAACGAACAAGGAGATACCAGCATGGCTGCTTACGAGTGTCGCCTGATGGGAGGCGATGGATTGTCAAGTTCTACTACGCGCCTGGGAAGCAAACGACGAAAACTCTGGGGCTGAAGTCGGAGATCAGCCGAAGACAGGCCGAGCTTCTGCGGGACGAGATCATCAGGCCGATCAATCTTAACCCGCTGCGTTCCAAAACTGAGGAGACCTTCGAGAGGTTTGTGGAGGATGTGTTCTTGCCGATGAAGAGTGAGGTTGGGGAGTGGCGCGAAAACACGGCTAAGGAGAGTACGCGGGAGATCCGGTCTCACCTCATGCCTGACCTCGGCGAGATCAAGTTTGAAGAGCTGACGCCGGCACTGCTGCGAGCGATCTTGAAAAAGAAAGCAGAGCAGGGCATGGGGCGCCAGGTTCTCAATCACCTCCGCGGATACCTGACCGATATTTGCCGGTCCGCCGTGGCCGAGGGCTACCTTGCTATTAATGTGGCCGAAGGGCTGAAGGCGCCGGTGAAACTGGCCAAGTCGTCGCGTCCGAAGCTGAGGGTCACACTTGAGCAGTACGCAGCGGCCTGGGATCTGCTCGGGGAACGTGAGCGGCTGTGCTTTGACCTGGTGATGTTCGCCGGCATGCGCGAATCCGAGGCTTTCGCCCTCTGGTGTGGCGACATTTCCGGCGACGGCATTCAGATCGAGCGCTCTTGGTATAAGGGGCGGTACGAGCCTCCGAAGACGCCCAAGAGCGAACGGAAGGTTGGAGTGCCGGACGAAATCTTGACCAGGCTGTTCAGTTGGATCGGGCGCTTACCGGCGAACGGTCCGAAGGACTGCGTCTTTCCGTCGTCCAACGTGGTGACCCCCATTTGGCCGGAGAGCGTTTTGAGGATGTACGTCCGCCCGAAGCTTCGGCCGTTCGAGCTCGGGTGGATCAACTTCGCCGTCCTGCGGCGGTCGCATTCGACTCTGCACAAGCAGAGGAACTCGGACCTGAAGATCATAGCCGATCAACAGGGCCACGGAATGCGCACGCACCTGGACAATTACGTTCAGAGCGGGGTGGCAGAACGGAAGGCGGAAGCCTCAAAGCTTTACGCCGATTTTATTGGAGTGCTTCGCAAACGAGGTTAATCGAGGTTGATGCTTTTCGGCGAGACTTGCAAGTTATTGAAAAGATGGAGCGGGAGACGGGGTTCGAACCCGCGACGTCCAGCTTGGGAAGCTGGCATTCTACCACTGAATTACTCCCGCGTCCTTACGATTCAGCTATTTAGCTGATTCCCAATAATTTAGCGGAAACCGAATGAGTCTCCAAAGTCTCGGAAATCCACCAAATCTCCCCGGTCTGAACGAAAAATGGACACCAAAATGGACACCATGGCGAGCCTGGGAATGCGCACGCCTGACGTCGCCGCTTGGTGTCCACTCTTCATCTGAACCGGCTCACGGACGACTATACCACAGGGTGGGTTCAGGCGGTTCGGCATCGACCCGAGGAGTGACCAACTTTGGCCGCTATCGGACGCCGTTCCGAATCCGGCGCGTCAGCGCAACTGAAACGCAGTATGGCGTGATTCGGGTGTTCAACTGACCGGAATGACGGTCGAGAGCTAGTCCACGCGGCACTGACGGAGATGTGTCGGGCTACCCGCGCGAGTGTGCGGAAGAACTTCGGACATCCCTCCAAATCCTCATCTCGCCGTTCGACTGGTCCGCCAACCTAATTGGGGATCCTTGGGCAGTCACTCGCGTCCCGTGCCCGATCGCCAGTTTGGAGTGACGACATTTTGGACCGGAACCTCTTGCACCCAACGGGCGAAAATCAATCACTGACAGCGACCGCTTACTGAAAAAAAAGACTTAACCGCCACCGTTTTGGTCTCCAATAGGTCTCCAGGGCCGCCCGGAAGGGGAAGTGGACTCCGACCTGACTCCAGTTTCGGACCACGTCGACCGAGGGAATCACCACAGTTTCTGCCTGTGGACCCACGTCCGCGACGCGCACGCCCGCGATTGTACTCGCCCTCGGAAAGTCTGACAGAATGTTCCGCTCCTATACAGAGCGCCCACGATGCCCACGTGCGATGTGATGCGGGCTTTCAGCATTTGCTGAAAACGGCCTTTGCAGTGAAACGAACGACCTGCGGCCGGCTCGAGACGAAGCCAAGGGTCTTCCCTCCGCACGCCGACCAGCACGGATCCTACCGCACAGGTCGACTCGGATTCCCTGCTGTGGAGCGTGAAAGGAAGTATCATAGTTCTGTGCCGGACGGTTGTTGACGACGCTACGACGCTTGGGGGTGGTGGTTCCCGGCCATGTGGCTGTGGACACTGTCCTCTGGACTCTCGAGTGGTGAGCTTCCTGACGTGGACTCTACAGAGGACGTTGCCGAGGACGGAGAGGAGAAGGTTGCCAAGGGCCCGAAATTGTCGGGTTTCACTCTTGAGTACGACGCGGCCCGCAAGATTGCCCAAGGCCTAGGTGCGCACCTGGAGCAACTGGTGAACTTAGCCCGACTTTCGCAGTTCAAGCGGATTTTCGGGTTTTGGGCCGGAGAATTTCTTTTGTTTTCAAGGTCGGTATGGGCAGAAACAGGCGAAAACAGGCGCGGTGAAGACCTAGCCTCTTTTCTGAGACATTGATCTCTGGCATGCTGCTGCTGAGACATGTTTCTGCGTAGCACGAATCGTCGCAAGGACGGTAAGGATCATCGATACTTCAGCATTGTCGAGAACCGGCGTCTGCCCGGCGGCAGGACGGCGCAGCGCACGGTTCTCTATCTCGGCGAGATCAACGATCGACAACAAACCGCATGGCGAAAGACGCTGGAGGTGTTCGACGAGGCTGAACAGCGCTTCACGTCCATGAGTTTGTTTCCCGACGACCGGGAACTCCCGGCCGACGCCATCGACAGCATGCAGGTGCGGCTGAGCGGTCTGGAACTGAAGCGTCCACGCATATTCGGCAGTTGCTGGCTGGCTTGTGAACTCTGGCAGCAATTGGACCTCGATGAGTTCTGGCAACAACGTCTGCCGGAAGGCCGTGAAACGGTGAGTTGGGAAAAGGTGTTGCGGCTGCTGGTGGTCAATCGGCTGCTGGATCCCGGCAGCGAATTCCGAGTGCATCGCCATTGGTATTTGAATTCGGCGATGGACGAGTTGATGCGTACGGGCTTTGAAGTGGCGGAGAAAGACCGGCTGTATCGGTGCCTGGATCGCGTGCTCGAACACAAACAAGAGTTGTTCGTATTTCTGAAGCAGAAGTGGGCCGATCTGTTCGGAGCTGATTTCGAAGTGCTGCTCTACGATCTGACCAGTACGTATTTCGAAGGAGAGATAGAGCAGAACCCCAAAGCCAGGCGCGGGTACAGCCGGGACGGGCGTCCGGACTGCGTGCAACTGGTGATCGCGCTGGTGGTGACGCCGGACGGCTTTCCGCTGGCCTATGAAGTGATGAACGGCAACACCGCGGATAGCTCAACGCTGCGCGAATTTCTTACAAAGGTCGAAACGGCGTACGGCAAAGCGCGGCGGGTGTGGGTGATGGATCGCGGCATACCGAGCGAGGCGATTCTCAAAGAGATGCGCGCACCGGAACGGCAGACGTTTTATCTGGTGGGCACGCCCAAAGGCAAGATCAATCAGCACGAGAAGAAATGGCTGGACCTTCCCTGGCAACAGGTGCGCGACTCGGTGGAGGTGAAGCTGTATGAGCATGCAGGCGAACTCTATGTGCTGGCCAAAAGCGGCGGCAGGCAGGCCAAGGAAAATGCGATGCGGCGCAAACGGCTGGCGCGCCTATTGCGCAAACTGCGCGCCATGCGCAGGAGTTTGCCCAAGCGCGACCAACTGCTGCTACGTATCGGTGCCGCGAAGAAGGAAGCGGGCCGCGCCTTCGGGTTCGTGAAGATTCAGCTTCCGGAGAAGGATCAAGAGGTCACGCGCGATACCTTCACTTTTCACACCGATAGGGCAAAGCTCAAAGCCGCCGAGCAGCGCGATGGACATTATCTGCTGCGCAGCAATCTCACCGGCGAAGACCCGGCGGTGCTGTGGACACGTTATGTGCAGTTGACACAGATCGAGAGCGTGTTCCGGTCGCTGAAAAGTGAATTGGGGATACGGCCCATTTATCATCAGCTCGAACATCGCGCCGATGCGCACGTATTCATCGCATTCCTGGCTTACTGTCTGCAGGTGACGCTGAGGAACCGCCTGATGACGTATGCGCCGGGTCTGACGCCGTTGTCGGTGTTCGAAAAACTTTCCACCATCCAGATGGTGGATGTGTGGATCCCAATGCTCGACGGACGCTGTTTGGTGCTGCCGCGCCACACTCAGCCCGAACCCGATGTTCAGGCCCTGATGGAGCAGATCCGCATCACGCTGCCTCCGCAACCGCCGCCGCGCATCAAATCATCGCAACTGCCAGCCACCCCAACGAATGGATCCGGCTTGGCTGAGGAAACTGCCGTATGAAATGGGTGGCGCTGGAATCGAAGATGCTCTCGGCGGCTGCTTATGACGATTCGAAGCAGATGCTGTATCTGCGATTTCGAAACACTGGCGAGGTCTATCGATACTTCGAATTCACGGCCGCCGATAACCAAGCCTTTCTCAGCGCCGATTCGAAGGGCCGTTATTTTCGCTTTCAGATCCGCGATCACTTTCGCTACGAGCGCATGGCCAGGCTCCACGCCGCCTGATTTCCCCGACTGAGCCCCTCTCGAAACCCACCTCTTGTGGTGGAGACCTTTTACATCCCTTCACTGATTCTGAACGACTTATGTGCCACCAACGCCGCCAACTGCGAAAGACGGGCTAACTCACGTGGGGCCGCTTCAATTTTCCTTCAACCATGCGACGAGACCGACCGCCACCCCAACAAAGCCAAGAATCGCAGTGATCACAATGAGAGCAGCCGTTAGGCGCCGCCTCCACCGATCGATGTCCATGGGTGAACCGGCCCTATCGAGTTTCTCCGTCTCGCCCCGGTAAACAGAAGCAAGCTTGCCGAGTAGCCGGATCGGAGTCCTCTTAAGAATTGCCCACATTCGGGGAAGCTCACCTAGCTAGCTAGCTAAGCTAGTCTTCTGAGTTATTCCGTCAAGAGAAAAATACGCGAAGCATTCTTTTTCAGGCGGTGGGGCTTCGGCGCCAGCGGGAAGTGACCCAGCTCGGCTTTCCAGAATTGACCCGGTCAGTCGGTTGCCGAGCCGTGGGCGGGGCTGGCGACGTCACGGGTGTCGGCGGCGGCAAGAAAGAAATACGGCCAGATTGGGCGATGTGAGACGGGCGTGACCGGCGCTGTTCTTAAGACCCCATCGGCGGGGACGCGGTAGGGACTCTCAAGCAGTTTCTATGCGACTTCTATGCGACTTACCCCTTCGTGAACTCGAATGCTAAGAACACCAGCCCGGCGGGAATCAGGAGGATGAGGGCGAGAACAATCCACGACACACGGTTGCCAAAATTGAGCGTCAATCCCAAGCCGATGCGCTTCTCGACAAACAACGCCTGGTCTTGCGGGTTGTAGTAGAACTGATCCCCATGCCAGCACGCGTTAGGCGTAATTTCTCCGGCTTCCGCCCCAGTTTCCGCGTGGCGCCGAAGGCAGAGCCAGATCATAACGGCTAGGAAACTGAGAGACGCGATGTAGAAAGCCACCAGCCTCCGTGCGGGGACAATGTGAAGGGGCAAAAGTCCAGCTGCCGAAAAGGCCGTAGCGATCACATAGGCAACCACAATCAGAATGATCGGACCCGCGGGGTGCCGCGCGCTTCTCCGAGAACCCCACGACGTAACTGCGAATATTCCCAATTGGAACAGGATGATGACTGCACCTAAGAGCAACGGACCGTAGACACCCGCAAAGCTTCGCGTGGACCAGCCGTTGGGAATCCCGTTTGGCCCCCAATGCACGGGGAAACGAGCGGGGATTCGATTCCAGTGGAAATGCAGGTAGAGTGCTGTTCCGGCCAGGATCGCAAGTGGGATCGCAAACAACAGAACTTGCCGGAATAGACGATCGTCGGCATCCGTCAATCGTGCTTCGCGCGTGGAAAGTGCAGGCAAGGCAAGATGGCGAATTTCGATCCGCCGCCGGGAGAATAGCCAGCCTGCAAGGATGAGCGGTATCAGGAAGGCTGCCTCCATCCACAGGACAGCCCAAGACATTGGCAGCCACAGTGAGACAAACAAGGCCGCGGCCGTCCATGGCAGTAGCTGGAGCTGATAGCGCCGCAAGGCTTGCCGGCCTTCATTTCCGTAACGAATCTCGCGTGGAACCGCCACTCCGAAGAGGCGATCGGGTCGCGGCAGGAAGGGAAGCGCATGCAGGCTCGCGAGAGCAATGGCGAGAGGTAACAACAGATAGAGTCGGAGAGACATCATGCTTCCAGCTTTTCGGCAACCAGGCGCAGCTCGATGGCAATGTCTCGGGGGGCCAGTCCCTCGGCTCGCATCTGCGCGACCAACTGGCGGATCCGCCGTTGGAATCCAGTGACCTTTTTGTGACTCGCGCCGGACGGGAGGCGGCGGTCAATCACCGTGGCGCGCCGGCCGTGCTTCAAGTCCAGCCAGCCTTCTTCAGCAAGTTGGCGATAGGCCTGGGCCACAGTATTGAAGGTTATGCCAAGTTCCAGGGCTAAACGGCGAACCGAGGGGAGAAGGTCTCCCGGTACGAGTTCGCCGTCTACCAGATGCGTTCGAAGTGAATCCACGATCTGTCGATAGTTCGGGACAGGTGAATCCAGATCGATTCGTATTGTAGGCGTCCGTTTTGCCATCTGTGCACTGTGCAAATACAGTATACAGTAAACGCATTGCGTGTCAAAATGGCCAGTGATCGAGAGTCCTACAAGAGCTCCCGAAAATCAAGAGGGTCGGCGGAAGAGATTGCCCCGTCGGCCGCGGACGCGGCGATGTCTGCTCAAAGGATGTGAGCGGAGCTTTCGGCCACAACGGGTGCGGCAGCGCTATTGCA
This sequence comes from uncultured Acidobacteriota bacterium, assembly GCA_963720745.1. Taxonomy (GTDB): domain Bacteria; phylum Acidobacteriota; class Terriglobia; order Bryobacterales; family Bryobacteraceae; genus TMP-7. Next base: position 13,221 of record CAVRGO010000001.1, read on the forward strand.
GCGAAGAGTGCCGGGAAGCGGCGCGGGAATGGTCGCTCTGGAAGGCCCAGGAAAGATACCGGGCGACCAGGGCCGGCAAGCAGCAACGGAACGGTCAAAGTCGGCGCTACCGGGGGCGGGCGAAAAGCCGAAAGTCCCCAAAGCCAGAGCCAGTTAACGAGGCCGCGAGGGTAATCACTACAGAACATTTTTTTCGGCCATTGCTGCGACCGGCCTGGCTGCTATGAGAGATTCGCGCCCCAGCGGCGAAGTCCCTTGCAGCACTTCTGTTCGGCAGAGTGCCGGCGCGCGTTGGAGTGCGTCCGGGAACGGGAGCAGCGCTGGAAGCAGGCGCGCGACTTAATCCGGAGATATTGATCGGCTGGCGGCGCTGGGCTTACATTCAGCCAGTCCGATGCAACTGGAATTTCACCAACTCGACCGGCGCTGGGAGCACTTGCGAGTGCGCCATCCGGCGCGGCAGCGGCGGCTGTTGGCGTCGTTAGCCGAGAGCGGGCAGCAAACGCCCGTCGTGGTGGTGGCTGCCGAAGGCCAGGCGGACCGCTACGTGGTCATCGACGGATACAAACGAATCTCGGCGCTGGAGCAACTGGGTCGGGACACGGTGGAAGCGGTGGTGTGGCCGATGAGCGAGGCTGCGGCGGTGCTGTTGGACCGCTCGCTGCGACTGTCCGAACACGAGACGGCGCTGGAGGTGGGCTGGCTCTTGGCGGAGTTGGAGCAGCGTTTTGGCTACGGGTTGGACGAGTTGGCACGGCGGTTCGATCGCAGTGTGAGTTGGGTATCGCGACGACTGGCGCTGACAGAGGTTCTGCCGGAAGCGATCCAACACCAGGTGCGCGATGGCAAAATCTTGGCGCAGGTGGCGATGAAGTTTCTGGTGCCGGTGGCCCGCCAAAGCCTGGAAGACTGCCAGCGGATGGCGGGGATCTTCGCCGAGCATCACTGCAATACGCGCCAAGCCGGCCAACTGTATGTCGCGTGGCGCAATGGTTCGCCCGCCGTCCGCAAACGCATTCTGGACGATCCCGAGCTGTTTTTCAAAACGCAGCGGCAAGCAGAGGAGAAAGCTCCGCTCGGGAACGCCGCCGAACTAATACGCGATCTGGAAATGGTAGTGGCGATTGTGAACCGCGCGCAACGGCGACTGGCGGGCGCCGCTGTGACGGAGTTGGATGACCAACAATCGAAGGCCGCGCGGCATCAGATCGAGCGCATTCAAAGCCAACTCCGCCGCATCGACGAAGCAATCCAACTGGAGAAGAGACCTCATGTTGAGCCAAGCGCAACGCACCACGATTCTGGAACTGAATGCAAAGCAAGTGAGCAGGCGGGAGATCGCACGGGTGATGGGAATCTCCCGCGTAGCAGTGCGCAAAGTCCTCCGCTCGAACTCCAACGCAGTGCCGGAACTACACCGAGCCGAGAAGGCCGAACCGCACCGGCAACAGATCCTGGAGCTTTTCGACCAGTGCAAGGGGAATCTCGTGCGAGTCCATGAGGAGTTGGTGGCGGGCGGCGCGAAGTTATCGTATACCGCGTTAACGGCGTTCTGCAGGCGGCATGGAATCGGCTACGCGCCGCCAACGCCGGCGGGCCAGTATGCGTTCGCGCCCGGCGAGGAACTTCAGCACGACACGTCTCCCCACGAACTCGAACTGGGCGGCAAGAAACGCAAGGTGCAGACCGCATCGGCGGTGCTGTGCTATTCGCGGATGCTGTTCTTCCAGTGTTATCCGAACTTCCGGCGTTTCGACTGCAAGGTGTTTCTCAGCGAGGCGCTGCGATTCCTGGGTGGCGCGACCACTCGCGTGATGATCGATAACACGCACGTGGTAGTGCTGCGCGGCAGCGGACGCGACATGGTGCCGGTGCCGGAGATGGCCGCGTTTGGAGAACGCTTCGGCTTTCAGTTCGTGGCGCACGCGATTGGGAATGCCAACCGTTCGGGGCGCGTGGAACGTCCCTTCCATTTCATCGAGAATAACTTTCTGGCGGGGCGCACTTTCAGCAGTTGGGAGGATCTGAATCAGCGGGCGCGGGAGTGGTGCGATAAGGTCAACTCGACTTACAAGAAACATATCCGCGCGGTTCCCCGTGAGTTGTTCGCCGTCGAGCGGCTGCATCTGAAACCGCTGCCGGCGTGGATTCCGGAAGTCTACCGACTGCATCAACGCCTGGTCGATATCGAAGGGTATGTCGCGCTGAACAGCAACCGCTACTCGGTCCCGGTGGACTGGATCGGCCGCCGCGTGGAGGTGCGCGAGACCAGGGATAAGATCGAGATTCAACTCGATGCCCGCCGCCTGGTCACGCACCGGCGCATTGCTGAAGCCGAGCACCAGCGAGTGATGCTGGCCGAGCATCGTCCTCCGCGCGGCCAGAGAGACGCGCGGCCCGATCCGCATCCCGAAGAGAAGGCCATTGTCACGGCCGCGCCCGAACTGGCCGACTACGTCGCGGGGTTGAAACAACGGAGCCACAAGGTAGTCACGCTTGCCCTGCGGCAACTGTTACGTCTGGTGCGGGAGTATCCGCGGGAACCGCTGCTGGGCGCCGTGCGCGAGGCCGGCCGGTATGGTCTTTACGATCTGGACCGGCTGGAACGGATGATCTTGCGCCGCGTGACGCGCGAGTACTTTCTGCTCGAAGGGGATTCCGGCGATGACTGAAGAACTGGAACAACTACTGAAGAATCTCAAGCTGCGGCGCATGCTGGAGATCTATGACGAACAGCTGCGCGCCGCCGACAAGGACGATATCAGTTACTCGGAGTTTGTCACCCGCCTGGTGCGCGCGCAGTTCCAGGCCAGGCAGGAGGGTGCGCTGGAGTGGCGCATCCGGCGTGCCAACCTGCCCGAGCGCTGGTCGCTGGAGACGTTCCCCTTCGCCCGCCAGCCGGGCGTGAATCGCAAGCAGATTCGTGGGTTTGCGGAGCTGGAGTTCATCACCAAGGCGGAAAATATCGTCCTGGTCGGGGAAACCGGAAGAGGCAAGACCGGATTGGGGTGTGGTCTGCTGCTAAAGGCGCTGGAGAATGGTTACCGCTGTCAGTTCGTCAAGGCCCAGGACTTGTTCGACGAGATGTACGCCTCGCTGGCGGATCGTTCCTCGCGGCAGTTGCTCAAGCGCCTGACACGACTGGACGTCCTTTTAATCGACGAATTTGGATATTTGAATCTGAAACCGGAGCAGTCCAACATCTTTTTCAAGCTGATGGAGGAGCGCTACCGACAACATTCCACAATCATTACAACGAATTTGGTGTATGACGAGTGGCCGAACTTCTTGGGCAATCGCCCGATGGTGGAAGCGCTGCTGAGCCGTCTGCGGCACTACTGCCACACCGTGCACATTGACGGGCCGTCGCTGCGCCCGCCACAAAGTTGAGGAGGATGCGCGTGGATGAAGGATGAAGGCCGCAGCCAGGAAGAATACATTCGCCAGGTTCTGGCGGCGTACCGCAAAACACCGGGTACGATGGGAACCGTCCGCCGTGCGGACCGGATGCTGGCCGCACAACTCTACCAACGCGGCGTGGCTGTAGCCGTGATCGAAAATGCGTTCGTACTGGCAGCGGCGCGCCGCCTCATGCGGCCTGTTGATGCCCCGCCGTTGGGCACGATTCGTTCGCTGGCCTATTTCCTGCCGGTGATCGAGGAAGTGCTCGACATGCGCATCAGCCCGGATTACTTCCAGCACGTACGCCGCAAGCTCGAACAGATCGCCCGTGATCGGTAGGCCACTACGCGCGCCTTTGGCGCGGATGATGGAACACCAACCCGCACGCCTTCGGCGTGGATAATACTGCTTGCTCGTTTCACTCCCAACAAGCACACGCCTTCGGCGTGGATGATGCCCCCGGATCTCGCTCCCGTTTCCAGTCCCGTTCTCTGAGTGGGTCACTTCAGCCGAGTTCTACTGGTCTACTCTTGCCAAGCGCCCAGGGTGGCCTTGGCCATCGCCGAAATCAAGGGTGAGCCGTGCCGTCGCAATGCGTCGAGGTAGACCCGCTCGTCATAGAGGGTATGGTTGACCCAGCATCGGTATACGATCCGGATCCACTTGGCGGCTAGCGAGCGCACAGCGGCATGGTGGCCGTTGCCCTTGGCGAGCTGTTGGTCGTAATAGGCACGGGCCCACTCGGAGTGTGGGATGGAGTGGCCGGCCCATTCGTGGAACGTCTGCCGGAGGAATTTCGAGCATGCCCACCGCATGTGGATCCATTCGCTATGGCCGCTGCTCTCCTTCACCCGGAGCTATGCCGCTGAAGTTCTGGACTTGGCTGGCATTGGAAAATCGGTCACGTTTGGTGCCGAAGGCGGCGATCAGCCGGGGTACCATCACTTCTCCGGCACCCGGTAGGGAGTCGAATATGGGGTAGTCGGGGTGCGCTGTCGCCAGCGGTCGGATGCGCTCGTCCAAGTCGGCGACAGCCTGGTTGAGCAGCGAGATCATTTTACACACCCAATGCGTCAGGACGATGCCGCTTTCGAGTACGGCTCGGTCGCGGGTCGCCGGGACCGCTTTGCGAATCTGCTCCAAGCGTTGATCGATCAATTCCTGGCTGCGGCAATTGTGCTCGTGAAAGAAGTGCACCAGCGTTTCCGGCCGGGCCTTTTGCACCATTTCGAGCGTCGGCCAGCGGCCCAGAAAAGCTGCCACTAGCGGCGCCGTGGGATCGTCAAACCACTCCAGGACCTGCGGATAATACTGTTTGAGCGCGCTCTTCAGACGGTTGCTCTGGGCGGTCCTTTGATCAACGAAACTACGTCGCTGCTCTACGAAGAAGCGTAGTTGGCGGGTGTCCAACGTGTCCGGCTCTAGCGGGCGCAAACGCTCGCGGTGGTACACCAGCATGTCCAACACCAAGTCCGCGTCTTTCGGGTCATCCTTGGCGCCGGACGGATACAAAGCGGCCCGCAACCGGCTGATCGTTGCCGGGTGAACTGGAAACAAGACCAACTGTTGGTACTTGCTCAACATATTCAGCAATGCCCCGCGCGATTGCTCCAGCGCCACCGCCAACTGCTGGCCAGGGAAACGGGCCATCAATCCGTTGGTCCACTCCTCGACCTCTTCCGGACTATGCCCGACCTCACCGTGTTCCCGTCTACCGGTCGCGGCGACCTGCAGCGACCAAACGTGCTTCTGGTCTGCCCAGTCGATACCTACAAAGGCGGCAAACTGGGCTTTCTCATCCGATGATTGCTGTTGTTCGGACACACATCCCTCCTTGTGGGCAGGCATGCTTTGTTTCCTCGAATGGCTTATAGTGAGTCGTTGAAGCTTCCAGACGATTTCTGAGGATTCGTTCTGGAAACAAAGCGTTCCCGCTGCTCGAGGGACTAGGCTTAACCATCGGACTGGCTCGGCTTAGCTAAACTCGTAGCAGCGGGACGCCTGCTTACATTTACTCTGGAATACGTTTCAAACGCGAGCAAGCCCTATGTTTGGTATGTTTGGCAGCCCGTATGCTCAGCACCACCACACATCGCGGCCCACGGCGAACCGCAACCCGGGTCGGGTTTCTACAGTGCTGGGCGGGGGCAGGGAGTGCCCTTCCCCCGCACCCCCCTTCCCCGTCACTCTCTCAAATTTCCTCCGAAGGACTGCCATCTCTCTCCTGCTCGGGCTTGCCTACGGAGTAACTATAAGACTAGCTTATAGCTAGCGGCGATTGACATCTACCGAACGGACTTGGCCGGTGGCTAAGTCTACAGAGCACGAGAATTGGAAACCGGTGTTGCGCCACCGGCCCTGCCGAGCCGTCGCGAAGCCATTCACAAAATCATTCCGGCCTGGATTGTTGGCCGCCGCCACATTGCGGAAAGCGACGTTTCGAAAGCCATCACGCTGGATTCGCTCGGTGGCTGCTGCCTGGCAGACTCGGATAGCTTGTGCTGCGCCTTCTGTGTTCCATCTCCCACGTTCGTCGAAAAATCTACGGCCGGGGCCGCTCTGATCAACAGAATCCTTCTGTTCCCGGGCCCCATCGCCTCGAGAATCGGGTCCGCGCCACCCACGCGTATCCTGGCTATTCCATTGACCTCCGCTCGATCCACGCCATTCGAGATCGACGGTATAAGCCTCTCGACCACCCTGAGGGTCATCGATCCGAAAGACAATCCGGCCCCCAGTCTGACGCGGATCCTGAAGGAGCTCAACGCTGCCTCTCCCATCGATACCGCGGAATCTGAAGTCGTGCGCATTGGCGGGCATCCGTCCATTGCAGACGAAGCGGCTCCATGTTGGCCGTTTTCCGGACAGATTCCGCATCCGGCCTATGCTGCCTTGTACTTCAACTTCGGCGGATCCGTCGACGATCACTTCGATTGTGCACTTTCCGTCCACCGCATCACCGGTGATGTTTGCGCGGCGCGTCACTTGCTGGGCCGTGCCAGGAATTGCCCAAACAAACGAGGTGAGCAGCGTTAGGCATAGCTTATACATAGGTTCCCTACCTCTCTGATCGAACACACACCCTTGCGACTCTTCTTACCACTGCACGGCTGGCACCATTCTTACCGGCTCGGCGAGAGGCCACGCGCGGACCTCAGGCACTAAGGACGTTTGTAAGAGACTTCGCCAACTGTCCAGGGCTGCTGGCACTGGCAGAAAGGGCGAACGGCCGAGGGAAACTGCAGGTTTTGTCTCAAAGAAGTGCAGGATTTGCCTTGCGGCATCGCGCCAGGCCTACGCGCCAGCCGCGGTCCCCCGGCACTTCACCCAAAGAAAGCGTCCCTCGTCCATCGGGATTGAAATGCGGCGCGAAGTTTTGAGATTTCACGCTGACTATCCACGGTCATGTGACCATGGGCGGTCCCACGCCACAGGGCGCTGTTCGTCGGCCCTTCCTCTCAACAAACTCAGCAGTGCGAACCGGATGAGCGACGAGGCACCGGTTGGACACCGCCTGGGCCAAGTGGCTTTCCCGCTAGGAAAGAGGGGGCCTCTCCGAAAGTGCATTTTAGGATAAACCGTTTTCCATCAATGGATTGTAGCCTACCCGCCGAACAAAAGCTTGCGCCGATACCGGTAATGCGTCCTGAGCAGACCGGCGCCTCCTCTGGCGTACCCGATTTTCCCAGGACCCCAATGGACTGCGAGCCGATTCGGCATCCGGAAGGGGTACGCCAGCGCCGCTTGCCCTCACCGGGCTGCCGGGCGCGGAGCGAAAACCGCGTTGACTCGCAAATGGCCTCGGGTGCCCACCACACATTTTCGGAAAGGGTTGGTGCTGCGCGTGCACTTGCATAGCCGCAGCCGTTGCTGGATCTACAGAGCGAACGCAGATTCCAAAGGAGATCGGAAATGTCTGAACGAAACGCAGTGGTAGCGGTCTATGGGACCCACATCCAAGCAGAGGGAGCGGTGAAGGAGCTTCAGCGCGCCGGAATCGACATGCGCACCTTGTCCATCGTGGGCAAGGATTCCCACACCGATGAACACGTGGTCGGTTACTACAATACCGGCGACCGGATGAAGTACTGGGGGAAGACCGGCGCCTTCTGGGGAGGCTTCTGGGGAATGCTGTTCGGGTCAGCCTTCTTTGCGATTCCCGGCATCGGTCCGGTGCTCGTGGCGGGCCCTTTCGTTGCGTGGATCGTAGGAGCGTTGGAAGGCGCCGCGGTATTCGGAGGTTTGAGCGCAATCGGTGCCGGACTCTATGGCATGGGTATTCCGAAGGACAGTGTCATTCAGTACGAAGCAGCGCTCAAGACTGACAAGTTCTTGCTGATGGTGCATGGTACGGCCGCTGAAGTCGACAAAGCGAGAGACATCATCGGAAGCACCCGGCCTGTGACGATGGCCCTGCACCCGGCAGAGGTAGTGGCAACAGCCACAGAATAGCGCCCTGACCTCTGGATCGTTGGGATCCGGGGCCGGAGTGAACAACCGCCCAGGAGGGCAAAGACGATGCTTACGAATACTACGTATTTAAAGGGGCTTGTGATCCGAGCTACGGATGGCGAGCTTGGTACCGTAGACCATTTCTATTTCGACGATGAGACATGGGCCATCCGCTACCTCACGGTAGATACTGGCGGCTGGCTTGGCGGTAGGCGGGTACTGATCTCGCCAATTTCCGTAGTCCATACGGATTGGCCAGCCAGGCGACTGGATGTGGCGCTGACGAGAAAGCAGGTTGAGAATAGCCCCGACATCGAAACGCACAAGCCCGTCTCTCGTCAGCATGAGGCCGCATACCTCGGGTATTACGGGTATCCCGCTTACTGGGGTGGGCCCTATCTGTGGGGAGCAGTGTCCTACCCGTCGGAATTGGCCGTTCCGACAGCAACTCCTAAGGAAGCGGTGGCGGACAGGATCCAGAGAGAGTCGGCGGACTCGCACCTGCGCAGCACCGAAGCCGTCGTTGGTTATCACATTGAAGCGTCTGATGGTGAAATCGGTCATGTGGAGGGGTTTGTCTTGGACGATGAAGCTTGGGCTATCCGATACATCGAGGTGGCAACGCGGAATTGGTGGCCAGGCAAGAAGGTACTGCTCTCACCCGCGTGGATTGAACGGGTTAGCTGGACGGACTCCAAGGTTTACGTTGGCCTCTCGCGGGCAACCATCAAGGACGCCCCGCAGTACGTGGAATCCATGGCGATCACGCGACAGTATGAAGACCGGCTCTACGCTACCTACGGCCGCCCGCCATATTGGCTACACGAGCCCGAACACAAGTCTCCCCCGGTCTTGAGCGGTGTCTAAGTTAGGGCGCAGTCCGGCAAAGCGGACGCCAATGAAGTTCGCGGGCGCTGGAGCCGGTTCTTTGAAGTGGGGATGACTATGAAACCCACAGAACAATTGCACAACATGGGCCAGAGCCTTTGGCTCGACAATATTACGCGGGGATTACTCACAAGCGGCACGCTCGAGCGTTACATCCGGGAACTATCAATCACGGGGCTCACCTCAAATCCGAGCATTTTTGACCACGCCATCCGCGACACCGGGTTCTATGATGACGCGATTCGCGGAAAGATGCAGCCCGCGCGGGTCAGTGAGGATCTATTCTTCGAACTCGCGCTAGAAGATCTGACGAAGGCCGCCGACCTGTTCCGGCCGATTTACGATGCCACGAATGGTGTGGACGGATGGGTTTCGTTGGAAGTGTGCCCGCTTGTGGCGGACGATCCCGAGAAGACGCTGACGGCCGCCAAGCGGTTATTCGCTTCAGCGAGCCGGCCGAATTTGTTCATCAAGATTCCCGGAACCCCGAAAGGACTCTCCGCGATTGAAGACGCCATCTTCGCTGGAATTCCTGTCAATGTAACCTTGCTCTTCTCCCGCGATCAATATTTGAGAGCTGCCGGTGCCTATATGCGGGGCATTGAAAGGCGGATCAAAGCCAGGCTCAATCCGGCTGTTCATTCCGTCGCATCCATCTTTATCAGCCGGTGGGAAAAGGCGATTGCGGGTAAGGAACCCGATGGATTGAGAGATTGTCTTGGCATTGCCGTTGCCAAGCAGGCGTATAAGGCCTATCGCGATCTACTGATGTCGCCGCAGTGGCTGCAACTGGCGGCGAAGAGCGCTTCCGCCCAGCGCCTGCTCTGGGCAAGCACAGGCACTAAAGATCCGAAAGCTTCGGACACTCTCTACATTCGTGGTCTAGCGGCTCCAGGCACGGTGAACACGATGCCGGAGGCTACCCTGCTGGCGTTTGCGGATCATGGGCAAGTTCCCAATGCTCTACCCATCGATGGCGGAGACTGCGAGACCGTGCTGAACCGTTTCGCCCGTGCTGGCATTGACGCCGGCAAGCTGGCCGAGCATCTCCAGCGAGAGGGTGCTGAGGCGTTCGTCAAATCCTGGAACGATTTGATGCTCTGCATCGAGTCGAAGGCGCACGCCGTGGGTGCCGGAGCATGAGATTAAAGCCCACGCCGAACGCAATGGAGAGACGTTCCACTTTTGCAGCGACCATTGCCGACAGAAGTTTCTGTCGACGCCGGCCGGTGCTAAGCCGGAGGGCAAGCCGGGAGGCTGCTGTGGATAGGCTCCGAACGTCAGAAGGAAGGCGAAGAACATGAAATACCACACAAATGCGACTCTGGCCATCCGTTCAGGCCTTGCACTGGCCTTGGCCCTAGCTATCTGGTCTCCAGTCCACGCGCAATCCCGGAGCCTGCGAAGGGCAAGACCATGATGGCGGCGCCGATGATGGAAAAGTGCCAGGAAATGCAGCAACAGAAACAGCTTATGAAGGACGACATAAAGGCTCAAGACGCTCAACTCACCGAGCAACTAGCCAACATGAACGGGCGCCAGAAGACCAGAAGACTGGCCTTATGGCCGCCGTCCTCACCCACACCTGGTGGAACAGAGGATCGCCATGGATGCGCGAAAGGCCCAGATGGAGAAGGCGATGATGCAGCACATGATGCAGCACATGCAGATGGGCAAGGAATCGATATCGCAGTGCCCGATGATGAAGAGCATGAAGGACATGGACGACAAATCGGCGGGCGCTTACAAGGGCCAACAAGGAGAACAAAAGTGATTGTTGAGCGTCACGATGCCCGCGACGAACGGGGCTGCAGCCTCTACTTCCCATGGCACTGCTGCCCCCGCTCACGGGCCGGGGCTCCACGGTGGGTTATCGCAGCGCAGCCAGAGGGACTTCACTGATGAACCATAACGGATGGATGGGCGGAGGAATTGGCGGAGGGATGTGGCTTTGGGCGGTGCTGATCACCGTACTGGTGGTAGTCATGCTGGTCGTCGTGCTGAACAGACGGTCCAATAAGTAGTCGCGCGTTCACCACCCCGCCAGTGAAGTGAGCGGCTCAGCCCGAAGGATACCTATGCTGGTCAAATTGTCCACTGACAAATCTGTGAGTGAAGCTGCGGCTGCCTTGGATGCTGCCGTCCAGGCCAATCACTTTGGCGTCATGCAGGTTCACAACCTCAAGGAGACCATGGTGAAGAAGGGCGTGGCGTTCGAACGGGAGTGTCTGATCTTCGAGGTCTGTCAGCCCCAACAAGCGAAGAAGGTTCTCGACCAGAATATGAGCGTCTCCACCGCACTGCCATGCCGGATCTCCATTTACGAGGAGGGCGGCAAAACGCTTCTGGCCACTTTGAAGCCAACCACTCTCCTGGCGATGTTCCATACGCCACAACTTGAAGGGGTGGCGCAGGAAGTGGAGGACACGATTGTGAAGATTATGAAAGAGGCAGCGTCGGCCTGATTCGCGGGCACTGGACGGCCCCCAATCGTCCGGTCTCCTCATCAAGACGCACGGCTGTCTCGGTTGCAGTTGTGACGCCACTGCAAAGACTGGAACTAATATGGCCATAGACTCGATCCGAAGTACGCCGGTAGACGACAAGGCCGCGCCCCGCTCGACTGCCCCGGTCGCACCATCGGCAGCCAAATCCATTTACACCTGTCCGATGCACCCGGAAGTCCAGCAGGGCCATCCCGGCAATTGCCCCACGTGCGGCATGACCCTGGAACTGAAGACGATGACGGCGGGCACGAATGACGAGGAGAGCGCCGAACTGCGCGACATGACGAGGCGCTTCTGGATCGGCGCCGGCCTCGCGTTACCGGTGTTTGTCCTCGCGATGGCTCACTTGATACCGCCGATGGGCAGGCAACCCTGGGTGAGTGGCAACGCCTCACGCTGGATGCAGTTTGCACTCGCCACACCCGTGGTCGGATGGGCAGGCTGGCCGCTGTTGCACCGGGGCTGGCGTTCCGTCGTGACGCGTCACTTGAACATGTTCACGCTGATCGGCATTGGCGTCGGCGCGGCATTCGTCTTGAGCGCCGTTGCGATGCTCGCACCCGGCGTATTCCCCCACACGATGCAACACGGGGGCAAGGTCGCCATCTACTTTGAATCCGCGGCGGTGATCGTTGTGCTGGTACTCCTCGGGCAGGTGCTCGAACTCCGTGCCCGCAGCCGCACGGGCAGCGCCATCAAAGTCCTGCTGAATCTCGCACCACCCACGGCGCGACAAGTCGCACCGGGGGGCGATCAGGAGGTCCCGCTCGACCAGGTGAAGGTCGGTGACTGGTTGCACGTCGTTCCAGGTGACAAGGTTCCCGTTGATGGCGTGGTCGTCGAAGGTCACTCCAGCGTCGAGGAATCCATGGTCACCGGTGAACCGACCCCTGTAGAAAAGAAGATTGGCGACAAAGTGACGGGCGGCACCGTCAACGGCACCGGCAGTTTCGTCATGCGCGCGGAACGAGTTGGTAACGACACGTTGCTTGGGCAGATCGTGAGCATGGTTGCCGAAGCCCAGCGTAGCCGCGCGCCGATTCAAGGTCTCGCCGATAGGGTCGCGGGCATCTTCGTGCCGGCGGTGCTGGCAGCCTCGGTCATCACCTTCTTGGTCTGGATGTGGCTTGGACCGGAGCCAACATTTGCGCACGCAATCGTCAACGCCGTCGCGGTCCTCATCATCGCCTGTCCGTGTGCGCTCGGGCTTGCTACGCCCATGTCCATCATGGTCGGCGTCGGACGCGGCGCGCAGGAGGGCGTACTCGTGAAAAACGCCGAAGCGCTTGAAAGGTTGGAGAAAGTCACCACCCTCGTCGTAGACAAGACGGGAACTCTCACGGATGGCAAGCCGAAGCTCGTGGATGTCCTGCCCACGAGCGGTTTCGACGCAAAGGAGTTCCTGAGTCTCGCCGGCTCACTGGAGCAGAACAGCGAACACCCGCTCGCCGCCGCGATTGTTCAAGGCGCGAAGGAGCAAGGACTCGTTCTCGCGGCGGTGACAGACTTTCGTTCGGTGACGGCGGGCGGTGTTGCCGGCACCATCGCGGGTCGAGCGGTAATGGTCGGCAAACCGGAGTTCCTGCGGAGCGAAAAGATCACTGGCCTGGAGCCACTGGACGCATCGGCCGTGAAGCTTCAAGAAACCGGCAAGACCGCGATGTTCGTCGCAATCGATGGCAAACCGGCTGGCATCCTCGCCGTTGCGGACCCGATCAAATCCACCACGCCCGAAGCCATCGGCCAACTCCACGCTCTCGGGTTGCAGCTCGTCATGCTCACCGGTGATAACCGCCGCACGGCTGATGCAGTGGCCAAGGAAATCGGCATTGATGCGGTGGTAGCTGAGATCGAACCGGCAGGAAAAGTCGCTCATATCAAGAAACTGCACGCGGAAGGGATACATGTTGCGATGGCCGGCGACGGCATCAATGACGCACCGGCTCTCAGCGAAGCGGAGGTCGGCATTGCGATGGGCACCGGCACCGATGTGGCCATGCAAAGCGCGGGCGTCACTCTCGTCAAAGGTGATCTCCGCGGAATAGCCAAGGCCATCCGTCTCAGCCGCGCCACCATGCGAAATATCCGGCAGAACCTATTCTTCGCGTTCCTCTACAACGCGCTCGGTATTCCGTTGGCGGCCGGAGTCCTCTACCCGTTCTTCGGCTTGCTGCTCAGCCCGATCATTGCCGGCGCAGCGATGAGCCTCAGTTCAGTATCGGTTATCGGCAACGCCTTGCGGCTGAGGAAAGCAGCATTGTGATTTTAGGCGCAAACAATGAAAACAAAAACGCTCACCCCCGACCTGCTCTACAAGATGGACGCCTATTGGCGCGCCGCCAATTATCTGTCGGTCGGCCAGATTTATCTCTACGACAATCCGCTGCTGAAGCGGCCGCTGGCGCTTCCAGATGTGAAGCATATGCTGCTAGGGCACTGGGGCACGACGCCCGGGCAGAACTTCATCTACGTGCACTTGAACCGGGTCATCAAGAAATACGACCTTGACATGATTTACGTCTCCGGCCCCGGACACGGCGGCCCGGCCGTCGTGGGCAACACTTATCTCGAGGGCACTTACAGCGAGATCTATCCTGACATCAGCCAGGATGAGGCCGGGCTTCGGAAACTCTTTCTTCAGTTCTCGTTTCCCGGAGGGATTCCCAGCCATGCATCGCCGGAGTGTCCGGGTTCGATCCACGAGGGTGGCGAACTGGGCTATTCGCTCAGCCATTCGTTTGGTGCCGTGTTCGACAATCCCGATCTCATCGTGGCCTGCGTCGTCGGGGACGGCGAGGCGGAAACCGGACCACTGGCCACCGCGTGGCATTCCAACAAGTTTCTCGATCCAGCCACCGACGGCGCGGTGCTGCCAATCCTGCACCTCAACGGCTACAAGATTTCTAACCCGACGGTGCTCGCCCGCATAACGCGCGAGGAATTGGAACAGTTGCTCCGCGGCTACGGATGGACACCCTACTTCGTCGAGGGTCACGAGCCCGAACTGATGCACGAGGCTATGGCCGCGACGCTCGATACGGCGGTGGAACAAATTAGACAAATCCAACAGGAAGCTCGCGCCCACGGCAACCTCACGCGTCCGCGTTGGCCGATGATCGTCCTCAATTCGCCCAAGGGCTGGACAGGGCCGAAGGTTGTCGATGGCCTGGAGGTCGAAGGGACTTTTCGTTCGCATCAGGTGCCCATCACGGACCCGGCCACCCATCCGGGACACCTCAAACTCCTGGAAGACTGGCTGAGGAGCTACCGGGCGGAGGAACTCTTCGATGAACAGGGCCGCTTGAAAGCGGAGTTGGCCGAACTTGCGCCCAGGGGCGAAAGGCGCATGGGCGCGAATCCCCACGCCAACGGCGGCAGTCTGCTCCGCGACCTGCGGATGCCGGATTTCCGCAACTACGCGGCGGACGTTCCCTCGCCGGGGGCGGGCGGCATTGGCGACACGCATGTGCTCGGGCCATTCCTACGCGACGTGGCGAAGCTGAACGGTGAGCAGCGGAATTTCCGGATCTTTGGTCCTGATGAGACTCTCTCCAATGGTTTGGAAGCCCTCTTTCAGGTGACCCAACGTCAATGGGATGCCGCGACCGTTTCGAATGACGAATTCCTCGCGCCGGCCGGGCGCGTCATGGAAATGCTCAGCGAGCACCAATGCGAAGGCTGGCTGGAAGGCTACCTGCTCACAGGGCGGCATGGGCTCTTCAACTGCTACGAGGCTTTCATCCACATCATCGATTCGATGTTCAACCAGCACGCCAAGTGGTTGAAGGTGACGTCGCACCTGCCGTGGCGGCGGAAGATCGCGTCGTTAAACTACCTGCTGGCTTCGCATGTCTGGCGCCAGGATCATAACGGCTTTACACACCAGGATCCCGGATTCATCGACCATGTCGTCAACAAAAAGGCCGAGGTTGTGCGTGTTTACCTCCCGCCCGATGCAAACTGCCTGCTATCGGTGATGAATCACTGCTTGCGCAGCCGCCACTACGTCAACGTCGTGATCGCTGGCAAACACCCGGCACCGCAGTGGCTGACGATGGACGCCGCCGTTAAGCACTGCACAGAAGGTATCGGCATCTGGCAGTGGGCCAGCAATGACCAGGGCGTTGCTCCCGATGTCGTCATGGCCTGCTGTGGCGACGTGCCCACGCTGGAGACACTCGCCGCCGTCTCCATCATGCGCGAGCATCTGCCCGACCTGAAAGTCCGCGTTGTCAACGTCGTTGATCTCATGAAGCTGCAGCCGCAAACCGAGCACCCGCATGGGTTGAGCGACACGGATTTCGACGAGCTCTTCACCAAAGACAAACCGGTCATCTTCGCCTTCCATGCATACCCGTGGTTAATCCACCGGCTGACCTACCGTCGCACCAACCACGACAACATCCACGTCCGCGGCTACAAGGAAGAAGGCACGATCACCACGCCCTTCGACATGACGGTGCTGAACGATCTGGACCGCTTCCACCTGGTGATGGACACCGTCGACCGCGTGCCGCGGACCGGCGACAAGGGCATCTACTTGAAGCAGCAACTGAAGGACAAGTTGATCGAGCACAAGCAGTACATTGACAAGCACGGCCAGGACCTGCCGGAGATTCGCAATTGGAAATGGAGCAGCCCAAAATGAACACGCAAGGGCTGATTGGTACCGCTAAAACGCTGGTCGCGGGCGACAGGGGCCTTCTCGCAATGGACGAGAGTACTCCAACCTGCAACAAACGATTCGCCGAGTGGGGCATTCCCCAGACAGAGGAGGCGCGGCGCGCCTATCGGGAATTACTCATAACCACGCCCGGTCTCAGTGAGTCGATCAGTGGCGCAATCCTATATGACGAAACCATCCGCCAGAAAAAGAGAGACGGCACTCCCTTTGTGAAGATCCTTGACGATGCGGGAATCATCCCCGGAATCAAGGTGGACCACGGGGCAAAGGATATGGCCGCTCATCCGAGGGAGAAAATCACCGAAGGGCTGGACGGCTTGCGCGCCCGCCTGGCTGAGTACTTTCGAATAGGCGCGCGCTTTGCCAAGTGGCGCGCGGTGATTGCCGTAGGCGATGGCATTCCGAGCCGGGGCTGCATTGAAGCCAACGCACAGGCACTGGCTCGCTATGCAGGGTTGTGCCAGGAAGCAGGACTGGTCCCCGTCGTCGAACCGGAGGTGCTTATGGACGGCGACCACACTCTGGAACGGTGTCGCGCGATAACGGAGGAAGTTCTGCGGACGGTATTCACCCAGCTTTACACCCAACGGGTGATGCTGGAAGGTATGATCCTGAAGCCCAACATGGTGCTTCCAGGATTGACGTGTCCCAAGCAGGACACAGTCGACCAGGCGGCAGACGCCACAGTGCAGTGCCTCTTGCGATCTGTCCCCGCAGCCGTTCCGGGAGTTGCGTTCTTGTCGGGCGGCCAATCCGCTGAACTGGCCTCAGACCGGTTGAATGCCATGAATGCCAGATTCAAATCGCCGCCCTGGGCGCTGGCGTTTTCTTTTGCGCGTGCCATCCAGCAACCGGCTTTGGAGATTTGGCACGGCGAGGAGGCCCAGATGCCAGCCGCACAGCAGGCGCTCTTGCATCGAGCTAGATGCAACCAGGCTGCGCGTCGGGGCGAATACCTTGCCGTGATGGAGAGTGCGCGCGCGAGGGCAACGAAGACCCATGAATGAAACGAAGCACAGCTCCCACCAACACGGAACGCTGGCTCGCGACGGGGTCCGGCATGCACCGGATCCTTACTGGAAACGTGCGCACAGGGACTGGCGTTTCTGGGTCGGATTCGTTCTTATGTTCGCGGCTATCACGATTTATGTGATGAGCGATGATTTGTCGTTGTTGCCCCGCAGACAACCGCCGCCACTGTCCGACGGTGCCAGAAGGTAGCGAGGCCCATGAGTGGAACCCCTTCTGTATCCCCTGCGATTCGAACCGATCTTTCAGTATCGGCTGTGGGGCGGCCGGCGTTTGGCCGGCCTGCTCACGTCGCCGCTGCCGGACGGTCCTGTCGGCGAAGCGTGGATCCTCAGCGACCGCGATGAGCATCAGAGCCGTCTTGCCGATGGACCTCTCAAAGGGAAAACAATCGCTGACCTCCTGCAGCAGTTCCCAGAACAGGTGATGGGAAGGCTGGCCGGGCGATTTCGCCGATTTCCGCTGCTGTTGAAGTTCCTCGACGCGCATGAAATGCTCTCGGTCCAGGTTCATCCAGCGGATACCCGTACGGACCTGCTGCCGACGGGCGAGACCGGAAAGAGCGAAGCCTGGGTAGTCCTGGAGGCGGGGCCACAGAGCCGTGTCTTTGCGGGTCTGAAGCCAGGCACCACGGAAGCCGGTCTGCGGCAGGCGCTCGCGAGCGGAGGAGCAGCGGACCATCTCGCATACTTCACTCCGAAGCCTGGGGACGCCGTCTTCCTGCCGGCTGGAACGGTTCACTCTCTGGGCGGCGACATCGTGGTGTTCGAGGTCCAGGAGAACAGCGACGTGACATTTCGACTATACGACTGGGACCATGTTGACGCCAAGACAGGCCACCCACGGGCGCTCCAAGTTGATCAGGCGATTGATTGCATTGATTTTGCGGAAGGTCCTGTCCGTCCGATGGAGTCCGCGGCGGGGGCGGCGACGCCAGTAGGACGCGAGGAACTCTTCCATTGTCAGCATTTTTGGTTGTGGCGTCTGCGCGGAGAATCGCGGTTCGCCGTCGGGGCTGCGGGTGTGCCGCGCGTGCTGGTATGCCTCGCGGGTTCTGGGCTAATTGCGCACTGCGGAGCTACCTCTGCCGTTGGGAAAGGCGATGTGGTTCTCTTGCCTGCGTCTCTCGGCGTGTGCACTTTTGAGCCCCGAGGCGCCGTGACCGTACTGGAAATCGAGATACCGGAATGAAGAAGCTGATTGTGTTCGATCTCGACGGCACCCTTGCCGAGAGTAAGTCGCCTATCGATGCCGACATGTCGCGACTGCTTCATGACCTTCTCAGCATCGTCAAGGTGGCCGTGATTTCCGGTGGTGACTGGCCGCAGTTTGAAGAACAAGTGCTCTCCCATCTTCCGCACGACCAGACCGTGGCGAACCTGTCGCTTCTTCCTACATGTGGAACGAAGTTCTTCCGTTACACCGGGGAATGGGAAAACATTTATTCGGAGGACTTCAGCCCGGCCGAGAAGACAAAGATTATCGCCTCGCTGGAGAAGGCGGTTGCGGAGTCGGGTTTTAAGGCCGGCAAGGTCTGGGGCGAGGTGATCGAGGACCGGGGAAGCCAGATCACGTTCTCCGCACTAGGTCAGCAGGCTCCGCTAGAAGAAAAGAAGAAATGGGATCCAGGCTTCGCCAAGCGGAAAACGATCAAAGCGATCCTCGATCCGTTGATCCCTGGGTATTCTGTGCGGCTTGGCGGCGCGACTTCCGTCGATGTCACTAAACCCGGCATAGACAAGGCATACGGAATCAGAAAACTCAGAGACGTTCTTGGCATTTCATTAAGGGAAATGATTTTCATCGGCGATGCTCTGTTTGCCGGAGGGAACGACTATCCGGCGGAACAGGCCGGTGTTGTTTCTGTCTGCGTTCGTGGACCCCATGAGACGAAGCGCGTCATCCAGACGGCTATCGCATGTCTATCGGATCACGTTCAGGAATCGATTTGCGCATGAGGGAAGTTCAATGAGCGAATTTGTGATACAGCGCCTGGGTATGTTGATGGAGCCGGAACCGGGTAATCCCCAGGAGATCGAGGGCGTCCTGAATCCAGCCGCCATTCGTGGCCCCGATGGTCAACTCTACCTGTTCCCTCGACTGGTCGCGCGAGGGAACTACTCGCGCATCGGCATTGCGCGAGTGCGGTTCAACGATGCCGGCGACCCGGTGGGCGTAGAGCGTCTCGGCATCGCACTGGAACCGGAAGCGGATTATGAACGGCGACCCGATGGCGGCGGTGGGTGCGAGGATCCTCGTATCACGTTCGTGGAACCGCTCCAGCGCTACATAATGACTTATACGGCGTTTTCGTCCCAAGGCCCCCGGATCGCCCTGGCCCTGTCGGCGGACCTCCTTAATTGGCAGCGTGTGGGGCTCGCGACTTTTGGGCGGTATCACGGCATCGAGATCGGCGACGTGGATGACAAAGACGCCAGCCTATTCCCTGTCGCGATTCCGAATCCATTCGGACATCCGGAACTGGCCATGCTCCACCGGCCGCTGTTTCCCGGCACCCGTCCGGAGGAAACGGCCTGCCACCCCGCGTCCCGTGAGGTGGATCTCGACCGGGAAAGCATCTGGATTTCCTACTGCCCGATGGCTTTGGCGGCCCGTGAACCGCATCACCTCGGCCACTTTGCCTGCCATCACCGCCTCGCGACTCCGGTGTCGCCCTGGGAACGGCTGAAAATCGGCGGCGGCACTCCCCCCATCATGACCCGGCATGGCTGGCTGATCGTTTACCACGGAGTGAGCGCAGTGGTGGAGTCGAGCAACGGCGGACACCACCTATGCTACTCGGCCGGGGTGATGGTGCTCTCGGAGGAGCATCCGCGCGTGATCCGCTATCGTTCGGTGGAGCCGGTGTTGACGCCGGTGCTGCCCCAGGAACGCCAGGGAGCCGTCCCCAACGTCGTGTTTCCCACCGGCATCGACCGGCGCAATGATCTTGGCTCGCCGGACAGATTCGACGTTTACTACGGAATGGCCGACAACAGGATTGGCGTGGCCCGCCTTGACCTGCCGGATTTCCTGCCGCCGCGAGGAGCCGCCGACCCGCCGGAAGGAAAGGTGTAGGGCAATTATGGAGAAGAAACCCAATCCTTCGAACCTCGGCGCGGTGGTCTCGGTGCGCGGCAGTGTCGTAGATATACGGTTCGATACACATTTGCCCCCGATCTATTCGTTGCTGCACGCGAAGGACGGGCAAATTGCCATCGAGGTCTTGGCTCAACTCGACTCGCATCGCGTGCGTGGAATCGCGTTGACTCCCACCCAAGGTCTCGTCCGCGGCGTAGCGGTGGAAGACACGGGCGGGCCCTTGAAGGCGCCGGTTGGCAAAGGAACGCTTTCTCGAATGTTCGATGTTTTCGGGAACGCCATCGACCGACAGGCGGCGCCGACAGATGTCCAATGGCGCACCGTCCATCGAGCCCCCCCGCCTTTAGCCAGGCGTACGACTAAGTCCGAGATATTCGAGACGGGGATCAAGGTCATCGATGTGCTGGTGCCGCTCGAGCGCGGCGGCAAAGCGGGTCTGTTCGGCGGCGCTGGTGTGGGCAAGACGGTACTGCTCACCGAAATGATCCACAACATGATCGAGCACCAGAAGGGCGTAAGCATATTCTGCGGAATCGGTGAACGATGTCGTGAGGGCGAGGAACTTTATCGTGACATGAAGGAGGCAGGCGTCCTGCCGAACATGGTGATGGTGTTCGGGCAGATGAACGAGCCGCCGGGTAGCCGGTTCCGCGTGGGTTACGCAGCGCTGACGATGTCGGAGTATTTTCGGGACGACGAGCACCGCGATGTACTGCTGCTCGTCGATAATATTTTCCGCTTCATCCAAGCCGGCATGGAGGTGTCCGGCTTGTTGGGCCAAATGCCATCGCGCCTGGGTTATCAGCCCACGATGGGCACCGAGCTATCACGATTGGAGGAGCGCATCGCCAACACCGACGCCGGATCCATCACTTCCATTCAGGCGGTGTATGTGCCGGCGGACGATTTGACCGACCCCGCGGCAGTGCACACGTTCTCGCATCTCTCAGCGTCCATCGTGCTTTCGCGCAAGCGGGCGAGTGAGGGACTCTACCCCGCCATCGATCTACTGCAATCCAACTCCAAAATGGCCACGCCCGGCATCGTCGGGAAACGGCATTATCTCCTGGCGCAGGAAATCAGGCGGACGCTCGCGCAGTACGAAGATCTGAAGGACATCATCGCCATGCTCGGCCTGGAACAACTGGCGCCAGAAGACCGCAACGTAGTCGCCCGCGCCCGGCGGCTGGAGCGATTCCTCACTCAACCATTCTTCGCTACCGAGCAATTTAGCGGCATTCAGGGAAAGCTCGTCAGTCTCAAAGACTCGCTCGATGGATGCGAACGAATCCTGCGCGATGAATTCAAGGACTACCCAGAGAGCGCGCTCTACATGATCGGGGCAATCGAGGAAGCGAAGGGGAAGGCCAACATCGCCAAGGATGCTAAAGCCAAACCTGGGCCAAAGACCGAGGGCAAGGGCGACACGAAGCCCGCTGCCGGTTCCAAGCCCAAAGCTAAGTCCGAACCGCCGCCGAAGCCTGAGCCGAAACCTGAACCGGAGGTGAAGCATGCAGCAGTCGACGCTCATGAGTCTTAAGGTCCTCCTGCCGTTCGAAGTCTTCGCCGAGAAGACCGACGTTTCGCGCATCGTTGCGGAGACGAGCGAGGGATCATTCGGGCTTTTGCCACATCGGTTGGACTGCGTGGCAGCGCTCGCGCCCGGGATTCTGATTTATGAAAACGAAGCCGAGGGGGAGGTTTACATAGCCGTCGACGAAGGGGTGCTGGTCAAGACCGGGTTGGACGTGCTGGTCTCCGTGCGCAACGCAATTGCTGGAACGGACCTTAGCCAACTACATGCGACCGTGGAGCGGGACTTTCTGAACCTCGACGAACAGGAGCAGAGCGTCCGCTCGGTGATGGCCAGAATGGAGAGCGATTTCATCCGGCGCGTAGCGGAGTTTCATCATGAGTGAAAACCCGGAAACCAAGACAGCGAGGGATCGCGCGGCGTTCAGTCGAGAGGTCGGCGCAAAGGCAGCACGCAAGCTCCGGGCGCGTAAGTCCACCCATGGCGTCTGGCTCGGCTTGGGAATGATGGGTCTTATCGGCTGGTCGGTGGCGCTTCCGACTTTGGCCGGCGCTGCATTGGGGATCTGGTTGGACAATCGCCATCCGGGAAGCTATTCCTGGACGTTGATGCTGCTGATCATCGGCCTCTCTATCGGCTGTTTGAATGCCTGGCACTGGGTCGCGAAGGAAGACCGGGAAATGAGGGAACAACAGGAGGATGACAATGACTGACGCTCTGCGTCTGGTGCTGGCCTTGGTGACGGGCCTGTTGCTTGGCGCAATATTCTTCGGTGGCCTTTGGTGGACAGTT
Organism: uncultured Acidobacteriota bacterium; assembly: GCA_963720745.1. Taxonomy (GTDB): domain Bacteria; phylum Acidobacteriota; class Terriglobia; order Bryobacterales; family Bryobacteraceae; genus TMP-7. Next base: position 35,611 of record CAVRGO010000001.1, read on the forward strand.
CGCAAAGGCTTCTCGTCCAAACAGCCGGCGCTTTGGTTTGTGAGTAGCCTGTTGCTGCGAACGAGCATTGCACTGGCTGGCTTCTACTTCATCGCACGCGGCCATTGGGAGAGCCTGCTGGTGTGCCTTCTCGCATTTGTCATGGCGCGCGTTGTTGTGATGCGGCTCACACGCGTGGCGGAGGAGTTAAGTTTTCCAGCACAGGCGGCCAGCCATGCACCTTAGTCCCGATCAGATTATTTTCTGGGAATACGGGGTTGTCAAACTCAACGCCACCATTGCGTTCACGTGGGCACTGATGCTTGTGCTGGCGGGCGGTTCAAGACTCATCACGCGCAAACTCTCCACAGGCCTGGAACGTTCCCGCTGGCAGAACCTTCTGGAAATGGTAGTCACCGGCATCTCAAAACAGATTGAAGAGGTCGGCTTGAGTCAGCCGCAGAAATATCTCGGCTTCCTGGGGACGCTCTTCCTGTTTGTCGCTACAGCCAGCCTCTGCACCGTGATTCCGGGCTACGAGCCTCCAACTGCTTCGCTCTCAACCACGGCCGCCCTCGCGCTGTGCGTATTTGTGGCCGTACCGTTCTTTGGCATCGAGGAGCAGGGGGTGCGCAACTACCTCAAGTCCTATACGAAGCCGACGTTTATCATGCTGCCATTCAACATCATCAGCGAATTGTCGCGCACGCTGGCCCTGGCCGTCCGTCTGTTCGGCAACATGATGAGCGGGGCGATGATAATTGGCATCCTACTCACGATTACGCCCCTCATCTTCCCGATCATCATGACGGTGCTCGGCCTGCTGACTGGCATGGTGCAAGCCTACATTTTCAGCATCCTGGCAGCGGTGTACATCGCGGCCGCCACGAGGGTCCGTAAGCCAAAGCCCGAACCCATGCAAGCCATTCCAGCATGAACTACGACAACAAGAGGAGACGCTGTGGACAACATCACTATTATCGCGGTGGCATCAATTGTCATCGCCGGCATCACCATCAGTTTGGGCTCCATCGGGCCTGCGCTGGCGGAAGGGAAGGCGGTCGCAACAGCGCTTACTTCGCTGGCCCAGCAGCCTGATGGCTCTGCTACCATCACCCGGACCTTGTTCGTGGGCCTGGCGATGATCGAGTCCCTCGCTATCTACTGTTTCGTCGTCTCGATGATCCTCATTTTTGCCAATCCGTTCTGGAACCACGTCATCGCCCAGACCGCGGGGAAGTAACCCATGCTTATCGATTGGTTCACCGTCGGTGCGCAGGCGCTCAACTTCCTCATCCTGGTGTGGTTGATGAGGCGCTTTCTTTACCGGCCTATCGTCCACGCCATCGACGAGCGGGAAAAACGGATCGCCGCAGAGCTCTCGAACGCAGACGCGAAAAAGGCCGAAGCTCAAAAGGAGCACGACGAGTTCCAGAACAAGAACGCGGAGTTTGACCAACAACGCGCCGCCCTCTTGAGCAAAGCGACAGACGAGGCGCAGGCCGAACGGCAGCGGCTCCTTGACGAAGCGCGAAAGGCGGCAGCCGCCTTGAGTGCCAAGCTACAGGAAACGCTGAAAAATGACGCTCATAATCTAAATCAATGCATCATCCGGCGGGCCCAGAAGGAGGTGTTTGCGATCGCTCGAAAGGCGCTGACGGATCTCGCCACGACGAGCCTGGAAGAACGCCTGGGCGAGGTGTTCACTCGCCGCTTGCGAGAGATGGACGGCAAGGCGAAAGAAGGCCTTGGCGCGGCCCTTAAGACAGCCTCCGACCCCGCGGTTGTACGCAGCACGTTTGACGTGGCTGCGGAGCAACGCGCGGCCATACAAAATGCGCTCAACGAAACGTTCTCGGCTGAAATTCGCGTCCGGTTCGAGACCGCGCCAGACCTGATCAGCGGCATTGAACTCACCACGAATGGGCAAAAGGTCGCGTGGAGCATCGCGGATTATCTGCTGTCTCTTGAGAAGGGCGTCGACGAGCTTCTGAAAGAAAAGGACAAACCGGAAACCAAAGCTGAACCTAAGGCTGCGGTACCTGAGTCCGGAGCAAAGAGCCAATGAAGATCGAACCGGACAACCTCCAGGACGTGTTCGACAGCGCCTTTGCTGAAGTCAGCCAGGTGCGAGAAGCATTCACGCCGGAACTGACGCCACGGGAGGTGGGCACCATCACCAGCACCGCCACCGGCATCGCTAAGGTGTCGGGTCTCCCCGGTGTGGGCTTTGATGAAGTAGTAACGTTTCCCGGTGACGTGCTCGGCATCGCATTCAACGTGGACGAGCACGAAATCGGGGTCGTTCTGCTCGGCGAATACTGGCATCTCCACGCGGGCGATGAAGTCCAGCGGACGGGACGGGTCATGGACGTGGCCGTGGGCGATGAATTGCTGGGGCGCGTCATCGACCCGCTCGGCCGGCCACTCGATGGCAACGGTCCGGTGGCCTCCGGCAAGCGCCTGCCCGTCGAACGCCCCGCCCCACCCATCATGGACCGGGCGCCCGTCACGGTACCCCTCCAGACCGGCCTAAAAGTCATTGATGCGCTCATTCCCGTTGGACGCGGCCAGCGCGAGTTGATTCTGGGCGACCGCCAGACGGGCAAGACCGCCATCGCGATCGACACCATCCTCAACCAGCGCGACCAGGATGTGCTGTGCGTTTATTGTGCCATTGGGCAGCGCGCGTCCGCCGTCGCGAAGGCCGTGGCAACCTTACGGGAAAAGGGCGCGATGGATTACACCGTCATCGTTGTCAGCGAGGGCAACGACCCGCCGGGTCTCGCTTACATTGCTCCTTACGCCGCGACCAGCATCGCAGAGTCTTTCATGGAGGCGGGCCGAGATGTGCTGATTGTTTACGACGACCTCACCCATCACGCGCGCGCCTACCGCGAACTCTCTCTCTTGCTGCGCCGCCCGCCCGGCCGCGAAGCGTTTCCAGGCGACATCTTCTATATCCACTCGCGGCTGCTCGAACGTGCGACGCATTTGCGACAGGAACTCGGCGGCGGTTCGCTCACTGCGCTACCTATCATCGAAACCGAAGCGCAGGACATCTCCGCCTATATCCCGACCAATTTGATTTCCATCACGGATGGGCAGATCTACCTCTCGCCGTCGCTATTCGAATTGGGCGTGCTACCCGCGGTCGATGTGGGAAGATCTGTTTCGCGCGTAGGGGGTAAAGCGCAACGCGTCGCCTACCGTGCGGTGGCGGGCGATCTCAAGCTAGCCTATGCGCAGTTTGAGGAACTCGAAACCTTTTCCCGGTTTGGAGCCCGGCTGGATGAAGGCACTCGCAAGACTATCGAACACGGACGGCGAATCCGCGCCTGCCTGAAACAGCCGGAATTCGCCCCGGTGTCCGTACCTGAGCAAATCGCCGTGCTGCTGGCATTGACCGCGGAACTGTTCGACCGCGTGCCTCTCGACCAGATGACAGACGCCGAGCACGCCCTACTCAAGGCGGCGGCGGATATCCCGACGGAGGTGCGCAAGCGATTGGATACCGCTGACAAATTGAGTGACGACGATCGTAAAGTGATCGTCCAAATCGCCCGCAAAGCCCTCGAAGAGTTCCAGCCTAAACCGGATCCGAAGTCCGAGGCAGAACAAGAGACCGAAGAGCAGTCCAAGACTGATGCGAAAGCCGAGCGCAAACCAAAGACCGGCACGCCGGGTTCCGAATCCGAGGTCGAACCACAAACTGAGGACTACGCGGAGGCTGAAGCCAAGGCGGGGTCCGATAAGGCTTCCAAGCCGAACCATACGTCTCAAGGTCAGCCCAAAAGTGCACCCAAGGAGAAATCATGACCAAAAATTTACTCACCTTCGAATCACTGTCCGAATTGGCATCAGTTCAACAGCCGCCGTGTCTCTCGCTTTACCAGCCGACCCATCGGAGGCGTCCCGAGAATCAGCAGGACCCGATCAGGTTCCGCAATCTTGTAAAGGAGTTGGAGGTATCGCTCCTGCAGAGGTATCCGGCCGTCGAGAGCCGACTCCTTTTGGAACCCTTTGAGAAGCTCGCTCACGAGCGTGACTTTTGGAACCATACGCTGGATGGATTGGCCGTCCTGGGCGGGCCGAGCGTGTTTCGAGTGTTCCAGCTTCAGCGGCCGGTTGCCGAATTCGCCGTCGTGGCCGACACCTTTCACACGAAGCCCTTGCGACGCTTTCTGCAATCGGTGGGTCGCTATCAGGTTTTGGGATTGAGCCTCGGCAAGGTCCAGATCTTCGAGGGGAACCGCGACGCGCTCGACGAGATCGATCTAGCTCCCGGAGTTCCGCGAACGATCGTTGATGCTCTGGGCGATGAAGCGGTTGAGTCGCATATGACGGTTGCGTCCTACGGTGGAGTCGGTCAGGGGAGCGCACCAATGCACCATGGCGACGGCGGGAAACAGGACGGGGTGGAGGCCAAGGCGGAGCGGTTCTTTCGCGCCGTTGACCGTGCGGTACTCAAGCACCATTCCCGGCCGACGGCCCTGCCCTTGATCCTGGCGGCCTTACCCGAGCATCATCACCTCTTTCGCCGCGTCAGCCATAACCCGTTTCTGATTGCGGAGGGGATCTCGGTCAATCCTGATGCCGTTCCGATCGATGAGCTCCGGAATCGCGCCTGGCAAATCGTCGAGCCGCAGTATCTGGCCGGGTTGGCTACACTGGCCGACGAGTTCGCCGGGGCGAAGTCCAAAGGACTTGGCAGTGACGACCTGCCGCAAGTTGCTCAGGCGGCCGCTGCCGGGCGGGTTGCGACGCTGCTGATCGAGTCCGACCGCCAGATTGCCGGCCGGCTCGAGAGCGCAACGGGCCGGGTGGACGTTGCCGATCTGAGCAACTCGCAGGTTGATGACCTACTCGACGATTTGGGTGAACTGGTCGGGAACTTGGGCGGTAGGGTTATGGTTCTTCCGGCAGAGAAAATGCCGGGGCGGACGGGGCTTGCTGCCACCTACCGATATTGAACCAACCACAAGAGGAGAATACTGTGCAAATCCAAATCAATACGGACCACAACATCGAAGGACGCGATGCGCTGGCCGCTCAAGTCCGTACTGCCGTCGAGAGTGCCATGAGTCGGATCAGCGACCACATCACGCGAGTGGAGGTTCAATTGAGCGATGAGAACGGCGACGAAGATGGTCACAACGACATGCGCTGCATGATGGAAGCCCGTCTCGAAGGCCGCCAGCCCATTGCGGTTACGCACCAGACAGCGACCTTGGACGAAGCCATCAACGGCGCGGCGGAGAAGTTGGCCAGAATAATCGAAGGCACCCTTGGCCGGCTGCGCGATCAGAAGAGTCACATGCCTGACCCGCCTCTGCCCGGACCTGAGCCTTCATGAGCAACACCACGGCAAGCCTGCGCCGGAAAATCGACGGAGCCGGGGATCTCCAATCCGTCGTCCGCACGATGAAGGCCGTGGCCGCCTCGAGCATCGGGCAATATGAGAAATCGGTGAGCGCGTTGGCCGACTACTATCGTACAGTGGAACTGGGGTTGGGCGCATGCTTCCGGGAAAGCGGGTCGGCGCCGTTGATTGCAGAACGGAGAGGAAAAACAGTTGCTGGTGCGATTGGCGCGGTCGTGTTCGGTTCAGACCAGGGATTGGTGGGCCAGTTTAATGATGTGGTGGCCGATTATGCGGTCAAGACACTTGCGGATCTACCGGCCAAAGCTGAGGTTTGGGCCGTCGGTGAGCGCGTTCATGAGCGCCTGGCGGACGCCGGCCTGCCGCTGAGGGGGCTTTTCACCGTGCCGAACTCCGTCAAGGCTATCACCCCGCTCGTCGGGCAGATTCTCGTGGAGAGCGAGGCCCGAGGAAGCCACGGTGAAGTCACCGAACTTCACCTCTTCTACAACCGCCCAACGTCCGGAGCGGTTTATGCGCCCGTCACTCAGCGACTGCTGCCGCTGGACGAGAACTGGCGACGCAAGCTGGCTGAACGTCCCTGGCCGACGGCAAACTTGCCCGAGGTCATGGGTGGCGGCATCGCGAGCTTGCGGGCGCTCATTCGCGAATATCTTTTCGTCTCGCTGTTCCGGGCATGCGCCGAATCCCTCGCCAGCGAGAACGCGAGCCGCCTGGCGGCAATGCAGCGCGCCGACAAGAACATCGACGAATTGCTGGAGGACCTCAACAGGACATTTCATCGTTTGCGCCAGAATGGCATCGACGAGGAGTTGTTCGACGTTATTTCCGGCTTTGAAGCGCTCAGCGCAGAACAGCGCTGATGCGCATTCGCTACTGACCAAGGTTGGATTGCTTGCCGTCCTTCCCGAAGAGAGCCTTCGTCCGTTCGGCAACCGGCAACAATCGGGCCGTCTCCCCGGAAATCTCCACTAACCCGTCTTTCGCAGTTGGCGGCGTTGGTGGCACATAAGTCGTTCAGAATCAGTGAAGGGATGTAAAAGGTCTCCACCACAAGAGGTGGGTTTCGAGAGGGGCTCAGTCGGGGAAATCAGGCGGCGTGGAGCCTGGCCATGCGCTCGTAGCGAAAGTGATCGCGGATCTGAAAGCGAAAATAACGGCCCTTCGAATCGGCGCTGAGAAAGGCTTGGTTATCGGCGGCCGTGAATTCGAAGTATCGATAGACCTCGCCAGTGTTTCGAAATCGCAGATACAGCATCTGCTTCGAATCGTCATAAGCAGCCGCCGAGAGCATCTTCGATTCCAGCGCCACCCATTTCATACGGCAGTTTCCTCAGCCAAGCCGGATCCATTCGTTGGGGTGGCTGGCAGTTGCGATGATTTGATGCGCGGCGGCGGTTGCGGAGGCAGCGTGATGCGGATCTGCTCCATCAGGGCCTGAACATCGGGTTCGGGCTGAGTGTGGCGCGGCAGCACCAAACAGCGTCCGTCGAGCATTGGGATCCACACATCCACCATCTGGATGGTGGAAAGTTTTTCGAACACCGACAACGGCGTCAGACCCGGCGCATACGTCATCAGGCGGTTCCTCAGCGTCACCTGCAGACAGTAAGCCAGGAATGCGATGAATACGTGCGCATCGGCGCGATGTTCGAGCTGATGATAAATGGGCCGTATCCCCAATTCACTTTTCAGCGACCGGAACACGCTCTCGATCTGTGTCAACTGCACATAACGTGTCCACAGCACCGCCGGGTCTTCGCCGGTGAGATTGCTGCGCAGCAGATAATGTCCATCGCGCTGCTCGGCGGCTTTGAGCTTTGCCCTATCGGTGTGAAAAGTGAAGGTATCGCGCGTGACCTCTTGATCCTTCTCCGGAAGCTGAATCTTCACGAACCCGAAGGCGCGGCCCGCTTCCTTCTTCGCGGCACCGATACGTAGCAGCAGTTGGTCGCGCTTGGGCAAACTCCTGCGCATGGCGCGCAGTTTGCGCAATAGGCGCGCCAGCCGTTTGCGCCGCATCGCATTTTCCTTGGCCTGCCTGCCGCCGCTTTTGGCCAGCACATAGAGTTCGCCTGCATGCTCATACAGCTTCACCTCCACCGAGTCGCGCACCTGTTGCCAGGGAAGGTCCAGCCATTTCTTCTCGTGCTGATTGATCTTGCCTTTGGGCGTGCCCACCAGATAAAACGTCTGCCGTTCCGGTGCGCGCATCTCTTTGAGAATCGCCTCGCTCGGTATGCCGCGATCCATCACCCACACCCGCCGCGCTTTGCCGTACGCCGTTTCGACCTTTGTAAGAGTTCGCGCAGCGTTGAGCTATCCGCGGTGTTGCCGTTCATCACTTCATAGGCCAGCGGAAAGCCGTCCGGCGTCACCACCAGCGCGATCACCAGTTGCACGCAGTCCGGACGCCCGTCCCGGCTGTACCCGCGCCTGGCTTTGGGGTTCTGCTCTATCTCTCCTTCGAAATACGTACTGGTCAGATCGTAGAGCAGCACTTCGAAATCAGCTCCGAACAGATCGGCCCACTTCTGCTTCAGAAATACGAACAACTCTTGTTTGTGTTCGAGCACGCGATCCAGGCACCGATACAGCCGGTCTTTCTCCGCCACTTCAAAGCCCGTACGCATCAACTCGTCCATCGCCGAATTCAAATACCAATGGCGATGCACTCGGAATTCGCTGCCGGGATCCAGCAGCCGATTGACCACCAGCAGCCGCAACACCTTTTCCCAACTCACCGTTTCACGGCCTTCCGGCAGACGTTGTTGCCAGAACTCATCGAGGTCCAATTGCTGCCAGAGTTCACAAGCCAGCCAGCAACTGCCGAATATGCGTGGACGCTTCAGTTCCAGACCGCTCAGCCGCACCTGCATGCTGTCGATGGCGTCGGCCGGGAGTTCCCGGTCGTCGGGAAACAAACTCATGGACGTGAAGCGCTGTTCAGCCTCGTCGAACACCTCCAGCGTCTTTCGCCATGCGGTTTGTTGTCGATCGTTGATCTCGCCGAGATAGAGAACCGTGCGCTGCGCCGTCCTGCCGCCGGGCAGACGCCGGTTCTCGACAATGCTGAAGTATCGATGATCCTTACCGTCCTTGCGACGATTCGTGTTACGCAGAAACATGTCTCAGCAGCAGCATGCCAGAGATCAATGTCTCAGAAAAGAGGCTAGGTCTTCACCGCGCCTGTTTTCGCCTGTTTCTGCCCATACCGACCTTGAAAACAAAAGAAATTCTCCGGCCCAAAACCCGAAAATCCGCTTGAACTGCGAAAGTCGGGTTAAGGCGCGGATCCTCTACCCGCGTGCCGGAGGAAGCGCAGGCGGTCGTCGGCGATACTCTGGTAGCGTCCGATTCGAGTGAGGAATCATGAGGAAGCTATCCGCGTCAGCCACCCGTATATCATCTCCTACCCGCGGAAATCGGAGGGATTCGATTCGCTGGCGGAACTCGCCTTGGACATGCACTGGTCGTGGAACCATGCCACCGACGAAGTGTGGCGGCCTGAATGCACAATCTGATTCCGCGTCTCTCTAATCAGAACCAGCGTGCGCTGCTTTCCCGAAGTGCAACAGCGAATCCGGTCACCTCTTCCCGTACTCAGTGAAAACGTAATCTCTGGCCTTCGCGATCGTGTGACACGCGAAACCGCACTTCGCGTCGTTTCCCTGCGGGGGCGAACTCGCTGAGGTGCCGGGCTTGAACGTATCGGAGGCGGCATCGTAATCGAACACCGCATATCCCCATCCCCCGCTGTCCGCGAATCTCTTGCTGTCCTTGACCATGAAGTCCACGTTCAGCAGTTTGCCCGGCACGATCGCTTCCTTGAAGAATTCGTTCTGTTTCGGCGTCCAATGAATCTTGGCCATCTTCGCCCCGTCCGGGACGGCCTTGCCATTGCCGGGAAATCCCGAACGGTAGGCCTCGATCATTACGGGATTTCCGAGGATCACAGCGACGGCCTTCTCGTTCCGACTCATGGAGATGGCCTGCCAACCTTCATAACCCCTGAACTCGTAGAACGCGAGCCCTCCCGGTACCTTTACGGTGTACTTGTCTTGAGCAGCCAGGAGCAGGCCCATAAGAACCGCCAGCATCACCGCAATCGTTGAGATTTGCTTTTGCATCTTCGTCTCCTTTCAGTCGTTGTTCGACCTGCCGGCCGTTTCCCAGAATCCTCGCGAGGGCCACCCTATCCGATGAGTTGTGCCCACCGTCGACGCAATAGGTCTCACCGGTAAGGGCCGTGTTGGTCATGATGGATTGGCCGTAAGGGCGGGGAGTGCCGCTGTAACGCCATCACGACGCCGAGACCGATGGGCGGGCGGCGACCGCCAGTGCCTCCCCATGAACAGCAGGGAGCCTCCCGGTCTTACCACCCCCTCCGCACTCGCTCGGCGAGGGGTTGCGAGGCCGATTCCGGCGCTGCCGCCGATTTACGACGACGGTTTGTCCGAGGAGTTCCGGCCTATGCTGCAGAATTGCATTGGTGTGGGCGCCCATGATTGGTCCGGTCAGCGGTCTCCGCTCATTTGGTCAACGTCGCTTACTCCGGCAGTTCCGTTCCGGCCTGCTCCGCCGCCATGTACGCTGCGTACCATTCGGGCCAGTTGTCATCGTGCTGGCCGATGCGCTTTTCGTGTTCACCGTGTGCGGCCGCCACGCGCCGAAGCGCGCCCGCGAGTTCGTCTGTGGAACCGTACGAGGTGGCATCAGAGTCGATGCGTCCGGGCAAACGCGTTGTGATTTCCTGCAACAACCATTTATTGCCGTCCGGGTCGCTGAACGTGGCGAACGATCCGTAGCTGACGTGATCGGGAGCCGGACCGCTGATGCGTCCGCTCGTGCGGTCGGGTTGGAACTGGGCGCCCGGGCTCCCGGCGTGGAATACATCGCTCAACTCGGCACCTCGCGAGATCAGCTCGTTGCGCGCGGCCTCGATGTCGGACACGATCAGGTACAAGCCCTGAGCCGATCCGGGAGCAGCCGAAGAGATGTTCGTGCCGAATTGGACCGAACACCCCGAGCCGGGCGGTGTGAATTGGACGACCCGAAAGCCGTTATCGAAGGCGAAGTCGGCATCGAGCCTCCATCCGAGACTTCCGTAGAACTGCTTGGCGTGGGCGACGTCTGCGACGGGGATGACGATCGCCTCGAGTTTCAGATCGACGGACTCGGCGCGCGGAGCGCGCCTTGCCCCTGCGCTGTGGACTGCATTGGCACTCATGGTTCCTCCTTGAGCTGTCGTTAGCCAAACGTGAGCAAAAAAGCTTCGGCGCCGGGATCGAGAAACCCAATCTCAAACACCGTGTCTTTAACCGGCTTTTTTTCCGGATGAGCTGATACATTCGCGGCTGCCGGATCTCGCCCCCACCGTCCGGGCCGGAATCGGACCCGCAATCATCACCCGGCGCGGCGCCATTCAGCCTTATCCTGAAGCGGACTGGCGTCCCGTTCTTCCCGGGGCCCAGCACCATATGGAGGTCGCGGCTGTGGAACCGGAACACGATCCTGCCGGGCGCCGAGTCGAGCGCGCCGCTCTCGGCATGGACCGTCCATGGTCCGCCGAGCCCCCATTGATTCAGGGCGGGCCGCGCGGGCGGACTGTAGGTCCTTCACGCGTCTCGCGCCGTCCGCTCCGGCGACACGAAGTTCTCTGCGCAAGCGTACCCGACATAGGCTTTGGGCGATCGCACATCCGCGCTCGGCGGCGCCTCGGCTCCCTCGCTAATATTCGGACCGTGCTCTCGTCGAGAGCGCTCGCCCCGTTTTCCTTCAGAAGGGCTTGGATAACGCGCTCGGACTTTTCATAATCGCCTTCGCCGAAGTGGCGGTAGCGAACTCGCCCCTTCGCATCGACAATGTAGTCGGCAGGCCAGTATTCATTGCTGAAAGCCTGCCAGATCGAATGGACGCTATCGACCGCGACGGGAAACGCGACCTTCAAGTCCGACACGGCGTACTTCACGTTGGCACGGTGCTTCTCGAACCCAAACTCCGGCGAATGGACACCGATGACGACCAGGCCGGCGTCTTTGTACTTCGCAGCCCATGTCTTGATGTACTGCAGTTCCCGCAGGCTGTTGATACAGGAGTACGTCCAGAAGTTCACCAGCGCCACTGTGCCGCGCAGCGACTTGCTGCTCAAGGGCGTGGAATTGAGCCAGTCCACCGCGCCATCGAAGGCAGGCATCGGGTTGTCGCCTCCCGTTGCCGGTTCGATCGCCACGCCCCGACAGATAAGCACCGCCGCGGCAATCGAAATAGTAAGATTCCTCATCGTGAATACTCCGATCGCTAATGCGCCTCCGGGCGCGATTTCGCGGCAGGAATCGTGACCTGCACGGCGCCTTGATCGATTGCCTCATGATTGCTATCCACCAGTTCGATGAGGATCCTGTGCCGCCCGGGCGTGAGCCCCATCAGAATCACCGGACCGCCACCCGCGTCGGCCCAGTGCCACGGTCATCATCGACGGTCGCGTGGATGGGTCCAATCCGGGCCGAGACGGCGAGCGCGGCCGGCACAAAGACGGGGAAGACCCGCGATTCTCGGTGCGGTATCGGCAAACATCACGCCACGCGAGAGCGGTTCGGCAAGGGGCGCATCGATGGTGATCTTCGCCGCTGGCTCCGTCTGGACTGGCCGGACATGCAACAAAACGGCGTTGACCTGCTTGATCGCGCCGAAGGAAACGTTCGTCCCTGGCGCCACTGATCTCCTGGCGGACTGCTGCGCGCGCAGAGCCAATCGCGGTGAGAGATGCGGTCGCATGGCGCAGAAATCGGCGGCGGGTGTCGCCCATTTCAAGCATGTTGTCTTCGCTCATGATCGTTGCCTCTACCAACGGCCGGCATGGGCCCCGCCATCGACGTGCAGTACTTCCCCGCTAACCTGGCCCGCATTCGCCAGGTAGAGGACAGCGTCCGTGATGTCTTTCACGTCGGCGATTCCTCCCATGGGTTGCAACGTCTTGAGAACATCGTGGGGATCGTTTTTGTGCAACGCCGTGTCCACCACGCCTGGGGCCACCGCATTGAAGCGAATGCCTTCCCGCGCGTACTCAATGGCGAGACTTCGGATCAGCGCATTGATTCCGCCCTTCGTCATCATGGGAACGGAGCCATTTACACCGGCAATCGGCTGATCTGCCAGGGCCGCCGTGATGCTCACCACGCTGCCGGACCTCTGTTTCAACATCTGCCCGACCGCAAGCTGGGTGATGAACAGAAACCCCAGCAAATTGGTCGAGACCAAAGATGAGAAATCTTCTTCGGTAAAGTCCGTAAAGCGTTTCGTGAAGAAGATCCCGGCATTATTCACCAGGACATCGACCCTTCCGAAGGTCTCGACTGCCGCGTCGACAGCCTTGGCGGCAGTCTCCCGCTTGCCGATATCCCCATCGACCAGGACGAGATTCGGCGCGGCGCGCAACGAGTGGCTGACGTCTCGCGATGTGGCTACAACGTTATAGCCGGCTTTCAAAAAGGCTTCGACCAGACCGGCGCCAATACCCTTCGACGCGCCTGTGACAATTGCCGTCTTCTCATCTGGCATGTCTGATCCTCTCTGGCGATGAGCGATGGGAAATACCAACGAACCGTCGGACCACGTCTGCGATCTCGTCCGCAGCCGTGTCCAGTGCGAAGTGGCCCGCGTCCGGAACGTGAACATTCGCGGCTGGTAAGTCGCGGCGATATACTTCCGGCTCCGAGAGTTCGAATGAGAGGTCGTGCTTACCCCAGACCGCCAGAAGCCGCGGCTGGCGCTCGCGCATCCACGCCTGCCACTTCGGGTAGACTTCGAGATTCGTGCAGTAGTCGTAGAAGAGGTCGCTTTGAATCTCGGCCTGGCCTGGCTGATTGAGGAACGCGAATTCGTCCGTCCATAGATCCGGGTCGTAGCGTTCCACGTCGAGATCGCCGCCTATGTGACGTGTCCGTGTCGTGGCGAGCGAGAGCAGGTTGGTACGGAGGGCCTCCTCGTTGGTGGCACGGTTTGCCCAGAATGCGCGCCGGGTTTTCCAATTCGCGCCGAGGCCCTCGTTGTGGGCTTCGGCATCCTGAACAATCAGAGCCTCGATTCGCTCCGAATGGGCCAGTGCCATACGGAAACCCACGGGTCCGCCGTAGTCCTGCATGTAGAGGGTGTAGCGTGATAGGCCGACCGCTTCGGTGAATTGATCCATGATCTCGGCGTAGTGGTCGAACGTGTACGCGAACGTTTTCGGGTCGGGCCAGTCGCTATGTTCGAAACCGGGGTAATCGGGCGCGACGAGGTGATAGCGATCGGAGACCCGCGAAAGCAGAGGCTCGAACATCCGCGAGGAAGAGGGCAGCCCGTGCAGCAACAGAAGAGACGGCCCGTCCTGCGGGCCCGCCTCCAAATAGAAGATAGAGAGCCCGCCTACCTGTATGGAGCGATGGAGAGTGGGGTATACCACGGCCGCCTCACATGGTTAGGACGACGCGGAACCGGGCATCGCCGCTCAGCATGCGTGCGTAAGCTTCGCCCACCCGTTCGAGAGGGTATGTTTCAACCATCGCTCTCACACCGCTGAGCTCGGCAAAGCGCAATGTTTCCTCGGTGTCCGCCGGCGACCCCGCAGCCCAACCTTCGATGGACCGGGTGCCGAAGATGAGCTGAACGGGCGTCACTTCAATAGGGCTGAAATCGGCGCCCACAACGATCAATTTCCCGTTTGGCCCCAGACCGTCGATCAATTCCGACATCGACTTGGCGTTTGGCGCCGTTGCGAGGATGACGCGCGCGCCCCCTAATTTCTGTAGGCCCGCCGCCGGATTGGTGGCCTTGCTGTCGATGTATGCGTGCGCCCCGAACTGTTTGGCCAGAGTCGCGTTGGCGGAGCCGCGGCCGATGGCTACCACCTGGTACCCGAACTTGTGCGCGAATTGAACCCCGAGGTGGCCCAGGCCGCCGATGCCCTGAATAGCAACCAGGTCGCCCGGGAGCGCGCCGCTGTGGCGCAGCGCGTTGTACGTCGTGATTCCGGCGCACAAGAGCGGCGCCGCGTCCACGTCGCTGAGAGTCTCGGGTAGGGCCACGATCGCCTCGGCAGGAGCCACCATGTATTGCTGGTACCCGCCGTCGTAGCTGATGCCCGGGATCTTGAGGTTGCGGCAATTGCGAAAATCGCCGCGACGGCATTCGCGACAGACACTGTCATGGCCGCCGTGCCAGCCCACCCCAACCCGCTGTCCCACCTTCCACTCGGACGCGTCCGCACCCAGTTGGTCGACGAGACCAGCCACTTCGTGTCCCGGAACACGAGGATACTGGATTCCGGGCAACAGGCCGTCTTTCGTCAGCACGTCGCTGTGGCAAATCCCGCAGGCCTGCACCTTGATGCGCACTTCTCTTGGGCCCGGGTTGGGAATTTCTCGTTCGACAATTTGGAAATCGGCGCCCGGCGCCAGGATTTCCGCGCTTTTCATGGTGGTTACTGCCACTGTTCCGGTTGCCATAATTCACCCCTCGACTTCTTTTTAATGGGAAACCTCAAAGATCAGTTCCAGTTCGACTGGCGCACCCAGCGGGAGGCTCGCGACGCCGTACACTAACCGGGCTGGATTCCTGGCACTTCCAAAGACATCCTGGAGGAGTTCCGAGGCGCCATCGGCCACCTTCGCCTGGTCGCGCACATCGCCCTCGGTAGCCACCGCCACGCCGAGCCGGACTACCCGAACCACGCGGTCGAGCGACCCCAAATGCTGGCGAACGACGGATAGGCCGTTGCGCGCCGCGAGGCGAGCTGCTTTCCGCCCGCGCTCCACGTCGAGTTCCGCGCCCACCCGGCCCACAAATGCCGGCTCCTGGTTTTCGGTCGGAAGCATCCCGGTCAGGAAAAGCAGATTGCCGGTCTCGACCGCCTCCGCATAGATGCCGAATGGCTCGGGCGGCGCAGGGAGTTGTATGCCGAGTTCTACAAGCCGCTGTTCGGCCGTCGTTGCAACAGACCCATTGCGTGCGACCTTTTCTTTCACCGTGCCCTCCATCAGCACCGCACCGGAACGCCGGAGCGGCTATGCGTCTGCGCCGTTCGGCGCCCACTTGCGATTAGGCCAGACGGGAGGCGGCGAGACAATTAGACGATGGTATCGGTGGGCGGAGGCGCCACCAGAGCCCATGGCGGCCGCGCACTCCGATACCAAAGTATTATCGACGGGGTGCCCGGCAGAGGCGCATTCTTGATCTAGCAGCCCGTGGTAATAGTGAGATCGGAAGTCCAAACATGTGACTTCTGAAATGTTTCGAGCGTCTATAAGTCATGGCGATGGGAACCAGGCGGAAACGGGAGCGGCAGCAGGATCTGTGGATCGCAACCAGTGATGTGGTTGAGACGCCCGCCAATGCCTTTTATGACCGGCTGAATCAGATTCTGGATGAGCACAAGTTTGATGCCAAGGTGGAGCGACTTTGCCGCAAGTTCTACAAGGATAGTCCGTACGGTCGGCCCAGCGTGGCACCGGGCGTGTATTTCCGGTCCCTGCTGATCGGGTATTTCGAAGGACTGGATTCAGAGCGCGGAATCGCCTGGCGGACGGGTGACTCACTGTCTTTACGGAAGTTTCTGGGCTACGCGCTGGATGAGGCGACGCCGGACCATTCCACGATTTCGCGCACGCGGCGATTGTATTGGCTGGAGACGCACAAGGCGGTTTTTCGATGGGTGCTGAAAATCCTCAATGAAGAGGGGCTGGTCAACGGACGGACGGTGTCGATAGATGCCACTACCCTGGAGGCCAATGCGGCACTGAAGAGTATAGTGCGACGGGACAACGGGCAAAGCTACAACGACTACCTGAAAGAACTGGCCAAGGCCGCCGGGATCGAGAACCCGACGCGCGAACAGTTGGCGCGACTGGACCGCAAGCGAAAGAAGAAGGGATCGAACCAAGAGTGGATGAGTCCCAGTGACCCTGACGCGCGAATCACCAAGATGAAAGATGGGCGGACGCATCTGGCCCACAAGGCCGAGCATGCTGTGGATCTGACCAGTGGGGCGCTGCTGGCGGTGACGTTGCAACCGGCCAACCAAGGGGACACGACGACGATCCACCGGACATTGGCAGAAGCGCAGACTGCGGCCCGCCAGATTAATGAACAGGGCGTCGAAGAGGTGGTAGCAGACAAGGGCTATCACAGCGGTGCCGTGCTGAAGGATGTACATGAGCAGGAAGTGCGAAGTTACATCCCCGAGCCGGAGCGTGGGCGGCGGAACTGGCAGGGTGAGGGGAAGGCGGAAGAGCAGAAGCGGACGTATGAGAATCGGCGGCGCGTGCGCGGCGACCGCAACAAGCGCCTACAGAAATTGCGGAGCGAACTGACCGAGCGGAGCTTCGCACATCTGTATGAGACCGGCGGAATGCGGCGGGTCCACCTCCAGGGTCGGAAGAACATTCTGAAGCGACTGCTGGTGCACGGAGCCGCGTTCAATCTCTCGTTAATCCTGCGCCAGAGCATGGGAGTAGGAAAGCCCCGGCAGTTACAGGGGCTTTCTTTGCAGCCCTTTATGCTGTTTGCGCGCATTTTTTCGTGGCTTTGGGTGAACTCCAGGACAACGGGCCCGGGAATGGGACACTTTGCATCACAAAGTAGCGGCACGATGCCCATGCCGCCGTCCGAGTCAGGCACATATCGAGTGATTTGTTTTGGACTGGCCGCCTGGAAGACACCTACTACTGCCACGGGCTGCTAGGGCTTCATAGGGAGTGCTTTGCACAAACCACGAAATTCGCCGGCTTGAGAGTGATTCGGCGTCTCATGTCGCCATAAACCTCGAACCGCTCGTGAGATCATGGCCTTATACGGACCCGTATTCAGACGGATCGATGCGGGAGCGAGAGAACATGAAGAGCGGCGCGATGCCTATCCCCTTCGCCGGCTCGCAACTCGGCGAAAGTCGCCATGTCTGCGCTTTTTTTAACAACGAAGACGAGGAGTGTCGCGTTTTGCTCCCGTTCATCAAGGATGGGTTCGAATGTGGAGACAAGGCGATCCACGTCGTCAATCCGGATCAGCGTCCCGATCACCTGCAACGATTGGCAGCGGCGGGAATCGACGCAGCCTCCGCGCAGCAGAGCGGGCAGTTGGAGCTTCTGACCAATACGGAAACATATCTCCGGAACGGGCGTTTCGATCAGGACCGTATGCTGGAGGTGTTCGAGCAACTGGCCAGCGGAAACGCCCCGGGCAGTTTTCCGCTCAGCAGGATTGTCTGCCGCATGGACTGGGCGGTGGAAAACGGACCACGCGACAGGGTCGTCGAGTTCGAGGCGCGTGTCAATGATGTGTGGCGGCAGCACGATGATGCCGTCATCTGCACGTACCACCTTCCGAAATTTGGAGGGCCCACCGTGATCGACATCCTGCGGACGCATCCTATGGTCATCATCGGCGGCATATTGCAGCAGAACCCGTTCTTCGTGCCGCCGGAGGTGTTTCTGCGCGAGTTTCGCAATCGTCGCGAGCAGCGCGTCGGGATATCCTGAGACGTGATTTGACATGGAAGCGCAACGCCAGGATGCCGGCCAGGAAACGGCTCGGCTGCGTCGTTGCCTGAACGATTTGGTCAGCATCATGGCGCTTCCGGCCCTGTGGCCCGGCGGCGAACCTAAGCAGATTGCCGGCACGCTGCTGGACGCGCTCGTCGGGATGTTGCAACTCACGTTCGCGTTCGTCCGGTTGAACGATCCTGTCGGCGGACCAACGATCGAGATGGCGCGAGTCGCTGAACCGATCGACGGAATGGCGCGACAGCGAGACATCGCCGAAGCAATCTATGCGTCACTGGGGGATATGGCGTTGGAATGGCCTCGAAGCGCTCAACTGGCAATCGGTAACGCGGTTCTACACGTGGCCTGTGCCCGTCTGGGGTTCTACGGCGAGATTGGAGTGATCGTCGCCGGGTCCCGCGCAAGCGACTTCCCGGATCAAATGGAGCGGCTCCTTCTCGATGTGGCGACGAATCAGGCCGCCATTGGGCTGCAGCAAGCACGGCTTCTGAGCGAACAGAAGCGAGTCTCGCTGGAACTTGACCAACGCGTCGCGCAACGAACGCGGGAACTGGCGGCAGCCAATGACGAATTGAGGAGGAGTGAAAGCGAGTCGCGTCTCATCGTCAACAGCATCCCCGGGCTGGTCACCTTACTTACAGCCACGGGGGACGTCGCGGTAGTAAACCGGCAGGTATTCGAGTACTTCGGCCAGTCGCTCGAGGAGATCAGACAATGGGGAACTAACGGCACGGTGCACCCGGACGACCTGCCTCACGTCGTCGACGTTTTCACCCGCTCGATCGCGTCCGGAACTCCCTACGAAATTGTGCAGCGGTTTCGGCGGTCTGACGGCGTGTATCGATGGTTTCAGAGCAACGGCTCTCCTATTCGCGATGCCGATGGCCGCGTCGTCAGCTGGTGCGTGCTCCTGACAGATCTCGATGATCGGAAACGAGCCGAAGATGCCATCCGCGCCAGCGAACGCAATCTTCAGGTGATTATCGATACGATTCCGGCGCTCGCCTGGTCGGCCCGGCCAGATGGAAGCACCGAGTACTTTAATCGGCACTATCTGGAATTCCTGGGCCTTTCGGCGGATCAGTTGCGTGGTTGGGGTTGGACGGCTGCAGTGCACCCGGATGATCTCGACAGGCTGTCTGCCGCGTGGCGGTTCATGATCAATTCCGACAAGCCAGGAGAGGCCGAAGCCCGGCTGAGACGTTCTGACGGAGAGTATCGGTGGTTTCTGTTTCGCGCCAATCCGTTGCGGGATAAATCCGGCAAGACGATCAAGTGGTATGGAACCAACACCGACATTGACGATCGGAAGCGGGCTGAAGAGGAACTGCGTCGCAGCGAGGCATTCCTTGCTGAGGGCCAGAATTTCGCACAATTGGGCAGCTTCTCGTGGCGGATTGAAGACGATCGAATCACTTGGTCGGATCAGCTTTATCGTATTTTTGAGTTTGAACCCGGCAGTCTCGTGACGCTGGAGCGACTGGGCAGGCGAGTGTATCCGGATGACGTTCCGCTGTTGAATGACATGGTCGAGCGGGCGCGCAGCCACGCCAGCAACTTTGAATACGAACACCGGCTGCTCATGCCGGACCAATCTGTGAAGCACCTGCACCTGATCGCTCACGCGACACGTGACGAGAGGGGCCGGTTGGAGTACGTCGGCGCCGTTCAGAACGTGACGGATCGTCGGCTGTCGGAAGAAGCGCTTAGCCACGCGCGATCCCAGCTCGCGCGAGTGGCCGGAATTACGAGCCTTGGCGTGCTGACGGCCTCGATAGCGCACGAAGTCAACCAGCCTCTTTCGGGCATCGTTACGAACGCCAGCACGTGTATGCGGATGCTTGCAGCCGATCCTCCCAACATCGAGGGCGCTCGCGAAACCGCGCGGCGCACTATTCGGGACGGCAACCGCGCATCCGAGGTCATCGCGCGATTGCGCGCGCTGTTTAGCGGAAAGGGCGCAACAACGGAGTCGGTTGACCTCAACGGCGCGACACGGGAAGTGATTGCCCTGTCGCTGAGCGAACTTCAGAGAAACAGGGTGATTGTGCGGACCGAATATTGCCACCACCTCCCGCCGGTGTCAGGCAACCGCGTCCAACTTCAGCAAGTCATCCTGAACTTAATCCGGAATGCCATGGACGCCATGAGCAGCATCGATGGTCGCCCAAGGCTTTTGCTCGTTCGAACTGAACACGACCAAGAGGATTGTGTTCGTCTGACCGTGCGGGATTCGGGAGCCGGCTTTGCCCCCGAGACTGCAATCAAACTGTTCGAAGCCTTTTATACGACGAAGAACGACGGTATGGGAATTGGCCTATCCGTAAGCCGCTCTATTATCGAGAATCATCATGGGCGTCTATGGGCAACGCCAAATGACGGTCCGGGTGTTGCGTTTTCATTCTCAATTCCTCGGAGAACCCAAGGCGCGACAAACGCCGTCTGAAGAATCCATCTTGATCGTCCGTCCACTTGTCTCAGTGGTCGATGACGACGACTCCGTGCGGGAGTCGCTGCCGGACCTTCTGAGGGAATTCGGCTACGTGGCGTACGCGTTCTCGAAGGGTCCGAAAACTGGATCTGCATGAAATTGCCGCGGTTCGCGACCGGAAGCCTTGACCGGAGATATTGGGCAATCCGATGCTCAGGCCTCTCGATCCGTTCCGGTTCCTGTTGATCGCAGTTGCCGGCCGGTTGAATCAACGCCAATTGCAGGTCATCGATTATCTTCGCTTAGGAGGATCGCGCCCTGCGTGAGCAGAGTGGCCGTCGGCGGCTTCGCTTGAGCGATGACCAGCGTCGCCGACCGGCGGCGAAAGCAAAACTGCTGAGTCGCCGCCTCCTCGCTGAAGTGGCAAGCATCGTTACGCCGGAGACGCTGCTGGTTGGCACCGGAAGCTGATTGCGCAGAAATACGACGGCAGTGGCCGACATCGGCTGGGCGAGCGCGAACGCCACAGGAAATTGAAACGCTTGTGGTCCAAATGGAGCAGGAGAACCGCGACTGGGGTTAACACTACCGCGATCCTTTGTTCACTACCGAAATTCCTCGAGATCCTTCGCAGCATCGACGTGAAATCAGTGAAGTTGCCACCCAGATCGCCCAATCTGAATGCCCACGCGGGGAGATTCGTCCGGACAGTCAAAGAGTCCTGCCTGAACCGCATGATCCTGTTTGGTGAACAAACGCTGCGGTTCGCCACTGCGCAGTTCGTAAGTCATTACCTGAAAGAACGCAATCATCAAGGACTCGAAAATAGGATCATCAACCCGGAGTCGTGCTGCGGCAGGAGAACGGGCGCAGTCGAAACCGCGGCGGCGCCTCGGCGGGCAGCTCAACTACTATTACCGCATCGTAGCCTGAGCAGGAAGTCTACTGTCGGTGCCTTAGACCGCGACACAGTGTCGTTTATACTCAGACCGACTGAGGCGCCATGATCACGTCCAGAGCCCGATGGACATCGCAAGGAACGATCGAACATTCGTGGCCATAGACGCTGTCTGAGGAGCGCCGTGTGACGACATCACCGGCTCCCAGCGGCTGAAACATGCAACGGGTCGCCGAAGAGGACGGATCGAGTATTCGGACCGTACGCGGTGTCGCCAAAGACTCTGCCCAGTATTCATCGAGGGCCGAAGTCCCCCCCTTTGCGCACTCCGGTCCAGGGCTCAACGCGCTGCGGCTCACGCCAGCGCAGCTTGCCCGTCCCGGAACCGCGAAGGGCACTTCGCGAAAAATATGGACTGATCCATCGGAGTTGGCCGTTCCCTCCAGGGTGCCGCTATCGATATTGGCCCGAACCGCTCCCACCGATGACGCAGAAGATTGATGTTGCAAGCAGGAGATTCTTACAAATTTAACGCGCATGCGTCCCCTGAACTCCACTCGTGTTTGTGTTCATGCCATTACAAATTCTGAATGGCTGCGATAGCCCAGGCTGAACGATACCGCGCGCAAGCCGTCCGATTCGCCCGCCGGAACATGCCCTCTATGCGACCCGCCGCCGCGAAAGAAGTGACCTGTTGTAGAGCCCGCTAGTTCTGGAACAGCAGGGGCGCGTATTTCGAAAGGTACACCTGCCAGTTCGGCCAGCTGTGACCGCCGCCCGACTCGTTCCATACGTGCTTCACATTCTTGCTGGTCAGCAGTTCGTCCATGGCTTTCACGCTCTTGTAAGCGAAGTCGTCGGTTCCGCAACCGAGCCACAGCACTTTGATTTTCTGGTTCAGCATCGCGGGATCGGCTTTCTCCCACTCGGAACGGTTTCCAATCCCGCTGAATGCGGCGATATATGCGAACTGATCCAGATTGTGCAACCCGATCATCAGGGATTGCGCGGCGCCCATGGACAGTCCTCCGATGGCGTGATGATTACGATCGGTCAGCACTCGATATTTGTCTTCGACAAGTGGCTTTACTGCCGTGATCAGTTCCTTCTCAATGGCGGCAGGATCGTTGGCGGGTGGGTTTGAAGGTGGCGACGCCGTTTTGATTTCTCTCGGCACATGACCGTACGGCATCACGACGATCATCGGCTTGATCTTGCCGTCGGCAAGAAGGTTGTCCATGATCACGTTGGCGCGGCCGGTCCAGACCCAGGAAGCTTCGATCTGCCCGTTGCCGTGCAGGAGGTAAAGGACCGGGTACTTCTGTTTGCCCTTCTCGTACCCAGGCGGAGTATAGATGTAGATCATGCGCTTTGTGCCCAGATTCGGCGAGTCGTAGAACTCCACGTGAACCGTCCCGTGCGGCACTCGCCGCTCTTCAAACACGGCTTCTTCCCCGCCGCGAACGATGAAGAGACTCGTTGGTCCCCAGCGGCGCAATTCGAGGTTGGGGTTGGACGGATCCGGCATGCGCAAGCCGCCGTCGATCGCGTACCCGTAGGTGTAGAAACCGGCTGCAAGGGGACCCACGGTCAGGCTCCAGACTCCTTTTTCGTCGCGCTTCAGCGGCAAGGGCTTCTTGATCACCTCGAGAATACCCGGAGATCCCATTAGCATCACTTCGGTGGCTTGCGGCGCGAAGAGCCGGAAAGTAACGGTGCGATCCCTGTGGATCTCGGGCGAGACCGGAATGTTGTTGGTGTCCTCATAATATGCCGCTGGGCGAGGCTGGGAGAGGGCAATGCCGGCAGCTAAGCAAACCAGAGTGGCGGATAACAGAGGTCTCATCGTGGATCTCCTTCGTGTCTACTGCCTAGTTCCATTCGGATGGAACTCGCCGCCGTTCACGAGAAGATCCAGGATCTCACTGGTTCTCGCGGGACAGGCGCGCCCCTTCCGCGGTGTGAGGTTGTCGTGTTCGGATTCGATCATCGGCAACGCTTCCTTGGGACCCGGGATCTGATTCAGAGCCGACCAGATGCCGGCCGGCGGCGCAATGGTATCGATGAAGCCCATACCCGCCATGACGGACGCTTTGATGCGCGAAGCAAAATTGACGGGATCGAAGTAAAGCGCAGTCCTCATGACATCCGGGTTGTCGGACGGCCAGTTCGGATATCCTGCCTTGCGGCCGTGAAGATCGCCGTTCGTGTCTGCCCCGGCCGGCACGCATACCAGCACCGCTGTGATCTTGTCCGGCCGCAGGCCTGCCAGAACAAGGCTCTGCTGACCACCCATACTGCCACCCGTCAGCACAATGGTCTGGCCATCCCAATCCGGACGAGTCAGCAGGTAATCGAGCACTCGCGAGTCGCGGAGATACATGCTCAGGAAGTACGACAGGTCGCGATCGGTGTTGCCGATTGTCTGGTAGTTACGGGGTATGCCACCGGAGGGGTCGGACGGCAGTTTGTCGTGCGAATCGACGTTCAGAGCCAGCCAGCCTTCCGTCGCGCGCTGAGCCGCGGCCCGAGGGTTCAGCGCGTAAACGCCTGCGTACTGGAGTTGAATCAGTGCCGGGAACTTCCCTTCTCTCGCGGGCTTCGCTACGTAGCCATGCGCTTTGGAACCCAGCGCATCGACGGCGAAGATGTTCAGTTCGACACCCGGCACATCGGTGTCGATCCGCGTCAGGACAGGGTTGATGGCGATCCGGGACTGTGCCTCGAGCTTGGCGTTCCAGAAGAGATCGAAGTCGGCGGGACGCGGCGTCGACAGCCCGATCTTCGAGGGCGCGACTGCAGCGCCAACGGCATATAAGCCATTATCACGGCCAGTGTTTCCGCCCACGTAGGCGACACCGGCAGGAGCATACGGTTCCACAGCGACATACAGCATGCCTGGCTCCTCGCCGCGGATCTCGATCTTATCAGTGCCCGACGCCAAATCGAGTTTGCCTTCTTTGAGAACCACTGCGTTATTCCGGCGGATGGTCCATTTCCACGAATACTTCGGAGTCGCCGGCCCTGGCGTTACGGTCCATCCAACGGTGTCGCCGATATCGTAAGTGCCAGTGGCGTGATGGGGCGTGAAGGTGAGTTGCTGCTCAATCGGGGCGCGGCGCTGAAAGCCTGCTGCGGGTACAGCTGTACTGTTCAGTGTTGTCGTGAATGCCTGGATCGGCCGGTCCTCTGCATCCAAAAGGCGCGCGCAGAAATCGGTTGCGCCCCCGCCATTGACGATGGCCGCCCGAATTACGTTCGGACCTCTGTGCAGCGTGAGCCGCCGGGAGACTCCATCGTCGATCACGGTCTGGCGGTCGCCGTAAATTCCGATGACCTCCTGGCCATTCACCCACCAGACCGACGCCGCATTGGACCCGATTGCAAGACGCACGCCGGACGTCTCCTGCGGCATGTTCACAATTGTGACCGCCCAGAACAGCACGTTCGAGGTCGGCTTTCCGAGGGCTCGCGCAAAATGGAAGAGGTTGATGTTGTAGAGCTTCGTTTCGAGGGCATGCCAGGTCAGTTGCGAACCGGCTGCAGTTACTTTGTCGCCGTCGTGCGGAATCGCACTGAGCTGGTCAGGGAAGTACGCCTTCTTTACGGAAGCCTGCACCGCGGAGTCAGTCAATCCGGTGGCCGGGATAGGTTCCAGCACGAGCCATCGTTTGATAAATCCGCCGGCGGCTGGCGCCGCCTCAGTGCCCACCGGCCGGCCGATGGTCGGCCCGAGATCCTGTGCCGGGCACGCGAGGGCAGAGGCTAGCGTCAGAGCGAGTAAGATTCTGTTGTAAACGGGACTCATGGCGTCTTCAGCAGCCACCGTTGTTTATCGCTGTTGGGGTCGAATCGGGCTAGCGTGGCAAAGCTGCTTCCCACAGCCGAAAGAGCCAGCGGTTCTTTAGCGTTTGGAACCGACTTAGGCATAATGCGCCATGCGCCATCCGGCAACTGCTCGATTCGCCACAGTTGCTCCGGCCCGCCTGTGAACGCGGCAAGAACGACGAGTTCGGCGTCAGCTGTAGCGGCCAGGGTGCGCTCCGTACCGGCGATCGAAATCCTGAAGTAGGGCGAGCCGGGATACCCGCCTGCATTGGCGACTGGGGTGATGGTCCATCTCTGCTGCGCCTGGCACAAGTAATTCGACATCCGGACTTCGACATTCCCCACGGGCCAGTTCTTTGCGACCTCAGCCACGTCCTGCGGCGGGATGGGCGAGCCAGTGCCAGCGAACATTCCGCCTCCGCCACCCCCTCCGGCGGGCGGCGACCCGCCGGCCTGTGGACCTGGAGGCCCGCCAGCTCCGAATCGTCTCGTGCGCCGGCCACCCACCGGCATTCCCTCAACCGCGAGTTCGAGCGCAGTACCCGTGCGCATCGACTCGATTTTGTACGTACCCGTATTCAGGTTCTCGCCTGCGACCGGCCAGCCATCCTTCCATAACAGCGGGCGGATATCGAGCACGCTGGCGCCGCCGCGGTCCAGGTCCGCTTCCCAATGCATGGAGAACTTCTGTACGCCGTCTCCGGGATTAATAAGACCGAAGTGTCCGGGTCCGATCACTCGCCCACCCGAGCCCAGAAACAGCTTTCCCCCACCCTGGATCATGTCCATGCCCATGTGGTCGAGATAAGGTCCCGTCACTTTCCGCGAGCGGCCCACGCGGATGTTGTAACCCGAATCCGCGCCACGACAGCAACTACCGTGGGTGGCCAGCAGGTAATACCAGCCGTCGTGATAGATCAGGATCGAGGCTTCGCAATTGATGGCGAGATCGACAGGTCTTTCGTCGGGGTTGAGCCGCTTACCCGTTTTCGGATCGAGCTCGACCAGCCGTATATAGCCAAAGTACGATCCATAAACCAGCCAGAGTCTGCCGTCGTTGGGATCGAGAAAGACGCCGGGGTCGATGGCATTGCAATCCTCGACACCATCGGACGATGCGACCACGCCGCCCTCCTCCCATCTATAGTCGGGGGAATCGGGATCGAGCGTCTTATTCGTGATCAGATTGATCTCGGCTCTGGGCTGCGCACCGACGTTGCGGGCCACGTACAGGTAATAGCGGTCGCCAAGCTGAATCCCGTCCGGCGCCATGCCCCGGCGCGAAGGCGGGGTTCCACGCCGCCACGTCCAACCGTCGTCAGATACAAGAGTCCCGCCTCCTGTGCCGAAGGTATAGAACTTGCCGTTGCAGCGCAGGAGCGTCGACGGATCGTGAATGTTAACCTGTCCATCCAGCCCCTGGCCCGGTAAGGCCAGCGGGAAAACAAACGCAAGAAAAATCACTCGCACAGTGCTATGCCTTCAGATCCCATCCCTTGCGCAGGACAGGTTTCAGATAGCGGTTCGCCTGCTCGCTGTTGGTGAACCGGCGTTTGTTCGCATCCCACAAGAGCTTGCCAGGAACGCGTAGCGCGATTGCGCCAAGCGCGAGCCACTCGATGTACTTTGCCGCTACAGCGAAATCGGACACACCGGGGGCGCCGCCCTTGCAGGCTCGGATCCAGTCCTGCTGGTGGTTGACGCCTCGCTGCAGCATCTGAGAAGGCAGCTTGTACTCCGCCCATCGCGACGCGGGCAACAGCCACACGCCTTCGCCGCGCGCCGTGGTCGCCATGTAGCCTTTCGATCCGACAAAGACAGCGCCATTACCCGGCGCGCGCATCTTCGGATCCTGCGAAGCGCCCGGCGGAAGTCCGCGGCGTCCACCGGGAGGGACGAATCCGGGCGGTGGGCCCTGTCGTTGAATCGGCTTCCCGTCCGGTGTGAGTTGGGTACTGACCAGCATCATGCCATCGCCACCCTGAACGAATGGTCTTCCCCTCTCGGCGAGATTGTTCATGGGCGGGAACAGCCGCTCACCCTCGGCCATGCCGGGCGGGTTCTCGAAATCGCCGCGCATGTTTTGGTAGGTATGCACCTTCACGGGAGGCATGGTACCGCGTGCCGGGAAATCATAAACGACGTGCGCTCTCAACGGCCACAGCCACTGATTCGTGCCCTCGACGAACACGCACTCTACGCTCGTCGGACTTGCCTTATCGAGTTGCAGCGCCAGATGAGCAGGCCCGAGATTATGCACCAGCCAGTCGCCTAACGAGCCACCCGTCGAGAAGTCGATGAAGGCGCGCCACTGATTCGTCATCAGAGGGTTGAAGGGACGAGGCTCGGCACAACCAAGCCAGAGATCCCAATCGAGCGTGCCAGGTACGGGCGTCGCTTCTGGTCCGGTGGCGGGAATGCTCGGCTGCCCGCCATAGATTCCTCCGGTAAAGGCGTGGAGTTCCTGCACGTCGCCGATATCACCAGACCAAAGGATCTCGCAAGCCGTTTTTGTGCCTTCGTGATTCCAGCCTTGATTGCCCATCTGCGTCGCGACTTTGTGCTTCAGGGCGGCGTCGGCAAGTAGTTGCGCCTCCCAGGGAGTCCGGGTGAGCGGCTTTTCGCAGTAGACATGCTTGCCCTGCTGCATGGCGAGCAGTGCGACCGGACTGTGCATGTGGTCGGGCGTTGCGATCATGACCGCGTCGATGTTCCTGCCCTCGGTTTCGAACATCTTGCGGTAGTCCTTATACTTCTTCGCATTCGGATACTGAGCGAATCCACGCGCCGAGCGTTCTTCGTCGACATCGCACAAGGATCGCGGGGCCGCGGATACCCATTCCCACGGCAGCGATATTGAGCTTCTCGTTCGGCGACTTGTAGCCGAGCGCGGAAAGAGAAGCCGTACTGCCGAATCCGCCGGCTGGGGCGGCGCCGGCCAGTAGCGGGCCGTAGAAGAAGTAGCGTCGTGGAAATTGATTCCCGTCCATTGCAAACCTCCGTAGGACTTCCGATTCTATCGCTCCGCTGCCTGCCGGCGGGATACGCATCGAGCACCTCCAGCGACCTCTGCACTGGAAGCGGGAATGCCGCCTCGGTGTAATCCGGATCCCACCCGGCCTGAGAGATCGTGGCGCCGCGCAATGCTCGGGCACTTGGACCCATCGATTTCCGCTCTACCGCGATTCAATTTCCGCGGCAGAAGAGGTGGCCGGTCCGCATCCTGCCCACGGGCATCGGCGGCGATACGTCGCCGCGCATTCTGGCGAACTACGGCCTGGCGAGACCGAGAGCAATGAGGAAGCGGTGGGCACGCGGGAAACACGGCCCGACGATCGGGAGAAATTCGATCTGAAATTCATCGGGTCACCGACGAACCGGCCAAGCTTACAGCAGCGTCGATAACCGGCAACTCAACGTAAGGGGCCATCAAATCGCTCAAGCGAGCCGCCGATGATCAGGTCGTTCTCACCATCGCTCGCGGGCATGTCGAAGAGCGCACTGCGCGCCAGGACGTAATTCTTAGCCGGTACGCGGTAGGAGATTCGGTATCCGTTCGTTGAAAACTCATCTGTATTCGGAGCAATGATGAGGTTCGGCAGACGACCCCGATGGCTGGTCTCAATGAATCCAGACCCCTGTTGCCGCTCCACCACCACTTCGATCTTGTCGGGCGCCGCCGAAACAGTATGAACTTCGACCTTCACCGCGATGACGGTGGACGGCTTCGGCCGAAGGGAGAAGAACTCGGGTCCAATCACCGGGATCTGAACGTCGATGCTCACCACCGCGGTTCCGAACGCTCCGCTTGAATCCGTCACTTGGAACGTAAATGCATCGTTTCCGGAAAACCCTTCCTCGGGCGTGTAAATGAAGTTGCCGTCCGGCTGAATGGTAACGGTGCCGTGCGCGGGAGAACGGACCGGTGTTGTCTCGGCAGTGACCGGATCCTGATCCGGATCGACATCGGCGTTGAACAGTGTTCCTGAAACGGGAACGTTCACGAAGGTGGAGAACTGTTTCGGCAATGGACGCGGCGCGCGGTTCGAATCTGCAACCCTCAGGACGCGCGCACGCCAATCATAGTAGGCGATGTGCGCTGAGTTCGCGCTGTCAATAAACAACGAGGCATAACCGCCGGTATCGCTCGAATCATCAACGGTGCGATGCTGCCATCCGTCGTCCGTTCGGACCGCGAATTCAAGCCGTGCCGACTCGGCATTGTAGTATCCGATCTGTGGACGGCCCGCCCGATCCACCCCGACGGACGCAAACATGCCGGCACCAGTGTCGTCGGTGACGAGTTCGGGCGACGGCGCGCCGTCTGCGATCCTGACGTATCGAAGACCCGATTCCAGGCTCCAGAATACGGCGTGCACACTGCCCTGCCTGTCGGCGGCGACGGATGTGAACTCCGCGGAGGCGGTGCCGGATATCTCGCGAGGGGTCCACTGCTCGCCCGTCCGAGTCGCGACACGCATGCCGTTTATGAACGGATCGCAGTAGGTGACGTGCAGGACATCGCCGCTGCCGAATGCGAGGCTGCACGACAACACCGCCGTGGCATGGATATCGATGGTCTCGAGCGTCCACGTGCCGCCGAAAGACCTGCGTGCGAACCGAAGGCCGCGATCTTCGGAAAAGCAAACCGCGGGCGCGCCACTTGCATCGACGGCAAGCGCAAGCGTTGTTGCGGACAGGCCGTCGAGATTCGCTGCCGCCTGCTCGATCTTCCACGAACCGTCGACCCGATGCGCGACACTCATCGCGTTTGCTTCGAGTTCGAAAAAAGCGATCCATGGCTGACCATCGCTGTCGAGTACGAGCGCGCAGCCCGAGCCCGCGCCTGTGCGTACTACTTCGGCTTCCCAATTCCCACCAGGGCCTTGGCCGATGAACAGTAACTGCGGCTGGGATGAGTCCGGGTTGCGCCAGCACGCGATGTGCGGCCGAAGCTGTGAATCGAAGGCGAGGGAACAGAACGCTCCGACATCTCCGGGAACCGTGACGGTTTCCTGCGGCCAGCGCCGGGTGAGAATGGCGGTTTGCGAACTCATGGATTAGTGACCTTCGTCATGTGGGGCTTCAGTCTGATGATGTAGGCGAGCACGAAATTGGGCGGAATGATATCAAATGCGTCCACAGGCTGCTTCCCGAAAAACTCATGCGAATGCGTGCCCCCACTGGTCCTAAGGGTGAGCTTTGCTGGCTCCGTCTCGAACGCGCCCCCGATAACTTGCACAGATTTTTTCTCACGCCCGGGATCGAGTGAGATACGATCGAGTTCGATCTGATCCGTGATTACTTCTGGGTTGCGCCTTCCCCCAACCTGCCGCCCAGAGATGTTGCCGCTTGGCAGAGTCTCGTCCATAAAGATCGTGTGATCGTGAGCACCATCAAAGTGCGCGAGAGCATGATTGTGGCGAGGAATATTGTTTTCAGCTAGCGTAGCCGTTGGACTTCCGGTACCGGGTTCTTGATTGTCCGCCGCCGTCTTCGCACCCATGACGAACCGCCCTCTCAAATCCGGAACCGTGACCGTCGGTTTCGCCGCGCCCTCGGCCACATCATCGTCCTCATAAGTACTGCCATCGCACAGGACCCATGCTGGCGGCAAAGTATCGCCATCGAAGATCCGGCTCCACGCGATAATGGTCCCTGGCCGCGCCGCATCGTTGTTCTTCACAGTGATCGTGATTTGGGCAGTTGCTAACGCGTCGCTGGCATTGCTCTTGGCCGTAAGAGTGTAGGTCGTGGTGCTTTTCGGGTGTACGGCGAAAGTCATGTCATGCACACTCGACGGATTGCTGTTCAAAATCTTTGTGAATTCGTCGTCGTCCTTCTTGGATAACCCTTTCAGAAGGACCTCGGTCGCGCCGGTTGTCGCCCAACTAAGCGTGAGGCTGTTATCACGATCGAGTACCGGGTCAACCTCAAATTCCGATGCCCTGAAGAAATCGATTCTCAGCGTTGGAGAGACCTTGCGGACATCCAGGCTGGTACTCCCTACAGAGCCATCGTCCGCTGTCTCATTCACGTCTATCTTCGTTTTGCCCTCGGCATCGACGATCTCCACGTCCAACAGCCTGAATCCCAGGCTCTCTTTGTCGCCGGGGTTGACGGTGAATTGCCCTGAGATTGGTGTGGCTTCGAAGATAACGTTTGATGCGGTGGTCCCGTCCTGTTTGCGTTTCAAGGTCCAACCGGGTTCCCGAACCACTGGGTTGATCCCACGGGGGTTGCTGGTCAACGCGCCTTTCTTGTCCGCGTCTGCCGTCGCGACGGGAACAATAAATTCAATCTTCCTTAGAGTGATCCCGGTATTGGGCGGCGTCGTGACTGGATTCGAGACCTCAATAGTAAAATCCACCACGCTGCGGTCATCAAGCTCTTTGCTGAAACTGGCCTCCACGATCGTGTTCGGCGCAAGGATTTCGTAGTTCAGTTTCGGTTTGGTGTCCGGCATTCTTCCCTTAGTTCTCTTTCGCTCCCACCGCATCACTCAACTGCAGCCAACCCTCGCGAATATGAATCGCCTCAACCGGAAGTCTCGCTTGCTCGTCGGCCGCGTCGATGTTCTTCACGGGAGCGGCCATTTCATTCGCTGTCTTCCCCGCCAGCCGGACACCCGTGCGCTCGATCCACACCCAACTGCCCGTCACGTTCACCGGAAGCGGCAATCGCAACGCCTTTGGCTCTGTCAGAACAGGCCCGACGCGGAATGTAACGTCCATTCTTTCGAGCGCCTTGTCCACGAACGTGTTCGGAAGCCGGATCGCCTTCGGCGGAACCAGCCCGGAGGTCGCGTTGACTTCGCCGCGCGGATCGATCACCGCGGTCACCAGTATGGATTCGTTCACCTTGATCGACAGCCTGCCGTTCTGAATGAATTTCGCGGTACCCGGCGTGGTCCTCTGCGCGAGATCAAGGTTTGACATCACCGCAAAAAAAGTGGAGTAGTCCGCCGCGCCACTCTGCGCGCCGCTGAGCGGCCGATAGAACCCGAGCGTCCCGTCCTGCCGCACGGTTCGATCACCAAGCTGAACGTCGAAGCTGACCTCCTCGAACTTCAAAGTATCCGCCTCGTTCGTTTTTGCCCAGAGCTGGTTGGTGGCCAGCGCCTCGGCAAGTTCGAGGCCGACTAACAGGCGAACCACAGCAAGAGGCCGCCCAATGAGCACCGATAAGTTGTCGCCGCGTTTTCCCAGAGGTTCGGTAGTCCAGAGCGTGGCGTTGATCGCCGCCATCCAGTCGATAAATGCATCGCCCGGCCGAGCCAGACCCGGATCGAAGAACGCACGAACTAGCCCCCGCAGATGTGGGTTGAGGATCGCTGTTTCCGATTCCACGGCCGTGGAGCTGCCGATGGCGGCCAGCCATAATACGTTCTTCTCGCTTCCCGAACCGGTAAGCACGATGGAGCCGAGCGAATTGCCGAGTTCATCAAAGACGACGATGGAATCATCCAGTTGGTTCGGCAGCAGCCAGCCGCAGACGGTGTTGGCCTCGGAGTCCTTCGAGGAATCCACGGGGGAAGGACTCACAGTGCGCCCGTCCACAAACCGCATATTCAGCCGCGAGGGTTGCACGAGCCGGGGCGGAAGTTGCAGTGCCTGCGTGTCGCGACGCTGATGGGTCAGACCGAGCGTCTCCATTCCGGAACCGCGCAGCACCGTGAACGCGGAAGCAGATACACCCTGCTCTTTCATGGGGTCGAACACCTGGCCGAACGCGTCCACGATCCATACCCGATCGAAGCGGATATGCCCGGCCCGGATCGGATGAAAGAGGCTGTTCGGATCGCCGAACGAATAGGGCATGGGCGCGGCGCGCACGCCATTACGAAGAAGATCGCCGACCTGCGCTCCTCCGGGAGTCACATCCGGTGGATCGTAGTATTGACCGGGATCGCGCATCAGTAACGCATCGTGGAAACCGGCCAGCGGCTGTCCCAGCAAGTCCACGGACGTGAGCGCGTCAACGATCGCCTGCCGATTCGCGAAGCGCCGTTCGTACTCGGCTCTCGCTTCGTCGCGTGCGGACTGAAGCCCCGGGCGCGCGTTTGTCAGCGCCTGTTTCTCTATCGTTTCCTCGGGCGAGAGGGTCGTTTTGCCCGCCAGCAGGCGCGTCAGTTGCTCCGCGTTGGCGCTCAGCTTCGCTTCGGCCAGTTCCAACGCACGCTGCTGCTCGTCTACCTGCGGCGACTGCAGGTCAAAGACAGCCTTCGCGAAGGCCTTTGTCGATGGCGCGGCCAGAATCGAACGTCCCTGCACGGTCACCGCGATAGAGTAGTCCAGGCGGCCGAGACCCGTCCACTTGTAGTCGGAGCCGTCGAAGGTCCATTCGCCGCGCATGTCTTTCGGCAGCGCGGCCGTCGGAAACCAAGTGACACGCCAGTTCAGAAACAGAGGAGTCCAGGGCTGCACCCATGCATCCACTGCCACTGACGACGGCCAAATACCCTCGAACCCGGCTGATTGCGTCAGAGCTGCGGTGGACGTCTGGACGCCGAAGTCGCCCCACGGAATGCTTTGTTGCCGGCGCAGCAGGCCCACGGTGGTATTCGTTCCCGCAAGCGCGATCAGCCGGTGGGCCCATGCGGGGTTGAGCAACGCGAACTCCGCCGCCAGGCCCAGTGCGGGTGACGGGATTCTGCGCGACAACACGGGCTCCGAGACCGCCACCTTCAGCGCTCCAAACCATTTATCGGTCACGGCGTCCGTACCCAGTTTCACACCGTCGATGGTCAGGCTCCGAATCTGCTGGCCTGCGTCCGCCAAAGGCGTACCCTGCTGGCCGGCAAAACGGCAGAACAGCGTATTGTCTACCGTGAACCTCCCATCGCCGCCGTGCTTCTCTGACCGGCGAACGCCGTACACCAGCAGCACGGGATCGGAAGGACGGTAAAAACGGGGGCCCTTAGTCTCCACCAGCCGGAACGCGAACCGCGGGTTCGGTGGCGACATGCTGAGGGCTTGGTCTACCGCTCCCTTCGCGTTCGCGACGACGTTTACCGCCGTTCGCATCGCATTGCTCTTCTGGTCCGCGCGCTGCTTGGATGAGGCCAGACCCACCGCCTGTTCGGGATCTCCCGAGATGCCGTTCGGTTTCGGATCGAGATGGGGAAGCCGGGCGCTCTTCCACCAACGGCTGTACAGATCCCACTGCGCATCGGCGAATTCGCGCCGCGCACGGTCCAGATCAGCCTGCGCTTTGTTCAGATCCGACACGGCCTTCGACTGCGCGGGAGAAGGATCGGGTGCCTTCTCTTGTGACTTGGGTTCCGTCGGCGGCGTAGCCGGGTCCGGCAACCGGTCCACTGCCAGTTCCCACACGCTCCCGCCATCAAGCGCTGAGAACCACCCCTGCCGGATCCTTCGCTGCAGCTCGAGTTCGCCATCGGTACTGTTGAAGGTGTTAGTGAGATCGTAGGAAAGCGCCTGGAACAGCTTGCCGAAATCAGCGGCTGTGTCGTCCTTCTCGAACAGGAACTCGAGCAGCGTGGCGAAAGCATCCACCGTGGAGTTCGCGATCACCACCTGCGGCTGAGTCGAACGCGATACGGCAGGATTCGGATCGTCTGGCAGGCCGCGGCGTTTCAGCGCGATCTCCGCGAATGGTGAGTCTTGGCCCTTCTGAAACGGCTGCGGAGCCCCATTCTCTAGGCCCGTCCAGTTCACGCCGTATACCATGCCATGGCACAAAATCCGCGACGGAAAACGGTCGCGCGCCGGCAGTCCGCTCGGCGATATGCTGTTCAGAGCGGATTCGAGGTCCTTCTCGTCGCCGACGCTCCACCCGAGTTCCTTCATCAGTGCCGACCACTGCTCTGGCGTGGACCATCTGGTTTCCTTGAACCCGAGATGATCTTGCAGGTTGAGCGGATCCTGCGGCGGCATATCGTCAGACTCGCTGGCCGGAGCGTACCAACCCATCACCATGTAGTTGAGCGAGAGCGGTTCCTCCGGTGAAATGTCATCCAGACTGTCCCGGAAGGAGAACACGTCTTGCACGTTGGCGACATAAGCGGCGAAGGATGGATCGGCGGCGCCGATTACGCGGTCATTAGAATCGCGCAGGCCGAGACTGGTGATCCGCGCCTCCGCGCTTTGCGCGCGCGAGCCAGCGTGCTTCGCCGGGGTGAGCCACTCGCTCAGCGGCACCGCGCGGCCCAGCCTTGTGAGGCCGGAGCCCGACGGATGGGGGTACCAGTTGGACCCATCGCCGACGTCGAGAAAATCGCTTTCGACGACCCACGCCTTCATGGCGTCCACGTCCTTATCCGCCAGTCTCAGCACCAGCCACCGGTTTGGCACCGATGCAAAGTGCAGCTTGCCCGAAGAATCGGGGCGTCCACGGGTCAACGCGTCGGGAAGCGCCCAGTGAAGCGTGACCCCGGTCTTCGGCATCCCGTTGAGGCGCACGAACGGCGGCGGTTCAATGGGCTCGAACTTTGAAAGGCCGGCGTACTCTTTCGGCGCAATCGACCACGTGGTGGTGTGCAGGTCGCTCTTGTTCACCACCAGCGCTTCCACCGCAACAGGAACCAGGAGGTAAGGTGTGTTCTCAGCCATGGCGTCCTCTACGGGGCGGCGATGAATCGTTTCTGGTCGGGTGGGTCAATCATCTGCAAGGCGAATTCCGCAGCTTCCAGCGGCGGCGGCACCGGCGGTGGCGATAGCAGGTTCGCCAAGCCGCTCGCGAGGCTGTTTCCCAGTTTCGCGATGTCCAGGACACCATCGTTGGCGGTGGAGTTGCGTAAGGGAACTGCAACCGGATCCCCGGATCGCGGCACAGGATCGTTGCCCGTTAACTGGGCAGGATCGCGCACGCCGTCAAGCGTTCCGCCCGAGGTGGCGAAGTGGAAACCCTCAGCGGGTTCGTTCAGGTGGATGCGGCCTGGAATGGACGGAAGGATCGCGATGAGCACGTCGGGCGAGAGACGCTCAATGCGCAGCGGCGGCAGCTTCTGGCTGGTCGCCTCCAAACCGTCGAAAGCCTCGATCTCGAGCCCGGGCCATCCGGACACGATGGCGCTCCGCAGCAGGAATCCGGCTCGGATCCGGGCATCCAACACTGGAGGCACTTCGCCGCGCTGCTCCGCCCGTAGTTTCCCGGCCGCGATGTCCGTAGCTTCCCGGACGCGGTGCTGCATCACGCGGTCAAACCGGATATCGCGATTGGAATGGACCCCGATGCTGAACGCCCCGTCCGCAAGACTCCCCAGCCAGTTTGCGTCGATATAAAAGAACCGGATCGACTCGGGCGGGAGCATGCGCACGTCCGGAACGAGATTCTCGAAGGGAACACCGTTCAGCAATGCCGTTTGGCCCAACCAATCCTCTACGGGCGGAGGCACCGGTGGGCATGCCCGCTGCAGCACATCGCTGGCGCTGTCCAGAACGTCCATGTCGCTGGGAGGTGCTGAGGTATCAGGCATCCGTATTCTTCTTTCGCGCCGTCATGCTCGGGCGCCGACGCTGGCGCCGTTCATCACGCGTTTTGCGATCTCTTCGGCAAAGGTCAGCCCCGATCCGTCAATGTCATCCGTACGAACCGGCGGGATGTCGCGAGCGAGCCGGGCTTTCGGATCGGGCGGCGGCTGAACTGCGGCAACGGTACCCGTGCTCCGGGCGAGAAACTCGTCCAAAACCTTTTGGGCTAACGGCCGCAATTCGGCATTCGTATCGTGCAAGCTCTCTAGCATCTCGCGAACTGACGATTCCGTCTGCAACAATTCGAAAAACTCCGCCCGGCGCACTTCTGGATCCTGCTCTGCGATAATCTGGCCGACGCGCAGCCATATCGTCTCCTCGTTCCGCTGCCGGGCCTGCTCGGCAAGATTTATCATCCTGTCGAGAATCTGCTGTCCTGCCTGACGCCACTCTCCCAGCGCCGCCGTAAAGCGCGTGTCGGATAGCGCCAGCAAACGCCCGATCTGCCACGCTACCGCGTTCGAAACATCGAACATGCCCGTAGTTTCGTCGTAGATCAGGCCCGCTTCAGCCGTCGGGAACGGATCGCGCTGAGCCCTCTCAGGCACCACTGGAAGCAGCGGCCCGCGGTACCAGGCGGCGGTAACCTCGCCCTGGCGCATGCGGTACGTAAGCGGGACATAGCCGGCATTCAATGCGTCGCGAATGCGAGTTGCAGACTCCACGTTCGTCGCCGCCATGCCGGCGATGCCTTTCGGAACAGGAACTTGTAGAAGTCCGGTAGAGAGGTGGTTCACCAGGTCGGCGAAACTGCCCCGCGCCTCCCGCGCGCTGAACGACCAACTCGCGAGCGATATAAGGCGGACGGTCGTGACCCCCACTGGCGCAGTCGCGCCGGGGGCGAGCAGATCCTGGCATCCTTCCAACGAAACCAGGTGAGCCTTGTTTGCGCCCGGCGCCGGAAGCCGGTTGCACAACACCACGGAGAACCACCCGTCATCCACCAGGCCCAGCAATTCCTTATCGCCCGTGTTCACCTGCCGCACGTGTGCGAGTAGGGGCAGTTCATCCATATGCGGGACGATTTGCAGGAACCTCGCCAACGGCACATCAATCGTAGTCACCTGCGGGACCGCGTTATCTACCTCGGCCGTTTCAAGAGCCTTTTCGGCGTCCGTCAACGGCGGTTGCGGTTGCGGCAACCGGATACCGGCGGGCGCATGCGTTTTGAACACAAGTTCGCTTACCGAGTCCGTCTTCTCGTCGCCAGGCGCGATTTCGCCCGGGCGGAACAGCAGTAGTGCGAGCCAGGGTCTCGGCTGTGTCGTGCTGTGAGGGAGTCCGTCGATAGTGCGCTCCCACGGCAGGGTCCGTCTTCGCAAAACAATATGCGGCATCACCGTCACGAAGTTCCCTTCAGCCGAGGGCGGCGGATAAACCGCGTGTACGTCGGCGGGGGTGAATCGAAACCGCGGCGCCTGCAAATGAAAGATCTGATCATACGAGTAGGTCCGGATAGATTCGGATTCGTTCCCGCGGATGTTTGTGACATCGACGGTCTGCTCGACCTTTACTCGGTACTTGCCGTCGAGCAACGCGGGAAGCGAATGGTTGAAGAATCGGATCTTGCCTGCTGGGATCGAACTCATTGGCATGCTCCTCTACACCGCAATCAACGCCACCTGGGCTTCGCCCTTTGAATCAGCCGCGGCAACCACCTGGGAGCGCAGCCGGAAATCCGGCCAATGGAGCCGTACCCGAAGCGGGCTCTCGTTGATACCCAGCACTCCCTGGATTTCCCACTGGTCCTCTCCCCCGGGAGCGCTGGTCAAAACGCTGATGCGCGCATCCTGTCCGATTCGAAGTCCGGCGGGCACGCGGTACAGAAGAATCAGCCGTTCGGCGTCCTCCCGGAACGTCGAGACGGGATGGAGCCGGATCCGGCTCCCATCGGCTAGCGTCGATTCGACCAGCGGTCCGATGCCGGACGGCCCCGATGCGATTCCTCCGCGCCGCACGATGATCGCGATGGTCGCAATATCCGCAGGGAGCGCCGTTTCAAACGAACCGCTGCGCAGGAGTTTCGAATCCCGCCCTTTCGTGAGCCGGTTCTCCGCGATCATTGATTTTCCGCGAAGCACTCGTCCGTCGGGCTCATCCGCCGACGCTCCACCGCGGTATGAGCCTTCGGTAAAGACCGTCGCGTTCTCGGCGAGGAACGTGTGCGGGGCCATCTCGATCATCGATGTCGAGGCGGTCCAGCCCGCTACTCCAGCGGGAAGCGTCGCCGCAGGTGGTCGTGGAGGCAGTGAGGTCACAACGACACGAGCGGTGGATGGGGGCAGCGGCACGGTTTGGGCGTCGTCACCGGCATCCACAATGGTCGTTTCAAGTAGGCGCCGAAGATCGTCGAGCGCAGCGATGCGCACGCGGCCGGTGCGCTTG
The DNA here is from genome assembly GCA_963720745.1 of uncultured Acidobacteriota bacterium. Taxonomy (GTDB): domain Bacteria; phylum Acidobacteriota; class Terriglobia; order Bryobacterales; family Bryobacteraceae; genus TMP-7. The sequence goes on from CAVRGO010000001.1 coordinate 74,549, forward strand.
CGAAGTTTGACCCCGGGCGTTCTGGGAACGCGAGGATCCGTGTGAATAATGGTCCACACCAGGGTCTCGCCGGTTGTGACCTTCTTCTCCGGCGGGTCCGGCAGGATCGGCGGTTGGCCCGCATCGCCGGGGATGCCGTCGAACGGAAGGGTGCTCCGCTCAGCCGGATTCATGACCGTTGCGCCGACGTCCGCATCCGACGTGCCGGAATCCTCGGCGTAGTTGTACTGGAACACGATGGCCGTCAACTCAGCGAGCGTCTCCGGAGGGATCGGCTCTTTTTCTGGAAGTTGGATGGGGCTGACCGGTTCGACACTGATCGTCGGCGGCGTCCCCAGTGAACCCAACGGGCCCAGCATGGGCGGCGTGGAAACGAACAGTGTCGTCACGTTAGCCGCCAGATCTGTGAGGGCCGCATCGGCAGGTTGCGGCGCTTCGTCCGGACGCTGGGCCAATGTCTCAAACCCGTTTGTGCGCGCCAGCGAGATAATCGCTGCCCGGCGAGCCTTCACTTCCGCCTCGTTCAGTGTGGTGGTGACTGTCTCGAAAATCAGCTCCGAGGAAAGACCGTCTGCCGGTGGGACGGCACTTACGGCCTGTTGCCTCGTCAACTGCAGCGGCCCCACCTGTTGCAGTACGTCGAAGGTGAACACGCTCAGCGACATCTCGTTGAGCTTTGTCGGCGTGTCCGGCCCGGGCGGTTGTATTGAATCGAATCCGAGTAGCTGGTTCGTCAGAACGTCGGCGCTCGGCTGTGGAGCGGCCGCTTTGTAGTCGGCGTCCCAGATCTCCTTCGGCACCGATCCGCGGCGAGCGCTCTTGATCCAGTTGTCCAGGGGAACGGGTTCCTCACCATTCGGTCCGGATTTCGTGATCGTGAACCGGTGAACCGCGGTAAGCCCTTTACCGCCCATGGGCCGTATCCCGATGGGTAACGCCTCCTTCCGGTTCGGATCCTCGTCCTGCTGGAACGACGGAACGACGTCCGTCGACGGCACGGCCGACTGCGTGGAGAACTCCAGCCCCTCCAATTTCACGATCCACTGCGGACGCCCCGTGCCGTCAATGTCGCTCTCGCGAACCAGACCGCTTACCAGATTCACCTGGCAGATCTGGAGTGCCGTCTCGGGCAGCGATTCCTTGTCTTCCGGCTTCGCCTTCTTCGACGCCGTCCATCCCTTGTTCGACTCGGCGGCGGCAGGCAAATACGTTTCCTGGAACGACTCCCATTTCAGCGGCTCGAACCCGGGTTTGTCCGCAGACCCGAAGCTTACATCGAAGGACAACGCACCCCAGGAAACGCTCGCAGTTCCCGTGAACTCCGGTCCCCACACTTTCACCGAAGCGCTCAGTTCGGTTCCTAGCCGCGCCGTCCCGAGCAAGGTGTCCAGCGTCAGCGCCACCCGCAACCCGATGGACAGTTCGATGTCGTAAAAGAATGGTTGCCAGCGGATCAGGAAATCGGCGCGCGCGATGAAGAAAGCGCTGACCGTCCCGTCCACGTACGAAGCTTCCAGACTGCCGCCCGCCATCACGCACGACGGGGTCAGGGCGAAGTAGGCCTGTCCCTTGATGCTGAGCTTGTCGAGCGAAAAGTTGATGCCGAGACGTTCGACTACGGGGTAGTGCGACGGGCGCACGAAACGCGGATGGTAACCACCTAACGTGAGCACGAAATCGCCCGCGTGCTCCTTGGCGAACCATACATAGAACGCAAAGCCGCCGGTGAGCCTGCAACTCTTGTCGAGCACGAACGAGCCGGGCGCGAGCACCGCCTCCGCGGCGAACAGGCCTTCGGCCGGCTTGATGCTGACACGGAACGCCAGATTGGCCTGCAGGTAGGTAGCTCTCCGCGGCACTGCAGGGACTTCTTTCGGCAGCTTGAGCGAAGCCAGCCCGATCAACATGAACTCCAGATCCTGGCCGAACCGGACCAACAGCAGCGCCGAACAATCGATCAGCTTAAACGAGTTGAACTTCAGGCCGACCGCCAGCCACATCGCGCCTGCGCGTACCGGAACGAGATCCGCCGGAGTGGTGAGCCGCGTCAGGATGGTCTGAGCGGGATTCGGATCCGCGGCGTCGAGCGGCGTGCCGCCTTCCTCGGGACCAGCGAGCAGACGCAGGAACGGGAAGTTGGACACCTGCTCAATGGTGGGCATCACGAGGTCTCGGTTATAGCCGAACCCGGCAGCGAGGCCAGTCACGAAAAAGAACGACGGTCCGCCGATCGGATAGTCCAGCGCGGCAAAGATGAAGAATGACGCCGGATCCGGAGGGTTCGGCAGGCGGTAGCCACCCACCGCGCTGAGCGTCAACTGATTCACCTTAATCACCGCGGCACCCAGAAAATCGTCGCCGCGCTTCAGAAACGCTCCGCTGATATCGATAGGAGGTTTGGTCACGCTGAGCGACAGACCATTCAAGTTGAAATCCGGCGTGAATTGATCGAGGGGCGTCGCGATCGACAACCCTTGCATTCCAAGCGTGAGCCCGGCGACGGAGACTGCGGCATCCAGCAGGAACTGAATTTTGGCAGGGCTCTGGCCGTTCGCCGTTTGCGCTTTTTGGAATCCCGCACCGATGCGCTGAACATGCAGCGGCCCCAGGTGCCGCTGCACATTGAACCAGGTAATGTTGTCTTCAGGTTTGTCGGCGTCCGCTGCGGCAGGTGACGCACCGCCGCCGGCCGGTTCGGGAAGACTGTCGGACGCCTCCTGGCCGATAGTGAGTGTACCCAGCCGCAAAGATGCGTCAACGCCTTTGCGAACTGCGAGTCCGTTTTCGCGAACCTCTGCCGGGATGCTCGCTACTCCCTTGGGCAGAAGTCCATTGATGTCGCCGGCGGCGTCGACGTCCAGGTTCGCAGACGAGATGAGGAACCGGAATGCCGCGTCGCTCACGTCGACAGCGACTCCGAACTTCGAAAGATCCGTGTGACCCAGCGGAATCGACGGCCCGACATCGACTCCGAACACCACCTGCTTCGCGTTGCCCGATTTGCGATAAGCGAGGAACGCGGATTTGAGCGTCACCGCGATGTCGGGAAGGTTGGCCGCTTCATCAAAGCCGGCCAGATTCGCGAGATCTGCAAGGTGGATCGTCGCGTCGTCAGCGTCGGCGCCATCCTCGAGACTGAATGAGCCGACCAGCACCTTCGAACCGCCGGTTTTCTGGAACGCAACCGCGAATTGTATACCGCCGACTACCACCGTTCCGCCGAACGTCAGCGAACCGCCCTTTACGCTGGTTACCTCCAACGTCAACTGCAATGGGGGCAGCCCGTCGCTGACCGGAATCTCGCCCGAACTGGAAATTTTGAACTCGACGGGTTTATCGGCGGGTTTCGTGCGTTCGACGGAAAACGATTTGACCGTCAGTTCGTCGAGCGCCGGAGGAAGGTTCACCGTACCGAGCCCCAGTTTCCCGGCGACATGCGTCAGGATGTTCAGCACGGGAACGCCGGAATCGCTGCTCGCGCTGACTCGCCAGGAGTCGTTCGAGATCGCGACATCGACGCGTGGAAAGGACGTTCCTCCGATCTCGTGCGGCGTGTCCTCCTTGATCGATGCGGATATCGCGAACTTCCCGCCCTTCGCGATTGCGAACCGCAAATCGCTGAGCTGCACATCGAGCGGTGCGGATTCCAGCGCATCGAACCGGTTCTTCAGCAGGTCGGAAAGGTTCACAGGCGTCGAGTCGTTCTGCTCAACCCGCAGGCTGAACTCCGGACCTTCGACTTTGACACCGAATTGAGCGCCGAGGAACGTCGCGGTACCGGATAGAGTAGCGGATATCGATCGCGCTGCCGTCGTGAAGGGATCACTCGCAAACAGCGAGAGTCGATCCAATTGGATCCCGTTGTCGCCAACCGCCGAGTCAGCGGAAATGGAAAGACCGATCGCGACCTCCGCCGATGCGCTTGCCACATGCAAGCCCGCAGCGCCCTCGCGCTCGATCTCGATCGCCGCCTGCGTGAGCCGGATGTTCTGAAGCGCGCCCGTCACCTCTTGCGGAATCAGCGCGGTGCTCTCAAGCTGTCCGCCGAGTAGTGTGGTCAGGGCGTTTAATCCATTCTCGAGGGACAGGTCGGCGGATCGCGCTGCGAGAAAAACCGGTGTTGATCCTGGCGCACGCGTGCCCGCGACGTCGATCGATACAGCGGGGTTGGTGGAGAGTTTTGCTTTGCCGGTAATACCGATTTCCGGCTCATACGCTGTCCGGTCCCCGATCGAGTTGCTGCCAAGTGCGCTGTAAACGCGGAAAGCAAAGTCCGAGAGGGGCAGGCCATTCAACGCGTTCACGGTCAGCGGCGCCGATAGATGCAGCCCGGGCGCATCAGGAAAATCCCAAGCATGCTCGCCCGGCTCTAGTTCATCGAGCACCGTGCTCGACGGGAGCACCACCGGACCGGCAAGGTTCAACGTCGCGCTAAAGCCGGGTATCGCTTCGATGACTCCCAGCGCCCCGGTCGCGGCAATCGAGGCCGCAACACTCAACGCCGTCGTTCCGCCAGGTGTGTCGCTGCTGGTCAGAATGAGCTTCGCATCCGTCACGCGGCCGAAACGCGACAAGTAACCAAAGACCGACAGGCGTGTCGTGTGTTCATCGTCTTCCTGCGCCAGTTCGTCGGCCGCGGTATCGAGATCCTGTGTATCCGGCGCATTGCGAAACGTACGCGGCAGGCTCGGAAACATCGTGTCCAGATCTGTGGGCGTAACAAATTCGAGCGACAGCGTTAGATCTCCCGCGGTCAGGTGGAACCGGGCTTTAACGCGAACGGTATCGCGGCGCTTCACCACTATTGTGCCGTCTGGCGCCAGAATGTCGGCCGATAGAAACGGGGCGGTGCCGTCCAATACCAGTTCGCCGTCGGTCAACACGGGTGAAATCGACGGGGCCGGCTGCGTCAGCGCGATCTCCAGCGGCGCCCCGCCATAGAATCGCCGCAGAATCTGCTGCTCGAACGCCGTGCCGAGCCCCGCACCTTGCGGCGGCGCGGCTGCCTTGAGCACAGCCTTTCCCGTTGTCAACTGGGAGCCCAACGCGAAAAATATGTTCCCGAAGTTCATATGCTCGCCTCGCGAAATTTCACCGGATGCCTGGACGGGGGTGAAACTTGTCGAGCAGGTCGATGACGTGATCCACCACCTCAGGGCTCTTCAGCGCCGCTTCATGCGATACACCGCGGACCGTTCTCAACGCTGCAAATTCACGTCCGCCGATATTGGTCGTTCTTTGTGGTAACCGGAAGGTCTGGCTGTCAAACGGCACGGTTCCATCGCCGTCAGTGGTCGTCGTTTCGTCGGCTTCCGTCAGCCGGGATCCCGAATCGAAAGTGATCCGGACTTTCTGCACTGTGTCCTTCCCGGTCAACGCAACCGCGACGGTCTGCGGGAACAGGGGCATTGCGTCAAGCTGGTCGTGAAATCTACGCGCTGCCTCCAGGTGATGTAGCATGTCGCGGACGACCGCATCCTTAACGGCCTCGCATCCGCCCCAAAGCGGGTTTCCGTTGTTTGGAAAGGATTCTTCGTTTGTGACAGCGCCATTCACCTTATAGGTGACTTTTGCCTTCGCTTCCGACTCGCCAACTGTTTTGTCCAGCAATAAGGTCGAGGCGATCTGGCGCAGGAAAAAAGGGTCATCGCGTGTCGCAGTGGACGGTGGCCGCACTGCTGTGAAAACGGCGTCCTGCATGGGGTACGGCAACAATTGGAACCCTGCACCAATCGTGCTCGCGCCGGTGCACACTTTCCAACCTGTATTTCCGAAGATTCGTTCCACGATCTTTTTGTCGCTTTGCATGCCCCGGATGAAGCGCATCAGCGCTTCGGGGGCGCCCGCGTTCGGCGCTGCGACGTGAATGACCCCGAGACACGTGCCCAACAAGTTCCCGAACGTTTGCAGCATTCTTCGGACGACGAGAGCGCCCATACTGTGCGTCACGAAAAAGAAACGGCCTTTGAAATCCGGATCCGTCTTATGGCGCGTAAAGATCCGGTTCAGCGCGTAGGCGATATCGCGAGATGCGGTGATTTCGTTCGACAGAGCAAAGTTGTAGCCGATCGCATAGACGAGTGGGTCGAAACGGAACCGGTCGGCGCCGGCTTGGCAGGCCTGGAGGAACGGCAGGTAGGAGTCCAGAAACACATTCTGCCAACCGCGATTAGCATCGATTCCCGCGGGGGCTTTACTGGCCGGACCTTCAGCGACAAGTGAGTCCGGATGAGAGAACGCGGTACGCTGCGACGGCGAAGTGAGACAGGCATGGTAGCCTAGCGCTACCTTCGGGTTAACGTGCCAGCCAGGGCTTTTCCCCGACCGGTCGTAGAGATAGCTCGCAAAAATCCCCGGCACCAGCGCAACGACGATCTTCTCCGCCATCCGCCCAGTCCTCTCCGCCTCTTTGAAGTCTTGTTAGGATACAGGATTCACAGGACATTGTCACGAGAAATGTTCCGCGAATTTTTGCGCGAATTTTCGCATGTCCGACCGCGCCGGAAGGGGTGACGCCCCTGCAAGCGAGTGCGCGATTGGACCTCGCGGTCAGCGCAAATTCAGCCTTTAGCAGCGCAAATCGAGCCGAAGGTTCCGCAAACGGGGATGAACGCCTCAGGATTTGCAGAACGGGTGAAACCGTTGAGGCAATGCAGGCCACGCTTTACGGCTACCAAAGAAAAGCGCGAGCAGCGCGTGAAACGGATCAACGATCCAAGGACATGTCAGCGTTAATCGCCCTGAGGGCCAAGATAATCTGGGCCGTAAATCGCGCCACGAATGTCGCGATGCAACGTTCCATCGAACGGCATCTTCTGGGTAAAGAATACGGCGGCAAGGTTGTTGGCCGGATCCACCCAGAAGAGCGTCGATGCAGCGCCGTCCCAGAAAAACTCGCCCACGGCTCCCCGGCTCTCTTCGGATTTTTGCGGTTGGGACACTCGCACTGCGAAGTCCAAGCCAAACCCAACCGAGCCTTTACCCGGTAAGAAACCCCGATCGGTGATGCGCGGATCCAATTGATCCGTCGACATCAGCTTTACAGTGGAGGGCTTGAGAATCCTGGTGCCCTCGAGTTCGCCACGGTTCAGCAGCATTCTTGCCAATCGCATGTAGTCGTCGACAGTCGAAGCCAGGCCGAATCCGCCGCCGGTCAACCGGTTGTCCTGGAAGTTGAGTCTGCGGATCATGGCGTCGGGTGCCCGAAGCAGTTTGCCCTCCGATACGCGGTACAGCGCTGCCAGGCGAGGCAAGCGTTCGTCAGGCTCACGCCACGCGGTATCGCGCATCCCGACCGGCTCGAGCACATGCTGACGAACACAGTCGGCGAACTTCTGACCGGACAGCGTCTCCACCAATAACGCCTGCACATCCACGGCGATGCTGTAGCTCCAGCGCGTGCCGGGATCGAACAGGAGCGGCACCTTTGCCAGGCGCTTTCCCATTTCGGCCAAATCGTTGGTCAGCGCCAGCGGATCGGCTTTCACATAGGCGGCGTGAGCGGGCGTGTCTCCCGGGCCGTACGCGAAACCCGCCGTGTGCCGCATCACATCCCGCACCGAGATTGGGCGCGCGGCGGGGCGATAGATCGGTGACCCCGAAGCATCCTTGCCCGCGTACACCTGCATCGACTCGAACTCCGGCAAGTGACGGTATAGAGGGTCATCGAGCCCGAACTTACCCTGTTCCCACAGAGTCATCAGCGCAACGCCCGTCACCGGCTTCGTCATCGAGTAGATCTGGGCGATGGCGTCGCGCGTTATTCGCCGGTCGGCATCGCGATCCGCAAAACCGGCAGAGCCGAAATAAGCCTCGCGGCCGTCTTTCCAGATCAGCACGGAAACTCCGGCGGCGCGTCCGCTGTCCACCATGCCCGACAACGCGCTCCCGATGCGCTTCAGGTCCAGACGAAGGGGCTGCGCGACGCTGGCAGCCGACGATTTGCTCTGCGCCAGGACCGGTAGTGCCGAAGAGGCCAATGTCAGGGATGGCATCCTCAAAACATCCCTGCGGTTGAAATGAATCGATCGGCGAACCGGTGTGTTGATTTGCATTTTCGATGCTCCATCCCTCAGACATGCGATAGCGCAAGCTTGCCCTATACTACTCCCGGCGAGACGGAAACTCGGATCAGCGATCAGGCGCCCCGGTCGCTCGCCGCTACGCCTCCACGACGTACCGGTAATTGCAGCAGTCGTTCCCTTGCATCAGCGTCTTCGAGCGGATGAGGCTTGATTTTCGGATTGAAACCGCGCGCGGCGGCGTAATCCGGATGGCAAATGCCTGCATAGCCGATATCTGCCGCGTTCTCTTCGCGGAACATCTTCGCCCAAAGACATTCGGTGACTCGGATTTCAAAAGCCTCGGCGGAGTCCGCGACGACGCTGTACACAAGGGCGTGCTGATAGAGCGGCGGTACCGATCGCAATCCGTTTACCCAACTGGCGAAGTCGCGATTGGGAGCCGGGTTCTTCGCCATCCCGGCGATCGCCGCCTCGGCAAGGCCGTCCTGCAGCATGCGGACGAACTTCTCTTTCCGATCTGCTTCTGAAGGACCTTCAGAGTTGGGATATAGTTGCGCTGATACGTGAAGCGGAACACCTGCTCCCACGTCATATCCGACTTCTCTGCAGGGCTGTGCTCGCGGGGTGGAGGTGGAGTTTGTGTTTGACAGATGCCGGCACAACCGGCGCAGATGGCGATTCGCGAGGGCAGAATGGAGAACAGCTTTCGCCGGCTCACGGACGACACTGTTTCAACGGCATTCTCGTTGCATAATTGGCCTGGCGGCCCTTGCGCCGCCGGATATTGGCACTACAGCTTCAACTTCAGGTCGAAGATTTGAAGCAGTTGCGCCCGAGTGGCTTCCAGCCGTCCGCCCACCACTTCGAGCAGCCGGTACATCAAAGCAAAACCGAACGCAGTGTCTTCTTTGCAGGCTTCCAGCAGCTTCGATCCGTTGAAGGCCAGCGCGCGAGCAGGCGAAAGACACCGCACCTGGAAATGGCGATCATAGCCCATAAGCACCGAGGGCCAGCCGATTTCATCGCCGGCGCCGAGTTTCTGCACGCACAGCAGCCGTCCCGAGATCGGAGCTTCCAGAGCCACGGTTCCCGAGAGCAGAAGGTACAAATACTCGCACTCTTCGTCCTCTCGAAAAATTACCTCGTCTTCCCGAAACTCGACTTCCGCCGCCATCCCCATCAATTTGTTGAAGTGACGGGTTTCGAGTTGCTGCGCGAGAGGTGACTGTAGCGCCTCCGAAAACGTCTCGGTCGTCATACGATCTCCTGTGTCCCTACGACCATTATCCGCCCGCTGTCCGAGCTATGGTTCTTATCAATGCGCCACTGGCGTCCCGAACATTGATCCTCAAAGGCAAGCTGCCGCGCAGGTCATGAGTCGCGCATCCAAGGCACGGGTCGTACGCGCGCACGGCCGTCTCAATGCGATTCAGGGCCGCATCGGATACTGACCCGGCCGAAATGAATGCTTTAGCCGCCCGCTCGACACTCAGCGCGATGCAGGCCGTTGTTCTGCGTGGCAACGATCAGGTTCGCGTAGCGAATGAGCCCGCGCGCATCCGTTCGATAGTGATGAATCAGGGTGCCGCGCGGAGCCTCGACAATTCCGACTCCTTCATCCGGCGGCGCTGAAGGAAGCGTTCGAATGTCAGGATCTTCGAGTTGCGCGTCATGCGCAAGTTCGTTGAGGCGTTCCGCCGGCGTGCAGCATTTCGATAACACGAGCCCAGTGGGTTGCGAGCGTATGATGCACCGGCCTGGGTCCCAACGTCGCATAGAACCGCTGATATTCCTGCTGCGCCAAAGGCGTCGTAAACCCGTCCGAAACGTTGAGCCGTGCGAGCGGTGCCACGGAGAAGACGGCGCTGTCTTCCCCCTCGCGGAATCCCGTCCACCCGAGCGGCTTCAAATAGCAGAATTTTGCATACGACCACGGCTCCGTGTGCTCGGCGATGTAGTCGGAGTATTCCGCCGGCCGAAACCTCGCGACTTCATGTCCTTGCGGCGACACAATCCGCACCCGGCCATCGTAGAAGTTCACCAGGTTCGATACGTCCACCATGCCCATGTAAAGTGCGTCGCATGGGTGAACGGATCGGAAAGTATCAGGTCGATGTATGCGCGGTCGTTCAGCACGATGTGTTCGAACAAATTCAGCGTGAATCGTGCGAAGTCCAGTGCTTCGGCCGCAATCCGCTGAAAGCGGCAGCGCTCTTCGGGACGAATCCGGCGCGCAACACCGCCCGGCAATCCGAGCACGGGATGGATGGCCTTGCCCCCGGCCGTGGCGGTGATCTCCCGAAGTTTACCGCGCATCGAAATCACTTTTCCAGCGGCTTCGGCGCTGACTTTCCCAATCACTCCGAGGATGTTTCGCTCCCCGGGCGGTGCATCGGGACCGACGATGAAATCCGGCCCACCCAGGAAATAGAAATGAAGCGCGTGATCTTCCAAAATGAAGGCGCTGTACACGAGTTCGCGAATCTTCCGGGCGGCGGGCCGGCATGGAAAACCTGGTCGAGCGCCTTTACCGAAGCCATGTGGTGCGCCGTCGGACACACTCCGCAAATACGCGATGTGATCTGCGGCATCTCCTCGGCAGGGCGGCCGATACAAAACTGTTCGAATTCCGTGTCCAGTTCGCTCCAGCAGGGCGCAATTTCCAGTTCCTCGACCACGTCGGGAACAACCTTCAACAGCACTACGATGTTCATGCGCTAGTCCTCCATCGCCTCCGCCAGCAGTTCAATGACGTCAGGTTTTGTCGGAACCGAGCACCTTCAGCGCGTCCTCGAAGCGCGATACTTCATATGGACACGACACCGCCAGCACGTCGGCGCCGGTCCTCAGCGCTTCTTTCATGCGCCGCTCGGGCAAGCGTTCATAACCTTTCGATTTGAAGTAGGTATCCAGCCACATCCCGCCCCCGCCCGCGCCGCAGCAGATGGAGTTCAGACGGTTGTGCGCCATCTCGACCAGCTTGATTCCCGAGATGCTCTGCAGCAGCGCCCGCGGCTCATCATAAAAGCCGTTGTGGCGGCCTAAAACACAGGAATCGTGATAAGTCACGCGGTAGTTCAATTTCTTCGTTAACAGCGGTTTGAGTTGGTCCATGTGCCGCCGCAGAAACGGAACGGCGTGTTCCACCGGTTGTCTCAGACCGAGACCGGCGTATTCGGTCCGGAACGCATCGTAGGCATGCGCGCCGAACGTCATCAAACGGTTGAACCGGTATTTCTGAAAAACAGCCAGGTTGTCATCAACCAGCGTTCAAATAGCCCCGCCTCGCCGACCATGCGGGTCGATTCCCCCGCGCACTTTTCCTCGTTTCCCAAGATGGCGAAGTCGACGTTCAGCCGATGTAGAATCCGCGCCATCGCACGGCTGGCGTCCTGCCGCGAGGATGATACGAGCCGTAACATTCAACGAACCAAAGCACGTCAACCGGCCGGGGGTCCTGAGCGAGAATCCGGATCGGCACGCCTGCTTTCGCTGTCCAGGCCGCGCGCTTGCGTGAGGATTCACCCATTGGGTTCCCATACCGGAGCGTGTTCTCGAGCGCCTTGTGGAGTTCGGGGGGAATTGAACTCAGGTGTAGGAACGAGCGCTCTTTAATGACCGGCAGCAGCACCTCGGTAAGTTTGATTCCGCGCGGGCACTTGGCCATGCAGGCATAGCCGGCAACGCAGCCCAGCAGGCTCTCCGATCGAATCACCTTATCGATCATCCCGGCTCGCAGCATCCCGATAATCCGCCGCGGCGGGAAATCGACCACGTCGCCGTACGGACATGCGCCCGCGCAGGTGCCGCACTGGGTGCACGTCAGCAACGGGCGGCCGTCCTGGGACTGCATGAGGTTCTCGAGATTGAGCCCGAGCGGAACGCTCTCAACACCCGCAACGGTGCCGGCCATGGCTGTATTAGTCGGAACTAGACTAAACGTGATTTGAGCACGAGCGATCACGCACCGCGCCAATATGTACACCGTGGGAACTGCCTCACATCAGGCGCTCCGAAGACTCTCAGGTCGCCGGGACGGCGGAGGGTTCGCTTCCTCGCCCGTCAAGAGGGTTGCGACACTCGCGACAATTTCAGTCAAGGAGATCTTAGATTGATTGGGAGTTCGTGTCAATCGGCTCAACGCAGTACTTGATGAAGTTCGCGAGGTCCCCGAGACCTGGTACTTCTCACGCCGAGGAGATTTGAAAATAACAGGCTTCTAATTCGGAGATACGTATCCTATAATCATGCCGTACACGGCTCCGCCCGGAGCCGCGAGTCAGGAGGTCGTATGTCCGGGAAAGTGCTCCTGATCGATGACGACCAGGACTTCCGCGCCTCTGTCAAAACGCTCCTCGAAGATCACGGCTACGAAGTTTACGAGGCCGATTCCGGCCGTGAGGGCTTGAAGAAAGTGCTCAGGTGCAAACCGGATGTCATCTTGTTGGACATCATGATGGAATCGGATTCCGAGGGCTACGGCGTAACTTACTCGTTGAAGTATCGCGAGGAATACGCCGCATTCCGCGATACGCCGCTGTTCATGGTCTCTTCCATCGAAGGGACGCCCGACGAGCGCTTCCAGATGGCGGGCGAACTCGATATGATCCGCCCCGACCGGTACTTGACGAAGCCGCTCGATTTCACGAAGCTTTTCGCGCTTCTGGACAAAGAGCGCGCAAGCGCCACCGTTCACGCATAAGCGCGGTGCGCCATGAGCGAACCGGCCGAGGGCGAAACGATCTTCGTGATCGATGACGATCATGCGATTCGCATGTCCTGCCAAAAGATCATCGCCAAAATGGGACTGCGTCCGTACGCTTTTGAGGACGGTGCGCGCGGTCTTTCGGCCATCGCGGAAGAGAAGCCGGGACTCATCCTGGTAGATCTCAAAATGCCTGGCATCAGCGGCATGGAAGTCGTATCGCGCATACGGGAGATCGATCCCCAGATCATCGTTGTCGTCATCACCGGTTATGCCACTATCGACACGGCTGTTGAAGCGATGAAGGCCGGCGCATATGATTTCCTACCTAAGCCATTTTCGCCGGACGAGTTGCGGATCATTGTGAATCGGGGGCTCGACCGGCGGCGCCTCGCCATTGCATCTCAGTGCAATGAGGTGGAGCGCGCGCTCTTGAAGAGGCGCTTCGTCACATTTGTTTCACACCAGTTGCAGACGCCGCTCGTCGCCATCCATCAGTATCTCGACGTTCTGGAACGCCTGGATGGCAGCGACGGTGGCGCAGCGCGTCGGCGGGAGTGGCTGGACCGGTGCATTAAGCGAACGGAGGAGTTGCAGACTCTCATCAAGGACTGGCTGACGCTGGCCAAAATCGAGGGTGGCGCGCTTTCGGGGCAGCGCTCGAGGGTGGATCTCAACGAAGTCATCAGTGCGGTCGTGAACACGTACGGTGAGATGGCGGCAAGCGAACAGGTCTCGATGGTGCTCCGGTTGCCGGACGGCCCACTGTACGTCTGGTGCGATCGAAACTGCCTTAGTGTGCTCGTGGACAACCTGGTGACGAACGCGATCAAGTACAACCGCGCCGGGGGATCCGTCACGGTGTCTGCGTGCGGGGCCGGCGGCGAAGTGCGATTTTCCGTGCAGGATACTGGGGTAGGCATCCCCGAACAACAAAGACAATTTCTGTTTGACGAGTTCTTCCGCGTGCGAGGCAATGGTGCGAAAAAGGTCGCCGGTACCGGCCTCGGCCTGCACATCTCGAAGAGGATCGTCACGGAGATGGGCGGCGCCATTAGCGTTCAAAGTGAACCGGGAACCGGCACCACGTTCGAAGTGAAATTGCTCGCTTGGGAAGGTCAAGGGGAGGAGGGAAAAGAATGACCGGGAAGAAAACGATTCTCATCGTCGATGACGACGCCGACTATTCCACGTCGATCTCGTGCTTTCTCGCCGCAAACGGCTACAACGTCCTAGAGGCGCGCGATGGCCGGCAAGGATTAATGCTGGCAAAGCTCCATCATCCCCTTTTGATTCTCATGGACATCATGATGGACGAGCGGACCGAGGGCTTCTTCACAGTTCAGGAGATCCGGCGAGTGGAGGAACTGAAGGACACGCCCGTCTTCGTGCTCAGCGCGCTTTACTCGCAGGTTCCGGATTTCGAAATTCACCCCGCGCGCGCCTGGGCGGGACACGACGAGTTCCTCCCTAAACCTGTTGACCTGGACCTTCTGCTGAACCGGATCCACGAACGGATCGGAGATCCCCAACATGAAGACGTTGAAACTGCCCAAGGATAAGCTCGACTTCTTCGCTTCCGTTGTGCAGCAGTTCGGAGAAGTACACGCGCCGGTGCAGCAGGGGGACCCGTTCATCTTCCAACGCCTGACCCGCTGGTCCGAAGCCCGCCTGGACCACACTCGCACCATACTGCCGCCGAAGAAATACTTTCTGCCGCCGCGCGAAACGTTGTTCCGTTACGAGGAGGGGAAGGGATATACGCCTTTCGTCGAGGGCCTCGACCGGCGTATCGTACTATTCGGCGTCCACGCCTGCCAGCCGTTTCGGGATTGACGGGGCGGATCTGCGCCGATCAGGCCGAATGGCGCATTCTTCGTCGATGCTCGAGTGATCATCTATTTTCGCGTCCAGAACAAATGCTTGTAGTTTTGTTTGTCTTGTAGTATTGTTGCTACAAGATGAGTAAAGCCAAGTTCCTCATCACCCCCGGCCCAAAGGGCCCCCAAGCTGCCCGATTACGCCAACGCAAGCACGATCTTCTTCGCCGCTTCGCATTCCCCGAGGACCTGTTGCCCGGCTCCCTCACCGAAAGCACGACCCGCTGCGGCAAGCCCACCTGTCACTGCGCGCAACCTGGCGATCCCGGCCATACCAGTTGGACCTTGACGTTCATGAACAACGGCCGGCGCCGGGTCGAGCGCATCCCCAAAGCCTGGGCCGATCAGGTCCGTGATCGTGTCCGCGCCGGTCGTGAGTTTCAGGACGCCGTGCGAGACCTGCTCACGGGCAACGCCGAGTTGCTGGTGCTTGCGCGCAAGCAGAAACTCCAACAGCCGTGAGCGCGACCAGCCTGCGGGGCATTCATCGCTACTCGGCGAAAACCCTGGGCCTAAAACCCTTTTTCGCCGACTGCGGCGATGGGCGCAGGAAACCCAGAAAGCCGGCCCGCGATCTGCTGTGGGCTTTGCTGGCTTCACAACTTCTGCGCGAAACCTCCTTCCACGCCACCGAGGCTCTGGTCCATACGGCGTCTCACTCCAACTTGGATCTTCGTTGCGAGTTCGGTGACGACACCTTGGCCTACTTCACCGAGCGCATGGATCCCCACGCCACGCGTTCCGCACTGGTCGAAGTGCTGCATCGCGCCAAACGCAACAAGGCCTTTCAGGAGGACGCCTTTATTGGTCTGGCCATCGATGGAACCACCGTGGGACGCTGTGAACAGTCCTCCTGCTCGTTGTGCCGGCCCTACCGCAATTCCAAAAAGGACGTGGTTGGCTATCATCATCACTTCGCTATGATCAGTGTGGTCGGCACTCATGTGTCGCTGCCTTTCGATGTCGAGCCCTACGGCCCCAAGGACAGCGAGTACGCCGCCGGTCAGCGGTTGCTGCGGCGGGCCAAGAAGGCACTGGGATCCCGCTTCGCCGATTACCTGGTCGTCGACGCCGCCTACGCCACCAGCACTTTCTTGCACACTGCTCGCGAACTCGGCATCCCGGTCCTGGCCCGCCTAAAAGACAATCTCCCGGAGTTGTCGGACGAGGTGGAGCGACGCTTTCACCATCTGCCGCCACACCGCGTTACCGAGCATAACGGCAACCGCCTCGAACTCTGGGATTCCAGCGACTTCGCCCCTTGGCAGACCCTCCATTGGAAGTGGGTCAGAGTACTCCGCTATCGCGAAATCAGCGCTGAGGGCGAGATCGTGGCCGAGGCCCAATGGCTCACGGATCTGCCATTCAGCAAGGTCGGCACGCTCTCGTTGTTCAAAATGGCCAGAAGCCGATGGGAGATCGAGAACCAAGGCTTCAATGACTGCAAATCCCGTCAGGGCCTCGAACACATCTGCCACCATGAACCGCGGAGCCTGCTAATCTGCTGGCTGCTCACGTTATTGGCGCTCGTTATCGGACGTCTGTTCCGCATCCGCTATCTCCACCGCGGAAACCACCCCGGCCTCACCGCCATCGCATTGGTTCGACTTCTCCGTATCAGCCTCGGCCAGCCCCGCCATATCCTTTCCCCCTGATCTTTTCTCGCCCCGTTCGGCGTTCTTTGACATCGTTCAAACCCGCACGTTGTACCCCGCCAGAACTGTCCCCGAAAATCGTCCACCTTACAAAGCCGCCTACCTACCGACCCGCCACCGCCGCCCCATTTGCCTTCGCTTCACTTTTGTCCCGTCCCATTCCGAAACGGCTGCACGCCTGCGACATATACGCAATCAACATCCTGGATGAGGTATTCTCGGGCAAATACAACGACCCCTACTACCAACTGCGCCGGAAGAACATCGCGATCATCGGAATTGATTGTGTTCCGGACGAGCATTGCTTCTGCCGCTCGATGCGGGCCGATTTCGTAGACCGAGGGTTCGATCTTTTCCTGTTTGACATCGGCGATTTCTATCTGACCTTCGTCGGCAGTGCGCGGGCCGACGACATGGTGCTGGCGACGGGTCTGCTCTTCCAATATGTGACTGGGGACGACATCGACGAAGACAAGCGGCGGTCGGCTGAGAAGCGACGAGCGTTCCAACTGGATGTGGAGATTCGCGACCTGCCCGAGATTTTCGAGTTGGAATATCAGAGCGATCTTTCGGAGGAGTTGGGGACGAGATGCCTCTCCTGCGGCAGTTGCAGCATGGTGTGCCCGACCTGTTACTGCTTCGACGTGAATGACACGGCCGAGTTCGCTTCGCGAAACGGCAAACGAATGAGGAGTTGGGACTCGTGCCTGTTCTTGTCGCATGCAGCAGTCGCAGGCGCGGAGAACTTCCGCGAAAGCCGCGGCAGCCGTGTGAAATTCCGCTTCTATCACAAGCAGCGAGGCTTCGTGGCTGAATACGGGCGGCCCAGTTGCGTGGGCTACGGGCGCTGCATCGGCGCGTGTCCCGCCAGGATCGATATCAGCGAGGTGATCAACCGGCTGCGAGGAGTCGAGTATGCCGCAACTTGAGGAGATGCCGGCAGCGGGAGCGATGTCGGAAAATCCCTATCAGCCGTACCGCGCCCGCATCGTGCGCATTCATCGCATGATGGAGGACAACTGGCTTTTCACGGTCCGCTTTCTCGACGACCACGCGGCCTCCGCGTTCCGGCACCGGCCCGGCCAGTTCGTGATGGTAAGCGTCCCGGGCGCAGGCGAGGCTCCGTTTTCCATCTCGTCATCGCCTTCGTGGACGGGGGTTCTCGTATTATGCGTGCGGCGGGTCGGGCGAGTAACCGACGCGCTGCTCCGGCTTGCCGCGATGGATGTCGTCGGCATTCGCGGGCCGTATGGAAACGGATTCCCCATCGAGAAAATTCGCGGGAATTGCCTCTTGTTGGCGGCGGGCGGACTGGGAATCGCGCCATTGCGATCGCTGCTCTGGTACCCCATCGATCACCGCGATCAGTTCGCCAACATCGTTTTGATGTATGGCGCCCGCACTCCTGAGGAGATGCTATTCCGCGAGGAACTGCTGCCCCTGGTGGATCGCACCGACTTGACTTGTTTGCTGACCGTGGATCGCGATCCGGCTGGAGCGTGGACGAACTATGTCGGGCTGTTGCCCGAGATGTTCGATTTCGCGACCATCGATTCAACCCGGACCTACGCCGCGGTGTGCGGACCGCCGGGGGTGTATCGCCATATCTTGGACCGTCTGCTCGCTCTCAATTTTTCGAAGGACCGCATCCTGATGTCGCTCGAGCGGCGAATGAAGTGCGGCATCGGCAAGTGCGGGCACTGCAGCGTCGGCTATAAGTACACCTGCGTTCACGGTCCTATCTTCACCTATTGGGATGCCATTAACCTGCCGGAGATGATTTGATATGAACGCGCCTGCGATTGGCATCTTTGGGCTCACCGGCTGTGCCGGGGATCAACTGACGATCCTCAACTGCGAAGACGAGTTATTGCCTATCACCTCGGCGGTAACGGTTCGCGATTTTGTCATGGCGTCTTCGGCGAACGATCCGCTCTGCGATCTGCATATCGCCTTCGTGGAAGGCGCCATCGTGACGAAACACGACGAGGTTCTGACGCAGCGAATTCGTGAGCGGTTGACAATCCTCGTCGCTATCGGCACCTGCGCGGTTTCGGGTGGACTCGGTGTCTCGTCAGGTGCAGCCGCGGTTCGCGAGATGGTGGATGTCGATGTCGAGATTCCCGGTTGTCCTATCGAGAAGGATCAGTTCCTCAACACTTTCGCCGATCTGCTCAACGGCAACTCCCCCGCGGCAGCGGACTACCCGGTTTGCACAGAGTGTCGAATGCGAGAGAACAACTGCCTGTATCTGGACAAAGGGCAAATCTGCTGCGGCCCGGTAACGGTGGGCGGATGTCACGCGCGATGCCCTGCGATGGGTGTTCCTTGCATTGGATGCCGCGGTCCCGCCGCGGACGCGAACTTTCCTTCGGCGCTGGCTATATTCGGCGAGAACGGCAGCCCGCGTGACGAAGCAGCACGCAGGCTTGCGTTGTTCGGCCGTCCAACAGGAGTGCGGCTATGACGAAAACGATCCGGATCGAGCAAATCGCACGTGTGGAAGGCCACGGCGGCATTCAAGTGGAGTTGGACTACGGCCATGTCAGGGTGGTCCGATTCGACATCTTCGAAGGTTCCCGATTCATTGAGACTCTGGCGGGCGGCCACGGATTCGACGAGGTACCGGCGATCGTTTCCCGTATTTGCGCCATCTGCTCGGTTTCGCACTCGCTGGCCTCGATCCGGGCAATAGAGAACGCATTCGGCGTGGCCGTCACACCGCAAACAGAACTGCTGCGCGACCTGATGCATCGCGGCGAGATGATCGCGAGCCACGCACTCCACTTATTCCTGCTCGCGGCACCCGACTATTTGAACCAGCCGAGCGCGGTGGCACTCGCGTCCGTGCGTCCCGAATTTGTGAATCTCGGGCTGCGATTAAAGAAGTTGGGGAACCGCATTCAGGAGGCGATTGGCGGGCGCGCGATTCATCCGGTTAACGCGGTACCCGGAGGGTTTGCGGCTCTGCCTGAAATTGACGAACTGATCGCACTGCGGCGCGATCTGCGCGAGGCGCTCGCGGATTGTGAATCGATGATTGACGCGTTCGCCGGTTTCATCGCACCGGATTGCTGCCGCTCGAAAACCGTGTTTACAGCGCTTCGCGACGGATCGATCATTGTCCGGCTGAACGGCAAAGAGGAGACCATCGCGCCGGCAGACTATCGCACACTCACCAACGAACGGGCGGAACTGTTCTCGACGGCCAAGCACAGCCTCTACCACGGGCATCCGTTTATGATGGGCGCCCTCGCACGGCTCACCGTCCATCAAAAGCAACTGACTAGCCGCGCGGAATGGGCGATGAACAAACTCGATCTGCGGCTGCCCTCGGAGAATCCTCTCGACAACAACAAAGCGCAGGCCATTGAACTGCTGTTGGATGTGGAACAGGCCCAACGGATCGTTCAGCGGATTTTGTTGCAGGATGGCCTGAAACCGGAACGTCCGGTGCCCGTGACGCCTTGCGCCTCGATCGGAACGGCGGTGATGGAGGCGCCGCGGGGACTGCTGATCCATAGCTACGAATTCGACGAGCAGGGCTTGGTCCGATCCGCCGATGTCGTAACGCCGACCGAAATGATCGCGGCAAGCATCGAACGCCATCTGCGGGCAACTGCGGAACAGAACTGCGATGACGGCGAGGCGGCGCTTGCACGACGTCTCGAGTTGGTTGCACGCGCGTATGATCCTTGCATCTCCTGCTCGGTGCATGTGATCGAGAAACGCAATGGTGTTTGAGGGCTCCGCCGGACGGATGTCGATCAAAACCAGGCTGATCTCGAGCTATCTCGTGATCCTGGGCGTCGCCGGCCTTGCGACGTCGATTCTCGGTTCGTGGATCGTGAGTTCGACGATCATGATGCAGGCCCGCCGGATGGTGGATCACGACCTGGCGACTGCGAAAGCGGTTTACGAACAGAA
Organism: uncultured Acidobacteriota bacterium; assembly: GCA_963720745.1. GTDB lineage: Bacteria > Acidobacteriota > Terriglobia > Bryobacterales > Bryobacteraceae > TMP-7. The sequence continues at coordinate 94,740 of CAVRGO010000001.1, forward strand.
GTTGCAGGCCCTGGCGCTGCCCGTCAAATTCGTCTCTTCGGGCGGAACGATTCAGCATCTCCTCGAATCTCGCGATGATAAGTCGCTGCTCGCGTATCTGGACTGGATGCGAAAGGACGCTGGTTTCGATTTCCTCAACCTGACGGACGCAATGGGCCGGGTGTTGGCGCGCACGTCCAACCCCGTCCGGACTGGAGACGATGTCTCATCGATCGCGCCGGTCCGGGAGGCTTTGGCGGGCAAGATGAGCGCGTCGTCGAGCGAGGTACTGCCGGCCGCAGCGCTCGAACTCGAAAATGGGAACCTTGCGGACCGGATTCGATTTCACACCGATGCTGGGGATGTTTCTCTGCGCCTGGCACTCGTCACGGCTGCGCCGGTGAAGAGCCGCGAAGTTGTAATCGGCGTTCTGTACGGCGGGGTTCTGCTGGCCAGAGATTTCAGCCTTGTCGACCGCGTGTGGGAATTGCTATTCAACCGCGATCGATTCAACGATGTAAATGCCGGTTCGGTCACGATCTGCGAGGGCGATATTCGCGTCACGACGAACGTTCGCACCGCGAGCGGCGACCGGGCGCTCGGAACACGAGTGACACCCGAGATACGGGATGCCGTTTATCGGGGAGGCCAACCCTGGCGCGGGCGCGCCTTTGTGATCAAGGAGTGGTACATCAGCGAGTACTATCCGATTCGAAACTACGACGGCCAGGCGATTGGAATGATCGCCGTCGGCGTGGTGGAGAGTATCTACACCAGCATTCGCAATCGCGTCATCTTCTCGTTCTTCTGCCTGGCGCTCACCGGCTTCATTCTGATTATCGGGATCACTTACTACATAATCGGCAACATCACGCGTCCGCTCGAAGACATGGTGGCCGCAACACAGAACATCACGGCCGGCCGCTTCGACCGGGAGGTGCGGACCAACACCCCCGGCGAAATCGCGCTGCTGGCGAACTCATTCAACACGATGCTGAAGAGCCTGCGGCAGATGCGCGGAGATCTCGAAGAGTGGGGGCGCACCTTGGAAGCGAAGGTGCAGGCGCGGACAGAGGAACTTGTGACGATGCAGGCGCGCGTCGCTCAATCCGAACGTCTGGCCTCGATCGGCATGCTGGCGGCGGGTGTCGCGCACGAGGTGAATAATCCTCTCGGAGGCATTCTCGCGTTGACTGCACTCACGCTCGAAGACATGCCGAAAGACGATCCCAATCGCGAAAATCTCGAAGAAGTAATACGCCAGACGGACCGCTGCCGCCATATTGTCCGTGGGCTGCTCGAGTTTTCACGGCAGTCGAAAGTTCATTCCGAATTGGTGAATTTCAACAGAATCCTGCAGGACACCCTGTCGCTGCTCGAAAAGCAATCGCTCTTCTTCAACATAAATGTGGTGCAGAACCTGGATCCGCATCTCCCCGGCGTGCTGGTGGATCCTTCACAGTTTCAACAGGTATTCATGAACATCCTGATGAACGCTGTGCAGGCGATGCAGGAGCGGGGAACAATCACCATCACGACGCGCCGCAACGATGCCAAGCACGCGGTGGCTGTTGCGATTTCGGACAGCGGCTGCGGAATCCCGCAGGACCAGATCCATCGGATCTTCGATCCATTCTTCACCACGAAAGCCAGCGGTCAAGGAACGGGGCTGGGATTATCGATCGCTTACGGCATCGTCACCACGCATCGCGGGACAATTGCGGTGGAGAGCGAGCCCGGCAAGGGCTGCACTTTCACCGTCTCCGTGCCTATTGCCGAGGTGCGCGAGGAAGTAAGCTCGTGAAGCCGCACCTTGTGCTCGGGTTAGGCAATCCGTTGATGGGCGATGACGGAATCGGGTGTGTACTCGCCGAACGTCTCGCGAGCGATCCAAGGCTGCCGGCCGATACAGAGGTGCTTGTCGCCGGATCGGATCTGCTGCGGTTCGCCGGCCGGATGGAATACCGGCAGCGCGTCATTCTCATCGAGATGCCGGGCTACCACGGTAGGAACAAGACATTCTGGTTTTTCAATTACGAAGGGTTCCGGCAACGGCAGGCGAACACGGCGACGGGAACGTACCCATCCGCGGCGCAGATGGCGGGGAACCTTGCCGACGACAGCACCGGCACGGGGATCCTGCCGACGAGTTCGCCATTGTGCGCGGCCAATCCGGGATCGTTCAAGTGCCATGATGTCATCGATCCGTTGAGCGGGCAAGCGTTTGCAGGCAACATCATTCCGACCAGCCGCCTGGACCCGATCGTTCAGAAGCAGTTGCCGTATCAGCCGAAGCCAAACGTTTCGGTAGCGCCCAACTCGCCGAGTTTTCCCGCTTACAACACGATCGGCTTTCCGAAACGGGTGAACGACTTCGATCAGTACAACGTGAGGCTCGATCATCACTTCGGTTCGAGCGACATCCTCTACGGCACGTTCTCGAATTCGGATGAGACGCTGCTGAGCCCTGGCATTGCGTCCTCTGGGAGGCGACGTCTACCCGCAAACCGATCGGCTGTACACGGTCACCTATAACCGCATCGTCAGCCCGACGATGGTGAACGAATTTCGATTCGGGCACAATCGGAGTCTGACCTACCGGCAGGCCGAGACATCGAACACGCAGGACTATGCGAGCCAGGTTTTCGGACTAAAGAACACTTCGCCGAATCCGTTCGATTTCGGTGTGCCGGATTTTAACCCGAGCAGCTTCAGCGGGGTCGGCTCTCTGTCGGAAGCGATTGGAGCGACGGACACGAATATTCAGTTCACGGATAACTTCAGTTGGAACACCCGCCTGCATAACCTCCGGCTCGGATTTGCGATCAGCCGCCAACTCTACGATCAGATCACCGATTTTTCGGGGAACCCGAGTTTCAACTTCGACGGGCGATTCACGGGCATTCAGGGCATCGGGCTCGCGGACATGCTGCTCGGGTTCCCGATCTCAGCGAGCGCCGCGCTAGGCGACTCCAGCCAGCAACTGCGTACCACGTTCTACGCTCCCTACATACAGGATGACTGGCGCATCACGCCGAACCTCACGTTGAATTTCGGCATCCGTTACGAATACGCGGCGGCGCCGGCCGAGGCCCGCGGAAAGGCACTCGTATTCGCGCCTGATCTCCGCACAGTTGTGCTGGCCGATCATGGCGTTCGCCGGTCCATCGTGGACCCCGACTTCAACAACTTCGCTCCGCGGTTCGGATTCGCCTACCGCCCAGGTTTCGCCAAGAACACCGTTGTGCGCGGCGGCTTCGGAATCTACTACGCCACCGACAATTTCAACGAGGAGCAGTTCAAGGTCATCGGACCGCCTTTCTATCAATCGCAGACGCTACAGAGCGACCCGACGACGCCCACACTGTTGATGGGCAACTTAATGCCGTCCCTCAGCGCGTCGCCGAACCTCAACCCGTTCAGCTTCGACCGTCACAACCGGACACCGTATGTGAGCCAGTGGTCGTTCGGCATACAGCGGACGATTGATCAGAACTACCTGCTGGAAGTTCAGTATGTCGGCAGCACCGGCCAGAAGCTTCCGGAGCGCAGGAATTTGAACATTGCGAGCATCGACCCAACGGGTAAGGTGCCGATCGTGCAGCGCGTCCCGTTCCCGGCGTACGGGTTCGTCTTGCTGACGTACAACGGAGGATGGTCGAACTACAACGCGCTGACCACGCGCCTGGAAAGGAGGTTCAGTAGCGGCCTCTACATGCTGGCTTCGTACACGTGGGAGAAGTCGCTCGACCTGGGCGCGACCGACGAGTTCTCGGCAATTTCCGCGGAGTACAAGAAGTGGGACAAGGGCGTGAGCACGTTCAACGTACCGCACCGGTTTGTGTTCAGCTACGTTTACGAGTTGCCGTTCGGAAGAGGAAAGCACTTCGGCGGCGGGATCAATCCGGCCCTGAACCTGATTGCCGGAGGATGGCAGGTTACCGGCATCACGACATTCTCGGCGGGCCAGTTCCAGACTCCGACGGTGGGTGTGGACTGGCTGAACCTCGGCTCATTCACGACATCGCGGCCGGACATCGTCGGTCCGATCGCGCCGAATCGCAGTTTTCCCGATGCTTACGTGACGCGGGCGGCATTCGATTATCCGCGTGACTCCGCCGGGAATCCGATTCAGGTGGAGGGCAATGCGGGCCGCAATTCGATCGAACAACCCGGCATCAACAACTGGGACATGGGCATTTTCAAAAACACCCACGTGGGCGAACGGTTTAATGTTCAGTTGCGATGGGAGATGTTCAACATCTGGAATCACACGCAGTACGGAACTTCGAATCTGACGATGACCAGCGCGAATCTCGGGACGATTACCGGACTGCTGGTGGGACCGCGGCCCATGCAACTAGGGTTGCGGCTTTCGTTCTAAGGGTCGGGTGAGTGTTCGAATGCCCCGGCCGCGGGCGGGTCAGCAGGCGGCACGAAGGGCGGGCAGAGTCTCGCGCGCAATCGTCCAGGTCAGCAGCGGCGCGGCAGTATTCAGGAAGAAGTGCCCGCCGGGAAACAGTCGTGTGGCGAACCCGGCAGATGTTTGGTCGCCCCACGCCGCGAGTTCGCCCGGCGATACCGAAGGGTCGGTGATGCCGCCCATTGCGGTAATCGGGATATCGAGCGGCGGTTCCTGCGAGTACCGATAGGTTTCGTACGCGGTGAAATCGGCCTTGATCGCGGGCAGCACGATATTCATCAACTCGGTGTTTTCGAGCACGGCGTCCGGCGTTCCGCAGAAGCGGCGGACCTCTTCGGCGAACTCACGATCCGGCAGAGTATGGATCGGCTTGCGCCGTAACGCGAGTTGAGGGGCTTTCAGAGCCGCTACCATCAGGCGCTCCGGCGCGATATTCCGGCGCCGCAGTTCGCGCGTGGTTTCAAACGCGAGCAGCGCTCCGAAGCTGTAGCCGAACAGCGCAAACGGTCCCTCCAGCGCAGAAACAATTTCGCTCGTGATTGTCTCGACCAGTTCAGCAACCGATTCGAGCGGCCGCTCGTGGATACGCGATTCCCTTCCCGGAAGGCGGACCGGATGAATTCGAATCGACGGTCCAACGGCGGCCTGCCACGAACGATAGATCGATGCTCCGCCGCCGGCATAGGGCAAGCAGAACAACTGAAAAGGGGCGGGTGGCCTAGTCGGCGGCTTCACGCGCCACCTCCCAATCGAACACGTGAATCGCGGGCTTGGTGTCCGGCGTAGCGTCTGGCAATTCGTTCTCGAGACCTCGTACGCGCGGATGCATGTAACCGGCAATGGAGATTGCGATGAGAAGCAGACCGCAGGCGACGAACGCCGCCGCGATGCCACGTCCGGGTCCGACTCCAATCCACTGTCCGAGCGAGCCGGCCAGCGGGCCTCCGACGGCAAACCACGGTTCGAAGAAACGGTCGGCGAGCGGGCCGGAAACCAGGTAGGCGATCGGCATTGCAGCGGAAACCGCCATGCCGGTGAATGCGAATACGCGGCCCTGTACTGCGGGGTGCACTTTGCTTTGCAGGATCGCCTGCATGCAGCCGCTCGCTACGGGGACGGAAAGCAGGAACAGGAATGCACCGCTCGCGATCAGGACGGGAGACGGGGGCAGTCCGGCGGCGAGCAGCGCCGCACCACCGAGGACTAAAAATCCAACCATTCCCCGGACCCGCCGCCGCGGCCCGCCGGAGACACTCATGTACGCGCTGCCGACGAACATACCGATGCCCGCCGTGGTCATCACAGTTCCAAGGACCTGCGTGGATGAGAACGACAGCACCAGCGGATTCACCAGAATCATGATCGTGCCCAGAAGGAAATTGCAGGCCGACACCATCACGAGCAGTCCCACCAATCCGGGCCGCGCGGTGAGGTAGTGCCAACCGTAGGCGACATCCTGGAGCAGCGGGCGGCGTTCCTCGGCAATCGATAGATCCGGCGGCACGGATGGGATTCGAATGGCGATCAGCGTCGCCGCCGCGAATAGATACGAACAGAGATCCAGGAACAGAACGCCGACGATACCCATCTTTGAAGTCATCAACGCGGCGGCCATCACGGGAGCCAGAGTCTGCGCCAATCCTTGCGCGATCTGGACCATGCCGCTCGCCTGTCCGTACTGTTCTTTCGGAACGAGTAAGGTGATCGACGCGGCGTAGGCAGGCCACTGGAATGCGCTGGCGATTGAGATGAGCGACATGGCCGCATAGATCTGGAAGACACCGAGGTGGCCGAAGACCATCGCGACCGCCATGTACAACGTGAGGCAGGCCGCTGCGATTTCGCTGCCCAACATCGTCCACCGGCGGTCCCACCGATCGGCGAGGGCCCCCGTCAAGGGCGATAACAGAATCCGCGGGGCCAGAGTACAGACCGCGATCAGCGCGAATTCGGTGACGGAACCGGTGGTGCGAAGTACCCACAGTCCGAGTGCGAAACCGGAAAGACCGGAGCCGAGAAGCGAGACCAGTTGCCCGCTCCAGATTGTCAGGAATGTTTTCCACCCGGCAGACACACCACCGGACACAGTAGCTGTTCGATCCATAAACACCTTTTCGTTTAAACGGGAGCCTGAGTCAGGCGCTCGCGAAGAAACGCGCTGTAACTTCGCGCATCATGCCCACCACGGCGGCGACGTGCGGCTGAGTGAGCAGCGTTCGATGACCACCGGGAATGTCGTGGAGTTCCAGGTTCGGACAAATGGCCGACCAACCATGATCTCCAGACCAGCGGCGCGCAGACGCCCGCAGCAGGGCCACGCGCCCTCCGTAATAGCCCGGGACGTAACGGCGGGCCGCTCGCATATCTGTACGGAACCGCTGGTGAATAGTGCGCAATTCTCCGGCAATCGTTTCAGGCGAGAGACCGGAGTGTTGATTCATGTGCTCCGCGATCAGAAGCGCGCGATCGGGTCCTTTGAGACGCCGGAGCCTGCGACGATCCATTTGCAGTTCGAGTCCTCGTGCGAGGGCTTGGACGCGCGCGATTTCGAGCAGGATGTCCTCGTCGTCGGGCTCCTTGCTCTTGTGCGCGGCGTAGGAATCCAACAAGATGACGAGGTCGGGCCGGCGGCCGAGTTGCGCGAGTTGACGCGCCATTTCGAACGCGACGTTCCCGCCGAACGACCAACCCGCGAGTTGGAGGGGACCGTTCAACACCGCGCTATCCAGTTCCTCTATGTATCGTGCAGCGAGCAGTTCGACGCTTTCAGCGGGCGCGAGGCCGCGGACCGGTTCGACGCCGAGGACGGGTTGATCGGGACTGAAGAGCCTCGCCATGTCGCTGTAGCAGATTACACTGCCACCGGCGGGTGGCACAAGGATGAGTGGCGGTTTCGATCCACGCGGCTGAAGCCGGATGACGCCGCCGGACGCGTTCTCGGTATCCGCACGCTCTCGAATGCAGCGCGCGATCTGTTCGACGGTACCAGCCTGGAACAACGCTGTTACCGGAAGGTCGCAACCGGTACGAGCGGCGATTCTCGCCATCAGGTTCACTGCCATTAGGGAGTTTCCGCCTAGTTCAAAAAAGTTATCGCTCACGCCGACACTCGGCAAGCACAGCACTTCGGACCAGATCTCGGCGATCGAACGCTCCAGGTCGTCGCGGGGCGCGGTGGAGCCGGTGTGGTGCGCGGTGATTTCCTTCTGTGCGAGCAACCGGCGATCGATCTTGCCACTGCTGTTCACGGGCAGATCCGGAAGCGGCACGAATGCGGAAGGGACCATGTAGGCGGGCAACGTTTGCGCGGCAAAGGTCCGCAGTTCTTCGCTGCCGGGCGCTGCGGCAAATGGGACGAAGTACGCCACCAAACGCGGATCACGGCCCTGCTCCTCGCGTACCACGACTGCACTTTGGCGGACTTCGGGATGCGATTCGAGACGCGCTTCGATCTCGCCAGGCTCGATACGATGGCCGCGGATTTTCACTTGGCCGTCGATGCGGCCTAGAAACTCGATTTCGCCGTCGGGCAGGTACCGTGCCGCGTCGCCGCTCTTGTAGAGCCGTCCTCCATGCGGCTCGAATGGGTTTGCGACGAAACGGGTGCGGGTCAATTCAGCGCGCTTCAGATAACCTCGCGCCACTCCGGCGCCTCCGATGTGCAGTTCACCGGGAACGCCCGGCGGCATGGGACGCATCTGCGGGTCGAGGATGTATGTCCGCACGTTCGGAAGCGGACGTCCGATGCTCATCCGTTGCGACGATCCCGAATAGCGCAGGACGGTCGCACAGACTGTCGTCTCGGTTGGACCATACGCGTTGAAGAACGACCGGCCATGGCTCCACAACCTGGCTAGCGCATCAGGGCAGTCTTCTCCGGCGGAAATAATTGTTCGCAGTTCCGGAAGATCCGCTGGCGATAACGTGCGGAGGATCGATGGCGGAAGCGTCACGGTTGTGACTCGCTGCTGCTGTAAAGTTCGGCTCAATTCCTCCGGTAGGAACGCAGCTCCCGAGCCCAGGCACAAACAACCGCCGCTTCCGAGCGCCATCGCGAGTTCCCACACCGAGGCGTCGAACGTCGGCGGAGCAAACTGCAGGACACGGCAACCCGGACCGAGTTCGAACATCGACTGTTGCGCCATCGCGAGATTCGTGAGTCCGCGATGCTCGAGCATTGCACCCTTCGGCTTCCCTGTTGAACCGGAGGTGTATATGACATAGGCAACATCCGAAGGCTGGGCCACGGGAACCGGATCAGCATCCTGCCGCGGAAGATTCGATATGTCGAGCCATTCGAGTTGCTGGGCGGCGCGCGGCAAGGCGCTGCGGTTCTCCGGCGCGGTGATCAGCATCATCGGGTTCGCGTCTTCGATTTGGAAGGTGATGCGGTCGGCGGGGTGGTCGAGCGCGAGCGGAAGGTACGCCGCTCCCGATTTCAACACTCCGAGAATCGCCGCAATCAGCGCGGGTGAACGCTGAAGGGCAATCGCAATCAGAGCTCCAGGACCCGCGCCCGACTGGCGCAAAGCATGCGCGATACGGTTCGCCTGACGGTTCAGTTCGCCGTACATGGTGGTTGTGGAACCGAACACGAGGGCCGGGGCTTCGGGCTGATGCTTCGCGTGCTCTTCGAAAAGCTCCTGCAGTGTTCTCGTGTCGATCTTGGGCGCCGTGCTGGTGGCGCTCCACTCATTCAATACGCGTTGCTCTTCAGCAGGCTTCATCAAAGGCAGATCGGAGAGAGAAGCCTCCGGATTCGAGCTGATGGCGTCGAGCAGAGTTTCGAAATGGGTCATCATCCGGCGGATGGTACCGCTGTCGAACAGGTCGGCGGCGTACTCGAACGTCACATTGAATCCGTCCGGGGCCTTCGCGCCCACGAGCGTGAGATCGCATTTGGAAGTACCGAGATCGAGTTCGATAGGGGTGATCTCGATGTCACCGAACGTAATTCGCGACGGCGCCTGATCCTGCATCATGAACGCCACTTGAAACAGCGGGTTGTGCGGCGAGCGTGAGGAGCCAAGCGCGCCGGCAATGGTTTCAAACGGAGCTTCCGCGTTGGCGAAGGCGTCGGCGGCCAGTTGCCGCACGTTGCGCAACAGCGTCAGGAAGGACATCTCGCCTGAAATACGGATTCGCAGCGGCAGCGTGTTCGGGAAGAAGCCGATCAGCGGTTCCAACTCTGAGCGATTACGATTCGAAACGGGGCAGCCGACGATGAAGTCGAGCTGTCCGCTATAGCGGTGCAGGAGAGTCGCGTACGCCGCGAGCATCAGAACGAACGGCGTTGTGGATTCGCTCTGCGCAATTTCGTCCAGCGCATCGGATACCGGCGGGCCGATCGCAATATTCAGGATGCCGCCGCCATAGGCCGGCGCAGGGGGCCGCGGCCGGTCCGAAGGAAGTTCGAACACAGTCGGCGCGCCCTGAAGATGCTGCCACCAGAAATCCATTTGAGGCTGCAAGGCCCCGCCGTCGAGACGCTCGCGCTGCCAGGCTGAGTAGTCTGCGTACTGCACCGGCAGATCGGGCAGGAAGGCGGGCGTGTTGCGGATTGCGGCTGCGTACAGGCTGGACAGTTCGCGAAAGAGAATGCCCATCGACCATCCGTCACAGATGATGTGATGCATGGTGATCAGCACGAGATGATCCTCTGCGCCGACGCGGAAGAGGACCACCCGCATGAGGGGTCCACGTTCGAGATCGAACGGGCGCCGCGCTTCTTCGATGGCCCGCGCCTTCAGGCTTGCATCGCACCGATTCTCATGATCGATTACGGATAGAGCGACATCCGCGTGCTCGGCCACCACCTGAAAAGGGTCGCCGTTTCGCTGCGTGAATGTTGTGCGCAGGATCTCGTGGCGGCGTACGATCTCGGTCAGCGCTCGATGAAATGCCGGGACATTCAATTGTCCACGGATCCGGAACGCAGTTGGAACATTGTAGACCGGATTCTGCGGGGCCACACGGTCCAGGAACCAGAGGCGGCGCTGTCCGGAGGAAAGCTGCACTGGCCCCGAAGCCGCGGTGCGCTGAGGTATTCGACTGGCGGCGTTCTTCAGTCCCGCCTTCTCGAGAAGCGACGCAAGTAGGCGTTGTCTCCGGTTGGTCGCAACCGGTGCGGTGGCAGCCTGCATCAGTGCGCCCCTTAAGCGGCCAGGCCGGACGCGACCAGCGCTTCAAGTTCGTCGTCGCTGAGGTGCGCGGTGCTCAGAATGAGATCGGCAGTTCGCTCCAGCACGGCGCGATGCGCAGGATTCTGAAGCAGACAATCCGCCAGGCTCGAAATTGTTGGCGTACTGAATATCGCCGCGATCGGAAGATCGATGCCGAGGTCTTCGCGCACTCGCGAGGCGACTTGCATAGCGAGCAATGAGTGGCCGCCTTGATCGAAGAAATTCTCGTGGATACCGATGCGCTCGACGTTGAGCACCTGCTGCCAGATGTTCGCCAGCACCTCATCCACGGAATTGCGCGGCGCCGAGTACGATTTCTCCAACTCCAACCGCGCTGTTCCGGGCACGGGGAGTGCGGTTCGATCGAGTTTGCCGTGCGGCGTCAAAGGCAGTTCGTCTAAGACCACGAACGCGGATGGAACCATGTATTGCGGCAGTTTCGCCTGCAATGTGTTTCGCAGTTCGCGCGTGCGAAGAGCGGTACCATTGCGCGGAGTGACGTAGGCGACCAACCGGCGGTGTCCCGGAGTGTCTTCGCGATCGATTACCACCGCTTCCCGCACTCCCTCGTCGTTCAACAACGCCGCCTCGACCTCGCCCGGCTCTATCCGGAAGCCCCGGATCTTCACCTGCCGGTCCATCCGTCCTAAGTACTCGATCCGCCCATCTGCCAGGTAACGCGCCCGGTCGCCTGTACGGTACATCCGCGCATTTATGCTCTCCGCAAACGGGTCCGCTACAAACCGCTCCCGCGTCAACTCCGGCCTCTGCAGATATCCGCGCGCGACTCCCGCTCCTCCGATCACCAACTCGCCCGTGACGCCCACCGGCACCGGCCGCATCTGCGCATCTACGATGTACACCCGCACGTTCCCGATCGGACGCCCGATCGTCACCGGCCCAGTTCCATCCAGCATGCCCGCAGTCGCGCACACCGTTGCTTCCGTCGGACCGTACGCGTTGATCATCCGCCGGCGTTCACTCCAGCGGCGCGTCAACTCTGACGGGCATGCTTCGCCCGCGACTACCAGCGTCTTCAATTGCGCCAATTCCGTTTCCGGCACCGTTGCCAACACCGACGGCGGCAGCGTTACTACATTTACTTGCCCGGTGCTCAACAACTCCGCCAGATCCGCACCGATCAATTGTTCCCGGCGCGCCAGCACCAGAGTCCCGCCGTTCAACAGCGTCACCAGGATTTCCGAAACCGCCGCATCGAACGTCGGCGCTGCGAACTGCAGTACCCGAGTGCCCGCACTCACGCCGAACAACCGGCCTTGCGCCATCGCCAGGTTCACCGCGCCGCGGTGTTCAATCATCACTCCCTTGGGACGTCCGGTCGATCCCGACGTGTAGATCACATAGGCGAGATTGCCCGGCCCGGCCCCGCTCGGAATGTCCGCATCGTTTTCAGACTGCACCGCGGCATCGTCGATATCGAGCGCTTCGAACCGTTGCGCTGTTTCCGGCAGACGCGAGCGCCAACGCGTATTGCTGAGGATCACTTTGGGGCAGGCGTCGTTCAACAGGAACGCGATCCGTTCGACCGGTTGATCGACAGCCAGTGGCAGCCACGCGCCGCCCGCTTTCAGCACTCCAAGAATGCCCACAATCATGTCGGGCGAGCGATCCAGGGCAATTGCCACCAACATCTCGGGACCGATGCCGCGGCGACGCAACGCTGCCGCTACCTGGTTGGCCCGGCGGTTGAGTTCGCCATAGCTGAGGATCTGGCCGTCATAGGAAGCCGCCGGCGCGTCCGGAGTCCGCTGCACTTGCTCGACAAACAGCGCATCGAGGCTGCGATCCTGAGGATACGGCGCATCGGTACGGTTCCATTCGTTCACGACGGTGTGCTGCTCGCTTGCATTCATCAGCGGCAGTTCGGAGATGCGCCGGTTCGGATTCGATGCGATCCCTTCCAACAATGTCGCCAGATGCTCCGCCATGCGTTCGACATTTAGCCGGGCGAACCGGCCGCTGTCGAAATTAAACCGCAGTTCCAGTTCCTCACCGGGAGCCGCGATGAGCGCGATCGGGTAATTCGTCGTTTCAACAACCCCGATATCGCGAACGCCCATCGTTTCGACTGATGCACCGATCGAACTGGCGGGGTAGTTCTCGAAGATCACGATGCTCTCGAACAACGGCATGGTTCGCGGAACACTGCTCCATCCGTGGATCGAGGTCAGACGGCAATATTCGAACTGACGAGCGCGCGTCTGCTCATCCTGGATCGCCTTAAGCCAGGGCAGCACTTCGGAATGGGAATCGACCTTCACGCGGACCGGTTGGGTATTGATGAACAGACCGACCATCGACTCCACTCCGCTGAGATCGGCAGGACGTCCGGAGACGGTCGCACCAAAGACCACGTCGTTCTCACCGCTGTGATGATGCAGCAGAAGCGCCCAGGCGCCCTGCACCAGCGTGTTCAGTGTAAGCCTGTGCCGTCGTGCGACGGCTGCCAGAGAAGAGGTCACCGACGGCGCGAGGTTTCGCTTCACTTCTCCGTGCGTTCGTGTTGCGGTCCGGTGCGCGTTGCTGGCCTGAGTTGCGCCGATTGGCGTCGGAGCAGTGAACCCGGACAAGGCGCGGCGCCAATACGCTTCCCCCGCGGACTCGTCTTGTTGCGCCAGCCAGTTGATGTAATCGCGATACGGGCGCGGCGATGGCAGACTCGGGCGGCGGCCACTGCGAGAAGCGTCCGCGAAAGCGAACAGTTCCTTCATCACCAGCGGCAAGCTCCAGCCATCGAGCAGAAGGTGGTGATGAGTCCAGACGAACCGATAGGTCTCGCCGGCGACTTGGAAAATCGTCAAACGCATCAGCGGCGGCACTGCGAGGTCGAAGCCTGCGGTGCGATCGTCGGCGAGGAATGTGTCGAACGCGCTATCCACATCGGCGCACCCGCGCAGATCGTGCTGTACGCACGACAACTCGGCCTCGGTATGTACCACTTGAAGTGGCTGGTCGAGCGTTTCCCAAACGAACGCCGAGCGCAGAACGGGATGCCGCCGGATCAGTTGGCTCCAGGCATCGCGAAACGCTTTCAGCGTCTGCTCCCCTTCAATAGTGCCGGTGAGCTGTGTCAGGTAATCGCCCGCCTCCGGATCCAGCAGCGTATGGAACAGCATCCCTTGCTGCATGGGTGACAGAGGATATATGTCTTCGACGTTTTTCATGCGGCTACAACCTTCCTTCGTGCCGGCTTAGCGATCAGGCGTGCCAATTTTTGAAGTTTGGCGTCGTCAAGCTGAGCAAGAGGAAAGTCGGATGGCGTGAATCCCCCGATATCTGGCGTAACGCAATGGGCGATTAGCGCTCTTAGCTCTTCGGCGAACTCTGCGAGGAGTCGCTCGATGGTCGCTCGACGATGCATCGACCGGCTGTATACGCAAGTAAAGTGAAGTTGCCCCCCCGAAACGTTTCCGTTGAACTCCAACAAATTACGCCTGAGAGAACTCGGGCTGTGTTCCTGGCCGCGCGGTTCACCCGCCATCGAAAATGCGGTGGCTTGCGCGAGGCTCTGGTCGAATTGGCCGAGGTAATTGAAACTGATTTCAGGCGCGGAAGAAGACAGCGCCTGCCGGGTCTCCTCGCTACCCAAATACCGCAACAAGCCATAGCCGGTGCCGTTTCGGGGAACTCGGCGCAGTTGCTCCTTAACGGTTTTCAGGCTCTCGCCCAGGTCCTTTGCGGACGGCAGTTCGAGGCGCACAGGATAAGCCGAAGTGAACCACCCAACGGTGCGCGAAACATCGACGCGGTCCGTTACTGCATCGCGGCCGTGCGATTCAAGATCGACCACCAGCGAGCTATCACCCGTCCACCGCTGAAACGCGCGGGCCAGCGCCGTCAGCAGAACATCGTTGATCTGTGTTCGATACGCCTTGGAAACGTCTCGCAGCAACTGGGTGGTTTGTTCGGAGTTAAGAGTGACTGTTACACTCTCCGCCGATTCGCGAGTGTTTTCGTCCGCCGTCATGGCTGCGTCAACGGGGATGGGATGACGCTCAGCCCGGGCAACGGAGAGCCAATACTCCGTTTCGCCGCGTGTTGTTTCCGTTTCGGCGGCTTCGGCCAGCTTCTCGGCCCACTTGCGGAAGGAAGTCGTTTTACGCGGCAACCGCACCGGCATGCCCCCCCGGATTTGCGTGTAAGCCGCGTGGAAATCCTCGAGCAGGATGCGCCATGAAACGCCATCCACCGCGAGGTGATGAATCGCCAACAAGAGACGCCACTCATCGTTCCCCAGATAGAAGAGAACCGCACGCACTTGGGGCGACTTCGCCAGTTCTAGACTTGCTTGAGCGCGCGACGCGAGCTCCTCCATTCGAGTTGAACGCTCGTGGCGCGGGCATTCGCACAGGTCTACGACATCCACGGCCGTGGATTCTCCAGGCTCGGCGATCTCCTGCGTCCAGCCGGACTCGCCGTTGGTGAATCGAAGCCGCAGCGCATCGTGGTGTGCCACCAGCGCGGAAAGTGCTCCTTCGATCGCCGTCGTGTCCGGCGCTTCGGTTAGCTTCAACAGAACCGACTGGTTCCAATGATGCGCGCCATCGAGATTCTGTTCGAAGAACCAGCGTTGGATGGGCGTCAGCAGAACCGGCCCTGAGATCGCTCCCTGTTCGCAATCGACGGCCGGAGCATCCTTGGCAACCGCGGCCAGCGTAGCGATGGTCTGATGATCGAAGAGGTCGCGAGGCGTAATGTGCAGACCTGCGTCCTTCGCACGAGCAACCACTTGAATGGTGAGGATCGAATCGCCGCCGAGTTCGAAGAAGCTGTCGTGAATGCCGAGCTCGGATACACCGAGGACTTGCTTCCAGATTTCCGCGAACACCGCCTCGACATTGGTTCGCGGGGCGACGTGGTTCTGCCCCGGTTCCGAACGGTTCGCGACCGGAGCGGGTAGCGCGGCACGGTCGATTTTGCCGTGCGCTGTGAGCGGCATAGTGTCGAGAACGACGAATGCTGCCGGGATCATGTACTCCGGCAAAGCGCGTTCCAGGCCGGAGCGCAAGTTAGCGCTTTTGATTTCGGCACCGTTGCGCGGAGTGACGTAGGCGACCAACCGGCGATGTCCCGGAGTGTCTTCGCGATCGATTACCACCGCTTCCCGCACTCCCTCGTCGTTCAACAACGCCGCCTCGACCTCGCCCGGCTCTATCCGGAAGCCCCGGATCTTCACCTGCCGGTCCATCCGTCCTAAGTACTCGATCCGCCCATCTGCCAGGTAACGCGCCCGGTCGCCTGTACGGTACATCCGCGCATTTATGCTCTCCGCAAACGGGTCCGCTACAAACCGCTCCCGCGTCAACTCCGGCCTCTGCAGATATCCGCGCGCGACTCCCGCTCCTCCGATCACCAACTCGCCCGTGACGCCCACCGGCACCGGCCGCATCTGCGCATCTACGATGTACACCCGCACGTTCCCGATCGGACGCCCGATCGTCACCGGCCCAGTTCCATCCAGCATGCCCGCAGTCGCGCACACCGTCGCTTCCGTCGGACCGTACGCGTTGATCATCCGCCGGCCTTCACTCCAGCGGCGCGTCAACTCTGACGGGCATGCTTCGCCCGCGACTACCAGCGTCTTCAATTGCGCCAATTCCGTTTCCGGCACCGTTGCCAACACCGACGGCGGCAGCGTTACTACATTTACTTGCCCGGTGCTCAACAACTCCGCCAGATCCGCACCGATCAATTGTTCCCGGCGCGCCAGCACCAGAGTCCCGCCGTTCAACAGCGTCACCAGGATTTCCGAAACCGCCGCATCGAACGTCGGCGCTGCGAACTGCAGTACCCGAGTGCCCGCACTCACGCCGAACAACCGGCCTTGCGCCATCGCCAGGTTCACCGCGCCGCGGTGTTCAATCATCACTCCCTTGGGACGTCCGGTCGATCCCGACGTGTAGATCACATAGGCGAGATTGCCCGGCCCGGCCCCGCTCGGAATGTCCGCATCGTTTTCAGACTGCACCGCGGCATCGTCGATATCGAGCGCTTCGAAACGCTGCGCTGCTTCGGGCAGACGCGAGCGCCAATGCGTATTGCTGAGGATCACTTTGGGGCAGGCGTCGTTCAATAGGAACGCGATCCGGTCGGCCGGTTGATCGACAGCCAGTGGCAGCCACGCGCCGCCCGCTTTCAGCACTCCGAGAATGCCCACAATCATGTCGGGCGAACGATCCAGGGCAATGGCCACCAACATCTCGGGACCAATGCCGCGGCGACGCAACGCTGCCGCTACCTGGTTGGCCCGGCGGTTGAGTTCGCCATAGCTGAGGATCTGGCCGTCATAGGAAGCCGCCGGCGCGTCCGGAGTCCGCTGCACTTGCTCGACAAACAGCGCATCGAGGCTGCGATCCTGAGGATACGGCGCGTCGGTACGGTTCCATTCGTGGACTACAGTGTGCTGCTCGCTTGCATTCATCAGCGGCAGTTCGGAGATGCGCCGGTTCGCATTCGATGCGATGCCTTCCAACAATGTCGCCAGATGCTCCGCCATCCGCTGCATCGTGCTCGGCTCGAACAAGTCCGCGCTGTACTCGAACGACAGTGAAAGGCCGCGCTCGGTCTCCTGCGCTACCAACGTCAGATCGAATTTGGCGGTTCCCGAATCGCTCTCCCTCACCTCAATGCTCAATCCGGGCAAGGCAAGCGCGGGCGCCGGCGCATTCTGTAAAACGAATGCCACCTGAAAGAGCGGATTGCGGCTGCGAGAGCGCTCCGGCGCTACCGCATCAACCAATGTCTCGAACGGGATCTCCTGGTTGGCATACGCACCGAGCGTAGTTTCACGCACGCGGCCCAAGAGTTCGGTGAAGGCCGGATCTCCGGCGAGATCGGTCCGAAGAACCAGGGTGTTGACGAAGAACCCGACGAGGTTTTCCAACTCGGCGCGAGTGCGGCCCGCGATCGGCGAGCCGACGATGATGTCGCGTTGATCCGTATAGCGTGCCAGAAGGATCTTGAAGGCGGACAACAGAGTCATGAACAGCGTCGCGCCGTTCTGCTGCCCGATTTGTTTCAGCGACGCAAGCACCCCGGCCCCGATCGTCGATTCGAACCGCGCTCCACGGAATGACGGATTATTGGTCCGAGGATGGTCTGCCGGGATTTCGATGATGGGCAGTTCGCCCCAGAGACGCGACCTCCACCACTCCAACTGCGGATCGAGCGAGCCGTCGCTCAGCCGGGAGCGCTGCCAGATTGAATAGTCCGGGTACTGCACAGTCAGGACGGGAAGAGCTGGCGCCTCGCGGCGCACGAGACTTTCATATGCCGAGGCCGCTTCGCGAATGAAGACCCCGATCGACCATCCATCGCAGATGATGTGATGCAGGGTCAGCAACAGGACGTACTCGTCCGCAGCGGCGCGCAGAAGAGTTGCGCGGATCAGCGGACCCGCCGCAAGATCAAAAGGCCGTTTCGCTTCCTCACGCGCCAGGTGTTGCACGTTCTGCTGTCGCGCCTCGGCAGCATGATCGGTCAGATCGATGTGGTTAATCGTGAGGCCCGATTCAAGACCGACACTCTGCACCGGCGAGCCTGCAACCACGCGAAAGGTGGTGCGCAAAGCCTCGTGCCGCTTCACAATAGCCGAGAGCGCCTGCTCGAGAGCGTCGATATTCAGCATGCCCTTCAGGCGGACCATCGCGGGCACGTTGTAGAGAGCGTTGTTCGGGATCAACTGATCCAGGAACCACAGACGCTGCTGCGAATACGAAACCGGGACGGGAGCGCCACGGTCCTCGCGCGGACGCACCTGATCGGTCAATGATGCGGCACCGGCTTGGGAAGCGAGGTGCGATGCCAGTTCGGCGATAGTCTGAAATTCGAAGAGCGTGCGAAGGGACACGGCAATGCCAAATGCATCGCCGATGCGCGACGCGACCTGGGTTGCCATAAGAGAATGACCGCCGATTGCAAAGAAGTTGTCGGTCACGCTGATGTCTTCGCTGCCGAGCACCTCCGCCCAAATCGCAGCAAGCGTCCCTTCGACCTTGTTTCGGGGAGCGACGAAGTCCTCGGTCTGCTCACCCCGATGCGCTCCTGGTACCGGCAGCAAACCGCGATCGATTTTGCCGTTAACGTTGATCGGCATCGCCTCAAGCATCACGATGGAACCGGGCAGCATGTATTCGGGCAAGCGCCCCGCCAGGAAGTTGCGGACGTCCGGAGTGGCTGGAGTCTGCCCGGCAATCGCAACGCAATAGGAGACGATCCGTTTTTCCCCAGGCGCATCCTCGCGAACGATCGTGAGAGATTCCTGGATCGATGGATGACACGCGAGGGCCGTATCGATCTCTCCGAGTTCGATCCTGAAACCGCGAATCTTCACCTGATGATCCAGGCGGCCCATGAATTCGACCGCCCCGTCGCGACGATAGCGAACGAGATCGCCCGTCCGATACAGCTTCTCGCTTGCATTCGAAGAGAAGGGATTCGATACGAACTTCTCAGTAGTCAACTCAGGGCGATTGAGATAGCCCAGTGCAACACCATCGCCGCCGATATACAGTTCGCCCGGAACGCCGAACGGAACGGGTTGGCGATTCGCGTCCAAAACATAAAAGGTCGTGTTCGCGATCGGTCTTCCGATCGGCACTGTGGTGGCGTGTTGCGGAAGATTCTCGATCAAGTACCAGGAAGCGAATGTCGTGGTCTCCGTCGGTCCATAGACATTCATCAGGCGCTCAGGTCCGCCGGCGGCCAATACGCGGCGGACCGCGCTGACATCGGCGGCCTCACCGCCGAACAGCAGGTTGCGCATCGTCCGAAATGCATTGGGACGCTCGCGCGCCATGAGGTTGAAGAGCGCTGTGGTCAAGAACATCGTGGTGATCCCACGCTCTTCAAGCGCGGCCGCAAACCTGGCAGGTTCGAGAACTGTGTCCTTCCCGACGCCCACCAGGCAGGACTTGTTCAGCAGTGCTCCCCAGATCTCGAAGGTCGCGGCGTCGAACGAAATATTCGAAACCTGCGCCACCCGGTCGGCGCCGTTCAACTCGACATAATCGGTGTTCCGAACCAGGCGCACAATCGCACGATGCGGAACGACGATGCCTTTCGGAACGCCTGTCGATCCTGACGTGTACATCACGTATGCGGGATGATCAGCCCGGATATGAACCTGCGGTCTTGCCGCTGAAACTTCCGAAAACTCGTTGCAACCGAAGCCAGCCACAATCACGCGACGGTCTGCCGCGGAATGCTGAAGAGCCGCTGCGAGGCCAGGCTCGGCGATGAGGATCTCCGCGTCGGTGTCCTTCAACATGAGTTGCAGCCGCTCGGCCGGGTAACTGGCATCGAGCGGCACATAGGCACAGCCCGCTTTCAGGATTCCGAGCGTCGCAGCAATCATCGCGGCAGAGCGCTGCATACATAAACCCACCATAGCGCCCGGCCTGCAACCTTCCGACAACAGACGGTTGGCCACCTGATTCGATCGGTGGTCCAACTCGGCATAGGTCCAGTTCACGCCTTCGAACTCCACAGCCGGCGCGTCCGGGGCAGCAGTTACACATTCATCAAAGAGAGCCGGAATTGAGGCGCTGCGCGGATATTCGCGTGTCGTCTCATTCAATTCGACAAGCATCCGGCGCCGGTCGGCTCCATTGACCAGCGGCAGACTCGAGAGCGGCGAAGCGGGATTGGCGGCCGCTCCGTTCAGGAGCGTCTCGAAATTCGAAATCAGCGCATCGATCGTTTCGGCGTCGAACATCGCGGTGTCGTATTCGACATTCACGCGGAACGCGGCATCACTGGTTTCCACCTCCATCGTGAGGTCGAACTTCGAGATGCCTTGCGGCGGGTCAATGACGCTCACTTCAGCGCCCGGGATTCCGATCTCGGTCGTAGTGGTGTCGCGAAGAGTGAACGCAACCTGGAACAACGGGTTCGCACCTAAATGACGCTCCGGACGCAGTTCCTCAACGAGGCGTTCGAAGGGAATATCCTGGTTCGCATACGCGCCGAGGCAGACCTCGCGAACTCTCGACACAATTTCCGCGAAGGTCGGGTTCCCGTCCAGCCGGGTGCGCAGCACCAGCGTGTTCACGAAGAAACCGATCAGTCCTTCGATCTCGCTACGATTGCGGTTGGCGATTGGCGTTCCGGCCGTAATGTCGGTCTGTCCCGAATAACGAGCGAGCAGGGACTGGAAACCCGCGAACAGAACCATGAACAACGTCGCGTTCTCGCGGCGCGCCAACTGTCGAAGGTTTTGCGCGAGCGCTGATGAAATGTGTGCTGAGCGTACGGCGCCTTTGAATGCCTGGACTCTGGGACGGGGGCGATCCGACGGCAGGTTGAGCACTGGCACGCCATCGAGTTGCCGGCGCCAGTAATCCAACTGCGCTGCAAATACCGAACTCTCGAACCATTCCCGCTGCCACATCGCGTAGTCCGCGTACTGCACTGGGAGTTCGGCTAGGACCGGAGACACTCCGGCAGTGCAGGCAGAGTACGCCTGGCTGAATTCACGCAGCAAAACGGTCAGCGACCAACCATCGGAAACGATGTGGTGCATCACGAGCGACAGCGCCCATTCGTCGTCGCGAGTTCGAACTAATGACGCTCGGATCGGCAAAGCGTTCGCCAGATGGAACGGCTGCCGTACATGGTCGAGCAGGATACGCCGGAGTTCCTGCTCGCGCTGGCCTTCGTTGAACTCGCGAAGGTCATGAGCGCCCACATCGACCCGCAAATTTCCGTCGATCATCTGAACCGGGATGCCGTCACAGACGACGAAGCGCGAACGCAAAGACTCGTGCCGCCCGACGACGTAGTTCAGGCTGTCGATCAAGGCCTGTTCATCGAGTACGCCCTTGATCCTGAGCGCCAGCGGCAGGTGATACACCGGGTCTCCGGGCGCGAGTTGGTCGAGAATCCACAAGCGCTGCTGCGCGAAGGATAGCGGCGCTCCACTCTGAGCCGGGCGGCGAGTAATTGCAGGGCCACTGCCGTTCCGTGCTTCAGTATCGATGCGAGCCGCAAGATCCTCTACTGTCGGATGCTCAAATATCCACCGCACCGGCAGTTCGACTCCCATGACGGTGCGAACTCGCGAGGCGACTTGCGCGGCGAGTAACGAATGTCCGCCGAGTTGGAAAAAGTCGTCGGTGCGTCCAACGCGTGCAACACCGAGCTTTTCGCTCCACATCTGGCACAGTAATTCTTCAGCCGGCGTGCGCGGAGCCTGGTATTCTTTCGAGCGTGAGGGCTCGGCGGACGCATCCGGCGCGGGCAAACACTTTCGATCCACTTTGCCGTTCGGCGACAGCGGGAACGCATCCATCACCATAAAGGAGGACGGCACCATATATTCGGGCAAAGACGTTTTCAGCGTCTCCCGCAATTTGTCGTCGACCACAGGTTCGGAGCCCGAACCCACGACATAGGCCGCCAAGCGCTTCTCGCCGGAATCGTGCGTCAACGCAACCACGACGCTTTCCCGGACGGATGGGTGCTGGTTGAGTGTCGCTTCGATTTCGCCCAGTTCAATGCGGAAACCGCGGATCTTCACCTGGTGATCAATTCGCCCCAGGTAATCAATGGCGCCATCGGGCAGATTGCGGGCCAAGTCGCCGGTGCGATACAGGCGAGCATCGGGCGAGGACCGGAACGGATCGGCGATGAACTTCTCCGCAGTGAGTTCCGGACGATTCAAATATCCGAGACCAACATTGACACCGCCGATAAACAACTCTCCGGCGATTCCAACCGGAACCGGATTCATTTTCTTATCCAGAAGATGAATTTGCGTATTGGCGATCGGCCGCCCGATCGGTACGGTGCGCAACGTGCTGTCGGGCCGGCAGCGCCAGTTCGTAACGTCCACCGCAGCTTCCGTCGGCCCGTACAAATTGTGGAGTTCCGCGTTCATCCGCGTGAAGAAGCGATGCTCCAGTTCGAACGGGAGTGCTTCGCCGCTGCAGATGACTCGGCGAATATCGCGGAGTTCTGAAATCAACGGCTCGTCCAGGAAGATCTGCAACATCGAAGGGACGAAATGCAACGTGGTGATTCCTTGGCGTGCGATCAATCGCGCCAGGTAGGCGCTGTCGCGATGTCCGCCAGGACGCGCAACGACAAGCGTGGCTCCAGTCATCAACGGCCAGAAGAATTCCCAAACCGAAACATCGAAGCTGAATGGCGTTTTTTGCAGAACGCGATCCGTGGCATCGAGTCCGTACTCTTCCTGCATCCAGCACAGGCGGTTGACAATTCCCCGATGAGAGTTGATGGCACCCTTTGGGCGGCCGGTTGAACCCGACGTGAAGATGACGTAAGCGTAATTGGACGGCGTGACATTGAGTGCCGGGCGTTCGTCCGGTTGCGCCTCGAGTTGCTCACTAATCGCGTCGATGGCAAGCACTTGGCCACGGCAGGCTGGAAGACGCCCGGCAACGTGAGCCTGCGTCAACAGGACCTGCGGCTGTGCATCTTCGAGCATGTTCGCAATACGATCTGCCGGATAGTCGGGATCGACGGGCACGTAAGCGCCGCCCGCCTTAAGAACCGCGACGAGGCTGGCCACGAGTTCGATCGACCGTTCCATCGCGACACCCACCAGGGTGTCGGGGCCAACGCCGACGCTCCTCAGGTATTGCGCCAACTGATTTGTACGGCGCTCGAGTTCTCGATAAGTGATGCGTTCGTCCTCGAAGGCAACCGCTACCGCATCGGGTGTACGGTCCACCTGGTCCTCGATGAATTCGTGGAGACAACGGTGGAGAGGATACTCCCGTTCGGTCGCATTCCAATCGCGGATCTGCGCCATCTCCTCCGGGGTCAATATCGGAATCGACGAGATAGGGGTTTCAGGCGCGGCTACCGCTCCCGAAAGCAATGTTTCGTAGTGTCCCAAGAGTCGATCGATCGTGCTGGCGTCAAACAAGTCGGAGTTGTATTCGACGGCGGCGGTCAGCCGGTCGCCGGAATCGATCACCTCCAGCATGAGGTCGAATTTCGTCATGCCGGTGTGTGTTTCGAGCATCTCGAAACGCGTGCGTCCCAACATGTACTGCCGGACCGGATCCTGCCGCAGCCCGAAAGCAACTTGAAAGATCGGCGTGCGGCTCAAGTCGCGATTGGGCTGCACTGCTTCGACAACGCGCTCAAACGGAGCCTCCTGGTGTGCGAAGACCTCCAGGCAATTTTCGCGAACTCGCCGGATCAAGGCTGCGAAGGACGGATCGCCCGAACAGTCATTTCGCAGGGCGATCGTGTTGACGAAGCATCCAATCAGGTCGTGAGTCTCGGACCTGTCGCGGCCGGAAACGGGCGACCCCACGATGATGTCTTCCTGGTTGGTGTAGCGAAGAAGCAGCGCATTAAAGCCGCCGAGCAGGGTCATGAACAGCGTGGCCCCTTCACGCTGGGTAAACGATCGAAGCTCTTGTGCAAGCGAGTCCGGCAGTGCGCGCTTCCGCAGCGCTCCGCGAAATGAGGGAACCGCGGGACGGGCACGGTCGGCTGGAAGTTCCAGAACGGGCAATTGACCGGACAGGCGCCCGCGCCAATACTCGAGTTGCGCTTCGATCGCGCTCTCTTGCGAGGCGCCGCGCTGCCACGCCGCGAAATCGGTATACCGGAGTGCCGGCATCGCTAGCGGCGACCGTGATCCGTTCGCGAACGCCTCGTAGAGCGCCAGGATCTCGCGAACGAGTATGCCCGCCGACCAGCTATCGGAGATGATGTGATGCGCATTCAACACGAGCACGTGTTCGAGCGCGTTGAGGCGCAGAAGTTCGGCGCGGAAGAGTGGTCCACGTTCGAGATCGAAAATCGAGCGCGATGCACTCTCGACCCGCTCCATCGCTTCCGTCGCATCGGCGACATCGGAAACCGGTAGTGCAAACGCGGCCCCCGGAGAAACCAGTTGGACCGGCTCCCCCACGATTGTGGAGAACGTAGTCCGCAGCGATTCGTGACGGCGAACGATTTCGGCAAAGCACCGTTCGAGCACCGAAGCATCGAGCGGTCCATCGATGCGCACCGCAGCCGGCAGGTTGTACTGGGCGCTGGCGGGATCGAGTTGTTGCAGGAACCACAGGCGCTGCTGTGCGTACGACAAGGGCGCCGGTCCGTTCCCCGAAATCCCCGGTTGAATCCGCGCGGGCTGCTTCCTGGTGCGCAACTTCTCGATCAACAACTTGCGCTTCTCTTCGGATAGCGCGGCCAGACGTGTACCTACCGAACTCATCGTTGTTCTCCTGTGATTGCTGGTGGGGGTTTGCGGCCCGGGGACGCGGGCCGCCGCGACACTACATCAGTGGTGATTCAGCGACCGCTGCCGGACTCATCAATGCAGGCGTGTCGGCCTCGGGTGTTTCGTCCAACTCATCGAGCAACTGCCGGATTTCCGCATTCTCCTCGAGCAAGCGCGGCAGCAGAACTGCGGCGAATTCCGCGAGGCTGATTCCCTTCAAAAGATCGAGGACTGAGATTGGTATACGAAGGCTGAGTTCCAGACGGTTCTTCAACTCCGTCGCCATCATGGAATCGAGTCCGAAAGCACTCAACGGCTCGGTGACATCGATCTTCTGTTGATCCATGCGCAACACGCGCGATGCCAGCAACCGGAGGTGCTCTTCGAGAAGAGAGGTTTGCTGAGACTCCTCGGCCATCAACAGAACTTCCAAGAAATCCTCTGTGCTGTTCTGACCGGTTTCACCGGCATCGGATTGCGATTCTGCGGCCAGGTGCGCAAGCATCGGGCAGACCTTCGGCTGGAATTCAAAGAGTCTGCGCCAATCAGCGGAGAGAACAGCAGCTTGCGGTGTTCGCTGGCCGATCAGATGGGCCAGGAAGCGCATGCCGTGGTCGGGCGTAATGACGTCCAATCCGCGCATTGCATAATGTTCGGCGAGGTTCAGATCGGCTACCATGCCGGCCGCCCAGGGGCCCCAGTTGATGCTGATCGCCGGGAGCCCCTGGCGGTGTCTGTAGTGAGCGAGTGCGTCAAGAAATGCGTTTGCCGACG
The DNA here is from genome assembly GCA_963720745.1 of uncultured Acidobacteriota bacterium. Taxonomy (GTDB): domain Bacteria; phylum Acidobacteriota; class Terriglobia; order Bryobacterales; family Bryobacteraceae; genus TMP-7. The sequence goes on from CAVRGO010000001.1 coordinate 120,325, forward strand.
CGTAGTTGGCCTGTCCCGTGGCGGCGACCAGAGAGCCGATGGACGAGTACAGGACAAAGAAGTCGAGCGGTGAACCCGCGAGTGCCCGGTGCAGATTCCACGCGCCGTGCACCTTGGGCCGAAGCACCCGATTGAAAGACGCAGCGTCCATTTGCAGAAGCAATTGATCCTGCACTATACCAGCCGAGTGAATCACGCCGCGAATCGCCGGCCAACCCGTCTGCGCGAACTCCGTGAGGAAAGCTGCCAGTTGCGATTCGTTGCCGACATCGATCGGTGCGACCATCACGCTTGCGCCCGTCGACTCCAGTTCTCGAATCACGGCTACACGCCGAGCGGCGTCCGGGTTCAGGTCCGAATCGTTCCAGCGGGCGCGTTCCGGCAAAGTCGAACGGCCCATCAGAATCAGCTTTCGCGCGCCTTGTTTGACCATCCACCGGCTGGTGAGGATCCCGAGCGCGCCAAACGCACCGGTTACAACATAGGTGGCATCGGTCTTGAGCCGGACGGGGAGCGACCCCTGCAACTCCGTGGCATGTTCCAGACGGGCTGCATAGCGTTCGCCCTTTCGGAATGCGATCTGATCCTCTTCCGTGCGGGCAGTCATCTCAGCGGCAAGCTCGGCGGCTTCGCTCGCCGTTCCCGATGGGTCAAGATCGATCAAGCCTCCCCACATCCCGATGTGCTCCTGGTGGCCGACAACGCGCCCGAGGCCCCATACCGGCGCTTGCATCACCGAGACCGCATCGCCGGAATTCAAATCCTGCGCACCGCGCGTAACGAACCACAACTTCGCGGATCCGCCGGCAAACGCCAGCGCCTGCGTAAGGTGCAGCGCGCTGAGGCACCCGGTTATCTCTGCGCATTCGAGTTCGACTGCCGTTTCCGGCATACCGCTGCCCAGGTCAAGATTCCAGAGGTGCACGACCGACGTCAGCGGTTTCGTACTCCCACGTGCAGTGTCTTCTAGCAGCCGCGTGAAGTGCTCGGGTACTGCGGCATTCAGAACGATGGTTCGGTCTCCGGAGACGCGATAGGCATCGCCTGGCCGCGCACACACCACTTCGGCGCCAGCCGCCTCAAGCTTCGCGGCCAATTCAGCCGCTACGCCGGTGGCATCGGCGCACAACAGCCACCGCTCGCCCTCGAGAGTTCGCGCCGAAGAAGGCTCAACCGGCGTCTCCGCCCAATGGACGTTGTAGAGGCTCCGTTGCATTTGCTCCTGAGTCAGCGCCCCTTCCACCTGGTCGAGGGCCTTCACTTCGAAGCCCTCGATCGTCATGGCAATGGATCCATCGGAATCGCACAAGTAGATGCTGCCCTTCGCGCCGGATTGGTCTCTGCGCTCCAACTTCGCCCAGGCCCACATCGCGCCCGACGGACGCTGACGCATTGCGACGCGGTCGATTCCCACAGGAAGGTACGTCTTCGCCGGCCCACCCTCAGGGGTCCGGAAAGGATCTGTCGCCACCAACACCTGGAAACAGGCATCGAGTACTGCTGGATGAAGTTGATACTCCGCATCCGCGACTGTAAGATCGTCAAACCAGGCCAAGGCCTCGCCGTCACCAATGGCGATCTTCGAAATCTTCTGGAACGCCGGACCGTACTGGAAGCCCTGCCCGGCAAATTCGTCGTAACACTTGGCGGCGCAAACCGAAGGCGCGCATCGGAACTGAATCGCCTCAGCATCCAACGTCTGAGAAGCATGGCTGCCGAACTGTGCCAAACGTCCGGCCGCGTTCCTCACCCACTGGCCACTGCCGCTGCGGCTGTGGACCTCGAACGTACCGTCCTCGGGATTGATAGCGATCTGCGCTTTCGGGTGGTCGCCGTCCGGGAGGAACAGCGCGCGCTCGAACCGGATGTCCTCGACGGCCACATCCGTCGTCCCAAATACCTCGCGACCGGCGGCGATGCCCATCTCAACGTACGCCGCGCCCGGGAATACGACCGTGCCGCGCACCGCATGATCGGCAAGATAGGCGTGCACGTGCGTGCTGATTTCGAGTTCCCAGGTCGGCCGTGCGGCGCTCACGCGGTAACCCAACAATGGATGGGGAGCCACGCCGATGCGGTCGGCCACAGACTCCTCAGATTCGGACCAGTACCGTTCGCGCTGCCACGGATAAGCGGGCAGGCGGACGAAACTCGCCTGCGGCTGCGCGAAACTCGCCCACCGCACGGGCATCCCGAGCGTGTAAAGCGAGCCGAGCGCGGACAGCATGCTGCTGCGTTCGTCCTCGCCGCGCCGGAGCGAGCAAAGGTTCGTGGCCCTCGCGCCTTTCGCCGACAGGCACTCAACGATCGATGACGCGAGCACCGGGTGCGGCCCGACTTCGAGAAAACAGTCGTAGCCATCCTGCGCGAGGTTGTCCATTGCGCGGCGGAACTCCACGGACTCGCGCACGTTGCGCCACCAGTACTCCGCTCCGAATTCCGTTCCTTCGACGCGCCCTCCCGTGACTGTGGAGTACAACGGAACCGTTGCGGTCCGCGGCGAAAGAGAAGCGAGCGTTTCCAGCAACTCCGGCTTGAGCGGATCCATCTGCGCACTGTGATACGCGACATCCACGCGCAGCGCACGGTTGAAGATCTGCTCCGCCGTTAGGCGTGCTCCAAGACTCTGCACAGCCGCGGGATCGCCGGACACCGTCGTGGACGACGGGCTATTTACGGCCGCGATCGAGATGCGCCCATTGTACGGCTCGAGCCATTTCACCGCCTGATTCGCCGGCAGTCCGACGGCCATCATCGCACCAGCGCCTGCAGTGGTCTGCTGCAAGCGGCTGCGATGGAAGCTCACACGAATGGCGTCTTCGAGAGTCAGCGCGCCGGACAGATACGCAGCACTGACTTCGCCGACACTGTGGCCGACTACCGCATCGGGCGCGATTCCCCACGACTTCCACAACTCGGCCAGCGCCACTTGAATCGCGAAATTCGCCGTCTGTGCCACCTGTGTTTCGGCCATGCGGGAGTTGGATTCTTCGGCCATCATCTCCATCAGGAGAGACCAGTCAGCTTGCTTGCGGAACACTTCGTCACAGCGCAGGATCATCTCGCGAAACACGGGTTCATCGGCGAAGAGCCGGCGCCCCATGGCCCACCACTGGGGTCCCATTCCCGTGCAAACGAAGGCAAGGCGTGGACGGCCGCTCGCCGGAACGGTGCCTTGAGCGATGGTCGCGCGGGGCTGGCCGGTCAAGTATGCGTCGAGTAATTGAGCGAGTTCGCGGCTCGATCCGGCAACGATGGCAAGACGATGGTCGTGGTGGCTGCGCCTCAACGACGCGGAGTAAAACATATCCGCGAACGATATGCCGTGCGCGTCCGCAGTCTCGGCAAAGCTGCGCATTCGTTCTGCAGCGGCACCCAGGGCTTCCGCACTGCGAGCCGATAGAGGGAACACCAGCGACGCCGTACTTTGCTCGGCGTCGGTATCGGGACCTGCGAGCGTTGGCGCCTCCTCGATGACGACGTGCGCGTTGGTGCCTCCGAATCCGAACGAATTGACACCTGCGAGAGCGGGGCCATCCGTGTCGGGCCAGTTCTCGAGAGTCTTCGGCACACGGATCGGAAGTTGATCGAACGGGATCTTCGGATTCGGATCGTCGAAGTGGACGTTCGGCGGAATCTTCCGGTTCTTGATGCACATCGCGGCCTTGATCAATCCCGCGACGCCCGCGCCCGCTTCGACGTGCCCAATGTTTCCCTTCACCGAGCCGATGACGCAGCGATCACCCTCAGGCCGGTTCGTTCCCAGCGCGGCGGCGAGCGCGCCGACTTCGATCGGGTCTCCAACAGGAGTCCCGGTGCCATGAGCTTCCACGTATTGAATCTGGCCGGGAGATACTCCCGCGCGCCGGCACGCTTCATGGATCAGGCGATGCTGTGCTTCGCCGCTAGGGACAGTGATTCCGTTCGTGCGGCCGTCCTGGTTTACCGCGCTGCCGCGAATCACGGCATACACGGGATCCTTGTCGCGCAGTGCATCGGAGAGCGGTTTCAGAACTACGACACCCGCACCCTCAGCCCGGCCGTAGCCGTTGGCAGACGCGCTGAACGGCTTGCTGCGACCATCGGGCGCGAGGAATCCACCTTTCGATTCCGCAATCGTGTACTCGGGCGTCGCCATCACGTTCACGCCGCCCGCCAGCGCAACGGAACATTCTCCACCCCGGATGCTCTGGCACGCCAGGTGAACCGCTACCAACGATGATGAGCAGGCAGTATCGATGGACATGCTCGGACCGTGGAAATCGAACACGTAGGAAATCCGGTTCGAAACCATCGTCATCATTGCGCCCGTCGCGGTATGCGCATCGATCAGGTGCCGGTTCAGGCGTCCGAGTTGGATGGCCTTGTAGTCCAGCGTGAACGCACCCACGAACACCCCAACCTCGGCTCCCGCCAATTGCTCAGGAATCAGCCCGGCATCTTCCATGGCTTCCCATGAGACCTCGAGCATCAAACGCTGCTGCGGGTCCATGTACGCGGCCTCGCGCGGCGAGATGCCGAAGAAGCGCGCATCGAAAGCGTCGATCTGCGGGAGGAATCCGCCGCGGAAGGTCGACAGCTTCCCCGGAATACGACGGTCAGGGTCATAGAAGGAACTCAGATTCCACCGGTCTTCCGGGACCTCTCGCGTCGCGTCTACACCCTGCTTCAGAAGTTCGAAAAATGTTTCCGGGTCCGTCGCATTCGCGAAGCGGCATCCGATTCCTATGATTGCGATTGGCTCCATCCTGTGCTCCTGGCCGGCGCTACTTGTCGCGCCCTGCTCTCTCTCCGAAAGAAAAGTTGTAACGAATTCCAAAGTCCGTGCTTCGCTTAATTTGAATGTGACCGAACTCCGTCCCAGCGTTTCCGACAAACTCGCTGTAAATGCAATAAACGCTCCAATTCGTGCCGAGCCTCCACCGGATGCCAGGCCGTATCAGAGACGATCCGTCGCGCAGCGAATTGATGGCGATGGTCTCAACTTCGAGCCGGTTCAGTCGAATGGGCCACAACACGCGCAGGAACGTGTAGTTCTTGCTCATGTTGAGCGGAGTGAACTGCGCATTCGCGAGCATCAGCGGCAGAGGATTCCCCTCGGTCACACTCTCGTCCGCGGCACCCGCGAAACCGCGGAAGTCGTTCCACTCGCGGGAGCTCAACCCTTGGCCTGCGTGATAGAACTCGCCGATGACGTTCACGTTGTTGCGAAACGTGTATTGACCGCCCAGCAAAACTTCGGCGTGCGGCCGCCGCACGGGAACCAATCCGTCCGCACGCGGTAGGAATCGGACGGTATCGCTGATATAGGCGGCTTCGCCGTGCAGTTCGAGGGAATTCCCGAATACACGAGCCAGGCTGATGCCCTGACTGTTGGGCAAGCCATTTCCACCGCTGGCCGTGAAAGCTACGTCGGTACCTTTGATTACGCGATAGGCACGCGTGGCCCATCCCGCCGCGAGAAGGTGCCGGCCGTCCTTGGCACGCCACGAAATTTCGGGGGTCCCGAGAACCGTGATGTCCCAACCTTTGACGAAGAAGTCGGCTTCCGCCATGTCAACTCCGCGAAAGGCACTCCTCCTGTCATTCGGGTCGGCGGGATCCTTTCGAGGGTTGACCACTCCGGTGGGGTTCCAGGCATAACCTGTTCCCCAGCGCTCGATATTGCGGCCGATGCGGAGGTCCAGCCAGGAGGCGACGGAATATTTGAAGTTGAATTCACTGACGTCGAATTTCCATGTCGAGTCGTTGCGCCACTCATTCGATCCGCGCAGCTTCATCTCGAGTTTCCAGCGTTTGTCGTCTGAAGTGACGTCACCGAACAGGACGACATCTGATGAGTCCGTCAGCTTTTGGACATTGAGGATATCGCCCGGATTGAGGGAACTCGCCGGATTGGCCGGAGTGAAGTGAGTTTCCGAGCCGCCCTCACCGAACAAGCGAACCTGCTGCGCTCCGGCGGGGATCAGGGTTGCAAGCGACAGCAGTACGAGCAGGCAACGCATTACCACTTCCCGAGATAGCCGGGTTGGAACATCTTCTCCGGCATTTTCTTGGCCTCGAGTTTCGAATACGACATGACGGTGCGCCGGTCGGGGCGGACGACGTCCAGGATTTCCACTTTCGTCACCATTTGCGAGCCGGAAAGCGTACCCATTTCTCTGAAGTACATGGTCTTGACTAACTTTCCGGAGCTCACGAAATAGTCGGCTTTTAAGGGGATTTCGTTATCGTGAGACACCCACAGCTTTACCCGGCTGTACGACATGTCGGCGTCCTTTGCCTTCAGGTCGAGCAGATAAGCGGACTTCCTGTTCTCCTGGTCGTCGGTGATCGAATCGACGATGTAGTCGGTGCTGTAGTTGGTGCGGGCCACATCCCCGTTCGAGGCCTCACCCATCAGGCGCTGCATGGGCGAGATGCGGATCGGCTTGCTGGTGTTCGGCACATAAGCCCACATTCCGTCGCGGAGCATCAGAAGATATTTGCCGCGTTCGGTGGCCGGCGAGAGAAACTCGACCAGACTCTTATCTTTCCCCTCACCGTACACGCGAAAGCGCCAGATTTCCGATTCGGCTTTTCTGTAACTGGTCAATTCAATGTCGAGACTGAAATTCACGAGCGGGCTGCGAAGCATGTCCACGCGTTTCAGAATGCGATTCCCGTTGTCGGGCTCAATGGCAGACAGGCGCGCCGTGCTCAGTGGGATCAACGCGCACACGAATAGCGCAAGAGTTCTCATGGTGTTCCTTGTTCGAGGTTTAGATATGACCGAGCGCGTCCACAATCCGCAGCCGGGAGGCTTTGAAAGCCGGCACAACGGACGAGATCGTTGCTGTGCACGCGGCCAACAGAAAGGCCGTCATAACGATGGACGAATTTAGCATGATCTGGAGGCGGTAGCCGGTAGTGTAGCCCGGCGGCGGAGGCAGTTCGATATGAACGTGGTTGATCACGAATGCCATGCTGCCGCCCAGCGCAAGCCCGATCAGGCCGCCCAACACTCCCAGCAGCAGTCCCTCCAGCAGAAAGATGTTCCAGATGCGGCTGCGTTCCGTTCCGATCGCCATCAACGTCCCGATTTCACGCGTGCGCTCGAAAGCGCTCATCAGGATAGTATTTGCTACGCTCAGCACGACGATCACGGCGATCACCGCGCCAAGGAAACCGAAGATTCCGTTGTAAAGCATCACCACCTGGTGGTAGAAACCCGCGAGTTCCGACCAGGTCCGCATTTCATATTTGTCGCCGCGCTGTGCGAATCGGGTCTGCAGATCCTGCTTCACTGCATCCGTGTCGCTTGTGTTGTGCAAAACGACCAGGAGTTTTTCGACCTTGTCGGTTTGAAGAAGACGCTGCGCGGCAGTGAGCGGCATCTTGATCGCGCGTTCATCGTATTCTTTCATGCCGGTTGAGAAGATTCCGTCAATTCTGACGTCGAGCGCGTTAAGACTACCGTTCGCGGTGGTAGTCATCAGCGTCAATGTGTCGCCGACGCTCGAGTTCATCGATTTCGCGAGTGCGTCGCCGATGATGATCGCGTCCTGCTCATTGTCGTTGAAGTACGCTCCCGAGATCATCTTCTGGGCCGGCATCTTACGATCGCGTGAGGGCTCGACGGCCATGGCCAGAAAGGCCTCCGATTTATCACCGTTGCTGATCAAACCCATCATCGAGATCTGGGCCGCGGTCATCTCTACCCGCGGGTCGCGTTCGATCTCGCGCCGCAGTGGTTCGATGTTTCTCAGCCCGCGTGAGAGGGGGCGTTGTGAATCGGCCTGAGAGAAACCTTCGGCGTAGATCTGAAGATGTCCAAAACGTGCGCGGGCCGCGCCTTCGCGAATGCCCCAAAAATTGATTTCTTTGTAGCCGCCGAACATCATCATCGCCACTACGCCGAACACGAGCACCATGGCCGTGATCAATGAGCGCCGGCGGTTCCGGAAGATGTTGCGAAATGCGATTCTGGTCAGCATGCGATGGCCTCCGGTTCGCCGGCCGCGGCACGCCGCGCCATGGTAATTACGTTTCCATCCCGCATGTGTACAGTGCGCTTCGCGCGAGCGATGACAAGCGGGTCGTGCGTGGCGACGAGGAAGGTCGCCGAGGTCTCGGAATTGATTTGCTCGAGGAGATCCAGAATGCAGGCTGTGGTAACGGAGTCGAGATTGGCCGTCGGCTCATCGGCGATCACGAGTGCCGGTTCGGCTACCATCGCGCGGGCGATCGCGACGCGCTGCCGCTGCCCGCCGGAGAGTTGATCGGGGCGCTGACCCGCGTGACCCGTCAGGCCAACACGATCGAGCCAGATCCGCACTTTTTCCTGCCGTGCCTTTTTCGCCATACCCGCGAGCATCAAAGGATATTCGACGTTTTCGAACGCCGTCAAAACGGGAACGAGATTGAATGTCTGAAAGACAAAACCCAACCGCGTGCGCCGCATCTTGGCGAGGGCCGCTAACGGCGTCCGGCTGACGTCCTGACCATCCAGCCAAACACGGCCGTAGTCCGGTTTGTCGAGACAACCGGCGATGTTCAGAAGTGTTGTTTTGCCGCTGCCGGAAGGCCCGGCGAGTGCCACAAACTCGCCCTTGCCGATCTCCAGCGAAAGGTCGTTGATTGCAGTGAGTACTGTTTTGCCCAGGATATAGCTTTTGTGGATATGCTCGAACCGAATCATCCGGCGTTTCCTTTTGTCATGTTGTTGGTGGTTTGTGCATTCCGCGTGCTGAGCGTTTCACGGTCACTTGAGCATCACGGTGTCACGCGACGGCCGCGAGCCGCCGAGAATCCTGCCACAGACGTACGTAGGGTTCGAGCTCTGCCATCATGCCGCGGAACTGCGCGATTGTGAGCGATTGAGCGCCGTCGGAGAGTGCTTCTTCCGGCCGCGGATGTACTTCAACGATCAGCCCGTCGGCCCCAATGGCAACCCCAGCACGCGCAATGGCCGGCACAAGACTCCGTTTTCCGACAGCGTGGCTGGGATCGAGGATCACGGGCAGGTGCGTCAGTTCATTCAGGACAGGAACCGCCGAGATGTCGCACGTGTTGCGGGTAGCGGTCTCGAACGTACGAATTCCACGCTCGCACAAGACGATATTCGTATTGCCGTGCGCGGCGATGTATTCGGCGGACATCAGCAGTTCCTTGATTGTTGCGCTCAAGCCTCGCTTCAGAAGCACGGGGCGCTTCTGCCGCCCGACCGCTTTGAGCAGTGCGAAGTTCTGCATGTTGCGGGCGCCAATCTGAATCATGTCCGCATACTCGGCAACTAACCCGACATGCTCTTCGCTCATCAACTCGGTGACGACTCCCAAGCCGGTTCTCCGGCCGGCCTTCGCCAGCAGTTTGAGCCCGTCGCCTTCGAGTCCCTGGAAATCGTAAGGTGAGGTCCGCGGCTTGAAGGCCCCTCCCCGGATCAGCACCGCTCCGGCTGCGGCTACGCCTTCCGCCGCCTCCATGATCTGGCGCTCCGATTCAACTGAACACGGCCCCGCGATGACGCCGAAGCGATCGCCGCCGAACTCGTATCCCGCGACGCGTACGCGACTCGACGCCGGCCGAAACTCGCGGCTGACCAGTTTGTACGGCGCCGAAATCCGGACCACCTTCTCTACACCAGGCGTGGCCTCCAGCGCTTCCAGGGTGCCGGCGATGTAATTGCTGCCGACCGCGCCGATCACCATCCGCCGCTCGCCCGGCATCGCGTGCACCTCGTAGCCAAACTCGCGAATTCTCTCGCAGACATGCCGGATCTGGGTTTCACTCGCATCAGGACGCATGGACACAATCATCGTTAGTTCTCCTCCGTGGATCTCGTTCTCGTGGAAATTTCAGGCTGCGGGCGGAAGCGGAACCGCCGCCGCGTGGCTTGTGGCGCCGAACGGGCGCGAGAAGAGCGACTCGACTTCGGGTACGGAGTTCGAGGCAGCAAGAGCGGTCAAATAAGCCCATCCGCGGCGGTTTCCATTCTGCGCGGTGATGCTCATCTCGTCGCGAAACAGGAGGCGGCAGGGACCGTACTCGGACCGGATCACGTCCGATCCGCAGCGGAATCCGAGCAGCGTCGAAAGCAGCGAGTTCGCCGCGCGAGCGGCATCGAACAACAGCCAGCCATACTGAATATTTTCTGGTGCAACGAACCTGCGTTCCGCTTCCAGCAGCAATCTCATCGAAAGGCTATAGCCGCGATAGTCGGGCAGCACCGCAAGCCGCGTGTATCGCACGGCGCGCCCACTGTCCCCGCCTACGAGGTTCGCGTAACGTCGAAGTATCGGCGCATCCGTGCCAGTCTCCACCACGGACAAGGAACCCACCGCTTCACCATTGCATGCAGCGCGTGCGATCAGGCGACACACCATGCGATCGGACGGAACTTCGAGCCGCGGCAATTCAATTCGCTTCTCGACATGGAACACACGATTCTCAACGTTTTGAATCGTTCTGAGGTCTGCGCCCGTGCGCGCCTCTTCGATGACAAATTGCATGAATCTCCTCCACTGACAGTTCGTTGCCGGGGGTTTCTCGGCTCGCGATGGGAAGTAGTGAACTGACGGGTGATGGCGTTTCATCCCTCATGAGACGAGAGGCCATGTCGATCCGTTATCGTGGTTGGGTGACTCTCGTGGTTCTGCTTCTCCTGCTTGGTTCAGTGGGATTTGCCCAGACGGATTGGCGTTCTTATGGAAACGATCCGGGGGCGATGAGGCACTCCACTCTGCGCCAGATCCGGACCGGCAATGTGAATCATCTGCAAGCCGCCTGGACGTTCAGGATGGATAAGCCGGGATCGGAAGCGATTCCAGTGGTGGTGGACGGCGTGATGTACGTCACCGGTCCGGATGGAGTGTACGCGCTGGTGCCGGAAACCGGCGATCTGCTTTGGAAATACGAGACGTCGCCGGCCGCCCTACGCGGACTTGCCTATTGGAAAGGCACGAGCGGTCTGCATCCACGCGTTTTTGCGGGCAACGGTCCGTTCCTGCTGGCCCTCGATGTCACTACCGGCCGTCCAGCGCCCGGTTTCGGGAACGAAGGACGAATCGACTTGAAGAAAGGCGTGCTGGGTGACCTGAAGGATGGACGCTACGCCCTCGACTCGCCGCCCGCCATCTTCGAGGACATTGTCATCACCGGGTGCAGCAACGGCGAAGGCTCACCGAGCGCGGGCGCATACGGCGATATACGCGGATGGGATGCGCGAACGGGCAAACTCCTCTGGACGTTTCATACCGTGCCCCGGCCCGGCGAACCCGGTGCCGAGACCTGGCCTGCCGGTAGCTGGAAGAACCGTTCCGGCACAAACACGTGGGGCTTCATCACTGTCGATACGCAGCGGGGCATCGTGTATGCGCCGCTCGGGTCGCCTACCGCCGATTTCTACGGCGCGGACAGGATTGGCGACAACCTGTATGGGAATACGCTCGTTGCGCTCGATGCACGGACGGGCGAAAAGAAGTGGCATCGACAACTGGTACATCACGACCTGTGGGACTATGACCTTGCCGCACCACCGGCGTTATTCGACGTACATCGCGGCGGACGTGTGATCCCGGCGGTTGCGCAAATCACAAAAATGAGCCTCCTGTTCGTGTTCGATCGCGTGACGGGCGAACCCGTGTACGGAGTGGAGGAACGACCCGTACCACAAACGACGATCCCCGGTGAAGTGACGTCGAAGACGCAGCCCTTCCCGGTGAAGCCCCCTCCCCTGGCTCGAAACACATTCCGAATGGAGGACATGTACGACCGGTCTCCCGAGCACGCACGGTTCTGCCGGGAATTGTTCGATACGAATCAAATGAAAATCGGCGGACCGTACACGCCGCTGCCGCTGGAAGGAAACGCTCTATTCTTCCCGAGCACGCTGGGCGGTGGGAATTGGGGCGGCGTGTCGATTGATCCAGGTTTGGGGCTGTTGTTCGCGAACATTATGAATATCGGGCAGTGGGGCCACATGGAAAAACAGGGCTCCGGTTATGTCCGCAAGTCGGCGTATGGACCGTACGCACGTTTCTGGAATGTCGCGACGAGAGTGCCTTGCCAGAATCCGCCGTTCGGCGAACTCGTCGCCGTCGATTTGGCCTCGGGAGATATCGCGTGGAGGTCGGTGCTGGGGCGTGTCGAAGCGCTGGAGGCGGTCGGAGTTCGGAACACCGGAAGCGTCAATCTGGGGGGGAGTATCACCACCTCGGGAGGTCTCATCTTCATCGCCGCGACCAACGATTCGCGATTCCGCGCATTCGATTCTCGAACGGGGAAACTGCTGTGGGAGACGAAAATGGAAGCGAGCGGGCACACGGACCCAATCACGTACATGGGCCGGGACGGGCGGCAGTACGTCGCGGTAATGGCCACCGGGGGCGGGTCGTTTCTCGGCGGAGGCTCCAGCAACAGTCTGGTCGCGTTCGCCTTGCCCGACATCCATCGAAAACCGCTGCCCGCGGCCGTTACGAAAGCCATTGCCAGCGCTGCGGCATCGCGTCGCGGAACGCCGCGGGTAGGGACATTCGCGCCGCTGGTTCTGCCGCCGGGCGGAGAGAAGGCGCTGGTGGAGAAGACCTGCGGGACTGCTGGTTGCCACTCAATCGAAGTTGTGACGAGCCAGCGGATGACTGCGAAAGAATGGAATGCCGTGATTCAGAGTATGATCGCTCGAGGCGCGAAGGCATCCGCGGCCGAGGCGCAGGCGATCACGGACTATCTGAGCAAGACGCTCGGACGGTGACCGGCGCGACCTACTGCAGCAGTTCCTTGATGAACACATCGTCCTGTTCATCCTTGTGGTCGGTGTCGTCGCCGAGCACATATCGATAGCGAAACCGGGGACCTGCGGGAACGGGACGGCCCATCCAGTTGGTCGGATCGGTCCAAAGAACCGGACGGCTTCCCATTGCGTTGGCCAGGTCATTTAGATCCCAGCGCAGCGCGAACCCGGGAATCACCGCATCGAACAGATCGGTGTTCATCGGATGCTCCAGTGCCGCACGCACACTGTAGGGCGTTCGGTCCAGCCAGAGCTTCGCGATTCTCGAATCGACGGCTGCGGCAAGCAGCAACCAAACGCCTTTGACTCCGCGCGCGAACGCGCGAATCGAATTTCGATCCACATCATCGCGCGCGGCCAGCAGATCGACACCTCGCACGATGTCGTGCGCCCGCATCGCCGGGAGATTTCGGCCGATCTGATTGGCTCTTGTGTTCGTCAGCCAGTTACCGACAAATGGCCGTTCGCCTTCGCCCGGAGAATCACGGGTCTCCAACTCGAGGACCACGTGTCCTGCATCGGCAATTTTATTTGCGAGCGCCGAGGTGGTTGGAATCCAATAACTGCTCATCTTATCGGCGACCAACATCACGGCTCCGGTTTTGGTTCTATTCGCGGGCAGGTAGAGGTTTCCCGTAATTTCTACGCCGGGTTCACTCTCGAACGCAATGCGCTGATGGCGGACTTCCATAGCGAGGCCGGGTTCCGCAACCACTCGCATTTCGGGCGCTTTACCATCGGACGGAATGTGTAGCTGCCGCAGCGTGTCGAGCAGTTCAGCGATTGTGCCCTGACGCTTCTTCGCGCGAAATTCATCGAGAATCAATTGGTAGACTTCGCGGGAGCCGGGCTCATCATCGACGTGCCCGGTTCGGGTAACGAGCAGTTCTTGATTCGTGTAAATCTTCACGGGCTGCTCGCGGAAATCGCCCTGCCCATGTTTCAGCCACCGAATCATCCATTCGTAAATAGCTTGGCGCGTTTCGAGCGGTGTGCCGTGCGGACCCTTGCCGACGAATAATCGGATCTTGTCCTCGGCCTCATACAGGCGGAACCAGTTGCGCGCTTCCTCATAGACCATGCTGGCTCCGCGCGGCGTGAAGTAATCCCCCTCGGTCGCCAGGATCAGCCATGGGGTGGGCGCCGACAACTCGACGTAGTCGGCCATATCCAAGCCGAGCGAAAGAAGGTAAGGCGGGCTCATTTCCGAGTCCGGGTCCGGCCCGGAAAACAAAACGCGATAGGAATTGATGAAGCACCCCGGTGCGACAACTTTCACGCGCGGATCCAGTGCGCCGATGAAGGTGGTCAGCGCACCGCCTCCGGAGCAACCCACGGCTCCGAGGCGCGCTGGATCCACGTCGGGGCGGCTCACAAGATAATCGATCGCCCGCTTTGCATCATGAATGAAGTAACGTCCCACGCTCCCACCGACGAGCAGGCTCTGCGCTCCCGCCTGGATGTGCTCGGGAACGGACCATCCGGCCAGCGTCCGCTCGACACGCCAATCGTAGGTCTGTTCGCGCTCGCCCTGGCCGATCGGATCGAAGGCGAGGACGACGAAGCCCTTCAACGCGAGGTTTGCGGCGAGCCGTTGCCCTTCGGGTTTTCCCTCCTGCGTATGGCCCGCCTGCAGCAGAATGGCCGGGAATCGACCCGCCTGCTGTGGCCGGTAAATGTTCGCCGTGACATAGAAATTCGGCAAGCTTTGAAACAGAACCTTTTCGATAACGTACTTGCCGGCCTCGATCCGCCCCGTCATTTTTGGATTCAATGGCCCATCGTATTCGGGGAGACCTCCAATGATGGAGAGCAGAGTCATGCGGACGAACTCCTTTCGACGTTCCGCATCCGCGATCGTGTGAATCTTGGCGATCGCCTCCTCCCTCTGTCGCAGTTGCGTCTGCGCGACGCGATCCATCCACCGTAGAAGCGGATCGTCCGGTCTAGTCGTCTGTGCCGACACATGAAGCCAGCCGAGAGATGCAATCAATAGCGAGAGCTTTTCGATTGTCATGCCGATATCTGCTTTTCCTGAGCACTGGTTTTTCGCGACGGCAGGCACACGTACATCAGGATCAGGGCCGATGACACCGCCGCGATGGCGACAAGCGCCATCAACCCCGCGAAGCCCGAGCCGGTCCTTGCAACGCCTGCGATGTAGATCATCACGGCGGAAGATATGCCGCCAGTCATATTCAATACGCCGCCGGCCAGGCCGCGACTGTCCGCGTCCATTACGTCAAACGCCGCGGCGAAGGCGTTTGCGGCGAGGAACCCGCCGAACAATCCGAAGCCGGCTGAGAATACACGAGCCTGGTTCAGATTCGACGCGGCGAACGTCAGATACGCAAATGGAGCGCTCAGCAGCACCCCCGCTGCGGCGACATGCAGGCGTGCGGCCGGCCATCGCCGCCGGAGCCGGTCAGCCAAGACGCCGCCAGTGAGAATGCCTGCGATCGCGCTTGTTTGAATGAAGAGCGTTCCGTTCCAACCGCTGTCGGTCATCGACAATCCGAACCGGTCCTGAAGGAAGGTCGGGAACCAAGCGAAGAGAATCCACTGCATCGCACAGAACGCGGCAAACGCGAGGCACAGCGCGATATACCGACGGGAGCGGAACAGTTGTCCAATGCCGCTCGGTGGTGCACTGCGGGGCAGAGCATCGGTTTTCGGTTTCCTGATGCCCCACCACAACACGACTGCATACACGGCGCCGGCCAAAGCCGCCAATTGGAAGCCCTGACGCCAGCCCATGTGGTCGGCCGTCCAACCGCCGTACCATCCGCCTGCTACTGCGCCGAACAATTGCGCCGTCTGGTGAATGCCGAGAGCCCTCGATCGGGCTCCTGCCGGATGATTCGACGCGATAAACGCCAGCGCTGCCGGGTAGTACAGTGCCTCGGTGACGCCCATCACGGCCCGCCAGATGAGGCACGAGACGATGGATTCGGCCAACCCGCTGCCCAGTGCGGCAATGCTCCAGAGCACCACGCTGCAAGTGATGAGTACGTCGCGCCGCCATACATCCGCGAGCCGGCCCGCAACCGGCATTGAAAGCGTGTATACCCACTGGAACACGCTTCCAATCAATCCGAGCTGCGCACCGCGGATGCCGAGATCGCGGGTCAGCGCCGGCAGCATCGAATACACCATCTGCCGGTCCAGATAGTTCAGCGCGAATGCGACCCACAAGTACGGGAGCAGCGACATCACACCTGCGTTCGCGAAAACTCAGCAAGAGCGTCGAGGTTCAATTCGATGCCGAGTCCGGGCGCATCGGGAATCGGGAGCATACCATCTTCGTCGAGATGCCAACCTCCGGCGCGAAGTTCGTCAATGAACGGCGACCCGGTGAGATACTCCACCAACGTCGTTTCGGGAACCGCCGAAGCAATCTGAAGGTCCGATGCGAGGCCTACGGTCGTGTTCCACCCGTGCGGGATAAAACGAACCCCATGTTCGCGGGCATTCCATGCGATCCTGCGCTGCTCGCTGAGGCCGCCGCACTTCGTTACGTCGGGTTGAACAATATCGAAAGCGCCTGCTTCGATCCACGGCGCAAACGACTGCCGCCGCGTCAGCACCTCCCCGCCCGCGACCGGCACTCGGGAAGCACGGCGCAGCGCGACGTAATCGTCGAGGGCGTCCGGGTGGAGCGGCTCCTCGAACCAGTACACGTCGTAGTCGGCGAGCATCTCCGCGGTCCGAAGCGCCCATTTGAGATCGCCGGGCCAATGCGCATCGCTGCCGCCAGCGTCCACCATCAATAGCGACTGCGAGCCGATCGCATCGCGCGCGGCACGCACGATCGCTTCGTCGGTCCTGCGGTCCCGGCGACCAAATGGCCCCCATCCGATTTTGAACGCGCGGAATCCCTGGTTCTTGACAGGCGCGAGTTCAGCGGCCATGCGATCCGGTTCCCGCATGAGCAAGGACGCGTAGGGCTGGACCCGATCGCGATAGCGCCCGCCCAGCAGCCGCCCAACGGGCTGGCCGCAAGTCTTGCCCAGAATGTCCCAAAGCGCGATGTCAATCCCGCTGATCGTGTGCGTGATGGAACCGCCGCGGCCGAGCCAGAACGTGTTCTGGTGCAGTTTCTCAGATACACGTTCCGGTTCGAGGGCATTCTCTCTGATCGCGAGCGGCCGTAGAATTTCCAACGACGCCTTGACGAGCGCTTCGGAGGTGAATACCGAGCCCCACCCGGCAAGGCCTTCGCCGGTATCGATTTTGATAATCGTGTGGACGCAATCGTCCGGCTGCAATTCATTGGACCAGCCGCCTTCGGGCGTCCGTCCGCGCAGCCCGTAGGCTGCAATGTCGATTATCTTCACAGTCCTCTCCGGAACACGCGGGCGTGCGGCGTGTAGTCTTCAAGAGCATCGAGCGGAAAAAGAGGACGAGCGCATCGCGTGTGGCCCAGGCTCTTGAGATTTGCACTCGTAGCGCCGGGCGCGTCAACATTGATGAGCTTTTCGGCGCCCGCCTCGAAGAAGCGCGGTTGCGACAAGGGCGATTTCACGACGACCATGTCGAACGCCATGGGGTCCTGCCCGTTCGCGAAGAACAGCGTTCGATCGTAGAGGCTCACGGGCCGCGAGGTAATCACGAGCGTCACGGAATTGCACTGGAGTACGGCCGTCCGACCGGCATACCAAGCTTCGCCGTGCGATTCGCTGTGCATGTGTCCCTCCGACAAGGACACCACACGTCCCGTAACGCTAACTGGCGTGTGGCGTTTATCGAGCGTGCCGCCGACCTCGATGGTGACCTCCGCACCGGGCCCCGCGGCGAATGCCTGTTCAACCGCAGGAGCGTCGACGATCGGAGCGAGCACCGTACGAGGGCATTCCTGCCGCAGCAATTCTGCAACTATCGCAATGGAATCGCCGGGAGCGCCCGAACTGGTCGCATCCGCCGCATCCACAAGCACCACGCGTCCGGTCAAAGCGTTGGCGATCCGCACGCTCTCACCGAGCGGAGTTAACGGCTGCTGCAACAGGCGGCGCATGTCCCAGAATTCACGGGCAGCCGATTCAGCTTCTTGGATGGTCGCCAATGGATCGCCGTCCGCGGTCATGAACACGTTCGAGCAGAGATCGGACACGTCGGTGAAGGGATTCCCGATGAACAGACCGCCTGAAAGCGAGTTGAAGGTCCGTTCGAGGCAGCTTCGAATCTTGCCGGTTTCCGTCATGCAATCGGGACCGCGAACCAGCGCCGGAATCGGAACACGGATCGATACCGGGCGTATTTCGTTTTCGACCAGCTGCAGCAGCAACCGCGCGGCGCGCTGACCGGTATCGAAGAAGTCCGTGTGCGGGTTCGTGTGGTAAACGGAAACGACGGTCGCATGTTGCAGTATCCGGTCGGTGAGGATCCCGTGCAGGTCGAGAGATAGGGATATAGGAATCTGGTCGCCCACAATCGTGCGCGTCTGCTCGAGCAGGTATCCCTCGCAATCTTCGACATCCTCTGAAGCCAATGCCCCATGGAGCGCGAAGTAGACACCATCCAGGGGCCCGGCATCTCGAACCGAGGCAAGAAATTCGGAGGCGATGCGAGCAAAACCTGAACTGGACAGCGTACCTGCCGAGGTGATGCCGCGGGCACTGTACCCGCCAATGATCTCCATTTCGGGGTGTTGATCGAACACGATCAGAGCGCCGCCTACCTCGGTCTTTACATGCCGGTGGTAGGCGAGGACATGTTCGCCGTGGTCGACCAAGAAGTCCTCATACCGTGAGAGGACCGGATTGAAGGACGAGATCTCCTGCTTACATTCGTTAACCAGGATCCTGCGAGTGCGCATAGGGTTGATCTAGATTACGCTCGTGGCTCCGCCAGTCCTGGCTTATTCAAACTCGCGAACCAGTGGTGAAAGGTGAAAAACACCGTGTGATATTATCACTGTTCCGACAGGGCCGGCCGGCCCGCATTGCTTTCTTCGCCGATGATTTTCGCACGCGGTAGGCCGTGAATCTGGATGAGCAAGCAAGCACAGGGAGGATCCATGAGAGTTCTGGTATTCGCATTGCTGATGTCGGCAACGTCTGTCCCGCTGCTGGCGCAAGGCGCGCCCTCGCAGGGGCGGGCCGACCAGCCCTACGCTGTCGAGTTCTATTACAAGGTTCAGTGGGGCCACCAGCAGGAATTTTTGCAACTCTTCCTGAAAAATCACTATCCGCTGCTGCGAAAGAACGTGGAGAGCGGCCGGATGATCTCGGTGAAGATCGAGCAGCCCGCAAATCACATGACCGAGGAGTCCCGTTGGGATTATCGCGTCACGATCCGGTTCAAGAATTCAACGCTGGCGACGACGGCGAATCCCGACGAACAACGCTTGATCCAACAACTCTGGCCTGATCAGCCGACCTACAAGCGCGAGGAGCAGCGCCGTTTTGAAATTCTTCTGGCGCACTGGGATCTTCCGGTCACCGACATCACACCTGCGCAGTAGCTTGGCTGCACCGAAGTGAAGCGCCAACGAGACGTCGAATGATATTCGTGTTGTGTGCAGCCGGCTAGCCGCTCAGAAAACGTACGTCAAGCCGAGATATGGGTACGTGTACGGCCGCCCGGGACTTGTGCGCCGTAGAAATCTCCCCGGCTGGATGTGTGCGATGCCTCCGACCACTTCCAACTGCCGGCTGACCCGGAACGAGATCTCACCGTCGAACTCAACGCCGATATGCGTACCGGAGCGCCCCGTCGAATCCGCAGCCACCGCAACACCCGATGTGTCGTAGAGCGCATCTTTGGCCTTCGCCAGCCCCCAGTCGGCAACTGTCGCAGCGATGGCGCAATTGCGCACAGGCTCGAAACGAACGCCGGTACGAACGCTTTGGATGTTCTGCCACCCAATCTGGTCCGCCAACCCGTTGCGATCGTGGTGCGTCGGATGAAGCTGATGCCAGGTACGGCGGTGGCCATCGCGCGGATTGGCATCACCTGAAGCATACAGATAGTCAACGAAGAACCGGGGGGCCCTGGAATATCCGCCATGTATCCGCCCACGAGGCTCACCGTCCACCCGCTGGTTGTATCTGTCGCGATGCGGCCGGATTGCGCCGCCGCTTCCGCTGAGTAGTCGACGGCGCTCGTCACCATTCCCGCGAGCCGCACGCCATAAGTCATCTCGCTGATTTTGGCAGGCGATCCCGAATCCGTCCGATATCCGGGAGCGACTCGCCACATGACGGTGGGTTCGAGAACAGAGTGCGGGATGAGATTATCGATGCCACCGTAGAGTCCGTGAATGGCATTACCAGAAGTGTGGTGACTCAACCCTTCCGCAAGAGGCACAACCACGGAAAGCGAGAATGCCGTCAGACGGTAACGCCCCTCTCGTAAGGAGGCCAGCGCAGCGTCGAAAGTTCGGCCTGCGTTCCGCCAATCGGATCGCCCGATCAGGCGGCCGGCACCGAAGTTCACTTCCTGACGACCGACTCGAATGCGGAACCTGGCATCTTCGCCTTGGCCAAGTTCGATATATGCCTGGCGCAGATCCCAGGTGTTCTGGTTGGGGGGCCTCACCGGGGGCGATTGCGAGACGACGCGGGCATCCTGCAGTTCCGAATAGACGCGCATCCACGATGCCGGGCGAAGCGTCACGTCGAACCGGAACCGAAGGAGAAGGTAAACGTCGTCGTTGCCGGGCACGTAATCCTGCCCTTGAACGCTTTCGAGCCTGAGCCGCTCCGCTGCGGATAGCCGGATCCAACCGGGCAAACGGTCGTTGAGATACGACACCGGTGCCGGCGTGAAGTTAGCAAGCAACGTTTCACTCTGGCCCGATGGAGTTGAGGCTACGCTCGCCACGATGCGATTTGGGACGGCCGTCGCGCCCGGGTTCACGGTCTGCGCCGGCAGGACCCCGAGGGCGAGGGCGGCCAATGGGATTGCTCGCGTCATCGCAAATACTTCATCGGAAGAACTGCCCCACATAGGGAATGGCCAGACCCGCGGCCAGCGCCGCGAGAACCGCATTGATCCACGGCTCCGGGAGATGCTTTTGCAGCCGCGCCCCCGTGTAACTGCCAAACAGCCCACCCGCGCCGAAAAGCATTCCGAGTTGCCAGTCAGGGTGGACCGCCATGGTCGTGAACGCCCCAATGCCTGCAATGGAAGTCAGCAGCGTGCCGAACAACGCCGCGCCGGCCACTGTGTAGGCCGGCAGTTCGAGCACCGAGACAAGGAAGGGAGCAATCACAGCTCCGCCCCCAACTCCATAAATTCCGCCGATCACACCGACAATTAACGAGAAGAGGAGCAGGGCGGCGGGGCGGAACGAGAATGTCCGGCCGCGGAACTCGTACTCGATGCGACCCGTCGAGACCAGGATGGTATGCACCACCGCCATCTTCGAGGATCGCGGTACGAACTCAGCACGCTTTCGGCGAATCGTATCACGCACCAGGCGGACCGAAAGCGAGAGCAGCACAATTCCGGCGAACAGCTTCATCGCGCGCTTGTCGGGAAGATACCGCACCCGGATGAATGCGCCCACGATGACACCGGGCACCATTCCGGCGGAGAGCGTCCAGGTCAAAGGCCATAACATGCGTCCTTCCGACACATAGCGATAGACGCCGCCCGGGATTGCGACGACGTTATAGATGAGATTCGTGGGTGTAACGCCGGGGGTGATATATCCGAGTACGCTCATCTGAAACGGCAGCAACAAAAATGCGCCCGAGATTCCAGCCGGCGCGCTAATGAGCGCAACGACAAATGCGAGCAGCAAAGGCAGCCAGATCGGGCAGTCGACACCGGAAGCGGCGAAGTGCATCGTGGTTTAATGGCCGAACAGGAAACGGCCGATCGCGACGAGGACCACGATCAGCACCAGGCCCAGCGAAATGCTCCACACCACGAGTTTGCGCTCTATAGGCAGCAGCGGCTCGGCTTCCATCTTTTGTAATTCTTCGGCGAGCTTCGGTTCCTCCACGCATCACCCCGCAATCACCGGAGGCTTCACCCCGTGAAAGAAGATCCAAGAGATCGCCAGACCGACCCATATGATGAAGCCGAATAGACACACGATGTAGACGATGGCCAGTTTTCCGATCCCCTCCTGCCAGAGCCGCCGGAAATCGGAGACGACACCGATCGTGAAGAAGGTCATCACGAAGAAGATGCCACGGAAAACATTCCCTTCGGCCATCGCAGACTTTGCTTTCGAGATCAGGCCGGGGACGAAAAGACCGATTGCGAGAATCACCAGAAACGTCGCGATATAGCCGAGTACAAATTTCGGGAATCGCTCCCAAATCTCGACCAGGCGGATCTTCTCGCCGGGACGGACTTCAATCTTCGCCGCCCATATCCAGGCGAGGACGAAAGCCCATACACCGATGAAGATATCGATGAAGACCTTCACCGTAGTGCTAACGCCCATAATCCAGCCCGGCTGATAACGAACGCCGTCGACCGCGAGAGCCTTCGCGCTGATCAACGCCTCCGTAATGGCGCCGCTGGTGACTGCGGCTCCGTCGGTTTTCACGGCGAGACCCATCCACGCGCCAGCTACCATAGGATCCTGATACAGGAAGTTCTGGGCGATGAAGGGCAGCAGCACGAGTTCCACGACTGCGAAAATCACTACCAGTGACGAGACCATCACTGGCACGACGGGACGAGCCCTGATCGCCGAACCAGTGGCGATGGCGGCCGACACGCCGCAAATCGAAATGCCCGAGGCGAGCGGCGCGGCCCATTCGCGACTGAAGCCGAAGTAGCGGCGCGCAACATAGTAAACCGCGGCCCAATAGATGAGATAAGCCGCGATGATTGCCGAGAGGCCGTGGAACATCACCGATGTGGCAAGCCCGAGTTGCTCAGCTGCGGTGACTCCGAGGAATCCGCCGAGAATCACGATTGCGGTCTTCACGTAGAGTTCTGGACGAATCGCAGGCTTCATGAATGCCGCCACGCGCGGGAAAAAGTTTCCTACGACGAGCCCGGCGAGTAGCGCGACGATGAATCCCGCTTCGTTCGTGAGATTCATCGACCACGGAATCCCGAGTGCCGCTCGCTTATCGGGAGTCGCGGCAATGTAGGCCCAACTGCCCGCGATCCAGGCAAGATAGCCGATGACAAAGACGACGGTGAATGCTTTCGTGAATGAGAGGACGGGAATCCCGAGGGCTTTTGCGCCGATTGCGAGCAGCGCCAGCAGACAAGCATAGGTGAGCAGCAGCGAAACGATACCGGGCAGCGCCGCGTACGCCTTTGATACGGTACCGAGCGCGGTAGCAGGATTCGTCCAGACGCTGGTGGTCACGGCCCATCCGATCAAGTCCGCGCCAGCGAAAACCCCGAGCGACAGGACGAAGATCAGTAGTCCGATTCCAACCGCAAGCCAGTCCTCAGTGATCTTCATGCGTGGGTTCCACCTCCCGCGATCGCTGACATAGGCGCCCGCCGATGCGAGGATTGTCCATCTTATCGCACCGCCAGAGTTCTCCGACTTGGGATGGGAAACCGGGCACAGTGCAGCCCCAGCTTAAGGCGCCCGAGGCGGGGTTCAGTGCGCTTTGACCCGGTAATACACCGAATTCAGATGGCGCATCGCTTCGAACTGCGGACATACTCCGTTCAGCGACTCCATGGCTCCGATCATCAGAACGCCACCAGGCTCCAGCGCTCGTTCGATGCGGGCGAACAGCGAACGCCGGTCGTTGTCGTTGAAGTAGATGGCCACGTTCCGGCAAAGCACGATGTCGAACCTGCCGAGCACCGAGAAGTCCTGCATCAGGTTCAACCTCTGAAACGACGCCATGACCCGTTTCTCCCGATTCGGATGTTTGCAAGTGTCCCGCGTCCCTTGGGCGACCAGCCTTACCGTACACCACCATGACACTCCGGTGTGGGTCGTTTCGTTGGCCCATGCCATTCTCATCGGTGCCTTGCGGCTCTTTCTTGATACCTATGCCGCGGGACGGCAAACGGTATTCAAACTGTGCAACGGCTCACTAGCAGGCGATTCGGGCCGATATGTAGTCGTGAACGAGCATCCGAATGGTTGACGACCGGAGCACACGCCCAGACCCGCGCCTGGTATTGCTAGACAACCTTGCTGACCCGTATGTCCGGTTGGACGACGAATTTCTCTTCATTTACATGAACCCGGCAGCAGAACGGCTGCTGGAGGTCACACAAGCTGAGATGTCCGGCCAGGCGGCATGGACGGCGCCGCCACTCGCATCGCAGGCTTTCGAGGAGAATCTTCGACAGTCACGATCCGCGAACTCAACCATCTCGTTCGAGTTCCACTCGCCGCTCAAGCGATGGTACACGGTCTCGGCTGCACCTCACGCCGGCGGAGGCTTGATTCTCCGATTGTTAGACACGACCCGCGAGCGGGAGGCAGAGGCAACCCTGAAGGCCGAATGCCAACGATTTCGGCGCCTGGTTGAGCGCATGCATGCAGGCTACTGCCGGATCGGGCTCGATGGCCGCTACCAGGACGTGAATCTCGCCTTGGCGCAAATGTACGGGTACGACGCGAAGGAGGACCTGATTGGAACCCACTTTAGCGCCTTCCATCCGCCAGACAAGTGTCCCGAATGTGCGGACTATTTCCGGTCCGTAACGAGTGGTGCAGGTGTGAAGAGCGGCGACGTGACGCGGGTTTGCGTCGACGGTTCTGTTAAATACGGAACGTTTACCGCCGATCTGGTATTTGATGGCGATCAGGCCATAGGCATCGAGGGCCTGATGGTTGACATCACGGAACAAACCCTCGTTGCAGCCCGCCATCGCGAACTCGAACAGCGGTACTCGGCCGTTCTATCGTCCCTGGCCGAGGGCGTCGTATTTCAGGACACCGATGGCCGGATCCACTTCGCGAACGCGGCCGCGGAGCGCATACTCGGCCTCGCATCAGGCCAGATGATGGGGGGGACTTCCGTCGATCCCGGCTGGGATGCCATCCGGGAGGACGGATCGCCATTCCCAGGCGCCGCACACCCGGCAATGGTCACCTTGGCCACCGGCGCTCCCCTGACAAATGTCGTGATGGGCATCCACAAACCGGGCGGCGAACTGACCTGGATTACCATCAATTCCCGTTTGGTGAAGAACGGAGAGGAATCGGCGCAGGGCGTCGTCACCACCTTCGTAGACATCACTGGGAAGATGGCAATCGAGGCCGAACTGAAGTCTGCCGAAGAAAGCTATCGGCAGATCTTCGACGGCGCAATAGAAGGCATTTATCGCGTGACAGGCGAGGGTCGCTTGCTCATCGCAAACCCCGCCTTCGCCGAGATGCTGGGTTATGCGACTCCGGAAGAAGCAGTGTCTGCCCTCAATGATGTGACTCATCAACTCTGGGTGCATCCGGAGAGCCGGTCGCAATTGAACGTAATGGTCGATGAGCACGGACGCGTTGCGGATTTTGAGACGGAACTACGGCGCAAGGACGAGTCGATCATCTGGGTCTCGATGACGAAGCGCAAAGTTCCCGGCGAGCAGGGACAGACGCTTCACTACGAGGGTTCAATCCAGGACATCACGGCGCGCAAAGAGGCGGAACGAGAACTCGCGAAATACGTGGCGACCTCCCGGATTGCGCAGCAAGTGGCGCGGTCCGGTTTCTTCCATTGGAATGTGAAATCGAAAGAATCATACTGGTCGCCTGAGTTTTTCGAACTCTACGGTTTGGATCCCACTGAAATCAAGCCTTCCCTTGAATCTCTGATTTACAACGCGATCCATATGGACGACCGGGAGCGATTCCAGCGCGAACTCGACGCGATGCTGAGCAGCCCGGCGGGCTTGGGACGGTTCGAATTCAGAACGCGGGATGGCCAAAGGTGGATCAACGGGCTGGCCCGGCTCTATCGGGACGCGGATGGCCGGCCGGACTACGTGGTAGGAGTCGACATTGACGTCACGGACCGGAAGCTCGCCGAAGATGCGCTGAAAGAGAGCGAGGAGCGTTACCGCAGGCTGTTCGAAATGGCGGGCGACGCCATCCTTCTGATTGACTCGGAATCGGGCAGAATTCTCGACGTGAACGCGGCTGCGTCCGAACTCTACGGGTACACGCGGGAGGAATGGCTTGGCTTGCGGCACGTTGACCTGCTGGCTGAACCGGAGGCCGGCCTGCATTCAATCGTTCGAGACGGCGATGCTGCACCGCTGCGCTGGCACCGCAAGAAAGCAGGCCAAGTCTTTCCAGTCGAGATTCGTGAAACAGATTTTTCGTCCGGGGGAAGGACGGCGCAGGTGGCCGCCATACGGGATGTCACCGAGCGAGTCCGAGCGGAAACCGAGCTTAGGAACAGCGAAGAACGGACGAATCAGGTATTTCAGCAGGCCCCGTTTGGCATGGCCGTTACGGGCAATGACTTTAGGTTCCTCAGAGTGAACGAGGCGCTATGCCGGATGTTGGGTTACTCCGAACCGGAGTTGCTGCAGAAGACATGGGCCGAAATCACTCATCCGGAAGACGTCGAACGTCTGATCGGCAACTGGAAATTCCTCCATGACAATATGGGACGCTTCGTCGAAGCTGAGAAGCGGTATCTTCATCGCGATGGACACACAGTGTGGGTGCGTATCCGCATATCGGTGATCCGCGACGGTGCGGGCAACCCGCCATTCTTTGTGGCACATCTTGACGACATCACGGAGCGCAAGCGTTGCCGACTAGCGCTGCAGGAAAGCGAACAGCGGTTTCGCATTATGGCGGACGGGTGTCCCGCGCTGATGTGGGTGACCGATGCAGCCGGCGGCGTTGAGTTCATCAACCGCGCCTATCGCGAGATGTGCGGAGTCGAATTCGAACAGGTACAAGGCCGTCAATGGGCGTCGATGATTCACGCGGACGACGCAGGCGAGTACGTAAAGAACTTCGAACGCGCTGTCCGGGAGCACACCCGCTTCAATGGCGAAGCCCGCGTTCAGCGCGCCGGCACCGGCGAGTGGCGGTGGCTGGCGACATACGCCGAGCCGCGATTCTCCGCCGATGGTGAATTCCTGGGCCACGTCGGTCTTTGCCCAGACGTGACAGAACGCAGGGCGGTGGAGGATGCGCTGCGAGAAAGCGAATTGTCGTACCGGCGCCAGTTTGCGGACAACTCGGCGGTGATGCTGCTCGTCGATCCCGAACTAGAACAGATCATCGATGCCAACACAGCGGCACAACGTTTCTACGGCTACTCGCACGATCAACTTTGCGGAATGCGGATTTTCGAGATCAACACTCTTCCCACTGTGGAAGTACACAAAGCGTGGGCGACGTTGAGCCCGCAGAAGGGGCGGCTATTCGAGTTCCGGCATCGTCTCGCCGATGGTTCGGTGCGGGACGTCGAAGTATCTTCGAGCCGAATCCGTTTCGGCGACCGCGAGATTCTGCACTCGATAGTCTTCGACATTACGGGACGTAAGAGGGCCGAGGAGGCCGTCCGTCTGAGTGAGGCCAGGCTCCGCGGCATTACGGATTCGGCACAGGACGCCATTCTGATGATGGACGCGCAAGGCCGGATCAGCTATTGGAATCCCGCCGCTGAGGCGATCCTTGGTTATTGTGCCAATGAGGCGCTGGGAAGAAACCTCCATACTCTTCTTGCCCCGGCGCGCTTTCTTAAGGATTACGCGGCTGCATTCCCGAAATTCGCGGGCACGGGCCAGGGCACTTATATAGGTAAGGTGGCCGAATTGGTGGCGTGCCGTAAAGACGGCCGGGAGATCGCCGTCGACGTTTCGCTATCGGCAATCTGCCTCAACGGGGAATGGCACGCCATCGGGATCCTGCGGGATATCAGCGAGCGAAAACGTACTGAGGCCCGGCTGCTCGAGATCACCGAGCGTCTGACGCTGGCGGCGCGGGCAGGCGGTGTCGGCATCTGGGATTACGATGCGTCGAGTAACCAGTTGGTCTGGGACGATCAGATGTTTCGTCTGTACGGTATATCGAGAGACCAGTTTGCCGGCGCGTACGAAGCCTGGACAGCACTGGTGCATCCGGAAGACAGACAGCGAACGAATGAAGAGTTCCAACGGGCATTGCGCGGCGAAAAAGAGTTCGACACAGAATTCCGCGTCATCTGGCCGGAGGGCGGCGTCGTCCACACCATCCGCGCCATGGGTCTTGTTCAGCGTGACGATGCCAGGCAGCCGGTCAAAGTGATCGGCACGAACTGGGACATCTCCGCTCAGAGGAAGGCTGCCGATGAGCTACAGACGATGAACCGGCAGTTGGAAGCGGCTACCACGCGGGCCACGGCCATGGTGAAAGCAGCGGAGGCGGCGAACACAGCCAAGACGGAGTTTCTTGCCAACATGAGCCACGAGATCAGAACGCCGATGAACGGCGTCATCGGGATGGTCGGGCTCCTCTTGAACACCGGGTTAACGGCGGAGCAACGACGCTACGCCGAGACGGTCCGGTTCTCTGGTGAAGGGCTGCTGGGGATTATCAACGACATACTCGACTTGTCGAAGATCGAGGCCAAGCGACTGGATCTCGAAAGCTTGGATTTCGATCTGCAACAATTGCTCCGCGACTTGGAATCGACGGTGGCTTTGCACGCACGTGAGAAGAACCTTGGGCTGTCTTGCAGAATCGATAGCAGCGTTCCATTGGGCCTGCGCGGAGATCCCGGCCGAGTCCGGCAAATCCTCACGAATCTTGTGGGAAACGCCGTCAAGTTCACTGAGCGAGGCGAAGTGGCGGTACGCGTTTCGCTCGTCGAGTCTACTGATGCCGAATGCCTGTTGCGCTTCTCGGTGAAAGACACGGGAATCGGCATCCCCAAAAGCAAAATCGATTTGATTTTCGACAAGTTCAGCCAGGTGGATGCATCGACGACACGGAAGTACGGAGGCACCGGGCTCGGTTTGGCGATATCGAAGCAACTGGCCGAGTTGATGGGTGGCGCGATCGGTGTCGCAAGCGAGGAAGGAAAGGGATCGGAGTTCTGGTTCACGATCCGAATAGGCGTCCAGGAGGATACGGCTTACGCGCGTTACCACAGTCCCGGCGAATTGCGGAATATTCGCGTGCTGGTGGTTGACGCCGATACTGCCGGCCGGGAGACGCTGATCGCGTTGATGAATTCGTGGGGTATGAGACCGGCTGAAGCCGCCACCGGTTTAGGCGCGCTCGAATCGCTGTATGGCGCCCTTGAGGATCGGGATCCTTTCAGAGCCGTTGTGTTGGACGCCGAAATGCCCGACTTGGACCGGGAGGCGATGACCCGCATCGCGGACAGCGATCCGCGGCTTGCGGGCATCCCGATGGTTCTGCTGAGTGCGCCGGGCGGACGCGACACCTCGACGATTCTCGAGAAGAATCGTTTTACCGGCATATTGAACAAGCCCTTGAACGACCGAAACAAGTTATTCCAACTGCTCTGTTCGGCGCTCGCGGAGGGAGGCGCCGCGGACAATGGCGCAAGAGATGCCGCCGATGAATCGGGCGATGGATTTCTGCCGGCTGGGGCGCCAAACGGCCGCATCCTGGTTGCCGAAGACAATGCCACGAATCAAGAAGTAGCGCTCGGGATCTTGAACGCATTGGGACTACGTGCCGATGTGGTGGCCAACGGGGCCGAGGCGATCGAGGCCCTGGCGTCAATCCCATACGACCTGGTGCTGATGGATGTTCGTATGCCGGTGATGGACGGCATCGAAACGACCCGTCTCATCCGGAGCCCGAACTCACCGGTTCGCGATCATGCGATTCCGGTGATCGCGATGACGGCCGGCGCATTCGCGCGCGACCGGAACGTATGCATCGACGCGGGCATGAACGATTACGTATCCAAGCCCGTTTCACAGCAGGCGCTTCGGCTCGCCTTAGGAAAGTGGCTCCGCGTGGCACCCCACCGATCCAACCCGGCCCAGACGGCGAACT
This sequence comes from uncultured Acidobacteriota bacterium, assembly GCA_963720745.1. GTDB lineage: Bacteria > Acidobacteriota > Terriglobia > Bryobacterales > Bryobacteraceae > TMP-7. Next base: position 149,964 of record CAVRGO010000001.1, read on the forward strand.
CTAACTCCGACGCCGGCTTGGCACCCGTTTACGATTCAGCCGGTTTCCTCGACCGGGTGATGGGCGACACGGCATTGGCCAGGCGAGTGGTCACCACCTTTCTGACGGACATGCCGCGTCAGATCGAAGCTTTGAAGGAAGCCTTGGCCGACAGCGACCGCTCCGCTTCACAGCGCCGCGCCCACGCAATCAAGGGCGCTAGCGCGAACGTCGGGGGAGACCGGATGAGCGAGGTGGCCGCGCTATTGGAGCAATTGTCGAGGAATGGCGATGTACCCGGCGCCATGTCGCATGTGCACGAACTGGAGTGCGAGTTCGATTCTTTGCGCAAGGAAATCGGGAGGTGGCTGGAGAGGATCGCCGGGGAGTCATTCGAGGCGGAACGGCGATGAAAATCCTGATTGCGGATGACGACCTGACATGCAGGCTGCTCCTTTCGGAGGTGCTGAAGAGCTGCGGGCACGAAGTGATCGAAGCTGAGGACGGCGCGCAGGCGTGGTCATTGTTGGAGAAGGACGATGCGCCTCAAATGGCGATTCTCGATTGGATGATGCCCGAGATCGAGGGGCCGGAATTGATCCGCCGCATTTGCTCAAGACAAACCTCCGAGCCACCTTACCTGATTCTGCTCACCACGAAGGCTAGGAAATCCGATCTCGTCGCGGGGCTGAATTCCGGCGCCAACGATTATTTGTCGAAGCCTTTCGACCTGGCCGAATTGCGGGCCCGAGTGGAAGTCGGACGCCGCGTGATCGAAATCCAGGAACGGCTGGCGAAGCAGGTTCTGGAACTTCGAAGGGCCCTGGAGCACATCAAAACTCTACAAGGAATCCTGCCGATTTGCAGCTATTGCAAGAAGATCCGCGACGACGACGGCTACTGGAATCAGGTGGAGGCGTACATCACCGAACATTCCGAAGTGCAGTTCAGTCACGGGATTTGTCCGCAATGCCTTGCCGGGCAGTTGGAGTTGTTCGAAGGCTCGAGAAGACCCGCGGTGAGTAGGAGATCGGGTTAGGCGATCGCGCCTACCGCGAGTTCGTCGCGGTGTGAGGCCGCGCAACACACCCGCGAAAGTATCGCGCGGGCTGGCACGTCAAAGGGCTGCGCCGATCATTGCCTTGCGCGGAGGGCGCGCACAAGCGCTATCATCTCTTCAAGTGGGTGGCCGAGTTCCACGCTGGGTACTCACGACGAAAACAGTCGATGAAGTCCAAGAAGCTGACCCCGCTGTTGCTGTTCGGAATCCTTTCATTCCTGTGTGCCCAAGAGGGGGGTGTGAATCACTCCGAAGCGCCCGTCGAGTTTCGACAGGGCAACCATAGAATCGACGTGGCGATAGGCGGAAGGCCGTTCACCACATATTTTGTCGATCCGGACGTAGCGAAACCGTACTTCCAGCCTTTGCGCAGCGCTCAAGGCGCCATCGTGACTCGGGATTTCCCGAACGGAAACACTGTTCCACCGGAGCATCTGAAGGACCCCAGCCTGGAGCCGCATCAAAGGCCCATGTACTTCGGCCACGGAAATATCGACGGCATCGATTTCTGGGGAGAGGCCGCCTTTCCAAAATATAGCGACGACTCGGTATTCGGACGGGCGCGACTCCGCAAAACCGTGGAGGTCCGCGGGGGCGCAACCTCGGGTTCGCTGCGGGCCGGCTTCGATCTTCAAGACCCGAGCGGAAGGGTGATAGCCGAGGAGGATCAGGCGTTCGTCTTTCGCGGCAGCCCCGGGGTACGAACCATTGATTGCGAAGTCATCATCCGGGCAAATGCCGGCTCGGCGGTAACGATGGGCGATACCAAGGAAGGAACGTTTGCCGTTCGACTCGGCCAAGCCTTGAGTGCGCCGCAGGGCCGGATGGTGAACTCGGAGGGTGCGGAGGGCGCCGCGATCTGGGGCAAGCGCGCGGACTGGATCGACTATTACGGCACAGTCGACGGCGAGCCGGTCGGCGTCGCCATCCTCGACCACCCCCAGAGCTTCCGGCATCCAACGTATTGGCATGCCCGGCCCTACGGTCTGGCAGCAGCCAACCCGTTTGGGCTCCGGGAATTCAGCGGCAAGCCGGACCAGGATGGGAGTTGGACAATTCCGCAAGGCAAAACGATCACGTTCCGGTACCGCGTTATCGTTCACCACGGGGACTACAAACAGTCTCGAATTGCAGAAGCGTACCAATCTTATGCCGCGGAGCGGTAGGGAACGGAAACATATGAAAAACGACAAAGACACGAATCGGCGAGATTTTTTCAGCACCGCGACGGCGGCGCTCGGTAGCGCTCTTATCCTGGCCGAACCGCGGCGCGTGTTCGGAGCGAACGACCGCGTGCGGGTTGCCCTTTGCGGTGTACGCGGGCGTGGCAGAGATCACCTGCGCAACTACTCGAAGATCAAGAATGTCGAGATCGCAGCTGTTTGCGATATCGACGAAAACGTCCTGCGTGAACGGCTTGCACAGATGGAAAAGATGGGCCTTCCCAAGCCCGCGACCTACACCGATATCCGGAAACTGCTGGAGAACAAATCCATCGATGCCGTGTCGATCGCGACTCCGAACCACTGGCATTCGCTGATGGCGATCTGGGCATGCCAGGCCGGCAAGGACGTGTACGTCGAAAAACCCTGCTCGCACAATCTTTGGGAAGGAAAGCAGCTGGTCGCCGCCGCGAACAAATACAACCGGATCGTGCAGCACGGCACGCAAACGCGGTCCGACGCCGCTGTTCGCGATGCCGTCCAGAAGATGCACGACGGCCTGATTGGCGACATCTACATGGCGCGCGGCCTCTGTTACAAGTGGCGCGACACCATCGGTCACACACCGGTGTCGCCGGTCCCGGCCGGGGTCGATTACGACCTCTGGACAGGCCCGGCGCCGAAGCATGAGTTCACACGCAACCGGTTTCACTACAACTGGCATTGGTTCTGGGATTACGGCAACGGCGATCTCGGCAATCAGGGTGTGCATCAGGTGGACGTGGCGCGGTGGGGTATGGGACTCACGTTCCCGACGAAGGTGAGCGCCATCGGCGGCCATTTCATGTTCGATGACGACCAGCAGACGCCGAACACTCTGGCCTGTTCGTTCGAGTTTGACGGTCCTAATGCCAAGCGGAAATTGATCACGTTCGAGGTCCGTCATTGGATTACGAATCACGAAGCGCAGGTCGGAACCGCGGAGCTCGGAACTCACGAAAACAATCGCCCGGGAGGGCACAACTCGGTCGGCGATATCTTCTACGGATCGAAGGGGTACCTCTCAACGGGCGACGAGGATGCCGCTACGTATCGGGCCTGGCTCGGCAAGGATCAGGAACCGCAACCGGCCGTTCACGAAGGCAACGAGATCGCTCATTTCCAGAATTTCATCGACTGCGTGGTTAGTCGCAAGAAAGAGGATCTCCACGCGCCCATCGAGGAAGGTCACACCTCGTGCGCGATGGTTCACCTGGCCAACGCGTCATATCGCCTGGGTCGAACACTGAATTTCGATCCCGCCACGCAGCAGGTTGTAAACGATGACGAGGCTGCGAAGCTCCTTCGAGACGGCGTCCGCGGCTACCGCGCGCCGTTCGTCGTGCCTGAGAAGGTATAAGCGGTCAACCTTTGCTGAAAAAGCCGTTGCCGATTCGCGCGCGGCTTTTGATTACGATGCCATTCCGGCCAGTACGCCTCGCATATAAGCGAAGCTCTTGGCCATTCCGGGAAGCGGATTGTCTTCGTCGGCCTCGTACTCCAGCATCACACCTCCGCGATAGTTCATTTTCTTGAACTCGCGGAAGATGGCAGGAATCGGCATCCGGCCCTCGCCGACGGGGACTTGCGTAGATGCGTCCGACATGTCGCTCACGTCTTTGATGTGGAAGTCATGCAGCCGTGGGCCGGCCAGACGAATGGATTCGACCACATCGACGCCCGCTTCCGCTGTATGACCCGCGTCGATGCACAATCCGCACCGCGGATCCATGCCGTCGACGGCCTTCAGAACGCTCTGAGGCGTAGGGAAGTTGTTGTCCCCTTTCCCGTGGTTATGGACAGCTATTTTGATGTTGTATTCCTTGACGTACTTCTCCAACTTCGGTAGCGTTCGCGCGGTTGGGGCACACACGATCAACGGCATTCCTGCCAGCCTCGCGTACTCGAACTTATGCCGTATATCCGCGTCGTCGTCTTTTTGAAAAGAGATGTTGCCGCCGCCCAGGATGATGAGACCCGCATCCGCGAACTGTTTGCGGGCAGCCGCAATCTGCTCGGGAGTGCTTTGAATCGGCAGGTGAAACTCCTTGATATTGATATACGGGGTGTTCAACTGCTTCACCATCGAAATGGCCGTGGTTCTGTCGAACTTGCGGAGCGAATAACTTGCCACTCCGAGTTTGAAGCTAGCCGAATCGCGAGCTTCGGGTTCTGCAAACGCGCCTGGAATCCCAGAGATGGCCAGCGTGCCGAGGAATGTCCGCCTGGCTAGATTGCACATGGTGACATTCTACTGCGATGCGATTCCTTAAGAACGTGCGTGAGACTTCGGGGCGGCGGAAACATATCGCAGCCCGCTCCTGAGCCTCTCTCGCGTCACTTCAGCGCGTTTTTGCAATAGGCGACGCACTTCGCGATTTCCGTCATCACGTCCGAGCCTTCGGGCACCTTGTACTCGAACTCAATCGTGCCCTGGAAGGGGTAGTGGCGCTTCGACATCACTTGGAGGATGCCGCGGATATCCGTGTCGCCTTGGCCAAAGGGCATATTTGGACCGTCGTTCATCTTGCGGTCCTTGATGTGCACGTGCGTGATCCGTTCGTGATACTTCTCGATGAAGGCGGCGGGCGACACGTTGTTTGCCGCTGTGAAATGGCCTAGATCGATGTTCGCGCCGTTGTACTTGGAGTAGGTGAACGCCGTCTCCCAACTCTCCGGTCTTCCGAACGCTTCAGGATCGGTGACATTCGTATGGCCGTGGTAGCCCACCATCAACTCATGCTTTTCGGCGAACGCGCCGAGGCGTTTCGTATGGCTGAGCGGTATCTCGCAGGAGATTGCAGTTGCGCCGACAGTTTTCGCAAGCTGGAAGCAGTAGTCGATCTCATCGTCGGTGAACTGGTCGATGTTGTCGACCTTGACGATCTGGATCAGTACGCCTGCATCCTCGTACTTGCGGCGAAAGCCCCGGAAGCCGTCCATCGACTGGGCGAGACGCCACTTGCGAAGTGCTTCGTTGGCAGCCAACCGCTGCGCTTCTCTTTCGGGTGTCAGCGGCGGCCGTCCGGCTCGCGGTGGGCCCATGAACGGTTTCGGAGCACCGAGAAACGCCTCGATCGGTTGCAGCCGCAGTTCGGCAGCACTCAGGTTCAACTGAACCATATCGCGCAAAATATCCTCGGCCCCGCCCGGAAGTCCGTGCAGGCTGTAGGGGACATTGAGCCCGATTTGTACGCCGCCCCACTTCGAATCAGGCTTGGAGGAAGCGCGCGCGGCGGGAATCGCGGCCAGTGCCAGTTTGCCGAGATCGCGTCTGGTGAAATTCACAATGCCATCTCCCATCCTTTGCGCGCGAAAGGCCGCACATACTTGTTGGCCTCGGGACTGTTGGTGAAGCGCAGGTTCTTGCTATCCCACTGCAGTTTGCCCGGCACGCGCAAGGCGATTGCGATCAGCGATAGCCATTCCGCGTACGGGGCGGTGATGCTGAAATCAGAGCAGCCGGGGACGCCGCCCTTGCAGGCTCGGACCCAGTCGAGCATGTGGCCGGGCGAGCGCGTCAGCAGCGGCGGTGGAAGCTGATACTCTGCCCACCGCGCCGCGGGAAGAAGCCACACACCTTCGCCGCGGTCGCAGGTGGCCATGATCCCCTTGGATCCAATAAACACCGACCCGTTGCCGGTGAGGATTCCCGGCTGCGGCGGGCTTGGCCGGTCGCCGAAAACCATCACACCTGGACCGCCGGCGCCCTGCCGCGGGGCGTTGGGATCACGCGCAGGACGAGCAGGAGGCATTCCGCCACCGCCGCGTCCACCACGCCCGGCGACCGAACCCCGGCCCTTATCGGCAACCAAATTGTTGGGCCGCGGAAGAATTGTCTCATGCTCCATCCCCGGCACATGGTACACGTCCGGATCCGTGACACGCGCTGAATCGTGGTAGTACACCGTGACCTGCGGCATCTTGCCACGCGCGGGAAACTCGAGCTTCACGATCCCGTGATGTGGATAGGTGATGCTGCTCTTGCCAATTTCGGCAATGCATTCGATGGTTGTGGGCGCCCCGAGCTGCAGCGCCGTGTGGACAGGGCCGGCGGTGTGTGTGGCCCAGTTGCCGATCTGCCCGGTTCCGAAATCGAGGAAGCCGCGCCAGTTGTACGGCACGTACCAGGGACTGTACTGCCGTTCGGCGGCGGCGCCGAGCCATAGCTCCCAATCGAGCGTCGCCGGCACCGTGCCAATAGGCGGCGCCGCCTGAAGACCCGTGGGATGAGTACCGGGCGATGTGGAGATGTGGGCTTCGGTGACATCGCCGATCGCGCCCGACCAGACCATCTCCGCGGCCACTCGGTTGGCTTCATGCGAGAATCCCTGGTTTCCCATCTGCGTGGCGACCTTGTACTTTACGGCCGCCTCCATCAGTAGACGCGATTCCCAGGGCGTGCGCGTGAGCGGCTTCTCGAGGTAGACGTGCTTGCCGCGCTCAATGCAAGCGAGAGCGACCGTGGCATGCATGAAATCGGGAATGCCGATTGTGCAGGCGTCAATGTTGTTACCTTCCTTGTCGAGCATGACGCGGAAGTCTTTGAACTTCGCCTGCTTCTCGAACTTCGCGTAGTTTTCGGCGGCCCGCGCTTCGTCCACATCGCACAAGGCGACGATGTTTTCTGTTCGCGCGGCGGCATTGAGGTCGACGCCGCCTTGCCCGCCGCAGCCGATCGCGGCCACATTCAGCTTGTCGTAATACGGTTTGTAGCCCAGCGAGCGCAGCGACGGCTCACTGCCGAAACCCGCTTGCGGTACTGCTCCGGCGAGCAGTGAACCAAAAAAGAAAAAGCGCCTGGAGATTCCGTCTTGAGCCATAGAAAGAACTGTATCGTGAATGCACGCCGCCCGGTTGAACCGCCACGGCGAACTGGCTCGATCTTCGCTGGCGCTCTATTCCCAGTAGTGGATAACTTTCTCGCTCAATCAGAGTCAAGCAACCGGCTCAACCGTTCTATACCGCCGCGTACCGCATATACTGCGGACGGCATCGGAACACCGAGCGTCTCGGCGATCTCCCGGTAAGGCAGACCCTGGGCTCTCAACCGCATGCACTCGCGCTGCAGCGGAGTCAACCGCATCATCTCCGCCTGCACCAGTTGCACGCGTTCGCGCTCGAGTAACCACTGTTCGGGATCTGGCTTGGAGTCGCGAAGCGCCTGATTCAAGCGGCTTGCCAGGTGAGGGCCGGGGGGCGCATAGCGCCGGAATTCCCTCCGGCTGTCGACCCACAGATTTCGGGCAACTCGAAACGTCCAGGCGCGTGCGTTGGCCGTTTCCAGACCTTTGCGCAAAGCTTCGTACAGGCGAAGAAAGGTCTCCTGCGCGATTTCTTCCGCGATAGGCTCCAGGCAACCAAGCGTGCGCAGATAACGAATAATCGGGCCGCGCACCTCGACGTAACATCGCTCCAATTCCCCGCGCAGGCTACCCGAACCATCCTGCGGAGGGCTGCTAATGACATTCTCCCCGGCACATCCCTAACTTCAACCTGCGCATTTTCGCTTACAAATTGAACCCGCCAATCTATCGAGCTGGACACTTGTCGTATCGCTGTGGTTGCAAATGCCCGACCCGAGCTAAGCGGACACCCTCGGCGGAACCTAAAATCGATCCCCTAAAAATCGATAATTCGCGCAAGAAAATTACAAAACCGGGTCGCGGTAGCGTTGTTTGAAGTGAAGGACGCGAAATTCTTTCTGGAGATTGCCGATCCTATGAACCTGACAATTCAGCGAGTTCTCCTTGTACTTATCGCAGCAGCCGGTCTACGCGCCGACACAATATTCACATTTCAGAACGGGTTGAACGGGTATTCGGGCGCAAAGGACGTTTCGATCAACACGCAATACTCCGAGTCCAACGGTGGCAACGGAACGCGATGGACGGGCACTCCGGAACTTGGTTGCTACACCACGTCGGGGAACGGGTCCTACACGGTGCGGTACTTGTTGAAATTCGGCGGGCTCACAGTCCCTGCCGGATCCAGAGTGGTATCGGCGAGTCTCGCGCTTTCGCTCGACTATTGGGACTCCGCCAGTGGCAACGTCACCGGTTTCTATTTGAAGAATGCATGGGCTCCCGCCTACAGCTTGCTCGGGTGGATTCACAGAAGCGCAACAGGCGAATGGGCCGGACCAGGTGCATCTTCGGTGGGAGCCGACACCGTAGCCGGCAAAAGCTTTCGAGTTCCTGCGCTACGGGCCGTCGGCGTGCAGACCGTGACGATTCCGCTGGATGTGGACCAGATTCAGGCGTGGGTTGATACTCCCAGTGCGAATCAGGGAATCATGCTCGTCAACGCCAATGTAGACGAGATCCTGCGCCCGGTGAGCACGGTAGGGCAGCAGAGCATCCGCCCAAAGCTCACGATTACCGTGGCCTCTTCGACAGCCGTGCAGGTCTCGGTGTCTCCGGCAACGATCTCGCTGCGCCCGGGAGGCACGCAGTCATTTACGGCGACGGTCACCGGCTCCTCCAACACGGCCGTGACCTGGACCGCATCGGGTGGCAGCATCACCTCGGCGGGTGTTTATACTGCGGGCAGCGCGACAGGCGCCTATTCCGTCACCGCAAAATCGGTTGCCGATCCCACCAAGTCCGCCAGCGCGAACGTAACCATACAACCGGCGGTATCCGTTTCGGTATCGCCCACCAGCGTCACGCTGCAACCTGGGCAGACCCGGCAGTTCACAGCCACCGTGACGGGAACTTCCAATAGTGCTGTGACATGGACCGCGACCGGCGGCACCGTTTCGAGCACCGGACTCTTCACGGCGGGCGCCACTGCCGGCAACAATTTCTCCGTTACTGCGAAATCGGATGCGGACCCGACGAAATCCGCGTCCGCTCAAGTGACTATCCAGCCTGCGCCGGTTGTCTCCATCGCGATTTCGCCAACGAGCGTCAATCTCCAGCCGGGTGGAACTCAGCCGTTTAGCGCCACTGTCACAGGCGCCTCCAATACTGCCGTGAGATGGGCCGCTACGGGCGGCACCATCTCGCCCTCCGGTTTGTATACCGCGGGTCAGAGCGCGGGCGATTTCTCCGTCACCGCCACTTCCGCAGCGGACACGAGCAAGAGTGCGAGCGCCACTGTCCACATTGCCGCCGGTTCCGGCCTTCCGCCAGTTCCTCGCCAATCCGATGGGGCGTACGTGGTCGTGCAAAGTCCGGTCTCCGGCATGCACTTCACCGCGCCGGCGAGCATCCGCATCTACGCCGATCCATTCGATGCCGCAGCACCCGATCCGGACGCACTCACAGTCAGGTTCCTCATGAACGGCCAATCCGTGGGCACCTACACCGGCAACGGATCGATGAATGGATATTTCGCGCTGACCGTAAACAATGCCGCCGCCGGCTCGTACGCGATTACGACTCAGATCACAACAACGGAGGGGCGCGTCGTGACGAGCGCGCCGGTGACCGTCTTCGTGGACAATCCCGCAGCCTCATCCGGGCCGATCTTCAACCTGAGCTCGGATGTCGTGCTGTCCGGATCGCAGAACGTCAGCTATTCGGGGACGCCTGCAAATCATTGCGCGATCGTAGGGAACGGATTCCAAATTCGCGCCGCGGCCGCCTTCACGGGATCCTTGACCATCAGCAATTGCGACCTTCGGGGACTGGGGACGGCAACAAAACCGGCAATCGATGTGACTGTCAACGGCTCCGGCTCCGTCCAGTTAACCGGCAACATCTTCGATACGTTTGGGACCGTATCCGTCGGCGCGAACGATCAGGCGCAGGTCTCAATCCGCAACAACGAGTTTCGCGAGAACACACTGGTGCCAGTCACTTCTCTACCCACCGAGTACTCTTCGGCGACCCTTCCCGTCTTCTTCGGCACCGGAAACTCGATAACTCAAAAATTCTTTCAAGGGAACAACGTGGGTTTGTCCACGGTGTTATTTGACAACACACGCAATTGGCTCATCGGCGGTGATACCGATGCCGAAAGCAATGTTTTGATGGGCGTGCGCTGCGGTTTCACCGTCTCCCGCTCATCGAACATAGTCCTGCGCGGCAACTACAGCCAACACAATTACCCACATCGTTTCTCACAGGGCGAAAATTTCCAGTTGGATGGCGGCGGCTTCCTGGTGGAACACAATGTCATTCGCAGTTCCTCATGGCCGGTGCGCGGCATGGGCGGCGAACTCCGCTACAACCTCATCGACGCCAGTGGCAACTCCGACCAGGTGGTGCAGGGGCCGATGAGCAATACCAACATCCACCACAACGTATTCATCTTCACGGTCAGCCAGACGCTCTACAGCCCAGGATCGGGTCTGCACCTGCTCTACAACGTCGATAACGTTCAGTTCCACAACAACGTGATGGATGGCGGCGGACGCTTCATGATGTTCTATGGTCCGCCAATCTCGGTGGAGAGCGGATCACTGATCGGCACCCTGCGGAACAACGTCTTCTACAATTTCGCCACGCAAACCGGCCCCGTGCTGTCGGGCGGCGTCGGGGAATCTACCAACCCGCCGCTTCCGCGCCTCCGTTACTCCGACTACAACGATTTCTACAATCCGGACGCAGCCAACCACACTAACTACGGATTGGGAGTCGCAGGCAAGACTCCGGGATCGGGCGGCTACGGACTGCACGACCTCGGCGGCTTCAACGGCAGCATGAATCCGATGTTCCACCAACCCACCTCGATTCCATTCCCCTTCCTGCCGGAGGACATCTGGAATCGCACGAAGAAGGTGTCCGATGTGCTCTCGGCATATCGGTTGATGTACACGCCGTCACCCGGCAGCCCGCTGATCGGATCGGGCGATCCGCAGGACGGCCAAGGAGTGAACATCGGCGCGGTCGGTAATGGCGAGAGGGCCGATCAATTCGGGAGATTCGGCAACGGCGGTTCGGGTACGCCTGGGGCTCCGGCGATTTCCAGCTTCAGTGCGTCGCCTCAAACAGTGCAGGCCGGCCAGAGTTCGACCTTGAGTTGGTCCGTGTCGAACGCCTCCATGCTGAGCATCAGCCCCGCAGTAGGAGCAGTGACCGGCACATCCGCCAGCGTTACGCCGGCCGCAACCACCACCTATACGTTGACCGCGACCAACGCAAATGGTTCCGCTACCGCGACTACGACCATCACCGTAGCTCCAGTTTCCACGGTGAACGTGACGATTTCTCCGGCTACAGCCTCTCTGGTCACCGGAGGCTCGCGCCAATTCACGGCTACGGTAACGGGCGCGACCAACACATCGGTGATATGGTCGGCCACCGGCGGCACCATCTCGTCTTCCGGACTTTATACGGCGGGTGCCGCGGCCGGATCCTTCACTGTAAAGGCGACCAGCGTTCAGGATTCCACCAAGAGCGCCTCGGCCAACGTGACGATCACAATGCCCCAGCCGGTCTCGGTTTCGATTTCGCCGAATGGCGCCACGCTGTTCACTGGCGGAACACAGACGTTCACGGCGACCGTGGCAAACGCCACGAATCCCGCAGTCACGTGGAGCGCGACCGGAGGCGTCATCACCACTTCCGGTCAGTACACTGCCGGCCAAACTCCTGGAACCTACTCCGTAACCGCCACCAGCGTTCAGGATCTGTCCAAGAGCGCGTCCGTGACAGTAACGATTACGCAGCAGACGGCGTCGGGCGCTCATCCTCGCATCATCCTCGACACGCCGACCCTCGCCACACTACGAAGCCGGGCGCAGGCGAACACCGCGGAGTGGAGCCGGTTGAAATCCACGTGCGATTCTTACGTAGGCGGCGGCGTCGAGTTTATCAATGGAATCGACTATCCTGACCGCCCCAATGTAGGCGAAGGTTATCAGGGCAGCGGGTACATCGAAGCTCTGATGCCGCTCGGGTTGTGCTATCACTCGATTCTTCCCTCCGACCCAACCAGAGCGGCCCAGTATGTCGCGAAAGCCGTGGCGATCCTCATGGCCATGTCGGATCCCGCTCACCAGACCGCCAGCGATTGTAACTGCGCGGTGCCGCTGCGCGACGACGGCTACGGGATGCGGAATTTTGGTGTTGCCATGGGAATTGGCTACGACTGGTTTCACGATCAAATGACGCCGGTGCAGCAAGCGCGATTGCGAACTGCGCTCGGAAACTGGTTCACAACCTTCGAGACCGATCCCAAGGACAATTTCGAATACGAGCATCCGCAGGGCAACTACTTCGCGGGTTACTACGCAGCCAAGTGCATGGCCGCCTTGGCGGTCCAGGGTGACGATCCAGTCGGCGACACCTGGTGGAACGATTGGTACAACCATCAGCACCTGCAGCGTGTCGCGCCCTACTACACGGCCAATCTCTCTGGCGGCGGCTGGCTGGAAGGATTCGCGCAGTACGGCATTCTTTCGTCGCGCAATCAGTCGCTGCCTGCGTTGGCGGTGAAGACGGCGAAAGGCATCGACATCATCGACGATCCGGCGCATCCGTACAACTATCCTTTGGATAACGCGCGCTACCTGATGTCGTTCACCTGGCCCACGCACGACATCATCGACGATCGCGGCGAGTTGTACTCCACGGGCGATCCAAGTTACTGGCCCGGAACCGCCAGCCTGGACATCTACCGGTTCTATGCGGGTTTCCTGGCAATGTGGGGTGATCCGCTGGCGCCGTATTTACATAAGTACGCGCGAGACGTTAAGACCTCGTTGGGCCCTCTTGGTTCGGGCGGCACCACCGAGTGGATGGACTTCCTGTTCTGGGATCCTAACGCGCCGGAAGCGGACTACTCGACTCTCTCGAAGTCCGACCTGGCTCCGGGCATCGGCGGTGTCGCGGCGCGGTCGGATTGGAGCGCCAATGCCACGTTCATGTCGTTCCTGTCGGGCCCGTACGTCAACAATCCGGCCGCCGGTCACGAATCCTTCGATAAAGGATCCCTGGCTCTCGAGCGAAACCGGAATCCGTTCCTGGTGAATCCGGCCTGGCTTGCACACGAACCGAACGGTGATCCGGGCTGGACACTCACTTACGACGATCGCTTCGGCAATTGGGACGCGGATCATACAGTCGGGAATCGAATTCTCTACAACACCTTCCAGGTGCGGCATCTGAACTCGGCAGGCGGGATTCTCGATCACTACGGGGAATGGGCGACGCAACGAACGGATGGCGCACGCACGAAGATTGGCCGGTACGAGGACGGCGGCCCCTATGTGCTCGCTACCGGCCAGTATCTGGAAGACATGTACCGGCCTTTCCAGACTATCTGCGCCGGGCGCTCGCCGATCACATCCTGGTCGCGCCAGATCGTGTATCTGCGGCCGTCGCAATTCGTCGTCTTCGACAGGACCGGAATTTGCGACGCATCGCTCGACCAGTACCTGGCCTTCCACTTTTCTGCAAACCCGGTGGAAGTGACCGCGCCCGCTCCGGGGTCGCATCGTTTGGATGTGAGCACGGGCCAGTTCGCGGGCTCGATGACGACGATCTTTCCGCAGAATGCGGCGCTTGTCACCACCGATAAGCTCTCCAGCGACACGAAGACCTGGAACAAGATGTGGCGCACCGAGATTCGTGCGACGGATGCTTCCGCAACGACGCGGCGCTGGCTAACCGTTTTCGATCTGGCATCTTCGGCTGGCCAGGTGGCATCCGCCACCGCGGTGAACGTGATCAGCGGTCCTGCGATAGGAGCGCTGCTGCAATCGGCATCGGGGAACAGCGTGGTGGTGTGCGGCACCGCTCCGCTGGATGCGGCGATCACCGGCGCAGTGAGCTATTCGGTGCCTGCGTCACAGACGCGGCACGTCATCACCGATCTGTCACCCTCCACCGGCTACACCGTTTCGGTGACGGTCGTCGGGGGCAATCAGACGGTGAGCATCGCAGCCGGAGGCAGCACGGTCAGCACTGCGGGCGGGGTGCTTACGTTCCAAGTGAGCGCGGGCGGGCAAGTCACCCCGTAGCTTTTTCGCTCACCAACGGCTCGCGGCGGCGATGGGTCGCCCGCCCGCCGCCCGCGACGCTCAGTTCTGTTACTACAGCGCCCGCCTTCGGCGTTCTACAATAGCGTCCAATACATGCGTTTGCTGCTCCTGGGAATTCTCGGTGCCTCTATCGCTTTCGCCCAGGTGGATTTCGTCCGCGATATTCAACCACTGCTGGCGAAGCGCTGTGCGGGTTGCCACGGCGCGCAACAGCAGATGAATGGACTTCGTCTGGATGATCGCGAATCCGCTTTGAAGGGCGGCAACTCCGGTCCCGTGATCGTGCCGGGCGATAGCGCTGCCAGCAAACTGATTATCCGCATCACGAGTTCGCAGAAGGGCTTTGCCATGCCTCCCGTGGGGGCTCCGCTCGCGGCGGCCGAGGTGGCGAACCTCCGAAAGTGGATCGACGATGGCGCCAAGTGGCCGGCCGCTGAAAAACCAGCACCCACGGGCGGTGCACTCGCGACGCATTGGAGTTTCCTGCCCGTCAAACGTCCCCCGGCGCCGGATGTGCGCGACCGCGCCTGGGTTCGGAATCCCATCGATGGGTTCGTTTTGTCGCGGCTGGAGGCCGAAAACATCGTCCCGTCGCCTGAGGCGGACCGCCGGAAATTGCTCCGAAGGGTTTCCCTCGATCTGACCGGATTACCACCCACGCCGCAGGAACTCGCCGCCTTCCTCGCCGACAATCGCCCCGACGCTTACGAACGGGCGGTAGATCGCCTTCTGGCTTCGCCGCATTACGGTGAAAAGTGGGCACGCCAGTGGCTCGACCTGGCACACTACGCCGATAGCGACGGTTACGAGAAGGACCGTACTCGTCCGTGGGCCTGGCGATACAGGCAATGGGTGATCGAGGCGTTGAACCGCGACATGCCGTTCGACGAGTTCACGATCGACCAGCTTGCTGGAGATCTGCTGCCGCACTCGACCGTCGATGAGATCGCCGGGACTGGCTTCCTGCGGAATACTCTGACGAATCGCGAAGCCGGTGTCGATCGCAAAGAGGCACGGTTCGAGCAGATCATCAATCGGACGAATACGGTGGCAACCACATGGCTCGGGCTGACGATGGGCTGCGCCCAGTGTCATAACCACAAGTTCGATCCGATCAGCCAGAAAGATTACTACGCGATGTTCGCCTTCTTCGACAACGCCGAAGAGCAGAACATCGACGCGCCGCTCGCCGGCGAAGTGGGACCCTACCTGGCCGCGCTGCCCGCCTATCGATCCAAACGCGAGGCGATACTGGGGAAGTACAAGGTTCGCGAGCTGGCCGATACCTGGGAGACCCGTTTGCGGAAAGCCTACATCGAGCAGGGCAAGGACCTCGAGTGGGATTTTTCAGTGACGGAATTCCGGGCGGGCTACGACCGCGCCGACAAGGCCCTGAAAGAGGACCGCACGAAGCGGCCGCGCCGCGAGAAGGACCGCATCATCGATTTCTTTCTCGGCAGCATTGGACCCGATTTCAGCAAAGACAAAGCCCTTGCCGATTCGCTGAAGGAAGCGCGAAAGGAATTGAACGAACTGGCGGCGGAGCTTCCGCAATATTCCCAGGCTCCGGCGATGGAAACAGACGCTTCCATCCCGCCCACGCGATTGCACATCGGGGGCGACTACGGCAACACCGGCGACGTCGTGCAGCCGGACACGCCCTCGGTGCTGCCGCCACTTGACGCGAAGATGCACGACCGTTTGGCACTGGCCCGCTGGCTGGTCTCGCGGAAGAACCCTCTGACCGCGCGGGTTGCCGTCAATCGTTTGTGGCAGGAGTTATTCGGCACCGGAATCGTTCGCACGTCCGAGGACTTCGGCAGCCAAGGCGAGACGCCGTCGCATCCCGAGTTGCTCGACTGCCTGGCATCGGAGTTTATGGATCGCGGCTGGAGCACGAAGCAGATGCTCCGGCTAGTGGTCACATCGGCCACCTATCGCCAGTCATCCGACACGCGCAAAGAGCTTGAATCGCGCGATCCGGAGAACCGGCTGCTGGCCCGTCAATCGCGAATGCGACTCCCGGCTGAACTGGTGCGAGATGCCGCGCTATCCGCCTCAGGACTACTCGATCCCGAGATCGGCGGCAAGAGCGTCCGGCCGCCTCAACCCGCCGGAGTGGCGGAACTCGGGTATGCGAACAGCGTCAAGTGGGTGGAGACCAGCGGAAAGGAGCGGTACCGCCGTGGGCTGTACATACACTACCAGCGGACGACTCCCTACCCTTTGCTGAGCAATTTCGACGCGCCGGATTCAAATACCACCTGCTCGCGGCGGCGCCGGTCCAATACTCCGCTCCAGGCGTTGAACCTGCTGAACGATCCGGTGTTCTTCGAAGCGGCGGAGGCACTGGCAGTACGCGTACTGCGGGAAGAAGCGGGGGCGGATTTTCCCAATAAGCTCGATCATGCGTTCGAGCTATGCCTGGGCCGCCCGCCCAAGGCGCACGAACGCGAACGGCTGTCTCACTACTTCGATGCCGAAAAGGCGGCCTACCAAGCCGACGCAAAATCGGCCGAAGGCATGCTGCACGTGGCGATCGAAAACATACCGGCTGGCGAGCGCGCAGCCTGGGTGGCGGTAGCGCGCGTGTTGTTGAACCTCGATGAGTTTATTACGCGGGAGTAATCCGATGGATCTACGGGAATTTGCGAGGATACAATCACGGCGGTCGTTTTTCCGGACCTGCGGTCTCGGGTTGGAGACCGCTGCGCTGGCACACCTGCTTGGAAGCGACGCTCAGGCCGCTGCGAATGTCCGAGCCGATCCTCTCGCGCCGAAGAAGCCGCACTTCCCCGGTAAGGCCAAAAACGTCATCTTCATGTTCATGGAGGGTGCGCCGAGCCAGCTAGATCTCTTCGATCCGAAACCGGCGCTCGAGAAGATGCACGGACAGCCCCTGCCGGAATCGCTGACGAAGCAGCTGAAACTCGCGTTTATCAAGCCGTCCGCCGCCGTGCTTGCGAGTCCCCGCAAGTTCGAACGTTACGGGCAGTGCGGCATGGAGCTGTCCGATTTCATCCCGAACCTCGCATCCTGTGCCGACGATTTTTGCCTGGTGCGCGGTATGAATACAGATGCCTTCAATCATCATCCGGGGCAGTTGCTGTTGATGACCGGCACAACACAATTCGGCCGTCCGACTTTCGGCGCTTGGACCGTCTATGGGTTGGGAAGCGAGTCCGAGAACCTGCCCGGATTCGTGGTGCTGAGTTCGGGAGTGGGCACAAGCGGCGGCGCATCGAACTTCATGAGCGGATTTCTGCCATCCACCTATCAGGGCGTCATGTTCCGCAACACAGGCGATCCGATTCTGTACCTCTCGAACCCGGGGCCGGTTTCGCGCGAGCGCCAGCGCGCCGCGCTCGATACGTTGCGTGACATGAATCAGGAACACCTGTCCGATACCGGGGACATGGAGATCGCGTCGCGGATCAACTCCTACGAACTCGCGTTCCGTATGCAGATGGCCGCACCCGAGTTATTGGACTTCTCCAAAGAATCGCAAGCCACGCTCGACATGTACGGTATCGGCAAAAAGCCCATGCATCCCTACGCGACCAACTGCCTGCTGGCGCGCCGGATGGTGGAACGCGGTGTGCGCTTCGTGATGTTGATGCACGCCAGTTGGGACCAGCACACGTATCTGAACCGCGAATTGAAGAAGAACTGCGACATTACGGACCAGCCCACCGCGGCGCTGATCAAAGATCTGAAGCAGCGGGGACTGCTCGATTCGACGCTACTGGTGTGGGGCGGCGAATTTGGCCGCACGCCCATGGTGGAGATTCGAAAAACGAGCGATCCCGAAAACGCGGGCCGGGATCATCATCCGCTCGCCTACAGCATGATTCTGGCGGGCGGAGGGATCAAGGGCGGCCAGATTGTCGGAAAGACCGATGACCTCGGATTCAACGTTGTCGAGGACAAGATCCACGTCCACGACCTGCAGGCGACGCTGCTGCACTGCCTGGGCTTCGACCATACGCGTCTCACGTACCACTACATGGGCCGCGACTTCAGGCTGACAGATGTTGCGGGCAATGTTGTGAACAAACTGCTCGTGTGACGGCTTCAGGCAGCGACAGCGACGGGTCGTCGGGATTCAAGAATCCCCCGGAGCATTTCGAACACCGAGCGATATTCGTCGAGACTGGACGGCTTTCGGCCGCACGTATGATGTCCGAATGCGGTGTGGAGGTCGGTCGCCGCATCCGAACTCCAGTGGAGGACCGGGATGCGCGAAAACCGTTCGTCGCGCACAAGTTCGTTTAAAACATCGGTGCCCCACATTCCTGGCATCTGCTGGTCCAGGACAATCAACTGTGGAAGTAGAGCATTGTCTGAACGTAGGAGTTCCAGCCCCTGCTCGCCGGTGGCCGCCGACATCACGCGGGCCGGGATTCCGATATCGGCCAGCACAAAACAAATCAGTCCTGCCTCGTGCGGGTTGTCGTCAATCACCAGAATCAGCGGCTCCACAATTCCTACTCGCTCCCTCGAACTTTCTGGAGCAAGCTACGTGCCACCGGATTCGCGAACCTTTCAATACGTATGCAAAGGATCCTTTTTACAGCAGGCATTGTCAGACGAAGAACTATTTACCTGCGCGACATCGCGTAATTCGTTGATTATTCGTCAGCCGCCCCTGAGGCACTCTGAATGCTTAATCCATTTGATTAGGCCCGCGCTGAAAAGCCGATTCCTGCCAGCGACTTCCGGTGATGTAAATCTAACGCACTGCAGGTAAGGACCCTTGGATAAAAAAGTGCTAGCGATTGGAACGAATGAATCGTCCCGTCACTCTCACGACTACTCTTACATTGGAAGACAAACTACGGCTGAAGTACGTGAGCGCACTTCTGAACCGGAATCAGGGGCAGATTCTTGCGGAAGCGTTGCGCCTGTTTGTCAACCGTGAACTCACCGAAGAACAACGAAACGCTGTAGACGAGATGATTCGACACTCAAGTCCGGACCGAGAGGTCATCCCCGCGGACCGTTAACTGAAGTCGATCGCTTACGAGGGACGCACCCCTCACGAACTCAGGGACGGCTTCGTCCGGCTCGCCTCACTTGCTCCAACTTGGCGGACAGAGCTTTCACCCGGCCAGGGAACTGCGCAGCCAGATTGTTCTTCTCCCCGAGATCGTTCGACACACGGTACAACTGCGGCTCGGAGTCGTTACCCAGTTCGGTATTGGTGTTTTTGTTCATCTTCGGGCCTCCGTCGGGCGATATCAATTTCCAATCGCCTTCCAGGATGGACAGCGCATCCGCATGCTCGACGACGTACTGGCGTCCCTGCTGAGACTCGCCCAACAGCGCGGGCAACATGTTGAAGCTGTCCGGAGCCGCATCGCCCGAAATCGGAATATGTGTGAGCGCGGCGAACGAGTTCAGGAAGTCGACCTGGCTGATCAGTGCGGTCGATACGCGATCCGGCTGAATGTGTCCCGGCCACCGCGCAATACAGGGGATGCGGGTGCCGCCATCGAAGTTGCTGTATTTGCCGCCGCGCAGTGGACCCGCGGGCTTATGATTGCCCAACTTCTCCACCGCGCCATCCCGGTATCCGTCATCCACCACCGGCCCGTTGTCGCTCGAGAATATCACCAGGGTGTTCTTCGTGAGGCCGTTCCGGTCCAGGGTATCCAGGATCTGCCCTACTGACCAGTCCAGTTCCGCGATCGCATCGCCGCGTGGGCCCATGCCGGTCTTGCCGGCGAACCGCGGATTCGGCAACCGGGGCACGTGAATATCATGCGTGGCGAAGTAGAGAAAGAACGGCTCGGCCTTGTAGCGCTCGATGAAGGCGACCGCCTTGCCCGTGATCGTTTCGGCAATGCTCTCGTCCACCCACAGCGCCTTCTTGCCGCCCGTCATGTAACCGATTCGACTTACGCCGTTCACGATTGCCATGTCGTGCCCGTGGCTCGGGTGCATCTTGAGCAGTTCGGGATGGTCGCGTCCGATCAGTTCGCCCGGCAGCGGGTGCTTGTAGTCCACACGGATCGGGTCCTTCGGGTCGAGGTTTACGACGCGATGGTCCTCGACGAAGACGCAGGGCACGCGATCGCCGGTCGCCGGAATGAGAAATGAGTAGTCAAATCCGATTTCGAGCGGCCCGGGTTGGATCTCTCCATTCCAGTCGAGGTTGCCGTTACCGAGACCGAGATGCCACTTCCCGATTGCGGCCGACTTGTACCCGGCTTTATGCAGCATCGAGGGTATCGTCGTCGTGCCGGGCGGGATGATAAGCGAGGCGTCGCCTGGCAGAACACCGGTACCCCGCTTGCGCCAGGCATACTCCCCAGTTAGCAAGGAGTAGC
Organism: uncultured Acidobacteriota bacterium; assembly: GCA_963720745.1. GTDB lineage: Bacteria > Acidobacteriota > Terriglobia > Bryobacterales > Bryobacteraceae > TMP-7. The sequence continues at coordinate 170,472 of CAVRGO010000001.1, forward strand.
GAGACGGCGTACACGTCGCAGACGAAGCGTGGGCGTTCGAGAATTTGATACCGGCTCCCGCCAACCTGTCGAGGTTCGGAGTCTTGACTCGCGAGGCTCCATAACAGCCGATGTCGCCATAACCGACATCATCGGCATATATAAGGACAATGTTCGGATTCGAACTTCGGGAACTCGGGCGATTCTGACCATGCGCTGATGCCCCGGCGCATACAATGCCTGCGGCAGCCGAACCGAGTCCTTTCAGAAAATCACGCCGTTCCATAAAATCCATCATCCTCCATCAGCCACTGGCGGGCGGCGCAGAGTTGGGCGCGGCCTCGTCCCGATCGCCTTCAAATCGTCTAACTGACACTCCGGAACCAGCTAAACACAGCCGATAGTCTGGAATAGAGGATCGCTACACGGGATGTATGTGCCGGAAAAATCAGATAGTAGCCCTCGATATTCAGGGTAGTGAGTCAACTTAGAAATCACCTTAGGGCCTTTAACTAGGACACATCGTACACGCGAGCCTTTAATCTTCGAGTAGACCTTCATTGAGCAGTCCGAAGGCGTGGTCGGTCGATCCCGGATAGGAACATCCGTTCCGATATGGATTCGGAATCGGCTCCACGACGTTCCGGAACGAAACAGCGCGGGCCCGGAGTCGAAGTGTGCCTCGGGAACCGGCCACTTGCTGGAGGCATAAGTATATTCGCGCTCAATGAGTTAGTCAGTTCCAAGGGCCGTGGTTCGCGGCGTGCCTTATAGGGCAGCGAGAGCCGCGGTAGACAGGCTCCGAAGAGGGAACAGGACGAGATATGGCAAAGAAAGCAGCAGCCGAGAGTCAGAAGGGCCGACTGGCCGAGCGTGACCGCGTGGTGCTGGAACATCTTCCACTAGTGCGGGCGATCGCTCTACGCGTGCACGAGAACCTGCCGGTTCACGTCGACGTGGACGATTTGATTCACGCCGGTGTGCTGGGCCTGTTCGATGCCGCGGAAAAGTACGACCCGGCCAAGCAGGTTGCCTTCTCGAGCTATGCCAAGCACCGCATCAAGGGCGCCATTCTCGATAGCCTTCGTCAATCGGACTGGGCCTCCCGCGACCTGCGGCGGCGCCATAAGCAGGTGGAAGCCATCAACCGCGAACTCGTGGCAAGCCTTCAGCGCACTCCGACGGATGCGGAGATGGCCGAGCGGCTGGGAGTCGAAGTGGAACGGTGGCGGCAGATGATGATCGATCTTCGCAATGTCGGTCTCATTTCCGCATCCAGCCGCGGTAACGACAACGACGATCTCCCCGCTCCCGAGTTTCCGAGCAAACCCGATACGCACCCGGATTCCATCTGCGCCCACCATCAGCTACGCACGGTGCTGGGCGATGCGATGAAGGTCCTGCCGGAGCGCTATCAGAAGGTCGTCTTCCTGTACTACACGAACGAAATGACGATGAAAGAGATCGGCGGCGTTCTGGGCATCAACGAGAGTCGCGTGTCGCAGATCCACAAATCCGCGCTCGAGAAAATGGCCACCGCTCTTCACGCAAACGGTATTCATTCCAGCCAGGCGTTCTAGTCCAGCCCAATCAGTTGTATCGCACATACAAAAACAGTCGGGGCGAACGCACTTATCTGCGTTCGCCCCGATCGAACGGAAGTTGTCAGTCCGGGCTCTAACTTCCGGCCTTCGCCTTGAAGACCCGAATCCACCCATCGCTGAGCGATGCCCGCCCGTTCGGCAATTCGCCTAATGGCGGCATTGGCGCTACCGCCTCATCCGGGAAGCTCTCCACATGAGTCTCCGGATCCTCTTTCTCGTAAACGAACTCGGCGCTGTAACCCTCGATCTGCGGGGGTGGAACAAAGGGCTTCACCGAACCAAGGCGGCTGGAAGTCAGCACCGGGCCGATCTGGAACGTCGGCTCGAGACTCCTTAATGTGGCATCGATGAACTCGCGCGGCATGGTGATCTTCTTGCGCGGCAACGCACCCGTCGTGCCGTAGAGTCCGCCGCGCGGATCGGCCAGGATGAGAACATTCATCGATACGTTCTGCGTCAGAGTGAACTCCGCCGCATGGTTCGCGATGAACGGATGATTGGCGGGTTCCCCGCGAGGAGCGGTATGAAAAGCCGGCAGGTTGATATGCAAGGTGTTCAGGATGGCCTTGTCCTTCGCAATCATGCTTACCGGCGCGAATTGGCCGTCCGCTTCCAGGAAACACCCGAGCACACCGTCGTCCGGGCGCGTCACGTCGCCGACCCGAACTTTCACCGTCGGTAGCGTTCCACCCATCGCCCCCGGTTCCGTCTGAGCCAGCACCGAAGGGCTGGTTTCGCCGGTCGACTCGAGTTCCAGCCGGCCCGCAAGCAGCAGAATCGGCTCTCCAATCAGCTTGATTCTGCGGTCGGGTGTCTTCACCGAAGGATCCAGCGTACCGCGCACCGTATCGATGATCCGGAGCATTGCGGTGAGTCCGGTTTCATACCACGCGGATACGTCGCCCCCGACCGTCGCCGACTGCTGTGTCAGAACCGTCACCAACGATCTCAGTTTCGGATTCTGAACGGCATTAAGGTCGTTCGCTGGCACATTCAACTCGGCCGCTACCCACGGGTGGAGCGCCCACCGGACCTGCAGCAGATCGCCCGGCCCGTGCCCCGCACTCAAGTAGTCCGACGTCAACTGCCCGATCGCCTTCCCTTCCCCGTCAAAGACTTCGAGCGCGTGCTCGACGAAATCGGGAACGAGAACTCCGCAAATCGGCGGATCGACGGGTGTCGCTTCCCGGCTGACACCTTTGGCGGATTGCAGCCGGAACTGGAGCCGGCTCCAATAGGGAAGCCGCGGCGTGAGGTCGGTCCAATAGGTCCGGGCCGGATCGCCCACCACGGCCGTTGCCGCGGCCGGCGATTTCCACGCCCGGCCGATTCCGAAAATGTCCACGAGTTCGAGTTGCTGCATCGCGACGGCACCCGAACGTTCGCGCTGCCCGCTCGCGATGAGGCTCGCATCCAATTTCGTGAGCGGCGCGCTGACAACGTCCATTTTTAGGAACGTGTCCGCGTCGATGCCGTCCGGCGGATCCTGCGCGACAACTAACTCGCCTTTCGTGTTAAGCGATTTTCGGGTCACCAGCGTACTTTGAAGGATGTTCGGAACGCTGGCCGTGACCTTCACCCGTTCGACATACTCCGTGACGGTCGGGTTTACGGGCGTGTTCTTCACGCGGGTGAACTCGACCTGATCCTCCTCGAGTTGCCAACCGGTCGCCATGGTTGATGCGACATAGTCGTACTTCATATCGACGAACAACGGATCGCGCGGATCTTGCCAGTAAGCCACCGCGTTGTTGTCGGGCATCTTGCCAAAAATGCCAAGCGCGTCCAGTTTGTCTGCTGCGCTCGCGGCGGTTGCGGCATCCCTGCTTAGCCACAGCCCTCGTACCCCCGCCAGGAATTGCTTGCCGGCATTGGCCTTCGCTTGCGGTGTCGCATTCGCGCCCGCCGACAGCGCGCCCATCAGTGGTGTGTTGCTCGGGTCGAACAGCATGCTCTCCTGCACCAGGAGCCGTGCGTCCGATGGAATTCCCAGAACTGAAAAAACGTTGTTCGGCGCATCCAGCAGGTCTTTTGCAAAAACACGATTGTTGCTACCTACCGACAATGCCGTTACCGTGTCGCCGCCCAAGCGTCCGACCACATAGCCGTCCGCGCTGAAACGGGCATCGAAGCCGGCACGATACGACCGCGAGATCCCGTGCAGAACCAGTTGCGGAGACCAGGGCCGGTTCCAGCGGGCGCCCGGCACCTCGAGCAGGTTGTCCGGATCGGGAAGGTGAATCACCGCGCCCGCTACCGATTTTCGAAACTCCCGCATCGCGCCGGCATCGGTGGTGTCGAGCCACCACCCTGCGCCGTCCGTGCCGCTGCGGTCCGCTGTGCGTCCGAGCGTGTGCGACTGCGCGTTCGAACGTTTGTCGGAAATGAAAACCAGGCGTTGGTCGATCGGCGTTCCCTTTGTGTTTGCGCCCGCTATCGCCGCGGCGAACTTCGGCGCAAACTGGGTATTCACCCAATCGTCCGCCTCGGCGTCGGTCGGAATCGCCGGTGGAGGTTCATTCTTGTACAAAGGCGGAATCTGGCTAACTACGGAAACATCCATCGATGACGCGGAGCGCGCCTGCATCAAAGGCCAGTAGCCCGAAGCTGTCTGCGATTGAATGAATGAGATCGATCCGATGTCGAAGAACTGGGCCGCCTTCCAACCCGGATCGGGCGGGAGGACTTCCATTCGCGCATACCAGCGGCTCTTGCCGGGAACCGTCTGGAAACTCAAAGCGTGAATCGCACCCGGCATATCGACCACACCGCTCAGCGACTGTTTCTGCGCGTCAATATCCTGCAACATCATTTCGACGAAGTCGTATTGCTGGTCCGTGGCGCCCGCCGCCGCTGCCATCTCCGACATAGCGCGCTTGATGGACGCGTACATCCGAACATCGCCGTCCGCCGGATTCGCGCCGGCCGTATCGGAACCGGTGGGTTCACTTCCACCACTGCGCCATGACAGAGGATCGTTTTGGGGCCGTAGTAGAGCTTCAAGTGATCCACCGCTACCGTGAGCGGCGCATTCTGCAGCGCCGGTGCGGGCGGGAAACTCGCCTGCATCAGACTGAGCGATTTCATGCGCGAGTCCTGCGTACCGCCCCGTGCGTTCGCGAGTTTGGCATCGAGCAATTGGCCGGCGCCAGGTACCGACTCGGAGGCGATCTTCACGGTGCGCGGCGTCCAGGACAGGGTGCCCGGCGAACTGGAGGGATCAACCGCCGAAACCGCCATCTCGAACATGTTGTCCGAGCGGACGTGACGCGCCACTTGCCAATCGTCGAGCATCTGCGCACGAGTGGGCGATGAATACAACGGATCCCACCCGTGTTCCGAATACCATCCGACCACTGCGTAGGCGATCGTTCCCTTCTGTCCGGCGAGATCCTTCACGTCATCGTACAGCCCGAACCGCTTCCGCGATGCCGGGTAATAGGCGGCGATCGCTGTGTCGAACGTTTGATCGGCAGCGAGGATACCGTAGCCCGGATAGCCGATAGTCGAGCCGTTAGGCAGCAAGCCTGCCAGCGTGTGGACGAACTTCGTGTCGCGCGGCTTCGGAGGCGCCCATGTCGAGAGATCCGTGACGGTCTGGGCCGCCGAATCCACCACCCAGGCCCGCCACATGCGCTTCGGCGGAAGGGGAGACCCGGGCAGTTGCGCGAGACAGGGATTGAACCGAATCACCAGCCACAGGTCGGGCACGCCAGGCAGAACCGAAACATTTTTGCCTTTGTTCGTCACAAGCCTTCCGCGAGTAAGACGGTCGGGTAGCGCCCAGTGGACATGAATGCCCGGTTCGAGGACCGCCGCTTTCTGGAACGGATCGTCGCCCAAATTGGGAACCGGCGTCTTAGATGCGATTACTTTTGCGGCAACTTTGACGGGTAGGGTAAGAGTTCCTGGCATTATGCACCTGCCTTCTGCTGCTGCACGAGTCGCGCGGGCAAGCCATCGAGTTTCATGAAACGGCACTTCCGGAACTGCATGGGCGGCGTGGCGTCCGTGAGTTCCTGCGAGCCCATCGATTCGTCGCGGCTCTGTTTGAACTCCTGCAGATACGGTTTCTGTTCCAGGTTGATCGCCACTTGGCGCGATGTGTGCTCCGGCGCCTGACTGGCGTTTGCGAGGCTCTGCATGTTGATGGTCCGCACAGTGGAGTTGCGCCAGACGATGGGGATCGGGACTGCATCCTGATTCGCATCGAGGATGTTCGTGCCGTTGAGTTTCCTCGCATCCACCTTATAAAGGGTCTGCGAATCCGGAACCTGCGGCTCAACTCCGAACCGTAACCCCGTGAACGGCTCCCGGATGGTCACCATCTTCGGCTGTCCGGCAAACAACGCGATGTAAATGTCGCGCGAGACGGATTCGCTCCGCAGCACCGGCATCGCCTTCGTCATCGTTTCGTCGTTCCAGCACTCCACGATCATGTCGGGCCAGCGTCTCGCCAGTTCGGAGCGGATCAGCATGCCCGTGATCCCCGCCGCGGGCGTCCAGTTCGACCCCGGAACCAGGGATGCCGCCGATTTCGCAAGTTCGTTATCCAGCAGATCCCTCACACCGGAGAGAAGGCTGTAGTCGTAGACCGAATCGACCGTTCCCGTATTTGCAGCCGAAAATACCCCGTCGATCACGCGGTCCACCCAAGTTGGGTCGACATGGAAGAAGCGAATGGACTCAGTCGGCAACAGGGCGGAATCGGGTACCAGGTAGACGATCGGAAGATGCCGCAATAGCCGCAGGTCCAGCAGCCATTGCAACAGCCGATCGGGGAGCGCGATGGACGCCGGATTCCCATTGGGCGGCGCGAAGATCAGACCATCGCCATCGCTCGATACGTCCGTCGAGCCGACGTAGCTCGCTACCGCGGTTGCGCCGTCGATTGTTGTCACTTTCTCGTACATGTCTTCTCTCCTCGCTACCCGCCGTGCGCGAGGTTTTCCACCTCGCCGAACACCTGGCCCAGTGAACCGGCCGTCATCGTGCCGAGGTCCACTGCCACAACCACTGGTATCTGAGCGCTCGGCATCACCCCGAGTTCGCTCATCGGATCGGCCTGCCACTGGCCCGGAAGTTGGTCGATACCGGCGACGTCTCCGGCAGGCCCTCCGAGCAGAGCCGTTTCGTCCTTAAGCATCGACTGCTGGTTGAAGTCCACCGGATGTTCGAACCAGGGCGGATTCGATACCCACTCCGGCTTTTGCAGCGCCGTCGGCACCTTGTTGATCGCCGCTGGAGGGATGATCTCAGGCATCACCGCGGAAATCGCGTGCAGATCTTCGAGAATCCCCGGATTGCTGAGCGCCAGCAGGCGCCCCACTTCGAACGCGGTGGCGTGGGAGTAGTCGAGCGGAACGTTCAGGTTCGGGTTCGAAAACTCTTCGGCGGCGGCGCGAATGGCGAATCCGTTACTGCGAGGCGGCGGATTGAACGGACGAAGCGGACTACGCCAGGTCACTTCGCCGCATTGCGTGTGCGGCAGCGGATCCCGGAAGTATCCGTCCGAGTTCAGCACCGCGTCGAACCCCGCTGATAAGGGCGCCGGGTTCGCTGTCGCCGTGATGTTGCCGAAACGAAGTACTCCGCCGTTGGGCTGAAGCCGGATACTGCGGATCACCTGTTCGAAATCTCCGCCTTTGCTCGGACGGAACTTCCAGTGATGCAAAACAACCAGAGTGGCTACATCGGTGTTGCTCGGGCGGTTGTACAGATCCGTTCTGCCTTCGAGCGAGATGACACACGCCGTGTGCATCTCCGGTTTCTCCGTGCCGTTCGACGGTCCTGCGTCGGGAAGCCGGTTTGAAATCACAATCGCCGCATCGCTGGAGGAAGTGCCGTTGTCGGTGCGGCGGATATGGGCCAGATACCTCAGGTCGTTCTGATTGGCCTGGACCGATGGCCGCACCGCGTTCCAGATATCGTTCCGAACATAGAGCACGGTCAGTTGCGTACTGTTCCCGAGCGCCGGCGATAGGATGTTGAACGCTGCGGGATCCATCGACTGAATGTTCGCCACCGTGGCAGGCCGCGGTTCGCCTTTCGGCGGATTGTTCGCGCCATTCTTGCTGGTAAGGAGTTTCAGTTCAGAATCCTTGAACAGAACCGCGGCGAGCCACGGATTCGCGTTGTCCTGGTCCACTCCGAAGCGGCTCCCACGGAAGCGTGCGGCGCTTCAACGCGACGTGCGGAAGAAATTCATCCGCCGACTCCTCGCTGCCAGCCGCCGGATAGACACCCGCAATGTCGTCCGCGTTGAGTTGTACGCGCGGACCGTCGATGAAAACCTGCACTTCGTTCGAGCCCTGAATGGTGAGCATACCCTTGTTGCCATCCATTACCGATTCATTCACCTGGAACTTAACGGTGGTCCCGGCTTTCGCGGGAACGGTGCAGTTGCTGAATATCTGTGTCGAAAGGGCGCCCATTATGCCACCTCCAAAGTCACCGAGGACGGCGACGTATCTCTATTCCGCTGTAGCCTGTCGTCGATAAGATCCTGTTTGATATTGGCTTTCATCGAATTCACCATGTCCCGGGCTGTCGCCGGACAGGCAGCGACTTGCGTCAGCCGCCATTTCCGCCCCAAATCGATCTCAAGCACCCACGGGCCGTTCGAATCCACCGACATGACGAATGCTGTGGAGTCGGGTCCGACGATTGTCGTCAGTCCGCTCAACTTGGCGTCGACGCTCAAGAATCGAATCTCTTCGAGCGCCAACCCCGGCTGGCCAACCATCGGGACCACTCGAAGCACGAGCGATCCGGCGGCGCCGACCGATGGGAAGAACACGCGGAACGTCGTGGCGCTCCGCAACATTTCGAAGCCGGGCAGGGCATCCAGCGCAGAGGCCGCAAAGCGATTGCGCGGCCGGCACTCGATGACGCACGCGTGCGCGGAGAAAGTCCGGCGCCCGAGAGCGGTAACCACCGTGTCGTGCTCAACGCCGACGTTCTCCTGAGCGGTCCAGACCGCTGTTGTGGTCGGCGGGCGCACGATGATCGGGGGCGGCGTTGGAGTCGTCACAGTGATCGGTTTCGTCAATACCGGACTGGTCGGCGGGGTGGGGGCGGGCTGCACCGGGCGCGAGACGACCGGCGGAGTCACTGACGGATGCAGTGCCGGCGGATGCGCCGGTCCCATAACCGCTGCCTGCGGCGCGAGCGTAATGCGCGAAGCCAAGGCCGCAACCGGAGGATGGGTCCCTTCGCCGATCAAAGCGATCCGGCGGGTTCTGGCCGGAGCGGTAAGAGTGCCGGTCGCGGTCACCCAATCCACTCCAAGGCAATCCTCGCCGCGTCCGAGATAGATGACACGAAGCGTCTGGGCGCCAGTGACCGTGAGGGTTTGCTTTGGGATCGTGTCGCCGTCGAAATCGAGGAGCGTGATAAAGTTCTCCGGAACCGGGATCGTCCCTTTGTAGGTGGTGACCGTGGTGCCGGTAGGCGTGAGGATCTTCTGCTGGAGATTGACAGCGGGAGTCAGCCGATCCAGCCGTCTGCGCCGTAAATCGACTGTCGCTTTCGGTGGCGCGACGCGGAACGAAACCGCGTGGAGTTCGCTACGGCGGGCCGGACTCGAAGGCACTCCGATCAACGGTGCGTCCGCGGGCGGCGTGGCTACCGTAAGGCCCCTAAGGCGCAGATCCAAGGCGAACCGTTGCAGCATCGCCCCGCGCCAGGTGATCTGCAGCGGCAGCGGCTTCCAGTTCTGGATCAAAACATCGGCGAGTTGGCGCGCCGTGAGGGTATTCGCTTTCGCCGCGATCACCGTGAACTGCGCGCCCGTCTTGAACTTGATCGGCGATCGGGGCACATATACTGGCGCTGGTGCGCCACCGGCAACACCCAGCGGCAGCGGATATTCCTCATCCGGGCCCACCGAATCCTCGAACGGCTTCGCTGTAATCGTGTCGGGAGCGGCCTGGATACTGGCTTCGCACCGCATCCGGAAACCGTCCCACAACGGTAGCGACGGCTTGCTGGGATCGATCTTCCCCACCGCCTGTCGCGCGCTGCTTTGGACCGATGGCAACTCCGAACCGAAGTTCGCCGCCGGGAACATGTCTTTCATGTATTCCTCGACCTTTGGGCCGAAGGCGAGGTTCGTTGCCGTAACGTTGAAGTTCGCCGCCAAATCGTGCAACTCGCAGAGCGGTACGTTGATCTTGCCGACGATCACCGGCAGGCCGGGGTCCCAGGCCATCGCGTAATTCAATGGCAGCCGTGTCGTGACGGTGAGACCGAATTCGGCCGCCATCGGAACCGGAGTGGTGACGCCCTCCTGTTTCGACGATTTGTCCCGCGGCTTCGTTGTGCGCCCCGACGTGAAATCGACCCGGAACAGCCCGGCTTGATCGTCAGTGTTGAATGCCGGTGCGACCGCCTTTTTGTAGTCGGCTGTCGATGGCACACCGATTTGCTTCGTCAGGAACTGATGTAACAGCGGCGGCGGCGGTGCTGCCAGGGGGGTTCCAAAATCCACGTCGAAGCTGACGATTGCCAGATCGATCGTCGCTATGCCGCCGAATTTCGGAGTCCAAATCTGGAGATCGACGCCGATCTCGTGACGCCCGAAGAACTCGAACCACAGCGCGACACCCAGGCGCGCCATGATGAAGAAAGGATCCCACCGAATGAAGACGTCGATGTAGACGTCCAATCCGCATCCGATGCCGGCAAACTCCGCCGATAATGAGACGGAAGCTCCCGCCATCAGCGCCTGCGGCGTGCAGGCAAAGAAGCACTCCACCGACATCCGGATGAAACCGTAGACGACACAGTGCACGGCCACGCGCGCGAGGTCGTCATAGTGGTCCGGTTTCTGGAAATAGGGATGATAGCCGCCGATCGACAGGACAAAGTCGCCCGCGTGCTCGCCGCCGTGCCAGATCCCGAGCCCAAAATCGCCGCTCAGGCTCATGATGTCGGGATGAATGATATAGCTGTTCTTCGATAATCCCGCCTTGAGCTTGAACACCTCGTCGTCGCCGCTCGCCTCGATGCCGAGTTCGAAGTAGGCGATGTGCTGTATGCCGAAGGCAGCAAGGCCGAGCACCTGGATCGAGAATTTGTTCCCGAACGCGATGGAGAGGACCAGTTTGCCATTGATGAATCCGAACGCGATGAACTGGATGCCCGCCGCGACCCAGTACTGCCCCTCCACCGGCATGAAGTACGTACTAAGCTGTGTCAGCGCCTGTCCGGAATCTCCGCTCATCGGAAGATCGCCGCGCATCACCTTTATGAAGGGGTGCTCCGTCAGCAATCCCGGAGGCGGAAGCGTGCGATTGTAGCCGAAGCCGCCCGCGATTCCCGTAATGAAGAACCAGGGCGGACCGCCGAGCGGCGCCACCAGCGAAGCGAAGATAAATAGCGAAGGCGTATCCCCGGGCAACTGCGTGTACCCGCCGATGGCCGACAGTTGGAACATATCGACCACCTTCACCACCGCGCCGCCGATGTAGTCGCCCGAGTTCGTCTTGGCGAACATACCGGCCAGTTTCACGGCGCTGAGATCCATGCTGAGGCTCAGGCCATGCAGGAAAGGCGTGGGAAGATCTCCGTTGTACGGAAACTCGACTCCGAGTTCGTAGGCGGAAATATTAACCGCTGCGAGTTTGAACGAAAGGTCGAGGCCCACCAGCAACGACTGCTGCTAAAGGTCGACTAATAAGCCCGCCAGTTCGAGTGGTCCGATGGTCTCCTGAAGGGGAATTTTGCCGCCGCCGGTAATCGAGAAGTACGGAGCCTGGTTGGTCACCTGAACAGCAAGTGAGAAGCCGGGCACTTCCCGGGTATCGGGAAGCAGGCTTCCGACGAGTCCCGAAGAGTCGGCGCCGGCACCTTTGCCGAAGCGTAGATCGTAGAATGCGAGCTTCGCGTTCTTAACGGATCCGTTCGACACGTCGATGCCCGCCGATGCCTCCACCTTTCCGATATGGGTCGGCATATCCCCGAGGTCGCCCGGCTGGAACGGCCCGAACGCAACCGAGGGTTCGATCGCGCCCTGAGTGAATTCGATCTTGAGCGGACTGCCGCCAAAATCGATGATCTGGTTCTGCCCGAGCAGTTCGACGACGGAGGTCATCAAAGTCGTGACATCCGGCGGGTTGTTCGACCCGAGTGCGTTCTGGATCACCGTCAGGAGTTCGTGGATCAGCTTGCCTTCGCTGGTCTGGTCGCCGAGACCCAGGGTGCCGAGAATCCAATTCAGGATGCCGACGAACAGCGCCGCTTTATCGACATCCGGCATCTGGGCCGATGGCGGTAGCGCCATCTCGAGCACCGGCGACTTGAACCGATAAGAGACCTGTCCCCCGGCCGTGAGGATGAGTTGGAGCTTGTAGTCGCCGTTGAACGGACCGGCATTGCTCACCGTTTCGGTGAACAGCGTCATCGTGATGGTGTCAGTCCCCACCACCACTTCGATGTCCGTGGCGCCGACCGTCATGCCATTGAACCCGGACGCGAAATTCTCGAGCTGCGTCCAGGCCGCATCGGCCACATTCGGCAAAGCCGGCCGGACGCAGGTTCCGTTCATGCTGGCCAGAACGATGCGTTCGCGAGTGCCCACGTTATTGAACAGGTCGACCACCAGGTTATGCGTCGTGCCGTTCGGTTCCGTGGTCAAGCCGAGAAACACGCTGTTGGTGTGAGGCGTGTTGTCGTAATTCCCCAGCGTGGCAAACTGATTCAGCGGAGGCGGCAAGGGATCGCCCGCCGGCCCACCTTCACCGACCAGCGGGAAATAGAACGATCCTGAAAAGAGGCTGCTCGATTCGTTACCGGTGATCAGCGCCCGCAGATGCCACAGGAACGTGATGGCGCCCTGCCCGCTGTTGCTGAACGTTAGCACCGAGTTTTGCCAGGGTTGAAAATTGGGATTCGTTCCGGGCTGGTCGCCGACGATCGGGAACGGCTGGATTGCGTCGCCCGGTTGGGCATCGGCGCCCAACATAGGGAACAGGTGGTTATCCACCCGGGTGAAGAAATTGTCCGGCGCGTTCGCGTCGGCTCCGAGATCGACGCCGGCAACCGCCGCCAACGATTGCGATTGGAGCGCCTGGTTATGCACCCACGCCCGCAGCACGAACACTGCCAGCCGCGCGCCATCCCACGCCAGAGCCGGATTTGGCACATCAAAGTGGCGCGTGTCCTGCGCACTGTTGTTCGGCTTTCGAGCGACGTCCATGCCAAGGCAAAATGCGGATTCCCGGTCGCGTCGATGTTCAGATTGATAGCGGCCGAATCCATGAAATCCGGCACCGGCAACGTTCCCGCGACGCGAAATTTCCCAAAATCGGAGCTGATCTGGTTCGGGAAGTTGTTCGAGACCTGCATCTTGATCATCCGGGCGAGGACGCCCAGATTCAGTTGCTGGCCGATTTTGAGCTTGGCACCCACGCCGATCTGAAGCGGTGTGGGATCGTCGTTGTTCCACACCAGCCCGGCATCCACGCTGCTGCTGATGTTGATCGGCACCCAGATCATGTTCGCGGCGACGTCGAAATCGGCCGAGTCCGGCGGATTCCCGTCACCGGATGCCTATAGATACTGAACAAGTTCCAGCAGATGGTCGCGATGTTGTGGGAATCCGTTGAAAGCGTTGTTCAGGGGATCGAGAAACCACAAGAACTGCACGCTCCCGGTATCGTCCATCACGCCGATCAGTTCGCCGAAGGCAAGGAGAGCGTTTTTCAATTGCGGCATCAAATTTCTCCCACGATGACTTCGGCATTCAGCAGGTTGGCCGTGGCATGAAAGCCCTTCAGCGTCAATTTCTCGCCGGGTTTCTGATTGCCCGCCTGCCACACGCACGCCTCGATGGAGTCGAGCACCGCGTCCCAAATCACGCGCTGCAGGTCCGCTCCCCAGACCGCGGCGATTTGCGTGGCTGCGTAGGTCGGGGCATTAATCGTTCCCGCAGCTTTGAGTCCATCCGCTTCGTTAGGACGGCCCAGGAAATATACGAATTGCAGAGTCCCCATTCCCGTCTGATCGGTTTGAGCATTCACGCTGCAAACGAACCAGCCGTCCACCATCTTTCCCGTGACGGAGGAGAGGTCGATCAGAAGGCGCTGACCGTCAGAGCGTTGCCAGGTCACTTTCGTCGCAGAAAGCACGGCATTACCTCGCAACCTGTCGCTCGCGCGAGTTCACTCGCAGATAGAGCTAGCTTGAAAGCAACCACCGAAACTCCTCCAGCCAGATGTATGTAGTTTCCGGGAAAGAACTACCCCGGAATCGGGACACTTTGATGAGACTGAACGGTTTTCCAGAAAAACGTTAGAAGGCTATCTTACGGTTTGTGGGGTTTTTTGGAAATTCTTGCTCAATCGATAGAAAGCGCGGCTCGCCGCCGAATCCGGCTTCAATTATCTTTTGGGCATCGTCGATTTTGCCGCTTTGCGCGTCTCGTTTTCCTCAATCCGGGCCTTGACAATCTTTTTGATGAGCTCTGCGGGAAGGGGTTTATCGATGGCGAATCGAATGGTTCCTTTTGAAGTCTCGTATCTTTGCAACTCGCCGGCCAGCGCTTCGATCACTGGCGGACTCATCGGATACAGCCCGCAGTGGTTCGGGAACGCGGCATACCCGAGCAGCGGCCCCTGGTATCTGAATACCGGCATGCCATAGCTGATCCCCTCGGTGGCGTCTTTGGGCACGGCGCTCCGAATGGTGGCGCGAACTTTCACGAGCGTGCTCCTCGCAGGTTCGGGGACGGCCGCGAGGTAGGCGTCTACATCGGCGGAAGAGCCGGGGCCCTGAATCGCGGATTTCGTGTTGCCAGCAACAGGTCTTCTCATATATCGAAACGTTAGCCCTGCACCTTCATCGAGTCCACACCCACCCATAGATTCAAGGTGTTCAGCTCCGCCCTGCCGCTGCTTTTCAGATACAGGAACAGTTGCATGCGATAGGCAGTGTAGTGACACAATACCAGATTCACCAACCAGGATCCGCGGCTCGCGGTATGCCCGAACATCTCGAGCTCATCGCGGAAATCGCTGTCCGGCCGCGTTTCCAGCAATTCGGTGAACAGCTCGCGATGTTGGGCGATTGCATCTTTCGCCTCCTGGATGCCCATTTGCTTCGTGTGGGCTTCACCGTTCTGCCACAGGTTCCGCCAGACGTCCGGATCGAACGCGTCCGCCATGGCCGCCCGCAGATGAATGGGACCGACGATCGCGAGATACCGCAGCAGTTCGAGTGTACTGCGCTGTCCGGGGGTCGGGCGGTAGTCCGATTTCGCGGGATCGATCTTCGAAGCCAAGTGAAGCACCAGGTTCACTTCATTACGAAGGCACTGTATCAATTCGTGTTTCGCGAGCACCATGCGTGAGCGTCCTTTGCGGTTCAGGAGCCGAGAGTCGACAGCAGTTCTTCGAGCCTGTCGTAGCCCATCGCGACGCCCTGCTCCATCGGCGTCTTGAGCACGGCATCCCGAGCCTCTCGAGACTCGTATCGCACCGTTTGGGTCAGCGTGGTCGTCCCGTTCTCCTCGATGAGTTGAATAGTCCCCACCGCCTCGCCTGGATACCACGATTCGTCGAACTTCTCCGTCGACACGATTCGCTCCGGCCGCGAGACTTCGAGGATCGTGCCGCGCATTCCCATCTGCGTCCCGTCGGGCGCCCGCCAGACATAACGGTACGTGCCGCCGGCTCTCAGGTCCACTTCGCACACCGCCAGCACCCAACCCGGCGGGCCGAAGAACCAGCGCTCCAGCAGTTCGGGTTTTGTGAGGGCGTCGAACACAAGCCTTCGCGGAGCGTTGAAGACGCGTGTCATGACAATCTCCCGATCGCCGGGAGTAGTGAGCTTGAGTGTTCCGGAGTGCATCATGGTCCTGGCTGACGGTCTTCGAGCATTACCGTCCAGTTTTATAACCATTCGATTATGCACTGCTCGGGGCCGAGCGTCAAGACTGGATTTTCGAAGGGGGATGCCGGGGGAGTAACGGAGCGAGAGACGCAGGGAATGCGGCGTTAAGGGCCGGTGTCGCCACCGGCCCTCGCCAAAACGGGAAGATTTCGAGCGGAGTTGCTACTTCTTCGTCCCAGTCGGAGCCGGAGCCGGAGCGGTTCTAATGGGCGCGGCCGGCTTCGGAGTCATGCCCGAGGGTGCGCTCGTCGTGGTCGGAGCCCCCCCAGCCGGTGTGTTCTTGTCGTACAGGTCGATGATTTCCTTCGTGATGTCAATCGCGTTCGACGCGTAAAGAACCGGCGTCTGCGGATTGCTGACATCCAGGATCAATGCAAACCCATTGTCCTTGGCATACTTGTCGATCACCACCATCATCTTCTGCCCGAGCACTTGCAGAACCTTCTGCTGATCCTGGTCCCACTCGGCCTGGGCATCTTCCAGGTCGCGGTTGAATGCCTTGGTCTTGGTATCGATATTACGGACGAGTTCCTGCTTGGCCCCTTCGGCCATGGCGTTCCCGCCGCGATTCAGCGAATCCTGCAACTGCCGAATCTCGGATTGACGCTGCTCGAATTCCTTCGCTTTGGGCGACCGCTTGGCTTCGAGTTCCTGCGCGGCTTTTTGGCCATCTTTGGTACTGACCAAGGCACTCTGGATATTGATAACGCCGACCTTCGACGGCGCAGACTGGGCGAACGCTGCGGCGCTCAACGCCAAAGCTGTCAAAATCGCAAACTGTTTACTCACAATACACTCCAATTCAGGTGTTGTACGCCGGTTACGCCTCGAGACGAAACTCGACGGGGCCAGCGCGAAAGCCCCTCGGTATCACGCGCTGTCATATCGGACGATCAGAATGTGCGCCCGATAGAAAAGCGGAACGTCGAACGCCGCTCGAAGAACGGCGTCGCCTGCCCAAACAACGCAATCGCATTCGAGAACGTAGCCGTGTTCGGGAAGTACGACCGGTCGGCGACGATCGGCGGCTGCAAGACTGTCTGGACTATATTCGGATTGTACGCCCAATAGAGACGGAACGGTGCATTCACCACCGGCATCAGTACCTGGAGTTCGAGTCCTGTGGAGGACCGGATGGCCTGCGTGCCAGGCGCAATCACCGCTTTACCGGAGAAGCTCGCCTCCGGGAAAATCGCATTCAAATCCGAGATGCGCGATGGATTCAGGCGCAACTGGTCCGTCCGCGTAAGGCGGTTCACCCCCGCGTCGAAGAACGCCGCCAGGGTCACCGGCCCGACGATCGGAATGCGGTATTCGAAGTTCGTAACAATTTGGGTATCCCCGCCCGGCGCGACGAACTGGTAAATCGGAATCTGCTGCGTTACCGCCTGAAGCGACGTGCTGCCGTCCGAGTTGACGACCTTTTGCAGGCGCTGGCTGCCATCCGCGTTATAGACGTTGATGTTGCCGGTGCTCGGAATGTAAGCGAACGGGCTGATGCCCCAGAT
This sequence comes from uncultured Acidobacteriota bacterium, assembly GCA_963720745.1. Classification (GTDB taxonomy): domain Bacteria; phylum Acidobacteriota; class Terriglobia; order Bryobacterales; family Bryobacteraceae; genus TMP-7. The sequence continues at coordinate 187,456 of CAVRGO010000001.1, forward strand.
ATCGAACCCACGAATATCGTTCTCGCCGCCCATGTAGAAGCGGCTGAACGGTGGCGCGACCTTTCCCCCATAGCCGGTGATAAACCGGCCGAGAAGGTGCATACCGATGACGTGGCCCTTCTTGAAGCCTGAGCGGAAATACGCGGCATCGATAGTCGGCTCGAACGTATTCACGTTCCCACCGAGGACGCTGCCGGAGAAGTTGGCTGTGAAGTACAACCGCTTCCCCGCGGTCGGCGTGATGGGGTGGTTGACGGTGTTGTAGCTGTACGACGGGATGATCTGGCTCGTTCGGATTCCGTTCAGCGCGTTCGGACCACCGACGTTCTGGAAGTAGAGGTAATTGAAATAGGTGGTGGCCGCGTCCGTCAGCGTTCGGATGTCCTGAACGTTGTACCCGTACGTCAGGCCCAGACGCGCAAAACTTCGCTTCAGCGGATAGTTGAGGAACGTGGTGAAACCGCGGCTGTTCGATACATAGTTCAGAAGGTTATTCGAACCCAACTGGTCAAACAGCGGAATCAGGTTGCGGCCCGACAGCAGCGACACTTCGCGGCCCTGGTCGTAATTAAAGCGCGTAGTGAAAACCGTGAAGCCCACCTGCATTGGGCGATCCAGGAAGTAGGGTTCGGTGAAGCCGAATTCCACCTGGCGAATGCGGTCGCCCAACTGGCTCGAGAGGCTGAGCGTTTCGCCGAGCCCCAGGAAATTGTTCGTGGCGTACGAGAATCCGACGAAACTGCCCGCAATGCCCGACACGCCGCCGTTCAACTGAACGGAGTTCTTTCCGCGTTCCTTCACCTTCAGAGTGATGTCGACCGTGTTCGTCTTCGTATCGCGTTTGATATCGGCGGCTTCGTTCTCTTTCAGAACTTCGAAATAGCCGAGTTGGTTCAAGCGCAGAATGCTCAACTCCCACAGACGGGTGTTGAACATGTCGCCTTCATCGATCAGCAACTCGCGGCGGATCACCTTGTCGCGCGTGGTTGTGTTCCCGGCGAAATCGATCCGGCGCACGAAGAACTGCTTGCCTTCATCGAAAGACAGCGTCAGGTCGATCTTGTCCGTATTCGGAATCGGATCGAATGATGGCTCCGCTACGAAGTCGATGTAACCGAACTCCCCGTACAGCTTGCGGAGGCTCTCAAGTCCCTTTCGCAGCTTCGCGGTCGAGAAAACATCGCCTTCTTTCATCTGGAACAACGGGCCCATCAGGGTCCCCGGCGTGCGGAACAGCTTCACGCCCTGGAACGAAATCTTGTTCAGGTGATATAGCCGGCCTTCATCTACCGTGACGCCGATGTCGGCCTGCTTGCCGGGCTTATTCGGCTTAAAAAGCGGGATCTTGAAGCCGTGGCCGCCGACATCAATAATGTTGACCGAATGATCGACCACGCGAGCCAGGAAGTAGCCGTGTTCCATATAGAACTGCCGGATACGCTCCTGATCCTCCTCGAACTTGGTCGAGTCGTAGGTGCGGGCGAACAAATCCTCTAAGAAGATCGAATGCGGGATGCCGATCGGCTTCAGGTTCTTCATCGCCCGCCGGACCGCGCGGTCATTGAAAACCTTATTGCCCTCGATGTCGATCTTGCCCACCTTAACCTTTGGGCCTTCATCGATCTTGAAGACCACCTCGAGCGATGAGGGCGGAAGCTGCCGGATCTGCGGTTCCACCTTCGCAAACTGCCGCCCGCGCTCTGACAGGAACTCCTGCAGGACGTTCTTAGCGCGTTGAATCTTGTTCGGGTCGTACTGAGTTTCCACCGAAAGGCCAACCCGGCGGTCCTTGAACCGGTCCAGGATCTCGGAAACTGTAATGGACTTGTTGCCTTCGTACTTGATGGTGCGGACGACCCGCCGTTCCACGAGGTTAAAGCGGAGAATCCAGCCCGTTTTGCCGGGTTCGCGCTCGAGTTGGATATCGTCGAAACGGCCCGTGTTCCAGAGCGCCATGAAGTCGCGGCGCAGAACTTCGGGATCGAACTTGTCGCCGCGCTTGGTCAGGATCAGGGCTCGCAACGTGTCTTGCGGCACACGGCGTGCGCCGCGGAACTCTATCGCTTCGATCACATCCTCCGGCGGCGCGCCCGGCTGCACCTGCTCAGGAGGCTTCGGCTGACCGGGTTTCACCGCTTCCGGCTTTGCCGGTTCAGGTTTGGCTGGCGGCGGTGTCTCGGGCTCGGTGATCTGCGGTACGTTTTCGAACGGGTTGGGGATCCGCTTCGGGGGAGCCGGCTTGGGCGCTTGCGGCTTGGGAGCCTCCGTCTGGGACGCGGGGGCTGGCTGCTGCGCCGGCTGGGCCTGCTGGCCTCGAAGGGATTGGGAGGTAAGACCGATCGCAATTACGCAGAGCAGACGCAGGATGACATGCAGGCGTGCCCGCCTGTAAAACTTCATTCTAGAGCTGGTTCCTTTCTACTCTGCGCCCTGATATTTCGAGACGTGCACTCACGGAGCAAGGTTTCCCACCAAAGGCGAGATCTGACGCAGTGCCTGAAGCTACTATTCTAGCGAAAACGGAACATCCAGCTACAAGGTGCATAACGGGAATTCAGATTCGCTCAATCATCGAACCCGGGCGCCTCGATCGTATCGACGGATGTGACCGGCGTAATGCTTTCCACAACTTGCCCTGAATCCTCAGCCGTGAGAGCGGCGGCCGTTCGGTGAGTTGTAGCCAGACACGCCCCGTAGATCATGTGCGAAACCATCGGTGCCGTTGCGGGAAGGTAGGCCATGATGAAGGGAGTCGCACGGTCGTACGCCCAGGCCGACGCATAAAACAAGACCAACCCCCAGCCGACTCCGAGCAGCGCCAGACGCGCCGTCGCGTGGACCGCGCCGAATAGCAAGCCGAAAACCGCGCCCGCGATTGCCGCAATTAGAAACTGGAGTGCGGTCCCCGATACCGTCGGCCAGCCTGGCCCGGCTGCGAGTACCCTCGAGCCGTAGAAGTTCACTGCGAGCAGATTCGGATAGCTCCACCAAGGCCGCCGATCAAGCAATGACAGGAAAATCATTGCGGCGAGCATTGCCATTCCGCCGATCATGCCCGCATGAATTCCGGCGAGAAGTCTGGCCAATCGGGGGTGAATCATCGGACCGGGAGGGCACAACCTGCGGTTCTTCCTTGAGTTATGCCTATACTAACACAGAGCAAGTTGGGGAACTCTCGGATGAACCGCACAACTGTCGTGACTGGCATCGGTGTCGTAAGCCCGAACGGAGTGGGCCGCGAGCCGTTCTGGTCGGCCACCCGCCAGGGCACAAGTGGCATCGGAACCATCACCCGCTTCGATACGGGCGGACTAACGGTCCGCATTGCCGGCCAGGTGGAGGGGTTCGACGAGGACCGCTGGGTGTCGCGGAAGGATCGACAGCACGTCTCGCGAGTGGTGCCCCTGGCCATAGCCGCAGCCGACGAGGCGATACGCGACGCAGGCCTCGACCCGGAGCACATGAGCCGGGACGAATTGCGCGAAATAGGGGTCGTGCTCGGATCGGGCGGAGGAAGCCAGGAGTTCACGGAAGAACAGTACCGTCTGTACCACTCGGGAAACTGGCGTCAATGCAGTGTCTACGTCATCCCCAGTTCCACCATCGGAACCTTGGCCAGCGAGATCTCGATGCGTTTCGGATTTCGCGGCTTCAGCCATGTCATCTCGACCGGCTGCACTTCGTCGACGGACGCCATCGGCTACGGCCTTCGCCAGATCCAGGCGGGCGTGCTCGATTGTGTCGTGGTGGGCGGCGCCGATGCGCCGATCGCGCCCCTGATTCTGCGCGGCTTTATCGCAATGCGGATTCTCTCGACACGCTGGAACGACAATCCCGCGCGCGCGTCTCGCCCGTTTTCGCGAGATCGCGACGGGTTCGTGCTCGGCGAAGGCGCCTGGTTTTTCGTGCTCGAGGAACGCGAGCGCGCTAAAGCTCGCGGGGCCGAGATTTACGGGGAAATTGCGGGCTACGGATCCACCTGCGAAGCGTTTCACCGGGTCCGGCTCGAGGAATGCGGAGAAGAACCCGCACGCGCGATTCAACTCGCGATGAAAGAGGCGCGCATCGGCCCGGGCGACGTGGGCTATGTCAACTACCACGGGACATCCACCGAGTTGAACGATCGGATCGAAACTCGCGCCATCAAACTCGCGTTCGGCCGGCACGCATACCAAGTGCCCGGCTCTGCGTTGAAAAGCCTGATCGGACATCCGCAAGGAGCGTGCGGCGCGGCGGGAATTGCCGCAACTCTACTCGCCATGCGCGATGGAACGCTCCCGCCTACCGCAAACCTGGATGCCCCAGACCCGGAATGCGACCTCGACTATGTTCCGGAGCCCGGCAGGAAGTTGGAATTCGAACACGCCGTCGCAAACTGCATCGCGTTCGGCAGCAAGAACTCCGCCATCGTGCTGCGGCGCGCCTGTTGAGTCGCTGAACGAATCCCCGCTCGGAACCGCGATTATTCGTCGGCCTCCGCGGCGGGTTCCGCTTCATCCTTGTCGGGCCGCTGCTCCCGCGGATTGTAATAGGAGTGGTAATACGTGTACTTGCTGTACAGTTCCCCGCGCCGCGCCCCGTTCACCACAATGCCGAGCACATTGTTCTCGCATAACGACTGCATGGCGCGAGTTACGGCATCGATGGTTGTCGCACCGATCCGGACCACCAGAATACTTCCGTGACACATCGTCGCGAGCAGGTTCGCATCGGCTGCGAACAATAGCGGCGGCGTGTCGAGTATGATCCAGTTGAACACCGTTGGAAGCTGATCGAGCATCAGTTTCACTTCCCGCAGGTTCAACAACTCGAGCGGGTTCATGACGGCTTCGCCTGCCGGCATGACGTACAGATTCGTTCCCGCAACCTTGCGGATGATCGCTTCAATCGGAGCCTTTCCGAGCAGAAAATCGGTAATGCCCGGGCTCCTGTCGATCTGCATCAGATTGTGAACGATCGGCCGCCGGAAATCGAAATCGGCGATCAAGGTCCGATTGCCGGCCAACTGCGATTGCGTCAGCGCCAGGTTCATGGCCGTGAACGATTTGCCTTCGGCCGGCGAGGCGCTGGTGATCACCACCGTGTGAATCGGCTGCAGAGTCTGCATGTGATTAAGGCGCGTGCGCAGCGACCGGAACTCCTCCATGGGAGCTTCCTGCGGGTGCGCAAGGTCAATCATCAGACCCTCGGCGGAGGGCGTGTAGGCGATCTCCGGGATGCGGTCCAGTAACCCCTCCATTGACGGAAGGATATCGATGGTGCTGACGGACGATCTTGGCATCGCCGTCGCCGTCACCTCCACCTCGTCTCCAATCCGGTCGGGCATCTGCTGCGCCACCCGTTCGAAGGCCGGAGGCGGCACGCCACCGGGCAACTGGGCGGCCTTCCGTAATGCGTCGTGAACTCTGCTCATGCAATCTACTCCTGCTGTGCCTCAAACCCTGGTGACGTAATAATAGATGACCGAACCGGACATCACCGCAATACCGGTAAGGCACGCGAGCGACCATGCAAACCATGAAAACCTGCGCCGGCGCTTCACAACCAGATCGTTCTCGAGCAGTGGGACGCTTCCGAGGATCGGCAGTTGCGTGTAGGCACGAACATCTTTCAGATTCTTGAGCGACGTGTCCTTCACCTCACGAATGCCGGCGAATACGATACCCAGTAGCAGGCCGATTCCCGACCCGACGCCGACAATCACCGCGCGCTTCGGTTCCGTAGGCGTTTCCGGCAGCGACGGGGGATCCAGCGGTTCGAGGTTCTCGCCCGCTTTGCGATTCTCCATGTCCTGCGCCATCATTGCCTTATTCATCTTCGTGTCCAAATCGACGAATTTTGCGTTTGCCAGGTCGCGGTCGCGGAGCAGTTCGGTGTACTCCCGTTCGCTCAGCGGAGTGCCTTCCATTCGCGATTGATAGGCCCTCATCGCCGTATTCGCCCGGCTCAACTCTTTGGTGTATTGCGAGGCTTCGAGGTCCTTGGCTTCGATCAGGCTTTCGATACGGCGGACGTTATCCTCCATCGCGCGAGCCTCCCGAACGTTCGCCGGATTGGCGGCCACGCGTCGTGTTTCGGGCTTCTTCGTCGACTCGTCTTCCTTGGCGATCAGATCGCGCTTCTTCTTAGCGCCGTTCAACATCGATGTCGCTCGTTGCACGTCGGGGTAGGTGTCTTTATAGTGCTCGCGGAGCGCTGCGAGTTGGTTCTCTAAAATGCGAACATCGCGTTCGGCTTCCGCCAGGCGCTCGCTCTTCAATGCGACAGCAGCCACTTCCGAAGGCGCGGGTTCTTTGGATAGCGCGGTCAGGTTGTCCTTGGCGATCCGTAACTGCGTTTCGAGCAGGAGTTTCTCCTGGCTCACGCGACCCAGCGCATTATTCAAGTTCGTTACGCTGATCTGAATCGCATTGAGTTGCTGCAGGTTCGACTGCATCTCGTCCGGCAGCCGCCCCTGGTTGGCCAGCCGGAACCTCGCGAGCTTGTCTTCCAGTTGATCGAGTTCCTTCTTGGCCTGATCCCACTGGTCACGGAGCAACTGCGTCGTGGACAAACTCGACGAAGCACGCTCTCGCAGGTTCTGGTCGATGAATTTGCCCACCAGGTCGGTCACGACCTTTTGCGCCTTATAGCGGTCCGTGTATGCGTATGAGATCTGAAACGCCGCGACGCGATCCTTGTTGCTGGTAGTGGTCAGGTTCAGCACGCTTCCGATTTTCACCGACGTGCGCATTTTCTCGACCACGTCCTCCATCGGCAGGCGTTGTCGATCGCGGGGATAGAGATCGTGCACAGTGATCAGGTTCGTCAGCACCGGCCGGCTCAACACCGTTTGCGCGATCGCAGAAATGCGGTCCGACATCAACTGGTTGACGTTCGACGTCACATAGATCTCCGGCACCTGCTGAGGTGTCACCTTGATCGTCGCGGTCGAAATGTACGTGTCCGGCCACAAATACGCGCTGACTACCGCCGCCACTACCGCCAGGAAGAGCGGACCGAAAATCCACCCCTTATGCCTCCGCGCGATATCGATATAATCCTCGACGTCCAGCGGACGACGGCTGATTGAAAATCCGTCTTGAACCTGCATGTCTGTGAGCGCCCTCGTTCCTCGGTTCCTGGACCAACTACGGGACTACGATGTAGTCCCCGTTTTCCAGATAGATATTCTGGTCCATGTTTTTCCCCTTCACGACCTCTTTATAGTTGAACTTCAGCCGCTCGCCTTTTCTGAGAATCACGATCTTCTTCTCGTTGGCGAAATCGCGGAACCCGCCGGCGTTGCTCAAAGCCTCGAGTACGCGCGTTGGAACCACAAGGGGAAATGATCCGGGCTTGTTGACCTCGCCCGTTATGTAATACTTTTTGCTGTTTACGGCGAGCACCGAGACGCTGACCTGCGGATTGTTCAGGTACTTATTCAGGCTCTCCGTCAAGCTCTTACCCAGTTGGTCGGGCGTGATTCCCGACGCCTGTATTTCGCCGATGAGCGGCATCGTGATCTTGCCGTCGGGCCGGACAATCACCTGGCGCGTAAAATCGGGTTCGCGCCATACCTGAATGAATAGAATGTCTTCCGCCCCGATCTGAAACGTAGTCGGATCGACGCCGGCGAGGGCGGTGGCTTTCGGCTCCTCGGTCGGTTTCGTCACCGCCGGAGCGGAAGTCCCCTCGGACGGTTTCTCCGATTCAGGTTTCGATTGTGTCGGCTGCTGCCCCGGCTGCGCAAACATCGTGACAGCGGCTAGGCAAGCAACCAGAATGCAGCCAAACCGGTGAGTTCTCACTGTATCACTACCTCGTATCATGCTCTTGATAAAGCAAAAAACCGCCATTCTATTTTACATCTTGAAATCTGCGGCTCGCCGCCTCGATGGCATTCCCCTATCCAGTTGACTACCATTAGTTAAACTGATCCAAGCATCTGCACGCTATAAACAGTAGTACCGGAACCGTTAAGAAATGCTCTGTAATCGTGCCAGGACCTGCGATCCTCGTCCATCAGGGAAATATTGTAGACCATCGCGCGCGTTTGAACCTGAATTGAAAGGCTGACCTCATGGCTTATTTTCTCGCCAAATCCGAACCCGGCACTTATTCGATTGACGACCTCGAGCGCGATCGCAAAACCGTTTGGGACGGCGTGACGAATCCGCAAGCGGTTCGCGCCATCGGCTCCATGAAACCGGGCGACACCGTTTTTATCTATCACAGCGGCAAGGAAACGGCCGTCGTCGGCTTCGCCAAAGTCGTGGGCGAAGCCAGACGCGACCCGAAAAACCCCAAATCGAACGTTGTCGATCTGGAATACGCCGGGCGCGTGACGCCGCCTGTATCTCTTTCTAAAATCAAAGCTTCGGGTAAGTTTGAGGACTGGGCGCTGGTTCGCCAATCTCGCCTTTCTACAATGGCGGCACCCGACACGTTCGTAAAATGGATAACTTCCTCCGGGCATAAGGTCGGCTAACGATTTCGGTGTACTCTCTGAGAACGGCAACTTCATTACAATCGAGATATGAATGGCACAGATGCGTGCAGCCCCGCATCGCGGGCCGGCAATCGGCTGTTGAGTGCCATCACACGATCGCGACGTCTCTGGATCCTCGCAAGGCGTTTACGCCGAAAGGGCCTGCGCCTCGCAAGGCGTGCTCCCCTCTGCCCGCGGCTCAGATGCATGACAGCCGACCAGGACAACCGCGCCGTTACATACCTCCTGTCTCATCGTAAGACGCCATTTCCGGTGAGCTTTGACGGAAAGTTTGCGCTGTGGCGGACCGATTCCGGAGATTGGTGGTCACCTCCGGTGAACCTCGAGTTCCTGGACAAGATGATCAACGAGATCCTGATGGACGTCTACGGCGCCGGCGACGACCTGAGCGGCTCGGTGGTGATCGATTGCGGCGCAAACATCGGCGTATTCGCCAAATATGCATTGGATCGCCGCGCCGCACGCGTGATCTGCTGCGAACCTGCACCGGATACTTTGGCGGCGCTCGAGCGCAATCTCCACGACGGTGTGGTCAATGGCCGAATCTCTGTAATCCCGAAAGCGGTCTGGAGCGAACCGGGTACGGCCCGATTCGCCATGACGGCGGACGACCCCGGCTCAAACCAGATTGTCCAGGCGGCGAACGTCCGCGGAGCCGAAACCAGCATCGAGGTAGAAACCACCACCATCGACGCCGTGGTCGACGAGCTGAAATTGCCGGCGGTCGATCTCATCAAACTGGACATTGAAGGAGCTGAGAGCGCGGCGATCCACGGTGCCGCCGAAACGATTCGCCGGTTTCGTCCAAGAATCGCTATCGCCACCGAGCACACCGGCGATGTCCCAGCGAACAACAAACAGGTCCTGCAAGCGTTGGATGATGTCTCGGAAGGATACCTCACGCGCTGCATGGAGTGCCACGCGGAACGCTCCGCGTCCTTCGGCGGGCTCGTCCTGACGCCTTACGTCCTTCTTTCGGAATCCTGCCCCACTCGCGCGGGTTGACGCCGCGCCACCAGGAACACCTCGTCTCCGAACAGCGTGGGAAAGATGCGCGCGGCTGCGCCGGCGATTCGGTCCATCACTCGCGCCAGCCATCCGGCACGCGCCCTCCGAACCGGACGACGGGGCATTTGTGATTCGACGATCTCGTACCCGGCCGATTCCAACAGGCGGCGCGCCGACGCCCGCGTATAAAAACGAAGGTGCGATCGATCGAGAATACCCTGGGCCTGGTATTCAAAGCGGCCGAACAGCAGACCCAAACGAACCGCGATGTTGGCGACGTTTGGAACGACGACCATCAACCGGCCGGCGCTATCCAATAGATTCTTCGCATCTTCGAGGACCTGCTCGGGATTCGCTACCTGCTGAAGTACGTTCAACATCAGCATTCGTGTGAACCTGGACCCATCCACCGCTTGTCCCAGTGCCGCCAACCCTGCCGTTGCCTGGAAATCGCGGACCGGCCGCGGCACGACTTCATTTCCCGCACTCTCGAGTTCCGCCCCAATCACCGAATCGCCAGTTGTAAACTCGAGAACCCGCTGTCCGGTCCCAACCGCCTGTCGTGCGAGTGCATAACCGCGGCTCTCCGCCGTGTTCGGCGCGGGCACAAAGTATTCCCGATACTCCGGATAGCAGCGGACCGAGCGCCGCGTTCGGTTGTACCGCCACACCGCACGCAAGATGTCCCTGGCGTATCGCAGCCCGTTCACATAACAGATCTCGTCGCCGTAGAACGTCGGAATCGGGACCTCGCGAATTCGAAAACCCTGGTGGTGCAGTTTAATAATGATCTCGGTATCGAAGTGGAAATCGTCGGTCATGGCGGAGAAGTCGATCTGCTTCAGTGCCGCCAGCCGGTACGCCCGATATCCGCTGTGCCATTCCGTAAGGTTCAGCCCGACCGATCGATTCTCGAGGTACGTCAGTAACCGGTTGCCCAGGTATTTGTAGAGCGGCATGCCGCCCCGAAGCGGACCGCCGTAGTCGTGCATCATTCTGGATCCGAACACGGCATCGGCGTCTCCCGAGACAAGCGGCGCATACATATCCGCCAAAACTTCCGGAGCGTACTGGCCGTCTCCGTGCAACAGCACAACCGCGTCGAAACCGCGCTCGATAAAATAGCGGTACCCGGCTTTTTGATTTCCTCCGTAGCCGAGGTTCTTCGGGTGCTTCAGGACCTTGAGCTGTCGCCCCCGCAGCAGCGTCTTGAGCCCGACCGCCAATTCATAGGTCGCGTCCTGACTGGCGTCGTCGAAGATCACAACCTCTTCGACGTTCGTCCACACCGGTTGCGGAATTCGTTTGAGAACACGCGACAGCGTCGTGAGTGCGTTGTAGGTGACAACCAGGATCCCGACGCGCTTACCGCGGTTGTCTGCGTTCGCAACCCGCTCGGCCGCCGGCGACACCCGCTCCACCGGGTTGACGCTCGCCATCTTCACACGATCGTTTTATCGACGGTCGCGCAGAATTCCATTACCCCGCCCAGCCGTGCCATAGTAACGGACGTGATGCATCAACGCCGGCTCGCAGCACTTGTAATCCTGTCGGGCTCCGTCCTGCTCGCGCGATCCGCGGATATCGAAATCCTCCGCGACCGCTGGGGCGTACCGCACATTTATGCTTCGGACACGGACGATCTGTTTTACGCCCAAGGGTTTATGGCCGCCAAGGATCGCCTGTTCCAACTCGATGTTTGGAGGCGTCAGAACACGGGCCACCTGGCCGAGATCCTGGGTCCAACAGCTATCGCGCGCGATCGCCTCGCGCGCTTGGTGCGGTACCGGGGCGACTGGCAGGCCGAATGGTCGAGCTATGCCCCCGATGCTCAGCGCATCGCGACCGAATTCGTCGCGGGCATTAACGCGTTCATCCGATCGCTAAACGGCAAGCGGTTGCCGGAGTTCCAACTCGCAGGCTACGACCCGGAACCGTGGAAACCCGAAGACATCACCGGCCGCATCGCCGGCCTTTTGATGACCCACAACGCCCGCACGGAAGTCGACCGGGCGCGCGACATACAGCGTTTCGGGCTCGATCGTGTCCAGCAACTCCTGCCGCCGGACCCCTTCATCCGCATCGAGATTCCCAAAGGACTCGACCTTTCCCTCATCACCGAGTCGATTCTGGCCGACTACAAAGCCGCGATTGCAATGCCGCAGTTCAACATCCCAGATGCCGCACCGGGCGAGCAGGGCAGCAATAACTGGGTGGTCGACGGTTCCCTTACCGCAACCGGGAAGCCGATTCTTGCGAACGATCCACACCGTCCGGTGATGCTGCCCTCGCTGCGAAAGACGTGGCACCTGGTCGCCCCCGGCATCGATGTCTTCGGCGCCGGCGAGCCGGCCCTGCCCGGCGTTGCCCTCGGCCACAACGACCGGATCGCCTGGGGATTCACGATCGTCGGCACCGACCAGCAAGATATCTACGTCGAGAAGGTCAACCCCGAGAATCCGAACCAGTACCTCTATCGCGGAACGTGGCGCAATTTCGAAATCGAGCACGATTCCATCAAGGTGAAGGGACAAAGCCAGCCGGCAGCGGTGGAACTGCGCTACACCATCCACGGACCGGTAATCCACGAAGACCCCGCGAAACACGTCGCCTACGCGCTGAAGTGGGTAGGCGCCGATCCTGGTTCGGCAGGCTACCTGGCGGCGCTCTCGCTGATGCGCGCGAAGAACTGGGACGAGTTCCTGAAGGGCGTCGAGCACTACAAGATCCCTTCCGAAAACCTCGTGTACGCAGATGTGGACGGCAACATCGGATGGATCGCCGCCGGACTCGCGCCCGTGCGCAAGAACTGGTCCGGACTGCTTCCCGTCCCGGGCGATACCGGCGAATTCGAATGGTCCGGCTACCTGCCGGCCTCCGAACTGCCGCAGTCGTACAACCCGGCGCGCCACTTCATCGCCACCGCGAATAACAATCTTCTCCCGAAGGGCTATCCACACCAGTTGTCGTTCGAATGGGCATTGCCGTTCCGCTATCAGCGCATCGACGACGTCCTTTCATCGCGCAAAGGCTGGAACCGCGTCGACTTTGAAGAGTTGCAGCAGGATGTGGTTTCCATTCCCGCCCAGCGATTCGTACAGGTACTCCGGGGATGGACGATCCCGAAAGACAGTCCCGAGGCCGAAATCGTGCAAAAGATGGTCACCTGGGATGGGCGCATGCGCGTGGATTCCGAACAAGCCCTGATCTACGCGGTCTGGATCCAGAAGATGACCCGCACCCTGTTCGGCGCCGATTTGGCAACTCGGGTGAACCTGGAGACGGTGCTCCGAACCCTCGAGCGCGACCCGCAACCGGCCCTGCTGAAATCGTCGCTCGATGAAACCCTGGCTCAACTCGGTACCCAGTTCCCGGATCACGTTTGGAGATGGGGCCGGTTGCACCAGATAACCTTTCGACACCCACTCGGGAAGGACGAATGGAGCCGTGGTCCAATCGGCCGGCCGGGCGACGCCACCACCGTCAACGCGACAAGCGGAACTCATTTCCTGCAGACCAACGGAGCGTCGTACCGCCAGATCATCGACCTCGGTGATTGGGATCGCTCCGTCATGACCAACGTGCCGGGCGAAGTGGGGAATCCGGACAGCCCGTATTATGACGACCTGATCGAGGGGTGGAACTACGGCGTATATCACGCCATGCCGTATAGCCGGGCCGCGGTGCAGGCTGCCGCAGTGCAACGATTCCTGCTGCGGCGACGGTGAAATCGCCCCGAAGTGATTCACGCTACGGGGTTTTCAGGATCCGTTCACCGATTCTGAACCGTCGTCCGCCGAATTGGGCTCACCCGTCGGGCCGCCGCCAACTTACCATCGAAGCATGAGCGGCTTCGATCCTCGTTACGCGTTTCGCGCGCGCCGGTCCTGCCGGCGATCGTTAGCCGGCGGGTACTTTGTCAGCTTCTTCATCATCGTGATCGGGGTGGCGATGTTGCTCGACACCCTCGGTATCGTTCCGGCGCGAAGTGTTTGGGACTACTTTCCTCTTCTTTTTGCCGCATTCGGCATCGTGAAAATCTTCCAGTCGGAGGGGCGAGCCCCATCGCTCGTATTGGGCGGCATCCTCACCGTCGGCGGCTGCCTTTGGTTCTTGCAGAATATCGGGTTCCTCCCGTTCGACAGCCGGTTCATTCCGCCCCTGGCCGTGATTGCCGTCGGTTTCCTGTTTCTTGTGCGATCGTTCGAGCGGCAGCGGGAAACCCCGGCCGACACCGTGCCCGCCACTGCGGAAGGCCACCTGAATATCTTCACCGTCTTCGGGGGCGTGAAGCGCTTTGTGGACGCGCCGGACTTCCAGCGCGCGGACATCTTCGCCATGTTCGGCGGTATCGAACTCGATCTCCGCGGTGCCAAAATCGTGAACGGCACCGCCCGTATCGAAGCCAACGCGCTGTTTGGCGGCATCGAGATTCGCGTTCCGCAAAACTGGTCCGTCGAACTGCAAGGCGTCGGCATCTTCGGCGGCTACGAAGACAAAACCATCCATCCTATCGGGGATGAAAACGCGGCGCCGAAGGTTGTGATTCGCGGATCGGCGATGTTCGGCGGGGTGAGCGTCGCGAACGCCTGATTCTCCGATGCATCCCATCATCACGTCCGCGCGCCGGTTCGGCCTGTACGTCCTCGCCTGGCAATTGCCCACGGCGTTCATCACCTGGCTGCTGATGTTCTCGGCGCACCTGACGATACTCGAGGCCGTGGTCCTCTGTGTACCGCTGTGCCTGCTGTTCGCATTCGTGTCCTTGTCGCCCTGGTATACCTGCCGCGTTCTGCCGCTGCGTTCGACGCCGGGTTGGAAACTGCTGGTGAACCACCTTCTGGCGGCGGGCGCGGCTACCCTGTTCTCAGTCAGCATCGCGCGCTGGTCCGCCATCGCCGTCGTCAAGCGGATGAGCCCTACCGTGTATGAACGGATCGAACCGCACATCCCGTTTCTGTTCGCCGTCGGCATGCTGCTGTACCTGCTCGCGGTGGCGCTCCACTACACGTATCTGGAATTCGAGGCGGCGCGCGACGCGGTGAAGCGCGAGCATCAGGCGCGGGTCCTGGCCCGCGAAGCCGAACTGAAAGCGCTCAAAGCGCAGATTAACCCTCACTTCCTGTTCAACTGCCTCAACTCGATCAGCGCGCTTACCGCCATCGAGCCGGCCAGTGCTCGCGATATGTGCATCCGCCTTTCCGAGTTCCTGCGCAACACACTGCGGCTCGGCGAGAAAGGATCGATCCCGTTCTCCGACGAAATCACTCTGGTCCGAACCTATCTCGAAGTCGAGCAGGTTCGCTTCGGCTCCCGGCTTCGCGTGGAACAGGACATCGATTCGCCTTCGGAACAGTGCCTGGTCCCTCCGCTGCTGCTCCAGCCGTTGGTGGAAAACGCGGTGAAACACGGCATCGCCGGACTGGTCGAAGGAGGCTTCATTCGAATCCAGGCGGCCTGTGTCGGGCAGTTGCTCCGCATCACCGTGGAAAACGATTTCGACCCCGACTGCCCGCCGCCCCGCCGGAGCGGTATGGGACTGGCAAACGTTCGCAGCCGTATTGAAGCCCGTCACGGAACTCGCGGCCACATGTCCATTACCGTCAAAGGCACTCTGCACCGCGTCGACCTTGTGCTGCCCTGTGAATACGCTGCTCCCGTGCCCGAAAAGGAAACCCAACATGCCCGATCCTGAGAAGATCCGCACCGTGATTGTCGACGACGAGGAACTCGCCCGCCGCGTCCTGCGAGAGTATGTGAACGCAGTCCCCGGCCTCGAGGTCGTCGCCGAGTGCGCGAACGGCTTTGATGCAGTCAAAGCGATATCCGACCTTGCTCCCGAACTCGTGTTCCTGGATGTGCAGATGCCGAAGCTCAACGGCTTCGAGGTGCTGGAACTGATCGGCCGCGAAGTCGCCGTCATCTTCGTTACCGCTTACGATTCGTACGCGCTGCAGGCTTTCGAAGCGCACGCTGTCGATTATCTGTTGAAGCCGTTCGCGCGCGACCGGTTTGATGTCGCACTGGCCCGCGCGCGCCAGAGAATCCGCGGCGCTGCACCTGCCGCGGCCCACGTCCCCGAACCCGCCAATCTCTCCGCCGCAGCACGCCCTCCGCAGGAATATCTGCAGCGCGTGGTCGTAAAAGACGGCGCGAAGGTGACCATCATCCCGGTGGAGAAACTCGACTACGTGGAAGCGCAGGACGACTATGTTGCACTCCATAGTCAGAAGCGCAGCTATCTGAAGCAGCAGACAATTTCGAGCCTCGAAGCTTCTCTGGATCCGAAGCAGTTCGTCCGGATACACCGCTCCTGCATCGTCAACCTGGAGCGCATCGGCAAAATCGAGCCGTACACAAAAGATAGCCGCGTTGCCGTCCTGAATGACGGAACCCAATTGCCGGTCAGCCGCTCCGGATACGCACGCCTCACCGACCTGCTCGAAGGCAGGGACTGATCCTCCCATCCTGGTTACAGCGTGGCGTCACCGCGACACAGCGCCTGTCACTGCGGAATCCCGGTAACAATGGCCCGAGCGTCGCGTCCCTCTTACCGGCATCCCGGCGGACGTCTCGGATATCGCCTTTTCGACCATCGCCGGTAGCGGCTCCGGAGCCGGCAACCTGGCTCGTAGTCTAGCTGAACCGATCCCGGTCCTCGCCTCCACGGTGAACCGGAACGGACTGTCGCGGCACAGGCGTGAATACCGCGAACCCGGAGGAGAACTGCGCCATGTCCACCCAAACGATCCCACGATTAACCGATCGGCCGCCGGATGTGAAGGAGTTGCACATTCTCTGGATCACCGCCGGCATGAGTTGCGACGGCGATTCGGTTTCGATCACCAGCGCCGAGCAACCGTCGATCGAGGAAGTCCTGATGGGCGCCATCCCAGGACTCCCGAAAGTTCATTTGCACAACCCCGTCCTCGCGCCCGAAGTCGGCGACGACTTCATGAAGGCCTTCTACCAGGCCGAGAAGGGCGAACTCGATCCATTTGTCCTGGTGATGGAAGGCTCCATCCCGAACGAACGCATCAAGAAAGAAGGTTTCTGGGCGGCTTTCGGCACAGACGCCGAAACCGGACACCCCATCCCGACCTGCGATTGGATCGACCGCCTCGCACCCAAAGCATGGGGCGTCGTCGCCGCTGGAACCTGTGCCACCTACGGCGGCATTCACGCGATGGCCGGCAATCCCACCGGATGCATGGGTCTCGCCGATTATCTCGGGAAGGACTTCCGCTCGAAAGGCGGGCTGCCGATTGTCAACGTGCCGGGCTGTCCCGTCCAACCCGACAATTTCATGGAGACCCTGCTGTACCTGCTCTATCAGGCCGCCGGACTATCTCCGATCATTCCACTCGACGATCAATTGCGGCCGACATGGCTCTTCGGCAAGACTGTGCACGAAGGCTGCGACCGCGCCGGCTACTACGAGCAGGGCGACTTCGCCCGCGAATATGGATCGTCGAAATGCCTCGTGAAGATCGGCTGCTGGGGCCCCGTCGTGAACTGCAACGTCACCAAGCGCGGCTGGATGCGCGGCATCGGCGGATGCCCGAATGTCGGCGGCATCTGTATCGCCTGCACCATGCCGGGATTCCCGGACAAGTTCATGCCGTTCATGGACGAGCCTCCAGGCGCGACGCTCTCTTCCGGCGGCATCGGAGGCTACGGCAGAATCATCCGATTGTTGCGCTCGCTGACCAACAGCACCGCGAATAAAGAACCGAAATGGCGCCACACCGGGCGCAAGTTGACCACCGGATATCATCCGTCCTCATACTGAGTTTAGAAGGAGCACTCACATGGCGACGAGTACCGAAGCGCTCTTAAGCAAAAAGGACAAGAAAGCCAACCTGGTGGAAATGCACTGGGATCCGATCACACGGATCGTCGGCAATCTGGGCATATTCACGAAAATCGATTTTGCCAATAAGCAGGTTGCGGAGTGCTACAGCACGTCATCCATCTTCCGCGGCTACAGCATCTTCATGCAAGGCAAGGACCCGCGCGACGCGCCGTTTATCACCAGCCGCATCTGCGGCATCTGCGGCGATAATCACGCCACTTGCGCTGTCTACACGCAGAACATGGCGTTCGGCGTGAAGACCCCGGAGCTCGGCGAGTGGATCCTGAATCTCGGCGAAGCCGCGGAGTACATGTTCGACCACTGCCTGTACCAGGACAACCTGGTCGGCGTGGATTTCTGCGAAGAGATGGTGAAGCAGACCAATCCCGGCCTGCTGGCGAAGGCCGAGACGACGCTGGCGCCGAACTCGAATATCCACGGCTATCGCACCATCGCCGATATAATGCGCGGGCTGAACCCGTTTACCGGCACGTATTATCGCGAAGCTCTCCAGATGAGCCGCCTCACTCGCGAGATGTTCTGCCTGATGGAAGGGCGCCACGTCCATCCCTCCACGCTCTATCCCGGCGGCGTTGGCACCGTCCCCACGGTTCAGGTGTTCACGGACTATCTCATCCGGCTTACGAAATACGCGGAGTATCTGAAGAAGGCCGTCCCATTCCACGACGACCTGTTCGACTTCATCTACGATGCCCTGCCCGGCTACGAAGCGGTAGGACAGCGCCGCATTCTGATGCGCTGCTGGGGCTCATTCAACGACCCGGCACACTGCGACTACCGCTATGAGCACATGACCGACTGGGGACGCAAAATGTTCGTTACCCCGAGCGTGATTGTGGATGGCAAGGTGGTGACGAACAGCCTCGTGGACATCAATCTGGGCATTCGAATTCTGCTCGGGAGTTCGTTCTACGACGACTGGCAGAAAGGACAGACATTCGTCCGCACCGACCCGCTCGGCAACCCCGTGGATCAGCGGCACCCCTGGAACCAGACCACCACTCCACGCCCGCAGAAGCGCGATTTCAACGGCAATTACACGTGGGTGATGTCGCCCCGCTGGTACGACAAGCGCACCGGCGATTATCTCGCGCTGGACACCGGCGGCGGCCCGATCGCCCGCCTGTGGGCGACGGCATTGAATGGCATGGTCGATATCGGCTACATCAAGGCTACCGGTTCGAGCGTCAAGATCCATTTGCCGAAAACGATGATGGCGCCCGAAAAGGAATTCGAGTGGAAGATCCCGCAATGGAGTAACGCCATCGAGCGCGACCGCGCCCGGACATATTTCCAGGCGTACGCCGCGGCAGCCGCGTTCTACTTTGTCGAACAGGCGTTGGATGCGGTTCGGAACGGCCGCACGAAAACCTGGCAGGAGTTCCAAGTGCCCGACGAGGCCATCGGCTGCGGTTTCCATGAAGCGGTGCGCGGCGTTCTGTCGCATCACGTCGTCATCAAAGACCGGAAGATCGCGAACTATCATCCGTACCCGCCGACACCATGGAACGCCAGCCCGCGCGATACGTACGGGACGCCGGGCCCCTACGAGGACGCCATTCAGAACACGCCGATCTTCGAGGAGAACGGGCCTGAGAACTTCAAGGGCATCGATATCATGCGGGCCGTCAGAAGCTTCGACCCGTGCCTGCCGTGCGGCGTTCACATGTACCTGGGCAACGGCAAGGTTCTCGAAACCCGCCATTCATCGATGTTCGGCGTGCACGACCAAATGAGCTGAGGTGCAAAGATGGGCGATCTGAAAAAATCACGGCGGTAAATCGAAGGTTTCATCGCACACTCCGGGGACTGCCCGTGGCGAGGAAACGGTGATGCGGCACGGCTCGGAGCCTGGGCGCGAAACCGGCACTCGCACCGCCAGGGACGCCACCGCGGTAAATCCGAAAGATCGGGATCCGATCGATCCTCGAATGCCGCACATGCCGCCTGCGTAAGCCGGTGTCGAAGGCTGCCAATGAGAACTGACGAGAGGTCGAACGAGTCGATCGCCCGCATCGGCGAGCTTGTCCGCAAAACGGAATCATTGCTCGACCCCGCGGCGCGCGCGGTCGCCATAGATTTGGTGCAGGCGGTGATGGATCTTCACGCCTCGGCTCTCGAACGAATCCTCGAGTTAGCCGCGCGTGAATCGCCGTCCGGCAATCTGACCGGGGCGATGTCGTCCGACGATCTCGTTTCCGGAATCCTGGTGCTGCATGGCCTGCATCCCGACGATCTCGAAACACGCGTCCGCCGGACCCTTCAGAAGTTGCGTGTGTATTTCGATTCCCGAGGCGCGGGAATCGAACTGATCGGCTTTAAAGGAGAGGCATTGCAGCTTCGTTTTGTGGGATCCCGTCCCGGCGCGGGCACGGCGGCAAAGCAATTGATTGAAGATGCAATTTACGAAGCGGCGCCCGAAATCGCAACCCTGACTATCGAAGGTATCGAGGAGCGGCAGGATGCCGGTTTCGTGCCCCTGTCTGCCCTCGCTCCGGTACACAACCTATGACGCCTTCTCCTGTCCCCGCGCGCGGACTCGCATCGCTACGCCGCTTGATCAAGAAGCCGCGTCAGCGATGCGAACTGTGCGCGGGCCCGATCCCGCAAGAAGGTCATCAGCACCTCGTCGATCCGGCAACCAGACACCTGCTGTGCGTTTGTCACGCCTGCGCCGTTCTCTTCGACGATTCCGGCGTCACTAACTACCGGTGGGTGCCGCGCGATTCTCGCAAACTCGACGATTTCGAAATCGCGGGTGAACTCTGGAATGCGTTCTCTATCCCGGTCTCCCTTGTGTTCTTCGTTCGCACGAGCGTACCGCAAGGAGTTATGGCGATCTATCCGAGTCCCGCCGGGCCCACCGAGTCACCCATCGACGAAGACGTTTGGCAGATGCTCGCCTCGGCGCACCCGTCCATAGCCGGATTGAGGGAAGATGTCGAAGCTCTGCTGGTGAATCGCACGCGCGAGCCCCACCAGTACTTCATCGTGCCTGTCGACGAGTGCTACAAACTCACGGCGCTGATCCGCCGCCACTGGCGTGGATTCTCCGGCGGCGACGATCTGTGGGAGAGCGTCCGTGTGTTCTTCGTCGAACTGCGCGCGCGATCCCGCACCGAAAGGATCGGCCACCATGCCTGAACTCGCATTCGGAATCCGCGGCGCCGAGCCGGTGACCGGGATGATGACCCCCGCCGTGGCTCTCCACCTGAACCTCGCAAACCGGCCGGCCGGGGAACTGGTTCACACCATCGTGCTCCGGTGCCAGGTGCAGTTGGAAACACCGCGCCGCGGCTACACGCCGGAAGAGAAATCCACTCTGCGCGACCTGTTCGGCGAGCCGGAACGTTGGGGGCAAACGCTGCGGCCGCTGCTCTGGACGAACCTGACCACCACCGTACCGGCATTCAGCGGCTCAACATCACTGGAGTTGATCCTGCCCTGCACCTTCGATTTCAACGTCTCCGCAACCAAGTACTTCCATGGCGTCGAGGAAGGTAGCATACCGATGACATTGCTGTTCAGCGGAACGGTGTTCTACCAATCGCCTGCCGGACAGCTTCAGGCGGCGCCCATCCCCTGGAACAGCGAGGCGCGATTCTCACTGCCCGTGCAGGTTTGGAAGAAAGCGGTGGACCTGCACTTTCCCAACGCTGCCTGGCTTTGTATCCGCCGGGACGTGTTCGAACGACTGTACGAATGGAAAGTGCGGAAGGGTCTGCCGACACTCGAGGATGCCATTGAGCGAATGATGGGAAGCGCGCAACGAATGGGGGCTGGATGAACCGCGCGCTGATCGACAACATTGCTCGGGCGGTGCTCTACGAAGGGTACGTACTCTATCCGTACCGGCCGTCCGCCTTGAAGAACTCACAGCGGTGGACGTTCGGCATCCTGTACCCTCCAGCGTGGACTGCGGAGCGCGCCGGGTCGGACCGCTCGCACTGCCGCGTCGAATGCATCGTTACGGGCGCGGAGAGTATGAGGCTTTCCGTTCTCATCAAATTCCTGCAACTCGCGTCCGCCGGAAGCGGGCTCGAGCGGCAGGAGGGCGTCGAACGGGAAGTTGCGATCAACACCTCTCTCGCGGCCCTCCGGAACGCGACGCGCCGGGAATCGTTCGCCTTCGATGGCGGAGATATGGACGGGCGAAAGCTCGCGCCCATCGAAGGCATCATCGAACTCAGCGCCGGGGAAGTCGCAGCCAACGTTTCTCACCTGCGGATAACGCTGCGCAACACCGCCGCATTCGACGGCGAGGACGCCAAAGCAGCGCTGGTGCAATCGCTCGCATCCGCCCACATCGTCATCGCGGCAGCGGGCGGTGAATTTGTGTCCGCAACCGATCCGCAGGAGGAATTCTGTTCGCTCGTTTCCAATTGCGTGAACGAAGGTGTCTGGCCTGTGCTGATTGGCCAATCCGGGGTTCGCGACACCATGCTGGCGGCGCCGATCATCCTGCCCGACTATCCTCAGATCGCCCCAGAGAGTGCCGGCGACTTGTGCGACGCAACGGAGATCGAGGAGATTCTCACGCTTCGCGTCCTGACTCTGACGGATGAGGAAAAGACGGAGATCCGCAATTCCGACGAGCGGGCCCGCGCGATTCTCGAGCGCGCCGAGGCATTGCCCGGCGAACACTTGATGCGTTTGCACGGCACCATTCGGGGACTGGCTCCGGCCGGACGCGAACCCTGGAGCGCCTGGGATTCGTGGGCCGGCGCTGCGCCTGCTCAGACCGTACGAATCGCCGGCACTGAACTCGAACCGGGAGACCGCGTCAGGCTGCATCCGCAAAAACGTTCGGACATCTTCGATTCCGCTCTCGAGGGCAAGATCGCCATTATCGAAGCGATCGAAGAAGATTTCGAGCGCAATATTCACCTGGCCGTTGTGATCGAGGACGATCCTGGCCGCGACTTGGGCGAGATGCGGCAGATCGGCCACCGCTTCTTCTTCTCGCTCGCCGAAGTCGAACCGCTCGGGACTGCATAGGCGAGGAGAACGGAATGCAATCGGTTCTGGTGGCGGGTGTCGGGAACATTTTCCATCGCGACGACGCGTTTGGAATGTTCACGGTCGCAAGCCTTGCAGCTTCCCCTCTACCGGAAAATGTGCGCGCGGTGGATTTCGGAATTCGCGGATTCGATCTCATGCTGGCGCTGCTCGATGGCTACGATGTGACCATTCTGGTGGACGCGGTGCAGCGCGGCGGCGCTCCCGGTACGCTGTACACTATCGAACCCGACCCGGCGCAGATCGGCGGCGGGAACCAGGCCGCCAATTTCGAAAACGCCCACGGTCTCGATCCCTTGAAAGTGCTCTGTTCCGCGAAAGCGCTCGGAGCATCCCTCGGAAAAGTCTACGTTGTCGGTTGTGAGCCCGCCGTGCTGGACGACGACAGCGGCGAAATCGGACTCACTGATGAAGTCGCGGCAGCGGTAGCGCCTGCCGTCGAGATGATTCGCTCCCTAATTGCTGATCTCAACGAACGTGCGGCTTATTCGTCCGCTAGAGAAAGGGTTGTGTGGTGAAGGCGCTCAAGATTATAGGATTCGCCGCGGCCGCGTTCGCGGTGTACGGCTTAGTGAAGAACTTCGGCGATTTTCGCCGCTATATAAAAATCGAAATGATGTGAGAAACATCCGGCAGAGTATCTCAGTCCAAGCTTTGTTGGCCATCGCCGACGAGGGTTGCGGTAGCCAGCAAATCATCGGAGGAAGTCGGTCGCGGCGCGTCGGAGGGGCTGCGCCGCGACCTGAAGGTTTCCATGTGCCTCGCTATCCCTGGTAAAGTCGTCGCGCTGCACGAACGTTCGGGTGTGCGCATGGGCAAGATCGACTACGGCGGCATCACGCGCGAGGCCTGCCTGGAGTATGTTAGCGACGCAGGTATCGGCGATTACGTGATGGTCCACGTCGGGTTCGCCATCAGTAAGGTGAACGAAGAAGAAGCCGCGCGCACCTACCGCTATCTCGCCGAGATGAACCAACTCCAGGAGATCGAAACCCCGGAGCCGGAGGCATGAAGTACGTAGACGAGTACCGGAACCACGCCGTCGCCCAAAAACTCGTCGCCGAAATCAAGTGGACCGTCACGCGTCCCTGGGTACTCATGGAGGTCTGCGGCGGTCAAACGCACTCCATCGTCAAATACGGGCTCGATTATCTGTTGCCGCGGGAAGTCGAATTGGTCCACGGTCCCGGCTGCCCGGTCTGTGTCACTCCGCTCGAGATGATCGATCGTGCGCATGCCATCGCGCGTTGTCCCGATGTGATCTTCTGCTCGTTCGGCGACATGCTGCGCGTCCCTGGCTCGAACGGCGATCTCTTTCAAGTGAAGGCGTCGGGCGGCGATGTGCGAATTGTGTATTCCCCTTTGGATTGCCTGCGCATCGCCACCGCCAATCCCGACAAGCAGGTTGTGTTCTTCGCGATTGGTTTCGAAACGACAGCGCCCGCGAATGCAATGGCCGTATGGCAGGCCAAAGCGCAGGGCATTCGCAATTTTTCGGTGCTCGTTTCGCATGTGATGGTGCCGCCCTCCATTACCGGCATTCTCCAATCGCCCTACAACCGCGTCGAGGGATTCCTCGGCCCCGGGCATGTCTGCGCCGTCATGGGCTATCGCGAGTACGAGCCGATCGCCGCGCGCTACAAAGTGCCCATCGTCATAACAGGTTTCGAGCCGCTCGATTTGTTGGAAGGGACTCTGATGACAGTGCGCCAACTCGAGCAGAACCGCGCCGAAGTCGAAAATCAATACGCGCGCGCCGTCACCCGCGAAGGGAATACAGCGGCGCAGGAACGCATCTTTCGCGTCTTCAACATCGCCGACCGCAGTTGGCGCGGCATCGGCATCATCCCGAAAAGCGGTTACCGTCTGAACTACGAGTTCCGCGACTACGATGCGGAGCGCCGGTTCGAAGTGCAGAACATTCACGCGCGCGAACCCTCCATCTGCATCAGCGGCCAGGTACTAAAGGGATTGCGCAAGCCGCACGATTGCCCTGCATTCGGCAAGGAATGCACGCCGCAAACGCCGTTGGGCGCCACGATGGTATCGGCGGAAGGCGCCTGCGCCGCTTACTACAGCTACGGCCGGCATCTGGTCGGCATCAGTGCCGGAACGGCGGGTGCCTGATGTCCAGTGATGCCCCCGCGCTCGCAGATCTGCCCAAGGCGCGGTTCAAAGAGGCGGTGCTCCGCAAGTGCCGCGAAAGCGCGGAAATGAAGGAGAAGTTCTTCGAGGAGAACGCGGCGACGCTCGAACAGGTGTGCCGCCGGCTTGCGGAAGCTCTCGCCGCGGGCCATCAACTGTTCGTGATGGGTAACGGCGGCAGTTCGTGTGACGCGATGCACGTCGCCGTCGAATTCGTGCATCCCATCATCGAAAAGCGCCGCGCGTTTCCTGCCCGCGCGCTGGTAAACGATACAGTGCTTCTCACCGCCATTAGTAACGACAGCGACTTCTCACAGTCGTTCGCCGAACAACTGCGCCTGTTCGGACGCCCCGGCGATGTGGCGCTCGGCATCTCGACCAGCGGCATGTCCACGAACGTCAACTACGGACTGCAGGCGGCCCGCGAACTCGGCATGTTGACCATCGGCTTCGCCGGAAAAGACGGCGGCCGCACTAAAGACGTCGCGGAGTATTGCCTTGCTGTCCCGTCGTTCAGCATTCACCGAATTCAGGAGGTCCACACCACCCTGCTGCACATCCTGTGGGACATGGTGCACGTCCTGCTCGGGGAGGAGGACATCATCTGAATGGACACTTCCTTCGCGCTCGCTTGTCCGCTTCCCGTCACGCATCACAAGACCATCGTTCTCGGCCACGGCAGCGGCGGACGCCTCACGGCCCAACTGGTCCGCGACCTGTTTCTCCCCGCATTCGACAACCCGGTATTGCGCAAGCTCGACGATCAGGCAGTATTCGAATTGGGCCAGTCGCGGGTCGCACTCACCACCGATTCCTTCGTCGTCACACCGCTGTTCTTCCCCGGAGGCGATATCGGACGCCTGGCAGTGAATGGCACGGTGAACGATCTCGCGATGAGCGGCGCACGCCCGCTCTATCTCTCCGCGGCGTTCATCATGGAAGAAGGACTTCCTCTCGAGGACCTCACGCGGGTAACACAGTCGATGGCGGACGCGGCCTCGAAAGCCGGTGTCGCGATCGTAACCGGTGACACGAAAGTGGTGAACAGAGGCTCAGCCGACAAGCTGTTCATCACAACGGCGGGGGTAGGAATTGTTCCGGACGGACTGTCCATCTCCGCTTCGAACGCCCAACCAGGTGACGTTGTCATCGTCAGCGGCAACATCGGCGATCACGGAATGGCAGTCTGGTCCACTCGCGAAGGCCTCGAGTTCGAAGGCGAACTGTTGTCCGATACCGCGCCGCTCAATGCGCTGGTGGAAGCGATGACCGGCGCCGGCGAGATCCACGCGCTACGCGATCCCACTCGCGGCGGACTCGGCACCTCGCTCTGCGAAATTGCCGGATCGTCGAACACCGGAATCGAAATCGACGCGCGACAGCTACCGGTCGGCGAAGCCGTGAAAGCCGCGTGCGAGACGCTCGGCATGGATCCGCTCTTTGTGGCCAACGAAGGCAAACTGGTGGCGATGGTCGCTCCATCGAGCGCCCCCCGTGTGCTGTGTGCGATGCGTGAAACCGCCGTGGGCCGGGATGCCTGCATCATCGGAAAAGTGGTAGCGGAGCATCCCGGAATGGTGCTGGTCAAAACCGAGATCGGCGGGTCCAGAATCCTGGACGTGCCGTTCGTCGAGCAACTACCTCGAATCTGCTGACTGGTTCGAGGATGCGGCTGCCGCGGCCTTCGGCTCCGGCTTGCCTCGAGTGATGTCGACGGCCCCCTTGAAATAGGCACCATCCTCGATGACCACTCGCGCGGTGCGAATGTCGCCGACCAGGGTGGCTTCTTTGCGGATCTCGATCTTGTCGGTGGTTTCGATTTTGCCGTGCACGGTTCCGAAGATAATCACTTCGCGTGCATTAATACCCGCCCGAACCGATGCGCTGGGCCCAATCGTCAGGCGGTGGCCTTTCATTTCGATAGTACCTTCGACGTTGCCGTCGATCGTCAAATCTTCACTTCCTTGAATGCTGCCTTTAATGACGACCGCTTTGCCCAGGGCCGCCGATCCGCCACCGTCTAAAGAGAATTGCGGCCTAACTGCCGGAGTAGATGCCATACGTGCTCCTCGGCCTATGTTACAGGTATTTTAAGTTCCCCGCGAGGTATTCGCGCAAGATTCTAATAAATCTGAACCGTATTCAGAAATTTCGGCGCACGGCGCGCCTTTGTGGCCTGCTCGAATGCATACGCGAAGCTCAAAAGAACTGGCTCGCTCCAGCGCGGTCCGAAGAATGAAATACCAACCGGCAGGCCCATTACAAATCCGGCCGGCACTGTAATGTGCGGGTAACCTGCCATGGCTGCCGGACCTGTGCAATCCGGCACTTCACGGTCGCCCAGCACCCAGTCGATAGGCCAGGCCGGGCCGGAGGTCGGCGCAACGATCGCATCCACTTTGTATTTAGAAATCACTGCGTCGATCCCCTGCGCGCGGCTCCGCTCATGGTTCTTCTCGAGTGCGTCGAGATACACCTTGTCTGTTAGTGGACCCTTCTTTTCGGCCTCTGACAATGTCTCTTGGCCGAACAGAGGCATTTCGCGATCGCGGTGTTTTTCGTTGAACGCGATCAGATCGGATAATGAGCGCACTGGCACCGAACGGTCGAGTCCGGCCAGGTAGCCGTTCAGATCCGCCTTGAATTCGTACGCCAGCACTTCGAACTCGAATTCGCGGTAGTTCGATTGTGAAGGCAAGTCCGCGGGGTCAACCAGTTCCGCCCCGAGCCGCTTCATGACACCGAGGCATTCTTCGATCACGGCATCGGTTTTCGCAGTGCCTCCGAAGAACTTCCTAGCCACGCCGATTCTCGCCCCGTGCAAACCCCGCGCGTCCAGATAGCGAGTGTAGTCCGAGGGTTGCCCGTGGCTCTCCACCGTTGCCGGATCGCGGGGGTCGACACCCGCAAGCACGTTCAGCAGTAGAGCCGCATCGCGCACCGTGCGCGCCATCGGCCCGGCTGTATCCTGGCTGTGCGCGATGGGAATGATGCCGGACCGGCTCACCAACCCGAGCGTCGGTTTGATACCGACCAGGCTGCACATCGCCGAAGGCGAAATCACTGAGCCATCCGTTTCCGTTCCGACTGCCATCGCGCAGAGGTTCGCCGCCGTCGCAACTCCCGATCCGGAACTCGAGCCCGAGGGATTCCGATCCAGCACGTAGGGATTCCGGGTCTGCCCGCCTCGTCCGCTCCATCCGCTGACCGAATGGCTCGAACGGAAATTCGCCCACTCGCTCAGATTCGTTTTGCCGAGAATCACTGCTCCCGCGGCCCGCAAGCGTTCGACGATGAACGCATCGCGCGGCGCGATCGATTCGGCGAGTGCGAGCGACCCGGCGCTGGTTCGCATCTTGTCGTGCGTGTCGATGTTGTCCTTGATCAGCACCGGAACGCCGTGCAGCGGCCCGCGCGGACCTTTGGACTTGTATTCGCGGTCGAGAGCCTCCGCGATCGCCGTAGCATCGGGATTCCACTCGATCACCGCATTCACCGCCGGTCCTTTCTTGTCGATGGCGCTGATTCTCGACAGGTATTTCTCAACCAGCGAGCGCGCCGTGAACCGGCCCGATTTCAGCCCCGCCTGAATGTCCGCGGAAGTAATTTCGTGGAGCTCGAAAGAACGCTTCGGAGTCTGAGCCGCGGCAGCGAGAGCAGTCGCGGAGGAGAGAAATGCGCGCCGGTACATAGGTCGATTATCAACTAACACGGCGCTCGGGGCGAGAACACGAAGAGCGGGAGTTCGCCCACGGTCGATACAATCGAGTTATCTAACCATGAAGTACGGATTCGTCTTTTTACTCTTCTCAGCTTCTGTATTTTCTCAATCGCCCGCGATAGAGGCCTCGCGCATACGGGCCCACACGAAGTTTCTTTCGAGCGATCTGCTGGAGGGCCGCGGCGTCGGAGTTCGCGGCGGCGATCTCGCCACTGAATACATCGCGACGCAATTGGAATTGGTCGGGGCCAAGCCGGCCGGCGACAACGGCACTTACTTTCAGAAGGTGCCGCTGGTGGGCTCCGAAACCAAACCGGATTCGACCTTGACTGCAGATGCCAATGGCAAGACCGTCTCTTTTCAGTGGGCGCAAGAATTCGTAGGCACGACCAAACGTCAGCAGCCCATCGTCGACTTTGACGCCGACGCCGTGTTTGTCGGCCACGGCATCACGGCCCCGGAGTTCCAGTGGGACGACTACAAGAATGCTGACCTGCGCGGCAAAGTGTTCGTGATGTTCACGAACGAGCCGCCTTCGACTGACGCGAAGTTCTTCGGTGGTCGCGCTCTCACTTACTACGGCCGCTGGACCTACAAGTACGAGGAGGCCCTTCGCAAAGGCGCCGTTGCGGCCATCATTATTCATACGACGCCCACAGCCGGTTACGGTTGGGACGTCGTGAAGTCCTCATGGGGACGTGAGGATCCTCAGGTGAAACTCGAATCCGGTGAAGCCGCGCTGGCGTTTGCCGGATGGATCACGGGCGATTCGGCAACCGGTCTTTTACAATCGTCGGGCAAGACCGTGGATGAACTGCTCGCGATGGCAAACAAGCCGGATTTCCGCCCGGTCCCGCTCGGCATCCGATTTCGCGGACACATCGAATCGAAGGTGCGCGACATCGAAACGCGCAACGTCGTGGGCATCATTCCGGGTAGCGATCCGAAGTTGAAGGATGAAGCTGTGGTATTCAGCGCGCATTGGGATCACCTGGGCATCGGCGATCCGGTCGATGGCGATCGGATCTATAACGGTGCGGTGGACAATGCCACGGGGTGCGCGATCCTGTTGGAACTCGCAAGGGCGTGGTCGGAACTGCCGCAGAAGCCGCGGCGCTCCGCGATTTTCCTTTCCGTCACGGCCGAGGAGGGCGGACTGCGCGGCTCGGAATACTACGGCCTGCATCCGTTCTTCCCGGCATCGCGAACGGCTCTCGATTTGAATTTCGACGGCTTTGAACCGCTAGGCCGGACCAAGGACGTCAGCGTCGGTGGCGCTGAACGCACCACCGTCATGCCGACCGTCGAGGCTGTGGCCAAGCGCTTCAATCTCGAGATCAAGCCCGATACGCACCCCGAGCAAGGACATTACTTCCGCAGCGATCATTTCTCGTTCGCGCGCGTCGGTATGCCGGCCTTCTCCATCAATGAAGGAGACCAATACTACGGCAAGCCTGCCGATTTTGGTGAGAAGGCTTTCAAGGACTTCAACGAGAAGCACTATCACCAGCCGTCGGACGAATATCGCGGCGACTGGGATTTTTCGGGACTCGAGCAGATGGCACGGTTTGGATTCACGATCGGCCTGGACGTAGCGAACCAGACGAAACTGCCGGATTGGGTTCCCGGCGATCAGTTCAAGCGGCAATAAATCCCGCTGCGCTCTTCCAAAGCAGTCCGGCCACAGCGGCGCCGCCCATCACCCAAACGCTATCCGTTTTCGTGAATGCGAACAGCAGGAACGCGAGCGCCGCCACCGCCGCCGTGAAAGGATCGCGGATCGCACTACCCGCAAGGCCCACTGTGGTAGCTGCCAGCAACCCGGCCGCTGCTGCAATCGTCGCTCGTATCGTGCGCTGCACCTGCGGCTGATCCACGCGTTTGCCGAGCAGACGGAGCAGCCCGATGATCGCAAACGCAGGAGTCATGGTAGCGAGCAATCCGGCTGCGGCCCCCGGAATGCCGCTCACCTGGTACCCCACACACACGACATAGATCCCGATCGGCCCGGGGCCGCTGCGCCCGGCAGTCACCGCGGTGTTCAGTTGCTCATCGGTGATCACTCGATAGTGCTCCACCAGGTCTGCGCGGATGATCGGAAGCGAGGCCATGCCGCTGAATGAAGTGCAGGTCGCTTTCACCAGGAGCAGGTAGAGCAGAATCACATTCATCGGCTCTCGCCACCTTTCCAAAGCAGTCCCACCAAACCCGCCAGACCAAGCACCTGTACCGGGGACAATACCGCTTTCCACGCCAGCACGAACGCCGCCACCGCGATGAGCCCCGTGCGCATCCATTCGCTGCGTCCGAGGCGCGGCCGCAACAACAACCAAGCCGCTGCGAACATCAAGCCCACCGCCGCAGCGATCATCGCCGAGATGGCAGCCGCCGCGTAGGCATTCTGCATCAGCACCTCGAATGCCTTCAGAATCACGACCGCCAGAATTGCGGACGGCAACGTCACGGCCGTGACTGCCAAAACGGCGCCGATCCATCCGTGCAGCAACCATCCGGCGCCCGCGCAAAATGCGAGCATGTTCGTCCCCGGCGTGACGCGCGCCAGGGCATAAAGAATGCCGTACTCTTCGGGAGCCATCGATCGCCGGCGTTCCACCAAGTCCCGCTGCAGCGCGGCCAAGGTGGGGTCGCCGCCTCCAAATGTCGTATTTCCGATCCGGAAGAAGACGCTTGCGATCGTTGCGGCCGATAGACGCGACATCTCACGATTATGGCCACGACGATGGCTTCGATACCATTGAGTCATGCGTGGTAAGTGGATACTGTTCGCCGGTGCCACGATCTTGCTTGCGGTGGCGGCGGGGGCATTATCCGTTTATAGGGAGAGATCGAAACCGAAACCCGCCGTGCAAGTGAAACCAGCCGCTTCGCCTGCCGCTCCGGTCAATGAAGTGAGCCTGCAAGGCTTCGTGAATGCCCAGCGGGTGGTGGATGTTCCGGTACCGATCGACGGCACGATCGAGACCTTCGGAGCGGATGTCGGGCAGGATGTTTTCGAAGGGCAACTGCTGGCGCAGATCAAGAATCAAAGGCTGGCCGGCGCGCTGGAACTGGCGCAATCCGAACTGGAGAAACTAAAGGATCGGGTGACGACTGGCGAATCCGACATCATCGCCGCGCGTCTCGAAGCCTCCCGCGCGCGCGCCGATGCCAGCCGCGCAAAGAGCGAATTCGACCGCGCGGAGAAGGCTTACGAACGGCAGCAGATGCTGTATCGCGAGGGCGCCACACCGCGCCTCGTATACGAGAAGTCACAGCGCGAGTATGCCGCCGCGAAAGACGACCTGGCAATGAAGGACACTCTCGCGCAGCAGGCTGAGGATCGCGTCGACCGTATGAATCAGGAAGTTGATCTCGCCAAGAAGCGCCTGGACGATCAAACCCAGACATTCGAGCAGGCAAAGACTGACGCGGCAGCGGGCGACGTGATGTCGCCGGTAGACGGAATCGTCATATCGCGGACCGGGTCGCCGGGCACGGAAGTGGAGCGAGGCCGGGAGGGATTCTTTCGGATCGCCGTGGCGCTGTCGGCGATGGAGGTATCGGTTCAGCCGCAACCTGCGGTGTTGCCTCGCATCAAGGTCGGCCAGCCCGCCTCCGTACATTGCGCCGAGGTTCCCGAGGAGATCGCCGGAACGGTTCGCGAAATCAAAGATGGAATGGTGATCGTCGATTTTACCAGCCCCACACCCGCCATCCGGCCCGGTGTCACCGCTCAGGTGCTCATCAAGTTGTCCTGATAGAATGTTCCACCATGTTCCGTTTCGTTGTTCTCGCGGCTCTTTCCGCAGTCGTTGCCGGTGCGCAGCAGTTCCCGGCCGATTGGGTGAACCCCGTTAAGAAGACCCTCGCCGGCGGAGGCGTGGTAATCGGCGGCACCGTTACCGCGGCGAACCTGGACACTATGGCGGTGATGGCAAACGCCGGTTTCGATTTCCTTTGGATCGAAGGCGAACACAGCCCCATCACGCTCGAAACCACGCGGAACATGATTCTCATGACGCAAGGCCGCAGAGCAGTGCCGTTTACGCGAGTGCCAGTAAATGAATTGTGGACGGCCAAGCGCATGCTCGACATCGGGAGCCTGGGCGTGATCTTCCCGTTTACCGATACGTCCGAACTGGCCAAGCAGGCGGTCGCGGCCTGCAAGTACCCGCCTGAAGGGAAACGCGGCGTCGGTCCGTCCCTCGCGACCCTGCGCTGGCCCGCTCCCGGAGGCTACCCGCAGTGGGCCAACCGGAACGTCATGGTGATCCTCATCATCGAGCGCCCCGTCGCCGTGGAGCAGATCGAAGAGATCGCCGCCGTTCCCGGCATCGATGTGCTCTTCATCGGCTTGAACGATCTGTCGTACGGCTACGGGGTTCCCGGCAAGTTCGACTCTCCCCAAATGCAGACGGCCGTGAAGAAGGTGATGTCTGCGGCCGCCAAGCACGGCATTCCCGTGGGCGGACCGGCCGGCTCACCCGCCGTCATCAAGCAGATGATCGCGCAAGGGTTCCGCTTCATTCAGGGACCCAGCGACCTGGTGCTGATGCAGATGGCCACCCGCGAATTCTTCGGCGGGCTGAAGTCTCAGGGCGTCGAAAAACAGGAACCGCTCCCGCTCTACTGATCCGGATCACGGTACGATGGGAGTTTCAGGACACCCACGTATGGAATTCCTCGCAAACAGCCTACTTGAACTGATTACGCAGACGTCTTCCAACCTGCCGCCGGATGTTCGTGCGGCCATGGGTTCGATGTTGGATACGGAGACGCGCGGCACGCAATCGGCGCAGGCGCTGGATATCATCGCCACTAATATTGATATGGCGGAGGAGGAGGAGTCGCCGATCTGCCAGGATACGGGCATGCCGACGTTCATCGTTCATACTCCGGTGGGCGTCAACCAGTTGGCGATCGCGAAGACCATTCGTGAAGCGGTAGCGGAAGCGACGCGGCGCGGCAAACTCCGCCCGAATTCGGTGGACTCGCTGACGGGCAAGAACTCGGGTAACAACCTCGGCGCCGAAACCCCGGTGATTCACTTCGAACAGTGGGAGCAGGACGACATCGAGGTGAAACTCGTGTTGAAGGGCGGCGGTTGCGAGAACAAGAACATCCAATACTCGCTTCCGGCTGAACTCGAACACCTCGGGCGAGCCGGTCGCGACTTGGCAGGCGTCCGCAAGTGCCTCCTGCACGCCGTCTGGCAGGCTCAGGGACAAGGGTGCGCTCCGGGCGCGCTCGGCGTTTGCATCGGCAGCGACCGCGCGCACGGCTACATGCTCGCCAAGATGCAACTGTTCCGGACGCTCGATGATGTAAATCCGGTCCCGGAACTCGCGGCGCTCGAAGCCGAAATCATGGAGGAGGCGAACCGCCTCGGAGTCGGCGCGATGGGGTTCGGCGGTAAAGCATCGCTGATCGGCTGCAAGATAGTTGCCGCCAACCGGCTGCCCGCAAGCTTCTTCGTTTCAGTTGCTTACGATTGCTGGGCCTTCCGCAGGTTGGGCGTTCGGCTGGACGCGGCTTCCGGCGCGATCACCAAATGGCTCTACCGGGATCCTTCCCGCGCGGTGGAGAAGATGGCGCGTGCCGAGGGATTCCCGTTGACCGGCCGCGAGATCGTGTTGACCCCTCCTATCACGGAGGAGCAGGTGCGGGCGCTGAAGGTCGGCGATGTCGTCCTGATCAATGGCGAGATGTTCACGGGCCGCGACAACGTGCACGCCTACCTTATGAAGAACGCGCCGCCGTTCGACCTGAACGGTGCGGCTCTCTATCACTGCGGCCCGGTGATGCTGAAGCAGGGCGATGGGTGGGTGGCCAAAGCCGCCGGTCCCACCACGAGCATCCGCGAAGAGCCGTACCAGGCCGATGTGATCCGCCGGTACGGTGTGCGTGCCGTGATCGGTAAGGGGGGCATGGGCCCGAAGACCCTCGCCGCCTTGAAGGACTACGGCGCCGTCTACCTCAACGGTATCGGGGGAGCAGCCCAATATTATGCGCGCTCCATCAAGAAGGTGACCGGAGTGGAACTGCTCGAGCAGTTCGGCATCCCCGAGGCGATGTGGCGGCTCCAGGTAGAGGACTTCGCGGCCATCGTGACCATGGATGCGCACGGCAACAGTCTCCATGCAGAGGTGGAGAAGGACTCGGGCGAGGCCCTGGCGGCGTTGAAGGCCTGACAGAACGAACCCAACCGTGTCCCCGCGCCCGTCGTCCCGGGCGGTCGATGTGCAGCTGCAGAACGAACCCAAGGGTGTCCCCCCGCCGCTCCTCCCGGACGGCCGACGCGCGGCTGCAGAACGAAGCCAAGCGTGTCCGAGGGTCAGTAAATAGGACGGGGACCTGCTCCCGGCTTACTCGCCGCCGAGCCGTTTGTAGTTTGAGATGACTCGATTTACGTACGATCGCGTTTCCGGATAGGGCGGGACGCCATTGTACTTGTCCACCGCCCCCGGTCCCGCATTGTAGGCCGCCAATGCCTTAGCAACGTCCCCGTCGTACTTGACCAGCAACGATCGAAGGTACTTCGCGCCGGCTTCGGCGTTCTGAGCCGCATCGCGCGGGTCCGCCTGAAGTTCAGCCGCCGTACCCGGCATCAACTGCATCAATCCGATGGCGCCTTTTCGCGATACTGCATCCTGACGATAGCCGGATTCGGCCTTCGCTACGCTGTGTACGATCGCCGGGGGAAGGCCCGCTTTGTGTGCCGCCTCGTCCACCAGTTCCTCGGCGGATTTGGCCGGTGCCGCCGTTTCGGCCTTCGGTGACGATGAGGCCGGAGGCGCCGGTGTAACGTACTCTTCTACCTCGAAGCTCTGAATCGAAGAGGCCGGCAATTCCGTAACCCCCTCGCGCGTCTCGAGCCGAACCATATCGCCGCGCTTCTCGTGCCTTTCGGCATACACGCGGAACCCGTTTGCCAGGACCGCATACTCCCCGGCAAACGCTCGTATGGCAAGCAGGCAGAGAAAGAGCAACTTCATGGATCTACAGATAGTATGACGCGAACCCCGGCGTCGGCGTGGAATGCGTATGTTATGCCGAGTTTTTCAACAGGTCGTGAGCCTTTTCCCCCACCCATTATGGTGAATACCCAATTTAGGACCTGTTTCATTGATATATACTTTATGCTGAACCTGTAGAATCTAAACGCGTTCACGCCTGTAACTTCGTTGGAATGCAGGTTGCTGCCAACTCTGGGGGTTCAGTTCATGCTCATTCCTCCTGTTGTTGGGCGGTTCCTCAAGCTCGGTGCCATCGTGACGGTCGCAGCCATCACGGTGATGACAGCCGGCTCCCGCTCCAATCTACTGACGAAGCACGACAAGGCCTACTATGCCGACTCGAATCTGTTGAATTTCGTGCGGCCAGGCCTGATATTAAAAGTCCTCTCGGCGAACATAGCGAGTGATGGCACCATCACGACCCAGGTTCGCATTACCGATCCGAAGGGCGTAGGTTTAGACCGCAATGGAGCTGTGACACCCGGTGCGGTGTCCATCAGCTGCATGGCAGCCTACATCCCGAACGGTCAAACCCAGTACGTCGCCTATACGACGCGCGTCCAAGCCAGTCCGATTACGAACAAGTCGGCCACTCAGGCCGGCACCGATTCGGGTGGAACCTGGGCTGACGGATCCGCCGCAGGCGAGTACACCTACACTTTCAAAACCAAGGCTCCTTCGAATTTCGACAAGACCGCGACCCATTCCATCGGCTGCCAGGCCAGCCGCAGCTTGACCGAGTTCGACCTGGGAACCAACTATGCAACCAACGTCTACACGTTTGTCCCGAACGGCGCGAAAGTGACCGTCACGCGCGACGTGATCAAGACCGAAAGCTGCAACAAGTGCCACGACGAAGTCGCGTTCCACGGCGGATCTCGCCGGGGCATCGAGTACTGCGTCATGTGCCACACGCCCCAGACCACCGATCCCGATACGGGCAATACGGTGGACATGCCAGTAATGATCCACAAGATCCACATGGGCGAGCAGTTGCCCAGCGTGCAAGCGGGTGGTCACTATCAGATCATCGGATTCAACCAAGGCGTATCCGACTGGTCCACGGTTGCTCTTCCGTCCGATCCGGGCAATTGCACCGTTTGCCACGAACAAGGCAAGGGTGCGGCCCAGGAGAAGGCGTTCCTGAGACCGAACCGCGCGGCTTGCGGAGCCTGCCACGATAACGTCAATTTCGCCACCGGTGAAGGCCACGTGAATCTGCCGCAAGTCTCCGATTCCAGCTGCTCTACCTGCCACACTCCGCAGGGAGAACTTCCGCTCGATGCATCGATCATGGGCGCGCACATTCCGCGTGGAACCGCGGGCGCCGCAGCACTGAATCCCGACGCGATGGATTTCATCCCGGGTATGGTATTCGGCGACCTGAAGGTCCAGAACGGCACGGCCGGGAAGGCTCCGACCATTACCTTCACAATGAAGGATAAGGCGGGCAACCCCATCATGGTGAGCGATCTGAAGACCTCGCCGTCTCGCCTGGCTGCCGTCATGGCGGGTCCGACATCCGACTACGGCTACACGAGTTTCGGCTCCGACGTCACCACCGGTGGCTACGTGTCCGAGGACCTCGTGGCCGGCGGCGCCACCTGCGATGCCAGCGGCAACTGCACCTATACCTTCAAACACACTGTCCCCACGGACGCCAAGGGCACCTTCGCGATCGGTCTTGAAGGCCGCCGCGGCCTGACCGTCCTTCCGGGCACCAAACAGCAGATGGATACCGAGTACGGCGCCAAGAACGTCGTGGCGTACTTCTCGGTGGACGGTTCTGAAGTTACTCCGCGCCGCCAGGTAGTGAGCATCGATAAATGCAATCAGTGCCACTCGTTCCTGTCGCTTCACGGGACAAACCGTAACCAGATCGAGCAGTGCGTGCTCTGCCACAACCCGAGCGAGACCGATAAGGCGCGCCGCCCTGCTGCCACCAATGCGGACGATAAGAATACGCCGCCGCAAGCCATCGATTTCGCCTATATGATTCACCGGATCCACACCGGCGAAGAGTTGAAGGCCATGGGCGCGGGCTACACGGTAGTCGGATTTGGCGGAAGCCATAACGACTTCACTGAAGTCCGTTACCCGGCATTCAGCCCGAGCGGTGAACCCGGCGATCGCCGGAACTGTTCGATGTGCCACGTGAACGGTTCTGAAACCAATCTGCCTTCCGGCCTGAACGCCGTGACCAACCCGCAAAGCCCGGTTAACCCGACTCCTCGGGTGACAGCCGTCTGCACGGGTTGCCACGCGGACCTGCCGTCACTCGCTCACGCGGTGGCGAACACGGCCCAACTGAGTGGAAAATCGGTCGAGAGTTGCCAGGCGTGCCACGGTGCGTCTGCTGATTTCTCGGTAACCCGAGTCCACGCTCAGTAGTCGATTCATCGGAACGGGAGAAAGGTTTAGGTCTAAATGCGAGGGTCGCCACGAAAGAATGCATGTGCTGGTCTCGAATGGACGCCTCCGAACCGGTCGATGCTGATCGGTGTGGCGGCCCTCTTTTTGACCGCTCTGCCCGTTTATTGCCAACAGAACGCGGGTGCGCAGCCTAGCGCACCCGCGACTCCTGCGGCGCCGGCCACCTATGTCGGCTCCGAAACTTGTCAAACCTGTCACGAAGATATTTTCAAGGGCTTCCGCACGAATCCGCACCACGTGGTAGAAGTGGAAAAGAAGCGTGGGTGGGACGGGAAAGCCTGTGAGTCGTGCCACGGGCCCGGCAGCAAGCATGCCGAATCCGCATCCGCCGAAGACATCCGGAATCCCGCCAAACTCCCTTCCAAGGATGCCGAGCGGATCTGCCTGAAGTGCCATAACAACCAACCCACCAATGTGGGCCGCATCATGAGCGGGCATGGCCGAAGCGGCATCGCCTGCTCCAGTTGCCACTCGATGCATGAGGCGCATTCCAACGACATTCTGGAGGGCCGCGCGGCCCGCATCAATGCGACGTGCGCGCGCTGCCATCAAAATACCTGGGCGCAGTTCCAGAAACCGTACCACCACCGGCTGCCGGAAGGTGCAATGTCGTGCGTGGATTGCCACAATCCGCACGGCAGCGTGCTGCCGTCATCCATTCGCGCCACAAATGCCAACGAGCCCGGATGCTTCCGATGTCACGGGGACAAGCGCGGTCCCTTCACCTTCACGCACGCACCAGTTCAGATGGCGGGATGCCAGGCGTGCCACGAGCCGCACGGTTCGGCAAATCCACGAATGCTGACGCGGCATGAAGAACGATTTGTCTGCCTGGAGTGCCATGCCAATGTCGGCGCCCCCGCAGTCGCCAGAACCGGCACGCTGGGCGGCGTTCCACCGGCGTTCCACGATCTGCGCAGTCCTCGCTTCCAGAAGTGCAGTACGTGTCATCTGAAGATCCACGGTTCCTATATAGACAGGGCGTTTCTGCGATGAGATTCCTGATATTATTCGCTGGCCTGTTGCCGCTGATCGCGCAGGACGCCGCTGCTCCCGCGCAGCAACCGGCCCCCAAAGAAGAAACTCAGAAGGCCGAACAGGCCCAGAAGCCGGAAGAGGCGAAGCCCGAAGAGAAGCCCGCGGCTGAACCGGCCGCCGCGCCCGCCCCTGCCGACAGAATCCTCACCGGAAGCGTCAGTCTCGGCTATCGCTGGCGCACCGATGTCAACGGCAACCTCGATGCCTACCGCACGGTCGTGAACCTCGGCGATGGGCCGAAGGTCTTCGACTTCGATTTCACCCTGAAGAATCCCTCCAGCAAGTATTACGACAAGATCACGCTGTTCGGCATGGGATGGGGAGGCGACCCTGCCACGACGACGCGCCTCGATGCCGTCAAAGAACGCCTCTACGACTTCCATTTCGAATACCGGAACATTAGTTATTACAACTTCCTGCCGTCGTTCGCGAATCCGCGCATCGATCAGGGTATCTTCCAGACCGAGCGCGGCTACGACATTCAACGGCGGCTGATCGATACCGAGTTGCGCTTCCGCCCCGGCACGCGAATCATCCCCTACGTCGCCTATACACGGAGCTGGGGTGAAGGACGCGGTGTCGCCAACTTCGTTTCGAGCGGCAACGAATACCCGATCTTCAACGGCCTCTACGACAAGACCGACCAATACCGCGCCGGCGTGAACTTCGAGTACACGAACTTCCATGTGACGCTCGAACAGGGCGGCACGACATTCAAGGACGATCAGACCGCGTCGACCAACGACAAGAACCTCGGGAACCGCACCACCGCGCTGTTCGGCCAGACGCTGTCGCTGAGCGATGCGCTCCAAGCCTACCGCGTACGCGGCGACAGCATCTTCGAACGCGCGCTGGCGACGTTCACGCCGTTCTCGTGGATGGACGCGTCCGCAACGTTCCTGTATAGCCGTCCGCGCACAGATGCGCAGTTTACACAGACCGCTGATGGTGCGCTGGTCAACCTTGCGACACTTCAGTTCTTTACCTCGCAACGGGACTTCGCCGCCGCGAATGCGAACCAGCCGCACACGACCGGCAATGTGAATCTCGAGATCCGGCCCTTGGGCAATGTGCGGATCCTGGAGTCGTGGATGACGGACCGGTTTCACACCGCCAGTTCGCTTCTGCTGAGCGACATGACGGATCTCACTCCGCAAGCCATCAGCGCGCTGTCGACCGATCGCCTCGCTGTCAATTACAACCAGCAGCAGATTCAGGCCAACATCGATTTGAAGCGGTGGCTGACGGTCCGCGTGGGCCATCGCTATGTGTGGGGCGACGCGCGAGTTCGAGCGCCGCTCGAGAACGAGGTCGCGTTCCAACAAGGTGAACTCTCGCAGCAGGTCGCGTTGCTGGGCGCACAGACACGGCTGTTCGGGCAGAAATTGTGGATCAACGGCGATGCCGAAATCGCCGGCGCCGATCGCGTCTACTTCCGCACGAGCCTGAGCGACTATAGGAAGGGAACCGTTCGCGCGCGCTATCAACTGCTGAACTCATTGAGTTTCACCGCGAACTTTGCAGCGTTGACGAACGAGAACCCGAATCCCGATATCCGCTTCGAACTCGACAGCTACATAACCTCGGTCGGCTTCCTCTGGAATCCCGCGGGCGGCAAGATGATCACGGTCGTGGGCGACTATACCCGAAGCTCGTTGCATTCGAACCTGAACTACTATGAGCCTCAGACTTTGACTCCCGCCGTTTCGGAATACCGCGAGAACGCGCACACCGCAACGGCGCTGGTCGATATCGCGCCGCCGTTCGGCGCAAAGCATGCTCCCCGGTTGTCTGTTGGCGGCTCCTTCTTTACGTCGTCGGGAAGCCGTCCGACATCGTTCTATACGCCGCTGTTGAAGATCGCTGTCCCGGTTACCGAACGAGTCAACATCTTCAGCGAATGGCGCTACTACGATCTGTCGGAAACCTACTACTCCTACGAAGGGTTCCGCACTCACACGTTCGTTATCGGGTTGCGCCTTCTGCGCTAAACGGCATACAACGGTTGTGTGGATTCGACCGCCGGAGCGAATGTCATTGTAACCGGTGCGGGCCCGGTGGGCCTCGCAATGGCTATCGGCCTTGCGCGGCACGGAGTCCGCTGCCGGGTGCTCGATCAAAACCCCGGTCCCGTTAAGGAATCGCGAGCGCTGGCGATACAGGCGCGCACGCTCGAGATCTTCGACGACATGGGCATCATCGAACCGGTGCTCTCGGCGGGACACCGGATTCACGGGGCGAACATCTTCGCTGAAGGTCATCGAATCTTTCATTTCAGCTTCGACGAACTCGCGAGCCCCTACTCATTCGCCGTCGATCTTCCGCAGAGCGAGACTGAACGCATCCTCATCGCCCGATTGAACAGTCTCGGGGTCGAGGTGGAGCGGCGAGTGACCGTCACAGGTATCGAGCAGGACGCGGAAGGCGTCACTGTCTCTTTGCAATCGGGAGACAACATGACCGCGACCGCGCGCGCCACTTATGTGATCGGGTGCGATGGCGCGCACAGCACCGTTCGGCAGGCGATCGGGCTGCCGTTCGAAGGTGGATCTTTCGACGACAGTTTTCTCCTCGCCGACGTGCCGCTCGAGTGGGACGCCGCGGACGACGAGTGGTACCTGTGGTTCCACGAGGATGGGCTGTTCACCCTCTTTCCTCTGGGAGAAGGCAATTACCGAATCGTGGCGGACGGAAACGAAAATGGCAAGGCGGACGCGGAGGCGCTGAAATCGATCTTTGCCAGACGCGGCCCTCGCTCCGCCCGCCTCGGAGATCCGACCTGGATCTCGAGTTTCCGGATCACGCATCGCCGTCTTTCGGCATATCAGCGCGGCCGCGTTTTCGTCGCCGGGGACGCCGCGCACGTACAAAGTCCCGCGGGCGGCCAAGGCATGAATACGGGCATCCAGGACGCCTACAATCTCGCATGGAAAATCGGGATGGTGCTGCGTGGCAATGCGCCGGAAGCGCTGCTGGAAAGCTACACGGCAGAACGCGAACCGGTGGCTCGCTCCGTCGTGACACTCACGGAAAACCTGACCACGATCGCCACCCTTCGCCATCCGATCCCGCAGAAGATCCGCAACCGTCTGCTGCCGATTCTCGCCGGATTCGAGGTTCTGGAGCAGCGCCTGGTGAACCGCCTTGCCGAAATCAGCGTCAACTACCGGGGCAGCCCGGTGGTGGGGCAGGCGGGGCGCTGGTACACCGCGGTCGGTCTCCCGGGCGATCGCGCTCTCGATGCGACGCTCGGCGGAGACCGCCGGCTCTTCGACTGGCTTCGCGGGACGCGGCATGTGGTGCTCCTCTTCAGCGCCGAGCATCCGGATGAAGAGACTCTCCGCGGATTCGAGAACATCGAACGCTACATGCGCGAGGGATACGCCGCCGAAGTGACTACGTATCTCATCGCACGGGCGGACTTCGCCTGGCCCGGACCGCTCGTTCTGGATGTCGATGGCGCAGCGCACCACAACTATGCGGCGGGTGTCCCGTGCGTCTACCTGATTCGTCCGGACGGCTACATTGGGTTTCGCAGTCTCGGCTCCGATCCTTTGCCGCTGCTCGAGTATCTCAATCGCGTGTACGAACCACCGATGGAAGAGGTGACGCTTCCCACTATGTGATCACGCCGCGGGCGGTCAGAGCCCGTGCGCCTTCGAATGAACGCTGCTGTGATCCTCCACCGCCTCGAGATGAGTGACGAGATCCACGTCGCGTCCGATCCCCAAAGGCAGCTTCTCCTCGAGCCTCGTCGCAACCTCATGCGCCTTTCCGAGGACGGTGCCGTAGGGAAACAGCAGATGAACTTCGACCCGCAGGCGAACGCCAGTGTCGCGTAAGCGCAGCCCGTGATAGGCGACTTGTTCGACGCGGCAGAGTTCGTCCATTTGTTTGCGAACGGACTCGGCGGTCACCGGATCGACATAGTCCATCAGACCGCCGATCGACTTCCGCATGAGTTGCCCGCCGGACCACAATATGTTGAGCGCGACAGCGATTGCAATTAGAGGATCGAAAGGCGTCCAGCCGGTGACGACCACCAAAACTAATCCGCCAACTACTCCGAAGCTGGTCCAGCTGTCTGTCAGTACGTGCTTGCCGTTGGCCTCCACGATAAGCGATCGAGCTTCCCGCCCCGTTCGAACGAGATAAAAGCCCAGCAGAGCGTTGGCCAGCGACGCGCCAAACGTGATGAGAACTCCCAGGCCGAGTTGTTGAAGGTCGAGTCCGTGCCGCCATTTGTCGATAGCGGCCCAAATGATGGAGGCGGCGGCCAGCATGATCATCGCGCCTTCGAATCCGGCCGAGAAGAAACTGATGCGCTCGTAGCCGTACCGGAACCCGCTGGTGGCCGGGCGCTGGCTGAGCCGGAGGCTGAACACCGCGA
Organism: uncultured Acidobacteriota bacterium; assembly: GCA_963720745.1. Classification (GTDB taxonomy): domain Bacteria; phylum Acidobacteriota; class Terriglobia; order Bryobacterales; family Bryobacteraceae; genus TMP-7. Next base: position 230,593 of record CAVRGO010000001.1, read on the forward strand.
ACGCCACAGCAACGATGTGAATGACGGACTCGCTCGCGTCCGAGAGGATGGCGGCGGATCCGGTGATGGCGAAGGCGATCCATTTCGCCGCCAGCATCAGAACTCCACCTGCCAGCGAGATTCGCATGGCGAGGCGGGTTCGGCGGATGAGGGCATCGCCATCGAGGTCCGCGCGTTTCATGATGTGAACAGGCCTGAGCACTTGGAGTGCCACACGAACACGTTTATATCGATTCCTCCCGAAATAACTTGGGGTAATGCACCCGGTTTTTGCGCAACATGGCGCATCACTAAACTCATTGGCAATCTAACCTGTTGAAAATCAGTGGCAACTGAAATGCACTTCCGCAATGTCGGAGATACACATGCCTGGGCTGGCAACATCCTCAGATCGTGGCGCAACCGCGAAACGCTGCGCGAAGTACCCCGGCATTCGAATGGCTGCTGATGGTTCTGAAGCCGTGGTTTGGGTGGAGTCGCAGTTGTCGCAGACAGCTTGCGTGCATTCGGCGCCCCCGGCGAATCGAATGGCACAGTGCTTCGAACGTGAGGTTGCCAAGCGCCGGAAGAATCTCTGGGACGAGCCGCTGACGTTTGGCCGCGCGGAATGCGCCGCTGGTGCAGCATCGATGTGCGAAGGGTTCGCGCTCGCGGGCGGCCGCGTGACGACATTCACGGGCGGACAGCATCTGGTACAAATGTCGGAGGTGTTGCAGGCTGCGGCCGGCAAACGCCTGCCGATGGTGTTTCACGTAGCGGCGTCCGCACTAGCTTCACAGGCAATCACCATTCAGGCGGGGCACGACGATATCTTCGCCGTGGCGAACTGCGGCTGGGGTGTGCTGTTTGCGCGCAACCCGCAGGAGGCCGCCGATCTCGCAGTCATCGCGCGTCGCGCTTCGGAACTCGCCGAGACGCCATTCCTCAACGTACAGGACGGGTTTATCACCACGCACGGACTTGAGACCGTGTACCTGCCGGAACCCGAGTTCCTGAAGGTTTTCATCGGCGCGCCGGAGCGCCGGATCCGGAACGTGTTCAACCCGGCTGAACCGCTGATCACGTCTCCGCTCGAGAATCAGGACAGCTACATGCGCGGGCGCATCGCCCAGCGCTTCTTTTACGAACGCGTGCGTCCATCGCTGGAAACGGCGATGGCCGATTTTGCGGAATTGACGGGACGCAAGTACTGTCTTGTCCGGCCCTATCGACTGGACGATGCCGAATATGCGCTGGTCGGCTTGGGGTCGCTCATGGAGAGCGCGGAACCGGCGGTAGACTACATGCGCAGTCAGGGCATTCGCGTGGGTGCCTTGAGCATCACATCGCTGCGTCCGTTCCCTGCTCCGGAACTGGTGAACGCGCTCGCGCGCTGCCGCGGTGTTACGGTAATCGAACGAACCGACACGCCGCTTGCCGCTGCGAATCCTGTGACGGAACAACTGAAGGCCGCACTTGCAGCCGCGCAGATGGGAGAAGAGGCGCGGCTGTTGCGGGTACCCGAGGTTTTTTCCGGAGCGGCCGGGCTCGGCGGCCGGCACGTGAGTCCGTCCAGCCTCGTCGCGGCCATCGAGAATATGACGCGGAACGGCCGCCGGTTCTTCGTGCTCGGAATCAAGCATCCGGACGCGCTCGGCAACGGCCCCGAAATCGATCCCCGTCCTCCGGGCGCCTACACGCTGCGAATCCACTCACAAGCCGGGTTCGGGTCCACGTCCACCGCGCGTTTGATCGGCGCGATTGCGACGGACCTGTTCGAAGTGGCAGTGAAAGCCGATTCCATTTACCGCGGAGAGGAGCGCGTGGTGCCCGCAACCTCGTGGGTGACGTTCTCCCCGAAACGTGTCTCCGGAAATGGCGATGCGGTAGCCGTGGATTTGGTTGCCGTTCAACATCTGGATGCGTTCCAACACGGCGATCCATTAGCCGGACTGCGTGCCGGGGGAACGTTGTTGCTGGAAACCGAGCTGCCGGTAAAGGAAGTCTGGAACAGCCTGCCGGTTGAAGCGCGGCGAACCATGCGGGAGCGCAGTATCGACCTGTTCGCCGTAGATGCGGCGGGCATCGCGAACCAGGGCGCCACTGGACCTGGTCTTTCCGGCCGGACTCGCGGATTGGCGTTATTAGGGGCGTTCCTAAAAATCACGCCGTGCCGCGACAACTCACGTATTCCGGATGCCGATTTGTTTGCGGCCGTCGAACGCGCGGTGACCCGCTTTTTCGAACACCGCGGCACCAGCATTCTCGCCGAGGATGTAGCTGTCACGCGCCGGGGTTTCGATGACGTCCAGGTGGTGATTCCACCGGAGCAGATCGGCGACTATGAAGCACCGGCCGATCGAAGACCGCGGCGCAACGGCTTCCGCGCGCCGTCCGCCGAAGTGGTTCCGGCCGGCTTTTGCGACCATGTGATCCAGAGCTACATCAGCGGGCGCGAGTCGGTGCTGGACTCGGATTTGTACGTCGCGCGGAGCATCATGCCGGGCGGCAGCGCGTCGTTCCGCAGCTTTCGCACAATGGCCCCCCGCATTCCGCGCTTCGCGGCGAAGCAATGCACTGGTTGCATGGATTGCGTCAATCTCTGCCCGGACAGCGCGATTTACGCGCGGGTAGTGGAACCGGAAACCATCGAGCACGCCCCTCCGGAGATCCACGCGCACTTCAGTTTCACGGCGAAATACTACGAATCGTTTCTGAAACGCGGCGAAACCGGCGGCCTGTTCGGTTTGTATATCGATCCCGATCGCTGCAAGGGATGCGGCGAATGCGTCGATGTCTGCGGGAACCACGGATCCCTGGACATGGTTTCGAAGACCCAGGTGGATCTCGATCTGTACGATCGCGCGCGCGATTTCTTCGAGAGCCTTCCGGACACCCCCGCGCGGTTCATCAACGACAAATCGCTCGGAGACATACTGCTGTCGGCTCGCGCGAGATTGCACGTGGGCGGAGCGGCATCCTGCATGGGCTGCGGGGAATCGAGCGTCATTCGCATGTTGCTCGCCGCAACCGGGTTCGTATATGGCGCCGAGCAGATGGGAATCGTTGCGGCGGCGGGTTGCCACACGGCCGCGTCATCGACGTATCCGTTCACACCAGTAAAGATCTCGTGGACGAACACACTGGCCTCCAACGCTCCTTCCGATGCCATAGGGATCCGAATGAAGTGGGACCAGGACGGGCACAACTCACGGCGTTTATGGATTCTCGGCGCCGAAGATGCGTTGATGTCCGAGGGTTGGAATTCGCTCGCGGAGATGTTGGATTCCGGCCTGGACATCAAGGTGATGGTGTTCGACAAGACCTCGCGCAGCCCGATCGGTGAGTTGGGAATGCCGCTGCTGCTGCGCCGGAACGTACTCGTCGCTCAGACCACTGCCGCCCATATCAATCATTTCTACAAATCCGTTATGGCCGCGAACGCACATTCGGGACCAGCGGTCGTTATTTGTTACTCGGCGTGCACGAACGATCACGGGATTTCAGACGAGCGGGCTTCCTCGCAGGCGAAACTGGCGGTAGACTCCCGGGCGTTTCCCCTCTACCTCTGCGACCCACGGGCCGGCGACCGGATGCGCGAACGGGTGGATTTGCGAGGGAATCCATCGCTGCGCGACGATTGGTACAAGGATCCCAAGACGCTCGAACCGCTCGATTTCGCGGCTTACGCGCGATCGGAGGGGCGCTTTGCCTGCCACTTCGATGGGAATGGGGCTCCCGATCGCCAGATGATGGAGTGGACGAACTCAGCGCTCTTGAACTGGCGGCACTTGCAGGAGTTGTCGGGATTGCGCTAATCAGCCGGCAGGTCCAGTAGTTCGGTCAGGTTTTTGGCATCGAAGACCCGATCGCCGATGTCCTCGGTTTCCGACACCGAGAGCCGGGCCAGCGGTTCTTCGACCCAGCCGGGCAATCTGCCGAATCGCTTCGCCATCTGCCGCCGCGGGAGGATCAACTCGCCTTCCTGACGCCCTTGCTCTAAACCGTGCGTGAACTCACGGCCGAGGACTTCGTTGTCCAGAACATGTCGGCGAATACGGGCATCTTTCTCGCCTCCTGCTCAACCACCTCTTCCAATTCTCTCAGGCCGGCGACCACGATGAACGCCACGATCGCGAGTTCCCGGTCCGCTTTGTCCAACTCGCCGATCCCCTGCAAGATTCGGACGATCGCTGTAGTTCGAGATGCCATAGCTTTCCCGAGGTTGTTTCTGCCGGCAAATCAGCGCACTGCGTTGATACGGTTGGCAGTTCGACACTGCACCATTACGAGACGGGTTCGTCCAGCAGTTGCTGGATTGTAGCGGTGCCCCATGTCCGGCAGCACACTGCTCCGGCAACACGATTCACCAGAATTACGGCTAAACCGCATCTAAGAAACAGGAGCACGTATGGAGAACAAAGAACAAACTGGACGGGTGCGCGGGGGCGACCGTGAGGAGACGGGAGACCTCGAGGCGCGGAGGACGGATGGTACGGGCCCTGGCGGCTCCGGAGTACCCGGCGGGCAAGGCGGCAGCACCGGGCACGTGACGGGCCGCCCGGATGCTTTAGCAGCGGGCCCGGGCTCCGACCTGGGGACCGCCGCGCTCGACGACACCGGCGATATCGCGGATCTCACGATTCACGATGCATCGGATGCCGATCTCGGCCTGACGGATATCGGAGACATCCCGCCCGAGGATTGGGCGGCGAACACCGGCCCTACGCGCACCGGCGAGTCCTCGGCGCAAGGCGTCGACGAGCAGCTTGCGAAGGAGGATCGACTGCCGAATGGGAGGGAGGTACAACTCAAGCGCAACAAACGCGAGAAGCGGCCGGCCAGGTAAATACACGCCCGTTGAAGGTTCCTGAAACCGGGCTGGTTCGGCACCAGTCTGTTACTATTTGAGCGTGCGCGTAAAGGTACTGTTTTTCGGGCAGTTAAAGGATATCGTGGGACGGGCCGAGGAGTTGCTGGAAGTCGAAGAGGGCGAGGCGCTCGCGGACGTTTTCCGCCGCTACTCGGACCGGTACCCGCGCCTCGGAGAGTTGTTCGGAAGTATCGTTGTCGCGCGCAATCACGAGTTCGCACAGCCATCGGCGCTGGTGCGAGAGGGGGATGAAATTGCGCTGCTTCCGCCCGTCAGCGGCGGCACCGGCGGATACACGCACATCGTCCGCGACGACGACAGCGGCAACTTCTATGCCTTGACACGGGAGCGCATCGACACCCGGCAACTCGCGGAAGCCTTGTTGCGGGGTGAGGATGGCGCGGTCGTCAACTTCGAAGGAGTTGTTCGCAACAATACGAAAGGGCGCGCCACGCGCTACCTGGACTACGAGTGCTATGAAGCGATGGCCATCAAGGTGATGGCGGAGCTCGGCCGCGACATCGCGCGAACGCACGCAATCGGCCACATCGCGATCGTCCACCGGCTCGGACGCATGGACATCGGTGAGACCAGCGTCGCGATCGTGGTCACCGCTCCACATCGCAAGCCCGCCTTTGACGCGGCACTCGAAGGCATCAATCGCCTGAAACGCACCGTTCCGATCTGGAAGAAGGAATACTTCGAGGACGGAGAAGTTTGGGTGGAAGGCGAGTGGGACGAATCACTCAAATCCTGATGCGCTACCCTTTTTGCTTGTTTTTCGTGGCGGCCCTGACGGTCTGCGCGCAGGAGCCGTCTGTATTCCGCGCGGATGTGAACCTGGTTCGATTGCTGGTGACGGTAAAGGACCGGCAAGGCGCGCCCGCGGCTCTCCCCAAGGGGTCGTTCAAAGTTTTCGACAACGGAGTCGAACAGCAAATCACGTTATTCGAGCGCCACACCGAGCAACCCCTCTCGGTTTCCATTCTGCTCGATACCAGCGGTTCCACCGGAATTGAGATCAAGTACGAGATCGACTCCGTGACCCGATTTGTGCGCGCGTTGTTTCGGGAAGGCAACCCGGATGACCGCGCGGCTCTGTTTACTTTCAACTGGGAAGTTGTTCAGCGCACCTCCTTTACGCGGAGTGCGGCGCAGGTGGACAAGAACCTTCGAGGCGTGAAGAGCGAGGGCGGCACATCGTTGTACGACGCGATCTGGTTCGCATCGCGTGAAACGGAAGATCGGGAGGGCCGGCATGTCATGATCATCGTGACCGACGGCGGCGACACCACGAGTTCGCGCACCTTTCACCAGGCTTTGGAATCTGCCCAGAGAGCGGATGCGGTGATCTACCCGATTCTTGTGATCCCGATCACGAATGACGCGGGACGGAACGTCGGCGGTGAGAACGCACTGACGACGTTCGCGGAAGGGACCGGGGGCAAGGTATTCGCTCCGACGGTCGGCGAGCAACTCGACCAGGCTTTCGAGGAAATCCTGCGCGACCTTCGCACGCAATACCTGATCGGCTACTACCCGAAGAATCTTTCCCCCACGCAGGAGCGATTTCACCGCGTGAAGGTCACCGTGGACCGTCCCGGTTTGCGGGTGCAAACCCGTAACGGATATTATGGGGATTCCGGGCACTAGAGCGCAGGAGAGTTTTGCCGCTCGTCGTGTGCCGCCGCCTGGAGAGGTTCAAGAACGTGAAGCCAGCAGCATTAAAACCGCCACTCACGAAGACCGCAGCAGCAGCAGCGGCAGCGAAATCAGCGCAGGCTGCAAAAGCCAAAGCGAAGCCGCCTGAACAGACGTTTCAAGAGGCCAAGTATCTGCGCTATCTCGCCGAGCATCAGGTTCCAGTGTGTGTGAAACTCATCGACAATGAGGAACTTCTCGGAACCGTCGAATTCTACGACCAGAGCTTCATTCGACTCACACGCGAAGGCGAACCTAACCTGTTTGTCTTCAAGCACGATATCAAGTACCTGTACGAGCGAGAGAAGTAGGCGGGATCTTGCCATCCTTTGTCGAGACCGCCGTTGAGATCGCGCGTGAAGCGGGAGACCTGCTGTCGACGTATTTCGAGCGCAGGGTCGCGGTCGAGTCGAAAGGCGAGCACGACATCGTCACCGAAGCCGACCGCGCGTCTGAGAAGCTGGTTGTTTCGCGACTGCGTAGCGCCTTCCCTTCGCACGACATCGTCGCCGAGGAAGGCGGCGGGCACACGAACGGTTCCGAGTACCGCTGGTACGTGGACCCGCTGGACGGAACTACCAACTTCGCCCACAGCTTTCCGATATTCAACGTCACACTCGCGCTGGAGCGTGGCGAGGAACTCATTGCGGGCGTGATTCTGGACCCGACCCGGAAAGAGGTCTTCGCGGCGGAGCGCGGCAGTGGGGCCACCCTGAACGGCCAGCCGATTCGTGTCTCGTCAGTGGACCGGCTCGAGCAGACGCTCGTAGCGACCGGGTTTCCCAGCCGCAAGCGGCACAAGAACATCAACGTGCATTTCTATCATCAACTCGGGATGCGCACCCACGGTGTTCGCAGAGCGGGGGCGGCGGCTCTCGATCTGGCCTACGTCGCCTGCGGCAGACTCGATGCATTCTGGGAATTTAAGCTGCAGCCGTGGGACATGGCTGCGGGTATTCTCATCGTGGAAGAGGCGGGTGGGGTCTGTTCGGACATGAAGGGTGAGCTGCGCTCCTTACGCGGACCGCACCTTTTGGCCGATAATGGTCTGGTCCACCGATCGATCATTGAACTCTTCGGTGAAGTGTTCAGCGGCAGATATCAGTACGCTCTGCCATTGATAGCGGAATGAAGCCTCGCTCCACTGGGGCGGGCTCCGATCGGTCCGGTTTTCGACGGCGCTGGAGATTAAACTTCGGGCCGCCCCGCTCGAATAGCGCACATCCTTTGATTTCAGTCAGATAAGGTGTTAGGCTGGTATTCTTAATGCGGACTGTCGACCTCATCCATCGCAAGCGGGACGGTGAAGAACTGTCGCCGGAAGAAATAGTACACCTTATAGAGGGCTACACCCGGAATGAAATTCCGGACTACCAGATGTCGGCGTTCCTGATGGCCGTGTTCTATTCCGGTATGTCGGACCGGGAAGTATCGGCGCTCACGGATTCCATGCTGCGATCCGGATCCACACTGGATCTGTCCGGAATTCCGGGTGTCAAGGTGGACAAGCACTCCACCGGCGGCGTCGGAGATAAGACGAGCCTCATCTGCGCTCCCCTGGCCGCCGCAGCCGGCGCAGTGGTTCCCATGATATCCGGACGGGCGTTGGGTCACACCGGCGGCACGCTGGACAAACTCGAGGCGATTCCCGGGTTCCGCACGGATCTTAGTGTAGAGGAGTTCCGCGATCACCTCGTGCAGCACCGGCTCGCTTTCATTGGACAAAGCGACGACGTCACACCAGCAGACCGGAAACTCTACTCGCTTCGGGACACGACGGCAACGGTCGAATCGATTCCACTGATCGCATCGTCGATCATGTGCAAGAAGCTCGCGGTGGGACTGGACGCGATTGTGCTCGATGTCAAAGTGGGATCGGGCGCATTCATGAAACGCCAGGTGGAAGCGCGGCGGCTCGCACAACTGATGGTGGGAATCGGGCGCCGCATGGATAAGCGGGTACAGGCGCTGATCACCGACATGAATCAGCCCCTCGGATACGCGGTGGGCAATGCCCTCGAGATCATGGAGGTCTCGCAGACGCTGCAAAACGCGGGACCGACGGATCTAACGCGGATTTCCCTCGAACTCGCAGCCCGCATGATCTATCTCGGAAAGATCACGCCGACGCTGGACGAGGCGCGCGAGCTGGCGCAGAAGAAACTGCTCGATGGATCAGGCTACCGGAAGTTTAAGGAAGTAATCCAGGCGCAGGGCGGGAACCCTCAGGTGCTCGACCGGTTCGAACTGCTGCCGAATGCAACCGGCGTGCGTGAGATTAGCTCGCCGAGAGCAGGCTATGTCACCGCAATCGACGCCGAGTACATTGGCGAGGCATCGTCGATGATCGGCGCGGGGCGCGACACGAAGGACGATAGCATCGACCCGGCGGTCGGCGTCATTTTGGAAGTGAAGGTCGGAAACAAAGTCGACGCCGGCGGAGTGTTGTGCCGGCTCTACTACACCGATGAAGAACGCGTGGACGATGCGGCGCAACTGGTCGAAGATGCGTTCCGCATTTCCGGCACTCCGGCTGAAGACCGCGAATTGATTCTGGAAGTGGTCGGCTAATAGCCGCGCCGCTCTTTTGAAATGGGCCGTTTCACGGGTCTGCTGGGCCTGGTCGTCATTGTCGGGGCAGCATTCCTTTTTTCCACGAATCGCCGCGCGGTTCCACTTCGGGTACTGGCGTGGGGACTGGGACTCCAGTTCGGTTTTGCGTTCCTGGTCCTGAAGACTCCCTTTGCCTGGGCTTTCCAGGCGGTCAGCAACGCGGTGAATCACATGCTGTCCTATGCCGATCAGGGCAGCCAGTTCGTGTTCGGGACCCTCGGGATCAATCAACCCCCGGTGGGACTCGTATTCGCGTTCCAGGTGCTGCCGATCGTCATCTTCATCGCGTCATTCTTCGCTATCCTCTATTATTTCGGCGTCATGCAAATCATGGTGAGGGCGATGGCGGTTGTGATGCTGCGGGTATTCGGCACCAGCGGTGCGGAATCGACGAACGTCGCAGCCAGTATTTTCATGGGGCAGACAGAAGCTCCACTCACCATTCGACCATTCCTCGATGGCCTGACCGAGTCTGAGTTGTTCACCATCATGACCAGCGGAATGGCCCATGTTTCGGGCGCGGTGATGGCTGCCTATGTTCGGGTCGCTCATGTCGATTTGGTACACTTGCTGACCGCCGTGATCCTCACGGCACCCGCAACGATCATGCTGGCGAAGATCCTCGTTCCGGAGACCGCGAAACCCGCTACAGCCGGCAACGTGCACATCCAAGTGGAGAAGGTCGGCGTAAACGTGATCGACGCCGCGGCGCGAGGCGCGGGCGATGGACTGCAGCTGGCGTTGAATATCGGCGCGATGCTGATCGCGTTTATCGCGCTGATCGCGATGGTGAACGGGATTTTCGGATGGGTACACGGCTGGCCGTTCTTCGGCTGGTTCCCCGCCTCGATGCAATCGTTACTCGGCTTCGTCTTCGCGCCGGTGTCGTGGCTGCTCGGAGTGAGTTGGAAGGACGCCGCGCAGGTCGGGAACCTGCTCGGCACGCGGCTCATTCTCAACGAATTCGTGGCCTTCATCGACCTCGGCACCATCAAGGCCTCGCTGGATCCGCGATCGTTTACGATTGCGACGTACGCACTGTGCGGATTCGCTAACCTGAGTTCCATCGCCATTCAGATCGGCGGAATCGGGGCGCTTGCTCCGAGCCGGAAAAGCGATCTGGCGCGCCTTGGATTGAAAGCGGTGGCAGCGGGCACCATGGCGAACTTTATGTCGGCGTGCATTGCGGGAGTGCTGCTGTGAGTGCGGAATTCATCGCTCAGAGAATTCCCGAGAAACCACAGATCGGAGTTGTGCTCGGCAGCGGATTGGGCGCTTTCGCGGAGAGCCTCGACGAGCCGACCGAGTTCGATTACAGCGAGATTCCGGATTGGCCGCCCTCGACAGCCGTGGGTCATGCCGGCAAACTCGTGTTCGGCACGATCGGCGATGTAGATATCGCGGTGATGTCGGGGCGCGCGCACTACTACGAAGGCTATTCACCCGCGCAAGTGGTCCACGGTGTTCGAACGCTTGCCCGGCTCGGCGTGCGGACGATGATTTTCACCAATGCTGCCGGCGGCATCAACCTCAGCTATCGCCAGGGCGCGCTGGTGCTGATCTCCGATCACATTAACCTGCAGGGCTGGAATCCGCTTATCGGCAAGAACGACGAGACGCTCGGTCCGCGATTTCCCGACATGTCGGATGCTTACTCGGCCGCTCTACGCGGAATCGCACGCGAGCAGGCAGCCGAACTCGGCATCGCACTGGAGGAGGGCGTCTACGCCGCGATGTCCGGCCCGAGTTACGAAACACCCGCCGAAATCCGTTTTCTGCGCACGATCGGCGCGGACCTGGTAGGGATGTCCACGGTGCCGGAAGTGATCGCCGCGAACCACATGGGCTTGCGGTGCCTGGCGATTTCCTGCGTGACGAATATGGCGGCGGGAATCCTGCCGCAGAAGATCAACCACGAAGAAGTGCTCGAGACCGGACGCCGAGTGCGCGATACGATGATTCGATTGCTGACCGCGCTGATTCCGAGGCTCGCCGATGAACCCACTACTTGAAGCCGCGCTTCGCGCACGCGACAATGCGCACGCGCCCTACTCGAAGTTTCGGGTCGGGGCCGCGCTGGAAGATGATGCGGGCAACGTCTTTACCGGCTGCAATATCGAGAACGCGAGTTACGGTCTGACGATGTGCGCCGAACGGGTGGCAGTGTTCAAAGCCATGTCGGAAGGCGCGCGGAAGTTCCGGCGAATCGCCGTAGCCGCGGATACGGATACACTCACGCCGCCCTGCGGTCCATGCCGCCAGATACTCTGGGAGTTCGGCGGCGACATCGAAGTGATCCTGGTCAACACCGCCGGAAAGAGCGAGACATTCCGCATGGCAGAACTGCTGCCAAGAGCTTTCGATGATTCGTATCTGTAGCCTGCTTCTCCTCATCGCCGCATCGCTTTTCGGCGAACCAGCAGACTGGATCTGGTCCGCGCGATGGATCGTGACGATGGATCCGCAGCGCCGCGTCATCGAGAACGGCGCAGTTGCGATTGCGAACGGGAAGATCGTTGCTGTCGGAACGCGCGCGGAAATCGACCGGAGCTTCCAAGCCCGGCAGCGACTCGACCGGCCCGAAGCTGTCATCACGCCCGGGCTGATCGACACGCACACGCACGCGCCGATGTCCCTGTTTCGGGGAATCGCCGACGATAAGCGGCTTCAGGACTGGCTGGAGAAATACATCTTTCCCGCCGAAGCGCGCAATGTGGATGCCGAGTTCGTCCGCTGGGGAACACGGCTGGCCTGCCTCGAAATGGCGCTGTACGGAACAACGACGTACACCGACATGTACTACTTCGAGGACGCGATCGCCGAGACAACGCGAGAGGCGGGACTGCGCGGCGTTCTCGGCCAAACCATCATCGGCTTTCCCGCGCCCGATTACAAAACACCCGCGGCCGCGCTCGCCGGGACGGAGAAGTACATTCGGGGTTTTCAAGGCGATTCGCTGATTATCCCGGCGGTGGCGCCTCACGCCGTCTACACCGTCCCGGATGATGTACTGAAGGCTTCGCGCGCGCTTGCGAATCGTTACAGCGCGCCTCTGCTGATACATCTGTCGGAGACGAAGCGCGAAAACGAAGACCTGATTGCGAAACGTTCGATGACCCCGACACAACTGCTCGATTCGCTCGGAGTGCTCGACGGACGTACGCTGGCTGCGCATGGAGTTTGGCTCGATGACCGGGACCTCGATATCCTGGCGAAGCACGGCAGCGGATTGGCGCACTGCCCTACGAGCAACACCAAACTGGCGAGCGGCGTCGCGCGAGTGGTGGACATCCTTCGCCGCGGTATCAGCATGGGACTCGGGACCGATGGTTTTGCGGGAAGCAACGACAGTGCGGATCTGATGCAGGAGATGAGTCTCGCGGCGAAACTTCAGAAGGTGACCCGGATGGATCCGGAAGCACTCCCGGCCGAGCAGGCTTTCGAGATGGCGACAATCACCGGCGCCCGCGCGCTGGGATTGGATAAGCAGATCGGATCGCTCGAGCCTGGAAAATTCGCGGATCTGATCGCGATTTCGCTGGACGGGCCCAACGGGGTGCCGGTGTACAACATCTACTCGCTGCTGGTGTACTCGATTAAAGCCCCGAACGTGAGTGATGTGATGGTGAACGGCCGCATCATCGTCCGGGATCGCCGGATGTTGACGCTCGATCGGGCGCAGATCATGGCCAAAGCCACAGAGTATCGACAGAAGATCTCGAAGTCATTGGCACAACCGAAGTAGGTTGTTTACGCGCTCGCGCCTTCGACCAGGGAATGAAGTTCGCGTGCAACCTGTCGTACGACGGCAGCCTGCGATGCCATCTCCTCGGCCGCAGAAGCGGTTTCCTCGGCTCCCGCCGCTGTTGAGCTGGTGACCTGCTGCATTTCGGCAATGGAGGCTGCGATTTGCGTGATTCCCTGCGCTTCTTGCTCGCTTCCAGCGCTGACTTCGTCAATTAGAGTCTTGAGTTTCACTGCGCTTTCGGTGATGGATCCGACAGATGTTTCAACCTGATGCAGTTTAGTGTTGCCTTCGTTCGATTTTGCAATAGATTCTTCGATGAGCGCCGAGGTGTTTCTGGCTGCATCGGCACAGCGGGCGGCCAGGTTGCGGACTTCGTCGGCGACGACGCTGAAACCAGCACCGGCTTCGCCTGCGCGGGCGGCTTCGACCGCCGCATTCAATGCCAGAATATTGGTCTGAAACGCGATCTCATCGATGGTGCGAATGATCGTTGAGATCCTGGAACTCGATCCGCGGATTTGATCCATGCACTGCACCATCTCGCCCAATCTACGGTTCGTATCGATGACGAGTGCCGAGGTTTCGTTCACGATTGCGGCTGCCGACCGGGTATGGTCCGCAGTACGCCGAGTCAATGATGAGATCTCCTCGCTCGCGGCGGACGTCTCTTCGAGTGAGGCTTGCTGCTCGCTGGCGCCCTGCGCCAACGACTGACTGCTGCTGCTCACCTGGCTTGCGCCCGCTGCCATCGCCTCCGCGCCGTCTCCGAGTTGTTGAACTGCGCGGTGCAGCGGCACGGCGATTGAGCGCACGATCCGCCATCCGAACCCGAGTCCGATCAGCAGCGCGGCGCCAATCCCGCCCACCAGCGCTAGCAGCACACCCCGCAGCCGGTCGGCAATCTCGTCCTGATATTCTCCGGTCCCGACCACCCAGCCCCAGGGGCGAAACAGTCTTACATACGATACCTTCGAAACAGGCTGATCGTGGCCCGGCTTAGGCCACATGTAGTAAACCGCGCCCTGTCCCCGGACCTGTGCGATTTTCGTGGCCTCGCGAAAGATGTACAGCCCGTTCGGGTCCGCGAAATCCGACAACGATTTGCCGTTCAACTCCGGCTTGGCTGGATGCATCACCATCCGGCAGTTCGTGTCGTTGATCCACAGATAATTGTCGTCATCAAACCGGAGATGCGCCACGGAATCCATCGCCATCTTCTGAGCTTGTTCGGGTGCGAGCGCTCCACGGTCCACTTCGCCCTTGAAGTAGGTGAGTATTCCCGATGCGCTATCGACGAGAGCGCGATTCTTCGCCAACTGCAACTCGTACGTGTAGCGGTGCACTGCCGGATAAACCCATGCCGTCGCGGCGACGAACGCGCAAACGATCGCACTTGCGCCGGCAATCAACTTGGCTCTGAGGCTCAGCTTGCGGAACATATCCCACCTCTCCGAGTTCTCGCGTCGCTACAGGATCGCCCGGTTGAAGGTCCTGGTTACGGCGAATTGCCAGTAATTGTTGTCCTGGATTCCCGACTGCTGCCCCCACTGCTTGCGGAACCCGCCTTCGATTGCGACAGACTTGAATGCAACGGTGAGCATGGTCTGGTACCGGATTACACGGTTGCCGTTCGTTCCATAGAAGTTCCAGGAATAAGTGTGGGCAGGTCCATTCTTGAAGCTGATCTTTACAGCCTCGCGCCTGAGCAACGGATACTCGACCCAGGCCTGCGTGTGCAGGAGCGAGCCTGTCGGTAGCGTACTCTTCAAGAGAGTCCACGAGTCGCCGGTCACGACGAAGCCGAAGCGCCGCAGGTTTGTTTGATACACCAGGTTGCCGGGAATCAGCCAATCCTTCGCACCGGACTTCACGCTTGGGAAAAGCCACCGCTGCAACCCGGAACCCAGAGACACGACGTGCTTGCCCTTCTTGAAAACGGGGCGTTTGTATCCGATGCCCGCCTGCCAGTTGTTCGAGAGATCGGAAAGATCCTGCGTGTTCCACCCGTAGAGGTATACGGAATCGCCTGCCTTGAAGAGATTCGCAACGCCTGTCGTGAATCGGTTCTGCCAGGCCGGGCCGTTACCGAACGTACCCCCCAAGGTTAACTGGAACGTATCCGCCAATCCGCTCTGGATTGAATTCGTCCAGACCATATCCGGCTTGGCCTGTGCGGCGACCGGCACAGAGGCGAAGACTGCAAAGGTCACGAGCAAATTTGTCCGAAACGCACTCGAGCCTCTTCGAGCACTCGCCCTGTTACCTCGTTCGCCGACCGTGATTCGCATGACTGACTCCCCAGCGTTAGTTGCTGATTACACGATGCTTATCGGAGGGAGGGACCGGAATCTTAATGTGAAATCGCAGAAGGGAGTAGGCAGGCGCAGTAAGGTGAGGGGAAACCAGACAGGTCAGGATCACTCAGAGTTCGAAGCACAGTTCACGGCATCGGATTTTTCTCACCACTGGCGGATTGAGATATCCCACTCCTATTTCGACTATTTAGCTTTGAACAAAGGCAATCCCTTCTTGCCGCCCGTACACGGAGGTGCGCGGGTGGCTCTCTCACTTGTCATGTGAACATCTCGGAGAAATAACAGACGAATGGCAATTCTTTCTGGCAGTTCATTCTGTCGAATCGCCGTGTTGGGTGCGCTCGCCTTAGCACCGGCGTTCTCGGCCCAGGTTGGGGTCTACGTAAACGCCGATCAGGCTGACTTCTTCAGCACCCTCACTCAGGACATGACCAGCATTGATTTCAACAACCTGGTCCCCATCAACGGATGGCAGGGTAGCTTCGACAGTTCGGGGGTCACGGTTGCCGGTGTGCAGTTCGTGGGAATCGGAACCGGTGATTACTACACGGCATTGATTTGGCCGTCCAACAACTATAAAGACTGGGGGACCGGTGCCCTGGTGGAGGGCGTCTCAGCTGTGGATGGGCAACCGGACCGGGGGCTGCACATTGAACTTCCAGTAGCCGTGACAGCAATCGGGTTCAACCTGATGACCGGGGCGAATGCCGGAGTGTACACCACGGGAGGCGAAGTCTCAATCAGCCTTTCGACTTTGGATACGCTCGGCCCATTGGCCACCACCGCTTGGACCAGTGCTTCTGGAAAACCGTCTCCGGCGGCATCCGGACTCTCGCCGGCTTGGGTGGGAATCACATCGGACACACCGTTCACATCGGTGGACATCCGCCCGTTGACCGGCAGTATTCTGCTCGACAACCTTTCGTATGGATCTGCGCAGATCACGACGAATCCTGACGATCCGCCTGTAAATCCGCCGGATGTGACGGAGACACCCGAGGCCGGAACCATGCTGCTCATCGGCACCGGACTATTCGGGCTGCGTTATGTCCGCCGCGCGTTCGGAGGCGGAACACCCGCATAAATAAGTTGTGAGGCGGGATGTAGTCCCATCATCCCGCTTTCACTTTCCGGAGCGACGCCGCAAAACTTCCTTCACTACCTCGCTTCCACGGTCCGCGGGTCGAGACTGCGCGCGTGCGTCGAGAAGGGCTTCGACCACGTCGGCATACTTCCCCGCTTTGCGAAACCAACTGTTCTCGGAACCGTGAATGGCCCAGTCCAACGGCGTCCCGTTGTAGTTAGGGTCGCGGCTTTCGAGCGATGGATTGTGCGCTAGAAGATCGGCAACCATCGCCCGGTTTCCATGGAAAGCAGCCCAGTGTAGTGGCGTTATGCCGCCACCACGATTCACCGGCCAGCCGTACTTCAGCATCAGGTTCACCGTCGCCGCATCGTTGTCCTGCGCGGAATAGACGATCTGGAGCCAGTCCTCGTTCGAGAGCGTCAAGACAAGATCGGGCCGCCCTTCGAGTGCAGCCCTGACCGTTTGCTCGTTACCGGTCGCGCAGCCATTGACGAATTGAACATCGGCCGGGCTCCGGTCCATGAGCAGATCGACAATCTGCTGATGTCCGAACCTGGCGGCCACCTGGTGCGCCGTCTTGTTCATGCCGAGCGTCCAGATGTAAATGGTGCCGCCGGCCCGTTGGTCCTTTTTGGGGAAGAACCGCTCGCTGACACGAGTGCGGATGCTTTCGGGATCGGCGTCGAGATGCTTCGTGACGAGTTCGGCATCGCCCACAGCGGCCGCCATCAGGATATCGGTCCAGCACCCGCGCGCTATCAAAGCTCGCACGATCTCCGGATGGGTCTGTACGAGATACTGCGCCGGCGTCGACTCGTGATCGATATCCCCGGCATCCACGTCGGCTCTCTGCGACAGCAGATATTCCGCAATGGCGAGCGTTCCCGCGCAATGCAACGGCGTCTTGCCGTCGCCCCCTCGTGCGTGCACGAGTGCTGGATCATCGGACACGAGTTCCCGAAGCTTGTCGAGCATGCCGAGCCGGGCGGCGGCATGAACATCCACGGTCGCGCCGCGTCCGATCAGGTATTTCGACAATTCCGCCGAAGCCGAATCCAACACGCCGAAACCGCCGGCCCACCAACTGCTCCGCGCGTCGATGTTCGCCCCGGCGTCCAACAATGCGTCCACAACGGCGCGATCCCCCCGTCCCGCGGCTTGCACAATGGCAGGCATATCGAACGAGAACAAAGGATCGTCCACGTGAGACCGCAAGTCGGGATCGTTCTCGAAGAGTCGGCTTAATTGAGCCGCATCGGCTTCGAGCACGGCTTGTTTGAAGAGATCGACGGAAGATGACACGAGAACCTCGGAGAGATTTAACCGGCGGGCATGCCGCCCGCCGATTGTTCCATGATAGTGCCAGAACCCTTCCGAAATGTTACGCCTGTTTATCGCAACTCTCCTGTGCTCGACCGTCTCGGCCGCCGACCCCGGCTGGTGGATGCGCGAACCGCTGCGCTGGATCCAAACCAACATACGGGAAACCGACGCCGCGCTCGATTCCGACAGCCTCATCGGGCACTTGACCGATTTCCGGGCCAACGTCCTGCATTTGAACATGGGCGGAATTGTCGCGTTCTATCCCACGCGAGTTGAATTCCATTACCCGAGCCCGTTCTTGCCACCCGGCCGCGATCTCTTCGGCGAGTTACTTCAAAAGGCGCACGCACGCGGCATTCGCGTCGTGGGACGGTTCGACCTGAGCAAGACACAGAAGCCCGCGTATGACGCGCATCCCGAATGGTTCTTCCGCAAAGCGGACGGGCAGCCCGTTATCTATAACGGCTTGTACTCCACGTGCATCAACGGGGGCTACTATCGCGAGCAGGCTTTGAAGATTCTTGGCGAGGCGCTCGACCGCTACGAGGTGGACGGTTTGTTCTTCAATATGTTCGGCAATCAGTCGCGCGACTACAGCGGCAATTTTGTCGGGCATTGCCACTGCGCCGCCTGCAAACGCAAATACCGCGACATGTACGGCAAGGACCTTCCGGTAAACGCAGACGAACAATACCAGCAGTTCATGTTCCGCTGCTCGCGCGAAGTCGCCGCCGAGATCGGGAAGCTGATCAAGCAGAAACGGCCGAATGCAGGGTATTTCAACTACATTCAGGAATACACCGACGGCATCATGTCGGAGTCGAACACCGCCGTAAACCGGCCTCTGCCGCTTTGGCCGTACGCGTCGAGCGACAACGTGAACCGCGCGCGGAACAGCCAGCCCGGCAAAATGAGCGTGAATCTCTGCATGCAGTTCGTCGATTATCCGTGGCGATTCGCTACTGTGCCGGCGCACGAAATCGAACTGCGGCTCTGGCAGAACATTGCGCACGGCGGCGCTCTGGCGTTTGCTATCAACGGGACCTTCGAGCAGCAGGACCGGCAGGCGCTCGAGGCGGCGCGACCTGTGTTTTTGTGGGCCGCCGCGAATCAGCAGTATCTCGCAGGCCAGGAGAGCGCGGCCCGAGTCCTATTGCTGGGCGGACCGCAGCGAACCGGACGATCGTACAACCAGGCATCCTATCGCGGGTTGTTCCGGTTCCTCAGTGAGGAGCACATCCCGTTCGCCGTCGCCGACAACGCGGACGCGATCGGCCGCCGCCCGTTCGATCTCGTCATCGCCACGGATTGGGCACCGCCGGAATTGCAGAAGTATGCTCAATCGGGCGGACGCGTACTCATCGTGAGTTCGCGCGTTCCGGAGTTCCCCGTTGCGAAAGTGGTGAACACGTCCAACGTGCAGGGCTACTTCCGAGTGCGCGACCATTCACTGTTTCCCTCCCTGCGCGCGACGGACCTGTTGATGCTCGACGGTGCTTACACGGAGACAGAGGGGCAGGGGTCTCCGCCGTTGACGCTGGTGCCACCGTCGATGATTGGACCGCCGGAGAAGATCCACACAGACATGCACGATACCGAAAAGCCTGGAGTGGTAACAGGAAACGGTGTGACCTGGGTGCCGTGGGATCTTGGCGCGTTGTACTACCGGCTCAGCCTGCCCGCGCACGCCGGCCTTCTGCGCGACCTGATCGGCCGTCTTATGCCCGAACGGCAACTCCAGACCAATGCACATCCGCTGGTGGAGATCGCGGTAATGCGCCAGGGACGCCGAACTTTGCTGCACCTCATCAATCTGTCCGGCCATTCGGAAACGGCCTACTTTGCGCCGGTAACGATGCGTGACATCGATATCGACCTCGCGGGCACGTTTCAAACCGCGCGATCGATCCGCCATGCTGCGGATCTTACGATCGAGCACTCCAACTCGCGCGGCCATTTTCGAATCCCGCGTCTCGACAATTACGAATTGATCGTGCTCGAATGAGCGGACGTAGGCGATACTGAGCGTATGCCCGACAACGCGACCGGGACCGCACTGCGCGTTCGGAATCTTCGCAAAACGTACAAGGATGTCGTTGCCGTCAATGGACTCGATCTGGAAGTGCGGAGCGGTGAGTGCTTCGGATTGCTGGGTCCGAACGGCGCGGGCAAGACGACCACCATCGAAATCTGCGAAGGACTCACTGCCGCCGACTCCGGCGAAGTCGAGGTGCTTGGTCTCAACTGGAAGACCGATGCTAAGGAGTTGCGGCAGCGGCTCGGAATTCAGCTACAGGAGACACAGCTTTCCGAGAAGCTCACGGTGTACGAGACTTTGCGGCTCTTTCGCAGCTTCTTCCGCGACGGTCCGGACCCCGAGTACGCGATTGCTCTAGTGCAACTCGAAGAGAAGCGGAACTCGCGTGTCGGCACACTGTCCGGAGGCCAAAAGCAGCGTCTCGCGTTAGCCTGTTCGCTAGTGGGCGATCCCGACCTGTTGTTCCTCGACGAACCGACGACGGGACTTGACCCGCAGGCGCGGCGGCAGCTTTGGGAGTTGATCGAGCAGTTCAAACTCGCGGGTCGCACGATTCTGTTGACGACGCACTACATGGACGAAGCCGAGCACCTGTGCGAGCGCGTGGCGATCATGGATCACGGGAAAGTGATCGCGCTCGGGACACCACGCGAACTGGTGGCTTCGATCGGCGTCGAGCATGTCGTCGAGTTTTCCGCGGGTGGTCCGGCGAGGCCCCTCGAGACGCCGCCGCTGCGAACGATCGAGGGCGTTCGGGATTTGAAACGCGAGAATGGCACGGTGCTGATGCAAGTCACCGAGCTACACCGCGCCGTGCCCGCGCTGTTGAGTGAATTGAACCGTCAGGGCGTACCGTTAACGGAGTTGCGCACCCACTCGGCGTCGCTCGAAGACGTGTTCGTGGCATTGACGGGAAGGCATTTGCGGGATGAGTGACGTTTCGACGATTCCAGAGCTTCGGCAAACGGCGTCGCAGCAGACGCCGCGCGGCAACACGCTGGCGGATCACGCGTTGGTACAGTTGACGCTCGTCCGGTTCTATGAGTTCCTGCGCGAGCCGGAGGCTTTGTTCTGGGTGTTCGTGTTTCCGATTTTGCTGGCGGCGGGTTTGGGCATCGCCTTTCGGAACCGCCCGGCGGATGTGCTCAACATCGGAGCGGTCTCGCCGCAGCTCGCGCAATCAATAGGGCAGGAGAAACTGCTCCACGTCGAGCAATTTTCTGTGGAAGCGGGGCAGCGGGCGCTGCGCGAGGGAAAGATTGCCCTGCTGATCGTGCCGGGACCGAACGGAACAATGGAATACCGGTACGACAACACGAATCCCGAAGGACGATCGGCGAAGATGCTCGCCGACCGCGCCGTGCAAACCGCTGCCGGACGTATGGATCCGGTGCGCACCGAGGATCAGTTCATGCGCGAGCCGGGATCGCGCTACATCGATTTTCTGGTGCCCGGGCTGTTGGGCATGAACCTGATGGGAAGCGCCATCTGGGGTATGGGCTTCGCGATCGTCGATGCGCGGCGAAAGAAGTTGATGAAACGCCTTGTCGCCACTCCGATGCCTCGCCACTACTTTCTGTTGTCGTTCGTGCTTTCGCGGCTGCTGCTGCTGGTGGTGGAGATCGGCGTCCTACTCGGCTTCGGGGTTGTCGCGTTCGGTGTTCCGGTGCGAGGGTCGGTACTGGATCTCATCGTGCTGTGCATTCTCGGCTCATTGTCGTTCGGCGCCATCGGGCTGCTGATTGCCTCCCGCGTGCAAACGATCGAGGCGGCATCCGGGCTGATGAATGTTGTGATGATGCCGATGTGGATCCTTTCGGGCGTGTTCTTCTCTTCTCAAAGATTCCCGGATGTCGTGCAGCCGATCATCAAGGTTCTACCGTTGACGGCGGTAATCGACGCGCTGCGGGCCAACATGCTGCAGGGCGCGAACCTGGCGGATATTGCCGCGCAGTTAGCGATCCTTTCGATGTGGCTGGTCGTTTGCTTCTCCCTTGCGCTGAAGTTGTTCCGATGGCGGTGAGGCCGCACCCGAGTGCTATCGGGCGTAGAGCGGGGCCATCGAAACCAATGCCAGGCCGATCACGAACAAAATGATCATCACGGTCAGCAGAATCGTGACCTGAGACTTCGCGCCGGCGAATTCTTTCCACACCAGCAGCCCCCACAACGCGCTGACCATCGTGGCGCCTTGGCCCATCGCATAGCTGACCGCCGGACCTACCTGCACCGATGGTGGCGCACTGGAGGCGACGAAGTTCGCAACAGCCCCCATGCACCAGACAATCCCGCCGAGGACGCCGAGCATGTGCTGCTTTTTCGTGCCCCGGAAATAATCGACCAGTGAAACCGGCTCGCCCTGAACCGGCATGAGCATGAAGAAGAAATTGAAGACGAACGTGGAGAAGAACACTCCAACGCTGAACAACAGTGCGTCGCCATAGGCCCGAACGCCGTCTTCTCCGGATCGCGCCACTTCGACGAGAGGATAGAACGATCCCATCAGAACTCCGCTGATGAGGCTGATGACGATTCCCTTAATCGTGCTCGGCGGGCCGGACTTTACCCGGGTGGAGGAGCGCGAAGAGCGATGGTGCGACGAGGCCGGTGTGGGCGCGCGCGCAGGCTGAACCGGCGCGTTCTCTTTTTGCTTGGCTTCCAACTTTGCCTGCTGGCGGGCAGCCTTGGCCTTTTCGCGCGCATGGACGCTATAGGCGAACGCATCGACGACGATTGCGGCCCCAACCAGCGCGGCACCCGTAAACAGGAATACCGGATTCCCTTGCGGATTCAGAATGTAATTCCAAACCACTCCGATCACCAGGGCCAAGCCGATCCCAATAGGGAACGCCACCGAGAGACCGGCGATCGAAATCGCCGCCACCAGCAGTATGTTCGCGAGGTTGAATACGATACCGCCGGCGACGGCCCACGCCATCTTGCGCTTCGCCACCAGAGCGAAGGTGTCGAAGACTGTCAGTTCCTGGCCGTTCATCGAACCGAAGGTGAACGCCGCGAGAACTGCCAGCAAGAGCACGCCAAACGAATAATCGAAGTAGAACAGCTCAAAGCGCCACTTGCCGCTTAATTTCTGGGTGTTCGCCCAAGACCCCCAGCAGATCATCGAAAGAAGTGTGAGCAGCAGCGCGGCACCGTACGTGGTAGGCAGGAACATGGTTGTGACTCGGGACCGTAAATGCTTGAGACGCCGAAAATTGTATCACGCGAGGCAGTGGGCAGAGGCAGTTCGGCGGAGAGGTTCGGCGCAGAGATGTCGGCGAAGAGGCGGGAACCACGGCGGGAGGCAGGCAGTGTAAAGCAGAGCGGCTCGACTGCAACCGAGCCGCTCATTGCTTCCGTATCAGGCTAGTGAGTTACGGGTCGAACGTCACCATGCGTGCGGACCTGTACCAGCCGGTCTGAGATTGCGTGGTAAACGGCGTCGGCGCGGGCGGGATTCTCGAACTGGAACTCATAGGTGTCCCCGTGATAGGGCTCCAGGTCGATTTCCTTTCCGTCGTGTTCCCGGCGAAGTTCGCGGATCTCAGCATAGGTCCAGGTTCGCGAGTGCTTCGCGTCGGTAAGGGATTCGAACCGGACCTGATCGTGTTGAAGGATCAGTTTCCCTCGTTGATCGCCGTTGCGTACATCGAAAACCGTTTCGGTCTGGTGAGGCTGATTCGCATAGGCGCGGGCGCGCGACGCTTCACCCCGGTACCCGTTCGCAGGAGCGCCGATCCAAGTTACAACGTTCCCGGCGCTGGCTTGGTCGGGCATCAGAAGCACAACCGTGGATTGTGGCTGGTGGCCTTCGATGGGAGTGTATGGACGAACCAGGTCCATGGTTAGCTCGCCACCTTCCAGGTGCGCGCGCCGCACATCCGCTCTCGGGATGACGAACGACATGTCCGGCTGATTGTCGTCCACAAAAACCATGCGATCGCCGAGCATCACCAACTTACCGCTTACTACGCCCGATGGACTACTCAGCTGCGCTCGCTTTACCACCAGATCGGCGGCTTGCGATATGCTAATGCAAAACAAGATCGGCAACAGGAGCCTCAAAAGCTTCATTGTCATTACCCTCCTCACTTGTGGGATGGCAAAGCGGGCTTAGACTGGCGCTCGAAAACCGTGACAAGCCGTCACGGTTACGCCGCGCCGGTCACGAGAATATTGAGATCGAAAGGGGACTGTTCTGTTATGCAGACGCAGGGTCATCTCAATGAAGTGTTCCTGGAAGAGTACGCGCGTAATAAGGTACACGCGTCGGATACCAGCGCGCTCTTCCGGCACCTGGCGACGTGCCCGAGTTGCCAAACCGCGTTCGAGGAGATGCAGGAGTTCGTCGCCTTTCTGGCGAGCGATTCCGAAGAGACTGCCGGCCATATCCATCAGCGGCACGCGACCGCGGGCGGGACGGTGTTCCTGGTTGTCAGCGGCAGCGATGCGTCAGGACGTTGGGACGCTCGCGTACTCGGCGCCGGGCACGAGCAAACTCGCGCGTTTTCGCGCGGGGATGATGCGAAGGACTGGGTGGCATGTTGGTTTGAGCGCCACTTCCCTGACCATCTCTGCTCAGATGATTGCGGAGGCGGCTGGGTGTGAGCCGCCCCTGCACGGATTATGGAATCAAACGAAACGTTGAATGTAGCGCAGCGGTCGAGTCGGCGCCGACCCACACGTCGAAATTTTCAGCTTCCACAATCCACTTACGATCCTGCGGGCTCCAGTAACTGAGTTCATTTTTCCCCAGCACGAAGCGGACGGTCTTCTTCTCTCCCGGCTGCAATGCGACGCGCTCAAATCCCTTGAGTTGCCGCACCGGGCGGGATGCCCTACCCGCCTGCTGGTGAATGTAGACCTGCGCTACTTCTGCTCCGGCCCGGCTGCTGGTATTGGCAACATCGACACTCACTTCGACCGCGCCGCCAACCTTCACCTCCGCATTCTTCAGGGTCAGATTCGAAAATGCGAACTTCGAGTAAGTCAGGCCGTAGCCGAACGGGTACAGAGGTGCACTCGGCTCGTCCCAATAACGAGATTGGAAGCCCGGCGCGGCTTCCGGTTGATGTGTCAGGTTGTGAGCGTAATAGATCGGAATCTGCCCGGCATTGCGCGGCCACGTGAGCGGCAGTTTCCCGATCGGATCGGCATCGCCGAACAGAAGATCGGCCACCGCATTGCCGCCCTCCGTTCCCGGATGCCACGCATCGAGGATCGCCGGAATGTGATCGGCTGCCCAAGTGACATTCAACGGCCGTCCATTGATCAGGACGAGGACCACCGGCTTTCCGGTTGCGGCAACCGCTTCCATCAATTGCTGCTGGCGCCCCGGCAGTTCGAGCGACGATTGCGACGCCATTTCGGCATCCATCGAGGCAAGTTCGCCCAGCACGAGGATCACGAGATCGGATCGCCGCGCCAGTTCCACCGCTTCCGCGAATTCGCCCTCCGCCTCTGTTTCGGTCCAGACCCGCGGCTTCGATCCTCCGAACATGGTGTCGAACATCGAGGCGTATCGCTTTCCGATTTGCACGCCCTCGGCGTATTCTACTCGCGCCGATTTGCCGCGAATTCCTTGAAGCACGGTGACGTTCGCGCTCCGGTCGGCACCGAAGCCATCCCACATCGTCCCCATATCGCGCTTCGAATCGGCCAGCGGGCCGATCACCGCGATCGACTTCGCGCCCCCTTTCGCGAGCGGCAGAACGCTGCCCTCGTTGCGTAGGAGTACGGCCGAGCGCTGCGCCGCCGTGCGGGCGAGCCGCCGCGTTTCGGGATCCGCTATGACCCGCTTAGCGAGCGCTTCATCCACGTACGGACGCTCGAACAGTCCGAGTTTCACTTTGGCCGCTAGAACCGGCCGCACCATCTCATCGATGGTAGCGGTCGAAATCCGTCCAGCCTTCACCAGCGCCGCCAGGTGATCCAGGTAAGTGCGGCTCGCCATATCCATGTTGACACCCGCGGTCAAGCCTCGGAAGGCAGCGTCCTCGGGGTTGCGGGCAAAGCCGTGCGTCACCAGGTCGCGTACCGAGTTTGCGTCGCTCACCACGAATCCCTTGAAGCCCCAAGTTTTGCGGAGCACGTCCTGAAGCAGCCACGAATTGCCTGTTGCGGGGACATCGTTCAGGTCCTGGTATGCGCTCATGAACGTGGCCACGCCCGCTTCGAGCGCTGCTTGAAACGGGGGCAGGTAGACGTTCCACATCCGATCCTCTGGGATGTATGTGGAATCGTAGTCGCGCCCGCCCTCAGCGGCGCCGTACCCGGCGAAGTGTTTTGCGCAGGCCAGCACCCGGTCGGGGCGGCTGACGTCGTCTCCCTGAAATCCGCGGACCTGCGCCCTCGCGACAACCGACCCCAGATAAGGATCCTCGCCCGCGCCTTCGATGATGCGTCCCCACCGCGGATCGCGCGCGATATCCAGCATCGGGGCGAACGTCCACTGGATTCCGGAGGCCCGCGCCTCGCGCGCAGCCGCGGATTGCACTCGCTCGATCATGACGGCATCCCACGAGGCCGCCATCGCTAAAGGCATCGGGAAAATCGTTTTCAAGCCGTGAATTACATCGAGGCCGAAGATCAGCGGAATATGAAGCCGCGTTTCTTCAACTGCGATCTTCTGCAGCTTGTTGATCGCGGCAGGTTCGGAGAGCCAGAGGATCGACCCAACCTGACCCTTTTGGACGCGCTGAGCAGGCGTCAGCGAGTCGGGCATGAACGGAACACCGCCGATTTGCGTGAGCTGTCCGATCTTCTCGTCCAGCGTCATCTTTCCCAGCAGTTCATCGACGTTCGGTTGTGCAAGGATCGAATTAGTCCCCGCAAGGAGTAGAGGGAGTAAGTATGTGAATCTCAGCATGAAATGTTACAGGGTGCCTTCAACGCGCGGTACCTCGCCGATTGGCTGCCCGCCTCCTACGCTGATCTGCACCTTGTCCTTCGGCAGATCCTCAGCCGGTACGCTGAACTGCACTGGGCGTGATTCGCCGGCGCGAAGATGAATCCGTTGAAACCCTCGAAGTTCGCGGACCGCATCGTCCGGCGCGCTTCCGCCTGCAAAATAGAGTTGAACCACTTCGTCGCCGGCACGCGGTGAATCGTTCTTCACCCGCACCACGATCTGTCCGCCCTTCGCGGTCCGGCGCGTGCGTAGGCCCGAGTACTTGAAATCCGAGTAACTCAATCCATAGCCGAACGGATACAGCACATCGCCTTTGAAGTACCGGTAAGTGCGGCCCTGCATGGCGTAATCTTCAAACGGCGGCAGTTGGTCGATGCTCTTGTAAAACGTTACGGGCAGACGCCCGGCCGGGTTGTTGGAACCGGCGAGAGTCTCGGCTACCGCCGTTCCGATCTCTTCGCCGCCGTACCATGCCTCGAGCACGGCGTTCGCGTGTTCGGCTGCGTAATTCGCTGCAACAGCGCTTCCGCTGGCCAGCACCACGACTACCGGCTTGCCGGTGCCGATCACCGCCTCGATCAACTTCTGTTGCGGCTCGGGAATTTCGATGTTCGTGCGGTCGCCGCCCAGGAATCCAGGCACTTTCACGGGCATCTCTTCGCCTTCGAGGTTCGGGCTCAGCCCAGCAAATATGATTGCCACATCCGCGTTCTTAGCGGCGTCCACGGCTTCGGTCAGCGCCGCATCGGCGGGCGGAGACCAGAGAATCTGCGCTCCGGAACCGGTATTGGCCGGTTTGTATTCGACCCGGATTTTGTAATCGTGCCCAGCCTCCAACTGCATGCTACCCGGCGTCGTTACGAGATTGTCGTCGAGGAACATCTGAACGGGACTGCCTTTCGTCGCGAACCGGTACTCGCCGGTGACCGGAGCGCGCAGCGTTCCGCTCCAGCGCGTGGCGAATGCCTGATCGTGAAAAACCGCTTCGACGCCGGGCTCATCCATTCGCGAAGGAACGTATACGTGCCGCTCCACCCGCCGTAGTTTCGGCTCGCCCTGAAATTCCCGGTTATCGAAATACTCCGCCAGCAGACCATGGCCGTTGCCGTCCGGCGGTGTCAACGCTTCGGACGGCACAATGACAGGGAGTTCTGACACGTAGGGACTCCCCAGCGCGTAGCGGACTTCCGCCTGTTTGAACTGGCGCTGAATCCCTTCGAGCGGCGTTACCTGCTTCGAAGAGATTCCGTTGTAATTGCCGAGCAGCGATTCCGGATCGTCGGCCGACGGCCCGATGACGGCGATTCTCTTGACGGACGATTTCAACGGGAGCGTTTGCTGTTCGTTCTTCAACAGCACGATGGATTGCCGAGCTGCGGCGAGTGCCAGGCGGCGGTGTTCGGCAGAATCGACCTGTGAATAAGGAATACTCGAGAACGGAACGCGCTCGGCGGGATCGAACATCCCCAGCCTGAACCGCGCGACGAAAAGCCGCTCCAGCGAACGATTGATCTCGGCTTCGGTGATGAGTCCCGATTTCACCGCCTGCACGAGTGAGCCATACTCGTTTCCGCAAGTCAGGTCGGTACCGGCCTTTACGGCTGTCGCCGAGGCCTCGGCGGCCGTTGCCTTGAATTTGTGGCCGTGGAAGATATCGTAGATGGCGCCGCAGTCGCTGACGACATAGCCCGGGAAGGCCCAATCGCCGCGCAGTCGCTTCTCCAGCAGATCCGTGTTGGCGCAGGCGGGCACGCCATCGACGGAGTTGTAGGCGCACATGATCGAATAGGCCTTCGCTTCCACCATGCTGGCGCGGAACGCAGGCAGGTACGTTTCGTTCAAGTCGCGGTCGCTCACATGGACGTCGAACTCATGTCGAGTGGGCTCCGGCCCGCTGTGGATCGCGTAGTGTTTCGCGGTGGCGATCACCTTATAGTGGTGAGGGTCGGTGCCCTGCAGGCCTCGTATGAAGGCGACGGCGGTGCGCCCGGTCAGGTAGGGATCTTCGCCGTAAGTTTCCTGACCGCGGCCCCAGCGGGGATCGCGAAAGATGTTGATGTTCGGCGACCAGAAGGTCAGGCCGTAGTATCTGCGGTGGTTGTTATTGCGAATCGCTTCGTTGTACTTCGCCCGCGCTTCGGTCGAGATCACCTCGGCGATGCGATGCATCAGGGGGGTGTCCCACATTGCAGCCAAACCGATGGCCTGCGGGAACACGGTGGCGTTACCCGCCCGAGCCACGCCGTGCAGCGCCTCGTTCCACCAATCGTACGCAGGGACGCCGAGCCGCTCGATGGCCGGCGCGCTGTTCTGCATCTGAAGCACCTTCTCTTCCAACGTCATTCGCGAGACGATGTCGGCCGCGCGGTGTTCGGCGGGAAGGTCCGGATTCAGGTAGGGTGCGTTCTGCGCTGTTTGTCCGAAAGCTGTGAGGGAAGCGAGGAGGAGAGTGCTAAGGGAAAACGATTGGCGTCTCATGGTATGTGCGGCCGGCGAACCTCACAGTATTTCACGTGTGAGCACCGGCCGCACTCGCCATTCAACGCGATTCGGGTTGCAGTGTATAGGTGCGGTCCCAGAGCGGCAGCAGACCAATAGCGTCGCCCGATACGACGATTTCCACCCGCCGATTCTCGGCGCGGCCCTCTGCGGTCGCGTTTGAAGCGCGGGGCCGAGAATTTCCAAGGCCGCGCGCAAGGATCTTCGCTCCCGGAGCGCCATCGAGGATCAATGCCGAACGCACCGAATCGGCCTCCCGTTCGGTTGCGCCGGGCTGCGGAGCGTCGCTGTGCCCCTCCACTTCGAGGTGAAGATCCCGGTAAGGCTGAACCGCAAGCGCGAGCGGGCGCAACCGGTCAGCGAGGGAGGCGCTGGTCACTTCGGGATCGGAGAGAGTCACGACGATCCCGCGCGGAGTGTCATGTACATCGAACACCCCCGAGAGGGCCGACATGATTCGTTGCCGGTTCGCCTTCGCCTGGGGATCAGTCCGGTGGAATTGGTGCGGATTGACTTCGATCGGACTCGTGGACTCCGAGTTCTGGGTCGCATTCGTCTGAGCCGCGGGCCCGGGTGGCGGCGGTGGCGGTGGCGCGACATCCTGAGCTGCAGCCGCCGGCGGCGGAGCAGGCGCGGGACGCATGGACGCCGCGCGGTCCGCCTCGAGTTCCTGCTGCGCCCGTATGGCCGCGGCCCGATTTTGCTCGGCGCGCTGCCGGGCTTCGGAGACCCTCAGTTTTTCCTCCGCGTTCCGTTCATCGGCGGCTCGCTTTGCGGCTATCGCACGGCTGTCCTCGGCGATCTGCGTCGCCTCCCGCGCGATCGAAATCGTCTCCGAACTCAGGTTCGAAGGATAGCCGCGGGCCTGCTCGTACAGCGCGCGGGCCTTCGCGATTCGCTCCGGCGCATACTTTTCCGCGTGTTGCGCTTCGGCAATCTGGATCGCGTTTTGCGCCTGGTACAGCGCAACCACCGCGTCGTATTGGTCGCGGGGAAGCATTTGGCCGGATTGCGCGGAGCTAGCAGCATCCGCATCGTAGGTGAACTCTTTCCTGGGCAGCAGTTCGTAACTGGCATTCACCGCTTCCACTTTACCGACCGTGCCCGACCCGATCTGGTTCTCCAGGACGACAACGTCGCTCGGTTGTCTCACCGAGTAGTATGGCTCCGCGGTGACAATCATCGCGAACGTCTGCATCCCCGTGCTGGTGTCGAGCTTTCCTTTTCCCGATCCATCCAAGGTCAATTCGCCGAGGTTCTGAGCCCGCCCGTCGGGACTGATGGCCCAGACCACATACGTGAGATATTGGCGTCCAAAGCGCGTCGGCGGGGGTACGTGTGTAAAACGTGCACTGATAGCCGTCGCGCCGCGCTTCGGTTCGACTGTCGCTTCGCCGCGCGCACCCGTGAGAAGGGGGGTGGGCGCGAAGTCAATTCGGGTGGGCGCGCTGAGATATCCGTAATTGATTGCTTTCGCGGTTCGCGAGACGATCGTCACCCGGTACAGTGGTTCCGGGCTCCGCTCCGTTCGCTGCTCGCTTTGTGTGCCGGCAGACGCAAGCGCCGCAACAGCAAAGGTTGCGACTGTAACGGTGATAATACGCATCGTTGTCCTCACCGAGTGGTGAGCAATTCGCGGCCCAGAGTCACGGGTTTTTACTAATCGGGTGATAGGAGCGATGCAATGGAGCTACCTACCCGGCATGGATATTTTGATGGTCGCCGCCGCCGTCTGGGTTTTGTATGTCACCATGAGCGCAGTCCGATTCCGGCAACTGCGTCACTGCGGACAACAGTTGTGTCGATCGCCGAATGCCGGCCGGACAGTTACCGGATTGCGGGCTCAGCGATAGCGGCGCCGTGCCGCGACTGCTTGCGGTGCCACCGACGAGCCGCGAAGTTGCTGAGATCATCCAGGAACGTGTAGACGACCGGCACCACCAGCAACGTCAGCAGCGTCGACGTGATCAAGCCGCCGATCACGGCGCGGGCCATGGGTGCTCGGAACTCCGCGCCCGATCCGATCTCGAATGCGAGCGGCAGCATACCGAAGATCATCGCAAGCGTCGTCATCAGGATCGGACGTAACCGGATTCGTGCCGCCGAGATCAACGCATCGTGCCGGCTGCGACCTGCGCGGCGTTCCGTATTCGTGAAGTCAACGACCAGGATCGCGTTCTTCGTCACCAATCCCATCAGAAGGATCAGCCCGATCATCGACATCATGTTCAGCGTGTCGTGCACAACGTAAAGCATTCCGGCAACGCCGATCAGCGAGAGCGGCAGCGACAGCATGATGGCGAACGGTTGTAGAAAACTCCGGAACTGCGAAGCGAGGATCGCGTAGATCAGAATCACCGCCAGCATCAAGGATTGCGCCACGTACCCGAAGCTCTCGATCATGTCCTCCGATTCGCCAACAAATGTAATCGTGTTGCCCGGCGGCAGCGGCATTTTGTTCGTGCGTGCTTTCAGATCGTTGACCACTTCGCCAAGCGAGCGGCCTTGCGTATTGGCACCGACGCGAATTTCACGCATCAGGTCCCACCGGTTAATCTTTGATGGGGCCGCGCCGGTTCGAAGCTCTGCGACTTGGCGCAGCGGGACCAGCGTCCTGCCGAACTGGCCTGGAAGATCCAGGTCGAGCAATTTGGCGCCATAAGTCCGGTTCGACGGATCTACCCGCAGGCGAACGTCGTAACTGTCGCCGTCCGCATCCTCGAACTGCGACACCACTTCGCCGGCCACTAGCCCGCGAATTGTTCCGGCAATGGTACCCAGATCGAGGCCTAGATCGCCGGCGGCGGCGCGGTTCACATCGATCCGGACTTCCGGCCGCGGCTGCTCTTCGCTACTATCGAGGTCGGCAACACCGGAGACGGTCCTGGCCTCGCCCATGACGCGCTTGCTGATCTGGCTCAAGCGCTCCAGATCGTTGCCGCGCACGCTGACCTCCATCGGTTTGCGCCCGCCCGACATCTCGTCGAAGATCGCCACCGATGTGCGGATCGCGCGGAAGCGCTGCAGCCGGTCTCGGAGGTTTTTCTGGATGATGAGATAGTGCGGCCGCACCTTTCGCGGCTTCAGACGGATGTAGAGGCGGCCTTCGTTGATGGGCTGGCTGCCGTTCGAACCGATCGACGTATAGGTGTAATCGATGGCCGTATTCGCACGAACCGCCCGATCGATCTCCCGCGCGATCGAAATGGACCGGTCGAGGCTGATTCCGGGATCGGCCTTATACGTCACCTGCAATTCGCCGGGATCGGCCTCGGGCATGAACGCCGAGCCAAGTTGGCCGAAGATCGCAAAACTGGAGATGACCGCGACTCCGCCCAGCACCGTCACCGTCCAGCGATGACGCAGGGACCAATCCAAGGCAGACGCCAGAACGGTCTGCAGCCGGTCGAGCTGATGGTTCGAACGCTCCAGTAGTCTGCCGATCCATTTTCGTTTGACCGAGGGATCGGAAGCGGGGTCGTACCACCGCGACGAGAGCATGGGATCGATGGTGAAGCTGACGTACAGCGACACCAGCACTGCGAATCCCACCGTGATTCCGAACTGGAAAAAGAACCGTCCGATGATGCCGCCCATGAAAGCGACGGGCACGAATACGGCGATGATCGTGAACGTCGTCGCCATAACGGCCAGTCCAATTTCCGAAGTCGCTTCGCGCGCCGCGGTGAAGTGATCGGCGCCGGCGTGCATGTGGCGGACGATGTTTTCGCGCACGACGATCGCGTCATCGATGAGCAGCCCGATCGCCAGCGAAAGCCCCATCAGCGTCAGAATGTTCAGCGTGAAGTGCATCCCGCGCATCACCAGGAAAGTGCTGATGACCGATACCGGAAGCGCCAGGCCGGTGATCACCGTACTGCGCCAACTGTTGAGGAACAGGAAAACGATCAGAACGGTAAGCACACCGCCGAGCACCAGCGTGAGTTGGACGTCGTCGATGGACTCGCGTATGAAAATCGACCGGTCCACTACCGGGCGCAGCCGGATGTGCGGAGGCAGTTCGGCGTTGAGCTTCGCGAGCTCGACCCGAACGTTGTCGACGACATCCACCGTGTTCGAACCGGACTGTTTGACGACGTCGAGCGCGAGCCCCTCGCGATCGTTAATCAGTGACGCGCTTCGCCGTTCCTCGATGCCGTCCACAATTCGAGCGACCTCGGGCAGGTACACCGGACGGCCATTTCGAACGCTGACAATCAGGTTCTGGAACCCTTCGACCGACCGGAACTTGCCGGCCACTCGCACCAGCGGTTCGTTTTGATTCTGTTCGAGCTTACCTGCCGGAACGTCCAGATTCTCGCGCTGCAGCGCGGAGGCGACCTGCGCGTACGTAAGCCCGAACGACTGCAAACGTTCGCGATCGATGAGAATCTGGATCTCGCGGCGCGCCAGCCCCACCAGGTTCACCTGGCCGACGCCCGACACCATCTCGATGCGCTTCTTGATAATCTTCTCGGCAATCGACGAGAGCGCCTTAGCGTCGGCTGACGGACTCTCCACGGCCACCGACAGAACCGGCATGGCGTTGAAATCGATCCGCTGGATCACCGGCTCCTTCATATCCTGGGGGAAATCCGCGCGGATCGCGTTAATTTTCGACTGTGCATCCTGCTGCGCCGTGTTGATGTTCACGCCCAGCCGGAATTCGATGGCGATCGCCGACAATCCCTCGGTGGTCGTCGAAACGATATGCCGCACGCCTGCAATCGTATTCGCCGCTTCTTCAATTCTCTTGGTGACTTCGCGCTCGACCGTTTCGGGCGAAGCTCCCGGGTACTGCGTCTGTATCGTGAGTACGGGAATCTCGACGTCGGGAAACTGGTCGACGCTCAACTGACGATACGAGAATACACCGAGAGTGACCAACGACACGGCCACCATCGTGGTCAGCACCGGCTGCTTGATGGAGAGTTCGCTAAGGAACATGGGTTCCTCCGCGCGCCTGCACCTTCACGCCGTCGGCGAGCTCGAGACTCTGCTCGGTGACGAGCATGTCTCCTTCCCTGAGGCCGCTGGCCACTTCGACCGACCCGTCGAACTCGCGTCCGAGCTTGACTGAGCGTTTCGCGGCGTGGCCGTTGTCGATGACGAACACCGAGCCTTCGCCGGCGGTTCGATCGTTGCGATAGACAGATGTTCCCGGAATAATGATCGCCCTGCGCTCGACACCCGTCAGAATTTCGCCTTGGACAAACATCCCGGACCGCAATCGCGCGGCCCGGTTTGGAACCTCGACACGAACCTTGGCTGCGCGCGACTCGGCATCCACGGCCGGCGCGATCTCGATCACAGTCCCCGCGAACTTCTCATTCGGATAGCTGCTGACCGCGAACTCCACCCGTTCCCCTGGCCGCACCTCGGCGAGTTGCGATGCCGGCACCGGTGTTTCGAGTTCCAGGCGCGCGTTGTCCACAATCGCGAAAACCGGCGTGGGAGCCTCGACGTAGGCGCCCACGTTCACGTACTTTTTCTGAATCTCGCCCGACACCGGAGCGTGCACCACGGTATCCGCCAGTTTCTTCCGCGCAATATCGACAGCAGTGCGCGACTGCTCGAGTTGCGCTTGGGCGAGCTTCACCTGGCTTTGGGAATCCTGGTCCGTGAGGACCGCCATCTTCAGGTCCTTGTCCGTGATTCCACCCGATTTGATGAGGTTTTGTGCGCGCTCAAGTTCGGATTGAGAGTGGGCCGCGAGAACCCGCGCGCGGGCAAGGGCCACCTCGGCTACCTGTACCGCGGATTCCGCCTGCTTGAGCGCAAGGCGGTAGTTCTCCTCTTCCACCCACAGCACCGGCTCGCCGGCGTGTACCGCATCGCCCTCTTCCTTCGGGAATTTCGTCACACGCCCAAACGTTTCTGCCCGAATTTCCACGCGACTGCGCGAGATGAGCGTACCCGTGATCGGAATCGACGCCGTGTAGGGACGCGCCTGAACGATCGCCGCGCTGGCGATCACCGCGGGTGATTCAGCCGCTTGTACGTTCGCAGTCTCGCGGGAGCGGCACGCACCAAGCACGACCGCACCGGCGATGACAACAGCGATGAAAGTATTACGCATGATTACTCCCAGGGCGTCCGGCCAAGAACCCACCGGAGGTTCGCTCGCGCCACACAGTAGTCGTGAATTCCGCGAAGCTGGTTCGTGCGCGCCACAGACAGCGCTGTCTGCGCGTCGAGGATGTCGAGCGTAGTGGCGGCACCCCACTTATAATTGTTCTCCATCATGCCGAGCACGCGCTCGGCTTGTCCCACGGTGGCTTCCGCGGCCTTCATCGTTTCGCGTGCCGCCGTCAATTCGTCCAGGCCTTGTTGAAGGCTGAGCCGCACTTGTTGTTCGAGTTTCTGCCGCTCCAGCCGCGCCGCACGTTCAGCGGACGTTGCCTGCCAA
Source organism: uncultured Acidobacteriota bacterium (assembly GCA_963720745.1). Taxonomy (GTDB): domain Bacteria; phylum Acidobacteriota; class Terriglobia; order Bryobacterales; family Bryobacteraceae; genus TMP-7. The sequence continues at coordinate 266,088 of CAVRGO010000001.1, forward strand.
ACCAGGCCGCTGCGGCGAAAACCGTCGAATACCGGCAGTGTGAAGTTCAACGCCATGTTCCAGCGCGCGAACTGCGGATTTCCCAAATTCGACGCGAGGCGCGACATGATTCCATAGCCCGCAGCGAAATCGACGCGCATGCGGCTCTCGGCGCGCGCCAGATCGAGTTGCACCGTGGCGCTGTGCTCGGCGATGCGGAGACGATGCATTTCAGGACGTCGCCGCAGAGCCTCGGCCGCCAGATCGTCGAACGATGCGGAATCGAAGTCGCGTTCGTCGAAATCGCCTTGCAGCCGGATGGTCGCATCGATCGGGCGGACCAGCAGGTAGTTCAACTGCGCGCGTGCTTGCCGGATGGCATTGTCGGCGCGGACCACGTCCGGAGTGCCGTTGGCCACTGCAACTTCCGACCGCAGCACGTCCACTTCCGTGGCAACGCCGTTCTTGTACCGGGTTCGCGCCATATCGGCGTGTACCGTCTTCTGGTGCTGTGTCTCTTTCACGAGCTTTTCGTACTTCTCCGCCCACAACAGACCGTAGAACGCGCGGACCACCTGCAGCGCCAGCTCCTGTTCCGCCCGGTCGATCTCCGTGAGAGTGCCTTCCATCTCCACCGACGCAAGCTTCAGCGCTGTTCCGACTTTCCCCGCCGTATAGAGCGGCTGGCGGACGGTCAGGCTGTAGTCGAACAGGTTCACGCCTTGCGGGATGAGCGCGTCGCGCAGTTCCGGCGGAAAGTTCTCGATTCCTGAGGCGTTCAGCAGGCTGGGATCGCGCATGCGGATGGCATTCGATCCGATGGAGACGTCCGGCAGCGCCTGCGCGCGAACTTCGCGGATCTTGCCTTTCATGGCGTCGGATGCAGCGCGCGCCTTTTCGACATCGGGATGGCGAGACAACGCCAGACGGACTGCCTCGCCCAAATTGACGACTAACAGGTCGTCGCTACCGGCGAGAGCGAGTCCAGGAACAGATAGGACGGCGGCAATGAGTAATGCGACTCGCATTTTAACACCTGAACATCTTTTATGATAACGGGGGGACGCGTCCCGATGTTCCAGGGGTCGGTAAATTGCGGATTTGAAAGGATGAATGACGAGGCCGTGCGAGGCAAGTAAGCGCCCGCACAGAGCCCCGTTTCAGTAATAACGGGCGACGCTGGCGTCCACTTCGCAACTCCAGCGGTCGATGCCGCCGCTCATACTCGAGCAGTTGGCGACGCCTCGCTCGCGCAGCCAGTTCACCACCTGAAGGCTTCGCATACCGTGGTGGCAGAAAACGACAATCGGCGCTTCGTCCGACATGCCCTCGATATTCTGCAAAGCGGCAGGTATCGTTCGCATCGGAATCAGTTCGGCGCTGGCGATGTTCGCCTGTTGATGCTCATAGGGTTCGCGCACATCGATCAGAAATACACGGTCGCCCTTGTCGAGCATTTGCTTCACCTGAACCGGCGTCACTTCCATCGGTAAATCGGCTTGCGGCATCTGTCGTGAGTATACGATGGGAGCAGGCATGATCACTCGACGAGCGTGGCTGGCCGGGATGGGTGCGGCCCTGGCTTCGGCACAAACCGGGGGAGCGAAATTGATGAAAGCGAAGGTCCTGAAGAGAGGCGACACCGTTGGGCTCATCACACCTTCTACCGCGGTGACCGACCCCGAAAAGCTTCGGACTGTGGAGCGAACCGTTCGCTATTTCGAACTCGAGCCGAAATGGGGTAAACACGTCGGCGAGCGCGCCGGATATCTCGGCGGTTCCATTCAGCAGCGTCTCGACGACCTGCACTCCATGTTCGCCGACACTGCCGTGAAAGCCGTGTTCTGCATTCGCGGCGGCTATGGCTCCGGCCAACTGCTCAACGGCATCGACTACAAGCTGATCGCGGCGAACCCGAAGATCTTCATCGGATACAGCGACATCACGGCAATGCATCTTGCGATTCACAAAATGGCCGGACTCGTCACCTTTCATGGTCCGGTGCCGTTGTCGGCATTCACCGCGTACACCCAGAACGCCTATCGCGATGCGCTATTCGAGCCGCGTCCCATGGGAGTGGTCACCAACCCGCCTGAGGCGAATCCGCTGCGGCCGAATCATACGCTGCGCCCCGTTCGTCCGGGCAAAGCGCGCGGACGTTTGATCGGCGGAAATCTGTCATTGGTGGCCGCGATGATGGGCACGCCGTACGAGATCGACACTCGCGGGTCCATTCTCTTCATCGAGGATGTGGACGAACAGCCGTATTCGATCGATCGCATGCTCACGCAACTTCGCCTCGCGGGCAAGCTCGAACAGGCCGCGGGGATCGTCTGGGGCGAGTGTCACGATTGCACACCCCGCGACTATCAACCCTCCTTCGTCGAGGGCACCTTCACGACTCCAGAAGTGGTGGACCGCATTCTCGGCGACCTGAAAATTCCCGTGCTCTCGGGCCTCACCATCGGACACACCGACGATCAGTTGACGCTGCCCATCGGGGTCATGGCCGAACTCGACGCGGACAAAGGATCCTTGACCATCGAAGAAGCCGCGACGGTCGCCTGATGTATTCCTCGCGCCTGGATTGGAGCGCCCGCCCCAACCCGATTTCCGAACTGCTAGATGCGAAACGGCGTGCGGGCACGCCCGTACTCGATTTGACGGAATCAAACCCGACCCACGCCGGCATCGAGTATCCGGGAAGCACGATCGCCACGGCCTTCGCGGACGAGCGTTCGCTCCATTACGAACCGGAACCGTTCGGCCTCGTCTCGGCGCGCGAAGCGGTCGCGCAGTACTATGACGGTTGCGGCGTATGGGTTGACCCCGCTCACATCGTTTTAACCGCAAGCACCAGCGAAGCCTACACGTGGCTGTTCAAACTGCTCGCCGATCCGGGCGACGAAATCCTGACGCCGCGGCCCTCGTATCCGTTGTTTGAATACCTCGCACGCCTCGAATCGGTTCACGTCGTTCAATATCCGTTGTTCTACGATCACGGCTGGCACCTGGACGGAGCGTCGCTGCGCACGCTGATTACGAATCGCACCCGTGCCATCGTGACGGTAAATCCGAATAACCCCACCGGCTCGTTTCTTAAGAGACATGAACTCGATGAGTTGGTGGAACTGGCCCGCGCGCACGACCTGGCTCTCATCTCTGATGAGGTGTTTTCAGATTATCGGCTACTTCGGGATTCGGACCGGATAACGATGGCGGCCGCATCGGGCGATGCTCTGTCATTTTCCTTGAGCGGACTTTCGAAGATCGTCGGGCTGCCGCAGATGAAACTCGGATGGATGGTGGCGGGCGGACCCGCGGAAAGGCGATCCGAAGCGCTGCACCGTTTGGAATTCATTGCCGACACGTATCTCTCGGTCGGCACTCCGGTACAGATTGCGGCGCCGGAGTTACTCGCAATTCGCGCGGAAGTGCAGGGCCGGATCCAGCAGCAACTCACGGGCAACCTCGCCCGCTTGCTCGATGCGCTCACCGCCGCGCCGGATACCCGGCTGCTCAAGATCGAAGGCGGATGGTATGCCACGCTTCAGGTGCCCAGAGTCCGAACCGAGCAGGAGTGGGTGCTCGGCCTCCTGGAAGGCTGCGACGTCCTGGTGCAACCGGCATTCTTCTACGATTTCGAATCGGAAGCGTTCCTCGTCCTGAGCCTGCTCACTCGCCCCGACGTATTCGCCGAAGGCTTACGACGTCTTGTTCGCTTCCTTGCCGAGCCCGCCTAGCATCTCCTGGACATCCGGGTTCTGCCCCGCCACGATATATGCGTGCCGCGCCTCGATTCCCGGTTTGTATTCGGGATGGGTCCAGATATAGAGTTGCTCGTCCCGGATAGCATCGAATACATTGCCGGCGACCGTTTCCGGCGTTAGCCCTTCTTCGAGCCTCGCGCGAAACGCCTTCGACCACGCTTCGTCAATCATTGGCGGACGGTCGTCGGCGAGTTCGGCGGGACGGTTCCGCGCCGAATCGAGAATCCCGGTTCGCACCCAGGCCGGACACAGCACCGAGGTCCGGATCTTCGCGCCCGTTACGACCAACTCATAATAGAGGGCCTCGGTCAACGCAACGACCCCGAACTTCGAAACGTTGTACGGCGCGCCGTACGGCATTGAGATTAAACCGGACAACGATGCGGTGTTGACGACGTGTCCCTCCTCGTCCTGTTCGAGCATCAGCGGCACGAACGCCCGGACTCCGTTGATGACGCCCCACAGGTTCACGCCGAGCACCCATTCCCAATCCGCCTGGCTCTGCTTCCAGCATGCGGCCGCCTCCGACGACACACCCGCGTTGTTGCAGAGAAGATGAATGCCGCCATACGTCTGCACCGCTCGCGCGGCAAGCGCCCGTACCGCTTCGAAGAATCGCACGTCGCAGCGGACGCCGAGTACGTCCGCACCGTCTTCCTTCATCTCCGCCACTGCACGGTCGAGCGCCGACTGTTCAACGTCGCCGACGACAACTTTCATACCCTCCCGCGCGCACCGCTCAGCCAGAGCGCGCCCGATGCCGCTGGCGCCGCCCGTAATCACTGCAACCTTGCCTCGAAAGTCCTTCATGGGTCTCCTTGGTGTGCTCTCTGCCAGCTACGGACGGACTGTAGGATACTTGATGCCGAGTTGGTCGAGATAAGTGGGATACTTACTCGCGTCGTAATAATACTTGCGGAGTTCGGGCGCGAACTTACTCATCTTATCGGCATTGAGTTCGATCGGAGGCTGATCCCCGGGCGCAATCAGCGGCTCGTACTTCATCTCCTTCCCTTGTACGTTTCGGAAGTAATCCCAAGCCTCGCGGATGAGTTCCGGTTTCGTCAGCAGGTCGAGCGCCGTGGTGGCCTGCACCTTCGCGCCGGCCGTCGATCCTTTGTGAGCAATCGGCGTTGCCATTGCGATCGCGTTCACCCAACTGTGTCCCGGCAGATTCGGAATGTTGGCCGGGTATCCCATATAGACCATCGGAACGTTCCACGAGATATCGCCGACGTCGTCCGATGCTCCGCCCCGCGACTCCTTCGGAGGCTCCAGTGGTTTGATCTTCGTTTGAAGTCCCTCCTGCTTTACACCAATCTCCTTCTGCACCGCTTTCGCGAGCGTCTGGTCGTTCTCCGACCATTCCGGCATGCCCACCATGTCGATATTCTTCTGCTGTACTTCGGCGATTACTTTATTGAAGTGGTTCGGCCACGCGGATCCGACCAGGCGTCTTGTGACCGTCGTGCCGGTCATCATCGCCGCGCCATCCGCCATCTTGTTTCCGGTCTCGTAGAGTTCCTTGATATGCGGGTAGTCGAGTTCGCGGAAGAAATACCAGACTGTCGCTTCCGGTGGCACGACGTTCGGCTGGTCGCCTCCATTCGTGATTACGTAATGGGAACGCTGTTCCGGGCGCAGGTGCTCGCGCCGGAAGTTCCACCCGACATCCATCAGCTCGACACCATCCAGTGCGCTCCGCCCCCGCCACGGTGCGCCTGCCGCATGCGCAGCGGAACCATGAAACGTATATTGCACTGACACCAGGCCGCTGTTGCCTTCCCCCTGCCCATAAGCTGTCACGAGCTTCGAATTCACATGACAGCCGAGTACGACATCGACGCCTTTGAAGAGCCCGGCGCGCACATAGAAAGCCTTCGCGGCCACCAACTCCTCGGCCACCCCCGGGATCACTTTCAGCGTGCCCGCGATCCTGTACTTCGTCATCAGGTCCTTCAGCACCAGCGCGGCGGTGATGTTCACCGCACTGCCGGAGTTATGGCCCTCGCCATGTCCCGGAGCACCCGCGACCATCGGGTCGTGATACGCCACGCCAGGCTTTTGCGATGCCTGCGGCAGGCAGTCGATATCGGTAATGAACGCAATCTCCGGTTTGCCGGAACCCCATGTCGCAACCCACGCGGTCGGGATTCCCGCAACTCCACGCTCCACGTGGAATCCGTTCTTCTCGAGAATGCCTGCCAGATATCGCGACGTCTCGTGCTCCTGGAACCCGAGTTCCGCAAAGCTGAACACCGTGTCCACAATTTCCTGGGTGAGTTTGCGGCGTTGATCCACCTGCGCAATCGCCTCTTTCTTGAGCTGTGCCAGGTCCGGCGGTTGAGCGAACGCGGATGCGGCAACGAGAATGGCAGCCACGGTTTTCATATATCCCGGTATTGTAGCCTCCTGGACGCGCGGGCGCCGGTTGCTTTCCTCTTGACGATACTTAACTACAGCGGTAATATTTAATGTATGAGTGAATCATCTACTCAGCATATCTTTCCAATGCTTTCGTATGCCGACGCGCCAGCGGCATTGGAGTTTCTCTGCAACGCTTTTGGATTCACCGAGCAATTTCGTATGCCCATGCCGGACGGAACAATCGGTCACGCCGAGATCGCGCTCAACGGCAGTGTGGTGATGCTCTCGACGGCTTGGACCGCTGCCGGGATGAAAAGTCCCCGTGATCTCGGTGGAGTTCATGGGCAGATCCGCTGCACGGTGCCCGACGTGGATGCGCATTATGCGCACGCCAAGTCGGCGGGTGCAATCGTCATCGGCGAGCCCGAGAATCAATTCTACGGCGAACGCATCTACCGCGCCGTGGACACGGAAGGCCATCGCTGGATCTTCGCGACCCCGGTGCAGCGGTGATCGCCATCGACGGCACCTTCGCGGCACTCGCCGATCCGGCCCGGCGCCGCGCCATCGAATTGTTGCGCGAGCGTCCGCGGCGCGCCGGCGAACTCGCGAATTTAGTCGAGCTGAGTCCGCCCGCCATGAGCCGCCACCTGCGCGTGTTGAAGCTTCGGGGACTGGTCGATGAATCGCCCGACGATCCCAACGACTCGCGCGCGCGAATCTACCGGCTGCGACGCGAGCCGTTCGATCAACTGCGAACGTGGGTGGATGAAGTGGAATCGTTCTGGAAAGATCAACTGGGCAGCTTTAAACAGCACGCGGAACGTCGAGGAGGGGGAAAACGAAAATGACACAGACTGACAACATAACGGTGACGACCACCGTGGCCGTGGACGCCGCGACGGCGTTCGAGATATTCACCGACGAGATTGGCGAGTGGTGGGTTCACCGCCCTGGGCAGCGGCCCGGCAGCCTGCGATTCGAAGGCGGGGCGAGCGGGCGCCTTATCGAGAGGAGCGCAGAGGGAGAACTCGAGATCGGCCGGGTACTCGCGTGGGAGCCGGCACGGCGCCTGGTATTCGAATGGCGGCCGCGCGGCTTCGAACCCGGACAGAGGACCGAGGTCGAGGTTCGTTTCGATGCCGACGCAAACGGTACGCGAATCACGCTCGAGCATCGCGGATGGGACGCGATTCCCGACGGTCATCCTGCGCGTTTTGGCTGGACCGGCACCGCGTTCACCAGCCTCATCGGGCTGTGGTGGGCGGACCTGCTGGTCGGCGTGAAAGGGCGAAGCGCTCCGCAACACCCGCGCGCCCCCGAGCCGGCTTCCGCAGATTCTGCGCATCCGTCCTGACGCGCGCCGGCCTCAGTGTAGAGCCGTACAGCATTGGACGCCAATGAGTTAGATACGATGCTCCGGCGCTTTACCGCGCGTGGCTCAGGGGTTGCGATGGAGTTGTTCAGGAAATCATCATGAACAACCTCCTAACTGACAACATCGTAACCGTCTCCACGCTGCTGACCGCCGCAATTGCTCTCGTATTCTCACTTCCCGCATTGGCGCAGGGCGGGCGCGGCGCCGGCAATTCGGGCTGCTCGATCGCAGTCGCCGTTCAACCCGTGACGCCGGATGAAGCAAGCGGACTCGCCCACATGCGCGAAGAAGAGAAACTCGCTCGAGACGTCTGCGGATTCCGAGCCATGAAAATCATCATTCCGAGCTGAAGAAAATCATCGATCCGAAGTGAACGCGATTGTGTATTCCGAGCTGATGACGATCAAGAATCGCCTCCACCTCGGAACGCGTGATCGCGTTGACCTCGGAATGGGTGATCGCGATCGCCTCGGAATCCGGGAGGCGCTGGACATCAAACAAGGTAGGCTGATTCTGTTTCGAACAAAGGAGAATCAGCTTGCCGGAACAGGCGCTGTCCATGCGCAAGATCCGCGAGGTCCTGCGACTGTCCGCTCTGGGGCTGGCCCAGCACCAGATCGCCCGCAGTTGCTCGATCGTCCAAAGCACCGTCCACAAGTACCTCAAGCTGGCCGAGGCCGCCCAGATAGGCTGGCCGCTGCCGGAAAACCTCACCGACCGTCAACTGGATGAACTCCTGTTCGGCAAACGGGCCGCCCCGCCCAGCCGCCGGAGCCATCCGGCGCCAGACTTTCCGGCCATCCGCAAGGAACTGGAAACCCACAAGGACCTTACACTCGAGCTGGTCTGGCGCGAGTACAAACAAGCGCAGCCCGACGGATACCGGTATTCGCGTTTCTGCGATCTGTACCGCGAATGGTGCGGCGCTCAGAAGCTCACACTCCGTCAGCAGCACACTCCCGGCGAGAAGCTATTCGTCGATTACGCTGGCGCCACAATCCCCATTCACAACCGCGAAACCGGCGAAATCCATCCGGCTTCTGTCTTCGTCGCCGTCCTGGGGTACAGCAGTTACACCTTCGCCGAGGCCACCTGGAGCCAGGAACTGCCTTGCTGGATCGCCTCCCACATCCACGCCTTCGAGTACTTCGGCGGTGTGCCTGCCATCCTAACTCCGGACAACCTGAAAAGCGGAGTTCACAAGGCCAGCCGCTATGAACCGGATCTGAACCCCACCTACAACGACATGGCCGCCCACTATCAGGTGGCGGTTCTTCCCGCCCGTCCGAGAAAACCACGGGACAAGGCGGTCGTGGAGAATGCCGTTCAAGTGGTCCAGCGCTGGATCGTTGCCGCCCTGCGCAAACGCACTTTCTTCGGCCTGCATGAGTTGAATCTGGCCATTGCCGAACTGCTGACCGCGCTCAACAACAAACCGTTCCGCAAACGCGAAGGTACACGGACCAGTCAGTTTGCCGCTTTTGACAAGCCGGCGTTGCGGCCCCTTCCCGCCGAACGCTACGAGATCGGTGAGTGGCGCAAACTGAAGGTCGATCTGGACTACCATGTCTCGCCTGACGGCCACTTCTACAGCGTCCCTTACCAACTGACCGGCAAGCAGGTCGACATTCGTCTCACCGCGACGGCCGTTGAAGTCTTTCATGAGGGACTGCGTGTGTCCAGCCATGCGCGCAGCTATGTGCGCGACCGGGCCACTACAGTTACCGAACACCAACCGAAAGCTCACCGCCAGTACCTGGAATGGACTCCCTCGCGGCTGCTCAACTGGGCCGGCTCTGCGGGTCCCCATACCGCCGAGCTATTCCACCAGATCTTGGTTACCAAACCGCATCCCGAGGTCGGCTATCGTTGCTGTCTCGGTCTGGTCCGGCTCGGCGAGAAACACACCATCGCCCGGCTGGAAGCGGCCGCGGCCCGCGCCCTTCACTATGGCGCCTACTCGTTGGCTCATGTTGAATCGATCCTGAAGCACCATCTCGAAAACGAGCCGCTTCCGGACACCACGCCACCTTTGCCGCCGGTTCTCGAACACTCCAACATCCGCGGTGCAGCGTACTTCAACTCCATTCAATGAGGCCCTCCCATGCTCAACCAACAAACCATACATAAACTCCTCGTCATGCGTCTGAACGGAATGGCCGACGCGTTCCGTCAACAACTCGAGCAACCCGGCCTTGCGAGCCTCAGCTTCGAAGAACGTTTCGGTCTGCTGGTGGACCGCCAGTGGGACTGGAAGGAGAATCGCGCATTGGCACGCCGCCTGCGCAATTCCAAGCTGCGGACCACCGCCTCGGTGGAAGATATCGATTACCAGAAGCCGCGCGGACTGAACCGCTCACTCCTGCGCAGCCTGGCGTCGGAATCCGAATGGGTCAAGCAGCATCTCAATATCCTGCTCACCGGCGCCACCGGCCTGGGAAAGAGCTGGCTCGCTGCGGCCCTGGCGCACAAGGCCTGCCGCGACGGCTACACGGTCTACTACGCCCGCGCATCACAATTATTCCGCGAACTCGCGCTGGCTCACGCCGACGGCAGTTTCAGCCGCTTCCTGCGCAGGCTGGCGCTCACCGACGTGCTGGTGGTCGACGACTTCTGCATGTCGCCGCTCAGCGAAATCGAACGCCGCGACTTCCTGGAGATCTGTGACCACCGCTATCAGACCCACTCCACCGTCCTCACCTCTCAGGTCCCGGTGCTCGATTGGCACACCCAGATCGGCGATCCGACGGCCGCTGACAGCATCCTCGACCGCCTGGTGCATAACTCACACCGCATCGAGCTGACTGGCGAATCCATGCGCAAGAACCGGAGCGGCAAGGAGACGGTATGAACGAAGGCGATCTCAAATTGAAACATCCCAGCGGGTTCTTTGCCGCCGGAACCGAAGTGCGCGACGCCATCGCGCTGCTGTCAGACGGCGGGTTCAAAGTATTCGTCTACGTCTGTCTCCATGCCGACCGGCGCACCGCTCAACTTCGTTTTCGGATGGCTGAACTGGCCAAGGCCGTCGGGCACAGCACGCGCTCCTTAACGACTTACCTGGATGAACTGAATCGCATCGAGGTGGCTGCGGTGTACCGCGCCTCCAACCAGCACGAACTCGGACGCATCGAGATCCGGGACCGCTTCTGGCCGTATCAGAAGGAGTCTGGCGATTCCACGGTGGATCCGGAGCAGGCGCAGTATGTAGCACGGGTGCGCGCCTGGTTCCTCGAACAGGCGTGCGTAACCTCGGTGTTCGGAGCAGCCGACGAGAGACTGGCGGGTGAGTGGTATCGGACGGGGATCTCGATCGACGTGGTTGGCCGGGCGCTGCTGTTAGGTTGCGCGCGAAAGTACGTCGCGCTATTCAATCACCAGGGCGGCTCGCCGCTGACCAGCCTGCATTACTTCTCGGACATCGTCGAGGAGACCGCCGCCATGGAACTCAATCTGAACTACTGGCGATATCTCGCGGCGCGCGTCAAAAAGATGGATACCCAGTGGCGTGCTCAAGCAAACTTTGCGCGACCAGCGGAGCCAAAAACGGCAGAAACGAAATAATGCTGCCCTGTTTCCCCCTCCTTCTTGACCCATGACGATCACCTGCTCCACAATGCTTTCGACAGCGTCTCCCGGCCAAGCGGTGATCGTCATCAGTTCGGAATGAATGATTTTCTTCATCGGAATCCGCAGACGTCTATCAGCAGCTATACACCAAGTGGAATCTCACGGTGTTCAAGAACATTGCCTCGGCCGAGGAGCAGCATTTCAATGCGACCGGCACGCTGCTGGCGCGCTATGGTGTGCAGGACCCCACGCAGAACCTCGCAGCCGGCGCCTACTCCGACCCGAAGTTCAATTCTCTTTATAACGAACTGGTCGCTACGGGCACGCTCTCCATTAAGGACGCGCTCGAAGCCGGCGTTCTCATCGAGAAGGCGGACATCGACGATCTCGAATCGACCCTGAAGCTGACGACGAAGCTAGCAGCCCGTGGCAGTAGTAGGTGTCTTCCAGGCGGCCAGTCCAAAACAAATCACTCGATATGTGCCTGACTCGGACGGCGGCATGGGCATCGTGCCGCTACTTTGTGATGCAAAGTGTCCCATTCCCGGGCCCGTTGTCCTGGAGTTCACCCAAAGCCACGAAAAAATGCGCGCAAACAGCATAAAGGGCTGCAAAGAAAGCCCCTGTAACTGCCGGGGCTTTCCTACTCCCATGCTCTGGCGCAGGATTAACGAGAGATTGAACGCGGCTCCGTGCACCAGCAGTCGCTTCAGAATGTTCTTCCGACCCTGGAGGTGGACCCGCCGCATTCCGCCGGTCTCATACAGATGTGCGAAGCTCCGCTCGGTCAGTTCGCTCCGCAATTTCTGTAGGCGCTTGTTGCGGTCGCCGCGCACGCGCCGCCGATTCTCATACGTCCGCTTCTGCTCTTCCGCCTTCCCCTCACCCTGCCAGTTCCGCCGCCCACGCTCCGGCTCGGGGATGTAACTTCGCACTTCCTGCTCATGTACATCCTTCAGCACGGCACCGCTGTGATAGCCCTTGTCTGCTACCACCTCTTCGACGCCCTGTTCATTAATCTGGCGGGCCGCAGTCTGCGCTTCTGCCAATGTCCGGTGGATCGTCGTCGTGTCCCCTTGGTTGGCCGGTTGCAACGTCACCGCCAGCAGCGCCCCACTGGTCAGATCCACAGCATGCTCGGCCTTGTGGGCCAGATGCGTCCGCCCATCTTTCATCTTGGTGATTCGCGCGTCAGGGTCACTGGGACTCATCCACTCTTGGTTCGATCCCTTCTTCTTTCGCTTGCGGTCCAGTCGCGCCAACTGTTCGCGCGTCGGGTTCTCGATCCCGGCGGCCTTGGCCAGTTCTTTCAGGTAGTCGTTGTAGCTTTGCCCGTTGTCCCGTCGCACTATACTCTTCAGTGCCGCATTGGCCTCCAGGGTAGTGGCATCTATCGACACCGTCCGTCCGTTGACCAGCCCCTCTTCATTGAGGATTTTCAGCACCCATCGAAAAACCGCCTTGTGCGTCTCCAGCCAATACAATCGCCGCGTGCGCGAAATCGTGGAATGGTCCGGCGTCGCCTCATCCAGCGCGTAGCCCAGAAACTTCCGTAAAGACAGTGAGTCACCCGTCCGCCAGGCGATTCCGCGCTCTGAATCCAGTCCTTCGAAATACCCGATCAGCAGGGACCGGAAATACACGCCCGGTGCCACGCTGGGCCGACCGTACGGACTATCCTTGTAGAACTTGCGGCAAAGTCGCTCCACCTTGGCATCAAACTTGTGCTCATCCAGAATCTGATTCAGCCGGTCATAAAAGGCATTGGCGGGCGTCTCAACCACATCACTGGTTGCGATCCACAGATCCTGCTGCCGCTCCCGTTTCCGCCTGGTTCCCATCGCCATGACTTATAGACGCTCGAAACATTTCAGAAGTCACATGTTTGGACTTCCGATCTCACTATTACCACGGGCTGCTAGACATCAAGCGGGTGTACACTAACCTTCTCGATGGCTCGTTCAATCACCTGGAAGCGTTCGAAACGACGCTCGAAGTCCTAAACTGAACCGATGTACGGCGGCGAAGGATCAGGCCGTGACGACGCGCGCGGCCTCTTCCAACCGCGAGAGTTCGATCTCCTGCTGGCGGATGATAAACTTCTGCGTTTTGCCCGTCACGGTTGTCGGGAAGCTATCGACGAAGCGCACGTACTGCGGCACTTTGAAGTGTGCGATCTGTCCTTCGCAGAAGGCCCGAATGTCCTCGGCGGTTGCGGTGGCCCCCGGTTTCAGAATGATCCACGCCGCCACCGCCTCCCCGAGGCGGACGTCCGGCACCCCGACCACTTCCACGTTGGCAACGGCCGGATGCTGGTACAGATAGTTCTCCACCTCTTTTGGATAAACGTTCTCTCCGCCGCGGATGATGATGTCTTTGGCCCTCCCGGTAAGATGCAGATATCCATCCTCGCGCATGACGGCCAGGTCGCCGGTGTGCAGCCAGCCTTCTGAATCCACCGTCTCGCTGGTCGCCGCGGGATCGGCATCGTAGCCCCGCATCACCAGGTATCCACGCGTGCAGATCTCGCCGATCTCGCCAGCCGCCACCGTCTCCCCGGTCTCGCGATGAACCAGCTTCACCTCGGTTTGCGGAAACGCACAGCCCACCGTGAACGCTCGGTGCTCTATCGTATCGTCGGCTGTCGATCCGGTGATCACGGGCGAACTTTCCGTCTGCCCGTAAACGATCGTCAACTGGGGGCAGTGCATCTCGCGCATTACGCGCTTCATGATCTCCACCGGGCACGGCGCGCCAGCCATAACGCCGCCGCGCAGCGACTTCAAATCGAACGTTGGGAATTCGGGGTGATTCAACTGCCCAATGAACATCGTTGGAACGCCATAGAGCAGGGTGCAACGCTCCTCGTGGACTGCCCGCATCGTCGGAAGCGCGTGGAATCGAGCGCCCGGCAGCACCATGGTCGCGCCGCTGTTAATCGCGACCATCGAACCGATGACGCAGCCGAAGCAATGATACAGCGGCACCGGGATGCAGATTTTATCCATTTCACTGACGTTCAGCCACATCCCGATGAACAGGCCGTTATTCACGACATTGCTATGCGTGAGCATCACGCCCTTCGGCGAGCCGGTGGTGCCCGACGTGTACTGGATGTTCGCGACGTCGTTCACGTCGATTCTCTGTTCCGTGAAATCGACGCCATTCTCGATGAACTGCACCCACGATTCGGTCCCGATATAAATCGTGTGCTCGAGCGGCAGATCCTCGGGTCGCAGGGCATTAGCTAGAATTTCGCGATAGTTCGCCCGCTCGTCCGATTCGCACAGGAAGATCGCCCGGATGTGCGACTTCCGAAGCACGTACTCGAGTTCGTGTGCGCGGTACGCCGGGTTGATATTCACCAGGATCACGCCCGCCATCGATGCCGCATACTGCAGCAGCAGCCACTCGGCGCAGTTCGTCGCCCACACGCCGATGCGGTCGCCCCGCGACAACCCGAGCCCGGCAATTCCGCGCGCAGTCCGCTCCACCTCCGCGTAGAGTTGCGACCACGTGTAGCGCAGCCCCTGGTGACTCACGACGAGCGCTTCACGATCCGGGAAGCGCCGCATCGTGGCAGCCACTGTTTCGTGAATCGTCCGCTCCGAAAGCGCAGCGTCCCTGCCGCGAACGTAGCTATTCATAACCAACCAACATACAATACTAGCGGCGAACCGGAATTTCGCAAACCGGCTTATGGTACTAACGGCAGTTCGATGGCGCTCGGGTGCTCGGCGGAGCGGTACACCGACTGTGTGGCCTTCACATAATCCTCGGGTTTCGCAAAGAATATGTTGTCCACATATTTCTGCGGATTCCGGTCGTACAGCGGGAACCAACTCGACTGGATCTGCACCATGATCCGGTGCCCGGGCTCAAACACGTGGTTCGTAGTCGGCAGCACAAAGCGATAACGCTGTGGCTGGTTCGAGGGGATCGGCGACGGGTGATCGAAACTGTCTCGGTACCGTCCCCGGAAGATGTCCATCGAAACCGAGAGTTGATAGCCGCCCAGTTCGGGCTGGTTCGGCATTTCATCCGGGAACACGTCGATCAGTTTCACCACCCAATCGGAGTCGGTGCCGGTCGTCGCGGCGAACAAATCGGCAACCGGAGCCCCACTGATGCGCACCGGCGCGGTCAGCACGGCGGACTGGTAGGTCAACACGTCGGTGCGGTCGGCCGCCGAACGCTGATCCATCACCAGCCACTTGTGCCACATGTCGGAGTCGGAAAACCGCACCGGACGCGGCACGAAGGGCACCGGCTTCGATGGATCGGACACATAGGAATCCGCGGCGTCGCTCGCCTCCGCCGGTTTTTCAAAGCCCAGGCCGAAGTTACTCTCCAGATAGAGCGGCTTCATCGGCGCGGCACAACCCTGAGCGCACGCCAGCGGCCAGTGATCCAGACGATCCCAGTGATTCTCGCCGGTGTTGTAAATGAAAACTTTCGGAGTGGACACTTTCGCGGCGCCGGTCTTCAGATACTGATCGAAGAACGGACGCAGCACGTCGCTCCGGAATTGGTGCGCGGTGTCGCCCTCCCACTTGAACGGTCCCAGTTCGTAACCCTCATAGTTCACCTGGCTGTGGCGCCACGGCCCCATTACCAGGTAGTTGTGGTCCGCCTGCCCGCGCGCTTTGAGAGCCAGGTAGCAGTGGATGGCGCCCCACATGTCCTCCTGGTCCCACAGGCCCTGGACCCACATGGTGGGAACCGAGGACGCCCGTTCGGCGACGAGTTTGTCGAGCGCCTGCCCTTGCCAGAACGCATCGTAGGCCGGGTGGTCCATCATCTTCTGCACCCACGGGAGTTCCGCCAACCCGTGCTCGTGGACGTAACTGCCCGTCGATCCGGCCCGGCGGAAGGCTTCGTAGTCGTCGTAAGCGCCCCGCGGCACAGACTCGCCGCCATCTTTTTTCGAAGTCTGATAGGACGTGTAGTCGAGATTCGTCTGGCGGAACGCGCCGTAGTGGAACCAGTCGTCCCCCATCCACCCGTCCACCATCGGGCTCTCCGGCGCCGCGACCTTCAATGCCGGATGGGGATTGAGAAGCGCCATCACCACCGTGAAACCCTCGTACGAGGAGCCGATCATGCCCACGCGCCCGTTCGATTCCGGAACGTTCTTCACCAGCCAGTCGATTGTGTCGTAAGCATCCGTAGTGTGATCGGTGCTCGTCTTGTTCAGCGGACCGCGGACCGGGCGCGTCATCAAGTACTCGCCTTCCGAGCCGTATTTGCCGCGCACGTCCTGAAAGACGCGTATGTACACGCCCGCGACAAAGACATCGTCACCTTCCGGCAGCGTCGCCAGCATGTGCGGACTGTTGAACCGCTCGGCACGTTTTGATGCGTTGTAGGGCGTGCGCGTCAACAACATCGGAGCGTTCTTCGCCCCTCGCGGCACAATGATGACCGTATGCAGTTTGGCTCCGTCACGCATCGGAATCATCACCTCACGCCGCTCGTAGTCGTAACTGGTGACTGGACGTACGAATTTAGAGGGGATGTCGGATTGGGCCAACGCCGCCGGAATCCACGGAGAGGAACATATAACAATGGCGAGCAAGCCCGAACAGGTACGCATTTCCCGATTGTAACCGTGGCTCGCCCGCGGATGCCGTTTCAACCGACGACGACGGTCGCGCTACAGCATCAGTTCAAGTGCGTTGATGTGGTAATCGGAGTATTCGATGCGGACCTGCGTGTGCCCAAACACCAGGACATCCGTGTCTGATTGGTTCGACTCCGCCAGCCAGAACGGACCGTACTTGTGGTAAGTATGCACGAACGCCGTCTTGCGCACCCAGAATGACGGACTCTGCGCCGGCGTACCTTCGATCCGAGCCACCGCCCAATCCTCCGCATCCACGAAGATCCGTCCCCGGAACAAGTACTGATTCTTCGTCTTCGGCACGGCATCGAGCACGTAACACCTTCGCCCGTTTAACGACTCTTGATTTAGGAGTTGGAAGTTGTAGTTGTCCGGCGAAATCTTCGTCGACCGCCCGCCATCTTTCATGGCGTCGAGCTCGGAATCGATCATCCGCCGGAATACCTTGCTGCGCACTGGGCTTGGACCCGATTGCTCGAGCACCTTGAATTCCTTCACCCCCGGCCAGCGGTAGGTCATCTGCACCGTCATCGCCGCCTTCGTCCCGAACCGCTTGTTCTCGAGAACGTAGTGGCGAACCGACGTGTACCGCTCGAGAAGGGGCGTTCGGGCGCGGTCCGCTGCCATCATCCGCGACACGACGTTATCCGCCGTGAGAGCCGGCGCGGTCGAGGCGTCGGCGGCCCATACGGCGGCGCCAGCCATCAGCCAAACGATCGGTGCGGCGACCCTCATTCTTCCACCCACACCGTCTCAGCGCCTGTCGATTTCTTCCAAGTCAAACCGCGATAAGCCCAGTAGTATGCATTCCCGCGCAATACGTAGTTCCGCCCTTCGAGCAGCGTGCGCCGCAGCAATCGCAAGGCTCGGGACTTCGGAGGTTTTGGCGCCTCGGCCGGTCCGGACTCCGCCATCGCGGTCTCCGCCGTGCACTCATGGAGCGCCATCACCGCCACGCGCCCATCGGTTATCGTGCCCCGGTTCGTCTCCCGGGTCCGCACCGCACCCGGACGTTCGACATACCCGGCGGGATCGGCGCACCCGGCAAACCGTAGATCGTTCACGACCTTCCGCCGCTCAAAATCGATCTTCGGTTGAATGCGATGCGACAGCGTCATCTCCCGGCGTTCGAACCCTACTCCCACATCGTGTGTGGCGGCGCCTAGCCATATTTCCTGTCCCTCGAATTCCGCGCGCCAGATGCGGATGTGATGCCGCTTCGAGAGAGTATTGAGCGATTTCTCGAACACCAGGTCCGGCTCGGCCCCGTTGTACAGAAGCTTGGATACTGGTGCCGACGGATACCCGGTCTGCTTCGCGTAAGCGTCATAGGCCAGGCGGAGCGAAGCCTTCGTCATCGAATCGGGCTGTACCCAACCAGCGGCACCGAATGCATCCACTATCAGTTCCCTGGAACCGGTGAAGGCGAGATGGATGATGTCTCCGGCCACCCTTCCGTTCGTCTTCGAAACCTCGAACGGCTGTTCGGCCAGCCAGGACGCCAGATTCTCCCCCACCGGCGAGGCGGGAACAGCGGGGAATGACGGCGCATCCTCAGCCATGCTAACAACAGCGAGTTTCATCTCGGTGCCGCGCGGCAGTTGAATCTCGGGTTCCGGCATCCTGAACACCGCGCAGCGGGCCATGAACAGAGCCGCGGCGCCCATCGGGCCCAGCGAGAATTCGGTCCACACCCGGCCGCTGGCGCCGGTCAGCCCGATGAACGACCGCTGAAACTGCGTCGGGCTTGGCCGATGCCATAACCCCTGGACAAAGCTCTCCGGGCGGCTTGCCGCCAGAATTCCCTGGATGTGGCCCGTCGCCGTCACGGACTCGCGGGAGTTGTCGATGTGGTGTACTCGCGCATCCAACGGAAACCGGCGTCCGTCGGGCAGCTCGTAAATTTTGAATTCCAGGTCCAGACCCGCGCGTTCATGGACCAGCCCCACTCCCACGCTTGTCGCTTTTCGCACCGACCCATACACGAGGGTTCCTGGAACGATGAATACCCGTCCGTGTACCCGGTACGGCGCGATCACGATGGCGCGAAACTCCGTTCCGGCCGGCGATCGATAGCTGCTCAGAGGATTGAGCAACCTCACCTCGAGCAGAGGCCGCTTCGGAGCGTTGGGCCAAGCCGGGGTAACTCCGCTCAAGAATGTCACCAGTGCGGCGGCAAACGTAGCCGTTGTCAAGAGGTGAACACCTCCGCTTCAGCTTCGGCCGTTAACGCTGGTGCATTCGCGGGGGCAAACGCCGGTTGCCGGACTCGATCGAAGAGTTCGCTAAATCGCCACGCGACGGCCGTGATCGCCACGCTCGCTAACCCGTCCGCGGCATAGTGATAGCGGCAGTAGATCGTCGCCGTCAGTACTCCGCACGCGGCGCAGAACATGCCGATCCACGCGCGCCGCCGTTCTGGAAAGGCGCTCAGCAGCCCGAACGCGGAAGAGAACGCTACCGCCACGTGCCCGCTTGGGAAAACGCTCGTCGCGATGTCGCAATGCTTCAGCAACCACGCGTTGATCGAATGGAAAAAACCCGAGTAGTGCGGCAGGTCCGTCCCCGGGAAGGAAATTCGCGGCGACACGGTTGGGAACAAAGGCAGCAACGCGTAAGCACAGAAGGTGCCCAAGAACATCGTGGTCAGAAACCGGTCCACGCGGCCGCGTTTACCGTTCCAGTAGAGAATCCCCACGCATAACGCGGGGATGCCGTACAGCGAGAGATAGATCGCCTCCAGCGCGGAAGGAATCAGCGGTCCCAGCGATTCGATGGCCGCCCGAAAGCGTAGCCCGTCGAGCAGCGTGCGATCCCAACCGATCCACAGATGCTGCCACGTTGCGAGCACCGGCGCCCCCGAGAACCAGTCGATCTCGCGATAGCCCACGAGAATGAATCCGAGCGGCAGCCACTCTCGCACGACCCGCGACCAGGGCTGCGTAAACCGGGTTTCGGCTTCCGCCAGCGCCAGAATCGCTATAGGAACAAACCAAGCGAACAGCCGCTGCGGCGGCGCAACCCCATGCGCCGTTGCCAGCACTGCCATGTAAACGAAGAATAGGACCATGACTCGCTCGGACAAACGGGTTGACGCGCGGCGACTTGGCGCTTCGGCGCAGGTGTGCACACTGGTGGAGGCTGCATTCGCTGCAGGCGTACTCATGCCGGTTTCCAGAAATCCCGTGTTCCTCGTCGCTCGGCGTCGCGCATCCTTACCCCCGCGCGATTGCCAAGTTCCGTGTAGCAGGATGCTGTTATTAGATCACAGAGTGTTTCGTTTGTAACAAAGATGAAGCAGCAATAATGATCAAGCTGCGATAATAGGCTTATCGTCTTTTTTACTCCCCGCCGCGTCATCATTAACGGAGCCGAAATTTGATCTTTCGGGAGGTCGAAGACCGCGACCTGATTATTCAGGCTCGTCGCGGCAAAGTGGAGGCCTATAACCTCCTCGTGTCGCGGTGGGAGAAGCGCGTCTTCAATTACATACTCCGGTTGGTGAGCAACCGCGAGGACGCGATGGACGTAACTCAAGACGTGTTCCTCAAAGCGTACCAAAACCTCGGCAAACTGGAAGACCTGTCGCGATTCGCCCCGTGGCTGTACCGGATCGCGCATAACGAATCGCACTCGCTGCTGCGCAAATCGCGCCCCGAGGGCGAAATGAACTACGAGCCCGCTTCGTCGGATCCGGCCGCCCGGCTGTTTCCGATCGAGTTGTCCCTGGCCGTCCAGGGCGCGCTGAAACGCCTCTCCGACGACCAGCGGGAAGCTGTAGTTCTGAAGGTCTACCAAGGATTTAAGTTCGACGAGATGGCCGAGATTCTCTGCTGCCCGGTTTCCACCGTAAAGTCGCGGCTGTATACCGCGCTCGACCTCTTGAAAGACGCTTTGGCTCCCGTTAGCGCTGGGGGTTGAGATGATCTGTCCGTTCGATCTGAAGGAATATGCGCTCGGGGAGTGCCCGCGCGAAGAGTCGCACCGTGTGGAGGCCCACGTCGCCGAATGCGATGCCTGCCGGGAAGAACTGGCCCGGCTGCAATTGACCCAGGCGACGCTTGCCGCTTTGCGGGACGAAGAGATCCCCCGCCGCATCGCGTTTGTCTCCGACAAAGTCTTCGAGCCCCACTGGTACCAGCGCCTCTGGAACTCGGGACCGCGGCTCGCGTTCCTGGCCGCATCCCTGCTCGCCTGCGCGATCTTTGTTCACGCGTTCGTGGGTCCCGCTCGAACACCCGCTGCACCCCAACTCGCCACCTTTACCGCGAACGAGATCGCCGAGCGCGTTCAACGCGAGGTCTCGGCCCGCCTCGACGGGGCGGTTCAGACGGCAGTCGCCAAAGCCGTGGCCGCCAGTGAAGAGCGCCAGCAGCGCAAGACCGCGGAACTGCTCCAGGCCGCCGACCGGCGCTACGAACTCGACCGCCGCGCCACCCTCGAAGCCGTCCGCGAGCAGACCGCAATCCTCCAGAAGCAGGTCAACAACATGTACGTTGTGGCCCAGAACATGAGGACCAGCGAATGACACCCCGATTGCGCCATTTGCGGCCGGTAATGCTGTTCACCGCGGTGCTCCTCTTAGGCGCCGCAACGGCCTCTTCCGCGGACTCCGACACCGCGACGATCCCGCGCGCCAAGGTCGCCAACGCCGAGAAACTCATCGACACCCAACTCGCCGCCATGTATCCCGAGGAGCCGTGGTTCCTGCTCGGACCGGCCCGCGGCGTCTACCTGGATGGCTACGGCGTCGTCTTCACCGCCGAAGTGAACCTCGCCACCGGACCCGTGCGCACGCCCTTCCATCTCGAGATCACCAAGGAAGAGATCGCGAAGCATCGGGACAAGAAATTGAGCCGCCTGCCCGAGTTGCGCGTGATGATGACCAAGATTCTCGGCTCGACGACCGGCGCGCTCGAAGCGCTTCCCCCAGCCGATCAGGTGGTGCTCGGGGTGACGCTGCTCCGCTATCCCTACGAAGATCCGAAGGGCATTCCCTCCCAGATCGTCATGCAGGTGGAGCGCGGCAAACTGCTCGACGCGCAGCGCCGGCACGTGCCGCTCGACACCGTGATCAAGGTGCAGGAGTACTGACCCGTGCGCCTGGGCGAGATCCTGATCGAACGTAAGCTGATCACTGAGGACGACCTCGAACGCGCCCTCGAACTTCAGAAAGAGCGCGGCGAAAAGATCGGCAAAGTCCTGGTGGACCTCGGCTTCATCGCCGCCCGCGACGTGCTGTCGGCGCTCTCCGATCAGCTCGGTATCCCCCTGGTCACACTGGAGGAGCACCCCGCCGTCTCGCCTGAAACGGAAGCCTTACCTCCGCGATTCCTGCGCCAGTTCCGCGTCCTGCCGATCGCCTTTCACGACCACACGGTCCGGCTCGCGATGGCCGACCCGCTCGATTTCGAAACCATCGCCGCCGTCAAGAACTGCACCGGGCTCAAGGTGGAACCGGCGCTCGCCCCCGAGCAGGAAATCCTCGATGCCATCGACCGCTACTACGGCCAGGCTGATCGCGAAGCGGAGGCGACCGACGAAGCCGGAATCGGCAACGAGGATCTCGAGCACCTGCGCGACATGGCCAGCGAGGCTCCCGTCATCCGGCTCGTGAACGCCATGATCGCCCAAGCCGTCGAGAAGCGCGCCAGCGACATTCACATCGAGCCGTTCGAGAAAGAGTTCCGCATCCGCTACCGCGTCGACGGAGTCCTGTATGCGCAGGAGGCGCCGCCGCGCGAGATGAAAGCCGCCATCATCTCCCGTGTCAAGCTGATGGCGAAGTTGAACATCGCCGAGCGCCGTCTGCCGCAGGACGGCCGCATCAAGATTAAAACCGTCGGCCGTGAGGTGGACCTTCGCGTCTCCACGCTACCCACGCTCTACGGCGAAAGCGTCGTCATGCGTCTGCTCGACCGCTCCGCCGGCGATTTCTACGACC
The DNA here is from genome assembly GCA_963720745.1 of uncultured Acidobacteriota bacterium. Taxonomy (GTDB): domain Bacteria; phylum Acidobacteriota; class Terriglobia; order Bryobacterales; family Bryobacteraceae; genus TMP-7. Next base: position 288,719 of record CAVRGO010000001.1, read on the forward strand.
TGTACCGCCTCGGATTCGACGACCACATGCTCCGCCGAATGGAGCATTTCACGTCGCTGCCGCACGGCATATTTCTGGTCACCGGACCCACCGGCAGCGGCAAGTCCACAACACTGTACTCGGCACTCAAGCGCATCAATCTCAGCGATAAGAAGATCATCACCATCGAAGACCCGGTCGAGTATCAGATGGACGGGATCAACCAGATCCACGTCAATCCGCAGATCGGGCTGACCTTCGCTTCGGGCCTGCGCCACATCGTCCGCCAGGACCCCGACGTGATCATGGTTGGTGAAGTTCGCGACCGTGAGACCGCCGATATCGCCATTCGTTCGGCGCTAACAGGCCACTTCGTGTATTCCACTCTCCACACCAACGATGCCCCCAGCGCCATCACACGCCTCACCGACATGGGCGTCGAAAATTACCTGATTACTTCGTCTCTCGTAGCCGTCCTGGCTCAGCGCCTCGTTCGCGTCATCTGCAAGCAGTGCCGCCAACCGGCCGGAATTCGCCTGACTCCCGACGGCCGCATGATCGAGACCTATCGCGGCGCCGGGTGCGATGCCTGTTTCGGCTCCGGCTACACCGGCCGCGTCGGCATCTTCGAGATGATGGAAATGAACGACGAGATCCGCGCGTTGATCATGAAGAACGGCGACGCGGTGCAAATCACCAACTCTGCACGCCAGAACGGAATGCGCAACCTCCGCGAAGACGGGTGGCTCAAGGTGGAATCGGGCCTCACCACCGCGGACGAAGTGCTGCGCGTGACCCAGGAGTTCTGATCGTGGCAGGGACGAGTTTCCATTTTAAAGCGGTCGCCTCGGACGGGAAAGTCCGCACTGGGACCCTGTCGGCCGACAGCGAGAAGCATGTCGCTCGCGAACTAAAGCGCCAAGGCCTCACCCCCGTCTACGTTGGTCGCGAACAGAAGAAGGGCTTCGAACTCAAGCTCCCGGACTTTAACACCGGCCGCCGTCGCGATGTTCTGTTCTTCACCCAGGAACTCGCGACCCTGCTGACCTCCGGCGTTCCGCTCGACCGCGCGCTATCCATCACCACCGACCTCACCGAGCACGCGAAGTTCAAGACGATCCTCACCGACGTTCTGCGCGTCCTAAAAGGCGGCAAGTCGCTCGCCGACAGTCTCGCGACGCACCCCGAGTATTTCTCGGATCTGTACGTCAACATGGTGCGGGCCGGCGAGGCTTCGGGATCGCTCGCCCTGGTCTTCGGCCAGCTTGCGGAATTCGAACGGACCCGCGACGATCTGCGCAGCTACATTATCGGCTCGATGATCTACCCCGGGCTGCTGGCTGCCGTCGGACTCGCTTCCATCCTCGTGCTGCTGAACTTCGTCGTGCCGCGGTTCGCCTCCGTGTTCCAGGACGGCCACCTGAAGATGCCGCTGCCGACCAAGATCATGATCGAACTCAGCAACATCGTTCGCGAGTACGGTCCTATCGCGCTGGCCACGACGGCCGCGGGCATCATCGCATTCTCGTCGTATGTCCATACCGTTGCGGGCCGTCTTTGGTGGGATGGATTCCGGCTCCGCATCCCGCTGCTCGGCGATGCTCTTCGCAAGGCCGAAACCGCGCGGTTCGCGCGCGCTATGGCGACGCTCGTCGCAAACAGCGTCCCGCTGGTGCAATGCATCGGCATCGCCGGCGCGATTCTGAACAACCGCCGCATCGCGAATTCGCTCGAGGTGGTGGCGACCGGCGTCAAACGGGGAGAAGGCATCGCGAATCCGCTTCGCAGGGCCGGACAATTCCCGCCGCTCGCCGGACATCTTTTGGCAGTCGGCGAAGAGACCGGCCGCCTCGATCACATGTTCGCCCGCATGGCCGATATCTACGAGACCGATACCCGCGCGGCCATCAAACGCTTCACGGCAATCTTCGAACCCCTCATTATTCTCGTCATGGGGATCATGGTGGGCGCGCTCATCCTCAGTATGCTGCTGGCCATCACCAGCATTAACGACGTGGCGGTGTAATATGAATTCTCGCAGAAGAAAAAGAACCCAATCCGGCGTGACCCTGATTGAAATGCTGGTCGTGGTCACCATCATCGCGCTCTTTGCCGCGATCGTCGCTCCGCGAATGCTCGGCCGTGCCGACGCCGCGCGGCGCACTGCGGCACGGGCCCAGATCGTCTCCTTCATGACCGCGCTCGGCGCGTACAAACTCGACACCGGCACCTACCCGAACACCGAAATGGGACTCGCCGCGCTCCGCGTCAAACCGGAGACCGCCGCGCAGTGGAGCGGCCCGTACCTTCCGCAGGACATCCCGCTCGACCCCTGGAACCACCCCTATCTTTACAAGTATCCGGGCGAGCACGGCGACGAACCCGACATCGTATCGCTCGGTGCCGATGGCGCCGCGGGAGGCGAGGGGAATGACGCCGATATCGTGAGTTGGAAAAATCAGTGAATCCGGCTTCGGACAGAGACGCTCGCAACCCGTGCGAATGCGGTGTCACGCTCATCGAAATGATGGTTGTCGTCACCCTCATCGCGCTGATGGTCGGAATCAGCTTTCCCGCCATCAGTTCGGGTATCGACTCCCTGCGTCTCGCCTCCACGTCCGATTCCGTCGCCAGCTTCTTCCTCTCCGCGCTCAACCGCTCGGAACGCCGGCAGGAATTGTTAGAGTTGTCGATTAACCCGGCCGCCAACGTGCTTGCCGTCGCCGGCGCGAATTATCAAAAGCGATTCGAACTGCCCGCCGGTCTCGCCATCGCGGAAATCCTCCCTGCCGTGCCTATCGACGCCAAGCGTGTGCGCAGTTTCCTGTTGTATCCGGGCGGTGCGCCGCCCCGAATCGGCGTGCGCCTGGTAAACCGTCGCGGCGCCCAGCGTCTCGTTTCCATCGACCCCATCACCGGGATCCCGATCGTTGAAAGAGTGCCCGAGAAGTGAATCGCGGCTTTACACTGCTTGAAGTGCTTGTGGCCACGGTCATCATGGCCGTAGCCGTCACCGCACTCCTGTCGAACCTCTCGGTTTCGATGCGCACCGCCGGCAAATTGACCGACTACGACCGTGCAGCCATGGTCGCGCGCGCCAAGATGGACGAGTTGCTGCTCGACCTGAAACTCCCCCACGGTCTCGAAATCGCCGGTCCCCTCGATCCGTCGCTGACCGGTTGGAAAAATGCCGGATGGCGCGCGGTCGTCCGCGCATTTGAGGCGCCCCCCCACGCCGCTCAGGGAACACCCGACGTCGACCGCATTAATCTCGAGATCTGGTGGGACGCACCGGCCGGCAAACGCACCTTCCGGCTCGAAGCGTTCCGCCGCGGCATTCTCACCCCGGCTGATGTGGAGGCGCGCCAATGAACCGCAGGCACTCCCAAGCCGGCGTCACCCTGATGGAACTACTGATCGCGGTCTCCCTGGTCAGTTTCCTCGCAGTCGGCATGCTCATGGCCATGCGCGTCGGACTCAGCGCGATGGACAAGACCCAGGCTCGCTTCATTGCGAACCGCAAAGCGATGAGCGTCGAGCGGATTCTGCAATCGCAAATCGCCGGCATCATGCCCGTCATTGCCGACTGCCGCCCCAACGGCGGACCTCCCGCCGGCAAATTCGCCATGTTCGAGGGTCTGCCCGACCGCCTGCGCTTCGTCTCCAGTTACTCGCTTGCCGAAGCCGCCCGGGGCTATCCGCGCCTGCTCGAGTTTCAGGTGATCCCCGGCGAACACCACCAGGGTGTCCGCCTCATCGTCAACGAACGCATCTACGGCGGCCCGTTCATGGTCGGCTCGGTTTGTACCGGATTCGCTCCGAACCTGTTGGGCCGTATCATGCCGCAGTTCACCCCGGTCGACGTCGGTCCCGCATCGTTCGTACTCGCCGACAAACTGGCCTACTGCCGCTTCATCTATCGCGAATCGCTGCCGCCCCCCGTACTCCAGGTCTGGAAACCGGCTTGGGATCACCCGGATGTGCTGCCCTCGGGCATCCGTATCGAGATGGCGCCGCTCCATCCCGATCCCGCGCGTCTGCAAATTCTCTCGGTCACCGCCGCCGTGCATGTCACCAAATGGGTTTTGGGGCCGTATGCGGACTGAACGAGGCGGCGCGCTCCTCGCAGTTCTCTGGCTGTCCGTCGCTCTGAGCGCGATCGCCTTTTCCGTCGCTACCAGCGTCCGCGGCGAAAGCGAGCGTACCTCGACCAGCGTTGACGGCCTCCGCGCCTACTATCTCGCGTCCGGTTCCATCGATCGCGCGATGCTCTGGGTCTATTGGGGAATGTACGGCGGCTATAGGAATCCGGACGGCTCGCCTATGTACTACCGGCCGCCCATGCCCTATCTCCATTACGACTACGAATCGGGCGACGTGCTGGTCGAAGTCATCCCCGAAGCAGGCAAGCTCAACGTGAATCGCGCCACAAGCGGAGATCTCTTGCGGCTCCTCGACACCCTCGGCGTCAGCGGGGAACAGGCCGAGCAGATCACCCAGGGCATCATTGCCTGGCGCACTTTCGCGAAAGCCGATGATCAGCAACCCGCCGGTTTTGCACCGAGTCTTCCCGGCGCATCGACTTTTCAGCCCCGCAAAGCGTCATTGGAAGAGTTAGAGGAAATTCTCCTTGTGCCAGGGATGACACCGGACATATTCTACGGCCGGTTCGATCGGGACCCCTCCGGCCGCCTCATTCCCCGAGGTGGTCTGAGGGAGTGCCTGACCGTCTGGGGTGCCGGCAATCGTGTCGACATTAACACGGCCCCGCCCGCGTTACTGGAATCGTTCGGTGTACCTCCCGCGGTGGTCCAACAAATCCTCGCCCGCCGGATGGAGACGCCGTTTAAGTCGATGGACGAAGTGAAAAATCTGCTTGGCGATTCTCCCGAAGCCATGGCCCACCTCGGCATCGGCGGCGCGACCATCTGGACCTTGCGCGCCACCGCCAGGCTCCGGCTGCAGCCTACCGGCTTGTCCGACCTTCGGCGAACCGTCTCGGCGGTTGTGAAATTCCTCGATCCGGGCCAGTTTAACCCGCCATACCACGTGCTCCGCTGGTACGACGACGCCTGGTCGCCGACTGTGCCCCACTAAGCGGATTTCCATGGTATCTGACTACAAACGATGGCTGGCGATTGGCACCGGCGTCGGTATTGAAATCGACGGACCCGACCTTGACGTGAACGTCGTACGCGTGCGGCCGTCCGGTGCCGAGGTACTCGGCGCCATGCGCATTGAGCGCTTTGCCGCGCGGCCCGCCGCCGAGTGGGGAACCGAGTACGCTCAATTCCTGCGCGACGCCGGCGCGTCCTACCTGGCTGCCACTGTACTGCTGCCGCGCAACGAAGTCATCGTCCGGCATCTCGCTATGCCGAACATTTCCGATAAGGACCTCCCCCAGGCCATCGAATTCCAACTCGACGGGCTGCATCCCTACAACGAGGACGAGGCCGTTCACGCCTGGACCCGAATGGATGACCGCGGCAACGTTCTGATGGGAATCACTCGCCAGGAAGTCATCGACCGTTACGTGAACCTGTTCGCCGAGGCCGGCGTGAAGGTCGCTTCTTTCACTTTCTCCGCGGCCGCTATCTACGCCGGTTTGCGCATCGTCAGCCGCCCTCCCCCGGGCGGTTTCCTCGCCATGCGCGGCGAAGACGGCGAGCTCGAGGCCTACGGAGAAAGCGACGCGCGGCCGCTGTTCTCGGCCACTTTCGAAGCTCCGAATGAGCAGTTCGCCGAGCGTGCCCGCGTTCTGGCGATCGCCGAACTGCGCCTGCCCCCGGATGTACCGGTTCTGCCGCTCGAGGAGGCGCTCCCCAAACCCAAGCGCATGCCGGAGGGCTTCGATCTCTCGCGACGAATTCTCCCCTACGCCACCGCAATGGTCAGCGCTTGTTCGCGGCTCGGAATTCGCGTCAACCTGCTGCCCGCTACGCTGCGAGTGAACACCTCGCGCATGATGTACATCCCGGCCATCGCACTCGGCGCGCTCCTCCTGATGGGCGCGGGCGGCCTCATGGGATATTCGTCGTACGAAGACAAACGCTATCTCGAAAGATTGCAGCACGAGATTGCCCGTCTCGAACCACTGGCCCGCAAGCCGATGCAGATGGATCAGGCCATCGACCGCGACCGCACGCGCCTGCTCCTGCTCGATCAGTTCCGGAAGCAGACTCGCGCCGATCTCGACGTGATTCATGAACTGACCCGCATCCTGGAGCCTCCGGCGTGGGCCAACGCCGCCGAGATCACTCGCACTACCATCCGCGTCGCCGGGGAAGCCCCCGAAGCCGCTGGCCTGTTGAAGATCATCGATCAGTCGCCCCTGTTTGAAGGCTCCGAATTTGCTGCGCCCATGTCGCGTTCCGGCACAGGAGAATTGTTCGTCATCCGCGCGCGAAGGGAGCCCGGTAAATGAAACTCACCGATCGCGACCGCCGCGCGCTCATGCTTCTGGTTCCAGCGCTCGCCGTCATCGGCATTCTGTACTACGCCAGTTCTCCGAAGAATATCCCGACGGTGGTCAACGCCACTTCCCAGGTCACGACCATCCCAGCGGCCGAGTTGCGCCTGGCGCAAATGCGCCAGAGTGTTGGCCGTATACCCGGCAAGGACGAGGTTTTGAAGGAAGCCGCCGCCCAGTTGGCTACCCGCGAAAAAGGACTCATCATCGCGGATACCGCCAATCAGGCCCAGGAGCAGGTGCTCCAGATCATGCGCAAGATTGCCGCCGCACAGTCGCCCGCGGTCGAGATCCGAGGCGTTGAACTCAGCGCCCCCACGCGTTTCGGCGATGCCTACGGCGAAGTCACCATCGCGGCGGTTTTCGAATGCCGCATCGATCAGCTCGTCAACATGCTTGCCGATCTGTCCGGGCGGCCCGAACTTGTGGCCACCAGCGACCTTCGCATGAACGCGGGGAATCCCAAACAGAAAACCGTAACGGTCCGCATGGCCGTCTCCGGCATCGTGCCCAGAAGACTCGTGCCCGAGAAAAAGGCAGGTGAGTTGTGAAGCGGCGCCTCATCGCTCTCGACTTGGTGCTCGCCTTACTTCTCGTATGGGTAGGGCTCCGCTTCCGCGAAGTCCACGCCGCCGCGCGGCTACGCGACCAGCGCACGTTCGGGCGCCCTGTCCCGAACAACAAATTCCCGCCGTTCCCGGTCATGCCCCAGCCGGAACCTGCCGTTGCCGCGAACTACTTGATCGTTGCCGATCGCATGCTGTTCTCCAAGGATCGAAACCCGAACGTGATCATCGATCCGGAACCCGTGCAGCAGAAGCCCCCCATGCCCCCGCTGCCCGTCGCGCACGGGCTCATGATGTTCGGCGATCCGGGAATTATTCTCAGCGAGCATCCCGGCGCCGCGCAGCGCACCTATCACAAGGGCGAGAAGGTGGGACAGTTCACGCTCGTTGCGTTCGACGGTGAGAAGGTCGTGCTCGATTGGAATGGTGAGGAAGTCGAGCGCTCGCTCCAGGAGTTACTCGAGAAAGCTCCCGTCCCTGCGGAATCGAAGGTGGCAGGGGCGGCGCCCGCCCGCGTAAAGGAGACCGCTCCGCCCGAAACGAAACCACTGGGGCCCGGCGTCGACCTCGGAGCTGGAGCGCGAGCCTGCCAGCCCAACGACAGTCTCCCCAGCGGCACCGTTCAAGACGGGTTTCGCAAAGTCGAAGTCCAAACCCCCTTCGGTAAATCGTGCCGTTGGGATCCCGTTCGATAAAGCTGGCTCCGCACTCCGACTTTTTCCGCGCCGCCTCCGTCTTTGATTCTGGAGATCCGAATTTTGCGCACATCCATCCTGTTCTTCATCGCCATCGGTCTGCTCGCCTCGGAGCAGAAGGCGCCGGCCGCCGCTCGTCGTACTGTCAAACCGAAGCCGGCCGCTACGGCCGCTCAAAAGGCTGCTCCATCTATTCCCGCCGGAGCCGTCGAGATCGAGCCGATGCTGTTCCGCTTCACCGACAAGAACGGGAAGGCGTGGCTGTACCGCAAGACTCCGTTCGGAGTCTCGAAAATGGACGAGGAGCAGTACAACCAGTTCGCAAAAGCGCAGGCTGCTGCTACCCAACTCGAGTCGAAGGTGAACGCCGTCGATAAGGGCGAAACGGTCCTCTTCGAGCGCGTCACCCCGATGGGCAAGCAGTCCTGGGAGAAGAAAAAATCCGAGTTGACCGGCGAAGAGAAGACCTGGCTCGAGCAGAGCGTCGCCAGCATCGCCCCGCGTCCGGAGAAGTAGAGCGATGGCGAATCCGCTCAAGCTGGGATGTGTGAGTATCTGCCTGGCGTCTCTGCTCGTCGCACAGCAGGCGCAGGCGCCCAAGCCGGAAAAACCCAAGGAAGTTCAAGGTCCGTATAAGCCCGTGCAGATGGGGACTCCGGCCGCGCCTCTTCCGGGGACTCCGGCCACGCCCGCGCAACAGGCTGCGCCTCCCAAGACGACGCCTCCGAAGACCGTCCCCGCTCAGACAACGCCCGCCCAACCTACACCAGCTCCGCCGTCGTCCATCACCGTCGATGTGCCACCGGCCAATCCTCAGGCGCCGGCCTCCACCCAACCGGCCCGGCCTCAGGCGCCCGTCATGGGCGAGTTCAATCTTCGCAACGCCTCCCTCACCGAGGTAGTGGACCAACTCGCGCGACTGCTGAAGATCAACTACATCCTCGATCCCCGTGTCAAAGGCGGCGTGTACTTGAACACCTACGGCGAAGTGAAGACCATCGACGCACGCTCGCTGCTCGATCTGATCCTTCGCATCAACGGCGCTGCGATGGTCCAGGTCGGCGACGTGTATCGCATCGTCCCTCTCACCGACCTGAGCCATATGCCGCTCGCACCGGAGAACAAGACGATCGCCTCCGATATCCCCGCCGACGATCGTCCGATGCTCAATCTCGTCTTCCTGAAATACGTCACCGTCGACGAACTCGCGAAGGTGTTGCAGGAATTCATCGGCGAAGGCGCGCGCATCACTACCTACGCGCCCGCCAATCTGCTCTTCATCCTCGATAGCCATCGCAGCATGCGGCGCACCATGGAACTGATCGCCATGTTCGACAGCGATGCGATGACCAACCAGCGCGTCCGCCTGTTCGACGTGAAGAATGGCCGGCCTTCCGATATCGCCGAAGAACTCGGCAAGATCCTGAAGAGCGTTTCTCTAAACGAGAAAGGATCCGCCGTGCACTTCCTGCCGGTCGATCGCATCAACACCATCGTCGCCGTCGCGCCGAATCCCGGAGCCTTCGACACCGTCGAACGCTGGCTGAAGAAACTCGATGTTCCCGTCAAGAGTTCGGGCGGCGCCACCGAAAGCTATATCTATCGCCTGAAGTACGGCCGTGCTGAGTGCCTGGCCATGTCTCTCATGATGCTCTACGGCTCCTTCTTTGGGGGTGGGTACGGAATGGGCGGGTACGGAATGGGCGGCTACGGTATGGGCGGCTACGGCATGGGTGGCGGTTATGGCATGGGTGGCGGGTACGGAATCGGCGGCGGCATGGCCGGGGGCTACGCCGGCTACGGCGGTGGGACCGTCGGCGGCGCGAATTCCGGGCTCGGTGTGGGCGCGGGCTGCGGCGGCATGATGAGCGGCATGGGCGGCGGAATGGGTGGCTACGGCATGGGCGGTTACGGAATGGGCGGCTATGGCATGGGTGGCGGTTACGGTATGGGCGGGTACGGCTACCCGGGCGGCGGCTATGCGCCGGGCGGGTACGCGCCCCAATACCCCATCGCAAGCCCCTTCGGCGCTACCGGCGCCAACGCCGCGGCAACGCAAACCGGCGCCGCCGCCAACCAGGGCGCGCCCAGCGACCTCACTGGCTCTTATCTCGGAAACGCCCGCGCCGGCGCATCATCCGAACCGGTGCCACGAATTGTTCCGAACCCCATGGACAATTCACTATTGATCCAAGCCACCCCCACGCAGTACCAGAACATCGCGAAACTGCTGGAGCAGCTCGACGTTCCTCCGCGCCAGATTCTCCTCGAAGCGAAAATCTATGAGGTCTCGCTAACCGGCAATTTCGCCAGCGGCGTCGCTGCGTATTTCCAAAAAGTCGGCTCGCCCTACGCCACAAGCCAGTCGGGGACCCGTCAGCTCACCGGGTATCTCAGCGAGGGCAGCGAACTTCTCTCGGCCGGAATGCTGGTGGGCAAGAGCCGCGAACTGTTGGGCTTCCTCTCCCTCAAGGAGAATGCGACCCACGCCCGCGTGGTCAGCGCCCCCAGCCTTATCGCCACGGACAGTATCCCGGCCTCGATCACAGTCGGCAACGAAGTTCCCACTCTGCAGGCTCAGGCCGCTGGTCAGGTGCAGGTGGGCGGCAACTCGACCTTCACCCAATCCATCCAGAACCGTCAGACTGGTGTGACGCTCAATGTGATGGCCTACATCAACCCGAGCGGCATCGTCACGCTGATCATCAATCAGGAAGTCAGCGCTCCCCAGGCTCCCGCGGCATCCGACGCGATTCAATCGCCATCGTTCTCGAAGCGCTCGGTCCAGACACAGATCACGATGCAGGACGGCGACACCATCGCGATCGGCGGCATCATTAACGAGAGCAGTGGAAACTCCAGCGCGGGAGTGCCGGTGCTGCACAAGATCCCGGTCCTCGGCACCCTTTTCGGCAGCCAGTCCTACAGTAAGGATCGCACTGAACTCATCGTATTTATGACGCCCCACGTCATCTACGACAACAACGGTCTCCAGGAGGCGAGCGATGAATTGAAAGCGCGCCTCCGTAAGTTGAGACGGTACGTCAAAGACTAGTAGCTGCTTATTCTTGAAGAAGTCCTCGCGGGCATCATTCGCACACCTTGAGCGAGTGGTGCTTCCCGAACCAACCCGCCCGCTCCTCTCCACGTTCAAAATATTTGTTGACTTAGGACCCCGAAAGCGTTACCCATTACAAACGGGCTAAAAGGGGCCTTCATACTAATCAGCTAGGTGTCCGTTTCGATCTGCCCTCTACGCTCGCGTCAACGGATAACTTGTGCGCACTAATCGATCCCTATCACCGGCTTACTATTGTCATCCGTTCAGGAGGTAGTTAGGACCATGAAGCGACTTGGATACCTTGCCGTATTCGCGTTCTTTGCCGTAGTCACGGTTGCGCACGCACAAGGGCTTGGCCAGTTCGTCGGTATTGTCACCGATCCGTCCGGAAGTGCCATACCCTTGGCTAAGATCACCGCAACGGAAGCGGGGACCGGTTTCACCCGCTCGGTAATGACCAACAACGAAGGATACTACGTCATTCCTTCACTCCGCCCGTCCACTTACAATCTCATGGTCGAGGCTACAGGATTTCGCTCCTATTACCAGGAGGGCGTAACTCTTGGCGCCGATCAGAAAGCCACGGTTAACGTAAAGCTGGAGGTCGGTGCGGTCACTGAGACCGTGAAGGTAACCGGCAGCGCGGCACAGGTCGACACATCTACCGCGACAATGAAGCAGGTTGTCGATCAGCACCAGATCATCGAACTTCCGTTAAATGGTCGCAACGCCGCTCAACTTACGCTACTAGTGCCGGGCGCGGTCGATTCTCCCAACGGCGGCGCCGACCAGGGTCAAACCAAAACGTTCCCCGGCGCAGTGACTTACTCCACAAACGGCTCCCGGCAAAACTCCATTAACTACCAGCTCGATGGCGGCAACAATGTCGACGAGTACACCAATGTCAACGCGCCGTTTCCATTTCCTGATGCGCTCCAGGAGTTCAGCGTCCAGACTTCCAATTACAGCGCGGAGTACGGCCAGAATGCCGGAGGCGTGGTCAATATTATCACCAGGTCGGGGACCAACAACCTTCACGGCGACGTGTTCGAATTCGTCCGCAACGCCGAATTCAACGCGCGTCCCTTCTTCGCGAAAAGCCGCGACCAGTTAAAACGCAATCAATATGGAGGCGTCATCGGCGGTCCCATCGTGATCCCGAAACTCTACGACGGCAAGAATCGGACCTTCTTCTTCTTCGGATACCAGGGCACACGCCTGCGGAATACCAGCAGTTCATCTACTGCCGTCGTCCCGACTTCTGCGAACCTCGCCGGCGACTATTCTGCGTTGCTCGATCCGAATAGCCCGGGGAATCCTTTGAAGAAGGTGGTCAACATCATCGACCCGACCACGAATCAGCCGTTCAGCGGAAACATGATTCCTGTGTCCCGGTACGATCCGGTGTCACTCAACCTCGTCAAGATGTTACCCCAGGCCAGTGGCGACGGTACGGTCTTCTATTCCAAGCCCACCGCTCAGAACTTCTATGACGTCCTGGCACGTGTGGATCATTCGCTCTCCTCGAGCGATCGCCTCACGGGGCGGTATTTCGCTGCGAGCTTCTCTACACCGGCCGTCCTCGACCCCGCCAATCTCCTCACCTATCAGGATTTCGCGGCAATCCTGTCGCAGAACGCGCTGATTCAGGAAACCCACATCTTTCGGCCGAATCTGCTAAACGATCTGCGCATCAATTATGCGCGCGAAGCCGCCGGCCGCGGCGCCGCCGCCGACGCTCCGAATATGACCGATCTTGGCGTTACAAACCTGTATCAGCCGCCAACTAAGGGAATTCAGAGCATCGGCGTCACCGGTTTTTTCAGCTTCGGCGACAACCTCAAGGCCACCTTCGTCCGCAATAACTTCACCCTCGCCGACGACCTCCGCTGGGTAAAAGGCGATCACAGTTTCTCGTTCGGCTTCCACGGTGAGTTAAGCCGTGTGGACATCGATAACGACTTCCTTCGCGCCGGCACTTTCAGCTTCACCGCTGACTACACCAACTACGCGGTCGCCAGTTTCCTCCTCGGCAAACTGCGCAACTTCCGCCAAGGTGCCGGAGAGTTCAAGAACAATCGCGATCACTTCCTCGGCTGGTACATTCAGGACAACTGGCGTGTCCATCCGCGCCTGACTCTCAACCTCGGGCTCCGCTATGAACCGTACTTCCCCTGGCGCGAAGTTCGGGGCCGCGTCGAGCAATTCCGCCCCGACGCTTATTGGGCCGGCACCACGTCCACGCAATTCACCAACGCACCCCCCGGCCTCTTCTTCCCCGGCGACCCCGGCGTTCCCGAGAACGGCACGAACCCCGTCTACACCAACTTCATGCCGCGGGTCGGCTTAGCCTACGACCTCACCGGCAACGGAAAAACCAGCCTGCGCGCCGGCGCCGGATCGTTCTACGACACCCGCCTGAACGGCGTCTTCAACAATCGCTTCGTCGATGTAACGCCCTTCAGTCCGCAACTCACCATCACCGATCCGGTCGGCCCCTTCTCGAATCCTTTGCTGGGCCAAGTCAATCCGTTCCCCTCGCCATTCCCGCCGCCCAAGGATTCATTTTTCCCGCTTCCCGTTCTGGTGGTCACAGGCGATCCGACCGGCGTGTACAAGGTACCAGTCGTCTACAACTGGAACCTCGCCATCGAACGCCAGGTCGCCTCGGATATCGTGGCCCGCGTTGCCTATGTCGGCTCGCACACCTCGCACCTCATGATCCCGCTCGAGTTGAATCCGGCCGTCTACATGCCGGGCAGCACGCTGGGCACCGACGCTCGCCGCATTTTCAAGAACTATCAATACATCACCGAAGCGGATCAGTCGGGCAACTCCTCCTATAACTCGCTGCAACTCAGCATGGAGAAGCGCTTCTCCCGCAACCTGAGCTTCTCCATGAATTACACGTGGGCCAAGAGCCTTGACAACGTGGCGCAGAACTACAACGCCACAGGTCCTGCGGACGGTGGATCGTACACGCTTCCCTGGTACTTCGATCAATCGAACATGTTGGATCGAGGCCCTTCGGATTTCGATCACACTCACCGTTTTGTCGCGTCCTGGGTCTGGCAATCTCCTGCGATGACTCACTTGAATCCGGCTCTCCGCGCCGTCGCCGGAAGTTGGCAGCTTTCGGGCGTCTTCCAGGCTCAGAGCGGTGGCCCCCTCACGATCCTCGCCGGACAGGATCGCTCGCAGACCAATCTCGGCCGCGACCGCGCCATTATCAGCGGCGAACCCTACGGTGCCGGCGCCTGCAAGAACTCCGCGCCTTGCGTGGACTTCCTGAACCCCGCTTCGTTCGGCCTGCCTGCAGTGGGAACGTTCGGCACGCTCGGCAAAGGCGTCTTTCGCGGCCCGGGACTCGCGAACGTGGATATGGGCCTGTTCAAGAACTTCCCCATCGGCGAGCGGTGGCGATTCCAGTTTCGCGCCGAGTTCTTCAACCTGTTGAACCGCGTGAATCTGAACGACCCGACGAACTCGGTCGCCGCCGGCGGCTTCGGCTCCATCCGCGGCTCACGCGATCCGCGCATCGGCCAGTTAGCTCTGAAGCTCTATTTCTGACTTGTGAGATCCTCCACAGCGGCCGCCTTCGTTTCCGACGCGGAAGCGGTGGGCAAGCTTTCAGCAGCACCGATCGGAAAAGCGTGAAGACGGCACACGAATCGCGTTCGCCGATCCTGTGCCGTTCCACTTCGATATTCGCCGGATGCGGTCGGGTGAACTGTGTCGCCGGCGCCGAGCGCCCAAAGACCCAGTAACAGGACCTTTTGCCAGGGATCGTGTACAGGCCCTGCACGCGAGCGCGCAAGCCCGACGACTATTCCGGATGCGCGGCCGCTGCTCCAGTCCGCTGTCTTCACCGGCTACTTCGGCATCAGATCATGCAACTGCCGCAACAACCGCCGCCGCTCTCTATAGAAGGCCCACCAGCAGAACGCCAGAGCCGCTGTCACCCCGACAAACGGAAGCGGCGCGCTGTGTGCCCGGCTCCATGCGCAACAGGCGATAGCGGCAAAGCCCAGAAGTATGAACCGGCCGATCCACCGCATGCCCCGCTGCTTCGCTTCGAGCGCCCGCCGCAGAAACTCGAGGCAGGGCTCGGCCGGCGACACTCGTAATGGCCGGCTGCGCACAATCGTGCCCGCGATCAGCAGCAGCGTAGCCGATGCCAGCGTCGTTCCCGCGATCAGCAGCGGGTCCTTCAGCAGCCAACGGTTTCGAATCAACAGGACCGCGAATATGGGGATCAGAATCCACGCCGCCCAATAGAACGCCATCCCTTCGAGTTCGACGGTTCTCGCGCGCCGCCCGATTTCGTCACTCGTGATATCCACGCATTCTCCTTCCTGTGCTCTCCACAACTCCTGAACCTGCTGGTTGAAATCATCCTCGGGCACGCGCACCTCCGTGGCTGAGCCGGCTTGCCAGCAGCTTCTTTATGCGGTGAATCCTCCCCGCCACATTACCGGGCGCGGTGCCCGTCGTTTCGGCGATGGACTCGGCCGATTCGCCCTCGAGATACAGCAGCATGATCTGGCGGTCGAACGGTTTCAGCCGGTGAATCTGTTCCAGCAGCGTCGCGACCTTCTGCTTCTGGTCCGCTTCCGCCTGTCCGTAAACAGCGACTGGTTCCGCGCTGAGCGCCTCCAGATCTACCAATTGCGCCGTCGCTCTCCGCCGGTTCCACACGTGTGACGCCCCGACATTGTGTGCCACCCGGTAGGTCCACGTCTTCAAGCTGCAACGTCCATCGAACAGGCGCAGGCTGCGCCAGAGTTCCAGATGGATTTCCTGAACTAGGTCGCGGCGGCGGTCCGGGTCCGCTTCGTAACCCGCTGCCAAACGGCGGATAGCGGGTCCGCAAACGGCAATCGCCTGCTCGAACATCTCGTTGGCGTCGCTCACCGGTTCTCTCATTGTGAACAGTCGTCCGCACGTATAGATTTCTTACAAACGAAGCTAAGCGAAGCGAAGCCGGGGCGCCGCGGACTTTCTCCGAGTCCGCCCACTTGGCCGCAATATAATATGGCTTGCTCCACCTGCAGTTCGAAAGCATAATGACGGTGGAGGCTGGGAGATGAAAGAGGCTCAGCCAAACAACCACGGTTCCCCGAAACCGCGAGTCCTGTCGCACGCTCCCGCCGAACTGACGCGCGACCGCCTGGAACGGCTCGGCGAAGGGATCGGCAAAGTCGTCTACGCCTCGGAACACTGGGTCGTCAAACGCCAGCGCTCCCCATCCGAAGTCATCGCACTCATCGTCATCTGGAAACTCTTCCGCAGCCTCGCTCATCATCTTCCCGTTCGAGTTGGACATCGCCTGCTGGAGCGGCCGTCCAAGCGCCTACGCCTGCTCCGCATCTTTGTGCAGGCGGTCGTTCTGATCCTCCCGCGCAGTCTTTGGCTCACCACTCACATCGGCGAAGTGCTGTTCTTGTACCGTTCGCGCGACCGCCGCGGCGAGCGCCTCGCGAAAACACATCTCGCTGGAACCGGCCTTGTCCCCGAACGAGTGACGTTCCCTCCCACGCGCGTAAGGGTCGGCGGGTGGCCAGGTTGGCTCACCGTCTGCGAAGCGGTCGAACGCGTCGAGGCTACTCTCCACCAGCGCCTCGCCGAGTTAGCTCGCGCCGGCCGTTGTGACGACATCGAGCTATGGCTCAACCGGTTTCTCGAACTCCGCCAGGCGGGCTGGCAGCGCGGCCTCTTCTCCGTCGATGCCCACCTGAAAAACTTCGGCGTCACCGGAGACAGGATTGTGCTGCTCGACCCGGGCGGCCTCACCGACAGTTGGACTGAGATCGAAAGCCGCTTGACCTTTGAAGAAGTCGTGTCTGAGCCGCATATCCAACTCGGATTAGGCGGGATATTGGGTGGCTGCCCTGCTGTCGCCACCCGCTTCAACGATCGTTGGCGGGACATCGTCAATGCCGGCACCGTCCTCCATCACTGGCCGGACGACAAGATTCCCGGGCACCTGAATCGCGCTGGAGTAAAAGAACGTAAGCGCCGTACGCCGATTTCGAGGACCTTCGTCTTGAAAGGCGAAGGGAGCAAATCCTCAAAATGAAAAACAAATTGACACAGATTTTCGGAGTGGGACTGTTAGCAGTTAGCTTGCTCGGAGCTCAGACCACCCAACCCACAACCCCCGCGCCATCACAACCCGGGCACCATTGGATGGGCCGGCATGGCCGGGGAGGTCCGGGCATGATGCTGCACCGCTTCGCGCGCAAACTGAATCTCACGGATGCCCAGAAGACCCAGGCCAAGGAGATCTTCCAGGCTTCCCGTGATAGCGCCAAGCCCGTCGCCACGCAGTTGGCCGATGCCCGCAAAGCTTTGCGGAATGCCGTGAAATCCAATGCGCCCGAATCGCAGATCGATCAACTCTCAGCGAACGTTGGCACGTTGAACGGGCAGCTTACCGCGATTCGAACAAAGGCGTTCTCAAAGTTCTACAACATGGTGCTTACGCCGGAACAACGCGATCAGGCAAACGCGGCCGTCGAGCAGAGGGGACAGCGGATGCGCCAGGGCTTCCGCGGCGGCAACACACAGCAGAATACCCAACTACAACCGCAACAACAGTAACTACCCTTAGAGTGGGTGGAAGAAGGGACCGCCCTGGTGCGGTCCCTCTTTCCTTAGAGCCGCGACATCGTCCACGCTTCCAAAAAATTCTTTCCCCGATATCTCAACGTTCGCGCATCCACCGCCTCTACTCCGGGGCGTATAGAGTCCGGCGCGGGCGCCGAGCGGCTGGTCGACTCGATCTCGATGGTAACCGGTCCTTCCACTCGGTAGGGCCGGATCGAACCCGCCTTTCGCATCGCCGCTGCCGCGTGTTCGCGGATCAATTTACGGGCGCTTTCCGCCGATAGTGAAATGCAGGCATAATTCGCCAGCCCCTCTTTCACCACCGCCGTTTCTGCGTCGGGAACAATCGCCTTCAACTGTTCGGCCGCCATCTGATCCCCGCTCAAGAAAATCACTGGAATGTTATAGGCGCCTGCCAGCGCGGTCCGCGTTTCGATCTCGCCCACCGGCTTGCCGTTCATCTGAATTCGCTGAATACCGAGCGAACTGTAGCTGTGCGCCATTACTCCGCGCGGCGAGTTAGCGCGCGCGTGCTGCCCGATGAATGCAACTGCCGTCCAACCCCGTTCCATCAGCATCGTCGGTCCGAGACTGCCCGAAACCAACCGTGCCCGCGGCTCGATCGTCAACACCGAGAGTGTTTGGCTGCCGTCGTGCCCGTCCCAAACCACCACCTCCGTAGCACCGCCGTCGATAAAACCCTGGACCGCGGCATTGATCTCGCCGGTCAGCAATTGCCGCATCTCGCTGTCTTTCGGATCGGTTTGGTCCTGCCGGCACACCCCGGCCACGCCTTCTGCATCGGTAATGACGAATACCCGCTTCGCCTGTGCGAACACTGAAAGCGCGGCAAGCGCGAACACCACGAAGAATCGCATAGCCGATATCTTAACCCTCACCGCGTTCGCGCATGCCCGGCGTGACTAACGCACGCTCTTCAGCGGAGGATTGCGATCGCCCGCAAACTTCTGCTGGTGCCACCGTGGATACGGCATCGGCGCCGCGCTCACCGTGTCCAGCCGGCCAACCTCTTCGTCGGTCAAACTCCAGTTCGCGCTCGCGAGATTGTCTCGCAACTGTTTCTCATTCCGCGCCCCGATGATCACGGTATCAACGCCCGGTTTTCGCATCACCCAATTCAACGCCACCTGCGCCACCGAGACGCCGCGTGCGTTCGCAATCTCATCCAGCACGTCGACTATGTTGTACGCGCGCTCCTCGTCGATGTTCCCCGGAACCTCCAGCGTGTTGAGCCGCGATTCGGCCGGCTTGCCCTGTCCGCGCCGGAACTTGCCCGACAACAACCCGAACTGGAGCGGGCTCCACGCCATAATTCCAACCCCCTGGTCCAGGCCGAGAGGCACCAGTTCGTTCTCCACGTCGCGGGCAGCCAGAGAGTAGTTGATCTGCTGCGAGATGTAACGCGTCCAGCCGTGACGGTCGCTAATCGCAAGGGCCTTCATCAAATGCCAGCCCGAATAGTTCGACGATCCGAAGTAGCGTATCTTGCCGGCGCGCACCAGGTCGTCAAAAGCCCGCATCGTTTCCTCGAGCGGAGTCAGCGAATCGAAATTGTGCGCCTGATATAAATCGATGTAGTCCGTCCGCAGCCGCCGCAGGCTATTCTCACAGGCTTCGATGAGATGCCGCCGTGAAAGGCCTGCTTTGTTGGTGCCCGGCTCGATCTTGACGAACGCCTTGGTCGCGATGAGGATGTCCTTGCGCCGCGCCCCGAGCGCTTCGCCGAGTACTTCCTCCGATTTACCAAAAGAGTAAACATCGGCGGTGTCGATCAGGTTCACCCCGGCTTCGATACAGATATCGATCAGCCGGCGCGCTTCTTCAGCCTGGACGTTTCCCATCGCCGCAAAACGTCCCTCTCCGCCTAACGTCATCGTGCCGAAGCTGATGACCGATACTTCCAGTCCGCTCTTCCCCAGTAGTCTGAGTTCCAATGATCTGCTCCCCGAAACAGCATATGCCAACCCCGGCATGGGGACAATGCGGCGGTCGAGGAACGAAAACGTATTTGCGTATTGAGACGGGACGCCGACGGAGGTTAATTGCTGAAGGCTGTACTATGTCTGGCTCGTTTCGGCGCGGGACACGTACTTCTCAGGATCCGCGTCAAACCGTTCCTTACATTCCTGTGAACAGAAATAATAACGGTCGCCGGCATACTCGCTCGTCGCTTTTGCGGAAGAGGGGTCAACATCTCGCTGGCAAACCGGATCGCGCGGCATTACGTAGCTCCTTATTGGTTAGACCGGTCCAGCGGCGCACCGTTTCCGCTGCTTCGCTCGAGGACCCGCAGAAGAATGGGATAGGGATCGATCGGCGTGCCGCCCCACCAGTGTTTCTCCGCACCTATCCAACTGATCCCAAGATGAAGATGTGGGGCGTTGGGATCGGCGTTTCCCGTGCTGCCGACGTACCCGATGACCGTCCCGCGCACCACCTCCTGCCCTTCGTAGATGCCTTTGGCGTAACTGTCCAGGTGGGCATAGTAATAACAGAATTCCTTATCCTGATCGAATTGATAAATCGTATTCCCGCCTGGAACACTCAGAAACAACTTTTCGATCACGCCGTCAACCACCGCGCGAACGGGGGTTCCTCTCGGCTCCATAATGTCCAGGGCTTCGTGCGACCGCTCGCCGGGGCGCGCCGCATTGAATGTGTCGTGCAGTTCGGAGGCTTTCAGGCCTTCGATGGGTGACACCATTTCGCCTGCCGGCTCCTCGCGCTGCATATTTTCCAGGGTGGCGGGCAGCGGGGCACCGGCGGCCGATACGCTGGCCACCCGTGCGAACGACGGAACCACTTTGCCCGATTGCCAAAGGTATCCGTACAAACCGGCGGCGCCTACCAACAGCCCGGCGCAGAACCAGAAGAGCCGTTGAATCATCCTCAATACTCCTCTAGGATCACCGGCGTTCCGGGCTTAACCATGAAGGACAATTCCTTCGCGTCCCAATTCGTCAGCCGGATGCAGCCGTGCGATTCCGTGTGGCCGATCGTGCCCGGATCCGGCGTTCCGTGGATACCGTAATGCTCTTTGGAAAGCCCGATCCATACCAACCCGACAGGGTTGTTCGGTCCCGGTGCTACACGCGCCTTCGCGTCCTTAGCATCCGAATCCCAAAACAGATCCGGATTGTAGTTAAACACCGGATCGTGCTGGACTACGGTTACCTTCCAATTACCAATGGGGAGCGGATCGTGATCGCTTCCGATGGTGGCCGGATACTGCGCCAGTATCGTTCCGTCTTCCGCGAGCGCCGTCACCGTCTGCTGATCCTTACTGACGCGGACCTGCCACGCTTGGACAACTCCGTACTCTCGCTGAACGTTGGGCACCGCGATGCGCGCGCCGGCCTGCAATTCCGTGCCGGGATTCAATTTCGCGAGCAATGCCGGATCGATGTGGAACTTCTCGCCCAATTCCTCGGCCAGCGATTGATACCCGAGGTAGTCCAACTGCGCCTGCTCCTCCATCGCTTTCGGAATTGCCTGAAACGGACTCGCGGCCTCCTCCGGAGTAACTTCATACTCGACGAGCGGCGGTGCCGTGTCTGCGTTAAGCGACGCCCAGGTGGCTTCGTCGACTACGCGCGTCACCGGCAGTTGGCGCGCTGTCTGATAGTGGGCCACCGCGTTCTCAGTATTCTTTCCGAAGTGGCCGTCAATTTCTCCGGGTGAAAAATGGGTGCGATCCAGTAGAATTTGGATTCGCACCGTTGAGGATCCCGAGGTGTCCGGCCCGATCGGACCGGAGAAAGCCGCATCGTTCACAACCGCAGGATCGTACACCTGGATCGCCGCTTTCATCCGGTTTGCCTCGCCTTTCGTTGGGTGCCGGCGCTGCGACTTGTGCGCCTGCGAAGCCGAGGGGAACATTCCTAGTGCGGTAACGGTTACCAGTAGAATCGAGTTACTGCGCATCACAACAAAGGCGGGTGCAATTGTTGGCCCACCGAATGTAAGGCCGCCTCCGGAACCTTCCCTGGGATTTCACGTCCAAGCCTCCAGTCAGTAACACTGGATCCAGGAGGAACTCCCGAGTGGAGAGTGTATGGAAGGATGTCCGGCACGCCGTGCGCATGCTGGCTCAGAGCCCGGGCTTCACCACCGTGGCGGTAGCGGCGCTGGCACTCGGTATCGGAGCGAACACCGCCATTTTTTCGGTGGTGGATAAGATCCTTTTACAGCCGCTCCCCTATAGCCATCCCGATCGGTTGGTCCGCCTCGGATTGGAGTCCCGCGGGCAAACCGGGCTGACGGTTTCAGTGCCGAAGTTCATGGCGTGGGTACAACATACCAAAGCCTTCCAATACATGTGTGCGTACAATTTCTCCGGGCCGGGATTGAACCTGAGCGGCGGAAATGTGCCGGAACAGGTGAAAGGCATCCACGTCTCTGCCGACTTCTTCCCCGTGTTCGACGCGACTCCCGCAATCGGACGGGTGTTTTCGAGAGACGAAGATCGGCCGGGGGGCCCGAGACTCGCGGTCCTTAGCCATGGCATCTGGGTCCGGCGTTTCGGGGGCGACCCGGGAGTGATCGGACGCGTCATCGTTCTCAACAGCGAACCCTACACGGTAATCGGCATCCTCCGCAGCGCGTTTCGTTCCTACCCTCCGGCTGACGTTTACCTCCCACTCCAGGCGGACCCGAACTCGACGAATCAGGGCCACTACCTTTCGGCGGCGGCTCGCTTGCTTCCTGGTGTATCGCTCGAAGAAGCGCGCGCGCAGATGAAAGTCGCGGCTGAACGTTTCCGTCAGGCCCATCCGGAGGCGATCGGCAAAGAAGAATCGGCCACCGCCGATCCGTTTCAGGACTCGCTTGTCGGCAATGTCCGCCAACCGCTCATGATCCTGTTGGGCGCGGTGGCACTTGTGCTCCTCATCGCCTGTGCGAATGTCGCGAACCTGCTGCTTGCGCGTGCCACGCACCGTTCGCGTGAAATCGCGATCCGGACTGCGCTGGGCGCCGGGCGCTGGCGCATCGTCCGGCAGTTACTCACGGAAAGTCTGCTGCTGGCGCTCGCCGGAGGTACCGTGGGGGCGCTGGTCGGTCCCTGGGGTGTGCGTGCATTGATCGCGCTGAGTCCCGGTAACCTGCCGCGTTCGGCCGAATTCACCGGATCCACTGCCTTGGACTGGCGCGTGCTGCTTTTCTCTCTTGGGGTCGCGATCGTCACCGGGCTGCTCTTTGGCCTCATTCCGGCGCTTCAGGTTTCGCGAACGGATCTGAATGCAACGCTGAAGGAGAGCAGTTCGCGATCGGGAACCGGACGCCGCCACTTCGCACGCAGCGCTCTGGTTGTTACCGAAATCGCGCTCGCGTTGGTGCTGCTGATCGGCGCGGCGCTCCTGATCCGGACCTTCGCATCGCTCCGCCAGGTGGATGCGGGATTCAATCCGAGTCACCTTTTGAGTTTCGAGACATCCCTCGCCGGCGAGAAGTACGCGACCACCGGCCGGGTCGAACTGCTCACCCGCGACGCGATCCGCCGCATTGAAACCGTTCCCGGCGTCGTAGCGGCGGCGAACGTGCCGTTTCTTCCGCTCGAAGGAGGCTTCGGACTCGGCTTCGACGTCGTCGGACGGCCGCTCGGTCCCGGCGAACAATCCACGGGAGGCGCAGGTTGGATGTATGTCTCCGATGAGTACTTCAAGGCTCTCGAAATTCCGACTCTCCGTGGTCGCGTATTCACCGACCGCGATACCAAGAGTTCTCCCCCGGTGGTGGTCATCAACGATGCGTTCGTAAAGAGATTCTTCCCCAAGGGAAATGCGTTGGGTGAGCGGATCGAAATAGGGAAAGGCATGGGCCCGGATTTCGCCGAGGGTCCCCGTGAAATCGTCGGCATCGTCGGAGATGTGAAGGAAGGGGGGCTGGGCTCGCCGGTGCCTCCGGTGATGTATATTCCACTCGCTCAACTGAAGGACAGCTTCACGGCTCTCAATAACGCAATCGTGCCGTTGACGTGGGTGGTGAAAACGAACGTCGAGCCGCTGACGCTGAGCGCGGCCGTGCGGAAAAAAGTACTCGAAGCGGACGGAAGCCTGGCAATAGCGCACGTACGTTCGGTGGATCAGGTCGTTTCGGAAGCGACTGCGCGCCAGGACTTCAACATGACGCTGTTGAGCGTCTTCGCCGGCATTGCGCTGCTGCTCGCAGCGATTGGAGTCTACGGCATGCTGTCCTATTCGGTACAGCAGCGATCGCAGGAAATCGGGATCCGCATGGCGCTCGGGGCGCAAGGCTCGGACGTACTGCGGATGGTCGTGAAGCAGGGAATGCTTCTGGCCGGGTTGGGACTGCTGATCGGACTCGCAGGCGCTTTCGCACTGTCGCGGTTGCTGACCGCACTGCTGTTCGGCGTGAAGCCGTACGATCCGGTGACCTTCGTCGTGGTCCCCGCGGTATTGGCCGCGGTAGCGCTCATCGCCTGTTGGATTCCTGCTCACAGAGCAACCCGTGTCAGCGCGGTCGTCGCGTTACGGTACGAGTAGTACTTCTTTCGTCGGCTGTTCGCTTGTCGAATTTCGCTGCGAACGGGTAGACTGTACCAATTGGTTTCACATCTCCCAGCCTGAAAGGAGCGGAGCGGATCCCATGGCGCTGTACTGCATTGCACAGGTCCCGCACAAGCATCAAACGAAAGCGAACGACTGCTGGTATGCATGCACGCAAATGCTACGCAGTTGGAAAACTGGTGTGAAGACAAAGGCGGCCGGAGCGCATACCGCGCACTTGCATGCCGGGCCGCTGGGACACACGCTTCACGCCGACTATCTGAACAGCAAGCACCTTGCCGGCGTTCTGAACGAAAACGGATTGCGGCGCCTGACCACAGCCGAGATCAACCTCACCCAACACGCCAGCGTCTATAAAGCCCTATTCGTCAACGGACCGATCATCGTAGGCGGAACGTACGGCGAGATCCTGCGGCATCTCATCAAAGGAATGGGACACTTCGTGGTGCTGGCCGGTGTCGATGAAGCGAACGATCGCTACTGGATCCACGATCCTTGGCATAGAAGGCCGAACTGGATGGATCGCGGACACTTCGCGCAGCTTGCCTGGTACGACGACGATTCGCAGTTCGTCTGTACTTGAGAGGCCGGTGACCGCCGCGAGCGAACTCGCTTCGATCCCATCGTCTGAAACGCCCGTATCCGCCACACGGTCCGATCGACCGTATTCATCGGACCGTGACCGATCATCGGTCTTCCGATAGTTCAAGTTGTTACCCAGATGAATGCCAGCGTCGCGCCTGGTTAGCCTCATGCCGCGATCGAAGTCATCATCGATAACAGTAGAAATGCGGGAATCATCAGAGTCGCGGCCGCGATACGCCGCCATGGGGCGGCACCGGGCTCGGTGGTGTGGTTGAGATCGACGACAAGCGTGACAGACTCCATACCGGCAAACGGAGGAACTGCTGACCCTCAACGATGCTTTGGGGCGACTGGCCTAAGGCGAAGATCCGGAATGAGCGTGGATTACGACCACGCATCTAACCAGGCATGCTACCTGTGCCCGGCCTCGGCGTAGTGTCACGTCTCCCCGTGCGTATCTTCTCTCGTGGAAAGCGGCGCGCAAGCGCTTCCGCAAAGCGCAGTATGGTTCCGGCTGGCTCTGGAAAGGCTAGAATGATTGGAACGCTAACGGTGAGAGAGAGGCTATGAGACGGGTGCTGAAGATTGCAGTGTCCCTCGGCGCGCTTGGCGCAGCCTTCCTGCTGGGACAGACCACAAATGACATGGGTAAGTGGTGGACAAAGGAGAACGACGCTCTCGCCGCGGCACCGCAAAATCACAAGCTCCTGTTCGAGAATGACGAGGTGAGAGTCTTAGAGGTGACCGTTCCGCCTGGCGTTCGTGAACCGCTCCATGCCCACCGGTATCCGAGTGTGCTGTACTACGCATCCGCTGCCCATATGAAAGAATACTCGCCGGGTGTGCCTGCAGTGGATCGTGGTTACAAACATGACGGGGAGGTCATCTTTCTGACCGTTGGCCCGCCGCATCAAATGGAGAACCTGGAGAGCAGCAAACCCTTGAAAGCGATCCGGGTGGAGTTGAAGAAAGCTCGCTGACTCGCAGTTTCTGAGGTGTCGGTAGAACTTGGTTGAATGCCATCCATCTTAAACTGCACCGGCCTCGGCTGCACCACGATCAGCTGCCGCCGTTACTACCGCTCGATTGTGGCGGACCTCGAAACGCTGCGGCCCACGACACACCTGCTACGCTAGACAGAATGTTGGTGTATATTTTTCGCGGCCCGGGACGCGTCTTTGGCTGCACGGCCCGCGCAAGCGGCGACAACTTGCCTTCCACGTTAGCCCCGTGGACCGCATTCAAGACCCTAGACTTGGAGAGGGACGGGCAACCGACTCCGGGAATCAAAACCGGGGAATGCCTGGACGATATCGATAAATACGGCTTTCATATCACGGACGCCCACGAGCGCATCACCCAGAGTTTTGTCTGAATTGACTGGTATTCGGGCCGCGTCCACAACGCGGTGTAACGAACTGTGTGGCGTCTGCGACGTCTCCCTGATTTGTTGATCCTTTAATCGGTCCGAGGCCAGGATCGTAGACGGGAACACCGTTCCGAGCGATGTATCCCCGGCCAGTGGCTGACGCTCGCACACGCTCGGCAAGACAAAGACCTCAACTACACTCCGCATTCCGGACGAGGGCGACTGGACCGAACACGCCTCCCGTTGGGTGCAGGACCGACGCAGAAACTGATGGAACCTATGGTCAGTCCGCAAAAGTAGCGGTGATTCCCTGCGACGATCCGGCATCGGCAGCGTTGCTGTTCAGATGCCAGCCAGGGAGGCCCCGGAACCCGGGGCCTACGCTTCGGGCTCAGAAATGGGGCGCGCTACTCTTCGTTGGTCTGGACTTTGCGGGCGGCTTCTAGGCGCGCCTCCGCACGAAGGACGGCGGAGAGTGCATACGCCGGGTCAGCGCCGTCGGACGGGTTGGTCAATTGCCCGGAAGCGCGCTCTAGTGCCCGCTGGGCACGGCCACGGTCGATCTCGACACCGGGTTCGGCAATGTCGGCGAGTACGCGGACATGGTTGTCGAGTACTTCAACGTAGCCACGGTGGACTGCTACGATGTAGCGCGTGCCGGTAGAGGTCGCGTACGTCAGGGTACCGATCCCGAGCCGGCCTACCAGCGCGGCGTGGTCGGGCAGGATACCGAGGTATCCGGCTTCACCCGGTATCTGGGCACGCACCGCCGTGTCGCGAACGATCAGCCGCTCCGGCGTCGCGATTTCGATCTCGAACGTATCGGCCATTTCGCAGCGACCTTACGCCTTCTTCAACTGCTCGGCGCGAGAGAGAACGTCGTCGATCGTCCCCTGCATGTAGAATGCCTGCTCGGGGATATCGTCGTGCTTACCTTCCACCACTTCCTTGAAACTGCGGATGGTGTCGGCCAGCTTGACGTACTTGCCCTTGATACCAGTGAACTGTTCGGCCACGTGGAACGGCTGCGACAGGAACCGCTGGATCTTGCGGGCGCGGGCGACAACGAGTTTGTCCTCTTCGGGCAACTCGTCGATACCGAGGATGGCGATGATGTCCTGCAAATCCTTGTAGCGCTGCAGCACCTGTTTCACTTGCTGGGCGACGCTGTAGTGATCCTGCCCGATGATGCGGGGATCGAGAATGCGCGAGGTGGAAGCCAGCGGATCGACGGCCGGGTAGATGCCGATGGCAGCGATGTCCCGCGAGAGGTTCGTAGTGGCATCGAGGTGCGCAAAGGCCGTCGCCGGAGCGGGATCGGTGTAATCGTCAGCAGGCACGTAGATGGCTTGCACCGACGTGATGGAGCCGTCCTTGGTGGAGGTGATGCGCTCCTGCAGTTCGCCCATCTCCGTGGCGAGGTTCGGCTGGTAACCGACGGCGGATGGCATGCGGCCGAGCAGCGCCGATACTTCCGAACCGGCCTGCGTGAACCGGAAGATGTTGTCGATGAACAGCAGAACGTCCTGCTTTTCCTGATCGCGGAAGTACTCGGCGACGGTGAGGCCCGTGAGGCCAACGCGCAGGCGAGCCCCGGGAGGCTCGGTCATCTGGCCGTAGATGAGGGCCGCTTTAGATTTATGGAAGTCGTGCGGATCGATAACGCCGGATTCCTGGAACTCGAGCCATAGGTCGTTGCCCTCCCGGGTGCGCTCGCCGACGCCCGCGAACACGGACACACCGCCGTGCTCCATGGCGAGGTTGTTGATGAGTTCCTGGATGATGACGGTCTTGCCGACGCCGGCGCCACCGAACAATCCGATCTTGCCGCCGCGGAGGTAGGGCTCGAGCAGGTCGATGACCTTGATGCCGGTCTCGAACATCTGCAACTCGGTGGACTGCTCCTCGAAGGATGGCGCAGAGCGATGAATGGGCCAGCGCTGTGCAGCGTTGATCGGACCCATCTCGTCCACGGGTTCGCCGATGACGTTCATCACGCGGCCGAGGGTTTCCTTGCCGACGGGGACGGAAACCGGGCCGCCGAGGCTGGTGGCTGTCATGCCGCGGACCAGGCCATCGGTGGGCTGCAGCGCGATGGTGCGCACGCGCCCTTCTCCGATGTGCTGGGCGACCTCGGTGATGATGTCCATCGGCGCAGGCGTGTCGAAGCCTTCGCTGGTAATCCGAATGGCTGTGTAGATCATGGGGATCTGGCCTTCGGGGAACTGAATGTCGACGGCGGGGCCCGCCACCTGAATGACTTTTCCTTCTACTTGAACGGCAGTGGTTGCCATAGTGCGTCGTTACTCCAGAGCGGCAGCGCCGCTGACAATTTCGATGATTTCGCGCGTGATGCTCGCCTGGCGCACGCGGTTCATATTGAGCGTGTACTTGTCGATCATCTCGGTCGCGTTCCGGGTGGCCGCATCCATGGCCGTCATGCGCGCGGCATGTTCGGCGGCAGCGGACTCCAACATGGCCCGGTAAATCTGCAATTCCACGTAGCGCGGCAGCAGCGACTGTAACAGTTCTTCGGGCGGCTGCTCGAAGATGTAGTCGGCCTGCGCCGCTTCCTGGGGCAGTTCGATGGGCAGGATACGGTTCTGCACCATTTCGGAGGCCACCATGCTCTTGAAATAGTTTCCGATAAGGTAGACGGAGTCGAAGTCTCCGTTCGAGAAACGATCCGCCACCGAATGCGCGATCTCGAGGGCGCGGTCGTAGTCCACGGCGCGAAGAAACAGCGTGGCATGCTCGCCGGCGATATTCGGGTGGCGGCGGCGGAAGAAATCGCGGCCCTTGCGCCCCATCAGTTCTAGCGACACGCCGGCGCCGGGATGGGCGGAGATGAATCGCTGCGCGGCGCGGATGACATTGGCGTTGAAGCCGCCCGCGAGACCACGATCTCCAGTAACGACCAGCAGCAGGATGCGCTTCTCTTCGCGCTGCTGGAGCAGCGGATGGCCGGCGACCTCCTCGCTGCGGGCGGAAGCGGCCGCGGCGACGTTCCGCAGAACGCGTTCGAACATCCGCGAGTACGGGCGCGCTGCGATCACACGATCCTGAGCACGCCGCAAGCGGGCCACGGAGATCATCTTCATGGCCTTGGTGATCTGTTGCATGTTGCGCACAGACCGGATGCGGCGGCGTATGTCGATCAGGCTAGGCATTGAATCCCCTATGCCTTAGCGGTAGCGGCCGGTTGATGTTCCGCGGCAAAACGGGCTTTGAACTCCTTCAGCATGTCGTTGATGCCGGTTTTGAGAGTGTCGTCTATGGTCTTCTTCTCGCGTAAATCGCGGAGGATGGCGGGATGCCCGTTCTCGACGAACCGGTAGAGCTCTTCTTCGAAGTTGCGGAGCACTTCGACGGGGAGATCGTCAACGTAGCCGTTGGTGCCGGCGTAGATCAGCAGTACCTGCTTTTCGACGGGAAGCGGAGAGTACTGGCCCTGTTTCAGCAATTCGGTGAGGCGCTGGCCCCGGGCCAACTGCTGTTGCGAGGCGCGGTCGAGATCGGAGCCGAACTGAGCGAACGCGGCTAACGCGCGGTACTGTGCGAGATCGATGCGGAGGCTGCCCGCGACCTGGCGCATGGCTTTGATCTGCGCGTTTCCGCCGACGCGGCTGACCGAGATACCGACGTTGACGGCGGGCCGGACATTCGAGTTGAACAGGTCGGCCTCGAGGAAGATCTGGCCGTCGGTGATGGAGATGACGTTGGTTGGAATGTAGGCCGAGACGTCGCCCGCCTGGGTTTCGATGAACGGCAGTGCGGTGAGGGATCCGCCTCCGTTCTTGTCGTTGAGCTTCGCGGCGCGTTCGAGCAGGCGGCTGTGGAGGTAGAACACGTCGCCGGGATAGGCTTCGCGGCCGGGAGGACGGCGGAGCAGGAGAGAAATCTCGCGATAGGCGGCGGCGTGCTTGGAGAGATCGTCGTAGACGCAGAGCACGTGCCCCCCGAGGTCGCGGAAGTACTCGCCCATGGCGCATCCGGAATAGGGGGCGATGTACTGCATCGGCGCGGGGTCAGAGGCCGTGGCCGCGACCACGATGGAATACTCCATGGCGCCGTAGTCTTCGAGCGTTTTGACCACCTGCGCGACGGTGGAGCGCTTCTGGCCGATGGCGACGTAGATGCAGATCATGTCGCCGCCCTTCTGATTGATGATCGTATCGAGGGCGATGGCGGTTTTACCGGTCTGGCGGTCGCCGATGATGAGCTCGCGCTGCCCGCGGCCGATGGGGATCATCGAGTCGATGGCCTTGATACCGGTCTGGAGGGGCTCCTTGACGGGTTTGCGATCGACGACGCCGGGGGCGAGGCGTTCGATGGCGTTGTAGCCCTCCGCGTCGATGGGGCCCTTGCCGTCGATGGGATTGCCGAGAGCATCCACCACGCGACCAATTAGGCCCTTGCCGACCGGGACGGACATGATGCGGCCGGTGCGGCGCACCTCGTCGCCTTCCTTGATTTCCTGGTATTCGCCGAGCAACACGGCGCCGACCTGTTCCTCTTCGAGGTTCATGGCGATGCCCGAGACGCCGTGGGGGAACTCGACGAGTTCGCCGGCCATGACGCGTTCGAGTCCGTAGATGCGCGCGATGCCATCGCCGACCGAGATAATCGAGCCGGTTTCGGCGACGTTCACCGCCTGTTCATAATTTTCGATCTCGCTGCGGAGTACCCGTGTGATCTCGTCTGCTCGGATTTGAGCCATACCATTCCTTCCGGGCGGATTGCTCGCTGGCGGTTGCCGGCGGCGCCCGTAACTAAGATTCTGATATCATCCGGCGCCGCAGGGAATCCAACTGCCCGCGCACCGAACCGTCGTACACTGTCGAGCCAACGCGCGCCACGACTCCGCCGATCAACGACTCGTCGATCGAGAATTGCATGCGTACCCGTCTCCCGGTCAATTTGTTCAACTGAGTTTCGAGCGCGCCGTGCTGCGAATCAGTCAGCGGCTGTGCGGAGATCACGTCGGCCCGAACGAAACCGAGCGCCTGGTCGATTGCGGCCTCAAAGGACTCGCGGATCGCTCCCAGTTGTTCAATTCGGCGGTGATCGATGACGACGTAAAGAAAGTTCCTGACCTTGGGTGCGAGGCCCAAGTCCCCGGACAATTGGCCGATCACGCCGCGCTTCTTCGAACTCGCCACAGCCGGCGAGAACATGACGTGACGCAAGTCGGGAGCGGTGGAAAGCAGATTTTCGACACGCCGCAACTGTTCCGCTACTTCGCGAGGGTTCAGTTGCGATCCGGGCTCGAGAACAACCTCCGCCATAGCCCGCCCGTAACGGGACGCCGCCAAAGAGAGAATCACTGGTGGGCCTCCCTGCCTTCGGCTCTCTGGTTCATCTGCCGGAGGAATTTATCAACGAGCGCTTCCTGAACGTTTTCGGCCATCCGGCCCCGGATTCGCTGTTCGGCGAGTTGGATGGCGAGTTGTGCGGCGTAAACACGGAGGTCCTTTTCGGCATGCTTGACCAGGGATGACACTTCCTGGGTGCCGTGGGCCTGAATGCGACCGAGGGCCTGTTCGGTTTCCTTCCGAAGACGGACGGCTTCCTTGGCCATCTCCGATCGCGCTTCGGACCGGATGTGGTCGATTTCGCTTTCGAGGGAAGCCATCCGAATCTCCATTTTCGCGGCGCGGTTCTCCGCGTCCTGACGGAGCCGGGTGGCTTCGGTGATGCCGCGCTGGATCTGCTCGGTTCGGGACTGGAAAAAACCGGGGGCGGTCTTGGCGATCAGCCAGCCAAGGGCGGCCGCGAGAATGACGAAGTTGGCCCACTTCCACAGGGTTTCCGAATCGGACTCACCTTCGGCGGTTGAATGATCGGCGGTGACCCGATGCTCGGGTTGGGCAACGGGCTCCTGGGCAGGAAGGCACAGCCGGACCGAGAGAAGGAGAAGAACCAGAAGTCCGGCGCGCTTCACGACGGCCTCCCGCTGAGGACGGCCTCGGCGATGCCGTCGGCCAGCCCCCCACTGGAAGCCTCGAGCGTTTTCTGGGCTGCGGCGGCTTCCGCTTCGATGCGAGCGCGCGCCTCGGCGATCATCTTCTCCATGTTCTGGCGAGCTTCCCGAAGGTACGCGGATTGATCGGCAAGCAGTTGATTGCGCGCGGCTTCCTGCTCCTTATACACGTCCGAACGAGCATCGCGAATGGCCGCCTCATACTCGGCCGCGCGTCTTTCGGCCTTTTCCAGGCTTTCCTCGGCGGCCCTGCGGGCGCCCGAGGTCGCTTCATCGCGCTGCTTCAACACCCGTTCGAGTGGTGCGAAGAGCATCTTCTTCAAATACAAGTGCAGTATGAGTACAAGGACGATGGTCGGGATGGCTTTCAGCAGAATCCCACCGAGCGCTTGTAGAGTCTGTTCCATTTAGAAATTGATGTGGCGAAGGGAACCGGACGACGGCGGACCGGGAGAGGTCCCAAAACGATTACGCTATCACATTGTAAAAATTGCGGTCAACCGTTGTTACAGGCCATGTCGTGTTTTGCGGCGGAATCGAGTGTTTTGGGAACGAAGCTACCGCGGTGCGAGTATAAGAATAATTATGGAAGGGTGGGTAATCGTTGTCGAGAACCTGATTCGCGAGGCGGTGGAGCAAGGCAAGTTCGACAATCTGATGGGCAAAGGGAAGCCGCTGGATTTGGCGCGCAACCCGTTTGAAGATCCTCTGGCGCCGACATTCCGGCGAATTCTGCGTGATAACGGCGCGACCCATCCGCTGATCGAAGCGCGGAGGACGCTCGAGGAGGATGCCGCGGAAATTCGCGAGCGCTTGCGGCTGGATTGGGAAAGCTACCGGCGCACAGGACGGACGGGCGATTGGGAACGGGCCGTCGCGAAGTTCCGGCACGACATGGGCGCGTTAAACCGACACATTCGATTGAACAACCTGCGGGTGGATCTGCCGAACTTTCACGTGCGGACGGTGGATCTCGAGGCCGAAATCCGCCGGTTGTGTGGTAGTCCGGAAGAGTAATCGGTTTTTCCGTCTACGGTTCCCGCGCCGGCCGGCCGATCAACAAAGGGGTGGAAGTTCTCCTCTTCACGCTGGCGGGGATCTATCAAGGTCTCCGGCAGGACTGGAACATTCTCGAATTAGCGATCATCGGGCTGGTGTACCTGGCGATCCGGCGGCGGCGGCGTTTGCTGCGGTTCAAGTGCGCGGCGCGCCTGGAGTCGCTCGGGGCGAGGCTGGGACAATTTCGCGCGGCAGCCTGGGTGACCGTTGGCGTTTGCGCGATTGCGATTCGACTCGTGCTGCTGCCCGTATTCCCGGCGCCGAAGCCGGTGGTGAGCGACGAGTTCAGCCACCTGCTGCTGGCCGACACACTGTTGCACGGGCGGGTTGCCAATCCTGTACACCCGTTGTGGGAACACTTCGAAAGTCTGCACATTGTCCAGAGGCCGCATTACGCCTCGAACTATTTCCCGGGTAACGCGGCGGTGCTGGCGGGGGCCATCTGGGCATTCGGATCGGCATGGTTCGGAGTGGTGGCGCTGTCAGGAGTTTTTGCCGGAGTCGCGGCCTGGGCTCTTGCAGGTTATGTGCCGCGCCGATGGGCGCTGCTGGGCGGGATCATCGCGATACTCCGATTCTCGATCGGAAGTTATTGGGTGAATGCTTTGCACGGGGGGTTTCTTGCGGCGATCGGCGGCGCACTCGCGGCCGGCGCGTTTGCGCGACTTTGGAGGAGGGCGACCATCCGCATGTCGCTGGTGCTCGGCGTGGGACTCGCGGTGCTCGCGTATTCACGCCCATTCGAAGGCCTGGCCTTTGCGGCACCGTTGTTGATCACGCTGCTCGGAAATCCAAAGCGGATTCGAGCGCTGGCACCCGCAGTGCTGCTTGCGGGAGCCTCGCTGGTGCCGCTCGGCTTGTATTTCCAGCGGATCACGGGAAGCCCGTTCGTCACGACGTATTCGATCAGCCAGCGCGAGTACGGATGGCCGATGACCTTCGCGTGGTCGCATCCGCCGAAGATCGAGCACCGGAATGCGGAGTTGGCGGCCTACTACGATTACGAACTGGACGAGCGCCGCAAGGTGGACGGTCCGGTGGATTTTCTGCAGTACCTAACTTTTCGGTTGCAGGAGTACTGGCGATTCTTTTTAGGCCCGATGCTGACGGTTCCGCTGTTCTGGGCGGGAGAGGGACTACGGAGGCGCCGGTTCCGCGCACTATGGATCGCACTCGGGTGCGCGCTCGGAGCCGTGATGCTGGAGGGGGCGGCAAGCCCGCACTATCTGGCACCGGCGACGGTCGCGATCCTGGCGCTGATTGTAGTGGCGGTCCGCCGAATGCGGCGCGGGTTCGAATTCGGAATTCCGCTTGCGCGGATTGCGGTGGGGACGTTGGCGATTGTACTCGCCGGCAGAATTGGAGCTCAGGCGCTCGGGCTGCCTTACACGCAGAACGCGAATTATCAATCCTGGTGCTGCAAAGTGCAAGGCCGGTATGACAAGTGGGTCATGACGGAAGCGCTCGGGCGGGAACCGGGACGACAGCTCGTAATCGTGAAAACGAAGACAGATCCCTACAATTTCTTCCAGTGGATTTACAATGACGCCACGATCGATAGTTCCCGAATCGTCTGGGCTCGAGACCTGGGGCCCGAGCGCAACGCCAGACTCCGCAGTTACTTTTGGGACCGCAGAGTCTGGGTGGTGGATCCGAATCAGACGCCCGCGAATTTGTATCGAGGGCCGCCGTAAACGACTACTGAATATATCCGAGGCTCTTGAGCACCTCGACATCATGCGCCGAGAGCGGCTGTTCGACCGCGCGCGTCTGGGTGCGCGAGAACCAGCGCTCCAACTGAGCGGTTTCGGAAGTGTACTTCGGATCGTTCTCGGCGAGAACCGCCCCTTTCAGTTCACGGGGATCGCTTCGGAGATCGAACAGCGAGAGCTTGTCGTCGTTCGGATCCCAGATCATTTTGGAGTAGCCGTCAAGGCGTCCGCACAGTAACGGCAGTTCGTCATCGTGCACCCACACGCGCGAGAGCCAGCTTGGCGCAAAGCCTTTCTTTCCGGCAAAGGTAACGAAGTAGACCCAACGCTGGCTCGGATTTTCTCCAGTAGTCAGGGTGGACGCAAGGCTGCGTCCCGAGAACGTCAGGGGCACCGATTTCTGCTTCTTCGCCGTGATGTGCGTTTTCACGGTCAGATCCAACAGCGTGGGGGCGATATCGATAATCGAGACTGGAGTGTCGATGACCTGGCCGGCTTTTACTCTTCCGGGATAGCGCACGATGAGCGGGATGTGAATCGTGTCCTCGTAGATCTGGCGACCGTGGCCGACGTAATCGTGTTGCCCGAGGCTTTCACCGTGGTCAGCAGTGAGCACAACGATTGTGGAGTCCCTTAGGTTTTGCGCGTCGAGGGCCTCCAGGAGTTTCCCAAGGTAGTGATCTGCGTAATAAATCTCCGAATCGTACTCGTTGAAGCGCTGCAGCATTTCGTCGCTGACGTTCGGGCGATACGGGTGGTTTTTGTCTTTGTCCGGCGGCTCGAATCCGTCGCGCTGTTCGTAGGGCGAATGCGGATCGAAATAGTGCACCCATAGGAAAAATGGCTTCTTATTCTGCGAGTGGCCCTTCAGCCATTTGAGCGCCTTGGGCGTGACGTCCTCGGCATAGCGGCTGGAGTTGAACATCTGATAAGTGCGATTCAGGTCTTCGTCGTAGCGGCCGAAATAACGGTTCAGGTGCGTCAGGTGCCCGGCGAGAGGCCAGGCGCTGATGAAGGCGGCCGTCTGATAGCCGTGACTGCGAAACACCTGAGGCAGCACTACGATTTTGCGGTCGTCAGGAATCGAGGCGCCGTTCCGGCGAACTCCGTTCTCTTGAGGATAACGTCCTGTGAACAAAGACAAATGAGCCGGACCCGTTAGCGGTATCACCGTGTAGGCGCGGGAGAATCGGGTGCCTTCTTGCGCCAGGCCGTCGATATACGGACTCGTCTGCCGGGGGTACCCGTAGCAGGAGAGATGATCGGCCCGGAGTGTGTCGATGGTAATGAGAAGAATATTTGGTGCCCGCTCGACGGGGGGCGCAGCACTCAGAATCCCAGTTGCGACACTCGAAACCGCTGCCAGCAGTATAAACGCGGTTCTCATGATTCAGCGTAAATCGCCGAAACTCCTTTGGACTATAGACGGTTCAGATGATAAATGTGCGCCAAAAGGGGGGAGGAGTCTTGCCGGGAACCATGGCTGCTTCGAAATCCAGGGCGGTCTTTGTAAGTTCGGCTACAATGGACGGGTTTTCGCGGGCGACGTCGTTGCGCTCGCCGACATCTCGGGCGAGGTTGTAGAGTTGGGACGGATGCTGGTAGACAGCCCGGCTAAAGCCGCCCTTCTGCCCTCGTTCCCGCTCGATGAAGTGGAGTTTCCAATCGTTCACACGTACGGCGAACATTCTGCGGCCGAAGTAATAGCAGTGGGTGTCATGAGGCGACGGCGCTTTCTTCTGCAGGAAATCGAAGATGGATTTGCCGTCCATGATCCGGTCGCGTGGAATGGAGCCGCCGGCGAGTTCGACGAAGGTGGGCCAAACGTCCATCAGGGAAGTAATACCATTCAACACCGATCCTTGAGGGATACGGCCCGGCCAGCGCGCGATACAAGGGACGCGGACTCCACCTTCCCAGGTTGTGCCTTTGCCACCGCGCAGCGGACCTGCGCTGCCGGCACGAGCTACGGAGGCGGTCCGGATCGCCGGCCCATTGTCGCTCGTGAAAAGGACAAACGTGTTGTCGTCGACGCCCGAATCCTTCAGCGTTTTTAGGATCTTACCGACGCTCCAATCGATCTCCTCGACCGCGTCGCCATACAGTCCGTACGCCGACTTTCCGCGGAAATCCGGGGAGGCGGCGAGGGGGACGTGCGGCATCGTGTACGGCAGGTACAGGAAGAACGGCTTATCTTTGCTGCGCTGGATGAATTCGATGGCCTGCTGGGTGTACCGCAGCGTCAAGGTGTCCTGGTGCGCGGGCACCTCGATGACGTTCTCGTTCCGGTATAACTTGATCCTGGGCCATTTGACCGCAGGGAAGGTCATGTCGTTGCTGTAGTGCAACCCGTAGAAATAGCCGAAGCCGTGGCGGTTTGGCTCGTACCGGGGCATGTCGCCGAGGTGCCATTTTCCGATACAGGCCGTGGTGTAACCCTGCTGTTGGAGCGCCTGTCCGACGGTGATCTCGGAATCGGGCATCCCGAAGTGCTCCATGGGCGCCAGCACCCGGACCATTCCGGATCGCAGCGGATACCTGCCCGTCATCAGCGCCGCACGGGCCGGCGTGCAGGTCGGGCAGGCGTAGAACTCTTCCAGGCGGGCGCCCTCGCGGGCTGTCTGGTCCAAAACGGGGGTCTTGATTTGGGTGCTTCCGTAGCAGCTCAGATCGCCATAGCCGAGATCGTCGGCCAGAAGCAGCACGAAGTTGGGTTTTTTGACTTTGTCCTGCGCGGCTCCCAAGGAGCGGCTCTCAGCGGCGCAAAGCCCCAGTGCTCCCGATACAAAATCACGCCTGGTAATCATTCATCGCCCCATACAAAAGCTCGAAAACAGGGCCCAGCGAGCCTTGCTGATTACCGTTCGCGAACGAACGTCTTCAATTCCCACTGTATCCCAGGACTCTCGTTTCGACAAAAGTGAGCCGTGGGTGAACATGGCGGGAACCCTTGGCGAGCCGCGACCCCTCGGAGATTTCCGCGTGTGCATCGGGTTGACAGGTACCTCTTCCGGGAGAAGAGTATAGGGAGTGAAGGACAGGTTGCAGGACACTCTCCGCGGGTTCCGGGCGTCTCATGTGAGCCGGATGAAGTACTCAGGAACGAAAGGCCGGGAGTCAGGCGACAAGGCGGCGCGACTGCTGCTGGTGCTGGCGATCGCGGCTGCGGTGTGGCTGGTTTCGCGGGACCATGTACACGCCGGGACGCAACTCGCCTATATCGGGCCGGGTGCGGGATTCGCATTCCTGGGCTCGTTCGTCACACTTCTGGTCGGATTCTTTCTGAGCCTCGCTTCGCTGCTCTCGTGGCCGTTTCGAATGATGTGGCGCCTGGTGCGCAGGCGAAAGGGGTTCCGGGACGCGAAGGTGAAGAAGATCATCTTCCTCGGGCTGGATGGACTCGATTCGGGATTGACCGAGCGCTTCATGGCGGAAGGCAAACTGCCGAACCTGCAACGGCTGAAAGAGACGGGTTCCTATCGGCGGCTGCGTACGACGTTTCCTTCGCTATCCCCGGTGGCGTGGTCGACATTCGCTACAGGGGTGAGCCCCGCGCGTCACAACATTTTCGATTTCTTGAATCGCAATCTCAAGACGTACGTGCCCGAACTCTCTTCGGCTCGCGTGCGTAAGCCGGCGCGCGTTTTTCAATTGGGCAAATGGAAGATTCCGCTGTCGCGCCCGACGGTGGAGATGCGTCGCAAAAGCCAGCCGTTCTGGAAACTGCTGGGCGAGCACGATATCGGGTCGACGATCATCCGCGTTCCGATCACGTTTCCTCCGGACCGGTTTAATGGTCGTCAACTCTCGGCGATGTCGACGCCGGACTTGCGTGGGACGCAAGGAAGCTTTTCGTTCTTCACGACGCGGCTGGGCGAGGCGACTTATGAAGGTGGAAGCCGGTACCCGCTGCGCCGGTCGGGCGATTATCTCGAAGGCGAGTTGGAAGGCCCCGAGAACGGTTTGGTGGACGGCGCGGGCGTGATGAATGTGCCGTTCCGGCTGAAGCGCGAAGGCGATGCGATTACGCTGGAGATCGGCGACGAGGCGGCGAGGTTGCGCAAGGGCGAGTATAGCCCGTGGCTGAAGGTGGCGTTCCGCGCCGCGCCCGGCATTCGCGTGCACGGGATCGTTCGCTTTCTGGTGACCGAAACCGAACCGGAGTTTTCGTTGTACGCGTCGCCGGTTCAGATCGACCCCGAGAAGCCGGCATTGCCGATCAGCCATCCGCCCTTCTACGCGGCCTACCTGGCCAAGGTCCTGGGCACGTACTCCACGCTGGGAATGGCCGAAGACACGTGGGCGTTGAACGAAGGCGTGATCGACGAGGCAGGCTTTCTCGACCAAGCCTATTCGCTAATGCAGGAACGCGAAGCGATGTTCCGCAACGCCCTGGATAAGACTCTGCGCGGCGTGGTGGCGTGTGTCTTCGATACGAGCGACCGGATTCAGCACATGTTCTACCGGTATCTGGACGGGCACGGTGGAAACGGGTCGAACGGTTTCGCCGGCACGATCGAGAACATGTACCGCCGCATGGACGAACTAGTGGGGCTGGCGATTCAGCACAGCGACCCGAAAACCGCGCTATTCGTTTTATCCGATCACGGGTTCACATCGTTTCGCCGCGGCATCAACCTGAATTCGTGGCTTCGCGAGAACGGGTACCTGGTGTTGAAGGACGGCGCCACGGAAAGCGGGCCGTATTTCCGCGGCGTGGACTGGTCGCGAACGCGGGCCTACACGATGGGGCTCGCCGGACTGTACCTCAACCTGAAAGGCAGAGAGTCGCAGGGTATCGTGCGGGCGGAGGAAGCACAGTCGCTCAAACAGGAACTGGTCTCGAAATTGGCGGGGCTTCGCGACGAGGAACTCGGCGAGACAGGCATTCGCGCCGTGTACCCGACCGATTCGTTGTACAAGGGTCCCTATCTCGCCGAAGCGCCCGACCTGATCGTCGGCTACCACAACGGCTATCGCACCTCGTGGGATGCGGCCGTAGGGAAGGTCACCGCAACGGTATTCGAAGACAACTGCAAGGCCTGGAGCGGCGATCACTGCGTGGACCCGTTGCTGGTGCCGGGAGTTCTGTTCTCCAACCGCAAGATCGAGGCTGAAGATCCCGGGATTGAGGACATGGCGCCCACGGCTCTCTCGCTCTTCGGATTGGTGCCGCCGAAATGGATGGAGGGCCGGCCCCTGGGTGTTCATGTGGGTTAACGATGTATCTCGCATGCTGGGACGCGGTTTGTCCTTCTGCATGATCGCCGCGCTTGCTCTGGCGGGAGTCATTTCGCAGACGGCATGCCGGAGAGCCGAGCCGTTCCGATCGGCGGCGCACGGGAAGCGCGTGATCGTACTAGGGATCGACGGAATGGACCCGGGCTTTCTCGAACGTCATTGGGACCGTATGCCGCAACTCGACCGTCTGCGGCACGAAGGCGAGTTCGCGCGGCTGGCGACGACGGATCCTCCACAGAGTCCGGTGGCGTGGTCGACATTCATCACCGGCATGCGGCCGTCCGGGCACGGCATTTTTGATTTCGTGCTGCGCAATCCGGAGACGCTGCAACCGTACTCTTCGTTGGGGCAAGCGCAGACGGGTGGATGGTCGCTGCCAGTGGGGCCGTACCGCCTCCCGATCACACACGGGCACGTCAGCAGTTTTCGGAAAGGGACTCCGTTTTGGACGATCCTGGCGCAGCACCACATTCCGACGACGATCCTGCGCATGCCTGAAAATTTTCCGCCGGTGGAGAGCCGGGGCAATTACGCGCTGTCGGGCATGGGGACGCCGGACCTGAAAGGGACGTTTGGAGAGTTCACGTTTTACACCGACGATTCGTCGAAACAATTCGGAAAGGTTCCGGGCGGCGACATCGTGCGGGTTCATCTCGATCGCGGACGCGCGCGACTCCGGTTGCAGGGTCCGGCGAATCCTTTGCGCAAAGACGGCGCTGCAACTTCTGCCGAGATATCGGTAGCCGTCGATCCGTCCGAGCCCTCGGTACGGATCGAAACAGGCGAACGGCAATTGGTTTTGCGAGAAGGCGAATGGTCCGGATGGGTGCCGGTGCAGTTCCCACTAATCCGATGGCTCAGCAGCGCCGCTGGTATGGTTCGTTTCTATGTCAAGCAAGTCCACCCGAATTTTGCGCTGTATGTTTCGCCGATCAACATAGATCCGTCATCGCCCCAGTTACCGATCACAGATCCCCCCGGGTATAGCCGCACGCTGGCCGGGGCCATCGGGCCTTTCTATACGCAAGGTATGGCGCAGGACACGGCAGCTTACCGTCAACACGTCTTCACGCGTGCCGAGTATTTGGCGCAGAGCAGCGAGGTTTCAGCTCAAATGACCAAGGTGCTGAGTTACGGGATGGATCAGTTCAGGGACGGCCTACTATTCTTCCATTATTTCGGCATCGACCAGAACTCCCACATGTTATGGGGTAAGTACGAAGACGAGTTACTCAAGACTTACGAGAGCGTAGATCGCCTGATCGGACAGGTACGGGCTCGGGCGGGAGACGATACGACTCTTATCGTGATGTCGGATCACGGATTCACGAGTTTCGATCGTGCGGTGAATTTGAATACGTGGCTCCTGCAGCAAGGTTTTCTCACACTGGACAGCCCGGAGAACAAGGGCGATGCCGAATTGTTCGCTCATGTCGAATGGTCGAAGACGAAGGCGTACTCGATCGGTTTGAATGCGCTCTACATCAACCAACTGGATCGGGAGCGTTACGGCATTGTGGCGCCGGGCGAGGAGACGAACAAAGTCATCAATGAACTCCGCGCGAAGCTTCTGGAATTCCGCGATCCCTCTAGCGGGAAGCCCGTCGTTTACAGTGTCGAACGGCCGGCCGGTGAAGATACAAACGTTGTGTCGGAGCGGTCGCCCGACCTGATTGTGGGTTACTATCCCGGCTACCGTTCGTCGTGGGGGACCGCGTTGGGCGCCGTACCGAAAGACCTCATCCGCGACAACAACGATGAGTGGCGCGGCGATCACTGCATTGCCCCGAACTTCGTGCCGGGCGTTCTGATTTCTAACCGCAAGTTAAGCGCTGCCGATCCTCACCTGTACGACCTTACGGCGACGATTCTTGCGGAATTCGGAGTTGCGAAACCTGATGGGATGATCGGGCGGCCGATGTTGACGGAGGAGGATAGGCTCAGCACCGCGGCGCGGGGCGACAGGCGGTAAGTTGAGAGACTATGGCGAAAACTTCGATAAAGATCGACAAAGACCTGGTTACACGAGTTCGGCGGTGCAGCGAACTCGCAGGTTACTCGTCTCCGGAGGAATTCATACAGCACGTTCTCGAAAAGGAACTGGCGCGCATTGAGGACTCCGAATCCGAAGAGGAGATCGTCAAGAAGCTCAAGGGACTCGGGTATCTGGAGTAACATGGCCGGAATGTGGAGCCTCGCTCCGCTTAGCATCCTGATTGGGGCGGTGTTGTTGTGGTTCTTCGGGCGCGTTTCCAACCAGAAAGAGATCCGGGAAGCGCGGCGGCGCCTGCAGGCGTGTCTTTACGAACTGCGCCTGTTTGTCGATGAGCCGCGGCTGGTATGGAGAGCTCAGATCGCGCTGCTCCGGGCCAACTTCCGGTATCTCGCGCTCATGCTCTACCCGGTGGTGCTGCTGACGATACCGATGGTTCTGATCTTCGCGGCGCTCGAACCCTTTTACGGGAAAATGCCTCTGCGTCCCGGATCCGCAACGGTAGTGACCATCAAGATGGCTTATCCTTTGAATCCGAGTTTGCCGCCGCCGATCTTGCAGGGGCCGCCCGGCGTCTCTGTGGAAACTCCGGCAGTGCGAGTTCTCGGCGAAAGGGAAGTAAGTTGGAGAATTCGCGCGCTCCGGCCAACCGCGGGCGACTTGCGAGTGGTTCTGCCCACCGAGATCATAAAGAAGAGCGTCGTCAGCGGAACCGCACCGCGACTGCTTTCGGAGCGGCGCGTCCGGGCAATCTGGAATCTGCTGTTGCATCCGACCGAAGCACGATTGCCGGAAGGGGCCGTCGAGTGGATCGAGGTTCGGTACCCATCGAGGAGCATAGGCTGGCTCGGGCTGCATCTTCACTGGCTGGTCTGGTTTTTTGTGCTGTCGATGGTTACCGCGCTGTTGCTGAAGAGGACCATGCGCGTGACGTTCTGAGCCACTGCGACGCCGGACTACTCCGCCTCTGCTATCTCCTTCTTGTGCTTCGGTTTCTTGCGTTTCGCTTTCGGCTCGATCGGATGGGAAGCCGGAACTGTGCCGACGCGTTCGCGCGCAAGTTTCCTCACACCCTTGCGTTGATCGAACGCCGCGGTCTTGGGCTTCCTTGGCACGATTCCAGTGTCGCTCATCGGCCCGACGAACCGAAACCGCCATGGCCGCGCACCGTATCCGACAACTCGCCTTCTACCCATTCGACGGCTTCGTAACGGGCGATCACCATTTGTGCGATGCGGTCGCCGGCTTCGATGATGTATTCGGACTGCCCGGCGTTGAGCAAGATGACACGCAACTCACCGCGATAGCCCGGGTCGATGGTCGCGGGGCTGTTCGGCATCGTAATGGCGTGCTTCAGCGCGAGTCCGCTCCGCGGCCGGACCTGGGCTTCATAGCCGGCGGGCAACTCGATGGCGAGTCCGGTAGGCACGGCGCAAGGTAGGCCCGGCACGAGCACCACGCGCTCCACCGAACGCAGGTCCATCCCTGCATCTTCATCCGGTCCATGAGCATAGCGGGGCAGGGCGGCGTCAGGTCGAAGACGTTTGATCCGGAATTGCATGGGAATCCGCTATCATAACCGTTTGCAGCCCGCACCCAAGCCTCGTGTACTCACCGTCGCGCCTCTTCCGCCGGAGAAATGCGCTTACGCACTGGCCCGTTACAGCCGGTCGCCCGATTCCATCACCGATTCGCTCGAGTGGGTCCGGACCCACGATTCGCAGAAGTTCCTGGAGAGCTTCTATTTCCAGTACGGGCACGCGTCGATTGCCGATCTCGGACACGTCGTGCTTTGCTTCGAG
Source organism: uncultured Acidobacteriota bacterium (assembly GCA_963720745.1). Taxonomy (GTDB): domain Bacteria; phylum Acidobacteriota; class Terriglobia; order Bryobacterales; family Bryobacteraceae; genus TMP-7. Next base: position 332,390 of record CAVRGO010000001.1, read on the forward strand.
AATATTTCGGAGTTGGCCGCGACGGAGATCGAAGACGAGCCGCTGTGGGACGGGCAGGCGCGCTCGTCGCGCTATCAGGATTTCGCGCGGGCGGGTTTCATTGTGCCGCCCGGGTTGGACGCCGAACAGTCGGCGGTTTACGCAGAGGCGGCTCGCCGGCTGCTGGAGGGCTATAGGCGAGTACACGACGAGATGGTCGCCGATCTGACCGAGCGTCTACCCAGGCCGGAATCAATGAAACCGGACATGTACCGGCGCAACATCGCGGCGCGCGCGTTCGATGTCGCGCGCTACCTGCTGTTCTTTGGAATTCCGACGGGAGTGGGGCAGGTAACCAGCATTCGCACCCTGGAGAAACAGATCCGGCGCTTGAGAGCGTCGCCTTACCCGGAGTTGTGCGAACTGGCCGGCGAAATCGCCGAGGCGTGCACCCGGCCGCCGTCGTGCCGTCTGCCGGATTCACCGGACGAGCCGGTGGCCCCGACGCTGGCCCGCCACGTGGATCCCGATACGCACGCGGCGCAGGCAAGTGCGGCGCTGGCGCAGTGGGCGGAACAGAATCTGCCCGCGCGCTCGATGGAGGAACCGGACGACGTGGATGTCGTCAAGCTGGCAGACCCGCATGCGGATATTGCCGCGACTCTTCTTTATCCCGTCACCGACCGGCCATTCCGGGAGTTGTACGAGATGGCCGCGAGTTGGAGCGCGGAGCGTCGCAATGAGGTGATCGAAACCGCGCTGGGCTCGCGGACTTCGCGAGACGAGTTGCTGCGCGGATTCAGAAGCAGCACCTACGGCTTCGATATCGTAATGGACATTGGCGCTTACCGCGACCTGCACCGTCACCGCCGGTGTCATCAGTTTCGCCAGTATTACTCCGCGAAACTCGGTTATGATGTGCCCGAGGCGATCAGCAGGGCTGGGCTCGAGCCGGAATACCGTAGTTACGTCGAGAATACGTTTGAGACGTTCCGGCGCCTTCCTGCTCCGGGCCGGGAATATATACTGCCCTTCGCGACGCGTTCGCGTTTTCTTTTCAAGATGGATTTCGCGGAAATCGAATACATGTCACGGTTACGGAGCGGGGTGAAGGGACACTTCAGTTACCGGCGGATTGCTTGGGAAATCAGTCAGAAGTTCGCAATTCTCGAGCCGCACCTTGGCCGGCTTATCGAGGCGACTCCACCTTGGATCGACGATCCGCTGAAAAGATAACGTCGAAACGGTAATTTCTTCCCTCATTCTCTAGCTGCATCATCCATCTCCAGATAGAAAGTATTGCGCTAAACATACTTAGCGTTTGGCACCCAATCTGCGCGTAAGAGGTTCGGGCTGAAGAGTAAGTAGCCCAAGTAAAGTGGTGCCCGACGCACTAACACGAGAAAAAACATGGCGCGGGCGCATCATCCTGAGGAGGAGAGAAATATGAGCCGATTCAAAGCGTTTGCACTTGCATCCTGCGTTGGTTTGTTAGGCGTCGTTTACACGCCCAATCTCAAAGCGGATCAGTGGAACAAACGGACAATTCTTACCGTTAACGAGCCGGTGCAAGTGCCGAACAAGGTTCTGCAACCCGGTAAATATGTCATGAAGCTGCTCGATTCCCCATCGAACCGGCACATCGTGCAGATTTTCGATGAAGGCGAGCAGCATCTGATTACGACCGTACTGGCGATACCGAATTATCGCCTGGAGCCGACGGGCGACACGCAGTTCAGTTTCTGGGAAACTCCGGCGGGCCAGCCGAAGGCGCTCCGCAGTTGGTTTTATCCTGGCGACAACTTCGGACAGGAGTTTGCTTATCCGAAGAACGAGGCAACGCAGATTGCAGCAGCGACAAACAAGTCTGTACCGACTACCTATGCTGAGTCTGAAGCAGAGTTGAGCACCGCCCGTGTGGGATCGATTAATCCCTCCGGGTCCGAGACCGAACTAAACCAGGAGTACACGCCGCCGACAACGACTGCTCAGCAGCAGCCGGCGCCGGAACCGCAGGTTCAGCAGCCGCCGCCGCAACCGCAGCAACCCACGCAGATGGCGCAGAACACGCCTCCGCCGCAACCTGAACCCAATGTGGCTGAACGCGCGACTACGCCGGCAACAATGCCGCGAACGGCGAGCCCCTATCCCATGATTGGACTGATCGGCCTGCTTTCACTCGCCGGTTATGGCGTTGTGACTGTTTTGGCTAAGCGATCTGCCTAAACGGAACCCGGCTCGAATAAGGTACGAGGGCGGGAACCTACCCGCCCATTTTTGGTCTGTGGGCACGTGGAAATGGCGAAGAGACTATTCCGAATCAGCGTTTTCCATCGACTCTGGATTCCGGCGCTGTTGTTTGCGGCCGGCTGGCCGCTCCACAGCCAATCCAGTCCTCAGCAGCTTGCGGCGAGCGTACCGGAGCAGCCGCCTACCAGCAATTACACCATCACCGCGAACGTGAATCTCGTTCTACTCGACGTAAGCGTACGTGACACGGAGGGGGGCTTCGTTTCGGGTCTTCCGAAAGAGGCTTTCACCGTCTTTGAGGACGGTAAACCCCAGGCCATTACTCAATTTGCCAATCGGGATGTTCCCGTTACGCTCGGGCTGGTGGTTGATAACAGCGGCAGCATGCGACCGAAGAAGCCGGAAGTAGTAACTGCCGCGCTGGTACTCATTCAGAGCAGTAATCCGGAAGACGAGGTATTCATCGTAAATTTCAATGACTCTGTGTGGCGGGGTCTACCGGATATCGTACCGTTTACCGACGATGTCCAAATGTTGCGCAAAGCACTCGTGAAGACGGACCCCGCCGGGCGGACTGCATTATATGATGCGATACTCGCATCCCTCCATCAGCTAAAAATGGGGCGCCGCGATAAGAAGACTCTCGTAGTGGTGAGTGATGGCGGGGATAATGCCAGCACTCACACTCTGCACGAAGTAATACAAGCCGCATTGGAATCAGAAGCAACGATCTACACGGTGGGAGTGTTCAGTTCGGACGATCCTGACCGAAATCCGGATGTACTTAAGAAGCTGGCACATCTTACCGGCGGTGTGTGCTATCTGCCGCAGGACGTGTCGCGCGCGGTCGAGATCTGTCGCGAGATCGCGAAAGATATCCGTACGCGATACACGATCGGCTATATCCCGCAGCATCTTGATAAGCCGGGCCAACACCACATCAAAGTTGTCGTGAACTCACCCGATCACGAAAAGTTGATAGCACGAACGCGCACTACTTACGTGATTCCGGGAACAGCAAAATGACCGTGCGTATCTATATCCACCCGGGACGTAGACGCCGGCGGGGAATGGCGGCTCTCTCAGCACTGCGCTGGCTGTTGCTGATCGTTGGTATTGCTGCGCTCTCCTACACGGGTTACGTATATGTCGAGTCGTCAGTGTACCAGTCGTATGAAGAATGGTCTTTTGACCAACGGACCGAGGGCAAAACACCAACCATAATCGGATTCCTGGTAGAGCGCGTTTTCGCTTCGCGGCAGCACGACACGAATTCTCGGCAGACCGCGGCAAATCGTCCCGCGGAGCAGACCGGCGACGGCAGTGAGGGTGCATCCACAATCCCGCCCATCAGCCCTCCAGAACCGAGCAAGCCTGCGGCGCCAGCCGATCCGACACTGATTGGCAGGATCATCATTCCGCGCCTTGGAGTGCGCGCCATCGTCCGGGAGGGAGTGGACGATAAGACCTTGCGGCATGCTGTGGGTCATGTGCCGGAGACGGTGCGGCCGGGAGTGATGGGCAACATCGGGCTGGCAGGGCACCGGGACAGTTTTTTCCGGCCGTTGAAAGGCATTCGCAAAAAGGACAAGATCCTTATCGAGACGCTGAACGGAAACTACGAATACCAGGTGGACCGTTTCGAGATAGTCGGGAAGAACGATGTCGCAGTGCTGGCTCCATCGAAGAGTTCGATTTTGACGCTGGTCACGTGTTATCCGTTCTATTACGTCGGTCACGCTCCGCGCAGGTTCATTGTACGAGCCCACCTGGTCTCGCCTGAGGCATTGGTGGTGGACCGCCGCACTCGCGCTAACAGCGGCGAATAGCCAGGTTAGACCGCGAGCGATTCAAGGCTCTTCAGTTTTGCCGCGAGTGTGGTGCGCTTGAGCTTCAACATCTCGGCCGCCTGCTTTTTGTTTCCGTTCGTTTTGCGGAGCGCCTGCTCGAGGATGCTCAATTCGATTTGCCCCACTATGCGCTCGAAATCCAACCCATGATCCGGGACGAAGATCGGCGGCGCTTCGGACGGCATTGACCGTCGGGGCTCCGGAGCAACCGGAAGACGGAAATCGTCGGCAGCCATCACGCTCCTGGCGCCGCTGAGGATCATCGCCATTTCTACCGCATTTTCGAGTTGCCGCACATTGCCCGGCCAGTCGTAATCGATGAGCGCAGATGTTGCGTCGCGGCTGATGATCTTCGGCGCAATGCCTTCCAGACGCGCGACACGGTCGATGAAGTGATAGACCAGCGTCGGGATGTCGGAACTTCGATCTCTCAGCGGAGGCACCGCGATGGGAACTACGTTCAGCCGGTAGTAGAGATCTTCCCGGAAACGTCCCTGGCGCACACGCTCAAGCAAATCGATGTTGCAGGCCGCGATGACGCGCACGTCGATTCGAATCGTATCCGAGCTGCCGAGCCGTTGAATTTCACGTTCCTGCAAGACCCTTAGCAGCTTTGCCTGGAGGTCCAACGGCAGATCGGCCACTTCGTCGAGAAATAAGGTGCTGCGGTGCGCCTGTTCGAAACGTCCGACGCGGTTGTTCTGCGCACCGGTAAACGCACCGCGCACGTGGCCGAACAATTCCGCTTCGAGAAGGTTCTCGGGCAGCGCCGCGCAGTTGACGGGCACCATCGGCAGGTCCGAACGCGGACTAGCCATGTGGAGGGCCCGGGCGACAAGCTCTTTGCCCGTTCCGGTCTCGCCGGTGATCAGCGAGGTACAGCGGCGCGGTCCGACCAGGCGAATGACCTCGATGAGTTCGAGCATCGGACGGCTATTGCCGACCAACAACTCTTTCCAAGGCTCGTTCTGGACTTCCGGGCGCTCGGGCAGTAATACGGGGTTTCCCGCTTCCAGTGTGTCGAACAGGGCCGGTCGGTCGTTTGAACGAATCCAGGTCGGAGTCATGGCAATTTTGTATTAGCGACTCCGAAGTGCCGCTACAGATCCATCGGCAAAACCAAATTGAACTTTAGAGAAAAAACATGCTTAGCGGAGGGTAAGGCAACGTCAGTATTCCGGGTTAGGCGATTCTTCTGCTCGAGACACCTTTCCAATAACTCGATCGCTGCGAAAAGTGGCTGTAGGTCTTAACGCCGCGACAAAAAGCCAACAGGCTGTTTGTCGCTTGCAGTCGTACCGGTTTATGAAGAAGTCCAGGGCTGAACGCGTCGGCTATATCCCACAGTGGGTAGTACTAGTCCGACTGAGTGGTTGGGGAAATGGTCGCATAACATACATAAGGATCTGATATTCTGTTGCCAAGTTTGTTATGTTCCGCCATCATCCTGTAGTACTTACGGCCTTTGCCCTTGCGATGACTGTGATTGCCATGAGAGGAGTTTTGAGGAGCGAGACAACACCAGCGAAGTATGGCGCAATACCGCTGTACTTCGAAGCCAATCAGGGGCAGACAGACTCGCGCGTCAGATTTCTCGCGCGCTCCGCCGGTCTTTTGACTCTCATCGGCGATGACGCTGTAACCCTTTCGACACGGGACGCCAGTATCTCTATGCAAATCGCAGGCGCAGCAGGCCCGTTCGAAATGGAGTCCGAAAGGCGGGTAGCAGGGGTCAGCAACTACTATGTGGGCAAACGGGCCGTCACTGGAGTACCTCATTTTGAGCGCGTGCGAGTGCGTCAAACAAGTCCAGGCCTCGACGTTGTTTTTTATGGACAATCGAACCAGCTCGAATACGACCTGCTGTTCAGCGCGGGTGCAAACCCCGCCGGGTTGCGGCTGCAGTTCAAGGGCGGGGACGCGCCCGTGGTCTCTCCAAGCGGAGATCTCATCGTGCGCTCGGGATCCACGGAATTCCGCCAGCACAAACCGAACGCCTGGCAGGACACTGCGTCGGGGCGGCGCACGGTCGAATGTAGCTATGCCGCCACGTCGTCCGGCGATGTTCGGCTAGTGTAGTGTCTAACAATTAACTAGACAGTACGATCCGGTTCACAGTATCCTGAGAGGCGTGGGAAGGTCGTGTCAGATCTCCGAAGCGGAGCACCAAAGACTCCAGCAGTGGACTTCGGCGCACGGCACTCCCCAGCAGGTGGCTTTGCGTTGCCGTATCGTTCTGGCTGCCGCTGCTGGCGAGTCCGATGTCTCCATTGCGAAACGGCTTTCGGTCAATCGAAATACTGTGATTCTATGGCGAAAGCGCTTCGGTGACGAAGGCTTGGACGGTCTGTGGGACGTCGCTCCGGGTCGTGGCCGAAAGCCCATCTATCAAATCGACAAGATTGCCAGCATCGTGGATGCCACGTTGCAAACTAAACCTCCGGGAATGACGCATTGGAGTTGCCGGACTATGGCGGAGAGTCAGGGCGTCAGTAAGTCCACCGTCAACAATATTTGGCGCGCTCACAATATTCAGCCGCATCGCACGGAAACGTTTAAGCTGTCCCGTGATTCGAAGCTCCTTGAAAAGATGACGGATGTCGTGGGACTGTATCTGAATCCACCGCAACAGGCGATCGTCCTGTGCGTCGACGAAAAGAGTCAGATTCAGGCGTTGGATCGCACACAACCGGGTTTGCCGATCAAGAAGGGTCGATGCGGTACGATGACCCACGACTACAAACGCAACGGTACCACTACACTGTTCGCCGCCCTGGAGACTCTAGAAGGTAAGGTCGTGGGCGAATGTCATCACAGACACCGACATCAGGAATTTCTGAAATTCCTACGTCGGCTCAACGCCGAGTTTCCGGGAGACGTTCCCTTGCATCTCATCATGGATAACTACGGGACGCACAAGCACGCAAAAGTAAGGGCCTGGCTGAAGCGCAATCCCCGTTTCGTGCCCCACTTCGTTCCCACCAGTTCCAGTTGGATGAACCTCGTCGAGAGATGGTTCGGCCATCTGGATAGCCAAGCTATCCGTCGCGGCGTCTTCCTCAGCGTGGCCGACCTTCAGGCCGCCATCGACGCGTTTCTCACGGCCTGGAATCAGGATCCTAAACCGTTCGTGTGGACCGCGACCGTCGAGTCCATCCAGGAGAAACTCACTCGCTGCCGCCAGACCCTGGAGCAGATTAAGCCCGGTTGCACCACTCCCAAATCCAGAAAGCAGAAGAAACGACCTGTCTAGTTATTTCGAAGACCCTACACTAGTTCTCGGTCAATACGATAAAAAGCTCCCGCTGATCGTGGATCCGGTTTTGAGCTACTCGACATTTCTCGGCGGCAGTTACGGGGATCAGCCCGCCGGCATCGTGGTGGACTCGTCGCGCTCAGCATATATTACAGGCCAGACAAGTTCGGCCGACTTTCCGGTTACATCGGGATCGAAACACAATAATAGCGACGTTTTCGTGACCAAATTATCGCCGGATGGTTCGAGCCTCATTTACTCGACCTTCATTGGCGGGTCCGGCAGCGACTGGGGTTCCGGTATCGGAATGGATTTGAGCGGAAATGCGTATGTTACCGGGACCACCTACTCGTCGGATTTCCCGGCTTCAGGTTACAAGGGCAGTACCGATGCGTTTGTGCTTAAGCTCACTCCAGCCGGCACGCTTGCGAATGCCATTCTCCTGGGCGGGACGTCCTCTGACTATGGCATCACAATCACTGTCAACGGCTCCGTATACGTTGGCGGTTACACCTATTCCTCGGGTATGGCCACAGCGGGAGCATACCAGGCGAGTCTAGGCGGTAGTCAGGATGGGTTTGTGTCAAAGCTGAGTACGAACCTCGTGCTCCAATATACGACTTATCTGGGCGGAAGCCAGTATGACTCCATCGCCGGGATTACCGCCGACTCGAGTGGCAACGCATATGTGACGGGCTCGACATCGTCCACTAATTTTCCGACAACCACGAACGCGCTAACAAAGATCGCTCCGGGTGGAGGAGATGCGTTCGTCACCGTTCTGAACGGAACAGGAACGCAATTGCTCTACTCCGGCTATCTCGGCGGTTCGGGCAACGACTCCGGAACCGCAATCGCCCTCGACAGCAGCGGCAATGTCTATATTGCAGGCACTACATCTTCTAACGACTTCCCGACACAAGCAGGATCGTTTGCTACAACGCGTCCGAACTCTTACTCTTACTGCGGATTCGTGTCTAAGTTCAACCTTTCCGGGTCGGGTCAGGTCTGGTCGCCGGGTTACTCGAGTTATCTGGGTGGTTCGGACGGTAATAGCACGAGCGTAGTGTCCTAAGCGATCGACTCAGCCGGCGAAGCGTTTGTAGCCGGAAACACGCAGGCGCAGAGTTTCCCCACAACTCCCGGAGCGCTAAAGACCGTAAAATCATCCGGTTACTACTACTACGACAGCGATATTTTCGTATCTGAGTTCAACGCAGGCGGCGATTCTCTGATCTACTCCACGCTGCTTGGAAGCACGGGCAACGAGAGCGTGGCTGGCCTAGCCGTTGATGGGGCGGGCGGCGTCTACGTTACAGGCTATACGTCTAGCCCGACGTTTCCGACGACACCGGTGGCATTCCAGGTGAACAGTCCCAAGAGCGGCAGCAGTTCCGACCTGACCGGAATCGTAAGCAAAATCGATACGTCGTCGCTCACTTCGTGTTTGCCGCAAGTCTCACCCGCGACTGCGACAGTCCCCGGGCGGGGCGGCTCGACATCGTTCAACCTTACACTCGCGGCGGGGTGCCCGTGGGAGGCGGTCGCCAGTTCCTCAATCAAGATCAGTGGCGCCGTTCGCGGCATGGGTTCCGCCTCGACAATCCCCTTCAGTCTGACCGTCTCACCCAATAACTCGACCTACAGCAGTCAGACCAGCACCGTTCAAATCGGAACGGCCACCTTCACTGTCACTCAACCCGCCTGGTCTTGTACGGATCCGGTAATTACGCCGGGTTCTCTCGCTTTCGATCCCGCAGGCGGTATACGACTCTTATCTCTGAACCTGCCGTCGTCCTGCTCCTGGACGGTGGCGCCTGGCGCGCCGTGGATTAACGTCACGAGTAGCACGACCGGTTCCGGACCGGCCAATATTACTCTGTATGCGGCCGCAAACACCTTCTCGGACCGTTCTGGGACAGTCAGCGTCGCTGCAAAGTCAATAGCGGTCTCGCAGTCCGGCGACGGCTGCACAGGTACGGCCAGTGCTTCCCCCACCCAATTTGGACCGGGCGGAGGGACCGGAACACTTCGGATCGTTACGACCGGTAGTTGTAGCTGGTCCGCGTACACTCTCGCTCCCTGGATCCAATTGCGTTCTACGTTCGCGTCTGGCCAGGGTTCGGCGACAATACCGTTCTTCGTCGCTGCCAACCCGGGATTCATTGCCCGTTCAGGCGGAGTGCTTGCGGGCGATCAGACGGTCACCATAGGACAATCCGCGGGTCCATCCGGCGTCGCCGCGACTTACACGTCATCACTTCTTACTGGATTGTCGTATGGATTTTCAGGCGATGAAGGCCCGGCGATCAGCGCGGCAGTTTATTATCCTAGCGGCCTTCTCCTGGATTCGTCAGGCATGCTCTTCGCCGACAACGGCAATAGCCGAATCCGGCTCATTACGCCGGATGGCATCATCCACACATACGCGGGCGGCGGAAATTCCACTGCAGAGTTCGCCGATCGCTTGACGGCATACTTACCCAGCCCCTATGCTCTGGCTGCGGGCGCGACGACGGGTTCCTATTATTACACCGAGTACGCACGAGTCAGGCAGATCGACGGAGACCTTGTTAAAACTGTCGCCGGGACAGGTTCCTCAGGCTCCGCCGGTGATGGTGGTCCGGCCACATCGGCTCAGTTGTACAACGTTGTTGGTGTCGCGAGCGACGCATCTGGGAATCTGTTCATCGCTGATTACGGCAATGGCCGCGTTCGAAAAGTGAGTGGTGGAAACATCAGCACATTTGCAGGCGGCGGGTCGGCACTCGGCGATGGTGGGGATCCGACAGCCGCGCGACTTTCGCCGTCCGGTATCGCGGTAGACGCTGCCGGCGCACTGTTCGTGGCGGACTCCTATTACAGCCGCATCCGCAAAGTGTCCGGCGGACTCATCCAGACTGTCGCCGGAGGCGGATCACTGACGGCCGACGGCTCCCCGGCGATGTCCGCATCCATATCCCCGCAAGGCCCGATCGCCGTGGATGCGAGCGGCACGATCTACTTCGCCTATAGTAACGGCATTGCCAAAGTCGGAAGCGACGGGCTCATTCACTATATTGTGCAAAACACGAATTCCATCCGTGGCCTTGCCGTCGACAATTCCGGAAATATCTACTATTCCGATTACTATGGCGTTCGAAAATTGACACCGGCAGCCACTTACTGCACTTACAACATCTCGACGCCAGCCACTCAAACCTCTGCGGGCGGCTCGCTATCGATCGCGGTAACCACCACTGCATCGTGTGGCTGGACCGCAGTCGTCGATCCTTCCATCACCTGGATCTCCGTTTCATCCGGCCAGGGAAGCGGGAATGCGAACGCCACGGTGAACCTCTCGGCGAATACCGGTGCTACACGAACCGCGACTGTTTTCGTTGCCGGTCAGCCTGTTTCGATCACCCAACTGGGTTCGGGACCGGCGGCCCAATTCGTCAAGACCGACACCACCACGAAGGGTTCCTGGATTGGTACATACGGTGCCGAGGGCTATCAGATTATTAATTTGACGACCTTGTACCCAACGTATGCCTCGATGGCAGTTCAAACGGGCGCTTTTCCATACACGTGGATTTGGCCAACTACTGACGTGCGCGCACTCCAGTTTCCGTCTAATCCAGCTCAGCGCACGGCCTCGACGTGGTACAGCGACACATCGTTTGTCTTCGACCTGCCGCTCACCGGCAACCAGGTGCATCAGTTTGGCGTGTACTGTCTCGATTGGGACCGGCTTGCCCGGGCGGAGAAGCTCGAGATTCTGGACACCAGCGGCAATGTGCTCGACTCTCGTACCCTCACCAACTTCGGTGAAGGCGTGTACGTCATCTGGAACCTGAGCGGCCATGTGCGGCTGCGCGTCACGAAGATTTCAGGTCCGAATGCCGTCATCAGCGGTAGCTTCTTCGGCGGTGCCGGCACTCCGCCCTTCATGGTCAATGTAACTCCCCAAGCGACTTCGCTCGGCCCGAGTCAGGTTCAGCAGTTCAGTTCCTTGGTCGGCGGTAATCCGAATCAGACGGTCGTATGGTCAATTAATCCGAACGCCGGCAGCATCAGCACTACGGGACTCTACACCGCGCCCGCCACCATAACTACCCAGCAGACTGTGACCGTCACCGCCACTAGCGCCATTGACGGAACCACCAACGCTACAGCCACTGTTACACTTGTGCCCGCTGGAACGCCGGGTGGGGGCACCGCCGATTTCGTTAAGTTGGACACAACGACACAGGGGAATTGGGGCGCTGCTTATGGCGGGGAAGGCTTCGCCGCACCTGGCGTGTTTACGAGCAACCCCGCTTATGTCGTGCCGGTTTCGACAGGCATTCCCTACGTGTGGGCTGCCAATGTTACCGACGTTCGCGCATTGCTGCAAACCACCGGGTCCTTGCGGACCGCCGGGGTCTGGTATTCGGACACGACGTTCACGGTTGATCTTCCAATGTCCGGATCAACTCATCAGATGGCGGTGTACTGCCTGGATTGGGACAATCTCGGACGCGCAGAGAGACTCGAAATTCTCGACACCAACTCGAACGTGTTGGACACGCGGACCGTTTCGAACTTCGGAGGTGGCGTCTGGGTCGTCTGGAATGTCAGCGGTCACGTCAAATTGCGTGTGACGCGTACGACGGGGGTCAATGCCGTTCTCAGCGGAATTTTCTTCGGCGGCGATGGCGCGCTCCCTGTCTCGGTAGCGGTGAATCCGTCAACGGTGAGCCTGAGCGCAGGGCAGACACAGACCTTCACGGCGACGGTCACGAATGCAACGAACACGACCGTCACCTGGTCGCTGAATCCAAATTTGGGCAGCATCAGTGGCGGCGTCTACACGGCGCCTTCATCGATCACGTCGACGCAGACCGTAACGGTAACGGCCGCCAGTCAGGCAGTTCCCAGCAAGTACGCCACAGCCACCGTGACCCTCATGCCCGGGACGAGTTCTTCGTCCGGTGTGGCGACCTTCGTCAAGCAGGACATCACTACCCAGGGGACTTGGAAAGGCACTTACAGCACAGATGGATTCAACGTGATCGGGAATGCGGTAAGCAACCCGTCCTACGTCACGCCTACTGCAAGCGGCAATTCGGTATACGTGTGGAACGCGAACACCACCGATATCCGGGCTCTGCAACAGCCCCAGTCGACGGCGAGAATCGCGGGAGTCTGGTATGCGGCGGACAAGTTCGTGGTCGACTTGCCGATAACAGATACCAATTCACACCAGTTCTCGGTCTATTGCCTCGACTGGGACAATCTCGGCCGAAGCGAGAAGCTGGAGATACTCGATGCCTCCGGCAATGTCCTGAACACCCAAAACATCTCGTTGAACGGCGCGGGCGTGTGGCTAGTGTGGAACATCAGCGGACATGCTCAATTACGCGTCACGCGGACCGGCGGGCTGAACGCGGTAATCAGCGGGATTATGTTCGGCGGAGGCGTGACCGCGCCGGTGTCTGTCACGATCTCGCCGGCGACAGCAACGCTGCACCAGAACGAAGTGCAGCCCTTCACGGCGACCGTTGCGGACTCCACGAATACCGCCGTGACATGGTCAATAAACCCCAACGTGGGTGCGATTAGCGGCGCGCTCTATACGGCGCCTGCGACCATCACTACCCAGCAACAGGTCACCATCACGGCTACGAGCGTGGCGGATGCCACGAAATACGCATCCGCAACGATAACGCTACTGCCCACGCAGGCGACGGGGGCATCAGCCCAGTTCGTTGTTGCCGACACGACGACGCAGGGGAACTGGAAAGGCGCCTACGGTACCGATGGCTACAACGTGATCAACAACGCCGCGAGTTACCCATCCTACGTGACACCGGTCGCGAGCGGCATTTCGAGCTACACGTGGGCTGCCAGTACTACCGAGGGAAGGGCGCTGCAGCAAGCAGCCGGGTCCTCGCGAATCGCGGGAGTCTGGTATGCGGCGGATTCATTCGTAATCGACCTGCCGGTCTCTGATGCGCAGCCGCACTTGTTCTCGGTGTATTGTCTCGATTGGGACAACCTGGGGCGAATCGAAAAACTCGAGATGCTCGATACGTCAAACAACATTCTGGATACACGCACGGTCGCCAGTTTTCGTGATGGCGTTTGGCTGGTTTGGAGTGTCAGCGGGCACGTGAAGTTGCGCGTCACCCGCACTGCCGGATTGAATGCGGTGATGAGCGGTCTGTTCTTCAGATAGCCGCTCGTTTACGAAGTGAAGAGAGGGCGCGATAACCCAGCAACATCGAGTTTGCGCAAGTGGCTCGGCTGGGTGGTCAAACCGGCGTTGGCGGCGCATAATGAGAGGGTGCTGTACCGCCTGGGATTGTTCTTTCTCACTGTTGTCCTCTCCGTCGCTCAAGAGTCGAGTACGCAGTTCCCGCTTCCGCCTGTGGCCCCGGCAGAAGCTCCAGTCGATTTCGTGTGTCCCATGGATCCGGACGTCCGATCCAAAGGCCCGGGCAAGTGTCCACGCTGCGGTATGACGCTGGTGGCCGGCATCCCCGATCAGGTCGAATACCCGGTTGAACTGAAGCTCTCGCCCGCATTGCTGAAACCGGGCAAGAACATCGAACTCGCCTTCAGTATCCTTGACCCGAAGAGCGGCGAACGCGTGAAGGACTTCACGACTGTCCACGACAAGCTGTTCCACATGTTCATCGTCAGCCAGGACCTGAAGTTTTTTATCCACGATCATCCCGTGAAAGGGAACGACGGGATTTTCCGCTACGATGCCCTGCTGCCAAAGCCCGGGATGTATCGCGTGCTGAGCGATTTCTACCCGACTGGCGGAACGCCACAACTGATCGCGAAAACCCTGATCGTGCCCGGGGCGCCGATCACGCCCGGCACGAAGCTAGAACCCGACCTGTCGCCGAAGAAGAGCGAAAACATGACGGCGAGTCTCACGATGGACCCGCCCAACCCGATTGCCGGCATGAAGACGCTCCTGTTTTTCCATCTCGATCCCTCCGAGGGGCTCGAGCAATATCTCTCGGCGTGGGGCCACATGATGGCGGCGAGCGAGGACTTAGTGGACATGATCCACAATCATCCGTTTCTCGCCAACGGCGGCCCGCAGATTCAGTTCAACATGATCTTTCCGCGTCCTGGCGTTTACCGGGTGTGGGTGCAGTTCCAGCGCAAAGGTGTGGTGAACACGTTCGCTTTCAACGTGCCGGTGGACGAACTGAAGTAGTGGCGGCGGAGGTCAACCGCCGATGGCGTACATCGGACGCGGAGGCGCAACGAATTTAGCGCTGTTGATTTCGTGCCCGAGCCACTTGGCTGCGATGTTGGACCGCATGGCACGCTCGATATCCGCATCGCTGCCGCCGGAACGCAGAACATCCCGAACGTCGGTCTCCTCGATAGCGAAAAGGCAATACCTCAGCTTTCCGTCGGCGGTCAAACGGATGCGATTACAGTTCAAACAGAAGGGCTTGCTGACCGAAGCCACGAAACCCACTCCGCCGATTCCGTCGGCAAAGCGGTACTCGGTCGCAGGAGCGCGAGGATCCGCGTCAGGCACCGGCTCGAGCGGACCGATTTCGCTCGTGAGCATCGCGATCATATCGTCAGCCAGCAGCACCCTGTCGCGATCCCACAATCCTTGGGCGTCGAGCGGCATGAACTCGATGTAGCGGACCTCGATATCGTTCTCGCGGCCGTAGCGGGCCAAGGGCACGATATCGGGCTCCACCAGGTTCTTCACCGCCACCGCGTTGATCTTGATGGGGCCGTAGCCTAATCGGCGGCATTCCTGGATCCCGTCGAGCACACGGTCAAAGTCGTCGCGCCGTGTGATCCGGATAAAGCGCTCGCGGTCGAGCGTGTCCAGGTGCACGTTGATACGGCGGAGACCCGCCGCGTACAGGTCGGCTGCCTGGCGTCCCAGCAGCACTCCGTTGGTTGTGAGAGCGATGTCGTCGATGCCGGGAATAGCGTTGAGCCGCTCGATCAGCGATGGCAGGCCTTTGCGGAGAAGCGGCTCACCCCCGGTGATACGCAACTTTCGAACGCCCAGCGTCACAGCCACGCGTACAATGCGCTCGATCTCTTCGAAGGTCAGCACGTTCTCCCGCGGCCCGAATTGAACGTCCGACTCCGGCATGCAGTAGAAGCATCGGATATTGCAGCGATCCGTCACGCTGATCCGGAGGTTGTCGTGAATACGGCCGAAGCCGTCGATCAGCGGTGTGCTGGAGGGCATAGGGCGCGAATCATTTGACTGCGAGCATTCGCTCAATGGGCACCGCCGCCCGTCGGATGATATCGGCGGGCAGTTCCACGCGAGGCTCCAGGTTCCGGAGCGCCTCACGCAGTTTCTCGAGAGTGTTTCGGCGCATGTAGGGGCACTCGCTACAATTGCACTGCTCGTTCGGCACAAAGTAATACCGCTTATGCGGCGCGCGCTTCTGAAGCGAGTGCATCACGCCGCTTTCGGTCATGATGATGAACTCCGAAGCGGGGGAGACTCGCGTGCACCAGTCAATGATCGCCGAAGTCGAGCCGATGAAGTCCGCCATGAGCAGCACATCCTGCGGACATTCGGGATGGGCCGCCACGAGCGCCTCCGGATGCTCCGCCCGGGCTTTGCTCACACGGCGCGCGGGGAACGTCGCGTGGACGATGCAGGCTCCCTGCCAGATGCTCATATTCTCGCGGCCGGTGTGACGCTTCACGTAGTTGCCGAGATTGATGTCGGGCAGAAACAGAACCGGCTGCGATGCGGGAATCGAGTTAACCACGGGAACCGCGTTGCGCGAAGTGCAAAGGATGTCGCTCAGCGCCTTCACCTCAGCCGAGGTGTTGATGTAGCTTACGACGACGTGATCGGGATGGCGTTCCTTCCAGGCTTTCAGGTCGGCTGCCGAACAGCTTTCCACCAGGCTGCAGCTTGCTTCGCGGTCGGGGACAACCACCGTCCGGCCAGGGTTCAGTATCTTCGCGGTCTCCGCCATGAACCATACGCCGCAGAAGGCGATGACGTCTCCGTCGAAACTCTGTGCGCGCCGCGATAGCTCGAGGCTATCTCCCACAGCATCTGCAAGTTCCTGGATCTCGGAGTCCTGGTAATGATGGGCCAGAATCAGCGCGCGGCGCTGTTCTTTCAGGGCTAAGATTTCGTCTTGGATCGTCTGAGCGAGTACCATTGCCGGGAAGGAATCCAGTTGTTCCCATTGTAACAACTGGATCCAGAGCGCGACGCGGTTGCACCGTTTGGGAATTCTGCTATGCTGTCTACAGCGTAATTGACATTACGCTCCTGCCGCGTCCTCCGAATCCTAGAGGTGTTCAACACATGTTGCGTCGTCTGTCGCTTCTCGTCCCATTTGTCACCTTCGCGTCGGCGGTTTCAGCCCAAACCGCTGTTTTAACGTGCCAGACATCCGCCGTGCCGCAGGCGGTGCGCTCTGAGGGAATCTCCGAGCGTACTGGCGACATGCTCATTTCCTGCTCAGGAGGCCAGCCCGGAGCGCAGATTTCGGGCAACATGATAGTGTCTCTGAATGTCACGGTCACGAATCACATTCTGCCGGACCAAACGCTGGATGCTTATCTCACGATCAGCAATGGCGCCAGCACCACCATGCCGGCACTGCTCTACACGAACAACGCGGTTGCGTTCAATGGCGTGATCTTCAACGTCGGAGCTGACGGCAAAGCCGAGTTTCGTATTGTCAATCTTCGAGGCAACGCGAGCCAGTTGGGCGTCGCCAACGAGAATCCCATTGTGGCGACGGTGTCTTTCACCGGTGCCGGCATCGCGGTTCCGAACAGCGTCTTCACCGTGGCTGTGCCGCAACGAGGGCTGCTCGCATCCACCACCGGACAACTGATCTGCGACGTTTATGGATCTTCAGTCCCCGACCCCATCACTCTCGCCGGGCTGTACAGCAAAGGAACCTCGTACACCACGACGCGCGTCACCGAGGGGTTTGCGTCTGCGTTTGCGCCTGCCAGCGATCCGGCCAGTTACAAAGCCGATGCCGGCATTCGAATCATTTCGCGATACACCTCTATGCCTGCCGATGCACGATTGTTCATCCCCAATGCGGTCGCGGGCAGCAGCGCCGATGCTCCGACCAGTTCGGGCGATCTCGGCGTGCCGGGCTCTGGCGGCAAGTACACTCCGGGGAAGAATGAACTCCTGCTGATCCGCGTCGTTGGAGCGGATGCGAACGGAGCGGGCGGAACGCTCGCCATTCGTGTTCCCACAGGACCGGCGACGTTCGATTCGGTGGCTGAGCTAACACCCGCGAACGGGACCGCGTACGCCGTGTATGAAGTTGTGGACGCCAATCCGTTCGTTCGCGAGAGCGCGCAGTTCCCCACGTTTTTGGGTCTTCCGGCGAATCCGAACCGGGGCACCATCGATACAGGTTTCTCGGTGAATTTCGCAGCGATCTCGAACGTGGTGACACCGTCGTCAACCGCATGGATTCCGCGGTTCATCGAAACCGCAGCGCCGTTGGACTGTACTGCGCTCGGCGATTGCAACGCGAATTACTTCCCCCGGCTGCAAGTCGATACGGGTGCGCTGCAGATTACTGCCGCGGCGGGGAATGCGGCAACACGGTATCTGCCGCTTCGAAACGTCGGCTCCGGAGTTCTGCGCTGGAACATTACGGTAAATTACGCCCAGGGCTCCAACTGGCTGCGGCTATCGCCGGCGCAAGGCGTCAACAACGGGACTGTGCGAATCGATGCGGTAACCACCGGCCTTCAACCCGGTGACTATCATGCCAACCTCATCCTGGACGCCGGTGTGTTTGCCGGCACGAAGACGATTCCGGTGACGCTGACGGTGGTCGCGCCGGGCCAGTCGACCGGCCAAACCCCGGTAATCTCGAGCGTGACGAGTGCCGCCAGCGGTACGGTGCAGAAACTCGTGGCGGGTTCCCTGGCGACGATCATCGGATCTCACCTGGCAGGCCAGAGCGTGCAGGTGACCTTCGACGGCACACCCGCATCGCTGCTCTATAAGAGCGATCAGCAGATCAACGTGATGGTTCCGGCCGCGCTCGCAGATAAGCAGACCGCGAAGGTGCAGGTGATCGTAGACGGTCTGTCCAGCGCAATGTCGGACGTGAGTCTGGTGGCCGCGGCTCCGGCGATCTTCCCAGGCGCGGTGCTCAACGAGGATTACACTCCGAACAGCGAGACGGCTCCGGCCTCGACCGGTACCGTGCTTCAGATCTTCGCGACGGGACTTCCGGCAAACGGACCGATCACCGCGAGGATTCACGACCGCGATGTTCCGGTTCCGCAGTACGGCGGTCCCGCACCCGGTCTGGACGGAGTGCAACAGGTGAATATCGGCATTCCGCCCGACCTTCCGACAATGCAGACTTACGTTTATGTTTGCGGCGGAGCGTCGGCGGACCAGCAGGTGTGCAGCCCGGCCACGAAAGTCTGGCTCGCGCACCAGCAATAGAAACCTTCCAACAGTTCCCTTCTTTGGCTAAAGGTACCTCGACGAGACTCGAGGTACCTCAACTTCTCCCCCTCACTGCAGCGCTCGAGTAACGGTGACTCCGGAATATTCTGATGAACACGCGGATTCATCAGAACGCGCCCATTTCATGCGCGCGGCGAATTTTGAGGTTATTTCGCCGAAGAGAGTTGCAAAAAGAAAGGGAGCTTTGAATGAATCGTGCATTTTCGTACCGCTTGACCGCTTTCGTTTCTGGTTGTGCGTGGATGTTGATGATGGCCGGTTCGGCGGCTGCACAGACACCGCCCGCGTCGGAACCCGCCGGCGCAGTCTACACCATGACGAATGCCACGGATGGCAACCAGATCGCCGTCTTCAGTCGCGCGAGCGACGGAACGCTGACTCCCGCTGGGACATATCCGACTCGCGGACTCGGAACCGGCGCTGGGCTCGGAAACCAAGGCGGGTTGGTGCTGAGCGACGATCAGCGCTGGCTCTACGCCGTCAACGCAGGTAGTAATGACATCACCGTGTTTTCGGTCGGGGCGCAAGGACTCACGTTTGTAGATAAGGTGTCGAGCGGCGGCATGCACCCGATCAGCATGACGGCCAGCGGCTCGCTGGTTTACGTTCTAAACTCGGGCAGCGACAGCATTGCCGGCTTCGTTCAGAATTCGGACGGACGGCTGTTCATGCTTCCTGCGTCGTCGCGTCCGTTGAGTGGGGCCGACGTCGGACCTGCGCAGATTCAGTTCAGCCCGGGCGGTGCTTACCTGGTGGTGACAGAAAAGAACACGAACATGATTGACGTTTTCGACGTCGGCGACTTCGGGTATGCCAGTTTCCCGAGCGTGCGGCCGTCGTCCGGAGAGACCCCGTTCGGATTCGGGTTCGGAAAGCGCGGGCAACTCTTCGTCTCGGAAGCCTTCAGCGGAGGCGCGGCAAAGGGCGCCCTAACTTCTTACAATCTGTACGGTGAGCCCGAACTCTCGCCAATCAGCGCATCAGTGCCGGACGATGCAACGTCGCCGTGCTGGGTAGTAGTGACGGCGGACGGAAGGTGGATGTATGTTACGAATGCCGTCAGCAACACGATCTCGAGCTATCGCGCAGCCTTCGACGGTTCCGTGCAACTGGCGAACACGCGAGCCGGGCTCACCGAGAACGGCCCAGTCGATATGGCTCTGAGCGCGGATGGCCGCTATCTGTACGCGCTCAATGGCAAGGGGCGTTCGATCTCGCTATATCGCGTCGAATCCAATGGCGATCTGACACCCTTACGCGCGGTGGAGGGAGCGTCGCTTCCGGCCGGCGTGAACGGGCTGGCTGCGCGGTAGATGCAAGCTGCGCCGGGACGCACCTTGCGCAGCTCATCATAGTTGCTAATCGCTAGGACGAAGTCGTGGCTGCTAGTCGCGGCGTAAATCTATCTTCCAGCCACAATCGGCCCTTCGTCATCAAGGGAGACTCGAACCAGTTCCACGAAAGCCGCGCGATCCAGAACGTCAGCAGAATGCTTGCGACCGATCCGATGGTTGCGAAGGCGATTGCGTTCGACGGCGATCTATTTGCGAAGTAGGCCGTCAGCCACTGCATATGCTGGATAATCACCAGATGGATGACGTACATGCAGTAGCTGTACTTCCCCAATTCCGTAAACAGCCGGGCGCTCAGGAATTTAAAGCCCCACCCGCTGGATCGGGTGGCAGCGAAGAGGGTCAGTCCGGCAAAACCGAAAGCGGCCGCGAGAGCGCCAACGGTTTGAACGGGCCGATAGATCCATAACGGCGCGCCACAGGCGATTCCGATTCCGATCCAACCGGCGATGCCGGCGGCTGCCAGCCACGGGGCACTCGCCGCTACCCTGGGGCGCCACACCTGTGATCGCACGGCGATTGCTGCCAACGATCCGAGCAGCATGGGTTCCAGGCGGCATACGGTTACGCGGTAAACTGTGTTCCAATCCACCGACTGCATCGACCATACGCAGCGGAGTCCAAAAGAAACTGCGGCCAGCGTTGCGCAGATCCATACCAGGCGTCTTCGCGGGAGGAGCAGCACGACTGACGGCCAGACGATATAGAACTGCTCTTCGATCGCCAGACTCCAGAAGTGGCCGAGAAATGGATCGCCGACCGCGTGGTCGGATTTCCAATTGCAGAAATACAGAATGTACCACCACCAGTTGCCTTGGTAATCCGGGATCGAGGCCGCCAGTAATCGATGCGCCGCCGGCAACACGACAGCCAGCACCAGCAAGTACGAGTAGTAGACCGGAAACAGGCGAAGAAAACGGCGCCCGTAGAAGCGGCCGTAGTAGTGGAGCGACTCGCGAGAATCCAACAGAATGCCGGTGATCAGAAACCCTGACAGGACGAAGAACAGATCGACACCGAAAGCACCGCTATCGAACCAATCGCGAATTCCCGGAGAGAGGTACGAAGGGCGAGCATGGGTGAGCAGAACACCGGCGATGGCGAGTCCGCGTACGCCGTCGAGTGCGGGTAGACGTTGCGCGGATGGTGCTGGCGACGTCATTTCCGGGGCTCGCCGCTAGGGTGCAGGTCATATAAAAACAGAGGCAAGGAACCGACCTGCCGCCATCCATCGCCGCCGGTTAGGCCTGGAACATACTCCGAGACAATCCAACGCGCGCCGGTGGTGGCGAGTGCGGCTTTGATGCGCGGCCACTGGGCGGCAGCGGGACAGACGGTTGTGGACGGCCGACAATCATCGGGCCACGCCTCGGCAATGATTTGAACACCGGCGAGCCGGGCCCAGAAGTACGCATGGTCGTCGCCGATGAGTGCGATCCGGTCGCCAGGAGCAAGGCCCAAACGGTTCAGATCGCGGGCGACTTGCCGGAACGGATCGGCTGAGGCTGTTTGCGGAACATCGCGAAGAACGCGAAGTTGCGGTTTCTGCTTCGCTTCGATCAGCACTTGAGATCCGAGGAGAATTGCGACCAGAGCGCAGACGATCCGGGTGGCAGGCCGCATGGTCTCAGGGGCAGCCTCGAATAGTACCGCGAATACACACACCCAGAGGATGACTAGGAATCCGGCGATGTATCGCGGTTCGAAAATCAGAAGGTACAGCAACAACGGGAACAGCGCAAAAATCCAAAGATACGAGATCCGCGACAAAGCCTTCCTGGCCCGATGCCTATCGGCAACCATCAGCAGCAACACGAGAGCAGACAACACCAGCGGCAGTTGAGTGTGGCTGATGAAGTAAACATACGCTGCTCCCGACGCCGCTATCATGCGGCTAAGCGCGGCGATAGTGAACTTCTTTCGCAGCCCCTGGTTCCAGTAGGCGGGATCGTACCAGGGAGGATAGGTACCGGCAATCGGCGACGCAAATTCATAAACGGGCGGATTTGTGGAAAGGCGTCGAGTCGGATGGAGCGGTTGACCAGCCCCGGGCTGGCCGCCTTGCCAATGGTAGTAGGACATATCGTCCAAGCCCCAGGTAAGGTTCAGATCACCGCTTTCACCGTAGGTAAATCGCCCGCTCTCACGCGAGAGAAAGGCGATGTATGGCAGTGCGATCACCACAAAAGCAATGGCGAGGATTACCACTCTTTTGACGCGGGTCATCCATGAACCCTCAATGAATAGCGCACTGAGAATCGCCAGCAGAGTGAAGATCACGAACGGCGCCTTTGCGAGATATCCCAAACCCAGCACAAATCCCAAAGCAGCCGGGGGCCACCACGAATCAGGGCGCAGATCGATAACGATTAGCAGGCACGCCGCCGCGAGGACAAAGGCCGCGACTAAAACATCCGGGGTGACGTAGACCAACGACGACGCGTTCAGCAACTCGTACGCACAAACTGCAAACGCGAGCGCAACGAACGGCCAGGGCCACAGTAGCCCCCCACGGAATCGCAACGAAACGACAGTCAAGAACGCTGTGAACGTCAATACCGCCGCCGCGAAGATAAACCAGTTGATGAGATGGGTGGTCTCGAATTGGTTGATGCGATCCGGATGAATTATCCGGAAGGCCGCGGCAAGAATCCAGGGGTATCCCGGGCTCCAGTATGTGTTAGCGGCATTCTTCCAATCCCCGCGACTGTATGCGTCGGCATTGTCCAGGTACTGTATGCCGTCATAGTTCATCGCGTGCCTCGACGTCCACGCCTGTATGGCTCCCAAAATGAGAACGATTGCCATAGCGGCCAGCCACACTGCACGCACATGCCGTGGCTTGTCGTTTTCGTTATCGTGCATATCCGGCGATATCAATCAGAGGCGGAACGGTTACGCCCGGCGACGCCGGTCCGCACAGGAACCATGCGCAGCCCGGTTTCGCCTTGCTCGGCTCCAGCCGCACCCGCCTCATGATATTCCGCATCCTGGTTCACCCGCCACGGATCGTACAATTGCCTACCGGCCAGGATGTTCTTCGCCGTCAGCATTGCGGTCATCATGGCGTGATCCTGATTGTTGTACTTGTGCATGCCGTTCCGGCCCACCAGGTGAAGCGTCGGGAAATCCACTGCCAGAGCTTCCCGAACGGTGGCGACATTCTGGGCGTAGTTATCGTCGTAAACAGGATACGCTTTCAATTGCCGCACGACGCACCCGTCCACGACATCGCCGCCATCCGCCAGGCCGATCTTCTGTAGTTCCGATTTTGCCAGTTCAATCAGGGCTTCGTCCGGTGAAGCCCACAGTCCATCGCCTTCGAAGCAGAAATACTCGAGGCCGTAGCAGCAAAAGCGCTCGTCGGGCACCATTTCGGGAGACCACGATTTGTAGTTTTGAACGCGGCCTACCTTCACTGCCGGATCGTGGATGTAGATCCAGTTGTCCTGAAACCGGTTGCGTTCGTGGAGTATGAGAACGACGGTCAGAAAATCACGATAGCGAAGCGCGTTGGCAGCTTTGATGGCCTCGGGCCGGGGCTGAGGTTGAAGGGAGTTGACCAGTTCGCGAACCGGCGCCGACGAGATCAAATGCCGACCTGTGACCTCGCCCGTAGTGCCGTCCGGATTGGTGTGGGAAACAGTCCAGGTTTCCGACGCCGCATCCCAACAGCATCTGCCGACGCTCGATCCCATCAGGACCGAACCGCCCAGTGCGCTCACTTTCGATGCACACGCTTCCCACATCATTCCTGGGCCGTGGCGTGGATAACGGAAGGAATCGATCAATGTCTTAATGACTTCGGAGGGATCCTTCGCGCGAGGACGTACGATCGCGTTCTTGATCGCCGCCCCCAGCGACAGACCTTTAATCCGCTGCGCCGCCCAATCCGCCGAGATCTCGTTACAACTCATGCCCCATACCTTCTCGGTATAGGTCTTGAAGAAGATCTGAAACAGCCGCGTGCCGAATTCGTTGCTAACCCAATCCTCAAAGGAACGTGGATTCGCAGTAGGGCGGACTTTGGCGCGGGCATAGGACAGCACGCACCGGGTGCACTCGATGGGGCCGAGTTTCATGAGTGCCTCGGCGGCCTTGAGTGGGTACGAAAAGAACTTTCCGTTGTAGTAGATCCGGGACGATCGCGGCCGCACGAGCATATCGTCCGGTAGAATCTCGGTCCACAGGTCTTCCACTTCACGAGCTTTGGAAAAGAACCTGTGTCCGCCGATATCGAACCGGAACCCGCGATAAGTTACGGTCCGGGAGATTCCCCCGACATACTGAGGGTCTTTTTCAATAACGGTGACGGGAGACCCGTTCTTGCTGAGAATGTAGGCGGCCGTCAAACCCGCCGGCCCGGCGCCAATGACAACGACGCGAGGCTGCTCCGATTTCAACACATTCCTCCCCGAGCGAGGCCGGTTCCGAACCGCTTCTTCTTCAGGCGCTCACGCTGCGGCAAACGCCTCCTAGCTTGCGAAGCAGAGGCGGAACGGATTCCATCGCATTTTTGTCTTCGTACTCGAGCGATAGATATCCTTTGTAACCTCCGTCGACCAACATCCTGGCAACACGATCCCAGTCTCCTGGGCCGCGCTGGCCATTCTCGAGAATCATATCGACCTTCACCTGAACGTTCACTGCGTAAGGAATGCATTTCGCAATCTGCTCGAATGTAGCCGACCGGAAGTTCCCGGTGTCGAGATTGATGCCCACCCAGGGTGAGTCCACAGACTTTACTATCTTCACGATAGTGTCTGCCTGATCGGTGATGCCTCCGTGATTCTCGAGACCCAGGATGATGCCCTTAGA
The DNA here is from genome assembly GCA_963720745.1 of uncultured Acidobacteriota bacterium. Taxonomy (GTDB): domain Bacteria; phylum Acidobacteriota; class Terriglobia; order Bryobacterales; family Bryobacteraceae; genus TMP-7. The sequence goes on from CAVRGO010000001.1 coordinate 357,362, forward strand.
CGACGCGTAGTCGACGGAACGTTTCAAGACTTCGGACGCCCACGCTGCTGCCTGATCTTCGTTGGCACCTTTCGGAACCGCACCACCAAATACTCGTATGTGAACAGCGCCCAATTTCTCAGCAACATCGACCCACTGCTTCACTTTCCCAAATTCCTGCTGCTGCTCCTCAGGAGTTGCGCGGCACATGTCGGTGCGGATCGCGATGCTATAAATTTCAATCGCGTTCTTGTAAGCGGTGCGTTTGAAGGAGAACAGAAAATCGTCACCGGGAATGGGCTGGGGCATCCAGTAGACAGTCGTGTCCAGTCCGTCGACGCCGTTTTCGACGGCGATCCGAACAAGATCCTCGTACGACAGCTGTTTCTTGGCGAGTTCCTCGCGATAGGAGTAAGCGCAGAGCGCAGGGCGTAGCCGCCCACGCAGGGCGCGCATCTGAGCCGGCGCAAAGGACGCGAGTCCCAGCGCGGGCGCGGTACGCAGCAGTTCCCGGCGATTCATAATGGTCCCTTTCTCAGAATGCGAGCAGACGTTCGGCTTCCTTTACGATGTCTTCGGTTTGCGGCAGGATTTCCGCCTCGAGTTGGGGATGATAGCCGATCCAGGTATCCATGGCGGCGACACGCCCGACGGGTGCGTCGAGGTGCCCGAATAACTCGTTTGCGATCCGCGCGGCGAGTTCAGCCCCGTAGCCCCACGAAAGGCAGTCCTCGTGAGCGATCATGACACGGTTCGTCTTTTCCACGGAGGCTCGGATCGATTCCCAATCGTAAGGCGACAGCGTTCGCAAATCGAGGATCTCGATGGTTGCTCCGGCGCTGCGCTGTTCGATCTGCGTTGCCGCCTGAAGCGACTTCTGAACCAACGCGCCGTAGGTGACAATCGTGAGCGAATTGCCGGGCTTCACAATTCTCGCCTTCCCGAATGGAATCGTGTAGTCTGGACCGGGGTGCGGTGCGCGGTTATACGGCTCGCGATACAACCGCTTGTGTTCGAGAAAAAGCACGGGGTCGTCAGACCGGATAGCTGTCCGAAGCAGGCCGCAGGCATCCTGCGCGTTTGAAGGCATGACGACACGAAGTCCCGGGATGTGAGTGAAGATCACTTCGCCGCACTGACTGTGATAAATCGCGCCGCCATTCAGATATCCGCCGATCGCCACGCGAATCACCAGCGGAGCGGACCAGACGTTGTTCGAGCGCCAGCGGAGGTTCGCAAGCTCATCGCGAATCTGCATCATGGCCGGCCAGATGTAATCGAAAAACTGGATTTCGGCTACGGGCTTCAGGCCGCGCGTGGCCATGCCGGTGCCTCGGCCGACGATCGCCGCCTCGGCCAGCGTGGAGTTGAAACAGCGCCGGGCTCCAAAGGCTGTTTGCAATCCTGCAGTCGCTTTGAAGACGCCGCCCTTACCCTTCAGTTCGCTCAGGTGCTCCTCGCGGCTGCAATCGGCGACATCTTCGCCGAAGACGACGATACGCCCGTCCCTTCGCATCTCCTCATGCAAGGTGAGGTTGATCTCGTCAACCATCGTGCGCGGCTCGCCTTCGAATTTCGGCTCCACTTCGAACCCGTCGGAAGTCGGATCGACAATGTTCGAATACAGGTAAAGGGTCGCGGCCTCGGGTCCGGGTGGGGGGGCCTGCAGAGCGTGGTCGGCTGCTGCCTGAATCTCGCGCTCGACATCCCGCTGGATCGCGTCGATTCCCTCCCGGTCCAGAATCCCGTGTGAAATGAGGTATTCGGCGAACTTCCGAATAGGATCGCGCCCCGCCTCTTCCCGGCGCTCTTTTTCCGTTTTGTAGAGGCGCTCATCGTCGGAAAGTGAGTGCGAGTAGGGGCGAATCACTTTGGCGTGCACGAGCGCCGGACCCTGACCGGCGCGGCAGTGTTCGGCCGCTTTCGCAATCGCATCGAAAGAAGCGGCAAAGTCCGTGCCATCCACTTCCTCAATAAACAGGTGGGGGAAGCCGGATACGAGGCGTGCGATGTTGCCGCCGGCGGTCTGGAATTCCACGGGAACCGAGATGGCCCAGCCGTTATCTTCGACTACGAAGATGAGGGGCAGATGATCGAGGCAGGCCACGTTGAGCGATTCCCAGAATTCGCCCTCGCTTGTAGCTCCGTCGCCGGTGCAGACAACGGTGACTTCGTCGTTCTCTTCTCCGTGCAGGTATTTCGAAGCATGCGCGCAGCCGATCGACTGCACAAACTGAGTGCCGGTCGGCGAAGAGGCGCTGACGATGTGCAGGTCTCGCGAAGACCAGTGCGAAGGCATCTGACGGCCGCCCGATGCGGGATCGGCCGCCGCGCCGACACTGCCCAGAAGCATGTCCTGCGCGGTAACACCCAATGCCAGAGACAGAGCCCGGTCGCGATAGTAAGGATAGAACCAATCGTGCCCGGCACGCATGGCAAAACCGGCGGCCGCGCTGATGGCTTCGTGCCCGGCGCCGCTGATCTGGAAGAACACCCGGTTCTGGCGTTTCAGCAGGATTTCCCGATCGTCGATGCGCCGTGACGCATACATTACACGAAATGCTTTAGTGAGAATGTCGTGGTCCAGTTTGGCCGTCCGAAGCCCCAAGTCGGACGATTGAGCGGACGTGCTGGTCGCCATCAGTTCGCGTCAGTCCCCGAAATCAGTTTACAGGACTCGTTCACACCGCTGTCAGCGGCATAACCGTCAGCGCGAGAACACTAGCACGGAGAGCTGTCCATTGTCCTCCCACGCGACGGCATCCCGCCCGCCGTCGCTGGCCACTGAAGGGAACGCGCCCTTTGCGTCAACGACTGCCGGTTGACCATCCTTGTAGCGCACGGACAAACCCTCCGGGGTGGACCAGGCGATGGTGCGACCCGCCATTGCGGCGTTCTTGCCGGGACCCACAGTGGTTTCCGGGGTTCCCGGACGAGCCATAAATATGGTCGACTCGCGGCGCCAAACGGACACCGGTCCCTGGCGATCAACGATGAGCGCGCCGCCGTCCATTGGGCACGCATTCAGGTGCCAGGTTCCTTCACCGAGTTTCTGCGGTTTGAACGTTTTACCGGAATCGGTGGACACGGCAAGGTACAGGTCGCGGGAGCCGCCCAGCCAATTCCGGAACATTGCGTATACATCTTTTCCGCCGTTGCGCACCACGACGGATGGGTGGCAACACTCGCAAATGTGCCCGTCCGGCGACGCGTAGATCCGCTGGTTCGGCGACCAGGTGGCGCCGCCGTCCTTCGAGGAAGCCCCCCATAGAGCCTTGCCGCCGTCGCGGTCGTCGAGCCAAACCGCCCAGACGGTATTCCCGTCGGCAGCCATCGCGTGCAGCCCCTCGCGTGCCGCAGCGGCACGGTCGTTCACATGAACACCGGTCGACCACGACTTGCCGCCATCGGTCGAACGCCAGGCGATCAGGTCGCCGTCGGCACCGCGGCCCTTCGCGCCGTAAATCGCACTAATGACAATCGCTTCCGGGGTCATCACGATGCGCGGCCCACGGTGGTTGCCGAGCGAGATGATGCCGTCCTCGGCGACTTTTACGGAGGCAGTGAAAGTATGCCCGCCGTCGCCGGACTTGGCGAAGTAGACCGTGTTTCCCGCGCCCCAAGTGACGGCCAAGAGGTGGCGGGTCATCGCGATCTGGGGCTGTTTGAACGGCTCTCCGCCGGATGCCGGGGCGATGACTGCAGTGCTTCCCGCGAAAGAGCTAAACGCGCAAAGTGCGAACGCTATCAACATCTTCGAGAGGAAAGCCGAGGTCGCGCCAAGCTTCGAATCCACCCTGCAAGGGACGGACACGTTCGATGCCGAACCGTTTGAGTGCGAGCGCCACACGGGCGCTGGTGGCTTCGTTTGGTCAAGAGCAGTAGAGAATAACATCACGGTCTCGCGGAATCTCCTGATGATTTTCGGCCAGGTTGGACTGATCGTACCAGCGCGCGCCGGGCAGCCGCTTGCCGGTGTGCCGGAGTTCGGTTTCGTGGCGCAGGTCGAGGATGACGAGGTCGCCCCCGGCCGCGATCTGTTCCAGAACTTCGCGCGGCGTGATCCGGGCGACGCGCAGGGACCGGATGAACCGCTCCCTTTGCCAAAGTTTGAAAGCCACCCACAATGCCAGGGCGAGCGCAATTACGAGCCCGGCATTCCGGCCGTATGCGGTCATGGAATCGGCAAGGTCTTCGATCTGGTGGTGAAAGAGGTAGCCAATACCGAGGAAGCCGCCTCCCCAAAGCGCGGAGCCGGCGGCGTCAGCGGCGACGAATTTCCACAATCCCATTCGGTTCACGCCCGCCATTGGCGGGGCCGCCGTACTGAGCCCGGGTACGAACTTCGCAATCAAAAGCGACCACTCGCCCATCTTCACGAAGACGCCCTTTGTCCGGTTCACACACGAATCCGGCTCGAGAGAGATAGCACACAGGATCCGCAGTATGGAAATGCCGCGTCTTCGGCCGAGCCAGTACCAGAACGAGTCGCTGATCAACGCCGCCAGGATCGTGATGAAGACTGCGGGCGTCAGCGTCATCCGGCCGATTCCGGAGAGTGCGCCGACGGCAAGTAGAACCGGTACGGCGGGAATCGGCGCGCCGGCCTGCTCGGCAAGAACAGCCGCGAAAAGAACGGAATACCCGTGCTCGAGCAGGAACGGCAATATTTCACGCATGCGGAGTGAACGGCCCAGAGGCGGCCCGGCAGGTCAACTCGCCTGCGCCACCCTCTTAACCAATTCTACGTCGATGCTGATCGCCACCTCATCTCCCACCAGGACGCCGCCTAGTTCCAGGGCCTGGTTCCAGGTCAACCCGTAATCTTTTCGGTTGATCTTGGTTGTAGCCGTAGCACCGACACGGGTGCCGCCCCAAGGATCCTGCACTTCGGGCGACGCTTCGACATCGAGCGTTACCTCGCGGGTGACGCCGTGAACCGTGAGGTCGCCAATAACCTTGAAGGTTTCGTCGCCCGTGGGTGTGACCTTCTTCGATTGGAACGTGATCGACGGATAGGTGGCGACATCGAGGAAATCGGCGCTTCGGAGATGATCGTCGCGCTGCGCTTCACCGGTGTGAATGCTGGAGGCATCGATGGTCACATGGATCTTTGTCGCTGCGGGATTCTTCGAGTCATATTCCACGGATCCGGTCAGTTTTCGAAAATCGCCTTTGACGTTACTTACCATCATGTGACGCACCTTGAAGCCGGCGCTCGAATGCGCTGGGTCGATATCGAAGGTGGTAGTTGAGGGATTTACCGCGCTGTTCGCGGCTGCCTTCGTGACACTCATGTTACACTTCTCCTTTTAACGATATTTGTTGCAACGACTATTGATACCGAGATTAGCCATCCCGAACCAGTTCGAGTAATTCGATGAGGCTTCGGAGTTTTTGGATTCCCACATGTGCGGCGCTCTTTTCGAGAACCTCCCCGATAGGCCGGTCGAGCCGCGATAGCAGTTCGACGCCGGCGGCCGTGATACGGGCAAGGATCACGCGCCGGTCCGCCGATTCCCTGCGCCGCGTGACCAGCCCGCGCGCCTCCATGCGATCGAGCAGGCGGGTGATATCGGGATCGCGCGTCACCATGCGGCTTGCGATCTCGCTGCAGGCGAGGCCGCCCTTACCGGCGCCCCGGAGAATCCGCAGAACGTTGTACTGGGTTTCGGAAATGCCGTACGGCTTCAACGTGCCCCCGACCTGGTGGGACAGCAGGTCGGCGGTCTTGCGCAGATTCAGGTACATCTCCTCCCGCACGCTGCGAAACGGTCTGGACTGCTTGAGCTCGCTTTGAAGCCGGCCCGCCACACTTCAATAATACTCGTTTCAACGACCATCTTCTCAGCGGGGCGGGAATCGGCTCACCGCCCGCCGGCCGTTACAACCGCGACGCTGAGCCCCCGTAGCGTGAGTTTGTCCGAATTCAGCGACTGCTGACCGGGCGCATTTCCCTTGGTCGTTTGATCCACGTACTGCACACCCGTGGCGCGTCCCGGCAGAGTGACCTCGATATCGCGGTCGCGCTTGTTGACCAGCAGGATCTTGCGCGCTCCTTGAGGTTTCACCATCGCCAGCGCATAAACGTACGGACTTCCGCTCGACGTTTTGACGATCTTGTCCTCCGGACCAAAGTTATTCTTCAACAATTCGAGCACGCGGAACCGTGCATTGGGGGCCCCGGTATTCCAATCGACCATGGAGACGCTCGGGAACTGCGTGGGGTACCCGACCAGTTGCGACTCCCCGGCGATATCGATACCAAGCGAGGCCAAGTGACCAAACACGTAAGCGTAGGTAGCACCGGAGAGATTCCAATAGGAGTCTGGAATCGGTGTCTTCAGGTTGGGGTCGCCGGCAAGGATCGACCCGATCTCGTTCACGGTGGTTCGCGTGGATGGCGACAGCCGCTGGCGGATAGCTTCGATAAACCGAGCCGAGGCGATGAACCGGTCCGCCTGGTCGAAAAACGTGTACTGCTGAACGGATGGGTTCTGATCGGCAGTCGGGGATGCGTAGAAATGGTAGGAAATCATGTCCAGCGGGACGCCCGGCTTATGGTTCTTCGCATCGAGGAAGTACTCGAAGTAGTGCGGATTGTCGGAGGGGAATGCTACTGAGATGCCGACGAATTTCATTGAGGGCGCCACCTTTTTGATCGCCGAAACAATGGCATCGTAGCGGGCCGTGTACTGTTCGGGCGTTGTGTGATGCTCGATGTCAGGCTCGTTCAGGACTTCCCAATAGTCGATTTTGAAATGATGGCCGGAGTCGTGACGCTTGCCGGCTTCATCGGTGAATCCGCCGTTGACATACCAGCTCACGAGCCGCGCGTAATAGTCGCCCAGTTCCTTGCCGGTCGGGTCACGTAGTTCAGTGCCTTGCGTGTAATCCCAGTTGACCTCGTCGGGATTGGATGGATACTTCACTGGCGCGGGCGTCTTGAACATCCAGGCAGGGATCGTGCTGAAATTCAAGATCACCGAATGGCCCTTGGTCGCGTTCAGAAAATCGATCGTCATCGGATCGATGACGGAGAAGTCCCAGGAGGTTTTGCCCCCAGCCGGCGGTTCGAGTTCGGCCACACCCAGTTTCGGATAGGGAAGCCACGGCACGTAGCGGACGTAGTTAGCACCCAGCCGCGAAAGTTCCGAGTAGACGCGGTCGTGAATCGCCGACCCGCGCCGCAGCGGCGGATTAACTACCACCTGCAATGTTGGCGTTGTCTTCGAGATTCGCTCGACCTTGTCCCACTGCACGTCGATTTTCTGGGCCAGGACGGCGAAGCTTGAAATCGCGAATAAGAGCGGAACCGCACGGATGAGTCTCATGATTCCTCCCTAACAGATACGAATTGTTTCGATACCGAGCAGCGAACCGACTTTCTCGAGTATTTGGGCGATGTGTCGGACGCCGATCGCACAGTGATGTGCCGGCCCCTGCTCGTTCCACCGTTGGATGAAATTGCGTGCGCCGATCGCGAACCGGTAGCGGCTATTCGTATTTCCGATTTCAAGAATGGGGCCCGGAACGGAATCGGCCTCGGCGATCAGCAGTTTCAGCTGGCCGGAGTTTTCAACTACGGACAGTAGCGTGACGGGGCCGTGCTTCACCGACATTTCCACCGAGAGTCCGCGGCCGACTTTGCCGTGGTATACGCCGAGCGGCCGAACCTTGATCTTGCCTTCGGCAATGGCCAGGTGGCCGGGGCCGTCGTGCCCCATCAAGACCACGTCGTCTTTGAAATCCGTCGCGTAGTATTCGGTGAACGATCCGCCCGACCCAAGCAGGTCCATGATCTTCATGGCCTGTGCGTTCTTCACTTCATACTCGCCGGCCACGGGAATGCCGCGAGCCGTCAACAAGCTTGTGCCCAGAATGATGGAACTGATGGCGTCTTCGTTCGCCGGAGTGCCGGTGCCCTGATGGTAATAAGCCATCGAGCCCAAGCCGTGGCGCTCCACGAGCGAATCCAAGGCAACTGAAGTTCGGGCGGCGCGCTCGAGTTCCTGAGGGCAGCAATCCGCTTGAACGTCAAAGACTTCACGGAAGTCGGCTATACGACTCTCGATATCGCATGCCGCCACTTCGGCGCGAAGAGCCGCCAGTTCGTCCACTTCGAGCATTTCGATGTGGCCGCCAAACGTTGCGCAGTGCAACGTCAGATCGGAATAAACATCCAGCATGCCGCCGTAGTAGTGGCCCATCAGGCCGAGGCGGTTGTGCTCCATTGCGTGAACGGCGCGAGCGGCGTCGAGCCATTCGTCGATTTCCCGCCAGACCGAAACATCGCCGTCGAGCGATCCGGTGATCTGAAAGAACGGGATGTCGCAGCGCCGAAACACATTCGCGATCTCGGGAACGGGGCAGGCCTGGCACCAGGCCAGCCACTCACCGGTCATGCGGCCGCGATCGCCGAGCGCGTTGAAGGATGCGTAATCGATAGCGTTTCCAGGCGACAGATTCAGTACGATTACCGGAACCTTTGCGCGCCGCACTACCGGGAGCACAGTGGACGAGAGCGCGTAGGTGGTGACGTGCAGGAACAGCAGATCGACGCAGGAGCGCCGGAACTCCAACCCGGCATGTTCCGCTTTTTCCGGGGTGTCGATCATTCCGAGGTTTACGACTTCGACGCCAGGCTTGCCGAGATGGTTCGCCACATTCTCGGCGGCCGTTTTCAATCGCTGCTCCAACCCTTCAAACTGTGGCCAATACGCATCCAGGCCGATAGCGAACAGTCCGACTCGAAGCTTCGAATTCGAGTTATCGTGAGCCATCCCCGACGATCCTTTTGATCCGATTCGTGAGCCTTTAGCATATAAGGTGGATGACCCAAAGACCAGTACAAACCCCAGATTGCTTGTTGTTTTGCAGGGTGAAATCCCCGATCGTGTCGGGCGCGCTGCCTAGTTTCGCGGAGGCAATATTTTCTGCGGGCCGAAGTGTTCCGATTACAACAATTTCGATCCGATGCTGGGCCGTGTTGCCGGCGAGCGTCGCGATTCGATTGTGGCCCGGCGAGGATAGCTCCTGTTTGCCATTGCGAAACAATTCTCTTGCTACAGGCAATTGCTTAGAAGATAATTGAAGCCCGGAATTTCGCGGGAATTGAGTCTGGGATCCTGCTCGGGGGCCATGTTGCCATGAATGCGAACCGTCCTAACCGGTACCTTGTAAAGTCCGTCGTTCACGCGTCGGAGATACTATCGGCGTTCCAGTCGCGAGGAGAAGTTCTGCGCTTGCGCGAAGTCGCCGAACGGACCGGCTTCAATAAAGGGATGTGTTTCCGGTTGCTTTACACCTTGCATGAATGTGGGTTTCTGGAGAAAACCGGAGACAATCAATACCGGCTCGTGTCCGAAAAACGCCCGGGGCGGCGTTTTCGAATCGGCTACGCTTCTCAAGGGCAGGACTGCTCTTTCACGCGCGAAGTCACGGCCAGCGTGATCCGGGCCGCCGAGGCCGCCAACGTGGAACTGATCGTAGCGGATAACCGGTACGACGCGAAAGCAGCGTTGCGCAGCGCCGATCAACTGGTTCACGAGAATGTAGATGTGGTGATCGAGTTTCAGGCAGCGGAGGCAGTGGCCCCGGCGATTGCGGCGAAATACCTGGAAGCGGGAATCCCGTTCATCGCCATTGACATTCCCCATCCGGGAGCCACTTACTTCGGAGCGAACAATTACGAAGCAGGTATGATCGCTGGCCGCCACCTGGGCCGGTGGGCGAAGAAGAACTGGTACGGAGAAGTCGACGAAGTGCTTCTGCTGGAGGTGCTGCGCGCGGGAGCGCTGCCCCGGGTGCGCGTGCGAGGTATCGCGGCAGGTTTGAAAGAAGTGATGCGGCTGCCGGAACATACTCCGGTTGTGAAGATTGACGCCGACGGTCAGTTCAAGACCGCGCTGGAAGTGGTGCGGAAGCATCTGCGCACTTCGCAATCGAAACGGATCCTGGTGGGCGCGGCCAACGACCCGAGCGCACTGGGCGCGCTCCGCGCGTTCGAAGAGGCGGGACTCGCTGGGCAATGCGCAGTGATCGGGCAGAACGCGGAACCCGAAGCTCGTGCAGAGATGCGAGAGTCAAGAACGCGGCTCATCGGTTCTGTTGCGTACTTCCCCGAGAAGTACGGTGACGGTGTCCTACGCCTGGCGCTCGACCTGCTTGCACACAAACCTGTACAGCCGGCATGTTTCATCAAGCATCAACTGATCACGCCGGAAAATGTGGATCATTTCTATCCGAACGATACGTTGATGGGAGTGATGAGCGCGCGGCTTTGACGTCGTCCGCGATTACTGCTCGGTGCGCGCGGCTGGGTCCAACTGCTGCTTCGTGACGTCTCGCTGGGCAAAGACATCCTTGATCACCGACCGTTCGGGTTTGGCTGCGCGAAGGCGGCGATACTCCTGCAGCGCCTTTTGCTGCTCGGCCGTATTGCCGGTCGCACGGAACGCCTGCGACAAACGGTAATATCCGACTTCGTCGTTGGGATCGAGTTCCACCGATTTCCGCAGGTGCGGCAGCGCCAGGTCCGGCTTTCCCATCGACAGGAGCACGGCACCCAAGCCTGACCGGGCCTCCTGGAAATCCGGATAGTAGCGGACCGCCTGCTGGAAGTAGTCCTGCGCTTTGGTGAACTCCCCGGATTTACGCAGCATCTCGCCGAGTTCGTAAGCCGCGTTGGCGTTTGTGGGATCGATCTCGAGTTCCTGTTCGAACTGCCGCGCCGCATCGGGAGCTTCGGTGTTGGTCTGCTGGGCCCGCAACTGCAACACCCGGCCAACGCGGTAGTGCATGCCGGGCCGGCGGGGCTCCGCTTTTAACACTTCTAAATAATTCTTGAGCGCCAGATCGTATTCACCCTGGCTCTGATAAGCCTCGCCCGCCGCCTGGTATCGCCATACCGAGGACGGCGCGACATCCGCGAGCTTGCGCATCGTGACGTATGCGAAATTCCCGAACAGGCGGCCCGTCTGATAAAGGATCTCGGGATCGTCGGGATAGAGCCGGTTGAGTTCCAGGGCAACTTCAACCGCGCTCCGATCCCGCTGCAGCCCCGTGTACGCACGTTCGAGTTGGAGTCCGGTCATTCGCTTCAGCGCCGGATCTCCCGATCGCCGAAAGGCTTTTTCGAGTTCGGGCAGAGCCTCGGCGTATCGTCCCAATTCCGACAATGACATCGCGAGCAGCGTCTGCGCATTCGGCAGTCCGGGCTTGAGTTTCAGAGCTTGCCGCAACGCCGGAACCGCTTGAGTGAATTTGCCCTGTTGAAAGTAGATGACGCCTAGCTTCGCGTGGACCTCCGCTGTTCCCGGCGCGAGTTTGCGCACTTCCTCGAACGCCCGTTCCGCATCGGCGTACCGCCCTTCAGACAGCGCGCGGTCACCCTCTTGCACGTAGCGCTGCAACGCCGCGTCCGGCTGTTCGGCGAACGACACGATGGCCGCTACGAGAGCGACGAGAACGGCGATTTTCATTTACGCAAAGAGTTCCCGGATGGCTTTTCCCTTGCCGTCCTTCGTCACGTACACCGGACGTTTTTCGACAACGAAGGATTTAGTGGGCGGAATACCAAGAGCATGATAGATGGTCGCGTGCAGATTTTCCACCGGGACGGGATTCTCGATCGTCGTACAGGGACGTTCGTCCGCCGTCTTTCCGTAAGTCATGCCGCGCTTGATGCCGCCCCCGAACATCAGGATCGAACCAGCCGCAGTGAAGTGCCGGTGCATGCCGTAGTGTTTGGGTTCGCTCATGACGTCCGGCGTCTTGGCTTGATCCTTCACCTCTTTACCGACTTTGCCCTCCGTGATCGCGTCGCGGCCGAACTCGCTGGCCAGGACGACAAGCGTACGGTTCAGAAGCCCGCGCTCTTCGAGATCGAGAATCAACTGTGACACGGGGGCATCAATGTCCCGCTTCATGCCTTCAGCGCGCGCGTGGCCGTTTTCATGCGTGTCCCAAAACCGGAATGGGATGTACTCCGTGGTGACCTCGACATAGCGCGCTCCCGCTTCGATAAGCCTCCGAGCCAGCAGGCATCCTTGGCCGAAGCGCCCGGTGTTGTAAACATCGAAGGACTTCTTCGGTTCGAGAGAGAGGTCGAAAGCTTTTGCCGACGGAGACGTGAGCAGCCGGTCCGCGGCATCCAGCGAGCGCACCAGAGACTCACGCTGAAAATCGCCCCCGAATTGATACACCGGTTCTTTGGCGAGAAGTTGTTCGTAAAGCCGGCGACGGCTGCGGAATCGCGCCTTCCCCAATTCGACCGGGGGCTGAACCGCCGACGCCGCGTCCTGCGGATCGGTGATCATGAACGGGCCGTACTCAGTGCCGAGGAAGCCCGCGGTATGGAACGCCTTGACGGCCGGACTTTCGGCGCCGATCTCCATATCCTGTCCGATGGCCACGAAAGCGGGCACTGTGGGGTTCTTCGGCCCGAGTGTTTTGGCGATCACGGCGCCGAGATGCGGCATCGCGACAGTCTGCGGCGGGACGTATCCCGTGTGCCAGTGGTATTGATGCCGCGAATGGAGAATAAAACCGAGGTCGGCGCCCTGAAATGTACGGATCACCGCGCCCCGATCGATAACTTTCCCGACGCGCTCGAGCCCCTTCGAGAACTTGATGCTGTCGACGGCGGTATCGATGCTCGGGAAGGTGCTCAGCACGCGCTCGGTGCGCACTCCGGGTTCGAACGGGGTGTAGCGTTTGGGATCGAAAGTTTCGGTCTGCGCCATTCCGCCCGCCATCCACAGCACGATGACCGCATCGGCGGTAGCGGGCGTTTCGGCGGCACGCCCAACCTGAGGCTCGCTTCCGGTGAGCGCCGCAAGCGTCGCCGCAGCCGTCGCCCCCATGAACCCGCGCCGGCTAACGCTCGAATAAATCCTCTTCTCCTCAGCATTCATAACAACCTCTCAGTAAACCAACTGGAATTCGGGCTTCATCATCACGGCCCACAGCAGGTCGGCTAAGCCTTCCGCGGACACCTTGGCAGGCCGCGCGTCGTCGTGAAGCGCCGTCTCAGCAGCCACCTTCTCGTCTGCCGACGGCGCACGGCCGAGGGCGTACCAGAAGACGCGATTCACAATATCGGGCGCCGACGTCAGGAGCGGAGGACGCGGCAACGGTGTTTCCGGTGCAACCGGCGTCAGGCGCTCCATGTCAGGCTCCTTCGTAAACAGGAAGAATCGCACGTGGGGATTGAGCTCGCTGGTAATCTCGCGATTCTCCAGCGCGACCGAGCCTCGAATCCGCGTGAATCCGCGGCCGGTGATGTCGTAAATAAGTCGCGACGGAGTCTTAACGCGCACACCGTCGGAAGTCGCCTGCGAGCGCAGGCCGGAATCGTCGAGCGGCCGCAATGTCGCGAGAGGCACGGCTCCGTTCGAACCGGCGAGTTCGACATTTGCCCATACGGCTTCGATTTTTTCGGGCGAATAGGAACCCGTGTCCTGCACCAGCAGCCAAAGCTTCTGGGCCGAACTGACATCGACATCGAACGTGAATGGTCCTCCTTGGCCATTCACGCGCTTATCGAACGCACTGACCGGCTCCGGCGGGAGTTCCCCGAGCATGTTGCGCGCTCCGCGCAGGAGCCAATGCGTAAGCGTTTCGCCGTTGACCAGTTCGAGTGCCTGAAGCGTGGTGGCCTGACTATCGCGGGTTGAGTACACCTGGTCGCGGATCGGGCGTCCGAGCGCCCGCGTCAGAGCGTTCGCCGCCACGTGCCACTCCCGGCTGTACGTTCCGGCTTCGCTCGAACCCGCCTTGTACACGTGCCAGTCGCCCGTAATCGCTCCAATGGCATCGGCAAACTGCTCTGCCGAGAGCCGTCGCACTTCGGGCCCCCGGAACTCATACTTGCGCGGGCGAGCGCCGGACTGCGCTACTGCCGGCATCTGGTACGCGCGAGAGGTGATGATGGTGGCCAAAAGGTGCTTGAGGTCGTAGTTATGCTCGACGAAGTCGTTGGCGAGCCAGTCGAGCAACTCCGGACTCCAAGGTTCGCCGTCCATTTCATCCGGATTGTCTACGAGCCCGTGCCCCACGAGACGTTCCCACATTCGATTGACGAGGGTCCGGGCAAGACGGCCGTCGCGCGGGTCGGTGAAGATCGCAGCTGCCGCCGACCGGCGGTCCGCCAGCGCGTTTGATTTCGGCACGCGGCTCAGTTCGGGAAAGAGAAACGCGGGCTCGGCGAACTTCTGCTGCGCGACATCGCAACGGTACAACTGAAGCCGCTCATCTGGAGAGAAGTACGCGGCGAGCGAATAGGCGTCGCGAAGTTTCCACTTACTGATGAAACTGTCGTGACAGGAATTGCACTTCAGATTGATGCCGAGGAAGATCTGGGCCGTGTTCTGTGCCGCCTGCATGGCCGGGGTCTGGCTGGCGCTGACGACGCCCCTCCAATTGACGCCGATCAGGAACCCTTCGGGTCCCGCGGCGGGAGAAGGGTTCAGAAGATCGTAGACGAAACGATCGTAGGGGAGGTCAGACTCGAGCGCGCTCAGCAGCCAATCGGAGATGCTCTTGCGAGAGGCGGTCTCCGAGAAATAGTTCACGCCTTCGTCATTGCGCAGAAGGTCGTTCCAAAACGACATCCAATTCTCGGCGTATTTGCCCTTGTTCGTTAACAGCCTGGCGACGAGCTTTTCCCGTTTGTCCGGCGCGGTATCGGCCAAAAAGGCGTGCAATTCCTCGGGGGGCGGCAACAGACCCCAAACGTCCAGATAAGCCCGGCGCGCGAACGCACGGTCCTCCACGAGTTGAGGCTCGCGAATCCCATTGTGGGCGAGATACGCAGCGACGTAGCGATCCACCGGAGAGGACCACGCGGGCCACGTTTCGGGCGCGGGCTGGGGTTTCTCCAACTCCAGTGGCGCTTCCCATTTCGGCGCGGCGGCGGCCGAGGTCGGGGTCGCGCGAGCGCCTTCATCGATCCAGGTTCGGATGGCGGCGATCTCGGAATCGGCCAGCGGCGATCCGCCGAGCGGCATCTGCGGCTTGGTCTCACCGAGGATGCGGTGCATCAGCAGGCTGTTCTTCGAATTGCCGGGCCGTACGGCCGCGCCGCTGCGCCCTCCTTCGAGAACATCGTCATAGGTGGCGAGGGAGAGTCCCCCGGAACGCTTTTCCTGGCTGTGGCAGGGCAGGCATCGGGCAGCAATCACCGGATGCACACGGCTTTCGAAGTCGATTCTCGCGGGCGGCGCCGGCTGCGCATGGAGGGTTCCAAAACAGAGGCAACCTGCGACGAGGAGTGCATTCTTCAAAACTGACTCGTCCTCCCAGTCTTCTTCCTATTAAAGCAAAGAGCCCCGGGACGCCACATGAGGCGCCTCGGGGCTCTCTGCGAGCCGCGTTCGGGGGAGGGTCAAAATACGACCTTCAACCCGAACTGGTTAATACGTGCCGCTCGTGTCGAAGTGACCTGCCCAAATCGTGAATCTGCGACGTTGCGAATGGGGCCACCCCATTGCGTGTGATTCCATGCGTTGAAAGATTCGAACCGGAACTGAACCCCGAGTTGCTCTGTGATGCGGAAGTTCTTGAACAGGCCCGTATCCCAGTTGTTGATTCCCGGAAGCCGGAGGATACCGCGGCCGGAGTTGCCGAGGAATCCCGCCGCCGGTTGCGCAAAAGCCTTCGTGTTAAACCATTGGGCGATGCTCTTGTTGAAACCGGATGGGTACGGATCGCCGACGATGTCCGCGCGATTCGTTCCGGACGTATCGTTCAGTCCGCCGACATCCGCTGCCGAGATCGTCATCGGAAATCCACTTTGGAACGTAACGATCCCGTTTACCTGCCAACCGCCAATGATCGCGTCGGCAGCCCGGTTCATCTGACTGCCGTACTTCATGCCGTGGCCCACCGGGATCTGGTAGACGAAGCTGCTCACCAAACGGTGGTCGACATCGAATTCGGAACGGCCCCGGTCGCGGCGAACGTTGTGGTTGTCCAGGAAGCCCTGCCAGCCCGCAACGTCGTTGCCGATACCCGCGGCCGCCGATTTGTTGTCGATGCTTTTCGCCCAGGTATATACCGTGGTGAAGATCATCGAACTCGTGCGACCCTCCAACTTCGCATTAAACGAGTTATAACTGGAATTGCCCGACCAATCGCTGTCGATGTAAGTCGCGAAGTTCGGATACGGTCTGCGCGCCAGCACAGGGCAATCGCCGGAACTCGGGTCTGCGGCGCAGGCGGCAGGGTTCGCAAGCGGGAGCGCCTGTGCGATGTTACGCCGCATGAGCAGGTTTGTTCCCTTGTTGCCGATGTAGTTCAGGTCGAGAGTCATCGCAGAACTCAAGGCACGCTGAATCGAAAAGCTCCACTGCTGAACGTACGGATTTCGCGGCTCGGGCGACATGCTGACAGCGAGGAATGTATTCGCCGCGGGAGATGCCGGGCCGAGATTCGCGAAATTCGGGAACATCTGATCGGTGTTGATCAGGTTGGTTTGGCCGAGCGACTGGATGTAATTGCCGCGGCTGACGTACGGATAGATATCAGCGGCTCCATCGATCTCGCGACCTTCCGCCGAGTCGAAGAACACACCGTAGCCGCCGCGGACCACTGTCTTGTCATCCGCGAAGGGGCGGAATGCGAAACCGAAGCGCGGCGCGAACACCATCTTCGATGCATCGCTCGGATTCCTGCGCCCGGCGTAGCGATAGTAACTTCCGTCGCCTACAATGCCTTTATCGACGAGGGTCTTGTCGGCTACCAGCAACCCTCCTTGCGGGTTGGACAGATCGCGCCAACCCATACGATCGTTCGATTCGTAGGGAATCGTCCGATAGTCCCAGCGGATGCCGAGGTTGAGGGTAAGTCGCTGGCTGACCTTCCAATCGTCTTGGACATAAGGGGCGAAATATTTGAAGTTGAAGGATCGGGGATTGCCGGACTGATCGCCGACACTGAATCCCGCGGGTTGGAACGCGCTGGCGCCCGAGAAGTAGCCGAGCAGCATGTCCGCCACAGCGTTGTCCCGGGTCTTGTTTCCCGTGAAGAACCCGCTGAAGGTGAACTGGCCCAGGAAGTCGTTCGCGAGGTCGCGGTTCAGTGACCATTGGCGATAATTGAATCCATAGTTCAGCGTGTGGCGGCCGTGGACCCATGTGGTTCCGTTGCTGATATCCCACATCGGCTGACGGCTGGCTTGGTAATCGTTCACTGCGCTGCCGCCGCCCGACAATCCCGAACCCACGCCGCCAAACCCGACCGCCGGATACGACCGTTGATCATCGTTTAGATTCGTGAAAACGCCGGTCAACTTTAATGGGTCGATATCCGACTGCGGAGCCGTAACTCCGTGTTGGTTGGCGATCGCTTCGATATAGCCGATTCGGAACTGGTTTACGAGATTCGGCGTGATGGGCACAGAGTGCGAGACCTGCCAGTTTCTCGTCGACTGCACGAAGAACACGTCGCCGAGTTCGGTCGTGTTCTGGACGCTGATATTGGTCCAGTCGGAGTTCGTGTATCTCCCGAAGACCGTTCCCCATTTCCCGAGTTGCTGGTCCATGCGGACCGTGTACTGATCGGTGTCGTTCGGGATTGCGCGTGAGCGGATATAGTTGCCCTGGGACAGGCTTGAATTCGGCGTTGGGAAGAATTTGGCAACAGCTAATTTGGAGAGCCGCGTAAATCGCGACTCGGGCACCACGTTGTTTGGGAATGGCTGCCCGGTCACCGGGTCGATGATTTGAGATGTAAACCGGCCGGCGAGTTGGTCGGGCGTTGGAATATTCAAGAAATCCTGAAAGCCGGTTCGCGTGCGGCGCCCTTCGTAATTGACCAGCCAGAAGGTCTTGTTGCGGCCGTCGTAGATCTTCGGAAGCACCACCGGTCCACCGGCGACGAATCCGGGCTGATTCTGCCGCAGCTTCGATTTCTTACTACCAGTCAGATTGTTGAAGAACGCATTCGCGTCGAGCGCGTCGTTTCGTAAGAACCAAAACACCGCACCGTGCAGGGAATTCGTGCCGCTCTTGCTAACGATGTTCACCTGGTTCGCGCTGAAACCGTACTCGGCGGAGTAGGTGGCGGTCTGTTCTTTAAATTCCTGAATTGCATCGACGGACAGAACCACACCGGGAGTTCCCAGCGCGGTGTCCGTGTTCGACGTGCCGTCGAGTAGGTAATTATTGGAAGTTGGCCGAGCTCCGTTGATGCTGATCGCGTTGCCCGCGCCTTGCCGCATCGAACCCTGCTCGCCGCTGGTCTCAACAGCGCCCGCACCCAAAAAGAGCAACTGTAGAAAATTTCGGCCGTTCAGCGGTAATTGCGAAACCTGGCGTTGAGTGATTACATGCCCAACGGCCGAAGTCTCTGAATCGATCGCCACGGTGGCCGCTTGCACACTGACACTTTCAGTGGTGGTCCCAACCGTCATTTCCAGGTCAATACGCAGAACCTGATCCACGTTCAACTGAATATCCGAACGTTTGGCCATGTTGAATCCGGTCTGTTCCGCGGTGACGGAGTAAACACCCACCGGCAGCAGCGGAAATGCGTAATTCCCACTTTCGTTCGTGGTGACAGTGCGTGAAAGACCTGTGAGCTGACTCGAGATCGTAACTTTCGTTTGCGTCATTACGGCCCCGGTAGTGTCCTTGATGGTACCGGTAATCTGCCCTGTTGCTGTTTGTGCCTGCAAACCACTAACGCCGACAACCAACAGAATTAGAGTGGTACTAATTAGTGTGTATCTTCTCATACTGAGAGTTCCCCCAAGATCTTTCGCGGCCTTCTATGCTGTGACCATTCAGCCTAGCGGCCGGAACGAATTTGATTGCGAGCTACCCAGGGACTGCTACCAAATCTGCTTCCTGGATCTCACAAACCGCCCGTTTACGATCCGGATGAGTAAGTCCGCAGTTCAGGTTTAGTTTTGATTGCCCGCTCCGAAGACTGTCGCCCTGATCGTTGGAGAGACTTTACACGCGGCGAAGTCCCGGCGAAAGTTCTGGTTGTGCAATCGGCGATATTTCGCAATGCAAGATAATTCAGATTGTCACATGGAGCTGGTAACTCTATATCACCCAGAGATTAACGCGCGCGGAGCAGCCATTCCAGAGCGGGTGATGGAAGCAGCCTGCAGACTCTTCGATTTCGCAGTGCGAAACCAGCTCAGGCGGGAAAGTGCGACACCACCGCCCGAGACCCGCTGCAGTTGTAGAAAACCACGAATCACGATAGAACAAACTTGATGAATCGAAGAGGATTTCTAGGCGTGGCGGCGATCGGAGGACTGACGGCATCTGCCGGGAAAGGCGCCGAATTCGGCGAGCGTGCGATTGCTCCGTTCAGGACGCCGTATAAGTACGGGAAGTTGGTCCTGTCCGCGACGGGCGGTAAAGGCGATTTCGATGAGAAGTCGGTAGACGATCCGATCGTGTTCTACGCGGGCGGACAGTTTCGGATGTTATATATAGGCTTCGACGGCGTCGGATATCAGACGGGCCTGGCTACCTCTTCCGACTTAGTTACATGGAAACGTGAAGCCTGCGTGGGCCGCCGTGACCCCGCGTCGAAATGGACGAAGTACAACCTCGCCCTGAGTTCCATTCTGCGAAACAAGAACCTCGGATCCCGAGGCGAGGCAATCAAAATCGACGGCCGCTATCTGGGAGCGTGGCACGCGTATCCGAACCCGGGATATGAAGAGGGAGCCGCCGTCATCGGCCTGGCAAGAAGCAGCGATTTGTTGCATTGGGAACTGACCGAGCCGATTCTACTGCCCGGAGACGGCGCGCCTTGGGAGCACGGTGGTCTCTACCGGCCGGACCTGATGCAATACAAGGGAACGTTCTATCTGTACTACAACGCTAAGACTGACCCCCTGCCCAAAACCGAGGGCGGCGGATGGCACGAGCAGACAGGCGTTGCTACCTCGCGCGACTTGAAAAACTGGACGCGATATGCCGGGAATCCGATTCTGCGGAACGGCGCGCAAGGCAGCCTCGATGACAGGTTCTCGTCGAATCCTTACGTCATCCAACATCGGGATGTTTGGGGAATGTACTACTTTGGTCTGAGTTCCCGAACGAGGAAGGCCGTCGATTTACTCGCACTCGGACATGATCCTTTCCATTTCGAGAAGACAGATGAAGTGACCATAGATACCGGAGCGCCCGGAAGCATTGACGAAGTCTATGCGCACAAGCCATCGGTGATCTCACATAAGGGCGTCCTCTATCATTTTTATTGCGCGGTCAGCGGTAAATGGCCAAACGACGTGCGTGGAATATCGGTCGCGCGGTCCGTCCCCTGGTAGTCAGATTCCGATTGACGTGCGGGTGTTCCGGCGAAAGAATGTACGTGTCCGGCAAAGGTACACCCAAATGCTGAATCGACAAAAGCAACTCGCTGGCACGGCTATTCTCACCATCCTTATTGCGTCTGCATTCGTTCTTTCCGCCCAGAATTCGGATGATCCTCTCGCAAAGGGTTTTCGCAATCCGCCCGACACCGCGAAGCCGCGCGTCTGGTGGCACTGGATGAACGGCAATATCACGAAAGAAGGCATCAAGCTCGACCTTGAGTGGATGAAGCGGGTTGGCATCGGAGGATTTCAGAATTTTGACGCAGCCCTGATGACACCGCAAGTGGTCGAGAAGCGACTAGTGTATATGACGCCCGATTGGAAAGAGGCCTTCCGTTATACCGTGACTCTTGCCGACCAGCTAGGGCTCGAGATGGCGATAGCCGGCTCGCCGGGTTGGAGTGAAAGCGGCGGACCTTGGGTGCCCCCGTCACAGGCGATGAAAAAGTTCGTATGGTCGGAAACGCGCATCGAAGGCGGCAAGCGATTCACAGGAAAACTTCCGCAGCCACCCTCGACCACCGGGCCATTCCAGAACATCAAAGGTGCGGGACCGCTTGCGGCGCTGCTGGGCGGAGACGATAGGCAGGCGCCGCAATTTTACGCCGACAGCGCCGTCGTGGCTTATCGCGCGCCGGAGTCAGATGTGCCAATGGCGGAGCTTCAGCCCAAGATCACCTCGAGCGGAGGGCAGTTCAACATCTCTCAGTTGACCGATGGAGATCTGACGACCGGCAGCGACTTGCCCAAGGCACCGCTCAATGAGAAAGCGTGGATTGCATTCGAGTTTCAGACACCGCAGACGTTTCACGCTTTCACGCTGGTCATTCACGGCCAGCGGCGAAACCCGTTCGGCCCTCCCGCGCCGAGCGGGCAGGAATTGGAAGCAAGCGATGACGGCCAGAACTTCCGTGCTGTCGCGGAAGTGCCGGGAGGCGGTGCGGTCGCGAATACCGTGGCCTTCCCGGCGGTAACTGCCAAATACTTTCGGGTGACTTTTCGGACGATGCCGCCCGGTCCGGGATTCGGGGTGGATATTCCAGGCTTGCGGATGCCTCCGCCGCCGACCTCCTATTCGATTGCTGAGTTGGTTCTTCACTCCTCGGCGAGGGTCAACCGGTTTGAAGAGAAGGCCGGATTCGCGGCCTTGCCGGACTTGTATCCACTCGCGACGCCTCAATCCGCCGCGACGGATGTTGTCGCTAAGACGAACGTTGTGGATTTGACCGCTAAGATGCGCGCCGATGGCTCGTTGGATTGGACGCCGGCGCCGGGCCGGTGGGTCGTGTTGCGGATCGGTTATTCGCTGCTCGGCGTTACCAACCATCCCGCCTCGCCCGAAGCAACCGGACTCGAGGTGGATAAGTTGAACCGTGCATACGTCAAGGCTTATCTCGATAACTACCTCGGCCAGTATAAGGAGACCGCGGGAGAGTTGATGGGACGGCGCGGCCTCGGTTTCATGATCACCGATTCGTGGGAGGCCGGAACGCAGAATTGGACGGATGAGATACTCCCTGAATTTGCGAATCGCCGCGGATACGATCCGCATCCCTGGCTGCCGGTGCTCACGGGCCGGGTTGTAGGAAGCGCCGGGGAGAGCGATCGTTTCCTCTGGGATTTTCGTAAGACCATCGGCGAGTTGACGGCCGAGAATCATTACGACCAAATCACCGCATCGTTGCGCGAGCGCGGAATGAAGCGCTACTCGGAGTCTCACGAATCCGGACGGGCTTTCATCGGCGACGGGATGGCGGTCAAGCGTACGGCCGCAATCCCGATGAGCGCGATGTGGACCCCTCGACCGGGCGAGACACAACCATCCTACGGATACGATGCCGACATTCGCGAATCAGCGTCGGTGGCTCACATTTACGGTCAGAACCTGGTGGCGGCGGAATCGCTCACGGCGATCGGAACCGCCTGGGCCTGGTCGCCGGAAACGCTGAAGACGACAGCCGATCGCGAACTCGCAATGGGACTGAACCGCTTCGTAATCCATACGTCGGTGCACCAACCGGTAAACGACAAAGTCCCAGGACTTGGGTTGGGACCGTTTGGCCAGTGGTTCACGCGACACGAGACTTGGGCGGAGTACGCAAAGCCCTGGACCACTTACCTGGCACGCAGTTCCTACATGCTTCAACAGGGTAAGTTCGTCGCCGACGTACTCTATTTTTACGGCGAGGATTCCAATATCACGGCGCTGTTCGGCGATAAGCCGCCAGTCGTACCCGAAGGCTACAACTTCGATTACGCCAACGCGGACGTGGTGCTGAACCGACTATCGGTAGACAACGGCCGGCTGACGACGGACACGGGCATGAGTTACCGGGTGTTGGCACTCGATCCGAACACTCGGTTCATGACCATCCCGGTCCTGAAGAAGATTCGCGAGTTAGTCAACGCCGGCGCGGTGGTGGTTGGCGCACGACCCGTGGCTACCCCGAGCCTCAGTGACGATCCCGGAGAGTTTCAGAAGATCGCGGCTGAGTTGTGGAACTCGGGTGATCGCGGCAACGGCAAGGTATTCGGCGCCGAAACGCTCGCTCAGGCGCTGACCGAGTTGCAAGTTAGCCCGGACTTCGAATATACGAAGCCGGCTAGCGATACGCACCTGCTCTATGTTCATCGGAAACTCGTCGATGGAGACGCGTACTGGGTGGACAATCGCCACCACCGCGCGGAGGATGTCGAATGCACATTCCGCGTTCAGGGTAAGGCGGCAGAGTTATGGCATCCCGAGACGGGAGTTATTGAACCGGCTTCCTACGGTATCGCGGGAGGACGCACCACCGTTCCCTTGCACCTCAGCCCGGATGAAGCTGTGTTTGTTGTTTTCCGCAAAACGGCGGGAACACCCACTCTCACGCTGCCGAGAAAGGTGGAAACACGAATCGCAACGGCTGAAGGTCCGTGGGAAGTCGGCTTCCAACCTGATCGTGGTGCCCCTGCAAAAGTAAGCTTCGATCACCTCCATTCGTGGAGCGACGATTCCGACTCCGGCGTAAAATACTTCTCCGGCACGGGAACTTACACCAAGACAATACAGGCGTCGCCAGATTGGTTTGCCTCCGGAGCGCGGTTGTGGCTCGATCTCGGGACTGTCAAGAACCTGGCCGAGGTCTCGGTGAATGGCAAAGCGCTGGGAGTCGTTTGGAAGCTGCCCTTCCGCGTGGATGTAACAGATGCCCTCAAAGCAGGCGCAAACGACGTACAGGTGAAAGTAACGAACCTGTGGGTAAACCGGCTGATTGGCGACCAACAGCCTGGTATTTCCAAGAAATACACGTACACCACTCAGGCTTTTTACCGGGCCAACTCGCCGCTACTTCCGTCCGGCCTGCTGGGCCCGGTACAAGTGGTGCGTGTCAAGGCCGAGTAACTCGCTACAGCCGCCAGACCCGAAGCACCGGTGGAGTACTGCGGGAGTTACGCCCAGCGATCCTTTTTGTGCAAATCTTTACAATTTGACTTGAAAGTCTGCACAAATTGCTATAGTATGCGCCTCATGGCGAAATAGCGGCTTAGCATTTCTGGGATTTCCACAACTGCTCGCGATTTCGCTAAAACAACGCTGGGGAAAATAGTGGCATCCATTCGTACCTGGGCAGGGATCGCTTCCCTGTTGTTTGCATTTGGAAGTACGGCGAGTTCTCAAACCATCACCGGACAAATCGCGGGCCGGCTAGTGGATCCCGCGGGTGCCGTGATTATGGGCGCGCCGGTCCGTTTAACGAACGAAGTTACTCAGCAAACGCGAGCGTTCCAAACGGACTCAAGCGGGACGTTCGTGTTCACGAATCTTGTGCCGGGCACCTACAGTATTCAGATCGCTCAGCCTGGGTTCAAAACCTACAATCAGAAGGGAATCACACTGAGCGCCGTTGAGAAGGTGGACTTGCACGATGTCGCTCTTCAAGTAGGCGACGTCAGCACATCGGTCGACGTCAGGGCCGCCGCGGTCCACGTCGCAACCGACAGTTCCGACCGCTCCAACAGCATTGGCCTGGCACAGATTGAGGACACGGTCACCAAAGGCCGAAACTTCATGGCCCTGATGAGTACGCTGCCCGGAGTCGTGGATCTTAACCAGACGGATTCGCGCGGTTGGGGAACCGGCACGCCAACTCTCATGGGAGGCTTGGCCGGCCAGAAACTCCTCACGGTGGACGGTGCCGCGTCGCAGGACTCAGGCAACCGCGATTTCGGCTATATCGCACCGAGCGTCGAGGCGGTGGGCGAAGTGAAAATCCTCGTGGCGAACTACAATGCCGAGTACGGCGCACGATCCGGCGGACAGATGAATGTCGTCATCAAGAGCGGATCCAACACTTTCCACGGTAGTGGGTTTTTCTATTTCCGCAACGAGGCTCTGAACGCCAACGAATTCTTCAACAACAAGACGGGCGTGCAAAGGCCGATGTACCGCTATCAGAACTTGGGCGGCACGATTGGCGGCCCGTTCATCATCCCCGGTACGAGTTTCAACAAGGACCACAACAAGCTGTTCTGGTTCTTCTCCTACGACTACCTGCACAGCACTAATCAGACCGCTCCCAACCGCTATACCATGCCCACCGACCTGGAGCGGCGCGGCGACTTTTCGCAGACCACCACGACGACGGGTGTCCTCATCCCGATAAAAGACCCAACGACGGGATTGCAGTTCCCTGGCAACATCATCCCCACCTCGCGTATCGATCGCGCCGGAGCCGCTTTCATGAACCTGTTCCCGCTTCCGAACACGACCGATCCGACCGGACAACGCCAATATAACTCGCAGTTCGTGAATCCCTACTCACAGCCCCGGCACGACCGGATCCTGCGCGTCGATTATCCGATCAGTTCGAAGACAACCTCCTACGTCCGCCTGCTCCAGGACTACACCGGCAACGACGGCTATGGCCAGATCCTCGGCGCTTTGGGTGACGGCTGGCGCCAATTCCCGCACGGCTACGACATCCCATCGGCGAGCGCGGTGGCCGCATTGATCCATACCTTCCGCCCGAACCTGATCAGTGAAACTACGTGAGGCATTACTCGCGGCCACCAAATGAACAGTCCGGTGGACGAAACCCTGTACCAGAACAGCCTGCTCCCGTTGACGGATTCCGGCGGTAATATTCCTCTCACGCGGCTATTCCCGTCGAATTATCTCAACCTACGGCCGAATATCTACTTCACTTTTCCGAACACGTTCACCGCCCAGTCCTCCGGCCAGACCATCCCGAATCCCCCTTCCTATGGGTTCGACAGCCGATGGCCGTTCGACGGCACCGACCAGGTCCAGACCGTCACCAGCAATCTGACGTGGATCAAGGGCGGCCATAATGTCAAAGCCGGCATTTACCTCGAGAGGATGTCGCGCAACGTCAGCATCTACTCCACTTACAACATTGCCGGAAGTTACTATTTCGGCTCGGATACCGCCAGCCCGGTAGATACTAACTAACCCTTTTCAAATTTACTGACTGGCAGCTCCTTCGCTTACGGAGAGGACAGTAAGAAGATGGTGAACCACGCCCGTTACACCCAGGTCGACTGGTACCTGCAAGATAGTTGGAAGGTAATGCCGCGGCTGACTCTGGATCTCGGCATGCGGTTTCAATGGATGGGAGTGCTCCACACGCGCGATCAGGTGCTCGGCATTTTCGACACCAACGCTTACGACGTTAACAAGGCCGGACAACCACTCTATCCGGCCCTCGTAAACGGTCAGAAGGCCGCCATCAATCCTGTTACCGGAGCGAGCTATCCATACGTGCGCCAAGGCAGCTTCGATCCGGCAAGCTACGGTTCTACACCTTTCACGGGCGTATCGCAGTATACGGGCTATCTCTGGCACAATCCTCCACTGGCCTTTGGACCGCGGATCGGTTTCGCCTATGATGTTTTCGGCGACGGTAAGACGGCGATTCGCGGCGGCTTCGGCATCTTCCACGACCGTGCCCAGATCGTCGATTACGTGGGCGCCCAGGGCGTCGGTACGGGTCCTCAAGCCGCGCCGCCTAACTTCCTCGCGCCCATCCTGCTGAATACAAGTTTCTCGGCCATGGCCGGCGCGCAGGCCTTGTACACTCCGCAGAACATCCAGGGGCGGTTCCCTCGATTTCATCGCCCCCGCATCTTATAACTGGAGCTTCGGCATCCAGCGCGACATCGGTAAGGGACTTATTCTCGACGTAGCTTACGTAGGGAATGCATTCCATCACGGCTATAACTGGAATACCGACGATCTCAACGCTGTCGCGCCCTTCACTACCTGGACCCCGCAAGGCGGTACGAATAAGGCGTTCGTGGATCCCACCAGCGCGAGCGGTGCGCTTTACTCGACGAACCTGATCCGGTCGATGACTGGCTTTAAGGGCGTAGCGCAAATTCCTCTCTACACCAGCATCGGCGCTTCGAATCACAACTCGCTGCAAATTCAGGTGAACCGTCGTGTCGGCAGGCGGTTCCAGTTCAGCAGTAATTACACGTGGTCGAAGCTGCTCACTTACAGCCATAACCAGTTCACCGACGATCAACTCACTAAGACCGTTGCTATAGGCGGACAACAGGGCAGCACGGTCAGCCGCCCCCACGCGGTAAACGCGAAATTCGGGTACGAGATCCCCGGCATCAGCAGATTCGTGGGAAACAACGGTGTCAGCAAACAGATGTTCGACGGGTGGAAAGTCTCCGGCACCGCGCAACTGTACTACGGCGTGGGAATGAACGTCGCCTGTAACTATTTCAACAACCCGGTGGGCTGGCCCAACGGCACGCCCACGGGCGGTGTCCTGTTCCGATGCGATATGCCGGACGCGAGTATGCCGGCGGTCTGGCTGCAGTCCGGCGCGCAACCTTCATCGGTGGGCTCCACCGCCGATCCCAGGTTGTGGTATCCCTTCAATCCCGGCAGTTTCGTCCTGCCAACGATCTCGTCCACATTTACGCGGGGTATGATCGGCAATGAACCTCCCATCCTGACCTACGGGCCGGGCGTGGAGTTATTCAATCTGTCTCTGGCGAAGGAATTCAAGGTCCGGGAATCCCAGTCCCTGGCGTTCAGGGTCGAAGCGATCAATGCGTTCAATCACTTCAACCCCGCGAATCCGAACACGACGCTGAACCTGAACTACCGAACGGGCGCTAACACGAACGCGGCCTTCGGCACCATCACCGCCTCGCAGTACAACAATCGCCGCGCGATCCTGTCGTTGCGGTACGTCTTCTGAGGAGCATCGTGGATCGCGCTGTCGAACTCAGCGAATCGCGACCGTAACGCCGGCTGGACTGACCTGGGTGCCGATCACGAGATGAATCGGCACCTTCGGTCCAAGCTGAACCCCGTCGGGGATTTGTGCATTGATCTGCATCAGACCTGCAACAAACTGGGGTGCGGCACCGGCATAGTGGACCACTGCCGGCAGCCCGCCGATTCGAACGGAAACCGGCAGGACAGGTTTCGGGTACACCGAATCGGCTACCTGTCCATCAGCGACGCCGGGATTCAGAGCCCCCTCGCCGGTCGCGTAGATAACGATGATGCCCCCGCGTTGAGCGGGATTGTCGGCGGCGTTCACCGTTCCGTCCTGGTTGAGGATGGCACCAGGTCCGCGCCCAGTCTGATTCGCGGTGAATATGCCCGGCACGGACTCTTGAACGTTCCAGGTCGTGCCCTGAGTAGTTTGACCGTTGTACCTCACTTGGACCGTGGCTGCAGCGGAGTTCGCTATCGAGTAAGGAACCACGGCATTCACCTGCTTATCTGAAACGTAGGTGAGGGGCGCAGGCTGCCCATTAAACAGCACCTGCACGCCCCCGAGGTCAGTGGTTACCCGCCCGTTCGAAACCTGCAAACCGACACCATTCGATGGTCCGATGTTCGTGCCGTAAATAGAGATCAATTCGCCCGGTGAGATTACGCCCTGATCGCCCGTCGCGGCATTGACTATGGCGATCGGCGAGACCTGCTGCGTCCTGGTAAACCCTGCATAGACCACCTTTTGCTCATCCATCACGAGATTCACAGGGGTGTCGGTAACGCGCACATCGCCCGTCCAACCCGTGAACGAAAATCCGGGCGACGCGTCAGGAACAAGTTGGACTGAGGTCCCTTCATCGTAGAAGCCGTCCGGGGTCTTCGGATTGACGCCGACATCGCTGGTCAGGGATCCGAGGACTCCGACGGTCAGCGAATGCTGTGGAACAAAAGTAGCAGTGTATGTTGCGGGGCTTCCCGTCGCCGTTATCGTGCGAGTCGCCGGGCCGCCGTCCGACCATCCCGTGAAGCGGTAGTGCTCGAAATTCGGCTGAGTGTCGTCGATCGCAACGACATGGCTCTCGCCGGCCGTCCATCCGAAATTCACAGGCGTGCTGATCAGCGCTCGGCCGAACTGTCCTGGCGTTCCGTCCACCGTTATCAAACGTCCCACCGGCGTCGAGGTGATCCTGGTGATCTCGTTCCGCGAGAAGGTCGTTACGATATTCGTGGGCCCCAGAACGGTGGTCCACTTGGGCGTCAGCGAGCGCGATGGCCGGACGGACCACTCGACGAAATGAAATCCCCCGGCCGCGGTGGCATTGATGTACAGGCTTGCGCGCTCGTTGTAGAAGCCGTCATTCGATGGCGGATCGATACTCACTGTGCCGGCATCGGGAGGAGAGATCGTAACGATGACACGGTGCTGCCGGATGAAATTCGCGACAATCAACGTCGTATTCGGATCGGCGGTTATGTTGTGCACCACAGCACCGCCGTCGCTCCAGCTTCCGAAAAGATAGCGGGTCTGATCGTTGCCTTGAAATGGCGCCTCCAGCGTGTGCGGCGATCCGGGCGTCCACGAAAAGGTCGTGCCGTCATCCACCAAGGTGCCGTCCACGCGAATCTTCAATCCGGAGGGCGTCGTTGAAATCGTAGTGACTGTGGGCGGCCGGCCATACAATCGTGCCACCGACTCTACATCGCCCGCCGAGAGCCCGTCCAACTGCCCGAATGGAATTCCCGCGGGCACCGATTCCAATACCAGAGAGATGTCGTCTCGCGCGAAGTCGAACGGCCCGTAATGCATGATCGAGTTGAAATCGTACGGTCCGGAATCGCGGCTCGACGACGCGGGGGTGAACTGCACCGCACTCGGCTTGTCCATGTTCTCGTAGAGAACAGTCATGTACCGGTTCCGGTCGAATCGCGCCTGCTCGTGATAAAGCCCGACGGCGTGCCCGATCTCGTGGATTGCATGTCCCACACCGCAACCTTCTGGCAGCGAAATTGGCTGCGGACCGCCGATCATGCCGACATTTGAAGAGCAGGAGATCGCGGCGGTGTTGCCCGGTATGAATCGAACGTAGCTGAACTCGTTCGTTCGCGCGACGAATCGGATCGGAGTGCGGCTGCTCCAGTGAGCCATCGCCGCCATCACGTCGGGCACGCGCGATGCCGGAAACGACGGATCGATCACGTACGGGATAACACCACCGGACCAGGTACGAGATACGACGGTCGTGCTTTCTTTGCGCTTTGTGTCGGCGGCGCCTTCGATATCCGCCGTCCGGCCAAGAATTATGTCGCCTTGGTAAACGGCGGTTCCGTTCACGTTATCGAATACGACATCGCGCCCGTCGAAAGTGCCGCGTCGTAAGTCCGCTGCAAATACCGAACAGGCGAACAGAGCTATTGCGATCAGGGAACGAGACTGGCTCATATTGCCCTCTGAAACAGTGAAATTCCCGCGATTCCGGCCGCGCCGGCCTCCAGGCACGAAATTGCGTTGTCGTCTGTGATGCCGCCCAATGCGAGAACGGGAATCGAAGCGCTCTCGGCCGCCGCGCGAAGTCCTTCCAACCCTCGCGGCGGAATATAAGACGATTTGGAAATCGGCTGAAACACCGGCCCGAAAACAGCGAAATCCGCGCCGTCCCGCTCGGCCCTCACCAACTCCGCAACGTCGTGGCACGATACACCGATCACGAACCCTGGCGGCACCACGGCACGCAAAGCGGAAACAGGCAATCCATTCGACGGCACATGAACCCCCGACGCTCCGCAAGCCATCGCAATGTCGGCACGATCGTTCACCAGGATTCGCGTGCTTCCAGGATTGTCGAGCGCGCACACGTTTTTCACTAACCCCGCCAATTCGCGAGTGTTCAAATCCTTCTCGCGGATTTGAATCATATCTACGCCGCGATTCAGAACACGTGCGATGACGTCGAGCAACGGCCCGATGCCGCCTGCCTGCTTGCGGTCTGTGATGTAGTAGCGGAGCATCAAAGCACCCGGATCGCGGACTGCGGCACCTCCACCACCCACGAGCGGATTCCTGCCGAGTATTTATCGCGCGGCATGTCCACGGCAATTCCGCCGGTGAATTCCAGGCGCACTCCGGACGGTTTCTCCACCGCGCGAATCAATTCGAGCGGGAGTTGATTTGGTCCCGGACGCCCGTCCCGCGGCAGCGCGCGGAGGGCATCCCGCCGGACATATAGCGTCACGCGATCGCCGATCAGATGGCCAGGTAAATAGGGTCCCGTGAGTTCTACTTCATCACAGAAAACGCGGCTCATGTTTCGTCCGGGGTCAAGGCCGCGAATCTCGCCCGCCACCAGATTATAGATGCCGAGCAAACGTGCGATCTCGAGAGTTGCCGGGCTCCCGACCACTGCGGCGGGCGTGCCGCTTTGCACCAGCCTTCCTTCGCGAACCACCAACATATGATCGCCCAACTCCAGGCACTCATCGAGGTCGTGCGTCACCAGCAAAATTGGCGTGTCGAAATCCGCGCTCACCTGCCGGAGTACGTCGTAGAACTCGGCGCGCAGCGGTGCATCGAGACCTTGCGCGGGTTCGTCGAGCAGCAGTATCCGCGGCGCGCCGATCAGCGCCCGCGCAATTGAACAGCGCTGTTTCTGCCCGCCGGAAGCTTCGTGCGGCCGCCTTCCCGCTTCCCCGCTCAGGCGAAACCGGTCGAGCATGTCCTGGACGCGCCGGTGCCGCTCGAGTTTCGGTGTCCGTTCCGCGGCGAATTCCAGGTTCTGGCGCAGCGTCATGTGCGGAAATAGCGCGTAATTCTGGAATACGTAACCGCAATTCCGCCGCTGCGGCGGAAGATTCACCCGCGCCGGACCGTCGAACAGAATCAGATCCTCCAGAAGTATGCGACCGTCATCGGGGCGCGTGAAGCCGGCAATGCAATCGAGCGTCAGCGTCTTCCCCGATCCGCTGGATCCGAACAAAACAGTGGTCCCCGTACCAGCTTCAAAAGCCACATCGAGTGAGAAGCCGGCCGAATCCCGCCCGGACGGGAACTGTTTCCGGATGCGCGCGTGTATCATGCCCCGCGCCGGAGCCCCACTGGTTGGGGATTCAGCCGGTTCGCGACAAACAGGACAACGAGCGCGACGGCGGATATCACCAGCACGAGCGTGCGGGCCAGCGCCCCATTCCCAGCCTCGACGGCGTCGTAGATGGCCACCGCGATTGTTTGCGTGCGGCCCGGGATATTGCCGGCGATCATGATGGTCACTCCGAAATCCCCGAGCGCGCGCGCGAACGCCACTGCCGCCGCAGCCGCGATCGAACGCCGGGCCAACGGCAGTGTCACTCGCCAGAACAGCCGCCACTCGGACGCGCCGAGCGTTCGGGCGGCCCGTTCATAACTGTGGTCCACACTCTCGAAGGCCGCCCTTGCGGATTTGATTAGCAACGGCGCCGAATGAAACACGGCTGCGATGACAGCCGCCTGCCATGTGAAGACAAGCGGCGACCCGAACAGCCACTCGTAAACAGCGCCAAACGGACTCGTGCGCCCGAGCACGACGAGCAGGTAGTAACCGAGCACCGTCGGCGGCAGCACTAACGGAAGCGACACCGCCGCGTCTAGCATCTCGCGGCCTCGGAATTCGCGGTTCGCCAGGATATAGGCCACCCAGATACCGATAGCGGCGGCGAAGGCCGTCGAGATGGCGGCGACGCGAAGGCTGAGCCAGAGGGGGAACCAATCGATGGAGGACATCGGTTTGCCGGATTCAGTTACCAGATTATAATGGCCGCGGTACGGCAAACGAATTGCAGTATAGTGATAGAGGTTCTGGCCATGCGCCCTGTTGCTGCATCGCTAATCGCCGCATTGTTTGCGCTTCCCTCCCTTCACGCCAAGGGGTTTGGGCCGAGCTTGACTGTCCTTGTAGAATTCGAGCAGGCTGCGCCAAATGCCTCCGTGGGTGAGATGCGCCGCGAGGTTCAGCACCTGTTACGACCGTCGGGCCGCGACGTGGATGTGCGGCTTCGGTCCGAGGTTCAGCCGGATGACCAACTCCAGGATCTCGTTCTGGTACGCGTGAAAGGAAGTTGCCGCAGCGCGATGCCAGACCCGATGCTGATTGACGAGCGTGGTCCTCAGGCGTTCGCCCGCTCGTACACCGTGTCCGGCGAAGTTCAGCCATTCGGCGAGGTCTCCTGCGAACGCGTGGGCCGCGCGGTGGATTCCGCGCTGTGGGGCGGACAACGTACGAACCGCGACGAACTGCTGGGACGCGCATTGGGCCGCGTGGTCGCGCACGAGGTGTTTCACATGATGGCCAACACCGCCAAGCACAGCCGCAAAGGTGTATTTCAGGAATCGCTCACCGGAGCGCAGTTGATTGGCGAAGGGATGCAATTCGAGCCGGCCGACTTAGCGCGTCTTCGTAAAACGAGTAAATCCTCCCGGTAACACGGCCGGCCTGTAACTCAAATCAATCGGCGTTATCAACTTTGTTTATAGCCCGCCTACTTCTTTTCAATTTGTAAGTCCGCCTTGAATCCCGTATACTCCTTCAGTATCGCCAGACCAACTGGTGGACTGAGGCTCGTTTAAATGAGCCTCCCTGGGTCGTAACGTCAAGCATTTCTTCCCTGCCTCGTTCCGCAGGCAACCGCGCTCCCAGCCAATTGAGCGCAATTCGCTTTAGGGGAAGACATGAAAACACTTTCGGGTCGTGCCAGGTTGTTTCTGCTACCGGTGTGTCTCACCGGTCTGTTCGTCAGTAACTCATCTGCACAGTCAATTTACGGCGGGTTGCGAGGATTGGTGATAGATACCAGTTCGGCGGCCGTCGCGGATGCAAAAGTCACACTCGTCGATGAAGAGACTAACGCGACGCGTGCCACTGTTACCACTACTGCCGGCGAGTTTAACTTCGCTTCGGTCCTGCCCTCCACCTACACCCTCACCGCGGAAGCACAGGGGTTCAAGAAATTCGAACGGAAGGGCATCATCGTAGCAACTCAGCAGTTCCTGACCGTCGACGTGAAAATGGAACTGGGGCAGGTGACTGAGAGCGTGATGGTCACCGAAGAAGTCCCGCTGATCGAAACATCCAACGCTTCTCAGGGCCAGGTCATCGACCGTCAGAAGTTCGTCGACCTGCCGAACCTGGGCCGCAACCCTTACATGTTCTCCAAACTCGCGCCGAACGTGCAGCAGGTGGGCAACCCCGGCTACGCGCGCATGCAGGATCAGTCCGGCTCATCTCAGATTTCCATTGCCGGCGGTCCGGTTCGGGGCAACAATTACCTGCTCGACGGAGTGGCCATCACCGACATGGCGAATCGCGCCATCATCATCGCCTCGCTCGAAGCGGTGCAGGAGATGAAGGTCCAAGCCAACACGTACGACGCGGAAATCGGACGTTCGGGCGGCGGCATGTTCAACGTGTTTTTGAAGAGCGGCGCCAATGATTATCACGGATCGCTTGCGGGATACATGCGCCAGACCGATTGGCTCGCCAACAGCTTCTTCAACAACCGGGCGGGCGCGCCTATAACGGACCAGCCCTTCCGCAATTACATGGGCAGCTTCGGCGGTCCGGTCTGGATTCCGAAAATCTATAAGGGTAAGGACCGGACATTCTTCTGGGCGAGCTTCGAGGGATACCGCGACACTCAGGCAAACTCCGGAGTGACGTCGGTTCCCACTGCTGCCGAACGCGCCGGCGACTTTTCGAGTTCGCTTTCGGCCGGCGGTTCCCTTCGCACCATTTACGATCCGCTGACCACCGCTGCCGATGGCACGCGTCAGCCGTTTGCCGGAAACATTATCCCGTTGAGCCGCATCTCGCCGGTCGGCGCTGCCATCGCTTCGACGTTCCCGGATCCTGTCAACGCCGCGCGCTATCACGGGGATGCCAATATGCCGTACTTCGGCCAGTTGCCCTCGAAGGCAGATCAAAAGACCATCAAGTTCGACCACAGGATTACCAACTGGTGGTCCGCCAACCTGTCGTATCTGCGGTACAACTCCCTCGAGCCCGGCGAAAACTGGTTTCCGACTTCGGTCTCGTCGCCGGCCCAGTGGCTTCTGGACCGCAAAGTCGACACCACGCAGTTGAACAACACCTTGATGCTGAATCCCACTACCGTTCTCGCCGTTCGGTATGGGTTCAACCGGTTCCCGAACTACAGTTATCAGCACAGCCAGGGCTTCAACGTAGCGACGCTCGGATTCAATCCGAATTTCGTGAAGGACATTCCGAGCCCCACTTTCCCGAGCGTCACGTTCGAGAATTTTTATGCGGGAAGCAACATGGGAACCAACAGCAACTCGCTGGTCATTCCCTACTCGAAGAATGTGCACGGCCTGCTCTCCAAATTCGTCGGCCGGCATAGTTTGAAGTTCGGTGGCGACTTCCGGCGCATTTCGATGATCGGCACCGACTTCGGAAACTCCGCGGGCGGCTTCAGCTTCACGGACCAGTTCACTCGTGCAAACTATCTCCGCGGCGACGGAGCCTCCGGGTCGGATCTGGCCAGCCTGCTGCTTGGCTACCCTGCCTCCGCGACAGGCTTCATCCCTACTTCGATGAAGCAGTATCTGAACTACGTCTCCGCCTT
This sequence comes from uncultured Acidobacteriota bacterium, assembly GCA_963720745.1. GTDB lineage: Bacteria > Acidobacteriota > Terriglobia > Bryobacterales > Bryobacteraceae > TMP-7. The sequence continues at coordinate 392,548 of CAVRGO010000001.1, forward strand.
CCTGCAGGATGACTTCCGCCTCAATCCGAATTTGACCGTGAACATCGGCCTTCGATGGGAGCGCGAAACCGGCCTCATCGACGCGAACAATAACATGATCGTCGGGTTTAATTCGGATGCGCTGAACTCCATCAGGGCGGTTTCGGGTGTCCCCACCAGTGGAGCCGTCATGTTCGCCGGCGTCGACGGCGCCCCGCGATCCACTGGCAATCCGAACATGAACAAGCTGTCGCCGCGCCTTGGCCTCGCATATCGTCTGAACAACAAGACGACCGTTCGCGGCGGCTACGGCCTGTTCTGGGCGCCTGCTTTCGCCTACGGAAGCCCGTACCTTTCGGAAGGATTCACCGCGACCACCCAGCCTCTGACTTCGAGCGACGGGGGCCGTACACCGAATCCGGCTACCTATCTGACGAACGTCTTTTCCACGGGTCTCGACAAACCGGTGGCGAGCGGCCTTGGCGATCAGACGGGCATCGGAAAATCTCTGACCATCATGGACCCGAACGCCAAGTCCACTTACGTGCAGCAGTTCTCGATCGATGTGCAGCGCGAGTTGCCGTTTGGTGTAGCGCTGTCGGTAGCCTACGTCGGGTCGCGGACCAGCAATCTAACGTTGACTTCCGCCTCGGTGAACATCAACCAGGTACAGTCACGCAACTTCGGCCTGGGCGCCAGCGGGCTCGCCGCATCCGTTCCAAATCCGTACTACGGCAAGGGCGGAGTGAGCAGCATCGGAACCGCGAATGTGTCTCAGGCGCAGTTGCTGCGGCCGTTCCCGGCATTCGGCACCATCAACTACTCGTTCCCCGACTACGGCAGAGCGCAGTACGATTCGATGGTCCTGCGAGCGCAGAAACGGTTGTCGCAAGGGCTGACGTTCCTGGTGGCCTGGACCTATTCGAAGAACCTCGATAACGTCGCCGGCGGCGCGGGCAACAACCTGAACTCCGGCAACGTGTCGCCGCAGAATCCCTACGATCTCGGTTCGGAATGGGGCTTGTCCTATCTCGATGCGACACACCGCACGAGTATGGCCATCACCTATGACCTGCCATTTGGCAAAGGACGCACCTTCCTGTCCGGCGCCAACCGCTGGATGGACTACCTGGTGGGCGGGTGGTCGATCAACACCATATCCGTGTTCAATAGCGGTTTCCCGCTCCAGATCCGCCAGAACACGAATAACAACGGCGTCATCTTCGCAGCCAGCCAGCGCCCCAATGCAACCGGCGTCGACCCGTCCGCGGGCGGCGATCTCGCGCAATGGATCGACGGCAGCGGCGGCATGTACTATCTGAACCCGAACGCCTTTGCCACCGCTCCAGCGCTGACCTTTGGCAACGTGAGCCGTTCCATTGGCCTTCGCAGTCCGCGCCAGGTGAATTGGGATGTTTCGATGTTCAAAACATTTTCCATCACCGAGAAGCTGAAGGCACAGTTCCGGGCCGAAGCGCTGAACGCGATGAATACCCCGATGTTCCGCGCTCCGAACACGGCATTTGGTAATGCGAGCTTCGGCCGCATTACGTCGCAGGCGAATTTCTCGCGAATGATGCAGTTGGGTCTTCGCGTTTATTTCTAGACACCACAGCCGGGCCGCTCCCGTTCATTGTGGAGCGGCCCCTATTCCTTCGAGGGGAGAACACATGCAGAATCTGTTAAGTCCGGAAGTAAAACAGGACATCGTGAAGCGCGGATTTTCGCGCCGAACCTTTGGTAGATTCGCCGCGCTCATGACAGCGGGCGCATCCCTGCCGTTCTACAATGAAGCGTCGCTCGCCCAGGGTCTTTCGGCAATTCGCGGCTCCATTCCACCCGACGCGGTTCGCATCAACGCCAACGAGAATCCGCTCGGCCCCTGTCCCGAAGCCGCTGAAGCGATACTCAGCGTCGTCCACAAGGGCGGACGCTACATGTACGAAGAAACGTTTGCGTTCACCAAAGTGCAGGCCGAACTCGACGGTCTGAAGCCGGCCTACGTCATGCCGTTCGCAGGCTCGAGCGCCCCACTGCATCAATCGGTGATGGCCTTCACCTCGCCTTCCAAGCCGCTGGTGACCGCCGACCCGGGTTATGAAGCCGCCGGGCGAGCCGCGAAGTTCGTAGGCGCCGATATCATCAAAGTGCCGCTGACCAAGGATTACGCGCACGATGTAAGGGCCATGGTGAAGGCCGGCCCGAATGCCGGTGTATTCTACGTGTGCAACCCCAATAATCCCACCGGTACCCTGACGTCCCGCGCCGATATCGAATGGCTGGTGGCGAATAAGCCTGAGGGTTCCATCGTGCTGCTCGATGAAGCGTATATCCACATCGCGGGCGCCCCGATGTCTTCCGACCTCGTCGCGGCCGACAAGGACGTCATCCTCCTCCGGACCTTCTCGAAACTCTACGGCATGGCGGGCCTCCGTGCCGGCGCCGCGTTCGGACGGCCGGACCTGCTGGCGAAAATCCAGCACTATAGCGCCGGGGCACTTCCCGTAACCGGAATGGTGGGCGCCATGGCCAGCCTGAAATGCTCGAAGACGCTGGTACCGGAACGCCGCAAGATCATCAGCGACACCCGCGAGGACGTCTGCTCCTGGCTCGCCAAAAAGGACATCAAGTTTGTCCCCTCCGTTTCGAACAAAATCATGATCGATACGGGACGGCCAGGCGCCGAGGTGTTCCAGGAGATGCTCAAGGAGAAGGTCGTGATCGGCCGTACTTGGCCGGCTTGGCCCACCTACGTGCGTGTCTCCATCGGCACCCGCGACGAGATGGAGAAGTTCAAAGTCGCCTTCGCCAAAGTGATGAACGTTTAGTTCCAACTGGAACGACCCCGGGGCGGACCCCGTCCGTTGCTGTCCGTCCCGCTTTTCGGTCCCATGTCCGGACTTGCGACACGCTCCTCGCGGGGGAAATGATTCGTGAAAGTTCCGGCGCTAAAAGCTAACTTCAAACATTTTGCCGGAGATTGTTTCGGCGGCATTATCGCGGCACTCATCGCGCTTCCCTATGGGCTCGCGATGGCTTCGCTCATGGGTTTGCCGCCGATTCTCGGCGCATTCACATCGCTACTCACGGCGCCTATCACAGCGCTGCTCGGGCGCAGTCCGGTTCTGATCGGCGGCACCTCCAGTGTCACCGTTCCTTTCGTTGCCCTGGCGGTACGAGATCAGGGAATCGGCGGCGCTGCCAAGGTGACCATCGTTGCATCCGTTCTCATGATGGCCTTCTCGGTGCTCCGCCTCGGCCGTTACATTTCAAAAGTGCCGCACGCCGTCGTAACGGGGTTCTCTTGCGGCATCGGCGCGATGATGGTGGTCTCGCAACTGAAGACCATCTTCGGGCTCCATATCGCCGTCTCTGGCGCCACCTCCACCATGTTTCAGCTTGGGCAGGCTCTCTCTCACTTGGGTGAGGCGCGTTCCGCTCCGCTGATTCTCGGGGCCGTCGTCATTGCGGCCGGATTTGCGGCTGCGCGCTTTGCCCCGAAGGCGCCCGCTCCGTTGATAGGCATTGCACTCGCTTTCCTCATCGGACAACTGTTCGGATTCCAGGAGAAGGAGGTGGGAACTCTATCACTTGAAATTCCGCCGTTCGCCGGGTTTACGTGGTCGGCATCCGATGTTTACTCGGTATTCCCGTCGGCGTTGGCGCTCGCGTTCGTCGCGTCCATCAACCTGCTGATTACCTCCCGCGTAGTCGAGCACTTTCGCGGTCGTCACCGTCCGATGCGCGCCGCCGATGCGGACGGCGAGCTCGGAGCCTATGGCATTGCGAACGTCTGCGCCGGAGTTTTCGGAGCACCGATGAGCGTCGGCATTCCCGCGCGTTCGCTGGCAAATGTCCGCTGCGGCGGCACCACGCGGCTTTCCAACCTGATGCACGGTGTGTTCCTGTTATTGTTCCTGACTGCCGGCAAAGGACTGGTATCTCGCATACCGTTGCCGGCGCTGGCGGGTGTCACAGCGTACGTCGGCATCTGCCTGCTCGAATGGGGCACCTGGCGGCGGCTACCAAAAATGCGCCGCTCCGATGCCGCGGCCTTTCTCTCGACAGCCCTAGCCTCTCTGCTGGTGAACGCCATCGCTGCTGTCACCATCGGATGCTCTGTATACGCATTGAAGTGGCTCATCGAACGGTTCCGCGAACCCCAGGAGTCCTCGGCGGTTTCGGTACCATCGATGCATGCATGAATATCGTCGCGACCGGTTCGTGATCACCACGGACAAGTCGCGGCTCGATCGGGATCTCATTTATCGGACCTTGGTACGGATGTACTGGTCGGAGGAGGTGCCTCGCGAGATAGTAGAAACCGCCATCGACAATTCGCTGTGTTACGGTCTGTTCGACGGCGATCGGCAGGCCGGCTTTGCTCGCGTGATCACCGATTATGCGAGCTTTGCTTATTTATGCGACGTGTTTGTCATCGAGGAGTATCGAGGCCACCAGCTCGGCGTGTGGCTCATTGAGTGCGTCATGATTCATCCGGTGATGCCGAAGATGCGCCGCGTGATGCTCGCCACTCGCGATGCGCACGGGCTATACAGCCGCTTCGGATTCGGACCCGCCCGGCCCGATCGCGTCATGGAGATCTGGCGTCCGGGACTTTATCAGGGGTGGAAAAACGATGCCGGCGTTTGAGACCTCCTCCGAAGAGGAATCGATTGCGCTCGGGCGGCGAATCGCAGAGAGGCTACCGCGTCGCGCCGTCGTACTGCTCATCGGCGGCCTGGGCGCCGGCAAGACGACGCTCGCAAAAGGCATCGCGGAAGGCCTCGGAGCCGCAACCGCCGATGAAGTGTCGAGCCCCACGTTCACGCTTATCCACGAATACGGGCCGCGGCTCTATCACATGGATCTGTATCGCCTCGAAACCGCCGCTGAACTTGCGACTCTCGGGCTCGATGAAATCTTCGACCGTGACGCAGTCGTTCTGATTGAGTGGGGCGAACGCTTCCCGGACCTCATGCCCGCCGACCGGATCGAAATCACATTGCGGGCGCTACCTGATCCCGACCGTCGCCAGATTACCGTCGCCTCACCCATTTTCGATACATAATGCCTGCTCTCCCGACGTGTTCCAGAAGGCCCACAGAACGATAGCCAGTGCCAGCAGCCGGTAGGCGATTACGGCCCATTCGTACCACGCAGTCAGGCTTTGCGCGCCGGGTGTGCGATTCAGTAGATTCACCAAGAAAATCGCTACGATCGTCGAAACCAATCCTAACCGAAGCAGCACGAATGCGAGTCCGGTGAAAATAACTACATACGCGATCGCAATCGCTACCTGACCGTCGTGCCACACCTCTCCCTCGCGGGCCGTGAATAGCACTGCAGCGGCGATCGAAGCCAGCCACTCCTTACGGCAAATCGCCCTGAGCACGAAAATCGCGAAGACGACAATCAGGCCCGATTGCACCGCATTCCAGGCGAGGCTGACAACATCGGCGAGCCAGTACTTCGGCGCCACGGGTTGCGCCAGCATCCGGTCCGTCGCGCGACAGACTTCGCCCATTCCGCCGCGCCCCAGCAGCGAAATCACCCCATAACGTCCGGCTACCAGCGTGCCGGAAACGAAGCGTCCCTCTTCCGGAGCGGTCCCGGAAATTCGCCCTGCCGTGCCCGATGCGCCATGAGCCTCCCTGGCAGGCACGGCGCTTGCTCCCGAGGCCACGGTAGCCGTCTGATTCGCAATCCCATCGTCCATGTCGTGCAACGAGTGGCACTCGACATAGTGGCACAATCGTTCACCAGACGAACGCCGGATTCAAACCGCCGCCGTGAAGCTCCCCGAGCCGAACATCGGATGTATAGTAACTAGGTCTGGTGAAACTCCGTTGCAATTCAACAAGCACATGAAGTCGCTGATCCTCGTGAGTTGTATGACCGTCGCGTGCGCCACCGCGCAGGTCCGGTTTGCTCCGGATTCGATCGCTGTGAACATCGATGGCAAACCGTTCACGACGTTTCACTACGGAAGGAATGCGAACAAGCCATTTCTCGCGCCGCTCCGGTCCGCCTCGGGCAAGATTGTCACGCGAGGTTTCCCGATGGAAAACCTTCCCGGCGAAAGCCGCGACCATCTGCATCATCGCGGCCTGTGGTTCTCCTATGACGATGTCAACGGCATAAAGTTCTGGGAGAACGATCCCACTTACAAAAATCCAAACATAGGAAAGATCGTCGTGAAAGACGCCAAGTGGAAGAACGGCGATCACTCAGGAACCTTGACGGCGACTATGGAGTGGCGTGATCCCAACGGGAAGGTGCTCCTCACCGAGAACCGCGACATGGTTTTTTATTCCGACCCGAAAGTGCGCACCATCGATTTCGTGATCGCACTCACAGCCGCGGTGGATGTCACCTTCGGGGATACCAAAGAAGGCGCCTTTGCGATTCGACTGGCCGAGCCGTTTACCGCTAAACGAGGCGGCACGATGGTGGACGCCGATAAGCGAACCACCATGGCGAACATCTGGGGCAAGCGCTCTGACTGGGTCGATTACAGCGCCGAGATCGACGGCGAGCGCATCGGAGTGGCGATCTTCGATCATCCTCAGAATCCAGGCCATCCGACCCGTTGGCATGCTCGCGACTATGGCCTGTTCGCGCTGAACCCTTTCGGCCAGCATGCCTTCGATCCGAGCACTGAGGAGAGCCACATGAAACTTGCCGCGGGAAAGAAACTGGTCTTCCGTTGGCGTGTGGTGATCCATCCCGGAAACGCGGAGTCGGCTCACATCGCGGACCTGTACAAAGAGTACGCCGCGAAGCATTCGCAGTAAGTCGTGAATCAATCGAACGACGGCACTTGCTTGATGGCGCGATGAGCCTCGTACATCGAGGTCAGCGCCAGCGCGCGGTCCACCCCGCATCGCACGACAACCTGATAGGCCGGCGGCAGGTTCGAGTAGCCGTCGCGTGCGAACCGGGCCTGGAGATCTCTCATGCTGGGCTCTGAAGAAAAGAACTCCATTGCAGCCTGGGGCCCCGCGGACGTGATGCCTGAGAACACCACCGTGCGTTGCCGGCCATCCGGCGAGCCGTTGCTCGGAAGCACAGTCAGCAGACCATACACCTGCGAAAGATCGCCGAACTCATCCCGCTTTGGCCGGAAGACGTGGACGCCTCCCGCCTCAGGCGCTCCGTCCGCGATGACCTCTTCGCGTTTCACCGGATCGTAGCGCACGGAAAACGGCGTGCCTCGAAGAATTCGCGCGGCATAGGGGCTGTAATTTGGCGACCCGATCAACAGAAGATTTCTCCCGCGAAGGGCCAACGGCCGCACACCCCATTCGGGCAACACGTGCACGTCGGCGTTCGAAGCCGAAAGAAAGCGTGCCGCGCGCACCGCGGCCAGCGTGTCGCCCACCAGAAAAGTGTTCATGGTGGTCTGCATGTACAACTCCCCGCCTCCGTCCATCATTCTCAGTCCGGAGTACCATGCCCCCACTTCCGGCGGAGTTTGCATCAGGTGGGGAACGACCGGCAGCGTACCCTGTTTGAACGACTTCAACAGCATCGCGGGCGGCGAACCGATGCAGATCGTCACTTCGGACCGATGCTCGAGCAGCGGACCCCAGGCTTCGCGCAGAGCCGGATCGAAGTGCGTTCTCGAACCGAGCGCGAATGCAACCACCAGCGCGACACTCACAATAGCTGCGCCGGCCAGGATCGCCATCGGAACCGTCCGACTTTTCGACGGCGCGGCCACCGGGGCCTGAACCGGAACGATCTTCTCTGGAGGGCTGTTCACTACATCCGTGAACAGGGGCACATAAGAACCCTTCCGTAATTCAATCCGGAGCGGGGCGGCGGGCTGTTCTGAGGCATAGAATTCCTCGAGTTTCTGCCTCAATGCAAAAGCACGCGAGCGAACCGACGAGTCGTCGCCAGGCGAATAATCGCGGGGACGGCCCATCGCTTCAGTCGCAATCGCATATTCGCTGATCGCGTCGGCTCTTCCGGCGATTTCCTGTTCGCAGATGTATCGGAGGAAGCGACGCAACTGGTCCGCGCGCGCAAACGTCGCGCTATCCAGAACCTGCTCCAGAGCCCGGCGCTTCTGTTCCGGAGTGATCTTATCACCTAGAGTTCCCACGTTACTTACCAAGTGCGGCACCCTTTATGTTTGGCGATGTTATCACAGCGGCCACAGTTAATGCGACTCGGATTTTCCAGGTAACTCGCTCTGCCTTTGGCCAATTTTGTTAAATGACGGACCGGATACTCCGCTTGCAACCTCTTCATAAACCTGCAAATGAACGGTTAGCAAATGTTTCGCAACGTGAGGAAACGCTGCGAATTCTTGTATGCCGCACGGCGCGCGCTTATACTTCCACAACGTTGTTTCAGTGATTTCTCTGGAATTCCGCGGCCGCATTCCGCGGCTCGTATTCACCGGTTGTGGAGGTTGTCACTATGTCTCGTTTCAACTCGCTGTGCAGGACTGTGAGCGTACTGGCATTGGCCGGCGCCTCAGTGCTGGCACAGTCTTACACTGCTGCGGTCCGGGGAACTGTTACCGACCAGTCCGGTGCCGCCGTCCCCGGGGCGAAGGTCGTCATAACGGAGGCCGAACGCAACGTGGCCCACAGCGTCTCATCCGACGAATCGGGCCGGTATGTCGCCACCGCGCTGCCTCCGGGTAACTACACCCTCTCGGTGGAGGCGACCGGCTTCAAAAGATATATCCAGTCGCGGTTCGCCCTCGCCGTGCAGCAACAAGCCACCATCGATATCCAATTACAAGTAGGAGATCTCGCCACTCAGGTTGAAGTGCAAGCTTCCGCACCCCTGATCAACACCACCATCTCGAACCTCGGTCAGGTGGTGGAGAACAGGTTCATCCTGTCGCTCCCCAATCTCGGACGCGACTCGCTTGCGTTGACCTATATGACACCGGGCGTTGTGGGGTCGGCGGGACGTCGTGGAGACACGAATACAAACTTCGTCGCGAATGGCGCTCGCAACTCAACCTCCGACGTTCTGGTGGACGGTGTCACCGTTACTACCGTCGAACAGAACTCCGGTATTACAGACTTGAAATACAAGCCCTCCGTCGATGCCGTGCAGGAGTTCAAAATGCAGACGAACTTCTTTCCGGCGGAGTACGGCCAAACCGGCGGCGCAGTGGTGAATATGGTTACCAAGTCCGGCACCAACGATTTTCACGGAACGGCGTTCTATTTCCTCCGCCACTCGGATCTGAACGCGAACAGTTGGACATCCAACCGCTCCGGTAGCGCGCGCCCCTATTACCGGCGCGATCAATTCGGCGGCGTCGTCGGCGGTCCCATCAAAAAGAACAAGACCTTCTTCTTCGTCACGTTTGAACGGACTAAGTCGAAAAGTCCACTGAGTTATACCAACACGTTCCCCACTCTCGATCAGCGCGATGGCGACTTCTCGAAGACCCTACAATCCAACGGGCAACTGATTCAGATTTACAACCCGTTCGACACATTCACGAACGCCAGCGGCCAGATCGAGCGGCGGCTATTTCCGGGCAACATCATTCCGAAAACGATGTTCGACCCCGTCGCCGTGAAGGCGCTCAGTTACTTCCCTCTACCGAACCAGACCGGCAACCCCATCACGAACACCAACAACTGGTACTCCGAAGGAATCAATGTTGGCGACAACACCCAAATGGACTTCAAGGGCGACCATAACTTCAACGACAAGATGCGCATCACCGGTCGTTACAGCCTTGCCCGGAATAACGGCACCCCGCCCAATCTGTTTGGTGAAAACAACCCCGCCTACACTCACAATGACGGGCCGAATGGCACACGCACCCAGTCTGCCGTAGCGGATTTCACTCGCAGTGAAAACGCCAGCACCATCTGGACTCTGCGGTACGGACTGGTCTATTCCAATTTCTTCCGCAACCCGATGGAACCTTTCGACCTGACCACGCTCGGTCTGCCGCAATACATGAAGGACAACGCGCCTTACCTCGTATTTCCGACTTTTACGCCGGAAGGCTATCAGGACATCGGCACCGAAGGGTGGCTGATCATGGACCGTCAGGAAGGCACGCACCAGATCTCCGGATCCCTGACGAAGATCGTCGGCGGGCACAACATGAAGTTTGGCGGCGAGTTCCGGCAGAACTTTCTCGATTACTTACAGCCGGGTTACCCTTCCGGCCGGCTCGATTTCTCCGCCCAGGTTACTCGTAAGTCGCTCACCGCGGGCGATAACTTCCAAGGTAACGGTCTCGCGACGATGTTACTGGGATGGGGGACCGCCGGCCAGTTCCATATCGACCCCAAAGCATTCACTCGCTCCCGGTATATGGGCTACTATTTCCAGGATGACTGGAAGATCACCCGAAAGCTGACTTTGAATCTCGGCGTGCGATACGAGTTCGATATCCCGCGCTGGGAGACAATGAACCGTCAGAGCTACTGGGATTTGAACGCACCCGCGCCGATCCAGGTACCCGGCATGGACCTTCGGGGCGTGTACAAGTTCGTCAACGATGACCGGCGATCTCCCTTCAACGGCGATTACAACAACTGGAGCCCGCGCTTGGGATTCGCGTATGCCGTAAACAATAAGACCTCGATTCGCGGCGGATGGGCGATGCTCTACCAGTTATCGCGCGCCACGGTGTATGGCCATACCGGCTCCGGGTTCAACGTGAATGCGGGTCCCACGTTCTCTCTCGATTCGAACGCCACGTTGTATGCCCACCTGAACAATCCGTACCCGGACGGGATGCTGCTGCCTCCGGGAAGTTCGCAAGGCGATGCGACCTTTCTCGGTCTTGGCGCCGGCACCATCGTTCCGGAGTACAATCGCAACCCCGAGTATTACTCGTGGAACTTGTCGGTTCAGCGGGAAATGCCCTGGCAATCGGTGTTGGAAGTGAACTACACCGGAAGTCGTGGAGCGCACCTGTTTGTCCCCTATACGAGTCTCACGCCGCTGGACCCGAGCTACTGGTCGCTAGGACGCACGGCGTTGCAGGCTCAAGTGGCCAATCCGTTCTACGGCTACATCACCGATCCGAAAGCGGTGAACCTCAATCGTCCGACCGTACAGTTGTACCGTCTGCTCCGGGCGATGCCGCAGTTCGACGGCGCCTCCGTCGGGACCTCCGAGCCCGCCGCGGCCAACTCGTATTACCATGCGCTGCAGATCAAGTACGAAAAGCGATTCTCGAAAGGTCTGACGTTCCTGGGCCACTACACGTGGTCGAAGCTGATCGACGACTCGTCCATCGGATCCGGTAACTACTCCTGGCTCGGCGGCAGCACGTCGCTGCAGAACCCGCTCGATCGGCACTTGGAAAAGTCGCTGTCGGCGCACGACATCGCTCATCGCGTCGTCATGACCGGCGCGTATCAACTTCCATTCGGCAAAGGCCGGGCCATCGCCGGCGGCTCGAACCGCTTGGTTGATGCGTTCATCGGCGGCTGGGAAGTAAGTGCGTTTCTCACGCTCCAATCCGGCAGCCCGCTGCAGATCAGCCAAAGCGGCGGCACTCTTTGGAACGGCACGCAGCGCCCGAACCTGATTGGTGACCCGGCCACCTCCGGACCAGTCAGTTCGCGGCTCACCAACTATTTCAACAATGCCGCCTTCTCCCGCCCGGAATCCGACACATTCGGAACGGCGCCGCGCTACCTGAACTATCGCGGACCCGGCATCAAAACACTGGATGCCGCGCTGCTTAAGGCCTGGAGCACCACCGAGAATCAGAAATTGGAGTTCCGCCTGGAAGCTACCAACGCCACGAACACTCCCATTTTCGCGGACCCGAACACCAGTTTTGGCGCCAACAATTTCGGCGAAATCACCGGCACCAAGATAGGTTCCCGCCAGGTTCAACTCGGGTTCAAATACTATTTCTGATCGGACACACCCCTCGTCCGGCATGGGCTTCCCTCAACCCGGGGGAAGCCCTTTTTCTTTTGTTTCACAACTCACCTGTGCTCACCTGAGCGTCCCTCCTGATCGTTTACGCATAATAGTGTGAGTACTCGATGAAGAACCTCTCCGATCCCGACATCCGGCGATCGCTGGCAGGGCGGCTCTCAAAATTACGGTTCGACAGCCCGCGTCAGTGGGGCCGCATGACCCCGCACCAGATGGTCTGCCATCTCAGCGATTCCTTCCTTGTGTGCCTTGGAGGCAAAGCCGTCAGCCCAGTTACCGGGCCTATGCGATGGCGTATCATGCGATGGATGGCGCTATACTCTCCGATGCCGTGGCCGAAGGGGCTGCCGACTCGACCGGAAGTCGACCAGAACGTTGGCGGTACACCGCCGGTCGATTTCGAAGTCGATCGCCGCGCTCTGGTTGAACTCATGGAGCGTTTCACATTCTCGAAATCACGAACGCCTCATCCGATGTTCGGTAATATGTCGGACCATGATTGGCACCGCTGGGGCTATCTCCACATGGACCATCACCTTCGGCAGTTCGGAGTCTGACAGAATGTTCGAACGCTATACCCCTCCCGCATTGAACGTTCTTGTTTTGGCTCGCCATGAGGCGGTCGAGTCCGGATCGGAATCCATTGAACCGGGCCACCTCCTGCTCGGCTTAACGGGACCGGAGGGCGCGATGAAGGGGATGCTCCCGATTGAGGATATCGCCGGCCTGCGTTCCGAACTTCAGAAGACACCGGTTCCCGAGCCGCCGGTGCACATGGCATTGGCCCACTCCTCCAAACGCGTTCTGGCGTACGGCTCCGAATTCGCGGAGCATTTCAGCGAGACGGTAATCCGGCCCGAGCATTTACTCCTTGGATTGCTCCGCGAAAATGATCCCCTGGCTTCGCGTTGGCTGGCAAAGCACGACATCACACCGGAACGCGTGCGAGCGAAAGCGGCCGGTGAGGGTGAAATCTTCAGCGACCCGAGTGCAAGCTCTCCACCGGAGGCGCGGCGCAACGATTTTCTGAACGGCAGAATCGCGAGCACCCACGATGAAGATGGCACGACTGTAATCGAAACCCATCGCCTGTTTCGCGGCCACGAAATCCGGTTGACGGAACGCTTGAAAGCCGGTGATGACGGCCGGACCATTCAGTACGCACAGGAGATTCGCGGACCGGACGGCAAGGTGCACCGCTTCAATCTCAGCTTCGATGTCTAATGCTCACCGGACTGCGCGCCCTGCTTCAGGTCCCGCCGTATCGCGTCCAGCACCCCATTGATAAAGGACACCGACTCCTCACCCGAAAACTGCCGTGCCAGTTCGATCGCCTCGTCGATGACAACCGCGGGCGGCGTACCCACCTCGGTCATCTCGTAAATTCCGAGACGCAGTACATTGCGATCGACAACCGGCATCCGCTCGATCCGCCAATGCGCGGACTTTTCGACGATTTTCTGGTCGATAGTTTCGGCTTTTTCGGCTGTGCCGCGAGTCAGTAATTCCATAAAACCGTCCCGGTCCGGACGCGGGACGGGCTCGGTTTCCGTGCCGCTTTCACCCTGATCGAACAGCGTTTCGTAGAATGCGGCAATCGCATTATCGACGGACTCGCGGCGCATGTCCCATTGATATAAGACCTGTAAGGCCCGCTGCCTCGATCTGTGTCGAGCAGGCATGCGTCAGGCGGGCTCGGAGCGAAGCTTTCGTAGAAGGTTGGCCATTTCAATGGCCGTCATTGCGGCATCGTAGCCCTTGTTGCCGCTTTTCAAACCCGCTCTATCCATCGCTTGCTCCACCGTGTTCGTCGTGAGTATCCCGAACGCCACCGGGATGCTCGCGGCCAGCGATGTTTGGGCGACGCCGGATGCTGCCTGTCCTGCAACATAATCGAAATGCGGCGTGTCTCCGCGAATTACCGCGCTGAGCGCGATGATCGCATCGTGGCGCTTTCCAGAAGCAAGAGTTTGTATCGTAAGCGGTATTTCCCATGAACCGGGAACGCGAACTACCTCGATATCGTCCGGCGCCGCTCCGCAGCGCGTCAGTGCGTCCATTGCGCCCGAAAGCAAACGGTCCGTAACGAGGGCGTTAAATCGGCCGACCACAATCGCGAATTTCAGCCCGTGCGCGTCCAGGCCGCCTTCAATCACGTTTACTGCCATGTAGTAACCGCCTGATTGGCGGGCTGAAACCCCACCTATGGGATAATTCTATTTTCAGGCTTCATCATACCGCATGGATCCCGCTTTTATCCGAAACTTCTCGATCATTGCGCACATCGACCACGGCAAGTCCACCCTGGCCGACCGTTTGCTCGAGACCACGGGTGCGCTTTCCGCACGCGAGATGATGGACCAGGTCCTCGACACGATGGATCTCGAACGCGAACGTGGGATCACCATCAAGGCGCACGCCGTCCGGTTGAACTACCTCGCGTCCGACGGGAACACCTATCAGTTGAACCTCATCGACACGCCCGGGCACGTCGACTTCACCTACGAGGTCTCCCGCAGTTTGCAAGCGTGCGAAGGCGCTTTGCTCGTCGTAGACGCATCGCAGGGTGTGGAGGCGCAGACTCTCGCCAATACCTACCTCGCCTTGCATCACAACCTCGAGATCGTACCCGTCATCAACAAAATCGATCTGCCTGCGGCGGAACCTGAGCGGATCCGCGAACAGATCGAGCAGGTGATCGGATTGCCCGCCGACGACGCACTGCTCGTCAGCGCCAAAAGCGGTCTCGGAGTTCCGGACGTTCTCGAAGCGGTGGTCAAGCGCATCCCGCCTCCGAAAGGATCGCCCGATGCTCCCCTGCGCGCCCTGATCTTCGATTCCTGGTTCGACCCGTATCGCGGTGTCATCATCCTCGCGCGAATCGTCGAGGGCCGCATGCGCATCGGGCAGAAGATCCGGCTTTGGGCCGCCGGCAAGTCGTTCGAAGTCGAGGGACTCGGGTTTCAATCGCCGAAAGCGATACCCTGCGATGAATTGGCCGCCGGCGAAGTCGGATTCCTTTTCGCGAATATCAAGACAGTCTCCGACGCGCAGATCGGCGACACCATCACCGACGACCGTGAACCTGCATCGGAGCCGCTCCCCGGATTCGAACAAATCAAGGCGATGGTGTTCGCGGGCCTCTACCCTGTCGAGTCCCACGAACACGGCCTCTTACGCGAAGCGCTCGAAAAACTCCGGCTGAACGACAGTGCCTTCAGCTTCGAACCGGAGAACTCGGTCGCGCTCGGATTCGGTTTTCGATGCGGATTCCTGGGGCTCCTGCACCTGGAGATTGTCCAGGAACGGCTGGAGCGCGAGTTCAACATCGACCTCATCACAACGGCGCCCGGTGTCCGTTACCGCGTGATGACGACCGGCGGCGAAGTGGTGGAGTTGGACAATCCCACCAAGTGGCCCGATCCTTCGGCGATACGCCAGATCGAGGAGCCCATCATAGACGCCACGGTCATAACGCGCGAAGAGTACCTGGGCGAGATACTGAAGTTGCTCGAAGAGAAGCGCGGGAATCAGAAGAAGTTCGAGTATATCGGCGGCGGACGCGTGCTGCTCCTCTATGAGTTGCCGCTGAACGAAATCGTTCTCGATTTTTACGATCGGCTGAAATCGGCATCGCGAGGTTATGCCTCGCTCGACTATCATCTGGCGGGCCACCGAGTTTCGCCGATGGTGAAACTCGACGTTCTCGTGGCAGGCGATCCCATCGATGCCCTCTCGATCATCGTCCACAAAGATTTCGCCTTCGACCGTGGAAAGGCGTTGATCGAGCGGCTGAGGAAACTCATCCCCCGGCAGATGTTCGAAGTCGCGCTTCAAGCCGCCATCGGGAACAAGATCGTTGCCCGCGAGAACATCCCGGCCATGCGGAAGAATGTCCTGGCGAAATGCTACGGCGGCGACATCAGCCGCAAACGCAAACTGCTCGAAAAGCAAAAAGAAGGCAAGAAGCGCATGAAGCGCGTGGGCCGGGTGGAAATCCCCCAGGAGGCGTTTCTTGCCGTGCTGCGCGTGAGCGGCGATCAGGAATAGCGCGCTATTCGGCGCTCGTCACCCAGATCCGGATGCCGTCCTGCGTCCGCTCAAACCAAGGTTCATCGAACGCCAACTGTATCTGTGGAAAGCCTGTAGCTGCGCCAGCGGGGATTTGAACATTCACCTGGTACAACCCTTCCGCATATCCCGGGGCCTGCCCCGCGTACAGAACGGGCATCGCCAGCACATCGGTGTCTGCCGCCGCGGTGATGTAAGCACGGAAGCCGGCCGCCACTTGTCCGTCGTTGCCCATCGGTCCTAACCCTGTTGCGTAGAGCGCGATGATATCGCCGGTTCTGGCGGGGTGCTTCTCCGAATTGACGGTTCCGTCCTCGTTCAAAGCCGCGGCGAGCGTGCCGTCCGTGGTGAAGATGCCGGGGAACACCTGTGCCACTTCCACCGGGTACGACGCGCTGAACGAGTCGCGTACTACCGTCACCGTGTTGTCGCCGGTTGGAACGGATGCTGGAACCGCGGCGTTGATCTGCGTATCGCTTGCATATATGATCGGCAGTTCGGTGCCGCCAATCTGCACGTGAGCGTCAGGCGCGAGCCCGGCGCCGAAGATCGAAATGAACTCGCCCGGCGCAACAGACAGTGGTGCGCCGCCGTATTGACGAGTGGCGGCAGAACTCGCCGCATTCACCAGGCAGCGCGGCGCAAGCAGTTCGGGCTGGGTGAAGTCGTAACGTGCGGCCAGCACTGATCCGGCACGGTACAGCGCGTCGCCCGTGATCGCGAACGGCGTGTTGCCCACCGATCCGCCGATGATATGAATCAGCCCGGACGTGTCGGCCCGCACAGTGATGCCCGGCGCGAATACCGGTTCGGAATCGAGCACTGCCGTAGTCGCAGGATCGATGACATCCACCACCGATGGAGCGGCGCACGCACCGCCGCCGGCGTTCTCAGACCAGCCCAGGTACACGCGGCTCGAAGTGACATCGATCGATGCCGCATTGTCTTCATCCGGTGTCCCTCGGTACGTGATATGAGTTGCGCGTCCGATCGCGTCGAAGCGCGCCAGGAACGCGTCCCCGCTGCGGCGCGGTGTCGGACTCGTATCGCCGGCATACTCCTTCTGCAGCGCGTTCACCGTCACCGGGAAGTCGGTGGAACGGGTCGTCCCGGCAACAAAAGCGTTCTGCTGCGCATCGACCACCACGGCCGTCCCGAAGTCGACATTCGCGCCGCCCAGGTAAGTTGAATAATCTATCTGCGTGGCGGCCGAATTGATTCGCATCAAGAATCCGTCGCCACCAACGGGAATCGTCTCCAGGCCGGACACAAACACCTGGGCGCCGCCGAACTCACTTTGGCGTGCGCCTGCAGTGACGGGAAAATCAAGCGAATATGTTTCGCCCGTGATATACGCTGAGCCCGTGTCATCCACTGCGATGCCGTACCCGTAATCGCTGCCCACGCCGCCGAGCAATGTCGCGTATAAGAGTTTCTCTCCGCCGGCGCTGACCTTGGCGGCGAACGCATCGACGCAGGGGAAAGGTCCGATGCCGAGGCTGTCCGCCCTGCACTCCGCCGGCCCTATCGATGTCTTCAGCACGCCAGGGGTAGTTTGGAAATCGGAGCCGGCGACCCCGGTCAGGTATACCGACCCGTCTTTGTCTACAGCCACACCCCTGGGGTCCGCAAGGATGCGCGACGACCACAGCAACTTCCCTCCTGAGTCGAGTTTCGCAATGAACCCGGTACCGCTGTCCGGCAGAAAAACTCCTTGAGTGCTTGGGAAATCAGCGCCCGCGGTTCCGGTGATGATAATGTTGCCATTGCCATCGACGGCAAGCGCCGCGGGCGAGGAAGGCGGCAGGCTGACTCGGAACACGAGTTCCTTTCCGCTAGCCGATAACTTCGTGACCGCGGTCTCGTACCGGTTATCACTGGTGAGGTTTACGCTGACCAGAACCTCCGAGCCATCCGCGGCGATCGCTCCCAGCGAGCCCGCCTGCCAGGGAAAAGGGACGTATGTCCCGTATGCGAGTCGCGAACCAGGGGCCGCGGCCAACAAACCCGATGCGGCGAGCAGCACTACCCAACGCATTTCAAAACGCCTGCTTCTGGCGCTTCTCCCATCCCGATTTGAACAAGGGCAGTGCGTTCTCCTGCTGGTACGGGTGGCGCAAAATTTCATCTATATTTAGATCGATTCCCAGCCCGGGGCGTTCAGGAATATCGATGTACCCGTTGGTCACTTCCACAGGGTTGGTGACGATTTCCTTCTCCCAAGGCTCGTTGAATTCGTCGAAGATCTCGTGAATCAGGAAGTTCGGCGTCGACGCGTTGAGTTGAACACAAGCGGCCGAGCACACCGGCCCCTGCGCGCTATGAGGAGCAATCATCCCGTAATGCGCGTCGATCATGTCGGCGATCTTGCGGGTCGCGAACAATCCGCCGAGGTTCAACGGCTCGGGCTGCAGAATCGAAACGCAATTCTCTTTCAGGAGATCGTCGAATTGCTGCTTATTCGAAAAGCTCTCGCCCGTGGCGATAGGCACCGGACTGCGCCGGGCAACTTCAACCATCGCGCCGGTATTCGTATGCGGCACCGGTTCTTCAAACCACGTGGGCCGGAGGTGATGCATGGCTTCCGCGAACTCGATTGCAGTCGCTGTATTGAAGCGGCTGTGGCCCTCGATCAGCAGGTCCACTTCGTCCCCGGCCGCATCGCGGACGGCATTGACAATAGCCAGGCTCAGATCGAACTCGTACCGCGGAAGGGTCCTCCAGTTGTTCCCGAACGGATCGAATTTCACAGCCGTGTAGCCGCGCTTGATCACCTCCGCGGCTTTGGCGGCGAAACTCTCGGGCGTGCGCGGACCTCGATACCATCCATTCGCATAAGCCCGCAATTTTTCATGACAGCGTCCTCCCCACAGGTTGTACACCGGTTGATTGCACGCCTTGCCGATGATGTCCCAACATGCCGTTTCAATCGCCGCTACGGCGCACATGTGAATCTGGGCGCCTTCGGAGTACACGTCGCGAATCAGCCTCTGCGACAGGATCTCCACCTGGAACGGATCCATTCCGATTACCAGCGGCTTCAACTCGTGAATGGCGGATTCTACCGTTCGCGCGAAATAGTTCAGCGTGCCCTCACCGATTCCGTACAGCCCTTCATCGGTGATGACCTTTGCAAACAGCCAGTTCTTCCAAGGATTGCCGGCTATATAAGTGTCGATCGATACGATTTTCATGACGGCCACCTATACGATATCGCCGCCGGCGATCGAGCGCCGAATCACTGTCGGACGGCAGCGGCGCGCTCCCGGCTTACGACGATTTCGTCTTCAGGCAGTGGCTGTAAATCGAGCAAGAATTTACCATCGGCGGTCCGCACGGAATCGAAGTCAATACCCTTGCGGACGAGAAAGCGCTCGCGACACCCGCGGCCACCGCTGAAATGCCCTTCAACTTCTGTACTCTTCAACCCCGGGAGCCACTCGTTTCCCGCGCACCGGTTCTAGAAGATAGTCAATGCCGTTGGTTTCGAACGTGCGGAGTTGGTACTCGTCGTATGCCGTTGCAAACACGACGGGGCAGCGCACATCGGCACGTTTCGGTGATCCCGCTCAACTGTGTAACGATGTCCGCATCGGGCGCGGCACTCCGAACCGCGGACGCCAGTTTCTCGAGCCGGGCGGTTCGTCATCAACAATGACGATTCGCACCGCCTATGATCGTCGCACGGGCACCTGGACGATAAACAACTCACCTTCGTCTAGGAGTTCGATCGGCCGGCCGAGCGCTATCTGGCAGCGCTCGCTCAGGGTACGCAGGCCGGTCCGAGCGGAGCGTTCGATGGTCGATCGCGGGCGCCGGTCGTTCGAAACGGCCACATAGTCGTCCCCGAATTGCACTCGCACTTGTAGCGGGTGGTGAGGCGAATGCTCGTTGTGCTTCACGGCATTCTCCACCAGCACCTGAAGCGAAATCGGCGGAAGATACCACTGGTTCAGCCGGTCCCCTGGCTCTTCGAAATCGAAGTAAAGGCTGTCTTCGAACCGAAGTTGCAGCAGCGCGCAGTACTGTTTGAGGAACGCCCACTCCTCCTCGAGCGGCACAATCTCGCGCCGTCCCGCCAGCAGGATATATCGGTACACCTCCGCGAGGTCCTGATTGAAACTGAGCGCCTTGTCCGGAGAGTTCTCGATCAACCAGGCCAACGTGTTCAGCGAGTTGAAAAGAAAGTGCGGGGCCACCTGCGTTTTCAGCGCTTCGAGTTCGGCCTGCGTGCGGGCTCGTTCCAATCGCCCCACGGCGAGCATGTCGCTCTCACGCTGCTGGATGAGGAACACGGTTTCGTAGACGTGCGTGATGAACGCCACGCAGATGATGCAGGCGAGGGTCGCCGTCCGGATCACCTGCCAGTCGGGCCCGAAGCCCGCGAAGGAGTACCACCCGAGCATCATCAACACGGAGCAGGGCGCCGTATAGAAGATGCAGGCGAACAGCAGAACGGCAATCTTGCGAACCGGGTACCGAAACCAGTCCAGGTGTTGCCGCTGCTTCAGTAGTAGGAAGCGATTGCCATGCCAGATGGTGAATGAAATTACCGTTCCCCACAGGAGACCCGCCCAGTATTTCCCGTCCCGCCACGTGAGCGGGCCGAAATAACCGGTAAGGTTCGGGATCACGATGCCGAACGCGGGGATCATGATGACGCGAATGAGCAGATCGTTCAGCGGCGCGTTCTCCGGCTTGGGAGCCCACTTTCCCGGGTTCATCGTTGTTGCGATTGCAAACACCGCGGTAAACAGTTTACATTCAGCCTGATCCAGAATTCTTGGAGAAATCGCAACATGGATTGGTCAAAGCTGAACTATTTGGCGATCCTGGCCGCGAAGCTTTGTTCGTTAGGGGTGGGGGCGTCTGGTACTCCCCGCTGTGGTTTGCAGGGGTTTGGATGCGCGAGACAGGATTGACCGACGAGGCGCTACGCTCTATTCGTCAAGCCGGTTACCGCGCCGTCACATTCATGATCGTGGGCGGTATCCTTCGGCGTCTGGAAGTAGCGCTCAGAATGCGAGCGTGACGATGTGCTGCCCGCGGGGCAATACGAGCGTCGAATCCACGAAGACGGGGGTGGATTGAGCGCCGTCGATCTGCATCGATTTCGGAAGCCGGTCGAACCTCGCCAGAGCGCGCGAGTTGCTGTCATAGGCGAACTCGAAGCCATCGGCGTTCGCCGATGCTGCTTTCAGCGTTGCGTTCAGGTCAACCAGGTGCGCGGCCGCCGGCTGCTTTCCCGGTTCAACGGTGTGCGGACCCGGCGGGAGCCACACCGTGTCGGCGTTGCCCACCGGCCAGATGTGACCATCCACCAAAGCAGGACCGGTCCACGGCACGCCGACACCGCGCTTCGAATCGATCTTCAGTTGATTGCCTGATTGTTCAAAGCGGGTGACGCTGGACGCCGCCGAGGGCAGGAACGGCAGATCCTCTTTCATCAGAGAATTCTCGAAGTACAAGGCGACACGCTGGAACGAGTTCGATGAGAGGTGAACCAGTTGAAACAATTCGGTACCCGTTTGTTGCTTTGTCGGGTACACGTCCTGATAACGCTCGACGATGTTGATGTCGATAGCGAGTTTGTCCTGCCGCGCCGTAAGCGGACCGTAAGCCGTCGCGATCTTGGGATAGCGCTGCGGCCCCAGGTTCCAAACCGTTGCCGGATCTTCGATCAGGAACGTGAAATCGTGCTGGTTCAACAACGGGAGAACTCGTCCGGCGTCTGCCCCGATCAGATCGCGCATCCGCGTATCGAAGCGATCGTCCACGTGAGTCAGCACCAGGTCGAGTTGCGGGCACGTCTTGCGCACCTTTTCGATTTCGCCGATCCATTCCGTCTGCTGCCGCCGGGCGAGATCGGCGCGATACTCCAGCAACTCCCGCATGTACTTTGCGTCCTTCGAAGGATGCCGCGGAGAGGTTGTGTCGAACAGTTCCACCGGATCGTAGCCGTTCTTCGCTTTGAAGTCCGCCCGGACGTCGTCGTTCATCGGCGTGAATCGGGCAGGGTTGAGGTAGCCTTCGAGCGATTCGAAATACAGTTCGGCCAGGTTCACGCCATCCCAATCGAAACGCGCCAGAAGATCCCGAACCCCAGCGGCGGCGGCATGATAAGCGTCACGGTTGGTGAGATTGACCAGCTTCCGCCAGTCGAGTTGCGCGTCCTGTAGCAGGGCGGTTTTCTCTCGCCACTCGGGGTGATCGCTCCAGAACTGATCGCTGACGTGCGGCAGTTCCAGCCACGCGTACACCAGGATCGCCCGTTTGTGGCAGGCCTCGATCAAACGCTTCAGATAGGCGTCACTCTCGGCATTCCGGTCGTAGTAGTGCCACGCGGCGACGTGCAAAGCGCTGATGCCGGCCTTACGCCAACGTTCGGCGAAATAGTCGAGATCCACCCGGCTGCGATACGACGAATCGAAGAACGCCCATAAATTCGCCGATCGGAAGGGCGGCTCAAACCCGAGGTCCGCAAGTGCTTGTATCAGGTAAGGAAACCGTTCGTGACCATCGGCACCTGGAGAGACGGCAAGCCACAAAACGCCGCCCCGGCCCCGTTTCAGTCCGGCCATCAGCGGAGCGTGGTCCCACCGCTCGCGCATGAAGATACGGCACCCTTTCGGTACGTCGAAGATAGGCAAAGCTGCCGGCTTCTCCCAAACGATCTCGTACTTCGGCGCGCGCAGATCTTCGACACCGCGCACCACCACTTGTTTCGACGACGGAACGAACCCAAATTCGCGGGCCAGGGGCGAATCGCCTTCGAGCACCAGAAACGCGCCGCGGCTGACGCGATCCATCCACTGCGCCCCGCCCAAGGGTGAGGTGTCGCGTACGACGAAGACACTCGCGATCCCGGTAGGCGCCGATGTCAGACCGACAGAGGAGAAGATGTCCGGCCAAGGCCCCGGATCGTCGCCCACCAGGTGATAGGAAAAGGTAGCCGCCGGAAGGGCCGACGCGGCGAAATACAAAACGAACCCAACCTTAGCGAGTGAACGCATACCAGAATCCGATCCTCAGGTCGTAGAACACGGGTCCGCGGGGATTCCCTTCCTGAACCAGGTAGGAACCCCGTAACGCACTGACATGGAAGGTCAGCGCAGGCGGCAACGCTTTAAAGTGGAACCGCAGCCCCGGCCCGGTTTCGACGTAATTCGCCCAATACTCCCCACGGGCATCCAACGTGATGTTCCAGTTCCAATACAGTTGCGCCTGAAACCCGAGCCCTTCGGTGGAGCGCAGCGTGTACCCCGTCTTGTTCTGGGAGTAGAGCAGCATATCGTTATTGAACCGGCTGACGAAAACTCCATCGTCATTCGTTTCAGCGAAGAGACCGTGTGAAGAGGGGCTGAGCAGATTTCCAAAGCCGCGGCCAAACGACAGCCCGCCGCGATAGTCCGGAATCATGCGTCCGACGTCCTGCCGGGCGGCGATGTACTTCATGGCTTCGCCGGCCTCGAACCAGCCCATCAGACCTCGCCAGGAACGCGTTGCCAGACCGGCACCGACGATGAACGAGCTCTCGGAAAGATACTGCGGCGGAAGCCCCATGCTGGCGTCTGTTCGTCCGCGCGTGTCGCCGATGAATCGGACGGACAGGTAGGGGCGGACCGGGAGATTGCCCGCTCGGAATTCCGTCTTCGCCTGGGCATAGGAAAACACGTCTTTCCAACGCGATGAGTAGAACGGGTACGCCCACACCGTGGTTCGGAACGGCGCGTACATGGGGCGAAGATTATGCCATGCCTTCCCGGCTTCCGAAGCAACGGCGGGGTCGGGACTCTTCCGGGCCAGGTCGAACCATTTCAGCGCCTCGCGGTCCTGATGGAGGATGTTGTACGCCCAGCCGAGTTTCAGCATCACATTGAAATCCACCGGATCGGCTTCATGGGCCACGGTCAGGTACTTCAGGGCATCCTTCATATACCCCGCCTGCAAGCTCTTCTCCGCGAGAGCTTTGGCTTCGCTGCCGACCTTATCCCGGGTGGATTCCTTGCGTGATTTCAGCGTCTGCGGAAGCTTTAGCGCGGCGCGAACACGGTCCGCCAATTCCTCGTTACCCGATGCGAGCACGCGGTCGAGCAGAGGTTTCGCTCCAGCATTGTCGTTTCGGGCCAGATGCAGGAACCCGAGTTGCGCGACGGAAAGAATGTCATCCGGAGCCGCGTCCACAATCCCTTGAAACTGCACCTCGGCGGCTTCCTTTTCTTTCATGGTCAGCAGGAGGTAAGCGAGTTCGCGCCGCAGTTCGATGTTGTTCGGGTCCAGCTCCAGCGCCTTTTTGAATTCGTAAACGTAGGGATATCGCGAAGGACTGAGCGCCTTTGCGCGTTCGGCCACCCGGGGCTGGGCACCGCGCGAGGCGGCCAGCAGGGCGGCGTTCGAGTCCTCCGTGCGACCTGTTCCTTTCCATACGCGTCCCAGATCCAGAAGCAATTCCCGCAGATCGGGCCGCAGGCGCCAGGCTGCCTGGTAGTGTTCGGCGGCCAAACTGAGTTCGTCACGTTCTTCGGCAAGGCGAGCGAGTTCCTGGTGGGCGCTGAAATTGCCAGGTGAAAGTTCGAGGGCCTTCTGCCAGCGGGCAATGCCTTCGGCGAGCGGCTTGTCGATGTTCTGGAAGGCCCGCTCGGCGGTAGCGCGCGATTCGGGTTCGCCTTCGCGGCGTATTCGATTGAAAACGCGGCGTGCTTCGGCCCGCTGCTTGGTCTCGTAACACAGGAACGCGTACTCGAGCGCCACGTGGTAATCCAGCTTGTCGAGGCGCATCGCCTCGGCGAACTGGTCGCGGGCCGCCTCATTCTCCCCGATCTTCAACAGGGTGTAAGCAAGGTCCTTGCGGATCGACGGACGTGTCGGAGCGAGTTCGATGACCCGCTGGAAACCACTGATCGCCTGATCGTAGTTGCGCGACTTCAGCGCATCGTAGGCCTTTCGAAGCGGCTCGTACGCGGGATCAGAAGTTTGCGCGAGCGCGCACCCAGCGAGAAGAAAGGCGATGAGCGTGCGCATGAGAATGCTCGATTCACGGACATAGTGGCGATTCAAGACGCCGAGTCTCAGGCTTTTCCCTATGGAGCCTTCCCGAATCGTGGAGATTTCCGACACGCAGGTACCACAGATCACATAGAGTGCGTCTGTCCCTGCCATTCTTGTGTTCCCTATTTTTGGCCGGCTGTGGTCTCATACCGCAGCGGATGGCTGGCCCACTCAGTACCATCCGAGGAATCAAGCGTCTGCCTTCGGGTGACAACGTAGTGGCCACCGCCCAGATCGAAGGAGTGGTCACCTACTCCGACCCGGATTGGCGGACAGTGTTCGTACAGGACAAAACCGGCGGCTTGCGAATCCCGATGTCCGCGTTCGGCGAACAGGTACCGGTGATCGGTCAGCGTATCCATATGGATGCGGAGGTTGGTGCGGGCGGTGATTCTCCACTCTTGATTCGCGCTACGATCCGCTCGGGCAACAAGGACGCGCCCGCGACGCCGCACCTTCTGCGACTTCGAGATCTTTCGAACCACGAGCACGACAGCGAACTGGTTCAGGTGAAGGGGGTGCTCCAACAGGCCGAGATTGTCCAGGCCGGCCGCCACAGGTTGCTCCTCTCGACCGGTGACGGGAAGTTGACGGCGGTGATCGCGGATTCGTTAAGCCGGGTGTTGCATTCACTCGTGGATGCCGAGGTCGCGCTCACCGGCGTGGTTTGCCGGGAACGGACGAGTGATGGGTCCGAGGTGCTGCGGCTCTGGTTGCGGAATGCCGACGACATTCAAGTCCTCAGGCCCCCGCCCGAGTTCCGGGGCCTGACCGTTCACACGGTGGCGGAAATCATTCGAACGGGTGTGCCTGATTCGCTGCATCGCGTGGGTGTCCAAGGCGTTTTGCGCTGGCAGGAGCACGGAGCCGTGGCTTCGTTGACGGACTCGGCCGATGCGATCACGGTGCGCCCCGGTCCGGGAGGAGGAGCGACTCTCAGAGAAGGTCCCGCCTGCCTGTACGGGTTTCTCGAATCGGACGCCGGGAAAGTGGTCCTCA
Organism: uncultured Acidobacteriota bacterium; assembly: GCA_963720745.1. Lineage (GTDB taxonomy): Bacteria > Acidobacteriota > Terriglobia > Bryobacterales > Bryobacteraceae > TMP-7. Next base: position 418,549 of record CAVRGO010000001.1, read on the forward strand.
CCGGGGCAGTGCAGAACACGCGGCCTTCGCCTCCCCCAGTCCTTACGGAAGTCTGGCGGATCCACGCGCTTTCACCGGTCGAGGCAATGGAGGAGCGGCCCGTCCGGATCTCCGGGGTTGTCACCTATTTCGATCGCGCAGCCAACATCATGTTCGTCCAGGACCGAAGCGGCGGCATTTATCTTCCGCCTCGTGAACTCTCGAACCAGATTGCGGCAGGCGATCGGGTGGATGTCGAAGGCGTCACCGGACCCGGCGAATTTGCACCAGTGATCGCGTCGCCCCGAGTGACGGTGCTCGGTGCGGGAATCATGCCCACGCCATCCGCGAAATCTCCGGAGACCATCTTCACCGGAAATCAGGACGGCAACTGGATTCAACTGGACGGCGTCGTGACTGCGGTACAACAAGACCACGATCGGGCGGAAGCGCAGGTTGCCTACGGTCAGCATTCGGTTACAGTCCTCTTACCCGCGTCGTCCGAGTGGCCGGATGGCCTGCTCGATGCGAGCGTCAGATTTTTGGGCGCCTGCGGATCGCAATTCAACCTGAAACGACAGCTCATCGGCATAAACCTGTTCGTCCCGGGGAAGCAATACATTCACGTGCTCAAGCCGGCGCCAGTGAATCTTCCGTCGCGTCCGATCCGCGAACTATTTCAGTATTCGAGACGGGAGCCTGGCGTCCGTTCACGCGTTGAGGGTATTATTACGCTGGCCCGTCCCGAAGGACCGACTTTCATCCAGGACACCAGCGGAGGCATCTTGATCCTGGACCACCCGCGCTGTAAATTGCGTACCGGAGATCGCGTGCGTGCTTTGGGCACGGTAGGAACCGGTGCCTCGGGCCCATTTCTCAAAAGTGCGGAAATCGTGCGACTGGGCGCCGGTTCGCCGGTTCGCCCGGTGCTGGTGGCAGCCGATGAAGCCATCGAGGGGTGGCATGACGAAGAGCTGATTCAGGTAGAGGGCACACTCACGGACGTCCTGACGGGCGTTCACGGCTCCACGCTGGTTCTGGAATCGCGTGGGACTCTGTTTACGGCACAGACGGACTTTTCTGGCCGTGGGCACTACCTCGAACCCGGCAGCAGGCTGCGTTTGACTGGCGTTTGCGACATAGCTTCAGGCGCGACCGGCGATTCGGTGGCAAAGCAATTCGAGATACTGCTACGCGATGGGAACGATATCGAGGTGCTCAAGCGAGCGCCTTGGTGGAATCCGCGAAGAACGATGATGTTAGCGGCTGGACTCGGCTGTCTGATTCTCATCGCCGCCACCTGGATGATCGCCCTGCAACGGCAAGTGGCGCGGCAGACGATCGCGATTCGCAAGAACCTGGAGCATGCAGCCGATCTGGAAGGGCGGCTGGCGCAAGCCCGGAAACTCGAGAGCATCGGACGCCTGGCCGGCGGTGTCGCGCACGATTTCAATAACCTGCTGACGGTGATCAACGGCTACACCGAGTTGCTTTTGGCGCGCCAGAATATCGGCGCTATGCGCGGACCCCTCGAACAGGTCCGCCGGGCGGGCGAACGCGCCGCGCAGTTGACCGAGCAACTGCTGGACTTCAGCCGTAAGCGGATGAGACGCCCTGAGGCGGTAGATCTCAACGGGCTCATTTGTGAAACGGAACCGATGATCCGGCAGTTGGTTGGGGACAGCATTGTGTTGACTACGCGGCTGGCCCCCGGCAACCCGCTGGTGACCGCCGATCAGGGTCAACTTCATCGGGTGCTGATGAATCTGTCAGCGAACGCCCGCGATGCCATGCCGTCCGGCGGCATGCTGTCCATCGAAACAAGCGTGGTCGAGTTGAACGGGGACGGCGCCCACAATCCGCAACTGGAGCGAGGACCCTACGTAATGCTGACGGCAATGGACACGGGAGTCGGCATGGATGCGGAGGTCCGCAAGTATATCTTCGAGCCGTTCTTCACCACGAAAGATCGCGCGCGCGGTGCGGGTCTTGGCCTGGCAACGGTGTACGGCATCGTTCAGCAAAGTCTGGGCTCGATCGACGTGGAGAGCGAGCCAGGACATGGGACGACTTTCCGGATTCTCCTACCCCGTACCGAGCCCGGTCCGTCGGCGAAGCCAACAACCGAACGTGTGGAGTACTCGCGTTCGGGGACCATCCTGGTGGTGGAGGACAGTGAGCAGGTCAGGAAACTCGCCGTCGATGTTCTGTCGAGCAACGGGTTCCGGGTTCTCGAAGCATCCGATGGCGCATCTGCGATCGAAATTGCTCGTAGCGGCCTCCAGTCGGTTCAATTGCTCTTGACGGACGTAGTGATGCCAGGGATGAACGGCCGGCAACTGGCTGCTCATCTGCGTGGACTGAAGCCGGATTTAAAGATTCTTTATATGTCCGGACATTCCGAAAACGTGATTACCGACAAGGGAGTCCTGGATCCGGGAATCACGTTGCTGCCAAAGCCGTTCACTACTGCCGAGTTGCTGGACAAGGTGAGCCGGTTACTCGAGAGCTAGCCCGTCTTTCGCAGTTGGCGGCGTTGGTGGCACATAAGGCGTTCAGAATCAGTGAAGGGATGTAAAAGGTCTCCACCACAAGAGGTGGGTTTCGAGAGGGGCTCAGTCGGGGAAATCAGGCGGCGTGGAGCCTGGCCATGCGCTCGTAGCGAAAGTGATCGCGGATCTGAAAGCGAAAATAACGGCCCTTCGAATCGGCGCTGAGAAAGGCTTGGTTATCGGCGGCCGTGAATTCGAAGTATCGATAGACCTCGCCAGTGTTTCGAAATCGCAGATACAGCATCTGCTTCGAATCGTCATAAGCAGCCGCCGAGAGCATCTTCGATTCCAGCGCCACCCATTTCATACGGCAGTTTCCTCAGCCAAGCCGGATCCATTCGTTGGGGTGGCTGGCAGTTGCGATGATTTGATGCGCGGCGGCGGTTGCGGAGGCAGCGTGATGCGGATCTGCTCCATCAGGGCCTGAACATCGGGTTCGGGCTGAGTGTGGCGCGGCAGCACCAAACAGCGTCCGTCGAGCATTGGGATCCACACATCCACCATCTGGATGGTGGAAAGTTTTTCGAACACCGACAACGGCGTCAGACCCGGCGCATACGTCATCAGGCGGTTCCTCAGCGTCACCTGCAGACAGTAAGCCAGGAATGCGATGAATACGTGCGCATCGGCGCGATGTTCGAGCTGATGATAAATGGGCCGTATCCCCAATTCACTTTTCAGCGACCGGAACACGCTCTCGATCTGTGTCAACTGCACATAACGTGTCCACAGCACCGCCGGGTCTTCGCCGGTGAGATTGCTGCGCAGCAGATAATGTCCATCGCGCTGCTCGGCGGCTTTGAGCTTTGCCCTGTCGGTGTGAAAAGTGAAGGTATCGCGCGTGACCTCTTGATCCTTCTCCGGAAGCTGAATCTTCACGAACCCGAAGGCGCGGCCCGCTTCCTTCTTCGCGGCACCGATACGTAGCAGCAGTTGGTCGCGCTTGGGCAAACTCCTGCGCATGGCGCGCAGTTTGCGCAATAGGCGCGCCAGCCGTTTGCGCCGCATCGCATTTTCCTTGGCCTGCCTGCCGCCGCTTTTGGCCAGCACATAGAGTTCGCCTGCATGCTCATACAGCTTCACCTCCACCGAGTCGCGCACCTGTTGCCAGGGAAGGTCCAGCCATTTCTTCTCGTGCTGATTGATCTTGCCTTTGGGCGTGCCCACCAGATAAAACGTCTGCCGTTCCGGTGCGCGCATCTCTTTGAGAATCGCCTCGCTCGGTATGCCGCGATCCATCACCCACACCCGCCGCGCTTTGCCGTACGCCGTTTCGACCTTTGTAAGAAATTCGCGCAGCGTTGAGCTATCCGCGGTGTTGCCGTTCATCACTTCATAGGCCAGCGGAAAGCCGTCCGGCGTCACCACCAGCGCGATCACCAGTTGCACGCAGTCCGGACGCCCGTCCCGGCTGTACCCGCGCCTGGCTTTGGGGTTCTGCTCTATCTCTCCTTCGAAATACGTACTGGTCAGATCGTAGAGCAGCACTTCGAAATCAGCTCCGAACAGATCGGCCCACTTCTGCTTCAGAAATACGAACAACTCTTGTTTGTGTTCGAGCACGCGATCCAGGCACCGATACAGCCGGTCTTTCTCCGCCACTTCAAAGCCCGTACGCATCAACTCGTCCATCGCCGAATTCAAATACCAATGGCGATGCACTCGGAATTCGCTGCCGGGATCCAGCAGCCGATTGACCACCAGCAGCCGCAACACCTTTTCCCAACTCACCGTTTCACGGCCTTCCGGCAGACGTTGTTGCCAGAACTCATCGAGGTCCAATTGCTGCCAGAGTTCACAAGCCAGCCAGCAACTGCCGAATATGCGTGGACGCTTCAGTTCCAGACCGCTCAGCCGCACCTGCATGCTGTCGATGGCGTCGGCCGGGAGTTCCCGGTCGTCGGGAAACAAACTCATGGACGTGAAGCGCTGTTCAGCCTCGTCGAACACCTCCAGCGTCTTTCGCCATGCGGTTTGTTGTCGATCGTTGATCTCGCCGAGATAGAGAACCGTGCGCTGCGCCGTCCTGCCGCCGGGCAGACGCCGGTTCTCGACAATGCTGAAGTATCGATGATCCTTACCGTCCTTGCGACGATTCGTGCTACGCAGAAACATGTCTCAGCAGCAGCATGCCAGAGATCAATGTCTCAGAAAAGAGGCTAGGTCTTCACCGCGCCTGTTTTCGCCTGTTTCTGCCCATACCGACCTTGAAAACAAAAGAAATTCTCCGGCCCAAAACCCGAAAATCCGCTTGAACTGCGAAAGTCGGGCTAGCGTCCCTACTTTCGCCACATCGTCAGCGCCTGTGTCCAGGCAGCGGCCGGAAGCAACATCAGCAGTCCCGTGAGTAGCGCCAGGGTGCGGACGCTCATACCGTGGTCAACGGCAACACCGCCGGCATAACTCACCGTCGCGAGCGTTGCCATGCTGAGCGCGAACTCGGCCGAGAATACGCGGCCTCGGAACCGGTCCTCCGTCTGTTCCTGCAATAGCGTCGTTGAGGCGACCCATATCACCGAGCCGCCCGCGTGCGCGACGATCAGGGCCACGCAACCCAGCCAGATGTTCGATACCGTGGACAGCAGCAGGTAGCCGATCGAGCCGAGTACGAAACCGCCAAGGATCGCATAGCGCAGGCGCGGTTTCGAATCGCCCGCAACGGCGCTGCTGAGAAACGCGCCTGCAATCGCGCCGACTCCTCGTGACGCCAGCAGAATACTCATACCCATAGTGGATGCCTGCTGGCCCGAGAATCCGGCGATGTGCACCGGAAAGAGCCGTTCACCCATGATCGGGATGATCACCCAATTCGTGCCCATCAGGCTCAGCCCCGCTTTGACAAACATCGTCACGGCCAGGCGGACATCGCGTGTGACATAGCGGATGCCCTCCAAAATGGGTGTGAAATCCCCCAGGTCGCGCAGCCGCAGAGGGGGCAGCACCTCGGTGTGCGGTTCTGCGAATATCATCCGCCGGATCAAGGTCGCCGAGAGAACGAAGGAAAGCGAGTTAATGACAAATACTGTGTCGCGTCCGAACATCGCCGCGACGAAACCGCCGAGCGCCGACCCGATCGCGAAGTTGAACGACCATGTCGTCGAAGATAAAGCGTTGGCGACAACGATATCCGGGCCCGACGTGATGTTCGGAACCACCGCAGTGCGCGCCGGCTCGAATAGTGCCCACATCACGGTTTCCGAGAACAACAGTGCGTACAGCAGCCAGACCATATCGTGCGAGCGCACCAGCACCATCGCGAGCACGATACCGGCGCGCATCCAATCGGCGAAGATCATCACACGCTTGCGGCTGGCCCGATCGTTGATGACGCCGGCGAGCGGCGCCGCGAAACACTGCGGCAACACCTGCAGAACGAAGGCAAACGCGATCGATTGCGCTGTGCCGGCCATCTGCAGCAGGAAGCTGAAAATCGCAACCGAGTAGAACCAGTCTCCGATCTCGCTGACGATCTGGGCGGACCACAACAAACGGAAGTTGCGGTTGCGACGAACGAGGCGGCCGTAATCTGCCAGGGTGATGCGGCGGCCGGCCATCGTCAGCCGGCCGCTTCAATGTCCCGCAGGCGCATGAGCGGATGCTCCATTTCTGTTTCGGTTCCGTGACTTCGTTCGCTCGGCTTGGACACTGCGGTGAACTCGTGATCTCATGCTAATGGAGGGCCACGTACCATCGCAAACGAAGTGACGATCGAAAAATGGGTGTACGGCGGGGACAGCCTTGCGCGCCTGATGGGTCACGTGGTCTTGACGCCTTATCTGCTGCCCGGCGAAACTGCCCTGGTCGACGAGGTGCAGAATCGGGGCGGGCTGATTCGTGCCGTACCCCGGGAAGTGCTGACGCCTTCCCTGCATCGCACCACCCCGCCGTGCCCGTATTTTTTGCACTGCGGCGGCTGTCACTACCAGCACGCCGACTACGCTTTTCAGGTGGAACAGAAGGCCGGCATCCTCCGCGAACAATTGCGGCGCGTCGGCCATATCGATTTCCAGGGAGAGATCGATACGGTATCCGGCACACCACTCGGTTATCGGAATCGCACGCAGTTTCATATCGAGAACCGGCGGATCGGGTACTACGGCGAGGGATCGCACGAATTGGTTCCCGTCGATCATTGCCCCATTTCCTCCCCAAAGATCAATGAGGCACTCGGTGCGCTGGTGGCGATGATCAAGGACCGGCGCTGGCCGAATTTCGTGAGCTCGATCGAACTGTTCACGAACGAGACGGACGTGCTCATCAACGTGCTCGAAACGCGACAACCGGTGGCGCGCCGCTTCTTCGAATGGTGCTCCGAGCGAATCCCCGGAGCCGAGCGCGGGTTTCTGGAGTATCCGGCTTCAGGCCATCTCTTTCAGGTGAGCCATAATTCGTTTTTCCAGGTGAACCGGTTCCTGGTCGATCGCCTGGTGGAGGTTGCGTTGACGGGTGCCGAGGGAAAATCCGCGCTGGATCTCTACGCCGGCGTGGGCTTATTCTCTCTCGGCCTGGCGCCGCGATTCGAACGGGTAACGGCCGTGGAATCCGGCGCAAGCGCCGTGCGCGACCTGAGGCACAACGCGGAACGAGCGGGTTTCTCCGTCGAAGCCGTTCAGACTAGTGTCGAAGCATTTCTGCCGCGCACCAGCACGGCTGCGGATTTTGTACTCGCGGATCCACCCCGCTCCGGAATCGGCAAGTCCGTCATCGCGGAATTGGTCAGGCTCAAGCCGCGGCGCATCGTCATCGTGGCCTGCGACCCTTCGACACTCGCGCGCGACCTGGCCGGGTTAACCGGAAATGGCTACACGATCCGCCGGCTGACCATGGTGGACCTGTTTCCGGAAACTTATCATCTCGAAACCGTTGTGAGTTTGGAACTGGGCGGAACTGGGCTAACTGAGTTGCCGCCAGCGGTCTGAGCCTCGTAGAATTGGCGAACATGAAACCCGGTCTGATTGCGTTCGCTGTTCTGATTTCGTCCGCAGGAGCGCAGGTTCTTCTTCAAGTCGCGCCCGAACAGGTCGGGCTTTCGCAAGAGCGCCTGGCCAGAATCCGACCCGCCATGGAGCGCGCGATCGCCAACGGCGAGATGGCGGGCGGCATCGGACTGATCGCCAGGCACGGCAAAATCGCCTATTTCGATACCTGGGGCATGGCCGATCGAGAGGCGAACAAGCCGATGCAGAAGGATGCGATCTTCCGCATGTACTCGATGACCAAGGCCGTCACCGGAGTCGCTGTGATGACGCTGTACGAAGACGGCCGGTTCTCGCTTCACGACCCGGTTTCGAAGTTTCTTCCCGAGTTCAAGAACATGCGGGTGGCCGTCGAGAAGACAGACGCGGCGAGCGGCAAGCGCATCTACTACACCGTCCCGGCTGAACACGAAATCACGATTCTCGATCTGCTGCGGCACACCTCGGGTCTCAACTACGAAGGTCCGCGCGACGAAAATGGCGAACCGGTCTATCGCAAGATCGGGATTCGCGGCGGCGAAGCCGATTACCCGTTATCTGAATTGATCCGGCGGATTGCATCCGCGCCGCTCGTCCACCAGCCGGGGACGGTGTGGGACTACAGCTATTCGATCGATGTCCTTGCCCGTCTCGTCGAAGTTGCCTCCGGCGAGCCGATCGACCGCTATTTTGCCGAGCACATCCTTCAGCCTCTGCACATGGCCGATACGGGCTATTTCGTTCCCGAGGAGAAGTGGAGCCGGCTGGCCGCTTTGTATACGCCGAACCCGGGCGGCACCATCAAACGCCTCACCGGACCGGCGCAGGACAGCTATAAAAAGAAACCCGTCCTGCTGGGGGGCGGGTCCGGACTGGTTTCCACCGCCATGGACTACGCGCGATTCGTACAAATGCTGCTCAACGGAGGTCAACTCGACAACACACGCATCCTCAGCCCGAAGACAGTGGACTTGATGCGCTCGGATCAACTCGGCGACCTGCCGAGCGTCAACAATGTGAACGGCCGCGGCGGTTACGGCTTCGGGCTGACATTCGCCGTGAATCGCGGGATCGACAGGACGGGCAACATCGGCTCGAAAGGCGAGTACAACTGGGGAGGAGCCGCCGGCACTACGTTCTGGATCGATCCGGCGGAGCAGATGATCGGCATCTTCATGGTTCAGGTGATGCCACAACGCACCACGAAGGATCTGTTCAAGCAACTCGCTTATCAATCGATCGTAGGGAACTGAACGGCAATGGCGCCGCTGGCCCTACCTCGGAATCTCGTATCGCTTGATCTTGTCGTAGAGCGTGGAACGGTCGATGCCAAGCGCCATGGCTGCTTCTTTGATGTTGCCGTCGGTCCGGCGGATAGCGGCGACAATAGCCTCTTTTTCGAGTTCCTGAAGCGTCAGATTTGGCGGGGGCGCCCATGACGTCCGTTGAAGGTTACTCTCGAGAAAACGGAAATCGTCCTCCGACAAGTACCGGTCCTTCGAAGTCACGATGGCGCGCTCCACCGCGTTTTCAAGTTCGCGTACGTTACCCGGCCAGTCGTGATCCATCAGGAGTTTCATCGCGGGCTGCGACAGCCCGGCAATGTCCCGGTTCAGTTCGTGCGACAGACGTTCGACGAAGTGCTCTGCCAGCATCGGAATATCTTCGCGGCGCTCCCGGAGCGGCGGGATTCGAATCTCGATGACATTGAGCCGGTAAAACAGGTCCTCGCGAAACTCGCCGTCCTGCACAGCCTGCTGAAGATTCCGGTGAGTGGCCGCGATGATCCGGGCGTTCACCTGGATTTCCTCGGTCCCGCCCAGCCGGTAGAAACTCCGCTCCTGCAGGACGCGCAGCAGATCGGCTTGAAGCTTGGGAGAGATGTCGCCAATCTCGTCGAGGAAAATCGTCCCGCCGTCCGCCAATTCGAACTTGCCTTTCCGTTGTCCGTTCGCGCCGGTGAAGGCGCCCTTCTCGTAGCCGAAGAGTTCCGACTCGAGCAGCGTTTCAGCGAGTGCCGCGCAGGATACCGCGATGAACGGATTGGCCGCGCGATCGCCCGAATAGTGAATGGCGCGCGCGATCAACTCTTTGCCCGTTCCGCTTTCGCCGCGGATCAGCACCGTACTGCGCAGGCTGGCGATCTGCGAAACCAGATCGAGCAGCTCGCGCATCTTCGCGTTCTTGCTGATGATGTCCCGATAGTGATATTGCCGGTTCAGCTTCTTGCGAAGGATCAGGTTCTCCCTCTGGAGTTTCTTCACCTTCAGGATGCGCCCGACAAGTAGCGAGATCTCGGCCGGGTTACACGGCTTTACGATATATTCCTGCGCGCCTTCCTTCATCGCCGTGATTGCCGTGTCGACGGTGGCGTATGCCGTGATGATGATAATGGAGGCTTCGGGGCGCAATTTCCGGATCTCGATCATGGTTTCGATTCCGTCCATTCCGCCCGGCATCTTGAGGTCGACGAAGTAGATGGCGTATTCGCGCTCGCGGCTCTTGTTCACGGCTTCGCGGCCGCTGCGGGCGGTGTCGACGGTGTAACCGTCTTCGCGAAGCCAGGCCGCCAGGGATTCGCACATTACTTCTTCGTCGTCGACAACCAGAATTTCCCAACTCGATCTCATCGGTTCCTCTATCTCATATCCGTGTGCGGCAGATTGGCGCGGATCAGCGCGCCGCAGGAGGCGCAGTAACCGGCTCCCTTGCCGTCCACCTGCGCGATATCCGTTGAAAGCGACATCGAGCACTGCCGGTCCGGACAATGGGCAAGACCGGCGGTGTGGCCGAGTTCGTGCGCTACCTCTTTCAAGGCCCGTCTCAGAAGCACGGTGCGATCCTCCGGCATACCGTAAAACTCCTGCCGCAGCCGCGCTAGAGATACCAGAGCCAGCCGTCCGTTCAACTGTGCCTGGCCGAAAACAAATGTCAGCATCGGAATGAACAAGTCGCGTTCGGTGATTCCGAGAACCTTCGACTCACCGGCCGGCGCCGCCAGGGCGAACGCCCGCATCACATCGACGGCACTGTACTGCCGGCGCCGGGGATCCAAGGCGTATACCGGATCGGGCAGCGGAGCGAGCCGGCGAGTCTCGACGCCGAGCAGTTTCGCTGCGGCGGATTCGATAGCGGCGAGATCTTCCTCCACAACAGCTCCAATAGCCCTAATGCACACGCATGCCACTGCTGTTTCCCGCGCCGGTTGCCAGAGGCACCTCCATCTGGCCCAGTTGTTCCGGCGTGGGCTGCAGCGGCAGCCTTACCGTGAACGTTGTGCCCTCGCCGAGTTTGCTTCTTACGTCTACGTCGCCGCCGTGGGCCTCGACGATGCCGTACAAAACCGCCAGCCCGAGCCCCACGCCTTTTCCTTCGGGCTTGGTGGTGAAGAAGGGGTCGAAGATCTTCGTCAGATGCTCCGGCGAAATACCTTCCCCGGTGTCGGAGACAGTCAGCACAACCGATTGCTGGTCGGGTGCCAGGGCCGTGGCCACCTCCACTTGTCCCGCCGATCGCTGGTGCATCGCTTCGGTCGCGTTCATGACGAGATTCAGCACTACCTGCTGGATCTGCGAGCCGTCGCAGGGCACCAGCGGAAGGTCCTCCTGAAGGTTCGTTACCGCCTCGACGTTCGCCAGCTTCATCTTGTGGGACACGAGCGAAAGCGTGGAACGCACCAGCTTATTCAGATCCGCGGAACTACGCTGGGGCTTCGAGCGGCGCGAAAACGAAAGCAGGTCGGATACGATGCGTCCCACTCGCGTCGTCTCGTTGATCACCTGCTGCAGATATTTGCGGTACTCGGGAATGCGCTCCTTCGGGATTCCGTCGTCCTTCAGGATGCGCTGCATCAGCATCGACAGGTTCAGAACTCCCGACACCGGGTTGTTGATCTCATGCGCCACGCTCGCCGACAATTGGCCGAGCGATGCCAGGCGGTCGCTCTGCATCAACTTCGTGTGCGCGGCTTTGAGTTGCTCGGTGCGCTCGGTAACCTTGGCTTCGAGTGTTTCCGCGAAGAGGTTCAATTCCGCCATCGCGCCCCGTAGCCGCTCGCCCATTCCGTTGAACGATTCGGCGAGTTCCTCGATCTCCTCGGCGCCGTGCAATTCGATCCGCGTGTTCAGTTTCATGTCGCTGATCGCCTGGGTCGCCTTTACGAGCTTTTGCAATGGCTGTGCGACAAATCGTCGAGTGAAGAAGAAAATGAACAGGCTGATTAGAAAAATCTCGATGCCCGTAACGATGAAAGCGCGCCCTTTCATCTTCGTGACTTCCTTATCCACGGGAGCGATACTGAGCGCGACCTCCAGCACTCCGAGCACTTTCATCGAAGCCGGGTGCGCGTGGCAGGCGGCGTCACTGCACGCGGGTTCGTTGTAAATCGGCGTGACCATGGCTAGCGAGCGGTGACCGTCCGGTTCGCGGAAAACGCGGGCGCGCGACGACGCATTCACCACCGTCCGCGGTTCCAGGCTGGAATGACAGACCGAACAGGCCTCGCTGCTCCTGTCCACGCGGGCTCGCCCCGTTTCCCCAGGAGTAGTCGAGTACATCACCTGGCCGTCGCGATTGAAGATGCGGATGCGATCGATTCCTTGCTTTTCCGCGATGGTTTGCATCACGGCATAGGCGGCGTCCCGATGATCGGCGAGCATCGCGTGCCAGGTAGCGCTGGCGATTCCGCGCGACAGTTGATCGGCGCCGAGAATGATGGCGTCCAGCAATTGCCGTTCCTGACTGCGAACTGTAATTAGCCCCGAGACGGCGGCGATGATAATGACGATCACCGTCAAGGGCAAGATCAGCCTTTGGGCGAGCCGCCTGAACACGGCGACCTCCTCGGTTTTTCGGATGTCTAACTCCGATTATATTGCGGCGGAGACTCTCTTTGTCAGCAGTGCCGGTATGCCGGACGTACTCTCGCAATTTCTCGACATGCTCTGGAATGAGAGGCGAGTACCTCTCTTGGAACTACTGTACTGGGTCCATTGCGGGATTGTCTGGAGATGTACGACGGTTTACGATATTGTTCAAATGTCCGATCACAGAGCCTGGCCATGCCTGGCGCTGTGCTGACGGCTGAGCCCGCTCTGGAGCAGCGTGGTGGCCCCGGCACAGTGTCGCGCTGCATCGCCTTCGTTTGCGCATTCACGATCTTCCTTGCTTTCGCGATCGCTGTTCAGCTCGTGGCGGGAAGTTACAGGTCCGAATTGGCCCACCAGGCGGATGAACCCGCCCATGTGATGACGGCCATGCTGGCGCACGACTACCTTGCCTCAGGCATAGGACGTCCGCCAATGGCTTATGCCGAACAGTACTATCTGCACTATCCGAAAATCAGCATCGGAATGTGGCCGCCCGTTTTTTACGGTATCGCCGGATTATGGCTTCAAATCGCGCCGGTGGGTTCGAAATCTCTGTTGGTTTTGATTGCTGTAACAAGTGCGATTCTGGCCACAGCGCTTGCGGCCGCTGTTTACCGGGCGTGGGGCATTCTCCCGGCGCTTGCGGCGGGCTTTCTGCTCCTGTCCATTAACGAATTCCAGCAGGCAACCGCCGCAGTGATGCTGGATGCGCCCGTGGCCATGCTCTCGTTTTTTGCGATTCTCGCACTCGCCGCATACTTTCGCGAAGAACGGATGTCTTATGCCGTGCTCTTCGGAGCGGTCGCCGCCGCGGCAATGCTGACGAAAGCGAATGCCAACGCGTTGGTGTTCGCCCCACTGCTGATGATCCCGCTGACGGGGCGCTACGCCCTGCTTCGAAAACCCGATTTGTATGTGGCCGGGGCAATCGTCGCGGTAATCGGAATTCCATGGCAGCTGTTTTCGCTGCGGATGCTGCAGAGTTCGGTGCCCATTTCCAGGGTCGACGCGGCATATTGCTGGAGAATGCTGCTCGGCTACGGACAGATTCTGTTTCGCCAGTTCGGACCGTTCCTGCTGCTAAGCGCCGTTGGAGCCTGGACGCTCTGCCGGCACCGGCGGACCGCCGAACGCGCGTGTGCCGAAGGGCTCGCAATCGGCTCGCTGGCTGCCGCGACCATCCTATTTCATCTATTCATGCCCGTCCCCGGTCCCGAAGAACGCTACATGTGTGTCGCCTTCGCCCCGATCATCTACTTGTCTTTCATCGGACTTCGGGCAGCGTCGAGCTGGCGCGGGATTCGCAAGTTCCGCTGGGCACCGGCGGCGATCGGCGCTGGGTTCATTCTCGCAGCCGGCGTGACCGGCGTCTTCGCATCGCCTCGACTGACACCTCTCGGCTTTGCGCAGGCAGCGCGCCAGGTCACACGAATGCCGGGCGTTCCGCGGATCCTGGTCTGTTCGGATACACGGGGGGAAGGCGCCTTCATAACCGAAGTGGCGTTCCTCGACCGGCGTCCCGAACACGTTGTTCTGCGGGCGACAAAAGTTATCAGCGACAATCCCTGGACCTCGAAAGTATACAAACCGAGGTTCCCCGACGCCGGGGCACTCGCCTCGTTCCTTCTTTCGGCTCCGGTAAACGCGATCGTCATTGATCAGAGCGAAGCCAACTGGATGCAGGATCGGGCGCTTCTGATGGAGGCGATTCGACGATCCGCGGATCGGTGGACGCTCGTCTACGACGGACGCCCTGCCCATACACGACGCATTCAAATTTACGTGCTTCGGGATGGAAACAACCTCACGCCGCGCCGGTTGGAAATCGATCTGAAGTTCACGTTGGGCCGTACTTTGAAATTCGAGAATCGGAAGGGGGATCCACCCAATGGGAAATGAGACCCGATATCGCCTCATTCCGCGGAACAATCCGCACACACTGTCGATCATCATCCCGGTGTTCAACGAGGAGGAGGTACTCCCGCTGCTGCTCGCCCGGTTGAAAAGTGTCGCCGCTTCGATCGATTGCGCGGTGGAGTTCCTGTTCGTCAATGACGGGAGTTCCGATGGGACTTTGCAGGTACTCTGCGAAGCCGCGAATGCCGATCGCCGCGTGAAATTCATTTCGCTGGCCCGAAACTTCGGGCAGCAGATCGCGGCAACCGCGGGGCTCGATGTCGCGGAAGGCGATGCCGTGGTTTTGATCGATGCGGATTTGCAGGACCCTCCGGAGTTGATCGTCCAGATGCTGGCCGAGTACCGGCAGGGCTACGATGTCGTGTATGCGAAACGGACGGGGCGCGAAGGCGACAGCCTATTCAAACGAGTCACGGCGCGAGTGTTTTACATGCTCATGCGGGCGGCAGTGTACTCCGATCTTCCCGCGGATACCGGCGATTTCCGGCTCATGTCGCGGAGGGTAGTGAACCTGCTGAGCAGCATGCGCGAGCGTCACCGCTTTCTGCGCGGCATGGCCAGTTGGATCGGCTTTCCCCAGACCTCTGTTCCGTTCGTGCGAGAGGCGAGGCAGGCCGGCAGCACGCACTATCCGTTCCTGAAGATGCTTGCGCTGGCCTGCGACGCGGCAATCTCCTTCTCGCCGGCCCCGATCCGTGCGGGATTAATGTTAGGAACCGTACTGCTGCTGGCCGGGTTCGCAGGAGCATCATTGCTGGCCTATCGTTGGGCCATCACGGGACCGCCCGATGCTGGCTGGTGGGTCTTGGATACGAACCTCCTGGGCTTAGGAGCGGTCGTGATCGGCATTAGCGTGGTGGGAGAGTATGTTCAACGCGCCTTTGCGCAAAGCCAGCGGCGGCCTTTGTACACGGTTTGCGATGCGGCAAATCTCGGAGCCGACCAGGCGCTGCGTGCTTCGGTGCCGAACGGAGCAGCGGAACTGAAGGTCGCTTCGGCCGGGCGATAAGTCACGCGCGCCATCGTTTTACCGGAGAAATCTTCGCGAGTCTGGTATCATAGAGATGTCGAAGTCCAAGAGTGGGCGAAAGCCCACTTTTTTATTGGTTTCGAGCAGGTACGTTGAAGATGTCCGCCACCACCAAAGTAGCCGTCATCGAAAAGGTCCGCGAAATCGCGGAGCGGGTCGGTGCGTCTGAAGGTATCGAGGTTGTTGAGGTCGAATTGCTCGGCGCCGGCCGGCACCGTGTCCTTCGTATCTACATAGATAAGCCTTCAGGAGTCACACACGGCGATTGCGAGCACATTTCGCAGAATGTCGGGACGATTCTCGACGTGGAAGACATCGTGCCGGGAGAGAGCTACACCCTGGAAGTCAGTTCGCCAGGAGTCGAACGAAAGCTCACGAAGCCTCGGGATTTTGAACGCTTTACCGGTCAGAAGATCAAAGTCACTTTGCGGGAGCCGTTGGAAAACCAGCGTCATTGGGAAGGAACGCTGGCCGCTTTCGGAGAGAACAAGGTGACTCTCGAAGCGGCATCCGGCAAGACCATCCAGTTCGATCTCACGCAGGTCGAAAAAGCAAACCTGAAATTCGAGTGGTAATTCTCGGACTGAAGTAAACGGAGGGGGAGCCAGTGGGAAGTATTTATCAGGTCATCGAGATCCTGAGCAAGGAGAAGGGTATTGACGCACAGATTGTGGTGGATGCGGTTAAGGACGCCATGCTGGTGGCCGCCCGCAAGCAGTTCAAAACCACCGAAGACCTGGTAGCCGATTTCGACCCAGCGGGCGCCATCCAGATCTACGGCGTGCGCAAGGTAGTCCAACAAGTGCAGGATCCGGCCCGGGAAATCAGCCTTTCGGATGCGCGGAAACTCGACTCGGGCGCTGAGATCGATTCGGAAGTGCGGATTCCCAAGCCGACCGATACGCTGGGGCGGATCTCGGCTCAAACCGCAAAGCAGGTTATTCTGCAGAAGGTTCGTGAGGCTGAGCGCGAAACGATTCACTCGGAGTATTCGGGCCGGGTCGGCGAACTGGTCAATTGCACAGTGAAAAGGGTGGAAGGCCAGGATCTGATCGTCGACCTCGGAAAAACCGAAGCCCGGCTGCCGAAGAAGGAGCAATCGCGACTTGAGAATTTCAGTGTGGGCGACCGGGTGCGATGCGTCATCAAGAGCGTTGAAAAGGCGGGCAAGAACGCGGGCGTCCTCGTTTCGAGGGCGGCGGCCGAACTGGTGATGCGGCTGTTCGAGCAGGAAGTGCCCGAAATCTATGACAACACGGTCGTGATCAAGGCCTGCGCCCGTGAAGCCGGAGAGCGTACCAAGATCGCTGTGTCCAGTCGCGACCGGGACGTGGATAGCGTCGGCGCCTGCGTCGGGATGAAGGGGATGCGCGTGCAGTCGATCATTCGCGAACTGCGCGGCGAAAAGATCGACATCATCGAGTTCTCCGAAGATTCGGTGGTGTTCGCCACCCACGCTCTCAGCCCGGCGAAGATTTCGCGGGTCACCATTCTCGATCCGGCGGGCAAGCACATGGAAGTGATCGTCGACGACACGCAGTTGTCGCTCGCCATCGGCAAAAAGGGGCAGAACGTGCGCCTTGCGGCGAAACTGCTCGGCTGGAAGATCGATATCAAGAGCGAAGAAGAGAAGCGCCAGGAAGTGGAGTCGCAAATGGCGGCGCTGGTGGTTCCGGGCGCTCCGGTGTCGGTACTGCTCGACCACGGCCTGGCCGAAAACGTGCTCGAACGTCTAGTGGAAGCGGGAGTCGGCACGGTGGAGAAGTTGGGATCGATGACCCCGGAGGAACTTGAAGACATCCAGGGCATCGGGCCGGAGATGGTGGAGAATCTGCAGGCCGCCGTCAACAGCTACTACTCTCAATTTGAGGCCGCTCCGATGCAGCAGGAAGAGGTGGTACTCGAAGAGTGGAACAATGCGGTTCCCGAGCCGTCGCCAGAACCTGCAGCGGAGCCTTCGGCGGAACAGAACGAACCCACTTCAGTGGAACAGAACGAACCCAACGGGGCGGCAGGGACTGAAGGTGCGCCGCCACAGGCGCCCGTGGCGACGGAGTCCTGGACAGACGATGTGCCGCCGGAAGAGAGTGATACGGTTGAACGCGACGAGGGCCGGGTGGCGGCTGTGGAAAACGAGCCCAGGTAAGCCAGGATGTGTCAGGGCTTGAACGTACTACAAAGTTGATCTGTTAGGATGGTTAGGCGGATAGGCAGATTAGTCAGCGCGGGCTTTCGGTGGTTTCAGGGATAGGTACTCGTTTTCCGTCTCTCTTCGCGCCGGCCGGCGGCTTTTGACAAACTAGCGTGAACACCGCTGTCGTCGACGAGCGGCGACGCGGTAAAGGCGGTCACCGGCCGCAGTGCGGGCAGGTAATCTCGAATTGACTGGCAACGCAACTTGGTACGTGGTTCGTGCGCGAGAGGTTTATCCGGTAAGCAGTCTCTCCTATGAAGAAGATTCGAATTAATGAGCTGGCGAGGGAGCTCGAAGTGAAATCGAAAGAAATACTGGACGTGCTCCCCGAATTGGGTATTACTGAGCATTTAACCCATTCCAGCTCGCTGGACGATGATGTCGTCTATAAGGTGAGGAGGCACTTCGGATTTGACGCCGAGGAGCCCCTTCCCGCCAGATCGGAATCCAAGCCAGCCGAGGCCGAGCCGCACGCTGCGCGGCCCGAGCAGGAAACCCCGGCGATGGCGGCGAAGACGTTCGCCGCGCCGGAAACAGCTATAGCTGAACCGGAACCGGAAACGCCGGCAGAGCCAGCGGAGAATGCGCCTGTCGCTCCGCCGGCTCCGGTATCGCACCGGCCGAGGCCCATTCGTCCGCCGCTGGCCAGTCACCGCGGCGAGGCCACGCCCATAAGCCCGACGGTACCACCGCCCGCGGGTCCCGAGCCGGCAAAACCGCCCGTTACCGTCCCGCCACCGGGTCCAGCACAACCTGCAGCGAGTGCGAGTACGGTACCGGCACCGCCCGCGCGTCCAGCTCCGCCGCAACCACCGCGCCCAGGTGCAAGTGTGCCCGCGCGTCCGGCTCCGCCGGCGCCGCGTCCCGGTCAGATTTTGTCGGGTCCCCGCGCACCGCTGCCTTCAGATCTCGGGCGTCCGGCCGCCCCGAGCGCTTCGCCCGGACCTACCGCACCGAGTGCCGCGCCGGGTACTCCGATTGCGCCCGCCGCACCGGGACAACCGCGCCAGGCACCCGCGCAGCCGAGACCTCCGCAACGGCAACAGCCCGGCTCAGCGGCGCCGCAGCGTTCGCAGCCATCGCGTACGAACCTTGTAGGACAGCCCGCGGCGCGGCCCGTTGTTCCCCCGCGTCCGGACCTGGTCGCCAAGCTCAGTCAGACTCAGCCAAAAGCGGCTCCCGGTCAACCTGCGCCGCGCGCACCGATGCCGGGTAGGCCGTCGGCAGCTCCGGTTCCCGGCCAGCCCATCTATCGCGGACCCATTCGTCCGGGTCAACCCGTGATGCGCGGACCCGGAATGCCCGGTCCGAGCAGTCCCGGCGGGAGGCCCATGCGCGGCCGTCCTGGCATGCATCCGACCGCTCCTCTGCCGCCGCCCGGCCCCGTACCGGATCAGCGCCGGCCCCGTCCGAAGGGTCACGCCGTTCGCCGAGAGGAACAGGAAGGCAAGCTCCGGATCGGGCCGCGCCGTTCGGTTGAAGCGCTGCCGGTCATCGATCGCGAAATCACGATTTCCGAAGGTATAACCGTTAAGGAACTTTCGGAGAAACTCGGCGTCAAGGCGAACCTGGTGATCAAGAAACTGGTGGAGAAGAAAGTATTCGCCACCATCAACCAGGCGCTGGATGCGAAACTGGCCGAGCAGGTGGCGCGCGAGTTCGGTGCGTCGATTAACAAGGTCAGCTACGAAGAGGAAGCCACCCACGACATTCAGGCGGCCGAAGTGGCTGCCGATCTGATGCCGCGCCCGCCCGTGGTTACGATCATGGGCCACGTCGATCATGGCAAAACCAGCCTGCTCGACGCCATCCGGTTAACGAACGTCGCCGAGCGGGAAGCCGGCGGCATCACGCAGCACATCGGTGCGTATCACGTCGAGAAGAACGGCCGCAAGATCGTCTTCATCGATACGCCGGGTCACGAAGCGTTCACGCGCATGCGTGCCCGCGGCGCGAAAGTGACGGATATCGTCGTGCTCGTGGTCGCGGCCGACGACGGGGTCATGCCTCAGACGCTCGAGGCGATGGACCACGCCAAAGCGGCGGGCGTTCCGATTATCGTCGCCATCAACAAGATCGACAAGCCGGATGCTCAGCCGGAACGCATCAAGCAGCAGTTGTCCGATCGCGGGCTGCTGGCCGAGGATTGGGGCGGTGAAACCATCATGGTCCCCGTATCGGCAAAGGCCAAGACCAACCTGGACCTGCTGCTCGAAATGGTTCTGTTGGTCGCCGACATGCAAGAACTGAAAGCCAACCCGGACCGTCCCGGTTTGGGAACGGTGCTCGAGGCGCAATTGGATCGCGGACGCGGTCCCGTAGCCACGGTGCTGGTCCGCAACGGGACGCTGCGCGCCGGCGACTACTTCATCTGCGGATCGGTGTTCAGCAAAGTTCGCGCGATGTACGACGATCGCGGGACCCAGGTGAAGGAAGCCGGGCCGTCGCTTCCGGTGGAAGTGCTCGGTCTCGATTCACTGCCGGAAGTCGGCGATACGTTCCAGGTGGTTACCGATACAGCCAAGGCGAAACAGATCGTTATGTATCGCGAGTCGAAGGACCGCGAAGCCGCGTTGGCGAAGTCGAGCCGTATGACTCTCGACAAACTGCACGAGCATTTGAGAGAGGGCGAGGTCAAGGAACTCAACATCATTCTGAAGACTGACGTAGGCGGCACTGCCGAGGTGCTGACCGACACGCTGCAGAAGCAATCGACCGACAAGGTCCGCATTCGCGTGCTTCGCTCGGGCGTCGGCGCCATCAACGAATCGGACGTGCTGCTCGCATCGGCTTCCGACGCGATCGTTATCGGCTTTAACGTGCGGCCGGAGCGAAATGCCGTTTCGCTCGCCGAACAGGAAAAGGTCGATATCCGCCTGCACACGATCATTTACGACTTGGTGGACGAGATCAAGCGCGCCATGACCGGCATGCTGGAACCCGTGTTCCGGGAAGTCTACCGCGGCAGGGCCGAAGTACGCGATGTGTTCCGAATCACCAAGGTCGGCACGGTTGCCGGCTGCATGGTGCAGGACGGTTCGCTCACCCGCGACAGCCAGGTGCGCCTGCTGCGCGATAACATCGTCGTACACACCGGGCGCATCGATTCGCTCAAACGCTTCAAAAACGATGCGAGCGAAGTGAAACAGGGCTTCGAGTGCGGCGTTGGGCTCGCGAACTATAACGACATCAAACCGGGCGACATTATCGAAGCCTTTGTGACCGAGAGGGTCGCACCGGAACTGATCGCATAAGCAGTTGAACCCGACGATCGGCGTCTTAACCCTCGAGATCCATATTGAAGACGCGCGCTCGCTGAAAGACAAGCGGCACGTCGTCAAAGGGCTCAAGGACCGCCTGCGCACGAGATTTAACGTCTCGGTTGCCGAAATCGATCATCAAGAACTATGGCAGCGCTCGGTGGTGGCGGCGGTCACCGTGTCGGGCGACCATGGCCGCGCCGAACAGGTACTTCAGTTGGTAGAGAAGGAAGCTGCTTCGGTGCTGGGCGGCATGCTTGTCGGCACCAGCATCGAGTGGCTCAGCTAAAGATCTCATGGACCCCCATCGCGCAGAACGAGTTTCCGAAGCCATTCGCGAGGAGTTGGACGAACTGATCGGGTACGAGATGACCGACCCTCGGATAGCGGGTATCACGGTCACCGAGGTAGTGCTGTCGCCGGATATGAAGAAGGCCGACGTACGCCTCGCGATGCCGCCCGACGAAGAGGCTCGCAAGAAGGCATTGAGCGCGCTCGAGCATGCCCGAAACTTTCTCAAACGGGAACTCTCGCTGCGGTTGCAGTTGTTCCGCGTGCCGGATCTGCACTTCGCCGAAGACGTCTCGGCGAACCTCAGCGAGCGCATGGAGCATATACTGAAGCGGGTAAAGAAGGGGCGTCCGCGGGATTAGCGGCGGCGGCGATTCTCCTCGCCAAGCACCCAGCGTTGCCAGTTGCGCGGAAGTAACGGCAGTTGCCCGAAGTAAAAGCCCCGCATCCCATGTGGGCGTCGCAGGTTCTTGACGATCAGCAGCGCCGACCCGGTCGCAACCAGTATCCATACAGTGATCCGTATGTAGTAGTCCATTGTGCTCGACGCGAGCGCGATTAAAGACACCACCAGCGTCACGAAGCAGGCGAACGTAAGCCAGGCCCGAATCCGTGGGTTCATTGCACATTACCCCGAGCCGATGATAACGCCGGGTCGAATTGCTGCCGGGTAATTTCGTTTCCTAACGGTGTCCTGAGTGAATCCTCGGACCGGGAGGCTGTTCGCTAAGAATTCGCGCTTCGGCTTCGAGCATCTGCTCCCACCGCGCATCGACTACCGCTTTGGGAGCGATCTCCCGCGCCAGTTTCAGGAAGACTTTATAGTGGCCGATCTCCGATGAAACCAGCGCGCGTAGAACGCGGACAGTTCGGTGTCTTCGGCGGCATCGGACAACAGCGCGAATCGCTCGCACGAGCGGGCCTCGATGAGAGCCGAGACGAACAGCCGGTCGACCACCTCCACCGGCTCGCCCTTCCGAACCAGCAGGCGGAGCGCATTGGCGTAGGGGTTCTTGTGGCCGCGCTCGAGC
Organism: uncultured Acidobacteriota bacterium; assembly: GCA_963720745.1. Classification (GTDB taxonomy): domain Bacteria; phylum Acidobacteriota; class Terriglobia; order Bryobacterales; family Bryobacteraceae; genus TMP-7. Next base: position 440,626 of record CAVRGO010000001.1, read on the forward strand.
CGTCCGCCACGGCGCATGAGCAAACGCACCACCTGCGCGAGATGCGCGGCCTCGTCCCGCGCCACGCCGCTCACCACCTCGACCCAGCCGGGCGACCAATCGTTGGGCCAATGCGTCATCAATTCCATCGCATTGTTGGCGGCCTTCTTTTCGAGGAACGCATGGTCCACCAGCAACGCAATGGGATCTTCGAGTGCCGCCTTCGCCCACTCGATGCTCGTGCGCGAATGGAGCGGGAGCGCCTCAATGTGGTCCAGGACGGGCATGTTCACTCGGTTATTCCCGCGAGCCGCTTGTAGGCGCGAATGGCTGCGTTTTGGAACTCCCAGGCGGGCTGTCCGCCGGGTGGATCACCACGCCACTCGATCTGCCACGCGTAGCCGCGAAACAGCGGACGAGCCACCACCGAAACAGCGCGGCCCGCAAACTCCGGGAATTGGCGCGCGGCTTCCTCGAGCGCGAGCCGGTTCAGTTCGGGGTCGATTTCGAGGGGCTCCATCCGGCCATCATAGCTTAGGGAGCGGTGCTTAAATCCGTTCCCGTGCCTGTTCGTAGGCGTGCGCGATGCGGAACATCGCCGGCTCGTCGAAGTGCTTCGTCAGAATCTGCATCCCGACCGGCAGACCTTGCGCTGTCTTTCCGGCGGGGACGCTCATGCAAGGAATTCCCGCCAGGTCGCCCGTGATGGTGTAGATGTCCGACAAGTACATCTCCATCGGATCGTTCACCTTTTCACCGATTTTGAACGCGGGCGAGGGACTCACCGGAGTAACGATCGCATCCACTTCGGTGAAGGCGCGCGCGAAATCCCGCGCGATGAGGTTGCGCACCTTCTGCGCCTTGAGATAGTACGCATCGTAGTAGCCGGCGCTCAGCACGTACGTGCCGAGCATGATGCGCCGCTTGCACTCGGCGCCGAACCCCTCGCCGCGCGTATTGCGATACATGTCGCTGAGCGTCACAGAATCGGCGGCGCGCGCCGTGTAGCGCACGCCGTCATAACGTGCGAGGTTCGAGCTCGCTTCGGCAGTGCAGATGATGTAGTAGGCCGCGATTGCGTAGTCGGTCGCCGGCAGGCTGATCTCGACGGGTTCGCACCCGAGCTTCTTCAGCGTATCGATCGCCGCGGAGATCAAGTCGCCAGTCTCGCTCGCCAGTCCTTTGAAATACTCTCTCGGTAATCCGATGCGCAGACCCTTTACATTCCCGTCGAGCAACGCGGTGTAATCGGGCACGGGCGCGAATGCCGAAGTCGAGTCCATCGGGTCGCGCCCCGCGATTGCGTTCAGCAGCGTGGCAGCGTCTTTCACGGTGCGCCCGAACTGACCGATATGATCCAGCGAACTCGCGAACGCAACCAGCCCGTAGCGTGACACGCGCCCATAGGTTGGCGTCACACCGACGACGCCGCAGAAGGACGCCGGCTGCCTCACCGAACCGCCCGTATCCGAACCGAGCGACACCACGGCAGTTCCCTGCGCCACCACCGCCGCCGATCCTCCGCTCGAGCCGCCGGGCACCCGCTCGAGGTCCACGGGATTGCGCACCGGTCCGTAGGCGGAGTTCTCGTTCGACGATCCCATCGCGAATTCATCGCAATTGGTCTTGCCGATCAGCACGCCGCCCGCTTGTTCCAACCGTTGCACGGCAGTAGCGTCGTATGGCGGGATGTAGTGCTCGAGCAGTTTCGATCCGCAGGTGGTTCGCACGCCTTCTGTGACGATGACGTCCTTCACCGCGATGGGCACTCCGCCGAGCGGACCGGGATTCTCGCCGGCCGCAAGCCGGGCGTCCACCTTCTGCGCCGCCGCAATCGCCCGCTCACGACTGAACGTCAGGTATGCGTTCGTCTTGGGGTTCTCAGCCTCGGCGAACGCCAGCGCTTCAAGCGCCAGTTCTTCTGCGCTGAATTGCTTCGCCGCAAGCCCCGCCTTCACCTGGTCGATGGTTAATGCTGCAATGTCCAGGCCGCTCACCGCTCGATCACCTTGGGCACCTTGAAGTATCCGGCGCCCGCCTTCGGTGCGTTCGCCAGCACCACATCGTTTGCAAGCGTCGGTGCTTCGACATCCTCGCGCAGAGTAGCGGTTTCACCCGCTTCGTACAGCACCTGGGCCATCGGCTCAACGTTGCTGGTATCTAACTCGTTGAGCTTGTCCATGTGCGCCAGGATGTCGTTCAGATCGTGCGCCATGCGGTGGAGTTCGTCTTCGGTCAGGTTCAGGTTAGCGAGGTCGGCAACGTACCGAACCTCGTTCTCGGTAATCTTCACGCGGTTGCCTTCTTACGTGCAATCCGGTAATTCCGCCGGAGTACGGAATCCGCGATGCCGTCGGCTTCATCGCGGTGAAACACGAGTTGCGGTTGGGATCGGGACGTCTCGGAACGCTGCGGGTGCCGCCGCGGAATCATGGGACGAAGTTCGAGATCGGTGATCAGGTCCGGACCGGCGATATCGGCAAGGTTCTTCAGAATCTGCGCGCGCAAGGTGTTCAGCTGCCGCTGCCACATCATGTCCTGAACCTCGACGACGAGGCACGTCCGGACCAGCGAAGTCGCCACCGTATAGGAAGCGATCTTCTTACCAACTGCAACCGGCCACGCAGCACGAGCGAGTTCCTCAGGTGTCATCACCTGGCTGGCACGATTCAGTCTGCCAATGAGGCGGCCCGCGTGTTCCATTCGGTGGATTCTCGATTTTAGCATGCAGGCACGGCCGAACCTGCGATCGCTTCAGAGGCCCAACAGCTGAATGCTACAATCCGAACCAATGAGCCAATCCGCCACTTATGCACCGGCGCCCGAGTTTGTCGCCAACGCAAACGTAAAGGGCCTGGAAGAATACCGCACTCTTTACAACCATGCCGCCGAGCGGCCGGAGGAGTTCTGGGGCGAACTCGCCGAAAAGGAACTGGCCTGGTTCGAAAAATGGTCTCACGTCTTTGAATGGGATCCGCCTTTCGCCAAATGGTTCGTCGACGGCAAAATCAATGCCTCCTATAATTGTTTGGATCGTCATCTGCAAAACGGCCGTAAAGACAAGATTGCCATCCTCTGGGAAGGCGAACCGGGGGACGAACGCGCTATTACTTACACGGAGCTTCACCGGCTGGTGATGCGATTTGCGAGCATCCTGAAAGCCCGCGGCTACAAGGCGGGAGACCGCGCCATCATCTACATGCCGATGATTCCCGAACTCCCGATCGCGATGCTGGCATGCGCGCGCCTCGGCGTTACGCACAGCGTGGTATTCGGTGGATTCTCGGCTGAAGCGCTGAAGGCCCGCATTCAGGATCTCGGCGCGACTCTCGTCATCACCGCCGATGGCGGCTGGCGTCGGGGAAAAGAGGTGAAGCTGAAGCCCGCCGTCGACGAAGCGCTCACCGAGTGCCCCGATGTGCGGGACGTCATCGTCTACCAGCGAACGAAATCCGGCATCTCGATGAAGGACGGCCGCGATCTCTGGTGGCATGAAATCGACCAGACCGCCACCGAGGACTGCCCGGCAGAACCACTCGACGCCGAACACCCGCTGTACGTCCTGTACACCTCGGGCACCACCGGTAAACCCAAGGGTATTCTGCATACAACCGGCGGATACATGCTGCAGACGACGATGAGCATGAAGTGGGTGTTCGATCTGCATGAAGACGATATCTACTGGTGCTCGGCCGATATCGGCTGGGTGACTGGACACAGCTATATCGTCTACGGTCCGCTCTCGGCCGGAGCCACAACAGTGATGTACGAGGGCGCGCCGGACTACCCGCAATACGACCGCTGGTGGAGCATCGTCGAGCGTCACAAAGTCAGCATCTTTTACACCTCGCCGACCGCGATCCGCGCGCTCATCCGTCAAGGCGAAGACTGGCCCAATTCCCACGATCTCTCGAGCCTGCGACTGCTCGGTTCCGTTGGTGAGCCGATCAACCCCGCGGCTTGGGAGTGGTACTACCGCGTCATTGGAAAGAATCGCTGCCCGATCGTCGATACCTGGTGGCAGACCGAAACCGGTTCCATCATGATTGCGCCGATGCCGGGCGCGGTTCCGCTGAAACCCGGTTCGGGAACACTGCCGTTGCCCGGCATACTCGCCGATATCGTTGATCTCGATGGCAATCCGGTCGGCACGGATCAGGAGGGCTACCTGATCATCCGAAGGCCGTGGCCGAGCATGATCCGAAACATCTGGGGCGACCCGCGGCGCTACGCCGATCAATACTGGACGCGCGTCCCCGGCGTGTACTTCACGGGCGATGCCGCCCGGCGCGACGCCGACGGCTACTACTGGGTGCTCGGACGTGTGGACGACGTCATGAACGTCAGCGGACATCGTCTCAGCACGATGGAAGTAGAATCCGCGTTGGTACGCCATCCCGCGGTGGCCGAATCCGCGGTGGTCGGCAAACCGCACGAGATCACCGGCCAGGCCGTATGCGCATTCGTCACTTTAAAGCAGGGCAATTGGGATCACCACCACCTCGCACAGGAGTTGCGCGCGTGGGTGGCCAAGGAGATCGGTGCTTTCGCGCGTCCCGAAGAGATCCGCTTTGCCGAGGGTTTGCCGAAAACCAGAAGCGGCAAGATCATGCGGCGCCTGCTGCGCGAAATCGTAACGTCCCACACCGTCGCGGGCGATGTGACGACGCTCGAGGACCTGTCCGTGGTCACGAAACTCGCGGCCAAGCACGACGAAGACTGAACACACGATGCGGCGGGGATCAACTCAGCGTGTTCGCCCCTCGCCGCACCTGCGAACCCGCTACAATAAAGGCTACCTTTCTGAACATTCGCTGCCATACCACGTAGTACCGGCCGATGCGTTCTTCTCATAGGAGGATGCCTTGCGGTTTCGTGATTACAGCACCGGTGGATTCTACGACGAAGTCTTCTCGCCTGAGGGTGAGCCTCGTCCGCACGCCCGGTTGCTTGTTGAAACATTAGAGAACCTTCCCGGAGGCGAACTCCTGCTGCGGCAGCGCTCCGCGGAACGCCTGTTGCTCGAAATGGGCATCACCTTCAACGTGTATAGCGACAGCGGGGGTACCGAGCGAATCTTTCCTTTCGATCTCGTCCCGCGGATTGTCTCGGCACACGAATGGGAATGGCTGGAGGCGGGCCTCAAACAACGCATTTACGCGTTGAACTTATTCATCGACGACATCTATCACCAGCAGCGAATTCTGAACGACAACGTTATCCCGCGGAGTGTCATCGAATCGGCCAAGTGCCTGCGTTCGCAATGCATCGGGTTGAACCCTCCGCGGGGCGTCTGGTGCCACATCACTGGGACCGACCTGGTGCGGGACCGCGACGGCCAGGTCTACGTGCTGGAGGACAACCTGCGCGTGCCTTCCGGCGTCTCCTACGTGCTCGAAAACCGGCAGGTGATGAAGCGCACGTTTCCCAAAGTGTTTGAAGGTCTCGCCATCCGGCCTGTCGACGATTACCCGAGCCGGCTGCTGGACATGCTGTTGTCGCTGGCGTCTCCGCACGTATCTTCGCCGCGCGTCGTCGTACTGACCCCTGGCATTTATAACTCGGCCTATTTTGAACATTCGTTCCTGGCTCAGCAGATGGGCGTTCCGCTGGTGGAAGGCCACGACCTCGTCGTGGGTGACCGCGACGTGATGATGCGCACAACGAAAGGGTTCGAGCGAGTGGATGTGATCTACCGCCGCATCGACGACGATTTTCTCGACCCTCAAGCCTTCCGGCCAGACTCGCTGCTCGGCGTTCCCGGGCTGATGGAGGCATTTCGTCAGGGCCGTGTCGCGCTCGCCAATGCGCCCGGCAACGGTGTTGCCGACGACAAGGTGGTGTACGCGTACGCGCCCGATATCATCAAGTACTATCTCGACGAAGATCCGATGATCCCGAACGTCGATACCTATCTCTGCTGGCGGGATGCCGATTGCAGCCACGTTCTGGCGAATCTCGACAAACTGGTCGTCAAGGCAGCGAATGAAGCCGGCGGCTATGGAATGCTGGTCGGCCCGCACTCTACCAAAGCGCAGCAGAACGAATTCGCCGATCGCATCCGCGCCAATCCCCGGAACTACATCGCTCAACCAACGCTGGGTTTATCGCGCGTACCGACAATCATCGACGACCACATCGAAGGACGGCACGTCGATCTTCGTCCCTACATTCTGTACGGCAAGGAGATCTACGTTCTTCCAGGCGGACTGACGCGGGTTGCGCTGAAGCGAGGCTCCCTCGTGGTGAACTCGTCGCAGGGCGGCGGGAGTAAAGATACCTGGGTACTCGACGGCAACGGAGGAGTTGCAGCATGACCACGCAATCTCTGTTGAGCCGCGTCGCCAATTCCGTGTATTGGATCGGCCGGTATATCGAGCGCGCTGAGAACATCGCACGCTTCATCGATGTGAACCTTCAGCTTTCGCTCGATTCGCCGCCAGGGTTCGCGCAGCAATGGTCGCCGCTGGTGGCCGTCACGGCGGACGACGAACCCTTTAGGGAACGCTACGGCGAAGCAACGCGCGATAAGGTACTCCAGTTCCTGACGTTCGATTCGGAGAACCAGAATTCGATCCTCTCGTGCATGCGCTCCGCCCGGGAGAACGCTCGCACGGTGCGCGACACGGTCTCCTCGGAGATGTGGGAACAGGTGAACCGGTTGTATCTGGAAGTCTGCGACGCGCTCACGAATCATTCATCCGAGGACACTTTCCATCGACTCTTCCTCGACGTAAAGCAGGGATGCCACCTGTTCGAAGGTATCGCGCACTCCACGATGTCTCACGGCGAAGCGTGGCACTTCATGAATCTCGGACGCAGCCTCGAGCGCGCCGACAAAACGACGCGAATACTCGACGTGAAGTACTTCTACCTGCTGCCCTCAGCGTCGTACGTAGGCACGTCGATCGACGACGTCCAATGGGCCGCGGTATTGAAGTCCGTTTCGGGTTTCGAGATGTATCGGAAATGCTTCGGACCACTGCTGCCGGAACACATCCTCGAGTTCCTGCTGCTCGATGGGCAGTTCCCGCGAGCGGTGCACTGTTGCCTGATTGAAGCCGCGGAATCGCTGCATTGCATAACGGGCACCCCGGTAGAGACTCATCGGAATGACGCCGAGCGGCTACTCGGACGGATGCGCGCGGAGTTGAACTACACCCGGATCAGCGAAGTGATTGCGGAGGGATTGCACGAGTTCATCGACGATCTTCAGGCGAAGATCAACGCCGTTGACGACGAGATCTACAGCACGTTCTTCGAGATGCGCGTTCTGCCGTCGACCATGAGAACGGGCGCCGCGCAGAGTTGAACGCCAACGGAGTCAATCGAGCAGTTCCGGCAGATTCCGGAAGAAATCGAGGACTTCGGGATTCGCGAGCGCTTCCCGGTTCTTTACCGGACGGCCGTGCACAACGTCGCGTACCGCGAGTTCGACGCACTTGCCCGAGCGCGTCCGTGGAATATCCGGTGCTGCAATCACTTTCGCGGGAACGTGCCGCGGGCTAGCGCCTTCGCGAACCGCTTTCCGGATACGCGCGCTCAGATCGGCGGTCAGCGGTGTGCCGTCGCGGAGGCGCACGAATAGGACAATCCGGACATCGCCGGCCCACTCCTGGCCGATCGCGAGCGACTCCAGCACCTCGGGCAGACGCTCCACCTGGCGGTAAATTTCCGCCGTCCCGATCCGCACGCCGCCCGGATTCAGCACCGCGTCGGATCGCCCGTAGATGACGATAGTATCGTGCGCGGTCAATTCGGCATAGTCGCCGTGCGCCCAGATGCCCGGATACTTCGAAAAGTACGCGTCTCGATACCTCGCGCCGGAAGGATCGTTCCGAAATCCGAGCGGCATTGACGGGAACGGGCGCGTGCAGACGAGTTCCCCTTTCCGGCCCCGGATTGGCCGTCCATCATCGTCGTAGACGTCCACCGCCATGCCGAGTCCGCGGCATTGGATCTCGCCGCGCCATACCGGCAGGATCGGGCAGCCGAGCACGAAGCAGGACACTATGTCAGTGCCACCGGAAATCGACGCGAGGTTCACGTTCGTCTTCACCGAGTTGTACACGTAGTCGAAGCCTTCCGGCGCAAGCGGACTGCCGGTCGAGAAGATCGCGCGTAGTTCGGCAAGCCGGTGCGTTTCCATCGGCTTCAAACCGGACTTGGCCAGGCTGTCGATGAATTTCGCCGAGGTCCCGAAGTGTGTCATGCCTTCCGCGTCCGCATAGTCGAACAGAATCCGGCCGCCTCGGCGGAACGGCGATCCGTCGTAGAGCAGGAGTGTTGCGCCCGAGGCGAGGCCGGACACAAGCCAGTTCCACATCATCCAACCGCAGGTGGTGAAGTAGAACAGGCGGTCGCCCGGCCGTACATCGCCGTGCAACTGGTGTTCTTTCACATGTTGCAGCAGTGTGCCTCCCGCCCCGTGCACGATGCACTTCGGCGCCCCAGTGGTGCCCGATGAGAAAAGGATGTACAGCGGATGATCGAAGGGCAGTTGTTCGAATTGAATTTCCACCGCGGACAAATAGGGCGCAACAAAATCGTTGTAGCCGCGGACTTTCGGAATGGCCGATAGGTCCGGACCCAGGCTTTCACCCACGTAGTTGACGACCACGACATTCTCGAGCGATGGAAGACCTTCGGCGATCGCCGCGAGCCTTTCAAGACAATCGATCGTCTTCCCGTTGTAGTAGTAGCCGTTCGCCGCGATCAGCAATTTTGGCTCGATCTGTCCGAACCGGTCCAGCACCCCCTGCATTCCAAAATCCGGCGAGCAAGAGGAAAACACCGCTCCCAGGCTCGACGCGGCGAGCATTGCAATCAACGTCTCGGGCAGGTTGGGCATCCACGCGGCGACGACGTCTCCCGTAGTGACACCCGCGGCGCGAAACGCCGCGGCAAGCTGAGCAACCTTCCGGTACAAATCCGAACGAGTGAGCGTGCTGGTGATGCGGTCTTCGCCCCAAAATACGACGGCCACCGACTCATCACGGCGCTTCAGAAGGTTTTCCGCAAAGCTCAGACGCGCATCGGGAAACCAGCGCGCGCCGGACATTTGGTTTTCGCCGGTGAGCGTCACCGTCCCCGGGTGGCCGACAACACCGCACGATTCCCAAATCGCGCGCCAGAATTCGGCAGGATTCTGAATCGACCAATTGTACAGGGCCGCATAATGGCCGAGTGTTTCTCCATGGCGCCGGCTCGAGTCGACCATGAACGTTGTCATGTTCGAGGAGGCCACGCGCTCCGGGTCCGGAGTCCAGATCGGTTGCTCGCTCATCGCGAGCCCTGGACCTCTTCGTAAAGTTTCTCGCCCACTATCTTGTGAACGGCCGTCGAAGGATGCCCTGCGTGGTAATAGAAATAGGTGGACGGGGCGGGGCACGGAGTCGCGTCCTGTTTGAAAATGGCGCGCCCGGCACATGCGTCCGTGGTGTTTTTGATGCCGTACCGTTCCGGGCTCTCCATGACTTCGTCGAAGTACGGCCCCCAGCGGCTCAGCCGGACTTGTGCGCCCGGAAGTTCAGAGGCGATCTGATCGGGGATGCGAGATATCTCGGGATTCAACCTCTGTGCGACCTTGCTGAACGAAGGGATGGAGGCCGGCAACAGAGCCAGGCGGAAGTGCCGTCCGCCAACGCTGTAAAGTGTCTTGATCAAGCGCTTCAGGTTGGTGACCGTCGTCTCACTCGGCAGTCGTCCATCGTTCAGACCACCCGCAATGAAGAACAGTGTTGTATCAGGATCGAACCGAATGGCTTTGGAACGGACTCGTCCGGCGAAATCGTCAACCTGGTTCACCATGCCCCAACCGAGTAGTGCTTTCCCGATCTTCCGTCCTTCCCCGGCGCCGGTTTGTGCTCCACTGATTGCGAAGTCGAGGCTGCCATCCGCCGACTTCGCATCATTTGATGGTCGCAACGGCGTACCGAGATGTTCGGCGAGATACGCCACCGCAGTGGGCCCGTTCCCGTCAAGATATCCTTCTCCGATATCCGAATAACTGTCGCCGAATACGTACACGCGATCATATCGCGGCGCGCCTGCCGCGAAGATCGGAACAAGGATGAGGATTATCGCCGTGAACCGCATAGCTAGCCATTCTATTTTCGCCGAGGCCGCAGCAGTCGCACAGGCGAGGTCAGCAGGCGCCCTAACCGGAATGAGAGGGAGCCGGTGATTTCTTCGATCGCTCGCGAGAACCTGATTTCGCGATCGTACAGGAAACGGATCTGCGCACTGCGGCGCTCGAGCAGAACCTGCAGCATCGCGATATCGTCCGGTTCCAGCCTGTAGCCCGCTTCGAATTTCGATGGCAGCGGCTCCGGGACATACACGGTGGCGTGCGGCGCCGCGGTTTCCTCGGCTGGGCGGGTCCGCGTATAGAAATACACGGCCAACGACCGGCGCGAAAGTCCGCTCGCTTCTTCCGGTAGGACGATCCGCGAGAACCCGTGCCAGGAGCGCTCCGTGGTTTCGAAAAGCACCGCGCGATTCAGCACCGGCGCGACCTTGACCGCATCCCCCTTGGACCGATGCCACGCATCCCGGTGCAACTCCAGGCAGCCGCCCCACGACTCCGCCCACTCGTCGTTCAGAAACACAATCAGGTTCAGCCGCCGGTGCCAGTGGCGCTTCGGATGGAAGTTGAAATCGACGTGCAGATCCAGGTCCTGCCCGTGAAGATTCTCATGGGTTCCGCCGCCGACGTAATCCGGATCGTACAGCAGCTTTTCGATCCCGGTGAGCCGTCCGATGAATTCGAGAAACTCTCGCGCGCGCATCAGGCGATCGAAGTCCCGATAGGCGGCACCGAGCGCCCGGATATTCGCAATCGCGCACTTTCGTCCAGCCTGTCCGGCTTCGTTTATCGCGGAGCGGGCATCGAATGGCGGGAACTCATTGACGAGACGCCGGCAAAATCCAGGCTCGAGAAAATCGTCGAGGACGAGGTGCCGAAATGGTGTCGCATCGCGAAACCGGCGTGACAGCTCCTCTATGCCATTTCGATGCGGCCGATGAATGAGATCCAGCACTCTCTCACGATAGCGAAGAGTCGGGATACTGGAAGGAACCTAATGTGGCTGGGAGGCAGGGACTCGAACCCCGATACGCAGATCCAGAGTCTGCAGTCTTACCATTAGACGACCTCCCAACGGGATGACTTCATTGTAACGAATATTCACGCCGGATTTCACACAGGCGGCCAGCTGAGTGAATTCCAAGTCGCTCTCAGAACATCGCGACTGTGCGAGAGATAGAACTTGTCTGGCGTGAACACTTCGAGCGTGATGGTGCCATCGTATCCGGCACCTTGTAGCGCTCGAATGCTTTGTTCAAGCGGCACGTTGCCGCTGCCCAACGGAAGATGGAGATCGGCGTGGCCACCTTTGTTGTCATGCAGATGAACATGATGCAGGCGAGAACCGTAGGCGCCGAGGATCTCCCCGGTAGTGTTATGCGGAACGATCAGATTCGCGTGTCCGATGTCGAGATGTAACCCGAGCTCCGGCAACGGATCCAACAATTCCCCCAACTGCGGCGCGCTGTTGAAGTCGCCGGGTAAGTTTTCAATCATGACGCCGACTCCGACACGCTTGCCGCACTCGATCACCTCGTTCAGTGATTCTATGTTCCTCTGGATGAAGAATGGCCTTTCATGCATGGGCGTGTACCGGTCCGGGTGTACGTTCATCCAACGGGCGCCAATTTCGGCGAACTTCTCCAGGCACCGGTTTAGCTCAACGACAGCGGCTTTCCGAAGTTCTTCAAAGGCGCTTGCCAAAGGAAGGTAAAATGCCGTGTGTCCGACCACCGGCAAACGGTGCGCTTCGAGCGCGTTCCTGATCCTGCCTGCATCGACAAGCCAGGAGGCCGCACAAGGCGGTTCAAGAGTAAGGTCGACAAACTCAAGGCCCATCTCGGCGATCCATTCGATTTCTCGCACAGGATCTTCGCCAGGGTAATTCATTGCGCCGATTAACATAGGGGAACAGCCGGTTTCTATAAGGTTCTAAACCGCTTCACTCAACTCGCCGCCGGCAGCGGCAGGGAACCAGTCCCGAGTATCGAGCAGCGCCTCACGTTTAAGCGCCGGAACCGGCCATTCAGCCGGCTTCGGCAGATGCAGTTCATGCCATAACCACTGCGGAAAAAGCCGCGCACATTCCGGACGCAGCCAACTGAACACCACCAGCAGAGAACTCAAAAGAGCCACATCGTCCTGAAGACGGTCGAGCAGATGGCGCCAATCGAGTTTCTCTCCCACCGCGAATAGAAGGTTGAAAAGGTCGGGCCAGTCGCAACGATCGAATTGCATCACATAGATTTTTGCCCAGACGAGTTCTTCAGCGGGAATCAGGCGGACACGCCGGTCCTTCAACCGGACATAGGGTCCGTCGAGGATCCACTTCGCGTCCACGGAGGCCCGCTGATTCGGCATCGCCCAAATGAAATCCAGAATGGTGCCGTCGAGCCAGGCTCGATAAATCCAATTGCGATCGTATGGCAGCCGGTCGTAGTAGTCTTCCCAGCCGCGCGAAGTCACGAGTTCAATGATTGCCTCGCGGCTTTCCGGCAGGATTATTAAGTCGAGGTCCTTCGATGTTCGCGCGCGGCCGGTATAGCACGAAATCGCATGCCCTCCTGCCAGAGCGAACGGGATTTCGGCCTCCGTCAACGCGTCGATGACGCCTGCGTAGGCGGCCCAGGATTCGACCGCGATATTGGCCTGCCACAGTCTCGTTTTCATAACCCCATCGCTTCCCGCCTCCGCCGGACACCCCTGAGATGCGCGCCACCGAAGCTATGTGACATAGGGCGAATTTTTTCGCGGAACTACAAAAAACTCACGAAACAAAACGTCAAATTTGTTTGTAGTTCTTGACTGCGGCTCGGGCGAATAACTCGGGGAATTTCCGAAGTGACGGACTCGCTTATGTGTTTGGAAACGATGTCGGTTGTGCGTTGTCTAACTTTCGCGGGTTGAATGCCGGAATCCTTTCCGGATTTCTGGTCGGCTCCGACCTGATCCACTCGTTTAATGGGGGGTACTTTGTCAGCAGAGGAGATTTTTGCGAGTTTCATTCAGGCAGGGTTTGAGTGCTCCACGCACAAGCTGCGTAACGGACGACGGCTCGATTTGGTGCACTCCACCCGTCACGATGAATTCGCTCGCGAAGATTATTTGCGCGTTCAGACGCTCGGAATGCGAACCGTTCGAGAAGCACTACGCTGGCACCTGATCGAGCGATCTCGAGGCACGCTCGATTTCTCCTCCGCGGCCGCCCTGCTCGATGCCGCTCGCGATACCGGAACCGAGCAGATTACCGATCTGTTTCATTTCGGATGGCCGGATTTCATCGACATCTTCGATTCCGAATTCGTGACAGCGTTCACCGAACTCGCAGTGGGATTCGCCCGGCTGCTGCGTTCTCGCCGGATGGAGCGGCCCTTCATTGCGCCCATCAACGAAATTTCGTTCGTGTCGTGGGCCGGCGGCGATGCCGACTATATCAATCCCTTTGAGCGTGGACGCGGCCACCAACTGAAGTACCAACTCGTGCGAGCCGGAATCGTAGCCGCAAAAGCGTTCCTCTCTGAATTGCCGGAGACGCGCCTGGTGTGGCCCGAACCCGTGATTCACATTGAAGGCGACCCCGCCAAACCCGGCGACCCCGAGGAGGCAGAGGCGTACCGCCGTTCGATGTTTGAAGCGTGGGACATGATCAGCGGCCGCCTCCATCCCGAATTGGGCGGCGACCCCACGCTCCTGCAAATCATCGGAGTGAATTATTACGACCGCAATCAGTGGATGAATCACGGGGATACCATTCGCCGGTCGAACCCGCTGTACCGGCCCTTCCATCGAATCCTATGCGAGGTTTGGGAACGCTACCGCGTTCCTATGTTCGTTTCCGAAACCGGTACCGAGGATGACGACCGGCCGGACTGGTTCGCATACATCGCGTCCGAGGTCCGGAAAGCAATCGAGGCGGGCGTTCCGATGCATGGCATCTGCCTTTATCCGATCCTGAATCACCCGGGGTGGGACGATGACCGCCATTGCTACAACGGACTGTTCGACTATGCCGATGACAGCGGCGCCCGGGAAGTTTATCAGCCGCTGGAGGATGAAATCCGGCGTCAAACGGCGCTGAATGACGACTTCATGAACGAAAGGGAATACTCAAATGCTGGAACAAATATCGAGCGTTCAACCGGACGCTGAGCCGGACGGGATCGACCTGATCTGCCTATCTCATCTGCGCTGGGGATTTGTGTTTCAGCGCCCACAGCATCTGATGAGCCGCTTCGCGCGCCAGCGGCGGGTCTTCTTTGTGGAAGAACCGGTCTTCGAATCGGCCGAACCCGAGTTGCGGACTCACGTTTGTCCGCAAACAGGAGTTACTGTCGTTGTTCCTTCGATTCCCGATTCGACCGACGACGGTGAAACCGCGCGCCAACTTCAACAGCTGCTGTTGCGCCTCCTGGGTCAGTTCCAGATTCATGCCTACATCGCCTGGTTCTACACGCCGATGGCGCTGAGGTTCGCCTCGGACCTTCAGCCCGCCGTGACTGTCTACGATTGCATGGACGAGTTGTCGCTATTTCGCGGGGCTCCCCCGGCGCTGCTCGAGTATGAGGAGCAACTAATCAGGCGCGCCGACCTCGTGTTTACCGGAGGGCTGAGTTTGTTCGAGGCGAAATGCGAGCGGCATCATAACATCCACGCTTTCCCGAGCAGTGTCGATGTTCCTCATTTCCTGAAGGCGCGGTCGACTAATAACGAACCGGTCGACCAGCAAGATATCCCGCATCCCCGCATCGGATATGCCGGGGTCATCGACGAGCGCATGGATCTCGAGCTGCTTGCCGCGATGGCCGAGATGCGGCCGGACTGGCACCTTATCATGCTCGGTCCCGTTGTGAAGATTCCGATGGAGTCGCTGCCGGGGAACGCCAACATTCATTACCTGGGAATGAAGCTCTACGAAACGCTTCCGAGTTACTTCTCGGGTTGGGATGTCGCGATGCTGCCTTTCGCCAGGAACGAATCGACGCGGTATATCAGTCCCACCAAGACTCCCGAATATCTCGCCGCCGGGCTCCCCGTCGTTTCGACTTCGATCCGCGACGTGGTGCGGCCCTATGGAGAACTGGGACTGGTGCGAATCGCTTCCGATGCTCAGGATTTCGTGCGCGGTGTAGATGAATTGTTGACTTACAACTCTCCCCGTCTGAAATCGCGGGAACGCGCCGATGTATTTCTCGCCACGCTCTCCTGGGATAACACCTGGCGCGGAATGAATAAGTTCGTTCTGGACGTGATGGCGGCAAAAGGCGGGTCC
The DNA here is from genome assembly GCA_963720745.1 of uncultured Acidobacteriota bacterium. GTDB lineage: Bacteria > Acidobacteriota > Terriglobia > Bryobacterales > Bryobacteraceae > TMP-7. The sequence goes on from CAVRGO010000001.1 coordinate 455,961, forward strand.
CCATTGAATGCAAACGGCAAAGTTCACGCCTTGGAAAGCAGTGTAATTCGAGGTAATCAATGTTTGACTATCTGATCGTCGGGGCCGGTTATGCCGGCTCGGTTCTAGCGGAGCGAATGGCGCGCGGATTCGGAAAGAAAGTATTGCTGGTGGACCGGAGGCCGCACATCGCCGGGAACGCCTACGATCATCTCGACCGGCACGGAGTTTTGGTCCACAAGTATGGACCGCACATCTTCCATACAAACTCGGACGATGTGTTCGAGTACCTGTCCCGGTTTACCCAATGGCGGCAGTACGAGCACCGAGTGCTGGCAAGTGTAGACGAGAAACTGGTTCCGATCCCGATCAATCTCGATACGGTGAATCGTCTCTATGGCCTCAACCTCAATCCGGACGAACTAGAGGCGTTTTTCGCGGCGCGCGCGGAGAAACCCACGCCTGTTCGGACGTCCGAGGATGTTGTGGTCTCGCGCGTGGGACGCGATCTCTACGAGAAGATGTTCCGGGGATATACGCGGAAACAGTGGGGACTCGACCCGTCCGAACTGGATGCGCAGGTTACGGCGCGGATTCCGGTCCGTACCAATCGTGATGACCGGTACTTCACCGACACGCACCAGGCGATGCCGCGGAACGGCTACACCGCGATGTTCGAGAATATGCTCGACAGCGACAATATTCGCATCGAACTTGGCGTCGATTATCGCGAGATCGCCGCGAAAGTCTCGTATCGCGAGATGGTCTACACCGGGCCAATCGACGAGTTCTTCAAATTCAGGTTCGGCAAACTACCCTACCGGTCGTTGGAATTCAAACACAAGACTCTGAACCAGGAACTGCTCCAACCGGTGGCGGTAATTAACTATCCGAACCAGCACGCGTACACCCGTGTTACCGAGTTCAAACATCTCACCGGGCAGCAGCACGCCAAGACGAGTGTCGTGTACGAGTATCCACGCTCGGAAGGGGATCCGTATTATCCGATACCGAGAGCCGGGAACGCGGCGCTATACCGTAAGTATGAAGAGTTAGCGCAAGCAGTTCCGGACGTGCAGTTTGTCGGCAGGCTGGCGACTTACAAATACTACAACATGGATCAAGTGGTGGCTCAGGCTCTGACGCTGTGCGCCAGGATGATTGGCGCTAGCCGCGAGGAAGTGCTGAATGCGTCAGCCTCGAGAGCGTCGACATGGGTGGCGATTCCCCGCCGTCCGGCGGCGGCGATCACACCAGCAGGTCGTTCAACTTCCGGATCTCGCGCCAATCAAACTTTGGCCGCCGATCGTAAGTGAGTAGCCCGTTCACTTCCTGCTCTACGTCGTAGAGCTGCGTGTAGCAGATACCGGCGATCCTGCGGATCTTCGCAATGGCTTCATAGAGCCCGCGCATTCGCTCGATCGCCGCGGCCGCTGAGGGCTCGACGCCTGAGTAGCCCCAGGAGCCTTGCGGCACGTCGGCGAGATCTTCCGGCCGGATATACCCGATGCCGCCAAATTCCGAAAGGAAGATGGGCGATCCGTTATATTTGTGGCCAGGCGCAAGATACAGCTTCCCGTAGAGCGGCAGCGGAATCCCCTCCGAAGCGACGTTCTGGAACCGCCGGTAGAACTCCTCGCCCGTCCGCGTGTAGTCGTGAATCGCGAACAGGTCCGTCGCTTCAGTGTGTTCCCAGCCGTCGTTATCGATCACCAGCCGCGTATCGTCCAGCGATTTTGTGAGGTAGTAAAGGGCCCGTAGGTGCGCCTGCTCCTTCGGGTCTTGCAGATTGGGTACGCCCCAACTTTCATTGACCGGCACCCATACGATGATCGAAGGGTGATTGTAATCGCGTGCAATGACATCCATCCACTCACGGGTTACTCTCGCCACTGCTTCATCGCTGAACAGGTAAGCGTTGGCCATCTCGGCAGAAACTAGCAGGCCCATCCTGTCGGCCCAGTACAGAAAACGCGGGTCCTCCACTTTCTGGTGTTTCCGCACTCCGTTGAAGCCCATCTGCTTGGCAGTGCGAATGTCTTCCTGGATCGCTTCATCCGAGGGAGCAGTCAGGTTTGTGTCCGGCCAATAGCCCTGGTCCAACACGGTCTTCAGATAGCAGGGTGAACCATTCAGCAGCACCTTACCGTCTTGTGTGGCAATTGAGCGGTAGCCGTAGTAGGTTTCAACCGAATCCACCAAGCCGGCCATACCAAATAGTTCCAGCGAAGCGTCGTAGAGGTTCGGGCTATCGGGCGACCACAATTTCGGATCGGCAATCGATATGGCAACGGAGGTCGCGGGCCCGCTGACTACGCTCGTGCCGCTTGCCAGCACGCGCCCGCCCTCGCGGACGGTCACTTTGACGAACTGGTCGAACTGAGGACTATCGATCGTGAACTGAAATCGCGCCGAGCCGTCGATGGCGGGCGTGATCTTCACGTTCGCGATGAACGTCTCCGGCACGGGCTCGATCCACACCGTCTGCCAGATGCCCGTGGTACGGGAGTAGAAGATGCTGGCCGGGCGTTCTTCCCAGTGCTGTTTGCCGCGGGGAATGTAGCGGTCGGTTGGCGGATCTTCCACGCGGACCACCAAAACGTTCTTACCTTCGCGAACCGCGCGTGTGATGTCGCAGGTGAAAGGAGTATGGCCTCCTTCATGACCACCGATAACTGAACCGTTCAGCCAAACCGTCGCCCGGTAATCCACCGCTCCGAAGTGCAGCAAGATCCTGCCGCCGAACCATCCCGAGGGGATCTCGATCGTTCGCCGGTACCAGACGCGCTCATGAAACGAGCGATCGCCTATCCCGCTCTTCGGTGTCTCGAACGTGAAGGGGACCAGAATGCGACGGTTTAACTCGCGATCTCCGAGAAACCATGCTTCCGCGAGACCCTGGTCCAGGTCATCGAATTCGAAGTCCCACGTTCCGTTCAGGTTCACCCAGTCCGTCCGGCTAAATTGGGGGCGGGGATACTCGGGACGCGGCGCGGGTTCGTGGACCGGACTGTCCATTTCGCCCGCGTCTGTTTCAAAGCTCAGTTCCGTGATCATATTGCAACTTCAGTCGAGACACTCCGCACCACTGTTGATTAGATACGGCGTTGATCTTTTGTGGACAAGCAATTGGCCGATTCACCCCAATGCTAACCCGCAGTCAACTCTGGGTCAACGGCACAGGGAAAGCGTCAACGACACAAATAGGGTATAGAGAGTTGACCGACAATCTCATCTGCAAACATCTTTTTCGGCATGTCCTGTACTTACTCGTAATGCGCGCCCAGAACTCCGCCCGTTTCATCAACGACGCTGAAGGTGGCGTTAATTTTTCTTCAACGCGGCTGGGCGTCGCGAGGCCCGGGATCGAGAGTTCCCTTCATACGAAAACCTTTCGCGACTTGTCGTTTCGGTGACCGCGCCGGTCGATTTTCCAGGCGCTACACCGGAACGCGTGTGGATGGGGCGATAGAATAGGAGCATGTCGGACGTGCTACGCATTGCGGACCGTGAGTTCCGTTCGCGCCTCTTTGTAGGAACGGGAAAGTACAGAAGTAACCAGGAGATGGCGAGGTGTCACGCCGCCTCCGGCGCAGAGGTGGTGACAGTGGCTGTTCGGAGGGTGAACCTGACCGATCGGTCGAAAGAGTCGCTGCTCGACTATATCGACCGTTCGAAGTTCTTCATTCTGCCGAACACAGCCGCCTGCTATACTGCGGACGATGCGATTCGGACCGCCCGTCTCGCTCGCGAGGTGGGTCTTTCGAACTGGGTCAAACTCGAAGTGATCGGCGACGAGCGGACCCTGTTTCCGGACAACGCCGGCTTGCTCGAAGCTACCCGCGTGCTGGTGAAGGAAGGATTCGTCGTGCTGCCGTACACGAACGACGATCTTGTGAACGCGCGGCGCCTCATCGACGCAGGCGCGGCAGCGGTCATGCCGCTGGCAGCGCCGATCGGAAGCGGACTCGGGATTCAGAACCTTACCAATCTCCGCATCCTGCGCGAGATGATCACGGAAGTTCCTCTGATTGTCGACGCCGGCGTAGGTACAGCTTCGGATGCCGCAATCGCGATGGAATTAGGATTCGAAGGAGTTCTCATGAATACCGCCATCGCCGCTGCGGAGGATTCCGAATCCATGGCAACGGCGATGAATCTTGCCGTCCAGGCCGGGCGCAAAGCGTGGCTGGCAGGGCGCATGCCGAAGCGTCTCTACGCCGCAGCGAGCAGTCCGATGACCGGAACAGTCGCTGCCGGCTAGGCGCAATCGCCTCTCTAGCCGTTCGCACTCGACAGCGCCATAAACTCGAATTCCAGATCCTCCCACCCGTTCAATACGGGGGGAGCCGTTTCGTGCGCGACGGCTGTTGTGTGTCTCCGCTGTGCACCGGTCTCACCCAGGACCACCGTGAGGTGCAGGGGTTGGTTATCCCCGGGGTGGCCCGTAACCGGTGTGCCGTCGGGCTGAACTAGCTGAACCGTGACCCCGCCGTGCGCCGCGGGTTGGACGTTCCCCGCAGGCAATGGTGGCGCTGCGCTGAAGCTTTGCGGGACGGAAGGCAACACGGGGAAGGCAAACTCGTGCCCCAGGGTACCGCCGGGCATAATCTGCGCTCCGCTGCCGGCGGGGAGCCCCGGCGAGAACCCGAACAGTGGCGAGGAAACCGGGTGCGATCGCATCGCCGTGTCCGGAGCCTGATTCGGAGCAGGCATCGCGGATGGCGCGAATGCAAGATAGGGCATTCCGGATTCATGGCCGCCGAATCCGGCAGGGATCGGCATTCCGAGACCTGGGTCGAACGAAGGAGGGGACGGGGGTGCGGGGACAGGGGCGCTGTCCTGCTTCACCTGTTGTTCCGGCGCCTTTGTTCTTTCGGGCTGCGGACCATCCGGGGTCTCCCAGGGAGCTCGCGGGCGTTTGCGAACCGCTGTAGCGGGTCCGGGCGGGGGGAGGGATGACGGGTCCAACCCCAGGGCAGACCGCTGTTGCTCCGACAGATACTCGGCGACGTCCCGAAGCAACTCGTCGTTCGCGAGCAGTTGCTGCTGGTAGTTGGCCGGCGCGGTCGTCCAAATCTGTCGAGCACGCCGGGCGCACTGCACCGCGTCCTCGAAACGGCCGAACTGATAATACGTGCTGCCCAAGGTGTCCAGCGCTACCGCCAGGTTTGCATCCCGATCCCTCTCCAGCCGCATCACTGCCTGCTGCAGCGTTTCGATGGCCGGCCCGAATCGTCCGAGCAACGAATGGACAGTACCCAGTTCGACGAGCAGCGGACCGAAGTCGTCGCCCTTTTGACCTAGCTGCCGCTCCCGAACCTGCAGCGCCTGCTCGTAGTAGCCCACCGCCCGCTCGAGGTCGCCACAGTCCTGACTGACATTCGCAAGCACGCGCAGGACGCCCACGACTTCGTCCGAATTCGGACCGATCGCGTTGCGGTAGGTTTCGAGCGTACGGTCGAGAATGTTGATGGCGGCGTCGAGATCGCCGAGTGCGGCCTCGCTGCGAGCCACCTCGATGAGGTACTCGGCCACGTGCACGTCGGTCTTCCCCGACTGGCCCTCGATGATGCGGACGGCTTCATTCGCCGCCTCTTTCGCTAGCTTGAACTCGCCCTTCTTCCGGAGCGCCTCGGAATATCTCCGCTTCAGGTTGGCGCAAGCCGGGGTGTCGTGGCGCCGCGCCTTTTCGAGAGCCTCCAGCGCCGCCGAGAACCGCTCGGCGGCTACCGTAGCATCGTTATCATGAATGGCGATCGAACCCAGCAGTTCCAGGCACTCCGCTATCTCCGGAAACTGCTTGAGCTCGCTGAAAACATTGCGGGCTTTCTCGGCGTTCTGCTGCGCTTCGCTCTGCTTCTGCTGCCGCCATTGCGCCGAGGCCAGCATGTAAAGCGCCTTCGCATAGCGAGGCTTCGCGGACGGCTGGTTTTCGTAGTCCACAACGAGGCTTCGCAGAAGCGTTTCAGCCTCGCCGAACTGTCCTCGCTCCATGGCGGAATCGACGCGCTTGCTGGCCTGCGCGGCGCTGCTGGAGCGTCCCGCGAGCGACATTACGTCCGTGACGGCTCGTTTGACTCGATGGAACGGATCCATTTGTACCCGTTATTGTTCATCGACCGAAATCACGAGACGACGGCAAAACCCTACGGGCTGCTCCACCTTAGATTCGAACCGTAAGTACTGGATCTTCGTCAGTACACTCACTTATTCCGTGGAAATTGAGAGTTGCGGGTCTTAGCATTGAGTTGAAGGAACAGAATGCAGAACCGCACGTGCATTTATTGCGGGCAGCGGATCTCGCCCTTGCTCTCTCTCTCTGGAGAGCGGCGATTCTGTTCCCAAAGCCACCGGGCGGAATATCAGAAGGACATGGAGCGGCTGGCCCTCGAGTCGCTGCTCCAATCGGAACGCGCAATTGCGGAACAGCGTGCCCACGGGCGTGCGCTGATGCTCGAAACTGCTGCTGCGCGGGAACTTCCACCCGCCCCCGAACCGGCCGTTCCCGAAATCGCAGCTCATCTAATACAGCCGCCTGCCGCTGCACTATCGCAGGCGGTCGCGCGGGCTTGGCTTGAACCGGTACTCAGATCCCGAAAGTGGGTCGGAGTAACGGTGGGCGGGGTTGAGTTCCATCCGGGTCTATCGATGGCCTCATCCATTCCTCTGAGCGCATTCGTCCGATCGATCGGAGGAGTCCCCGTTGCGCTCCGTCCCGGGCTTTCAATCGTGGACTTCGGACTGCGCTGGGATGTACCTGCGCTTCGGATGGAGCGGGGCATCGGCGGCTTGCAGCTGGCGGCTCTCCGAGCTCTTGCGGTTCAGCAGGCTGTCACAGGAAAAGCGGTCGCGATTGCGTGCGGTATTCCGGACCAAAGTTGTTTGGGTCGAGCGATGCCGCGCCGCGGTTGGGTGAATCGGCCATTCGTGGCCTCCATCGGCGTCGGCGAGCTTCTGGCGGGTGTCCCGCGACTCGGATTCGCCATCCACAAGATCGGCGTCGCGAACCCGTTGCCGACTCCCATTGCGTTCTCGAATGCTCCGGTGACCGCTGCGAATTTCGCAACGCAGGGCTCTGTGCTGTCCGTGTGCGGTCGGCTGTTCCCAGTAGCCGCCAGTACCGCGTTCGAATCATTTTTCCATGCGCCGCAACTGGTTGCCGCGCCTGTTTCGTTTAGAACGAATCTGCGCCGTCCGGGCTGCCGGCTCGGAACGGCCCCCGGAGCCGGAATGGGTTCTTGGGGAGGCCTGGTTTCGTTTACCGTCGAAGCGCAGTATCAGCCGTCGGGAGGACTGTCGTCGGTCGTTGAACCGGTCTATATCGCCCCGCACGTCTGCAACGGTCGGGCTCCGCACAAAGATCGCGGTTGCACGGCGCCAGAGGGCGCACTCGCTTCTCTTCCCCTTCGCGCGTGGGATTCAGACAGGCAATCGAGTCCCGGCGCGGAACCGTTGCGGTTTGCTTTGGCTCTCTCCGACGGCCGGGCTCGAGCGCTAGAGTCGCATTACATAGGATCCGCTCCGCTCGGAACCTTCGCATACACCGAGATAAGAACGGGGTACGTTGTACCGGCTTCGGTAGCGGCGTCGTTGACGGTGGGCGCCATTCCGTTCAAGCCGCTTTGGCACACAGCGCATCGCTCGCAGATCGAACTGGCGATGCTCCGGGCATCACAGGGAATTTGGCCCCTCGCCGCGCCCGCATTGCGGGATACGCTCTGGCCCTCGCGGGGGAGCATGGCGGCGTTGACGGCGGACGCCATTCCGTTCGCGCCGCATTGGCACACTGCGCATCGCTCGCAGATCGAACGGGCGATGCTCCGGGCATTGCAGGACATTTGGCCCCTCGCCGCGCCCACATTGCGGGATACGCTCTCGTCCTCGCGCGTCAGCATGGTGGCGTTGACGGCGGACGCCATTCCGTTCGCGGCGCATTGGCACTCCGCGCATCGCTCGCAGATCGAACTGGCGATGCTCCGGGCATCGCAGGACATTTGGCCCCTCGCCGCGCCCACATTGCGCAACACGCTCTCGTCCTCGGGCGTCAGCATGGCGGCGTTGAGGGCGCGCGCCATTCCGTTCGCGGCGCATTGGCACTCCGCGCATCGCTCGCAGATCGAACTGGCGATGCTCCGGGCATCGCAGGGCATCTGTCCGCTCGACGCGCCCGCATTGCGGGATACGCTCTCGTCCTCGGGCGTGAGCATGGGGGCGTTGAGGGCGCGCGCCATTCCGTTCGTGCCGGATTGGCATTCTTCGCATTGCTCGCAGATCGAACTGGCGATGCTCCGGGCATCACAGGGAATTTGGCCCCTCGCCGCGCCCGCATTGCGGGATACGCTCTCGTCTTCGGGCGTGAGCATCCATGACTGCCGGACTGCTCATCCGTATTGCCCCGCGATTTCGGTTCCGTTCGCAGAAGCCGCACTGCCCGGCGCCCCTGTGGCGGAAACGGGCGTGATGTTCGCGACGGTCGGAACCGTACTCGCCGCGGCGCCGCGGACCGAACTCCCCGCACTCCCGACCAGCCTGGTCGCGCCGGGCTTCGCCGTCATGCTTCCGAGCAGACGAACCGGCGCCGCAGAACCAAAGTCGCCGGATTTCGGGCAGATCGTTCACCGGACGAGGGAACACCTGGTGGTCGCGGCGGCTTCGGCATCCGCGGTTCGCGAAATCCCTCCCGCACCGCTGGCGGGCGATCTTTCGCCATCCGCGCCCCAAGCCGGGCATCGCCTTCCCGACTGTCTGTTGCAGCCAGCGGGGTTGTGCCCCGGCGCGAACCTTCGTCAAGCTCTCGCTTCGCCCGATCCGGAGATCGGCTTCAACCAATTTGCGGTTTCAACGGCTCTGGAATTCCGGGCGCCCGTGCAGTTGCGAGCCGATTCCTCAACTGCCATTCGGACCGCGTGGCTCGTACCTCTTTCTTTCAGCGCCTATCCCCCCGCGCCCCCGTCGGCCCGGACGTTCGACACCATCGCCCCGCGTCCAGAGTTCGCGCAGGTTCTGCAATCCTCAACCGCAAGTGGCGCGACGGAGCCGAATTGGGCCGGATCGACTTCCGTTTTTGCCGGCCGCATCAATCCGCTTCCAGCGCCCGATGCGCTGATCGTCCACGTTCGGGAACTGGGATTCACGGCTACCGCGACATGCCCTGTGCGGCGCTCGCGGGATGTTCGAAAGTCCGGTCCGCTCGGGAAGTCTCCGTCCCGGTCCCGTGTCACGGAAGCGCACCCGCATGAGGTGCCGCAGTTCCGGCCTCTTGCCGAAGTGAACCGCGGCATCTTCCTACCACAGGTTCGGGTGTCGACGCTTCGCCCGAGTATTATCCTGTCTTCTCAACCCGCAAACGTAGTCTCGATAAACGAGCGTCGCGCCGCCGGCCAAACGGCTTCGGACAATCGCGAACTGCTTTCCGCCACGTCCTGAGGAATAAGACGATGGAACGCTCATCCGACTGGCTATGGTTCATCGATGACGCGATCGGACACGGCACTCTCGCCTTCGAGTCCGACTCGGCCGGGCGTACCCGCCGGCCGGCCGCTCACCCGGTTGTTGGCGAGGCCGTTTCCTTGCACGTTCGGGGAGCTTCGGAAGCCGCGCTGCGGATTATGCAGGACGCAATCACGGCCGGCGATACGGACGCACTGCTGGTTGCGGGACAGATCCACTTCGAGATGGGCCGCTACGATGATGCCGCGTCGGATTTCCAGAAGTTGGTTCAGTGGTCGCCAACCAGCCGCGTCGCGAATTTCAACCATGGTTTAGCGCTCGCGAAAACGGGCCGTTGGAGCGCGGCCATCGAATCGCTCCAGCGCGCTGCCGTTCGTGACCCGGAGCGTTTCGAAATCTGGTTGACCCTCGGACTCTGCCTGCTGAACGAACAGCGCGGAGAAGAAGCAGCAACGTGCTTCAAACAGGTGCTGACACTCCGTCCGGAATACGTTTTGGGCCTGCTGGGCCAGGCGGCGGCCCAATTTCTCACTGGAAACCACCGCGGTGCTCTCAACATTTATCAACGCCTGCTCGAGGCCCAACCAGAGCGCTGGCAACTGATGGTGAACGCGCTGGCGGCGGCGACCGCTCTCGGCGACACGGAGATGATGGTGGATCTGTCGCATCGGATTTTGCGGATACAGCCGGAGCACGTCCCTGCCCTCACGATCGTGGCAGCGAATGCGATCAAGCAGGAAGATTTCGAGAGTGCCCGTACCTGGCTGGCCGGATTGGCGGAAGCGGAGCTTCAGTCGTTCGACAACTGGTTCAACCTCGCCTGTTGTTGTGAACGATTGAATGAGTTGGAGCAGGCGGAAGAAGCGTACGGGCGCGCGCTGGAGCTCTGCCCGCATGCTCCCGATGCGCTAGCGGGAAGGGCGCGGATTCTCACGCGACTCCGTCGGTTCGTAGCGGCAAAGGCGGATTGGGAGCTTCTGCTGGCCTTCGGAACGGAACCCGCGGCAAGATCGGAAGCCGCCGTCGCGTTGGTGGAGATTGCGTTCGAACAGGATAATGTCGCGGAGGCGCTTCGCCGGGCTTCGGATCCGGCTGTCGAGGATGCCGGCGTGTTCTACAGGGTGGCCTGGCGATGCCATGAAGATGGCCTCATCGATGAGGCCGCCGGCTTCTACCGTCGAACGATCGAGCGCGACCCGCGCAGTTCCGGCGCGTATTTGAATCTCGGCCGCATTCTGGCGACGCGGGGTGAAGACGAACGCAGCCGGGAATTGCTGATGACCGCGATCCGGATCGATCCATCTCTCGCCGAAACCTATTTTGCTTTTCGCGGCGATTCACGCTGTTGTTTGTCCGAAGGATGAGTCCTTCGGAAACCGTGTGCCAAACGAATAAGATACGTGTCCAGGTGAGGCGGTAACTGCGGCAACCAGACCAGCCCGTTTCGCCTCTATCAGGATTGCGAGCGTTCCAGAAATCGGCAGTACGAACGCGGCTGCAAGGCGGCGGGCTGCCCTGTTGCCGAGTAATACCAATGCGGATTCGTGTTCGACGGCAAGAGCCAGCGCCTGCTTTCTCCTGCGCCGAGGGATGCCTATGGGATTCGTGGGCCCACCGGCTGCGCCGGGACTTTTATGCGGATGGCGGAGGGGAGTTGCCGGGGCTCGATCTCCTGGGCAACGGCGGGAGGAATCAGCAGTTCGCGCACGAATTCGTCTAGTGGTTTTCGGAACTTTGAAGGACTCGGATGAGGTCCGGCTCCAGAGAAACATTCACAGCCAACACTGCATTTCCTTATCAAGCCCACAATCGCGAGGGAATAGAACGCCGGTCCGTTGTTGTCCCAGTGCTCGCAAATGCTCACAGTGGCAATGTGCTCGGCGTCACGCCTCCGCGCTAGACACTCAACTCGTCCGCACTACCTCCTGAACCCCGTCGACATAGGATACAGTGCCTACATGCGGATCTTCTCCTGTGTCCTGCTTTCCGTCTGCGGAGCCTCGATCGCCTTCCCCGCCTCTCTCCCATCCAACGCGATCCGGCCCACCAAAACCATCCAACTCTTCAATGGGAAGAACCTCGACGGGTGGTACACCTGGGTCCGCGACTCCCGGTATGACGACCCGAAGCACGTCTTCTCCGTCAAAGACCGTTTGATCCGCATCTCCGGAGAGCAATGGGGTGGACTCGCTACCCGCCAGGCCTATCGCGACTACCACTTGATCGTCGAGTGGAAGTGGGGCACCGCTACCTGGGGCGAACGCAAGGATCGCGCTCGCGACAGCGGCATCCTCATTCACGGTGTGGGAGAGGATGGCGCCGCCAGCGGCGTCTGGCTCGAATCCATCGAGTCGCAGGTCATCGAGGGCGGAGCCGGCGACTTTATCCTCGTAGCGGGCAAGGATCATCCATCGCTCACCGCCGAGGTTCGCACGGACGAGCATGGCGAGACATGGTGGCAGAAGGGCGGAGAATCGAAAACGCGCGACCGCGGGCGGTTCAACTGGTATGGCCGCGACCCCCAGTGGAAAGATACGCTCGGGTTCCGCGGAAGCCAGGACGTCGAAAAACCTACCGGTGAGTGGAACCGGCAGGAGGTGATCGCCGACGGTGACAATCTCACCAATATCCTCAACGGCGTCGTCGTGAACCACGCCACCCGGTCTTCGCTCAACGAAGGAAAGATTCAACTCCAATCCGAAGGCGCGGAGATTTTCATCCGCAAAGTCGAACTGCGGCGCGTCGAGCACAAATCGAAATAGAGCGTCTACTCACGCGCGGGCGGCCCGAACCGGCTGGCGACCAACTCGAGCGCTTGCTCGCGATTCCGAACCGTGCCCTCGAGTTGCGCATCCTCCACGTCCTGCAACATTCGCGAAAACTCCGGACCCGGATGATACCCCTCAGCGATCAGATCCCGGCCATTGATCAGGCGCGGCGGTTTCAGATCCTCCGGCGGAATCTCGCGAACTTTGTCCGAAACCCACTCGTACGTTTCGAGGTTGCCGTTGCTGTTCGTGCAATCCAGACGGTGTAACTCCAGGTGTTCGTCAAATTGCGGCAGACGCATGAAGCGCTTCAAGGTGCTGTCGCGCATGTTTGGCACATCCTTGAAGTGCATGTGGTTGGCTACCAGGGCCAGCACCTGCTCGCAATCCGCGTTGCTGAAATGCAGCCTGTTGAGGATGTTGCGCGCGATCTCGACGCCCAACTCCACGTGTCCGTCGAAGCGAATGCGGTCCGGCGCGCGGCAGAACGTGCCCGGCTTGCCGACATCGTGCAGCAGCACTCCCATCGCGAGCGTCACCGTCGGATGCTCGAGGCCCTCCAACATCATCAAGGTGTGCGTCCACACGTCGCCTTCGGGATGGTACTCCGGCGGTTGTTCCACTCCCTGCATCGCCGCCACTTCGGGCAGAACATCGCCCAGCAGTCCGGTTTCATTCAACAACTCGAAGCCGCGCCGAGCTCCGCCCTCGGTTAGAATCCGCGCGATCTCGTCTCGCACGCGTTCCGCCGAAACCTGCGAAATCGAGGCGTGCAACTCCTGAATCGCCCGCATCGTCGCGGCGTCGATGGAGAATCCGAACCGCGCGGCAAAGCGCACCGCGCGCAGCATCCGAAGATGGTCTTCGCGAAACCGGATTTGCGGAATTCCAATCGCGCGAATCACCCCGAGTTCCAGGTCCGCTCTGCCGCCCGTGTAGTCCGTGATTTCGCCGGATGATGGGTCCATCAGCAGGGCATTAATTGTAAAGTCCCGCCTCGAGACGTCCTGTCGCGCATCTGTTTCAAACACGACCCGGTCCGGATGCCGGCCGTCCGAATAGGCGTGATCGCTGCGAAAAGTGGCCACCTCCACCTGCGCGCCGTCTTCCCGCACCAACACGACACCGAAGTGTGCGCCCACGCGATTCGCTCCCGGATACAGCCGCATCACCTGCTCGGGTGTCGCATCCGTTGCGACGTCGAAATCGTCCGGGTCGCGTCCCACGAGCAGGTCGCGCACGCATCCGCCAACGAAAAATGCCTGGTATCCCGCCTCCCGCAATCTCTCTGCGATGCTTCGCGCGGGCGCCGCGGAAGTGGTTCCGTTCATCATCTGATCGTAGAATAGACGCAGGGGCAAGCGTTCGCAACTAAATGTTACCGACAGAGAATACGATTCCGGTGGGGCGCGGCACGGGCACTCAGAAGATCGTTGTTGCCACCACGGTGGCCCTGGCATTCATCAGCTTCTGGCGCGGCGCGGCTATTGTCCTCAGCGACCTGGCTTCCTCGGCATTTTATGCCGGCGGTATCGCTGAAGAGGCTATCGGACGGTCTGCCCCGTTCTTCGTGCTCGGCGTCATGCTGTTCAGCTTCGCCGTGCGCAGCGTGTATCTCGAAAGCTGCGGCATGTTCGTTCGCGGCGGCGTGTATGTCGTTGTGCGCGACAGCATGGGCCCCTTCATGGCGCGGCTCTCCGTTTCCGCCCTGGTTTTCGATTACATCCTCACCGGCCCTATCAGCGTCGTTAGCGCGGGACAGTATTTCGGACGGCTACTTAATGAACTAAGTGAACTTACTCACCAGAACTTCAGCGTCAATCCAAATTACTTTGCTGCTGTATTCGGAATTTTGATTACTCTGTACTTCTGGTGGAACAACGTTAAGGGCATTCACGAGTCGAGCGGCAAGGCGCTGCGAATCATGCAGATCACCACCGTCATGGTCGTGGCGCTGGTCATCTGGTGTCCTCTCACGCTGTTGATCAACGGGCCGAAAGCCGCGCCTCTCGCGCCCGTTCCCTCCAACCTTCACTTCAGCTCCGAAGCGGCGGGGTGGCTGAAGGGGACCATATACATCCAGATCCCCGCCATCATGATGGTGGTCGCGTTCGGGCACGCGCTGCTTTCGATGAGCGGGTTCGAGACCCTCGCCCAGGTCTATCGCGAGATCGCTTATCCCAAGCTGAAGAATCTCAAGATCACCAGCAACATCGTGTGCTGGTACGCCGTTATCTTCACCGGCCTCATCACGGTATTTGCCGGCTATATCATCCCGGACGATCTTCGCAAGCAATACGTAGACAACCTTCTCGGCGGACTCGCGATGAATCTCGCCGGTCCGTACCTTCTGAAGTTACTGTTCCATATCTTCGTCGTAACAGTCGGTGTTCTCATCCTCGCCGGCGCCGCCAACACATCCATGATCGGCGCAAACGGCGTGCTCAACCGCGTCGCCGAAGACGGCGTCCTGCTGCCGTGGTTCCGCAAACCTCATCGCCGGTTCGGTACCACATACCGCATCATCAACGCCGTGGTCATCCTCCAGATGGCCACCATCATTGCCAGCCGCGGCGATGTTTACCTCCTCGGTGAAGCCTACGCCTTCGGTGTCGTTTGGAGCTTCTTCCTGAAATCGCTCGGAGTGCTCGCGCTTCGTTTCCAGAGACACGACCAGGAGTACAAATTCCCGTTTAACATCCATCTCGGTGGCACGGAATTTCCCATCGGGCTCGGCGTGACGACGTTGATCCTCGCCTTTGTCGCCATCGCGAACCTGTTCACGAAAGAGGTGGCCACCATCTACGGTGTCCTCTTCACGCTCGTCCTGTTCGCCACATTTACCGTCTCCGACCGTATCCACAAACGCCGCGCTCGCAAACAGAAGTTGCTCGAGGAGTTCAACCTCGACCATCAAACCCAGGTGAATTCGTCCAGTTTGCACGCCCGGTCGGGTTGCGTGCTCGTGGCCGTCCGCGACTACAACCACATGGATCACCTCATACGGGTGCTCCAAAAAACGAACCTGCGGCGGCACGACATTGTCGTGATGACGGTCCGCCCCATCTCAACCGGGGCCGGTGAATACGAACTCGCGGAAGAACAGATCTTCAGCGATTACGAACAGAAACTTTTCAGCCAGGTCGTGGAGATAGCGGAAAAGGAAGGCAAGACGGTGGAACTGCTGGTGGTCCCCGCGGTGAATCCCTTCGACGCGATGGTGCAGACCGCTGCGAACCTTCAGGCGTCGCGCCTTGTGACTGGAGTATCCGCGCGCATGGCCTCCGAGGAGTTGGCTCGCCAGATCGGACTGGCCTGGGAGAAACTGCCCGAACCGCGCCACGCCTTCTCGCTCGAAGTGATTAGCCCGGATCGTCCCTCGATGTTCGTGAACCTCGGCCCGCATCCCCCGCGACTGTGGCCCGAGGATGTCGACCGCCTGCACGATCTCTGGTTGCGGCTCGCCGAAGACGAATCCGTCGGCGCCAAATTGCATCATCGGGATGTCGTCGGCATTGCGCTCCGCAGGCTGGAGCGCGATATTACTCAAGGCAACCGGTCCGGCGTCATCGATGATCTGAAACAGGATCTCCGGACCGATCAGAAATCTACTTCTTGACGGTCTTGCGCGCCCTCGGCTTGTCGTCCGGGGCCGGGGCCTGATCCGCGGCGGTTTCGGCGTGATCCTCGGCGATTTCGGCGTGTTCCGTGGCGGTGTCGGCGTGATCCGCCGCGGTTTCGGCGTGATCCTCGGCGGCTGCGGACTCCTCACCCGTAACCGAGGCAAGCACCTGATTGAATGCTTCGGCTTTCTTCAGATCCTTCTTCGATGGCGGCGCCTGCTCGTGGCGGTAATCGTGATCGTGATAGCAGGTGCGGCAGCGCACTTTCGCCGCCTCGTTATTCACGATCGAGACGATGGAATGGTTCGTAATCCGGCGGCACTTAATGCAATGATCGTCAATAACGTCGCCTAATCGAGGCTCAGACATACACGCTCCGTCTCAAACTGGTGAGTATACCGAATTTCCGCATCCGTTAACAGGGCAGCGGCAGCCAGGCTCTCCCGGCCTGCCGCCTCCTTCTGCTCCGGCGCGTTTCTGAGCCGGGTGGATGAGCAAGCGGTTTTTGGCGTTTCCAGCATCCAGCCCTTAAGGCGCCGATGTAACCGGCATCACTGTAATTGTCGCCTGTTTCGACGCTCCAGCGTAAGCCGCCGTGATCGTCACACTCCTTTGCGCCCCTACTGCCGTGGTCTGGATGGTGAAGGCCGCAGACGTCAGCGCCCCCGCCGCGATGGTGACCGTCTGCGGCACGCTGGCGATACTTGAATTCTGACTCGCCAACGTCACCACAGCTCCACCCTCCGGAGCTGGACCGCTCAACTTCACTCGGTTGCCCGTACTCGCGGTCCCACCCACGATCGTACTCGTCGAAAGCGTCACATCCGTCACCCCCAGCGCTTTCACCGTCATCGTCGCGGTTTTCGTGTTCCCTCCGAACGAGGCCGTGATCGTCACCACCGTGTCGGCGGCAACCGGTTTCGCCGTGATATCGAAGAACGCGGAGGTCGAGCCTGGCGCTACCGTCACCACTGCGGGAACCGCCGCCGCGCCGGGCGCCGAACTCGTCAGCGTCACAGCCGCTCCGCCCGGTCCTGCCGGCGCCTCCACCCCCACGCGATTCTGCGTCGTCACCGTACCGGCCCAGGCACTCGCTGGCGACAACACCAGTGAACTCAGTCCGTAGGTCGTCAGCTTAAGGTTCGCACTCTTCACCACGCCGCCGTAGCTGGCGCTGATCAGCACCACCGTGTCCGCAGTCACCGCCGTCGTATCGATCGTGATCGCCGGCGAAACCGTATCGCCGGCCGGGACGGTCACGCTGGACGGCACGCGCGCCAACGCTGGGTTCGACGACGACAGCATCACCGTCGCACCCCCCGCCGGAGCCGCCATTTCGAGCGTCACCTTCCCCGAAGCCGACGATTTTCCTCCCATCAACTGCGTCGGCACCGTCACTGTCAGCATCTTCGCAACTGTGATCGTCACCGAGCCGGAATAGGACGGCGCGGCCACGCTCGTAGCGGTAATCGTCACCGTCTGAGGCGACGAGATGTACGGCGGCGCCGTGTAGAGCCCTGTACTCGAGATCGTGCCGATGCTGGGCGTGCGCGTCCAGGTGACACTGTGGTTGCTCACGCCTTGGACAGTGGCCGCGCACTGCAGCGTTTGCGAATTCGAAACCACACCACCCGCCGGCGTCACCGCCACTGAAACCGGTGCCCCCCCGAGCGTCGCATTCAGCAGCGTCGGCCCGCCATTTGAAACCACCACTCCCGTGATCGTCTGCGCGGTCCCCTGGGCCGGCGTAAACGTGACTGCGTACGTGCCCGCAGGCAGCCCTACGGTCGAGTAGTGCCCGCTCGCGTCCGTCACCGCGCCGGCCGAAATATCTCCTGACCGCGCCAACACGTCCGCGCCCGCCGCTACTGCACCGCCTGCATCGCGCAGCACTCCTGCCAGGGTGCCTAACTTCGCCATCGTCAGGGTGAGCGTCGTCGTGCCGCCCGCCGCCACGATGCGGTTGCCGGCCGTCGCGCCGTGATAGCCGGCCATCGCGCCACGCAGGTCATACGTCCCCGCCGGCACCGCAATGGCGAATCCACCGGTAGCATCGGCGATCGCCTCCCCCCGGATCAGGCCTCCCTGCAGCGCCTGTACCACCGCTCCCTGCGCTGGACCGGAACTGCCGTAAATGGTTCCCCGGAACGTCCCCGGCGTCGCCCCGAGTTGCAGCGTTACGTTCGTGTCCGCGCCCGCGACGACATTTACTCCAGCATCCACCGATCCCCTTCCGGCCAGCATCGCGGAAACCGTGTACGTGCCCGGCGCAAATCCGCTAAAGCGGAACAGGCCGCTCGAATCCGTAATGATGTTCTGGCCGTTCACAGATACGGTCGCATTCGATTCAGCCACGCCAATCGCGTCCACCACCTGGCCCGTGATCGCGCCGGCCGTCGCCGGATGCACCTCCGCCGCGACCGCCGCCCGGGCGTCCACGATGCCATAACCGTACTCCGGCGACCAGTTCCCGTTGCCCGTGGTCGATGTCGCAGTCCGTTGCAGCAGTTGCGCCATCGCGGTCGCCGGCAGACCCGGTGTCGCCATGGCGCTCAACCCCGCTACCGCCGAAACGTGCGGCGTCGCCATCGACGTTCCCGACAACTGCCGGTATTGCGCATCGGGCCACGTCGAGGTGATATTCACACCCGGCGCCGCGATATCGACGTAATCGCCGTAATTCGAAAAATACGCCCGCGCATTCGAGCTATCGGTCGCCGACACCCCGAATGCGTGATTCGCGGCCGCCGGCAGGAACAACTCGCTCGACGACGAATTGCCCGCCGCCGCCACGACCAGCGCGTCCTTGCTCCAGGCATAGTTGATGGCATCCTGAAGCGTCTGCGAATAACCCGCACCGCCCAGGCTCATCGAGATCACGCGCACCCCGGAGTCCGCCGCTGCCCGTATCGCCGCCGAGATCGTCGCATCGTCGCCGCTTCCCGAGCTGTCCAGCACCTTGAACGCGACCACTTCCAGCGGATACCCCGCCGCGCTAACACCGGTGCCGTTGTTCGTGGCCGCCGCAATCGTTCCGGCCACGTGCGTTCCGTGCCCGTGATCGTCCTGCCAGGCACACGCTGCCGGGGAAACCTTCGTCGCCATGAACGCCTGCCCGAGTGTTGCCGATAGCTGCCCTCCCTCGGACGAGTACACCGAACTGCCGCCCGCATTCTTGAAATCCGGATGCGTGCAGTCCACTCCCGTATCCAACACCGCAATCTTGATTCGATTGGCTGCCGCCGTCGTTGACGTCAAATACCGGTTCGGCAACAGTTGCCACGCCTGGTAGGCTTCAATAACCGCCAGTGCCCACTGGCTTCCGTACGAACTATCGTCCGGAGCCGATACCAGCGCGTGCCGCCGCCGGTTCGGTTCGATATATTCCACCTGCGAATTCTGGGCCAACTGCTCCAACATCGCAGTCGTAATCCCGCCGGCCGCCACCACGCGCGCCACATCCGGCGTCGCCAGGGGAACAAACTGCGCCCCCGGCAGCGCTGACCCGAGAATCGCTTGCCCTTTCGCACCGGGCTTGAATTTGATGAGGTACTGATTGGGAACCAGCTCGTCTGCTGGCCCCGCGGGAATCAATTTTCCGGCAAACGCCGCACTCATCGCAAAGCAGAAAGTGAAGAGGATGAACCGTTCCTGTCTGCGAAACATATGACCAGTATTGCCGAAAGTCTATGCGCACGTGTCTATGAATCGGCGATGGTAGGAGAAAACTGACGGGCAGAATCAAAATCTGCTAATCAGAGACTAAAATTATTGCAGCATCTTTCGCTAATGTGGTAGCATCTCAGATGTAGAGGTTTCGCTATGGATTTCAATAGGATGACGGAAAAGGTTCAGGACGCCATTCGGGCTGCCCAGTCCCGCGCCATTCGCGCCGGGAATCAGCAGGTCGATCTCGAACATCTCCTCGCCGCCCTGCTCGAGCAGGAAGGTGGCCTCGCCCCGTCTATCCTCAACAAAGCCGACGTCAACGTCGAGGCCCTCCGACGCCGCATCGAAGCTGAAATCGACCGGCTTCCTAAGGTCTCCGGACCGGCCGTGGGACCCGACCAGATTTACGTCACCACCCGCTTCTCCAAGCTATTCACCGATGCCGAGGACGAGGCCAAACGGCTGAAAGACGAGTACACCTCCGTCGAGCATTTGCTGCTCGCCTTAACCTCCGATACCGGCGCCGCCGGACGGATCCTCAAGGAATTCGGTGTCACCCGCGACCGCTTGATGCATGCCCTCCAGGAGGTCCGCGGCAACCAGCGCGTCACGTCTGCCAATCCCGAAACCACCTACGAGGCGCTCGAAAAATACGGGCGCGATCTCACGAAACTGGCCGCGCAGGGTAAACTCGACCCGGTGATCGGACGCGACGAGGAAATCCGCCGCGTCATCCAGGTGCTGTCGCGCCGCACCAAGAACAACCCCGTGCTGATCGGCGAGCCGGGCGTCGGCAAAACCGCTATCGTCGAAGGTCTCGCCCAGCGCATCGTGCGGGGCGATGTTCCCGAAGGCCTTAAACAAAAACGGGTCGTTTCCCTCGACATGGGCGCGCTGATCGCCGGCGCCAAGTTCCGCGGCGAATTCGAAGAGCGCCTCAAGGCCGTCCTGAAAGAAGTCCAAAGCTCCGAAGGACAAATTATCCTGTTCATCGACGAACTGCATACCGTCGTGGGGGCCGGTAAAGCCGAAGGCGCCATGGATGCCGGCAATCTGCTGAAGCCCATGCTCGCCCGCGGCGAGCTCCACTGCATCGGTGCAACCACGCTCGACGAATACCGTAAACACATCGAAAAGGATGCCGCGCTCGAGCGCCGCTTCCAAACCGTGCTCGTCGGTCAACCGACAGTCGAGGACACCATTTCGATCCTTCGCGGCCTGCGCGAGCGCTATGAAGTGCACCACGGCGTCCGCATCAAGGACTCGGCCATTGTTGCTGCCGCGGTTCTGTCACAGCGCTACATCTCCGACCGTTTTTTACCAGACAAAGCCATCGACCTGGTCGATGAAGCCGCGGCCAAACTCCGCACCGAGATCGACAGCATGCCCGCCGAACTCGACGAACGGCTTCGCCGGACCATGCAACTCGAAATCGAACGCGAGGCGCTGAAGAAGGAAACCGATACCGCATCCAAGGACCGTCTCGGGAAAATCGAGAAAGAGATCGCCGACCTGAAAGGTGAATCGGATGCGTTACAGGCGCAGTGGCAAGCCGAAAAAGAAGGCGTGCAAAAGTTACGCACGATCCGCGAGCAGATCGAGCAGGTAAAGGTCGAAATCGAACGCGCCGAACGCGGCTACGACCTGAATCGCGCTGCCGAACTGAAATATGGCCGCATGGCGGCACTCGAACGCGATCTCCAAAACGAGCAGAACCGCCTGTCCCAGAAGCAGGAACAGTCGCGGCTGCTCAAGGAAGAGGTGGACGAGGAGGACATCGCCGAGGTCGTCAGCCGTTGGACCGGCATTCCGGTATCCAAACTGCTCGAAGGAGAAATGAAGAAACTCCTTCACCTGGAGGATGAGCTCCACAAACGGGTCATCGGCCAGGACGAAGCGGTACTCGCGGTGGCGGAGAGTGTAATGCGCGCGCGTTCCGGCCTGAAAGACCCGAAGCGGCCGATCGGAAGCTTTATCTTCCTCGGTCCTACCGGTGTCGGCAAAACCGAGTTGGCGCGTGCTTTGGCCGAGTTCCTGTTCGACGACGAACGGGCCATGATCCGCATCGACATGTCCGAGTATCAGGAGAAACATACGGTCGCCCGCCTGATCGGCGCCCCTCCCGGATACGTGGGCTATGAAGAGGGTGGGCAACTCACCGAAGCGGTCCGTCGCCGTCCATATTCAGTGATCCTGTTCGACGAAATCGAAAAGGCTCACCACGACGTCTTCAACGTACTTTTACAGTTGCTGGACGACGGCCGCTTGACCGATGGTCAGGGCCGTACCGTGGATTTCAAGAACACCATCGTGATCATGACTTCGAACATCGGAAGCCATCGCATCCTTGAATACCGCGGTGCCTTCGAAGGCTACGATTACACCCGCATGAAGGACGCCGTCCTCGAGGAACTAAGGCGGAGTTTCCGTCCCGAATTCCTGAACCGCGTTGACGAAATCATCGTGTTCCACGCTCTCGATACCGAGCACCTGAAGCAGATCGTCGAGATCCAGCTTGCGGGCCTGCGGTCGCGACTGGCGGAACGCCGCATTGAAATCCAGCTCACCGACGAGGCCAAAACACACCTGGTGCAGGTGGGCTTCGACCCGACCTATGGCGCCCGGCCCTTGAAACGAGCCATCCAGCGTGAAGTGGAAACTCCGCTGGCTCGCAGAATTCTGTCGGGTGACGTGCGGGATGGAAAACTGATCCTGGTGGGCGCCGCGGACGGCGCCCTGAAATTCGAATCGCGGGACCGCACGCCGGAGCCGGTAAGTGTTTGACGTGCCGTTCCCATCCGGAGTTCCGCTGGGGTTCCGGAAACTCGAAGCCCGCGGGCTTCGTCGGATTTAACGAGACTCTGGAGGTTAAAAGAAAGAGATGAGAGGAAAGCTCGAGATTCGCCGCTGGGCGGCGGTACTCGCATTAGTAGTTGCATTAGTCGGCGGCGGTTTGATCGCCTCGACATTCGTAGGGAAGAACAACGTTCCGATTTTTGTGTCTTCGGCCCAAGCCGCCACAAGCGAGATGGGGCCCATGATCAGCTTCAAGGGTATCGTTAAGAACGCAACCCCCGCGGTGGTGAACATTTCATCCACGAAGGTGATCAAGGCCAGCGATCAGGAAAGCGGAATGCGTCGCGGCCGGGGACAACAGCAGCAGAACCCCTTGTTTAACGACCCGTTTTTCCGTCAGTTCTTCGGCGACCAGATGCCGTTTAACGCGGTCCCGCGCGACCGGCGCGAGTCGGCACTCGGTTCCGGCGTGATCGTCAGCCCCGATGGTTATATCCTGACCAACAACCACGTCGTCGAAGGCGCAACCACTGTTAAGGTGATCCTGAACGACCGGCGTGAGTTGACCGCAAAGACCGTCGGCACCGATCCCCAAACGGATATCGCCGTTATCAAGATCGACGCCAGCAAGCTCTCGGTTCTTCCGTTGAGCGGCGTGAAGCCCGAGGTGGGCGATGTCTGCCTCGCCATCGGTAACCCCTTCGGCGTCGGCCAAACCGTCACGATGGGAATCGTCAGCGCCACCGGCCGCAACCTGGGCGGCACCATCGAAAACTATGAGGACTTCATCCAGACCGACGCTGCCATTAACCCCGGCAACTCGGGTGGAGCCTTGATCAACACGCGCGGCGAACTGGTCGGTATCAATACCGCCATCCTGTCAGGCTCCGGCGGAAACAACGGAATCGGCTTTGCAATCCCGGTCACCATGGCGAAGAACGTCATGGATCAGTTGATCCGGTCCGGCAAGGTCACCCGCGGCTACATCGGCGCTTATTTGCAGGATGTCGACCCGAACCTGGCCAAGGCCTTCAAACTGTCCAGCAACAACGGCGTCGTCATCACCAAGATCGATCCTGACACCCCGGCCGCAAAGGCTGGCTTGAAGGAAGGCGATGTCGTTACCCAGGTCAACGGAAACGAAGTCATCGACACCCAGGGGCTCCGTAACTCCATCGCTTCGATGGCGCCCGGAACCACGATCAAAATGCACGTCATCCGCAACGGCAACCCGACCGACGTTAATGTCACGCTCGCCGAACGCCCCGCCGACCTCACGGCACGTAGCACCCACCAGCGGAACGGCGAACAGGGAAATAGTCAGGGCGGCCTCGAGGGCGTCGATGTCGAAAACCTGAACCCCGACATCGCCCGGCAGTTGCAGCTCCCGGCCAGTACCACAGGTGTGGTGGTCACGGATGTGGACCAGGCTAGCGCTGCCGCCGAGGCCGGCCTCCAACGAGGCGACGTCGTCGAACAGGTAAACCGTCAACCGGTGAAGAACTCCTCCGATTTCAACAAACTCGTGAGCGAGGCCAAGGGAACGGTTCTCCTCCTCGTGAATCGAGGTGGCGTGCGGAACTTCGTCGCCATCGAGCCGAAATAGGGTCGGTCGCCGGCCTGTCGGCTTGTCGTCTCAGGGAGGTATCGCTAACGAAAACGATGCCTCCTCCACTTCGTGAATCGCATCGACCTTTAGCTGAATCCAATAAATGAACATGAGTGAAGCCGACTCATCTTGGGTCGGCTTCTCCAATCTCTGAAGGGAACTCGTGAAGATCTGGTCCATCTATCTCGCGCCGGAACGTCGGCTGGAAACACCGAATACCTGGAGGCCACCTGTGGACGTGTACCGCAAAGGTTGCGGGTGGCTCCTCAAATTCGACTTGGCCGGCGTCCGGCCCGAGGATGTACGGGTCCGCATCGGCGGCTCGCGGGTCACCGTCACCGGAATTCGGCGGGATTGGGTGGTGGAGGAAGGCTATAGCTACCACTCGATGGAAATCTCATACAACCGCTTTGAACGGACGGTCGAGTTGCCCGGCGACCTGTCGAACGCCGAATACAGCCTGGAAGCAAGAGATGGACTGCTGCTGGTGCGGGTGGACCCCGCCCCGAAAGGATGAACGTAAATGCCGGATCAAGAAAACATCCAAGTACTGCCCCTGGTGCCATTGAAGAATTCGGTCCTGTTTCCGAATCTCTTGATGCCCCTCTCGGTGGGTAGGCCGGCGTCGCTCGCTGCGGTCGAGGCTGCGCTGTCAACCGAGGGCAAGGAAATCGTCATCGTTGCCCAGCGCGATTCCTCGGTGGAAACTCCGGGAGCCGACAACCTCTACACCATCGGCACGAAGGCGGTCATTCGCAAGATGTCCCGCCCCAGTGAAGATATGGTTGAGGTGCTGGTGCTCGGCATCGAGCGGGTAGTCATCCTCAAACTGGACGAAACCGAGCCCTTCCTTCGTGCCCGGGTCGGGCCGCTGCCGGTGCCTGCCGAAGGCGGCGCCGAAGTCGAGGCGCTGACCCGCGCTCTGCTCGAGTTGGGCTCCCGTGCCGTGAGTCTCACGCAGGGCGCGCAGGCGCCACAGAATCCGGCGGAGTTGGGCAAACTGCTCGGCCTCACCGAAGATCCGATGCGCCTCGTCTACATGCTGGCTTCGATGTTCAGCCTCGACCTCGAAAAGGAACAGACGCTGCTCGAAGCTCCGAGCCGCATCGAAGCTCTCCGCCTCATGCACTCCTATCTCTCGCATGAGTTGCAGGTGCTCGAACTGCGGAACAAGATCGCTTCCGACGCTCGCACCGAAATGAGTAAGGAGCAGCGCGACTACCTGCTGCGCCAGCAGATGCGCGCCATCCAGCAGGAACTTGGCGAAAAGAACCCCGAACAGGCGGAAACCGACCTGCTTCGCGAACAGCTCGAAAAGGCCGACCTCCCCGAAGAGGTTCGCAAGGAAGCCAATCGCGAGTTGCAGCGCCTCGAGCGCATGCCCGCCATGCAGCCCGAACACGGCGTCATCCGAACCTATCTCGAACTGTTGCTCGAACTGCCTTGGAACAAGCGCACCGACGACAGTCTCGACATCGCACGGGCGCGCCAGGTGCTCGACGAGGATCACTACAACCTCAAGGAAGTCAAGGAACGAATCCTCGAACACTTGGGCGTGCTCAAACTGAACCCTGAAGCGAAGGCCCCGATCCTGTGCTTCGTCGGACCTCCCGGCGTGGGCAAAACCTCGCTCGGCCAGTCCATCGCCCGGGCCCTCGGCCGCAAGTTCGAGCGTATGAGCCTCGGCGGCATGCACGATGAAGCCGAACTCCGCGGCCACCGTCGCACCTACATCGGCGCCATGCCCGGCCGCTTGATTCAGGCCATGCGGCGCGCCGGTGCGAACAACCCCGTCCTGATGCTCGACGAAGTGGACAAGCTCGGGCGCGACTTCCGCGGCGATCCCGCGGCCGCCCTGCTCGAAGTCCTCGATCCCGAGCAGAACAAGACCTTCCGCGATAACTACCTCGACCTGCCGTTCGATCTGTCGAAAGTGCTGTTCGTCACCACGGCGAACACCCTCGATACGATTCCGCGGCCGCTGCTCGATCGAATGGAGATCCTCCGGCTGTCGGGCTACAGCGAAGAGGAGAAGGTGCACATTGCGCGGCGCTACCTCATCCCGCGGCAATTGAAACAGACCGGCCTGACCAACCGGAACAATTCGAGACTGACCGACGAAGCTCTGAAGAAGCTCATCTCGGGCTACACCCGGGAAGCCGGCCTCCGCCGTCTCGAACAGGCCATCGGCCGCGTGGCGCGAAAGGTAGCGCTGCGATTCGCCGAACGCCACGACGGCAACACCGTGCTGAGTCCCGACGACGTCGTCGAGATGCTCGGACCCGAGCCGTTCCACCTGGAGCTGGCGCGCAAGGATATGGGCGCCGGCGTCGCGACCGGACTGGCCTGGACCGAAGCCGGCGGCGACGTGCTCTACATCGAAGCCACTCTGCTGCCCGACGGCAAGGGCATGACCTTAACCGGACAACTCGGCGAGGTGATGCAGGAGTCGGCTAAGGCGGCGCAGAGTTGGGTGTGGTCGCATGCCGACCTGCTCGGAATCGATCCGCAGCAATTCAAGGATACGGGCCTTCACGTCCACGTCCCGGCGGGTGCGATTCCGAAAGACGGCCCGTCCGCAGGCGTCACCATGGTGACGGCGTTGACCTCGGCGTATACCCGCACCCCCGCTCGCTCCGATACGGCGATGACCGGCGAAGTGACCCTGACCGGACTCGTTCTGCCGATCGGCGGTGTGAAGGAGAAAGTGCTGGCGGCCCGCCGCGCGGGCATTCAGCGAGTGATCCTTCCCCGCGCGAACCAGAAGGACCTCCGCGATCTGCCGGAGACCGTACGCGGTGAAATGGAGTTCATTTTCGCCGAACGGGTGGAGGACGTGCTGTCGGCCATCATCCCGCAGCTATCCCCCCGGCTGACGGTCGCCCGCAAAGTCGCGTGATGTACGGGCGGGACCTCCCGGTCCCGCCCATTTCGTTTCGACCGCCAATCACAAACCCCTCGCCCCCACGTGCCGAAGGCCAAACCATCCGCCCGGAGCGCCAGTTTTAAGTGTGGGGATTTCGCATCCGCTGGGGCGCCGACCGTGCTCGGCGTGCGGCGCTGAGGGATGATGCTGTCCTCGTTAAGGGGACCGTCACGAAGACGAATCCGATCCTGCCGAGTAACAATCGCTCTCGCGATGCCGTGAGACTCGCGCCATCAAACCGGCCCGGCCGCCGAATACAATAGTGCTACCGCGTATGTCGAATGTCACGATAGCGGCGCCGCGAAGACTGCGAGTGTTCCTGTGCCATGCGTCGGGCGACAAGCCCGCCGTGCGAGGCCTGTACCAGCGGCTGCTCAACGACGAATTTCAGCCGTGGCTCGACGAAGAGGATTTGTTGCCCGGGCAGAGATGGCAGGACGAGATTCCGCGCGCCGTGCGATCCGCCGATGTCGTGCTGGTCTGCCTCTCTCCGCGGTCCGTCGGTAAAGAAGGGTACGTTCAGAAGGAGATTAAGTTCGCACTCGATGTCGCGGACGAGAAGCCGGAAGGTACGATCTTTCTGATACCTCTTCGCTTGGAAGACTGCGCAGTTCCGGAACGGCTGAGTCCGTGGCACTGGGTAGACTACTGGCTTCCGAAGGGCTATGAGAGGTTATTGCGCGCTTTGCGGGCGCGGGCAGCGTCGCTCATGCCGCTGCCGGTTGAGACGCCCGAGTTGCAAGCCGGAACAGTGAGCCTGAACCCGCAGGATGGGCTGCAGTACGTTTGGATTCCGGCGGGCGAGTTTCTCATGGGCGCCGTACCGGGGGATCGCGTGGCGTTCGCCAACGAGAATCCGCGGCACTCGGTGCTGATAACCAAAGGATTCTGGCTGGGGAAGACGCCGGTGACGGTAGCGGCGTATAAACGTTTCATCCGGGCAACTGGCCGGACAATGCCCACGCCTCCCGACTTCAATCCTGGATGGGAAAAGGATGACCATCCAATCGTGCGTGTCGACTGGGACGACGCCTCAGCGTTCAGCGCGTGGGCCGGCGGACGGCTGCCGACGGAAGCCGAATGGGAATATGCGGCCCGCGGCGGCAAGGAAGGTCTGGTCTATCCGTGGGGAGATGAGATCGGTCCAGAACGGGCAAACTACGGATCGTCGCACGCCGGTACGACGCCGGTAACGCGGTTTCCACCACAAAATGACTGGGGGCTTCACGACATGGCGGGCAACGTGTGGGAGTGGTTGTCCGATTGGTATGGCGAGTATTCCGGAGAAAAGCTGACGAACCCGACAGGACCGAAAGGCGGCACGCTGCGGGTGTTGCGGGGCGGCGCGTGGGACGACAGTGCGGGGGATCTGCGGGCCGCGGTGCGTCTCTGGTACGAGCCCGTCTACAGGGACTACGACGTCGGGTTTCGCGTCGCCCGGGAAGTTCCTTTCCCTTGATTCTTTTTCCTTTTTCCTTTTCACCGGGGCGAAGCCCCGGTCGGAAATTTTTTCTGATGTCTGGAACTAAAAACACTGCATTGATTGATGCCTGCGTAAACCTGCCTTGGTATCAATGTTCGAGATAGCGCTTCCGAGAACGTTCAACGAAATCCCGCCATGTCTGCTTGGGAGAGATCGACGCCTGCCTACACCACCCGTACCCCGCCCGTTCCGAGACGGCGATGACCGGCGAAGTGAGCCTGACAGGATACTGCGGGACCTCTCCCGATCCCGCCCATTTCATTTCAGCAGCGCATTACTCAGAGATCCCCGTCCCACTCCCGGAACTTATCCATCGGCAATAGCGGCGTTCCATCGGCGCACTTCAGGTGCTGGGTCTGAAACGCGACGTGCGCCACAAGTGCTTGCCCGGAAAGCGGGTATTTCATCTCTGGCGAGGAACGAAGACCACGCTTGAAATAGTGTCCCGACTTGTTCTCCCACCACACGAGCTGGCCTTTTTCACCCATCTTATTCGTGGTCGCCCCACCCCCGAACGCCATGGTGCCGGCCATCAGAACTGGCTGCAATTGCGCGATCGACGAGTGGCCTCGATTCACAAACTTGTATTCTTTGCCCTTTTGTCTGCGCATGCCGTCGCGATCGAATCGTTCGCGGCGCAGGAAACACGCGTCGGCATGCGACGGAAGCACAACGAAGTCGTACAACCCGTAAGCGGTGCCGACTTCGTCGTTACCGGTGCCAATATACGATACGACTTGATACAAACTCTCTTTTTTGATGAGCCGCTTGTCC
Source organism: uncultured Acidobacteriota bacterium (assembly GCA_963720745.1). Lineage (GTDB taxonomy): Bacteria > Acidobacteriota > Terriglobia > Bryobacterales > Bryobacteraceae > TMP-7. The sequence goes on from CAVRGO010000001.1 coordinate 485,041, forward strand.
TTAAATGGTTCATCTTGCGGAACACCCAGGTTCGGATATTCCATCATCGTCGGATTCATTCGTCCCTCTAATTCTCTGGAATGCGTACAGGTTCCCCCATCGTACACCCGCTGGCGGTGGGACAATCCGGCGGCGATGTGTTTTACAACGAAGCGACCCTGCTCGCCCGACGGCGAGGGCACGACCTCACGTCCACGGGTCTCCCGCTTCTCAAGCCCCGCCGGTTCGTTCGGCTGACGAAAGTACCTCGGTTAGAAATTGCCCAACAATTTCAGGCTATATTGTCCGATTTACTTGAGAATAGCCGCCGGCGCGCTACACTTTGTTCATCCAGCCATGTTTCGGGTCTTTTTGGTGCTGATGTCGCTGCACGCCCCATTCGACGGCGTGGAAGCATCGTTGCAGTTCTGGCAGCGGGTTTTCAGATTGCAGGATTGGCACATTACGGTTGAGGTGGTTCATCGTGACGTACTGTCCGACGGCACCGTCGGCCGCATCGACACCGACCTGCGCCGCCGGACTGCAGTGATCAAAGTGTTGGATCCGCGCGAATCGGACCTGCCTCCCGATGAAGCTCGCGCCGACCAGTTGGTTACGATTGCTCACGAAATGGTTCATCTGAAACGCCTCGCCCGCGACCACAGCACCGACTGGCAGGATGAACCGACCACCACCGCCGAAACCTTCAAACTGCTTCAGCGATACCATCGCTGGGTCGAATTGACCGTTGCGGAACCGTAACAGGAACCGATCGGCGGCCCGACTGCAATTCTTCGGTTGCGCCTCAGGCGGAGGCAACTGCCGGTGCGCGCAGCGCGGTCGCGATCTCGGACGCCTTTTCGAACAGCATTCCGGTCTCGCTCGCACATCCGAGAAAGAGCATGCCGCGCTCCCGCCAGAACTTCGCGAGACTCAGCGTGCGCGTCTGGGTGCCCGGCACGACTCCATGCCGCAGGCAGGCGTCGCGAATCTTATCCATGGCTTCCACCATCTTGGGGTGCTGAAAATCGCCGGCGACCCCGAGAGAGATCGACAGATCCACAGGCCCCACCATCACGGCGTCGAGACCCTTGACGCTCAGCAGTTCGTCGCACATGTCGACCGCGCGCTGCGTCTCGATCTGCAGGATGACCAGCGTTTCGCGATTCATGTGTTCGAGAATCTGGGCGATGGTCGCGCGTTCGTAGTTGACGTGTGTGGGGGTCAATCCGAATCCGCGGATTCCGACAGGCGGGTACTTCGTCCAACTTACCGCCTGAGTGAGAAGCTCCACCGATTCCACGCGCGGGAAGATCACGCCCTGCGCTCCGCAATCCAGCGCGCGAGCCACCAGGTCGTACTCCATACTTGCCACTCGCACGATGGGCGTGAGCCCGGTGTCCGCGCCAGCGCGGCAAAGTTCAGACACAGTCTCGATGTCGAAGACACCGTGCTCGGTATCGATGAATGCCCAATCGAATCCCGCCGCCGCAAGGATTCGCGCCACTTCGGGCGACCGCAACTGTGCAAATCCGGTGCCAAGCTGCACCCGGCCTTCGGCTAGGGCCTGCTTCACTTTATTGATCTTCATGAAACCGCCAGAATCACCATTAAAGCACTAGAACCTGGTGATCGGGGCAGTCGAGGCGCACGTGCTCGTAAATGTCGTCAATCAGATTGAGACCGTGCTTGGCGAGAAACGGCAGAATCGTGTACAGGCGCTCTTGCAGGTGTTTCTTGGGATAGATCAGGCCAGAGAGATAGCGGGCGTTCTGCTGTGCGCGCTCGTCCCGCCGCAGCGCTTCACGGGCAGTCTTTCGTTCGATTTTAGAGACCTGGTACAGGATCTTGCGCCGGCTCTTCTCGAGGGCCGCCGCAAGAGTCGGATCGAACTCGGTCAGCGACTTGCCGAATTTGTCGAGCGCCTGCTCAATGCTGGAGTGAGCTTGTTCGGTGGTCTCGCGAATCGAACGCGGCACCAGCCGAACAGCGATGTGCTCGCGTATGCCATCCTCGCCCTCGAAGATGGTCGGCCAGTCGATGTTGTAGCGATTCAGTAACTTGTCGGCCCGATAATCGAGCAGGGTGAATGCGGCCCGATGCAGCACCACAGGCATCCGGCCGAGCAACCGGCTGTAGATGGCCTGCGCTTGAGCGAAGTAGGCGAGCTCGGCCGGTCCACCCACGTAAGCGACCGTGGGCAGCATGTAATCTTGCATCACCGGTCGCAACAGAGCGTTCGGCGAAAGGTGGTCGGCGCGATCCTCGAGGTCGCTCGCGGAGTATCGGGCGTCTTTGGCCGCGTAGTGCCCGTTCTGCGACTTCAGAGTGATGCGCCGTGCCCCATCGAGCAGGAAAAACAGCGACGTCTGCGGCTCCAGGTGAACCTGGGAATGATAGCCTGCGGATCGCAGCTCCGCATCACGCTCGAGCAGCCGCGTTTTCAGTTCCGCGGCGGAGCGTACGGACTCCCGCATCAGTGGCGCGCCGAGACGTCGAACGTGCTCGTTCAACGGATCGACATAGAGGAGATCGAACTTCGCCAGAAGCGAACGGACGAGATCGCGAAACGATTCACCCATCGGCCGGCCTGGCACATAAGCACGTTCCACCTGTGCCACAACCTCCTCGCCGAAGGGCAGCGTACCGAGCAGTTTGCGGAGTTCGTCCAGCGGGATATCGCGCAGCGGAATGCCGCCGACCGGCTGTTGTGCCGCTCCGGCCTCCGCCACAGCCCGCAGCGCTACGGGTTGGTGATCGGCCCCGAAGGCCCAGGCGTGATCGACCTCCGCGACATCGTGATCCTCGGTCGCGAGCCAGAACACCGGCACCGCTCGGATCCCTTCTTCCGTGAGCCGCCGGGCCAGGCGAACAGCCGTCAAAGCCTTGTAGATGGTGTAGGCCGGACCCGAAAACAAACCGACCTGCTGCCCCGTAACCACCGCCACCGTACCCGGCTTGGCGAGTTCCCTCAATGAGGGCGAATCGTCATTCTGATGCCGCAGAGCCTCTACCAGCGCTGCGCGACGCTCGTCCGGGTATTGCAATTCCGCGGCGGCCTGCCGGATACCGGCGCCGTCGTGCGGGTGATGCCCGTAAAAGCGTGCCACGCGATCGAAATGATAGGTGAAATCTTCAAAAAGCCGAGTGGTGTGCGGCAGTTGCGTCTGGCGTAGACAGGCAGCTTGCATCAAACGGTCCAAGGTTAGCAGATGAAGCAGGGTTCATCAAAGATTCGCCAACCAGCAGGATCCCGCTGAGCGAATCCGGCGCGGAAGACGAGCATATCCATCGATTTCCATGAACGCTAAAATCGCAAAACGCTGCTACTTCGGGATGCTGAAAGAGAAAGTCGAGCCGCGGCCAACTTCAGAATCGACCCAGATTCTACCGCCGTGCCGCTCGACGATTTTCTTGGAAATGGCGAGCCCCATACCCGTTCCGGGGAATTCGCGGCCGTGCAGGCGTTTGAAGGGCCGGAAAATCTGGCCGCTGAAAGCCGGATCGATTCCTAACCCGTTGTCCCGAACGTGGAAGGCCCAATCCTCCTCGCCTTCCTCCGCCCAGACATGCACCGCGGGCGCCTCTTCGCGGCGATACTTCAAAGCGTTGCTCACCAGGTTTTGAAACACCTGGCTGAGTTGGGCGAAGTCCGAGACGACTTCGGAGGGTAACGGATCGTGTGTGACAGACGCACCGGCTTCCTTGATCGACGCCTGCAGGTTCATCAACACCGCGATCAGGACGGCTTCCGCGCTCACGTTCTGAAAGACCGGGGGTTTTGTGCCGAGGTGCTGCGAGTAGGACAGCAGATCGCTCAAAAGCATGTCCATCCGCCGCACGCCTTCCACCATGAAGCTGAGGAACTCCCCGCCTTCTTCATCAAGGACGCTCCCATACCGTTGCGACAGTAGTTGAGAGTAACTCGCTATGGTGCGCATCGGCTCTTTGAGATCGTGCGATGCGGCATAGGCGAACTGGCGGAGTTCTTCATTCGATTGCGTAAGTTCCAGAGTGCGGTCGTGAACTCGTTTCTCGAGTTCGGCGTTCAAGGCGAGCACCTGCGCCTCGGCGCGCGTTCGCTGCTCGACCAGTTGCTCGAGTTCGCGATTGCGCGCGATCAGAACATCGGTCTGGCTCCGCAGCAGGTTGGTTTTGATGCTCAGATCGACATACATGGCGACCTTCGATCGCAGTACGGCGGGATGCAGCGGCTTGTAAAGAACATCCACGGGCCCGGTGTAATCGCCGCGGAACAGTCGCTCTTCGTCTTTGCGTGTCGCCAGGAAGACGATCGGGGTCGAGCGGCCGCGTTCCCTCTGACGAATCCGGCTGGCGGTCTCGAAGCCATCCAGGCCCGGCATTCTGACGTCGAGAAGAACCACCGCGAACTCGTGCTGTTCAACCATTCGAAGCGCTTCGAGACCCGAACTCGCCGTGACCAGATCCTGACCCAGAACCTCGAGATCCGATTCCAGCGCGGAGAGGTTCGTGCGGCGATCGTCCACCAACAGGATCTTGCTCCTGGCCAGCACGTCGGGTTTCTTGAACGCCAAGACAGCGGCGCTGTTAAGGGCTGAACTGCTCATGGTTGTCGGAATACACTCGTACCCAACTGCGTCACAAGGTGGGACGTATCTGGTGGGGATTTGTTTCCTGATGTGACAGGGGGTTCAGCTCCAGGAACTCTGAACCCGGCACTCATTAGATCGCGCAAAATGCGCACGTTCTCAGAGAGATGTACTTCTGTTTGGGTTCGTTCTGCAAAGCGCCAAATTGGCTTCGTTCTGCACAGGGTGGGCCAACTTGCCTATGAATGACGATTTGTAATACGTGATTGGGAAACTGCCATTCGGAAAGACATTCGATGGTCCGCCCAGCTTTCGTACAATGGAGTTTTTCCGGCGCTTGCGAGTGCCTGCGCCCAAGCGTGATTGGTGTGCCCGGTGACTTGATGACTGCTCCCGACCTTCCGCTGCTGAGCCGGTACGCTCCCTTGCCGAATCATTACGACGAGATGATCGGCGAGCTGGGCTTGCCGCGGCAGCACTGGTCGGGAGTGGTTGACTTCCTGGACCGGTTGAACAGCCAAGGCGTGGCGAACCGATGGGAGGAAGGCCGGCGGGTTATCGAGCAAAACGGCGTCACCTACAACGTTTACGGTGACGCCCGCAGCATCGACCGTCTCTGGCCGCTGGATCCCATCCCCCTGGTGATCGCTCCCGAGGAATGGAGCCGGATCGAGGCGGGCATCCTTCAGCGAGCAACGCTGCTCAATGCGATTCTGGCCGATTTGTATGGCAAACAACGGCTGCTATACGACCGGCTGTTGCCGGCGGAACTCGTTCTGGCGCATCCGTCGTTTCTGCGACCCTGCCACAATATCGCGGCGCCAGGCGGCGTGTTTCTGCACTCCTACGCCGCCGATGTCGCGCGATCGCCGGATGGGCAATGGTGGGTGCTGGCGGATCGAACCCAGGCGCCGTCCGGCATGGGCTACACGCTCGAGAACCGGATGGTGAGCACGCGGACGATGCCTGACCTGCTGCGATCGTCGCACGTTCGCCCGCTGGTCGACTTCACGCAAAGGCTACTGACCACGCTGGTCGACATCGCCCAGGGCCACAAGGACAACCCCCGAATCGTTCTGCTGACGCCGGGTCCGTACAACGAGACGTACTTCGAGCACGCATACCTTGCACGGCAACTCGGAATATCGCTGGTGGAAGGCGGCGACCTGATGGTACGCGACCGCCGCGTGTATCTGAAGACGCTCGGCGGCTTGCTGCCCGTGGATGTGATCTTCCGGCGGCAGGACGACGGTTTCTGCGATCCGCTGGAGCTGCGTCCGGATTCCCTGCTCGGCGTTCCGGGGTTGGTGCAGGCGGTACGCGAACAGAATGTCGCAGTGGCGAACATGCTGGGCAGCGGGTTGGTGGAGAGCCCGAGCCTGCTCGCATTCCTTCCCGGACTGTGCCGGCACCTGCTCGGGGAAGAACTCCGGATGCCGTCGGTGGCAACGTGGTGGTGCGGGCAAGACACGCCGCGCCGTTATGTGGAGGACCATCCGAACGGGCTGGTGGTGAAACCGGCGTTGCAGGCGCAGCGGCAGCCCCCGGTCTTCATCGACAAGCTCTCCGAACAGGCACGCGCCACGCTGCTGGAACGAATCCGCAGGCGCCCGCAGGATTTTGTCGCGCAGGAGCAGGTAGCGCTCGCGACAGCGCCGGTATGGGGCGAGAGCGGCGAAGGGCTGCTACCCAGGCACTACGTTCTGCGCGTACACGCGGTGGCATCCAAGGGTGGTTATGCCGTGATGCCGGGCGGGCTCACCCGGTTTTCCGCATCCAAGGACACGCTGGTGGTCTCGGTGCAGAGCGGTGGCGGCAGCAAAGACACCTGGGTTCTCAGCGAAGGCCCGATCCCATCCGCGCAGGCGATGGGAGGGCGCGCGCATGTCGTGGACGTCAACCGGGGGACCTTCGATCTTCCGAGCCGTGTCGCGGATAACCTGTTCTGGCTGGGGCGCTATGCCGAGCGGCTCGATTCCACGGTGCGCCTGGCACGATCCGCGCTGGTACGCGTTTCGCGCCAATCCCGCCGTAGCGGTGATGTCGATGTGATTTGCGAGGTGCTGCGAGCCTCCGGTCAACTCCCCTATCAGGACTACGAGTCCGATCTCGATTTGCTGGGACGTGAACTGGACGCGTTGATCACAGACGCGGATCGCAGGGGCGGCGTCATGTTCACGGTGAACCGGATGCAACGCATCGGCTGGCTACTGCGCGACCGCATCTCGACGGACACATGGCTGGTTCTGAACCGGCTGGCGCAGAAATTCGAAGAGCCGATGCCGCCCAACCCCGTGCGGCGCAGCGCGCTGCTGGCAGTGCTGGACCGAACGGTCCTGAGGTTGTCCGCATTCAGCGGCAATGTGATGGAATCGATGACGCGCGGACATGGCTGGAGATTCCTGGATATCGGCCGCCGCATCGAGCGCGCGCAGAAGATGCTCGACCTGCTGCGATTCGGACTCGCGCAATCAGACGAGGATAGTGAAACAGAGCGGCTGGAAGCGATCCTCGAAGTGGCGGATTGCCTGATTACGTACCGGTCGCGGTACCTCGGTTCGATGCAGGCCGAACTGGTGGTGGATCTGTTGCTACAGGACGAAGCCAACCCGCGCTCCGTGGCGTATCAGCTGGTTCAATTGCAATCGCAAATGGAGCACCTGCCTTCGCCCGATTTGGATGTGCGGTTGAGCGCGGAGAGGAAGATCGTAGAAGCCGCCCTCGCTGAGGTGCGCGTGATCGAACTCGACAAACTGATGAGAAAGGATCGCCGCGGGCGGCGCACCCGGCTCTCCGTATTACTGCGGAGCGTAGAGCGAAAATTGCGCGAATTGTCGGAGGTTCTGACGCGCACTTTCCTGACCCACACTCTGCCTACCCGGCAATCGACACGGCTGTAACGATGATGAGATACCGGACCCGGCACACGACCACATACTTCTACGGCGAGGACGTTTCGCTTTGTCACAACGAAGTCCGGCTGACGCCTCGCAGCGATGCCGACCAGACGTTGATCGAGTTCCGGCTGGACATCGATCCTATGCCGGAGTCGGTGGTGAGCCGCACCGACTACTTCGGGAACACAGCGACGTTCTTCTGTATCCACGAGCCGCATCGCCGGTTGGAGATCAGCGCCGAGAGCATCGTGGAAGTCGTGCCGCGCAATGAGCCGGTATTTTCGTGGTCGCCTGCGTGGGAAGATGCGCGTCTCCAGACGCGCGAGGACATCGGTGCGCTGCAATTCGCGCTGGACGGCGGCTTCATAGAGACGAGTGATGCGTTTCGAGAGTACGCCGAGCCGTCGTTCCCGCCGGGACAATCGATTCTCATCGGGGTGAACGAACTTTGCGGCCGAATCCACGCGGACTTCAAGTACGAGCCCAAGGCGACGCAGGTAGACACGCCCGTGGACGTCGCGCTGCGTAGCCGTCGGGGCGTGTGCCAGGATTTCTCCCACGTGATGATCGCCTGCCTCCGGTCGATGGGTCTTGCGGCGCGCTATGTCAGCGGGTATATCCGGAGCGGCCCGGACCGGGTTGGCGCGGAGGCATCGCACGCCTGGGTGTCGGCATACTGTCCCGGGTTCGGATGGGTGGATTTCGATCCGACGAATAATCGTCTCGCCGGTACCGGCGAGCACGTGACGCTGGCGTGGGGACGCGACTACACGGACGTGAGCCCGATGAAAGGCGTCATGGTGGGCGGCGGCGAGCACCTGGTGAACGTCGCCGTCGGAGTCGTGCCGGAACCGTGGAACGCCGCGATCTCCTACTGAATTCCGCGCCTCGCATCCCGGTGTCTCGGTCATTATTTTGAAATTCGAGAGGAGGTGAAATCGTTGACGGACAAGATCGTGGTGCTGAACACTTGCGAGACGACGGAGGAAGCGCAGAAGATCGCCCGAATGCTGGTGACACAGAAGTTGGCGGCGTGCGTGAATATCGTGACCGGCGTGCAAAGCGTCTACCGCTGGAAGGGCATGGTTGAAGAAGCCGGGGAAATCCTGCTGGTGATCAAAACCTCTCGCGACCTGCTCGAAGCGGTGCGCTCAGCGATCGAAAGCAATCATTCGTACGACCTGCCGGAGGTGGTTGCACTGCCGATCGTAGACGGGTCGGCGCGATACCTGGACTGGCTCTCGAGCGGACTCGCCGCGTCGGAAGACGATGCATCCGCGATAAGATAGACGGCTATGCCGTCTCCAACTCCGGCACCGGACGCCGCGATGCAGCAGGGTACCTTGAAACCGACCCATGCGAGGTACTGGGTAGTCGCGTTCGCCTTGGGGCTGGCGATCCTGTCCTATATCGATCGTGTTGCGTTGTCTAAGGCTGCGCCGCGCGTACAGGAATCGCTGGGCATTAACGAACAGGATTGGGGGCTGGTGGTAGGCGCCTTCGGATTGGGTTATGCGCTATTCGAAATTCCGGGCGGCTACATGGGAGACTGGCTCGGGCCGAAGAAAGTCCTGATCCGGATTGTGCTGTGGTGGTCCACCTTCACCGCCGCGATGGGTTGGATGTGGAGTTTCGTTTCCCTCACCACGGCGCAGTTTCTGTTCGCAGCCGGGGAAGCAGGCTGCTTCCCGAATCTCACAAAAGCGTTCGCATCGTGGTTGCGGCGCGACGAGCGAGTGCGCGTCCAGGGCATTATGTGGGCCGCTGCCCGATTCGGCGGCGCCTTTACACCGTATCTGGTCTTCGCGACGTGGGGACTGATTGAGAGTGCCGGTGTCCCGAAGTCGACCAGTTGGCGATGGGCATTCGTCTGTTTCGGGATCCTGGGCCTGGTCTGGTGCGGGCTGTTTGCCTGGTGGTTCAAGGACCGTCCCAAAGATCATCCGTCAGTCAATGCCGCCGAACTCGAGATGCTGAGGGATGTACAGGACATGGCGGGCGGCCACGGGGACGTGCCGTGGGGAAAGCTAATTCGTTCACGTTCGGTGGTCCTGTTGTGGGTGCAGTATTTCTGCGTCTCGTTCCCGTGGTACTTCTATATCACTTACCTGTCGAAGTACTTACAGGAATACCATCACGTGGATGAAGCGACGAGCGCGAAGTACGCAATTATGCCGTTGCTGTTCGGCGGCTTCGGTTGTCTTTTCGCCGGGTTTGTGGCGAAGAAGTTCGCGCTCAAGATCGGCAGTGTTGCGAAGAGCCGCAAGATCCTCAGCTGTACGGGATTCGGAGGCGGCGCGATCTTCATGTTCCTGACCGCGCAGGCGCACGATCCGCTCTACGCGATGCTCGCCATGGGCATGTCCAGTTTCTGTAACGACCTGAACATGCCGGGTGCTTGGGGCTCGTGCATGGATATCGGCGGTAAGTACGCGGGAACGGTTTCCGGTTCGATGAACATGATGGGCAACCTGGCGGGTTTCGTGGCGCCGGTAGTGGGCGGCTTCATCCTCCAGCATTACCAGGGCAACTACAACCTGTTCATCTACGTGATGGCGATGGCGTACGTAATCGGGTTTTTCGTGTGGCCGTTCATCGACCCGGTGACTCCGATGGATCAGGACGCAGCACACGCGCACTGAACCTTTTCCTGCCGCGAGCAGTTACCTTCCCCGTAAGCGGTCGAGTTTCCGGCGGTCGCGCTTGGATGGCCGGCCTTCGATGGCCGCTTCGAAGGGCGCCATGGTTTTGCGCTGTTCGGCGGCTTTAAGGCGCGCCTCGCGGCTGGCATCCGTTTCACGGTAGAGGGTTTGGGCCACGGGTGCGGGGCCACGCATATCGCTGACCAGCAGAACCTCGACCTCGAAGTCTCCGCTGTCGTTTTTGATATTCAGCAGGTCGCCGGCCTTGACTTCGCGCGCAGGCTTGGCCGGCAGCCGGTTGGATTGGATTCTGCCGAGTTCGCAGGCACGCGCGGCCAGTGCGCGGGTTTTGAAGAACCGTGCGGCCCACAACCACTTATCCATTCGCACGCCGTTCATGAACCTATTTTCGTCCGTAGCTGCGGCTCAAAAGGTACGCTCACCGCCGGTGAATGGAGCCGTCCTCGTGGGCCGTTGTCCGCCCCTTCGATACTGCCATCGGTGCAGCCTCCGGACTGCGGCATGCGTCTGCGCGCGATCGCTCCGCGTGATTCGCGAACACGATACAGCGTACGTCGCCAACCGTATGCGTCGCTTCCGCCGGCGTTGCCTGGGCCGGTGGCGGCGCGCACAGTCTTGTGTGGTGTGCGATGGTTGTGATCCCGCCCGCTTCGCTCGAACGCTCGGGGCGTAAGACTCCGCTCTAAAGCGAATCCCCTAACCGGTCGATGAGTCAGTCAGGTGCAAACGACTGAGTTATCGCCGGAACTGGCTGATGCAGCCGATGTGCTGAGCGATCAGCTCAAAGCGCATCTTCGGCGTCTGAGTGAATTGCTGGCGCCGCATGCCGACCGCCTCGAACGAAAGTTTTTGGCGCGGCTGCAGACCTTGAAATACGAGCGGAAACAACGTACGGCATTGGCGGCCATTACCTTAGGGGCCACGGCGCGGATTCTCGCCGACCGGCGTCCGCCGCTCAAGTTCATTGAACAGGTGGAATACAACGGCCGGCGGCTCGCGAAGATGAACCTGCCGCCCAGCGCCATTCTGGCCGCGCTACAGGAATACGATCTGCTGCTGGGTCCGATGGTGCAGGAGTTGTTTCCCTCCGAGGTGCCGAATTTTCAATGGGTGCGCGATCAGTTACACTTCTGCGTCATTCTGACGCTGAACAACGCGTATTACCAAGTACGCGAAGCGGAAACCCAGGCGTTCTACGAACTGTTCCGCGCGGAACTCGAGTCGCACAATCTCGAGGAATTGCTCAAGCGGTTTATCCAGACAATGGTGGATATCTGCGGTGCCACCGCAGGCCACCTGTTTCTGCTCAACCCAGCGACACGGGTTCTCGAATGGAAGACGGGCTCGCCGTCACGCCGCCCGAAAGAAGTGGTGCCGGCCACACCTGGCCAATTGCGCCGTTTAGCCGAAGGGCGTCATTTACAGCCCGGCGCAAAAGGAGACGATCTCTGGTTGGATCCCGGTTGGCGCAGCCGGTTCAAGTCCTGCTGGTCGGTTCCCCTCAGTTCGGATGGCCGGGCGCTCGGCGTCATGCAATTGGGCTTTGAAAAGAGCTACGAATGGCTTCCGCGCGAACAGGAACTGCTGGCCGCGGCGGCCGAGCGTTGCATGATGGCCGCGGAGAAGGCGCGTTTGATGGAAGACCTGGCAGCGCGCGAGGACCAGATCCGGCACCTTGCCGAACACATGCTCCACGTCGAAGAGATGGAGCGGCGGCGCATTAGCCGGGAACTTCACGACGAGACTGGCCAGTCGCTGTTGTGCGTGCGGCTGCAGATGGAACTGCTCGAACAGAGCATGCCGGAGCACGAAGCGGGGTATAAGGCGAAACTCCGGGAAACGCGCGACCTGACCGAACGGACGATCCTCGAAATGCGGCGGCTCATTGCCGCGTTGAGCCCAGCAGTGTTGGAGCAACTCGGCCTGGGTGCGGCGCTTCGTCAATTGGTAAACCGGTTCCGGCGGCTGCACCCGGCGCGGGTGCGGTTGCATCTCTCCCGGATTGGCGGATTGCCCCAGAACACCGAAATCATCGTGTACCGCCTGCTTCAAGAGTGTTGCAACAATATCGCGAAGCATTCGCAGGCTACGGTTGTAAACATTTCCGTCAATTCATCCGATGGAAGGGTGAAGTTGCTCGTTGAAGACAACGGAGTAGGTTTTTTGGTGGACGAGGCGCTGGCGCGCCGCGATTCCTTCGGCCTATCGGGAATGCGGGAGCGGGTTGCATTACTCGGCGGCAAGTTCCAGGTCGAGAGTTTCCCGGACAGCAGCAAACGGGAAAAGGGAACTCGCATTCGAATCGAACTCCCGTTTTCGAGAGCGGGAAGACCACGGGCGGCACAGCGGCAAAGGCCGTCGACATCAGAGTTGTTGCGAATAGCAAGGCGATCCGCGGCGCTGGAGCACGCGGTAGAGACTTAAGCGAGGTCAGGCATCAGTATGGCCAAAATTCGAATCATGTTGGCGGACGATCACACCCTGTTCCGCCAGGGGATCAGGACTCTCATCTCCGCGGAGCCGGACATGGAAGTCATCGGCGAGGCACCAAACGGCGGCGATGCCGTCGAGAAGGCGGCCGAAGGGCGGCCTGACGTGGTCCTCATGGATATCGGCATGCCCGGCCTCAGCAGCTTCGAAGCCACGCGCCAGATCAAGAAGAACCGTCCGGAAACGAAGGTTCTCTTCCTTACGATGTACGACGATGAGGATTATCTGGTAGAGGGCATGGAAGTGGGGGCCAGCGGCTACGTCCTGAAAGATAGCCCGTCGGCTCAGTTGGTGGCGGCGGTGCGCGACATCTGCCGGGGAGGCAGTTATCTAAGCCCGCGCATGTTGTCCCAACTCGTAGACGACTTCCGTTCGCGCATCAAATCGGCGAACCGTCTGCCGCGCTTCGCGACACTAACCAATCGCGAGCGTGAAGTGTTGAAGATGCTCGCCGAAGGCAACTCGGTGAAGGAGATCGCGTGCGATCTGAACCTGAGCGTCAAGACCGTCGAGGCTCACAAGTTCAACCTGATGCGCAAGCTCGACATTCACAACAAAGCGCAACTGGTGCAGTACGCAATCCAGAAGAAGATCATCAAGATCCCGAACCTGATCTGACGGCGATAAAATCGCCTCGTGACAAGTCAACTGTCCCGTCGGGCTCTCCTCGCTTCCACCGCCGCGGCTGCACTCAGCCGCGGTGCCTCCGGTAAATCACCGATCCGTTTCGGCGGACCGGTATTTCTGAAATCGCAGGATCCGCGCGAACTGGCGCGGGAACATCGGCGGCTGGGATACAGCGCCGCCTATTGCCCGCAAGCCTCAGCCAGCGATACCGCACATACTAAGGCGATCGAGGATGCGTTCAAAACGGAAAACGTCGTGATCGCCGAGGTCGGAGCCTGGGTGAACCTGCTGGATCCCGACTCCGAAAAACGCTCGAAGAACTTCACCTACGTTAGCGAGCGGCTGGCCCTCGCCGAAGCAGTCGGCGCCCGTTGCTGCGTCGATATCGCTGGTTCGTATAACCCGAAGGTCTGGTACGGTCCCGACCCGAAAAACCTCTCGAAAGAATTCTTCGATGCCACGGTTGAGAACTGCCGCAAACTGATCGACGGCATCAAGCCCAAACGCACCAAGTTCACGGTGGAGATGATGGGCTGGAACCTGCCCGACGGTCCGGATTCGTACTTGAAGCTGATCAAAGCCGTGGATCGCAAGACCTTTGCGGTGCACATGGACGTCTGCAACGGCGTGAACAGCCCGGAGCGTTTCTACAACAATGCCGAGTTCATCCGGGAGTGCTTCCGCAAGTTGGGACCGTGGATCACCTCTTGCCACGCCAAGGATCTCGACTGGATTCCCGAGATGAACGTGCACTTCGTCGAAGTGATACCCGGGCGCGGCAAGGTCGATTACGGGGCTTACCTCAGTTCGCTGGCCGCCCTTCCGCAGGATGCGCCCTTGATGCTCGAGCATCTGAAGACGGCCGAGGAATACGCCGAGGGCGCAGCGTACATTCGAAAAATCGCGGCGGGGATCGACGTGAAGTTCGCTTGAGGCTTATGTAAGCTAACTGCCTCTTGTCACGCCCGCTCCGGATCGGGTACGCTAGGGTGAACAAAAGGCGAAATGGCCACGAATCTCACCCTCGGATTTCCGGAACCAGCCCGAGAACGGATGCTGGCCAAACGATCGGGACTCGAAGGCGCGGTTGCACGCTTCGAGCGTTGGATGGAGGATCCCGAATCCCCGGTCCGAGCCGTGCGGCGAATCCCTGCACGCGAGGCCGAGTTCATCGACCTCCCGGATTCCATTCAGCCGCCGCTCCGCAAAGCATTGGAGAACCGAGGGATCCGGCAACTCTATTCGCATCAGGCGGATGCGCTCCAGACGATCCGGTCCGGCAAAAATGTCGTCATCATCACGCCGACCGCCAGCGGTAAGACGTTGTGTTACAACCTCCCGGTGCTCCAGAAGGTACTGGACGATCCCACCGCGCGGGTGATGTACCTTTTTCCCACCAAGGCGCTGGCGGAGGATCAACTGAACGAGTTCCAGTCGCTGGTGGACTCGATGGGGTCAGACATTCGAGCGTATACGTATGACGGCGACACGCCCCAGGATGCGCGCAAGGCGATTCGTGAGCGCGCCAATGTCATCCTGACGAACCCGGACATGCTCCACAGCGGGATCCTCCCGCACCACACGAAGTGGGCTAAAGTATTCGAAAACCTGAAGTATTTCGTAATCGACGAGCTGCATTACTATCGGGGCGTCTACGGTAGCCATCTCGCCAACCTGATCCGGCGGCTGAAGCGGATCTGCGAGTTTTACAGAACGAACCCAACCTTCATCTGTACCTCGGCAACGATCGCGAACCCGAAAGAACTCGCCGAAGCCCTGACCGGGGAACCGTTCGAACTGATCGATCGGAACGGTGCCCCGGGCGGCGAAAAGTTTGTCGTCTTCTATAACCCGCCGGTGGTGAACCGCCAGCTCGGTATCCGTCGCGGCTATCTTCAGGAATCGAAGCGCATTGCGACGGAGTTTCTGGAGCGCGGCCACCAGACGCTCGTGTTCGCCAATAACCGCCTCGCAACCGAACTTCTGATTACGTACCTCAAAGACGCTTGCGAGCGGACCACCATCCCGTCGAGTGCCGTGCGCGGTTATCGCGGCGGCTATCTCCCGAGGGAGCGGCGCGACATCGAACGTAAGATGCGGAACGGCGAGATCCGGGCGATCGTGTCGACCAACGCCCTTGAGCTTGGCATCGATATCGGTTCATTGGACGCCGTGGTGATGGCCGGCTACCCGGGTACGGTGGCGTCGACGTGGCAACGGGCGGGCCGGGCGGGCCGGCGCCAGACCGCTTCCATCGCCGTGTTCGTGGCGTCCAGCGCGCCGCTCGATCAGTACATTGTCGAGCACCCCGAGTACTTCTTCGATCGCTCCGCCGAACATGCGTACATCAATCCGAACAATCTCGAGATCCTGCTGAACCACCTGAAGTGTGCGGCGTTCGAACTTCCGATTCACGACGGCGAGAAATTCGGATCGCACGACACCGCCGAACTGTGCGGCTTCCTCGAGGAACTCGGGCTGGTTCATCACTCGGCCAGCGCATGGCATTGGACTTCCGACACTTACCCCGCCGATGCGGTAAGTCTGCGGTCGATCACCAGCGACAATTTCTTGGTTGTCGACATCACGGCCGAGCACCGGATCATTGGCGAAGTGTCCTTCCCGATGGCGCTCACTACTCTGCACGAGAAAGCGATCTATCTGCACGAGGCCCGGCAATTTCAAGTGGAGCGGTTCGATTACGAGGGCCGGAAGGCCTATGTCCGGCACGTGGATAGCGACTACTTCACGGACGCGATCGACTATACGCAGGTGAAGGAGTTGGAGACCTTCGATTCCGAACCCGTAGCCACCGCGCTGGCGGCGCACGGAGAGGTCCGGGTGAACCGGCAGATCGTCGGGTTCAAGAAAGTGAAGTTCTTCACAATGGAGAACGTTGGCTGCGGCCACCTCTCGATTCCCGAGCAGGAGATGCACACCACCTCGTTCTGGCTGCACTTTCCCGAAACGTTCCTGGCGCGATTCCCCGACCTGACCCCCACCGACAAACAGAACGGCTTGTCGGGACTCGGAAACGCTCTGCGGACAGTCGCATCGTTGCTGCTCATGTGCGACCCGCGGGACCTCGGAGTCGCGCTCACGGAGAATATCGCCGACGGCCACACTATCTTCGAGCCGAACCTGTACCTCTATGACAATTACCCGGGCGGTATCGGCCAGAGCGCTCCGTTGTTCAAACTCAACCGGCGGATGCTCGAAGGCGCGGCCGAACTTTTGCGCGCCTGTTCGTGCGAATCCGGTTGTCCCAGTTGTGTGGGGCCTGTAGGAGAAATTGGCGAGCGGGGCAAAGAATCTGCCTCGAGGGTCCTTCTCCAGTTGCTCGGATAACGGAAGCCCCACCATCCGCGTCTC
This sequence comes from uncultured Acidobacteriota bacterium, assembly GCA_963720745.1. GTDB lineage: Bacteria > Acidobacteriota > Terriglobia > Bryobacterales > Bryobacteraceae > TMP-7. The sequence continues at coordinate 501,640 of CAVRGO010000001.1, forward strand.
ACAAACTATATGCGTGCCGTCGCGCTCCTGGCGCTTGCCCTAGCATCGACTTTTGCCGGCCCGATCAATTCGCCCAGATTGCGTGTTGACGATGCCGTTGTTCCGACGCACTACGCGGCGGAACTGACCATCGTGCCCGACCAGGACCGGTTCGACGGCTCTATCGATATCGAGGTGACCGTCGCGCGGAACGAGCCCGTGATCTGGCTGAATGCGCTGGACATCAACGTCCATGGCGCGATGGTGGATGGGCATGAAGCACAAGTGGTCGCGGGCGCTCCCGGGTTCATCGGACTGGAAACGGCGAGCCCGCTTGCTCCGGGAACGGCGCGCCTGCACATCGAGTACGACGGCAAGATCAGCCGCAAGAACAGCGCCGGCATCTTCCAACTCGACGACAACGGGCACTGGTACGTCTACACGCAATTCGAAGCGACGGACGCCCGCCGCGCATTCCCGTGCTTCGATCAGCCTTCGTTCAAAACGCCGTGGGACATTGCGCTTCGAGTTCCGGGGAACCAGAAGGCATTCGCGAACACTCCGCAAACGTCGAGCACGAACGAGCCGAATGGGCGGAAGCTTGTGCGCTTCGCCACAACGCGGCCGCTGCCTTCGTATCTCGTCGCGTTCGCCGTAGGTCCGTTCGATGTTGTCGATGCGGGACATGCGGGAACCAATAAGACACCGCTGCGAATCATCGTGCCGAAGGGCCGGAACGAGGATGCAAAGTTCGCTTCTTCCTCGATACCCGAGCTGGTCGATTTGCTCGAGAAGTACTTCGGCATGCCATTCCCGTACCCGAAACTCGACAGCGTAGTAATGCCGATCAGCAACTTCGCGATGGAAAATGCAGGCTTGATCACATACGGTGCGGACCTGCTGCTGGCGGCGCCGGGCAAGGACACCATCTCGCGCCAGCGCAGTTGCGCCATTGTGACTGCACACGAAATGGCGCATCAATGGTTCGGCGACCTGGTGACCACTGACTGGTGGACCGATATCTGGTTGAACGAAGCGTTCGCCACCTGGATGGAGACCAAGATCGTCAACCAGTGGCGTCCATCGTGGGACATCGACATCAGCGCGGTGCAGGACAAGCTGGACGCAATGCATTTGGATCGTCTCGCCAGCGCCCGCAAGATCCGGCAGCCCATCGAATCGTCGAGCGACATCGCCAATGCTTTCGACGGCATCACGTATCAGAAGGGTGCCGCGGTGATCAACATGTTCGAGCACTGGTTGGGCGAGGACAAGTTCCGTGAGGGCGTCCGGCTGTATATACAGGAGTACAAGGACAAGACCGCGAGTGCCGATCAGTTCCTCGCGGCTCTTGGTAAGGGCGCGGGGCAGGATATCTCATCCGCATTCTCGACGTTTCTGAACCAGCCGGGAGTGCCGGTTATCTCGGCGCATCTCGATTGCGGCGAGGCGCAGCCGCGCTTGAATTTGACGCAGTCCCGCTATCGCCCCATCGGGTCGCCGGCGCCGGCGGGCGAGACCTGGTCGATTCCGGTGTGCGTCAACTACAGCGCCGATGGCGAAACCTACCATGAATGTTCATTGCTGAAGCAATCGTTGTCCGCAATGACCCTTGCGAAAGCCAAGTCGTGCCCGGCTTGGGTCGATGCGAATGCGGGTAGCGCGGGATATTACCGCGTCGATTACGATCGAGATGCGTTCGCGAAGCTGATGGGCGCCCAATCGAAGCTATCGCTCGCGGAGAAGATCGAACTTCTGAACGATCTCCAGGCGTTGGTTCTGGCCGGCAAAACAGCGCCTTCGATGGCTCTCACGGCCGTGCCTGAATTCGCGAAGGATCGCGAACGGGAGGTGGTGACAGGCGCTCAGCACATCGCCACGCTTACGATCGGCAACATGGTCAGCGATTCCGCTCTACCGTTGGGCCGCAAGTTCGTACACGACAACTTCGCGGGACGAGCCGAGGAGCTCGGGTGGAAGCCGAAGTCGTCGGATAGCGACGATGACGAGTTATTGCGAACCCATCTTGTGCCATTCGTCGCGGTTTACGGGGACGATGCCGATTTGAAGGCAAAAGCGGACGAGCTTGCCCGCGCGTGGCTGAAGGATCATTCGAGTCTCGATCGGGAAGTTGCGCCGGAGGTTCTGGAGGTTGCCGCGCGCAACGGCGATGCGGCGTTGTTCGACCAGTTGCTCGCCGCAGCCAAGAAGTCTAACGAGTCGCAGGAGCGCAGAATGCTGCTGAATGCACTCGGCTCCTTCACCAATCCCGCGCTTGCGAAGCGGGCGATGGGCTTGCTGCTGACGGGAGATTTCGATATGCGCGAAGCGTTTCAACCGCTGCTGTTCGGACCGCTCGACGAACGCTCGACGCGTCATTTGTCTTTTGAGTTCGTGAAAGAACATATTGACGAACTCTTAAAGGCGCTGCCTCGCGAGGTCGGATCGGATTTCGCAGCCGCGCTGCCGGAGGTTAGCGGTGGTTTCTGCGATGCGCGGTCCCGAAAGGAGATCGTCGATTTCTTCGGTCCGCGCGTAAAGGACTATTCGGGCGGCGAACGGAACTACGCGCAAGCCTTGGAAAAGATCGATCTGTGCATCCAGCAGCGCGCGAAACTCGGTCCGGAGATCGAGAAGTTCCTGAAGACTAACGAAAGCCGATAGACAGCAATAGGACGCCGAGTTTTCGCTGGTCGGGTGGAACGCTGAAGGTCTTGTCCACTTCGAGCGTCACAGTCTCAGTGCTGGCGCCGGCCGATTGCGCCGGCGCGGTAATTGTATAAGCGCCGGGTTGATCGAAATGCCGCTCGATCACCTGCCTGCCGTCCACGTAGATCCGAACGGTGCGGGCCGGAGACGGCGCCGGAATAAATATCTTGGCCTCAATTTCCTGTGCGGCGGCGGGACGCCTCAGCAGCACCGATGCGCGGCCCGAGGTCCACCGGTCGTTGTTGTAAATTCCCGACAAGATCTGGGCCGCTGCCGCCGGGGTTCCGATCTCGAGCATCGTGAGTTCGGCCTTCTGTTCGGAAACCAGCAGCGCGTGTACCCTGTCCATCGGCTTGGTCGAAATTCCGAATGGAGCGAACCCGAACGAAATCGAGGAATACGCGGAGTCAACGCCGGGCGCGGCAATGCGCAGCGGGATTGGCGACGCGATTTCCCGTTCTGCAATCACCGCAGTTGGGACGTTGGGTGCGGCGGCGTACATCGTCGTCACAATCAGATCGCCGGGCCAGAATCCGCGGCCCTCTTCGACGGGCATGGCGCCTTCCGATTCGAGATAGTGTCTGAGACCCCATTCCGCGTTGGTCCAGGTCCGGTGGCGCTGAATCTCGGGGTCGATCTGGCGCGCGAAGTCACGATACTCGCCCCAGTGCTGATAGTTCACCATGGCGAGTCCGATCGAAAGCAGCAAGGATAGCGCGATGCCCGGCAACAGCCAGCGTTCGTTCAAGCGGTCAGAGGCGAGAATCGCGAGTGGCAACACGATGGGCAGGAGATATCGCATCGAGCCGGCAAAGAAGATGACGAGTGCCGCCGCGAAGAAGATCAGGATCCAGCCGCAGAGAAAGTTGTCCCGCACGTTGGCGGCACACCACAGCAGAGTCCACGCCCCGATCGCGACTGAGATCCAGAACAATGGATTGTGATCGGCGAACGCGCATAGCGCGGCGACGAGGAACGCACCTGCTGGAACCCACACCGGCGCGCGCCGGAACGCCGCGATCGCAAGCGCCGGGAATATCAGCCACGCCATGTGGCCGGTCAACGCGCCGGCATTCTTCATCTTCTGCATGAAGGCCTGCAGGTTGTACGTCTGCATGTAGCCCGCGAGTACAGTCGCGGGCAACGCGCCGCTGCTGATGCGTTCGAATATTTGATACGCGGCGATCGCGGCGGGTGCGGCAAGCATCGCGAGCCATGCTCCAGTGTTGCGCTTCCGCTTCGTGAACATCCACCACGCGAGTACCGGCACGAGTATGATTGCCTGATACGCGGCGAGTCCCGCCAGGGCTCCGGCGAGCGCCGCCAACCACCAGCGCTCGTAGACGAACAAGGCAATTGCGGCAAGCCAAAATGCGACAAATGGCAGATCGGATTCGAGCGAGTTCCCGTTGACGACGAACGCGGGCGTGACCAGGAACATGACCGTTGCCAACAGCGGGCGCGTGCCGAATCGCCTCGCAATGCCGAGCGCCGACAGTGCGGCGACGATGGAGAACAAAATGTAAGCCGCATGGAACGGAATCTCGTTCTCCGCTTCTAACAATCGGAGGAGGAGGGCCAGGTACCACGCGTTTAGCGGCGGGTGGGGGTGCCCGCGCATGTCGACCATCTGACCCTGAAACACGTAACGCGCGTGTGCCGGGTGTAGTGGGTCGATCTGAGCGTGCTCGGCTCCCTTCAGATAATAAAAGTCATCGCCCTGGATCGCCTGATTCAGGAAGGGGAGGCGGATCAGGAGGACGATGCACACAACGAGGGCGGCCTGTGCGAATTTGGAAAATGCCGGCAAAACAGCATTGTAACGTGGAGGTACTTTGCGCCATCACGGTCCCGCTGATGCTTATTGCGAGCGGGTGCTCGAGCGCGCCTCCGCCACCGAAGCAGAGTGAGACGAAAGCCGCGCCGGCCGCGAAGATCGTGCAATTTTACGCGGCGAGCCCTCGCATTGCGAAGGGCGAGAAGACGCAGCTTTGCTACACGGTCGAGAATGCATCGAAGGTAAAGTTGGACCCGCCGGTGGAGCAGGTATGGCCCGCCTATTCGCGATGCTTCGAGGTCCATCCCACGGCGACTACGACGTACACTTTGACTGCCGAGGATGATGCCGGTCACACGGCGGCGAATAAGGCGACGGTGGATGTGGGCGGACCGCCAACGACGGAGTCCGCCGGCAGAAAGGGCCGGTTGATTCAAGAGGTGACGGTAAACAAGCTTCGCGTCGCACCGGGTGAGCCGGTGGTGGTATGTTACACGGCGAAGAACGCGACGTCAGTTACGATCACACCGGGTGAGTCTGCCCGTCTCGCGGCACAAAAGGGATGCGTCACCGACCGGCCCAAACGAACCACCACGTATCACGTTGTTGCCAAGAACGCGTCAGGCGAATCGGACTCCGAACAGGTTGTGGTCAAAGTTCAATGACTCAGGTTCGATCGGCGCGAGGCCAGCACTCAGTTTCCGTTCGGGAATACCGCCCTGCGGACGGCGGCTGCGGCACGCCTGACGCGCGCTCTCACTGACGTCTCCGCTCTCGCTACGGCACGACCGGTATGCCCGTCGGCTGAAGACAGCGCACCGGTAGTTGCACGGCCGCTTGATGCGAGACCACCTACAGAAGAGTTGCCGGCGGCAATCAGGGACTGGAGAGACCTCCGGGAATGCAGTGACGTCACGGGTTCCGTTCCCGCTTCGATCTCCGCGATGGTTTCGGGAGTGAACTCGCTGTTCATCTTCTCGTTGAACCGCCATGCGGCGGACTGTGTCCAGTAGGCGCCGTTCATAGCTGCATTCGGTTCCCCGATGTTGATCAGCGCTTCTCGGGCGAAAGGAACGGCGCGTTCGCACGAATCGGCGCCGCAGCCCTTACCGCACAAGACGGGGCTCAAGTAGGACGCGTGCTTTCCGCGAGAAACCCAAACCGCGGGGCCGCGGCTGTCCGCCCCAATACGCGCGGCAATCGCGCCATTGCCGGCATCACACGGCGTTTCCTCATGAGCGGCTGCATACCAGTAGAGCGCCGACCAGTCTTCCGCTCTGCCGGAAAGCCGGTCACCGCGCAAGAGGGCGGATACGTGTTCGACATCCAAGGGATGGCCGTGGCGGCCGCAGTCGCGATTCCAGAGGTGATAGTAGTGCAGTTCGACGAACGCTCCACTTCTTTCAGAAAAGCGTACCGGGAATGCCTGGCCATAGATAGTGCCAAATTCGCCAGTGGAGCGTGGGGAATGCGAACCGGCAGCGAATTCCACTGGAGCACCGCCGCAATCCTGCGCTGCTATCCGAAAAAACGGAGCAAAACGTTGCAATAGGTCACTCTCCAGGTTGTCGGAAAGGCCATCGCCGTCCTGGTCCTGCGAGCCAACCGTAGAGCCTCCTGGTTGAGCCAGGCACAGTCCTGCGGCAAAGGTGAACAGAACCAGCACGTTTTTTGTCGAGTACACGTCTTATGTTCTCACGCCAGAATGTATGTTGATGCCATTGGTCGCAGGATTGTGGAGTCGCGCCAACATTCAACGGGGGGCTCTGGGCGTCATACAATCGCTCCTACGACGAAATACGCATTTACTTGAAAAAGGAACAAGCCGGCGCATTTTTCGAGAGAATTAGTAATAAACAGAGTTGAGTATTGGCGGATTTGTGGTAGCCTGATCCTTGTTTTGTGTAAACGGATGTCGCGCGCCGGCCTACATCGAGTTACACCGGCGGGACCACGCGATCAGACAGTTTAGTCGTTATTGACTCTATGTCGTTCTGCACATAGAAGCTCCGCATTTATCGTAGTACGCCATGTTAACAGTCAAAGTCTGTCATACACTAACTATCGCTGCATTCTTAGGGGCACACGCTTTGTGTGCACAGACTGCTGCGACTGCCACTAAAAATACGCGTTATTTGGCCCTCGGCGATTCGCTGGCGTTCGGCGACGGAGCCGGAGTTCCCACCGATGGGAGTAAGTTGCGCTCGTATCCGACGCTGGTATCCGCCGCCATTCACCGAACACTGGCCAATGCGGCCTGTCCGGGCGAAAGCAGCGGCAGTTTTATTACGGTCGGAGCACCCGATTTCGGTTGCAACCAATGGAAGGCGGACAATAAACCGCTTCTCCTCCCATACACCGGTTCGCAACTGGACTTCGCCGTAACTTATCTGAAGTCAAATCCAAAGGTGGATCTCGTAACTATCGATATTGGCGGGAACGACCTTGCGGTTTTGCAAGTTGGATGTCACTTCGACGTAACCTGCGAACTTCTCGGTTTGACATCGACGTTCAATGGTGTGTGGGTCAACCTTACAACCATCTACTCGGCTCTTCGCGGAACGGGGTACTCAGGCCCAATCGTTGCGTTGACCTACTACTCGTTTAACTATACCGATCCGCTTCAGACGGCGGCTTTTGCCGGACTGAACAGCGTAATCGCGGCGGTGAGCCTCCAGCCCCAGTTCCACGTGAAGATAGCCGATGGGTTCGGAGCCTTTGCCGCTGCCTCAGCATCCTCCGGAGGCGACCCGTGCCAGGCAGGACTGTTGCTGCCGTCGCCGACTGGATCCGGGTGCGATACACATCCTTCCGCAACGGGACAGAAGGTTCTGGCGGGCGCCGTGCTAAAGGCGCTGACCGGCGTACACCTGTAAACGCAGCGGCCCGGGCGGCGTCGCGCCGCAGGAAACGACCATCGAGCACCGCTGCATGCCGCGCGATACGCCCGGAACCTCCTCCGAACACTACACCGTGCCGATTCGAACCGAACGACCGGCACGGACCGGGTGCGCGATTACCGCGTCGGCGTTTCCGCCTTACTTTCCTGCATTCTCAATGAATGAAACTCTCGCTGTCATTTGGCGGTGGGCGTAAGCGACATCGCACACCCACTCGTTGGAGCGTGTAAGCGGCAAACGTTTCATTCCCGGCCGAACCGCCAGGAAAAGTGACCTTCCGGACATCGATTCAACATCGTTTGACCCTTGTAATTCCCAGGATACTTGTGCCATTCTTTCAAAGCGTCACTGTCGCTGAAGGAGAAAACGCGTGCCCGTCAAGCTGTCTTACCCCGGCGTTTATATTGAAGAAATACCGAGCGGTGTTCGCACCATTTCGGGTGTATCCACATCGATTGCAGCGTTCGTGGGCTGGGCATCGAAAGGGCCGAACGATCGTGCCGTCTTCTGCTCGAGTTGGGCGGATTACGATCGTATCTTTGGTGGTTTGGATCCGCGCGGCTACCTGGGCTATGCGGTTTTCCAATTCTTCACGAACGGTGGAACCCAATGTTATGTCATTCGGCTGACCAGCGACGACGATAAGAAGGCAACCGCTGTAGTTGACGGACTTGAAGTCGCTGCAAGCGGACCGGGCACCTGGGCGAATGCTTATCAACTAGTAACGAAGCCCCGCGCGGATGACGCCTCGCGTTTCCGGCTGGACATCGTGGTGAAAGCGACAGGCGCGATCGCCGAGTCGTTCATGAACCTCTCGCTCGATAGCGCCGATAGCCGTTATGTCACTTCTGTGATTGGAGACGAGTCGCAGATTATTGCGGTAACCAAGGCCGACAAGACCAAGCCGGTCACCGCCAAGACACAGGATCTGGCAGCAGGCGCCGACGGCGCGCCTCTCGATCCCACCACCGCCGCCTTTGGAACCGTGTTGATGGGCGACGGTTCGTCAAATGGTGTGTATTACCTGGCGAAGGTCGATCTCTTCAATCTGTTGAACGTGCCGGGATACACGAATGCCACGAATCTTGGCAAACTCGAGAAGTTCTGTCGCGATAAGCGCGCATTATTGATCGTCGATTCGGACAAAGGCACCAGCTCCGAGGGGGCTGCGATGACGGGTGCGCCGGATTCGTCTCTTACGGGCGACGACGGGATCAACGCGGCGTTCTACTACCCCTGGTTGCTGGCGCCCGACGCGAAACAGGAAGGCCGCATTCGCCCGTTCCCGCCCGGGGGATCGGTAGCAGGTGTCTACGCGCGAACCGACGCGACGCGCGGAGTGTGGAAAGCGCCGGCCGGTACCGATGCCAGCCTGACCGGGGTCGCGGGAGTCGTGAAGCCGATGAGCGACGACGATAACGGCGTCCTCAATCCACTGGCTGTGAACTGCATCCGCAAGTTCCCGGTCTACGGCACCATCGTCTGGGGTGCGCGAACACTGAGAGGTAATGACGAGATCGGCTCGGAGTGGAAGTACGTACCTGTGCGAAGGACGGCGCTGTTCATTGAGGAGAGCCTGTTCCGCGGTCTCAAATGGGTGGTGTTCGAGCCGAATGATGAGCCGCTGTGGTCGCAAATCCGGCTGAACGCGGGCTCGTTCATGCACGACTTGTTCCGGCAGGGAGCGTTTCAGGGTTCGACCCCGAAAGACGCCTACTTCGTCAAATGCGATAAAGACACGACGACGCAAAGCGATATCAACCGAGGCATCGTCAACATTCTGGTCGGGTTCGCGCCCTTGAAACCCGCGGAATTCGTCGTCATTCAGATCCAGCAGATGGCTGGGCAGTTGGCCGTGTAGGCGAGGAGGAAGAAGTCATGGCACAGTTCACGGTGAACGCTCAACGCTTCGATCCCTACAAGAATTTCAAGTTCCGCGTGAAGTGGGATGGCAGGTATGTCGCCGGGGTCAGCAAGGTATCGACATTGAAACGCACCACCGAGGTGGTGAAACATCGCGACGGCGGCGATCCGAGTTCCAGCCGGAAATCTCCAGGCCGGACCGAGTACGAAGCCGTCACGCTCGAACGCGGCGTCACGCACGACGTGGACTTCGAGCAGTGGGCGAACAAGGTGTGGAACTACGGCTCGGGTCTCGGCGCGGAGGTTTCATTGAAGGACTTCCGCAAAGACATCATCATCGAGGTTTACAACGAGGCCGGCCAGCTTGCCATTGCGTACAAGGTGTACCGGTGTTGGGTCTCCGAATACCAGGCACTCCCCGACTTGGATGCGAACGCCAACGCCGTGGCCATTCAGCACATCAAGCTCGAGAACGAGGGTTGGGAACGCGATTACGAAGTGGCTGAGCCGTCCGAACCCACTTTCACCGAGCCGTAAGCGGGCGATTCCGGAGCCCCACCATGTATGCCATCCAGGCGAGCCATCTGGCTGACGCGTGGGAGCGCGGTCACGTTCAGCATCCTCTTCACCGCGCGTTGACGCTGCTACGCGTCGCGGAGCCGGAGCGCTCGATCGACGATCTGTCGCTGCTGTCGATCGGGGAACGGGACCGGCGTCTGGTAGCGTTGAGACGGCAGTTGTTCGGTCCGCGTTTCGAAGCAGTGGCTTCGTGCCCGCGCTGTTCGGAGAAGCTGGATTTGGATTTCACCGCGGACCAGTTGCCATCGGAGCCGGCACGCGACGGCGTGAGGTTACCGAATACAGCCGACCTTCTGGCTGTGGCCAACGAACCGCCTGAGCGCCGGGCAGCGGCTCTGCTTGCGCGTTGCACAGGTTCGGAGCTACGTGCCGAAGAGGCGGCCGGGGCCGAGTTGCGGATGGCCGAAGCGGACCCGATGGCACATGTGGAACTGCGGCTGGCATGTCCTGCATGCGGACACGATTGGACGGCGCTGTTCGACATTGCATCGTTCTTGTGGACCGAGCTGAACGACTGGATCCTGCGGCTGTTCCGCGACGTTCACACGCTGGCGCGCGCCTATGGCTGGAGCGAGGCCGAGATTCTCGGCATGAGCGCCCGCCGGCGGCAAGTGTATCTGGATCTATTGGCAGGCGGCTGATGTTCCTGGACCATCTCATCGAGCGAACGTTGGGCACGGCTTCCGCGATCTCGCCGCGCCGTGTCTCGCGCTTTGAGCCGGCAGCGGTAGAAGCGGAGACAATCGAAACCTCGCCATCCAGCGAGCGCGTTGCGGCACCGATGCCCGCAGTTGCGCCGCCCACTCCGGAGCGGCACGTCATCGACCGCGTCGAGCGTGTTGAGACGCGCATCATCGAGCGCCCCGAAACCGCCGAACGAGTTCCAACTCTGCCGCACGAGGAGTCGACGCCGGCTGCGCAGCCGGTTAGCGCGCAGGGGCCGCAGCCGATAGTCGTGCCGTCCGCCGTCGTTGCGGTTCCGGTAAACGTGCTCCTGCCAACGAACGAACCGCGTGTCGATACTCCGCCGGCGGTGCGTGAATCCGTTGTCCACGACCGCGTGGAGAGCCGGGTGGAGGCGCAGACGATCGAAAGGCGGCTGGAGCAATTGCGAGAGTCGCACGTAGAGCATGTCGAGCGCGTCGACAGTCGTATCGAACGCTATCCCGAAATAGTCGAAAGACCGCGGGACCCTTCCGCGGTCGTCGAACCGCGGCCGCCAGCGGCGCCTGTGATCCCGCAGGTACGCTCACAACCGCCAGTCCGCCCCGCGGTGGTACAGACGATCGCTGCTCGCGCCGAAGCCCCGCCCGCACCGACGGTGCATGTGACCATCGGACGCGTGGAAGTCCGCGCGCAGGCTCCGTCTTCACAGCGCACACCTCAGCCGCGCAGCCGCGAACCCAAACTCGGGCTCGAAGAATATCTGCAACGACGGGAGCGCGCATAAATGGCTGGTCCATTCGCCATCGCCGCGGTTACGGCCGTTCTCAAGGACCTGCTCAACGATGGCCTCGCGAATCACGACCTGTCCGCGGTCGGCAACGTGACCGTTACGGCACTGCCGCCGGACCGCATCCCCGTGACGAATGCGGACGAGAAGAGCCAGCTCAATATTTTCCTGTTCCAAGTAGCGCCCAATACGGGCTGGCGTAACAACGGCCTGCCCTCACGTTCAACGACGGGGGAGCGCTTGACCAACGCTCCGCTCGCGCTCGATCTCCGATACCTGATCACGGCTTACGGTAAAGAGGAGTTCCATGCGGACGCGCTGCTCGGATACGCCATGCAGGTGCTGCACGAGAATCCGGTGCTGACGCGCGAAATGGTGAATGCGACGCTGAAGCCGGCGCTTCCGAGTGGAGTCACTCTGCCACCCGGACTCGCGATGATCTCGACCTCCGATCTCGCCGAACAGGTGGAACTCGTGAAGATCACGCCGGCATACCTGGGTACCGAAGAGATGGCGCGTTTGTGGTCGGCGATGCAGGCCAAGTATCGGCCGACGGCTGTGTACAATCTTTCGGTCGTCCTGATTGATGCCAACAAGACGACGAAGTCGGCGCTTCCAGTACTGAAGCAGGGCGACAACAACACCGGCCCCAAGGCGCGAGCAAACCTGGTACCGCCGTTCCCCACCATCAGCGGCTTCACGCTTCCGAAGAACCAGATCGGCGCGCTGCTCGGCGATGTTGTGACGGTGAGCGGGCATCATTTCGCAGGAGAGACCGGCAAGCCGGCAGACGTGACGGTGGCCGTGCGGCTTAGCTCGATTCGTCTCGAGACACCTATTACGGTCGCTGTGCCTTTAGGCGCGAGAAGCGACAAAGGCCTGTCCTTCACGATTCCCAACCCTCCTCCGCTGATTCCGGCGGGCCTGTACGCGATGTCGATCGGCGTAACGCCGGTGGCACCGCCATCGGAAACGCAATTCTCGAACGAGGTGCCGTTGGTAATTGCGCCCGTCATCACGAGCGGCATCGATGCGCCGGTCGCGCGCACTGCAGTAGACGGAACAACGGGGCTGGGCGCGGCGGAGATCACCATCACCTGTTCGCCCCAAGTGCAGCCCGAACAGCGAGTGACCTTCAGTGTCGGATCGAAGGAAGTGCCCTCTGATCCGCATCCGATTCCGACATCGTTGTTCATTTTCGCTTTGAACAACATGGCTGCCGGAACCTATCCGGTACGGGTTACGGTGGACGGCGCCGAAAGTCTTCTGATCGACCGCTCCGATCCGGCGGACCCGAAGTTCGATCCCAGCCAGCAAGTGGACTTGACGTGATGGATGTCGCCAAGTGGCAGAAGGAAAACGGGCAGTATCTCTCCGCCTCCATCACCTGGCTGCGTTTGCGGCTGGCGCAACTCGCGGAGCAGACGCGCGCCGGAAATCGCCCCGCGGTTGAGGGGCGAAAGTGGCTGCGACGCGCGCGCAGCAATGGAATGCCGAGCGCCGCGGAATTGGAACTTCGAGAAGCCGCTGCCGCCCGCGACAACGCCGCCAAGATGGACCCGGCGCCGGCGCTGCATCTGCTTTCCGACCAGCTTCGCCTGACACCGTTCGAGCGCAACGTCCTGCTGCTGTGCGTGTCGATGGAACTCGATACGCGGATCCCCGAACTGTGCGCGCGTGCGTCGGGCAGTACGGAACAGGCGTATCCCACGTTTGCGCTCGCGATGTCGCTGTTCGACTCCCCGAGTTGGGATGCGCTATCGTCGCAGCGGCCTTTGCGCTTCTGGCGCGTCATCGAGGTGAACCAGGGAACCGCGCAGCCGCTGACCGCTGCTCCGCTTCGTGCGGACGAGCGAATCGTCAACTACGTAAAAGGGCTGAACGCGATGGACGCGCGGTTGTCGCTGGTGCTGTATCCCGCGGCTTCAGTGTCAGGCGCACTGCCGGCGTCTCAGCAAGCCAAGGTGGACGAGATTGTCGAACGCTGGTCGTCGGTGAACCCGGCCGAGCCTCCACCGGCGGCGCTGCTGCTCGGTGTGGATACGGCGGCCAAACTGATTGTGGCGCAGGCGGTGACTGCGCGCGTCGATCGCACGATGTACCGGCTCAGCCTCGATGCGCTGCCCTCCCAGCCTTCGGAGATTGAGAATCTGGCGCGCCTTTGGCAGCGTGAATCGGCGCTGCTGCCGTTGACCTTGTTCATCGACGCGCAGGCCGACGGCGTATCGCCCGAGCATCAGACTGCGCTCGACCGCTTCGTGGCGCGCGCGATTCGCTCGGATAGCCTGTTGTTCATCGGATCGCGCGAACCGCTCGCCCGCTCGAGTTTTCCTTCGCAGGCTTTTGACATCGCAAGGCCGACCGCCGACGAACAGTATGCGGAGTGGTGCACGGTGCTGAGTGCGCTACCCGCGCAGCACCGGCCTCAGGCAGCGGCGAAACTAGCAGGCCAATTCAGCCTGAATGCTTCCGAGATCCGGAGGGTTGCGGCGGAGACTCCGGCGGAGCCGGTGGGCTCATTGCCCGACCGCTTGTGGGACCGCTGCCGCGATCGGTCGCGTCCTCGCCTCGACACGCTCGCTCAGCGCGTGGACCCGCGCGCCACGTGGGACGATCTCGTCGTCATCGAAGAAACGGAGCGGCTGCTGCGCGAGATTGTGGCGCAGGTGGCGAATCGCTCCACCGTTTACAACAACTGGCAGTTCGCGCTTCGCATGAATCGCGGATTAGGAATCTCGGCGCTGTTCACGGGCGAGTCCGGCACCGGAAAGACGATGGCGGCCGAAGTGATTGCCAACGACCTGCGACTGGCACTGTATCGCATCGACCTGTCCCAAGTAGTGAGCAAGTACATCGGCGAGACCGAAAAGAACCTGCAGCGCGTATTCGATCTCATGGAGGGCGGCGGATCGATTCTGTTCTTCGACGAAGCCGATGCGCTCTTCGGAAAGCGCAGCGAAGTCCGCGACAGCCACGACCGGTACGCCAATATCGAGGTCAACTATCTGCTGCAACGGATGGAGACGTACACGGGGCTCGCCATCCTCGCTACGAACATGAAGGGTGCGCTCGATCAGGCGTTCCTGCGCAGGCTGCGGTTCATCGTGCCGTTCTCTTTCCCCAGTCCGGTCGAGCGCCGTGCGTTGTGGCAAAAAGTATTTCCCGAAGCGCTGCCGATCGAGGACCTCGACTTCGACCGTCTCTCACGGCTCAACCTGACTGGCGCATCGATTCACAGCATTGCCCTGAACGCGGCGTTTCTCGCGGCTCGCGACAGTACACCCGTAAGCATGCGGCTGATCCTGCGCGCAGCGCGCACGGAGTTCCGCAAAATGGATCGTCCGGTGAGCGAGGCGGAATTTCGGACGTGAACGTACGGCTCCATATCGAACGCCTGGTGCTGGACGGGATGACGGTTTCGCACACAGATCGCGCGCAACTTGTCGCAGCGGTCGAATCGGAGCTGAGCCGATTGTTGGAGACCGGCGGAATGCCTGCCGTTGCCGCTTCCGGATTCGCCCTGCCGGCGGTGGACGGCGGCAGCATCGGACCGACAGCGAACCCGACGGCGTTCGGTTGCGAAATCGCGCGTTCAGTGTATCGGGGATTGGGAGGGAACCCGGGTGAAAGATAGCGCCGTTCAACCCGCGACCGCTCCGCCCGTACCTGAACGTGCGCCGGAACCACAAGCGCGCACGAACGGGCACTCCCCGTCGCGATTGAATCGCACCTTCGCGGAAACTCCGTCTGTCGCGGCGCCCGACGGACTCGATCCCGACGCCCGCGCCATCCTGGCACATATTGCTGGACAACTCGGCATTCGCCTCGATCAGATCCGCATCCGCACCGACGCCGAAGCGAGGATGATCGTAACCTCGCGCGATGCGCAAGGCGTCGCTAAGGACGGCGTCGTTTACCTACGCTCAGAGACGCTTGACTTCACGTCGCGTTCCGGCCGCCGCGTGCTTGCACACGAGGCGGCACACATCGCGCAATCTCTGCTGCCGGACGCCGCGAACAAGCCATCAAAACGAATTCCGGCGGAGATCGAGGCCGAAACATTTGCCGAGCGGTATGTCGCGACGCACACCGGAGCGCCGGTTCGCATTCCGCTGCCCGCGCACGTCCCTGCCGCCGACAAGGATTTCGCCGCACTCGTCGATACCGTTGCGAAAAGCCGCTCGCAGGAAATAGCACGCATCATCGATCTGCTGTCGTACGGCTTGCTCGACTGGGCTGTTACCGACGGCGACGTGTTCGATGTCCTGCACATCCTGAACATGTATCCGATGCTGACCGCCCGCGCCATTATGCGCAATGTGGGCGCAAAGTATCGCAAGCGCCTGTTCAGCAATCTGAATCCGCCGCATTACTCCGATTACCGCACCGAAATCCTCGCCACGTGTTGGGCTGCCGAAAGCGAAGAGGAGTTCGCGAGCGAGAACTATCAGATCCTGAACTTTCTGTCGTTGAAGAATCTGGAGCCTCTCGAGGCGGTTGCCGTTTCGTATGTCGTCGACCTGAGCCCGAAGGTGGAGAAGGAAGCGACTGCCGATGCGGACCGCGCAAAGCGAATCGCCGAGGCGCGGGAATACGCGAAATCGGAGAAGGGCGAGTCGGCGGTCGCCGAGGGCCTCAAGGAAGCGCATACCGAAGAAGAGAAGGCTGCGGCTGCGCGCGAAAAGAAGGACGCTTCGCTCGACGATCTCGTCAAGCGCATCAAGTCGAAGCTGGATGAGTTCATCGTCACGGATGATGAAGCATTGGAGTTGCTGGACGCAGTGGCGGACCAGTGCCTTCCATTTAAAGATCCGACAGACAAGTTCCAGGCGCTGGCAAATGGTCTGACGCCATCGGTTCTCGACGATTTCATTGGGCAGATCCCGGCGAAAGGGCTGTACAAGAACGAACGCCGCCGGAAGGCGTACGTGTACCTGGTGTCGACGCGGCCGCCGTTCAAGAACGAGCAGATCGCCGAAAACCTGATGTCCTCGCCGTGGTGGCAATTCTGGGACACCGTCACGAGCCAAGAGGCATTTCTTGCATACCTGCTGGTGAAGTCGATGCCGACCCGGGCGCGCGCCGCATTTCTGAAAGCGCGCGGTGGCGAGAGGTGGGGGCAGGTCATCGATGAACTGCCGGACAACATTCGTGAGTCGGCCAGTTTCAATCCGTATACCGGCGGAGTGGAGCAATCGGACCGGCAAGCTCTGCTGACCGAATTACTCGACGATAAGATCTGGACCGCGGCGCAGAAGGACCGGTTGGACGCGACCATTCGGATGGCTCGCGCGGCGGGCGAGGCTGAGTTCATCTTCCAGCAATCGAAGAGGCACCGCGCTGATACCGTCCCGGCGCTGAAGCCGCTGGTCGACAAATATCACTTCTATGTCGAGGGCAAACGCGAAGAGTTCACGGAGAAACCGCTCGAAGGTCGGGCCTGGTATCAGGAAGGAATCTTCGCCAAGATAGCCGGAGCGTATCGCTTTCTGGCGATCGGGCTCCGTTACCTGTTCGGGAGTAGTCTGAACCTGAACACTTTGCACGATTACGGCGGCGTGCCGCTGACCGGCGATGCCTACTCGCCGTATGTGCGCGGAGCGCGCTTCCACGAAGCAACGAAAGAAGAGGACAAAGCCGCCGAAGCTGAGGCCGGCGTCGGCGTCAACATCGTCAAGATTGATAAGCAGGACAGTAAGGGCCAGTTAGTCGTCACCGCGCCGCGGATCATGATCGATCAGCTTTCGATCGCCGGCGAGACGACGGTGACCGCATCGCCTGTGAACTGTTCGGCGCTGCGCCTGGATGTTCGATTCGCGCCGAAGAGTTACAAGCCCGAATCGCTCGAAGCCGGATTCGACGAACTGACCGTCTCGGATTGCGCGATCGTCAAGGCCGACTCGATCTACTCCGTCAATTCGCTGAAGATCACCCACGTCCGGCTGCGGCTCACGAACGAAGCTTTCGGCGAGACGAAGGAGCAGGACGGGCTGAAGGCAATGTTCCTCGCTCTTCTGTACCCGGAGAAGGCGACGGGAGTGTATCTCGCATTCCAGTCGATGGAGTTGTCCGGAGTCGCAACCAGCAGCGGCTCGTACATTCAGAAGGTCGAGATCGGCGGCCTCACGGTTCAGGCGGGCGGCAACAAGGATGCCTATGCCGACGCCTTGCGAAGTTCACTGGCGCGCCTGAACAAGCGGATCGAAGAAGAAGAGTTCGCGGTTTTCGACGACCTGGAACACACCACGCAACATCAGGAAGCGAAGGCCTGGCTCGAAAAGCAGCGCGACGGCGTTCAGGCAGAGCTCGATCGAGGCGTGCCGCAGGGTTCTGTCATCGACATCAAGAACATCAAAGTCAGCGGCATTCCGGGCCTGGCGGACGAGCCGGTGGAGTTGAACGACATCCACGGACAGGGATCGTCGGTTGCCGCGGTGGTACCGCTGTTCGCGGACCCCACGCGGATTCGCGACATGATCCGCGGCAGCGAAGTGGCTCCGACCATCCGGGGGAAACAGGCTGGCGAAGAACAGTTCAATATCGCCATCCGCGGCATTCATACGAAGGGGCCGATTCGCATCACTGGCGCGATACCGACGGCCGCCCAGGCGAAGAAGGAAGCAGAAGATTTCGAGGCAAACAATAAGGCCAGCCGCTTCAAAGAGGGCTACGACGCCGTCCTCGAAGCTCTGAAGCATCGTGCGGACGATGCGGCGAAATATGAAGCGCTGGCCAACAAGGGAGTTCAGAATCTCGGCGATAAGGTAGACGAATTCCGCGCATTGCGTGCCCGCCTGCAGGCGTTCGAGGAGCGACGCGCCACAATCATCGAATCACTCGACCTGGCTGGCGTAACACTGAATATTTCCGGCGACGGCAATCCCGAGTTGATTGCGGAAACGCTGTCGGCGAAGGGGATCAAGACCTTCACACCGGACGGCCGGGAGAATCTGCATATCGGTGAGGTATCCGGTGAGGGCGTCAGCGTCAGTGCAACGTTCACGGGCGGGCTGGCCAACGCCGCCGAGTGGCGCAAGAACCTGCAAGGCGCCGGTCTCAAGGCGCAGCAACTCACTCTAAAGGACATCCGCCAGGCCGGTTCCGAGGCGGTGATCGAGGAGTTGACGTTCGAGGGCGATAACGAAAGCAAAGGGCTCGAAGCCACGTTCGAGCGCCGCCTCGGACAGGCGGGCGGTGCGACGGTTGGCATCAAGTCGCGAAAAATCATTGCGAAAGGCGTAAACATTCCGGCGCATGCGGCGCTGCTTCGCGCAGAACTCGAGCGAATCGAAAAGATCCCCGAGAACGAGCGGCTGCCCGAAGAAGTGAAGCGGCGCGAAACGATCGTGGCGATGCTGAAGGATCTCGACCAGATCGAGAAGAAGAAGCAGGATGCCGAAGCAACTGCCGCATCCCCATCCGCGAAGGCAAAGGAGAAAGCGGCCGCGCAAAAGCAGATCGCCGCCAGCGATCAGGCGTTGAAGGATTGGGAAGAACGCCTCCGCATCAATAAGCTCACCATCGAGCACCTCGATATCGCCATCACTGGTTTAGGCGACGTTCTCGCGCCGGATTACAGCTTCGATCGCGATGCACCGGAAGTCGCAATTGAAGGCAGAGGGGCGCAAGGCCACTGGCTGGAAAGCGCCGAGGTGGAAGGTGTCCGCACTCGCACTGCCGCCGGCGATCAGGTGGTCGCGGAGAAGATCACGGTCGGCCCGGTCGGAGGCAAGGCCAAGAAGACCAAGACCGGGGGCTACGCGCTCGAAGGCTTCACGGTTGGGAAGTTGTCCGTGCAGGGCGTGTCCTATGTCAGCGGCGACATGAAGGTGCAGGCGATCGGCGAGACAACGCTCAACAGCATCTCGATCGATGCAACCTACGAACCGGGGCAGGGTCAGGCGGATCTGAATATCACGAAGCTCGACATCGGCAGCATCGTCGCGAACAATCTCCGCTACGAAGACGCCGACAAGATCGTCACCGTCGTTTCCGGGGAGTTGGACGGCGTGCACATCTTGAACATGCACGTCACGCTTCCCGAGGACAAGAAAGCGAAGAAGACCATCGAGGGTTCGGTTTCGCTGGACGAGATCAAGTCCCTGACGGTGAACGCGGCGGCGAGCGGCTACAATGTGCACGCTACCGTGAATGCAGCCAAGCCGCAGGGCGAAGAGGCGCACGCGATCAAAGTGGATTTCGCCAAGAGCGGCGAAATCGGCGTGTCGCTGGAGGGGCTTTCGGGATCGGCGGACGTGGCGCAGCCTGGCAAAGGCAACAAGGTCCACGTCACCTGGAAGAACCTCGGCGGCAAGGTGGTGAAGAACGGTGACGACTACACGGTCACCGGTCTGAAAGCGGGTAACCTGACGCTGAGCCGCATGGATTGGGTGGCCGGCAACAAGCACATCACCATCGACGACCAGGTGACGCTCACGGGAATCACGCTCGACTTGGAAGCCTCGCTTCGGCCCAAGAAGAAGGCGCCTGGATCGAAGCCCGCCAAGGAGACGACGCCCGACGAGGAGAAGGAGGAGCCGGAGAAGGAACTCGCGAAGCTGCTGATCAAGAAGTTGGTGGTGGACAAGATCGATGCTCGCGAAGTGGATGTGTGGATGCCGGCCGTTGAAGAGGATAAGGCCAAGGGAATCGAGTTCAGCCCGCGTAAAGCGTTCCACCTCGAGCAGGCGGTCATCAAAGGCCTGACAGTCACCGGCTTCGACGTCCTGAACATGCATGGAAAGGTGGAGGTTACCAAGAGCATCTCGGTTACGAACCTCCACGCCTCCATCGGCGAAGTGGCGCGCGACAACATCAAGGTGGCAACGACATCTTTCACCGTGTATGGCAAGGATGCCGAGGAACCGGGCAAAGGCGGCCGCGAACTCAGCGCCACCCTGACCGCGAAGGATGGCACCATCATTCGTCTGGGGCGTACTGATAGCCTGGACATCGCCGATATCTGGACTATCGCGAAGGCGAAGGGCAAGAGCGGCGCTCTCGAAACGACGCGGACCAATGTCGATAAGGTCTCGCTAAAGGGCATCACTGCGGGCGACCTGACCATCAAGGACGACATGATCTCGATTTCCGATATCGAGATCGCAGGGCCGATCGGCATCGTGAACCTTACCTGGAGCGTTACCGGGGCATCGACTCAAAAGATCACCATGGAATCCGCCACCGTGACGGAGCTGATGAAAATCGGCGGCATCCGTGCGGATTTCAAAAAAATCCCAACCGGGAAGATTGTTGCCGGCAAGGAGACGACGAAGTCGGAACTGGACAAACTCACGGTCACTGCCGTTTCGATCCCCAAGCTGATCGCAACGAAGCTCCACTACTTCGGTCCGCTTGAAAGCAAGAAGGGCGTAAAGACCGTCGATCTCGACTTCCCTCTCGCAACCGTCGATGGGATCGACATCACCAGCGTATCGAAGAGCTTCGCGGACAATCTGCTCAGCGTCGATGCGACGATCAAGAGCGTCTCGGCGCCGAACTTCACCGCCAAACTGGTGGAGACCATCGGCAAGACCACCACGACCAAGAAACTCGGCGCCGATATCACCACGGGCGAGATCCGCGCCAAAGCGATTCTGAAGACGGTCGATGCCGGCAAGCCGACCGAGAAGACCGAGATCGCCGACGGCTACTTCGAACTGGACAGCGTCGGACTGCGTAACGTGACGGGCACGCTCGGTGAGACGGGTAAGCAGGATAAGACGATCGGGAACGATACCCGGTTTTCGGCGAACCTCCCCGACGGACCCGGTATCGATCTCAAATCAATCCGCACCGACAAGACGGGAACGACCGTCGGCAGCGCATCGATTCGCGGCGTTACGTACAAGGACCCAAATCTGGGCCTGACGCTCGACATTCAGGAACTCGCGGTGCCGAAGACCACCAGCATCCCGAACAAGGGCCCGATCACGATTCCCGAAGCGACGATCACCAACGCCTACTTCCACGTGGACGACATCCTTGCGCTGAAGGGTTCGGATGAAGGCGGCGCCAAAGGTGCTCCCATCGATAAGGAGCAGTTCTACGGCATTCTCGATCACGTGGACGGCTATTTCAAGGCGAGGGTCTTCGCGCCCATCTACCTCGGTGAGCACTGGTATCTGCTGTACCGTCCGTGGCTCCGCCAGGACGTATTCCCGGTGGATCTGCAGATCAAGGACGGCAAGTTCAAATACGGCGACGTTTGGGACAAGGCCGTCTGGGTGCGAAACGACGTCGTTGCGAGCCTGACGATGGACACCGACGACGTCACCTCGGACCCGTTCGGCAACCCAGTTCCGGACATGTCCAAGTCGTACCTGACGTTATCGGTGATGTCGCGTAACGTTCTCGAATGGACGCCGGCAGATCAGGCTGAACGTGACGAGATGCTCGGCGGCGATGTCCGGCTGAAGCGGATCATTCGCCCCGATGACAACAAGAGCCAGGCGGAGAAGGATAAGGAAGCGAAAGAAGAGGAAGCGCGCAAGAAGAAAGGTGAACGCGGCACGATCGAGCCCGGCGACATCGAACTGCGAAACGTCGATGCGAATATCAGTATCAAAGGCTACATCCCCCTGGACCTCGGCTCTACCGGCCGAATCGCACTCGGCACAAAGGGTGGAGACGCAGTAACCGAACTCAAGCTGAAAAGCAAGACGACGAGCCACCTGCAATGGTCACTGGAGCAGATGGGCGTGACGATAGAGGAACTGAACCTCGGCACTACCAAGGTGAAGGGCGACAAGCCCGGCGGCGCCGAGATTCAGATCAACAAGGTGGAGAACGGAAAGCTGACGTTCACGAATGGCAAGGTTATGAGCCCGAAGGAACTGGAAGGAACCGTCACCAGCGCATCGGTAAAGAACCTCGCCATCGAACTCGGAGAGTAGCGATGAAGAAGAAACCGCCACAACCCGCACCCACTCCGAAGCCGGCGCCCCCCGCCAAGCAGGCGGCGCCCCCCGCGGCCACGCCTGCGCCGAAAGCCGGAGGCGACGAGAAGAAACGAACGGATGCGCCGACACCGGTCCCTGGCAACCAGGGCACCGATATGACGCAGGTGCCGGTGAAAGCGGCTGACAAGCCGCCGGACACAAAGCCCTCGGATACGCCCGATCCGGAGAACAAAACCACGAAGAGCACAGTGGTGGTGCCCGCGGATCCCATCGATTGGTTCGCCATGCGGCAGCCGTTTCTGAATCGAGGCGTCTCGCTCACGACTCGCGATGGCGACGAGCTTCAACGTAATTTCACAACGGTCTACAACCAATACCTGGGGTTGGGGCTCGGCCCCGACCTCTCGCTGAAGATCACAAACTTCCAACTGCCGATCTATTACGACCTGGCGCTGAAGCGCGACGGCTATCTAACGGTCCCGGAAAAGGTGGAAGCAGACGTGGACAAGATGCTGGGTCCCGGCAAGAGCCTGGGCACCGTTGTGGTTCCTATTGTGACTCCCGACACATTGAATTGGGCCGTGAAGAAGATTTCGGGAAAGGACATCGACTTCCGATTCTGAGCGAAACATGGGATTCTCTCCGCGATCGCCGCAACTGATTCGAGGCGGGCTGGTGCTGGTGGACGCCGGTACCGGCCGGGCGCTGCGCATCATTGCGCTGCAATACAACCCCGACACGCTGACGCGCAGCCTGCAGATCAAGGGTGTGGGAGGCGATGCCTCCGAGTACAGCGAGTCCATGCGCCTGAAGGGACCGCCGGTCGAGACTATCAAGCTCGAAGCCGAGATCGATGCGACCGACCAACTCGAGAAAGCGGATGCCGGCGCGATAGAACTCGGGCTCCATGCACAACTGGCGCTGCTCGAAACGCTTGTTTATCCGTCGAGTACCGACCTGCGCGCCAACAACGCCGAAGCCAGTTCGGGCTCGCTGGAAATTGTCGCCATGCAGAAACCGCTGGTGCTGTTCGTGTGGAGCAAGCAGCGTGTAGTGCCGGTCCGCGTAACCGAATTCAGCATCACCGAAGAGAGCTTCGACACCGCGCTGAATCCGATCCGCGCCAAAATCAGCATTTCTCTGCGCGTGCTTACGGTGGACGACGTCGGCTTCGACCAGCGCGCAGGCAGCATCTTCATGAGTTACCTGGAGCAGAAGGAGCAAATGGCTTCCCGTATCGCGAGCGCCTCGTTCGGCGCACTCGGAATCTCGGGGATTCCATAGGAGAAACGCATGCCTTCGATACCATCCACCAGCCGCTATTACGGAATCGAGCAGAAGCAACTCGAACTCGCCGACGGCACCGCGATCCCGTACCTTGGCCGCCGGTTCGTGCCGCAACCCGACCGTTTCGCGACCATTGGCGAGCACGTGGTGGAGCAAGGGGAACGCCCCGATCACGTCGCGTACAAAGCAATGGGCGATGCCGAGCAGTACTGGCGCATCTGCGACGCTAATGCCTGCTTGCATCCTGACGAACTGACCGCCACGCCGGGCAAACGCATTCGCATTACCTTGCCGGAAGGGATACCCGGACCATCGAATGCTTAAGGGCGTCCATCTCACGCTGATGATTGGACCGGCCGTGCCGGTGCCCGCACCCCAAGCGGTGATGCAGGCGCTGCAGTCTGTCCAGGTCACCAGCGGGAAGGACCGCAGCGGCTTTCAGTTGACGTTTTCCGTGGGCAAGGACTCGCCGCTGTTGAAGACCATGCTGCCCGCGGGGTACTTCGATCCCGTCATCACGCGCGTGTGCATCATCGCCACCGTGAACGGATTCCCAAACGTGTTGATGGACGGCCTCGTCACGCAGCAGGAACTCGCGCCCAGCAACGAGCCGGGCCAATCGACGCTCACCATCACCGGCGAAGACCTCAGCCTGGCCATGGACATCGTGGACATGGTGATGCCGTATCCCGCGGTGCCGGTGATCGGGCGCATCTACCTGATCCTGGCGAAATATGCGTTTCTCGGAATCGTGCCGATCGCGATCCCTCCCATCGTGCCCACGATTGAAGTGCCCACCAGCGGCTTCGAATCGCAGACCACGACGGACCGCGCGTATCTGAAAGGCCTCGCGCGGCGCTGCGGCTACGTGTTCTATGTGGAACCCGGGCCCGCACCTCTCACCTCGATCGCGTATTGGGGGCCCGACATCCGCCTTCCCGTGCCGCAGCCGGCGCTGAACGTGAACATGGACGCGCACACGAATGTCGAGTCGCTCAGCTTCAGTCTCGACGGGCTCGCGAAGAAGCTCACTGTCATCACGATCCTCGATCCGATTACGAAGAAGATTCCGATCCCGATTCCCATTCCGAACATCAGCCTGTTCAAGCCGCCGCTCGGATTGCGGCCGACGCCGCCGGCGCGCATCGAGTTCAATCCGGATTACGCGAAGCTGACGCCTGACAAGGCGGCCGAGAAGGTGCTCGGGCTCTTGATGAACAACTCCGATGCGATCTCTGCGTCAGGCAGCCTCGACGTCGTACGCTACGGCCGCCCTTTGCGTTCGAAAATGCTGGTCGGCGTGCGCGGCGCGGGCCTTGCGTACGACGGACTTTACTACGTCAACAGCGTGACTCATAAGATCAAGCGCGGCGAATACAAACAGAGTTTTTCTCTGTCTCGCGACGGATTGATCTCGAACACGCCCAAGGTGGTTCCATGAGCGAAACAGAAAGCCCAAACAAAAAGTTCTTCGGAAAGTACAGGGGCACGGTGATCAACAACATCGATCCCGAGTTGCGCGGCCGCATCATCGCGATGGTGCCCGATGTCCTCGGCATTGTGCCGAGCAGTTGGTGCGAACCGTGCGTGCCGCTGGCCGGTCCGTCGGGCCCGCCGATGGGGACCTACTTCGTACCGCCCATTGGCGCGGGCGTGTGGATCGAATTCGAGCAGGGCGATCCCAACTATCCGATCTTTTCGGGATGCCGGTTCGGGCTCGGGTCCGACGTGCCGACCCTGGCTTTCGCCGGGTTGCCGGTGTCGCCGAATATCGTTTTGCAAACGGCGGGCCAGAACGCGATTGTGATTAGCGATTTGCCCGGCCCTACCGGGGGCATCATGCTGAAGTCCCTGACCGGCGCGACGCTCATTGTCAACGACACGGGAATTTACATACAGAACGGCAAGGGGGCCATGATCACCATGGTCGGTCCGGCAGTCACCATCAACAGCGGAGCGATGACGATCATTTAGGAGCGCGAGATTATGCCTGGATTCCTCATGCACGCCGGCGCGACGATACAGTGCCCTCACGGGGTGCCGGCGCAAATCATCCCCACGCAGCCGCGAGTGCTGGTGAACGGAATGCCGGTCGCGCTGATGACCGATCAGATCATCGCCACTGGCTGCCCCTTCACCATTCCTCCTGGAAAGCCGCAACCCTGTGTGCTGGCGCGGTGGCTGATGCCATCTACGCGCGTTCTCATCAACGGCAGCCCCGCCATGGTCCTGCCCAGTCCCGGCGCCGGTCCGGGAATATTCCAGAGCGCCGACCAAATCCCGAACGGTCCGCCGATCGTGACCGTCGTGCAAACGCGAGTGATCGTGACATGAGGCTTCCATGATCGAAATCGATTACCCGTTCCACTTCGACAATCGCTACCGGACGGCCTCGACCGACGAGTCCGACCACGTGCGGGACATGATCGAACAACTCCTTATGACCGATCCCGGAGAGCGCGTAAACCGGCCCGAATTCGGCAGCGGACTGCGGCAACTGGTCTTCGCGCCGAACAGCCCGGAGCTCGCCGCGGCATTGCAGTTCACGATTCGCGCGGCGCTGCAGCAATGGCTGGGCGACGTCATCGAAGTGCAGAACCTGGAGGTCACCGCAAACGATTCCGCGTTGACGGTAGATCTCAAATACACCGTTCGGCAGACGCACGAAGAACGCACTGAGACGTTTGTGAGGCCGCTATGACCATGAAATGCGGAACCGATGCGCGCCGCGGCTCCGTCCGCGACAACGCGGGGTGGAACGGCCTGGATTATGTCGAGGTGGACGATGCCCAGACCACGCTGACCGGCTACTTTCTCGGAAAGGCGCCCGAAGGCATCACGAAGCAGAACCTACGTATCGACGGCGGACGCACCGACAAAGATCGCGTGACGATCTTGTTTGTCGACGTGATTCGCAACGAATCCGCTTATCTCGACGACTACATGCGCGTACAGCTGGACAAGCCCGGAGACTACTCGACCTACACGCTAAGCCTGGCGGGGCTCGCGAAGATCGATCCCCGTTATTCGTCGGTCGACTTTTCGTTCAAGGCGAACTGCCCGTCGGATCTCGATTGTGCTCCATCGTGCCGCTGCGAGCCGCCGCAATTCGCTGCGCCCGCGATCGACTATCTCGCGAAAGACTATGCCGGATTTCGACAGTTGATACTCGACCGGCTGGCGCTGATCTGCCCCGATTGGAAAGAGCGGCACGTACCCGATATCGGCATCGCCATCGTTGAGGTGCTCGCGTATGTAGCGGATTACCTGAGCTATTACCAGGACGCGGTAGCCACTGAAGCGTACCTCGATACTGCACGCCGGCGGCCTTCGGTGCGGCGTCATGCCAGGTTCGTCGACTATATTCTCAGCGAAGGCTGCAACGCACGGGCCCTGGTAGCGCTGGAGGTCAGCTCTTATATCTCGGTTCACGCGCAGGATGTGTTCTTCATCACAGGCGTGAATCATGTGATCCCGATAGAGGATCGCACCGCGCTTCAGGAGCACGAACTCGGCAGTGTGCCGGCCGAAGCATATGAAGTCTTCCTGCCGGTCGCCGAAACGGATATTCAACTTTGGCCGGCCAACAATGCGCTTTCGTTTTACAGCTGGGGCGAACGCGAGTGCTGTATCGCAAAAGGCGCGACATCGGCCACGCTGCGCGGCGACCTCGAGACTGTGCACCTCGCGCCCGGCGACTACGTCATCTTCGAGGAAGTCATGGGGCCGGTGACGGGCGATCAGTATGATGCCGATCCGCAGCACCGGCAAGCTATCCGCCTCACCAAGGTCTCTCAGTCGAGCGATGAACTTCTCAATCAGCCCGTTATCGAGATCGAATGGAGCGAGGAGGACGCGTTACGATTCGATCTCTGCATCTCCGCAGTGGGCGCTGCGCCGGATTGCCGGTATCTGGAGGACATTACGGTCGTCCGGGCAAATGTTGTCCTTGTAGATCACGGGCGCTGGATCGGTCCTGAGGATCTCGGAGGTGTGCCGGCAAAGCAGTCCACTCAGTGCTGCGAGTGTGAAGGCCAGCCATCCAAAACGACCACCATCGCGGGACGCTTTCGCCCCGCGCTCTCTCGCGCTCCGCTAACGTTCCGCGCTCCTATCGGCGACTCGGATTCAGCCGTAGACCTGTTCGAGCCGGACCCGACACAGGCGGTTCCCGTGATCACGCTCGAATCCCCCGAGGGCACCTGGACGCCAGTGATGGACCTGCTCGGCAGCAGTGACGGTGACAATCAATTCGTCGTCGAGATGGAGGAGGACGGCACTGCCAACCTTCGGTTCGGCGATGGCGAACTCGGCCGTCAGCCCGCGCCGGCGTCTTCTTTCACCGCGCGATATCGAATCGGTAACGGCACCGCCGGCAACGTCGGCGCACGCGCTATCTCACTGTTGGTCCACAAAGAAAGCAACCTGAGCAACGACATCACGCGGATCGGGAATCCTCTGCCCGCCGCGGGTGGGACCGCCCCGGAGCCGATGTCCGAAGCGAAGCTCAATGCGCCGTACGCTTTCCGCTTCGGTTCCACTGCGCTTCAGCGCGCGATTATCGCGGACGACTACGCGACGATTGCTGACCGTAATTCGAAGATTCAGCGAGCCGCCGCGCGGTTGGTCTGGACGGGCAGTTGGTTCGAAGCCGAAGTCGGCGTCGATGTGAAGGCGGCATACGCGGCACAAGCGGACGCTGTAGCGGCGGAGATTGAAAGTTATCTCGAAGACTACCGCCGCATCGGCCACGACCTCGATGCGCGCGTTGCCGAGTATGTTCCCATCGATTTGGCCCTCGAGGTCTGCATCGCCCCCGAGTATCTTCGCGGTCAAGTAAAAGCCGCCCTGCTGGATGCCTTCAGCAACCGCGCGCTCGCCGGTGGGGCGTCGGGATTCTTCCACCCCGACCGTCTGACCTTTGGCGACGACATCTACCTGAGCGCCATTATGGCCGCTGCACACGCCGTCACCGGCGTCACGGCGGTCCGCGTGAAGCGGCTGCAGCGGCAGTTCGAGGCGTCGAATCACGAAATCGAAAATGGCGTGCTGCTCCTTGGTCCATTCCAGATTGCGCGCCTTGATAACGATCCGAATTGGCCGGATCGCGGCAAGCTCGAAATCAAGGTGGCGGGAGGCCGATGATGAGTTGCGAACCCAACTGCAAATGCGAGTGCTGCACCGGCACACAAGCGCTGACGCCGGCCCCCATCTACAACCGGCCGGGACTCGGTGCGCTGGCGTATCGCGCGGGTGTGCACGGCTCATTTCTCGAGACGATGAAAGCGCGATTGTCGTCGCGGGACTTTCCTGCCCTCGCAGGCCTCGGCTCGCGAACAACGGACGATCCGTCCATCGCGCTCCTGGACGCGTGGGCGACTGCGGCGGACGTGCTGACGTTCTACCAGGAACGCCTCGCGAACGAAGGGTACCTCCGCACCGCCACCGAGCGGCGTTCCGTACTCGAGCTTGCGCGCTTGATCGGCTACGAGCCGCGCCCGGGTGTTGCCGCAACGGTGTATCTGGCGTACGAAATCGACAAGAATGCCGCCGCGCCCGTCGAGATTCCGGCCGGGTCGCGGGTGCAAAGCCTGCCCGGTCCCGGCGAGCAGCCGCAGACCTTCGAGAGCATCGAGAAGATCGTCGCGCGCAAGGATTGGAATGCGATTTCGCCGCGGCTGGAACGGCCGAACTCCATCGCACGCGTACTCTACGGCACCGACACGGATCCAGGAGCGCGAGTTTATCTCGCCGGCATCGCTACCGGCCTGAAGCCTGGCGATGCGGTGCTGATCCAGTTCATCGGCACGGTGCTGTTGCCGTGCCGCGTTTCGGAAGTCGTCGCCGACTCCACCGCGAATCGCACGCTTGTGCGGCTAACGAAATGGGATGGCAGCGAATTGCTGGCACCTGCAACGGTTCAGATTCATCGAGCGGTGTTGAAGTGGGACACCACACCGGTGCCTTCGTCCGTCACGGCGACCGAACTCCTCACCGCGGTCACTGCCTTCCTGAAATGGTTCGACGACCAGGCAAATGCGCCGGCTGTCGATCCAGACGTGCAAGAACTGCTCGACCGACCCGAAGTGGTCGCCTACATCCTGTCCACCATCGACGCGCTGAGAACCACCATCATTTCCGGGCTCTCCGACACGGCGCTGCCGCGAGCGGTGATGGCTCCCATCAAGAAGATCTCCGCACTGTCCAGCTACATCAATGAGATGCTCGACATGTCGGGGGGTGGGGCCGTCGGGCAGGCCACCGATGCACTCGCGGACGCATTGGGGGCGATCGCAGGCAAGGATCCGGGGCCTGCGACAGACAAGGTGTCGGCTCTACTTCGCCAGGTAGTCTCGAAACTGGCAATCGCCCGATCCGTCCCGCCGCGCAACTCACAGTCGCTGGCGCGCGATCCCGCGACGCTCTTCGATCCGAACTCGGACGTGGGCACGCAAGCGGTTGCCGCGCTCTCCCCGTCGGTTGCAAATCAACTGGCGACGGCCATTCGCAATGCAGGCGTGTCGGCCGAAGTGCCCATCCGCGTGTACGCTTTCCGCACCCGCGCGCTGCTGTTCGGAAGCTCCGCTCCGCCCAAAGTCACTTCGGTTGACAAGAACACGGGCGTCGCGCAGACCGCCGAGTGGTCCGATTCCGACATTGCGAATGCCGAGAGCACCGTAGATATCTACCTCGACTCGCCAAACGATAAGATCCAGCCGGGAGGCTGGGTGGCGCTCGACTATACCGCCATCAATCGTTTTGCGCTCGGCGGCATCGAGTTGCCAACTTCCGATGCGGGCGTTGCTTTGGCGAAGGTGGAGTCGGTGGATGGCAAGATCGCGCGCGCCGACTATGCGATGTCCGGCCAAACCACCCGCATCGGACTTTACGATCGTAACGGCAACGCGCCGCTGGAATGGTACACGTACAAAAATCCGGGTGGCGATGGGCAAAAGTCCACCCCGGCGTTTCAATTGATCCGTCGCCTCGCTGTCTACGCACAGACTGAAGAACTGCCGCTCGGGATGGAACCCATCGACGACGAAATCTGCGGAGGAGACCAATGGATCGAGACTGACGATCTCTACACCGGACTCGAGACCGGCCGCTGGCTTGTCGTTAGCGGCGAACGTGCGGATGTGGAGGGCACGGAGGGCGTCAGCGGGAGTGAACTCGTGATGCTCGATGCCGTGCAGCAATACGTTGCGCTCTACCAGGGACCGGTGCGGGACAGCGGCTCGAGCGTCATGAGCCGCGCGAGTGCGAACGTACTGACGACGCTCTATAGCTTCGAGCCCGGCGAGAAACTGCACACCTACCTGAAACTCGCCGCGCCACTTTCGTACTGCTACAAACGGTCCACTGTAGCGATTAACGCGAACGTCGTCAAAGCGACTCACGGCGAGACGCGCAATGAGACGCTCGGAAGTGGTGACGCCAGTACGCCTCTACAGACTTTCACCCTGCGCCAACCGCCGCTCACCTACGTGCCGGCGAATGAACCCGATGGCACCGACAGCACGCTGCACGTTTACGTCAACGGCGTCGAGTGGCATGAAGCTCCCGCAATGGTCGCCCTCGGACCAGCCGACCGCGGCTTCATCACGCGTACCGACGACGATAGCAACACCTCCGTCGTGTTCGGTAACGGCGTGCATGGAACAAGGGTCCCTACCGGTGTCGCGAACGTCACAGCGATTTATCGCAACGGCATCGGGAAGGCGGGTAACGTCAAAGCTGGACAGATCACGAACCTGCTTAGCCGTCCGCTCGGCGTTAAAGGCGTGAACAATCCCATCGAGGCGTCTGGCGGAGCGGACAAGGAGACGCGCGACCAGGCACGCAAGAACGCGCCCCTCGCTGTGATGGCGCTCGACAGATTGGTCGGCGTCCAGGATTACGCCGACTTCTCGCGTACCTTCGCCGGAATCGCCAAAGCGCAATCGGCGAAGATACGCTCGGCTGTCTACGTGACTATCGCCGGCATTGACGACATCGACATTCCGAAGTCGAGCGACCTCTACCGGAACCTGATCGCCGCCCTTCGCACCTACGGGGATGCATCCCTTCCCGTGCAGGTGGATTTGCGCGAACTGCTGATGCTGGTGCTCAGCGCGCGGATCGCGATCGATCCCGACTACCGGTGGGAGGATGTAGTGGATCGAGTGCGCGGCTACCTGCTCGACCGGTACAGTTTCGAGCGGCGCGAACTCGCCGGGCCCGTGGTGCTGAGCGGCGTGGTTGCGTCTATCCAAAGTCAGCGCGGCGTGCGTTACGTGGACGTGGATGCGCTCGGCGCCGTTTCGCAGTTGAACGAGGACGGCGAACTTCGGTCGCCGCAGGACATCGCGGCCGCATTGAAGAAAGTCGTGGACGACGCTGCAGTGAAGGGCCGGCCGAAGAACATGGTACCGGTGCTCGGCATCCGGGCAATCGGTGACACTGTGCTTCCCGCGCAACTCGCCTTCTTCGTGCCAACGCTTCCGGAATCCCTGATCCTGAACCAGATCGAGGAGGCATCATGAACGACCAACTCTACGGCCTACTGCCCGCCATCTACCGTCTCCGCGACGCCGAACGCGGCTATCCTCTCCGCGACCTCCTTCGCGTAATCGAGGAGCAGGTGGATGCCGTACAGGAAGACATCACGCAGTTGTACGACAACTGGTTCATCGAAACCGCACAGGATTGGGCAGTTCCGTACATCGCCGAGCTGGTTGGCTACACAGCCGTAAACGCCGCGGGCGACCCGGCAGCGTCGGCGGCAGAAGAGAACCGGATTCTGATTCCTCGCCGCGAGGTCGCCAATACCATCGGGTACCGGCAGCGTCGCGGCACGCTATCGGTGCTGGAAGACTTGGCTCAGGCAGTCGCGGGATGGCCGGCCCATGCGGTCGAGTTTTTCCGGCTCTTGCTGTGGACACAGAACGTAAACCATCAGCACTCGGACGGATACCGCGCTCGTGTCGCCAGCTTGCGCAGCGCGAACGAACTCGAGAAGATCGCGACACCGTTCGATCCATTCGCGCGGACCGTGGATGTGCGCCGGATCTCTTCGCATCGTTCCCTGGGGATGTACAACATCCCGAGTGTCGCAGCTTGGATCTGGCGGCTGAAAAATTTCCCGGTCACCCGGGCGCCGGCATATCACTTGGATGCCGGCACCAATAGCTTTACCTTCTCCGTGCTCGGCAACGATGCCCCGCTCTTCACCGAGCCTGTCCCGGAGCCGCGGCCCACGCACATCGCGGACGAAGTAAACGTGCCCGCGCCAATCCGCCGCCGCGCGCTCGACACAGACAAGGCGGCTTACTATGGCGTCGACCGAAGCTTCGCGATTTGGGCGGATTGGGCAGGATACTCAATGGATCAGCCCCTGCCCCCGGATGTCATCGTCGCAGCGGACCTAACGGACTGGAAGTATGCCCCACCCGATGGCTCCGTTGCCGTCGATCCGAAGCTTGGCCGGATTCAGTTCCCCGTGTATCAGATCCCGCGCCGCCACGTTCGCGTCAGCTATCAATATGGGTTCAGCGCGGCGATGGGCGGCGGCGAGTATCATCGCAAGCTCTCACAACACGCGGATGCGGAATTGTTTCAGGTGGGCGAGGGATCGACGTACAAGCGGCTCGGCGACGCGCTCGCGGAATGGCGCAACAAGAAGCCGAAGTACGCGGTGATCGAAATTACCGATAGCCGTGCCTACGTTGAGCCTGTACAGGTATTGCTCGACCCGAATCAGTCGCTGCAACTGCGTGCGGCCGATCGCACCCGGCCGGTTCTTCGCCTGCTCGATTGGCAGACCGACGGGCCCGACGCTTTGACGGTGGTGATGGCGCCGGCGAGCGAGTTCGTTTTGGACGGCATTCTCGTGGCCGGCCGCGGTCTGAGTATCAGCGGACCCGAACAACGGGAGACCGATTCGATCTGCGCGGCACGCCTCGTTATCCGCCACTGCACGCTCGTGCCGGGTTGGTCCCTGGACAGCAAATGCACGCCCGCGAACCCTAACAAGGAGAGCATCTCACTGCAGAACGTCCGCGCGAAGGTGTCCATCGAGCACAGCATCCTCGGACCTATCGAGGTGGTAGAAGACGAGGTCCACTCGGATCCGATTCCCATCGGAATCACCGACTCCATCGTGGATGCGATGGGTGGGGATCGCGAGGCGATTGCGGGCCCAGTGGGCGCGCACGCTCACTGCACAATTACCATCCAGCGCTGCACGGTGTTCGGCATCGTCCAGGTGCATGCGATGGAACTCGGCGAGAATTCCATTTTCCTCGACTGCGTTCATGTCGCCCGCCGCCAATTGGGCTGCATGCGGTTCTGCTACGTTCAGCCGAATTGCCGGACGCCGCGCCGCTACAGTTGCCAGCCGGATCTGGTCATGGCCGCGAAGAAGGACGCCGCGGCAAAGGCAATCGAGGCCGATCGCGTAATCCCACAATTCACGGCGGACCATTATGGCTCGCCGGCCTACGGACAACTCTCGATTCACTGTGCACGCGAGATTTTCGAGGGCGCTTCCGATGGCGCCGAAATGGGCGTGTTCCACGATCTTTTTGAACCGCAGCGATTCGCGAACCTGCGTGCGCGGCTCGATGAATTTACACCTGCCGGCATGGATGCCGGTGTTCTTATAGCGAACTAATCCCGGAGGGACTATGAAAGGCGATTTCTCGACTTGGCGGTTTGACCCGACAAAGCATTTCACCCAGGTGCTGAAACAGCAGGGCCGCGTCGATCTCGATTCTGACTGGAACGAGCAGGCCGCGATTTCGCAGCACATGATGCGGACGCTGATCATGGACCTGCTCGGGGCGCAAGGTGGTCCGGTGAACTACTGCGGCTTCGGGCTGGAGGACGCGGCGTCAGTCGGTTTGAAGCCGGCCGCGGGCGATTTCGTGATCGGCGAAGGCCGCTACTATGTCGACGGACTCCTGGTGGAGAACTCGGGTCCAGTATCGTACTCGCAGCAGCCGGCGCTGCCCGGCACGTGGAAGGTGGATGCCGGTAAGACCTACGTCACCTATTTAGATGTTTGGGAGCGGCACATTACATACCTCGAGGACGACTCGATTCGCGAGGTGGCACTCGGCGGCCCGGACACAACCACCCGTGTCAAAACGGTTTGGCAGGTGCGGACGATAGAAGTCCCGGGCGGCAAGCTGACTCCGGAAGACATCGAAAAGCTGAAGAAGCAGATCGCGGATGGGGAAGCACAAATCCGCGAGTTGAAGGCCGCCTACGACCAGGAACAGAACGCGGCGAAGAAAGCGGCGATCACGAAGAAGATTACGGCTATCGAGGCCCAGATGGCCGAATGGAAGAAGGAGATCGACGCCGCGGCAGCCGGAGCTGCCGGCCCAGCGCCGGATGTGAACTGCGCTGAAATCCTGCAGCCCCTGCGCGATTGGACCTCGGGCATCATGACCGCGCGATTGCCTCCGGCCGAAACCTCTGACACGCCGTGCGTGCTCCCACCCGACTCGAAATATCGAGGTACGGAGAACCATTTGTACCGAATTGAGATTCATCGTTCCGGCGACACCGCGGATGCCAAGAACGTCCCGACGTTCAAGTGGTCTCGCGAGAACGGTTCGGTGGCCACCCGGTGGCTGTCGACCACAGGAAATGATGTGCGCGTCGCGAGTACGCGCGATCTCGCGGCGGGTCAATGGCTCGAGTTCACCAGCGAAATCGACGACCTGCTCGCCAATCCAGGCCCGCTCCGGCGGGCGACGAAGATCGACGGCGACATCGTGACAATGGAGAACGCACCTGCGCTCGATTCAAAGGTGCTCCTGCCCAAAGTGCGCCGGTGGGACCAGGCCGCGAATGACAAGCTGACGCTCGATGATGGGGCGATCAAAATTGCGCAGGGCACCGGAGATCAAGGCTGGATTGACATCGAGGACGGCATCCAGGTGCAATTCTCTGCCGGCTCCTATCGCAGCGGCGATTACTGGCTGATCACCGCGCGCGTGGCAACCGGCGATATCGACTGGCCGAAGGATGCCGACGGCAATCGGCTGGCACAGCCTCCCGCAGGAATTGTGCACCATTACGCGCCGTTGTTCGTAGTGGAGGCAACCGGTAAGGATCCGTTTGCGAACCTCGTGAAGGATTGCCGCTGCCGGTTCGCGCCGCTGCCGTGCATCGAAGACAAGGGATGATGACGGCCGACGATTGTACTCGCGATTCGGCCGCTGCGGGGTGGGTAGCGAACAACCGCCGGCGAACCTAGGCGGATTGGACGCAGTTGCGTCCTTCGGATTTGGCTCGGTACAACGCGCGATCGGCCGCGCGGAACAGAGCCTCCGCTTGCTTCTCATCGGAGTCGGACGATAACTCCGGCCGGTATCCGGCCACCCCGACGCTGACCGACAATGTCATCGCGCGCATCGGCTGACCTGCGAGTTCAGGTTCGAGCGCTTGAACGGCGCCGCATAGTTCGTTCCCGAGCCTCGCAGCGTCTACCGCAGTTTCCAGAACCGCGATGATGAACTCGTCTCCGCCGTACCGGCACGCTACTGCGCCGGCGGGCGTGCATGTCGCGATCGCATGCCCCACGGTACGAACCGCGTCCGCCCCTGCAAGGTGCCCGAATCGGTCGTTAATCGACTTGCGATTGTCGCAATCCGCGGCCAGCACGGCGAGTGGAGAACCGGCTGACCCGGGCCTTCCGTACCATCCGCGTGAAGTGTGCCTCGAACGAACGCAGATTGTGCAAACCGGTGAGATCGTCGGTCGTGGCCAGCACGTGCAAGCGCTGCGAATCGCTTGTGAGTTTTGCGGCAATAAGCGCAACCGCCAGAAACAGGATGACCTGAACAACATCGGGCTCGCGGTGCGGTTGGATGAAATGGATCTGATTCGCGATGTGGTACAACGCAATCGCCGCAGTCGCCGAAAGAAGACCGCCGACCCATGTGTAGACGATCGCGGCGTAGATGATCGACAGATAGTAGAGATGCTGGACCGGAGCCGTGCCGGTACCGCGGTCCAGCAAAAATATGCCGATCAATGCGGTGCAAACTGCGACGGCCGACCACCGCCGGTGGAAGGAATTGCCGCGAACGAGAAGGTGCTGCGTGGAAGTCTGCTGCTGCTCAGGCGCATAGATGGTCGGCACTATCACTGCTCGATGGGAACAGGCCACGCTCCAGGAGTGCTCGGATAGACGCGGCGGGCCTGAGTTTGCTTCCATGCCGTATTCACCTGCGCCGGCAGCGTCGGAAGAGCCTGGTTGATTTGCTCGTGAAGTTTCCAGCGGCCTACTCGCGCACATTGCAGCTTCCAACCGTCGAAGTAAAGAAACGGTGGACGTGCTCGAAAAATGGAACCTGCACAGCGTGCCCGAGCTGATTCTGTACGCGGCGCGAAAAGGCGTTATCTCGTGAACGCTACATCCGGGGCGGGGCACAGCGCAGCCGCTGCTGGCTGCGCCACAACGACCAGCCCCGGTTCACCGCCCGCATCGCCAGCCCAGCATCGAGCGGTGTTTTCAGGATGTCCGATCCCCCCAAACGCTCCAGTTCTTCCCAGAGATTGCGGTCGGACGTCTTTGACAGAAGAATCAGATAGGGCTGCGGCGATTCGTCGCATAGTAAGCGAATCGCCTGCCTCCAACCCGCCGGATTCACCTCGCGATCGTACACAACAATGGAGACCTCCATTACTCGAAATTGTTCGACCGCCTCTTCCGCGTTCCCGGCGAAACTGATGCGCCATCCCGCTTGGGACGACAGCCGTTCCAGCATCGCCCGGCTCGGTCCTGTTGGAACAATGCCGAGGATTCGCGGAGAATTCGGGTCGGTCGCCGGGGGTGTCCGAACGCGCCGGCGAACAGGCCCGAACCGCTGAATCAGCGCGCGCCATTTCTCTGTGACGGTCTTCATGCCTCAAGCCAACCAAGCGTAGAATACTCATCGGATAT
Source organism: uncultured Acidobacteriota bacterium (assembly GCA_963720745.1). GTDB lineage: Bacteria > Acidobacteriota > Terriglobia > Bryobacterales > Bryobacteraceae > TMP-7. The sequence goes on from CAVRGO010000001.1 coordinate 539,030, forward strand.
AGTCGAATACCGCCCGGCAAGTAATTGCGGTGTCGCAGAGGGTGGATGGAGCAGACTCACTGACCGGAACCACTGCTCAACTCGTGCGAAAGCCGCTGCTCCTGTCCCCGAACCTTTGCGAGTTCCAGATAATCGTGAACGCCATTGCGCACCATTTGCGCCTCTTTGAAGATATTTTCGGCGTAGACCGGATAGGAGGTCGCCCAGAGGTGCTCACGGTCGGCATTGAACGTCTTGGTTGCGTTGGCTGCGTTCGTAGCGATAAGGTGCATCAGCGGGACGATTCGATTTAACTCCTGGGTCTCCGGGGCACTCAGTTCCGCACGATGAGTGCTAAGGTATTCCAACCGCGTCGCGATCTCGTTAACGTCAGTCTTCATGGAACGCAGCCGGCCGAGGAACAAGTCGGGGCTGTATTCATTTCCTCGCGCCATCACCGAGAGATTATCGGTGAGTTCCACCAGTTTCGCAGCGTCAGCCCGGATGGTTTGAAACGAGCCTTGGATGCCGGCGGCCGCGTTGGGATCTGATAAGGGCTCGGCCTGTATCAGCGGCACCGACGTAACGATGAGTGCTGCGGTGCCGAATATCGAGTAGAAGCGATTCATATGCGTCAATCTCCTTTTCGTGGCTGAGCTTCCTTTAGAAAACTCAGTCGTTCAAAAAGACGAAAGGCGCACGCACGGGGAGTCTACCAGCGGATGGGGATTGTTGGCTGGGATGTGCTGGTATGTGCCTCCGGCGTACTGGTTGCGTTTCGTACACTGGTTTGCATGAAACTCGTGGTGATGATACTTGCGGCGGTATCGCTCTGGGCTCAAAACGATTCCGATAAAGACGCAATTCGTGGGGTTGTGAAGCAGTACGCAGACGCGCGCAATGCCGAAAAGCCGGATGCGGTAGAACATCTCTTCATGCAGGATGCGGACCAACTGGTATCTACGGGCGTTTGGCGCCGCGGCCGGGACGAGGTCGTTAAGGGCACGCTGGCGAGTTCGCGCAACAACGAGGGGCAGCGGACATTGACGGTGGATACGATCCGGTTCGTGACAACCGACGTTGCCATCGCGGATTGCCGGTACGAGATCCAAGGCGCTCAGGTGCGAAAGATGTGGTCGACGTTCGTCTTCGCCCGTACGAAGCAGGGCTGGCGGATCGACGCGATTCGTAATATGTTGCCCGCGAAGTAGCCGCGATTTTTAGAGTGAGGCGAGCGAGCCGTCTTCATGGAAGGCCGGCGGAAATGGCCGCGTTCCCTGGAACGGATACTTCTTCAAGGCTGTTTCGCTGATTTCGAATCCGAGCCCGGGTTTGGTGGGAAGCGGATAACGGCCTTCCACCATGCGCATTGCCGGGAAGCCCATCAGATCCTCCCAGACGCGATTCATCGCGCCAGCCTCCACCAATCCGCAGATCTCCTGCGCGAGGAAATTCGTTATGGCGGCATCGACGTGCAGACTGGCGATCCCGCCTACCGGGCCTTCGCAGGCATGCGGTGCCATCCTGATTCCAGCGGCATCCGCGGCGGCCGCCACCTTCCACAGCGCGGTGATCCCGCCGACGTGTGCGATGTCGGGCTGAAGCACATCGACAATGCCGAGATCGATTAGCTCGCTGCAACCGTATGCCGCGATCAGACGTTCGCCCGTAGCGATCGGAGTCGTGGACTTCCGGACCGCTCGCTGCATCGCCCGTATATTCTCGGGCGGGCAAATCTCTTCCGCAAACAGGAGATGAAACGGCTCGATCTCGCGCAACAGGATCGCGGCGACTGTAGGACTCGGGCGCGCGTGGAAATCCACCGCGAAATCGATATCCGGTCCGAGCCCCTGCCGGAGCGTCTCCATATGCTTGACGGCGCGTTTCAGTTTGCGATCGGTTTCGATCCATTCCAGAAGGTCCGGTAACTGAAACTTGAGTGCAGTAACTCCGGCCTGCCTTGTCTGGTCGCCGAGAGCGCGGGCGTCATCGAGAGTCCAGGCCGCCGCATGATAGTATCCGCGCACACCGCGAGTGTCCACAGGGCCGCCGAGCAACTCGTAGACGGGCATGCCTAGCACTTTGCCGCGGATGTCCCAAATCGCCTGGTCGATGCCGGAGATTGCCGACCCGAGCACCGGTCCTCCACGGTAAAAGCTGCCGATGTACATCAACTGGTACAGATGCTCGGACTGCATCGGATCGCTGCCAACAATGAAATCGCGAAGGTCGTTGACGCAGGCCATAGCCGCGGCGGCCTTTCCTTCGAGCGTCGCCTCGCCCCAACCGGCCACTCCCTGATTCGTCTCCAATTTGACGAACACATACGGCCGGTCAGCTCTTGCGATCTTCTCGTCGAGAGTCACACCGAAAATTTTCATTCCGGTGATCCGGAGTTTTGACCCGACATCCTTGAAAACTTCCGAACCGGGAGGAATCGCCGAGGCTGGCGCGAACGCGCAGCCGCATCCGACTGCGGTTCGCCGAGTCGAACCTCGTAGCGCACCGGCCCCGGCGAGTGCCGCAAACATTTCGCGCCGCCTCATACCCTCTCCTCGCTGTACCGGTCGAGTGCCCGTTCGTCTATTTGCAGGCCGAGACCGGGTTTATTTATCAACGGCGCGAATCCACCAGCCGCGGACTCGCGATCACCCGTTGTAATCTCGGCCCGCATGGCGGCATCGCGTTCCGATGCTGGGACAGGAATCTGCTGAATGAAGAAGTTCGGAAGCGATGCGGCGAGATGGATACCGAGTAACGTTCCGATCGGACCTCCAGTGTGATAGGGCGCGACCGCGACATAGTGCGTTTCGGCGATGGCAGCGATGCGCCGGATCTTCGCAATGCTGTTCAATCCGAGGCTCGGCCGCAGCAGGTCAACGCAGCCCCACCGCAACAGGTTCTGAAACGTTGCGATTTCATGGACAGATCGCCCGATGCCGAGAGGCATTGTACTTTCATCGGCTATGCGGGCCAGCCCGTCTCCAGTCAGCACGCCGGCCGGTTCGTCGAACCACATCAAATGATTCCTCTCGAGCGCTGTCGCCACCAGAGCCGCATCGCCGGGTGTCAACACGCCGCCTGCATCGAGAACCAAATCAAGGTCCGATCCGGCCAGCCCGCGCATCCGCTCGATGCGCGCCTTAACCGCATCTACATATGCCTGCATGCGCCATAACGAGTCACGCGCCGGGATGGGCACCGTGAATGCCTGGAATCCCTTTTCGACAGCTCGCTTGAGAGGACCGGCGAGCGCGGTCTCGTCCTCTCCGTCGAGATGCGCGAGCACGCGTGCTTTGAAACGGGTGGGGCCGCCCAGGAATTGGTAAATCGGGGTGTTTGTCGATTTCCCGAGTAGATCCAGGAAAGCATTATTCACGGCCGCCTCGAGCGCAGGCAGAGCCTCGAGCCGATGCCGGATAAACTCAGTCTCGTTCGGCCTGCGCCCGGACGCGGCTGCTTTCGCGTCGGCGATCATCGCCGCCGTCGACGGACCGCCCTCGCCGTACCCGATCAAGCCACCGCGAGTCTCGAGGCGCAGGACCGTGTAGCGGCGTCCCGAATCGGGTTCCCGCAAATGCCAGGCGCGCACGTCCGTAACGGTCATGCGATCGGCCGAGGTCGCGTGTTGTGCAAACACCGGCAGATCGCGCCAGACTTTTCGCCTCATCTATCACCAGCCGCTTTCGAGATTCCGGCTCACCCGAAAGGTTCGGCCGGATTCGTCATAGCTTATCATCGCCGGGTCAAATGCGATGCTGGTTCGGGACCGCCGCACCTCCCGCGAGCTATTCCTTCGCGCCCTTGATCCACTCGAGAATCGTCAGATACTCCGGCGAGTCCTTCTCCCATCGAACTCCCCCGCCGTGCGCGATTGTGCCGGCGTTGGTTACGCCTTCACTCTCCGAAGTCGATGTCGGCTTCAGCAGGATCAGGCTGTGCTCGGGATGTTCCGGATCGACAACGTTCAGCGCGGTCGAATACGTGCCATTGAATAGCGTGTGCGTGGCGTGGCAGTGAACACAGGCGTAGCCATCCTTCCCGCGCTTCTCCAGAATGGGTTGCACGTAGCCGCGGAAGAACGCCTCGTCGAGGTGCGGTTTTGTTTTGTGCGGACCGGTGACCCTGCCGCGCGCGGCGTTCACCGCCGGTGGTTTCAGAGCGCGCGCAACGTCCGACGCTTCAGGCATGGATTCGACCTTCGCGTCGACAAAGCGCACGTCCTCGCCCTCCGGGCCCGCTGCTTCATTGACACTCGCGAAACGAGTAGGCCGAACCAGCAGGACCGCGCGAGCGGCGAGTCGCCGGAGGCCGGTATCCTTGGAATCGAGCAGCGGACGGAGCGAGTGCGCGAAGCGCTCGGCGCTCCCGCCGAAGAACGCTATCTGTTCGATGTCATTGCCGATGCGGTTGTAAGTGGGCGGATCGGGTTGCTCCAGATTCGCATTGAGATCGTAGATATCAGCGCGGCGAAGCGGCAGTTCGGTAATAGCCTCCAGCAGTTCCTTCTTCTGATTGTCCGAACCGCGATCGAGGATTGACGCGAACTTCGATGCCAGCCGGGCCTCCACCGTGAGACGGCCTTGAATGGCACGCGTGCGGTCTTCAGGGCGCCCGAGTAGCGGAACCCAATTGTTATAGAGATAGCGAATGTTCTCATCCGCGAGGTTGTACACGGCGCTGTGCAAGTTGGAACGTACCCAGGCGGGCTGCGGCTGGGAGAGCGCCGTCAACAACGTGTCCTCGATGTCCTGCTTTGAACGGTCGTCCGGAGTCCAAAACCAGAATTGCCACAGTCCCTTCACGGCGTTCATGCGAACCGTCGTTACGGGGTCATTTGCTAATGGCTCCAGGGCAGTGGCTACTTCCGGCCGCCGCGCCAACGCCGCGAAATGCTGTGCGAAAACTCGCGTTGCACCCCAGCGTACGCGGTCGTCCTTCGAACGCAGTGCCGCAATAATTTCGGTGGGCGCGGAATTTTCGTGACGGCTGTACGACTGCCGCAATGCCCAGGCCGCGGTGCGCTGCACCAGCTTGCTCGGATCGCCGAGAAGCGCCGGATCGGGTGCGCGCCCCAGCCTTCCGAGCGCTTCGAGAGCGGCCTGACGAATCAGGGCGTCGTTCGATCGCGCCGCCTCTTGAATCTGCTCGATCACTTCGGCGCGCGGAGCGTCCCAAACGTTATCAAGTTGTTCCAGCAACTGGTCGGGGGCACTCGAGAGTTTCGTGACAGGTGGAGAATTCCAACCTCTCTCACGGCCGTGCAACGGATAGTACCCGCTCAGCGCGATCACCGCCATCTGCGTTTCGCGGAACGGCGTCCGGAAGTTTTCGAACGACTGCAGCGGATCCATCCATCCGCCGAATTGCTGCTGCCGGCCCAGGAGAAAGGCGATCGCTTTCGCCACCTGTGGATTCTCCTTCGGCACAGCCGCCGCCTGCAGCGCCCAAAGCGCATGGCCCGTTTCGAACTCGACCTCGGGCTGCGACGGCTCGAACCGCGCGGACCATTGTCCGTCGGGCCGTTGCAGCGACAAGATGCGATCGACATTGCGCCGGATCTGCTGACCATATTTCTCAGAATCGATATCCGCAAGAGCGAGCGTCTGGTAACAAAGGTCGATCATATTCTTGACCTCGCCAGTCGCGATCATCTCCGCGAGTTGCGGATTCTTCGTTTCGGTCCACGCGTACCAGGCGACTTCGTGGGCGCTCACCAGCGGCATGTTGCCGTTCGTTTCATCCGGCGGCAGTTTGTCGCGTCCCGCGTAGTACAGATCCAGGTACTCCCGGATGCCGTTGTGAAATGTTGCGCGAGTCTCTCCGGTGACCTGGTCTTCGAACAGACTCATGAGGTGCGACATACGGCCCAGCACATTCGCGGGCGCGGAAATCATCCGCGCCCACAGCGCTCCGTCCTTCTCGAATCCGTAGAACGGCCGTGGATTGTTGTAGAAACGCTCTGTCAGAAACTGCAATTGCTGGCGCTCGACAACCGGGTATCCATTGCGAGTCGCATAGAGTTGGGCACGCAGCGGGAAATGGGTCGTGTGGCAGGCAACGCAGAGCGAGGTTTCCTGGTGAACGCTGGACGCGCGGTCAAGCACTCCGCCGCGCCGGGGCGTATTCGCGTGCCACGAGTCTCCCGCCGCAAGAATATAGTCCACTCCAGTGCGCACGGCAGCGTGCGGATCTGAGTACGGAGGCGGATCGTAGACACGCGTTCGCAACTTGTATTCCGGATGGCTTGCGCGTACAGCGATGTAATAAGTGCCGGGATCTTTCAGAATTCGCGGAGTGAATTTGTTACCTGCGAGCGCCTGCACTTCATGGGGCAAGGTCACGGGATCCTCGCCTTCGTAGTATTCGCGAAGCTTATCGCCGTCATTGCGGTACACGGTGACGTTTGCAGGAATCTGATCCCGCTCCATCAGGTCGATCTGAAAGAACACAAGCTTCGGCTTCGCACCAGCGAACTCGAAGCGGTACCAGTCGGTTCGGTTCGGGCCGTCTTGGGCCGCCAGCCGTGACGTGCCCGGCACTGGAATATAAGGAGCGTCATCGCCGGATGCGAAGACGGTCTTCCCCAAGTCGATCGACTGCGCATCCTGCCAGCGATGGGCAGGATCGCTGCGCACAGCGCGTGATAGGGGCCACTGGTTCACCGCTAATGAGAAGGTGCCGGCCGCACCGTTGTTCGTAACGCGAACTATGGCAGAGCCCGGATGCGAAAGACGGAACTGCGTGTAGAAATCCGGATCTCCGGCGTGCAGCGTTTTGCGTACGAGAGTCGATTTGCCGTCAACAACCTCGACGATGACATTGGCTCCGGATCCGAAACCCGTGAGCGGTGACACTGAGTACAACAAACTGTATTGGTGCTGCGGGTCCAATCGCGGGACCACGAAATTCCCGGTCTCAACCGGCCCTGAGCGGCTCACGATCCGTGGCAATGAAACGGCAAATAGACACGGAACTCCCAGCGAGACGGTCAGCAGAGCTTTATCCCAGATTCTCGGCATGACGCTCTTCTTACGATAGATCAATCTATGGTTTGTGCGTTCGATCCGGCAGGGCGACGCTATTCAGTTCGGAGGATGTCGACGATGTTCAGGTGGGCGATGCGGTGGGTGGCTGCCCAAATACTTGCCGCCGCAACGGCCAAAATGAACAGGACCGAGCCGGCGTACGCCGAACCACTCACGGCCTTCGCGCCATCGACCAGGTTCTGTATCAAGCGTCCGGCGATCGCGGTCCCCGCGATGCCTGGAATTGTTCCTACTGCAATCAACGCCAACATTTGCGCTAGAACCCGCGTCCGCAGTTTCGACGGTGTCGTGCCGAGAGCCATACGCACGCCCATCTCCCGGGTCCTCTGAGCAACTGCGTACGAAACGATGCCGTAGATTCCGATCGCCGCCAATAGCACAGCAAAACTCGCGAAGCAGAAAACGGCTGTGCGATAGAACCGCGGCCTTGCCAGGAGATCAGCCATGCGTTGCTCCATCGTTTTCACGCCGAATACCGGGACCTGCGGATCCACCGATTGAATCGTGTCGCGAATATGTGCGAGCCGGTCGCCGTCGCTTCCCTTGACCCGCGCCACGAATGCGGAGAAGAATCCGCCCGGTGAGTGCGATGGCACGAAGATCTGGTTGAATGTTTCTCCCGTCGTCTTTCCTTCGCGCATGTAATCCATGCCCCGGACAACACCAACGATCTTTCGGGGTGGGTTGCTGCCGATCGAAATCTGATGGCCGACGGCATGGGCAGGAGGTCCGAACTGGCTCGCAAACCGCTCGTTGACCATCGCGATTCTGGCGTCGGCTCGTGTCTCCGCGGCGGTGAACTCGCGGCCCCACAGAACTCGACCGCCCATCGTTCTAAAATAGTCGGGCAATATCGGAATCACTGTAGATGATTCCTTCGCGGGCACGCCGTCCATCTGGAATGGGCCGCCAATAAACGCAGTCGCATACATCGGAAGGAACTCAGTCGCGCTGGCGGACCGAACTTCCGGGAGCCGCCGGATCCGGTCCAGCGCCTCTTGAGAGTATGCGAGCCGGCTAACCGCGGTCCGATGAGTCGTCCCTTCCAGCGACACGTTGACTGTAACCAGGCCGCGACCTTCGAATCCTCGATCGATCTGCATGAGGTCGGCTAGGGCTCGGCCTACGGTTGCGGAACCGACTAGTAGAACGACGGTTAGCGCAACCTGCCCGGCCACGAAAGTTTCGCGGATTCGTCGAGCTCCCCGGTCGTTGGTGGAAGTGCGAGTCCCGAACGTGTGGACGCGGCCTGCGTACAACGAAGGCAAAACCCCGAATAGCAGTCCGGTAACGATCGAGGCAGCGATGGCAAAGGCCAGCACGCGTGCGTTCAGGAGAGAGTAAGTCTGCGTCGCAAGTGGAGTGGGTTCGAATTTCGAGGCCACCGAGGTTGCCCACAGCGCAACGAGAAGGCCGGCGGCTGCGGCAACCAGGGAGAGGAGCATGCATTCGGTGAGCAACTGGCGCGACAGCCGACGCCGGCTTGCTCCTAGCGCGGAACGTATCGAAAGCTCGGTTGTGCGGTCGGCCGTGCGTGCCATCAGCAGATTCGCGACATTCGTACATGCGATCAGCAAAATCAGCGCCACGCAGATCATCAACACGACGGACGCGTTCTTACGGGGGCCGGCGAGTTCGTCTCTGAGAGGGACTATGCGCGAAGGAGATTGGATTTTTTGGAGTTGTGTGCGATTCGGCCAGAGCCGGTCGGCTTCTGCCGCAAACTCGGCGCGGGCCTGAGCCCACGTGATGCCCGATTTCAAGCGCGCGACGACCTCCCACCCGTTATTGCCGGGACTGAAGGCCGCGGGCTTCCACAGTACGGTGTGGCCGGGAAAGTCGAACCCAGGTGGCGCGATACCAATAACAGTGAACGGATTCCCGTCGAGTCGAATCGTTGCGCCGAGCGCTTTCGGATCGCCCCCGAACAGCGCTTGCCAAAGTCCGTAGCCGATGACGGCAACGGCATTTCGTCCGGATTTGCCCCAGCCCGTTCCGTTGACATCGTCTCCCGCTGCGAATCCGCGACCGAGGATCGGTTGCGTTCCGAGAAGGGTGAAGAAGTTCGACGAGGTTTGCACAACGTGAGCGCGGCGCCACTCACCCGCGCCGCCCAGGTTGGCGTCGAACGGTTCGAACAGTGCAGTGTCGGCGAGGTAGGAACTGCGGCCGCGCCACTCGTGGAATTGGGCCACGCTGTCATGCGGAGCGATGAAGTTGCTGAGGGCCGCGAGACGTTCGGGCTCGCGAAATGGAAGCGCCTGAAGCAGCAGTGCGTTGACCACGCTGAAAACGCCAGTGTTCGCGCCGATTCCAATAGCCAGCGCGAGGATCGCGAATCCCGTCTGCCAGGGACTCCGTGACCAGAGCCGTAACGTGTGCCGCGCATCCTGCAGTGTCTCGCGACCCATTCGCCCGGATGCAGATAGCATCCGATGTGGAAGGACGTGTAATGCCGGAGATTGTCGCATTAGTGGTCCGATCTGCCGGAAGTATTGAAAACCGCTCGGGAGAGACGCGCTATGCGTTCTATTATGCAGCCGCCGAAACGTTCGGAAGGGAACAGAATGCTAACGGCGCCGCGATACCAGAGGCTCCACGAACTTCATCGCGGGACGCGTGTTGTAACGCTTGAGATAGGCTTCGTGTTCCGGGTCGTCGGGGTAGTGTTCGCCGGCCGGATACGGATACCGGCTCATTCCGTGAAACGGCAGAGGCTCCACCGTTTGCGAAAAGGCCGTGTTCGCGTCCGCATCCTTCGCCCATCCATCAACGCGGACCAGGAAATCCCGGCGCCAACCGGGCGGGAGCGAGGGCAGATCGCCGGCGTCAAACGAAAGCCGCAACTCATCGCCCGAACCCATGATGATCAGCTTGTCGTCGACAGACTGAACAAGCTCGCGCACATCTCCGTATCGCGTGTACATCCCGGGTGTCTGGTTCCATATCGCATCGGGAGTCCACCGCGAGTAGTTGAATGTTTCGGGTTCTTCGCGGCGCGGATCGATCTCGGGCTTGGAGAATCCTCGCAACCGTAAGTCCGCCGAAGCCGCATCGAGCGGAGTGAGCCGTGCCGGCGGCGGAGCGTCTTTGCCGCTGAGGAAGATCTGGTCCCAATAGACACAAAGGTTCGTGACGATCCTCACTTCGCGGGACTTCGATAGAAACTTGCCGGTGAGATCGACGGCGATGGTCTTCGGCTTGCCAGCCGGAATACCCATATCATCGATGACGGTTTTCCAAGCGCCGCTCGAGTCCTTCACCTGAAGATACGGAAAGACCAGACCGCCATCCGGCCGTTGAGATGCCCCGTAGAAGGTGCTGCCGTCTGCCCAATCGACCCAGCCGCTGAGGAACAGAACCGCTCTGTTGTCCGGCGCCGCGGCGGCTCCAAAGTCCAGATCGAGCGTGTGCAACTCGGCTAAACCGGCGGCATCGTGCCGGAACCCCTTTGCGTACCGGCCGTCCTGCTGGAGCACGCGGGCAAGCACGTCGTTTCCTTCGCCGTCCCGCGCGCCAACCGGCGCGATCCGGTCTTTGACGCCGAACAGGCGGAATTCGGGGAATGGCGGCGCTTTGAACTTGTCGTTCGTGTAGACGCGAACATCGGGCGGATGGTCGACGGCGATGAGGCGCACCTGGTCGAGATATGACACCTCATGCAGTTCTTCCGTGATCCGAATCTCGTAGCGGCCGTCCTTCAGCGCCAGTGTATTCTCGGGTACGCGCACATACTCTTTGTGATCGACCGGGAAATAGCTGCCGTCGCCGGAACTGGCACCGAGCGGCGCGACGCCGAGAACGTCGGTGATGAACTGAAAGCCTCGGCCGTTCCAGGCGAAGACCATCGGACAAGAGCCGGCCAGGCGCGGTGCTTCTTTGTAGCGGGCAGACCGGTTCACAGGTTGGTTGGGTTCGTTCTGTATTAGCGCATTCGACCAAGTGATCCGCACCGTGTCGATAACGATATGCGACCCGAGCCCAATATTTAGTGGTACTCCGTTGTAGATACGCTTCTGGTAGAGGTCCCCTGCCTTTATTTCGACTTCGGTGTCGGGAGCAGTCTTCAGGTTCTTCACTCCGTCGAGGCTCACGCGCAGCCAGTGGTTGTGGGTTTCGGTCCGGTTCTCGAGCAGTTCGACGCTACCGTCGGGTGCGACGACGGCGAGGTCCATGCGGCCGTCTACATCGAAATCCGCTCTTGCCCAGGCCAAACCGGCGGGCATCCCTTGCACCTTCGCAGGCGGCGCGAATTCCATGCGGCCCAGGTTACGCTCTAGCGAACCTCCCGAGATCAAATCGCCGATTCCGCGGTTGTCGATGTCAGCGATGGTGAAGGCACCGGTCAGGTTCGCAGACTGCCGTTCGAACTTGCCGTCCCGGTTGATCGCGAACGCCGCACCGGAAGGCAGCCGAAAAGCAAGGTCCAGCCAGCTATCGTTGTTCACGTCAGCTACCACGATGCCGCTGGCGTTCGCAGGCAAAGCCTCGATGGGGCTCGACTCGAACACACCGCGCAGCCGGTCGCGATAGAGGACTCCCGGACGACCGGCATACGCGACGAGCAGGTCGGTTCCCTTCGTATCGGGGACTACCCGCGCCGAAGCAGCGGCGGTAGCGTGTCCCGGCACGAACGGGAAATGCGACGTGAAGTCCTCGAACCGCATCTGTCCGGTGTTCCGCAGCAGGACACTCTTGTCTCCCAGGAGAAAGAGATCGAGGTCGTAATCGTGGTCGAAGTCCAGCGGCACGACCGCGTTGAATCGGTAGGAAGGCAGGGCATTCGGAATCTCCTGAAACCGGCCTTTCGCGTTTCGGAACAGATGGCTGCCGTTAGTTGTGAGAACGCAGAGATCGAGCAATCCGTCGTTATCGAAATCGCCCGCCGCGACGGCAACTACGTTCTTCACACTATCGAGGCCGGTGTCCGAAAACGGTTCGCGCCCACTACGATAGGCATGAACGCCATCCCGCGACCACGCGACAAGGTCCGGCGCACCGTCCCCATCAATATCAGTGACGGTCAGTCCCGCTGTTTTGGCATCTGATTTCCCGGGCAGGACATTGACGGTAAACTTAGCGGGCGCGAGCGTAGCCGGGTTGCGAACGACCGGATGGGCAACGGCCGGATCGTACAACTCCGCATAGAAGCACCATTCCACGTCTTCGGATTCGTCGTTCGCCTGCTGGGCCTCCTTCACGCGCCGGAACTCGGCGAGCGCACGGGCGGCCTGAGCCTCGTCGTCGTTCAGCCGGTAATAGTTGTAGATCTGGAACCGGGGGGCAACGAAACGGGGGTCCAGCTTAGCGGCGATCTCGAACTCCTTCAGCGCGTCGAGCGGGCGGTTCGTGACCGAATAGAGCAGCCCCAGATTGTGGTGCGTCACCGGTTCGTCCGGCACGAGTTTCACCATGCCCTGAAACTGTCGAATCGCATCCTCGTACCGCATCAAACGTTTGAAGGCGATGCCCAGATTGAACCAGGTATGGGGTTCCTTCGGGTTCTGAGCTTGCGCCTTTTCGAGGACCGGAATGGACTTCTCGATTTCGCCGGAGCGCAACAGCGCCAGACCGTAATTCACGCGGTCGCGATAGGAGTCCGGCGCGAGAGCCATCGCTTTCTCGAGTTCCGCGGGTGCCTGGGCCACCGAGGTCGGAATCTCGAATAGCGCTTTGCCGAGATTTCGATGACGCCAGAGTTCTTCCTCAGCAGCAGGAGGAGCGGCCAGCAGGAGAAACGCGAAGACTGCGCCGATGGCAGCGACGCCGCAACCGGCAATCGGCTTGAGACCGGTCACCTTCCCGTCCCTGCATTCCTTCTGCGCCCTCGACGAGTGACAGACGAAAACCTATTGAAATGGTGCGCCATCGATGCCCAAATTCCGATTGTATCGTGGGCGCACGGCGCCAAAATACTTCAGACATCGGATTTTAACGGCCCGAAACTACGTCGCGCCGGTCGTCAATTGCCGCAATCCCAGGTTCGTAATGAGCCGGTGCAGATAATTGGGGTGGAGATGCAGCAGGCGTGCCGCTTCGGGCACGTTTCCGCCTGAACGTTCGAGTGCTCCGGCGATCAACCGCTTGCGTGTCTGCCGGACCACCTCGTGGAAGCCCTCGGGGCCTTCGCTGGTCTCTTGCTCGGTATCCGGCAGCAGGTCCGACAGATCCTCCGGAGTGATCACGTCGGAGGAACCCATCACCACCGCGCGCTCGATAATATTCTGAAGTTCGCGCACGTTGCCCGGCCAATCGTATGCGACGAGCATCGCCCGCGCCTCGCGCGATATTCCGCTGACGGGACGCCCTATTCCCTCGCTGAATTTCCGAACGAACCAGTTCGCGAGCAACGGGATGTCGTCGCGGCGTTGCCGGAGCGGAGGCACTCGAAGCGGCACAACATTGAGTCTGTAAAACAAATCCTCGCGGAAGGAGCCCTCCCGTACCGCCTGGTCGAGATCGCGATTCGTAGCTGCGACCACGCGGATATCCACGCGCACGGTGCGCGACCCTCCGACGCGCTCGAACTCGTGCTCCTGCAACACTCGCAGCAGTTTGGCTTGAAGCGCGGGAGCCAGTTCACCGATTTCGTCGAGAAAGGCCGTTCCTCCGTCGGCGAGTTCGAGTTTGCCTTTACGCTGCGCGTAGGCGCCGGTGAAGGCGCCCTTCTCATGGCCGAAGAACTCGCTTTCGAGTAGCGTCTCGGCAATGGCCGCGCAGTTGATGGCGACGAACGGGCGGGCGGCGCGAGAGCTATTGCGGTGAATCGCACGGGCCACGAGTTCCTTGCCGGTGCCGCTTTCGCCGCTAATCAGCACAGTAGAAGAGCCGCGGGCGACTTTCGCGATGCTCTCGTATAAGGCGGCCATGCCCGCGCTGTCGCCGATCATCAGAGTCTGGGCCGTGGTCTCCGCGCGCAACCGCCCGTTTTCGAACTGCAAGGAACGCAGATCCCGCGCGTTCTCAATCGCCAGGCCCAGCACCTCCGAAAGCGCCGTGATCATCTGAAAATCGCCTTCCAGATAGTTCCGGCGTGCGTTCCCCGAATCGACGTACAGGACACCGACCAAGCGTTGCGCTACCGACAGAGGCGAGGCTAACCAATCGGTTGAGCCGTTCAAGCCGGTTCGCGGGCTGCGGGTCTCCAGCACGTCGCGGATAGCGTTATGTGGAATGGGAATACTCGAACCGGGGGCCGTGGCATCGTAACCGGCAAACGGCACCGGATCGTCGCCTTCGAACAAAACGATTGCCGCACGGCGGGATGGGATCAGGTCGCAGATGGGAGCGCACAGACGGCGCTCCACCTCCGGGCGCATTGCCCCTCGCTCCAGATACAGGTCCTGCGCCGCGCGCGCGATCTCGCCGACGCGCAACACGGCGGCCGTCTCGCGCGCCAGCGGAACATGTGGAGCGACGACGGTGCGCGACTCCGAAGGCTCACGGTCAACCTGGCGAATGGACGCCGAAACGGCAGCCCGCTCCGAGAGCCGGAATATAAACGAGACGTCACCGACGGTGATCTCGTCGCCGTCGTGGAGCGATTGCGTTTTCACGCGCAGGCCGTTGACGAAAGTGCCGTTATAGCTGTCGAGATCGTGAATCTCGTACGCTCCACCGGGTGCCGCCGTGATCCGGCAATGCTCTCGCGAAACGGAACGGTGAGGAATGGAAACCGTGTTGAGCGCAGTTCGCCCGATCGAGACCTCGGGTTTGTCGAGTTTTATGGGGTCGCCATAAACCGGACCGTTGCTCCCGATCAGGATCGCGCTCATAGGAAACCCGCCATTAGCTTACTCTATGCGAGCCTTCTCTATCCGAAACGATAGAGCGATCGAAACCGTTCCGTTACTCCGGTCGCCTGAATCTCCCGCAATTCCTTGATTCCATTTAACTGCCGGCCTGGCATCCAGCGTGTTCTAGGAAGAGGCGTAGTCGCCGGGAAAAAGGCGGCACACCCAAGGAGGAGAATCCAAATGAAAACACTATTACTCGCTGCGGCGGCTGCTGTTTGCAGCATGGTCCCGGCGCTCGCTCAAAGCTCTGTGCACGTGACGGTCGACGTGCCGTACTCTTTCCAGGCGGCAGGAAGCCGGATGCCCGCCGGACAATACGAACTCAAGGCCGAGATGGGCTCGTTCATTCTCGCCATCCAGAATAAGGAGACACACGAGACCGTTCTGATTCCGACGTCCAACGATCTGACCAGTTCGACGCGGCCCGCCATTTCTTTCCACGTTTATGGAAATCAGCGGTTCCTGGCATCGGTTGAGACCGATGGTGCGGGACGAGAACTCGCGATGTCTGCCGCCGAGCGTGAGACGCGGAAGGCGCAGATGCCGTACACGGTTGCGGTCCTCCGAGCCCAATAGCAACGCGCTATTGGGTGGCCGCCGGCCGGCGTCCCGACAACGCCGGCCGTTTCCCCGTCTTCAGTGCCGCGCGATAAGAGCCCGGTAGCCTCACAATGGAGAGGAGGTGAAACGGGGCATGCGTAAACTTCTGTTCGTAGGTCTTCCCCTTCTGCTGATTTCCTCGCTGGCGATCTGGGCGCAATCCAAGAAGCCGGAGCCAAAGCGCGACACCAAGCCCGTAACGGCCGAGGATCTTCTCAATGTCCGCCAGGAGATCTCAAATTCCATCCGGCAGCAGATCGTCAACGAAGTACAAAACCAGATACAACTCAAAACCCAACAACTCCGGATGGAACTCCGCCAGGAACTCAAGAATGAATTGAAGCAGGAATTGAAGATGGAGTTGCGGCAGGAGTTGAAATCGGAATTGCGAATGGAATTGATGCAGGAACTACGGCGTCCTTGAAGCGAACGCTGCTTGCCGGCGTTCCGGGCCGCTATTTGAAAAATCTTCGAATGTGCCGGTTGGCAGGTTCTTCGATGTGCCGGAACACCAGCCCCGATATGGCGATGACGCCCCCCAGATAGACGATCGCCGACGCTCCGGGAGGGTTCATCCACCACCGCTTGAACCACCACAGCAATGGGATATGGAGGATGTACATCGAGTAGCTCGCCTGGCCCAGGAACTGCGCGATACGGGAAGAAAGCGCCCGTGCGGGAAACCCGCCGCCGAGAGCAAGACCCACCAGCAGCATCGCGTTCAATGGGCGAAGGACGCTACCGAGGAACATCATGGATGGAACGATTTGCGGGTAGGCGATGACCGCAATTCCTGACAACGCCGACGGAATATAAAACCAATAGCCGCGCCCTTGCCATCGTTGCTTGAGCGTGTCGAATAATCCGGCCGAAGCGATGCCGATCAGGAAATCGCCAAGGTGGACCACCGGCTTCCAATCGCCGGGCATGTGCACACCTGCCAGCACCGAGGGCATCGCGAGCGCGAGCGCCGCGGGAATCAGCACCCGGTGCCAGGCGGTGTTTCGAAGCCGCCATGCCGCCAACGGAAAGCACAGGTAAAAGAACATCTCGCAGGAGAGCGACCATGCGGGCGTGTTCCAGTGAACGCGCGGCGTTCCCCAACCCTGCAAAACCAGTCCGTAGTTCACGGCCAGACCGGAAGTAACCTGCCGGTAGATGATCGGGCTCAGTATCACGATGCTGAGGAGGTAAACCGGGTACACCCGAGCCCAGCGTCCGATGCCGTACCGCAGCAGCGTGCGCCGATTCCACTCCGTCGCTCCGTAACTTCTCGCCAGCACGAACCCGGATAGGACAAAGAAGGTTCCGACCGCGAGATAGCCGCTATAGATGATGGTCTGAAAAGGGGTGGGCAGAGTCTGGACCCAACCATCGATCATTCGACCTTTGCCGCTCAAGTGATGGAGGATCACCCAAAACGCGAGCAGGAATCGGACGCCCGTGAGCGGGGGCAGGTGCCGATTATTAGAAGACACGGACAAGTAGGAGCTAAACTCCCATTGTATCGAACACGCCTGCCGGATAGGTGTCAGGAGGGTGACGAAAACACAGAAAATCATCTGGAGATCCGTGATAGGCTGTGGAGGTCATGACCACTATGGATCGTCGCTCCATCCTGGCGGCCGCGTTCGCCAGCGTCGGCTGGAACGCGCTCGCACAGACTCGTTCCGAGCGGGAGACCGCGGCGAAAAACTCATCACCCGTCTCCCCGAAAGACAATCTGAAGATCACCAAGCTCGAAACATTCCTGGTGAAACCGCGGTGGCTCTTTCTCAAGATCCACACCAACGCGGGCATAACCGGTCTTGGTGAGCCGATTACGGAAGGCCGCGCGCTGACGTGCGCCGAAGCCGTGAAAGAAGTGGAGCCCTACCTGGTCGGCAAGGATCCGCGTCGAGTGGTACATCACTGGCAAGCGATTTACCGGCACGCCTTCTATCGTGGTGGTCCGATTTTGACGAGCGCACTCAGCGGCATCGATCAGGCACTTTGGGATATCAAGGGGAAGGCTCTCGGCGTGCCCGTCTACGAGTTGCTCGGCGGACCCACCCGGGACCGCGTGCGAGTTTACGCGCACGCGGGAACGCCCGAAGCGATGAAGAGCGCCATGGCGCGCGGTTTCACCGCGTTCAAAACGGGTCCGGCCAAGAAGCGCCCGGCTCGTTATATCGAAACGCCTGCCGCGGTGCATTATGCCGCGGAGCGATTCGCCGAACTCCGCAAAGTGGTGGGCGACGATTGCGACATCGCGATCGATTTCCACGGCGCGATCAGTCCCGCGACGGCGAAGCTGCTGATCCACGCGCTGGAACCCTATCAACCGATGTTCATCGAGGAGCCGTGCCAGGCCCAGAATCACGACGTGATGGCGGAAATTGCTCGCGGCACTTTTCTTCCCATCGCGACGGGCGAACGCGTATTCACGAAGTGGGGCTTCCGGGAAGTGCTGGAGAAGCGGGCGGCAACCGTGCTGCAGCCGGACCTGTGCCATGCCGGAGGCATCACGGAAGTGCGGCTCATCGCCGGAATGGCCGAGGCTTACTATGCTTCCGTCGCGCCCCACAACCCGCTAGGACCGATTTCGCTGGCGGCGGGCGTCCAGATATCCGCCGCGATTCCGAACTTTCTGTGTCAGGAGCAGGTGTCGCTCGGGGAAGGCTACATCAAGCAACCTTTCAAAGTGAGCAACGGGTACCTCGACCTGCCGACCGGACCTGGGCTGGGCATCGAACTCGACGAGAACGCGCTGGCCGGCAAGATCAATCACGATTGGCGGAACCAAGAGAGCTACGACGCGGACGACGGCTCGGTGGTGGATTGGTAAGCCGCACATCTTCGTAGACAATCGGTTTTCGAGAATCCGGCTTTTCAACGCGGAGTTCGACGCCGCGAAGCGTCAAACCGTCCACGTGTCTCGCAAATAGTCCATACGCCGGCAGTTCCCCGAACATCGTTGCTTCCGGGTAGCGCTCCGGTAACTCCGGAATTGGAGCGGATGGCGGCGTTACCAAGCCGCCTTCCGCGCTGATGCGCACATCGGACAGCGCGATGTCGCGTACCGGAAATCCTGGCAGCCCGGTGATGGACGAAGCGAGCAACGCGCCGGTCGCGATTACGTTCGATAAAGTCACGTTGCACAGAGAGCCCGGAACGGGTGGATGCAATCCGCGTCCTCGATTGCCGAGCCGCAAAAATATCGGGGCACGCACGCCGCGCATGACGACATTCGAGATTACGACTCCATCAACGTGCGCTCCGTCGACCGCTTCGATGGAGATGCCCGAGATGGGCGGCCTGCCCGATTCGCGCGGCAGCATGGTCAAATTGCTGACGACTACGTTCTTCAAGTCTCCGCTCGACTCGGTTCCGAATTTGAAGTTGTTGCAGTTTGTGCGCAATATACAGTTCGTGACGGCAAGATTCTCGGTGGCCCGGGCATAGCCGAGCGATGGGCTGGTTTTCGGGCAGATCGCATCATCCCAGGAGTCGATGTAGCTGTTGGCGATTCGCACATTGCGGCAGCTATCCGGGTCGATGCCGTCCGCGTAGCCGTTGGCGATGGTCACTCCGTCGATCACCACGTTGTCGCAACCGAGCATGCTGATGGAGTAGTTCGGGCTGTTGCGGACCGTGACATCGCGGATTGTGACCCGCGTACAACGCTTCAGCGCCACCGTTTTTGGCCCGCCGCGTTTGGCGCGGTTTCCATCGATAATGCCCTGCCCCGTGATCGCAATGTCGTGAACGTCCGCCGCAGCGATCAATGCGTACCGGAAGTAGGTGGTTTCCTTGTCCGACACGGATTCGAACGGCAACGATTCAAATGACGCGAAATCCGCGTCGTCCGGACTGGCCGCGAGGATCGCCCCGTTTTCGAGGTGCATTGTGACGTTGCTTTTCAGATGAATCGTTCCGCACACATGCAGGCCGGGCGCCACTACCACCGTCCCTCCGCCCCGGGCTGCCGCGTTGTCGATGGCCTGCTGAATTACGGCGGTTTCGGTACTCGCGAACATTCGCGCAAGGGCTATGAGAAGGCAAACTCCGTGGCGCATCGCCTACGCATCATACAATGCTCGTGATGCGCCTTCTTTTGGCATTCGCCCTTCCCGCCGCTCTCCTAGCCCAGACACGGGCCGTCACGGATCCCGGAGTTGTTACCACCCGGCAGGCAATCACCCCCGCGGGAGTGTCCATGGTGTTCGAGGGCAGGGTCCAGTCGATTGCGTTCGGTGGCGACTCGTCGGAACTGTGGGTATCCACAACGAAGCACGTCACGCGCGTCGATTGGAAGGACAACCGAATACTGGCGCAGTTTCCGATCAAGCACTACCTCGGCTTACAAGGGATCGTCTACGATTCGAATCTGAAGAGCGTCCTGTTCGCCGCCGGCGATCCGCTGAAATTGCATTCGGCGGGTCCGGATGGCGAACAGACTCTTTCCGGCCGGCTCGGTTTGCATGTTGCGGGCATGCCGGCGCTGGCGCGAACGGCGGGAATCGTGCTGCTGCCCATGACCGCCGAGAACCGCGTTCTGGCGGTGGAGGCCGAAAGCGGCAACATTCTTCGAACCGTCAACACGGAAATCGCTCCTTTCGGTGTGGTGGTGAACGATGATGCTTCGGTCGCGTGGATCTCGAATTGGGGCGGCCGGGTTCCTAAGGACAAGGAACTGAGCGCAAGGACCGGCAGAAGGCCGAACGCCGACCGTGTGCTGATCGACGCCGAAGGCATCGCCGCAAGTGGAACCGCGCTTCGGCTCGACCTGAAGAACGGTACGGCGCGATCGGTTCCGGTCGGCCTACACCCGACCGCGATGGTTTGGGACCAGCCACACGCGCGATTGTACGTCGCCAATTCGAATCGCGATTCTGTTTCCGTCATCGATACGGACCAGAGCCTCGCGGTTGCGACGTTCGATCTCCAACCTTTTTCGCAGAAGGTATCGGGCATCGCTCCTTCGGCGCTCGCGTTGTCGCCCGATGGTAAGACACTATACGCGGCGGCCGCCGGGATAAACGCCGTCCTCGTGATCCGGACCGATAACGGGCGGATCCGAGGCACGATTCCGACAGGCTGGGTTCCCACATCGCTCGCGGTGAGCGGCGACGGCGAGCGCATGGCTGTCGGCTGTCTGCTGGGTTCGGGATCGGGGTGGAAGGATTCGCCGGAGAAGCGCTTCGTGCATTCCTACCGTGGGTCGGTACAGGTGATTGCCGCGCCCGACGAGCCGCAACTCGCCAGCTACACGACTGCCGTGGCGGAGAACAATCGCATGGCGCTAACCGCGCCGGGTCCGGCGGCGCCGAGGCGCGATGTCGAAGCGGCCGCGATTCCGGCCCGTTCCGGTGAACCCTCGCTCATCGAGCACGTCGTTTACATCATCAAAGAAAATCGCACCTACGACCAGGTTCTCGGTGACGTCGAGAGAGGAAACGGCGATCCTTCGATGGTGATGTACGGTTCGGAGGTCACACCGAACCATCACCGGCTCGCCGAACAATACGTCGTTCTCGATAACTTCTACGCAACGGGCGGCAACAGCGCTGACGGGCACCAGTGGGTGACCCAGGCGAACGAGACATTATATTGCCTCTGGCCGGGTTACGAAGGGCGGAGCTATCCGTTCGACGGAAGCGACGCGCTAGCGTACTCCTCTTCGGGGTTCATCTGGGATGCCGCGCTGGCTCGGAATAAAACGGTGCGAGTATTCGGGGAGTATGTGCCGGCCATTCGCCAGCGCGATCTCGATAGAACGAGCCTGTTGGAGGCTTGGAAAGGTGGCGACGATTTCTCCGGCAAGTGGAGCGTCGGCTCTGAGATTCCGAAACTCGACGCTTTACTCGTGCGGGATTTTCCAAGCTACTCACTGGCGATCCCCGATGTTGCGCGCGCTCAGATCTTCCTTCGCGAACTGGATGGATGGAAGAAAGCGGGATTGATGCCTGAGTTGGTGATCGCTCTGCTGCCGAGCGATCACACGCTGGGGACGTCGCCCCAGCGCTCGTCCCCTCGCGCCATGCTTGCCGACAACGACCTGGCGCTCGGAAAGATCGTCGAGGGACTGACGCACAGCCCGTTCTGGAAGAAGATGGCGATCTTCGTTGTAGAGGACGATGCCCAAGGCGGTGTGGATCACGTCGACGGCCACCGGACCGTGGCGCTGGCCATCAGTCCCTACGTTCGCAGGCAATCCGTCGATTCCACGTTTTACTCCCACCAGAGCATGCTGAAAACGATCGAACTGATTCTCGGGCTGCCGTCTCTCTCGCTGTTCGACCTGATCGCAAACGACATGCGGGCCAGTTTTACCAACGCACCCGACGAGACGCCTTACACCGCGGTTGAACCGCCTCAATCGCTCTTCGAACGAAACCCCAAGGCGACGGCTTTGAGCGGAGCGCAGCGCAAGGCGGCGCTGGCCAGTGAACGGATGCGTTGGGAGGTTCCGGATGCGGTGCCTTCGGACCGTCTGAACCGGATTCTGTGGCATGATGTTCGTGGCTGGAACACCGCTTATCCGTCGAGCCGAGACGCCGTGTTCACACCGCTATCGCTTGAAGTAGATGATGACGATCGCTGAGCAACCAGGTCTCAGGCATGCCAGCCGCTGCAATGGGGCCGGCCGGTCCGTTCCGTTTCGAGTATCTCTTTCAGGATCGGCCCGATAGCGATGAATTCCCCGAGTTCCAGAGGTTTGATGATCTGGCGCGCAATGTTGAGCGCCTCAACCCGTGCGCGCTCATGCGGAGAACGGGAAGAAGTGAGGATGACGACCGGCACCGTCCCGAAATCCGGGTTGGCGCGCATCGCTTCGAGAATTTCGATACCGTCATTCTTCGGCAGGTTGAGATCGAGTACCACGAGGTCCGGAATATCGCGAGGCGCCGGCGCGCGAACGTAAGCGAGAGCCGCTCCGCCGTTGTCCAGCACCTTCAACTCAAAATCTACACCCGCTCCGTCCAATGCAAGTCGAACTAAATGAACGTCGGCGGGGTTGTCTTCCACCACAAGGATTCGGGATTTCCGATGCTGGCCGCGCGGCGACATCTCTTCAAGCCTCTCCTAGCGACTTTGGAAATGTGAACCGGAACGTCGAACCACTCCCAGGTTCCGACTCCACCCAAATTCGCCCGCCGTACCGTTCTACCACACGTTGGCAGATCGCGAGGCCAATGCCCGTGCCGGGAATCTCTTTCCCGTGGAGGCGCTTGAAAGCAACAAAGATTTTGGCGTGGTATTCCGGCTCGATTCCGATGCCGTTATCACTTACTGCAAACCGGTAATCTCCGTTCGTTTCCTCCACCGAAACGGTGATTTTCGCGGGTTGCTCGCCGCGATACTTAATGCCGTTGCTGATCAGGTTCTGGAACAAGGAAAGCAAATGCCCTTCATTCGCGTTCAAAACAGGCAGGCTGGCGGCGACGATCTCCGCGCCTGTTTCCTCGATCGACATCTTCAGGTTCTGCTTCACGCTTTCGATGACGGCGTTCAGGTCCACCGGAGCCGCGGCGATCTCCGGTTTCGCGGCAACTTCCGCGTAGGCGAGAACATCTTCCAGCAATTCCCGCATGCGGTGCGTTCCCCCCACGATCTGGTCGACGAATGCGGCAGATTCTCCTCCGGCGTCCCCGTACTGTTTGACGAGTAGCTGCGAGTAAACGGTAATCATCCGAAGGGGCTCTTGAAGGTCGTGACTTGCGACAAACGCGAACCGCTCCAGACCCTCATTGGAACGGGCCAGT
Organism: uncultured Acidobacteriota bacterium; assembly: GCA_963720745.1. Taxonomy (GTDB): domain Bacteria; phylum Acidobacteriota; class Terriglobia; order Bryobacterales; family Bryobacteraceae; genus TMP-7. The sequence continues at coordinate 562,202 of CAVRGO010000001.1, forward strand.
TCCTCGTTCGAACGCTGCAGTTCCTTATTCAGGTGACCGAGCCGGACCAAGGCAGCTTCCTGAGCCGTCAGCGACTCTCGCAGTTCAGCATCGCGGGTCTGAATGCGGGCGAGCATCTCGTTGAACGCCGCGACGAGGTCGCCGACTTCGTCGTTCGACAATTTCTGAGCGCGTATGCCGTAATCCCTGGTCTTGGAAACACTTTTCGCGACCCTCGCAAGTTCGAGGATGGGAGTCGCAAACATGGTCCGCAATCTGGAGGAGAGACTGTATGCGACGAGGCTCGCCAGCAGAAGGACAAATACGACTGTCAGGCTGTAAATCCGTATCCGTCCTGCGATTTGCCCCAGGTCGGTCACGATCACGAGGGTGCCAATTCGCCGGCCTTTGAGCTCGATGGGCCCGGAGACCATCATGCTCCGAACCGTGGATTGCACGCCTTCCTGGGACGGGGCAGGCGGGCACGTTTCCAGCGTGTCCGCCCGCACGTAGGACACTAGTATGGATGCGTCCGCGCGATACAGGCAGGCTACGGCAATGTGCGGCCGCGCCCGGAGGGCGTTCAGCGTCTCGCGCGCGGCATTCTGATCGTCGAATGCCAGCGCAGCCGTGCTGTTATCGGCAATGATCCGGGTGAGCGTTGCGAGCTCGGTCTCGAGATTCTTGCGGAACAGCAAGGAGTCCACCGTGACGATCCCCAACCCCGAGAACAGCAATGCAGCGGCGGTGGTGGTGATGATGATTACCGTCAGCTTCTGCTTGAGAGGCAGGTCGCGGAACCGGCTGACCGCGCCCGCCGTCCGGCCGCCAGACGTCACGTCTGCACCCTCCGCGCAACGCTCAGCAGTTTGGAACTGATCTGCAGGGAGGCTTTGGCCGCGTTACGCAGGTTGATGTCGAAGCGAACGTGGCGGTTCTCCACTACGAAATTGATGATCCCACCCTTGTGAAGGAAACCCTCGGTTTCTCCGACGGTCAGGACGCCGGGCCCGACCTCCGAAAGAATGCTCCCAGGGTCTCGCTCTGTTCTGCCCACGAACAGAACATCACAGGCTTCCGGCACACGGTGTGAACGCTGAATCGCTATTCGCCTGCCGTTCACCTGTTCACCGGCAACCACCTGATCGAGCGCCGATCCTAAAGGATCCTCGCCGACAATACAGATATTGAACGGCGCATTTGTGGAGGCGGACGTGGGCGGCCAGGCGATGAACTTCGTGAAGTTCAACAGGAAGACGGCTTTCACGTCATACTCGCCGGGCATGGCGCTGGCGGCACGCGTGGACTGCTGCTGATTTAACCCGGCTGTGGTGAATATCACGAGCGCCAACGCAGCACGAGACAAGAACAGCGCCCGTCGCGGCGCACCGGAGAACGGTGACCGTGCGATTGCGTTTTCGATCGTTCGGCCCAGGCTCGGCATGGTGGGTCAGAGGTCCGGAGAAGTTCGCATTCGGACTGCTAGAGTGTCCAGGTCAGTCGTAGAAACGCGCTGCGCCTGATCAGCACCGGGCCGCCAGGATCGCCAGCGTATTCGGCGTGATAAGGCTGGAGAAGGTTACGACCGATTACGGACACCTCGAAACTGCGGCCGATTCTCCGGCTGAGCACGGCGTCTCCCGTCGAGTAGGCAGAGACTCTCATATCCGGGACTGAACTCACGTATCGATAGGTGAGGTCGAGCTCGAATCCTGCGGGTATGGTGAAGAAGGACTGAGCTACGGCGGTGTGAGCCGGGCTGTCGCCTTCAAGCTGGCGGACCGTGGAGGCGTCGTTGCTGGTGGGCTGGTTCCGGGCGTCCAGGCCCATGAACGAATACGAACCTCGCGCGCGCCACCATTTCCTCACGTCCCAGGCTGATGCGATTTCAACTCCGCTGGTGGTCGCCCTCACTCCGTTGCGAAGGTACAGGGGTATCACGAAATGCGTCGGGGGCGGGGATGTCTCCGCCTGGGCCGGCTGGTTTTCGACGCTCAAAAGGTCGTCGTACCGATTGTGGAACGTAGCAACGCTGAGCAGACCCGTCTTGTGGATATAGGCGCGATAACCGAACTCGTACCCGATGAGTTGTTCGGATGAAAAGTTCCCGTCCCCGATCAACCTTACGTAGAGAGGAAGCGCAGGTTGGATCAATGCCGTGAACCGGAATCCTTCCTCGATGCGCGACGGCGTGCGCACCGCGCGCGTGACAGCGCCCCAAACAGTCTGCCGGTCGTTCGGGGTCCACGCGATTCGAACGCTCGGTTGGTACTCCACTCCGCTAAAACTATTGTGTTCGACCTTCGTCCCCACGGTGAGCGCCCAGCGGTCCGGAACCAGTGCAATCTCGTCCTGGAGAAAGCCGCTGAACAGGTTGTACGTTTGTTCGTGCGGGATGAAATCGACGGTCGGAACCGTTTGGAAGTATTGGCTGGGGCTGATGCGGGCTCCGAGCCCCCAGATCACGTTGTTACGCCGCCCGACCGGGATCTGATGAATGAAATCGACGTCGAAGGTATTCCGGACCTCCTCGTAGTTTAAGTCCTCGCGATCCGTGCGGTCGTAGTACGCGCGTATCTGCATGTCCGAACCAGAAGCCAGCGTCCGGCGCCAGGCAAGAAGTACGTTCTGTCCGCTGAACAGGCCGTTGTCTTCAACCGCCGGCGCAATAGGGGGCGAATACTGCGAAATAGCCAGCCTCTGCCCGGCGATGATCCCATAGAAATTACCCTCCACGGTCACCGTATCCTGCCGGCTCGCCGTCCAATCCACACGAAATCCCGTTTGTCCCATCCTACAGTCGTCGAAGTTACGGCCGTCCGTGTGGTACTGGGGTCCCCGTGTAAATCCCATGCCGTAGATTCGGTAACTCAGCTTGTCAGTGCCTCCCCCGTACCGCCAGTTGAGCTGCCCTTGTTCGACGTTTCCGCCCGATGCCGACACCAGAAGCCCCTTGGTGTCGCGCGAACTCTTCGTGATGACATTGATGACCCCGTTGACAGCGTTCGAACCCCAGATTGTCGCGCCCGGTCCGCGCACCACCTCAATACGGTCGATATCCTCCAGCATCAGGTTTTGCATTTCCCAATACACACCGGCGAACAGCGGAGTGTATACCGAACGCCCGTCGATGAGGACTTGCACCGCCTTGGACAGGCGTCCTTCGAATCCGCGGATGCCGACCGCCCACTTGTCCGAATCGATCTGGGCGACCTCCACTCCGGGAACTAAACGCAGGAGATCGGGAATGTTCGTGGCGCCGGACCGGCGAATCGCGTCATGGGTTAACACCGTCACAGCGGCCGGTGCCCGGAATGCGCGGGTTGCCTCTTTCGAGACCGTGGTCACCTCAATCTGCGACAACTGCTCGAGACTGAGGCCTTTCAGCGACTGAGGTCCGCTGCTCGCCGCAAGCACCGGTTCTTGGCTCGAGGGCCGGGGCTCTTGGCCGGGCAGGGCCTGACTGAACGTCAACCAGAGCACAAACGCAGTTTGCCAAACGAATCGTCGTACGATACGCATGAATTCGAAAGAGCCCCGGCTGACGACTGGAACGGCGGACTACCCACCTTGACGATTCTTCATTCCGAGCACCCGCCCCGTCGGGACATACGACGCCGCAGGGACAGGCTCCCACGGAAAGAACTCTAATTGGACGGCAGAGCGGCGCGAGTGTTTCAAGAAAACGCCGCGCGCGCCGTTTGGGAATGGTGCGGTGGCGTGCGCGGCAAGTGCGGTTGTGGGAAGGACTAGACCTTCAAGCCGAGCCCGTCCCGTGCGAACTCGACACACTGCCGGATGTTGTCCTGTTCGAACTGCAATTTCGCCTGCTGGTCCATTTTGTCGACCCAGACCAGCGGTTTTCCGGGCTTGTTGGCGCGCACCATGCGCAGAGTACGGGCCAAGTAGATGCCGTTGCGGTCCGGGAACGTGGCCCAGTATTTATCGGTCAGGCAGGGAATCAGCAACGGATTCCGGGTCAGCATGTCGAGAGAGATCTTCGTGTCGGGCCGCGCTGCCAGAATCGTTTCAAGCATCTTCTTCAAGGGGAAAATACCCTGTCCGAGGGGCACCTCCGCCAGGTAAAACCCGTCCGGATACTCTTCCACAGCCATGTCCTTTATGTGGGCGTTGATTGCGAATGGAGCCAGGCGCTCCACCACTTCCATGCAATTGTCGAGCAGGGACAGGTTATTGCCCCAATCGATGCACGCGCCGAGGTACTCGCTGTCGTACTGCTTGAACAGCGGCACCATCTGGTCGATGGTCCAATCCTTGTGATTCTCGAGGCCCATTTTGACCCGGTGCTTTTCGAGAATCGGCAACACGCGCGAAAGTTTCGCGTGGGACTCCCTGATGAACGTGGTCCAGTCGGCCAGGCTCGAGAAAGTCTCGTACCTGCGCCCGATCAGGCACATGGAGCGGATGCAGCGGGCCCCGGCTTCTTTGGCGGCGATCACCGTGCGCTCGAATTCCGCCGGGTCGTCCTTGGGAAGCATGATCGTGATTTCGACATACATCCCGAGTTTTTCGGCCCGCTCCCGAACGCTGCGCAGATAGGAACTGTCGAGCGACGTCAAGTAGCCCTGCGCGCCGCCGGCGCCGTGATCGTAGGCGTACTGCAGGTAATCGAGAATCGAACGCGGAGGCCGCGCCAGAACGAAGCAATCGGGGGAAAATCCCATTGCGGGTCGGATGGGAGGGGCGTCTGTGGCGGCGGCCGCCACCGCACCGCCCGCGGCCGCTAGGAAGGTACGGCGCCTCATGAGACTTTCAGGCTCCTCAGCACGTCGTCCCACGGTTTACGGTACGGCCGCACCAACATTGCGCTGGCTTCCTTATCCCCGATAATTTCCTCTTTCTCGGGGTCCCAACGCAGTTTGCGGCCCAATTTCATGGACATGTTCGCGAGATGACAGGCGGCGGTCACCTGGTGCCCATCTTCAACGTCCGCAACCGGACGCTGGCGCGATTTGATGCAGTCCAGGAAGTGCTGAGCGTGCAATCCCATCGGTTCGCCGCGCGGGTCGCCGCCCTTCCGCGCCTGCGTCCGGGGCGCCGGCTTGATGTCGTCCGGCTGAGGATGACCCGGCGGGTTCGACCACGGTGGAATCTGCCGTTCGGGCGCGATACGCATGTCCGGGAAAACCTCATAGCCGCCGCGGCCAACGGCCATGCTGCCTTTCGTTCCAAAGAACTCGGTGCCGCCCCGTTGCCGCCCGGCGGACGCTTCCCTCAGCGAGACCACGACTGTAAAGCCTGGATAGTCGAGAATCGCGTCCTGGGTGTCGGGGGTCTCGCCGTCATCGTCCAGCGCGAACCTGCCGCCGCTCGAGTAGACCGACGTCGGTCCCTTGACCTGAAGAAGGTAGTGGACGAAATCGATATCGTGCGCGCCAAGATTGGTCATCTGGCCGCCCGAGTAGTCCCAGAACCAGCGGAAATGATACAGACACCGGTGTACGGTATACGGCTTGCGGGGCGCCGGTCCGAGCCACATGTCGTAGTCGAGCCCCGGAGGAGGTTCCGCCGCGGGCGGCCGTCCGAACCCCGGCATTATGTTGCGGTACGAGCCGATCCGGATGCTGACAATCTTGCCCAAGTCGCCTTTTCGGATGGCAGGAACCACTTCCTTCATGTGAGGTCCGCTCCGGCCCTGTGTTCCGACTTGAACGATGCGATTGTGGTGCCGCGCGGCGTTGACCATCCAGCGCCCTTCGCGAACGAACAGTGTCATCGGCTTTTCGACGTACACGTCCTTGCCCGCCGCGCACGCCATGATCGTCTGCAGCGCGTGCCAGTGGTCCGGCGTGGAGATTACTACGGCGTCCACGTCTTTGGCGTCGAGCACTTTACGGAAGTCCTTATATCCTTTGACGTCCGACCCGCCGCAGTCGGCCTTGCCACGGTCGATGCGTGCGTCGTAGATGTCGCTGACAGCGACCAGTTCCGCGCCGGGAAGTTGCTTGAAGTCGGCGATATGCCGTAATCCGATCAACCCGCATCCGATAAAGCCGACCCGGACGCGTTCATTGGCGCCCATGATCCGCGAGTAGGAGGCGGCGCCCATCGCGCCGAGGAAGACGCGGCGCGAGGAAGTGGATTGCATGTTGTCCATAGCTGAAAACTCCTTGTGCCGGGGCGGCTACCTGCTGCAGAGGCAGCCGCCCGCCAGCGATCATCAGAAGACGTATTTCAAGGCAAGCTGCATTTGCCGCATGGTCCCGGTGCTTCGGATCACGCCGAAGTTCGGTCCCGCCTTCGACGAATCGCGGCTTCCCCAAGAGAGATTGGGGTCGCCGAGGTTCGGGTGATTCGGGAGGTTAAACGCCTCGAAACGGAACTGGAGGCTGTGGCCTTCGATCACCGGGAAGTTCTTCAAAGTCGAGAAGTCCCAGGATGCCGTGCCCGGTCCGATCAGGCGATTGCGGGTGATATCGCCGAACGTCCCGGCATCGGGTAGACGGAACCCAGAAGGGTTGAACCATTGGTTAGCCGTCTGATTCGACGCATACGGATCCTGCCCGGTGGCGCTGAGCCGTACCTCGCCGTATTTGTAGGTTCCGGAAACGTCGAACCCCGATTGCATGTTGAGCGGCCGGCCGGACTGCAGCGTGACGATCGATCCGATCTGCCACCCACCGACGAGCTGGTTCACAAAACCGCCACGGTTGGCCAAGGGTTTGCCTTTGCCGAACGGAAGTTCGTACAGGACCGACGTAACGAATCGATGCGGAGTGTTGAATGCGGAGTAACCACGATCGCAGGAGATGCAATAACTATCTTGTGGGAAGATATCGACATTCGTCCCGCGAATGGCGCTTGCATCATCCAGCGACTTAGACCAGGTATAACTGAATAAATAGGTCAACCCGGCTGCCATACGGCGAGTCAACTTCGCACTTAGTCCGTTATAGTTCCCGTTGCCGTCAGAGTGAACCATCTGGATGGTTCCGAACTCCTGGAACGGCCGCCGGGACTGCTGCGATCCGGTGGTGCCCAGTATCGGCGCATTCGGGTCCATCAGGCCCTGGAGGTGCCGGCTCAGCGATCCGCTGTACCCCACCTCGAGAACTGTGGACGGGTTCAATTCGTGCTGGATATTGAACAGATACATCATCGAGTAAGTGTTACTTACGTCGTACTTCACACTCCACAGGAACGGGGAAGGCGGGAGAATCCAGGGATTCGCCGCGCCGGTGAGGAATGTGTTGTAGGTCAGGTTCGGGATCGACGGATCACCGTCGCGGGCCACCCGGCCGGCGAAACCACGATTCAGATCGAAGCGGGAGTTCCCCGATTCCACGGAATAGAAGATGCCGAAACCGGTACGGAATGTCCACTTCGACGAGGGGCTGTAGGCGAGTCCGAACCGGGGCGCCCAGTTCGAAGTATCGGTACCTACCAGCCGGTCACCCAGCCTCCCGTCGCGCGCGACAGGAACGCCGGGATACCGGAAGCCCTTTCCCTCGTAGAAATCGCCGCTACCCGCGCGGACGAGAGTCGGGTGCAGACTCTGGTCCTGAACATTGGCCGCTTCGACGATATGCCGGACGTCGACGCTGACCATGTTCTGAGACCGGTCGTACCAGGGTGGGCTGAACTCGTAGCGCAGCCCGAGATTCAATGTCAGCTTTGGCGTGACGCGGTACGTATCGTCCATGTAGAAGTACGCACTCGTCGCGCGAAACTGTGCGAAGGCAAGCCAAAGCGCCGCCTCGCCGTGACTCATCGTCCCGAGCAGCAGATCCGCAGTGGAATCACCGCCCTTGTTCGTGAGTGGGTTCCGCGTGTATGTACCATTGAATTCGAACGAGCCGCGCGCGAATTCGTTGCCCTTCTGGTTGTACCGGTCGCGCCGCAGTTCACCTCCGAACCGGAGCGAGTGCTTGCCACGGATCCACGAAAAGTTGTCCGTCCACTGGAACGTCGTATTGTAAATCGCGAACGGACCACTCGAGTCATTTCCGAATCCGCTAACGCCGACTACGTTCGTGATGCGAGGAATTCCCCAAGTGATCGGATCGGGCGTGGTAAGCCCGGGAATCCCCAAACTGCCGACCACGTCCTTCACACCGCTTAACTCCAGCCCGACTAGGTTGTAGAAATGATTCGCGCCAAAACGAAACTCATTTACTTTGTCGGTGCCGAACGAGCGAGTGTTCGACAGCATCGCCTGGTATGCCTTGGTGTAGAGAGTTGTGCCGTTCTGAGCCCAACCACTGCTCAGTACCGATTCTTCCGTCCGGCTGTAGCGCCCGAACCACTGCGACCGCGAACTCTCATTGAAGTCCACACGGGTAGTGAACTGGTCCTTGTCGGTCAAACCGGGTAGTGCCACCTGGTAGTTATTGCTCAGAGTGCTGGTGTTGACATTCGGCTCAGGCCAATATTCGAGAAGCTTCAGCGACACGGGATCAAAGCGGCTTTTTGGAATCTGGTTGTTCGGGAAAGGATCGCCCGTAAGTTTTCCGTCGACTATCTTTCGGGTACCGGGGTCGTACAATTGATTTCCCGGCAGTGCATACGAGAAGTCCCCGTTCCGCATTGCGGTGGTTGGCGTGGTGTAGAGTCCGTAGCCGCGCGTTCTTTGCCGGAAGCCCTCGTAGTTGCTCATGAAGAACAACTTGTCTTTGCCGTTGAAGATCTTAGGTATCCACACCGGACCGCCGAGCGTAAATCCGTATTGGTTGTACTTGAACGGACTCTTCGCTGGGCTGGTACCGATGAAATCGTATTGCTTGGCATCGAATTTGTCGTTGCGAAGGAACTCGAACAGGGCGCCGTGGAAGGTATTTCCACCCGGCTTCGTCGAGACGTTGATCTGGCTGGCCGCGCGTCCGAATTCAGCGGGATAGATGCCGCTCTGGACTTTGAACTCCTGAAGTGCGTCGATGGAGGGAAGCACCACGTACAAGTTGAAGTTCACGTCGGTGTTCTCCACGCCGTCGAGGCTGTAGCGGTTCCACGTACCGCGCATGCCCATGAGCGAGATGTTTTGGTTGCCGCGGTCGCCGCCCTGCCTTCCGCTTACCTGCCCCGGCGTCGCGAAGCCATAAGTGACGTTCGGCGATAGCGCGACGAGTTGCAGGAAGTTACGCCCGTTCAACGGCAGTTCCACGATTCGCTTATTCTCAATAACCGTGCCGACCGTGGCGTCTTCTGTCGCCAGCAGCGCGGCGTTTGCTTTCACCTCGATGGCTTCGGTCAATTGGCCGACCTCGAGGGTGAAGTCGATTCGCGCGACCTGCTGGACCTGTAATTCGATATTTGTGCGAGTAACACTTTTGAACCCGGGTGCCTCTACTCTGACTCGATAGTTCCCGGGTATTAGAGAGGGAAACGCGTACAGGCCAACCTCGTTTGTGGCCGACGTACGTATGGCATTAGTTGCAGTATTTGTTGCAGTTATGTTCGCCCCCGGGACGCTGGCCCCCGTGGCGTCTCGAACTTCACCCGTGATTCCACCGAACGTTTGGGAAAACGCCGGCAGCAAGAAGCGAGAAAGCAATAGCGCAGACAGCAGAGTCTTCCGCATGCATCACTCCTTCGTGCAAAATTGAGGCCGCGTGCGGGACCTGCGATGCGACGGCGACAGGTGATGCGAGCCTCATTGGTACCCCGCCCAGTATATTCGCGGGACGCCGCCGTTACAAGTCTTTTCAGGTCTGTAACTCCTGTTGAATTTCCGATTCGGGCCCAGTGCGGCGTATAATTTCATCGGCGGACAGTCACAGCGGCTAACGTCAATCGAGGAGAAACAATGTCCCAAGACACTTATCTGAACTGGGTGATCAGTAACACCAAGACGGCCTGGTGGCACGACTCGGCCGAGGCGGCGGAACTTCGGATAGGTCTCGATCGCGGCGCCGTCGGAGTAACTACGAACCCGTTCCTCTCGAATCTCGCCGTTGCGAAGGATCGCGAAATCTGGACCGACGATATCGGGGCGGTGCTCGCCCAGAACCTGCCCGCGGAACAAAAGGCCGAGGCGCTCATGCGCGTAGCCGTCACTCGGACAGCCGAGAAGCTGATGCCTCGATTCGAGGCGACCGGGGGCGAGCAGGGATTTGTTTGCGCTCAAGTGAATCCGCTTCGCGCGGGCGACCGGGACTGCATGGCGGCCATGGCTCGCCGTTTCCATAAGTGGGCGCCGAACATCGCCGTGAAGCTGCCCGCAACGTGGGCGGGGTTGGACGTGCTGGAGGGCTGCGTCGCCGAAGGCATCACGATTACCGCCACGGTGAGTTTCACCGTTCCCCAAGTGCTCGCCATCGCGGAACGTCACCGGAAGGGCCGCGAACGAGCCCGCACGGACGGCATCACTCCGGGCAAGTGCTTCGCCGTAGTGATGATCGGAAGGCTGGACGATTATTTGCGCGAGGTGGCCCACGACACTCAGGCGCCGGTCAGCGAAATGGACGTCCAGCAGGCGGGGTTGGCGGCGACCAAACGGGCCTACCAGATCTACTGCGAAGAGCAGTACGAAGCGAAATTGCTGGTTGCGGCCCTCCGCGGAACCAATCATCTGACCGAACTCGCAGGGGCCGATCTCATCATGTCGATTGCTCCGCCATGGCAGGAGGTATTTGTTACCAAAGACTTCCCGCGCGAGCCTCGAATTGAAAAGCCCGTGCCGCAGGATGTCATCGACCGGCTCCGGATCATGCCCGAGTTCGTTCGTGCATATGAGCCGGACGGAATGGCCGCCGAGGAGTTCGTCACCTATGGGCCTACGCAGCGAACTCTGTGCCAGTTCGCCGAGGTCGGGTGGAAGCTGCTGGAGAGTTTCAAGTAAACTCGTCGCATCGAGATACAACGCGATGGCAATAGCGGTTGAGATGCCGAAGCCCGGCAATACGGTGGAAGAGTGCCTGGTTGCGAAATGGCTGAAGAGGGCCGGATCGCGAGTGACGGCGGGTGAAGTAGTCGCCGAAATCGAAACGGATAAGGCGACCTTCGAAGTGCCCTCGCCGGCCGACGGAGTGCTGCTCGCAACATTCTACGACGAGGGCGCGTTAGTGCCCGTGTACACCAACCTGTTTGTCATCGGCGAGCCGGGCGAGGATATCGCGGCGTTAGCGCCGGCCTCTGGAGCCGCGCCTGCTTCGGACGGCCGGGGTTCAGACTCACCGGTGCCTCCATCATCGCCGGCGACGGTCGTAGAACAACGAGCGTTATCGGAAACCGGATCGGCGGCAGCCAGCCCCCGCGCACGGCGATACGCGGCTGAGCACGGCATTCGGACAGATGGAATTCGAGGCTCGGGCCCGGGTGGGAGGATTCTCGAACAGGACGTTCGCGACTTCTACCACGCTTCCCCGAAGCAATCGTTTGCCGCGCGGGCTCGCGCTGCCGAAGGATTCGAGGCGCCTGCCGCCGGCTCGGGCCTCCACGGCATGATTCTCGCAGACGACCTCGCGGAGGTGGGCACGCCGCTCGGACGCATGCGTGAGAAGATCGCGCAACGCATGCGCGAATCGCTGTCGCAAACGGCACAGTACACTCTCATTGCGTCGGCCAATGCGTCCGGACTGCTGGCGCTGCGTAGCCGCATCAAGAGTGCGCGGCAGGAATCCGGACTGCCCGACATTAATATCAACGAACTCGTGCTCTTTTGCACCGTCCAGGCGCTGCTGAAGACGCCGGCATTGAATGCCGAGTTGCGGGACGGGAAATTGTACCGGCATTCGCAAATCCATCTTGGTTTCGCCTGCGACACCGAACGCGGATTGCTGGTGCCGGTGATCCGGAATGCTCACTCGATGAATCCCGCCCAACTGGCGATTGAAACGAAATCGCTCGCCGATCGTGCGATGAAGGGCTCTATTTCCCCCGACGATCTCACCGGGGCAACGTTCACCGTGAGTAATCTCGGGAGTCTCGGAATCGAATCGTTCACTCCAATTCTGAATCCGCCGCAGGTGGCGATCCTCGGTGTAAACGCCATTGAACTGCGGGCGGTACGGACCCCGCGAAGTATCGAATTCCAGGATCGCATCGGGCTGTCGCTCACCTGCGATCACCAGGTGATCGACGGCGCCCCGGGCGCGCGGTTCCTTGTCGTGTTGCGGGACTGCATCGAGCAAATCGAATCAACAAGCGGGTTAAGGTTGTAGACGATGTACGACGTGATCGTGATCGGCGCCGGTCCGGGCGGGTACGAGGCTGCGGCGCACGGGGCCAGGATGCGGAAAAAAGTCGCACTGGTTGAAAAGGGCCGAACAGGCGGAACTTGTCTGAACGTCGGCTGTATTCCCACCAAGACCTTCTTGAAATCCGCGCGCGTGTTCGCGGAATGCAAGCGGGGCGCATCCTACGGAGTCGAAGCCGCCGAGGTCCGCTTCAACATGAGTACGCTGATCGAGCGCAAGAACCGGATAGTTTCGACCCTCACGCGAGGCGTGGATTCCATGCTGAAGCGTGCGGGAGTGGAGCGCATCGCGGGGCACGCCCGCCTGGTTTCGCGCGACCGGGTGTCGGTGGATGGCCGGACGCTCGAAGCGGGCAACATCCTGATCGCTACCGGCTCGCGGCCCGCTACGCCGCCCATTCCAGGCCTGTCCTCTCCGTCCGTGCGCGACTCCACTGCGATCCTTGACGAGCAGGAGATGGCGGAACGCGTCGTCATCATCGGCGGAGGATACATCGGACTCGAGTTCGCATCGTTCTATTCCGCTCTCGGGGCGCAGGTGACTGTGCTCGAGATGCTGCCTCACGCAGCCGGTGGCTGCGACCGCGACATCGCAGGACGACTGGTCCGCGAACTCGAGAAGTCCGGCGTGGTCCTCAAATTGAACTGCCGGGTCACCCGTATTTCGGACGAGACGATTGAATACATGGATGCTTCCGGTATGGCGGCATCGATCCAGGCCTCCTGCATTCTGAACGCGACCGGCCGGGTGCCGGTCGTCGATGATCTCGGGCTGCGCGAAACCGGCATCGACTACGACGGGCGCGGCATTCGGACGTCGGACGAAGGCCGCACGAATGTGCCCGGCATCTGGGCGTGCGGCGACGTCACGGGCCGGCGCTTGCTCGCGCACGCGGCGACCCGCGAAGGCATCGTCGCCGTGAACAATATGTTCGGCGCGCGCGACCGCATTCGCTATCACACGATCCCGTCGGTCATCTACACGCACCCGGAAGTGGCGAGCGTCGGCTGGACCGAAGACGAGTTGAAGGCGCGCGGAATCGCTTTTCGCACCGCCACGGTGCCGATGGCCATCGCCGGGCGTTTCCTGGTGGAAAACGAGGGCGGTTCAGGATTGGTGAAGGTGCTGGCAGGAGCGCGTTATGGAGAGATCCTCGGCGTTCACATGGCGGGCGACGGCGCCAGCGAGTTCGTCGTTGCCGCGGCCGCGATGATCGAAACCGAAATGTCCGCGGCCGAAGCGGCTGAACTGGTGTTCCCGCACCCGACCGTTTCCGAAGCGCTGAAGAGCGCCGTTCTCGAACTCGTATAAAGATAGAAGAAACGACATTATGCCGAAGGCAATTCTCATCGATCCGGCACAGGTGCTTGCTCCGGGACGGATTCGGTTCAGCGACATCCCGGTAAACGCGTACGGCAAGACGCTTGAAGAGGAGCGCGGCAACTATTCGCGCGACGACTTCCTGAGTCTGTGGCGCGACATGTGCTGCATCCGCGAGTTCGAAACGGTCCTCAATCAGATCAAGTTGACGGGCGCGTATAAGGAAGTGGCGTACAACCACCTCGGACCGGCACACCTGTCCATCGGTCAGGAGGCGGCCGCGGTGGGAATGGCGTTCGCGCTCGAGCCGGACGATTACGTTTTCGGATCGCACCGCAGCCATGGCGAGATTCTGGCGAAAGGTTTTTCGGCGATCCGCAAACTGTCGGATTCGGACCTGCTGGACATCATGAGGTCGTATCGTGACGGTCTCATCCTGCGGGTGGTCGAGAAGCCGCCGGCCGCATCCGTGAAGGAACTCGCGTCGCGATTCCTGGTGTACGGTGCATACGGCGAGATCTTCGCGCGCGACACGGGCTTGAACCGGGGCCTCGGCGGATCGATGCACGCGTTTTTCACGCCATTCGGCATTTACCCCAACAACGCGATCGTCGGCGGATCGGGTTCCATCGCACCCGGGGCCGCGCTGTTCAAGCGTGTGAATCGCAAGCGGGGCATTGTCGTTGCCAATATCGGAGACGCTTCGTTCGGCTGTGGACCGGTGTGGGAAGGCATCATCTTCTCGAGCATGGATCAGTACCGCGCGCTGTGGGATCCGACCCTCGGCGGAGGCTTGCCGCTGCTGGTCCACTGCATGAACAACTTTTACGGAATGGGCGGACAACCGTTCGGAGAAACGATGGGCGTGCAATACATCGCGCGCATCGGCGCCGGCGTGAATCCGGACCAGATGCACGCCGAGCGCGTGAACGGCTACGACCCGCTGGCGGTCATCGACGCGTTCCGGCGCAAGAAGCAGGTGCTCGAGGAAGGTCGCGGGCCGGTACTGCTGGATACGGTGACGTATCGTTTCAGCGGCCACTCACCCTCGGATGCCTCGAGTTATCGCTCGAAGGAGGAGGTCGAGCGATGGCAGCATGTCGATTCCATCGCAGGCTTCGAAAAGAAACTCATCGATGGCGATACTTTCGGCGGCGACGAACTTGCAGCGGTCCGCGGCGGCGTCGAGCAGTTGGTCTTCGATATGTTCCGCCTGGCGATCGATCCGCAGGCATCGCCGCGCATAGCCTTCGATTCGGACCTGGTCGGCTCGGTGATGTTCTCGAATGCCCGCGCCGAGCGCTTCGATGAGCGCAAACCCGAGTTGTTGACCGAGGATCTCGGCCAGAATCCGCGCGTCGTGCAAATTCGCGGAAAGGTGCGCGCTCCATCACCCGACGGAAAACCCGTTCCGAAGATGAAGGCGTTCAACGTTCGCGACGCGATCTTCGAGGCACTGCTGCACCGCTTCACGATCGACCCGACCATGGTCGCCTTCGGCGAGGAGAATCGCGATTGGGGCGGCGCGTTCGCCGTCTACCGCGGATTGACCGAAGCGCTGCCGTATCACCGGTTGTTCAATTCGCCCATCTCCGAGGCGGGCATCGTTGGCGCCGCTGTCGGATACGCGCTGGCGGGCGGCCGCGTTGTGGCCGAACTAATGTACGCCGACTTCATCGGTCGCGCCGGCGACGAGATCTTCAACCAACTGTCGAAATGGCAAGCGATGTCCGCCGGTACATTGCACATGCCCGTGGTTCTGCGCATCTCCGTGGGGGCGAAGTACGGGGCCCAGCATTCGCAGGATTGGACCGCGCTCCTGCACCACATCCCCGGCTTGAAGGTAGCCTATCCGGTAACTCCGTACGACGCGAAAGGCATGATGAATGCCGCGCTTGCCGGTACGGACCCGGTCGTATTCTTCGAAAGCCAGAAGGTGTACGACGTGGGCGAGATGTTCTTCACGTCCGGTGTCCCGGAGGGCTACTACGAGATTGATCTGTCGCAGCCTTCGGTAAAGCGCACGGGCTCGGACCTCACCATCGTTACATTCGGACCGGCACTCTACACGGCAGTCGCCGCAGCCGATGAGCTGTCGAAGAAATACAACCTCAGCGCCGAAGTTGTCGACCTGCGCACGGCCAATCCGATCGACTACGCGCCCCTTGTGGAATCGGTAAAGAAAACGGGCAGGGTGATCCTGGTGTGCGATGCGGTTGAGCGGGGTTGCGTCATGCAGACAGTGGCGGCGACTATAACCCAGCTCTGCTTTGACGACCTCGACGCACCGCCCGTGGTGGTTGGCTCGCGCAACTGGATCACGCCTGCGGCCGAACTCGAGACGATGTTCTTCCCGCAGGTGAGTTGGATTCTGGATGCCGTGCACGAGCGGATACTGCCGCTCGAGGGTCACCGGGCCCAGACGAATCAGACGCTGGGCGAACTCGCGCGACGGTCGCGCTTGGGCGTTTGAGCAAACGCGCGCACACTCGTCGCTGCGGCGCGCGACAATAGCACGCATGAGGGGAATACTGGTTCTATTTTTGCTTGCCGGCTCTGCAATCGCGGCCCATAGTGCGACGCTGCTCGTCTTGAATAAGGAAGACGCGACGCTCGCCATCATCGACCCGTCATCCGGGCAGGTTCTCGGGAAAGTGCCCACAGGCGAATCGCCGCACGAAGTTGCCGCATCCACCGATGGCCGCTATGCGTTTGTCGCCAACTACGGTTCTCGCGAACCGGGCAGCACGATTTCCGTTATCGATGTGCCGGCGCGGAAAGAGATCCGGCGAGTGAACCTCGGCCCGCTCCGCCGTCCGCACGGGATCGCTTTTTTCGACGGCAAAGTGTACTTCACCGCCGAGACGAACCGGTTGATCGGTCGCTACGATCCGGAGTCGAACCAGATCGATTGGCTGATGGGCACAGGTCAGGCCGGCACGCACATGGTGA
The DNA here is from genome assembly GCA_963720745.1 of uncultured Acidobacteriota bacterium. Classification (GTDB taxonomy): domain Bacteria; phylum Acidobacteriota; class Terriglobia; order Bryobacterales; family Bryobacteraceae; genus TMP-7. The sequence continues at coordinate 578,608 of CAVRGO010000001.1, forward strand.
AGCCCTCGGGCGACGGCTCGAAAATCTTCACTGCCAATATCGGCTCGGATAGCATCACGATTTTCGAACGGACACCAGGACCGGCAGGGTGGAACGCCACCGTTGTCTCCGTGGGGAAAGGGCCGGAAGGCTTTGACGTGAGCCCCGACGGAAAGGAACTGTGGGCGGCGCACTCGCGCGACGGCGGTATCTCGATCGTCGATGTCGCGGAGAAGAAGGTGGCGGCGGCAATAGATGCTCACACGCGGCGCTCGAACCGGCTGAAGTTCACCCCAGATGGCAGGCACGTACTGGTGTCCGACATGGAGGCCGGCGAGTTAGTGGTGCTGGATGCAGCGGCGCGCAAAGAGGTGAAACGCCTGAAACTCGGGCGCGGTGTGGAAGGCATCCTCGTGGTGCCCGATGGTTCGCGTGCGTTTGTAGCCGTCGCGGGGGAGAACAAAGTGGTCGCGGTGGACCTCGCAACGTTCTCGGTAACCTCTTCGATTTCGCCCGGTTCCGGACCCGATGGAATGGCCTGGATCGCGGACCGGCATTAGCCCTATCGTGTAGAGCCGCGGTGTTCGGCGGCCATCGGCACCAGCGTAAGATGTAACTTGTGTTCAGCGGTCACTTGATCGGCAAAGCTCGCGGTGTGCTTCGATTCTCGGTGAGTGATCGCCGGTGAAAGCGCGATTGCTGCTCCTCGCGGCGGCGCTGTTGTTCTCCACTGGTGGCGCAGCCATCAAGGGCACCGTGTTGAACTCCTGGCAGGTGGCGGGAGCGCGGTCCCTCGTTGCGGCCATCGCGACACTCGTCGTGTTCGCCGGCGCTCGCCGCAATTGGACGCTTCGCTCCACCCTTGTGGCCATCGCGTACGCCGCGACACTCATCCTCTTCGTCTCGTCCACGAAACTCACGACCGCGGCCAACGCGATCCTACTTCAGGGCTGCGCTCCGCTGTTCGTCATGGTCATCGGGCCGGTGTTTTTGAAGGAGCCTCTGCGGCGATCGCAACTGCTGTTCATGGGCGCTGTCGCATGCGGCATGATGCTGTTTTTCACCGGCCACGAGACGGCGCGTACCACTGCGCCAAATCCGTTGCTCGGGAATGTGCTCGGTGCGATGTCTGCCGTAACGTGGGCCATCACCATCACGGGCCTGCGGGCGCTTGGTCGCGATCGATCGCGGGCCAAAGGCGATACCGAGGCAATGGCGACGGTCGCGTCAGGCAACCTGATCGCCGCTCTCATCGCGCTTCCTCTCGCGTTCCCGCTGCCCGCCGCGGCCGGTGCGCGTGACGTCGGCATTCTGCTCTGGCTCGGCTTGTTTCAGGTGACGCTCGCCTACGTCTGCCTGACGCGCGGCATCCGGACGGTTCCCGCGTTCGAGGCCACCACGTTGCTATTGCTCGAGCCGGCGCTAAATCCGGTCTGGGTTTGGTTGATTCACGGCGAGCGTCCCGCGGCGCAATCGCTGGCCGGGGGACTCATCATCGTGGTTGCGACACTCGCAAATGCGTGGTGGCAGAACAAGCGGGCCTGACGCTTTAGGTCCTTCAAGCGAACTGCCCGTGTGCCATCTACGCGATCATGGAAGAACGTGGAACAAATAGCTCTTCAGTGGGACACAGGCCCTCGCGTTCTTTCGGTGAGCGAGTTTACCGACGCGCTGCGGGAACTCCTCGATCGCGAGTTTAACACCGTGTGGATCTCCGGCGAGATCTCGGGCTGCAAGATCCCGGCCAGCGGCCATTACTATTTCACGTTGAAGGACGAAGAGGCCCAGTTGAAGGCCGTTTGTTACCGCAGCACCGCCCGATATCTCAAATTCAAACCGAGGGATGGTGTCGCGGTCATCGCGCGCGGACGCCTCGACGTCTACGCGGGGCGTGGTGACTATCAACTCATAGTCGAGGCGCTCGAGCCCCAGGGCTACGGAGCGCTGCAATTCGCATTCGAGCAGTTGAAAAAGAAGCTCGCGCTCGAAGGGCTGTTTGAGGCTTCGCGTAAACGCCCGCTGCCGAAATTCCCCAAGCGCATCGCCCTCGTCACGTCACCGACCGGGGCCGTGATCCAGGACATGCTAAATATTCTTCTGCGCCGATTTCCCGGTCTGCACATCCGGCTATACCCGGCGCAGGTTCAGGGGGAAGGATCGGTGGACGCGATCTGCCGGGGCCTCGACTACTTCAGCCGCAGCGGTTGGGCGGAAGTGGTGATTGTTGCCCGCGGGGGCGGCTCGCTCGAGGATCTTTGGACATTCAACGAGGAGCGCTTGGCGCGAGCGATCGCCGCATCGGCAGTTCCCGTCATCTCCGCGATTGGCCACGAGACTGATTTCACCATCGCCGATTTCGTCGCCGACCTGCGTGCGCCCACGCCTTCCGCCGCCGCTGAACTCGTCGTCTGCACGCGGGAACAACTGCTCGAACAGATCGCCGGTTGCCGGAAGAAACTGGAACAGGCCGCCCGCTACAGGGTTGTGATGTCGTCGCAGCGGCTGCATCAGCTCGGGGTCGACCGAGCGATGACCGTCCTCGACCGTGCCATCGGCCGGCGCGCCCAGCGGGTGGACGATCTGGAATACCGGCTGCGCGAATGCATGCGCGAGTCGATCGACGCTCGCCGCCAGCGCGTCGCCGGGTTGAGCATCGATCGTGCCTCGGCGGTTCTCCACCGCGCCATAGCGCTGCGGCGTCAGTCGGTGGATGAGAGCGAACTCCGCGTCCGCGATCGAGTCCGCACGGTAATCGAGATGCGAAAACGGCGCCTGCTTGATCTCGATGCACGAGTGCGCCGGGGAGACATCCGGCTGCGTTTCGCCGAAGCGCGGCAACGGACGGAAGCCGCGCGGAACCAGTTGCTGCAGCACGTGCGAGTACGGCTCGCGTCGGCCCGGCATCGTTTAGCTCCCCTTGCCGCGCAATTACGCGAACTCAGTCCGCTGAAGATTCTCGACCGCGGTTACGCTATTGTTCAGAATGCGTCGGGCGCGCTTGTGAAATCGCCGGACGATGCGCCCGCTGGGTCCGCGGTCCACATTCGAATTGCGCGAGGCACGCTCGATGCAACGGTTCGCAAGGCCAACACGGAAGATATCGGAGCGCCCCACGAGTAGGCTCGGCTTTACTCCAGGCGGTAGTTCGGGGCTTCTTTCGTGATGATGACGTCGTGCACGTGGCTTTCGCGCAGACCCGCGGAGGTCACGCGCAGGAATCGCGCCCGTTCCTGCAATTCGGCGATCGTGCCGCACCCGCAGTACCCCATCCCGGCGCGAAGACCCCCGATCAATTGGTAAACCAGTTCCGACAGCGGTCCTTTGTACGGAACGCGGCCTTCAATGCCTTCGGGGACCAGTTTCCCGGTAGCATCCTGCGCGTACCGGTCCGAAGAACCTTGCGCCATCGCTCCCATTGAACCCATGCCGCGATAGCTCTTGAACGTGCGGCCTTGATACAGGATCGTTTCGCCCGGACTCTCTTCGGTGCCCGCAAACAGGCTGCCGATCATTACCGCGTCGGCGCCCGAAGCGATGGCCTTCGTGATGTCGCCCGAAAACTTCACGCCGCCGTCGGCAATCAGCGGAACACCCGTGCCGCGTGTTGCCCGGGCGCACTCGCGAATCGCAGTGATCTGGGGGACACCCGCGCCGCTCACCACGCGGGTCGTGCAGATGGAACCCGGCCCGATGCCCACCTTGATGCCGTCAACGCCCAGTTCGATCAGGTCTCGCGCGCCTTCGTAGGTGCCGACGTTGCCAGCGATCAACTGCACATCCGGCAGAGCACGCTTCACCGCGGCCACAGCGTCCATCACCCGCTCGCTGTGTCCGTGGGCCGAATCGATGCACAGCACGTCGACTTTGCGGGCTACCAGTTCCTTCGCGCGCTCGACAAAGTCGCCACTCGAACCCAATGCCGCACCGACTCGAAGGCGTCCTTGCTCATCTTTCGCGGCATTCGGATATTTCAACTTCTTCTGAATATCCTTAACCGTGATCAAGCCCTTCAGCATGTAGTGGTCGTCCACTACGAGCAACTTCTCCACGCGATGGGTATGTAGGATTTCCTGCGCCTGCTCGAGTGTCGTTCCTACGGGAACCGTGATGAGATTATCCTTCGTCATCGCGGCCGAAACGGGCTGATCGAAGCGGGTCTCGAAGCGCAGGTCGCGGTTCGTCAGAATCCCAACAAGGCGGCCGTTTCGCGTCACAGGCACACCCGAAATCCGGTAACGCCGCATCAATTGCAGGGCATCGGAAATGTTCTGATCGGGGTCGATCGTGATCGGATCCACGATCATGCCGCTCTCACTTCTCTTTACGCGATCGACTTCCTCGGCCTGGCGTTCGATGGACATGTTGCGATGGATGATGCCCATACCACCCTGCTGGGAGAGAGCGATCGCGAGGTGAGACTCTGTAACCGTGTCCATCGCCGCGCTTACCATGGGAATGTTCAGCGGGATGGTCCGAGTCACCCAACTCCTTGTATCGGTATTGGCCGGTAGGACGCCGCTGCGTGCGGGTTGCAGCAACACGTCGTCGAATGTGAGTCCTTCAGCGATTGTGTCCGGAATCATGCGGGATTGCTTTCATGATAACAACGCCCGAACACCGCAACCCTGCACACCTGCAATCAGGCTCTGGCTCGGCCAAGTGAGGCCCGTACCGACTGAAGGAAGGCGGGCGAGTGATCTGCGTCATGGCCCGTGCGGCGGCAAGTCGGAGGCTGGGCCCCGTCGCGCATGGTCCTGCATGCCAAAGGATCGACCTGGGGCGGCGATCCGCGATCATACCGGATCACCCGGCATTCTCTCAGTCGGCTCAGTATCGAGGAGACGTGGCAGCGCTGAGGCTGCGACTTGAAGCTCTGCGACGGCTCTTGGTTCGCTACAGACGCAGAGACCCGCGAACGCAATTCGAGTTTCGCATGTGGAGAGTCCAAACTATTTCGAGAGATTACGAGCAGAGCAGGGCGTTCTTGTCGATGTCGATTGCTTCGAAACTCGAATCCAGTTCCCGCGCACAAACAGCCGGTTCTTTTCCTGCGCCGGGAGCGGACCTGAAGACCAGCCGCAGGCAGCACGGTCCCAGCCCGGCGACGTACTCGAAAAACGCAACTCGAAAAACGGACGTCGGCGAATAGCACAGGCTCGTGGACACGTTGCCGGAAGGCGCGCTCGAAACCGCGAAGACGCTGCTCGAACGTCTGCAAATCTGGCCGCGTCCGTCGCCCGAAGTGGAACGTCTGCGCCAACGCGGGCAGGAACGAATGGAACAGTGGCGGCCTTCGACGCGGCCCGGAACGGTTGGCGGGTGGGGAAGTGGCGGCGGCTTCAATCCGCTAGAGCCGACACTGTAATCCACCGTTCAGTTCCCCTTCGACAAGCGCCACACCCGAGCGATCACATATCATCACGAGGCCAGCAACCCGACGGAGAACCCGTCGTGGCCGAGATGGAGTTCCCGCTCCGAACGGTTGGTGGATAAGACCCACCTCAGTGTGGTTTTACGCAGACCGTTCGCGCACGCCCGGATTTATCTGGTACACAAATGCGGCGGCGGCCGGCCCGGTGAGGACGGCCGCCGAAGAGTTCTGCTTATTCGCTATGGATGCGGTGAGATTGCCGCTGATCCGATTCGCGATCGCTTTCCGCGTTAATTACTGAAGACCAGTTTCGTGTTGGTGCCGCCGAGACGGATTTCCTGCACCTGGTTCTTGCCGTCCGCAGTGTTATAACGAACGCTGGTGGCACCGAACTTCTCGTTCGCGGTCTCGACCTTCACATCGGCTTCGATCGTCTTTTTGCCGCTTTTCACAACGACTTTGTTGTCGTTTACTTCAAGCTTGTATTCACCCGGCTTCAGCTCCGTGCCGCCGATGGTGGAGTTCTGGAAAAGCGTAACTTTGTAATTCGTCGCGGCACTGGCGATCGCAAGCGCGAGAGTGGCGAAGCCGAGGACAATCTTTTTCATATCTGTGGTTGCTCCTATCGAAAGGTTCCTAAGTAAATAACGTACGAGCAGCGGATTTGTTCCGTAAGTCCGAACAATTTTTTCAGTGCTTGCGGTACGTTCATTCGAGGTTTTGCAGAAACTCAACAAGCATGTTGATAACCGAACTCGCCACCGCCGGATCGGTTCCAAAACCTTCGAACCAGCGCGCCTCCGATTCGCGCCGGAACCACGTCAATTGGCGCTTTGCGTAACGCCGGGTGTTGCGCCGCAGTAACTCCAGCGCTTGCTCCCGCGTCAACGTACCGTTTAGAAGAAGAAGCGATTCTTTGTATCCGATAGATTCAAATGGTTTCGCCTTCGGAGATACTCCCTGGCGAAGTGAGTCATTAATTTCTTCAATTATTCCACCTTCTAAAATGCCTGCACATCTTTGGTCTAACTTATAGTACAGATCGCCGCGCGGAGGATTCAGTACGATCTTGTATACTCGAAACCCAGTAAGTGAATCGCGAGCTCTCTTCTCATGCAGGTCGGATATAGGCTGTCGCTCGGCGAGGCATACTTCGAGTGCGCGGACTACCTTCTTTTTGTCGTTCGCGTGAATTCGCCGCGCCGCCGCAGGATCGAACCGGCGCAGCGCCCGATGCAGGAATCCGGGCTGACGCTCCTCGCGCGCCATCAGACCGGCTCGAAGATCCACCTGCCGCACGGGACCGGGGAACAACCCCTCGAGCAGCGCCCGTACATAAAACCCGGTCCCCCCCGCGACAACAGGCAAATGGCCTTTCGATGCGATCTCGTTGAGGATCGGCCGCGCCACCCTGGCGTAGTCGCCTGCCGTGAACACCTCGCTCGGATCGAGAATGTCGAACAGATGGTGCGGAATACCCCGGCGCTCGCGTTCGGGCAACTTGGCCGTTCCAACATCGAATCCGCGGTACAGTTGCACCGAGTCGCAGTTGACGATCTCGCCATCGAACCGTTCCGCGAGGTCCAACGCAAGCGCGCTTTTGCCGGAGCCGGTGGGTCCGAGTACGACGACGAGCGGGTTCATCCGGAAACGGAAACGCGCGCCGCTACTTCGATGGGTACTGGAGCAAAGCGGCGGCGCCCCAGCCGTAGATCGAGAACGTGAGGGCCGGGCTCCAGCGCCTCTGGAATCCGGAAGTTCACCTCGTAGCGGGCCGGCAGAGGATCGGTACAGAAGATTTCGAGCCCCTCCACCGCGCGTCCATCGACACTCGCGCCGAACTCTTCGGGATGGGCAACCTCTTCCAGCGTCACCTTCACCGAACCTGTTTCGATACGGGTTCCAGCCAGGAGATTGACACCGTCGGTCACCGAGAGGATCCGCGGTACCTGCGGCCCCGCGGGGATGACACGCAAACAACCGGGGCTCGACACGGGTCGCCCGAACCACAGCAGATCCACCGGCACCAGGCCCGTCTGGCCGGTGTCCGGCAGCACCGCGTTTACCTGCTGGAGCCCCGCGGCGTCCGGCGGACCGATATAGGTGCCGCGCGCCGGCATTTCTCCGACGCGAACCTCGAGGTCGAACAAGTCGATGTCCGGCGGCAACTGTTCCACCCAGATGGAAATCGAGGCGAAGCGTCCGCGATCGGGCGCGACGGGCTCCGAGTTGTGCGCATTCGTAATCCGGCGGATGCGGGCACCGCTCCGGACAGGAGCCTCGCGAATCCGCGCCCGCCACCCAGACTCCCGCTTGCGCCACGTAGTCCACATGTACTGCGTCGAAGCGCCCTCGAGCGCGAGAATCTGAAAATCGTATTCGCGCGTGAAATCGACCAGTTCCTCCGAGTTGAAGCGAACGCCGGACCATGTATCGTACCCCGGCGCATCCTGCGGCAGCCCGTTGAACTGCATTCGCACCAAGCCCGTGGGTTTCAGCACGCGATGAGTTTCGCGAAGATATTGCAGCACCACTTCGCGGCTCGGAATGTGCTGGAACACGGCATAGGAATACATGAGATCGAACGACTCGTCGGCGAACTGCGCCAGCTCCGCACCGTTGGTCGCGTGAACGTGGGCGTGCGGAATCCCGCGCAGACGCTCCCGCGCCAGCCGGATCATTTCGTCGGAAACGTCGACGCCGTGGATCTCGCCGAAGTTCCGCGATAGCGGCTTGATCAAACGCCCGGGGCCGCACCCGATTTCGAGCGCCCGCCGTGCGCGGCGGTTCACGGGCGGTCCCAGGTGCTGCAACTCCCACTCGACGCCCGCAACAACCTCGGCGGCCGTGGCGAAGAATTCGTCTTCGTTCTGCTCGCGCCGGCCGAACGCGACATAGTAGTTGGCGTCTTCCCGGGCCCGTGCATTCCAATCCTCGCGCATGCGCGCCGACACGTCTTGATTCATTTGGCTGCCTTGGAGGCCGGCGGATTCGTATCGCGGCAGATGTTGTCCTGAATAGTGCTCTGCTTCAGGTCTACACCCGGTGCCGCCAGAATACACCGCTCTTCCATTTTGTACCCGGTGATCAGGTTGTCGCGAATCACGTGCCCGCGCGAGGCGTCCGCTCGCTTCTGTGCCCACTCGGCGGCGATCCGGCCCAGGTAGATCCCTGCCTGAAGAACATCAGGTTCCCCTTGAATCGCCACGCAGCCGAACTTCGCCCGGTTCTCGTTGCAGTGCGCCAGGTTCAGATTCAGGAGCTTGTTGCGAAGTACCGTATGGTTGGACCCGATCAGGAATATGCCGCCGAACTTCGCTCCATCGATCGTGTTATCCGCGATGGTGATGTGCTCGCTGCGCATGTCGGGATTCCAGTTGTTCACGACAATGCCGAAGTGCCCGAACGGATAATCGCCCGGCCCTTGCTTGTTGACGCATGTGTTGAACGTCACTTCACCCTCGTGAAATCCGTCGAGGTCGATGCACTTGCCGTCCACTTCCTCGAAGCGATTTTGCGTATACACCGTGTGGTCCACATCGCCGGAGGTGTCCACGCCAACCGGCGTCGCGCCGTTCTCGATATCGACCGCGTCGGCCGGGAAACCGATCCGGCTGCCCGTGTTGGACTGCACACGCACACCGGTTGCGTGCCCCACCTGGACGGCATCGCGGCCGATCTCGTGGAATTCGTTCTCCGCAATGAGGCCGCCACTGTTTCTCGGAGAGCCGTAGTTCGAATGCGTCCAAACCCCGTTGCCCAGCACGCGTTCGAAACGCGACCGCAGCACCTGGAAATCCGTCGTCCCTTCTTCGAGCAGCACTCCCCCGCTGGTGTTATTGCGTCCCTTGTCATTCCGGCTTCCCGAATCCGTGACGTGGATGGATTCGATGCGCACCCGCTTGGATCGGCTGACAAGCACGGGAAAGCCCCACACCTCGCGGAACCGGACGCGCGCAATCGACAGCCCCTCCGTCCGATCTGCCAGGATGCCATTCCGCGCGAAAAACTCGAGAAACGGCACGTTCGAGGGCGGCAGTCCGATCCGCTGCTTCGCCAAGTCGCGCGCGCCCTCGATCGTAAATCCGACGAACCGGATGTTCACGGCCCCGCGGCAGACGATCGCCGCTTGTCCGCTGAAACGCGGGCCCATTCGCAGCACGGTCCCCTTCGGGTTTCCGGCCACTACGAGGTCATGCGCCCCCGCCGGCACCCGCAATTCCGAAGCGAGCGGAACGGTTCCGGAAGGCAGCACAAACCGGCCCGTCGCCGGGATCGAAATAGAGAGAGCGAATAGAAAAAGCAGCACTCAGGGTTATTCTATCTACTGAATGGCGATACACTTCCGTGGTGTCCGTTCGGCCCCGCTCGAGGATTTCACGGCATCGGCGCCGGATGGAGCGATCATTGGCCTCACCGGGCTCAAAGGCGCGGGCAAAGCCGTACTCCTGCAACTCGCGGCAGGGCTGCTGATACCTGTAGCGGGTACCGTGGAAGGCGGCGCGAACCGCCGCCTGATCCGTCTGGGCGAACCCCTCAACTTCGCTCCCGCCGACGTGCTGGCGCTCGACGCTGCACTCGCGTGCCAGGACCCCCTGGTGCGAGAGCAGTCCTGCCTCAGCCTCGAGCGGTTGCGCCGCTCGGGTTCTACCATCCTGATGGCATCCTACGACGACTCCCTGCTCGAGCGACTGTGTGATGAGGTGTGGTGGCTCGATGCCGGCAAACTTGCCGCGAAAGGGGATCCGCGCCAGGTTCTGACCCGCTACCGGAGTTTCGTCACCGATCGTCTGGCGGCATGGGGCTCGACATTATCGGAGCCGCTGGACGTGCGCTCCCGCCGCGGCGACGGTCGTGCGGAGATACTCACGCTCGAAACCCTGGGTCCGGATGGACAGCCCTCACTGGTGCTGCGCAGCCATCAACCGGCCGCCGTGAGGCTCGCCATCCGCTACACTCGCGACGTCGAAAAACCCGTGGCCGGCATAATGATCCGCTCTCGCGTCGGTATGGACGTCTATGGAACGAACACCGAACTCGAGCGGATCGACATCGGTCCACGGCACGCCGGAGACGAGATCCGCCTTCGCTTCGATTTCCGCTGCGAGCTCTGCCCGGGCGATTATACGCTGACTGCGGCCTCCCACGACCCCGATGGCACCGCGCACCAATGGCTCGAGGACGCCATCCTGTTCGCGGTGGCCGACGATCGCTACACCGCCGGTGTCGCGAATCTGCAGGCGACCGTGACCGTGGAAACGTAGCCCGGCGGCAAGTTCCCGTAAATTCCCTGTTAACTCCGCGCCGTACAGTGGCGTCTAATGCCGTTGGGTATGGCGCTGCGAACCAAACGCTTCGGGACATGCATTCGCCTGATCGCAGCCACAGCCGCCGTTGCCGCGTCCGCGCTGGTACCGGCGCTCGCGGTGAAGGTGATTGCCGGTCTGTGATGAAGCTGAACGTCGAGACGGTTCCGGCCAGGCGGCTGTTCAGGGGTATACTGCAAACAGTCATATCCGATGAAAAAGTCCTGTTTTCGCACCCTTGTTCTAGCCGTCGCCGCCGCCGCTATTCTGAGTGCGGCCGATAGCCGCAGCGCCCTGGAATCCTCCCCGGCGGGCTGGACGAACATCCTGCCGGATGCCACCTTCAAAGGCTGGACCCGCATCCCGATTCCCCCAACCCCGCCGCAAGATCCGAAAATGCAGTGGAGCGTCGAATCGGCGAAAGGCATCCTGATCTGCAAAGGCGACGGCGCCCACGAGTGGCTGCGCTACGACCGCGAACTCGCCAACTTCATCCTTCACGTCGAATGGCGGTATGAACCGCGCTCGGGAAATCCGAAATACAACAGCGGGATCGGCGTCCGAATGTCCAAGTACGGCGACATCTGGCACCAGGCGCAGACCGGCCAGACCGGAGCCTACTTCTTCGGTGCGACCCTGGTAAACGGCGCCATCGATCGCATGAACCTCCGTGATCAGATGACGGAAAACCGCGTGAAACCGGCCGGCGAATGGAACACCTTCGAAATCCGCGCTGAAGGGCCGGTACTGTCGCTATGGGTCAACGGAGCCGTAGTCAGCGAGTTCCGCGAGTGCCAGCTAAAAAAGGGCTACATCGGGCTCGAGGCGGAAGGATACGAGGTCTCCTTCCGCAACGTTCAGGTCAAAGAACTCCCCTAACAAACGCGGGGCGCGGTGTTTGCGTGACTACTCGTCCCGCAATACGGCCACTGGGTCCAGCCGCATCGCCCTCCACGCCGGCACCACCGACGCGGCGACGGCGACCAGCAGCAACAACAGCGCGACTCCCACGAAAGTCAATTGGTCGCCGGCCCGAACTCCCGGGTCGATAGCGCGCAGCAGCGGAGTAACGCCGTATGCCGCCGGTACCCCCACCGCGAGCCCGATCCCAGCCAGCAGCAGGCCACCCTTCATGACCATCGCGAACACTGCTCGGGGCGCGGCCCCCAGAGCGATACGTATGCCGATCTCGCGCATCCGTTGAGCGGCGGTGTAAGCGACCACCCCATACGTGCCCACCGCGGCCAGCACCAACGCGATCGCCGCCAGCACCGCGAGCACCTGCGCGGTCGCGCGTGGTCCCGCCCCGCGCATCTCCAGCAGCGCATCGAACGACTGCAGCCGGAACAGCGGTTGCTCGCGATCCACTTGGGTGACAGCAGCCCGCAATCCCGCGGCGGCTCCGGCGGTACCACCCCGGCCTCGCGCCACGAGCATCATCGAGCGCTCCGGGTGCTGCGCGTGGGGCAAGTAGACCTCGGGCCGCGGCGGGTCGCTGACATTCGTATGGTGCACATCGCGCGCGAGCCCGATCACGGTGATCCAAGGCGAATCCGCGCCGCCCATCTTGAGCCGGCGGCCGATCGGATTCGATTCATTCGGCCAGAACCGTGCGAGAAAGGTCTGGTTCACCAGAGCCACCTTGCGCGCATCCGCATTGTCCGCAACAGTGAATTCGCGACCGGCGAGCAGAGGGATGCGCATCGTGTGAAAGTATCCGGGACTCACGATCATCTCGCCCGCCAACCGTTCGACGGTGGAATCGGTGTCGCCTTCAAACCGAAGCCGGTTATAGGAGTTGCTGCCGCCCAGCGGAATCGTCTGCACCAGCGCGGCGGACTCGAGCGAGGCATCGCGCTGCAGATTGTCCAGAACGTGCTCGTAGAACTTCACGACCTTCGGATCCTCGGGATACCGGGCGGAGGACAGCATTACGGTGCCCACCATCAGGTTCGTCTTATCGAAGCCGGGATCGCCGTAAGACTGTCGCAACAGGCTGCGAATCATGAGCCCGCCCGCGACAACCAGTACCAGCGCCAAAGCCATCTCGGCGGCGACCAGCGATTTCAACACGCCGTGGCGCCCTCGCGTAAATCCGCGGCTGCTCTCCTGGATGGCCGGAGCGAGATCACCGCGGGTGAGCACGCAGGAGGGGATGATTCCGAAGACGATGGCGGTCGCCACCGACAGCGCCAGCGCAAACGACAGCGCGGGCAGATCCAGGCTCGCGGTCTGCAACAGCGTCATGTCGGGGGGAGAAATGCGCTTCAGCAGCGGGATCGTTGCGAAGCCTGACAATATGCCGAGCACTCCGCCGAGCATCGACAACAGCAGGCTTTCGATCAACTGCAGGCGGATGAGGGACGCGCGGCTGGCTCCGATGGCCGCCCGTACGGCGAACTCGCGCCGTCGTTGTGCTCCGCGCGCGAGCAGGAGGCTCGCCACATTCGCGCACGCGATCAGGAGAACGAAGCCGACAGCCCCGAACATCGAAGTAGCGGCGGCTCGAGCGCCGCGGTTGATCGCCCGTTCAGCGAGAGGCCAGGCAGTTCCGCGCCAGCCGTTCCCCGAGGCGGGATCTGCCTTCTCGATGCGCTCGGAAATGGAGCGGATCTCGGCCGCGGCCTGGGAGACCGTCACGCCGGTCTTCAGCCGCGCAATCGCGTGGAGGAAGCGCGAGGTGCGCTGCCGCTGTGCCGGCTCGAGCGAAAGCGGCGTCAAAACGTCGGTACGCCGGAAGAGGAACTCGAAGTTCTCCGGCATGACGCCCACGATCGAGTAATTGCGGCCGTCCAGTCGGATATCGCGCCCGAGGACACTGGGCTGTCCGCGATAAGTTCCCTGCCAGAGTTCGTACGAAATGATGGCGGCGCGGGCCTCGGTTTCCGGCGACTCGGCGGGTGTGAACGCGCGGCCCAGCACGGGATGAACGCCGAGTGTGGCAAAGAACTCGGGTGTCACCTGCATGGCCGGAATGTGCTGGGGTTCGCCGTCTCCGCTGATCGCCATGGGCCGCGACGTGAACGCCGCCACGGAGGCGATGCCGGACGCCGTGGCCCAATCGCGCGCGTCCTGGACGCTGACACTCGCCTGGTTGAATCCGCGCTGTGGGTTCGTTTGGGGAAGATACGCCAACTGCTCGTAGTGCGGGTACGGAAGCGGCGTCCACAGCATGAGGCGGACGAAGGAGAAGATGGCGACATTCGCGCCAAGGCCGAGGGCAAGTGCGAGGGCCGCGACAGCGGTCCAGCCTTTGTTACGGGCCAGCATCCGGAGGGCGAGGCGGAAGTCGAGTGCGAGTGTCATTAATGAAGATACGAGGCTTGGCGGGTGGGTGTTCCGGGGCTATCCGAGCACTTTCAGGTTCTGAGCAATCAGTTGAGTTCGAGGGTGATCCGGGCCGTACCACTTCTCCAAGATCGATAAAGCACGTTGCGTGCTGTTCCGCGCGCCTTGCCGATCGCCCCGGATGCTGAGGATCTGCGCGAGGTTGTTGAGGTCACGCGCTACGTCGGGGTGATCCGGGCCGTGCAGTTTCTCGTCTACCATCAGCGCGCGCTCCGCGTGGCGGAGTGCCGCGTCGATATCGCCCACATCTTTGAGAAGAAGGCTGAGATTGCCTGAGACGGCCGCCACCTTCGGATGCCCGGCTCCGTAAATCCGCTCATAGATTTCGAACGCACGGCGGGTCGCACGAAGCGCGCCCTCGAGGTCCCCACGCTCACGCAGGATCACGCCAAGATTGTTGGCATCCGTCGCGACGGCAGGGTGGTCGGGGCCGTAAACCTTCTCGTGCGCGGCGAGCACGCGCCCTGCGAGGCTCAGCGCTCCTTCAATGTTCCCGCAGTCCTTCCGGATCATTGCTAGATTGCTAGCTAGCGATCGTGGCGGTATGCGGATGGTCCGGCCCGTAGATCCTCTCGTGCATCGCAAGAGCACGTTCCTCTAACTGTTCAGCAGTCCGGAATTGCGCAATTGCCTTTGCATAGAGGGCAGCCTCATTCAGGAGGTTACTGACTCGTTTGAGCCCAACATCCAATCGTGCCCCGTGGACACACGCCTGCAGCGCGTGGGAAAGGAGGCGGGAACAGGCGGCCCAGTTGCGGGGATCCAACGGGTCGGGAAAGACTTTCGCGACGCGATTGATGGCTGCTTCGGCCCAACGGAGGTCGCCGCCAGCTTCGAGGGTTTCGCGAAGCGTCCGTTGGACCAGGCGGTGGACGGAGATGAGATCGGGAGTCGCGTTGATGAGCGAGTAGCGGCTCAGGGACTTCACCGATTCGTTGAAGATTAGAGGATTGTCCGAGAGAACTGCGCGAGGAATGTCGTCCGGGGCGAAATAAGCGAGGACATTGAGCAGATCGACCGCGTCCTCGTTGCTCGCTTTCAACTGGTCGACGGAGATGCGCCAAGTCGCGGCGACAGGCGCGAGGAGTTCTTTCGAATACCGGTGCAGCAATTGGACATAGGAGACGATGGAAAGGGCAGCTTCATCGATATACGCCGCCGCAATATCGAGCGCAAGCGGAAGGTCGCCAACAGATTCGGCTAACCTGTTCGCGGCATCCGGTTCGTCGCGGTGGGTTCGCTTCTTCAAAAACTCGAGCGACTCCGGACGGGACCACTGCTGCACCTGCATCGTCTCGGCTACGCCGCCCCAACTTTTATTCCGCGACGTGACCAGAATGTGGCCCTCGTCCGACGGCGGCTGGTATTCGGCACAGGACTCTGGATCCGTGGCATTGTCGAAAATCAAAAGCCAGCGGTCCCTCCGCGCCAACGCATCGCGAACCGCGGCGACGATCGCCGGCTGATCGGCCAACGCCTTCTCGGGCAGGTCGAGCGGCGAAGCAAGCGCGGCATAGTCCGCCGCAAGACTCGCCGGCTTCTCGGCCCGCAGCCACCCGACTAGATCGTATTCCTGCGCAAACCGGTACGCATATTCCAGCGCAAGCTGCGTCTTCCCCACAC
This sequence comes from uncultured Acidobacteriota bacterium, assembly GCA_963720745.1. Classification (GTDB taxonomy): domain Bacteria; phylum Acidobacteriota; class Terriglobia; order Bryobacterales; family Bryobacteraceae; genus TMP-7. The sequence goes on from CAVRGO010000001.1 coordinate 594,235, forward strand.
CGCCGAGCCCGGCAATCGCCTGCGTGAGCGCCGCCGTGCCGGCCCCTGTCAGAGCGGAGTGCAGTTGGTCGAGCATGGCGTCCCGGCCGGTGAACTTCGGGTTGCGCCGGTGCGGCATCTGCCAAATCCGCGGCAGCGTCCCCGGAAACCGCCCCGGCCGACCAGCACCGCCCTCCACCGGAAAGGGCGGCGCTTCCGCGGGCATAGCCGCGCACTTGTCGATTCCGGCAAGAAGTGCCTCCCTTGCCCCGGCCTCATCCCGTCCCCGCAAATCGACGTACACCACGGTCCGCAACAGCTTCGGTAGCACGCTGTCGCGCACCAGCACCGGAAGCAGCGACCGGTCGGCAAAAGCCGCCGTCCACTCGTCCTCGCCGAACCCCGAATTGAAGTAATTCGGCGACAGAACGGCAATCGTGCGCACCGCGCCGTCGAGCGCATTCTTCATTTCGGACACGAAGTTCGCCCCCGGCCGGAAATCCCACGCCTGATGCACCGTGCTGAAGCCCGCGGCTCGGAGCTGCCACGCCATCCAATCGGCCCATCCCCGGTCGGCACTCGTGTAGCTGATGAAGAAGTCGGACATGCCGCGAACGGCACGAGTCTATCAGAACCCTACCCCGGCAGCACTTCCAGAATCAGGCACTTCAGATATAGGGTCTCGGGCACAGTGAGCAGGATCGGATGATCGGCGGCCTGCGTGCGCCGTTCCAGAATGCGAAGCGTCTTCCCCGCATCGAGCGCCGCTTCCGCCACCACCTGAAGCAGCATCGACTCACTCATATGGTGCGAGCAGGAACAGGTGACGAGCACTCCGCCGCGGTCGAGCAACTTCAGCGCTCGGAGGTTGATCTCCTTGTACCCGCGCGCGGCGGAATCGACCTTCGAGCGCGATTTGGCGAAGGCCGGAGGATCCAGCACAATCGTCGAGAACGTGTTTCGCCCGTGCTGTTCCGAGGCCAGGAAGTCGAACACGTCGGCTTCGTGGAACGCGATGTTCGCCATCGCGTTGAGCGCGGCATTCGAGCGCGCCCGGCCGATCGCCAACGGCGAAGAATCCACCGCGGTGACCGATTCGCATCGCGGCGCCAGGTGCATCGCGAATCCCCCGGATGAAGTGAAGCAGTCGAGCGCACGGCCCGGCCGCGCGTGCTTCGCCGCCGCCGCGTAGTTCTCCCGCTGATCGAGATAGACGCCCGTTTTCTGGCCTTCCATCAGATCGGCATCAAAGGCAAGCCCGTTCATGCGGACCCTCACCGGACCTCCGAGCTCCCCGCGCACCACCCGCTTCTCCTGCGCCAGCGATTCCCGCTCCCGCACCGGCACATCGTTCCTCAGCACGACCGCCCGCGGCGCAAGCAGTTCATCGAGTACGGAAAATATGTCTGCCTGTGCACGATCCATCCCCTGGTCGAGCATCTGAACCACCAGCGCGTCCGCGTAGCGATCCACAATCAGGCCGGGCAGTTGGTCCGCTTCGCTGAAGACCGCCCGCCACGCGTCGGAATCGTGAACCACGCGGGTGCGATGCAGAATAGCGGCCTCGATGCGCCGGCGGAAAAACCCACGGTCGATCGGTTCCGATGCCCGGGAAAGCAGCCGCAAGCAGATCTGCGAAGTAGAGCTGAAGTGCGCGGTGCCCAGCGTGCGTCCCCCCGGTCCGGCGACGCGCACAAAGTCCCCCGGCGCGGCGCCCCCGCGATCGACAACATCGCTCGCAAACACCCAGGGATGTCCGGACGCGATCCGCCCGGCTCCCTTCGCGGAGATTCGAACCGATGGTGGTGCGGTTATCGCATCGCCTCCAGCCGGGCGATCCGTTGTTCGGTGGATGGATGTGTCGAGAACAGGTTCATCAGCGAACGTCCCGTGAACGGCTTGATGATGAACATGTGCGCCGTGGCCGGATTGGCTTCGAGCGGGATCCGCTTCGATCCGTACTCCAGCTTGCGTAACGCGCTGATCAGCCCGTCCGGATGTCCGGTGTATTTAGCCGAAGCGGAATCGGCCGAGTATTCGCGGCTGCGCGAGATGGCCATTTGAATCAGCATCGACGCGATAGGCGCCAGGATAATCATGAACAGTCCGCCGAACGGCCCGCCGCCTTCATCGTCATCCGAACGGCCGCCGCCGAAGAACATGCCAATATAAGCCAGCTGCGTGATGGCCGCGCCAATCGTGGCGGCCACCGAACTGATGAGTATGTCCCGGTGCAGTACATGGCCCAACTCGTGTGCCACCACGCCCTCGATCTCCCGGTCGTCCATCAGTTCGAGAATCCCCTCAGTGAACGCCACCGAGGCGTGCGACGGATTGCGGCCCGTCGCAAACGCGTTGGGCGACCTCTCCGGTATCACCCACAGCTTCGGCATCGGGATCCCCATCTTCTGCGCCAGGTTACCGACGATCGGGTACACTCGGGCGTAAATCTGCGAGTTCTCCTGCGGCGTCACCGGCTCGGCGTGGTACATCGCCAGAGCGATCCGTTCCGAAAAGAAATAACTGCCGAAGTTCATTACGGCGGCCAGCACCAGCGCGAACCACAAACCCCGTTCGCCGGCGATCGCTTCGCCGCCCACCAGCAGGATTCCGCTGAGCAGGCCGAGTAATAAAACGGTCTTCACTGCATTCATAAATACTTTCATTTTCCCACGGCGTTTTGAACGAGGTGCTGTTCTGCCGCGGTCACTACCGGAGTTGGTGTAGCAATTCCTGGGCCGCCGGGAAACCGGGGCGTAGTCGCAGCGCTTCCCGCGCTTCTGCCGAGGCGGCTTCGCGGTTACCCTGCATGTGTAACGCAGACGCCAGCGCATAATGAGCTTCGGCGTCGTGGGGCTTGTACTTCAGGCCCTCGCGGAACCGGCCGATCGCCTCATCCGCGCGCTTCGAGGACATCAACGCGAGGGCCGGCTGGTCAATTCGAAAAACACGTCCTCGAGCGAGGGCCGCCGGAGTTCGACATCGACGAGTTCGGTGCCGGCCTGGTCGGCCGTTCGGACCAGATCCGCCAACAGGCGATTGGGCGTTCGCGTCTCGAAGCTCCAACCGCCGTCCTCGGCTGCGCCGTTGACGCCCGCGAGCGCCTCGATGACGTGGCGGGAGAGCGGGGGATCGGTGCGGACCATCCACGCGGGAGGGGGCTTGGGCGCGCGCGATCAATTCATTCGGCGCCCCGATGGCGACGATCCGGCCGCGATCCATAATCGCAACCTCGTCACAGAGTTGCTCGGCTTCGTCAAGGTCGTGCGTACTGAGCAGAACCGTCCGGCCTTCGGTTCGAAAATCCCGGATCAGAGCCCGTAACTCGCAGCGCGCCTGCGGGTCCAGTCCGGCGGTCGGTTCGTCGAGCACCAGCAGCCTGGGGCGGTTGACGATCGCCAAGGGCTAGAAAGAGCCGCTGGCGCTGCCCACCGGAGAGGGTCGCGAACGGCGCGTCCGCCTTCTCTTCAAGATCGAAGCGCGCAAGAAGTTCGGCGGCAGGGTCGGGCGCAGTGTAGAACAAACCAAAGAGGTCCAGGGCTTGGCGCGCGGTGATTTTGTCCCGCCGCCTGAAGCTGTGCGCCAACCAGCAATTTCGCTTGGCGAGCGTCCGTCCGGAGATCCAACCCGGCTATCTGGATCGAACCGGCATCGGGTTGCCGGAGCCCGAGGATGCATTCGTGGGTCGTGGTCTTGCCCGCGCCGTTCGGTCCGAGAATGCCGAAGATGCGAGCACATCCCACTTCGAAGCTGGCACTCGACACGGCTTCAGTGGCGCCGTACCGTTTCGACAAGCCGAACACGGCGACCGCGATAAGGAGCGATGCGTCGTGCGAGGCCGTCATAAGCGAGCGGGAACCCTCAACCTATCACAGCAGTTCCGGCCCGGAAAAAACGGTGGGGCGCGCGACACCACGTCGCAGCGCCCCGAAATGAATCCTGTACTGGCCAGCGGCCAGGACGTCAATTATTCGTTGACTTGGACTTTGATCTGACGCGGCTTGGCCACTTCCTTCTTCGGTAGCGTGACCGTCAGCACTCCGTTCTTGTAGTCGGCCTTCACGGCTTCCGGATCGAGGGTGTCGGGCAGATCGAAGTAGCGGGCAAACGAGCCATAGCTGCGCTCAATGCGGTGATAACCGCCTTCCTTGCTGCTGCTCTCGTATTTGCGCTCGCCGCGGAGAGCCAGGGTGCCGTTCTCGAGCTGGATCTCGATGTCTTTCATTTCCACGCCCGGCAGATCGGCTTTGAGAAGCAGTTCGTTCTCGGTTTCAAAGATATCAACCGAGGGCGCCCAGGGGCGGCTGGTCGGCTCGCTGAGCAGACGGTTGACAGTGTCCTGGAAGAGTCGGAGACCACTTCCGAGATCATCGAGTTCGGCGAAGGGCCGGTATTTCATGATGGGCATTGCAGCTTTAACCTCCTAAATATTCTTACAACTCAAGTATAAAATCTTAGCGTATACATGTCAAGTATTTTATTGGCACAATCTGCATATTTTTTTGCAGCGTGCCTTACCTCCGATTCCCGGCTCGACTTCGCCCTTTCCCGCAATACAATGAGAGGGATACGCCAGAGCTTCAAACTCATGCCTAAACCACTCTCCGATATCGGTCTCGCTGGCCTCGCCGTCATGGGCCAGAACCTCGCGTTGAATATCGCCGATCACGGCTTCCAGATCTCCGTCTACAACCGCACAACGGCCACTATGGAGAAGTTCGTCACCGAAAACCCGGATACCCCGGGCGGCGTCGTGGGATGCAAAACTCTGGAGGACTTCGTTCAATCGCTCGCCCGGCCCCGCAAAATCATCATCCTCGTTAAGGCCGGTAAACCGACCGATGCGGTCATCGACAGCCTGGCGCCCCTGCTCCAGCAAGGCGATATCCTCATCGACGGCGGCAACGCCCTGTGGACCGATACCATCCGTCGCGAGCAGGAGCTAAAAGAGCGCGGCCTCCGGTTCATCGGCTCGGGCGTGTCGGGCGGCGAGGAGGGCGCGAGGTTCGGTCCCTCGCTCATGCCTGGCGGGGATGCGGATGCCTTCCGCGAGATCGAACCCGTGTGGAAGGCCATCGCCGCCAAGGTGGACCCCGGCACCGGAAAACCGATCGAGGGCGCAACGCCCGGCAAGCCCGTCCAGGGCGGCGTGCCCTGCACCACCTACATCGGCTCGGATGGCGCCGGCCACTACGTGAAAATGGTGCACAACGGTATCGAGTACGGCGACATGCAGATGATCTCGGAAGCATACGCGCTCTTGCGCAATCTCTTTGGCATGTCCGCCGCCGACTGTTCCGGCGTTTTCGCGGAATGGAACAAGGGAGTGCTCGACTCGTTCCTCATCGAGATCACCGCGGACATCCTCCGGCAGAAAGACCCGATCACCGGCGGCGCATTTGTGGACGTAGTGCTCGACACCGCCGGCCAGAAAGGCACCGGCAAATGGACTTCGGCCAACGCGCTCGACATGGGCATCCCCGCGCCCACGGTCGCCGAAGCCGTCTTTGCGCGGTTCATGAGCGCCATTAAGGAGGAGCGGGTTGCGGCCTCGAAAGTCCTGAGTGGACCGGCCCCGCGCGCGCTCGAAGGCGGCGGCCTGACTGCGGCGGTGCATGACGCGCTCTATTGCTCCAAAATCTGCTCCTACGCCCAGGGCTTCAGCCTCATGCGCGTCGCCCAGAAGGAGTTCGACTGGAACCTGAACTTCGGCGATATCGCGCGCATCTGGCGGGGAGGCTGCATCATCCGGGCGCGCTTCCTGCAGAAGATCACCGAAGCCTATGAGCGCGATCCCCAACTGGCGAACCTGCTGCTCGACCCGTACTTCCGGGCCGAAATCGAACGGGCGCAGGCCAACTGGCGGCGGGTGATCGCGCTGGCGGCCGAAGCCGGGATTCCAGCCCCGACCTTCTTCTCCGCCCTGGCCTACTACGATTCCTACCGCTCCGAACAATTACCGGCCAATTTGTTGCAGGCCCAGCGCGATTACTTCGGCGCCCATACTTATGAACGGGTCGATCAGCCGCGCGGGAAGTTTTTCCACCTGGACTGGCCCGAGAAAGGCCGCCCGCAGTACGCGGTGTGAAGCCGCATCCGGCTACCGGCGCGCCTCCATGAACAGCTTCAGCCGAGCCAGCGCCTGCTGCAGGATCTCCTTCTCGCTCGCGTAGCAGATACGCACGGAACCTTCGCCGCCGGCCCCGAAAGCGACGCCCGGGGCCAGGCCGACGTTCGCCTCCATCAGCAGTTGTTTGCAGAATGCGAACGAGTCGGTGAGCCCTTCGATTCGCGGGAAGAGATAGAACGCGCCCTCGGGCTTGGGCAGCATGATGCCGGGGATTTTGGCGAGAGCCGCCATCGCAAACTCCCGGTTCTCCCGAAGCCGCAGCATCATCTCGCGAATCGCCGCTTCGCCCCATAACAGCGCGGTCTCTCCGGCGCGCTGGGCGAAACTCGGAGCGTGCGAGATGATGAACTCGTTGAGCATCGTCGCCCGGGCAGCGAGATCCTTCCGCGCGATCAGCCACCCGAGCCGCCACCCGGTCATACAGTACGCTTTCGAGAACGACTGCACCACTACCACCGCATCGTCGCGCGTCGCCATTTTGAGGATGCTCGGCGCGGCGATCCGCTCCGGGAGTTTTGCTTTCGGGGGAAGATCGGGATAGTACAGGCGCTCGTACACTTCGTCGGCGAGTAGCCAGATGCCGTGGCGCCTCGCGAACTCGAGCAGTCGCGACTGTTCCTCCGCTGTCGCCACCCAACCCAGCGGGTTTGACGGAGACGTGTACAGCAGCATCCGGGTCCTTGGCGTGACGGCCGCTTCCAGCGCATCAAAATCGACGGTGTACCGCCCGGCCCTCAGCGGGTGCGGAATCTCCTTCACAACGGCGTTGGCCATCTGCACGTTGGCCGAACCGTTGGGCCAGGCCGGAGTCAGCACGATCGCTTCATCCCCCGGATCGAGCATGCAGCGGATGGTAACGTTCAGCGCCTGAACGCCGCTGGCGGTGAGCACGATTTCCGCGCGCGGATCGAGGCTGACGCCGTGCATCTCCTCGTAATACCGGCCGATCGCGCTTCGCGTGGACGGCAATCCGGCGTTCTCGGTGTAGAACGTAAATCCGTCGGCCATCGCCTTCTGCGCGGCGCGTTTAATGTATTCCGGCGTGGGCAGGTTCGACTCACCGAAGTACAGCTTCAGCACCCCATCCATCGACATGGCGATCTCGGCAAGTTCGCGGATCCGGGAGTGCGCAATATTGAGGGCAGACGCGGCAACGGCGGCAGGCATGGTGTAAATATCCAGTGTAATGGCGAACGTGCCCAAGTGGGTTTCATACCCCAATATCCGATTCGGACCTCTGCGATTTCGCGCAGAAACAGCGGTAATCGTTCGCACGAATCCCCGAAAAATGAAGAGAAGAGAACTGGCCACCTGGATGCACTGGTACATGTAAGCTTCCGTGTTGCTTTTGAGCGATTTCGCGGGAGTGGAAACTGGTTGTACCGGAAACGAGAACGGAGGTTAGTAGTGGTTATTCTCATGTTCGGACCGCCGGGCTGCGGCAAGGGAACTCAGGCCTGTGAGATCGTCGGTCTTACGCACATCACCGCGATTTCGACCGGGGATCTGTTGCGCGGTGAAATGAAAGCGGGTACCGAGCTCGGCAGGAAAGCTCAAGACATCATGGCGGCTGGCGGCTTGGTCAGCGACGAACTCGTCAACGACATGCTGGTCTCGCGCATTCAGAAGCCCGATTGCCGGGACGGCTTCCTCCTCGACGGGTATCCACGCACAGTGGAGCAGGCCCGGTTTCTCGACGGCGTACTGCAAGCTCGCGGGCTGGGTTCGCCCACGGTCTTACACCTGGACGTGCCACCCGATGTCGTAGTCGGACGGATTACTTCCCGCCGGCAGTGCCCCGTGTGCGGCCGTATCTACAATACGATGTACCAGCCGCCGAAAAAAGACGGCGTGTGTGACTTCGATGACGGCGTCCTGTTCACGCGGAAAGACGACAACGAAGAGACCGTCCGGGAGCGTCTGCGCGCTTACGACCTGTTGACAAATCCGGTTTTGGATCACTACCGGTCCGGCAACTATCATCGGTTCGACGGAACTCAGGCCCCAGAGGCCGTTTTTGGCGAGATCACGCGCACCCTTCAGTCGCAGATGGTAGCCCGATAGCCGGGCAAGTTACGAGAATACAACCACTTGAACGCCCGGGCGCCGTCACCGCCCGGGCGTTCTTGTTTTTGTGCTGAGGTAAGTGCGGGTGCGTCAGATCACGCAAATTTGGTGAAAGCACCCAGGTTCCGCGGGGGCGCGATCGTAAGTCCTTGAGAATCCGATGAGAACAATTGGTATGCGGTGTGCACTATATAGGGCAATTAATAAGTCGCAACTGACTTATAGCATCCGGCGACTAGGCCCAGCTAGTCGCCCGCCCCTCTAAGGCCCTCTGCGCTACGCAGAGGGACGCAAGGCCCTGAGAGCCCAGTCTCGGGGCCTTTCGTATTTCTATCCCGAGTATTCGTTCTCCCTCGGGCCAAGACACTCAAACTCCAATTCGAGGCGTGCGCTCAAACGAGGTCGATGTCCGGCGAGCCTGGTCCTCAGAAGGTCGGTACCTGAAGTTCTTTGAAATCCGTTCACTGGAAAGCTGGCCACGTCCATCCTTTCGAACCAGCCCGCCGATCAGCCGGGTCTGCCGCCCTGAATTCTCCATGCCGGATGCGAAGCCGTGACGGTTCCGGTCAGGTGTCCGACTTGCCGGTCAAGCGCAATCTGCATTGCAAAAATCAATCTGATACGTTCCCGCTAGCCCTCTAAATTCGGGGATAATTCCTGTCCCCGGCACGCGGGTTGCTGCAATCGGAGAGGCTATCTCAGGCCGGAAATGCCGTTCGGACATCGGGCGGCTCAAGCCAGAAGGCGTTCGACAAGCCAGATTCACGGACACGGACGAACGGGACACACTGGCTAAACGATCGTCTCACTCACCGTGCGAAACGTCCAACAGCTTCTGATCGATTGCATTCTCAGAGTTCCGGCACGACACCCTCCGAAGCCCGGCGCAAACCCCAGCCCGACTCGGACTAATCCGGGAACTGCGGGACCTCGAATGATTAAAGACAACCCTGAGTACCGCCGATTACATTATCAGGCTGTATGACAAAGGAGAGTCGCAAAGATCGTCGAGTTGCCCTTCCGGGAACCATCCTCTTCAGTTGGCAGGACCCCGCCGGCGAGCTCAAAGTCGCCAGGGGAAAGTGCCTCGATTTTTCCCGCACGGGAATGCGAGTTGAACTGCCACAACCGGTGCCGCTCCGCACCTACGTAACCGTGCGGTCAGAGAGCGCCGGTTTGACCTTCAACGCCTCCGTGCGCAATTGCTCCATTTCGCGCGGTAAGTCTTTGCTGGGGTTGGAGTTCACCTGCCGCCTGAAGCCCACCGATTCGCGCTTCGCAAAGGCCCTGGACAGCATCCTCGGCGAAGCCTGACGCCGCCGGCTCACCCACTCCCGCTCCGCGCAATAGAAAACTTCAATCGGATCAATCACAAATGTGAAGGTTCATCCGTGCGAAAACTGCCGCTATAATCAGACTTTCCCCCTCCAATCCAAGTTGAGGAGCAAATCATGCGGAAAGTATGCTGGCTCGGAGTGTTTCTATTGCCGCTGCTGGTTTCAGCACAGACGGCAGGAACGCTCGAACAACGTGTAGCAGATATCGATCGCGCAACCAAAGCGGCCCAGTCCGCGGGCGACAACGCGTGGATGCTGATCAGCGCCGCGCTGGTGCTCATGATGACCGGTCCCGGCCTCGCACTGTTTTATGGCGGATTGGTGCGCCGGAAAAACGTGCTCGGCACCATGATGCACAGCTTCATCCTGATGGCAGTGGTGACGGTATTGTGGGCAATTATCGGTTATTCTTTGGCCTTTGATGCGGGCTCCCCGGTACTGGGCGGGTTTCAATATATGTTTCTGAACAACGTCGGCGCCGCGCCGAATCCCGATTACGCCCCCACCATTCCGCAGCAGACCTTCATGGTCTACCAGTTAATGTTCGCAATCATTACGCCGGCTCTGATCTCGGGCGCTTTTGCGGAGCGTATGAAATTCAGCGCGATGCTGCTCTTCACCGTCCTGTGGGCCTTGATCGTCTACTTCCCGATGGCCCACATGGTATGGGGCAAAGGTGGGCTGCTCAATGCCTTTTCGGGCGGATCTCTGCCGTGCTTCGATTTCGCGGGCGGAACCGTAGTACATATCACCTCCGGCGTTTCGGCCCTGGTCTGCGCAATCTACCTCGGCAAGCGTCTCGGATACATGGTGGAGCCCATCAAGCCTCACAATCTCGTCATCAGCTTTATCGGAGCATGCCTGCTGTGGGTCGGCTGGTTCGGCTTCAACGCCGGAAGCGCGCTCGGTGCCAGCCCCCTGGCGACAAGTGCGTTCGTCGCCACGCATTTCGGGGCTGCGGCGGCAACACTCGGTTGGCTGCTGACCGAATGGTGGCGCAGCGGAAAGCCGAGCGTTCTGGGCGGAATCTCCGGCGCCGTAGCCGGCCTCGTCGCTATCACGCCGGCCTCGGGTTTCGTCAAACCGTTTCCCGCCCTGCTCATCGGCTTCGTCGCAGGCGTGGTTTGCTATTCGATGGTGGCGGTGGTGAAGCAAAAACTCGGCTACGACGACAGCCTCGATGCGTTCGGCGTCCACGGCATAGGTGGAACTCTGGGCGCGATCCTCACGGGCGTCTTCGCCACCAGCGCCGTAAACGATGCGCTGAAGAATGCCGCGGGTACGCCGCTGCCGCTCGGTGCAGTCGACGGCAACGTAGGCCAGATTCTTAATCAATTGGGCGGTGTCGCCATTTCGGTGGCCCTTGCTGCAGTCGGAACACTCATCATCCTCAAGATTTGCGACCTGGTGGTGGGTGTGCGGGTCTCTGACGAGCACGAGCGGGAAGGTCTCGACGTCAGTATGCACGGTGAAGAAGGATACAATTTCGAAACTTAAATCGCAGGAGTTGCATGAAAAAAATCGAAGCGATCATCCAGCCTCACAAACTCGAAGAGGTAAAGGAAGCCTTGAAGGCCATCGGCATTGATGGCATGACGATCACCGAGGTCCGCGGCCATGGACGCCAGAAAGGCCATAAAGAGATCTACCGCGGAATGGAATACCAGGTGGATCTGCTCCCCAAGGTGAAGCTCGAAATGATAGTCCCTTCGGCCCGCGTCGAGGAGGTGATCCAGGCGCTCGCTTCCGCTGCCCGCACCGGCAAAATCGGCGATGGCAAGATCTTCACCTTTGACGTGGCCGACGCAATTCGTATCCGTAATTCAGATCGTGGCGAAACGGCGTTGTAATCATGTGTGCTGCAAATGGAGCCGGACCTTCTAGAGTCGCTTGCTTCGAAACGGTGGACGCCATCCTGCGCGACCGTTCCGATCGGGTGGATCAAATCGTTACTGGATCGTTCCGCGAGCATCTAGAACCTGTCTTCCCGGCGGGCATCGCCGTCGCGGCCGTGGGCGGGTTCGGCCGGCGCGAACTGTTTCCCTATTCCGACGTGGACGTGCTCGTGCTCACCGGCGAGGGGATCCGGAACAGTGCCGTCAAGGAGCCCGTGGGCCGATTCTTGCAGGCCCTATGGGACGCGGGACTGCGCCTCAGCCACTCGGTTCACACCGTTGAAGAGTGCTGTCAGGTCTATGAGCACAATGTCGAACTGAGCATCAGCCTGCTCGATGTGAGGCCGCTGGCGGGCGACCCGGCTCTGCTCGATTCGATGGCCGCAGCCCTGCCCCGGTTTTACAGGATGTACGGGCGAAACCTCGCGCGCCGGCTGGCGAGGCTTACGCGTTTCCGGCACACCAAGTATCAGAACACCATCTATCACCTGGAGCCGAATATCAAGGACACTCCCGGTGCGCTGAGAGACCTCCAGGTCGTGCGCTGGATGGAGAAGTTGTACTCGAGCGACACTTCTGCCGACCTGAGCGGCGCCTGGAAATTCCTGGCTCCCATCCGCATGTACCTGCACGAGCGGTCGCGCCGCGACGACAACCTTCTGACGTTCGAAACTCAGGATGCGGTCAGCGCGAATCCGGCCGAGATGATGCGCAGCTATTACCGCTATGCCCGCTCAGTGTACTCGCTGGCAGTTACACTCGTCGAGGACGCCGAAGAGTCGCAGCCGTCCCTGGTGCGTCAATTCCGCGACTGGCGATCGCGGCTTTCGAACAACGATTTCACCGTAGTGCGCGACCGGCTGTTCGTTCGCTCGCCGGGACAACTTTCGAGCGACGCGGATTTGGTCTTCCGCTACCTCGAGTTCATCGCGCGCCACGGGATGGCGGCCGCTTCGGAAGTGCAGCGGAAAGTCTCGGTGGCAAAATCGGAAATCGCGGAAAACGCCGCCAATCAGCCGCTCTGGCTGGCGTTTCGAACGATCCTGTCGCTGCCCAAAGCCGCTGCCGCCGTGCGCGAAATGCAGACCACCGGATTATTGGGCGCGCTGATCCCCGAATGGAGCCACATCGATTGTCTCGTCGTCCGCGACTACTACCATCGCTACACAGTCGACGAGCACACCGTGGTTGCTCTCGAAGTGCTGGAGGATATCGCCGACACGCGCTTCCGCGAACTGTTCGCCGAGGTGGACCACGTTGAATTGCTCCGGTTCGCCATTCTCATGCACGACGTCGGCAAGGGGATGGGACGCGAGCACACTTCGGAATCCGAACGTATCGCGTCGGAGGTCGGCACCCGGATCGGGATCCCCTGGCAGGATTTGGATATCGTCCGCCAGTTAATCGCCCGCCATCTCGAGCTATCGGCGACAATGGCGTCCCGCGATTTGGATGACGCGCATACCGGGCGCCTGCTCGCCGACAAAGTTGGGACGGTCGAGGCTCTGCGCATGTTGGCGCTGCTCACCTACGCCGACATCACGGCCGTGAATCCGACCGCCATGACGCCCTGGCGTGCCGATCAGTTGTGGCGCGCGTATTTGCTCGGGTACGAGGAACTGACGCGCGAACTCGACACCGAACGGATCCACGACTTCGATCGCGCGGATGCAGAAACCCGCGATTTTGTTGAAGGACTGCCGAACCGTTATCTGCGAACCCACCCCATCGAGCAGATTCGCGCGCACGCCGCCTTGGCCGGAGGAGTGCCCTACAAAGGTGCCTCGGTCGAACTGCTGCGCCACGAGGGCTACTGGCGCCTGGTAGTCATCGGGCCCGACCGGCCCTTCCTGTTCGCCTCCATTGCGGGCGCGCTCGCTGCCTTCGGCATGAACATCCTGAAAGCCGAGGCGTTCGCAAACGCACGCGGGCTGATCGTCGATACGTTCACCTTCGCGGATCCGGTGCGAACCCTCGAATTGAATCCCACCGAAATCGACCGTCTGCGCGACACGGTGACCAAGGTAGTCACAGGCAAGCAGGATGTGAAACGGATGCTTGCCGGCCGTCGCAGCGCTGCCGCCCGTTCGCGGCGTATCGAACCGCGTGTGGCATTCAATAATGAGGCGTCGCAGTCGGCAACGCTCATCGAGATCGTCGCGGAGGACCGGCCAGGTCTGCTGTACGATCTCACCAGCACTATGTCGGTCGCGGGCTGCAATATCGAAGTCGTGCTGATCGACACCGAGGCGCACAAGGCGCTCGACGTCTTCTACGTAACCGCGGATGGCGGCAAGCTGAGCGAGCCCGTCGAATCGAAGCTCAAATCGGAACTGCTGAGCGTTTGCGCGGGTCCGCACTAGCCCTCACCCACCGCGGTGCCGGGGCGTGTCATATAATCAGCCGTCGAGGAGTGATTCTTCGATGAACGATGCGACCACACGCCGGACATTTGCGCGTACACTGGCCGGCGGTGCGGCGGCCCTGAACGCGGCGCGCGCGGCCAGGCGACCCCTTCAGCCGTTGAGCCCCGGTATCAAAATCTCGCTGCAGATCGGCAACGACTTCAATGATGAGGACCTGACCTTCGCAAAACAGATCGGCGTCGAATACGTCAGCATTCCTACCTCGGGCGGCACCTATGAGACGTTCGCCGGTTTCAAACAGCGCGTCGAAGCTGCGGGACTGAAGGTCGCGAACATCGGAAACTCGAACGTTCACAACATGCCGGAGGTGACGCTCAACCTGCCGGGTCGCGACCGGAAGATCGAAGAATACAAGCAGTACCTCCGCAACCTGGGGCGCGCCGGACTCTATTACACCACCTACGCGCACATGGGCAACGGAATCTGGAGTTCGAGCCCCGAGCATGCCCGTGGAGGCGCGCCCGCCCGCGCATTCCATCAAAAGGATGCGAAGGGATATTGGATCGACAAAACGTTTGAAGGTGCGTTGACTCAGGGCCGCCGGTACACCAAGGAAGAGATCTGGGAGAACTACACCTATTTCATTCGCCAGGTGGCGCCGGTCGCCGAAGAGGCCGGCGTGCGCATCGGCATTCACCCCGACGATCCGCCGGTGCCGGAACTGGGCGGAGTCCCCCGCTGTATCTTCGGAAATTTCGACGGCTACATGCGCGCGCTCGAGGTCGCAAATAGCCCGAACGTCGGTGTTTGCCTGTGCTGCGGTACGTGGATGGAAGGCGGCAAGTACATGGGGAAGGATGTCTTCCAGGCCGCGCGCGAATTTGCCCGCATGGACAAGCTCTGGAAGATTCACTTCCGCAACGTCAGCGCTCCGATTCCCGATTTCGTCGAAGCCTTCGTCGACGACGGGTACACGGACATGAAGAAACTGATGCGCACTCTTGTCGACATCGACTTTCGCGGTATCCTGATCGCCGATCACGTCCCACGCATGGTGGGCGATCGCCACACCGGTTGGGCCTACAGCATCGGCTATATTCGCGCTCTCTATGATATGGCCCGCACCGAGAAGCAGCGCGCCTGAGCGCACTCGGCAGCTATACTACGGGCATGGACCGCCGCGAGCGGGAACGCTATCTCGCGGTATTGTGGCTCAGCGCCGTCGTCTTCGGAACGGCCCCGCAATTTCAAACGGTGCCCGAAGGGATCGACTGGTCTGTCGACGATGACGATCTCGATAGCCCTGTTCCTGCCCGCCTGAACGACGGTCCCTTCCACGGGCGCGGCGCCATCGCACTGCCGTTACCCGAGACTTCCGTCGAGTGAAGCCGTCTCCCCTGCCATGCGGAATCAGTGAGACAATAACATTCCAATGTCCCGCCAATCTGACCTCGAACCTCGAGCCGTTCCGCGCGTCGAAACGGGGCTCCGCAGGATCGTGACTCCGATTCCCGTACCCGAATCGATCCCCCTGCTCCAGAAGTTGCATCAGTTCGAACCTTTGGCCATGCAGGGCCAGCCGCCCATCGTGTGGGATCGCGCGGAGGACTGCAGCGTCTACGACAAGTACGGGAACCGTTGGATCGACTGGTCGAGCGGCGTGCTCGTAACCAACGCCGGACACGGGCGCCGCGAAATCATCGATGCCATTACCGCTCAGGCAAACTCGGGGTTGCTTCACAACTACTGCTTTCCCAGCGCCATCCGCGCTCAGTTGGTGGAACGTTTGTCGGGTCTGCTTCCCGAGCCGCTGAAAAAGGTCTTCCTGTTGACCACCGGCTCCGAGACGGTCGAGTGCGCCATAAAACTGTGCCGCACGCACGGGGTCCGGTCCGGCGGGCGCGCAAAGCACGTCATCGTTTCTTTCGACAAGGCGTTTCATGGAAGAACGCTCGGGTCGCAGCAGACGGGCGGCATCCCTTCGCTGAAGGAATGGATCGTCAATCTCGACAAGGGGTTCGTGCAGGTGCCCTTCCCGGACGGCTTCCGTACGCCCGACACCTCGTTCGAATTCTTCATCAACTCTCTGCGTGAATTGGGAGTGGAAGGATCGAATGTCGCGGGCGTGATTCTCGAAACCTACCAGGGCGGTAGCGCCTCGTTCGCGCCCAAAGAGTACATGCAGTCGCTGCGGCAATGGACCGCCGGACATCGCATTCTGCTGGTGTGCGATGAGGTGCAGGCCGGTTTCGGACGCACCGGCACGTTCTGGGGATTCGAACACTACGGCATCGTGCCCGATCTGGTGACGCTCGGTAAAGGCATTTCGAGTTCGCTGCCTCTGGCGGCAGTCGCCGGACCCGCGAATATTATGGACCTTCACCCACCCGGTTCCATGACCTCCACGCATACGGGCAACCCGGTCTGCTGCGCCGCCGCCCTCGCCTCCATCGACATCATCGTCAAAGAGAATCTCACAGAGAACGCATCGATCATGGGCGAGCGCCTGCATCAACGGTTGAGTGGACTGAAGTCGCACTTCCCGCAGATCGGGTGCGTGGACGGTAAGGGATTGGTAGCGGGCGTCGCCTGCGTGAAGCCCGGGACCAAGGAACCCGACGGGCAGTTGGCCGCCGATGTCGTCCGCACTTGTCTCGAAAAAGGTCTGCTAATGTTCAACCCGGTGGGTTACGGCGGGGCAACGGTGAAGATCTCGCCTCCGCTCACAATCACACGCGCGGCGATCGATGAGAGTTGCACGGTGCTCGAAGAAGCCTTTGCCGAGTGCCTGCATACAGCCAAGGCCCTGGCCGGATGAGCAAACCCGACGTTGCCGTGATCGGCGCCGGCATGATCTGCCACGATCAGATTCTGCCCTCGCTCTACCAGTTGCAGCGCCTGAACGTGATCGGCGGCATCGCCGTGTGCGCGCGTCGTGCCGCAACCCTCGACGCACTCGAACAGAACGCGACGATCAAGCGCGCCTTTCCGGGACACTCGTTCGTGCGCTCGCTCGAGCCGTACCCGGAGTTGTTTGCGAAGCTTCCGCCTCGCAGCATCGCCATCATCGCGCTTCCCGATCAAATTCACTTTCCCGCGATCATGGCCGCCCTCGAGGCCAATCGTCACGTGCTCGCGGTAAAGCCGCTGGTGCTGAAGGCGTCGGAGTCTGTCGCAATCGAACAGGCGGCGCGGGAGCGCGGGTTGATGGTCGGCGTCGAGTATCACAAACGCTTTGACGATCGCAGCCTGATGGCGCGCACCCGGTACCGCGAGGGGCGCTTCGGAGAATTCAAACTCGGCACGGCGTGCCTGCTCGAAAAGTGGTACTACCGTCATTCGAATTTTCAGAACTGGCTCACCGCGGAAAATTCGGATGCGTTCACTTATATAGGCTGCCACTACGTCGATCTCGTCGCGTTCGTTACGGGCTTGCAGCCGTCCTCAGTGAGCGTGTACGGTATCCGCGATAAGTTCCCGAATGGCGCTGAAGGTTTTCTGTGGACTGACGCGCGAGTTATCTGGTCGAACGGCGCGTGTCTCAACGTGCAGAATGCGCTGGGCTTCCCCGATCACGCTCCCGGAACGAACACGCAGGGCATCACGATGTACTGTTCGACCGGCACGAATGGCGCGTGGCTCACTCACTCGGACCAATATCGCGGCCTCCAGTACGCGTATTCGGACGGCACTTATGCCGAGCCGAGTCCGGACTATTTTCAATATCTCGACTTGGGCGGTCCGGGACTGGTGCCCGTGGGTTATGGGTTCCGTTCGATCGAAGCCATCGTCGATGCCTGCATTCAGGTGGAGACGGCGCCGGCGGGTACTCGGCGGCAGGTTCTCGAAGGCATCGACGCGGCGGGAGTGATTGCGACCCCGGCCAACAGCCGCTACAACGAACTCGTCGTCGAAGCAGGCCGGCTCTCGCTTTTGAATGAAGGGCGCGAGGCTCTCATCGACTACGATTCGAACTCCGTGCGACTACGGTGACCGACGAAGAGATCCGGCAATATCTCGAAGACAACGGCTATCCCAATCACGTCGTGGAAGGCGGGCGCGACTATCTGCTGCAGCGCTATCGCGAGTTCGTGGACGAAGTGACGCGCGGCTACGAATACGGCCTGCACGAATACCGGCACGATCTCGACTTGCGCGGCGCGATCTCCGTCATCGGGCTCGACGACGAGGTCTCCGATGCCGACGAGCGCTTAGCGGCCATGCTCACGAACACGGATGTTCGCGTGTGGGAGAGCGTGGCGGGCGAACCATTCTGGGACTTTGGCTATCCCGGGAATGCGCGCGGCAGGCTGCTGCGCGATCTGCGCTCCGCGAGCCTCGCCTAAGTGATGTGCGCGCCCTGCGTTCCCACGTAAAGCGAATACAAACTCTGGCTCGCCGCCATGAAGAGGCGGTTGCGCTTCGTGCCTCCGAAGCACAGATTCGCACAAATCTCGGGCAGAACAATGATGCCGATGCGCTGCCCCGCCGGTGAGAACACCTGAACGCCGTCGTAGCCCGGGCCCCCGTTTGCCCCGGCCCAGATGTTGCCGTCCACGTCTGCGCGGATGCCGTCTGCGCTGCCCGATCTTCCGGCGTACTTCATGTCCGTGAACTGCTTCGGGTTGCGCAGTTTGTTATCGGCGATATCGAATACCTGAATGTCGCGAGGCTCGCCCGTGTCGCAGATGTATAGCTTCTTGTAGTCGGGCGAGAAGCAGAGCCCATTCGGCTTGTCGAGCGCGTCGGTCACCATCTCGATTCGAGCGGTCTTCGGATCGACACGATACACGGCTTCCTTCAACTCCGGTTTCGCCTGAAAGCCTTCATAGTTGCCGAGGATTCCGTACGGCGGATCGGTGAACCAGATGGAACCGTCGGGATGAACGACCACATCGTTGGGCGAGTTGAGCGGCTTGCCGTTGTACTTGTCGGCGATCGTGGTTACGCTCCCGTTGTGCTCGTAACGAGCGACTCGCCGCCCGGCGTGCTCGCATGAGAGTTGGCGCCCCTCGAAGTCGAACGTGTTGCCGTTGCTATACCCCGAAGGATTGCGGTATGTCGTGACGTGCCCGTCCTCCTCGAGGAACCGCAACTGGCGGTTGTTCGGGATGTCGCTCCACACCAGGTACCGTCCCTCACCGCACCAAGCCGGTCCCTCGGCCCAGCGCGTCCCCACGTAGTGCCGGTAGATAACGGCGTTGAAGAGTTTGTATTTCTCGAAGCTCTTATCCAGGGCGATAACGTCCTGATCGGGATACCGGACCGGCTGTTTATCGGTCCAGTCGCGCTGCGATTGAGCCAGCGCCGGAACGGCTGCAAGCGACGCCAGGAAGGAACGGCGGCCCAGGCCGGGCCTTTCAAATGGATGGGAGTGCATCGGCGTCATTGTATGTCATTGCCGCGCTTCGCGTTAAGTATCGGAGAAGTCGATTTGGGGCGGCTGGACGCGGAAGCCGCGGGTCCGCACGCCGAGATAGATCAGGCCGGCGGCGAGCCAGATGCCGCCCGCCGTCTTTGCCACCGTGTTGAGGTTCAACCAGATTGCGCCGCAGAACAGGAACCCGAACAACGGCACGATGGTGTTACTGATGCGGCCCATCGCGCCTCCATCGTTCGTTCGCCGCAAGCCGAAGTGCCGGAACGCGGCGAGGTTCACGCCCATGAACGCGAGGAAGGCTCCGAAGTTCAACAGCGAGCCCGCGTGCTCGAACGCCTGTCCGATATAGCCGAGCGCGAGAGCGCCCGCATAGGCGAGCACACCGACGATCAGGATCGCATTGGCCGGTGTGCGATGCTTCTCGCTGACCTTGGCGAACACCCGGCGGGGCAGCACGCCGTCGCGTCCCATGCCGAACAGCAACCGGGCGGCTCCGGCGCCACCCGTCAATCCGCTGCCGAGCATCGCCACCAGCATCACGAGCCCCATCGCCTGGAACAACGCCATCCCACCCACACGTTGGCAGATGTCCATGAAGGCGGTCTCGAGATTGGGGAACGTGTGCCAGTCCGGCCAGACCAGTTGTCCCAGGTAAACGATGAGACCGCTCAGCACTCCGGTGAGCAGACAAACCAGCACGGTCGCGAGCAGGATGTTGCGCCGCGGGTTCTCGACTTCTTCGGACAACGTGGTGACTCCGTCGAAGCCGATGTAGGTCAGTGCCGCAAACGAGGTCGCGGTCCAGATCGTTTTGCTGTTGAAGGTGGCCGGATTGTAGAACGGTGTCGTCGACAGCAGTCCGGACCAGCCTTGCGTGCCGAACAGGTAACGCACTGCCAGGTACAGGAACGCGCAGATGACGACGCACATCGCGATCAGCATCGTCTTCGTCGCGCGGGCTGACGACTTCGCTCCGCGCAGGTTCAACCACGTGATCAGGGCGATGACGATGAACGCCGTCAGCGGGAACGGAGCGGCGGGGATGTAGCGGGCTTGCACCGCGGTGGCGAGCCACACCGACGCGATCAACGGCTGAAGCAGATAGTCGAGCAGCATCGCCCAACCGACGACGAATCCGAGGTGCGGGTTCAATCCCTTGCCCACGTACGTGTAAGCCGAACCCGCCGCCGGATACACCGATGCCATTCGTCCATAACTGAAGGCGGTGATGGTCATCGCGACCATCGCGATCAGGATGGTCGTCAGGAAGTGCCCGTTCGACAGACTCTCGGCCACACCGTACAAAGGAACAGGCGCGGTCGGCTGAATGAGAACCATCCCGTAGACGATCAGATCGGTGAGCGTGAGGACCCGGCGCAGATGAGTCGGCGGGACGCTGGTTTCGTCCATCAGTAGCGGCTAGTGTATCGCACGGATCTGATAAGATCGCGCACACATGACGAAATCGGACCTTTGTGTTTGGTTACTTCCGGCGCTGCTCGCGCTGTCCGCGGCTTCGCAGAACCGCCCGGACAGTGGATTCTTCGGGTCCGCGGGTATCCCGCTGCTTCGCAATTCCGAGACCCGGTCGATTTCAGCCGAGAACCCGACGGGCGAGCGGGGCGGCGGCGCCAAGGCGGTGCCGGATGCGAAGAATCCTGGGTCGGCGTTGGGAGCCGGATGGAAAGTCCGGCCGGCGATCGACCTCAACACCGGCGCGACCGTGACCTTAGCCGACGTCCAAGGGCCGGGCGTGATCCAGCACATCTGGATGACCGTCACCGACAAAGCCTATCGCGACTGCATCCTGCGGTTCTATTGGGATGGCGAGACAAGCCCATCCATCGAAGTCCCCCTCGGCGACTTCTTCACCAATGCGTTCGGCCTCCGCTACAACGTCCGATCGTTGATGGTCGCGGTGAACCCGTCGGGCGGCTTCAACATGTACTGGCCGATGCCGTTCCGCAAGAGCGCGAAGATCACCATCGAGAACCAGCGTCCCGAGGTAATCAAGGACTTCTTCTACCAGATCACGTACGCGCTCGAACCCGTCCCCGATGACGCGGCCTACTTCCATGCGACCTGGCGCCGCAGCATGGCGACGCGCCAGCATCCGGAGCATATTCTGGTCGACGGCATCGAGGGCCAAGGCCAGTACGTCGGCACCTTCATCGGTTGGGAGCAGTTGTCCAACGGCTGGTGGGGCGAAGGCGAGATGAAATTCTACATCGACGGCGACACCAAGAACCCGACCATCAACGGCACCGGCACGGAGGACTACTTCGGCGGCGCATGGGGTTTCGGGGAGACGTTCTCGTCCCCATTCTCGGGATATCCGCTACACCGCAAAGAAGCGGGCGAGATCCCGAAGCATGCGCTGTACCGGTGGCATGTGCCGGATCCCATCCGCTTCAAAAAGAGCCTCAAGGTCACGATTCAAACCCTGGGCTGGTGGCCGAACGGCAAGTTCCAGCCGCTGACCGACGACCTTTCGACGGTCGCCTACTGGTATCAAACCGAACCGCACAAGCCCTTCCCGGCGATCCCCTCGCGGGAAGAGCGTTTTCCGAGGTGACGCGGCTAACCCGCCAGTAGTTCGGACATCTTGACGCGCCGGAAACCCGCGGGCGCCGCTTCTCCGGGAGCTGCTGGCAGCACCTTCGCGGGCTTATGCGTATACACCCGAGCGAGACGAGTCCAATCGTGCAGGAAGATCTTTTCGAAGTACTCTGCGACCTCCTCATTAAAGATGATGAGGCTCGCATCGCGATTGCGCAGCACACCGTCGCCGGACCAGTTCTGGCTGCCGACCACCGCGATCTTCGAATCGACCACCATGCCCTTGTTGTGGATGCCGGGCTGCACGCGGACGACGCTGGTATCGAACTTCATGCCGCGCAGCTTCTCGATCCAATCGCCTTGAGCCTCACGCTCGTGAACGATCAGGCGCACGTCGACTCCGCTGTTCATCCGTTCCTGTAAAGCGCGGATGAAGGCAACGAACGCCGCGGGGCTCGTTTCCTGCGCGTGAATGTACTGGGTCTGCATGTAGAAGCTCTTCTTCGCCGATTGGATAAGCGGCAGGATCTGCGTCGCATAGTTGTCGGGGCTCAACACGGGCTGGATGCGGATCTTTTCTCCGTGCAGAACCAGCGGCTCGAAGAACTGCCGGTGCGGCTTGGCCGTAGCGGCGACTCCAAAATCGACGCCGGGCTCTTCGACGAAGAACTCCGGTTCAGGAGCAGCGGCTTCGACCCCGAACGACACGCCTGCCTGAACGGCCGATGCCTCCTGAAGATCGTGCTGCAGGTACTTCTCGTAAATGCTCGAGAGGCCCTTGTGGTCGAGGATGATGTGCCACTCGCGATTGCGTTTGGATGCTGCGGAACGGTCGGATGCGTTGTGGATGGGATCGATATTCGGCTGGTTCGAATCCATCCAGTTGCCGCTCGAGAGCCACATCGATTGTCCGTCGCGGACGGCGACTTTGATGTGATAGGCGCTGGGGAAGATGGCCGACGTCACATCGTGGCTTGAGGCCTCGGCAGCCCAGGCGAACTTCAGCTTTTTCCCGAGTTCTTCCTGGAGCGCGTCGTGCAGCGGGTGTTCGTTCGGCCCATTCGGATTCGAATCGAGGACCATGTTCAGTTGTTTGCCGCGGACCGCGGATTTAAGAGTCGTCTTGATATGATCCGCGTCGAAGTCGTACATCCCGACGGTCAGCCGCTTGCGTGTTCCTTCGAGGAAGGGCTTGAGATTCGCCCACCCGGCGTCGGGGCTGATGTGGCAATTGATGGTCATGGTGTCTTCGACCACGTCGAGCGGGACGTCGGCGGGTTCGTATTGGATGGTGGGTTTGGCGGCGGCAGCGACCGCTGCGAATTCCACCCCCGCGCTGGCAAGAGGACCGTAACTGTAATCCCAGAACGGAGTGGCGAACTCTTCAGAGGCTTGTAGCGCCGCTGCGGCAGCGGGATTCAGCAGTTGCAGTTGCTCGAGCACCGAGGCCTGCCGGACATCGACGGGGATGCCCTCCACCTGTTGGGGAAGGAGTTGATCGGGCGGAACGTCGGCATCCTTGTTGAGCACCTTCACCACGATGGCCAGGCGGCCGGTGGGCTGACCGGCGCTCACCTGGTAGCCCGCGCGAACGTTCACGATTCCAGGCTGACTGAAGAGATGCAGGTTCCTTTGGATGATGTCGTTCACGGCAGCAAGCGGATCGTCCGAAAGCCCTTCGAGCGCGGGAGCAGCGGCCGCAGCAACCGCTCCGAAGGACACGCCCGCCGGAGCCTGAACGTAGACACCGGACGGATCGGCGTGCGCGGCAACATCCATGTCGATCCGCAGTCTGATTCCGCCGCGGGTATCGTCCGTATCCAGGCGGCCCTGCCACATTTCGGCGAAGTCGATGCCCGAATCGGATGCCGCGCTCCTGTCCGGATCGAACGATTTTTTCCCGCCGGCCACCCAGAACAAGGGCGCCGGTGCATCGGCGGGATAGCCGGCCAAAGCAGAGGTTCGAAGTTCGGCGGCGTTGCGGACGTGGCAGTACATGCCGGGAACAAAGCCGCCGTTTAGCACTTCGCTGAACCAGGCGCGAGCGTAGTTCGTCACCACCGGCGTCACGACGTCCATCGCTTCCACATCGAGGTAGACCACCGTATTGGGCAGGAAACCTTCGGCGGTAGCTTTGGCGACGGCATCCTTTCCGTCGCGAGGTCCTAAATCGGGCGTGATCGGAGTACTGCTGCACGGCCCCTTCACCTGCCGGCCGACATAGACCACGGCGAAGCCCCAGCCCATAGCGGCCAGCCTCGCGCGCGTTCCACTCCAGGAGGCATTCCCGTGGCAGGGCGCCCTCAGGTAATAGCCGGTGAATGTGTAAGGGGAGTTCGTTTTCCAAGTTTGCATCACCCGGTCACCCGGGTAGATGCTGGTATCGAATCCGAGAAATCGTGCCGGAGCGGCAGCAGGGGCTGAAAACGCACTGCTGCCAGGCAGGGCCTTCTTGGTTGGCACAGCGCACCTCCTCAAAATTGCGGTTGCTCTACTATACGCCGAAACGGGGCGGAGAGACACCCGTAGAATGGTGATTTGGGAAGTAAGGTTCGTGTCATCGGTGCGGGACTGGCGGGTTGCGAGGCAGCGTGGCAACTGGCGCGCGGTGGAGTGCCGTGCATCCTTTATGAAATGCGGCCCATTCGCGTGACCGCCGCGCACAAAACCGACCAGCTCGCGGAGTTGGTGTGTTCGAATTCGCTCAAGAGCGAGTCGGAGAACACGGCGCCGTGGCTGCTGAAGCAGGAACTGAGGCGGATGGATTCGCTGCTGCTGCGAGCAGCGGACCGCGCGCGGGTGCCGGGCGGTCACGCGTTGACCGTCGATCGGACGGTGTTCGCCGAAGAGATATCGAACGCCATCGAACGGGAGCCGCTGATCGAATTGCGCCGCGAAGAGGCGGAGCGGATCGCCGATGGTGAGATCACCGTCATCGCGTCGGGACCGTTGACGAGCGACGCGCTGGCCGAGGAGATCGGACGGATCACCGGGGCAGGACGGCTGTTCTTCTATGACGCGATCAGCCCGATCGTCGACGCCCACAGTATCGACCTGTCGATTGCGTTCCGGGCATCGCGCTACGGCAAGTCGATCGACAATACGGACGACTACATCAATTGCCCATTCGACCGGGAACAGTACGAGCGGTTCATCGATGCGGTGCTCGCCGCGGATTCGGTGCCGTTCCATATCGAGGCGGATCGACCATGCTACTTTGAGGCGTGC
Organism: uncultured Acidobacteriota bacterium; assembly: GCA_963720745.1. Taxonomy (GTDB): domain Bacteria; phylum Acidobacteriota; class Terriglobia; order Bryobacterales; family Bryobacteraceae; genus TMP-7. The sequence goes on from CAVRGO010000001.1 coordinate 619,176, forward strand.
CTGCCGGTGGAGGAACTGGCGCGGCGCGGGCGCGAAACGCTGCGGTTCGGCCCGATGAAGCCGATGGGATTGACGGATCCGCGAACCGGACGACGGCCGTACGCCGTGGTGCAGTTGCGGCAGGAGAATCTGCGAGCAGACAGCTACAACCTGGTGGGATTCCAAAACCACATACGCTTTCCGGAGCAGCAGCGGGTATTCCGGATGATCCCGGGGCTCGAGCAGGCGGAGTTCCTCCGCTACGGCCAGATCCATCGGAACACGTACATCAACTCGCCGGCGCTGTTGGGACAAACGTTGCAGATGCGGGCGCGGCCGGAGGTATTTTTCGCGGGCCAGATTTCGGGCGTTGAAGGATATGTGGAGTCGATCGGGACGGGTTTGCTGGCAGGCCGGTATGCAGCGGCCGTCGCGTTGGGCGAGCCGGTACGACCAATGCCGAGGGAGACCGCGGCTGGGTCGTTGTGCCATTACATTTCGGGCGCCGATCCGGCACACTACCAGCCCGCGAACATCACGTTCGATCTGCTGCCGCCGCTGGACGGGTTCCGGCACGACAAGAAGGCGAGACATGCGGCGATCTGCCGCCGGGCGAATGCGGCGCTGGAGGACTATTTGAGTGTGGCGGTGTGAAGAGCAGCCGTGAATGCGCTCACCTACAGTGCGACCGCTGATGTTTTTGGTACAACCATGAGCGAGTTGAAGCAAGGCATCGAAAACTATTTGGGAGAGTTGGTGCTGCGGAATTCCTCCGAGCACACGCTGCGGAACTACCGATTGGATCTCGAGGAGTTCCTGCAGTACTTCACGCCGCCCGGCAGCGAGCCGCCAAAACCGAAGGAGTTCGACGTTCTCGCGATCAGGGAGTGGCTCGGTCATCTGTACGAACAGAAGCTGAGCGCGGTGACGGTGCGGCGCAAGATCGCGGCTGTGCGATCGCTGTTCAAGTTTCTGTTGCGAAACGGCATGGCCGACGTGAATCCGGCGAAACTGGTCCGGACACCGAAAATTCCGAAGACGGTTCCGAAGGTGCTGACGGCGGAGAAAGTGAATACCCTTGTGGACGGCGTGGCCGAAGACAAGTTCGACAAACCGAATGCGGCCCGCGACCTCCTGATTTTCGAGTTCCTCTACGGGTGCGGACTGCGGGTCAGCGAACTGGTGGGAATGAACGTCGAAGACATTGACCAGCGCGAGCATTGGCTGCGGGTTCGCGGTAAAGGGAAAAAGGAACGCCAGGTGCCGTATGGGGGCAGGGCCGCGACGGCGCTCGACCGCTATCTGAAGGTGCGCGCACCGGTGGCGGGCGAAGAACGGACCCTGCTGCTGAACCGCGCGGGAAAGCGTTTGAGCGATGCGTCGGTGAGGGCAATTGTGCGATGGTACGCGCGGATGCTGCTCGGGGTACACGAGCATCCGCACGGACTGCGGCACGCCTTTGCGACTCACTTGCTTTCGGACGGAGCGGACCTGCGAGCGATCCAAGAGTTGCTGGGCCATTCGCGGCTGTCGACGACGCAGAAGTACACGCAGGTATCGCTTTCGGACCTGATGGCGGTGTACGACCGGACGCACCCCAAGGCGTGAGCGAGGCTGGCTACTCATTGCGTAGCGTGGACATCGGGTCTACCCGGGAGGCGCGACGCGCCGGAAGGTAGGCCGCAGTGGCCGCGACTACGACGAGTACAGCGGTTGCGAAGGCGATGGTAAACGGGTCGGTGGCTTTCAACCCGAACAGAAGGCCGGAGATCCGGCTGCCGGCGAAGCGTGCGAGCGCCAGGGCAACAGGCACCCCGATAGCGATCCCCACGCCGACAAGCACGAGGGCTTCGCGGAGGATCATCGCAATCACGTCGGAGCGGCCGGCACCCAGGGCCATGCGGATACCGATTTCGCCGGTGCGCTGAACCACTCCGAACGCAAGCAGGCCATAGAGGCCGACGCTCGCGAGCAGCAGCGCGAGAACACCGAACACGCTCGACAGAGTGGCGATCAAACGTTCCTGAATCAAGGCGGCGTCCATTTCCTCGGAGAGGGTGTGGACATCGAACATGGGCAGCGTCGGATCGATGCGCAGGATCTCCTCGCGAACGCGCTGCCAGGCGAGGCCGGCGCTGATGCCGGCGGTGCGGACATGCAGCACCATCTGGCCGCGGCCGGTGCCGGTCTGGAGAAACGGCGTGTAAATGACTGGCTCGGGTTCTGACCGAGGGTTCGCATAACGCGCGTCTTTCACCACACCGATAATGCGGTACGGCTCGGCGGGCGTGGGGTAGCGCGGACCATCGATGTCGTGAGGACTCGGCCGGCGCCCGGTCATGCAGGTTTTCCCGATCGGGTTTTCGCCGGGAAACATTGCGCGGGCGAAGGCCCCGTTCACGACGCACACCGCCGGCGAGGAATCGAGGAGGTCGCCCGATTCGAACTCGCGGCCCGCGACCATGGGCACTCCGACGGTGGCGAAGTAGTCGGAATAGAGCATCACCAGGGGCACACGCACATCGGCTCCGGAGGGCAGCGTGACGCCGGTGGCTGCGCCGGGTATCGGGTTGGTCGGCGTCGATTGGCCGAGGCTCGCTTTCAGGACTCCGGGAATGGTGCGGATGCGGTCGAGCAGATCGCGATAGATGCGATCGAGCCGGAGCGTGGTTCCGGGGATGTTGCGCTGATCGCTGCCCTTGGGCTCGACGCGAACCACCAGAACGCTCGCGCGCGATACACCGAAGTTGTCGCCGTTCAGCTTCTGAAGGCTGCGGACAAACAGGCCCGCGCCGATCAACAGGAGCAGCGACAACGCGACTTGAGCGACCGCGAGGATCTTGCCGGGACGAAGGCCGGCGTGGCTCCGGGTTTGCGAGCGTCCGAGGTTCTTCAAAGCCGGGGTGAGGTCGATGCGCGTCGCGCGGAGGGCCGGTGCAAGTCCGAAGAGCAGTCCGGTCGCGATGGAGACGGTGGCCGTGAAGGCGAGGACTCGAAGGTTCGGGTTCAGGTCGAGGATGACGGGTGTGCGCCCGGAGGAGATGAAGACCAGCAACAGGCGCGTCGCGACCCGGGCAAGCAGCACTCCGCAGAGTCCGCCGAGGCCGGCGAGGACGACGCTTTCCACCAGGAGTTGGCGGGTGAGCCGGGCACGTCCGGCGCCGAGCGCGAGACGCACGGCGAACTCGGGTTGGCGGGCCGAGGCTCGGGCGAGCAGGAGATTCGCGGTGTTCGCACAGGCGATCAGCAGGACGATGCCGACCACGACCAGCAGGATGAAGAGCGGCTGCGAGAACTGCTTGCGCAACTGCGAGAGTCCGGTGGACGCAGGCTTCAGTGTGAGGTGCTCGTTAGACAAGAAGCCGTTCTTGCCGCCGCCGGGGAGTTCCTGGCGCCAGAGCACATCGAGCGAGCCCGTCGCCTGCGGGATTCCGACGCCGGGCCTCAGACGCGCGAGCGTAGTGAGGAAGGGGCGATAGATGATCGGGTTTTCGAGCAGGTTCTCGAGGGCCGGAGTGGCGGTGGGCTGCATCATCACGGGGATGAATATGGACGGAGACATCCCGACCTCGACTCCAAAGAACTCGGGCGGGGTGACTCCGATGATGGTGAAGGGCACCGAGGAGATGGAGATGGTGCGGCCGAGGACCGTGGGGGATTGTGCGAAGCGGCGCTTCCAATAGCCGTAGCTGATGACCGCGACGGGATGTCCGTTGGGCACGAGGTCGTCGGATGGAGCGATGGTGCGCCCGATGGAGGGTTGAACCCCGAGCAGCGGAAAGTAGCTGCCGGTGACAAGTTGACCGTCGGTGGTGGGCTCGACCATGCCGTCGATATTGATGTTCAGGCGCACGGCGCTATAAGCGGCGAGATCAGCGACCTGGTTGTGGTCGCGCATGGTCCGGTACTGCTGGAAAGTGGAACCATCGCCGGCAACCCACAAAGACTCCGGATTCTGGATGGGCAGAATACGCCAGAGGACCGCATCCATGAGGCTGAAGATCGCGGTGTTAGCACCGATGCCGAGGGCGAGCGAGAGTACGACGGCGGCAGTGAAGCCGGGGCTCTTGGCGAGGATACGAAGTGCGTAAGCCGCGTCTTGCCGGAAGCTTTGCAGGAATTGGCTCATGGTTTCCTACTCGTTGCGGAGCGCGCGCATGGGCTCGACACGGGTGGCGCGTCGCGCGGGCAGGAATCCCGCGAGGGCGGTGATGGAGAGCAGTACGGCGAAAGCGGCGACGAAGGTCAGCGGATCCTGGGGCTGGATGCCGAACAGCATCGATTCGGTATAGCGGGTCAGGGCGAGGGCGGCGGCGGCACCGACGATCGCGCCGATCGAGACCATAAGCAGGGCATCGCGCAGGACGAGCCAGAGTACGCGGCGGGCTTCGGCGCCGAGGGCCATGCGGATGCCGATCTCGCGGGTTCGGCGGGTGACGGTCTGGGACATGACGCCGTAGAGACCGATCGCGGCGAGCAGGAGGGACACGATGCCGAAGAAGCCGCCGAGCATGGCAACGAAGCGCTCCTGTACGAGGTTGCGGTTGAGGTTGTCCTCCATAGTGTGCGCTTCGGTGATCACCACCGCGTTGTCGAGATCCGCCATCCGGCGGCGGATGGTTTCGTCAAGGCGGTTCGGGTCGCCGGTGGTGCGGATGCACAGCGTGCCGCCTCCGATTCCGGAGCCTTCGCGGAAGGCCGGCTGATAAATCATGGGTTCGACCGCTTTCTTCAGGTCGAAGTAACGGGCATCGCGGACGACTCCGACAATTTCGACAGTCTTCGAGGCGTTCCACTTTTCGCCGTAGCAGAGGCGCTTGCCGATGGGCTGCTGGCCGCGTAGGAACTTTCGGGTGAACGCCTCGTTGACGATGGCCACGCGGGGCGGCCCGGGGATGTCGGGCCCATCGGCGCCGGGCTTGGGCGGCTCCTTCGGACGATCGGGAAGAACGGCGGCATTGTCGGAGTCGCGGAAGTCGCGCCCGAGCACGATGGGGATGCCGGCGGTCTCGAAGTAGCGGGGAGAGGCGGCGTTCATATCGACATAGGGCGGCTCGTCGGGCTTCCAGCGGTAGCCCTCGATCTGGACGTCGTTGTTCCAACGCGATCCGCTGAGGGGCGTGATGGCGGCGAGGCTCGCGGAGCGGACTCCGGGCATGCGCTGCACGTCGTCGCGGAGGCGTTCGTTGAAAGTCCGCTCGCGCTGGGGCTGATAGCCGAGTTGGCCGAGGTTGGTGTCGACGAACAGCAGATTCTCGCGGTTCATTCCGGGATCGAGGTCGCGGAGGTTGGCGAGAGTGCGGACGAACAGGCCGGCGCCGGCGAGGAGGATCAGGGAAAGCGCGACCTGGAAGGCGACGAGGGTGCGCTGAAGGCTCCAGCGGTGGGTTCGTCCGGCATCGGTTGTGCCGGAGTCGGATTTGAGGGCGGGGACAAGGTCGGGACGGCTGGCGCGCAGGGCGGGAGCGAATCCGAAGATGATGCCGGTGAGCAGGGAGACGGCGAATGCGAAGCCGAGGACCTGAACATCGGGCGAGACGTCGAGTTGGACGCCGCGTGGACCGCCTTGGGGAAGGAACTGCAAGAGGACCTTAACGCCGAACCACGCGATTGCGATGCTTGCGAGGCCGCCGAGAAGGGCGAGGGTGATGCTTTCAGTAAGCATCTGGGCGATGAGGCGGCCACGGTTTGCACCGATAGCGAGGCGAACTGCGATTTCCTTTTTGCGACCGATCGCGCGGGCGAGCAGGAGGTTGGCGACGTTCGCACAGGCGATCAACAGGACGACGCCGACGGTGATCATAAGGATGGTGAGAGGTTTCGAGGTCAGGCGGCGTATGCCGGAGAATCCCGTACTGCCGGGCAGTACGATGCCGGTGTTGTCGATTTTGTAGTTCTTGTCCCAGGCGGCAACGGGCTTGCGCTCAGGATCGCTTTCAATGATGCGATGCCAGAGGACGTCCATTTCGGCGGTGGCTTGGGCGACCCTAACACCGGGCTTGAGCCGGGCCAGAGTGGAGAGCCACCAGAAGTGGCGCGTATTCCAGGAGGTGGCCGTCGGCATGAAGGTGCGGAGCATCACGATGGGAACAAAGAGATCGGGCGAGAGGCCGACGGTCGGGCCCGTGAAACCTTCGCGGGAGACCCCGACGACCTGGAAACGGGCTCCGTTCAGCAGGATGTCACGGCCGACAATGCCAGTGTCTTCGCCGAAGGCGCGTTTCCAGAATCCGTAGCTGAGGACGGCGTAGGGGGAGGCTCCCTCCTTCTCGTTATCGCCGGGATTGAAGACGCGACCGAGGGCGGGAGTGATACCCAGAACATCGAAGAAGTTGCCGCTGACCATGGACATCGACACGAGTTGGGTGGATCCACCCTTTCCGGGGAGGCTGAAACTAGTGGGCCGACCGCCGTTAGAGAACGCGACGACGCCGGAGTAGGACTGGTTGTGGTCTCGGATGTACCGGTAATCGGGGTAGTTGAATCCGGGGTTGGGACGGTTCGGATTACGGGCGAGCACCACGAGTTCCTGGGGGTTTTGAACCGGCAGCCATCGGAGCAGTACTGCGTTGACGAGGGTGAATATGGCGGTGTTGGCTCCGATGCCGAGGGCGAGGGAGCCGACGGCGACGGCGGTGAACACGGGACTCTGGCGCAACAGCCGGAGGGTGTAGCGGATGTCTTGTGGGAGGTTCATGGCGCTCAGGGGTTAGACGGCGAAGTGGCGGGGTGGTTCCGCGCTGGTTGTGAGTTGTGAGTTGTGAGTCCTTTCGTCTGAAGTGCGTCAGTTGCCAGTCGCCAGTGGCCAGTTATGTGTTGTCTGGTGCCGGGTCGGGGTCGGCTGAAGGGTCTGTGGGTCGCATGAGGGGCAGTGGCATCAGTTGCGGAGGGGAGATGGTGGGGTCGTCCCAGGCGCTGATAGTGGGTTCGTTTTGTATTCTTGCGAATTCGGCCTGGAGCCAGTCTTCGGCGGATTTGGCTTTGTTCTGTTTTTCGAGTTTTGCGCGTTGGGCGCGGTATTGGAGCAGGTCCTTGAGGGCTTTGGAGTAGGCGCGTTCGGCGGAGGTGGTGTAGCGCTGGAGCTTTTCGAGGATGCTGCCGGATTCGCCCAAGGCGTTGAGGAAGCGGCGATCGGGATCGTCGGGCCCCCATTCGCTATCGAGGATGCGTTCGAAAGCGGCGGCTTCCCAACGCTGGAGCCGCGCGAGTTTCCAGCGGGCCTGGACCATGCGATCGACAAAGTGACGCTCAGTGTCGGTGGCGGGTTTGAATTCGCCGGTGATGGATTCGATGAGGGCGTCGAGGTCGTCCGGGCTCTCGCCGGGCAGCACGGTGAGTTTTTCGCTGGCGAGGCCGTGGCGAGTGGCATTGCGGGAGGAAGCGGATTTGCCTTCCTGGGATTTGGGGCCGGTGGAGCGCTGCGCGTTCCGGCGATTGGCTGCGATCTTGCGCTGGGAGCTCATTTTCACCCCCAACGTAGCATCGGATTTCCGATTTGCAATTTTGCTGTATGGGTGGTTCGCGAGGTATGTGGTTGGCCGGCCACGGGTTGTGGGTTCGGGGGCTGTGGAAAAGCCGGTGTGACCCTAAACGCCCCAGCAGTAGTCTTCGACCGCTTTCTCGATCGACGCGTCCTTTTCCATCAGGCGCATCAGTTCGAGACGGATCGCGTCGATGAGTGCGAGCCAACTGGCTTCGATGACGTTGTCCGAAACGCCGACGGTGGACCAGCTCTTGCGATGGTCGGACCATTCGACGAGGACGCGCACTTTCGCGGCGGTGCCTTTCTTCGAATCGAGAACGCGCACCTTATAATCGGTCAGCCGCACGTTCGCGATCGCCGGATACATCGGCGTGAGGCATTGCCGCACTGCCAGGTCGAGCGCGTTCATCGGTCCGTGACCGGTGGCAGCCACGGTCTGGATTTTGTCGTCGATTTTCAGCGTGACCGTGGCGGTGCTGTTCGTGCCGAAGGCATCGGACATCCGGGTGGTGACGTCGAACCCGAGAATCTCGAAGAACTGCGTGCCCGGATGCAGCGCTTCGCGGACCAGCAATTCGAAAGTCCCCTCGGCCGATTCGAGTTCGTACCCATTGAACTCCATCTGCTTCACGCGCTCGAGCAGCGCCCGTCTCGCCTCTTCTCCAAGGCGTTCGGCCAGTCCGTGCTGCTTCAGCTTGTAGAGCACATTGCCGCGGCCGGAGAGATCGCTCAAAAGTACGCGCTGGCGATTGCCCACGAGTTCCGGTTTGGTGTGCTCGTATGTGGACGAATCCTTGAGAACGGCGCTGACATGCACGCCGCCCTTGTGCGCAAAGGCGCTGTGGCCCACGTAAGGCTGGTCGTTCCGAATCTGCAGATTTGCCAGTTCGGCAACGAATCGTGCGACCCCGGTCAGGGCCGCCAGATTCTCCGGCCCGATCGTCGTGTGCCCGAGTTTCAGTTCCAGGTTCGGAAGGATCGAACAGAGGTTGGCGTTGCCACACCGCTCGCCGTAGCCGTTTATCGTGCCTTGAACGTGCGTGAAGCCCTGTTCGACAGCGGCGAGAGCGTTGGCGACGGCCAGATCGGAGTCGTTGTGAGTATGAATGCCGAGTACGCCGTCGAACCGCTTCCGGACCTCGGCGCAGATTTCCATAAGGCGGAACGTCACCGTCCCGCCGTTGGTATCGCACAGGCAGAGCACGTCCGCGCCCGCCGCCTTCGCCGCTTCGAGCGTGCGCAGAGCGTACTCGGGATTCGCAGTGTAGCCGTCGAAGAAATGCTCGGCGTCGTAGACGACCTCGCGCCCGTGCGACTTCAAATATGCGACCGTCTCGGAGATCAGTTTCAGATTCTCCTCGAGCGGGATGCCGAGGGCGCGGTGAACGTGCAGATCCCAACTCTTGCCGAAGATCGAGATAACCGGCGTTTCGGCACCGATGAGTTCTCGCACATTCGTATCTTCGTGGACCGCGTTTTTGGCGAACCGCGTCGAACCGAAGGCCGTCAGTTTGGCGTGGTTCAACTTCAGGTCGCGCGCGCGGTTGAAGAATTCACGATCCTTGGGGTTGGACCCAGGCCATCCGCCCTCAACGTAGTCGATGCCGAGATCGTCCAGTTTCTGGGCGATCATGAGTTTGTCGTCCACGGAGAAGGAGACGGCCTCGCCTTGAGTGCCGTCCCGAAGAGTCGTGTCGAATGTAAAGATGCGCATTGGCTTACTTACTTGCTGGCTGACAACGCCGGCTGATCCTGGGGGACTCCGGCTTCCTTTCGCTTTTTCAGGAAGGTCATCATCTCCCGAAGTTCGCGGCCGACCGTCTCGATCGGTTGAGTCTGGGCTGCTTCCCTCATCGCGAGGAATTTCTTGCGCCCGGTCTTGTTCTCCTCGATCCACTGCCGCGCGAACTCGCCCGACTGGATCTCGGCGAGGATCTTCTTCATCTCGTCGCGAGTTTGCTGATTGACGATCCTGGGCCCGCGAGTGTAGTCGCCGTACTCGGCCGTATCGGAGATGGAGTAGCGCATGTAGGCCAATCCGCCTTCCTGGATCAGGTCGACGATCAGCTTCAGTTCGTGCAGGCACTCGAAATAGGCGATCTCCGGCGCATAACCGGCTTCCACCAGCGTTTCGAATCCGGCGCGGATTAACTCCGAGGCTCCGCCGCACAGCACGGACTGCTCGCCGAACAGATCGCTTTCCGTTTCTTCCTTGAACGTGGTCTCGATGACGCCCGCCTTCAGGCACCCGAGAGCCATCGCATACGCAAGCGCGTTCTCGAGGGCTTTGCCGGAAGCGTTCTGGTGAACGGCGACGAGCGCAGGAACGCCGACTCCTTCGGTGAACAGTTCGCGGACGCGGTGGCCGGGGGCTTTCGGCGCGATCATGGAGACGTCCACTTCGGCGGGCGGATGAATCTGGCCGAAGTGGATGTTGAACCCGTGGGCGAACATCAACGTCTTGCCGGCCTTCATCGACGGCGCGATTTCCTTGTTATACAGATCGCCCTGGATGTGGTCCGCCACCAGGATCATGATGATGTCGGCTTCCTTGGCGGCGTCCGCGGTGGACAGCACGCGCAGACCGGCAGTCTCGGCCTTCGTCCAACTCTTCGAGCCGGGATACAACCCGACCACGACATTCACACCGGAGTCGCGCAGATTCAATGCGTGGGCATGGCCCTGGCTTCCATATCCGATGATGGCGACGGTCTTCCCTTCGAGCACGGCGAGGTTCCCGTCTTTTTCGTAATAACGTTTTGCCATGAGAGTCCTTCAGTGAATTGGCCGCGGCGCACTCTAATTGAGTGGCGCGGCCGTCTACTTATTTTGCTGCTGTAGTCTCCGTCTTTTCCTTGGTTGGAATGGGAGGGGACAGGCGCAGTTTCTTGGATTCGAGTGAGACGGCTACAAGACCCGAGCGCGTCACTTCAATCTCGCCGTAGCTGCGCATGATGTCGATAAACTCGTTCAGCTTTTCGATGTCGCCGGTGGCTTCTAGCGCGAACCCCTCGGTTGAGGAGTCCACTACGCGCGCGCCGAAGATTTCGGCCTCCTTGAGAATCGCCGTACGGCTGGGCATGGAAGCCCGCACCCGCAACAGCACCATTTCCCGCGCCACCGCGGGCGCGTCGGTCAGATCGGTGGCTTGCAGGACGTTGACGAGCTTGTTCATCTGCTTCACCACCTGCGATCGAAGTTGCGGCTCGACGTCCACAACGATACTGATGCGGGAAAGCGTGGGATCCAGGGTTTTGGCGACAGTCAAGCTTTCGATATTGAAGCCGCGGGCCGTCAGCACGCCGGTAACGCGCATCAGTGCGCCGGGTTTGTTCTCGACGAGCAGGGAGATGATCTGCAACATTTTTGACTATTCCTGTTCTATTTGCCCACCGGCACCGGTTGGGGGGGACGCAACACCATCTCGTTGATCGCGGCTCCGGCCGGGACCATTGGATAGACGTTCTCGAAAGGCGACACCCGGATGTTCAGCAGATACGGCCCGGGGGACCGGACCGCGGCTTCGAGACCCGGCCTCAGATCTTCCGGACGCTCGATGGTGCGTCCCGGGAACCCGTAGGCGCCGGCGAGCTTCTCGGCATCCGGGAAGGTGTCCAATTGCACGGCCGAAAGGCGGTTGTTGTAGAACAACTCCTGCCATTGCCGGACCATGCCGAGATAGCCATTGTTTACCACGACGATCTTGATGGGAAGCGCGTGGTTGGCGATGGTCGCCAGTTCGGGGATGGACATTTGGAAACCGCCATCGCCGACAATCGCGAACACCAGTTTGTCGGGCCGCGCCATCTGCGCGCCGACCGCCGAGGGCAGCCCGAAGCCCATCGATCCGAGACCGCCGGAAGTCAGCCAGAGCCGCGGTTGGTTGAAGCGGATGAACTGCGCCGACCACATCTGGTGCTGGCCGACATCGGTGCTGATGATGGCTTCGCCGCCCGACAGACGGTCGATTTCCGAAACGACGTGCTGCGGTTTGATTTCGTCGGTAGAGATCTCGGGCACGAGCGGGTGTTGTTCCTGCCAGCCGCGAATCTGGTCCCACCATGCGCGCCGCGCGTCGGCATTGGTCTCACCGCTTTCGGGCTTCAATTCCTGAAGGATCTTGATCAGCTTGGAGATAACCCGTTTGCAATCGCCGACGATCGGCAGGTCCGCAGTGCGATTCTTGCCGATTTCGGCGGGATCGATGTCCACATGAATGACTTTGGCGTGCGGGGCGAATGCCGCGAGGCGACCCGTTACGCGGTCGTCGAAACGCACGCCGAGCGCAATCAAAAGGTCGGCGTGAGTCATGCCCATGTTGGCGGCGAAGGAGCCGTGCATTCCGGGCATGCTGATGAAATTCCGATGCGAGGAAGGCAGGGAACCGAGCCCCATCAAAGTGCAGACGGCCGGCATGTCGAGCAGTTCGACGAGTTCCCGAAGTTCGGGCGCGGCGCCTGCGTGCACGATACCGCCGCCCCCATACACGAACGGCCGCTTTGCGTCCCACATCATCTGCGCGGCGCGGCGAATCTGGCCGGTGTGTCCTTCGGTGTAAACCTTGTAGCCGGGCAGATGGATGGTGTTCACCGGCGAGTAGTGGGCCTGCCCCTGGAACACATCTTTCGGAACATCCACCAGCACGGGGCCGGGCCGCCCGGAGGATGCCAGGTAGAAAGCTTCGTGGACGGTCTGCGGCAGGTCCGCGAGATTCTTGATGAGGAAATTGTGTTTGGTGCAGGAGCGCGTGATCCCGAACGTGTCGGCTTCCTGGAATGCGTCGCTGCCAATCAACTTGGTGGATACCTGTCCGGTGAGCGCAACGATTGGAATGGAATCCATCATGGCGTCAACGAGTCCGGTGACCAGGTTCGTAGCGCCGGGGCCGGAAGTGGCGCAGCATACGCCGACTTTGCCGGTGGCGCGGGCATAACCCTGCGCCGCAAAGGCAGCATTTTGCTCATGGCGCACCAGAACGTGCCGGATCTGGTGATCGTACATGGCATCGTAGAGCGGCAGTGTGACGCCACCCGGATAACCGAAGATGCAATCGACGCCTTCGCGAAGGAAGCAATCCAGCAGAATCCTGGCGCCGCTCAGCAGCGGGGCGGTTGGGGCTGACATTCGTGAAAAAGCCTCTCCTGTCAATGAGGACGGCCTGAACCGTCCGGGTTAGTGTCTTTTGATGATCCCAGAAAAGTTCCTGTCAGGGGTAGCCCGCCGGAAATGGAAAAGGCCACTGCGCCGGGCTGTTTACCCCGCCAGTGGCCTTTCGTGAATCTTCCGATAGGACCGTTCAGGCGGGGCCGGCTACACTGACCCCAATAATAATGATCTGAACGAGTACCTGGGGAACCTCGAGAGTCTTAGCGATGATCATTTTGGTTACCGGTTGGGCCATTGTGGTCGTCGCTGTCCTCTATGGATTCAGGATACGCGAGAAGTATCGCAAATACAAGACCGAACTTCCATTATAAATATTTATGCCATCATTTGACGCCTAAGCAACACGGTTTACGGTTAGCTTCGGGTGAGCCGGCGCAAAGTATAGATATCCGAATCGATGTTGGCCTGTTTCAACCGTTTCCAATCGTCGTTGACGTGAATCAGCCGGCCGCTGATGTGATTCGACTGCTCCGAAGCGAGGAAGAGCGCCAGTTGGATCTGCTGGTCGGGGGAGACGCCGCCGGTCATGCGGACGCTGCGCGCCCGTTCGGCCTCATCGCCGCCGGCGCGTTCACCGGCGCGGAGAATTTCGTCGGTCATGTGCGTGTAGGCCGCGCCGGGCGCCATGCAGTTGATCTGAACGTTGTGATCCCGAACCTCGTCGGCGACGGTCTCGACCAGGCGAACCACCGCGGCCTTCGACACCGCATAGGCGGAGAAATTCGGCCGCGATTGCGCGGCACCGCGTCCGCCGAGAACGATCACCTTGCCCGACCGCCGCTCGACCATTTGCGGAAGCACGACTCGCATGCTGTTGCTGACGCCGATCAGGTTGGTAGTAATCGTATCGGTCCACGCCCGGGCTGGAGTGTCGAGGAAGGGGGCGATGGGCCCTTGTAGTCCGGCGGCGCAAACCAGGACATGTACCTGGCCGAAGTGCACACGCATGCGATCCACAGCGGCGGCGACCTGTTCGAGATCGCAAACATCGGCGCGGAGCCGCAGGGCGTTGCCTCCGTTGTGTTCGATTTCGAGGTGGGTCAGGTCGAGTTCGGCTTTACTGCGCGCGAGCAGTCCGATACGGGCGCCGGCCCGGGCGAATCCGATCGCGAGCCGTTTACCGATGCCTCTTCCGCCGCCGGTTACCAGAACATTTCTGTCCTTGAAGTGATACAAGTTGACCGTTACTCCATTCGGCATTAGATCACAACCGTTTAGGAATTCCTACAATTGAGATATGTGGGGCGGTTATGCGATGGCGATGCTGCTTGCAAGCGGGTCCGCGGTGGCGCAGGTGCGCGTTCTCGACTGGAACATCGAGCGCGGTAAGCACATCGAGGGGGTGGCGAAGACCATTCGCGGCCAGGATCCCGACATCTGTGTCCTTCAGGAAGTGGATCTTCACGCGAAGCGCACCGGGTACAGCGACATTGCCGATCGGCTCGCCAAAACATTACAGATGCATTATGTTTTTGGACGCGCCTTCGAGGAATTGTCGCAGGGCGATGGCGAGCGGGCCGCGTACCTGGGGCAGGCGATCCTGACGCGGCTTCCGATACGATCGTCGCGAGTGCTTCACTTCGAACGGCAGACGAAGTTCTGGAAACCGGAGCCATTCATTCCGAACTGGCGGATCATGCAGCGGCGCAAGGGCGGACGCGTCGCGCTGGTAGCGGAATTGGGCCGCACGGACGTGGAATTCGTCCTTTATAATTTGCATCTCGAGAGCCGCGGTTTGGGGGCAACGCGTTTCGGTCAACTCAAAGAGGTGCTGGCGGACGCGCAACGTTATAACCGGAACGTGCCGGTGATCATCGCAGGCGACCTGAACACGAAATACCGGCCGGGGCTCTTTGCGAGGAGACTTCGCGAAGCTGGATTCGAGAGTTGCTTCGGCAGACGCAAGGTCCGCACGCATGTGATTTACGGCGCGCTCGACTGGATCTTCGTGCGGGGTCCTGCAAAGTGCGGAGATGCGCGAGTGGTGCGGGGATCGAAAGCATCGGATCACGATCCGGTGGTGGCCGAGATCACTATTCCCTCCGGGGTTCGCGCCGGGAGCAGCAGCAGCTCTCCAAACATTTTCTAGTTGTGTTGTTCGATTGTCACTTGCGCCGCACCCGAAATTGGCCGCAAGATCGTCTATAGACACGAAGCCATGGTGAGAACACTGCTTTTGACCGTACTCGCCGGCGCCACCCTGGGCTGGTGGCCGGCCACCTGGCCTTTCGGCGCGGACAAAGACCAGTTCGAGCCGCAGCACAAGCTGGAGGGCATTGGCGCCGGACGAAAAGACCTCGACGAAGTGCAACTGGCACGGCGCACGGAATTGATGATCGACGCGCAGACATTCGGCATCCTGCGGGATCCTCAAGCGCTGGCGGGAGCGCAGCGCATCACCAGCAGCCGGATGCAGAGGCTGTTCGAGAGAGCGGAAAGACAATCCGGGTTGTCGGCCTCGCTGATCGCGGCGGTGGCGTATCTCGAAAGCTGGGGCAATGCGCGGGCGGAGAGCCCGACCGGACCGCGGGGTGTGATGCAGATTGCTTCCGGCACCGCGCGAAATATGGGGTTGCGCATGATTTATGCGACTCGCTACCGGGTGAGCACGGAGCGGCGGCGAGTCCGGCTACGGCACGGGAAGACGGTGACGCGATCGGTGCGCCGGCGGATCCCTTACCGCGTTCTGGTTCGCGATGAACGCTTGGTCCCCGAACGAGCGATACCCGCGGCGGCGGCCTACCTCAGCCGTTTGGAAAAGAAGTTCGGCGGTTTGGACTGGGCGATATTTGCCTATCACTGCGGTGAGGGCTGCGTCGCATCGATGCGGCAGATCACGGCGAGTTCGAAAGGCGTGCAGGAGCCGATCACAGTCGCGAAGATGTTTTTCGCCGGGAGCCCGGCCCAAAACCGCGAACTCTACGAGGCGGTGGACCAGCAGATGGACCGGGACTTCTCACCGACCTACTGGTTCCGGGTGATGCGGGCTCGGCAATTGTTGGAACTGTACCAGAAGGATCCCGCGGAATTCAAAAAACTGGTGGCGCAATACCGCTACGAAGACGATCCCCGGTTGCGGGCGCCGCACCGGCTCTCGGTATGGCTGACGTCGAAGGACCTGCAGTATCAGAGTTGCGAGGACCTTCGCCGGGAGCGGGGCAGGAGCCTGGTGAACGCGCTGGATGACGATCAGTTCTACGGCTTCAAGCTGCGAAAAGACGTGATAGGGGCGGAGGATCCGGACAACGCCCAATACTATCTGCAAGGGACGCCTTCGGCGATCGGCACGTTGACTTACATCGCCTATGAAACGCGCCGGCTACATGCGGCGATGAAGCGGAAGAACGAGAGCTTTGTTCCGCTGGAGGTCACTTCGCTGGTACAGCCGGCGGACCTGGCCGAGCGGAAGGAGAAGCGGCGCGACGAGGCGTTGTGGCACTGCACGGGACAGGTATTCGATATCGACTATCGGAACTTGCCGGTGGGCGAGCGCGAGGCGCTGGATTTTGTGCTGCACGATTTAGGCTGGATGGGTTACCTGGGATTTATAGAAGAAAGCCGGGGGTCGGGGACGCTGCATATCGGGTCGTCGCCGTCTTCGCGAGAGTTCTTCACGTCGGTGTTCGAGGATGCGGTGTCGGCGGCGGCTGGGAAGAGGCGGCAGAGTTAGTTAGTGGCGAGTGGCCAGTTATAAGTTCCGCTGGCTGGCGGGCGCGGTACCCAAAAGGAAAAGCCCCGAGAGTGAGTCGGGGCTTTTGGAATTAATTGGGCGACGTCCTACTCTCCCACACACTCGCGCGCGCAGTACCATCGGGGCTGAGGGGCTTAACTTCCGTGTTCGGGATGGGAACGGGTGGGACCCCCTCGCTAGGGTCACCCAAAGGCTGTGGCGAGTTATGAGTTGTGAGTTATGAGTTGTGAGAAACTCAAAACCCGCCGAAAGCGTTGGGAATATTGATGGGCATCGGATTACAAGTTGTGTTGAGCGCGCATTGTTTGTCTGTGCGCGAAATGAATTTTATGGTCAAGCCGAACGGGCTATTAGTACTGGTAAGCTCAACGTATTACTACGCTTACACATCCAGCCTATCAACGTGATCGTCTTTCACGGCCCTTCTTAGCTTATTCAGCTTGGGAGATCTCATCTTGGGGAAGGTTTCGCGCTTATATGCATTCAGCGCTTATCCTAACCAGACTTCGCTACTCTGCGCTGCCACTGGCGTGACAACAGAATCACAAGAGGTCTGTTCATCCCGGTCCTCTCGTACTAAGGACAAGCCCCCTCAAATCTCCTCCGCCCACATCAGATAGGGACCGAACTGTCTCGCGACGTTCTGAACCCAGTTCACGTACCGCTTTAATAGGCGAACAGCCTAACCCTTGGGAGCTTCTACACCCCCAGGATGCGATGAACCGACATCGAGGTGCCAAACCGGAGCGTCGATGTGAACTCTTGACTCCGATCAGCCTGTTATCCCCGGCGTACCTTTTATCCGTTGAGCGATGGCCCTTCCATTCAGAACCACCGGATCACTAAGTCCTGCTTTCGCACCTGCTTGACTTGTTGGTCTCGCAGTCAACCTGGTTTATGCCTTTGCACTCGATGGAGGATTTCCAAGCCTCCTGAACCAAGCTTCGAGCGCCTCCGTTACCGTTTAGGAGGCGACCGCCCCAGTCAAACTACCCGCCTACCAATGTCCTTCTCC
The DNA here is from genome assembly GCA_963720745.1 of uncultured Acidobacteriota bacterium. Lineage (GTDB taxonomy): Bacteria > Acidobacteriota > Terriglobia > Bryobacterales > Bryobacteraceae > TMP-7. The sequence goes on from CAVRGO010000001.1 coordinate 636,510, forward strand.
CGGATCACGGGAGTAAGTTAGAACCACAGAATGCTCAGGGTGGTATCTCACCGTTGGCTCCCCCGACTCCAAAAAGCCGGGTTCCAAGCCTCCCACCTATCCTGCGCAGAACATCCCATAGTTCATTGATAGGGTATAGTAAAGGTGCACGGGGTCTTTCCGTCTTGATGCGGGCATCCGGCGTCTTCACCGGAACCACAAGTTCGCCGGGCAGATTGTTAAGACAGTCGTCAGATCGTTACGCCATTCGTGCAGGTCGGAACTTACCCGACAAGGAATTTCGCTACCTTAGGACCGTTATAGTTACGGCCGCCGTTCACCGGGGCTTCAGTTCAAAGCTTCGCCTTGCGGCTGACCTCTCCCTTTAACCTTCCGGCACCGGGCAGGCGTCAGCCCCTATACGTCGTTTTCGACTTTGCAGAGACCTGTGTTTTTGTTAAACAGTCGCCTGACGCTATTCACTGCGGCCCCCTTTACAGGGGCACTCCTTCTCCCGAAGTTACGGAGCTAATTTGCCTAGTTCCTGAACAATCCATCACCCGAGCGCCTGAGTATTCTCTACTCGTCCACCTGTGTCGGTTTGTGGTACGGATACCTTGCTCCTAACCTTAGCGGCTTTTCCTGGCAGACGAACCGGCGGATTTGCCTATCCGGTCCTCATCTCCCCTCTGGATTGAAACCATTACGCACCAGAAGCTCGACGCTGCGTCCCCGCTTCGAAAAACAAGGTAGTTACGGAATATTAACCGTATGTCCATCGGCTACGCCTTTCGGCCTCACCTTAGGCTCCGACTAACCCTGAGCGGATTAACCTTTCTCAGGAATCCTTAGACTTTCGGCGACCAGGGTTCTCACCTGGTTTCTCGCTACTTATGCTGGCAGAGTCTCTTCTGAACGCTCCAGTACTCCTTTCGGTATACCTTCGCAGCATTCGGAACGCTCTCCTACCACGCTGACCCATAGGGTCGCATCCACAACTTCGGTACCATGCTTGAGCCCCGTTGGATTGTCGGCACCGGGTTCCTCGACCAGTGAGCTATTACGCTTTCTTTAAAGGATGGCTGCTTCTAAGCCAACCTCCTGGCTGTCTCTGGCACCCGACTTCCTTTCCCACTTAGCATGGATTTGGGGACCTTAGTTGGTGGTCTGGGCTCTTCCCCTTTTGACAACGAAGCTTAGCCCCCGCTGTCTGACTGCCGCGCTACTCATTCCCGGCATTCGAAGTTTGGTTGAATTCGGTAACCTGGGAAGGCCCCTAGTTCATTCAGATCTCTACCACCGGGACGGACCGCGCAACGCTAGCCCTAAAGCTATTTCGGAGAGAACGAGCTATCACGGAATTTGATTAGCCTTTCACCCCTACCCTCAGCTCATCCAAGCTGTTTTCAACCAACACTGGTTCGGACCTCCATCCGCTGTTACACGGACTTCATCCTGGCCAAGGGTAGATCATCCCGCTTCGCGTCTACTCCCAGCGACTTGTCGCCCTATTCAGACTCGCTTTCGCTTCGGCTCGCTTCCGCTTAACCTCGCCACTGAGAGTAACTAGCCAGCTCATTATTCAATAGGCACGAGGTCAGGCATCCCGGTCCGAAAACCGGTATAGCCCTCCCACTGCTTGTAAGCATGCGGTTTCAGGTACTATTTCACTCCCCTCGCAGGGGTTCTTTTCACCTTTCCCTCACGGTACTTGTTCACTATCGGTCGCAAGTGAGTATTTAGCCTTACCGGATGGTCCCGGTAGATTCCCGCAGGGTTCCACGTGTCCCGCGGTACTTAGGAGCCACTCGAAGTTATCAGTGCATTTTCATATACGGGGCTGTCACCCTCTTTGGCCGGACTTTCCAGACCGTTCTATTAACGCGCCGATGTACCTCTTTACCTCACGAGACCGCTCTCCTTTCAGAAAGTCGCCTCGTGATGTTTGTGGTCCTGCAACCCCAGGTTCTCCTTGCGAATTACCTGGTTTAGGCTGTTCCGAATTCGCTCGCCACTACTATCGGAATCACGGTTGTTTTCTTCTCCTCCGGGTACTGAGATGGTTCACTTCCCCGGGTTTGCTTCGTACAGCTATGTATTCACTGCACGATACTTGGTGTTCGCACCAAGTGGGTTCCCCCATTCGGACATCTCCGGATCACAGACTGTGTGCGTCTCCCCGAAGCTTTTCGCAGCTGACCACGTCCTTCATCGCCTTCTTGCGCCTAGGCATCCCCACGCATGCTCTTAGTAGCTTGACCATAAAATTGATTTCGAACACAGACGTTCAAACGGTTGCCCGTTTGACGCTTCGCGCTCGCGATGCCGTATATTGTCTTCACGGCATCAGCATGCAACTTGTGTAAGTTGCCCGTCAATATTCAGTTGTCAAAGAACCTTTGGTTTTACTGCCTCTGGCAGAGGCCGCAAAGAACCGCGGAGCCCCCGGTTTCCCGTGCTCCGCGCTTCTTTGTGTCCGCTGCCGGCGGGGATCGTACTCTGGTGGGCCTGGGTAGACTCGAACTACCGACCTCACCCTTATCAGGGGTGCGCTCTAACCACCTGAGCTACAGGCCCGCTGGCTAAACTCTGGTGGAGCTGGTCGGGATCGAACCGGCGACCTCCTGAATGCAAATCAGGCGCTCTCCCAGCTGAGCTACAGCCCCTTCTCGCGAGCCTGCTGGCTCGCTTCGAGTTCTGAGTTCGGAGTGGTGAGTTGTGAGCCGGTTTTAGGGCCACTACTCGAACTCACAACTCATAACTCGCAACTCATAACTATTTCTCGAGGCCAGTTGAACGCGCGGCAACGGCGCCAGGCCGTCACCAGTAACACTCATCTTGTGAAATCTAAGTGGAGATCCGAGAACAGCTATGGACTGGAACGGCTGCCACTTACTTCGCTCGGACTTTCATCCGGCTCTTCGGTGACTCCAGCCACGTTCTCTCTTAGAAAGGAGGTGATCCAGCCGCAGGTTCTCCTACGGCTACCTTGTTACGACTTCACCCCAATCATGAGTCATACCTTGGGCCTCTGCCTCCCTTGCGGGTTAGCCTGAAGACTTCTAGTACAACCCACTTTCGTGATGTGACGGGCGGTGTGTACAAGGCCCGGGAACGTATTCACGGTATCGTTCTGATATACCATTACTAGCGATTCCAGCTTCACGCAGGCGGGTTGCAGCCTGCGATCCGAACTGAGGACGGTTTTCTCCGATTTGCTCCCCCTCGCGGGTTGGCGTCGGTTTGTACCGCCCATTGTAGCACGTGTGTAGCCCTGGACATAAAGGCCATGATGACTTGACGTCATCCCCACCTTCCTCCAACTTATCGCTGGCGGTCTCCTGAGAGTGCATCCTTGCGGATTAGCAACACAGGACAAGGGTTGCGCTCGTTGCGGGACTTAACCCAACATCTCACGACACGAGCTGACGACAGCCATGCAGCACCTCGACCCCACTCCCTTGCGGGATATCCGTGTTTCCACGAACGTTGAGAGGCCGTTCGAGCCCAGGTAAGGTTCTTCGCGTTGCGTCGAATTAAACCACATGCTCCACCGCTTGTGCGGGCCCCCGTCAATTCCTTTGAGTTTCAGCCTTGCGACCGTACTCCCCAGGCGGCACACTTAACGCGTTAGCTCCGGCACGAACGAAATGAATCGCTCACACCAAGTGTGCATCGTTTAGGGCGTGGACTACCAGGGTATCTAATCCTGTTTGCTCCCCACGCTTTCGTGCCTCAGCGTCAGTCATGGTCCAGCAAGCCGTCTACACCACCGGTGTTCCTCCTGATATCTACGCATTTCACCGCTACACCAGGAATTCCGCTTGCCTCTCCCACACTCCAGCCCCGCAGTTTTCGGCGCACCCTCCCAGTTAAGCCGGGAGATTTCACACCAAACTTACGAAACCGCCTACGCACTCTTTACGCCCAGTAACTCCGAACAACGCTTGCTGCCTACGTATTACCGCGGCTGCTGGCACGTAGTTAGCCGCAGCTTCTTCTCCGGGTACCGTCATTATCGTTCCCGTCGAAAGAGCTTTACACCCCGAAGGGCTTCATCGCTCACGCGGCGTCGCTGCATCAGGGTTTCCCCCATTGTGCAAGATTCCCCACTGCTGCCTCCCGTAGGAGTCTGGCCCGTGTTTCAGTGCCAGTGTGGCCGTGTGCCCTCTCAGGCCGGCTACCGATCTATGCCTTGGTAGGCCGTTACCCTACCAACTAGCTAATCGGCCGCGGGCTCCTCTCTCAGCCGCTTTCGCGTTTCCTCTCTCGAGCTTATGCGGTATTAACTCCGGTTTCCCAGAGATATTCCCCGCTAAGAGGTAGATTACCCACGTGTTACTCACCCGTACGCCACTGTACTCATGGATTGCTCCACTTTCTCGTTCGACTTGCATGTGTTAAGCGCGCCGCCAGCGTTGATTCTGAGCCGGGATCAAACTCTCGTTTGAAATTGCTGGCCAGTTGCCGGTCGCGCAGCAGCTAACTTTTGATCAGCCACCGCCTACCTCGCAACCAACCGAATTCAACGAGTTCTGTCTCGGTTGTTACTCAAACTTCTGACGAAGTATTACTTCGCGTTCAACCAGATTTTCAATGATCTGCGGTACCGCTCCGGCGATCCTTGCGGAAAACCTCACAATACCCCGGCCTCGAAAGCCGTTTTGGGCGCAAGCAGCCATTACATCCTCTTCGCTCGCTTGGCCTAAAAATTCAGGGAACTCGTAAAAAGAACTGAGTGGTGGAAACTTTCAGCGTGCTCCAACTGAGGGCAACTAGCTGTGTCTCACTGCCTACTCTTCACTACAGCCATTGATTAGACTATCAAACCATCCAGTCGCTTTCAAGCCCCACCCCATATTTTTTCCAGGATTCCGGCCGATTCTCTGGGGGCTGCCGTCCGCAACTGGCGACATTTCCTACAGTATCAAAGGGAAGCAGCCCCCGCAAGAGGATTTTTGTTATTTTTCGGACTATTTTATCGATCCACTTCGGCTGCACCGGAAGATTGGCCAACGACGGAGGGAATTTCACCCGCGGAATATACGGTGTAATGATCGTAGTCCGGGTAGGGTTTGCCGTCGTCTCCGGTGGACGCGATCATCCACAGCAGGCCGCCTGCTCCGTGTTCCTGGCGAATGACGCCCCACCAGCGTGCAAAGACCGGGTCTCGCGGTTCCGGCGTAGTCACACCATATTCTTCGATAAGCATGGGCTTATTTGCGCGATTTCCCGCCTGAATATGCTCGGCAATCCAGCGAGATCCGAATTCCGCGGCCGGGACTTTCGGCTCATAATTCGGATAAAGATGACATACGCCGAAGTCGAGGCCCGCGACGCCCATCAGCGCCTCGCAGTCGACCCCGTGGGAACCATCGTAGGTATGATGGCGGCCGGCCTGGGCGCGAGTGAAAAAGCCTTCGTCGCCGAGGCCGGCCAAGTGGTTGCCGTCGAGTGACTTGACAAAGCGGCTCATCTCCGCGGTCCACTCCAACAGGATGTCGCGCCCGCCCGGAATCTCGCAGCGCGGTTCATTCGCGAGTTCCCAGGCGAAGATAGATGGTTCATCCCGGTACTGACGGCCGGTGCGGGTATTAACCCGGACAATGACGTGTTCGACCCAGTCGCGGTAGGCCTGCCGGGCGCGACCGTCGGTATAGAAATCCTCGCGGCGGCCGAGACCGAGCCATTTGCCGTACTGGTTCATACCGCCGAAATCATCCCAGTGGTTGACCAGGGGCAGAATGAGCTTGATGTTCAGGGCCTCGGCGGCAGCGACAGTACGGTCGAGGAGTTCAAGTCCGTTGGGGCCGTCGTTGTATTGCCCGGGACCGCTCTGGAACCAGGCACCCGGGCGGGGCTCCGGCACGTCCAGGAAGGCCCACGTTCGCAAGACGTTGAAGCCGCACTCGGTCATCACCTGGAGGGCGGCGTTCATCATCGGGCCGGAACGATGGCTGGCGTAATAGCAGTTCGCACCGTTGACCGGGAACGGCTGTCCGTCGAGTTCGAACTGCGTGCGATTGGTGCGAATGAACATTCCGGCCTCCGCTGAATTCTACGATGATGGCACGAAGCGGGCAACCTTCAAAAAACGCCGGACCACTGGTGTTCCGTGCTTCTCGTGGATCTAGACCGCAATAGCCCTTTTCAGTTTCACTGGGGCTTGAGCGGCGGAAGCGGCGCGCGAAATTTAGAGTCGGCGTCTTCTTCGAATTCGACGGCAGCGGTGGGGCGGACCGACAGGGCTGTGGATACGGAGCGGCGGCGGGGCGAATCGAGACTTTTCGACTCGCGCCGGGCCTTGGCCTTCTGAAATTCGGCCAAGGCGTTGCGCCACATGCGTTCGGCCTCGGCAACCGTCCGGGTCAGAACTTTGTAGCGCTCGAGATCGTTGTGGAACATCGAGGAGAGTCCCTCACGCTCGATGATCTCGTTCTCGAGGTCGTAGAACTTTTGAAGTCGGAGCCACGCGCGGACCATGTGGGTGAGGAGAAGACGCTCCTCTTCGGTGGCCGGCTGGTATGACCTGACGAACTCGTCACGCGTGCGATAGAACTCGAGGTTCCGGGAGGTTTGCGGGTTCGAGTCGATTTTCGCTGGGGCTTGCGTTGGCATGTGAATCTATTTCCGCCTTCAACATATCAGCGAAATTGGGAATTGCAAGTTTGGGGGCGGCTAAGTGGCTCATTTGAATGGGGGACGGCCTTGTGACTGACTGAGGGGCTAAAGGCGCTGAGTTGAGTTGGCCGCGAATGAACGCGAATAAACGCGAACAGAATTTGCTGCTTTATTTGACGGCCGGGGTGTTGGTCACTGCGGCCGTGACATCGGCGATGGCCTGGAGAAGTTCGGCGGTCTGAACCGGTTTGCTCACGTAGCCATCCATGCCGGCCGCGAGGCAGCGTTCCCGGTCGCCGGCCATGGCATGCGCGGTCATGGCAAGAATGGGGAGGCGCGGCGAGTGCGGGCTTTCGCTAGCGCGGATCCGCGCCACCGCTTCGAACCCGTCCATCTCGGGCATCTGCACATCCATCAGCACGACATCGAACGATTCGCGCTCGATCGCGGCCAGGGCTTCCTTGCCGTTGCAGCTGACCACCACAGAATGGCCGTTCTTTTCAAGCAGGCGCCTGGCCACCATCTGGTTGACTGCGTTATCCTCGGCGAGCAGGATGCGGCGGGGCGCGAAGGCGCCGGAACCCACGGGGGCCGGAGCAGCCGGTTCAGGGCAATCGGATCCACTGCGATACGGCACGGTAACTTCAAACAGCGTTCCGCGGTTCGGCTGGCTTTCCAGCCGGACCGTCCCGCCCATCAAGTCGATCAGCCGGGCCGAGATCGCCAGGCCGAGTCCGGTGCCTCCATATTTGCGACTGATGGAGCCATCCGCCTGGATGAACGGGGCGAAGATCGCCTGTTGCTTGTCCAAAGGAATTCCGATACCCGTGTCGCGAACGGCGAGACGAAGGCGGTTCGCAATCGTGTCCGCGTCCACGGAAACTTCGATGGAGCCGGACTCGGTGAACTTCACCGCATTGCCCAGCAGGTTCACGAGGATCTGGCGCAGGCGCAGCGGATCTCCGGCTATGCACGGGGGAACCGATTCGCCGCAGGCAGCGCGGAGGGCCAGTCCCTTGTTGCGCGCGCTCACCTCGATGATGCTGACCGCCTCTTCGAGGAGCCGGCGCGGGCGGAAGGGTACGGATTCGATCGACAGCTTTCCGGCCTCGATGCGCGACAGATCCAAAATGTCGTTCAAGAGTGCGAGCAGCGAGTTGGCCGAACTCTGGACCGTTTCGAGGTACTGTTTCTGTTCGCTGTTCTCGGCGAGGGCGGCCGCGAGTTGCGTCATACCGATGATTCCGTTCATCGGCGTCCTGATTTCGTGGCTCATGTTGGCGAAACAAAGACTTGGCGATATCGGCAGCTTCGGCGGCACGCTGCGAGCGGCGAACGCGGACCAGCAGCAGCAGTAACAGCACGGACACGATTCCCAACCCCGTGGCGAGCAGGAGCGAAATACGATTGGCGGAGCGCGCCTCCGCTTCGCGGTACAACGCCCGCGCCTCGTCTCCATAGAAGTAATTCCAGCGCCGCAGGATCCGCTCCATACCGCCATCGGACATCATGCGGTCGATTTCTTCGCGAATTTCGTCGGCAGCGGCGATGACAGCGGGGTCTTTGATCGAGGCGATCCCGAGTTGTTTCGGAGCTAGATCGATGCCGTAGACGGCGAACGCGATACCCGCGCACTCCGGGGGTCTGGAGAGCGCCAGAAACTGGGCAACCCGCGCCTCGACGACCAGCGCATCGGCATTCCCCTGGCAGAGGCCGGCCAGAGCCTCCGTTCGATTCGGATAGCGGACGAGTTTCGCGCCGGGAAAGGCCCGCATGGTGAGACTGGAGACCAGCGGGAATCCCACCAGAGCGACGCGGCGCGCGGCCGGGAGCGATGCTTTCGGCGAGGCGGTAGGCCCGACGAACACCGCGATAAACGAGTTGCTGAGGTAGGGCCGGGCGAAATGAAGATCCGGCCAGAAATCCGGCATGACTGAGAGCAGCGGCCATAATTCCACGCTGCGCGCCCTGAGCGCTTTCTGCGGACCCTCGGGGCGAACTTGCCATTCGAGGCGCAACCCGCGCCGGCGGGCCGCATCGGCGATAATCTCGCCGGTCATGCCGGCGACCGAGCCATCGGCCGTAAGGAAATGATAGGGGAACGTGTTATCCGTCCCGATCACGTAGGTGCGATTCCTCGGGGCGCGCCGGGTGCATGCCGCGAGCGCGATGGCGGCGAGGCAAATTGAGAGAAGCAGCGCCAGACGCCGGACCAGACGTGAGGCAGTTTCCGGTTTGGGATGGCTTTGGTGGCTGGTTGCGGGACGGGCCGCGACGACGCCGAAGTATCGAGCGGGCTGATGCCGGGCGCGTCGCTGTCGTGGACGCGGACCCGCCGGATTCCGCCTCATTACTCTCACAACAAGGCGTATCGGACAGACAGTGAAAAATAATACTTAAAGTGTCAAGTTGAGATCGTTGACGACAACTGGTGCGGGATTGCGAATCCGGCCCCCGATTCGAATGGTCCTTTCGCTTGGCCAGTACCAGCACAGGACTCGGGCCCAGCCGAGCCGGTTTTCGAGCGCATACATTTCGTTCTTCAGCTGCCGCACCGTGCGCAGCGCATTCGAACGACGCATCCCCAATAGTCATTCTTATATACTTCACCGACCTATCGGCTTAGCGCCGAACAACTCAAAAGTGACTTCACAACTTACAATTGCAAAGGACTCGGGAGAGAGACTTTCGGTGGACTCGGTCTTGGCGATGGGGAGTCCGTATACCCGCTCCTCAGGCGGCGTCGTTCAGTTGATTCACAAGTTTAAGACAGCGTTTCAGAGCGCCAGGGTTCAGGCGCATCGCGCGACGGATTTGTCCCGGCACCTGAACGGGGATACCATCCAATCCGAGGAGGTAGGGATGGTTCTAGTGGCAGGTGCAACCGGACTTTTAGGAAGCGCGATCTGTCAAAAGCTACTGGCGCGGGGTGAACGAGTACGCGCGCTGGTTCGCGCCAGCAGTTCGCCCGCAAAACTGGAAGCGCTGCGCGCCTCCGGCGCGGAGCTGCGGACGGGGGATCTGAAAGACCGCGAATCTCTGGCAGCCGCATGCCGTGGGGCGGACGCGGTGATTTCCACGGCTTCATCGACGTTCTCACGCCAGGCGGGTGACGGGATCCAATCGGTGGATGAGGCGGGCCAACTAAACCTGGTGGAGGCGGCCAAGGCCGAGAACACCGGGCGCTTCGTGTTCGTCTCGTTTCGCCGCCCGGCCGGATTGTCGTTCCCGTTGGGGGAGGCGAAACAGCGGGTAGAGACCGCGATCGAGCCTCTCAACTACACGACCATTCAAGCGAGCTGGTTCATGGAAGCCTGGCTGACTCCGGCGCTGGGGTTCGATTATGCGAACGCGAAGGCGCGAATTTACGGAGCGGGCGAGAATCCGATCAGTTGGGTGTCGATTATGGATGTGGCCGAGATATGCGTGGCCGGGTTGCGGCACCCGGCGGCGGAACGAAAGGTGATCGAATTCGGCGGACCGGAAGCGCTAAGTCCGCTCGAAGTGGTGAGGCGCTTCGAACGGATCGGCGGGAAGGCTTTCGAGGTTGAGCACGTCCCTGAAGAGGCGTTAGTCGCACAATTCGAGGCGGCGACGGATCCGATGCAGAAGAGTTTCGCGGCATTGATGCTCGGCTACGCCCGCGGGGACGCGATGGAGACCTCGGGGGTGGTGAATACTTTCGGGATTCAACTGACCAGCGTGGACGATTACGCGCGGAGCGTGATGGGACTCGCGGCAGGAGCGTGACCGACGGAGTTCGCGTAAAGCGCCAATAAGTTCGCGTAAAGCGCCAATACACAGAAGGCGGGAGCGCCTCCGATGAGCGACGCTCCCGCCTCGACTGTCCGGGACTTACCCACTAACTAACGGCGGGGTCTGCCGCCGTCGCCGTGGTTCCCCCGGTCCCGGGATCCTCCGTCGTGATTCTGTACTTGCGGACGCTCCGGCCCACTACGTCGTTCGACGCTTCGATTCGGAGCAGGCTCCGGAGCGCGACCGCGATCGGTATTCCGCATCTCGCGTTGATTGCGTTCAGGCGGATTACGGAACTCGCTCCGATTCCCGGTTCGAGGCTCAGGAGCGCGGTAGGTTCGCTGGTCCGGCCGAGGAGCGACACGGACCTCGTTGCGCGGGGTGACGCTGCGTTCGTCGCGCCGGAACCCTTGCTCACCGCGGGGCGGGTTGGGGTTGATCACCACCTCCCGGCGTGGACGAGGGTTATTGATGATCACGTTGTGCTGGACAACGCGAGGGTGCCAACGTCCGTTATCCCAATTGTTCCAGCTATGAACGTAAATGTGGCGGTTGGTCCAGTTCCGCTGCCACGGCGTACGATTCACGATGACAGCGTGCTGACGCCAGTTGAATCCGCCTCCCCATCCCCAGTTGGTGAACACGCCCAGCCGGAATCCGTGGGAAAACCGGATAGCGCTTCCGATGTAGAAGCCGGGGCGCGGCGGTGCATAGACCACGTACGGGTCGTAAACCGGCACGTAGACGATTGCCGGGTCGTAGGGCATGATCTGGACATAGCCCATGTCGTCGACCACGCGCATTTCATCGTTCGAACGGAGATAGCCGTACGATTCGGCTTCCCTGCGCATGCGCTGCACGGCATCCATGACCTCGGAGTGTTGTGCAAGCACCGCATCACCGAGCTGGCTGGTCCAGTTCATGTCGCGAGACATACGGTCGAGCACGTCCGGGAACGGGATTAGAGCCTGAACGCTGGGATCCCACGGAAGGTCGGCCTGCGCGATCGCATCGGCCAGTTCGTCGCCATGCAGATCGCGATGCTCGTTCGCCCACTGCGCGGCGTCCTGGATCTGATCCGGGAACGTGGCAGCAGCCAGTACCTGCGCCAGCAATGGATCGGGATAGAGCGCAATCGGAGCAACCAGGCTGTCGAGTTGCTGGGGCGCAAAGGTTGGCGGAGGTGGGTAGTCCTGCGCCCGCACTGCGCCGGCGATCAACATGAATCCGCCTGTTAGAACCGCAACAGCTTTCATTTGGGCCAATCTATTCCTGAGTCTCATCGAGTCCTCCTCGTCCGCCTTTACGCGGTCACTGTAGGGAATGCAAACGGACGGCCCTATTAACATTTGTTCGTTTTCGGGGATAAGTGGCTGGTTAGCGTATGAAAATTCGAAGGGTTGGTGCGGAGGGGCGGTTTGGGGGGTGGTTGAAAAGAAGCAGTACCACCAGGCAAAGCGACCGATCTGCGCCACTCGTGTGAGTTCCAGGCCGGGGGATATGGAAATTTTGGGACTCCCGATCAGGTGGACGGGTACTTTGAAGTGCTATTTTCCTTTGTGTGGAGGAGTCGCGGCGGCTGCACGAAATCGTTCTTGATTCGCTCGATGAAGAGCGGGATGCGAACGGCCTGGCTCGCCACGCTTATCGCAGCCGGACGCAGTTTTATCGCGTTTTCCGGGCGATGATCGAGGAGACGCCGGTGGCGATGCGCCGGAGGCTGCTGCTGGAACGAGCGGCATGGCAGTTGTCGCGCACGCAACTCTCGGTGACCGACATCGGTCTTAACGCGAACTATGGATCGCTTGAAGCGTTCACCAGGGCGTTCCGAAGGGCATACGGCGTTTCACCCAGCGTCTATCGCCGCATGGGAGCAACGTATACTTACCTGCACACGACGAACGGAATTCATCACTATTCCGGCAAGGATGAGGCGAAAGGAGCTGGTCGACAGATGGATCTCTTTGACATTTTCTCTGGCCAGGAGTCCTGGCACACGCGGCGTCTTCTTGATTTGGCCAAGACACTGAACGACGAACAGTTGGACAGCCCTTTGAAAGACCAGGTGAAGGTTTTTCCATGGGACGACCCGGATCAGAATCTACGGCAGATTCTGGATCGGATGGTGGTGACGAAAGAAGTCTGGGCCGCGGCGCTTACGGGCAGCAGTATGCCGCCGATGGACAACGCTCCGCGGGAGGATCGAAGCCCCTCGGCCATGCTGGCGCGCCTGGAGAAAGCCGACTCAGCGTTCCTCAGCGTACTGACGGACGTCCGCAATCGAAGCGCCTGGGACGACACGTTTGTCGATGCGCTGTGCGAGCCCCCGGAGACGTTCACTTTTGGCGGTATGTTCGCGCACGTGATTACCTTCAACTTCTACCGGCGGATGCTCGCGATCGATGCGATGCGACGGCTGGGTGTGAAGGTAGACGGCTTTGGTTGTCCCGAGGAGTACCTCGCGAGCGTGACAAGTGCGGGCGCGCACGGGTTGTAGGATCGGCAGAGCACTGCGGGCTTGTGCCTGCCGATCCGGGTTCAACGCAGTCAACCAGTGACAACACAGCTCGGCATGGAATCAATCTTCGTCGCGGTCGGTGAGCGGCACGCGAAGCATCAGTGCGCCGACCCACTGCTGGGTACTGACAGGTCCGAAATTCGTGTGACACATCGCGCAGGCCGGGTGGAAGTTGCTGAGGGGGATCGAACGGCGATAGTACCACTTCCCGCGAACCTTCTGCGTATCCGTCAAGGGTTGACCCTGCATCGCACGTGCAAGCGCCGTCGCCTCGAACGAATCCTGAGGCAGATCGCTGATTTTGAGCGGTTGGAGCATGCCCACCAAGCGCATGTCGTCATTCCGGTCGTTGAAGATAAGTGAAATCGACTTCTTGCCCTGTTCCACGTTGGCGGGCGTCGTTTCGGCAAACTCCTGGGACAAGGCCGCGAACAGCGTAGCCAGCATGAGATCGCTGGTCTTCTGCGCGGACTCCACATTGCTCGGGCTTGGCGGGTTTTCCGCCTGCGCGCCGACAGTCAGACAAAACAGGCTGGCTAAAGCCGCGACAGTGATGCCAGCGCATACGAGCGACCGTTTCACGATCGCTCGCATCGACCGGCATGCGGGGTTGTTATTCGAAATCATCTTATATCTCCTTCGGCTGTGTGGATCACATCCACCCCGAGAAGCGGAATCCGGATGGAGAATTGGCAGGCAACTGGGAAATTTGCCGATCAGATACGCCTGAGGTTCGGGACGGCAGAGAGCGAGGTTGCGTCGCGAGGATCGATCGCGATCTGCGCGCCGGGATTTCCGAAGCTGTAGCGCAAGCCCGAAACGGCGCCGATCACGGCCATCGCAGTGCGCCCGGTGTATTCGAATAACACCACGGGCCGCCGGATGGCCGGCTCAGGGTGTGCAGCGTGACTATTGGTCGACGCGATGGGAATCGATATTCGTGCTCTGTTTTGACCGCAGCAGGGCATATTCATCCTCCGGAAGTTCGAAATAGGCAGCGGGTGGATGCGGCCCACGAGAAGCAGTGAGCCTTTCGAGCAGGATAGCGGCAGCGGAAAGAGCGGGCCAAAGCAGCAGCCTCTCCTTCCAATCAGCGCCAATTACAACGGCCACCGGCGCCGCGATCCACACGCTCAAACAATAGAAGCAATCGAGAAGTTTTGCCCAGACGCCGGTACCCACGAACTGCCGTAGCCGGACAAAGACGTCCCAGGGTCCATCTTCGGCGTGGAACAGGTGCGTGATGCGCCAGACCGCGAAGGCGCCGAGTGTGAACCAGTAGAAAGGCATGGCGGTGTATGATTGCCGGGCGCTGCCATCGGAGGACAGCGCCCGGTTCATTATGGCTCAAGGAGCCAGCACGAAGGCCTGCGGCGGCGGGTCGCTATCCAGGCCCGACAGACGGTTCCATCCGTCGGTGGCCAGCGCCCAAACGTAGAGGTCTTCTGCGAAACCTGCAATGTCGCAGATCGTTGCGTCCGGCTGAGTCAGCAGGCTGAGAACGGTCGCGGTGATGGTGCCCGGATTCGTCGACGCGCTCACCTGTCCTGACACGGACGGCGGAGTGAGTTGCGTCGCACCGCGCGACAGCCGGTAGGAGTACGTCGCGAAGTTGTCCGGGTGACTTGCTGTGAACGGAATGTGTACCGTGCCCGTGTAGCCGGCCCCGTAACGGAACACGCCGCAGGTGTCGGCGGAATTTCCATCGAGGTCGGGCACCGGGAGCGCACCGGTAGTGTGACGGTTGTCCACGTGGACGGTCATGATGAAGCTGTTGCCGCTCACCAGACCGAGCGTCGCTGCATCCGCCGTGTGGATGGTGCCGTCCGAATCCGTAGTAGTCGGCACGAAGTAACGAATGTTCACCGCCGCGATGTTCACGGGATTGCCGGCGGAATCGAACAGATCCACCTTGAGCTGATATTTCCCATGGGTACCGCCGGCAAGGTGCGTGGGTAGATCGGCGGTCGGGAATTGCGCGTTGGCGTGATCGACGGGCGGATTCGGGAAGACCCAATCTCCGGCGGGTGGAACTCCGGGTGGAATCTCGAAGAGGTTCGTGCCCGGCGCGTCCGGGGTGGACTTTGGACCCAGCGGGTATACCGACGTCACCAGGTCGGTGCCGACGAAGTGGTTGTACTTCCGGTCCACCGGTCCCGTCAGTACAGTGAAAGTTCCGGAAGTGCCTTCGCGATAGGAGACCTGGTAGTACATAGCGCGATTGTAGGCGCGCAGCGAACTGTCGAACTCGATGCGGGGCAGCACTACTCCGCCGAAGGGCGAGTCGAGTCCGGCGCCGTAGAGATCGTTTACCTGGCCGATGTTGGTGGCGGTGGTGGAGCCGGCGAGCGTCGTGCTGGTTCCATAGATGCGGTTCAGTTGGATGTTACCCAAGGCGCGAATGAGAACGTAATTCTCGGGCGCGTCGACTGGCGCGCAGGGTACGCCGAGCGGTGCAAACACACTGTTCGTGTACAGGACCACCTCGGTGCCGCACTTGTAATTCCAGTGGGTATAGCAGGAGACCGGAGTGGGCGCGTAGATGGTGATCGGGAAACCGAAGAAATTCACCGTCGCCGTGAAATACAGGTCCGGCGTATCGTAGCAACTGGCGAAAATCAAGCGTTCGAAGTGACCGCAGTGATCGGTGGTAGCCGTTCCGATCAACTTCTTGGTCACCAGTAAGGGGAACAGGAAGCAGAAGAGGTAACGGACCGCGGCGGGATTCACCAGCAGGAGTTCTTGCCGGAGTGCCTGAAGATTGCCGCTAAGCGCGACACGGTGCGCGCCCTCGAACTCGACAGACGCCGTGGTGAACTTCTGCAGCGTTGTGACGGGCGCGGCGACCTCGACGTCGCCGAGTTTCCGAAGCGCTCGGAATTCGGGGTCCGGCGGACCGGGCGGCAACGGTTGAGGGTTCAACAGGTATTTGCGGATGTTGTCGAGTTGGAGGTCGGTCAGTTTGGAAATGAGCAGGTAGATGGGGTCTACTTCCCAAATCTGGACGGTGGCGCCGGAGACGGGATAGTCCACCGCGATTCCGCTGCTGAAGATTCGCTTGAGCAGCGTGCCTTTCACGAGGCAAAGCCGCAGCCAGCATACCCAGATTTCATGGGGAATCTGGAAGAAGGCTTTCAGATCGCGCGAAGCGGCACTGGCACGAATGAATTGTTGCGGCGCGTTGCGCCGTGACAGTTCGGAAAAAGTTGTCTGCTCGATTTCAGTTTTGGGCTGGTCCACCTCGGGTCCAACAACGATGCGAACCTCTTGCGGGTTCTGCGCGGCTGGAATGGCGAGCGCGGCGTTGCCTTTTTCATCGACATCGCCTTGCGCGAGAAGACGACCGTTTGCCGTGAAGGCGTACGCGACAGCCTTCGGCGGCTTCTCTCCTTGAGGGGATTCTTGAAATTTCACATTGACTTGAATAGTCGTTGCGGGATTCGTAGCGTCGATCTTTTTTTCATTCATAGTCTGCCCTGCGAGTCTTTGTGGGCTCGCCTCGAGAAGGGCTCCGTCAGATCACGCGACACTGCGGCCAGATGGTTCGACACGCATACGCGTGACGCTCCTCTCGGGGAGACGTGATCGAGCGGAATCGAACGTTTCACAAATTCCGTGCGGCCCAGGCGATAGATTGCGATTATTTTCGTAGGCGCCGAGTCATCGTTGTTACAGACAATCCGCCGCGGGGCCGCAACAATGTGGTACAAGTGCGAAAGTCATGATCCGCGGCACTCTCTTACTCACAACCGTTTTCGGGATCGCGGTTCAAGCGCAGACGGTCACGAAATTGTGGTCGCGCGGCTACGCGGTGATTCCGGGGCCTCAGAGCGTGGAACTTCGCGAGGGCGACGTGCGCTTCGGTCCGGAATGGACGGTGCAACCGGGCCCGGGTGTTCGCGCGGAAGATGTCGCGCTCGAGACACTGAGCGACGAACTACGTACACGATTTGGGTTGCGGCCGGGGCGCGGCGCTGGAACGCTGGTGAAACTCGACATCCAGGCCGGATCGGTGGTGCCGGGCAAATCGACGGATCCTGACAAGGCTTCGGTTGCGGCTCAGGCGTATCATCTCGAGATCGGAGAGTCGGGGATTGCGATCACGGCGAATGCGCCCGAGGGCTTGTTCTACGGCGTGGAGACGCTGGTTCAATTACTCCGGCCGAAGCGAGGCGCACTGTGGCTGCCCCAGGGACGGATTACGGATTGGCCCGACCTGCATCTGCGGCACATCTATTGGGACGACGCGCATCATCTCGATCGACTGGCGGAATTGAAACGTGCGGTGCGGCAGGCGGCGTACTTCAAGATCAACGGATTTGCATTGAAACTCGAGGGCCATTTCCAATTTCAAAGCGCGCCCGCGCTGGTGGAGCCGTATGCCATGACGGCAGCCGAATACCAGGAACTGACGAATTATGGCTTGCGATATCACGTGCAGGTGATTCCGTACCTGGACGGGCCGGGACATATCGCATTTATTCTGAAACATCCGGAGTACGCAAAATACCGGGAGTTTGTGGATAGTAACTACGAAATGTGCGTAGTAAATCCGGATGCCGTGAAGTTACTTTCGGGGATGTTCCAGGACTTAGTCAACGCGAACCGCGGCGGTAAGTTCGTGTATTTGTCGACTGACGAAGCTTACTACGTGGGGATGGCAGACACTCCGGAGTGCCAGGAAAAGCAGGCTGCGGAACGAAAGGGAAGCGTCGGTAAGTTACTCGCGGATTTCGTTAAGGAGGTTGCCGACCCGCTTCACACGCAGGGCCGGACGGTCATTTTCTGGGGCGAGTTCCCGTTGAAACCGGGAGATGTCGGGTCGCTTCCTTCGCACCTGATCAACGGTGAGGCAACGGGGCCCGAATTCAATGGCGTTTTTCGAAAACACGGCATTCGGCAGATGATCTATACGTCCACACAGGGCGGGGTCTCGCATTTTTTTCCGGATTATTTTACGCTGCCCAACTCGCAGCGGCTGCACGCGGTCGGCTCGCAGGTGGATCGTATCGCGGACGGGTTCCGCAAAATCTCGTTTGACTCCGTACGGACGGAAGGTGCGGTTACGGGCGCGGTGGTTGCCGGATGGGCGGACATGGGGCTGCATCCGGATACGTTCTGGCTGGGGTACGCGACCATTACTGCCGCCGGGTGGCACCCCGGGACGCCGACGGTCGAGCAATCAGTCGCGAGTTTCTTTCCGCTTTTTTACGGCGACGGCGCGGTGAATATGGGACGAGTTTATCAGTTGATGAGCCAGCAGGCGCACTTCTGGCTGGACAGTTGGGATTCGGGACCGTCGCCGCGCAAGCCGATCTGGGGATATTCGGCGGGCATCTACAATCCGCGGAGGCCGGTGAAGGACCAAATGCTGCCGCTCCCTCCGGCGCCCGATGCGGATCTGAAGTTCGATAGTTCGTGGGCGAGTGAGAACTCGCGCCGGTTGTCGCTTGCGGCCGAATTTCTTGCCGGCAACGACGAGTTACAGGGATTGCTGCAGGAGAATCTGCGCAGCGTGGAACTGAATCGATACAACCTGGAGATCTATGTCTCCATCGCGCGACTGTACCGGCAGAATCTCGAGATGTTGAGCGATATCGGACGTATGAACTTCCTGCTGGACTCCGCACAGCGCGCCGCCGCCGAGAAACGGCCGGACGATGCGCTGGAGTCGGTGGATCGGGCGCTGGAACTCGCTCGACAGATCCGGCAGCAGAGGAATGCGGTGTATCGGGACACGGTGGCCACGTGGCAGAAGAGTTGGTATCCGAGAGTCGCGGAGGCAAACGGACGGAAGTTTCTGCATGAACTGGACGACGTGAAGGATCATGTCCCGGATCGGACGGTGGACATGAGTTATCTAATCTATCGCGAACTTCAGTTGCCGTTCGGAAAGTGGGTGGAAGACATCCGCGCGGCTCGGAACCAGTATGCGGGGGCACACAATGAATCGGCAGACACGCGGCAATTCGACTGGCTCGACATGAGCGACCGTCCGGTGGTTGGCGGGATCCCGGAGGAGTGACCGATTGGAGAGTACGGCAACAACTCGTCCGGGCTTGAAGCGGATCCTGTCGCGCCGCGACTTGATTCTGTACGGGCTCGTGATTTTGACGCCAACGGCGCCGTATCCGGTTTACGGTATCGTTCAGCAGACGTCGCACGGTCACGCTGCGTTGAGTTACCTGGTGGCGATGGTGGCGATGCTGTTCACTGCCGCGAGTTATGGAAAAATGTCGAGCGCGTTTCCATCGGCAGGGTCAACTTATACCTATGCCCAGCGCGCGCTGAGTGCGCACGTCGGCTTTCTGGCGGGATGGGCGATGATCCTCGATTATTTCCTGATCCCGCTGCTAAGCGTGATTTACGCTGCACTGACGGCGAATCGTTTGATTCCGCAGGTGCCGTACTCGGCTTGGGCGATTCTGTTCACGCTCGCAATCACGCTCGTCAATATTCGGGGGATTCGGGTGACTACGCGCGCCGGCAACGTGATGATGACGCTGATGACGGTTTGCGCGGCGCTGTTCGTCATCGTTGCGGCGCGTTGGGTGATCGTGAACCACGGTTTGGGCGGTTTGATCGCCCCGGAGATGATCTACAACCCGAAGACCTTCGGGATGCGGCCGCTGATGCTGGGAGCGGCCATCGCGAGCCTCTCGTATATCGGCTTCGATGCCATTTCCACGCTTGCCGAGGATACGATCCGTCCGGAAAAGGACATTTCGATTGCGACGGTTCTGGTGTGTGTGATTCAAACGCTGTTCTGTGTCGCGACGGTGTACCTTGCGGCGCTGGTCTGGCCGGACTACCACTCGTATCCTGAATCGGAGACCGTCATTCTGGATATCGGACGGGTTGCCGGTGGCCCGTGGATGATGGGTTTCATTACGTTCATTCTGTTGGTCGCCGGACTCGCCAGCGCATTGACGGGGCAGGCCGGTGCGTCGCGGTTGCTGCTCGGGATGGGGCGCGATGGCGTGATCTCGCGACGGATCTTCGCACACATCGACCCTAAGTACTCGACCCCTTCGCGGAGCGTGTACCTGATGGGCGCGGTGTCGCTGGTGGGTTCGCTGGTGCTGCGGTTCCAACTCGCGGTGGAGTTGTTGAACTTCGGTGCGTTTGTCGGATTTATTTTGGTGAACCTGAGTGTCATCCGCCATTTCTATCTGCGTTCGGGCGAGCGAAAGGGATCGGCGATGCTGACGAACCTCGTGTTCCCCCTCGCCGGCGCGGCAGTGTGTTCGTATGTCTGGTTGAACCTGAGTTGGAAGGCGCAACTCGCGGGGTTCGGATGGCTCGGGATTGGGATTGTATACCTGGCGATCCTGACTCGCGGATTCCGGGTACCGCCTCGTGAATTGAGCGGACTGGCTGGGAGTGAGATCTGAATTGGAACAGAAACTGATCGACTACGTAGAGACGCATCGCGATCGCCTGGTAGCACTGACTGCGAATCTTGTGCGGATTCCTTCGGAGAACAAAGCTCCGCACGGCTCGGAGGGTGAGTGCCAAAAATATGTTGCGTCGGTCTTGGCCAATGCCGGATGGGAAACGGATGTTTATGAATTGGAGACGCTGGCGGGCTTGCGCGAGCATCCGCTGTTCGCGAAGGGCCGCGAGTATCGAGGGCGCGCGAATGTCGGGTCGCGACGGCGCGGACAGAATGGCGGCCGCTCGCTGATCCTGTCGGGACATGTCGACACGGTTCCGCGCGGAACTCAACCGTGGACGCGCGATGCCTTTGGCGGCGAAATCGACGGCAACCATTTGT
The DNA here is from genome assembly GCA_963720745.1 of uncultured Acidobacteriota bacterium. Lineage (GTDB taxonomy): Bacteria > Acidobacteriota > Terriglobia > Bryobacterales > Bryobacteraceae > TMP-7. The sequence continues at coordinate 657,161 of CAVRGO010000001.1, forward strand.
ACGGCCGGGGATCGAACGACATGAAGGCCGGCGTCGCGATGAATCTGTTCGCGGCGGAAGCGATTTCGGCCCTCGGTATTCAACTCGGCGGGGATTTGATCTTCGAATCGGTGGTAGACGAGGAGTTTGGCGGCGTGAACGGCACGCTGGCAGGGCGGGTGCGCGGATACCTCGCAGACGCGGCGATCATTTCGGAACCGTCGTTTCTTCGCGTATGTCCGGCGCAGCGTGGGGGCCGGACCGCGCAGATCACGTTCTCGGCGGCGGGCGGAGTGCTGAGCGAGGGCCGATTCCCGACCGGCGTTATCGAGCAGGTGAAGCACTTCCTGAATTCGTTGAGCGATTTTTCCGAGCACCGGCGTCGTACCGCCAAGCCGCACCCCTTGTACGCGCATCACCCCGACCCTGTGCCCGTCTCCGTGACCAAACTCTTCACGGCTCCGTGGGGCACGGGCGAACCGATCACGATCCCCGAGGAGTGCAAAGTTGAGTTGTACTGGCAGTTAATGCCGGGCGAGCGTCAAGCGGACGTCGAGCGCGAGTTCTTCGAATGGTTCGAGGGGATGTTGAGCGCGGCCCGGCACTTGTTTGCGCGCCGGCCTGCGGTGGAATTTGCGATTCGATGGCTGCCGGGGTCGGCGATCGATGCGGGTTCGCCGCTGGTCACCGCGCTGGCCGGATGCGCCACCGAAATACTGGGCCAAGCGCCGCCGGTGGTGGGAATTGAAGGCCCGTGCGACATGTTCGCGTTTCACGAATTCGGCATCCCCGCCGTACTATGGGGACCCCGCGGCGGCAACACACATGCAGCTGACGAGTACGTGGAAATCGATAGCGTGATCGCGGCGACAAAGGCGTTGCTATTGTTCATTGCGCGTTGGTGTGGAGTAAAGAACTGAATGCGGCGAATGCTCCTGATTGCGCTCGCAATGATGGCCGGTGCGACGGCGCAGGTCTACTCGCCGAAGGTCTTGTTGAAAGGGCAGCCGGACGCGACCGATCTGCATACGCTCGCCGAGGGCATCTACACGCAGGCGTCGGCACACACGCCGCGGGAGCGCGCCGAAGCGATCTGGCGATTCTTTCTGACGGACGGCCGATTCGTGAAGCCCGGGTTCTGGTATCACATTGCGGGTTGGGCCTATGAAGAGCCGCAAGGCGAAGTGCTGGATCCGGTAAAGCTGCTGAACAGTTATGGATTCGGCTTGTGTTACCACATCGCGCCGCTGCTCGAGGCAGTGTGGAAGGCCGGCGGATTCGAAGACGCACGCGTGTGGTTCCTCACCGGGCATACGGTTGCCGAAGTGTTCTACGACGGCGCGTATCATTATTTCGACTCCGACATGATGGGTTACAACACCGTCGGTGAGGGCGCCGCACTGAAGAGCCTGCCCATCGCCTCGGTGCATCAGATCGAGACGGACGGGAACATCATTCTTTCGAAGATGAAGGGGCCGAAGCAGGCGGATACCGAAACGGTTGACGATCCGTGGTACCCGGCAGATGTGCGGGCCGCGGCTATCGGCGGGCTCGCGGAGTTATTCACCACCGCCTCCGACAATCGCCTTTTTCCTTTCGAGCGCTCGCCGCAAGGGCATCGGATGGAGTTCGTGCTGCGCCCGGGCGAGCGTCTGATTCGCTACTTCCATCCGGAGCAGAACGGCCTGTACTATCTCCCGTATAAGTTCAACGGGAAGACGTGGGATGAGTTCCCGCAGGAGATCGCCCGCTATCACATCCGAACGGAAGATGGCCCGCAGAGCCAGAAAGACGACCGGAAGTGGGCAACCGGACGTATTGAGTACCGGCCTCGGGTGAGCAGCGCCGCGCTTGCGATTTACGAGGCGCACAGCCCGTATGTGGTGATTGACGGCGAGTTCGAGCTAGATGCAACACTGAATTCGGCGCAACAGACGATATCGATCGAGACATCGGCGGATGCCGGCGCGACCTGGACGCCCGCCGGTATGTTGCGAGGTCCGCACCGCGGCACGTGGCACGCCGAGCCTGCGGTGCTAACGAAGTCCGCACACGGACGGCGCACCGCAGTAAGTGGATCGTACGGCTACCTGGTTCGAGTTACAAGGACCGGAGGTGCCGCCGTAAGCGACTTACTCATTCGGACACGGATACAGTTGAACCCGCGCACGCTGCCGGAGTTAAAACCGGGACGCAATGAGATGATGTACACGGCGGGAGCGCCTCGAGTCCGTCGCGAGCTCACGGGAAGGGCGCCGTACGCGAATAAAAACGCGCGATATGCTTCTGAAGGCGGCGAGTGGTACTGGGTTCCGGCGGCATCCGGACCCGCCGACCTTGTATATCGGGTCGCAGCCGACTCGTTGCTCAGTGTGGATGCAGGCGCCCGCTTTCTGGACCTGAGCACGGGGCTTGCACCCGACAAGTTCACTGCCGAGGTTCGCCGGATTACTCCGCTGCCGGACGGGCTTCGGGCAGCATCTCTCGCGTGGAGCCGGTCGCCCGAAGGTCCGTTCGAGACTCTCTGGGAATTCGACCCGCGCCTGAATTGGAAGGATGGAGTTCCGATCGACCGGACCTTGTTATGGCCTGAAGTCGACCGCCGTATCGAGGTTTCCGGCGCCCGCGACATTTACGTCCGGTATCGATTTGAAGGAATGGCCGTCGATAGCATCCGGCTCGCAACGGAATCGGGTACGTCCGCCACTTACTCGCCCCTGACCATCACTCATCTGTGGAAAGAGAATGGCGTCTCGAAAAAGTTCGCGAAGCAGATTGGAGTACGCGAGTCGCGAGTAGACTATTCGGTGGAGATCCCTTCCGATGCGCAGGTAGAGAACGAAGCCGTTGTTCTCGAGTGCCCGCTCAAGAGATAGGCGGAAGCAGCGAAAGGACCGCCTTGCTGGGGCTCGGGATAACGTGGGCCGCAATCAGCCGGCCCAGGCTCGCGACTTTCGCACTTCCCGCCTCAACCGCTGCACGAACCGCGGCCACATCGCCCTTGATCACGACGGTGATGTAGCCTCCGCCGAGTTTCTCGCGCGCCACAACCTCGACAGAGGCTGCCTTTACCGCGGTGTCGATCGCTTCGAATACCGCGGTGAAGCCTTGTGTCTCAATCAATCCGATTGCGAAGTTCGCTTGTTCGCTCATACCTGCCTCGCTCGATTTTGTCTCTCGTGACGGCTCATGCACCGTAGCCTGTTCGATCAGCGGGTTGAAGTCAGGCTTCGGTTGATACGCTTTGCGGCTCGATGCGTCGGGACTCGGGATGACATCCACAACAGCCGCCACTTCCAGCTTCTGCGCGATCTGCGATGCAACATCCGCGGCGCCTTGAATCGCGCCGAGCCCGCCCGTTAGCTTCAAACAGACGCCCGGCTGATCGTTCAACTCAGCCTGCAACACCTCGATGCCCGTCGCTTTCTCCACCGCATCAAGAATCACCATGGCCGGAGACCAGCCGCCGACCTCTATGAATGCCAGAGAGCCGCTCAGAAGACGCCCCGTTTCTCGAGAGCGCTGAGCACGTCGGCGACGACCTGTGCGATCTGATCCTTATCGAATTGCCCGGTGCGCGGAGGGCACTGAAGCAGAGGCGCTTCCGTGACGCCGAAATTATGCGCCAGGATGCCTTGCAGTCCGTTGCGAAGATTGCAGCGGTCCGCGAGCTGGTTCTCCGTGAAATGCTGGCGCGGACGGCCGAACCGGAATCCGCGAAGCTCAGCACCGGCCCGGAAGCCATCGGGGAACTCGAATGGGAATAGCATCGCATCGAAGAGTTCCGTCAGGTGATACTGCAGCGGCATCGCCTCGTCGTACTTTCCCGCGCGGCAGAGTTCGTAGATTTTCCGCGTGACCTCGGGGACGACATTGCTGCTGGCATTCGTTCCGCCGTCAGCGCCTACCAGAAGCATCGGCGCAAGCACCGCCTCCCATCCCGTGAGAAACGAAAAGTCGGGACGGATGGGACGCACCGATGAAATCATCCGCATCATGAACGCGAGATCGCCCGAGGAATCCTTGATGCCGATGACGCGCGGGAATTCCGCAAGGCGCCGGATGGTGGGGACATCGATGGGGCTCGCGAACATGGGGATGTTGTAGAGCGTGATGTCGATGGGCGAGTTCTGCGCGATCTCGGCAAAGTAAGCGTACACGGCATCGGGAGAGAGGCGGTAATAGAACGGCGAGACAATCGCGACCGCCACTGCGCCCATGCGGGCGTAAGCCTCGCAGGCGGCCAGCGTCTCGCGGCTGTTCGCTTCGGCGGCGCCGGCGAGAACGGGTACGCGGCCTTTCGCTTCATCGCAGGTAATCTGGACGATGCGGCGCCGCTCTTCGGGAGTGAACCGGGTGAACTCGCCGGTAGACCCGTTCGGGTAAAGACCGTGAACACCGCTATCGATCAGCCACGAGAGGAAGCGCCGGAGTTCGGCTTCGTCGATATCTCCGCGGTCATCGAGAGGAACGAGCGTGGGTGTGAAGATACCTTGTATTCGTGAGTCCATGGCAGGAACTGTTTATTCGTCTACTGAATTCGCACCACGGCAGCGCCGAGCAACTCCTGCAGCAGTGGTGTTTGCGGATAGGGGTGGCCGGGATAGCGTCGGAATCCCTCGGCGTACGTGACGCCCGCTTCCGCACCGCGTGCCCTTGTCCATTGCTCCATCATCTGCAGGTAATCCTCGATGCCGTGCTGTTTGCGCAGCCAATTGCGCTGGCTGACGTGCTGCGCGAGCATTGCGCGTTTCCGTTCGAAGACTTGGGTGATGTCGACAAAAAAGTCGGGTTGTTGCGGACGTCCATCGCGATCGACTCCCTCGATGGAATCCATGAAATACAGGTGCGGAATCGCGTCGAGTGCGAGCGCCGGATCCTCAGCGCCGGTGGCATAGTTCGGAGCCGAGGCGGCGAAGCAGGCGTCGCGCACCAGCACGCTGGTTGCCTCGTGATCGCAATGGTAGTCGATCGGCGAAGCCGTCAACACGAGTTCCGGCTGCAGACGGCGAACGATCTCGCAGATCCGCCGCCGCGACGAGTCGTCGTTGAAGACGGCAAGGTCGCGAAACTCGGCGCAGACGTAGGCTGCCCCGATGCTCGCCGCGGCCGAGGCAGCTTCCCTTCGACGGATAGACGCAATCTCCTCGCCGGAGTACTCCGCCGATCCACAATCTCCCGGCGTCATTGTAACGATGGTAATTTCGTGTCCGGCATCCGACAAGCGTGCCAGCGTACCGCCCGCCAGAATGTCAGCATCATCCGGATGGGCGTGGATAGAAACGATTCGCATCATGAGGGCTGTGTTTCCAATGCTATCAGAGCTATGGATCGACAAGTCTTCCGACAAGTCGCCCGGAGGTAGCGCGGCACGGAGTCTGTTACAGTGAGGGAAATCGATTCGAGACAGGACCATTTTTTTGCGATGATCACCTGCCCGTCCTGCCAATCTCAGGTGCCTGAAACCAGCCGTTTCTGTTCCACCTGCGGCAACCCTGTCAGCGCTCCGGGAGATCATGCGACGGTCCTAATGCCGACCCCTTCCAGCAGGCCCGGAGCCGGCTTCCCGGCAACAGGGGTAACGGGACGGCTGCAGACGACTACGCTGCCGAAAGCAGGACGGTTCGTACCGGGAACGATGCTCTCCGGCAGGTATCAAATTATCGGATTGCTCGGCCGGGGTGGAATGGGCGAAGTGTATCGGGCGAACGATCTCACGCTCGACCAGGAGGTGGCGCTCAAGTTCCTGCCGGAAGGAATGGCCTCGGATCCCGGCATGCTGGCGCGCTTCCACGGAGAGGTTCGAATCGCAAGACAGGTTTCGCACCCGAACGTCTGCCGCGTTTATGACGTCGGCGAAATAGAGGGGCACCTGTTCCTGTCGATGGAGTACGTCGATGGGGAGGACCTCGCGTCGTTGCTGCGCCGCATCGGCCGGCTGCCCTCCGATAAGGCGGTCGAATTTGCTCGCAGGATCTGTGCCGGACTCGCGGCAGCGCACGAGAAGGGCGTTCTGCACCGCGATCTCAAACCCGCGAACATCATGATCGACAGCCGCGGACGAGTGGTGATCATGGACTTCGGCCTGGCGGCGGTGGCGAGCCAGGTTCAAGGGCTGGAGATACGCGCCGGTACACCGGGGTACATGTCGCCGGAACAGCTCGCGGGGCGCGAAGTGACGGTGCGCAGCGACATCTATGCGCTCGGCCTCGTGTTGTATGAGATGTTCACGGGCAAGCGGCCGTTTGAGGCGGAGAATCTTGCCGAGCTCATCGAAATGCAACACGGTTCGCAACCGGTAACGATGACGAGCCTGGTGAAGGACATCGACCCGGCTGCGGAAAGCGTGATCTCGCGCTGTCTGCTGCCGGACCCGAAGCGGCGCCCCGGATCGGCACTCGCCGTCGCGGCGGCACTGCCGGGAGGCGATCCATTGGCGGCGGCTTTGGCCGCGGGTGAAACGCCTTCGCCGGACATGGTGGCGGCATCGGCGGGAGGGGACGTCGGTATGCGTCCGCTCTGGGCGGTGGCCTGCGCCATTGCGACGATCGCCGGCTTGGTATGTCTCGCTGTGACGTCGCCGATGGCCCGCTGGATCGATCATGTCGATCTGGAACTGCCGCCTGATGCCTTAACGTTGCGCGCCCACGAAATCGCCCAGAGCATCGGGTATACGCAGAAGCCGGTGGATCAGGCGCGCGGGTTCATCTACGATCACGACTACATCCGCTTCATCGAAAAAGAAAACGCCAGGGACAAAAGAGCGTATTTGGGTTCGTCGCATGCGCAGGCGATTGTCTTCTGGTACCGGCAAAGCCCGCAATACCTGGAACCGGTGGGCGATCGTGAAACGGTGGGTATTTCGAATCCGCCGGAAACCGTGTCGGGGATGTTGAGCGAGCAACTCGATCCACGCGGCCGGTTGCTCGGGCTCACTGCAATTCCACCGCAGGTGGACAACACTCCTCCCATTACGACGCCAGTGAACTGGAAGCCTCTGTTCGATGCCGCGGGACTCGACGTTTCGAAATTGAAGGACGGCACTCCGGCGTGGACACCGCTGGCGATGGCCGATGTCCGCGCGGCGTGGGATGGTGTGTGGCCGGGCACCAGCAAACCGCTGCACGTCGAGGCTGCGGCGTGGCGCGGGCGCCCTGTTTATTTCGATCTGATCGGACCCTGGACACGCCCGGCGCGCATGGAGCGTTTTCAGCGATCGATGGGCGAGCGGGTGGCGCAATTCCTGCTGTTGTCAATGGCGGTTGCCATGTTGATTGGGGCGTCACTGATGGCCCGGTACAACTGGATACGCGGCCGCGGTGATCGTCGAGGCGCCACGCGCCTGGCCGCGGCGGGATTCGGCATCACTGTTACGATCTGGATCCTTGGCGGGACTCATGCGCCGACGGCGCGCGAAGTGATGCGCATGTTCTCGTCGGTTTCGTTTTCCCTGTTTGTGGGTGCCTGCCTGTGGGTCGGATACATGGCGCTCGAACCGTATGTACGCAGGCACTGGCCGGCGGCGATCGTCAGTTGGACCCGGTTGATGGCGGGCGGCGTTCGCGATCCGCTGGTGGGACGCGATGTGCTGGTCGGCATTGTCGCGGGTTTGCTTTGGGTGAACGGTTGGGCCGTGAGCGTGCTGATCGAGATGAAGACCGGCGGATTATCGGCCCAAGGCTCGCTGCAAGCGATTCTTGGAACGCGCCAGACTCTCACCGCGATGCTGGGCGTCATCCCGGGCTCGCTGATTCAAATGTTCGCGAACTTCTTTTTACTGTTTCTGGCCCGTTTGGTTCTGCGCAAGGAGTGGCTGGCCGCAATCGGATTCGTACTTGTCTTCCTGTTGATCGATATTTCGAACAGCAACGATCGAGTGCTCGATTCGATCTTCAGCCTGATCGTATTCACCACCATGTACTTCGTCATTACGAAGTTCGGTTTTGTCTCGATGGTGGTTGGAATCTACGTATATACGCTGCTGACGTTCGTGCCGCTCACCACCGATCTGTCGATGTGGTACTCCGGCGCGGGACTTTGCACGGGGCTTTTGATCGTTGGGCTTCTGGCTTACAGCATGCACTCGGCGCTCGCCGGCCGAAGCATCATCGAGGACGAACTCCTATAGATAGCTACAGACACCATCAGGTGTTGATTTGTGCCCATAACACCGCAAGGAACATTGCGCATAACTGTGGTGTCTATCCGGGCATGTTCGAGCAAACTCTGATCATCGACACTGGGACGCGGCGGCCATGGACGATGCTCGCCGGACTTAGCGGGCAATTCGTGGCGCTTTCGTTCCTGGTATTAGTCCCGCTCGTTTATACGGAGCAATTGCCATTGTTCCGAATTACCGACTTGCACATTCTGCCGCCGGTGGGGCGATTGGAACGTCCGGCGCCGATCGAACAACCGGCAGCCAGTCCGCAGCGCGAGCATGCTGCGCCTTCCGTGTTCAGGTTGGACAAACTTGTGGCGCCGGTCGCGATTCCTAAGCAGACGCCCGACATCATCGACCCGCCCTCGGTCGCCATCGCTTCCGAGCTTGGTCCTTATGTGCCGGGCGCGTTATCGGATCCGCACGGTTTATCCATCGGGATTCCCGCTCCAGCGATACGTATTCCAGGTCCCGCGCCAAGGCCGGACGTGCGCGAGCCGGTGAAGGCTGCGGTCGAAATGCCGGGTAACCCGGTGCCGGTTGGAGGCAAGGTTCAGGAAGCGAAGATACTCCACCGTGTTATTCCGACTTACCCGCAACTTGCGCGGCAGGTACACGTGTCGGGAACCGTGCAACTGGTGGGGATCATCGGCACGGATGGAAGGATCAAAGAACTGCGGGTTATCAAGGGCCATCCGTTGTTAGTCCAGGCAGCGCTCGATGCCGTGAAGCAGTGGGTATATCGCCCGACGTTACTGAATGACCGGCCGGTGGAGGTGATCGCGCCGATCGACGTCCATTTCACGCTGATTCAGTAAGTTGTTTTCGACGTTCGACGATCAGTATTAATAAGTACAGCACGAGAAAGAGTGCGAGAGCGACACCGATCATCTGCCACATGTGCGACCGGAGCCAGGCGAACGATTCGCGTCCGAGTTGCGCGCCGAGAAAGGCTAAGCCCAAATATCTTGGCACGCGCGCGATGAGCATCACCACCAGAAACGTGAATGGCGGCACCTCGAAAACACCGGCACAGATGATGAAGAACTTCAGCGGCATCGGAATCGGCACGAGGGCCGGGATGAATACAGTCAGTAGTCCGTAGCGCTGGAACCAGCGTTCGAAGCGCACGAACCGCGGGCGGCAGCGATACTTTACAAGCATCGCTTCCCCCGCTCTTTTCGCAATGAAGTAGAGGATCAAGCAGCCGATGAGAGAGCCCATCGTCGAGACCGCCGCGAGGGCGTACCATCGATCCGGAGAATTCGCGGCGATGAGAACCAGCAGCCAATCGAGGCCGCCGGGCGACGGAACACCGGCGCCGTCGAGGATGGCAAATATGAACAACCCCGCGGGACCCCAGGCTACAAGGGTGTCTCGCAAGTTCTCCAAGAATTGCTTCATCCGCCGAACTTCTCCAGCAACTGGACCTCATCCAGCACCGGCACTCCGAGTTCACGCGCTTTGTCGAGTTTCGACCCGGCGTCCGCGCCCGCAACGACGAAATCGGTCTTCTTGCTAACCGATCCGGTAACCTTTCCTCCCGCCGCCTCGATGCGAGCCTTCGCCTCGTCGCGAGTCAGGCCCGGCAGCGTTCCGGTGAGCACAAACGTAAGACCGTCGAGCGCGCCGGATGCTTTCACCTTTCGCTGGTGAGTGAACCGTAACCCGGCCGCTCGCAGGCGCTCCACCAGTTCCGCGTTGCGCGGCTCGGCGAAGAACTGTGTGATGCTGTGCGCCACCTTCGGCCCGACTTCCTCGGCACGCTGCAGTTCATCCATCGAGGCCCTAGCGATGGTATCGAGATCGCCGAAGGCATCGGCAAGAATCTGCGCAGTGCGTTCGCCGACAAAGGGAATCCCCAGGCCGTTGAGCACTCGCGGAAGCGGGCGCGAGCGCGACGCTTCGATGTTACCGATAATCTTCTGGGCCGATTTTTTGCCCATGCGCTCCAGTTCAATCAACTGCTCCGCGGTGAGGCCGAACAAATCGGCGACACTTTTCACCATGCCGCGCCCCACCAGTTGATCGACGAGCGCTTCGCCCATTCCATCGATGTCCATCACGCCGCGTGAAGCGAAGTGGAGGATCGACTCCTTCAGCCGCGCCGGACAATTCGTGTTGATGCAGCGGCTGGCGGCTTCGCCCGCTTCGCGGACAATTTCGCCGCCGCACACCGGACAGTGCCGGGGCATCTCGAACTTTTTGCGATCGGCGCCGGGCGACACAACGCGCACGACCTTCGGAATGACATCGCCGCTGCGCTCGATCAGCACCCGGTCACCGACGTGAACGCCCAGGCGCTCGATCTCGTCTTCGTTGTGCAGCGTTGCCCGTGACACCGTGACGCCGCTGACGATCACAGGGGCGAGGTGCGCGACAGGAGTAAGAGCGCCGGTACGGCCCACCTGAACCTCGATGTTGTCGACAGTCGTTTCCGCTTGACGCGCGGCAAACTTGATGGCGATGGCCCAACGCGGCGCCTTGGCGGTCCAACCGAGAGCACGTTGCTGCGCAACGGAATCCACTTTCGCGACGACCCCGTCGATTTCATAGGGCAACGTTTCGCGCTGCGCCTCCCACTCGCGGCATAGCGTAAGAAGGTCTTCAGCCGTGTCGCAAATGCGGCGCTGCGGGTTCACTTTGAAGCCCATCTTCTCCAGCGTATTGAGAGATTCCCAGTGCGAATCGTAGTGATAATCGCCGTTCACGAGAAGAAAATACGAATAATAGTCGAGCTTGCGCGACGCGGTCATCCCCGGATCGAGAGCACGGAGCGCGCCGGCGGCAGCGTTGCGCGGATTCGCGAATCGCGACAGGCCCTCGGAATCCCGCTCGGCGTTGAGTTTCTCGAACGAGCGCCGGTTCATAATGACCTCGCCGCGCACCTCAAAGTTGTCGAGTCCGTCCTTTACCTTCAGCGGAAGGGAGCGGATAGTGCGGGCGTTCTCGGTGACATCCTCGCCGACGATGCCGTCCCCGCGGGTCAAAGCCTGGTGAAAACGTCCGCCGGCGTAGTGGGCCGCCATGGAGAGGCCGTCCATTTTCAGTTCGGCGACGTAACGGAACGGCTGCCCTTTCAGCAGTTCGCGGACCCGGCGGTCGAAATCGCGCAGTTCGCCCTCGTTCAGCGCATTGTCCAGGCTGAGCATCGGCGCGCTGTGCGGCACTTTAACAAAGCCCTCGCGGGGACGCCCGCCAACGCGCTGGGTTGGAGAGTCGGCTGTAACGAGTTCCGGGTGCTTGGCCTCCAGTTCCTGGAGGCGGCGCGTCAGGGCGTCATACTCGGCGTCCGTGATCTCCGGACGGTCGAGTACATAATAGAGATGCTCATGCCTGCGCAGTTCCTCGCGCAGTTTTTCGACCTGGTCTTCAACCGTTTTGCTCATGAACCTCTAAAATTGAATCAGGAAGAGGGCGGTATAGCTATCTACCAGAATACAGTTCTGATCTACAATCCCGCCGCCGGGAAGATGCGGCGCAGCAAGGGGCGCATTATTGCGCGCACGCTCCAGGTGCTGGAGGAGGAAGGGATTCGCGTGACTGCGATCCCGACGCATGGCGCGGGAACAGCCACCGAGATTGCGCGGGAGGCGGTAAGCCGCGACATCGACCTGGTGCTGGTTGCCGGCGGCGACGGCACCGTGAATGAGGTGGTGAACGGAATGGCGGGGTCGCATGTTCCGCTGGGCGTGCTTCCGGCCGGCACAGCGAATGTACTCGCGGTGGAACTCGGGCTGGGAACGCGAATCGAGCGGGCTGCACGCCGCGTTACCGAGTGCGTTCCGGAGCGGGTGGCGATCGGCCGCATCCATTCGGGCGGCGAGTCGCGATATTTTCTGCTGATGGCCGGGGTGGGCCTGGACGCGCACATCGTCTATGACCTTAACCTGGGCCTGAAGGACCGGCTCGGGAAACTCGCCTATTGGGTGAGCGGTTTCGGCAGATTCCGCCAGTGGGTTCCACAATTTCAGGTTCAAGTAAACGGGGCAGAGCATCAGTGCGGCTTCGTATTGGCGAGCCGAGTGAGGAACTACGGCGGCGACCTGACGATCGCCTCTAATGCCTCGTTTTTTGAAGACGATTTCGAAGTGGTGCTGTTCCGCGGCCGTAGTCCGCTGCGGTATGTCGTGTATTTCCTCGGAGTGCTGATGGGAACGCTCCCCAGCTTCAAAGGCGTTGCGGTGGAGCGGACGCGCCGGCTGGATTTATGCTGCGCGGACGATCGTTCGGTGTACGTGCAGGTAGACGGGGAGTTCGCCGGACGCCTTCCGGCGCGGATCGAAATCGTCGAAGACGGGATTTCGCTACTGATGCCGGCGGACGCCCGAATGCGCCTGGCGGTAAAAGTGACCGAAGCGCTGCTGCCGGCGGCCGGATAGCGGCCCTCGCGGGATGAGTCAGATTCGATACAATCCCATCAGGTCTGCATGTCCAAAATGTCTTCCGAACCCGGCGTCCCGCTGCGATGGCCCGCAGCCTGGACCAAAGAGAGTGCCGCCGAATTGTTAGCCGGCACCCCGGTCACCTGTGTGGTGGATCCACCGTCAGCGATAACGGCTGCCGTGCGTGCGCGCGGAGTGAAAACCCTGACGAAAGACGAAGCCGCGTCCGCAGCCGTTCTGCTTCCCGACCCGGTATGGCCCAGCGTAAAGATGGCGCGCCGCGGCGAAGGCGCCGATTCCGGCCCGACTGGCGCACCGTGGGTGGATGCCAACGGTTGGTCCATTCAACTGACGCGGGGACTGCATCCGGACAAGCCGGTGTGGGTGGATATCGCACCGCCGGCGGATCACGTGGTGACCGATGCGGACTATGAACTGGCGGTGGCCGAACCGGCAGCCTACGGCGCACGGTGGGTAATCACGCTCGACGACAAGTTCGCCAATGGCCTCGCGGCAGACGACGCCGCGGCGAAACAGCGCTGGTCGCGGATGATGCAAGCGGCGCGGTTCTTCGAAGCGCACCCTGAGTGGGGCGAATTCGAGGTTAGGGCGAACCTGGCGGTGATCTCCGATTTTGCGGGTCCGAACGAATTCCTAGGGCGAGAGTTCCTGAATCTCGCGGCCCGGCAGAACCTGCCGTTCCGTGTTTCACCAAAACAGTTGCCGCTACGGCTCGACGAGACGGCGCTGTACCTGGATGAGCAACCACCGGCGGGCGAAGTGGGGGCAAAGCTCCTGGCGTTCGTGAAAGGCGGCGGACTGCTGATCGCGCCGAAGTCAGACGTGCTGACCTCGTGGGGCGGCGCCCCGGCGACAACTCCGATTCCAGGCTACGAGACGCGCACCATCGGCAAGGGCCGTTTGATTGTTCCGAAAGCGCCCTGGGAAGATCCGTGGATGGTGGCTGCGGAGGTACGCATTCTGGTGGGGCGGCGGACCGACGTGGTGCGGCTGTTCAACGGCGGCATACTCGGCGTGTACTACACTCGTTCCAAGGACGGAACGAGGGGCTTAGTGCAGTTGCTCAACTATACCCGGCGGTCCTCGCCGGAAATTGCGACGATCGCACCGGCGGATAACTATGCGACGGCTCGCGCTTTGCCTCTGAACGGCGCGCCGAAAACGCTGGAGATCGTGAAGCGCGGCGAGCGCTTCGGGGAAATTGCCTTACCGCCGACAGCAGTTTATTCGGCAATCGAACTGGGACGTTGACTTCGGGAGATTAAATGATGCGGGACATGACTCGACGGGATTGGCTGGCTGCTTCGACGGCGGCCGGCATTGCGGCAGCGCTTCCGTTGCGTGGGCAAACCCCAGCAGCAGCGGCGCCGACGGCTCCGGTAGCGATCGCGAAGTGCGCGACGTACGGGCCGGAAGTGACGCCCACGCTGGCGAAGATGTTCGACCAACTCGGCGGGCTGGGACGGATCGTCAAAGGGAAAACCGTAGCGATCAAGGTGAACCTCACTGGCACTCCCGCGCAGCGGCTCGGAAGCCTACCTCCGGAGGTGACTCACTGGACTCACCCGGCGGTGCTCGGAGCAACGATTCACCTGATGGGACTGGCAGGTGCGCAGCGGATACGAATTCTCGAGAGTCCTTGGGCGACCATCGAACCGATCGAGGAGTTCATGCTGGCGGCGAACTGGGAGCCCCGGCACCTGATGAACGCGGCGCCGCGCGTCGAGTTCGAGAACACGAACTATCTTGGCAACGGAAAGAAGTATTCGCGGCTCTGGGTGCCGAAAGGCGGGCACATGTTCAAGGCTTACGACCTGAATCACTCGTACGAAGATTGCGACGTGTTCGTGTCCATCGCCAAGTTGAAAGAGCACGCCACCGCGGGTGTGACGCTGTCGATGAAGAACTGCTTCGGAATCACGCCGTGCACCATCTACGGAGAAGGCGCCGGCAAGGACGAGCCGGGTTTGGTGCCGCGCAGCGGGCGCGGGCCGTTCCACTACGGGAATCGCCAGCCCTCGGCGAGCGCGCTGCCAGAGAACGATCCCAAGTCGCCCCGGCAAGGCGGGTATCGCGTTCCACGCGTCGTGGCCGATATCGCGGCGGCGCGGCCGATTCACCTCGGGATTATCGACGGGATCGAAACCATCGATCACGGCGAAGGCCCGTGGATCCGCGGCGCCAAATACATCAAACCGGGCGTACTGATCGCGGGCACGAATGCAGTCACCACCGACGCGGTATCCATGGGGGTAATGGGCTTCGATCCGATGGCGGACCGCGGCCAGACTCCTTTCGAGCGCTGCGACAATACGCTGCATCTGGCCGAAGAACTCGGCGTCGGCACACGCGACTTGAAGCGCATCGAGGTAGTCGGCGTACCGATCGAGCAGGTACGTTATCAGTTTCGTCCCGTTACACGCGGGTGAAGACCCTCAGAGCCACCGGCCTGTTCCGGTCCTTCATTCACAAACGTTAACTAAGTTGTCGGAACTTCAATCGATGTTTTCCGTCCAATTTGGTAGGAGGACAGGTTATGAGCACCACGGCAGACCGGTTAGAACTCTGCGAAGCGATCCTGGACCTCATCGAGCGGAAACGCACGCAGACCCAAGACGAGACTCTCGGCGCCGCCATCGAGCGGACTGTCCTGGAGAGTCACTTTCAGGAACTCGAGCACGAAATTCTCGAGAATCCAGGTCCGTTTGAGCCCTGGCTCATCCGCCGGCGCCGTGGCGAAGCTTAACCTGCACGTCAGCCCTAAATCAGACCCGAATCTCGACTAATCCCACATCTCCCGAGCGGGTTGATAGAATAGGACTGTGCTGAGAAACGGTGAGACTGAGGTTCAGCTTGCTTGTGCCCTCGTCTCCGCTCTGGACGACCGGGAGATCACGTTATCCGAATTTGAGGAAGGTCTCGAACATTTAACGTCCGAAGCCGTCCAGGTGGTCGCGACTGCTTTGCGAGCGTGTGGCGGTGCGGACGACACCAGTTTTGAGCGGTTGCGCACTGCGTACTTCCTCTGTAGCCGGATCGCTTCATCCGCAAGGGTGCTGTCGTAGCGGAAGCGGCGGACAGGTTCTTAGAAGCGTTCCATTTACGGGTTCTCTGCCGTCGAATTGACTGTGGAAGTTGCCAGATAGTTTCCATAGCCAACGACGACAGTGGAGCCGATGAGCACGGCTAAGCTCAACACCACCAACGCGACGGTGCGTGAGCCCACGCCCTTCCACTCGCGTAAAGCGATTCCCCACAGCGTGCTGAAGATAATGATGCTGGCCATGTGCAGGGTCCAACTGGAGAACTTGTAGGGGCCCATCTGGGTTTCGCCCATCGTATAGAAAAAGAACTGCATATACCATGTGGCACCGGCCAGCGCACTGAAAAAATAGTTCCAAACCATCGGAGCCTTGACCGGCTGCTTTTTGCGCCAGGGTAGGCGCTCGGCCATTTCTTCACCCGGAGCGTCGATGGCAGTTTCCAGAATCGGTTCGTCCTTGCGCTCGGGGATCGGATCGCGGACTTCGGCGGTGAAATACTCGTGCCAGGTCCGGTTCTTGAGGTTCAGAATGGCGCACCAGACGAAATTGGTGGTGAAGCCTCCGAGTAGGACAACCACCAGCACCGGGAGTCCTTGCCAGAGCACAGGAGTGCCGTGCCGCAGCGTGATTTCCTTAATTGGGTCGCCTGCTGCTAAGCCATAGGAAAAACAGGCGCTCATGATACCGGAGAAGGTGCCGACGAGCAGCCCCTTCTTGAGATCGAACTCCTTGATAACAGCGCGCTTTTGTTCCTCCGGCAGTTCGCGTTCTTTAGAGATCCCCGCCATGCCGGCCACCGCGATTCCGGCGAGACAGACGCCCACGCCGATCAGGATCACGATTCCGGACTGCGTTCCGAGTACCTCGTTAACGAATGTGCCGCGGAAGATCGGCGGCATCAGGGTGCCGAAAGCCGCGCAGTAGCCGAGTGCGACAGCCATGCCGAGCGACATTCCGAGGTAACGCATGGTGAGGCCGAACGTCAGCCCTCCCAATCCCCAGAGCACTCCAAAAAAGTAGGACCAGAAGAGCGCGGAACCGGGCGCCTCGTGCAGTACGGGCAGGAGATCGCGGGTCATGAACGAGCCCAACAACCAGGGCACGATAATCCAACTGAAGAATCCCCCGACCAGCCAGTAGGTTTCCCAGGCCCAAAGCTTGACGAATCGATACGGCACGTAGAAGCTGCCGGATGCGAGTCCTCCCAACCAGTGAAAGACCACACCAAGAGCGGGGTTCGGGTTCATTATTGTGAATCCTGAGTATATCGTTTAGCGCGCGTAAGGCGCCCGTCCGACAGGCTCGATAATCCACTCGGCAGCAGCCATGTCGATTCCCTGGATGAGTTCGGAGCCGAGGTGGATCTGTTCCGGCGAGTTGCCGAAGTGCAAACGATAGAGCGTATTCTCGTCGACCGTGTACCACTCGGGGAACTCATTGAGGCGGACGTAGTTTTTATCGAAGTTCAAGAGACGGCGGTGCCGGGCGCGGTCGAAGAGGACGCGATGCGGCCGCACTGCATCGAGAGTGAGATACAGGCGATCGCCGTCGCGAGTGGCGCCGATTCGCACGCCGGGCTCCCAATTCTCAACTCGGACGCCCTGGCTCTTCATCAGCGCGTAGAGCATCGCGGTACGGTTATAGTTGCCTTCTCCGTACCAGTTCTCGATGTGGCCGTTCGGCTTTTGCATGGCCATCATCACCTTCATTTCGGAGTCGATCCAATCGAGCGCTTCGGGAACGGGCTCGCGATTCACCAGGTACAGCGCGCTCTCGATGGAATCGGCATAGCCATCGAAGGACCCCAGCGGCATCTCCGGATTGCCGGCACGAGCCTCCCAGATGTAGTTCCGGTATTTGGGGAGGTTTCGGAGAACGCGACGGACGGCGGCCCGGTACTTCTCTTCCCCGGTGGCTTGATAGAACGTGTACACGGCCCCGTAGACGTAGCCCCAATTGTCCGAAAGTCCGTCTTGCACGGGCCTCAGGGAAGCAGCGTCCACTTCGTTGTAGAGCATGCCATCCGGGTTTGCCGATTCGAGAATCCGGTCGAGCATGCGTGCGAGCACCGGGCGCCACTTCGCGGCGCGCGGCGTCTGCCAGTAGTTTTCGAGCGCAAACTGGAGCACCAACCCCACTACCGTTTCGTTGCCGTGATCGCGCAGGCGGAGGCGTCCGTCGCCGGTGTGGGCGGTGAAATCCCATTTGCCGCCCGGGACGCCGTGGGTTCCCGGAAGCACTTCGTCGATGTACGCATCGGCGATTCGGCGGGCCCATTCGACGAACCGGCGATCGCCGGTCATCGTTTCGAGACGCACGAGCGTTTGCAGAAAATCGCCGTTCAGTTCCGCATCCGAGGCGGGAAGCGGTCCAAATCGCGATGGGACCGGAGCGCGATTCATGGCATCGGCGGTCATCTCGACCATTCGGTAGAACCATGGCGTGCGGCCCAGGTACTCCGTGATGGCGAGCAGACCATCTTTGGAGTACTCGCCCGCTCCGAACAGGCTCGGCGGTCCCAATTGTCCAGTGGACATTTCGAGGTTGGCGGGAATGGATTCCTGGACCGTGGTGTATTGTATTTCGTTTCGCAGCATGTCCAGCATTCGGCCGCGGTAGAGTCCGGGATCGGTGAGGCAGGCGGTGAGGACGAGGTACGGGTAGAGATCGGCGCCGGAGTTATGGGGCGTGTAGAGACGGCTTGTATCGCCCGGCTTCAAGCCTTGCGGCGGCCCGGGGATGCGATCGGGCAGGAGCAGCGTTTTCGAGTCGGCGTGTAACAGCCACGCGTCGAGCAGTCGTCGCATCGATTGAAGCACTTCGTCGAAGACGCGCCCGTTCGAATGAGCCTGTGCGAAGCGCGGGTCCGGCGCGGCGGCGGCCCACGAGATCGCCAACAGGAACAGCACAGCGAGATTCCGTTTCATGGCGAAGCGACAGTCTATCACCGTGAACTTTGGGCTACGATCAGTGCGTGCAGGAAGGGGACCGGGAATTATTTCGGCGGGGTATCGAGGAGTACCAGAGACGAGGTGAACGTGATTTGCGCTCGGCGGGCGTCGTTATCGATGAACTGCTGGTAAAGGAACTGGCGGAAAGCAGGTCGGATCTCAGGTTCGGTGTGAATCTCGTCTGCCGTCCGGCACAGGAGATCGTCGAGCCGATAACGGCGATTCAGCAGCGGCTCCGGGAACTCGAACCTGGGCAATACTACTACCCTCCCGAGGATTTGCATCTCACGTTGATCGAGATTTGTCACAGCCGGAGCGAACAGGATGCTGCAACCATTGCGCACGCGGCCCAGTCTCTCACGCCGCAATTTCTGGAGCGAGAGTGTCCGGCCGCGCTCGATCCGTTCGCCATCATCTCCGATCGCAGGGCCGTGGCGATGAATTTTCTGCCCAGCGATGAGCGGCTGCAGCAACTCCGTGCGGCGCTTCGAGAGTATCTTGCTAATCACGGTGTGCGAGTGGATTCTCGATACCTGCCACGCTCTGCGCATATAACATTCCTTCGTTACTTGATGCCGCTCCAAACGCCGGTTGCCAAATGGCTCGAGGTCCTGAACGATGGTCAAGCGGAGCAGATTCCGGCTTGGGTGTTGAATTCCGTCTGGTTGACCTGGGGTGCCACATGGTACGGCATGGAGAATCGGATCTCGAGTTTCGGCCCGATGCCCCTGGGCGGCCGAACAGATTCGCTGTGAGGAATCGGCAATTTCCTGTCGTTTCACTATATCGAACCCGCCGGTTGGGAGCCCTTAGTTGAGAGCACTCGCTCAAAAGGAAACTGTCCATGTTTCAGAGAATCTCGATCACGGCGAGTTTAATAGTCCTCACAGGCGCCGTGGCCGGTGCCGCGACGGTTCCGCTCCAACCTATTTCGGACGCCTTTGCGCGTCTCGGGCACAGTTGCGGAGGCATTCACCAGCAGATTATCGGATAGAGCTTCGATGTCAATGGCAACGTCACCGGATATGTATATGCGAGCACCCGTTGCGGCGGTTCCGGAAGGGGCGGCTATCGCACGACGACCTACTCCACCTGGGTAGCAGTCACGTGGAACCTCAGCGGGGTTGTCATCGATGAACTCACCCAGGTACCCTCCCCCGATCCGAGCATCGCGGGCGCCTACCATTCGGGGAGTTTGGTCGGCGGGATCAATTATCCAACATGCAACAATCTCACCCCGTACGACAACTCGTTCACCTGTTTCTCGGTGCCGGTTCGAGATAGCACCGGGAACCATTCGGTCCAGACGTCGCTATACATCATCAATCAAGCCGCCTGTGCGGCCAGCAATACCAGCTATTGCTCGTATCGCGCGGCTGTCACGACGCCGTAAGCCTGCCCCCCGAACGGCCGTTCGCCCGGATGCGCCAAACTGGGACGATGGACATGAAACGAGCGATCGAAGCCGGTGACGCCGATGGGGTACAACGTTTGCTCGACGAAGATCCGGGTCGAGCGAACGAACTGATCGAATGGGGCAAGCGCTGCGAGATCCGTACCCATCCGTTGCACTACGTTTCGGATATGTTGTTCGACGGTACGCTGGCACGCGGGAAAGAGATGCCCATTGTTGAAGCGCTACTGGCGGCAGGGGCGGACTGCAATCATCAGGCCCCAAACGGGGAGACTCCGCTCATCGGAGCCGCGAGTCTCGGAGCCGAAGAGGTCGGCCTGCGGCTTCTGGATGCAGGTGCGAAGCCGGACGCGAAAGGCGTTTTCGACGAAACCGCGCTGCATTGGGCGGCGACCATGGGACTCCAACGGTTGGTTGCGCGGCTGATCGAGGGTGGTGCCGACGTAAATCTGAAGGACACCCGCTACAACTCTCCGCCTTTGGGATGGGCTCTGCATGGGCGGTTCGATTCATCGCCCGGCGACAGAGGACATCATTGTGAGATTGTCGCACTGCTTGTCGCAGCGGGCGCAAAAGTCGAGCCTGAGTGGCTCGAGGATCGGAAGGTTCGCGCAGACGCGAACATCCTTGCCGCACTGGAGGGCAGGCGCAACTGACCGTTACTTGTGCATCCAAGTCTGTTTCTCGTATGGGAACTTCTTCCAATCGAGCGACGCGCGGCCGTTCAGGTCCCACATTACCTTTCCGGCGCGTAGAGTCAGCTCACAGGTGAGCAACTGGTTTCCTGCCTTCCGTGCGCCCGCCGAATCCACGAAACCAAACGAACTGCGATCGAGGCGAAGCACAGCGATGTCGGCCTCGGACCCGACGTCCAGATTCCCCAGCGTCGGGTGTTTGATTTCCTTTGCAGGGTTCCAGGTCGACATCTTTACAACGTCGGGAAGCGATGATCCCAGGTTCAACAGCTTCGACATCGTGTTCGTGAAATCCTTCATGCCGGCATTCATGCTGTTGATGTGGAGATCGGTGGAGACCGAATCGGGATAGAATCGCTCGGCGTACGCGGGAACCGCGACATACCAATAGAAGCTTCCGGCACCGTGGCCCAGGTCGAAAATGATGCCTCGTTTTCTGCCGGCCGCCATCGCTGGGTTGAGCTTCCCGTTTTCCAATAACTCCTGGCGGTGGCCTGAGTAACAGTGCGTGTAGATATCGCCCGGGCGCAGTTTGTCGAGGAAGAGCGCATTGATGTTCCGGACCGCATTGATCCGGCCGAAGTCCACCATCACCGGCAGGCCGGTCATCTCACCCGCTTTTACCGCGGCGTCGATAGACTCCCAGGCTGGACCGGCATAGTGGGCGCTCTTGAATCCGACGATGATGCCGGGATTGGCTTTCGCCACCCGGGCGGCCGCCGCGGCATCCAACCCCTCGATGTCATCTTCGTGTCCTGTGCCCATCCCTGCGGAGGCGATGTTCAGGAACGCGAGCACGCGCGTTTTCGCGTGACGGATGATGCGATCGCGAAAATCATCGAAAGTGCGGGCGCCCGAGGATCCGGCGTCCACCATCGTCGTTACGCCGGAGCGGAACGAAAAGGCGTCGGGCTGAACGGCCTCGCCGCCCGCTTCGCGCCACAGATAAACGTGGACGTGGATATCGATGAGGCCGGGCGTGACGTAAAGTCCCGCGACATCGACGGTCTTGGCGGCGTCCGAGGCAGGAATGTTGACGGCAACCCGCGCGATCTTCCCTCCCGCTATGGCGACGTCGAGCGGAGCGTTCAATTTGTTCTTGGGATCGATGACGTGTCCGCCCTTGAGGAGTATGTCGTAGCGCGGTTGGGCGGTGAGCGCAAACGTGAGAAAGAGAAGTGGAGAAAGACGGAAAGGCATAATCACTTCTTGTGCCGAGATTGAATCTCCGCGCGAGCTAAGCTCACATCACATGCGCTGAAGCTCGCGCGGACGAAGCCAGACTAAAAGGAGATTTTAGCTCCCAACTGGATCTGGCGATTGTTCTCGCCATTCGCCAACCCAGTAATGTTGCCGAATGACGACGTGTTGATCGTGGCCGATGGATTTGCGAAGTTCGCGTGGTTGAAGAGGTTGAACGTCTCAATCCGGAACTGGAAGCGCACTCGCTCACCGATCGGGAAGTTCTTCGCGATTGAGAAGTTCACGGTCTCTGCGCCAGGCCCGCGCAGGATGTTGCGTCCGGCATTGCCATACGCGTAGTTGCTCGGGTTCGCCGGGTACAGATTCGCGATGGTAAAAGCCGACGCGTCGATGCAGCCGACGAGGTGACCGCGCCCGCAGTCCCACGTCGGGGGCTTCACGATATTCGGGCGGTAGGTGCCGCTCGACGCGGTGTTCGCCGTGTCGGTGCCGCTCGTCACGCTGAAGGGCAGCCCACCTCGGATCGTGATGATCCCGTTCGCCTGCCAGTTGGCGAATACGCCTTTGACGATAGCGTTCGCTCCAGAGAAGAACGGGATGTCATAGACGAACGTCGCGACGACGCGGTGCCGAATGTCCCAATTAGAGTTGCCGTAGTCCGATCTCCACCAGTAGGGGTTCATCGGTGTACCGCCGCCGTTCGAGTCGGTGTTGACGTCGAGAGCATGCGCCCAGGTGTAACTGAACTGGCCCGAGAATCCCTTCGTCAACCGCTGGCGGAAGATCGCGCTCAGGCTCTCGTAGTTCGAGATCAGGTCGTTGTTGATGGTCCGGATCGGCCCGCCGAAGTTCTTGTTCGGACGTCGGCTGTTCACCGGTCCCGGTCCGGGAAGTGGAGTGTTGTTGTAGTAGCTCCGGTCCAGATGATACGAGTGTGACCCGAGATACTGGAGTTCCAATCCTCCGCCCTTCCATAACTGGCGGTCGATGCTCGCGCTCCACTGGTTCATGCGTGGCGTCGCCTGATCGAACGGAGGCGTGACGACCAGGCCCGTGATGATTCCGGTGTTCGGCGTCGGGCAAGCGCCCGCAACGCCGAACGGATTCGACACGCTGATGGTCGGCAATCCGCTTGACCAACTGCAACTCAGGACGGTGCTAAACGGCGGATTGGTGTTAAGGAACGTGTAGCTGTTGGTCTGGTTCGGGTTGTAGTAGATGCCGGCGCCGCCGCGGAACGTGGTCCTCTCGTTGATGCGGTAGGCGAAGCCGAGACGGGGCGCCCAGTTCTTGTGCTGAGGCTTGATGAATCCGGTGCCGGGCTGCGCGACAATCAACTTCGTTTGATCCTCGTTGAGAAAACTCGCGTTGCCGTTGATGGTGTAGGGGACCGTGGGCAGTTCGTAGCGGAGACCATAATTGAGGGTCAGCTTGCGACTCACTTGCCATTTATCGAGAACGAAGAATCCATCGCGCCAGGCCGCAACGCGGCCGCGGATTTCAGGTCCCGGAGTGCCGAAGCTGACCGGGGCGCCGAGAATGAAGTCGGCCGGAGCGTAGCCGCTCTGCGTGCCGTTGAAGGTGAAAGTGCCGCGCGGGCTGTTCACCGCGGCGCGCCCGGTCGCCAAGCGGCGGAACTCGAAGCCGGCCATGATGTTGTGCGAGCCCTTGTCCCAACTGAGTTGCTCGGAAATTTGGTGCGTGCTGTCGTTCTGATACCAGTTCGTGCCGCCGTTGCCGAAGCCGTTAAATCCGGTGATGTTGAAATCCGGAATGCCGGGGTTGCCATACGCCACGTCGCCCGTGAAACCCGAAATTCCAAGATCACTACCCGCTGTGTTCAGACCGCTGACCGCGAAGTAGTTCAGTGCGTCCGACTTGAAGAAGTTGCGCCCGACGCGAAAGTCGTTGACCAGCGTTGGAGTGAACGTGTGGGTGTAGCCGATCGTGTAGTTGCGCGTCTCGGTCGGCACCGTGGTCGAGTTCACCGGAACCGCGCTGCCGCCGAACGAGTTCCACTCCTGCCAGTGCGCGCGCACATACAGCCGCACATTGTTCCCGATGTTCTGGTCGAGCCGGTTCAGCGTCTGGTTGTAGCGCGCCCTACTCGGCACGGGCACCAAGAAGTTACTGGCAAGACCCGGAGACGTAGGCGCCGGATAGTACTGCTGGAGAGATTTCGCGATCGGCGAGATCCGGTTCGCCGGGATGATGTTGCCCGGGAATGGCGAGCCCCCGTTGAACGGATCCTTCAGCACGCCGCCCGTGATGCTCGACGCCGGAACTGAGGAGAAGTCGCCGTTGAAGAACGCGGCCGGCATCTCGGTCGAAAGTGAGCTCGACTGCTGCGTATTGCGCAGGCCTTCGTACGAGGCCATGAAGAACGTCTTGTCCTGCCCGTTGTAGAGCTTCGGAATCACGACCGGACCGTCGAGTTCGAAGCCGAACTGGTTCTGCCGGAGCGGAGGCTTTTTGGCGGTAGGGTTAGCCGCCGTCGGAAGCGTGAAGAAGTTGCGGGCGTCGAGCTTATCGTTGCGTAGAAACTCAACGACGTTGCCGTGCAACCTGTTGGTGCCGCCCTTGGTCACCATGTTGATGTGAACGCCCATATAGGCGCCGTACTGGGCGGAGTATGTCCCCGTCTGAACTTCGACTTCCTGAACGGTCTCCACCATGGGCCGGGTAGGCGTGGTGGTGATCAGATTATTCATGATGCTGATCCCGTCCAGTGACATGCTGTTCTGAATTTCGCGGGTGCCTGCGCCAACGAAATCGTTGCCAGGCGGAATACCGGTCATGCTCGACTTGGTGCCCAGGAGCACTCCGGGTGTGGTTATGGCGAGCATCATCGGATCGCGACCGTTCAAAGGTAACTCGCTTACCGCTCGCGTGCCGAGGACTTCGGAGAGCGTGGCGTCGTCTGTTTTTATTGCGAGCGCCTCGGCTTGAACCGTTACCGATTGCGCAAGCTGGCCGACCTCCAGGGCGAAGTCCGTACGGACGCTCTGATTGTTGCTGACCTGAATGCCGGTTTTCGTGATCTTCTGAAACCCGGATTGTTCGACGGTGACGCTGTATTCGCCCACCGGGATGAACTCGAAGGAATAATATCCCCTGTCGTTTGTGGATGTTGACAGAGTTGCGAGAGTGCGTGTTTCCACCGCAGTGACTTTCGCATTCTGAACGGCCCTACCAGTGGAATCGGTCACGTTGCCGACCAGCGATGTGGTTGTGGCCAGCTGAGCGACGGCGCCCACTTGAAGAAAACACGCAAGCAGCGCCAGTTTTTGGAATAATCCCCTTGTCATGTTAGATGTCCTTGGAACCCCTACGGGAGTATGGGTGAAATGATACACGATCCGGAGCCGAAGGCGGTAGCGCGATGTTCAAAGTGACGTCCAGATCAGAGCGCCAGGCTCGGTCCTGCCTCGGCAGAAACAGGCAAGAAATCGGCAGGATCTGGATACCGCGGTGACCACGGATCTTTCTAATCTGAACGTGTAGAGGCACACTCGTGAAGGAGGAATATGCAGAAGCGGAAACTCGGTAAGGGCAACCTGGAAGTGTCGGCTCTTGGGCTCGGCTGTATGGGAATGAGCTTCGGCTACGGTCCGGCCGCGGAAAAACAGGAGATGATTGCGGTGATACGGGCAGCCGTGGAACGCGGCGTCACCTTCTTCGATACCGCGGAAGTCTATGGGCCGTTCGAAAATGAAGAACTCGTAGGAGAAGCCCTGGCTCCCTTCCGGGGGCAAGTGGCGATTGCGACGAAGTTCGGATTTAAACTCGACCCCAATGGTGGACCGCGGTGGATCGGCCTCGATAGTCGGCCGGAGCACATCAAAGAAGTCGCGGAGGCCTCGCTGAAACGGCTCAAAGTGGATGCACTCGATCTGTTCTATCAGCATCGCGTCGACCCCGAAGTGCCGATCGAAGACGTCGCAGGCGCGGTAAAAGACCTGGTTCGCGAAGGCAAGGTGAAGCACTTCGGCCTTTCCGAAGCGGCAGCACAGACCATTCGCCGCGCACACTCGGTGCAGCCGGTAACGGCGGTGCAAAGCGAATATTCGCTATGGACCCGCGGCCCGGAGAAGGAGGTTTTGCCGGCGCTCGAAGAACTCGGGATCGGCTTCGTGCCATACAGCCCGCTCGGCAAGGGATTCCTCACAGGCAAGATCAACGAAAAGACGTCGTTCGACAGCTCCGACTTCCGCAACATCCTGCCGCGTTTTACGCCTGAGGCGATGAAAGCGAACCAGGCGCTGGTGAGTCTGCTGGGGAGCGTGGCAGAGCGAAAGGGCGCAACGCCCGCCCAGATCGCACTCGCGTGGCTGCTCGCGCAGAAGCCGTGGATCGTTCCGATTCCCGGCACGACGAAGCTGACGCGGCTCGAAGAGAATGTCGGAGCAGCGGCGATTGAACTCACAGCCGCCGACCTCAGCGAGATCGATGAAGCCGCGACGCAGATCAACGTTCAGGGCGCCCGATATCCCGAACACATCGAACGGATGACCGGCCGCTGAAAAACGCGGCGACGCAGCCGATGATGAGGTATGGCTCTGATTGTCCCGGGGCGGCTCGTCGCGGCATGCAAAGGGAGTGCGGACCGGGAGAACTGGCTGGGACGGCTGCCAGTTGCACTTCGACGGCTCGAGACCGAGTGGTCACTCTCGCTGGGCGCTCCCTTCGAGGGAGACGACGGTACCTGTTCATGGGTCGCGCCGGTGTCGCTTTCGGACGGCCGGACCGCGGTATTAAAGATCGGCATGCCGCATATGGAGAGCGCGCAGGAAGTCGACGGACTCCGGTTTTGGGACGGCGATCCAACGGTGAAACTCCTCGAATCCGATTGTGGCGCCGGCGCCATGTTGATCGAATACTGCGAACCCGGTATCGCTCTTCGCTCCGAGCCTGAACCGGAACAGGACGTGGTGATTGCCCGGCTTCTGCGGCGGTTGTGGCGCCGCCCATCCGGTTTTTATCGCTTTCGGCACCTCGCCGAAATGCTCGCCCATTGGAGCGCAGAGACGATGGCGCGGACGGAATCCTGGCCCGATTCCGGCCTGGTCTCGGAAGGCCTGCGTCTCTTCGACGAGTTGTCGAAACCTCGTGCAGCCGATGTGCTGCTGGCGACCGACCTGCACGCCGGCAACGTTCTTCGCGCACAACGCGAACCATGGTTGGTCATCGATCCCAAACCATTCATCGGCGATCCCGCTTACGACGCGACTCAACACCTTCTGAACTGCGAGCAGCGCCTGCTCGCAGATCCGGAGGAGACGATCAAACGTTTTGCGGACCTGCTTCAGGTGGATCGTCGCCAGGTTCGGTTGTGGTCGTTCGCCCGCGCTGCCGCAGAACCGCGCGACGAGTGGAACGGCGGATGGATGCTGGATCTCGCGCGGGCGATCGCCCCGGCGTGATCCCCCGGCCATCTAACCAACATGTGCGGCATCGTGCACACACGTCCCCCCGCGCTCACGCGAGGGCGGTCGTCGGGATACCGAGCGCTGCCGCCGAGCAAACCACGGATGGCACCAACCCTTTTGCCGGGAAATGGCAGACGAACCGGCCCCCCTCGCCAATTTCGAACGCGCACAGGACCGGAAGTGCTCACGTTCCATACGAAGACGAGAGCGAAACCGGACCCGTAATATTTCGAAAATGAAGCTGCTGAAGGAAAGGGTCGCTGACTTGTTTATGCGAGACGCTCCAGTGAAGAAGATCAGGCCGGTTGTTCCGGTGCTTCGCGCCGCTAACACCGACCGCGGGGAGTCGGAAACCACTGCCGAAAAGCTGAGGTTCACTGCCCGGTTCAGTGCGTTCTATGCGGCAGGCTGCGGACTGCCACCTCCTTGAACCAGACGATGTCGCCGGGATCGTGATTCTGCAAACCAATATATCCTTGGGTGGGGCGCTTGATTTCACGGATGGGCTCGCTCCACGTCCTGCGTGGCGGCAGATCAGCTGCTGCTGAATCGAACTTCGTAACGGTTTTTCCGTCGACATCGACCGTGACGCGATCACCGTCGAGGGTGATGGTCATGGTTCGCCACTCAGAATTGGGCTTCGCCGGCAATTCGGCGGCTTCAGCGAGCGAATAAATCGCACCCGTGCGATGCCCTGGATCGCCCGCATCCTCGATCTGCACCTCGAACCCGTGATGGACCGCGTACCAGGCGCCCACCTGTTTCTCCGACGACTCTTTCATTCTGTCGACCATCTCCGGTGAGAGTTGCCCGTCTTTCTCGCGCTCGACTCCGCGGGTTCTCTCGCCGACCCTGCTCAGAATGCCGCTGTCCATACGGATAAAAACGCCCGAGTTCGAGTGCGGTTTCTCGCTTCGGTAGACAATTCGAATCTGGCAATCGCCGAATGCCGCCTTCGTGTAGACGAGCAGCCCCATTCCGCGCGGGTCGGGTTGTGTGCGTAAGGCGCCCTGATCGACGACGAGGCCTCCCCAATCGACCTGTTTCCATGCAGGATCGATTTTGCCGTCCCGCACGAGCGGCAGATCCTGCCATTCGGACGACGTGGAGCTTTGTCCGGCAGCGGCCCACGTGATGAGCAACCCTATTGCTAGAACACGCATATCGCTTGAAATCACACTCCTGTATGCCTATTCTCGCGCGAGTTGCCGGCAAATGATGGACGAACGAAATCCGGGAACAAATGATCGCTCCGAGTACGAGTTCCGCAGCGCGCCGAAAGGTACAGCCGCATCGGCGGTCAGAGCCGGACTTTCGAGCGCATCGAATTACCAGACGCACAGAAGTAGCAGGCAGAGCGGCAAATTGATGCCTTCGCTCGGCACCGTCGATCTCCGCAAGGGCGTTTGCGAACTGGATGAAAAAAGCGGACAGCGCAGCTTGTGTGCCGTGTGACGGCGTCGGCGCCTCGCCGCCCCGCCCAAACAGTAGCGTGACTCCGGCCAGTAGCGTGGCCACGGTGGGCGGCTCCGGTACGTGCCTTGAATTGTGATTACTCCGGGAGACAAGGTGTCAATCGTGAGGTCGTTTCCGGTGGCGTCCGCCAAGCCCGGTGAACGCGAAAGCCCCGAGCGTCACCGGGTGCGCTCCGGGCTGCGGCGCCGAGGGAGACACGCTGGAAGAAGATTTGCCCGAACCCGACAGTGATCCGGCCATGACCGTCGCGCCGGACAACGGCGTGTCGAAAGTCTTCCGAGGCGTTCAGGATTGACCGCCGTGGCCCGTCAGGTCCGGACCGAAGAACGAATGGCCCGCGAAGATGTATGGCGCCGCTGGGGATAAACCCGCCGATTGTCCTGCCGGCAGGTCCGGTGTTCATCAACTCGAGGTCGAATACGTTGCCGCCGGAACGCAGGGCGGCGGTGGCAGGCTGAACGAAGCCGATCGGAGATGCGCGAAGGGGGGCCGCGCCCGTCAGGAAAAGGATCGTGCCGGCAAACTAGCCCCGCGCTGAACACGCGGTGCGCTCGGTAGGAACTCGAGTTGGCTGTCACTCAGCCTTCCAATCTGGTTATGATTTTTCGTTTAATGACGGCGAGTTTCCGATTCTCGCTCTTGCCAGTTGCACGTCTGTGTTGCCGACAGTGCCGTCCCCATTCACGTTGGCGAACGGGTTAGACGGGCTGCGGCGGCGTTTCGAATTCCAACCGAGTCGTCCGCGCTCACCACGCCTCGCCATTGAAATCCCCGAACAGGATGTTGAGCCAGCGCGAGTATCCCGCACCCGCGCGGAGCGGGGTTCCGGAGGCGTCTGTCAGGACGTTGGGGCCACTTCCGGCGAGGCTTGCGAAGATGGACGGCTGCGCGGCCGGTGCGAAGGTTCAGGTCAGCGTATTCGCTCCGACGCCGGTCAATGCTGCCGAAGTGACACCGCCGGGGTTGTCCGCATTCCCATGTGCTACGGGTGGCGAGAACACGACGCGCATGCCGGCGATTTGCCACGACAGGCGAAGTCGCGTTACTCCGGGAGCGGTCACCTCGAAGGCCTGGCTCCCGTAGATCACGTTGAAAGACACGACGTCGAGCGGCGTGACGATGCTGAAGCCGCCGGTGAGCCTCACGACTTCGGAGCCGGTCGTAAGGGTGACGTTGCGTGCGCCGGCCGCAGCCCCGGCCCGGATGGTAATATTCGCGGTGGCGCTCGTGGCACTGCTCACGATCAGGCTATTGACTGTGATTCCCGCCCCGAAACTCGCGGTGGTGGTGCCTTGGACGAAGTGCGTGTTCTGGCCGGTAACGGTTACGCTCGCTAGTGTCTGACCGGCCTGTCCGGTGTTGGGGTTTACCGAGACGATCGCCGGCGGACGGGTGATGGTGAAACCGCCGGTGAGCCTCACGACCTCAGACCCGGTGGTGAGGGTGACGATGCGTGCGCCGGCTGCGGCTCCGGCCGCGATCGTGATGTTCGCCGTCGCGCTCGTGGCGTTTGTGACGGTCAGACTATTGACCGTGGTTCCGGCCCCGAAGCTCGCGATCGTTGTGCCCTGCGCGAAGTGAGTGTTCTGGCCGGTGACGGCGACGTTCAGTGTCTGACCGGCTCGGCCGGTGTCGGGGTTTACCGAGACGATCGCCGGAGGACGGGTGATGGTAAAACCGCCGATGAGCCTCACGACCTCGGCCCCGGTGGTGAGGGTGACGATGCGTGCGCCGGCTGCGGCTCCGGCCGCGATCGTGATGTTCGCCGTCGCGCTCGTGGCGTTTGTGACGGTCAGACTATTGACCGTGGTTCCGGCCCCGAAGCTCGCGATCGTTGTGCCCTGCGCGAAATGCGTGTTCTGGCCGGTGACGGCGACGTTCAGTGTCTGACCGGCTCGGCCGGTGTCGGGGTTTACCGAGACGATCGCCGGAGGACGGGTGATGGTAAAACCGCCGATGAGCCTCACGACCTCGGCCCCGGTGGTGAGGGTGACGATGCGTGCGCCGGCTGCGGCTCCGGCCGCGATCGTGATGTTCGCCGTCGCGCTCGTGGCGCTGGTCACGGTCAGGCTATTGACCGTGGTTCCGGCCCCGAAGCTCGCGATCGTTGTGCCCTGCGCGAAATGCGTGTTCTGGCCGGTGACGGCGACGTTCAGTGTCTGACCGGCTCGGCCGGTGTCGGGGTTTACCGAGACGATCGCCGGAGGACGGGTGATGGTAAAACCGCCGATGAGCCTCACGACCTCGGCCCCGGTGGTGAGGGTGACGATGCGTGCGCCGGCTGCGGCTCCGGCCGCGATGGTGATGTTCGCCGTCGCGCTCGTGGCGCTGGTCACGGTCAGGCTATTGACCGTGGTTCCGGCCCCGAAGCTCGCGATCGTTGTGCCCTGCGCGAAATGCGTGTTCTGGCCGGCGATTACAACATTGGTCAGCGTCTGCCCGGCCCGGCCCGTGTTCGGGTTTACCGAGACGATCATTGCCGTGGGCGTTCCAATATTGAGGATCACCGGGACCGTCATGGCCTGACCGGAGTTTCGTGCCGTGACGACGATCTGCCCAGTGTAGGCCCCGAGTGCCAGGCCAGCAGTACTGACGTGCACGGTGATCGCTGTGGGCGTGCTGCAGATGGAACAGTTCGAGGGGGTCGAAACCGATAGCCAGTTGCCGCCGGCGCCGGTCTTTGCGGCCACCGTGAATTGGAAGTTAGCACCGGTGCTCGTGATGTCCAAAGTCTGCGCGGGTGGATCAGCGCCCGGGGTGAGGGCCGAGAAATGCATAGCCGGCCGTTGCACGAAGACATTCGGCTCGACATGCACACTGACGGGCACGGAGACATCGCCCTCTGCGGAATGGAAGACAACTTCGCCGGTGAATACCTCCGGGGTGAGCGCGTGATTCGGAAGCGCGTTGGCAATGACGCCGATGCTGACCGTTCCGGGGCCGCTACCGCTTGCGGGAGCGACGGTGAGCCATGAACCGCTGTCGGCCGTGTTCTGCGTGACGGACCAGTTCAAGGTACCCGATCCGGCATTTCGAATCTCGATGCTGCGCGGCGTTGGATTGCCGGTGCCCACCGTGAGTGAGAAACTCATCTGCCCGGGGATGTTATCGAAAGAGGGTCCTGTGGCTGGATTGAATACGGTTAACGTCACGGGCACGGTCAGTGTCTGGGAGCCGTCGCGCGATGTGATGACGATCTGGCCGGTGTAAGTTCCCGGCATCATAGTTGGGGGTGCATCAACGATGACCCTCAGGGTGAGCGGCGTTGCGCAGATACTGCAGTTGTCAAAGCTCGCGTTATCGATGCTCAGCCAGTTTCCGCCATTCGCGGTGGAGACATGGAAGGTGAATTGGAAATCTGCCCCCGTACTCGCTACGGTGATGGTTTGAGGAAGCGGATTGGCACCGATGCCGACCGGTTTGACGAAGCTCAGCGCGTTGATTTGGCGGAAGACATCCGCTCTGACGACAACGGTCACAGGGACGGTGATGGTCTCTCCGGCCCCACGGAACACCAGTTGACCCGAGAAGGACCCTGGAATCTGGCCCTGGTTGGGGAGGTTCTGCTTGACGATGGAGACGGTGACCGTTGAAGGCGCAGTACCGCTCCCGCCGGACACGTGGAGCCAGTCGCCGGCATCGGAGGTGCTGGCCTGCAAAGTCCAATTCAAGGTCCCGGTTCCAACGTTGCGAATTCGTATCTCTTGATCCGGAGGCGCGGCGGTGCCTGTGGCGAACGAGAAACTTACCTGTCCGGGTAGATTGTCGAAAGCTGGGCCGCTGGCAGTGTCGTTGACGGTGAGAGTTACCGGAACGGTCAATGTTTGGGTGCCATCTCTCGAGATCGCCACGATCTGGCCGGTGTATTTACCGGCCGGCAGCACGACGCTGGCATTTACGCGCGCGGTAAGCATCGTAGGCGTAAAACAGATGCTGCAGTTGTTGAAGCTGGCGTTATCGACAGTCAGCCAGGCACCTCCGCTAGAGGTGGAAGCACTGAAGGTGAACTGAAAATTGTCCCCGGTGCTCTGGATGGGCAACGTTTGCGCGAGCGGGTCGGGTCCGCTGACCGGCTTTACGAAACTGATTGCGTTCACCTGTCGGAATACGGCGGCACCCACCACTACGCTCACCGGCACAGTCACCCTCTGGTTGCCGCTGCGAAACACGAGCTCACCCACGAAGTTCCCGGAGGAGATACCTTGGTCCGGGAGGTTCTGCTTGATGATCGAAACCGTGACCAGCGATCGCGCGGTCCCGCCGGCGGGAGATGCTGTCAGCCAGCTGCCGCCATCGGCGGTGCTGATGTCGACCGACCAACTCAGCGAACCGGCGCCGGCGTTGCGAATCTCGAGCGTCTGGCTGGGGGGAGTTGCGCCGTTGGTCTGAAACGAGAAACTGACTTGGCCGGGGAGCGTATCGAATAGCGGTCCGGCGGTTTGGTCAACAACAGTCAGTGTGACCGGAACGGTCAAGGCCTGGGCGCCGTCGCGTGCGGTGATCACAATCTGCCCGGTGTAGGTGCCGGCGGCGAGCGTCGGCGGCGCATTTACGGTGATTTTTAGAGTCTGCGGTGTGGAACAAATACTGCAGTTATTGAAGCTTGCATTATCGACGCTGAGCCACGATCCGCCGTTCGCGGTCGATACCGCCCTGGTGAATTGCAGCGGCGCACCGGTTGTGGCAACGGTTATGGTTTGCGGCAGTGGATTCGCGCCGTTGACTGCCTTGGTGAAATTCAATGCGTTTACTTGTCGAAAAACGGTATCCGCGACAGTTGCGCTGACTGGAACCGTGACCGTTTGGCCCGAAGACCGGAAGATCAGCTCGCCCACGAATGTTCCGGGTAGGATCCCGCCGTTTGGCAGGTTAGCCACCGACAGAGCTACCGAAACACTTGATGGCGCGGGCCCGCTGGGAGGAGAGACGTTCAGCCAGTTTCCTCCATCACTAGTGATAGCAGTAACAGTCCAGTTGAGAGGCTCGGGCGGGGCGCTTCTGACCTCCACTTCTTGGTCCGGCGGCGTCAGACCATTCGTTGCGAGTGAGAAGCTGACTAATCCTGGAAGGTTATCGAATGCAGGCGTATTCGCGGGCGTCACCGTCAGCGTTACGGGAACGGTGAGCGATTGAGTGCCGTCGCGTGACGTGAAAACGATCTGGCCTGTGTAGCTCCCTACCGCCAGAGTCGGACTGGCATTCACGATGGCTTCGATGTTCTGCGAGGTAAAACAGATACTGCAGTTGTTGAAGCTGGGGTTATCGACGGAGAGCCAGGAGCCGCCATTGGCCGTGGACACGCTGGTTGTGAATTGCAGGGGCGCGTCGGTGGTTGCGACGGCCAGCACCTGCCGCAGCGGATTCGGGCCGTTGAACGGCTTAATAAAGTTGATGGCATTCAGCTGCCGAAAGGCGTTATCAGCGACGACGACACTGACTGGAACGGTGATGCTTCCGGTTGCCGATTGGAATACGAGCTTACCGGTAAAGGTCGCTGGCGTTTGGCCTTGTCCCGGGAGGTTTGATTTCACCAGGCTGACCTGAACCGTCGAAGGTGCCGCTCCGGAAGTAGCCGACAGGCCCAACCAGGCGCCGCCGTCCGCAGTGCTCGAAGTGACTGTCCAGTTCAAAGTGCCTGTCCCGCGATTGCGGAGTTCGAGGGGCTGAGGCGGCGGTGTCAACCCATTCGTCTGTAGTGAGAAACTCACGTGACCGGGAAGGTCATCCAACACGGGTTGGCCGCTACCGACAACTGTTAGGGATACCGGTATGGTCGTCGTGATCGCACCGTTCTGCGAAGTAAGTACGATCTGTCCCGCGTACGTGCCGGGTGCCAGGGTTGCATTCGCGTTAACAATGACAGTTAGGTTCTGTGGCGTCGCACAGATGTTGCAGTTGTTGAAACTTACATTGTCGACCGACAGCCAGCTCCCGCCGCTCGAGGTGGACACCGCACGAGTGAAGTTGAAGGCGGTGCCGGTACTTGTAACGGTCACAGTCTGCGGCAGCGGATTGGCGCCGTTGAAAACTTTTGTAAAGGATAGCGCGCCAATAGGCGTGAACTGCTGCGCTTGAAGCGAAGCTGTTGAAGCGGCGATGAACAGCGCGGCTGTTGCGACCGGAAATAGAAACGACGACCGGCGATCCCGTTGTAAGTGCATGTCAACTCCACATCTTTTCTGGCGTCCCGAGCAATGGCAGTTGATTGGCGCCTGTCCTTGGCGGCAGCAGTTCTGAATCGCCACCACCCTTACGTTCGCCAGGACGGAGTGATACTATACTTCGTCATATTGGCAACAGAGAGGCAAGCCAACCAGGTCCACTAGACAATTCGAAAAATACGCCTGATCGCGGACAACTCGAGGCGGATATTTTGGGGCGCGCCGGAGAGGCAGTAATGAAGTCCGAGAATCAAACATATGTTTATGACGAGGCGTTTGTCGCCGCTTATGAGGAGCTGAGAAGACTGGCGCACAGTCTGAAGCGCGGCGATAAAAACTCGACGTTGAATCCAACGGCGCTGGTGCATGAGGCCTACATCAAGCTTGCCGGGGCCAAAGCCTTGAATATCGAATCAGCGAAGCATTTGAAGTACACCGTCACCCGCGCGATGCGACACGTGCTGATCGATGCTGCGAGGCGAAAAGCCTCAGCCGTCCACGGGGGGCGCGACCTTGCAGCGCGCCGGGTCACGCTGGACGATAGCGTGGCGCAGGCGGCCGCAGTGGACCCGCGCGACATCCTGGCGGTAAGCGCGGTGCTCGATGAACTGGCGGAACAGAACGAGGCTCAGGCCCGCATTTTCGAACTACAGTTTTTCGGCGGTATGCAGGTGGCGGAGATCGCCGCTCTGATGTCGCTGTCCGACAAAAAGGTGCAGCGAGAGTTGCGCCTGGCCAGAGCGTCGCTGGCATGTGCGCTGGACGCATCGAAGGAGCGGGCGACAGGCGCCGGGTGAACGCGCCCGCCGGGCCGGAGAGGGATTCCGCCGACCACTAGAGAGCGCTTTCCCAGAGTCTTCAGCGGCGCTCTGGATCTTCTCTGACTTTGTCGCATGATCCGGGCCAGCATCCGGCGAATGACGTTTCACAGACGCCGAGCCTCTTCGCGAGTTCCACGTTAGTTACTTTTCCTCCTTTCATTGCCCATAGAGCCGCCACCTTGGCGCGATCCACCAGGGAACGGGCACGGATTGTTGGCCGCGCTTCGTTTTGGAAGGACGAACGACCGGCCCCCCGTCCTCATCGGACATGAAAGTAGCTGGATAACTGATCTCCACCACCCTACGCCTCTTCACAGCTGTTTCGGATCGGCGCCGAGTTTGCTGCACCGTGGTGCAAGGGCGCACAGGTCCGGGTTGGTCACGGGTGGATGCGCGTGTGCGCACGGTCGAGCCGAAGTGCGAAGGCAGCACCATCGAAGCGTTCATCTTCGCTCTACGCGCACCCTCATCGAGTTCGAGTTCTACGGTATTGCGCTAGGACGAGAGGCCATCACAATCGAGCTATGATCCGTTCTTTCCCGGACAGGGAGACGGAAATCCGCCGAGAGTTCAGCCGGAAGATTTAGAGCGTCGCTCCTTTAGCGAAGTGGAAACTCGACCACGTGAATGCCGCTGCGACTCTATCCGGATCTCCGGGCGATTCCAGGAGAAAGATTTGGCAGGCGATCGCAAACGAGACAGTACAGCCTTCGAGTGAACGATATCGTTCGAGGCAGACGGGCGATCACCGCCGAGACGGCGCTCCGATTGGCACGGTACTTCGGAACGACACCAGTTCTGGATGAATCTTTTAGCGAACTACGACCTCGAACGAATTGAAGACGCGCACGGCACGGAAATCGTGAATCGGATTAGGCCTCATCGGGCGGCGATGTCACGACACCAATCGACGCACCGATGTGGCAAACGTTTAGGCCGGCGGCGAGGGTGGGATTCGAACCAATCGGCGGCTGGTGTATTCTGCAAGTCGCAGATTCTGAACTGCATCCACTGCATACAGCGCACCAACTGCAAGGGTGCATGGTCCGGATTAGTCCCGGCCTTTCAGCTCTCTACAGCCTCTTCACGAGCGCGGTGCAGCAATTGAGTCACACCCAGCTTTCGCGCCCAGGCATCGAGATAGGCATTATCGAGCCTGTCCGATTCCATCCGCAGTACACCCTGAATGTCGCGCCATTGCTGCTGGGATACTTCGCCTCCGGCACGATACCACTGGAGCTTTGCTAAGACTGTGTCTTCCGCGCTGACCACGGGCACCGGTTCCGGGGCGAGGGCTCCGATGGAAATGTACTGTCGGCGATCCATTTCAGCGGCTCCATGCTCGTTGTGCACCGGAAAAAAGTCGAACTTGAAAGCCAGCCTGCGGTGAATCACGTTGAACGGTCTCGCCAGCCGTAGCGCCTCGTGCGCCGTGTCCCTGTCGTAATAGAAGCCCGTCCCCAGTGCATCGAGAAACACGTCGAGGTTCCGTGGCACAAAGGCGGCGACGAAGTCGATATCGTTCGTCTGGCGAGGCTCGCCGTGGGTTGTGCTGGCCCAGGAACCACCGATCGCGAACGTAACCTTTGCGACTTCCAAGGCGAGCCGGATCCCATGGAAAGCCTCGGCGAGCCCGGTCATCGCCCGCACACGCGGTTGGCGAGAGAACGACCGTAGCGCGCTCGGAGCAACTCGTAGGTGAGTTGATCGTCGTCGGCGTCCGGGAAGCGCCGACGGACCGCCGCCCGAAGCATCTGATCCGCAGCCGTCGTCAGGTCCATCGCGATCGCTACCCGCTCGGCTGGGGACAGTGCGGCCAAGGCTCGGTAATAGACTCTCTCTGCTTCCGGGCTGGTGTCGGAGAGCATTCTCACCTGATTTTAGCGCGGGGGGCCACAGGCCAGAAAGGTAAACCGACGCCCCTCTCGACGTCTTTGGGTAAGCTGATCGAGCGCATATGATGTAACGGATCGGTGCAATGGCCGGCGGCAAAAGTTGCATTCCTAGCAGGGCTCCGGCTAGTCGGCCGCGACCGTGTTGGCGCCAGGCGATAGGCAAACCTATTGCTTACTGCAGTGGGATCTTGGATGAAGGAGTAGGCGTGTGGCTCAAGAGTGACGACAGCAGTGAGGGTGCATTGTTGAACGTGTTTTCAACAAGCTTAAGGCTGGCGGTGAGGGTGGGATTCGAACCCACGGAACCCGTAAAGGTTCAACGGTTTTCGAGACCGCCCGATTCAACCACTCTCGCACCTCACCGTATTCTCAATCTAACCTGTTTCCACCGGCACCGCAAATGCACCCCGGCCCACGACGCCGCCACCTACACTACCGCACTCCGCCGCTCCATCAACAACACATCGTGCCACTCGCCCCTCAGACACCCAATCCGCTCGCGAGTCCCGACAATCCGGAATCCGGCACGCTTGTGGAGTTCGATACTGGCGGTGTTCGCCGAGAAGATGCCGGATTGCAGAGTCCAGATCCCGTTCTGCTCCGATTGGGCGACGAGTTCCGACAAAAGGAGTTGCCCGATGCCCCGGTTACGAAAGCGTTCACCGATGTAGACGCTCACCTCCGCCACTCCCACGTACACGGCCCGGCTCGATACTGGACTCAATGCCGCCCATCCGGCCATCTCCGAACCGCACTTGGCGACAATGCGGCAAGTCGCGAGATGCTTCGTGTTCCAGGTCTCGCAGTCGGGTGGATCCGTCTCGAACGTCGCCAAACCGGTCGCAATGCCCTCTGCGTAAATGCGCCGCACGTCTTCCCAATGGTCCTCGGTCATCGTCACCATCGCGACGTGCGGCTGCATGGACGCTAACGACTCGCCGCCTTGGCCAGCCCCGATCCTCGCGCGACTCCGCACTGGAACGGAACGGCTGCCTCACTTGTTCGTGCAACCGCGCTAGCCAATCGTTCGATCGTCGCTCGCGCAGCAGCGGAAGCGGAGCTCAGATACACGCGGCTTCCATGGGGAACCCCGTTCAATGGCGTCCCATCCAGACGAGTCACATTCGCGAAGGCCATGGGGATCGCCCGCGCTCGACCGTAGGCGTCGTATTCCCGCATGTCGAAATGCAGATGAGGTTCCGACGAAGTCCCCGCATTGCCGACGTGAGCGATAACGTCGCCTGCCTCGACACGGTCACCAGCTTTGACCTTTGCGGATCCCTGCCGCGCATGCTCGTACAACGAGTACCGATTGTTGGCGTGCTTGATCAAAATCAGGTTGTTCTCCTTCGCGGAATTTGCCGGATTGAACGTCCGGCCAAAATTGTCCGGCACATCCGATCTGACGAATTCGACAATGCCGTCCGCCATCGCGTGAATCGGCTGATTCCAACAGAAAAAGCTCTCGTTCTTGTTCGGATCGCCGCTGAATGTCGACCCGTTCTGAAGGATTCCGATATCGTAAGCATACCGCTGCTCCGGCGCGCCGTAATGCGGCTGAAAATCGAGTTGCCCCGGTCCGTTATCCCAGTTCCAGCGCCCATCCACCGGCGGCAGCAGCCCGTTTTCGATCACGGTGTCGATTTTGGCTTGCCGCCGAATCCTTTTACAGGTCCCGGCCGACTCGACAATTGCATCGATTGTGACGCGTCCGCCAGTGAAGCCCGCAGGCAGAGGGATTCCGTAGATGAACGGAATGAGCGCAGCCGGATGGTTCACCACGCGGAACGTCGTAGTCAGATCCCGGCTGTAGATCACCTCCGAACCTTGCTCGATGGTAATGTGCCAGTATTTCAACGTAACCGTCTGGCTCGAGCCATTCACCAACTGACCCAACAGCGTCACCTGGTACTGTCCGTCATCCAGCGGAAACGCGTCCACGGGTTCCTGGAGTGAGATCATCACCGGCTGATCGGCGTCCAGCGACGGGGGCGTGCTGAAACCCGACTTGGCGATCGGCATCTGGACAAAACCGTCCTGTCGTTCTCCTGCGGCGTTTTTGGCTTCGATCCGATACAGGAAATGAGTTACGGGCGCCGTAAAGCTCCAGTTGCCGCCGTTCAGCGACACGTCGGCGCTGCCGGGGACTTCCGGCCCATACCCCCAAAAGTTCGTCAGGTTCTGCCCCGGTTGGGTCAGGTCGTATGCCCAACCGCCGCGCGTCGCCAGGAACGGGTAAGCGCGAGCAATTTGAACCGGCGTCGTGGTCAGGTTCTGAAGTCTCGCCGACGGGCTGAATTGAAGGTGCGTCAGATCTCCGGACGCCACGCTCGCGTTACCCGCGATATGCACCAGTTTGGTGGGAAACGCGAATTGGAATTGAATCGGAGTGAAGACGGCCCATCCGCTGCCATCGCCGTCGAACGCGATCATGTCCGGGACGCCGACCGAGTCCAGGGCGAGAACCATCCTGTCGTGGCATTCCTGCGGAATGTTGCGATTGAAGAACGTCTTGTCGGTCAGGATCGAGAAACGGTTTCCGCCCTGCGGCCCGAACGCGACGCACTGAATCTTGTGCCCCGCCTGTTTGAACGCCACCATGTGATCGTGGCACTCTTGCGGGACGTTTCGATTGAAAAAAGTCTGGTCCGTGACGACACTGAAACGGTTTCCACCCTCGGCGGGAAACGCCACGCACAGAATCTTCTGCCCGGCGTTCTGGAAGGCCACCATCTGATCGTGACACTCCCGGGGCACGTTGCGGTTGAAAAAGGTTCGGTCCGTGATGATACTAAAGCGCGAACCGCTCCCCGGCGCAAACGCTACACACCGAATTTTATGACCGGCGTTACGGAACGCGACCATCTGGTCGTGACACTCCTGCGGAATGTTCCGATTGAAGAACGTAACGTTTGTCACTATAGTGAAAGAGTTTGCTACGCCCGGGCGAAACGCTACCCACTGGATTTCCTGGCCGGCCAGGATGAACTCGGAAATCTGCTGATTTGCTTCCTCAGGAATGTTATTCGAGAACGCAAATGTAGCCATATTCTGCTAAACTCCCGTGTGAAATCATCCGGAGGATGATGATGTCCTTGACAGCGCTTGGTGCTTCTCAACCGAAAAACGTTTCACCCCAACCGATCGCCGGTGGCGCGGCGTACATCGAGAGCCTCCGTGGCCGGAACCTGGAAGTCTATTTCCTCGGCGAGCGGATCGCGGATCCCGTCGAGCACCCGGTAATACGGCCCTCCGTCAACGCCGTGGCGCGCACCTACGACCTTGCGGTAGAAAATCCGGAACTCGCTACCGCCTGGTCGAACCTTTCCCAACGGCGCGTCAACCGATTCCTTCACGTCACGGAGAGCGTTGATGATGTCGTCGGGCAAAACCGCATGCAGCGGCGCCTGGGACAGCTCACCGGAACCTGTTTCCAGCGCTGCGTCGGCATGGATGCCATCAACTCGATGTATTCCGTCACGTACGAGATGGATCAGGCGAACGCCAGCGAGTATCACGAACGCTTCAAGCAGTTCGTCATTCGTATGCAGGAGGCGAACTACGTTATCGGCGGCGCAATGACGGATCCGAAGGGTGATCGCGGCAAGGCGCCTGCCGACCAATCCGACGCCGACCTCTTTACCCGAATTGTCGAGCGGCGCCCTGATGGGGTGGTCGTCCGCGGAGCCAAGATGCACCAGACCGGGTGCCTCAACTCGCACTGGATCATCATTATGCCGACCATGCGGCTACGCCCGGCGGACCGTGACTACGCCGTTTGCGCCGCCATCCCCGTGGACGATCCCGGGCTCACCTACATCTACGGGCGCCAGTCCTGCGACACGCGCGCTCTCGAAGGCGGAGACATCGATCTCGGCAACGCGAAATACTCGGGACAGGAAGCCATGATCCTGATCGACGACGTCTTCGTCCCGAACGACCGCATTTTCATGGACGGCGAAACCGCGTACGCGGCGATGCTTGTGGAACGGTTCACAGCTTATCACCGTCGCTCGTACGTCTGCAAAACCGGGCTCGGCGACGTGATCATCGGCGCCTCCGCGTTAATTGCGGATTACAACGGCGTGTCAAGCGCGTCGCACGTCCGGGACAAGCTGGTCGAAATGGCTCACCTGAATGAGACCATCTACGGAGCGGGCATCGCCGCCTCGTACGAATCGCACCAGACTGCTTCGGGTAATTATGAACCGGACGATTTGCTGGCGAACGTCTGCAAGCACAACGTAACCAGGTTTCCCTACGAATTGGCCAGGCTCGCGCAGGATCTGGCCGGTGGTCTTGTGGCCACCATGCCGTCGGAGAAAGACCTCGCGAACGAAGCCACTGGGCCGCGCCTTCGAAAATTCTTGAAAGGACGGGACGGGGTCAGCGTTGAAGATCGAATGCGGGTACTGAGACTTATCGAAAATATGACATTGGGCCGGAACGCAGTTGGATATTTGACGGAATCACTGCATGGAGCCGGCAGTCCCCAGGCACAGCGCATTCAAATTGCGCGGCAAATGAACATCGAAGAGAAGAAGGCGCTGGCACGCAGCCTCGCCGGGATCGAAGAAACTGGAACTGCGGAAAAATAGGGCGGCACTTCCGATGCCGCCCCCTAGTTCGCACAGCGCTTGGTGATCTCAGCTAACGCCTGTCGCGAATAACTTCCTCATTCCGGTGATGGGGCCGGTCGGTCGAATCGTAATCGGCGCTCTTTTCACCGGTCGAGGAAATGTCCTGCGCTCCGGTGCGCTCGAGCACATCCTTCGCTCTCTTCACCCAGTCCGAGTTGTCGCAATGAATCGAGAGCAGCGTGCCCCCTTCTTTCACCCGACCCTCATAGCGCTTGGCCTCGTACTCGGGAATTCCCATGCCGATCAGGCCGCCGGCGATTCCGCCGACTACGCCGCCTGCTCCGAGACCGCCAAGAAGTCCGATGATCGGGCCGGCCGCAATGAACGGACCAACGCCAGGAATTGCCAAAGCGCCGATCCCCGCAAGCCAGCCGAGCGCACCGCCGATTACGGCGCCGGTTCCAGCACCGGTCGCCGTGCCTTCCGGCGCTTTCGTATTCTTCTCGGCCTTCAGGTCCTTGTTCCCGATGTTCTCGGGCGACAAGATCGATATGTCGGTATTCCGGAAGCCCTCGGCTTTCAGCGTACTCACTGCGTCTTCAAGCGATGTCCTGTTCGGATAGATTCCAAAAACTGCTGTGTTTTTTCCTGCCATAACCAATCTCCTCGTCACCTTGATCAGTGACTCTACTTCTTCTCTTTCGTTTCACGATCCGCCGAACCAGCAGTTACGCTAAGTTCGTTCTTGACGTTATGCTCGCCGGCGATCTGTGCCGCCTTGGCTTCGATAGTGGTCTTCTCGTCCTCTGAACGAACCGGGCCCTTCAACGTGACTGTACCGTTCTGCGAAATGACTTTGATGTTATGCGCATAGGTCGACAGGTTCTTATCCTGTACGATTGCGCGGCGAATCTCCTTCGTCAGTTGACGATCGGATTTATTCATCTTCTGCTGATCCGCTGTAGGTTCAGCTTTTTGGCGGTCTCGCTTATTTATCTTAGTGTTATCGGGCTGCGTAGCAGGTTCTTGCGCGCTGACTGCCGACAGTGCCAGCCCAGCTCCCAGGAAACTGCATAAAAGATACTTTCGGAGTGTCTGTTTCATAGGCTCCCCCGCCCGGTAGACTATCGCGAGACGGGGAAAGTTACTGGTTTTGAACGGCGGTTTTACGCAGGTAAAGAATACTCAAAAGGAACATGCAACGAGCAGAGAACTAAGTAGGATTTAAATAGTTCGGGGGAGACGATGAAGTTCTTGCCTCCCCTTCGCTTTACGCGGCAGCTACATTGAAATCGCACAAGTTACTTCTTCTGCCGAATAAAAATATTACCGTTGAGCGTCTTGAAAGTCATATCGGGACCGCCCCCATTGATGGCCCCCACCATCGTCCGGTCGGTCTTTACCTTGTACTTCCCTCCATGAGAGCGATTGTCTTCCACCGTCGGTTGCACGGCGTTTGGTTGCACCTTCACCTGAAAGTCGGTATAAGTGTCACCGTTATCCGACTTCACACGCAATGTCGCTCGCGTTTCCGCAGGAAGAGTCACGTCAATGTCTCCGTTCAAGGTGCTAAAAGACATTGGTTTATCGGGAGTAACACGGTCGAACGATGCCGCTACTTTCCCGTTCAGGGAATGCGCAAGTACCGATCCCGATACGTTCGTAGCAGTGATGCTGCCGTTCAGGTTACCCAACTCCAGATCGCCCGCAACATTCGAGACGCTCATATCGCCATTGTTCGTGCACTCCAGCTTCAGGTTGGTCGCGCGAGGCACTCGCAGAACGACTTCGCCGTTGTGCATCGGCCCCTGGATTCGCACCGTGTTGTTCTCTTCTTCGACAGTGAGCCCGAGGCCGCCGATATCAAGGCGCGTAAGTCCTTCCGCGCCACGAGGAGCCCTGGGGCGCGAACGGGATTCCGCTCCCCCGGTTCGAGACTCCACAATCAGATCCTTGCCGTCGTATCCCTCCACGACAAAGCAACTGTTCAATAACTGGCCCTTGACTGTTTTAGGACGCGCCGGATCGCTGAACGGTACGGTGATCCGGTTACCGTTTGCTTCCTGCGCGATGGCACAGACACCGAGCAATAACATTACATAAATCGATTTCATGACGACTAACCTCATTTAGGAGAAACTTACAACCTTTGATAACTTGTTTACTGAGCCAGCTTGTTCAGCGCCCACTGGGCCCGCTGCCGGACTTCGGGATTCACGTTGGCATCGTTTGCAATCGAGCGCAGAGGAACGATAGCCTGCTGATCGCGCAAGTCTGCAACCGCATCGATCAACGCCACCTGAATCATCGGAGAGTCCTGTTTTCCGATCGCCTGAACCAGGCCCCTGCGCGCCACGGTACTTTCCGAGAACGTATGCAGAGCATCCACCGCCGCGAGCCGTACGTTCACGTTCGGGTCGTGATTCACGGTATGCAGCAGCGCCGACAGCACCTCGGTATCGGACTGTTCCACGCGATAGGCCCAATTCACACCCTTGAGGCGATCGCTGGCGTTCTGCTGCTGCATAAGAG
This sequence comes from uncultured Acidobacteriota bacterium, assembly GCA_963720745.1. Classification (GTDB taxonomy): domain Bacteria; phylum Acidobacteriota; class Terriglobia; order Bryobacterales; family Bryobacteraceae; genus TMP-7. Next base: position 701,908 of record CAVRGO010000001.1, read on the forward strand.
ATAGCGCGACTAACTGGCGCATGTTGTTCACCTCTGACCGCAACTCGGAAACCTGCGTGTTGTCGCCCCGGCGGTCGATTCCATATCCCGCGAAGAAGCCTACTACGACGAGAGCAGCCGCCAACGCGGCCTGCAGAGCCGGATGCAGCGACATCAAACCTCGCAACCGCTCCATCATGCTGGTCTTCTCAGAGATAGCCGGGTTCTCGAGCAGGCCTTGCTGATAAGAATCCAGCCGTTCGTAGAATCGCCGGCGCAACTCCCGCGATGGCTGTTCCATCGGGACCCTCGCCAGGCCGTGCCAGATGCCGGCCAGAGTGTCCGCCTCCGAGCGGCATCCGGCGCAGGAAGCCAAATGCATTTCCAGCGAAACCTTCTCGTCTTCTTCGAGCGCCCCTTCCCAATATTCAGGCAGTTGCGACCGGTAGTCTTCGCATTTCATGACGCCCTCTCTCCAGCCAGTTCGAAATAGATCTGTCCCAAAGCACGGGTGGCGCGGAACACGCGAATCTTCACCGCGCCCACTTCGCATCCTAGAATCGTCGCGATTTCGTCATAGGCGAGATTCTGAAACCGGCTTAACACCAGCACTTCCCGCTTGTCATCCGGAAGGCGCTCGAGCGCCCGCCGCAGCAACCGGATCTCCTGGCGCTTGCGCAAGGTCTCCTCGGCTCCCGGCATCTGGCTCACCGGTTCGCTCGCCGCCTGATCCTCCTCGCTCTGCCGGCTCGTCACCAGCTGCAATTCGCCTCGGTGTTTGTGTGCCACGTCGATACTCGCGTTCCGCGCTATCTGGTACATCCATGACGTGAACGACCGGTTCGGATCGTAAGTGTGGCGGTAGCGAAGGATTCGAAAGAAAACATCCTGCACCAGGTCCTCGCTGAGGTCCGGATTGCCGTTCATGTGCAGAAAGAAGTTGTAGAGCGGGCGGTTATGCCGTTCGAACAGAACGGCGAGTTTCCGTAAATCGCCGCCGCCCACCTCCGACATCAGCTTTTCGTCTGTCACCTTCACGCCCTTCGGTATCTCGCGCCGAATTCGTTCACATCAGAGAATACAGCGGTTTACAGGAATGGTTACGCCGGAAGGTGACACTACGCCTGGAAATGGCGGCCGAGCGAAGAGTCGGCGGTCGCTAAACGGGGCGGCGATCCAGCCGGCCCGCTATTTCCTGATGAAACGCAACATCTTCGATGAAGTGAAGGTTGGCCTTTGCGGCCGCGATTCCGCCCGCCCGGGCGGCCCTCGCCAGAGCCAGCGCCGTGGTCACGTCCGACTGGAGTTTTGCCACCGCCTTGTCCTTCAACACCAGCAGGTCGCGATCCAACTCCTTCGACCGCTCCGTAAGTTCGGTTGCCACGATTGCGGCGCCTCGGTAAGCGGCATCCAGTTCATCGGAACCGGCCCGGCGCGCGATCACCACCCGGTTGAATGCGTCGGCATCGCGCGCGACAATCTCCGCGAAGAATTCGCGATACGCCAGAAAATGATCGGCATCGAGTTTGCTAATCCGCGCTGTAGCATATCCCAGCGCCGCTGCCAGTGCCGCGGTAAGCGCGGACGCACTTCCACCACCCATCGCGGATGCCGGGTTCGAAATCTGTTCCAGAATCTCATCGAACGGGCGTCGGGGCGTTAGAGCGTCGATCCGGTCTTCCAGAATTCGTTCGGGGCCGAAATTCTCGCAGCACAACAACTTCGCGGCAGCCGATTCGAACGCCTGCCTCGGAACAAGACCAATGATCTCGGTTCCCGTGACGCCGGCCCCATGACGTTCGGCCTCGTCGCGAACAGCCTCGAAAGCTTCCCCTATTCCCGTTCGCTCGAAATCGGTAAGATTCATCGACACCTGCACGACGCCTCGCGAAGCGAGCGGCAGCCCGATCGCCTTCACCGACTCCAGCCCCCCCGATGATTGCCGCACCGACCGCGCAATCGAACGCGCAACCTCCACATCGGCGGTACTCAGGTTCACGTTGAAGGCGATCAAAAACTTCCGCGCGCCGATCACTACCGCGCCCGCCGATGGATGCAGCGCCGCATCGCCGACGTCCGGACGCCGCTCTCCGATATGCTCGCGTAGCCAGTTGAATCCGCCCCGCCTTATATTCTCGAGCCGTTTGCGTTCCTCGGTCCGGGCTGCGGCTTCATAGAAATAGACCGGCACACGCAGCAGGCGCCACACCTCCGCCCCGACCTCGTGCGCCAGTCGGACGCAATCCCCGAGCGACACATTTTCGACCGGAACGAACGGCACCACGTCGGCCGCGCCGATTCTCGGGTGAACTCCCGAATGTTGGGAGAGATCGATCAATTCAACCGCCTTGGCGATGCCGCGAAGCGCCGCGGTCCCCACCGTTTGCGGCGAGCCGGCGAAGGTCACCACCGAGCGGTTATGGTCCGGATCGGACTCGCGGCCCAGCACGATCACCCCGGGCGTGGCCGCAATGGCATTCACGATCGCGTCCACGACCCTCAGATCTCGCCCCTCCGAAAAATTCGGTACGCACTCTACGAGTGTTCGGGCCATTTCACCCCCGAGCCGTCAAACAGCACAGCGCCACGTTTCATTGTGACGCCTACCAGATTGATACCAAACTCGAAAGCGATCTCGCGGTAGTCGCCGACATTCAGGATCAGCAGATCCGCCTGTTTACCGGGCTCGATCGATCCTGTTCTGTTCCCGAGTTTCAGCGCGTGCGCGCCGTTAATTGTCGCCGCCGTAATGGCCTCCGCGGGCGTCATGCCCAATTCGCGGCATGCCAGGAAGACCACGAGTTGCATGTTGTAAGTCGGACTCGTCACCCGGCTGTAGTTCGACGCAAGCGCCACCGGGACACCTGCGGCGATCAGGTGCCGTGCTGGCGCGTATTTTCGGATGCCCAGGAAGAAGCCCGGCGCCGGCGTGAGTGTGACAATGCTGCCCGACCGCGCGATCTCCGGAACGCTGTCGCCGTCCAAATGGTCCAGGTGATCGATGCTGGCAAATGCGAACGATCGCATCAACTGAACCGCGTCGGTGCGGGCGAATTGAGAGGCGTGGAGCTTCAATAACAGCTTCAACTCCCGAGCGGCTTCGAAATATGGTCGCAGTTCGTCCGCCGTGAACGCGCCAGCATCGCAGCAGCCGTCGACAAAACGTGCCAGCCCTCGCCGGTGAATCGCCGGCAACAACTCGGAACTCGCCCATTTAATATACTCGGCAGGGCGCCCTTCATACTCCGGCGGCACGACTGCCGCCGCGAACATCGTGGGGACCACGTCCATCGGCGTGTCTCCGAGTTTGGTCAATACGCGTGCGATCTTTGTTTCGCCACCGGCGTTCAGTGCGTAACCGGATTTCGCTTCTAGTGTCGTCGTGCCATGCGCAATGCACTGCCGCAAAACGCCCGAAGCGGTGGCCAGCAGTCGCTTGCTCGTGGTCTCTCGAACGGTCATCACGTTCGGAAGCAGCGACCGCGCCGTGTATCTTGGAGGACACGAATCCGGCTCCGCTGGAAGGTCCAGCAGCGACGGGCCGGAGATGAGGTGTGTATGGCTGTCGACAAAACCCGGCATGACGACGCGGCCCGCGGCGGAGATGGCGTGAGCTTTGCGCGCGGGCGCCAGGTTTTCCAGCCGGCGTGTCGGTCCCACCTCGCGGATCACCTCGCCATCAATCAGGACCGCCCCGTCCTCGATGATCTGGAGACGGCTCATCTCGCCGCCGCGACGGGGGCTTGGCCCTCCGCGCAATGTCACTAGCTGACGCGCGCTGTGGATTAGAACGAAACCCATCCCAAGTTCATCCAGTATTGCGGCACGCGGCTGTGTCTCAGTCAGATAAGCTACGAAAAGAAGCTCTCCGGCGCCGGGAACCGGGTTCCGGATGCCGGTGTCTAATATTTCGTATAGAATTGCAGTCGGAGGCGCCGTGGCGAACATCGGCTTGCATCTCGAGACCTGTTTCGGGTCCTATGACCTGCCGCTTGACTCACGCTCGGAAGAACTCGATCTGATCGAGGGCCTCCGTGCCGGCAAAGAACAGGCGTACGAGGCTCTGATCCTTCGTTACCAGCAGCCCGTCTATAACCTGGTTTACCGGTTGCTGAACGATTCCTCCGACGCATGCGACGTGGTCCAGGAAGTGTTCCTGAAGATCTTCCGGAACATTGGCGCGTTTCGCTGTCAAAGCAGTCTGAAGACCTGGATTTATCGTGTCGCGGTTAACGAGGCCCATAACCACCGGCGGTGGTTCTGTCGTCATAAGAAACAGGAGATCGGTCTCGAGCGCGACGAAGAAGAGCGTAGCTATCAGGACACGTTATCCGATCCCAGCCGCTCGCCGTTTGAGATTGCGGCGGATCAGGAGGCACAAAGCATATTGGAAAAGGCGATGCAGGAGTTGAATCCGACGTTTCGCGCAGCAGTTGTTTTGCGCGATATCGAGGATTTGAGCTATGAAGAAATCGCCGAAGTTCTCCAAATCAATCTGGGCACTGTAAAGTCCAGAATCATGCGTGGGCGCGAAGCCCTTCGTCATGCACTCACGGCGCGTATGGCGCCCAGAGCCAAGGAAGCGGCGGCCATCCAATGGTCGCCACAGATCGCGGAGTGAAGTATGGTATGCGAAAAGTCTAGCAATGTGATCTCGGCACTTCTCGATGGAGCGGAGACGGAACAGGAACGGATGCAACTGGAGGATCACGCACGCGTGTGCCCTATTTGCACCGAAGTTCTAACCGATCACCGCCGCGTACGCCAGACTCTCGCAACAATGCCGAAGCCGCGTCTCTCCCAGCACTTGCAGATCAGGCTGAAAGTACTCGCCTCGCGCGAGCACAATCGTGCGGCAACTCATCTGGATTACTCCACCCGCTTTGCGGCGTGGCGTGAGCGCACCGGCCTGACGCTGAAGAATATGATGCAGCCGTTCGCGCTGCCTGTAGCCGGCGGGCTGGCTTCAGCGCTATTGCTGTTCGGATTGCTTCTGCCGGACTTCGCGGCGGAAGTTCACCCGATTCACAACGACGTTCCCACGGTCCTGTTCACACAAGCCAGCGTGAAAGACATCCTGCCTCTCCGCCTGACTTCGGAGATCATCGTCGATCTGAAGGTGGACGAAACCGGACGGATGATCGACTATACGGTGATCAGCGGCGGCGCGCTGCTTCACGACGAATCGTTCCGCAGCCGGTTCGAGAACGCGTTGCTGTTCACGCAATTCACGCCGGCCACCAGTTTCGGGCAGCCGACATCCGGCCGTATTCGGGTGTCGTTCCGCAGCAGCACTGTTGAAGACGTGAAGGGCTGAGCCCCGCGAGTGGGCCGGCGCTTCGGACAACATTTCCTCGTTCGCGAATCCACTCTCGAAAAGATTGCTGTTGCCGCATGCAGCGACGGTGTACCGGTCGTCGTTGAAATCGGCCCGGGCAAAGGTGCGCTGACCAAACACTTGCTGAACCGCGCCGAGCGCGTGGTCGCCATCGAGATCGATCCATATCTCGTCCACTACCTGCGGCAGAAGTTCCGGGATGCGGAGCGGCTGGAGTTGATCGAGGCCGACGTGCTGAAAACCGATCTGGGCCAGTGGGGTCCGGTCGTGATCGCCGGTAATCTGCCGTATTACATCACCTCCCCGATCATCGACCGCGTGTTTGCCACGGGGTCGAACTGGGCCAACGCGGTTTTCCTGGTGCAGAAGGAAGTTGCGGAGCGGATCACGGCAGCGCCCGGATCGCGCGACTTCGGGTATTTGTCGGTTCAGGTAGGGCTTCTCGCACGCGCGGAGTATCTGTTTACCGTCCCCCGCGCGGCATTCATGCCCCCGCCGAAAGTGGAATCGGCTGTCGTGCGCCTCGGTCCGCGAGATCCAATGGCCGAATGGGGTGTTGCGGATCCGGCTGCGTTCCTGCGTTTCGCGTCCCTGGCATTTCAGCAGAAGAGGAAGACTCTGCGGAACAATCTCCGGGGGTCGTGGCCGGCGATTGACGATCAACCGGAGGCCGGGTTGCGAGCCGAGCAACTGGGCGTCGGCGAACTGGCAGCCCTGTACCGCAGGATTGGGAGCCAGCCGCTCGCGGGCGGCTGATCCGCCATTCTCGCTACACTGGAAGTTCATGCTGCGAGTCCGCTTTGCGCCCTCGCCGACCGGGTATCTCCACATCGGAAGCGCGAGAACATTCATTTTCAACTGGCTTTATGCGCGTCACCATGGCGGCACTGTCATTCTGCGCCTGGACGACACCGACGTGGAGCGCAACACTCAGGCTTCGGTGGATTCAATCTTCGAGGGCCTGAAGTGGCTCGACTTGGGTTGGGACGAATACTATCGGCAGTCGGACCGCCTCGAACTGCATCGCAGGCTCGCCGGGGCGATTCTCGATAAAGCGTTCGGTTACCGCGATTTCACGCCGGCATCCGCTGTCGAAACCGAAGAGAAATCGGGCGCTGCGGGCACGTGGCTGTTCAATGCCGGCGCACGCGAGTTGTCCCGCGAAGAGAGCGATCGCCGGGCGGCCGCGGGAGAGCCTTTCGTCATCCGCTTTCGTGTGCCGAGAGATGTCCCACGAGACGTTACGTTTCGCGATGCGGTCTATGGGCCGCAGTCGAAATCGACCGCGGACATCGAGGATTTCGCTTTGCTTCGCAGCAACGGCGTCCCCACGTATCACATGGCCTCCTGTGCCGACGATGAGGATCTGCGGATCAGTCACATCATCCGCGGCCAGGACCATCTGACGAACACTTTCAAGCACGTGCTGATCTTTGAAGCGCTCGGGTTCGAGCCGCCGCAGTTTGCGCACCTGCCCCTGTTGATCGCACCGGACGGCTCGAAATTATCGAAGCGCAAGCACGGCCCGGTCGTAAGCGTCACCACGTACCGCGACGCGGGTTTTCTGCCGCACGCGTTCACGAACTTCGTGTGCCTGCTCGGATGGTCGCCGAAGAACGACCGCGAGCAGATGACGCGCGAAGAACTCGTTCAGGCGTTTTCGTTTGAGGGAATCAACAGGGCTAACGCTGTTATCAACTTCACCGACGAGGATCCGTTCGATCCCAAAGCGGTCTGGCTAAATGCGGAATTGATCCGCACGCTGCCGCTCGACGAACTGTGCTCGGCGGTCCTGCCGTTCGCACGAGCGGCGGGCTTCGAAGCCGCGCCCGAGAAGATGCGTCAGCTGACGCCCTTGATCCAGGAGCGCATCCGGCTGCTGCGGGACGTCGCTACCGTGGCGGATTTCTTCTTTGTCCGCCAACTTCCGCCTTATGATCCTGGCGAACTGATTCCGCAGAAGGGTGACCGTGCAATGGCACGGGCTGCGCTTGAGAAGGGGCGGGAAATCCTGTCCACTTGCGGATTCGACCATGCGTCGCTCGAGACATCGCTGCGTGAAGGCGCACAGGAGTTGAAGTTGAAAGCCGGGCAGATGTTCCAGCCGATCCGGGTTGCGGTCTGCGGCCGTAAAGCGGCGCCGCCGTTGTTCGAAACGCTCGGAGTTCTCGGCCGCGAGATTTGCCTCGAACGCATCGATCAGGCAATCGCGATGCTCCAGTAAGTTACAAAAGTAAGGACGATATTATGAGTACGCCAAACAACGAGGCTGACGGCAGGGGTACAGCTACCGCCGAACCTGCAAACCCGTCGAATTTCATTCGCGACATCGTCGTCGACGACTTGAAGACCAATAAGTTCAACGGGCGAGTGCATACGCGGTTTCCGCCGGAACCCAACGGCTATCTTCACATCGGCCACGCCAAATCCATCAACATCAACTTCGGATTGGCCGCCGAGTTCGGTGGCAAATGCAACCTCCGTTTCGACGATACGAACCCGTCCAAGGAAGAAACGGAGTACGTGGAGTCCATCATCGAGGATGCGCACTGGCTGGGCGGCGATTGGGGCGACCGTCTCTTCTATGCCTCCGACTATTTCGATCAGTTGTACGACTGGGCCATCGATCTAATCAAAAAAGGTAAGGCGTACGTGTGCGACCTGAGCGCCGAAGAAGTGCGCCAGCAGCGCGGAAGTTTGACGGAACCGGGCCAGGAGAGCCCGTACCGGAACCGCTCGGCGGAAGAGAATCTGGATCTTTTCGAAAGGATGCGCAAAGGCGATTTCCCGGATGGATCGCGAACCTTGCGGGCCAAAATCGACATGGCTTCGCCCAACCTGAACATGCGGGACCCCGTGATGTATCGCATCCTTCACGCCGATCATCACCGGACGGGTGACAAATGGTGCATCTATCCGATGTACGATTACGCGCACGGTCAATCGGATTCGATAGAGGGAATCACCCACTCCATCTGCACGCTGGAGTTTGAAGATCACCGGCCGCTGTACGATTGGTTCGTCGACGCGTTGGGGATCTATCATCCGCAGCAGATCGAATTCGACCGGCTGAATGTCACTTACACCCTGCTTAGTAAGCGCAAGCTTCTGAAGTTAGTTGAGGATAAGTACGTCAGCGGTTGGGACGATCCGCGGATGCCGACTATCTCCGGTCTGCGCCGTCGAGGTTATACTCCCGAAGCCATTCGCACCTTTTGCGGCCGCATTGGCGTCTCAAAGACGAGCGGCATCACGCAACTTGCACTGCTCGAGTACTGCCTTCGCGAGGACCTCAACAAGTGTTCGAAACGCGTGATGGCGGTTCTGCGCCCACTGAAGGTCGTGATCGACAATTACCCCGACGGTCTCGTTGAACAGATGGAGGCCGTAAATAATCCCGAGGATCCGTCTGCCGGGACCCGAACAGTCCCGTTTTCGAAGGTTTTGTACATTGAGCAGGAAGACTTCCGCGAAAACCCGCCGAAACAATACTACCGGTTGTCGCCGGGCCGCGAAGTTCGCCTGCGGTACGGTTATTTCATCAAGTGTGCGGACGTCGTGAAGGATCCGAAGACCGGCGAGGTTATAGAGGTTCACTGCACCTACGACCCGGAGACGCGCGGTGGCAACGCGCCGGACAATCGGCGAGTAAAGGCGACCATTCATTGGGTCTCGGCCGCGCACGCCATCAGTGCCGAGGTGCGCCTGTACGAAAACCTGTTCTTGAAAGAGAACCCGAACGAGGTCGAAGAGGGGCAGGACTTCACTGCCAACCTCAACCCAAACTCGCTCGAACTGCTCACGAACTGCAAACTCGAACCAAGCCTGCGAGGCTCGCGTGTTGGCAGCCGCTATCAATTCGAGCGAATGGGTTACTTCTGCGTGGACAAGGACAGCAAGGGGGATATGTTGGTGTTTAACAGGACCATCGGCTTGCGCGATACCTGGGCCAAGATCGAGAAGAAGATTCAATGACCATCGTCGGGATCGGCGGTATTCTGAAGGGCGCCGCGACAGCCATTCTAGTGGATGGGAAACTGGTTGCCGCCGTCGAAGAACAGAAGGTTTCGCGGGACTGGACTCCAGGGACGCTGCCCCACGCTTCGATGCACGCGTGCCTCGAGATGGCGGGCATCAAGCCCTCGCACGTGGACTGCATAGCCATTTCGCGCCCGCTGACGGCTGCCCCCGGACTCCACGTCGAGCTGCGGAACCGTTTCTGTAACGCCCGTATCGTAGTCGTCGAGCATCAGGAAGCCCACGCTGCATCGGCGTATTACGCGTCGGGCTTCAATGACGCTACCGTGCTGACGCTCGACCGTTCGGGTGATTTCCGGTGTGGCGCCCGATATCGCGGCACGGGCGCTCAGTTGCAACTCGAGACTGAGTACTACCTGCCGGACTCGATCGCGGAACTGTACAGCCGCGTGACCGAGTTCCTGGGCTTTCACCGCGGTGCGGACGAGCACAAGGTGCAATGGCTGTCCACGGCGGGAACCGATCGCTTCGTGGCACTCGCGCGAGACCTGATGCTGCCCGATTCGCCGCGGCTGAATTCGCGGTACTTCGATACGAACCGTCTCGGCAACGGCGGCTTCGATACCGAGTTCTACGAAGGCCTGGGGTTGGATGATGGGGCGCCGGTACCGCACCGGTTGAAGCCGGACATCGCGCGCGCGGTTCAACGCGCAGTCGAAGACAAGGTGATGGAACTCGCCGCGGACGGCGAGAACCTGTGTCTCGCGGGTGGTCTGTTCTACAACGTCCTGTTGGTGTCGGCGCTGGAACGCTCCGGACGGTGGAAGAATGTTTTCGTCCAGCCTGTCGCCGGAAATCCCGGTACAGCACTCGGTGCCGCGTTCCACGCGTGGCACAACGCTTACCGGCGAACCGAGCCCATCTCGAAGTGGGATTTGCTGCTCGGCCCCAGCTTCACCGCCGAAGAAATAAAGAAGGTTCTCGACAACTGCAAACTTCGTTCGCGGTATCTCACCTCGGATGAACTCGTCAGCCAGGCCATCGAGCATTTACAGGGAGAACAGATCGTCGCCTGGATGCAGGGCCGGATGGAGTTCGGCCCGCGAGCTCTCGGAAATCGAAGTATTCTCGCTTCTCCGCTGAATCCCTATTCGACGGAAAACCTGAACGTCTTCATCAAGCATCGGGAGCCGTTCCGCAAGTTTGCTGCGTCGGTGCCTGCGGAGCTCGCCGGAGAATATTTCATCGATACGGCCTCGAATGCCCGGTTCCTCGCAACCGTGGCGCGCGTGAAACCGGAGCATCGGAAGACGTTCGAGTCCGCCATCCTGGGCAGCGACTACGTTCGCGTGCATGTGGTCTCGAAGGAAGAGAACCCACTGTTTTACCGCCTCCTGCTCGCCGCGGGCAAGGCAACGAATCTGCCGGTACTGTACAACACGAGCTTCAATTTATTCGGCGATCCGCTGGTGTGTACGCCGCGCGACGCCGTTCGGAGCTTTTATTCGTCCGGCATAGATGCGTTGTTCGCCGGCAACTTCATGGTCCAGAAGTAAACCGACGCGTCAGTCCGGCCGGCGCATCGGGACGAACATAACCGGGAGCACGCTGCGGCGCTGGATTCGGCCGTCACGGGTCTTTTCAAGCACGACTAACTCCTGGTACGACTCACCTTCCGGCGCAACCAGGCGGCCGCCTTGCGCCAGTTGGTCGATGAGCGTCTGCGGGATTTTGGGCGGCGCGGCCGTCAGAATGATGCGATCGAAGGGTGCCTTGTCGGGCCAGCCCAAATATCCGTCGCCTTGTTTCGTAACGACGTTCGAATACCCCAGTTCGCGCAACCTCGCCGACGATTCGCGCGCCAGCTCCGGCACAAGCTCGATCGTATACACCTCGCTGACCAGGTTCGACAACACTGCGGCTTGATAACCTGAGCCGGTGCCGATTTCGAGCACGCGGTGTTGCTTGGCGGGCGACAGCAACTCCGTCATGACAGCGACGATGTAGGGTTGCGAAATCGTCTGGCGATAACCGATCGGAAGCGGGCGATCCGAGTAGGCGAAAGCGCGAGCGCCCCCCGGCACGAACAGATGTCGCGGAACGCTACGCATCGCCGACAACACATCCCGGTCGCGGACACCACGAGCTTCGATCTGGCTTTTGACCATCGCCGCGCGTTCCGCGAGTTCCGATCCGGCTTGGATCGCCAGCAATGTCGCGAGCAGAAACGGAATCATGGCGGGTAAGGACAGGCCCGGCCGAACCGGCCCTGTCCTGTTCTATTTCAAGTGGTATTGCGCCGTACGAGCAGCCGATACAACAGCAACAGTATCATCGCGCCGATGATCGACATGAAGAAACCCGCCGTCTGAGATGACCGGTACAAACCCAACGCGCGTCCCAGGAAGGTGCCGAGAAACGATCCGGCGACTCCGAGTAGCATCGTAATGATAATGCCGCCTGGATCCTTGCCCGGCATGAAAAGCTTCGCCAACGCTCCGACGATCAGACCGATGATGAGCGTCCAAATCAAGTGCAGCATCTGTAATCTCCTTTGCGGCGTCCGTGCGCCTGTAAGGCTACGCGGGCGGGATCACTAACTGCTGCCCAACTTGAATCTTGTTGGGGTCGCTGAGTTTATCTCGATTGGCTTCGAAGATCTTCATATATTTATTGGCATCGCCATAGAAGTGCTTCGAAATTTTCGAGAGACTGTCGCCCGATTGTACCGTATAGGTCTGTCCACCGGGAGCGCTTGCCGCGGCGGCGGGCGCGGGCGCCGCAGCCGGGGCAGGAATGCTGGAATCGATCGTCAGGTCGCATGTCAGATCGCTATAGCTCGGATCGACCTTCTTGATCTCGTCCCAGACCCGGTTTTTGATCTCCTGGTTCGGCGCCGCGCCTTGCATGAAAAGCTTATCGTCCTGCACGTGCAAATGGGCCAGCCGAACGTTCGACCGTTGAATGAGTGCGAGAACGCTGGCGTACTTTTGTTTCAATTGTTCAAACCGATCCACTAATCCTCCTAAGGCGAAGCTTCGCCCTACCTGCGTTGGACGCTCGCAACGCCGGTTGTAATGCAAATCTTCAGGCGCAGCGCGATTCTTTCGGATACGTCTCGATGACGAAAGTTAGCGATGTTACAGGCCGTGTCGGCGCTATGGCGTCGCACCCGCCTACCAGAGCGCCGGTATCAGTTTGTAGCGCACTCTTCGGGCGTAGTCGGTATAACTATCGAGTTCGTCGCGCAGGGTGTGGTCCTCCAAAACGGTGCGCAGCAGGAGTACTGCTGCCGTCGCACCGGCGGGTGCGAACGCCCAACGCGAGCCGAGAATCATCGGTGTCGCAAGAGTTGAGGCCAGCATCCCCGCGTACCCCGGGTGCCGGACGAACCGATAGGGCCCCTCCGCGACCACGGTGTGTCCTCGATCTTTCTGGATGCGGACCACGGAGGAAAAAAACCTGTTCGCCCGCATGGCCCAGGCGATCATCGCTGCGCCAAGAATGGATACAGTTACACCTGCGGCAGTTGTCTGGGAAGACATGCCATTCGACCAGTGGAATCGGTTGTCCAGGCCCGCTGTAATCCACGTAGCCATTGGGCCTAGCAGAACCGTGGTGCCGACGATCACCTTGTCCCAACTCTTGCCGCCCTGGATATTGCGACGCTCGGCAGCGAGTCCCGGATCTCGCCCGACGATGAACGACAGACCGCCGGCGAAGGAGAGTCCGAGGAGAACCCATGCGTTTGACCAGTTCAGACGACCGGCAGACACGAAAAGACATACCCCCGTTATCGCGAGGCTGAAGCAAACCGGAATCAGGGACTTAATGATTTCGAGTCGCATGCCTAATCCAGGCGTCTATTGTATCAATTCAGACCTTATTATCTGCTTGATCGGTATGACTACGCCTGACGACATATCCTTCGAGCGATGCTGGACTTGATGCACACTTCCGCACCGCGTCTACGAAGACAATTTCCGAAACTCGACAAAGAAGGTTCGCCCGCATTGCTCATTCCGCGTGGTTGCGAAGCCGGCCTTCTCCGCCATTGCGATGTGGTAAGGCATATCGCGGGCGAACTCACGAAATCGCGTCCCGTAGCCGGTCGAGATCTCCGTCCTGGGCAGTTTGATCAACAGCGGAAACACCGCAATCTCCTTCGCGGGGTCCGGCTGAGCGGGCACTATCGGATCCCACAACAGGAACTTCCCGGCGGGCATCAATGCACGGTGGATCTCCCGCAATGCCTTTTCGCGAACCTCATGGGGCATGTACATGAACGAGAAAAAGGCCGTGACCGTCTCGAAGCTGTTGTCGAGGAACTTGAGATCGGTGGCGTCCATGATAATTTTGAGCGGACCTGCGGGCGCTTCCTCCAACTCCCGCTTGTTAATGTCGATAGCGACCACCTGCGAACCCTTGAGTTGACCGATGACACCCTCGCCGCCTCCACCGATGTCGAGGATGAAGCCGGATGCGGCGAAGTCCGGCAGGATCACTTCCTGCCTTTCAAACCGGTACAGGTTTTTGGAATCGATCTGTGCGGAGGCAGGCTTGCGTCCCGCCAGGAACGCGGATGCCGCCGTGCTCCCGAAGCCGAGGAATTGCGCGCGTGTCATTTCATTTTTGAATACGCTTGATGCGGGTTCCTGGTTCGAACTATTGACGCACGAGCACGGATTTGAAGAACCGTCTTCGCGGTCGCACGCTTTGGCGCCACACGAACCGGGGTAAATGCGTCCAATGAAGGTGACCAGTTGGACGTTTGTAGTCCGCGCCCTGCGTTCCCGCAATTACCGGCTGTTCTTCAGTGGCCAGAGCGTATCCCTCATCGGCACCTGGATGACCCGCATCGCTACCGGGTGGCTGGTATACCGTTTGACGGGTTCCGCCGTCCTTCTGGGCACCGTGAGCTTTGCGAGCCAGGTGCCCGCGTTCTTCCTGGGCCCGCTCGCGGGTGTGCTGGTCGATCGCTGGAATCGGCACCGGACCCTCGTCGTCACGCAGATCCTCTCGATGCTGCAATCGTGCGCGCTCGCCATCCTCGCACTGACGGGAGTTATCACGATCTGGCACATAGTCCTTCTGGCCCTCGCACAAGGCTTCATTAACGCCTTTGATATGCCGGCGCGACAGGCGTTTGTCGTCCAGATGGTGGATGCGCGCGAGGATCTGGGAAACGCGATCGCGCTGAACTCCTCGATGGTGAATGCCGCCCGATTGGTCGGCCCGGCGATTGCCGGAGTGGTCATCGCGGCCGTTGGGGAAGGCTACTGTTTTCTGTTGGACGGGATCAGCTATGTCGCGGTAATCGTCTCCTTATTGATGATGCGAGTGGGCGAGGTGCAGGTCCGCCGCGTGCGGGGCGCCATCCTCCACGAACTGGCCGAAGGCTGGCACTACGTTGCGGGTTCAGTGCCGATCCGGTCGATTCTGCTGCTTCTCGGCTTGGCCAGCCTGGCAGGCATGCCGTACACCGTGCTGATGCCGATCATCGCGTCGAACGTACTGCATGGCGGTCCGAACACACTGGGGATTCTGATGGCAGCATCCGGGTTGGGGGCGCTGGCGGGAGCGATCAGCCTGGCTATCCGCCGCACCGTGCTCGGGCTCGGCACACGAATCGTTTTCTGTTCCACACTTTTCGGAGCTTCGCTGATCGCGTTCGGGTTCTCGCGAAGCCTCTGGTTATCGTTGTTGATCCTGCCCGTCATCGGGTTCGCGATGATGCAGCACATGGCTGCGAGCAATACGATTCTGCAAACCATCGTGGACGACGAGAAGCGCGGCCGGGTGATGTCGTTCTACTCGATGGCCTTCCAGGGAATGGCGCCCTTTGGAAGCTTGATGGCGGGGGCTCTGGCCGCGCGTTTGGGCGCGCCCCGGACGCTCGTCATCAGCGGCGCGCTCTGTCTCTGCGGCGCGGCGTGGTTTGCGCAGAAACTGCCCGGTATTCGCGTGCTCGTACGTCCGACTTACCAGCGCCTCGGGATTCTATCGGAGGCGGCGCTCGGGGTTCAGCAGGCGTCCGCGTTGCATTCGCCCGAAACGTCCTGACCGGGATGCTCGGGCAACGGGCAGAACGCGCCTTGCGAAAACCCTTCGGCCAAAACTCCGAATGCACGATTAAAGCGCGCTCGATGATTCTCCCAAGCGATTGCAGTCGCCAACTCGGCGACTTGGGGTTCGCTGAATTCGGAGCGAAGCGCCGCAAACAGCGCGTCATCGACATTCGCTGGCGTTCGCGTCATCGCGGCAGCGAGCCGCAGGACTAATTTCTCGCTTCTGTCGAACGCCTCGCTCGTCTCGAATGCGGCCAGGTCGTGCAGTTGTGCTTCGCTAATTCCGGATTTTCTGCCCACGGCAGAATGCAGATCGATTCAAAAGGGACATCCGGCCAACATGGCGACCTTCAACTGCGCCAGCTCCTTCAGTTTGACGGGCACCAACTTGGCGGTGCCTGCAACGGCGTCCATCCAGGTTGTCGCCAGCAGGGTCGGAGTGTTGTACGCTGCGAGGGTCTTTGATTTCGGTACGATCCCTATACGCTTCTTCAGCGCCCGGTAAACAAACCTCGCTATCCACCCGGCATCAGCCACGCTGACGCCCTTTACCCGCTCCATAATTTCAGGATAGCGTTGCGGCTCCGCCCTTAGCCGCGAAGACAGGAAAGCCGGTCACGCGGACTAGTCACCGCGTGACCGGTACAAAACTACTTTCGGCTGGAGTACTTGTTCAGCGCTCCCAGCAGAGCATGCGCGGAGGCGGGCACTCCCACCTTGCCGTCGAGTATGTCGCGATTCGAGTATTCCTTGCCATACAACTCGGTATTCGCATCGTTGTCTTCGCGAAGCGTGGCGCCCGTCAAAGCAATACCTCCGAAAACTCCGCGCTGGCGGGACCACGTGAGAATCTGCGCATTCATGTAGGCATCGGTTTGTGCGCTGGAATCGCGGCCGATCGGACCCGCGGCCACCGAGGCATCGCCACCCAGGGTGAAGCGGCTCGACAGCAGTTTGTCCATGCCTCGCTTGTTCATCACGAGCATCACGACATCGGTTTCCGCTCCGCCGATCTGAAAGCCGACGCTGCCGCCCTCAACGCGAATCGCACCCGGAGCGGACCAGCCCACGCCATTCTCTTTGCGGCACGTGGCGAACCCGCGGCCGTATTTGCCGCCCACGATGAACGCGCCCTTCTTGAGGCCCGGAACAATCACCACGCAGGATGCTTTATTCAGCAAATCCTGCGGGATGGAACGGTCCGGAGTCCCCATAATGTCGGTCATTACGTCGGCGGCCGCCTGCAGCCGCTTTGCGGAATCACTCGGCTTGGCAGCCCAACCGGGCAAAGTCATCGCCGCCACGAGGGCGGCAGTCCATATTTTCATTCGTTACTCCACCGTCAATACAGCCTTCCCGATGACGCGGCGAGCCGCGATGTCGTGCATCGCCTTGGGTGCCTCGGAAAGCTTATACGTGCAGGTTACCGCGGGACAAATCTTCCCCGCCGCATACAGTTGCTCGAGAGCGTTCTGCGTCTCGCGAATGTACCAGGGCCGCGAGTTTGCGTAATCGCCCCAAAATACTCCGACGACCGCCATGTTCTTCAGGAGTACACGATTTGCCTGAATATTCGGGATACGCCCGCCGGCAAACCCGACCACCAGCAGCCGGCCCTCAGAAGCGATACATTTCATCGAAAGATCGAAAACGTCGCCGCCCACCGGATCGTAGATAACGTCGGCGCCGCGCCGCTCGGTCGCTTCCTTTACGCGGTCCACCCAGTCCTGCTGGCTGTAGTCGATGACGTGATCGGCGCCTTGCCCCTTCGCGAATTCCAATTTCTCCGCATCGCCCGCGGTCGCGATGACTCTCGCACCCATGGCTTTGCCGATCTGGATCGCCGACATCCCGACACCACTGGCGCCGGCGTGCACCAGGAGTATCTCGCCGCCTTGCAGATTGCCGCGCTTGTTCAAAGCGAACCACGAGGTGTGATAGACGATCGGCATGGCCGCGGCTTCCGGCCAATCCATGCCCTCCGGCAGTTCGAACGACCGGTACGCATCCGCGAGGCTGTACTCGCCGTAAGAGCCACTCAAAGTCATGGCCATGACACGATCGCCCTTCTCGAGCATGGTGACTTCCGGGCCCACCGCATCGACGATGCCGGACACCTCGGCGCCAGGCGTGAAGGGGAATGGTGGCTTCACCTGATACTTGCCTTGAATCTGCAACAGGTCGAAGAAATTCACGGAAACCGCATGGTTCCGGATACGCACCTGACCGGGTCCGGGCTCGGGAAGCGGAACATCGACGAGACGCATGCCCTCGGGCTCGCACCATTCGTGAACTTGCCAAGCTTTCATAGATCTCCTCGATTCAATGCCGGCGTTGCTTTGCCGCGGGAGCGGCGAAATACGGATCCGGTTCGGGAACAGCCGCACCGTCTTTGCGAGGCGAAGAGGCGCCGTAGTTTACGCGATTTTTGGTATCGCGCATCACCGCTTGCCCCCCGCCCATATAAGCCGAGTACTCTCCGACAACATTCAGGTAATGCCCGCGCTCGGTGAGTTCGTCCCGCGTCTGTGCGGGCACTCGCGATTCGATACGCACATCGCAGCCGCCGGCCGTGAGCTTGGTGAACCGCGGAGCTTCGAGCGCAGCCTGGATGTTCATTTGGTGGTCGGCGACATTGGAGACAAACTGGGCCTGCGCCTGCGCCTGGTTCATGCCGCGCATGATTCCGAAGCCGATGTGCAGATCGCCTTTTTCCATGAAGCCCGGAATGATGGTGTGAAAGGGACGCTTTCGCGGTGCCAGAGCATTCGGATGTTGTGGATTGAAAGAAAACCCGCCCATTCGATCCTGCAATGTGAACCCCATGCCATCCACTACCACACCCGATCCGAAAATATCCGAGATGCTCTGAATCCAGGAGGCGATGTTTCCATCCGCATCGATGGCTGTCAGATAAACGGTATTCCCTTGCTTCTCAGGCTCGCCGGCGCTGGTGTCGCAGTTCGCTCTGTTGCGGCTGATTCCTTTCGCGCGCTCCCTGGCGTACTCCGGCGAGAGCAGGCCGCTCACGGGGACATTCGCCACGCGGGGATCGCCGATCCAGCGGCGCAGGTCGTGGAACGCGAGTTTCTGGGCCTCGATTTTGTAATGAAACGCGTCGGCGCTGCTCTGCGAGTACTCGGGGATCGGGAACTGATCCATGATGTTCAGCATCTCGAGCGTGCCGACCCCCTGACCGTTGGGCGGCAGTTGGTACACCTTCCAGCCCCGATAGTCGATCGAAAGCGGCTCTACCCACTCGCTTTGGAATTCCTCAAAGTCCGGCGCGGTGAGCGTCCCACCGAGCCGCTTAGAGGTCTGAAGGATCGCGTCGCGGATGGGTCCCCGATAGAATGCGCGAGCGCCGCCATTCGCGAGCAGTTCGAATGCGTGGGCCAACTCGGGATTCCGGAACACCTCGCCTACCGCCGGCGCGCGGCCATCCTTCAGGAACACACGCTTTGCATTCTCATCGGAGCTGAGTTTGCCGGTGGACCCCTCCCAATCGTATTGAATGATATCCGTCACCGGGAACCCATGTCTCGCATAATAAATCGCGGGCTGGAAGAGATCGCGCCACGGCAGTTTGCCGTAGCGCTTGTGCATTTTGTCCCAACCGTCCACGGCGCCCGGAACCGAAACCGTATGGATGCCGGTGGTGGGCATCGCGTAATGATCGTGCGCCTTCAGCCATTCGATGCTGAGGCCCTTCGGAGACCACCCGCTGGCATTAATCCCGGTGACCTTAGCGGATTTCGCATCCCAATAGATCGCGAACAGGTCGCCGCCCATGCCGCACATCATCGGCTCCACCAGTGCGAGCACCGCATTGGCCGCGATGGCCGCATCGACGGCCGATCCGCCGCGCTCGAGGATCTGCGCTCCAGCCTGTGCCGCTAGGGTCTGACTGGCGGCGACGATGCCACGCTGCGTGATCACCATCGAGCGCGCCTGCCAGCGCTCTTGAGCGGGGATTTGAGCGGTTAGAAGGAATCCCATCAGGCACACTAGGCCGAATTTCACGAGTCCTTATTCTACCCCAGGGGTTCGAGACTGTGCGGTCTCTTTCTCAACGAAATTTTGCCCCCGGGAAGGCCGCTATGCTCCGAATCGTTTGGCCGAGCGCGCTTTCGCTCTAATCGCTTCTTCCTCGCGGTTTTTCGGTGGGGAATCGGTGTCCATCGAGTGCAAAAGACGAGTCGATACTCCCACGATTTCCTCGACGGCTGTAAGAAATGCAGCTTCGTTCTTCTTCGACGGCTTGGTGAAGCCACTGATCTTGCGAACGAACTGGAGTGAGGCCGCGCGGACCTCCTCTTCCGTGACCGGCGGGTCGAAATTGAAAAGATTTCTAATATTCCTGCACATGGACAATACCATTCCAACACGCTGGAACCGGCGAGTCGATTGTCGGCTCCGCGTCGCGTGTATTCTGGGATCTGAACGGAATGCGATGGGACGTTCGTACGTCGAGGGTTTGCGTGTGGCTAGCCGTTGCAGCCGCGCTGCCCATCTATTTTCTTTCCGCGCAATCGAAACGGCGCGCCCTGTTCTCTGACGTCACGCAAGGGGCGCAGGTTCGCTTCGTCAATCAATCCAGCCCCACCTCGCACAAGTACCTCGTCGAATCCATGACGGGCGGAGCCGCGATGTTCGACTACGACGGTGACGGCCGCCTCGATATCTTTTTTGTGAACGGAGCAGCGTTGAAAGATCCGATGCCGAAAGGCGGCCGTCCGGACAAATCGCCAGAGCGCTACTGGAACCGGCTATATCGCAACAACGGCGACGGCACGTTCACGGACGTCACGGAAAAGGCTGGCGTGCGCGGCACGGGGTATGGAATGGGCGCTGCTGCCGCCGATTACGACAACGATGGACACACCGACCTGTGCGTGACGAGCCTCGGCGGAAACACGCTCTATCACAACAATGGGGACGGCACCTTTACGGATGTTACGAAAGAGTCCGGAACCTCCGGAGACGGTTGGTCCACCGGCGCGCTGTTCATCGACTACGATCGCGACGGAAGACTGGACCTTGTCGTCGCGCGTTACCTTCAGTGGGATTTTTCGAAGGACATCTGGTGCGGCGAGCGTAAACCCGGATACCGTGCCTACTGCCATCCGGATCAGTTCGAGCCCATCAGCCACCTGGTGTTCCACAACGAAGGGAACGGGCGGTTTAAAGACGTGAGCGCCGCCACCCACGTCTCGAAGTCGCCGGGCAAAGGGCTCGGAATCGCGATGAACGATTTCGACCGCGATGGCTGGCCCGACATCTTCGTGGCCAACGATGCCGTGGCTCAACAGTTATTCCGGAACCGCGGTGATGGAACGTTCGAAGAGGTCGGGCTGACAACGGGCGCCGCGTTCGATTCCGATGGCCGTGCGTTCTCGGGGATGGGAACCGACTTCGCCGATTACGATAACGACGGCTGGCCCGACATCTTCGCCAATGCTCTGGCGACGCAGCGCTACTCTCTCTTCCACAACGCTAGGGGCAATTTCGATTACGTATCCGACACAACGCGAGTCGGCGCCGCCAGCATGCAGCACTCGGGTTGGGGCACGAAGTTCATAGATTTCGATAACGATGGGTGGCGCGATCTGTTTGTCGGCCAAGGCCACGTGATGGACAATATTCAACTGACGCAGCCGCAACTGCGCTACCTGGAGCCGCCGCTACTGATGCGCAACGATCATGGAAACTTCGTGAACGTGTCAGCGGAGGCGGGCGCGGCGTTCGAAAAACCGCGTGCCGCTCGCGGCGTAGCCTTCGGCGATTTGAACAACGACGGATGGGTGGACATCGTGATGAATTGCAATAACGAACCCGCGGCGATCCTGGAGAACCAACACCCTGCACCAAATCATTGGTTGACGATCGACACGCGTGGTGTCACCAGCAATCGCGATGGAATTGGAACGGAGATCCACATCGTCTCCGCCTCAGGCCTCGAGCAGTTCGCGATGGTCACCACCGGCGGGAGTTACCTGTCCTCGAACGACAGGCGTGTTCACTTCGGGCTTGGTGGCGATCGGGCAGTAAAACTGCTCGAATTGAAATGGCCGAGCGGCAAGATTCAGAAACTCGCGAACGTGCCGGCGGATCAGATTCTGGTGGTTCGCGAACCGTAGCTTAGGTTCCTTACCGCGCTTTCGCCCGAACATTCCCGAGAATCTCGAGAGCTTTGGCGATTTCCGGATCGCCGGGCAGTTCCTGAAGCGCCAGCCGCAAATCCTTCTCTCCGTCGTCGAACCGTCCCGCCTGGCACTCCGTCAACCCGAGATTCTTCCGCAACGTGGGGAGCGAATCGCAATTGCCGCAGACATCGATCGCTTCCCGAAGCTGAGCGATGGCAGTGTTCCAATCGCCCTTTTGAGCGGCGGCAATGGCAAAGTTGCTGAGGGTGTGCGCCCGCTCTGTTACCCCGCTCTGCTGTTGGAGTTTCACGAAGCGGGCCTGGTATTGCTTCGCTTCATCCGGGTTCGTTTTCATGAGCGTTCGGAACAGGCTGTAGAGCGCTTGTGTATGATTCGGATCCAGTTTCAGAGCCTGCTTCCAGGCGACGACCGCCTCGGCGGTTTTGCCGCCGCTCTGCAAACACTGCCCGAGCAGGTACTGGGCTTCCGCGTTCTTCGGGTCGAGTTTCAGCGAGTCGCGCAACGCGGCGATCGCCTCGGAATAGTGCTGCAATTCGCGTTCGGCGATACCGAGGCGATACCACGCGTCCGGCACACTGGGGTCGAGACGGCAGGCTTCTTTCAACTCGGAGCGCGCCTCTTCGGAACGCCGAAGTTGTTCGAGCGCGCGCCCTTTGTTGTAGTGCGTCGCTCCGCTCGACGGTGCGAGTTTCACCGCTTCAGTGAACTCCGCGAGCGCGGCTTCGGGCTGCTTCTGATCGGCTAGCGCGATGCCCAAATTCAAGTGCGCCTCCGCCGAGCGTGGATCGAGCGCTACAACCTTTCGAAAGCTGGCCACCGACTCGGAATCGCCCGAGCGACCCTGCACCATTCCGAGCGCCGTAAGTGCCTTGATGTTGTCGGGCTCCGTCGAGAGGGCGCGCATCAATTCCGTACGAGCATCGGCGAACGCGCCCCGGCCCGCAAGGATCAACGCAAGATTGACGCGAGCCTGCACGTATCCCGGACTGTTCTCGATGGCCTGCCGGAACATCGCTTCTGCCCGTGTGCTATCGCCACGCTGACCGTAGAGAACGCCGAGGTTGTTCTGGCACTCCG
Source organism: uncultured Acidobacteriota bacterium (assembly GCA_963720745.1). Lineage (GTDB taxonomy): Bacteria > Acidobacteriota > Terriglobia > Bryobacterales > Bryobacteraceae > TMP-7. The sequence goes on from CAVRGO010000001.1 coordinate 724,515, forward strand.
CACATTGCGGATCCGCGGCGAGACCCCCTTTGAATTGGGTTTCCGCGTCCGCGGCGCGGCCGCCCGTCATATACAGAAGGCCAAGTTGGCTGTGCGCGGTTGCTAGCTTCGGGTCGAGTTTGACCGACTGTTCCAGGGATGTCACCGCGCCCGAGTTGTCGCCGGTCTTCATCTGTGCGAGCGCCAGGTTGTAGTAAGTCTTCGCGTTATTCGGATCCAGCTTCAGCGCCTCGCGATACCCTTTAATGGCCGCCTGAGCGTCACCTTCCACCAGGTCCGCATTCGCCCGGCCGGCGGTGGTGCTCGCAACATTCTCCTGTTGCTCCTGCCGCTTGTGCTGCTGGAATTCGGCGAGTTTCTTCTGTGCGGTGTCCGTTTCGTTCAAGCGGCGGAGCGCCAACGCGAGTTGGAACTGCGCCTCCTGAGAATCGGGCTCGAGTTGGAGCGCCTTTTCGAGGTGCGTGCGCGCCTCTTCCGGCCTATCGATCCGCAACAGCGCGAAGCCGAGATTGTATTGCGACGGATAATGCTCCGGGTTTTCGCGAACCGCGATTCTCAGATCGTCCACCGACTTCTGATACGCGCCGGTACCGCGATAGACCAAGCCGCGCAGATAGTGTGCTTCCTGCTCCTTCGGCCGGTGCGCGAGCACTTCGTTGAGCAGCGGCAGCGCTTCAGACTGACGATCGAGCCCAATGAGCGCCTTCGCCAGAGACAGACGCGTAGGATCGTCCGATGGATCGAGGGCGATAGCCGCTCGGAAATGTTTTGCCGCTTCTTCGTAGCGCTTCTTCCGGGCCAACAGTGTGGCCAAATTAGATTGCGCTAGCGCAGAACGCGGCTGATCGATGACGGCCTTCTTCAGCAGATCGATCGCCTGGTCCGGATCGCCGTTATCGTAAAGCGCTTCCGCCAATTCCACCTGATGGCCGATATCGCGCGGTTCCAATTCCACGGCCTGCCGCAGGTATGTCGCCGCTGCCGTGTATCGCTTGTCGGCCCGGAGAACCGAACCGAGGTGATGTAGTGCGGCTGCGGATTTCGGGTCGATCTTCAGCGCGGCGCGCAGTTCCGATTCGGCGCCCGCAAGGTCACCCAAATCCTTGCGCACGACACCGAGCGCCAGGTGCGCTCGCGCCAGCGACGGCGCCTGCTTCACCAGCGATTCGAACTGAGTGGCGGCGCGCTGAAGTTGTCCGGCGTCAACGAGCGCCAGACCGAGGTTGTAGCGCGCATCCTGCGACTTCGGGTCGTCACGCAATGCCGTTTCGAAGGCATCGATCGCGCAGCGATGATTGCCGTGCTGGGCAAACCATGCGCCCGCGATATTCGCTGCCTCGGCCGGTGTGCGTCCCAAGCGTTCACTACGGAGTTCACCGGGCGGCGTACACGCGTGCGGAGTCTGCGCAGATGCGCATGAGGCGGCCAGTAAAAGCCCAGCCGCCCCAGAACCTACGCGGAAGAGACAAGACGAGCGCAAAACCACACGCATCATCTTATTCAAACATCAGAAGATTACTTTCAAGCCCAACTGCATCGTGCGCGACGAATTGGCGGTGCCGGTGACCTTGCCGAAGTTCGCGTCTGTGAAGTTGCCGTTCGGAACACCGAGAATAACCGTGTTCGGAGTATTGAACGACTCGGCCCGGAACTCGACGGACCGGCTTTCCAGGAAGCGGAACGATCGGAAGATGGACAGGTCCACATTCCAGAAGGCCGATGATCGCATCGCGTATCTGCCGAGGTTGCCAAACGTGTATTGAGCCGGAGCAGCGAAGGCTGCCGTGTTGAAGTATGCCGCCGGCGTTGGATTCGAAAGTGTCGGATCTCCAATGAGATTCGCGCGCAGGTAGCCTGTGTTCCCGGTGTTCGCGGTATCGCCACTGACCGTAATGTTGTACGGTTGCCCTGATCGCGCGGTGCCGATGCTGTTCACCTGCCATCCGCCGATCACGTAGTCGAACACCGAGTTGCCGCCCGCGAAGCGTTTGCCCTTGCCAAACGGCAGTTCGTAAACGATGTTGACGCTGAGAACCTGAGTCAAGTCGAAACCCGACACGCTGCGATCGTTGTTGTAGTTGTAAGGGTCTTGAACCGATTGCCCCTCGACGCCGAACCAGCCCGATGCTCCGATGTCGATCGCCTTGGAGTACGTGTACGCCACCTGGTACGCCAGCCCGCTAGAAAACCGCTTGTTCAATTGGAACTGTAAAGAGTTGTAGTTCCCGCGGCCGATCGTGCGGTCGTAGTATGTCGGGTGGATGTAGGTGTACGGTTGACGGTCGCGCGGATTGCCGGGGCCGGGCGTGAGGGCTACATTGTAGTAACCGCCGATATCCAGTCGACGGCTTCCGGAGCCAGCGTAGTCCACAGAGACCGTCGTCGAGTTGTTCAACTGCTTGGCGATCCCGAAGTTCCACTGCATCGAATAGGGGTTCTTACCGTACGGGTCGTAATACCACTGCACTTGTTCAAACGGCGTTGGCGCCGGGAAGAGACCGCCGCCGGCGGCGAATGGATTTTGTCCTATTACGGTGGGAGTCGTCTGCCCCGGAACGGGGACGTTGAGGTTGTTCGCAAGCTGCTGCCCGATGTCCGGCCAAGTGCCTTCATAGTTCTGTGATGTCTGAGTGACTGCGGCCCAGTTGTCGTAGTAGATGCCGAACCCGGCGCGGATCGCCGTGGTCTGCGTCAAGCGGTAGGCCATGCCGAGGCGCGGGCCCCAGTTCGTGGTCGTGTCGTGGTAGATCTTGCCGGTATCCGAGACCACCACGTGAGCCGGCAGAGTGCCGTCGCCGGGGATACACGGGGCGTGTCCACGTTCGGCGCAGGTCGGCGGAAGTTTCTGCACGATATAGGTGCCGTCGTTGAAGTTGATGGCGCCTGCTTCTATGCCGCCGTTCTGGCCGACGGTGTCTTCGCGGCCGTAGGGCGGAATGAACGTGCGGTCGTAACGCAACCCGAGGTTCACCGTGAATCGAGGAGTCACCTTCCAGGAGTCCTGGAAATAGAAGCCCATCACTCCACCCCAACGAGTGGTTTCATGGACATTCCGCCGTCCCGCGTTATCGGGGACATTGAGCAGGAACGAGGCCATCGCGTTTCCGGGATAGATATTCGGACGCGAGGGATCGGATGTCTGCTGGAATGCGTAGGCAGAGTTCGCGTTATTGTACAGCGACTCGAACGTACTGCTGTTCAGTTCTCCGCCGAACCGGAGGGTGTGGTTGCCCACGATTTTCGAAACGTTCGCCTTCCATTGGTGGACGTTGGTTTCGTTCGGGTTCAGCGATCTACTGATGGCGGGGATCACCGTGCTGTAGCCGCTGATGCCAACGCTCGGCAGAACCGCGAAATCCCCGATGAAATTGCCCGCGAAGTTCGGTGAGAATCCGAGAGCGTCGATTGCGCCGGATGAGAGGTTCGTATAGATATTCGAACTGTTCGTTTCCTGGTGGGAGCGCCCGTATTGCGCTTGCAGAACCAGGCTCGGGCTGAACGTGTGAACCCAACTCGCGCCATAGTTCTGTCCGGGGTTGTCCGTTATGGCTTGGGTCATGCCCTGAATACCGTTCGATCCGGAGGTGTCGTAGTACAAGGCGCTGTACCGAAACCACACGAAATCCCTCGTGCTGAAGTTCTGGTCGATTCGAGCCGTGAACTCGTTCTGATGCTGGATGTACGGAGTGTTGTCGATGGCGTTGTTGTTCGCAACTCCGGTGTTGAACAACGGCGGCCGTATCTGTTTAACGAAATTGACCAGGCGCTGATCGATGAGATTGGCCGGGATCTGATTACCGGGGAATGGATCGCGAATGAAACTGCCCGGGTTGTTCGGGTCGGGGCGGGTCGTGAACGGGTTAAAGGCCTGCGCCTGTCCGGACAGATCGCCGTTCAACTCGGCGTCCGTGGGAAAATGCCGGAAGGCCGCCGCTGCGCGCGAATACTGGAAACCTTCGTAGGCGGCAAAAAAGAACGTCTTGTTCCGGCCGTGATACAGCTTCGGGAACACCACGGGACCGCCTGCCGAAGCGCCGAACTGATTCTGCCGGAACGGAGTCACGGTGCTGAGGAACGTATTTCGCGCGTCGAATGCGTTATTGCGCAAGTATTCCCATAGTGTGCCGTGAAGGTCGTTGGTTCCGGATTTCGTCGCGACGTTGATGACGCCGCCCAACACGCCGCCGAACTCCGCCTGGTCGTCATGGGCGTTGACCTTGAACTCCGAGATGGAATCGATGATCGGCGGAACGGCGTACGTGCTTTGAAAGGCACCCTGGTTATTGAGACCGTCGGTCATGAAGAAGTTGCTGCGATTCGTCTGTCCATTGATTGCCGGGAACGAGAATTGTGTTCCTGACGCGACGTTGCCGAATCCGCCCGAATTCTGCGATACGCTGATGGGCGCGACACCCGGCGAGAGCGAAAGCAACTGTGTGAAGTTGCGTCCGTTCAGCGGCAGATTCGTCACCTGCTTTTCGGCGACGACTGCGCCTAGTTCAGCCGTGGCGCTCTGGACAAGATCGCCGGCCGCCTCGACCGTGACGGATTGCTGGAGATTGCCGACCTCCAGAGTCACGTCTATCGTAGCCGTCTGGTTCACAGCGAGTGTGAACTGGCGTAACTGGGCTGTCTGGAAACCGGGCGCTGCAGCTTCGAGCGTGTATGGCCCGGGCGTGATGCTGAGGAACACGTAGTTGCCGGCGCTGTTCGATTCCGCGACGCGCTCGACGGAAGTATCGACATTCTTGAGTACGAGCTTGCAGCCGGGCACGACGCTGCCGCTCGAGTCCCGCACAACGCCCGTGATGGACGCCGATGAAAGCTGTGCGTACAGCGAACCGGAAAGCAGCGTTAGGACTGCGGCGGATGCAAAGGCGATACCCAGTAAACGCCTACATGGTGAAGCTACACGGGTCACAGACTTTCCTCCCAGACAGGACAATTGGAGCAAGAATACAGCGGGTGCAATCAACTGTCAAGCGCTTAATTGCACTTTTTACGAGCGCGTTCCCGTGCTATAAATTTAATCCAAGCGCTTAATGGTTACCGAGCCAACTCCTGTCTTTCAGAGCGCCTTGGTGAAGGAGCACCTTGCTTCGAAGCTGAAGCAGGCCATCATGCAAGGACGTCTGGTACCCGGACAGCGAGTAGTAGAAGGCAAGTGGGCCAGCGAATTCGGAGCGGCGCAGGCGTCGGTTCGCGAGGCCATCAACCTGCTGATCTCCGAGGGTTTTCTGGTCAAGGATGCCGGGCGAAGCGCACGCGTGGTCAACTACGGCGAGCAGGACGTCATCGAGTTGTACCAGTGCGCGGTGCCTTGGAAGCGCTCGCGGCACATCTGGCGGCGAGCAACGCGGCGGACTTGTCCCGCATGGAAACGGCGTACAGCGAGATGTGCCTGGCCGCCGAACGCAGCGAGATGCGCGCGCTGATCGAGCGCGACTTCGATTTTCACTCCGCGCTGGCGGACGCATCGCACAATCCCGTGCTGGTGGAGACCTTACGCCGCCTGCTTTCTCCATTGTTCGCTTTCATTCTGATTCGCGTTCTGAAGAGTGGCCAGGGACCGCAGGCCTGGGTTGCCGACCTGCCGCGACACCGCCGAATGATTGACTTGATTCGCGAGGGAAATGGGTCAATCGCGGCGCAGTACGTGGAACACGCAGTTTCGCGGTTTGCCGCCGCTGCGTATCGTGTATGGGAAAACCTGGATGGAGCCGTGGAGGCTCACAGCAAAGCCGGCCAGCGGCGCAAATCGAAAGCGAGAACCTGAACGTGACACGCGCCCTGGAAGTCGCCTTCATCTCCGGCTTGGCATACGATCCCCTCTACGAACTGATTCCTCACTTTGAACAGGCGACGGGCACGGAAGTCCGCATTCGATATCGAGGCACGCATCCGGAGTTGAACGCGCATCTGGCCGGGCTGAACGATCCGCCCTACGATCTGGTCAGCACGCATACCAAGTACGCGCCGTCGCAGTTGCGGTTCCTCGCTCCGCTCGACGATTTGTCAGAGACTCTCGGCTTGGGGGACTTCCTCGAAGGCGTTCTCCGCCTCGCGCGGATCGATGGACGATTATTCGGCATTCCGCGGAACATCGATGTCAAACTGCTGCATTGGCGGACCGATCTACTGGAGCGTCCGCCGCGATCCTGGGACGATCTGCTCGAGACGGCGACTCGCGTCTCGCGCGGCGGCCATGTTCACGGATTCGTGTTCCCCGGCATGGAGTCTGGTTTGTTCGGCATGTTTTTCGAGTTGGCGGAGATGGCGGGGGCGCGGTTGTTCCCGGTATCGGGCGCTCCGGAGATCCACAACCAGAGCGGGGTTTGGGCGCTGACACTACTGCACGATCTGTACTCGAGCGGAGCCGCGCCCAGCGCACTGGTGAACTGGCACTACGACGAAGTTCATCGATATTTCCGCGATGGGAATGCAGCGATGGTCTGCGATTGGCCGGGCTTCTACGGGTCGTACACCGATCCTGAAAATTCGAAGGTCCAAGCGGTGTTCCGGGTAGCGCGAATGCCGGCGGGTCCGACGGGAGTCCATAAAGCCTACAGCGGAAGCCACACCTTCGCGCTTACCCGGCGAGGCGCAGACAATCCGGCCGCCGTCGATCTGCTTCGATTCCTGACCGCGGCGGATCAGCAGCGCCTCGAAGCACGGCACGGATCCATCCCTGTTCGGCGCTCGGTACTCACTGGACTCGTCGCGAATTCGAGCGCCGTGGAGGCGGAGCGCTGGCGCCTGCTCGAAGTCGTGCTCGCGAGCGATGTTCTCGTCCCGCCCGCGCTGTCCTACTATCCGGAAATCGAAGAGATTCTGTGGCGAACCGTGCAGGGCGCCATGACGGGCGCGGTGGAGATTGAACCGGCGCTCCAGGAAATGGAAAGCCGAATCGCGAATTGCCACCGCCGCTACGCCCATGCTGACTGAAAGCGAGGACTGCTGACTGCTTCTCGATCATAAGAACATCTTCATCACGGGCGCGGCGAGCGGCATCGGGCGCGAATGCGCGATCGCCTACGCGCGCGAAGGCGCGAGAGTCGCGATTGCGGATATAGATTCGCAGACCGCCGAGGAGACCGCACATACCATCGGCGAGGCCGCTCTCGTCGTTGCCTGCGACGTGGCGGACGGCGCGTCTGTGGACAACGCGATACGATTCGCTCTGTCGCATTTCGGCGGCATCGATGCGGTCCACAACAATGCCGGCGTGGCGAGTCCCTCGAAGCCTCTCGACCAGACCAGCGAAGCAGAATGGGACCGGCTGATGAACGTGAATCTCAAGAGCATCTTCTGGACAACGCGCGCGGCACTGCCGTCGCTGCGTGAGTCCCGCGGGTCCATTCTGAATACGGCGAGCATGACTGGCTTGATCGGCCAATCGGTGCATGCCGCCTACACCGCCACCAAGGGCGCGATGATTACGTTGACCAAGTCGATGGCGCTCGACTACGCACCCTTCGGCATTCGAGTAAACGCCGTGTGTCCGGCCGGAGTCTGGACTCCGATGCTCGAACAATGGTGTACCGAGCAACCCGACGCCGACGCAATCCGAACCTACCTCGACCGGATTCACACACTTGGCTATTGCCCGAAAGGCGATGTGGTCGCAGATGCGGCTGTGTTCCTGCTCTCCGGCCGCGCTCGATTTCTTACCGGCTGTATTCTGCCCGTCAGCGGTGGAGCGGAGTTGGGCTACCGGCGATGAAGACGGTGCGGATTGCGAGGGTCGATGTTGAAGACCGGCGTTTTCCCCTCGACGGTGGTGCAGGTACGGACGCCGTTCACAAAGTAACCGAATATGCCTTTGCGGTGACGAAACTCGTGACCGGCGCCGGCGTGAACGGGTGCGGGATCGTCCTTACATTGGGAAATGGCAACGAGATCGTCTGCCGCGCGATCCAGGCTCTCGCACTTCGGCTCGCCGGACAGGACATTGAAGAGATGATGGCGGAGTTCGGCGCGCTGAGCCGCAAACTTGCCGATGACGCTGAACTCCGGTGGCTGGGACCGCACAAGGGCGTAGTCCATCTTGCGCTGGCATCCATCACGAATGCCTGCTTCGACCTCTGGGCCAAGGCGCGAGGAGTTCCGTTGTGGAAACTCCTGCTGGATTTGACACCGCCGCAAATCGCCAACCTGCTCGACTTGAGCTATCTCGAAGACGATCTGTCGGCTCGCGACGCGGTCAACATTCTTGCGGAGGAAATTCCGCGGCGCGACAGCCGCATGGGAATTCTCGGCGCCGGTTATCCCGGCTACGATACGTCCGTCGGCTGGTTCGATTACGAAGACTCTGAAGTTCGCCAGCGAGCAGCGGCCGCACTCGGGACCGGGTTCGGCGCCTTGAAGTTGAAAGTCGGGTCGAAGGACGTCGCGCGCGACCTCCGGCGGGCGACGATGTTGCGCGAAGTCGCCGGCCCGAACTGCCGCATCATGCTGGACGCCAATCAACAGTGGACACTTCCGAAAGCCGAAGCTGCGTGTAAGGCGCTGGCCGCCATGGATCCGTATTGGATCGAGGAACCGACGCACCCGGATGATGTGGAGGCGCACGCCGTGTTGGCCGGCAACATAGCGCCGTTACGGATCGCGCTGGGCGAGCACGTTCCGAATCGCGTGATGTTCAAGAACTTCATGACGCGCCGCGCGCTGCACTTCGTTCAAGCCGATTGCACGAGGCTGGCGGGCGTTTCCGAATTCCTCACGGTGAGTCTGCTGGCGCGCAAACACGGCCTGCCTGTTGTTCCCCACGTCGGCGACATGGGACAGATCCATCAGCATCTCGTGCTGTTCAACCATATTGCCGCGGGTCACGATGCGCTCTTTCTGGAACATATTCCCCACTTGCGGGCCCACTTCGTGCACCCGGCAGTAGTCGATGGCGGCGTGTACCGAACGCCTCAGGAACCCGGTTGCTCGTGCGATCTCAAATAATCGGCCTGAGCGCTTAAACCGCCGTTGGGATGTCTGCCAATTCTTGACAGGCACGATGCCCGACGTTATAGTTGGACGCGGTATGAGCGCTCAATTCAGCCGCAGATCTCTACTCGCGGCCCTGTCCGCGTCGCCCTTCGTCGCCCTTCCGGGATGGGGTGAGCAATCGGACGCCGACCGCACCGCGTGGTTCCGCGCCGCCAAGTTCGGCATGTTCATCCATTGGGGGCCGTACTCGCTCGCGAGTGTAGAAGCTTCGTGGCCCATCATGCGCCCCGCCGCGCAAGGCACGCCCGGCTACATCAGCGAATCCGATTACCGGCAACTCCCGTCGCGATTCAATCCCGTCGAGTTCGATCCACTCGCCTTCGTACGACTGGCGCGCGCGGCAGGCCAGCGATACATGGTGTTCACCACAAAACACCATGACGGTTTTTGTATGTTCGATTCCAAGTACACGAACTACAAGATCACCAAGACGCCGTACGGGAAGGACATCGTCGCGCAACTCGCGGACGCTTGCCGCAAAGAGGGCATGCCGCTGGGATTTTACTATTCGCCACCGGACATGAACCATCCGGGTTTTCGCGACACGTCGAAGCCTGCGAGTGAGAATTGGAACGGCCAGCCGGAGCGGCCCGAATGGCCGCTGTACCTCGAGTACATGCGACTGCAGCTCTCCGAATTGCTGACCCGCTACGGCCCCGTCAAGGTCATCTGGTTCGACGGATTGCACGATCAGGACAAGTACGATGGCCGGCGTGTCCTCGAGTTGATCCACGATCTTCAGCCCGCCACGCTGGTCAACAATCGCATCGGACTTCCGGCGGATTACGAAACGCCCGAGCAGTTCATTCCCAAAGCGATTCCGACGCGCAATGTTCGCATTGTGGGCACGAACCCGTCGGATGCTGCAGCGCTCAAAGGCGGCGTTCCAAGCCTCGAAGACTTCCGGCTCTGGGAAACCTGCATGACTATCAACCATACCTGGGCCTACAACAAGCACGATCGTAATTTCAAAACCGCGCGGGCGCTCATTCGCAACCTGATCGAAGTGGCGAGTAGAGGCGGCAATTTCCTGCTGAACGTCGGGCCCACACCCGAAGGGACTATCCAGCCCGAGTTTCAGGAACGTCTGCGCGCGATCGGCAAATGGCTCGATCGGAACGGCGAGGCGATCTACGACACGACCTACGGTCCGTTGCAGGGTCTGACCTTCGCACGCACAACGGCCAGGAATCGCGACGTGTTCGTGCACGTGTTCGATTGGCCCGGAGCATCGATGGAGTTGCCTGGCGCAGGGTTGCCCAAGCTTCGTTCTGCTTCAATGCTGGATAGCGGAGCACCGCTCGAATACCGGCAGGACGGCGAGCGCGTTATCATCCAGTTACCAGGCCAGGCGCCCGACGCGGATGCGACTGTGATCGCGTTGCGGGCTGCGTAGGGGCAGAGTAGAGAGAAACAGAATGAACCGGCGAAAATTTGGACAAGCGATGCTGTGCGGCGCTGCCTCAGGGCTGCTGCCGAGCGTTCACGCGCAGGAGCATCACGAACCCCAGCGAATAATGCCGGATTGGCACTCCATTCTCCGGCATCGCGTTCCCGACTGGTACGAGGATGCGAAGTTGGGCATCTTCATCCACTGGGGACTCTATTCCGTTCCCGCATGGGCGCCAACGACGGGTGAACTAGGCAAGGTGGATCCCGACAAGTGGTTCACTTACAACCCGTACGCCGAATGGTATCTCAACAGCCTGCGCATCACCGATTCGCCCACTTACAAACACCATGTCGAGACGTACGGGAAGGACTTCGACTATTACCAGTTCACGCCGGAATTCAACAAGGAAACCGCGAAGTGGGACCCCGACAAATGGGCATCGCTATTTCACAAAGTCGGCGCACGGTATGTCGTATTGACCACCAAGCATCACGATGGTTTCCGGCTCTGGCCCAGCAAAGTCGCGAACCCGCGCAGGCCCGGTCCGAATCTGTCGGCCAGCCGCGATCTGGTTGGCGATCTCACATCGGCGGTACACTCCGCGGGAATGAAAATGGGGTTGTACTATTCCGGCGGTCTCGACTGGACGTTCACGAAGGATCCGATCCGCAACGGGCGCGATCTTTACCGCATGGTGCCGCAGAGCGAGGAGTACGCACGATATGCCGATGCGCATTGGACCGAACTCACGGACCGTTATCAACCCGCAGTGATGTGGAACGACATCAGCTATCCGAAAGCGGGTAATGTCCTCGGCATCTTCGCGCATTACTACAACACCGTCCCCGAGGGCGTCATCAACAATCGCTTCGGAAGGGATTTCTCGGATTTCACAACACCCGAGTATGCCAAGTACGATCAGATTCGCGAAAAGAAATGGGAGTCCTGCCGCGGGCTCGGCTTCAGTTTCGGATACAACCAGGTGGAAGGCCCGGAGCAGGTGATTGCAGCGGATAAGCTGATTGCGCTTTTTGTGGACATCGTCAGCAAGAATGGCAACCTGCTGCTGAACATCGGTCCCCGCCCCGATGGATCCATCTCCGAAATTCAGCAAGACCGGCTGGAGAAGTTGCGCGCATGGCTGGATGTGAATGGCGAGGGCATCTTCGAAACAAAGCCGTGGGTGCGCGCCTCCCCATCCGATTCCGGCGCGCCGGACGTGCGCTTCACGCGCAAGGAGTCGAAAGTTTACGCTTTCCTGCTGGAACGGCCGTCGTCCCAGACCTTCACCATCCCCGATGTGCTCGCTGCCCCGGATACGAAAATCCGTGTGCTCGGCACCGATCGCGATTGCGAGTGGAAACAGAACGGGCGCGATCTGGAAGTAACTTCGGCTTCGGCCATTCCGGGAGAATTCGCGATCGGTGTAAGCATCACGCCGGAGCCGTGGCAAATCGTGAAGAGCTGATGTGCGTTTCGCTGCACTGACATTTGCCGCCGCTTTCGCTGCCTATTCCGCTACACCGGTTTTTCGAAACACCGCGCCACAAGTCGGGTTTGTCGGCTCCGAAGTTTGCGCCGCCTGCCACAAGCAGACTTACGACAAATACAAACAGACCGCGATGGGACGTTCCATCACGCGAGCGCGCCCGGGAATGTGGGGTGAACCCGCGCGGGTGGAGCGTCCTGCCCTGAATCGGGAACTCGCCGTCTTCAGCGAGCGCGGCGAGTTGTATCAATCGGAATCCGAAACACGCAACGGGGCGGAGGTGTACCGGACTGTCCACAAGCTCGAGTACGCCATCGGGTCCGGCCAAAACGGCGTCAGTTTCGTTGTGCAGCGCGGCGGCTATCTCTTCCAGGCGCCGCTTTCGTTTTACTCGAAGGCGGCCAAGTGGAATCTCTCGCCAGGGTTCGAACAGGCGGACGAAGGCTTCAGCCGTCCGCTCGCTGAGGCGTGCATCGCGTGTCACGCGGGCCGCCCGCGGCCGGTCGCTGGACGAGACGGCCTGTACCGCGATCCCCCGTTCGCCGAGATGGCCATCGGTTGCGAAAACTGTCACGGACCCGGCGAGTTGCACGTCGCTGAGCGCCGGCGTGGCCGGCGCACCCTGCCCGACACGTCGATTGTCAATCCCGCGCGGCTTCCGGCCCGCTTGGCTGAGGACATCTGCATGAAGTGCCACCAGGCCGGCGATGTCCGCGTTCTCCTGCCCGGAAAACAATACGGCGATTTCCGTCCCGGGCTGCCCCTCGTGCGAACCGTCGCGATTTTCGGACTCCATTCCGCAGCGAAGGATGCCGATCTGCTCGAGCATCACGCATCCATGAAGATGAGCCGCTGCTACCGCGCGACCAATGGGAAATTGAGCTGCTTCACGTGCCACAACCCGCACGAGCAACCCGTTGCTGCGGCGGCCCCCGCTTACTTTAACGCGAAGTGTCTCGGCTGCCACACGGTACAGAGTTGCGGACTCCAGCCGGCATCCCGCAAGCAAACCTCTCCACCCGACAACTGCATCGGATGTCACATGCCCAGGAGAGACGTCGAGCGGATTTCGCATTCGGCGCTCACCAATCATCGAATTCCCGCCCGTACGGGAATGTTCACCGCTCGCGCCGCCGTTCCGGAACTCGAGTTGATCGACACACAGCCCGGCGAGTCCGAACTTCCGTTGATCACCCGGCTAGCCGTATACGGCGAGATTCTCGGACAAGCCCCCGAGCTTCGCGACAAATATCTCGCACTGCTCGACGAGGCAAAGCGCACACTACCGGACAACGGGCTCGTGCTGGCAGCGCTCGGGCGCAAGGCCCTGGCCGAAGAAAATCCGGATGCGATTGCGCTGTTGACGAAAGCTGAAGAGCAGGGCTCTGCCAGCGCGGCGACCTACTTGGACTTGGGTCAGGCGCTTGTGGCCGCCGGGCGTCTTTCGGAGGCGGTCGCCGACCTCGAGCGCGGGCAACAGTCGTTCCCATATTCGAAGCCAGTTCGCAAATACCTGATCCTCTCCTACATCCGGAAGAGATCGTACGCACAGGCGAAATCGGCGCTGGAAAGCTACGTCAAGGATTTCCCGGAGGACTCTTTCATGCGCGGACTGCTCGCCCAAACCGGCCCACGTTAGACTGAAAGTATTCCTTAGAGGAGTACTTCGATGACCTGTTACGGACCGAAGGAACTGGCTGCGTCTTTTCGCACTGTTCGCAACAACACGATTCAGATCGCGCAGGAAATACCCGAGGAGCACTACGGATACCGCATTACACCCGAGAGCCGGACCGTCGCGGAAACGCTGGCTCATATCGCCCTGACCCCGCGCGTTCAGGAGCAGATCCATATCGCCGAGCGCCGTCATACCCTGGTCGGCTTCGATTTCTTCGGCTTTCTGGAGAAGCAGATTGCCGAGGAGCAAACTCGGCGTTCCAAGGAGCAGATTCTGGAATTACTCCGCACCGAGGGCGAACGCTATGCGCAGATACTCGAGAACGTTTCCGAAGAATTGCTTGCCGAGCGCGTCGAGTATCCGCAGGGAATGATTCCGCCCGTTAAGTCCCGGTTCGAAATGCTGATGTCGCCGAAAGAGCACGAGATGCACCACCGCGGCCAACTCATGGTGATTCAACGAATGCTCGGACTCACTCCGCACCTGACACGGCGAATGCAGGAGGTAGTCGCGGCGGCTAAAGCAGCACAGGGCACCGCCTGACATTCCGTTATTTAACGCGAGGGTGCGCCCGCCGGACATCGGCGATGGCGTATGATTGCCATCGTGATACCGCGCACCCTCTCACTGGCACTCCTCCTCCCTCTCCTGGCTTCAGCCGCACCTCCTATGAAACTCGCTATTGCCGGCCTCGTACACGGCCACGTGGACGGATTCCTTCGAGCAATGCGCAACCGGACCGACGTTCAACTGGTCGGCATCGCCGAACCCGACACCAGCCTCCATCAGAAGTACGCCGCCAAGTACAAGCTCGACAATTCGATCTTCTACACCGGCCTCGCGACGATGCTCGACCGCGTCAAACCCGCGGCGGTAGCCTCGTTCACCAGCACCTACGATCATCCGATGGTGGTGGAGGCCTGCGCTGCCCGCAAGATCGACGTCATGATGGAGAAGCCGCTCGCCGTCAGCATGGATCATGCCCGCGCGATTCAGCGGGCTGCGGACCGTTCGGGTATTCAAGTCATCGTGAATTACGAGACTACGTGGTATCCGAGTCACGCGCTGATGTGGAACATCCTCAAGGAGCAGAAGGCCGGCGGTGAAATTCGCAAGATGGTCGCGATGGACGGGCACGAAGGGCCGAAAGAAATCGGCGTCGGGCCGGAGTTTCTCGGGTGGCTCACGGATCCGGTGAAGAACGGAGCGGGTGCGCTGTTCGATTTCGGATGCTATGGCGCCAACCTGATGACGTGGATGATGGACAATCAGCACCCGGTCGCGGTGACGGCGATGACGCTTCAAACCAAGCCGGACATCTACCCCAAAGTCGACGACGAAGCCACGATCCTGGTGCAGTACCCGTCTGCCCAGGGGATCATCCAGGCGTCCTGGAATTGGCCGTTCAACCGGAAAGATTTCGAAGTGTACGCCGAACACGCCTACGGCATCGCGACCGGCGGCAATTCACTCCGCTTGCGGCTGCCGGACAAACAGGAGGAGTCGCGGACGCCTCCCGCGCTGGCGCCCGAAGATCACGATTCAATTTCCTATCTGATTTCGGTTGTAGAGGGAAAGCGCAAACCGGCTGGCCTTTCGTCCCTCGCAAACAACATGATTGTCACCGAGATTCTGACGGCGGCGCGTGAATCCGCCAAGACGGGCAAGACCGTCCAACTCGCAAAGCCCTGAGGCGGACTCTATGGAACGGGAATTCGAAATCCGCGGAATCGTCCCTATTGTCCCCACTCCGTTTCTCGAAAACGGGGAAGTCGATTGGTCCTCATATCATGCGTTGATCGACTTCGCGGTTGCCGCCGGCTGTTGCGCCGTTTGTCTTCCGGCGTACGCCAGCGAGTTCTACAAGCTGACCCCAGCGGAGCACGAACGCATTATCGCCACTGCCGTTGAAGTATCGGAACGGCGGATCCAGGTGATCGGCCAAGTGAACACGCCGTCGCTCCCCCGCGCCAAACAACTCGCCATGCGCTGCGAAAGAATGGGCGTCGAAGCGGTGAATATCGCGGTGCCGCGGCTGTTCGGTATCGGCGAAGAGAACCTCTTCCGCTACTTCGACGAAGTCCTTCAGTGCATCGCCCTGCCTGTCGTCATTCAGGATTTCAACCCGTCGGGTGCGTCAGTCTCCGTCGATTTCATCGCGCGTCTCAACCGCCAGCATTCCCATTTCCGCTACATCAAATTGGAAGAGCCGATGATGAGCGCCAAGGTCCGCGCCATTCGCGCGGCCACGGGCGATGCGGTCGGCGTGATCGAGGGCTGGGGCGGAATGTACCTGCCGGAGTTGGTGCCCGCGGGCATCTGCGGCGTCATGCCGGGTCTCGCAATCGCGGATCTGCTGGTAAGGACGTGGGACGCCAGCGTTGCCGGTCGCCGGGAAGATGCGTTCGAAATCTTCTCGGGCGTACTGCCCCAGATCGTCTACAGCCTGCAAAACATGGAGTTGTATCATCACGCCGAGAAACTCCTTCTCGCCGCGCGCGGCATCCTTCAAGGAGCGGTGGTCCGCGATGCCACCGTGGAACTCTCGGTGGACGAGCGCGCGCATGTCGACTTTCTGAACGGCCGGATTCTCGTGCTGCTCGACCGGCTCGGAATGCCGCGGCATCCGGTGATCATTCAGCTTAGCCGACAATAGACGAGAGATGAAATACACGAGACTCGGATCCACAGGACTCAATGTGTCCCGCATCTGCCTGGGCTGTATGACCTACGGCTCGAAGAAATGGCGCGAGTGGGTGCTGGAGGAGGAAGAGGGACGCCCCTTCATCCGGCGCTCTCTCGAAATGGGCATCAATTTCTTCGATACCGCCGACATGTATTCGCTCGGCGTCAGCGAGGAGATTCTCGGACGCGCCCTCAAAGACTTCGCGCCGGCGCGCGAGCGCGTGGTGGTGGCGACAAAGGTCTTCAACGCGATGGGCGACGATCCGAACCAAAAAGGACTGTCGCGCAAACACATCATGCACTCGATCGACGACAGTCTCCGCCGGTTGGGAACGGATTACGTCGACCTGTACCAGATCCACCGGTTCGACTATCACACCCCTATCGAGGAAACGATCGAAGCACTCGACGACATCGTTCGCGCAGGCAAGGCACTCTACATTGGAGCGTCGTCGATGTACGCGTGGCAGTTCGCCAAGATGCTTTACACCGCCGACACCTTGGGTGCGGCCCGATTCGTCACCATGCAGAACCACTACAACCTCGTCTACCGCGAAGAGGAACGCGAGATGAATCCGCTCTGCAACGAGGAGGGCATCGGCCTCATTCCGTGGAGCCCCTTGGCGCGCGGATTCGTCATGGGCAACCGCCGGCCTGAAGATTTCGGCGATACCCCCCGGGCCAAGACAGACGAATTCGCACACAAGCTCTACTACCATCCGTCGGATTTCAAAGTGGTCGAGCAGATTACCGAGGTGGCGAAGAAGCGCGGCGTCTCGAATGCGCAGGTGGCACTGGCCTGGGTGCTCGCTCAGCCCGGAGTCACCGCTCCCATCGTCGGGGCCAGCAAAATGCAGCACCTCGAGGATGCCGTCGGTGCCATCGATCTTCACCTCGACGAATCGGAGTTGAAGCAACTCGAGGACGCCTACGAACCCCACGCCGTTTTGGGACACTCCTAGTTGAAGGAGTACAAGCGTGAGCGGTGTGAATGAACTTTTGCAAACAATCGGAGAACGAGTCGGCGGCGCCCTTGGTGTAAGGAACGTGTACGGCGAGCCGATTCACGCCCAGGGTCGCACCATCATTCCAGTGGCGCGGGTCAACCTGGGCTTCGGAGCCGGTGGCGGTGGAGCAAAGGAAGGCAACCTCATCGATGGCGGAGGTGGTGGAGGTGGCGGCCGTGCTACGCCTGTCGGCGTCGTCGAGATCACCGCCGATTCCACTCGCCTGGTCCGCTTCAGAACGTGGCGCCCCATCGCGATCGCCGCGTCGGCCGGCTTTCTTCTCGGTTTAGCAGCGGGGTTGAGGCGAGCCCACTGAAGTGTTGCCCAAAGTGTTCCTGGCCAGTTCGACGCCGGCGAAATCGGCCATGCGATCCATCGCAAAGTGGCTGGCCGAGTCCGGCGTCGAACCGGTGCCTTGGGACAGCCCGGGACTCTTCCAGCCCGGCGACTATATCCTGGAGCGGCTGCTCGACCTTGCCGGTGAAGTGGACGCAGCGATCATCCTGTTTGGCGATGAAGATCGAGGTTGGTATCGGCACTACGCCAGCGTGGCGCCGCGCGACAACGTGCTCATCGAGTACGGCATCTTCTCGAGCCGGCTGGGACGTGAAAGGACAATCGTCTGCCGCACAGGCAATCCGAAAAACGCGAGCGACCTGGGCGGGTTGATCTGGGTCCAAATCGGCGCGACGAAAGCTGAACGAGATGACGCGAAATCGCGGGTTCAGAAATGGGCTCGCACGTTGCCTGACCTGATCGCGAAGGCGGATGCGCATGCCCGCGAGAAGCAGAATGCGGCCAACCTCCGTCTTCGCTCGGGCGTTGATGCGGAGTATCGCGTATCAGCGACGCAGGTGATCCGTATCGTCACCGGATCGGTAAGAGAGATACGCGACATCGACGTCATCGTCAGTTCCGAAAACACGTATTTTCAGCCCGCGCGTTTCTTCGAGCCGACGCTTTCGGGAACACTTCGCTACCTGGATTCCAACCGGAACCGCTCGGACGGACGCATCGAACGCGACACGTACCTCGAGGCAATGCAGGCAGCGATCGAGCGCGAGCGTGTCGTGCTGCCCGTCTTGCTGGGATCAGTTCTGGTGACGCCATCGAACGCCCTCGCAAAACAGGGCATCAAGTACGTGTTTCATGCCGCTACCGTCCACGGCGATGTGGAGATGGGCTACAGCGGAGCAGAGAATGTCGTGGACGAAGCAGTCCGAAACGCCCTTGCACGATTCGGCGAGATCGCCGGATCGGAACCGTTGAACAGCATGCTATTGCCGTTGTTCGGCACCGGTGCGGCGCGCAGGGCCGAATGTCTTGTCGCCTCACGGCTTGTGCGAGCTGTGAAAGCGGGGCTCGAGCGAACCCCGCAACTGTCGCGCGCTTGTCTGCTCGCCTACACGGAAAACCAGAGAATCGCCCTCAGAAACTCCGCCGGCGCCGAAGGACTCGAGCTTACGATGTCTTCCTCTGGAACAGCAACGGTGTGAAGTTCGACAGATTTCGCCGCCAGACCATCCAGGTGTGAGCACCCGGTGTTTCAATCGTCGTCGGCTCAATCTGCTTCGACTTTAACCATTCGATGAATTTGCGGTTCGGTTCAATCAAACGGTCGTCCGTGCCGCAGGCGATCCAAAGCAGCCGCAGTTGCGAGGCCTCCTTCGAATCGAGTTTCGGAAAGGTTTTGGCGTACTCGTTCGAGAGCCCTCCGGAGCTGAATCCGCCGACGTAGGCGAATTTGTCGATCGCGTTCAACCCGGTGAATAATGACTCTGCGCCGCCCATCGACAATCCCGCGATTGCACGCGCGTTGCGATCCTTGATGGCGCGGTATTCTTTCTCCACCGCCGGGATCACTTCGCCGATCAGAGCATCGCGGAAATGCTCCACATTGCGCTGCCAAACGCTCATATCGCGCGGACCGGCAGTGCGCGACACAATCTCCGGTGCGCCATATCCGAGCGTCATGACGATCAGCATCGGCTGAGCCTTACCTTGCGCTATCAGGTTGTCGAGAATGACATTCGCTCTCCCCACCGCGGTCCAACCGCTCGCATCATCACTGTAGCCGTGCAGCAGGTACAACACCGGATACTTCTTGTTCGAACTGCCGTAACCGGGCGGAGTGTACACGTAATAGTCGCGGTCGTCCCCAACAACATTCGAATGATAGAAGTGGTGATGAACGGTGCCGTGCGGCACGTCGGCCACTTCCCACGTAAGCCCGGCGGCCGGAATGTGCACCATGCTCTGCGGATTGAGCAGATTCGGTTTGATGAGCGGATTCACCGGATCCATCAGCGCCACGCCGTCCGCGACGAACGAATACCCGTAATAGTCCGGTTCGAGCGCATCGGCAGTTACGCTCCAAACGCCCTCGTCGTCCTTCTGCATCGCAATACGCTGCGCTCCCTCGCGAGCCAGGAACACTTCCTTGGCATTGGGTGCGCGGAACCGGAAGGTGACCCGATTGTCGGCGTGAACTTCCGGAGACACGATCGGTTTCGGAGGCTGGGCCTGCTGCGCAAATGCGGCGGCTAGCGACCCAAAAAGAACGGCAAGTGCGGCACGTCTCATCGTGTCAGGTATTGTTTCAAAGTGCGCGCGAGCCTGCCACCACGCCTGTCGGTGCAGAATAGAGGAATGCGATTCGACCCCTCGCTGTACACCATCGACGACCTCGATTCGATCGTCACCCCCGCCCTCGTCATCTACCCCGATATTGTGGATGCCAACATTGATGCCACCCTCGCTCTGGCCGGTGGTGACGCGAACCGGTGGCGTCCCCACATCAAGACCGCGAAGCTCGGGTACACCATGCGGCACCTGGTGTCGCGCGGCGTTGTGAATTTCAAGTGCTCCACCACGCTCGAGTTGCTGACGGCCTGCCGCAGCGCCGCCAAGGACGCTCTGGTTGCATACGCCATGGTCGGCGCGAATGCCAAGCGGGTCCGCGAAATCGCCGACGAATTCCCGAACGTGCGTGTGTCGATCCTCGTGGAAAACGAATCGCAGGCCGCGGCCTGGGATGGCACCGGCATCGGATTGTTTATCGACGTCAATCCCGGAATGGACCGGACCGGAATCGACCAGAGTCGCACCGCGGATATCGTCGCATTGGCCCGTACCCTGGGCAGCGCATTTCGTGGATTGCACTACTACGACGGGCAGATTCACGCGACGCTGGAATCGCAGCGCCGCGGTGAAGCGTTTCAAGGATACGACACTCTGATGAAAGTTGCCGCTGCTGTTGAAGGGGCCGGCTGCACCGTGGGCGAGGTCATCACGTCTGGCACGCCGGCCATGCCTTCGGGCCTCGCATACCCGGGCTTTCGCAATGCCGCGTTCGTTCACCGCGTTTCGCCCGGCACGGTGGTTTACCACGACACGACCAGCACGGAGCAACTCGCCGACGTCGAAGGTTATCGTCCGGCGGCGCTCGTGATCGCGCGCGTAGTCAGCCATCCATTACCGGGCCGCGTAACCTGCGATGCGGGACACAAGAGTGTGTCGGCGGATGCCGGCGTTCCCACCTGCGAGGTGCTAGGCCGGCCGGACCTGACGCCGCTGAAACCCAGTGAGGAGCATCTGCCGATCGATGTCGCGGCCGGAAGCAAATCTCCTGAAATCGGCGAAACTCTGTTCCTCATTCCGCGTCATGTTTGCCCCACCGTCAACAACTTTGACGAAGCTTTGTTGATCCGCGGAGGGCGTATCGTGGGAATAGAGCCTGTATCCGCGCGCGGACATGAATCGCCGCTCGCGCTTCAAACGCAAGCAACCCGCGCCGGTATAGACTGAAAGGCATTATGCAACGCAGGATTTTCATTGCAGGCGGAGCCGCGGCGCTGGGCGCTTACGGCGCGAATGAAAAGGTGAACATGGCCATCATCGGTGTGGGCGGACGTGGCCGTGCTCATATCAACTACATCGCGAAACAGAAGTTCGCACAGGTCGCGGCGGTCTGCGATGTGAACCAGGCGCAAACGGAACGCGCCGTGGCTTTAACCGAAAAAGCGCAGGGTACAAAGCCGAAAGTCTACGCAGATCTTCGAAAACTCTTTGAAGATAAAGATATCGACGCCGTGTCGATCGCCACGCCCAACCACTGGCATGCACTTGCGACAATCTGGGCTTGCGAGGCCGGCAAGGACGTCTACTGCGAAAAGCCGGCCGCCTACAACATTTTCGAGTGCCAGCGTATGGTGGCCGCCGCGCGTAAGCACAACCGGATGGTGCAGATCGGCATGCAGAGCCGCAGCACTCCGCACAAGATTCGCGCCGCGCAGCTATTGAAAGACGGCGCTCTCGGCAAGCTATACATGGCGAAGGGGCTGTGCTTCAAACGGCGTCCCTCCATCGGTCACACTCCGGACGAACCTGTTCCGCCCGGCGTGAATTGGGACCTGTTCATCGGCCCCGCGGCGATGACGCCGTACAGCAAGAATCGCCACGTCTACAACTGGCACTGGTTCTGGAACACCGGTAACGGCGATATCGGGAACCAGGGTATTCACGAAATGGATATCGCGCGATGGGGCATGGGCCTCGGACTGCCGGTGGGCGGAGTGTCAAGCGGCGGGAAGTACGTTTACAAAGACGATCAGGAGACTCCCAACACGCAGCTTGCTTCGCTCGACTACGGCGATGCGGAGATCGTCTTCGAAGTCCGCGGGCTTCCCACCAACGGCGAGGGCGACATGCACAACATGGGGCCCAATTTCGTGGGCGACATCTTCTACGGCGAGAACGGATTCATGGTGGTGGATCACATGGGATTCCGCATCTACCTGGGCGACAAGCGCGAACCCGGCCAAAGCATGCCTGCCGAAAAAGGCGACGCCTCCATCGAACACTTTGCCAATTTCGTGGACGCTGTCAAGAGCCGCAAGAAGGAAGACCTGAACGGCGAAGTCGCGATCGGCGCCGAGTCCGCCATGCTGGTGCACATCGCCAATACGAGTTACCGTCTGGGGAGAAAAGTACCGTTCGATCCGAAGACGCAGTCGTTCCCCGGAGACGCTGAAGCGAACAAACTGAAAACGCGTCACCCGTACCGGGCACCGTACATCGTCACCTAGGAAATTGGTATGTCTGAACCTCTCATCCTGACCACGACGGTGGGTTCTTATCCGATGCCGGATTGGCTCGCTGGGGCGCGCACGGAAGAGGCGCGCCTCGACGCCACCCGCGTGGTCTTCAATATCCAGCGTGAGGCCGGCATCGATCTGCCCACCGATGGCGAACTGTACCGTTTCGACCTCAATCATCCCGACACGAACGGGATGATTGAGTATTTCGTGCGGCGCATGTCGGGTGTGCGAACCGAAACCGGCCGCGCGGATTGGGACGCCGCTCGAAACGTGCCTCACCTGAAGTTTCGGTCGAAACCGGCCGGGGTGGTGGAAGGCCCGCTCGGCGAGGGATCGCTGAATCTGCTGAACGATTGCGAAGCCGCGGCGTGTGTAGCGGGTGGTCCTTTCAAGTTCACGGTCACCAGTCCGTACATGCTGGCGAGGACACTGCTCGACCGGCATTATGGAGATTTCGAAGCGTTGACCATGGCCATCGCACAAGCGCTCGCGTCACAGGTGAGAGGGCTTCCATGCGACACTCTGCAACTGGACGAGGCGAATATTCCCGGCAATCCGAAGGATGGTCCGCTGGCGGCGCGCGCGATCAATGTGGTGCTCGACGGCTTCAAGGGCCGTAGGGCGGTGCACCTGTGCTTCGGAAATTACGGCGGCCAGGTGATTCAACACGGGCACTGGGCGTCGATTCTCGACTTTTTGAATGCCCTCCATACGGACCACCTGGTCATGGAAATCGCGCACCGGCCCGTGGAGGACCTCGAGGGTTTGCGCGGCGTGGATCCCCGTATCAAGATTGGCGTCGGCGTCATCGACGTGAAGGTGAATCACGTTGAAACTCCCGAAGAGATTGCACGGCGTATTGAGGCCGCCGATACTGCACTGGGGCGGGGCCGCATTCGATGGGTGCATCCCGATTGCGGCTTCTGGATGTTGAAGCGGAGCGTTGTCGATCGCAAGATCGCATCGCTGGCAAAGGGCAGGGATCTGTACCTTGGGCGCGCTAGGTCGACCACTGCCTAGAGGCGCTGTTAATCACACACTCGAGGAGAGCGATATGAGGCTGGGCATCGCCGCAGTTCTGTCTGCTGTACTCACTGTTTCCGCAGCTGAAGTTCAAAAGCCGCAAGCCGGCGTGAAAGACCTGGGTTTTCTCGCGGGTCCGTGGCGGACCGAGGTCTGGGGCGGTGCCGGTGACGAGGTGTGGACCGCGCCCGAGGCTGGAAACATGGTCGGCGTCTGGCGTTTTATCAAAGACGGCAAACTCGTGTTCACCGAACACATGAGCATCGAAGACGAACCCGGCGGGGGAGCGGTCCTGCGGCTAAAACATTTCCGCCCTGGAATGAAAGGCGTCGAGGAGAAAGACCAGTCGATTATGCTGCCGCTCGATCAGTTCGCGCCGGGCGATGCGCAATTCGCATCTGAAAAGGACGGCAAGCGAACGGTGATTCGCTACCGGGCGCCGCGGGCCAACGAACTCGAATGCACGCTCGTGAAAATCGATAATGACAAACGCGAAGAGACTCTGTTCCGGATGAAACGTGTCGTTCCAGCGCGCGGCAATTGACGCTGTGAACTCCGGCCGCGGCCCTGATTCTCAATTCTTTACCCGATCGACATAGAAGTTCAGCGCCGAGTAGCGGCTGCCCAACTCCGAAGTGTCGTTCAGCCCCCACCGGTAGGGCTGGTACTCGATCTTGACATCCTTCGAATCCCGCAACATCGCAGCGGCGACCTCGGGCGCATACCTTGCGAGAACCTGTCGTACGCCGCCCATGCTGGCGAAGTCTTGGCCGTACCAATCGAATATTTTGCTGATTGCCGCAACACGGCGCGATGGATCGAAGTGGTTCCGGTCGGGAATCTGGAGCCACTCGCGGAAGTTGGAATCGAGTTGTTCGTTCACGTGGTCGGCGCTGTACGGTTCCCGGCGCAACGGCGGACAACTGCGAGCCGCGCATACCAACGCCGCATGAACCCGCGCATCCATCTTTCTCAGTTCGCCCTCGATGTCATCCAGCGAAACGCGCTTCCCATTCACGGTTTGGCGTACTTCTGTGAAGGGTTTTTTTGTTCGCCAGATGCTCTCGACCGGATAGTTCTCGACGATCCAGCGAATCGTCAACGCATTGTACGCATTGATCAGCGCGGCTTTACGCGCGTCCGCACTCATTGCCGGCCACGGAGAAGCCAATTGCTCCGCGTACTTGTCGAGCGCCGCACGGTTTCGGTCCCGAATCGCCCGGTAGTCCACCAGGTGGCTGCCGGTGACGCGGGTGCGCAGGATGTCCGCCCAGCCGGTATTGTCCGGAAACGATGCTGCAGTTGCGGCGCGCAGCGCAATCAGGACCACCGCAATTCGGAACGCGCGACTCATCTTACGTGACGGTACCATTGAGCGAGCCGGTGCGGTGGCACGCCGCACCAATACAGCAGTTGTAGCGCGGTCCATTCAGCCCACATTCCGGCGAAATTGCGCCGCTCGAACCTCCGCGCCGATGTCGTGAGGCGGCAATCGAGATGCGTAAAACGGCCGAGTCGCTTCACCCGGCTGATGAAGTCGAGGTCCTCGAACAAGGGGTACGGCTTGAAGCCGCCGCATCCAAAATACGCCTCGCGGCGCACAAAGATGCTCGCGTCTCCATAGCAAAGTCCCAGCCGGCGCAGGTGTGGATAGATCAGCGTGAGTTGTCGGGCCGCGCGCGTCGGACCATCGAACACGAGACCAAAGTTGCCGGCGATCACCCGCGGGTCGCACAATGCCTCGCCCATCACCCGGAGCGCTTCGCACGGAGGCCGGGTATCGGCGTGTACGAACCAGAGTGTCTCGCCGGTAGATGCGAGGGCACCCGCGTGCATTTGCTGGCCTCGACCAGGCGCGCTGGCAACCACTCGTGCTCCGGCCGCCAACGCAAGTTCGCACGTGTCATCGCTACTCCCGCCGTCCGCCACGATAAGTTCCTTCACTCCATCGAGCACCCTAACAGAGGCGAGCGTCGCGGAAATGCCGGCGCTTTCGTTCAGTGTCGGCGTAACGATGCTGACCACGCGAGCCGCCGTAGCAACTGCTGTTTGAATTCGGGCGCCGGAGTCTCGCAATAGTTCACTTGCCGCACGTTTCCTTGCGAGTGCACAACGAGGTATGGCTTATCGTTTCGAGTGCCCGGCGGCGCTGTGTCATCGGGCCCACGTTCGATGGACATCGTCATTGGACGGCACGTGAGCGTGATTGGGTCCGCAACGTATCCCACCGCCAGTGTGTCGAACGGGTTGAAACCACTCGACCCGAATTGCGTTTTCCATAAGGCCAGCCAATCCTGGATAGCCGGCATCATCGACGCGAGCCCAGGAGTATCCGGCACGATTGGAGCAAGATCGTCGCGGGTCAGCCATACTTTCGACGACACCTCCCAAGGCGCAAAGGTCAGCTTCACTCTTGAATCGAGCAGAACCTGGAACGCATCCGGATCCTTCTCGAAATTGAAGTCGCGCAGAAAACGCTGAGGCGACGGCCCGGCCGTAAAATGCTGCCTCGGACGGCGTCCGGCCACAGCGACGATTTCGCGAATGTGCGCCGCCAGTTCGGGGTGGAGTTTTAGAACGGTGGCGATATTCGTCGCGGGCCCGAGTGCCAGTATGGTGAGATTCTCGCTCGTAAGCGCTGTCGCGAGCGCCCGGCTGGCCTCCGTTTCCAGAGCCGTGCCCGGGCCGCCCGCACCCGTGTACACGCGAAGCCCTGCCGGGCCGAACTGTTCGACAATCTGTCGCCCGATGCGATCCGCCACCTGCAACTCGGCGTTTCCGAACACGATACTGACACCGCGGATCGCCATTTCCGCCGGTGACCCGAACGCTGCCAGCAGCGCCAGTCCGTCGTCCACTTCGTGGCCTCCCGGCGCGACGGAAGGATCGGTGTCGATCCACACGGAACGCGGCCGTCCCGCTCCGGCGGCCAGCATCGCAACTGACATGAGTACGACGATCAGCCGCATACGAGAACCCGCGACAATTCAAGCCACGAACGTTTCTGTCCCAAATCTGCCTCTAGGGGCAATTGTGCGACACCGATAAGGCGTCGCATAATCTCAGCTCCGGCAAACCGGGCGGCAAGTTGCCAGTCGGCATCGTGCGTATAGTTAGTGCGTACAATGTTCCACATATCTTCATGCCGGGCGAAGATCAGGTGCGCATACAACACGCCCAGGTCGTATTCCGGAAAGCCGAGCAAGCAGAACTCCGGATCGATGACGAACACCCCACGCCGGGTCCTTAACCACGAACCGGGGAAGTAATCGCCGTGCACCAGTCGACCGCCATCCAGCAAATAAAGACGTCCGAGATCGGTGACGGCAAAACGGTACGTACGGTCCGACTTGAAATCGGCTGCGGTCTTCGCCAGGCCCGGCGTGATCCCATCGAGATCCAAGCCGTTATCACGCCGCAGCGGAATGTCGTACTGGTGCGCGTGATTCAACCGCCGCATCTCGCGATTTCGAAATACCTCTCGCATCGCTGGCTCGATTTCCAGCGCATGCAGCGATGCCAGGTAATCAACCAACTCCCGGCAGTCGATGATCGTCAACCGATCGCCAGCATAGATGGCTGTGAGATCGGGCGCGTCGCCGAGATCCTCCAGTATCAGGATCTGGGATTGTTCATCCGAAGCCAATAACACCGGCATGCGGGTTGAAACTGCGGGCTCTGCCGCCACAGCTTGATAAAATGCGGCTTCCACCGACGCGCGGCGAGCCGGAGCGGTGATCTCGGGATATTTCTCCACCCACGGCCGAGCCTGTTTGACGATGAATGAGCGCGCGCCCGTTCGTACTCGCAGCGTCAGGTTCATGTTGCCTTCACCCGCGCGTTCCATTGAGACAACGTGCTCGTCGTCCGGCCAGCCGAGTTCGTGCAGGTGATGATCAAGCGCGGCGGTGTCCGAGAGGTCGAGGAAGAACCCGTTCTCGCACTCCTTTTCAAAGCGCTGCTTCAACTCCGCGGACTGCACGCCGTTTAGGGTAACATTAACGCCGCCACAACATGCTTTTTGGAACCGGCGAGTGCCGTCCTGCATGCTATAATCGATTGTGCCAACGCGAATCCTGGGCGTTATCCCAGCCCGGTTTGCCTCCTCCAGATTTCCAGGAAAACCTCTCGCCACTATCGCCGGTAAAAGCATGCTCCAACATGTGTATGAGCGTGCTTCGCAGGCAAGATATCTGACAAACGTAGTGGTTGCGACCGATGACGAGCGGATCTATGCCGAAGCACGCCGGTTCGGTGCCTCTGCCCGGCTGACGCGTCCGGAACATCTCTCCGGTACAGACCGCGCCGCGGAGATCGCCTCCGCCGAGAACTGCTCGTTTGTCGTGAATATTCAGGGCGACGAACCGCTGATCGATCCCAGTGCTATCGACGCCGTAGTGTTGTCGATGCTCGATGCACCGGATATTCCGATGGGAACGCTGAAGAAGCGCATCGAAGATATTGCCGAGTACGACAATCCCAATGTCGTGAAGGTTGTGACGAACCGGCAGCAGAACGCAATTTACTTTTCCCGCTCTCCGATCCCTTATGTGCGCGACGAGCGCGAACGGGCGCAGACCGCGCACTATAAGCACATCGGGTTATACGTCTATCAGCGTGAGTTTCTTCTGAGTTATTCCGACTTACCCGTGGGGCCACTGGAGCGCGCCGAACGCTTGGAGCAGTTACGTGCGCTTGAAAACGGATTTCAGATTCGAGTTGTGGAAACAGAATACGACAGCCTCGGTGTAGATACTCCCGGGGACCTCGCGCGTGTGGTGAATCTGTTCGAGATGAAACCCGCAGGACTGTGAGGCCCGATTGGAGGCGTCGACTTATAGGTGAGCTATGGCCAAGTGCATATTCGTAACCGGTGGTGTTGTTTCTTCGTTAGGTAAGGGTATTGCAGCGGCGAGCATCGGTTGTTTGCTCGAGAGCCGCGGTCTGCGCGTCACTCTGCAGAAATTCGACCCCTACTTGAATGTCGATCCCGGCACGATGAGTCCGTTCCAGCACGGCGAGGTATTCGTAACGGATGACGGCGCCGAGACCGATCTCGACTTAGGCCACTACGAGCGGTTCACGCACGCGAAGTTATCACAGAATAACAATCTTACTTCCGGCCGAATCTACGAGCAGATCATTTCCCGGGAACGCCGTGGAGATTACCTCGGTAAGACTGTCCAGGTGATTCCGCACGTTACTAACGAAATCAAGGCTGCCGTCCGGCGTTTGTCGGGCGACGTGGACGTGGTGATTGTTGAAGTGGGTGGAACCGTCGGCGATATCGAATCGTTGCCGTTCCTCGAGGCGATCCGCCAGTTACGCCACGAGTTAGGCCGCGAGAACACGATTTTCGTTCACGTGACCCTGGTGCCCTGGATCGCCGCGGCACACGAACTGAAAACCAAGCCGACCCAGCACAGCGTGAAGGAACTCCGCGCCATCGGTATTCAACCGGACGTTCTTTTATGCCGTTCCGAACGTCCGCTGCCGAAGGACGTCAAGGAGAAGATCGCGCTGTTCTGCGACGTGGACGTCGAAGCGGTAATTACGGCGAGCGATGTCGAGAGCGTGTACGAAGTGCCGCTCACTTTCGCGGACCAGAAAGTCGACGATATCGTGCTGCGGTTGCTGCACATGGACGCGGTACCGCGCGATTTGGGCGAATGGAGCGCAATGCTCGAACGGATGAAGAGTCCGCTCGGCGAAGTGCGCATTGGCCTCGTCGGCAAATACGTCGAGTACGAGGATTCCTACAAGAGCCTGAAAGAAGCGCTGCTGCACGGCGGGCTCGCCCACGACGTTCGGGTCGATATCAACTGGATCGAGGCGGAGCATCTCGAGTGGCCCGGCTGCGCCGAACAGTTGCGTCGTTATGACGGGATATTGGTGCCCGGAGGGTTCGGTAAGCGCGGAGTCGAAGGCATGATCCACGCCATCCGCTACGCGCGCGAACAACAGGTACCGTACTTCGGGATCTGCCTCGGCATGCAGACCATGGTGATCGAGTTCGCCCGCAACGTATGCGGACTCCCAAACGCCAACTCCACCGAGTTCGATCCCGGCGCACCGAATCGCGTCATCTACAAACTGCGCGAGTTGAAGGGCGTGGACGAACTCGGCGGGACGATGCGGCTTGGGGCTTATACCTGCAACCTCGCTCCGGGTAGTTTCGCGCGCCAGGCGTACGCGAAGGATCAGATCAGTGAGCGCCACCGCCATCGCTACGAGTTCAACCGCGAATTCGAAACGGTTCTCACCGAGAACGGATTGCGGCTCACCGGGCAGACTCCCGATGGTACCTACGTGGAGATCTGCGAGCTGGCAAGTCATCCCTGGTATCTCGGCTGTCAGTTTCATCCAGAATTTAAATCGAAGCCGTTAGAGCCTCATCCGGTGTTTGTCGCCTTCATCGGCGCCGCCAAACGCGAGCACAACCGTCGCATCGGCCGCCTGGATGCAGGCCTCGAAGAACCCGTATTTTCCGAGCGCCGGGGATAACCCGGTGCAACTCGTCATCAACGGGCAGATCGCCTTCGGGGCCGGTGCTCCGCTGGCGCTCATCGCGGGCCCGTGCGTTATCGAGAACGCCGCACACGTCGAGTTCCTCGCGCGGGAAATCGGCAAGCTCGCCGGTCCGTTCGTTTTCAAAGCCTCATTCGATAAGGCGAATCGAAGCAGCGTTCGCTCGTATCGCGGGCCGGGGCTCGAGGAAGGCGTGCGAATCCTCGCCGGCGTGCGGAGACTCGGCGTTCCGGTTCTTACCGACATCCACGAACCGGCTCAGGCCGACATCGCCGCGGAAGGTGCGGACATTCTCCAGATTCCCGCATTCCTCTGCCGCCAGACCGACCTGCTGGTTGCGGCCGGACGGACTGGACGCGTGGTGAATATCAAGAAAGGTCAGTTCGTATCGCCGCACGATATACGTCTTGCCGCCGAGAAGGTCGCATCCACCGGCAACGACCGGATTCTGCTGACGGAGCGCGGCACCGCATTCGGCTACAACAACCTTGTGGTGGACATGCGGGGCCTCGCCATCATGCGGGAGTTCGGATGGCCGGTGATCTTCGATGCCACCCACAGCGTTCAACTGCCGGGAGCGGGCGGCGCGGCTTCGGGAGGGGAGCCGCAGTTCATTGCTCCCCTCGCGCGCGCGGCGGTCGCCGCCGGGGTTGATGGGCTCTTCGTCGAGGTGCACGAAGCACCCGAGCGAGCGCTTTCGGACGGTGCGAACGCGCTGCGGCTCGATGCGTTGAAACCACTGCTCGAAAAGCTCCGCCAGATACACGCGCTGGTTTCCTAGACCGCATCCGAATACAATGCGAGTCGTGATCCGACTCGTTCAATTGGTGCGAAACCCTCACGAACGCCGTGCCGCCTTGGTGCAGGAGGACAAGTTGCGCCTATTACGGTTCTCCTCCGTGTACGATTGTGCGTTGCAGGCGATGATGGAAGCATCCGCGCTGGAGCGTATCGTCGAGCGCGGCCTTTCGAGTGAGGCCTTGTCGTACGACGAAGTGTACGATGGACGCCGCGAGTGGCGGTTGTTGCCGGCTTTCGATCACCCCGTGGAACCCGCACGGTGCCTGGTCTCCGGAACCGGACTCACGCATCTTGCGAGCGCTCAAAACCGCCAGGCGATGCATTCCGGCCCGGCCGATCTGACGGACAGCATGCGCATGTATCTCTGGGGTACTGAGGGCGGCCGGCCGGCGGAAGGAGATATCGGCGTTGCGCCCGAATGGTTCTACAAGGGGAGCGGGACTATTTTGAGAGGTCACGGCGAGCCGCTATCCGTGCCCCCATACGCCGGAGACGGCGGAGAAGAACCCGAAATTGCGGGTGCGTACATTATCGATTTTGAGGGGCGGCCGCGAAGGCTTGGATTGATGGCCGCCAACGAATTCTCGGACCACCGCACCGAAAAAAAGAATTACCTCTATCTCGCCCCTTCGAAGCTTCGCACCTGTTCCATCGGTCCGGAGTTGATCTGTGGCGCGAATTTCGATGACGTGCCCGGCCGCGTGCGAATTCTGCGGTCCGGAGAGGAGGTGTGGACGCAAGCCATTCGCTCCGGCGAAGCCAACATGTGTCACTCGTTGAGGAACATCGAACACCACCACTTCAAATTCGAACAGCACCGGCGTCCGGGTGACGCTCACGTCCACTTCTTCGGGGCCGATGCATTCAGTTTCGGAGCGGGAATCGCCTTGAACGACGGCGACGTGATGGAGGTAATGTTTGAGGGCTTCGGCCGCGCGCTGAGGAATTCAGTCGAGGTGGAACGGGGCAAACCGGAGTTAGTCGCTGTGACGTCGCTCTGAACCCGGTTCAAGGAAACCGGACCGAGTACTCGATGCAGTCGATTGCGAGCCGCTCAATTTGTGCAATCAGCCCGGAATAGCGCAGTAACCCGGCGGAGGAGCGTATTAACTCGAGGTCCGAAGAAGAAACGGCGAGCCGGTATTCATCGGTGCTCGTACGGAACGAATAGTCCACGTATTGCGTGGGTGCGCGATTCGCGAGTTCCATGAGCACGCTCCAGAACGACCGCCGGCGGAATAGCTTTTTGCGGTCGGCAATCTCCTTTGGCAACTCGACGACATGCTTCCCCGCGCGCAGGCGAGCATTGACGCACCGTTCCGCCCTGAACTCGCGATGAGGATCCGGGTTGGGAAAAGTGTCGAGGAGGGTAGCTATCTCTCCCCGATCCACCTGCTTGAGCGGTTCCCAGCGGAACCGCGATGCCCCTTGAACCACGGCGCCGCGGCGAAGTACATCGCACACCCGGTCGCAATCCTTCGAAGTCGTGGCCAGAATCGCCGCAACTAAGTCCCGCAGAGATATGGTCTGATGCACTACGGGAGTGACAGTGATGGCTCCCGCGTCCTCCGAACTGATTCGGACATGCACCTCGGGCGGAAGCGGCACGACAGTTACTTCACTACGGTCTTGTCAACCGATTGATTATCGTATTCGTCGACAACCTTCACCGCGATCGTATATTCGCCGTTCTTCGGGTGATCGACCGTCAGCTTATAGTCGAGTTCCTGCGCGTCCGAGAGTCGCGTCACCGGCTCCACTACCGTCCAATCGCCGCCATTCACGGAGTACTCCGCGTGATCGATGATGCTCATGGCATCTCTTGCGTGCCACTGGACATCGATTGTGCCGCTGTTTAACGTTGCAGACAGGCCAGTGATCCGGGGCGGCGTGTTGTCGATCAGAAACTGATCGCTTTCGATTTGTCCCGTAAGCGCCTGGCCCGGAGGGTTGCTCGGGCAATCACTGGCGGTAATCCGGAGTACGTACTTACCATCCGGAAACGAAGTGGAGTCCCAACTGATCTGCTTCTCCCGCACCTCATCGCGAACCAACATCCACGAACTTTCGCCGGCCCCCCGGATCTCGACTTTGTAAGTCATCCGATCGTTGTTCTCGTCCTGCGCCACCCAACGGGCGCCAATCTGGCCTTTCGCATACTGCATCGTCTGCCCGGGAGTGATGTCGATCGTCGTTGCTTGAGATTTCCTCCTGTTGGTGCCTCCGAGAGCCGGAAGCGTAATCGTCTGCGGAGTTGCGAGCGTCACGTTGACGGGCAATCCCGCGAACCGGTAGTTGGCGGGTGTTGTTTCCACCTGACTAATCACCGGCGCGATATTCTTTGACATGTAAGCGATGTCTACATCTGTCAACTCGGGCGACTTACCGCCTGTTCCCGCCGTAATGGTAGCCCTGTACTGAAGGAACCGTGCCGGCGGTGCCGCGATCCTGCCTCCGTCGCCCTGCAGTGGAACCGAAGACCAGTTACTCCAGTTCTTCTGAGGATGGTTGACGTTGCCGCTTCGCGCCTCGAAACTAACATGGCCGCCATTCGTATTTCCCGAGTAGGACAGCCGTCCCCAATAAGTAAATGCTTCAGCATCGAGCGGGTCGCTCTCATAACTACCGGTCTTTTCGAGATCGGGTCCGATCCGGTACACTTTGCCGATGTTGCCGGTGACCGCTAACAAAGTGGCCTGAGGACCGCGAGCGAAACCGGTAACCTGCGTCGGGGCGAGATTCACTAACAAGGTATGCGTGAGGTCCGAATCGAGACGATAGATATTCCCTTTATTGCCGGTGCCGACGAGAGGACGTCCCTGGTCGTCTATGGCTAACGCATAGGCGATGTCCTGTGAGTTCGACCATATCTGGCGAGGAGCGCCGTCTGGAGCGATCCGAAAAACGTCGGAACCGCCGGCAACCGACGGAACGCCACCGGCGAAAGTCGGCGGTGGTGGCGAGGCGGGGTGAGCTTGAACGGTCACCGTTGCTCCACCGGCGGCCGAGGTGGCGGTCGGGGATGGGGACGGAGTCGGAGCGGGAACTGTCGCCGGAGACGTGAACGATGGTGCGGCGGCCGTCTTGTTTCCGACCGCCGCGGCGTAAATGGACCCGTCTTTGCCGACCGCGACGGCAGTGATTTCGCGCTTCGGCGTCTCATACAACACGAAGCCTTCGCCGGCCGGGGATACTTTTATGATGATCCCGCTCGGCTCAGTGCCGATAATCAGGTTGTCCTGCGCATCGATTGCCAGAGAGCGTGCGTGAGTCTCTTCGGTTTTGAAAAACACCGAGCCCTTTCCATCGGGACCCACTTTATAAACTTCGCCGCGATCGCCGGTGGCGATGTACAAGTCGCCCTTTTGGGAGAACACCATGGCCCAGATGTATTTCGCCTTCGGATCGAAGAACATTTCGGCCTTGCCATTCACCACGCGATAGACTTTGCCGTCCGGCGCCGTAGCCGCATAAACCCGGTCGCGACTATCGACTGCGATCGCGTGAATTTCGAGACCCTCGAGTTCGGCGACGACTGTCGACTTACCGGACGGATTGATCTCGAATAACTTCGCGCTGGAGCCGGTCGGGCCACCACCGCCCACGTATACGTTTCCTTTCGAGTTTCTCGCCACCGCCCATAAGTAAGGAGTTGACGAATCGAGTAACTCGTTGACCGCAGGCGCCAGAGACAGCCGGCCGTCGCTTCGAATGGAAATCCTGTTGAGATTACCTTTTTCAAAATCGGCGAATTCGTCTTGCCGCCAGAACTGCGTCTCAACGGCCCGTAACGGCAAAACGGCCGTGGCGATAACCACGGCCGCGAGCGAAAGGGCTCGGACAGCCCGTTCAGAGTTTTTCTGCATCGAATTGGTCTACTTAACGGTGATGCGCAATGAGTAACTTCCGCTGATCACCTGCTCGAACGGAATCGACATCTGCTCGATCGCACTCTCGGCTGAACTCATCATGGAGCGGCTCGACGTGCGTCCCGTCTGCATGACGTTCAGCACGGAGGCCGGGAGGCTCGGCAGTGTCTTGTCGTCTGAATAAATCGTCGGACGATGTTCCACCAGCGAAACATACAACTTGTTATTGGAACGTTCCTGGTTGATAAGAGACACGGTCTGTGGAATATCCATGAAGCGGTTCATCATTCCAGCGGCGCTCTGCATGCGGTTCAACGTGTCTGCATCGCTCAAAAGGATTCGGTGGTTGCCCTTGCTGAGCCCGGCGGGCAGCTTGATCTTGAACTCGCGTTCGATCGGCTCGCCGCGGTAGGGCCGCAGGAAAACCTTCACCGGTACTTCGGCCCCGGCATCCACTTCGCTTTTCGCAACCCACGCGTTTTCGATAGTGGCGATTCTCCGTTCGGGCAGCAGGTCCACCGTCGCGTCTACTCGCTTCAACTTCGGCATCTGCACGGAGTTGAGAAAGAGACGATTGAACTTGTCACCCCACCAGCCGGCTAAAACCATCGGCGTGGGAACCGGAAGTTCGCTGGGAGCCAGCATCGTCGTCAAATTCAGGTTCTGCTGTCCTTCCAACTCCACCTTGCCGCTCAACCGGTACGTCGCTTCCTCGGCGAAATCGTTCAACCCTTCGATCGAATTGAAGAGTGTCACCATCATCAGGTACGGCGTCCACTTCTGATTCACGAACACGTTGAAGTGGAGGTTCTTCTCTTTGATGATCGAATTGTTCTCGGCATAGGAGCGGACCTTCAGGTCCACCGGTATCATGTCCGCGGTCTCACCGAGTTCGCCCATGATTCCGCTGTGCCGGTCCTGCTTCAAGGCGCCAACAATGTCCGTCGCATTACCGAACTTATTCGGCTGATACTGGCTGGACAGCACCATCAGAATCTCGCCCTTACTCATGGGCATGTCCACCGGACCGAGATTGAAGAACGGGTGTCCGAAAGCGAGGATGCGCTTTCCATCGTTGTAGGTCACCGTCCCAAGTCCGGTGACGCTCATGTCGCCGGATACCAGAACGCCTGCAACGGACTCGCCCGGTTGCAGCGAATTCTGCCAACCGGCTGCGGGCTTCGGTGAATCCAGGCTGCCGCTCGCGCCGCCCTGTACCGCCGTCATCCCCAGTTCGCGAAACAGAGGACTGAACTCGTGAAGCGTCCGATCGCTGAATCCGGAAAACGTGAGCGGCGTCTCGATCGGCACCATCACTTGTCCGTTCGGATCGAAGCGCCCGGCGGCGCCTGCCGATACAACCTGCGTAAGCATGTCGCCCGTAAGCTTCACTGCTGCTCGCGGCTCCGCTTTGGTCGGCACCTTCGCGCTCGACGGCACGGTCTTGTCGAAATCGTTGATTTCGAGCATCAGCTCGATCGGCGTGATTCCGCAGATTGCGTCCGGCGAAAACACACTGAGCCGCAGCGCGACTGCACCGACTAACTTGCCGTCGATGTACACCGGGCTGCCGCTCATACCGCCGGCGACGTTGGTGCGGATCGCTTTGCCGCCCATCTTTCCGATAATGATGTCCTGCTTCGGCCCCCAGGCGTTCTTTAATACGCCGACGATTTCGATCGGAACCGGTTCCGGCTCAGTGCCGGAAAATACCGTCCACGCCGTGGCCTTCATGCCAGGCTTCAGGTCGGCTTCACGGAAAATTTGAACTTTGCCTGCGCGCGGCCGGACCAGTTCGGAACCGAACGCAAGCGAAGAATAGGACACCGTTACAGCGGCGACCAGCAGGAGGAACCGGCTTTTCATGAAACTGCTTTCCTTAGACACTTGTGGCACCACCGTCCGAAACAGACAACTCGTGCCGTTTGATTCTATTATCCACTACCGGGACCTTGTTTCGTAGGCTCAGTCGGGGATGGCGGCGATTTGAGACCCAAAGGAACAATGCGCTGAAATGAATGCTGCCCGGCAGCATCTTACAACGGTGCAGGCAGTTAACACAGGAGATGTACGCGATGAAGTTGAAGTTGCATATCTTTGGAACGGCGCTGACTTTGGCCGCGTTGCCAGTCTTGGCGCAGACTCCGACCACCCCGGCGACGTGCACTACAGCACCAACCTCTATAACCACTTTCAACACTGAACGGACATTGGGTCTGGGAACAGGTAGCGTCTTCACGAACATGACGCCGAATATCCCCAGCGACGTCCTGAATTCAGTAACGTCCGGTGCACTCGAGGTGCGCGAGCAGGCAAGCTTGAACACGGACAAGAATGTTTTGAGTTTCCAAGCGTTCACCGTGGCGCCGGGATCTCCGAACCCAACGCCGGTCAATACCATTCCATCCAATTCCGTGCTCTGGAGATACCAGATACAAGTGGAGAATATGTATTTCTCCTGCCAGCCGGTTCCGAGCGTGTTGATCGTCGGTAAAATGACGACGAATTACCCGGTGACGCCGTTCGGAAGTTTGAACGGTTCGCTGGTGGCGGTCGGACTGGGCTATACGACGGACGACCCGCCCAAAATTAATAACTTCACCGTTCTCGTACCCGGGGTCGCAGGATTGTACTCCGGTGAAGCCATGGGCACGCTGGAGTTCCCGACCTCCCCAGTAACACCCCCGGGGACGAGCGGTGTGCCGACTATCGTGTTCACGCCCGGTGCCGAACAGTCGACCGCGCAAAAACAGATGGTGCTGGATGTGTCAAAGTCGACTGACCCGAATAACTTACAGCTCACTTTCGCGTGGACTCAGGTGAACATGAACGTGCCCGCCGGCATAGCTAATGCCAATACAGCAATGCCGTTGGTGACCTTCAGCGGCGGCAAAGGCGACTATATATTCGAGGTAACCGCTACCAACAGCAAGGGCGCCACCGCAACCGCCCAAACGACAATACACTACTACGGGCAGTGAGAGCCCCGCCCCAAATCTCACGGGCGGCCAGCCTTCCCGCTTCGGGGGTTGGCCGCCCCCAAAATTTACTTTCAGCCCGGCACCAACGCGGACTCCACTGTGACCAGCATTTCCAATCTGGCGATGGCCAACCTACGTAGACGGCCGCCCGGCACACTTCCGCCTGTCGTGCTGAAGTTCGATGCCTCGAGCCTCCCTGTCTGCCTGGTAACGCTGAAAGGCGAGGGACTTAGTGAAACGGTACTCCGCGACAATGCGCAATATTCGGTCCGCAACCAGGTGGCGAACGTTGCCGGCGCATCTGCCGCCAGTATCGCGCCGCCCAGCAGCGCGCAAGCCCGCTACGATCTCGGATTGAGTTCGATTGTAGAACTCAGCCAGGCAGAACTAGCCAAGACCGAGGCAGAAATCCAGCGCGCGAGCGCCCGGTACGATTATGAGACGCAACGCGCTACTCTGAGTTACCAGATCGGTGACCTTCGATAAGTGCTCGTCTAAGTAGATGTAACTCCTTGACCCCCCCCCTGAAGTAACACAAGTGTAACTTATAGCGTGCTATAATTGAATTAGAGGCCCGAGGAAAGGGTCCATCGCCTCCCCACCTTTGATCAGGCACGACTCAGGCTGCCTGGAATGATCACTACAACCGTACAAGGAGGTACAACTATGCAAATTAGAAGGCTTATTGGCGCTGCCGCGATTTTTACCATGGCTAGCGCAATGCCGCTCGCCGCATCGGAGTGGAATCAGAAGACAACGTTAGATGTAAAGAATCCAATCGCGGTACCGGGTGCGGTGCTTACTCCCGGAAAATATGTCGTCAAGCTTGCCGATTCGCCCGCAAATCGGAACATCGTCCGGTTTTACAACGCCGATGAATCTCAATTGATCGCGACAACGATTGCGATCCCGGACAAACGTATGGAACCGACGGGCAAGACCAAGTTGAGCTACTACGAGACGGCAGTCGGTTCACCGGCGGCGCTGCGAGCGTGGTTCTATCCGGGAGACCTTTACGGCCATCAGTTCGTTTATCCGGACAATCAAGCGCGACAGATAGCCTCTGAGTCTCACCGGAACATTCCGGCCATGGAAGAAGCCGCCAATCGCTCGCTGAAGACTCGAGGAGCGGAACAGGCGGGAACGCCGTTGGCAGAGATTGACACCATTCGGATCTACGCGATGAGTCCGCAGGGTAAGTCGGAAGACTACGACACTGCGATCAGCGAGAACGCGCAAATGGACCAGCGGGATCAAAACCGTTACGCAGCGAACGTGGGCGACCGGGCTGACTTCTACAGCGACCAGCCGGCGCAACAGCAAACAAGCCGGGAAAACGAAGCCGATCGGATGAAAGACCCGGCTCAGCAGCCCCTCACGGGATTATCGAGAGAGGTTCGGCACGAACTCGTGATGCTTCCCTACTACGGGGTTTTCGATGACTTGGCATACCGCGTGGACGGAAACGACGTAACTTTGTTCGGTGAAGTGACTCGCCCGACGCTAAAGTCCTCGGCGGAAAACGTCGTGAAGGACATCGAAGGAGTGGATCAGGTGACGAATAACATCAAAGTTCTTCCACTCTCGCCAATGGATAACCGGATCCGGCTGGCCGAATATCGTGCCATCTACGGCAGCACGCAATTGAACCGGTACGCGCTTCAGGCGGTCCCGCCGATTCACATCGTCGTCGACAGCGGTAACGTTACCTTGACCGGTGTAGTTGCAAACAGCGCCGACAAGAACTTCGCTGGTATCCGGGCTAATTCGGTTCCAGGTGTATTTCACGTGACGAACGATCTCCGCGTTGAAAATCGTTCGTAGGGTGGGTATAGCCCGAAAACGGGCGGAGCGGCACGATGGCCGCTTCCGCTCGGCGGCGGGCTCCTCAGCGGGTGAGCGCGTCGGCGGTTTCGAAGACAGGCTCGATGTCGGTGGGAATGTCTTTAAGGCGGTCCAATGATGCCTGTACTTCGGGACGGATCACCGCCAGACGGTCTAGCATTTGCTTCGCGCCGGCGTAATTGCCTGTCGCTTCGATGGTCAGCAGGTCCCGCGTTAGGTCGCGAACCGCACCTTTGATCTTGCTGTAGTCGATACTAAAAGTACCGTCAGGTTGGTTGACGATTCCGCCTTTATCCCACAAGTAATTCAACTGGAGCGCCATTCCGCGTCCGTGAGCTTCCTTAATTCCAAAGCCAAGGCTCCGAAAACCAGAGGCGAGATAGGTGGCGTACAACTTGCGCTCGCTATTGGGCAGCATGCCGTGGTCGTACATGTACTGCAACGTGAAGAGTCCGGTGGCGTCGGCCTTTGCTTCCTCTATGGCGCTGTACAACTCTTTCATTTCCTGCCGCGCGCTGGTTGCGCGTCCGGACACGGTGATCTGGTGCGGGCCAATTCCATGACTCAGTTCGTGCGCCAGAATGTGCGTGAAGAATGCATCGAAGCTGACGTCTGCGAGTGCCGCTTTGGATAGGAGGCGTTTCGCAATCGGGATCAGCACCGTTTGGAATTTGGCTTCCTGGACATTCTTCAGCATCACCCGCTTGCTTCCCTTTTCCGTTACAACCCGTTCGTCGTTCGGAAGGTTGTAAGCAGCTGTTTGCACGCCATGGGCCCCGTCGCCTGACGCGATGACCTCATTCACGACACGGATGGGAGCGGAGGCGCCGAGCTTTGAGTTTTTGTATTTGGCTTCGATCGGTAGGTTGTTCTCTATTTCCTGTAAGTGATCCGCGAAGAATCTGACCTTCTTGGTTTCGGCGTCATCGCGTATATTGACGTACGCTTCGAAGGCGGCCTTATACCCGAACAGATCGTCCGTGTAGGTTTCATAAGGTCCTATCGTGATATCGATGGGTGCGTCGAGGTCCATCCATGCGACATCGCTCGCGTAGTAATCGTCCGTGGAGAACGCAGCGGCACGCAATTCAAGAAATTTCCTGAGCGTAGCGTTCGACGTAAGCGAAGCCGCCTCGCGCAGGAGCTTCGCACAATGATCGAGGTCCGCCTGGTATTCCTTGCTGTACGGGACCATCTTGAGAGATTTTGTCTGCGGATCCCGGTGTAAAACCGTGAAGAACCCTTCCGCCGCGGTCGTCTGCTTAGGCGGCAGCGTCTTCACCCAATGCTCGAACTCATCACGGGTCATGCCTTCCGGATAGAAGTTCGCGCCTGCGGGTTTTTTCGCCGGAACCCCGGGGAGAAATGCCTGGTGGCCATCCAAATCGGACCATGGCCCTTTGTTGAGCCAGAAATAGTGCAGCCGCGCTTGGCCGAGCGCCGAATGGTCTTGCTGAAGCTTTGCGTACAGCGCACGATTTCCGCTCCAGAGTTGGTCCATGTAAATCCAGTTCAGGATGCGGGCAGCCTCGATCAATTTCGGGAGCGCCTTCTCGTCCCCGGCGTCGAGCTTCGAGGTGTCAACGCGCAGCGGTGTTTTCGCGAACCGGGCGGCCATGGCCTTAAGTTCGGCGACGTTCGGTACGGCGGCTGAAGTGGACAACATCATGGCAAAAAGCAGCGTTATGAGTCTCATACTGCTACGCTCAGTATAGATTCTTGCGAGATGCCAATGCGTATCTTCCCCTTCCTTCTGGTTGCGTTTTCGCTTGCCGCACAAAGTGTTCCACGCCCCGAATTTCCTCAACCGCAATTTGAACGCGAGCAATGGATGACGCTGAACGGGCCGTGGCAGTTCGAGTTCGATGACGCTCATACCGGGGTCGTCCAGAACTGGGCGGGCGGGCAGAAGAAATTCTCGCGAAACATCGTCGTCCCGTATTGTTTTGAAAGCAAACTGAGCGGTATCGGCGACACGTCATTTCACTCGGAGGTTTGGTACCGGCGCGGTTTTGCGCCGCCTGCCGCGTGGAAAGGCAAAAGGGTTCTGCTGAAGTTCGGAGCGGTGGACTACCGCGCGTGGGTTTGGCTGAACGGACGGGAACTCGGATCGCATCAGGGAGGCAACGTCCCGTTCTCGTTCGACATTACGCCGTACCTGTCGAGTTCCGGCGAGAATACGGTCACGGTGCGCGTCGAAGATCCGCCGGCGGACCGCTACATCCCGCGCGGCAAGCAGTTCTGGGAACCGAAATCCCGCGGCATCTTTTATACCCGCACCACCGGCATATGGCAGCCGGTCTGGCTGGAAGCGACAGGCCCGAGTTATATCGAACACGTGCGGATGACGCCGGCGATTGATGGCACTCTGCGGGTAGAAGCGAAGATTTTCAACCCGATTGCAGAGTCGAATCTTGTCGTACGAGTCCTCGATGGAACGACACCGGTCGCCATGGCTTCGGTGCCGGTGACCGGAACACGCGCGGCCCTGGTGACCGGGGTGCCTGACCCGAAGGTTTGGTCGGTGAACAATCCGAACCTCTACAACATCGATCTCGAAGTCACGAAAAACGGCGTCCTCGATCACGTTAGATCGTATGCCGGGTTTCGATCTGTCCAGGTGGAGAACGGAAAGGTGACGCTGAACCACCGGCCCGTTTATCTGAAGTTCGTGCTCGACCAGGGCTATTGGCCGGACAGCATCCTGACCCCGCCCACCGACGAGGCGATGCAATACGACATCCGGATGACGAAAGCGATGGGCTTCAACGGCGCGCGCAAGCACCAGAAGGTGGAGGATCCGCGCTTCCTCTACTGGGCCGACAAAATGGGTTTCCTCGTCTCCGGTGAAATGGCGAACGCCTACGAGTTCGATGAAGAATATGTCCGGCGATTCACCGACGAATGGATGGAAGCGGTGGAGCGCGATTACAATCATCCGTCGATCATCATTTGGAACGCGATCAACGAGAGTTGGGGGGTTCCGAACATTCGCGATCCCCGGCAGCAGCAGCACCTTCGGTCGCTGTACACGCTGACGAAGTCGCTGGATCCGACGAGGCTGGTCATCGACAACGAAGGTTGGGAACACACGGACCTCACCGATCTTTTCGCAATCCACGATTATGCGCGCAACGGAGAGATGCTGTACACGAAATACAAGGATGTAGCGAGGACATCGGTAATTCCGGACGTGAGCCGCCCGGCGCTGGCGCCGGGGTACAAATATAACGGATCGCCGCTGTATCTGTCGGAATTCGGCGGGATCGCATATATTCCTCCCGGCGCTCAAGTGCCTGCGGAATCGTGGGGCTATTCGGGAGTGGAGAAGAATCCCGAGGCGGCGCTCAGCCGGTTCCGCAGCCTGTTCGAGGCAATTGCGCGGCTGCCGTTCGCCGGTCTTTGCTACACGCAGTTGACCGATGTCGAGCAGGAAGTAAACGGCCTGATGACCTTCGACCGGAAACCGAAATTTCCGGTGGAGCAGGTGAAAGAGATCGTGGACCTGGTAGGCAAATAAAACAGACCGGGAGAGGGTTGCGCTTCGATGTGCAGCCTCCACCGGCCTGTCAGATCCTCAGCGAATCGAGATAAACGTGCGCTTCAGGCGCGCCGCTCGCTGTGCCGTCAGACCTTGGTCGGGGTCTTTGCCGGAATGGGCGCCTTCTCGTACTCGGCGAACATCACCCTGCGGTTCTCGTCCATGGCGCGGTTCGATGCCATAACGGCGATCGAGTCGTTGAGACCTACTTCGATGTCGGCGCGCGGCTTTTTGCCGTCGCGGCAATTCTGGAAGAAGGTCGAGAGTTCGGTGTCCACCGGATTCGTGTCCTCTTCCTGAACGAGGACGCCTTTCGAATAGAGCCAGCGGCGTGCGAACTTCACTTCCTTCTCGAGGAAGCTCTCTTTGCCGGAGATGTTCAGATCGTCGAAGAGCAGCGGGACGGGCCGGGTGGCGCCGCCGGAGACCATCGTCGCGCCGGCAACAGCGGCTTCTTTCTTCGCGCCTTTGTCGACCTTGGTTTCCTTCGGAGGCTCCCGGTACCACCACGCGATCGCATGGTGCACGTCTTCGCCTACGGTGATGTGAACCGTGCCTTCCGTGCCCATGATGATCTCGCCCATCTCGGAGCGTGTGGAATTGAACAGCGGAAGATGCTGGTTGGTGCTGATGCCGGACCACGTCAACTGCTGG
The DNA here is from genome assembly GCA_963720745.1 of uncultured Acidobacteriota bacterium. GTDB lineage: Bacteria > Acidobacteriota > Terriglobia > Bryobacterales > Bryobacteraceae > TMP-7. The sequence goes on from CAVRGO010000001.1 coordinate 768,108, forward strand.
CCCTTGGGATACCGGAAGATCAGTTGAACGTTGTCGTATACGTCGCGGCCGTCCTTCAGCACGTCGAGGCTTCCGAAGCCCTGCACGGACTCGGGCGGCCCTCCGAACATCCAATCCGCGACGTCGACCTGATGGGAGGTCAACTCGGCCACAATGCCGCCGGAATACTTGCGGAACACGCGCCAGTTCGCAATGTTGGTATCCCCGCCGGGCTTCATGGTCCACAGCGAACTGGGCTTGTTTATCATGTTCCGATGCCACTGCGCGTGGATGTAGCGGACATCGCCGAGAACGCCCTTGTTGACCATGTCCTTCACGGTCTGGTAGAACTTGCTGTACCGGCGCTGCAGTCCGGTTTGGAGCGTCTGCTTCGGATGCTGCGCGGCGAGCGCGCGAAATGCGTGCACCTCTTCCGGTTTGAACACCAACGCCTTTTCACAGAAGACGTGCTTGCCGGCTTGCAACGCATCATTCGTGATGGGAAAGTGCAGGAACAGCGGCACAATCACGAACACCGCGTCGATGTCTTTCTGGGCCAGAAGTTCGCGGTAATCCTTGAACGTCTTCGGATTATTTCCGATGGTCTTCACGCCCCGGTCGAGCGCATCCTGGTTGATGTCGCACAGGGCGACGCAGCGGCCGTTATCGATGTTGGCCAGGTGCTTCAGCAGATAGCTCCCGCGGCTACCGGTGCCGATCATGCCGAATTGAACCTGGTCATTGGCTGCTCTTACTTTTTGAATCCCTGGAAAGCCATCAATTTGCGAGGCGGCAGCGACCAAGCCGGCCGCGCCTGCCATTCTGACTACATCGCGACGGGTAAGATCCTCGTGGCTAGGCATCGTTGGGGGAGCACTCCTCTGAGACGTTACAATTCTCAGTCTATCGAAATCGTTAGTACATTGGAACCAACGGCATTATTAGATCACGGTTCGCAACCGGAGAGGAGCACCGGTTCAGGCCCGCCAGCGCACCCCGAGATCCAGGACTTTCTTCGCGTATTCAACGCTGCGCTCCATGTGCTCGCGCTGTTGAAATTGAATTGCGGCGACGAACGGCTCCGGTGTGGCGCGGCCCGGCAGGTCTTCGATCACCATGTGGCCGTCGTAAGGCCGGCCGTGCTGTACCAGGTCGAGAAAACGCGCCAGTTCCGAGGCCCGCGCCTTGGGATAGCTTCGCCAGAACTTCGGCTGAAGAAAGGCGAGTTCTTGGGGCGGACGGCCTGTGATCGGTTTTACGTACACGTACACCGGCGAAACCACCTCGCGCAGACGCCCGATAAATCGCTTGAAATCGACCGCGCCCTCTCCGAGCGGCACCCATTGCACCGCAGCGCCATGCGGTGTTTCGTAGATCGCGGTATCGCGCAGATGGACCGTCAGTGCATAGGGCCCAAGTTCTTCGAGCGTGGTCAACGGGTTCTCGCATACGAAAACAGGATTGCCGGTATCGAGATAGGAGCCGACGAACTCCTTACCCGCGCCTTGGATCACCTGGCGCATTTCCCATGCCTGCAGATCTTTATGGTTCTCGATGGCGAATTTGACGTTTGCATCCATCGCCTGAGAGCGCACGCTCTTCAGCAGGCGGATCATCGTTTCGATGTTTTGGTCTACGGGTCCGGGCGGCATGTGCTCACGATCGCCCGCGTGCAGACAACGAACGATCGGCGAGCCCATGGCGGTGGCCATCACGACGCCTTTTAGCAGCAGTTGTCGCGAGCTTTCCATCGCATCGGCGCTGCGGGGCAGCACTGCACCGATGCCGGTTTCGAGGTGCAGTCCTTTTTCGGATGCGTACGATTTCACCTTGCGCCAGTGCGCGGGATCGTCTCTCCGCGGATCCAAAGAGTCCTGAAGAAACAGCGCGTCCAGTTTCAGGCCGGCAGCGTAGTCGAGCAACTGAAAATCGTTCCAGCGCATTGCCCGCAAGCAGTAGCTATTGAGGCCGAGTGGAATAGCAGAGTTGCCGATCGCCGCGGCGCCGGCGGGTGCTGCCCACCGCGAGGCAGCGACGGCAGCGACGGGACTACAAAGGAATTTACGGCGATTCAAGGCAGAGAACTCCAACTCGCGACGCTATCACGCAATGCGAGCATCGAAGAATTTCGAGCCGCGAATGAACGCCACCAAGGCTATTTCTTCGGGAAGTTCGGGTCCTCTTTCACTTCGTAAATCTGCTTCGTGTGACGCTCCGTGTGTCCGGACATAACCAGAAACCACTGAAGCCCGTCCAGAGGGCCACCGGCCGGGCTGGGCGCAAAATGCGAGCGGAGATCGTCAGTCGTGGTCTCGATGTACTTGATGTTGGCGTCCCGGGCAGAGCGGAAGTGCTCGACGGCTTCCTGCGGAGTCGCGAAATGGTGCTTCGGTTGGAGGACTTCGGGCGCCTGGGCTTTATGGCTGCGGTCCACCATCGTGTCCAGGATCTTCTGGTCGTTATCCCTGGCGGCATCGCCCCGCACCGCTTTTTCCGGTTCGGCGGGGCTGTCCATGGTCTTCTTCGCCCCCTGCGACAGAGTGTCTTCGGCCAAAGCGATGTGCTCCGCTATTTCCGCAATCGACCAGCGATCCGGGGCCGGCTTGAAGTTCCACTGAGCGGGGTTCAGGCCGTCGACCGAATCGAGGAACAATTTGCGCGTCGCGTGCAAACTGCTCATGGCAAAATCGCGGTCGCCCTGCTCGAGCGTCGCAGCTCCCGCGAGCGTGACCACCAGAATCGTTGCACTCAGGGCGGTAAAGAACACCTGCCGATCGCGAGTCATCGAACTTCGAGCCTCCTATCTTGCTGTCATGGTCGCGTAACGCAGTGCCCAGCGGCAACTGTGGACGCCGTGTGTTCACTACACGGCAGCCGGCTGCTCTATGTTCGCGAGGAAATCCGAAATCAGTTCGACATCCAGCGCGGGATATACCGGGTGAGCACTAAGCAGCCCTTTGACGCGCGCCCGAGCCTCGTCGCGCGCGCCGTGATCGAGCCGGTACTTGGCCTTGCTCTTTCCGCCGGAAGTCTCCGTGGCGACGGTGTTCTCGAGGATCAGGGTGATGATTGCCGCGATTTCCTTCGCATCGCCGGGACCCATGTCGAGCGTCGTGATGGCGGGCGTTCCCAAGCGAAGTCCGCTGGTATACCAGGGCCCGTTCGGATCGAACGGGATGGTGTTCCGGTTCAGTGTGATGCCGCACTCGCGAACGGCAGATTCCGCCTGGCGGCCGGTAATCCCGAACGGCCGCACATCGAGCAGCACGAGGTGATTATCGGTGCCGCCGCTGATGACGGTCTGACCCTGATCGAGCAAGCCCTCGGCGAGCGCTCGCGCATTTTCGACGATCCGCTTGGCATAGGTTCGAAACGCCGGCCGTCGGGCTTCGGTGAAGGCGATAGCTTTGGCGGCGATGATGTGCGGCAGCGGTCCGCCCAACACCAGCGGGCAGCCTTTATCGACGTGCTCCGCGAACTCTTCCTTGCACAGGACGATGCCGCCGCGCGGGCCGCGTAGCGTTTTGTGCGTCGTGCTGGTAACGATGTGCGCGTGCGCTACCGGGTCGAAGTCGCCTTCGAAGACCTTGCCGGCGACGAGCCCGGCGAAGTGCGCCATGTCCACCATGAAAACGGCGCCGACGCTATCGGCAATCTCGCGCATGCGGCGGAAATTGATGGCGCGGGGATACGCGCTGTAGCCGGCCAGGAAGATGAGCGGCTTCACTTCCTGCGCGCGCTGCTGTACCTCGTCGTAGTCGATCAGATTGGTCTCGCGGCTCACTCCGTAGGAGAATGGCCGGAACATTTTGGCCGAAGCATTCTTGCGATAGCCGTGGGTCAGGTGTCCGCCCGAGCGCAAATCCATGCCCAGCAGCCGTTGATTGCCGAGCCGCTGCCGGACCGTTTCCCAACCGTCTTCCGACAATTCGGCCGAATCCTTGACGCCGAGTTCTTCGAGCGCGGGCACTTCAACGCGCGCGTTCAACACAGCCCAGAACGCCACCAGGTTCGCATCGGCCCCGCTGTGCGGCTGAACGTACGCGTGCTCGGCGCCAAACAACGCTATGGCCTGATCCACCGCATACTGTTCGATGGAGTCGACGTTGTCACATCCTGCGTAAAACCGGTGATGCGGGAAACCCTCGGCGTACTTGTCCGTCAGCAAGTTCCCCATCGCGCATTGCGTTGCTAGCGAGGAGTAGTTCTCACTGGCGATGAGCTTGATATTGTTGCGCTGATCCACCAATTCCTGAAGAATGGCCGAAGCCACTGGCGGCGCGACGTGCGCCACGTTCTCCAGGTTGGCTAGATAGGCAATCAAGCCGGCATCGAGGCTGGAGGCGTCAAGGCCGTGCTTCTGAAGGTGCGCGAAGAGCAAGGATGGTTGCATCGATATCATCGAGGATAACAAGCCGGGCAAGGAGGTAATGCGCCGGGAGCCCCGGTGCTGCTATTCATGCTCCAGTTACTTATGATTGAAAGAGCCCCGAGGCGGGGCTTGCGGTAACTGATCGGCCATGGCATCCAGAACTGTTTTTGCAGTCCTCGAAGAAACGGCGGCACGGCTGGGCGACCGTTCGGCTTTGCACCAGCCGCTGAGCAAGCCCGAGGGCGACAAGAAGTACCAAGAGTACAGTTGGAATCAATATCGCGACATAGTTCGCGAAATCGCGGTTGGGCTGCGCACAATCGGCATCGCTAAGGGCGACATCGTCTGCATCTACTCGGAAACTCGCGCGGAGTTCTACCTCGCCGATGTCGGAGTGATGACCTGCGGAGCCATTTCGGGAGCACTGTATACCAGCTACCCGATGCCCGACCAGGTGAGGAATCTCGTGGCGGCCCGCCCGAAGGCGATGATCGTGGAGAACGAGAAATCGATGCGGGCGCTGAAAGATGCGCTGGGCCCGCAGCCGTTCGACTGCCTCTGGGTCCTGCTGGTGGGCTCGGGGGAAGGCGCCGTCTCGATGGAGGAGGTCCGGGCTGCGGGACGCCGTGCGATGGCGGAACAGCCCGGGATCTTCGAACACATTCAACAGGAGCACACCGACCAGGACTTCGCGATTCTGTATCTGACGTCCGGCGCCACGGGCGAGCCGAAAATGGGGCTCACCACGCATTTCGCCGTGGTATCGAATATCGATATGGGTCCGGCTGCCCTGCCGCTGACGCCCGAGGATCGCAGCCTCGTCTTTCTGCCCTCGGCGCACATCGCGCAGAGGATCGTGCTGGAGTTGCTCCCCATCCGCATGGGGATGCCAGTGTGGTTCTCCGAGAGTCTCGCCAAGATGCCGGCGGAGATGAGATCGGTCCGGCCGACCTTCCTGCTGGCACCGCCCCGTGTGTGGGAGCGCATTTATGCGACGGTCTGGACGGAGATCCGGAAGCGTTCGGCGTTAGCCCGGCGGCTGTTTTATGCCGCGATCGGCGTGGGCGCAGAGGCGTCTCGCCTCAATCAATCGAAGAAGCCGGTGCCCGCGTGGATTCGCGGGGCGCTGCGGATGTTCGACCGCCTGGTATATAAAAAGATCCGCGAGCGCCTGGGCGGCGAGATGCGGATTGCCGCTTCGGGCGCGGCTCCGCTGAGTAAGGAACTCGCCGAGTTTTACGCGGCCATCGGCATGCCGCTGGTGGAAGGCTACGGCCTCACCGAAGGCGGCGTGGTGGCGTTGAATCCCATCGACCGGCCCAAACCCGGCAGTATCGGCAAATTCCTGCCCGGGGTCGAAGGGCGCCTGGCCGACGACGGCGAACTGCTGTTGAAGAGCCCCTGTCTTTTCTCCGGATACTACAACGATCCGGAATCTACAGCGGCGGTCTTGAAAGACGGTTGGCTGTATACGGGAGACATCGCCGAGATCGATCCCGAAGGCTACGTGTACATCACAGGCCGCAAAAAGGAACTCATCGTCTCGTCAAACGGCAAGAAGATTTACCCGAGCCGGATCGAGGGGTTGTTCAAGTCCGAGCCGTTGATCAACCAGGTGTTGTTGATCGGCGACAAGATGCCCTACGTGACGGCACTGTTCACCATCAACACGACAGCGGTTGAGGCGATCAAGGGTATGGAGGATCTTCGCGGGAAACCGATGGCGGACATCGCCGCCGCGCCACTGGTGGTTACCGAGGTGCAACAGGCGGTGTCGCGCGTGAACAAGCAACTCGCCGGGTTCGAGCAGATTCGAAGATTCCGGGTCCTCGAGCGGGACTTCACAATCGAGAACGGCGAACTCACGCCGACCATGAAAGTGCGCCGCAACCGGGTGCTGGAGAATAATCGTTCGCTGATCAGCGAGTTGTACCTGGGTAAAGAAGTCGAATGACCGCTTCACTAGCGCGGCTTACGTGCTGAGGCGGCCTGGTTCGGTTCCCAAAGAACTTCCGCAACTCCGATGCGGCGGTTCACCCACCGGCTCCACACGAACAGCGCATCACTCAGCCGGTTCAGGTAGTGGAGCGCGGCCTCGGGCAACTCCGCCGTGTTACCGAAGGTTACCAGTGTCCGCTCGGCGCGGCGGCATACCGTCCGGCAGACGTGCAATTCCGTGTTTGCGCGCGATCCGCCGGGAAGGACGAACGATCGCAGAGGTGGCAGTTCCGCGTTGCAGGCGTCGATCTCGGATTCGAGTTGCTGTACTTCAGCATCGGTGATTCGCGGCTGCTTGGGGTGTACGTCTTCGGGCAGGGTAGCGAGGATGGACCCAAGGTTGAACAATTCGTGCTGGACGCGCAACAGAATCGCGCCGAGCTTTGCGAGCTCGGGGTGCGCGGAAGCAAGCTCGTCGATGGAAACCCGCGCCAGTCCGACGAATGCGTTCAGTTCGTCGACCGTGCCATAGCACTCGATTCGCAGTTCGTCCTTGGATACTCGCTGACCTCCGGCGAGACTCGTTTGGCCCTGATCGCCGCGCTTCGTGTAGATTCGGTTCAGCGCCAGGCGGGGCTCATCGAAGACATTCTCGTCCACTTAGCGAATCCTCGAAGACCATTGTACGGGCGTTGAGTGTGCAGACGTTGGCGGTGTGCGATGTTCCCGGGACGAAGTGGGAGCGCAAAAGATGGCTCTAATTCGGGTTAGACCGTCTGTACTACATCCAGATAGACCTCAAAGCCCGTTGCATGCTCCGTATCTTTATGATGAAGTAAGAAGGTCTTTAGACTCGCGAGATCCACTATGTTCCGCCGTACCAGAATTGTGCTTTTTTCCTTGCTGTTGCTAGCCGCTGGCTGCACTCGCGATCCGCACGCGCAGAGTGTAAAGATGGTCGAAAACGGCACGAAGTTCTTCAGCAAGGGTAAGTACAAAGAAGCGTCCATCATGTTTCGCCGGGCGCTTTCGAAGGATCCGAAGAACGGGGTTGCCTACTATCACCTTGGCTTAACAGCACTGAAACTCGGCAGTCCGGGGGATGCGGTGAGCGCCCTGCGGCGCGCGGTGGATCTGCAGCCGAACAATATCGATGCCATCACCAAGCTGGCGGATATTTACTGGCTGGCGTGGGTGTACGACCGCAATCACGCCAAGGGCGCGGTAACCGAAATCGAAGAGCTGTCGAAGATGCTGTTGAACAAGGACGCAAAGTCGTTCGACGGCTTACGGCTCGCCGGTTACGTCGCGCTCGCGAACGAAAGGATAGCCCGCGACAACCACAACAACGACGAATCCGCGAAACAACTCGCCGACGCACTGGACAAACTGCAGCAAGCCAACCAGGTGAAGCCGCTCGAGCCCAACCTATGCGTAGTGCTGGTGCAGACCCTGGATAGCGCGAAACGGTCGGCCGAAGCTGAGGCTTTGGCGCGGCAGGTGATTGAGAAGCACAAGGATTTCGCGCCGATGTACGACATCCTGCTCGCCATGCAGTTCCGCGCGAACCGTGTTGCGGAGGCCGAGCAGGTGCTGCAGGCGAAGGTACAGAACAACCCGAAGCAGGAAGCGTTCCGGCTGCAACTCGCCGCGCTTTACTTCGCGACCCGGCGTCCGGATCAGATGAACAAGGTACTCCAGGGCATCCTGAACGACAAGACGGATTTTCCGATGGCGCGCCTGTCGGTGGGACAGTTCTGCATGCGGGTGCGGGATTTCGACCAGGCGCGGCGTGAGTTCGAGTCGGGCATAGCCGCGGGTGGCGACAACAAGCCGACCTATCAGCGCGCGATGGTTGAGTTGCTTTGGGTGCAGGGCAAATTTCAAGAAGCGACATCGCTGGTCAACGATGTTCTGAAAGCGGATCCGAAGGATACGGTGGCACTGGCCCAGCGCTCCGCCCTCGCTCTGCAATCCGGCGATCCCCAGCAGTTGCAGACCGCGCTCACAGATTTGCAGGGCCTGGTTTCGAAGAATCCAACGAATCCGGTGTACCGGTTCCAACTTGCCCGGGCGTTGCTGGCGAAAGGGCAGCCGGACCAGGCCAAGACTCACTTGGAGGAGGCGCTCCGGTTGCGCGCGAACCTGACCGGGGCCAAGATCCTGTTAGCCCAGATTTATACGGGCAAGCGAGATTTCGCGCGTGCGCTGCAACTGGCCGATGATGTGTTGGCTCAGGAGAAGAACAACCTTTCGGCACACCTGATCCGGTCGGGAGCGCTGCTCGGCATGGGAGAGCGCACGCGGGCCAAAGCCGAGCTACAGGAGATTGTCCGGACGGTTCCCAATTCCGCGGACGCCCAGTATCAACTGGGGCTTATCGACTATGCCGAAGGCAATTTCAAAGACGCAACGGCGGCCTTTTCGGCCTTGCGCCAAGCCAATCCGGCGGATGCTCGCGGCATGATCGGGTTGGTGGAAACCGAAATGGCTCAGCGCAACTTCCCGAGAGCCGAGCAGATGGTGCAGGACGAATTGAAAAAGGATCCGGACCGCCTCGATTTTCGGGTCGCCTTGGGCAACATTCTGGCGCGGGCCGGTGAGTACGACGAAGCCATCAAGCAGTTTCAGTACCTGGTGGGTAAGGATCCGCGTTCAGCCGACTACCGGGTGAAACTCGCCGAAGTGTACCGGCTGAAGGGCGACGTCAACTCCGCGATCGACAACTTCCGAAAGGCCAGCGCTATCTCGCCCAACAATCCTGTGCCGCTGGTGCGCGTGGCGATGCTGCTGGATGGGCTGGGCCGGCGGTCCGAAGCCAAGCCGGTTTATGAACAGATCCTGCGACTCGAGCCCGACAATCCGGTGGCGCTGAACAATCTCGCCTACATTAAGGCGGAGGAAGGCACCGACCTCGACCAGGCGCTGGCGTACGCGCAGCGCGCCAAGCAAAAGGTCCCGAACGATGCCAACATCTCGGATACGCTCGGCTGGATTTACATCAAGAAGAACCTGAGCGACGATGCAGTCCGGATCTTCCAGGAGATCGTGACGAAAGACCCGAAGAATGCAGGATACCGTTATCATCTCGCGATGGCGCTGTTCCAGAAGGGCGACCGTCCAACGGCTCGCAAACAATGCGAGCAGGCTTTGCAAAACAATCCCAGCAAAGACGAGCAGGCCAAGATCAAGGACCTACTGAACAAAATTGGCTAGCTCATTGAACTCCGCCGAATCCTCCATCCAGCGGAGGCCGGTTTTGCAGCATCCAGCGGTGGCCTATGTCGCGCCGTTCGCCGCTTTCATGCTCCTGCTGGCGGTACAGGACTATGTTCCGCTGCCGCAGGAAACCGAGTTCGGATTGCGAGTGGTGCTGCTTGGCTTCGTGCTTTGGTTTTTTTCACGGCGAGTACTCGATTTCAGAATCTCGCGGCCGTTGGGCACGGTGCTGGTAGGAGTTGGGGTTTTCGTGTTGTGGGTGGGACCTGAGCTGTTGTTCCCCGGCTATCACGCTCACTGGCTGTTCAGCAATCCTGTCACGGGTGCGGTTCGATCCTCGTTACAAGCCGGGGCGGCCGAGCATCCGCTGATACTGGTTCTGCGCTCGCTACGGGCAATTGTCATTGTGCCGATGGCCGAGGAATTGTTCTGGCGCGGGTGGCTGATGCGGTGGATGATTCGCTCCGACTTCGAGAAGGTGCCGCTCGGCGAGTACGCACCCAAGGCCTTTTGGATCGTCGCGCTGCTGTTTGCGGCCGAGCACGGCCCGTTCTGGGATCTGGGGCTCGCGGCGGGTATCGTTTACAACTACTGGATTTTGAAAACCAGGCGTTTGGGCGACGTGATCTGGGCGCACGCGATTACGAATGCCCTCCTTTGTTGTTACGTGATTTATACGCATAAGTGGGAGTTTTGGCTTTGATTCAAAACATCACCGGCCGGGTGGACGCTGTGGAGTTCATCCGGGCCGGCGTGGACGCGTCAAAGGCGCGCGTCGTCTTATTCGATTTTGATGGGACGCTCTCGCTCATCCGCTCCGGCTGGATGGACGTGATGGTCCCCATGATGATCGAGATCCTGGCCGAGTGCGGCTCGGGCGAAACGGACGCCGAGCTTCGGACGGTGGTGGAAGATTTCGTCTGGCGCCTTACCGGGCAGGAGACGGTGTACCAGATGATCGAGCTAGCGGAACAAGTCCGGAGGCGCGGGGGGACTCCGCTGGATCCACTGGTCTACAAGCGCACGTATCTCGACCGCCTCTGGAGTCGCATTCGCAACCGGGTTGAAGATCTGCGTGCGGGCCGCGCGAAGCCTGACGATTATCTCGTTCCGGGAGCGCGCCGCCTGCTTGAAGCTCTGCGGGAGTGCGGAATGACTCTGTATCTCGCCAGCGGCACCGATGAAGAGTACATGAAGGAAGAGGCGCGGCTGCTCGACGTCGAACGTTACTTCGATGGAGGCGTCTACGGCGCGCTCGACGATTACAAGAGCTTTTCCAAAGGCATTCTCGTCCGCCGCATTCTTGAATCGGCTGAATTCCGCGGCGAGGAGTTTCTCGGCTTCGGCGATGGCTATGTCGAGATCGAAGAAGTGAAGCGAGTGGGCGGCGTGGCAGTGGGAGTAGCCACCGCTGAGCCGGAGTGCCTTTCCGTCGATGAATGGAAACGATCGCGGCTGATCGGCGTGGGGGCGGACATGATTATCCCCAATTTCGCTGCGCATGAGTTGCTCCTCGCCGCGCTGTTTCCGCGGAATTGACCATGGCTGGAAAATATGAGTTGTTCGACCGGTCGCAACTGAAGATCCAGCCTCTCAGCAACCGTGTTCACGACCTGAAATTTTCGAACTGGTTGTCTTTGACCGATGCAACGCCGCCGTTCACGCATCCCGATCTTCCAGCGATTGCCACCCGGTTGAAGGATGCCCGCGAGTCGGGTGCGGCACGAATTCTGATGATGGGCGCGCACGTGCTGCGAGGCGGTGTGAACCGCCACATTATCGACCTTCTGGAGCGCGGGTTCATCGATCACATCGCCATGAATGGCGCCGGCGCGATCCACGACTACGAGCTGGCTCGAATCGGGGCGACCACCGAGAGCGTCGCGCGATATGTTGCAAGCGGTGAGTTTGGCTTGTGGCGGGAGACCGGCGAGTTGAACGAGTGGATTCGCGAAGCAGCAGATCTCGGGCTCGGACTTGGCGAGAATGTCGGACGCCGAATTGAGGAAAGCGATTACCCGCACCGGGATGCCAGCGTTCTCGCGGCCGCATATCGCAATTCCGTTCCTGTCACCGTGCATGTGGGCATCGGGTACGATATCCTCCACGAGCATCCCAATTGCGATGGCGCGGCGCTCGGAAAGTCGAGCTACACCGATTTCCTGATATTCGCGAAAACCGTGACGCGCCTGGAATCGGGTGTGCTTTTGAATTTCGGCTCGGCGATTATGGGCCCCGAAGTGTATCTGAAGGCACTCGCCATGTCGCGAAACGTCGCACATCAAAACGGCCGGACCATTCGCAACTTTACTACCGCCGTTTTCGATATCGCGCCGATTCACGGCGACTATCGCCTCGAGCTTCCAAAATCGGATCCGGGCTATTACTTCCGGCCGCACAAAACCATCCTGGTGCGGACGGTTGCCGACGGTGGGCAGAGTTTCTATATTCGCGGCGAACACCGGGCGACGTTCCCCGCGTTGTGGCGGGCGCTGATGGAGGCGTGATGATGAACGCATCCGAGATTCTGGAACAGATCACCCATACATCGGTGCTGGTGGTTGGCGACATCTGTTTGGACCGGTGGTGCCGTTACGATCCGTCCACTTCCGAACCCTCGCGCGAAACGAGAATTCCACGGATCGGAGTCGTCAAGACCAGTGTGAGTCCGGGCGCCGGCGGTACCATCGCAAGCAATCTCACTGCGCTCCGGGCGCGACAGGTAGCCGTTCTCGGAGTTATCGGTGAAGACGGGTTCGGGCTCGAACTCGAGCGCGCACTCATTGCCCGCGAGATCTCGCCGGATCTGGTGGTGCGATCGGGCAAAGTTCCGACGTTCACGTACACGAAGCTCATCAACAAAGACACCGACGAAGAGGATCGGCCGCGAGTCGATTTCATTTACACCGAACCGATGCCTGCCGATGTCGAGGATGCCATTATTAAGCACCTCCGCGCCTTTTGGTCGACCTTCGGCGTGATTATCGTTTCCGACCAGGCCGAAACGGCGAATGGCGGCGTTGTGACTCCGCAGGTCCGCGAAGCGATCGGCGAACTTGCGGCAGCCGACCCGGACCGCGTAGTTTGGGTGGATTCGCGCGTGCGAGGCGAGCACTTCCGGAACGTTATTCTCAAGACCAACGATGACGAAGCGGAGGCGGCCTGCCAGCGGGCGTTCGGGGCAATCGACTATGCTCGCCTTCGCGATCACACACGGTCGCCGCTGCTGGTGGTGACCGGCGGTTCGAAGGGCGCCGTATATCTGAATGGCGAGGGAGCCCATACCGTTGCGACAAAACGGGTGGAGCATCCGGTGGACATCTGCGGCGCCGGCGACAGTTTTTCCGCGGGCGCGTCGCTGGCGATGGCGATCACGAAGTCTCCCGCCGACGCCATTCGTTTCGGCAACATCATAGCCTCCATCACCATCATGAAGAAGGGAACCGGAGTTGCGACGCCGGCCGAAGTGATGCAGGCTGCCGGTTTGTGGCCCGAATGAAGACGCTCGCAATCGATATCGGCGGCACGAAATTCTCGATGGCGGCGTTCGACGTCGACCGCATGATCGAACGGACTAGCCGCGAGACGGATCGCGAGGGTGGCCCCGCATGGATGCTCGAGCAGATACAAAGCATCTGGAGCAATTGGTCCGCCTCACATCGGTTTGAGCGCTGCGGCATTGGATTCGGCGGGCCGGTTGACTTCGCGGGGCAGACGGTCGCGCTCTCGACACACGTCGGCGGCTGGCAGGACTTCCCGCTGGTCGAGCATTTGCGTTCAGTGCTCGGGATTCCTGTTGTAATGGACAACGACGCGAACGTCGGCGCGCTCGGCGAGGCACATTTTGGCGCTGGGGCGGGCTTCCGTCCGTTGTTCTACATGACGCTCTCTACCGGAATTGGCGGCGGCATTGTCATCAATCATGGCGTCTACCGGGGCGCGGATTCCTACGCCGGCGAGATCGGACACCTGACGATCCGCCCCGACGGTCCGGAGTGTCTCTGCGGAGCGCGCGGCTGCTTCGAACGAGTTTGCTGCGGGTTGTGGCTGGAGCGCGACAACGGAAGAAGCGCGCGCGAATTGATGGACGATTCTGAATTCGTGCGACGATATGTCGTAGACCTGTCGCTGGGATTAAAGGCTTGTATCATGCTGCTGAACCCGGCTCGAATCGTGATCGGCGGGGGCATCGCGAAGGCGGCGGCCAAATTGTTTGTCCCATTGCGGGAGGAACTGCGCCGCCACATAACAGCGTGGTCGCGGGCCCGGGTGGATGTAGTCCCGGCGGCTCTAGGGGATGACAGCGTGCTGTATGGTGCGCTGGCACTGACAAAGGAAATTGATTATGGGGTTTGCTGAAGATTATCGGACACAGTTGCTCGAGGCGATTTCGAAAATCGATATCGAGAAGGTGAATCAGGCGATCGATTGGTTCAAAGACGCCCGCAGCCACGACCATCACATCTTCGTATGCGGGAACGGCGGAAGTGCGTCTACCGCTTCCCATCTTGCGTGCGACATCGTGAAGGGTGCGAGCTATAACAGAGAGACCCGGTTTCGGATCATGGCATTGACCGACAACTTGGCGACGCTGACGGCCTATTCGAACGACGTGGGCTACGATTGCGTATTCGCGGAACAATTGAAAAACTTCGCGCAGCCGGGCGACCTGGTGATGGCGATCAGCGGGTCGGGGAACTCGCCGAACGTTGTACGGGCGCTAGAATATGCGAACTCGATCGGATGCAAGACCCTCGCGCTCACCGGACGCGACGGCGGGAAGTTGGGAAAGCTCGCACAGCTCAACATTCAGGTTTCCGTCCCGCACATGGGCCGCATCGAAGATTCGCACATGATCGTATGCCACATGATCGGCTACTACTTCATGGAAGAGAACTACGCGGCGTCCGGTTGCAGCTAGACCCGGCGCGCCGGTGCTCGCCGTGGCCGCTCAGACATAAAGCGGTACGCACATCGCCGGTCGCCGGAGATGATGTGATCCACGCGCTCCACCGTCACGCGGGGTCCGGCGACACTCTCGAATAGCTGGAGTTCGGTTGCGCAAAAGCCCTGGCAGGCCGTGGCAGCCGCGCAGATGGGGCAGTGGTTTTCGACAAACAGGTAACTGCCGTCGGGTTGCGACGTCACCTCCGCCATATAACCTTCTTCGGTCCGAACCTTGGCGAGTCCTTTGAGCCGGGCGAACAGATCATGGGAATGTGGAATCCGCTTCGCATAATCCGCCCGCTGGCGCGCACAACGGGACTCCAGCACTCGCCCCAATCCCTCCTTCCCGAACGTGTCGCCGAGCGCCGCAATCAACGCCACGCTCAGTTCGGCATAGGCATCCGGAAATAGCCGGTCCGCATCCCGCGTCAGCGACCACTTCTTCACCGGACGTCCGAGCGGAACACGCTGTTCCGCGGCCGCGACTAGTTTCTGCTCCTGCAATTCGTACAGGTGCTGGCGAATCGCCATTGCCGTCAACCCGAGCCGCTCGGCAAGCTGCGCCGAATCCATAGGTCCTTCGGTCTTCAACAATTTGACGATCGCGCGGCGGGTGTTGCTGGCGGGGCCCGCTTCAGAAGTTCCACGGCGCATAATTTATTTCTAAACAAAATCCTTTACAAAGTCAAACAGGCGCCGTATCCTGACTATGTAAAGTATTTTCTTTAGAAAGGTCCACAGATGTTTGACGAACAGTTGACCGGGCTCCGTATTGCCGTTACCGGCGGAACCTCGGGATTGGGACTCGCCCTCGTTACGGAAGCGCTTCGTCTCGGAAACGCCGTCGCTTTTGTCGCCCGCAATTCCGAACGTGTCTCCAGAGTCCGGGCTGCAAATTCCGGCGCACACGGAATCGTGGGAGATGTGTCTGTCAAAGAAGACATCCATCGCATCGCGCTTCAGATCACGGGCGAACTCGGCGGACTCGACGTTTTGATCAACAACGCGTCCGACCTCGGGCCGGTGCCCCTGGCATTGCTGGGCGATACCGAATGCGAGGATTTCGAGCGGGTTCTCGCAACGAATGTGCTCGGACCGTTCCGTTTGACGAAAGCGTTGCTCGGTGCGCTGGCCTCGTCGGCCCGCGAAGGCCGCGGCGCGGTGGTGGTGAACATCTCGAGCGATGCTGCCGTGACGCCCTACGCGCGGTGGGGCGTCTACGGAGCCAGCAAATCGGCTTTGCACCACTTGACGCGCATCTGGGACGAGGAGCAGCGCGAGGATGGAGTGCGATTTCTCTCGATCGACCCGGGCGATATGGACACGCCGATGCACGCGGCCGCCGTACCCGACGCCGATCCTGCCACGTTGAAACGACCCTCCACGGCCGCGCGTGAAATTCTCGAGCGTGTCGCCGACATTCTGAACTTGAGTTCGTTGAGGCTGTTGGAAGAAGTATGATCAACGCCGATCAACCCATACAGCGACATCCCAAAAGCAAACTGTTGGTGGCCGGGCGCGATGGGAGCATCCGGCACGCGGAACGCGGCGAACTACTGCGGTTCCTTCGCCCGGCCGATCTTGTCGTCGCAAACAACGCGGCCACCATCCCGGCCAGCCTTCACGGCCTCCATTGCCGCACGAATGCCGTCGTAGAGGTCCGCCTGGCTGCGCGAGGATCGCTGGCTCCAAGCGATCTCCGCTTTCGCGCCGTTGTCTTCGGCGCGGGCGACTTCCGAATGCGAACGGAGGATCGCCCTTTTCCGCCTCTACTCGCTGAAGGCGATCGCCTCGAGTTCGGGCCGCTCGCCGGCGTCGTCGAAAATTCGCGGGGGCACCCCAGGCTGGCATGGCTGCGGTTCGAGAACTCGCCGGACGATTTCTGGGCGGGCCTCGCGAGGTTCGGGCGGCCGATCCAATATTCGCACCTTCGGGCGCCGCTCGCGCTGTGGGATGTGTGGACGAGGATCGCCGGTCCGCCCGTTGCTTTCGAAGCTCCGTCCGCCGGCTTCGTTCTCGACTGGGAGCTCATTCAGAGCATGCGGGCGCGCGGTATCGCCTTCGTCACGGTCACCCACGCGGCGGGCATATCGTCCACCGGAGATCCCGAACTCGATCGCCTGCTACCGCTCGACGAAGCCTACGATCTCCCCGCAGCCACAGTGCATGCCATCCGGCGGGTCCGGGACCGCGGAGGACGAATCGTTGCTATCGGCACGAGCGTCGTTCGCGCCCTTGAAAGTGCCGCTGCCGGTACCGGGAACATACGCTCCGGCCAGGGACTCGCACGCGGGCGTATCGGCCCCTCGAGCAGGCTGCGGGTAGTCGATGCGATCTTGTCCGGTACCCACGAACCCGACACCAGCCACTACCAACTGCTGCGAGCGTTCGTCGATGACGACAGGCTCGACCGGATCGGTCGCGAACTGGAAGAGCACCAGTACCGTACCCACGAGTTCGGCGACTCGGTGCTCATTGAATGCGCTAAGCGAGACGTTTTCCGCGCGGCAGATACCTCGGAGCGCAGTACCGATCGCCCCGCATGGGCGCTGTAGGCTGGCTCATATCGCCGAACGGATCGTCGAACTGGTTCATCAGTTCGTACAACCGCGCCCGCATATCGTCCACCTGCGGGCGCTTCTCGCCGTTCTCCACCAGGTTCCGCAGTTCTTCGCGATCTTCGGCGAGATCGTAACACTCGTCGATATCGAAGCCGTTGAAGACGTACTTGAATCGGTCTGTAATGGCGATTCGCTGCGTGTACAGGAACTCGCCGCCATAATAGGCGGAGAGAATCTGATCCTGCCACGAGCGTTCTTCCGGATTCGCGAACAAGGGCTGCAGCGCGCGCCCATCGCTGAACGGCATTGCTGAAGCGCCTGCCGCCGCAACGTAGGTGTACGCCAGGTCGTGCGTCTGTACCAGGCGATCGGTTCGGGTCCCCGGTCGAGTGTGCCCGGGCCAACGGATAATGAGCGGGATCCGGTACGTCTCCTCATAGGGGATCCAGCCTTTGATCCACATGCGATGCGCGCCCACCATGTCGCCGTGATCGGTGGTGGCCACCACCAGCGTGTTGTCTTCCTGCCCCGTCGCTTTCAGTGCATCGAGAATTCGGCCGATCTGCGCATCCACCTGTTCCGCGTAGGCGTAGTAGTGCGCCCTTCCGTTGCGATAGTCGTCCTCCGAAATTTCACCCCAGGTTTGAGATTCGCGCCGGTGCAAGCCGGGCTTGCCCTCGAACGTATCGCCAAAACTCTTCGGCACGCGGATATCGCGAGGGTCGTACCGGTCGAGGTACTTCTTCAGCGGCATGTACGGATCGTGCGGCTCGATGAAGTGAACTTCCATGTGCCACGGCTGATTCCCGCGGGCAAACCGGTTCATCATGCGAATGGCACACTCGGCACGGTAATGCTCCGGCGTCGCCTCTTCCGGTCCCTCGCGATAGCCCCACATCGTGAAGGGTTCGGATCCGGGCCACGAAAACTTCCGGTCAGGGGTCGCTTTCAGCGCGCCGTTGATACGCTCGACGCTGTCCGGGTTGGTATTCAACCGCCGGATCAGACGCGGATCGCATCCCTGCAGGTCCGCAACTTCATGGAAGCCGAAATCCAGCGGAGTCCGCACCCAAGAGGCGTGCCACTTTCCGACATAGCCGAGACGGTATCCGGCATCGCGCAAGCGGTTCGAGTAGAGAACGACGCCTGGGTTCATGTCGCGGTGAACCGAAGGCGGCGAGTGGATCTGATTGTAAACTCCGTTATGCCAGTGGTAGGCGCCGGATAGGATCATGGCGCGCGCCGGGCAGCAAACCGCCGAGGGCGTGTATGATCGCTCGAACAGCATGCCCGATGCCGCGAGTTTATTCAGGTTCGGCATCCGGCATTCGGACCGTCCTGCGATGGTGCCCCATTGCTGCTGATCGGTCATGATGTGCAGGATATTCGGGGGCCCGTTGCCGGCGCCCGCCGCCCGGCTTAGCGTGGAGGCCGACAGCGCTCCCGTCAACAATGTTCGGCGGTCAAAAGAAGACATCATGAAACTCCGTTGTCCGCCCGCTATGAGTAAGGGAACACCGAAGGCTCGATGTTCGCGTGCGTTCCACCCGCTTCAAGAATCCGCGCGGCAAGCCTCTCCCGCAACTGCGCCGACACTTCCACATACTGCCGGTTACCGGCAAGGTTTACGTGCTGGAACGGATCGGCGTACAGGTCGTAAAGAATGTACTCGGTGTACTCATCACTACCGGGCGAGGCTTTCCATCCTGGGCGCTTCGGAGTCGCCGCGGCCAGCGTATATTGCAGCGTGCGCAGTCCTCTTCCCGTCATGAACTCGCTCATTTCGAAGTAGGCTTCGTTGCGCCAGCCCTCAATGTTTCGATCGAGCAGAGGCAGGAAACTATGGCCCTGCATGGTTTGCGGAACGGCCACCCCAGCCGCGGACAATAGCGACGGCGCAAGGTCCACCTGGCTGACAATCTCATGCACGTCCAGCGACCTGTTAAATCCGGGACCTTCGATGACCAGCGGAACGTGAATTGAGCTTTCGTGCGGACTGCGTTTGTACTCGGCATTGCGCGTCTTGAAGTGGCACGCATGATCGCTGACGAAAACCAGGATTGTATTCTTATCCAGTCCCGTCTCGGCGAGAGTCTTGCGGATCGTGCCCACCGTCTCGTCCATTTTCGCGACGCATCCGTAGTAGTCGGACAGTTGGCTCGGCCATGACCCGGGCAGGGGCCGAAGATCCTGCGGAATGAACGGATTCTTGTAGCGCCCAACGAATTCCTTCGGCGGAACATACGCATCGATATCGTTCTGATGGTGGACCTCGAGATACGAGAGCGTCAGCAAAAACGGCGACTTCGCGGAGCGCAGGAAGCGCTGTGCGAGTCCGGTCATGAAGTCGGTGCGGTACTCGCCTGAGAAGTGAATCGGCTTGCCGTCGTTGTCGTATAGGTCGCCCTCGTACGGATGCGAAGTAAACTCGAGTACGTTCGAAGCCTGCCAGAGATCGAGAAACCCGCCGCGGTTTTCGGGGCTGACCGGCCCTCGCGCCTCAGCCTGCGATGCATTTCCGTTGTTCCCCGCCAGGTGCCACTTGCCGATGTAGTTGGTGGAGTAACCCGACTGTCGCAGGCTCGAAGCGAGGGTTGTGGCGTCGGTCTTCAGGCCGATGCCGTTGCGCCAGACACCGTGGCGCGAGGGATACTGGCCGGTGAAGATGCTGGCGCGTGCCGGAGCGCACACCGGCTGCGCGGAGAACGCGTTGTGGAACAAAACGCCGCGTCGCGCCATGGCGTCGATGTTCGGCGTAAGGTTCATGGGGTTGAGCCCCATCGCGCCGACACAGTCCCACCGGAACTGGTCGGAAATGATAACCACGATGTTGGGGCGCTCAGGCCGCGTGCCGGTGTTCTGCGCTGTGGCAGCTAGAGGTGCGAGCGCGGCGGGCGCGATCTGCAACCACGACCTGCGCGAGACGCCCGCCGAAGATTTGGACTGCTGATTCACGTGACTTCCTCTCAAAACAGGAACTTCAAGCCAACCTGCATCTGACGCATGGACGTAGACAACGAGGTGATGGAACCGCCCTGCGCGATATCCACGCGTGCGTTCGGTTGTCCGAACTGCGGATGATTCAGGAAGTTGAACGACTCGGCGCGGAATTGCAGTTCGCTCCCCTCCTTCAGCCGCTTCAGCGGAAAACGCTTGAACACGCTGAAATCCACGTTTGTCGCGCCGGGACCAAACAGGATGTTACGTCCAGCATTGCCGTACTGATACTGAGGAGGCGTGGTAAATGCGGCCTTGTCGAACCACACCTGGACCGACCGTTGATCGCTCGGCAGGTTCCCGTCGCCGATGCGATTCGGCCGGGCAGCACCGGTGTTCGCGCTGCTGACTCCGAGCGCCGGTGTGAACGGTTGTCCCGTGTGCACGGTGAGGATGGCATTCACCTGCCAGTTCCCCACCACCGCGTTCAAAACGGGATTGCCGATATCGAAGCGGCGCCCGTGGCCGAACGGGAGATCGTATAGCGCGCTGGTGACAAACCGCTGTCGCATATCGCCCGAACTCAGCGAGTACTCCCAATCGACATTGTTCACATCACGGAGATTGAGATCGCCGATCAGTTGCTCGCCGCCGTTATCGAGCGACTTGCTGTAGGTGTACGACGCAAGCATCGAGAACCCGCTGGCATAACGCCGTTCGGCGCGCACTTCGAGCGCGTTGTAGCTCGAAACACCCATCGGTAATTGCGCCGTAATGTTGTTGAACCCCTGGAACGGTCTGCGCGAAGCAACCGAGCCCGGCCCGGCGTACGCCTGGTTGATGTTATAGCCCAGCGGCAAGCCGGTGCCGCGCGTGCCCACATAGTTTGCTTCGAATACATATTCCCGTACCTGCTTCTGAAGGCCGAAACTCCAGTGGTAGACCGTGCCGTTCTTCAGATCCGGCGAGAAAGCGCTGATGTTGACCGAGTTGAAGTTCAACGCGGTTACCGAACCCGCTGGGAACCCGGTACTCAGGTACAGGATCGGAGTAATATTGTCGGTCGGGTAGGAGTTGCTGATCGCGTAAGGCGGATTTGCGGGGAGCCGTCCTGACGCGCCAATGAACGGAGCGTCTGCATAGAACACACCGGCACCGCCGCGGAGCACCACCGATGGAGCGGCCTGGTAGGCGAAGCCCAACCGCGGCGCGAAATTTTTATACAGATTCTTCAGCAGTGAGCGGCTGTCGACACCCGAGGGCACGTTCTCGACATAGGCGGACGGCACGTCGGCGGGGATCTTGTTATTCGCATAGGCTAGTTTCAGATCCGCCAGGTAGAAGTTCGCCTGGCGATCGGTGCGCTCCACCGGTTGCGTCCATATCTCGTAACGCAAACCGGCGTTGACGGTCAATTTCGACGTGACCTTCCAATCATCCTGTAAGAACGCGCCCCAATACTTGTAGCGGATGTCGCCGGCGAGGAAATTGCTGATGCCCCCGCTGCTCGGGATGCCGAGCATGAAATCGGCCAGCCCCGATCCGGTTTTCGACCGGTTTTGTGGATCTTGCGAAAATGCTCCGTTGAAGGTGTAGGTGCCGCGTGCCGACGAGGAGATCGCGTACCAACTGCGCACGAAACGATAGTTGCCGCCGAACTTCAGGTTGTGCTTTCCGAGTAGCAGCGTGACATGATCCTCGAAGGTCAGCGCCTCCGAGATTTTGCTGTTGGGCAGAAACGTCGCTTCGCCGATCGTCGTAAATCCGGAGATAGAGATGCTCGGCAAACCGGCGACGCCCGGTTGCGCGGGGATGCCTCCCAGGCCGTACTGGTCGTCGACGTAGTCCTTCACGAACGGTTGGAGCACATCCTCCACCCGGTTGTACCCGGCGCGGAATTCGTTCACCATGCGGGGACTGAACACGTGCGTTTCGCCCAGCGCGGCGCTATTGCCGAGCGTGGATTTAATAGAGTTCTGGAAGCTCGTGCTTCCGACCAGCGGAGGATCGAACGGCCCCGGATACGAGTAGTCGTAAGTGAAGTAGCTGTACCGCGCGAACAGGTTGTCGTTCTGAGATATCTGCAGGTCGTGCCGGAAATCGAAACGGTTCGAACTCAGCGCTTCCACGGGACTGACGACGTAGTTATTGAACGACGCGCTGTTGGTGGGGTCCGGGAACAGCGCAAGCAGTTTGGCGGCCGCGGGGTCGAACCTGTCGAGCGGAATGCGATTGCCCGGAAACGGGGTGCGCGAATACTTCCCGCCGCCAAGGTCCTGTGTCGTGTTCGGATCGAAGATCGCCGGTTGGCCGCTGAAATTGCCGCCTCGCATGGCTGCTGTGGGCACCGTGGTGACATAGGTGATTCCGTCGCGCTCCCGCGTCTGTTCCCAACTACCGAAGAGGAACGCTTTGTTCTTGATGATCGGCCCACCCAGCGTCCCGCCAAATTGATTACGACGCAGTTCGGGCTTCGGTGCCGTCGGGCTTGCGAAATAATTGCGGGCGTCCATTTTGTCATTCCGCAAGAATTCGAAGAGGTCGCCGTGAAATTGATTCGTACCGCCTTTTATCGAAGCATTCACCACCGCGCCTGCCGAATAGCCGTACTCTGCCGAATAGTTATTGGTCTCGACTTTGAACTCCTGAACCGCATCGACCGAGGGCTGCACCACCACTGGCGAACTGTTCTGCTGATCGACAATCTTCGAGTTGTTGTCGATGCCGTCCAGCAGAAAGTTGTTGAGTTGCGCGCGGACGCCATTGGCGATGAATGATCCACCCGCCGCGTTGCGATCGCCCGGCTTCGGTTCCAGCACGCCCGTGGAGAGCTTGGCGAGTTGCAGGTAGTTACGGCCATTGAGCGGCAAGTCGGATACAGCCCGAGTTTCGATCAATTGGCCGACGGACGCGTTTGCGCTCTCGAGCAGCGGAGCAGTGGCTTTGATTTCGACACTCTGGTTGGTGCTTCCGACGTTCAGGGTGAAGTCGAGGCGGGCCACCTGGCTGATTACCAGATTGATGCCGGTGCGGTTCACAGTGGTGAACCCCTCCCGGCTGACGCTGATCTGGTAGTCGCCGGGGGGAAGGTTCGAAAACGCGTAATTTCCGCTTTCGTTCGACTTCGCTTCCCAATGCATTCCGGTATTGACGTTGCTCACCTTGATGTCGGCCGCGGGCACCACGGCGCCGGTGCTATCCGAAATAATTCCGGTGATCTGTGCCGTCGGTTGTTGAGCGAATGCTATTGCCGGCAGCAGCATGAGAACGAGAACCAGAAGCATCTCGCGCGCATTGCGCGGCGCCCCGATCGTCTGCGTATTGTCCCATCGGTTAGCTTTCGAATTGATCCTCATGATGATGTTTGTTCCTGAACCTTTGAAGCAATATCCGAGATATTCCAGTCTATTCTTCTTTTGATCGCACTGGTTCAGCGTGGCTGGAAAAACGTTGTCCCACACCGCTGTCTCGAATGTTCCGAGAAGTTCCGGTTCAGGGGGTTAATGCGTGGTCAAAGAGGCTGATTCGAATTGGTCGCCAAACCCACAGGTTTGGGCAACGATGTTTCAATTTCGACATTGCCACTCGACTTTTTGCCAGTGCGGAGCGCAGCAAGCGATGCGAACTCGTCTCGTTGATCGCCCAGTCCGGCGCAAACGCGATCCATCGCTTCCGTCACCTCTTCGGGCGTGTGACGTGCCACGTGTTCCCTAACCGCATCAGAGTACAACTGGCTGCGCGCAGATTCCGAGTTCGGGCCGCCGGACGCTCGGCCTTCTTGAAACGTCGGGAATGGAAATTGCTGCCTTTCATCCCTTTATTCCTATGCTTGCTCCGCGACCTGCCGACGAAGCGACTTCCGAGAAGGCTACCCACGTTTAGTGTCCGGCTTGTACTCCGGCCCGGAGTGAATCACCTCCGTCAGCCGGCGGTGCCAATCGACATCGCGCCACATGCCGGCGAATTGCGGACCACAGAAGTTGCTCGTGCCCATCGCAATCCATTGGCCTTTCGCTGTCGCGGCGCGTACTCCGGTCTCACAAAGATCCTTGATCCAGCCCCATGTGAGCATCGGAGCGTCCTTGTAATCGACAACGCTCCAGCATTCGGTGGTGATCAGCGGCTTGCCGCTTGTTCGTCCCCATTCGGCGAGCAGATCCACTCCGTATATCAACCGCGATTTCCAGTACTCGGGCTTCGATCGGTACAGAGGTTCGGCCTTTAACGCCATGTTGTCGTAACCCTTCGGATCGAACCGTTCGTAGTGATATCCGACCTGGCTATAAAAATCGGAGAAGTGCGTCATCCAGAGATGGGGCTCCAGAAAATCGAGGAATGCGACGTTTTCCTTTTGCCACGTCTCATACTCGCTCGTGAAGGAAAACGTGTAGTCCAACTCCGGAAACGCCGGGCGGACCACTGCGATGGAATCGCGCATCCAGCGTTCGCCGTCGGGCGACTGCCGGCGGGTCGGCTGGCGTAAGAACGGCGCCCATACGTCCAGCGCAAACTCGTTGCAGAGATCGACGTATAGGATGTTGGCGCGCAGGTTCGCGGGGATACTCGCCAGTGCCTGCTTCCACACGTTGCCGAGATCCTCGGGCGTCACGATCGTCATCCGCGTATTGTCGAGATCCAGTCGGAACCACGTGGACAGACCAACGACGATGCCGCGGTCGGCACACTTCGAAATAAAGGTGTTCAGGTTCGGCTGGACGCGAACGCGGCAGCGGGCGGGCGCTCCCCAGTCCTGAGTCGTCCATTGCGGCAGAAGTTCCCATTCGGCGCTCGCGTCTGCTGCTATCAAGTGAGGATAGGCGTCGATCCGCACGGCATCATAGCCGCGCGCCTTCAACTCGTCGAGCGCCAGGTCCCAGTCTTCGTAGCCAGCGCCCGGCCAGCGCCGCTCCAGCCACGAGAAGTCCCACATCGTAATCGCGCGCGGGCGGCGGATGTGCCGGGCGAGACTGCGTCCCGTGCCCGTCGATTGCGCGAAGGCGAGCGACGGTGCGGCCGCCGCGGCCGAGGCGAGCAGGTGTCGGCGTGTTATCATTTCCGGAGCTTAGTATATTAGACTCCGATGAAAACCGCGTTCCTGGCTCTTCTTTGCACCATGGCGGCGTTCGCGCAGCGGAAACAAGACAGCCCGCTCGATCATCTGCCGTCCAACATCACGCCCCTCACACACTTCGGCGAGCGCGCGGACATCTCGCCAGATAACAAGCGCGTCGCGTTCATGGCGAAGAGCTTCGGAGACGCGTTCGTCATCGATATTGCGAGCAAGACCATTCGCTGCCTGACGTGCGGGGTCCCGGGTGCTGCTTTCCTGCGCGTAATGCACCTGCCCTCCGGCGACTACATCCTGATCGGTCCCGAGCATTTCAAGGACATTCACACCAGCCGCCACGAGGATAACGAATTGTGGTTCTTGTCCAAGCAGCCGAATTCGAAGCCCGTCCGATTCCATCGCAAGATGAGCGAGGGCGCCGCCATCTCGAAACGATCGATGAAGATTTCATTCTCTGAGACACATGCGCAAAACCCCGACCTGCCCCCCGGTGCATCGCGATTGCTGGTGGCCGACGTGGAACTTTTGCCCGAACCCAAGCTGGTGAACGAGAAGGTGGTTTACACCAGCAACGACAATAGCTGCACGATCGAGGGGCAGGACTTTTTCGACAACGACTCGAAGATGACCTTTACCTGCTACGAGCCGAAAGGACTGGCATCGGTGATGACCCTCGACTTGAAAACCAGTTCGGTGGCGAACATGTCAAAGGCTCCGGGAACGTACAACGAGGCGGAGGGCATCTTCCCAGACGGCAAATACACTTGCGTTGAGGCGGACCGCCAGGTACAAACCGTAGGAGGGGCGCCCGGATTTCGCAACATCGATATCTGGAAACTGCGTCTCGACGGGACGGGCAAGAACTTCACCCGCCTGACCCATTTCAACGACTACGAAGGTTGGAAAGCTTCGAACCCGGTGATCTCGGCGGATGGTAAGTTCATGGCCTTCCAGGTGGCGCATACCGCCGACGAAGCAGGCGTTGGCTACGGCATTATGATTTACCGGTTCCAGTGATCCGCCCTCAATCGAAGTAAACTGGAATTACAGATGACACTCGACGAACTGGAAAGAGAGTACGTTGAGCTCCGCCAGCAGGCCGAAGCTGTGCGGAGCTATCTTTGACGCTCCCAAAAAGAAATCCGAGCTCGCCAAGTTAGAAGAACAGATCTCCGATCCTGAATTCTGGAATCAGCCTGAAAAGAGCCAGAAGGTGATGCAGGACCGCAAGCGTCTCGAGCAGGCGCTGTCCCAGGATTCCCGGATCACTTCGCTAAGGTCCGATCTGGAGACGTTTTTCGAACTGGCGCGCGAAGGCGAGGATGTCGGCGCGGAGCTCGAGCGCGAAATGAAGCTGTTTCGCGCGCAATTGGACGAACTCGAGACCGGCATGCTGTTGTCGGGCGAAAACGATGAGCGCAGTGCGATCGTCACCATTCATCCCGGCGCGGGCGGCACCGAAAGCCAGGATTGGGCCGAAATGCTGCTGCGAATGTACTTGCGATGGGCGGAGCGGCACGGGTTCGATTCCGTCGTGACCGATCGTCTCGAAGGCGAGGGCGCGGGCATCAAGTCCGCGACTTTTGAAGTAAACGGCGAAAACGTCTACGGCATGCTGCAATCGGAAATCGGCGTTCACCGGTTGGTCCGGATATCGCCCTTCGATGCGAATGCGCGGCGGCACACTTCGTTCGCGTCGGTATTCGTGTATCCGCAGATCGAAGATGACGTCAACATCGATATCAAACCCGAGGATCTGCGCATCGACGTGTTTCGCGCGAGCGGCGCAGGCGGGCAGCACGTGAACCGGACGGAATCGGCCGTTCGTTTCACCCACCTTCCGACAGGTATCGTCGTGCAGTGCCAGAACGAGCGTTCTCAGCACAAGAACCGCGCCAGTGCCATGAAACAGCTCCGGGCGAAGCTGTACGAATACGAGATGGAGAAGAAGCAGGTCGAGCAGAATAAGCTCGAATCGCAGAAACTCGATATCAATTTCGGAAGCCAGATCCGGAACTATGTGTTGGCGCCTTATCGCATGGTGAAGGATCTGAGAACACGCCTGGCCGCCGGAGATGTGGACCGCGTACTCGATGGCGACATCGACGATTTCATCCACGCGTTTCTGGTTTGGCACCGGACGGGCAAACTGGCGGGCGGCGACGGCAAGGAAGATCTGCCCGAGTAATGGTAACGCCGGAGCAACTGGCGCGCGCAGCGGAATTGATCCGCAATGGTGAACTGGTTGCGTTTCCCACCGAGACCGTCTACGGCCTTGGCGCGAATGCGTTGGATGCCGGCGCAGTACGCCGTATCTTCGAACTGAAGGGCCGTCCAGCCACGAGTCCGCTCATCGTGCATGTGGATTCGGTGATGATGGCGAAGCGCCTCGTCACGGAGTGGCCGGCCCAGGCGGACGAACTCGTGCGGCATCACTGGCCGGGACCTTTGACCCTGGTTCTGCCGAAACAGCCGGTGGTGCCCGACATCGTAACCGCGGGGTTGAATACCGTGGGGATTCGGATGCCCTCGCATCCCGTTGCCCTCGAGTTAATCGGTGCGGCGGGTTTTCCGATCGCTGCGCCGAGCGCAAATCGGTTCACCCAGCTCTCGCCAACTACAGCGGAACATGTTCGAGCGGCCTTCGGCGATCGGGTACTGGTGCTCGACGGCGGCCCGACCCAAGTCGGTATCGAATCGACCGTAGTGTCGTTGGCCGGCCCCGAACCTGTGCTGCTGCGGCCGGGCATGATCGCATTCGAGGAGATTCGTCGCGTTACCGATCCCGGCGCTGAAGCGCATCCGTCGCCCGGCATGCACGAGCGTCACTACAGTCCTCGAACACGTGTCAGGTTGTCCGATGGCGCGCGCATACCGCCGGGACGGGTGGCGTACCTGTGGTGGAATCAGCCCGCACCCGCATCGAAGAGTGTTAGGATGCCTGCTAGTCCCGCTGGCTATGCGGCAGTCCTGTACGGTACGTTGCACGATCTGGATACGGAGGGCTGGGATTTGATCGTGGTGGAGCGGCCGCCGGCAACACTGGAGTGGGCCGGAATCCGGGACCGACTGGAGCGCGCATCGAAATGAGCGACACCTTCAAAACCGGCCTGGAACTTGCCGGCGAAATCGAAGAGACCCAGACCACTATGCCCGCCCTGTGGTGGTTGGGCCACGCGGGATTCGCTATCAAGTTCGCGAACATGTTGTTCATCGTGGACCCGTGCCTGGGAGAATTGACGGGCCGCGCCCGCCTGGTGCCACCACCGATCGAGCCGTCGCAGATCACTTCGGCCGACCTTGTGCTTTCCACGCACGCGCACGAGGGACACATGCATGGGCCCACCTTAACGGCTCTGCTCGCTGCCTCGCCGCGAGCAAAAGTCGTGCTGCCGAAAAGCGTCGCCGGGCACGCCCGTTCTCTCGGTGTGCCGCTGGAACGTATGACAACCACTGATGCGGATTTGCGCGTCGAGTTCTTCAAGGAGGGCTTGTACGGGCGCGTGTACGCCGTGCCCTCTGCTCACCCTACGCTTGAATGGACACCCGTTGGCGGCTTTCCGCATCTCGGCTATCTCATCCGGTTCGCATCTCACACGATTTATCATGCCGGCGATTGTGTACTGTACGGGGACCTGGTGGCACGACTGAGGCCTTACAGCGTAACGACCGCAATCGTGCCCGTAGGCGGCGCGAATTTTCCGGTTCAAGATGCCGCGCAACTGGCTCACGATATCGGAGCCCGATGGCTGGTTCCGATGCACTACGGTACGTTCGCCGGAACCGAGGGCAGCGTGACGCGGTTTATAGAACACATGCTCGGCCATCGGCCCGAACAAAGGTTCAAAGTCTTCCATCACGGGGAACGTTGGGTGATTCCGGAGGATTGATTGAACTCCGAACCGATCACAAGCCTGGTCCGCAAACCGTGGCGTCTGGCCGCGGTCTTGCTGCTGGCGGCGCTGTTCGTAACCAACATCTACAGGGCAGCCACGCAATCCATCGCGCATGACGAGGGTGTAATCTTCGAATGGCTGCTGTCGGGAACCTGGGGCCAGGTGCTCACGTTCGAACACGGCAACCATCATGTCGTCTCCGATCTTGCGTGCAAGTTCATGATTACGGTCTTCGGACCCTCCGAAATCTCGTACCGCACTCCGGCCCTGCTCGGCGGACTTCTGTACTTCTACTCGGCGTTCCAAATATCGGCGCTTCTGTTCGGCGAGAATTTCCTTTTCCTTTTGTCCGTGTCCACGCTCACGCTGAATCCTTTTGTTCTGGATTATCTTTCCTGCGCGCGTGGTTACGGTCCGGCCCTCGGATTCTTCTTTTACGCTCTCTATCAACTGATCGCGGCGCTTGCGGTTACTGGGGATGCGAATGTACGCCGGCGGATTTTGAATAAGGCCGGCGTCGCGTTGGGTCTCTCGATCGGCTGCAACATAATCATGATCTTTCCCGGCGGCGCGCTGGTCGTGGGATTCCTGGCGCTTGTGGCCGGTGAAACGTTTGTACGCGCGCCCGAGCCGGTCGCGATGGCGGCAGCCGTAAGAGAATCGGGGCGGAGTAAAAAAGAGCGCCGCAAAAAGCCGCGCGAAACCGAATCGGCCGTGCGACACACCGCTGGTTGGACACAGGCGCTGATTCACTTCGTCGCGCCGGCCATTGCTGTCGGCGGAATCATCTCGATGCTGCCGGAGCGATTGATCGAACTCGAAGTCGGGTACACGGGACCGCGCTCGTTGTCCGCCATTCTGGAGGGCTTGGTGCGATACTCATTCGTCCACTCGCCATCCGGGTTCGCAGGGCTTGCAGTTCTGTTTCCGGCGCAAACCGCGATCCGCATCGTTACCAATTTCGTTATCCCCGCGGCTCTCATCGTCCTGATTGTCATCGCTGCGCAAATGGCCATCGCGTCGTTCAAGAAGCGGAATGTTGATTCCCTCCCTCTGATTGATCGTGTACTGCTCGTGCTCGCGGTGATCTTCCCTGTCGCCATCGTCATGATCGTCGTGAGCCGCTATGCTTTCGGCCAGCCATACCCCGAACTGCGGACGGCCATGTACTGGCTGCCGCTGCTCTCGCTGGCTTGCATGTGCTCCCTGCGGCAACTGAGCAGTGGCGGCAAAGTCGAGAGGCTCGCGTCCATTCCGATAGCGGCGATTCTCGTCCTCTGCGTCATCCAGTTCGTCACGCAGTTCAACCTGCGCTATTTCGCCGAGTGGTCCTACTGCGCGGCCGGAAAAGACATGATGCAGATCGTCCGTTCGGGGCACCGTCCAGGAACGCGCGTGCGCATCGGCGCAACCTGGCAACTCGAACCGGTGATAAATTACTATCGGGTTGCCTGGAATTTGGACTGGATGGACCCGGTCTACCGGGAATCTCCGAACGGCGCCTACGATTACTATCTGCTTGCGTTTGGCGATACGGCGCTCGTCGAGCAGTTGCACTTGAAGGCGCTCCTTCGAGATCGTCTCTCGGGGACGGTGCTGGCCAAGCGCGGCGATCTCTGATTCCGTCTCGAACGTCTAGCGCCGCTTCGCCGGCTCTTTCTCTTTCAGCTCCGTGAATCGCTTGCGCGCGGCCTCCGCATCCTCGCGTCGCCCCAGCTTCTGATAGACCCTCGACAACAGGTATTGAGCCTCGGAATACGTGGGGTCGAGACCGGCGGCGCGCTGCAGCCAGTTCAAAGCGAGATCGGTCTTCCCGAGCCGGTCAAGCGCTTTCGCGCCGATGTAGAAATTTCGGGCGGAATTCGGATTCCGATTCGCCGCCTTCGCCGCCGCATCAAACGCATGCTGGAAATCGCCGGTTTGGATCAGAAGGTCCGCCAGGTTCGCATACGCCCAGTCGTAATCTGGATGGTCGGTCTCAACGAGCTTGATCGCCTGCAGGAAATGGCGGATCGCCTTATCCGTTTCACCGCGCGCTTGCCAGCAGAGACCGAGATTGTCCCAGGCTTTGTACGACTGCGGATTCAGTTTGAGGACGCGCTCGAACTGCCCAATCGCCAGGTCCACCCGGTCTTCCTGGTAATAGATCCGGCCGAGCATGTAGGCGGCATCTTCGTCGTCGGGATGCTGCTCGAGCAGCGTGACAAACGTGCCGGTCGCCGCGTCGAAGCGGCCCAGGAAGTATTCGGCATTGCCTTTCACTTTTAGCGCGGCGGCATTGGCTGGTTCGTCCCAAAGGATGCGGTCGGACACGTGCAGCGCATCGGTGAAACGGCCCGCCAGCAACAGCGCCTTGGCTTTGTCCGCGAGAATCGCGAGGTTTCGCGGACAGACGTCGAAGGCATTCTGGAATTTCGCCGCTGCCGCGTCAAACTGACGGTCCGCCAGCGCAAGACGTGCGTCTTGAACGAGCGATGCCGATGCCGATGCGTCACAAGCCGTGGACGCAGATCCGGCCTGGGCCAGCAAGAAGATCAGCGGAGCGGAGGCCAACATCGCGGTCATTTTAACGACACCAGTTCCTGGCGGACGCGCGGGATAATGTGCCCGTATTGCGAGGGAGAAGCCTTCGCGAGGAACGATTCGAAATTCGATCGCGCCCGTGCGCGGTCGCCCGCCATTTCGTATAGCACCCCCAGGTTCATGTACGCTTCGACGAGGTCGGGGTCGAGTTGGACGGCGCGTTCGAAGTAGCCCCGAGCAGCGTTGCCGTCCTGTTTCTGAATCGAGATCAGCCCCATGCCGTTCTGGGCAGCGGCGTAACTGTCGTCATTGCTGAGGATCCACCGGAAAACCTTTTCGGCATCCGCGAGCCGCCCTTTCTCGAGGTAGGCCGTCGCGAGATTGTTCTGGCTGTCAAGGTCCGCAGGGTTGATCTTCGCGGCCTTCTCGTACTCGCCGATCGCTGTGTCTTTGTCGCCGTTCCGAACCAGCAGGTCCGCAATCCTGGAGTGCAGCCGCGCGCTCTCGATACCCTTCGACAATGCGGTCCGATACAACTGCATCGCCTCGTCGTAACGGCCGTTCTTTTCGAGGCGGCCCCCGAGTTGATAGTAGAGCGACGGGTTGTCGGGATCGTCGGCGAGGGCTTCCTGAAGCAGAGCGATGCGCTTGGCCTCGGGAATCTTCGCTTGGCCGCTTTCAGCTTCGTCGATGATCTCGAGGATCTTCACGGCGTCCTTCGGGTCCTTGCCGGTGCCCGTCAGTTCGAAAGAGCGGCCGCCGGCGCTCGACAGGTATCCGAGCGATTTCAGTTGATCCATCACACGCTCGTCCACCATCGCCGTGTCCACCTTCTCAACCCCGTTGCCGCCGCCGGGAGTAATGATGTTCTTCAACTGCGCTTCGAACTTCTGCACTTCAGGGCCGTGCTGCTGAATGATGTTGTTCTGCTCGTGAGGGTCCGACGTCAGGTCGTACAACTCGGGCCGCGGGGCCCGGATGTACTTCCAACGATTCGTTCGGATGGCCCGCAGTTCGGACCAGTTCATGTTCATCTTCGGATAGAGCGTTTCGGCGTAGGAGATGTCGGTCGCAACGGGTTTACCCGAAATCGCGGGCACAAGACTCACGCCCTGAACATATCCCGGAGCACGCCCGCCCATCACTTCGAGCAGCGTTGGAAGAAAATCGATGCTGCGGGCCTGCTGCTTTACCCGGGTGCCCGCCGGGATGCCCGGCCCCGCCATCATGAAGGCGATCCGCAGGGTGGAGTCGTAGATGAAGACCCCGTGCGTGTGCTCGCCGTGTTCGCCCAGGCTCTCGCCATGATCGGAGAGAACAGCCAGAATCGTCTTATCGGCGGGCGATTTCTGCGCCACCGTTTCAAACAGCCGTCCCAATTGCTGATCGGCATAGGCGATCTCTCCGTCGTATTCGCGGCCTTTGTACTTGCGCGCGAACTCCCCGGGCGGCGCATAGGGGATGTGCGGATCGTAGATGTGCACCCACAGGAAGAACGGCTTGCCCGAGGGACGTTCGTTCAGCCAGCGGATGGCATGATCGACCACGACGGATGCCTTCCGCTCCGGATCTTCGCGGAATTCGGTGCTCTTGCCAGGACGCGGCATCTCGTCGTCGTACACATCGAAGCCGTTGTTGAAACCAAACAACTTCTTCAGCACGGCCGAGCCGACGAACGCCGCCGTATCCCACCCTTGTTCGTGCAGAATCCGTGCCAGCGGGTGCGCGGAAGATTGCAGAACGAACCCACCGGTGTTTCTTACCTTATGAACGTTCGGGTTCTGTCCGGTAAAGATGCTGGCGTGGGAGGGAGGCGTCAGCGGTGTCTGCGCGACGGCATCCTCGAACAACGCGCCGCGCGCGCCAATCGAGTCGAGTACCGGGGTTTCAATGTTTGCATACCCGTAGCAGTGCAAATGATCGGGGCGCAGCGTATCGACGGTAATTACCACAACATTCAACGGACGTAGCGGCGGAATCTCGTTAGAAGCGGCAGGTGCCGTCTTCTTTTCCGAAGTACACGCCCCCAGGAGGACGATCGAAACTAGAGTAAGTACCTGCAGGGCGCGCGATTTGAACAACATCTGAGTTTTTACTGTAGCGCAGCTTCACCAGCGGAGCTCATTCATCCACCACGAGGCGATACCCGGTGCCCGGTTCGGTTTGTAGATGCCTTGGCCGGGCCGGATCCAATTCCAGCTTGCGCCGCAACTGAGCGACATACACGCGGAGGTACTGCGCCTGATCCAGATGATTCGGTCCCCACACTTCATTAAGTAGCTGACGCTGGGTCAACACCTTGCCCGAATGCTTGATCAGCACCTGCAGCAGCTTGTACTCATTTGGCGTCAGGTGTACCTCTTCTCCGCCGACTTTGACGACGCGCTTTTCCAAATCAATCTCGACGCGGCCAAAGCGGATCACCGGCCCATCATGTCCGGCCGATGCCGCCCGCCGCAGCGCTGCCCGGATCCGCGCCAGCAGCTCCCCCACTCCGAACGGCTTCGCGACGTAATCGTCCGCGCCCAAGTCCAGCGCCGCGATCTTATCGCTCTCCTGCCCCCGCGCCGACAGCACCACAATCGGCACCTGGCTCGATTCCCGGACCTGCCGGATCACCTCCAATCCGTCTCGATCCGGCAGTCCGAGGTCGAGCAGAATGAGATCCGGGCGCCGCGCGCCGGTTTGGGTAATTCCGTCGGCGGCGGTAATGGACTCGAGATATTGGTACCCCTCCGCGCTGAGCGTCGCGCGCAAAAAACGCCGGATCTGCGGATCGTCCTCCACAATGAGGATGAACGGCTTCATCGTTCGCCTTCCAACGGAAGCCGGATGCGGAAAGCCGCGCCGCCGCTCTGGCGATTAAACGCAACGATTGTGCCGCGATGCGCCTCGACGATGGCCCGGCAGATCGCCAGTCCGAGTCCCGCGCCGCGCGCTCCTTCCGATAGTCCCCGATAGAACTTATCGAAGATCCGCTGTTCCTCCCCCGGCGCCAATCCAGGGCCCGAGTCCCGAACTTCGATCGTAACGGAATCGCCGTCGCATTCGGCCGACACTTCGATCGGAGTGCCGGGCGGCGTGTATTTGGTGGCGTTCTCGAGAAGGTTCACGAACACCTGCCCCAGCAACACATCGTCCACGTACACCGGCGGGAGATTCTCCGGCAACTGCGTGGCCACCGAATGATAGTGCAACGGCCTTTCCAAACGTTGCAGCGCCGCGCCGACAATTTCCTCCAGCGGGCAAAGCTCGCGCCGAAGTTCCACGCCGGATTGCAGCCGCGTCATATCGAGAAGGTTCCCCACCAGGCGTCCTAGGCGCTCCGCTTCGTCGGCCACACTCTCCAGCAACTCCTGCCGTGTCTGCGCGTCCAGTTTCTCCCATTGCGATCGAAGGGTAGAAGCCGCGCCGGTGATCGACGCCAATGGCGTGCGCAGGTCGTGCGAGACAGCACTCAATAGCGAACTGCGCATCTGCTCGGTCTGCACCTCGACACGCGCCGCTTCGGCCGCATGTTGACTGCGGGTTCGCTCAATCGCCATGGCAGTCTGGCCTGCGAGAATCTCGAGAAGCTGCACCTGCTCCGCTGGTAGCTCATCGCGCCCCGGCGGCACGATCGCCATTACGCCCATTGTTTCCGCGGCGCCCTTCAGCGGAAGGTACAGGGCCGTCGCACTGGAGAGCGTTTGGGTCGCTTGGCCCGCCTTTTCGCCGTGCTCAAATACCCACTGCGCGATGCCCTCTTCGAATCGTGGAATCAAGAGCTGATCGGAAGTGCGGCGGCGAAAATTGATGTTCCCGTCCTCGGGAAGAAACACGACAACGTGCCCTCCGAGCGCCTCCTGCGCATAACTCGCCGCGGTACGAGCGACATCGAATACGCGTGTCTGGCCGGCCAATAGTCGTGACAGCCGGTACAGCATTTCGTTGCGAGTCTGACGCACAATCGCATCGGCGGCCTGCTCGCGAATCCGCGACGTTTGAGCGCTGATTACCAGAGCGACCACGAGCATCCCCGAAAACGTCAACAGGTACTCGTAATCATGAACGCGGAGTGTCAGGTACGGCGGAACACAGAAGAAGTCGAACGCTGCGACGCTCAAGAATGACGTGGCGATCGATGCTCGACGGCTGGAACGGACGGCAACGGCTACCACAGCGAGCAGATAGACGGCTACCAGGTTCGTGGGCACTACGTGCGGACGCAACAGCAGGGCCGCCCCCGTGGCCAACGCCACGACGAGTACGGTGGAGGCGAACTCGTTGGCGGACTCGCGAACGCGAATGTTCAGCGAAACAGCGGGTTCGTCGTCCGGCACAACCCCGGGTTCCGGCAAACTCCTCTCGCGACTGCCCACGTTGCCATTATGAGGCTAGAGCATCACGAAGGCTTTTGGAGGATTCTCCCGACCTCGGCCAGGATCGCGCTCCGGTTACTCGTGTCGAGTTCCCGCTCCAGGTGTTGTAGCGCGAGTCCCACGACATCGCGATGATGCAGTTTTGCACCGACGTCCCGATCTGAGCTCAGCTTCAGCCACAGTTTATGCAGACGATCGACATCTTCAGGCCACAGCCGCGGCGGGTGCGGTCCCAGGTTGACGTACACCGACGGGCGGTCCGGAGTAAAGATTTCCAGCGAGAACGCATGACGCGGTGGAGGCAGACGCTCCCATGCCAACCCAATCCGCTGAGCGAGTTCTTCGGATGCCATGCGTGCGGACACGCCGGTCACCAGCCGGGAAGCCTTGAGGTTCACGGCAGTTTGCACCATGGCATCGAATGCATCCACAGCGGGAACTACTAGTAGCTCGACGCTCTTGCCTTGCTTTTCCGCAAGCGACACGACGTTCGAGAATAACTCCTGTTCGTAATCGGCGAAGAGCTGATCTTCACGTAAATCGTACTCACCGGCGCCCGCGGACAATTGCCGCACGGTCATCACCACGATGTCCTGTCTTCGCAGGTTCGTTTTCTCGAGTACGCGCTCCAGGTGCCACATCCGCCGATTGTCGCGAATCGCCACCAGGACGCACCCTTCGCGTGCTTTCAGCGTTTCCGCGTTCACCTGCGGCTGATGGTCGAGATTGAACTTCTCGAGACCGGTCCGCCGTTCCTTATGCGCGGCGTTGATTCGCTCGGAAACCAGGAACAGCACGTACAGAACGATGGTAAACGACACGCCGTAAATCGTTGCTATACGCTTTGAGAAGAGGTTCGCGATGCCGACCAGGAACAAGACCAGCGTCGTAGCTCCAAGGCCGAAGGGAATTTCGATTCTGCCGATTTTAACGTTGAACGGAAATTTATACTCCTGGTCGTGGCGCTGATAGCGTAGCACCAGCACACCCAGCGACTTGAGAGCGAAACTCCACACGACGCCGAAAGCATACGCTTCGCCGAGCAGCAACACATCGCCCCGGCTGGCGATAATTGTCGCGATCTGCAGCAGCGCCATCGTGTTCAGGATGCGGTACGTTGTGCCGAATCGATGATGCGGTTTGCGGAACCAGTCCAGCAGTACGCCGTCCTCCGCCACCCGGTTCAACACGCCGTTCACGCCGATCAGAGACGTGTTCACGGCACCGGACAGAATCAGGACGCCGACGACGACTACGAACACGTGAAACCCGAGTTTCAGCAGTGAAGGGCCGGCCAGGTTCATCACCAGGCCACCGATCATGTTGTCATAGAAATTGCTTCGGATGGCGTCGGGGATGATCATCACCGCGAATACCGAGATTAAGCCGGTGCTGATAACGGCATAAGTGCAGATGATATTGGCCGTGATGCTCAGGTTCTTCAGTTTCGGATAGGCCAGCTCGCGATAGACCTGTGCCAATGTTTCGAAGCCGCTCATCGCTAGCAGCGAGTGCCCGAGCGCCACCACCACGACCACGAACGATACCTGCGTCAGGAATGTCCCGTTCAGCCAGCCCCACGATTCCGCAGTCAGGTGCAGATTGTGCGGCGTAGGCGCCGGCGGAAGCGGCGCGCCGCCGCGTAACAACAGTGTCAGCGGACACCAGATCAGCAGCGCGACGACCATCACGGTGGTGATCTGCATGATCCGCAAGGCCTTCGTGCTAGACTCCGGAACGCCCTTGATATTGCTCCACCAGAAATAGATGGTGACGGCCACACTGAAGAAAACCGAGAAGGCGTTCGGGTCCATGCGCCAGCTTTGGTGAAGGACTTCGTTGAGTTCGTTTACAAGTCTGCCGAGATATTGCCCGGCGGCCACCACGCTGATTGGGCCGGTAAGGATGTAGTCCACCACCAGCGACGAAACGGAAAGCTTGGCGACGGTAGGCCCGATGCTGTCGCGCACCACGACGTACACGCCGCCGCGCACGAACATGCTGCAGCTCTCCATGTATACCGAGCGGACGGCGAAGCTGAAGAGCATCACGCCTAAAACCATCCACGGGGCCGACTTCCCGATCGTCTGCTCGGTGATGCCGCCGATGTAGAACATGGTGGACGCCATGTCATTCAGCACAACGGCTGCGGCTCGCCAGAACGAGATGAACGATAGCGCGACCGTCGTGGCCACCACGACTTTCGCAGTTGCGGACTTTCTCAAATCAATGGAGGTTTGCATTTTCAGTTACAGAGCCTCGGTCAGGGCATGCGAATCGAGCGGAGGAAGGGCGAACCCTGCGAGTGTTGACAAAGATCACGCGATGGCCGTCGCTGCTCAATTTGCGGGCGAGCGTTCGCGGCCCGTTGTGCCACCAGCGCCGGTCGGTTCCAATCACCACAAGGGAGCCGGGCGAGAGAGACTGCCGGATCATCACATGCGGATCGCGGCACAAACCGATACGGATGGCCACGTCGAGGTCCTGCGCTCCTGCGAGGTGCGCCATCTGCCGTTCCGTGAAATCGTCGGGCACGGGAGGCGCATCGAGAGGCAGCGGATACGGAACCACTTTGGCCGCGATCAACAGGATGCGGGAATCGAGGTCGCGGGCAAGGTGAGCGGCGGCCCTCAGCGCTTCGAGGGTACTTTCGACATTGGTGAAGATGACGTAGATCTGTAGATGCGGAGGGCAACTCTGAGCCGGGGCAAAGGGGAGTGGCGGATGTGAGGATGTTACGCTTCCCACACTTCCAGCGTAGAAGCAGCAACGTTAAAACCGCGTCAAGAGTTCCGCGGCACGTATAAAGAAAATATTAAAAGCGCTCGCAGGCGTGTCTGCCGGCGAGCGCTTTTGATGGAGCGGACAATACGGTCAGAATTCGAACCGGCCTTCGACCTGAATGGTACGGCCGCCACCGCGCTGTACCAACTGGCCGAACGAGCCGGGATCCGCAATATCGAGGGTTAGGAAATTTCGCGATGTCCGTTTGAACGGATTGTCAACCGTTATGCCTAACCCGAAGAACATTTTCTCCCGTATGTAGAAGCGTTTACTCATCCGAAATGTCTCCGACAACTGATATGGGCCTTGGATGCCGGCGAGGTAGCGTGGCGCTGTCCCAGGTCTCAATGGAACGCCATTCGGCGTCGTTGGCTGTGGCGCGAATGCGTCGGGATTCAGGTACGGTGTGCCCTCGAAGTAGTCCGTCTTGGACGGCGCACCTCCGAGCGTCATCTGGCTGCTGATCACGTCCGGACGAATCCCTGGCGCGAAACCTGCCGGCAGGTTGTATCCCGAGTAGTAGACCTGGATCGGCTGGCCGGAGCTGTACTTGTGAATTCCAGCGAATTGCCACCCACCCAAGATCGGGTTCGCCCATTTCAAATCCCAATGGCGTCCCTTCCCGAAGGGCGTTTCGTAGACCCACGTCAGTTTGAACTGGTGCGGTGTATTGAACTCGGTGACCGAACGGTCGAGACCTCGATTGAAGTAATCCTGCACCGAAGTGTAGTAAGCGCCCGGTCCGTTCGCATCGATGTATCCGATCGCCTTCGAGAACGTGTACGCGGCCAGGAAGCCGAGGTTGTTCGTCAGGTGCCGCGTGACCGTCACCTGCAGCGAGTTGTAGTTCGAGTTGGTGTTATAGGGGAACTGCTCGTTCACCTGCCCGTATTGCGGATACGGACGCAGCGCCTGAGCTACCGAGAGGCTGCTATCGAAACCACCGAACGGTGTGTACTCGGGGTGGTCCGCCACCGGATCGAGCAGCACATCACCCTTGGCGAGAAGGTTTGCAGGCAAACCATTGTAATCGGTGTAGCCGCTGCCTGGAGTACCACCCCACATGCGCGTGCCCTTGTTGCCGATATAGGCGACCTCGAGCACGGTGTCTTGCGGCAGTTGATACTGGATGGTCAGGTTGTAGTTCTGGACGTAGCCGGGGCGATTCGCATCACGCGCGGTGGTGGATACATCGAGGTAGTTTGCCGAATTCGGATCGGTGTCGGGAAGCGGCGCGGACAAACTCGGGTATGTGTCCCGCAGATAAATCGAGGGATCGTCCGCGAAACCGGTCGGGCTCGTGCCGGCCAAAGTCGGAACGCTGCCGTTGAACCCGTAGGTAAAGCCACCGTATCCCCAGTTATTCGCGATAGGCGGAGTGCTGGTCACTGCATAGCCGCCGCGAACAACCATCTTGTCGGTAGCGCGCCATGCGAACCCCACGCGGGGCAGGATCTGCTTCCAGTACGTGTCATTGACACGATTGGCGAAGATCAGCGCGCCGGGCCGGTTCGCCTCGGGATTCTGCACGGAGAGGGAAACCTCCGACATGCGTCCAGTGGTCTCGTAGAACGGCGGGATCACTTCCCACCGCAACCCGAGATTCAGGGTCAGCCGCGGCGTGACCTTCCAGTCGTCCATTACGTAAAAGCCGTGCTGCGGCTGCCGGAACGCCTGGGAATAGCCAGTGATGCCGTGGCTGGTACGGTATGCCGCGCCCAACAGGAAACTCGCGAACGCGTTTCCCGTGTTCGTCAACTGGCCGGGCGCATCCGTCTGCCGAGCGCTGAAGGTGAACGAACCTGCATCCGATAGTGCGCGGTCGTTGTAGAAGTAGCGCTTGTATTCATATCCGAAACGGAAGCTGTGCGATCCATGCAGCCACGTGAGGTCGTCCTGATAGATCCAACTCCCGTTGGGGCTGAAATCCGCGAACCCGACACCCATACGCGCGATGCCGTTGCCCTGCAGCGGCGATCCGGGGCCGTTGAATTGGATGACCGGGAACATCGTGTCCGGCAGACCCTTCAATCCGATCGCCGAAGCGAGTCCGGCGTTGATCGTGGTCGGGTAAGCTCCGTTATTGTTGAGGAAACGGTTGAAGCCCGCCGCGGCGCGATTGATGATCGTCGGCGACAAAGTTGAGGTCAACGAGAGCCTCACGAGGTGGCCCGGAGTGATCTGCTGCTGCCACGAACTCGAAGCCGGACCGGGCAAGGGCAGGAATCGTCCCGCGCCATTGTTGTACCGGCTGCGGTAGCTGTGGTTGTAGTAACCCGACAGTTGGTTCTTCGAGTTGATCTGGTGATCGATCTTGATGCCCCAGGTCGACAGATGGAAAATCGGCTGGCCGTTGATCGTCGGGATGTTCCGCAATAGCGAAGGGAGAGTCGGATCGACGATTCCGATCTTATTCACCACGTTGGCGGCGACAGGATCCCAACGATTTTGAGGAATGATGTTCCCTACGAACGGGTCGCGGACAATCTCGTCGCCCACACGCCGGGTCGTTGATGGATCGTAGATCTGACCGAAGATGATCGGGCGCCCCAGCGCATCCGTCCCGACCTGCGTGCCGGACTGCGAGTTGCCCGTGTATGCCGGATCGAGCAGTTTCGAGAAGTCGCCCTTCTTGAATTCCGCCGTCGGAACTGTTCCGAGGCCCGTGAACTGCTGCTGATTGCGGTCGTCCCACTCCAGGTTGGTGAAGAAGAACGTCTTGTTGCGGCCATCGTAGATCTTCGGAATCCAAACCGGCCCCCCAACCGAATAGCCGTAGTTGTGCTCGCGGTACTTCGCCTTCTTCGAACCGGACGTGGTCGTGTCGAGATTGGCGGCGTTCAGGGCCTCGTTCTGTCCGTAATAGAACGCCGACCCGTGCAGGTCGTTCGTTCCGGAGCGGATCGTAAAATTGGCAACAGCCGTCTGCCCGCCGTTGTATTCGGCGCCGATTGCGCCGGTCTGCAGTTTGAACTCGCCGATCGCTTCCGCCGACGGGCTGAACTCGTTGTTGTTGCCGCCGGAAAGATCGGCGCGCCCGATCGGCATCCCCTCGATCAGGATCTCGTGAGAATATTCCTGGCCGCCGTTGATCGAGCCTTTGAAGGTGTCGCCCGTCGTGCCAGGTAGACTGTCGAAGATGAACTGTTGAATCTGGCGTTGACCGTCGCCGACGACAATCGGCCAGCTCTTGTATTCCTCAGTGGTGATATAGCGTCCGATTTCCGCCGTGCCGGATTCGAGCAGTTCCGGCTTATCGCTGACCACCACCTGCTCGCTCACGGCGCCGACCTCGAGCTTGATATCCACCGTCTGTGTCTGCGCGACGCGAAGGACGACGTTTTCGGCATTAGCCGTGCGGAAACCCGGCGACGTGACTCGCAACGTGTACGTTCCGGCCGGAAGATACGGCAGCGTGTATGTTCCCGTGTTGGTGGTTGTGGTCTTCGTCTCCACCTGTGTCGAAGTGTTGACGGCAGTTATCGTCGCGCCCGGCACCACCGCTC
This sequence comes from uncultured Acidobacteriota bacterium, assembly GCA_963720745.1. Taxonomy (GTDB): domain Bacteria; phylum Acidobacteriota; class Terriglobia; order Bryobacterales; family Bryobacteraceae; genus TMP-7. The sequence continues at coordinate 810,199 of CAVRGO010000001.1, forward strand.
CAGCAGGATCTGTCACTGTTCCATTGAGTGTTCCAACAGGCCCTTGCGCACTAGCGAAACCGGCTAGTGTGAGTATCAGCAATGCGCTTACAATCGAATTTCGAAGCATTCCCAGTAGGTAACCTCCCAGCGACCGTAACGTTAAGGTAAAGCGAAAACGCAACAGGGTCAAGTACTTTGAGGCGGAAATTCACAAAAACGCCACCGGTGCAGGGTGTTATCGCCCTGGCCGGTGTGGTTTTCGCGGCAGCATTGAACGTTCACTGCTCTACGGCGGTTGCTGGTGCCCCCGCGCACGGCATAATCCTGCTCCAGAACGTTGCCGCGCACACCGGTGTCGCATTCACGCTCACGAACTCGCCGACGGAACGAAAACATCTGCCCGAGACCATGGCCGGTGGGGTCGCGGCATTCGACTACGATGGCGACGGCCGCACCGATCTATTTTTCACGAACGGTGCGACCATGCCGGGCTTGGTGAAGGATGGACGGCGCTACTGGAATCGGCTGTATAAGAACATCGGCAACTTCGCATTCCGCGACGTCACCGAACAGGCCGGGTTGCAGGGCGCAGGTTATTCGATCGGGGCCGCCACAGCCGATTTCAACAACGATGGCCACCCCGATCTTTTCGTCGCAGGTGTTCGGCGGAATATTCTTTACAGAAATCGCGGAGATGGGACCTTCGAAGACATTACGGCGAAGGCCGGCATCGGCAGCGACGAATGGTCGGTTGGAGCGGCGTGGCTCGATTTTGACAACGACGGCCTGCTCGATCTGTTCGTCGTGAACTACGTTCAATGGACACCCGCATTCGATCAGTTCTGCGGCGATTCCAAGCGGAACATCCGCGTGTATTGCCATCCCCGGTTATTCGAAGGAACGTCCAACCGCCTCTATAAGAATCTCGGCGACGGACGTTTTCGGGATGTGTCCGCCGAATCCGGCATCGCCAAATTCATCGGCAAAGGCATGGCAGTGAGTGTGGCCGACTATGACAACGACGGCTACCCCGATCTGTTTGTGACGAACGACAAAATCCCCAACTTCCTGTTCCACAATCTTCGAAACGGACGTTTTGAAGAGGTGGCGTTCGATGCCGGCGCGGCTCTGCCGGATACCGGAACCGAGATGTCGAGCATGGGCGCGGATTTTCGCGACTTCGACAACGATGGGCGGCCCGACCTCGTGCTTACCGCGCTGTCCGGCGAGACCTTCCCGCTGTTTCGAAATCGTGGCGGGGGCATTTTTCAGGACGTGAGCATCCCCTCGCGCATGGGAACGATTAGCCGTTTTTACAGCGGCTGGGGCGTCGGCCTGTTCGATCTCGACAACGACGGACTGAAGGACATCTTCACGGCCAATTCGCACGTCAGCGACCGCGTCGATGTGTTCGAATCGACGGAGTACCAGCAGCACAACAGTGTCTTCCGGAATACCGGAAACGGGCGCTTCGAGGACGTTTCGCAGGCTGCGGGAGCCGGTTTCATGGAGGCGGTTCGCGCTCATCGCGGTTGTGCTTTCGCGGATTTCGATAACGACGGGCGCGTGGATGTAGTGACGTCCTCGCTCGGAGACGCGCCTGAGTTCTGGAGAAACGTGAGTCCGGCGGAGAACTTCTGGCTCGTTCTCAAATTACGCGGCACGAAGAGCAATCGCGACGGAATCGGTGCTGTGGTTAGAATCGGCGATCAAACCAATCACCAGACGACCAGCGTCGGCTACGCATCATCCAGCGACTTCGGTGTTCACTTCGGATTGGGCCATCGCGCCGCGGCTGAACAAATCGATATTGCCTGGCCTGGCGGAATCCGGCAGACGCTCCGGAACGTGAAAGTAAATCAGGTGCTCTCTGTTGTCGAGCCATCCGCGAATCAGGGTGGCGACGGCAACGATTCGCGAAAACGTTGATACGCGGCCAACGCTTTCTTCGCATCGGCAGCGCGATTCGTGAGCTGATAAGCGCGGAATAGTTGGAAATGCGTGCTGCCGTCTTCGTCCACCGCCAGTCCGTCCTGCAATAGCGGAATCGCCTCGGCAGGCTTGCCGGTTTGTAGCAGAGCCTGGCCGAGTGCCGCACGAGCGGGCAGCAGTTTCGGGTCGCGCTCAACGGCTTTCGTCAGATAAGGCAGCGCGTCCGCGGGCCTCTGTTCGTTCAACAACGCTGCACCATAGAGGAACAAAACCCCGCCGTCGCTGCCCTCTTGAACAAGTGTCTGGAGCGTCTGCTTGGCGTCCTCGTAATCGCGCGCACGGAACAGAGCCCATGCGAGTCCGATGCGCGCTCTCCCGTTGTCGGGCGAAAGCCGCACCGCCTCCTTCCATTCCGCAACGGAGTCCCGCCACCGGTGATCGGCATCGTTCACTTCCGCCGCATGGATGTGTGATTCGACCGAAGGCGGCAGTTCCGACAGTCGCTTGAACGCGTCCACCGCCTCGTCTTTCCGGCTCAGAGATTCGAGCGCTTTCCCGAGTGCATACCATACCCGTGGGTTGGCCGGCAGCAGTTGAGCAGCGGTTCGCAGGTGCTCCGCCGCGGGCGCTGCGCGTCCTGCCCCCAAGAACGCCTCGCCCAGCATCAACTGTGCGTTCCGCTCGCGCGGATTCGCTGCCACTACGCGCTCCAGTGGTTCGATGGCCTTGTCGAATTCGCGGAGTTCGAGATAGCTTGCGCCGAGAAAGAGACGCGCTGACGCCAGATCGGGCTTCAACGCTAGCGCGGCCGAGGCGCTCGCTGCGGCTTCACCGAACTGTCCCGCCTTGTACTCGGCGATGCTGAGGTTCAGCAGCAGTTCGGGGTTTCGAGCATCAGCCTTCGCGAGTTCCCGATAGATTGCTGCCGCCGCGGCCGCGTGTCCCGACGTCAGCAATTGTCGTGCGCGTTCCAGATCGTTGACCTGCGCTACCAGCGTGCACGCGAGCAAAGCAAAAGTCGCCTGGCGCATATAACATAGTCATCGTAGCTGTTTGCGGCGCGAACGGGAGCGGCGCCGATTCGGCTAACTACTATGCCAACCATCATCTCGTTGCTGCGGGGCGTAAACCTCGGAGGAAAGAATCGGGTGAAGATGGAAGCGCTCCGGGCCCTGTACGAATCGCTCGGGTTTCGGAACGTGCAAAGTTATGTAAACAGCGGGAATGTCGTGTTCACTACCCGGTCCGTTGCTCTCCCCAGACTGGAGCAGAAGATCGAGGAAAGTATCGAGCAGAAGTTCGGTTTTCGCCCGCCGGTGATCGTCCGCACGCCGGATGATCTCCGGGATGTCATCGCCAGGAATCCTTTCTCCGGCCGGAGTGACATCGAGCCCAGTAAACTGCTCGTCATGTTCCTACGCAGCGACCCTGGACCGGAAGTTCGCGATCGAGTGATGCAGATCGATGCCGCGCCCGAGGAATTGCGGATGGATGGACGCGAACTTTACATTTACTACCCCAACGGGATGGCGCGTCCCAAGCTTTCCGCATCGGCCGTTGATCGGGCGCTGAAAGTCCCGGGTACGGGGCGTAACTGGAACACCGTTCTGAAACTGCTCGAGATCGCCGGGAAGACACCAGCCTGAATCAGTTGGCCGGTACGCCGAAGAACTGAAGGATCTCGCCGGGCAGGTCGCGCAATGACGGATCGCTTCGCGCGATCTTCCGGCTGCTGAACAGTGCCCCCGGAACCGCTGACGGATCGATGCAGTGATCGCCGATCCACGCATCGTTGTTGTCCTGCAAGACGGGTCCGGCGGTGGCGCCCAAAGCGGTGTCCCACGATGCTCGATAACCCGGGCTGTATCCCACGATCAGATCCGGCGCCGTGCTCGACTCGGGGGGCGACGCGAGCGCCTGCACCACCCTTGCGCCCGTTGACGGATCCCGCAGCCCTGATAGTGCCGAACGAATCTCCTGCAACAATGACGGGCGCTCCCGTGGATCGACGATGCCATTCTTCTCGCGCCCGCGGAGATTCAGGTAGAGTCCGTTCAACCCCAACCCATACGCCCGGGTGCGGCTCCAGTCGACATTCGCAAATCCCTCGCCGCCCGCCGGTCCGCTCAAAACAAGGTAGCCGTGCTCGTGCAGCCACGAATTCAACTGGACGGTACGATCGAAGCGCGTGAATCCGTGGTCGGACATCACCAGGAACTCCGCGCCGCGTGCCGCATCCATCGCTTCGCCGATCGCTTCGTCCACCCCCCGATAGATCGATTCCAGCTCTTGTTCGTGCCGTCCCCACAACATGTGCGAACCCTGATCGACGACAGAGAAATAAATAAACAGCAACCCGCCGCGGTAATGCTCGAGCGAATAGTGCATCAGCCTTCGCTCGTCCTCGAACACCAGCCGGTTCTGCGTCATGAATTCAGGAAGATCGAAAACACCCTGCCGCAGAGCTGCGGTATCTTCGGCGATTCCCTGCGTGTAAAACGGTCCGATCTCGTCTGCAATTTCTTTGCTGAGGCCTTTCGGTGTGGAGACAGGAAGCGCCGGATCTCGCGGGTCGATGTTCACCGGCGTGACGTACAGTTGAAAGCGCGGCGCGACTTGCTTCGCGAAAAGACGGAACATGCCTGTGACGCCCGCCACTCGGCCCGCCAATGGGAACTCGGCTGAAATCCAATCCGACCATTCTCCTTGATTCAGAACCGTGACCGAGTCGCCCAGCGTGAGGCGCACCGCCTTCGTGCCGCAATCGACGCTCGCGTTCAGCATCACCGAAGACATCCGCTGATCTCTCCTCAACGAATTCGGCGCGCCTTCAATCGGTAATGTCACCCGCCCGTTCTCGATCGCGATCTTCACGATGCTGCCGCCCGATACCGTTCGCGTGATTTCTTCCGGATCGTCAGTGAACAGGGTGAAGGTGCCGAACCCGCCGCGCAGGTCGGGGACGCCCATGCCCGCGAGTGCGCGCCCGGCGTCCACCGGCGGGTAGTTCGTCGGCATGCGTATCATCGTTACCGGAATACCCACATCGGCCAGCCTCTTCCAAAACGGAACTCCACGGCGCAGCGAAACCACGTGCGCCTTGGATAACGGAATCATCCACTGCCCGAGCGGCAGAACGAAACGCGCGGGTTCGGTGCGATCCATCGATGAGTAGGGCGACATCGTCCGCGGGTCGCGATGAACGAAATCGTAGATGCCATGTCCCGACGGATCGAGCCCGGTGATGAAGGTTGACCATGCCACCGGACTCTGCGGAGGAGTCGTCGTCCTCAGCCGCTGAAACGAGCCCGTGTCCCGCAGTTTGCACAAGTTCGGCAGGGCGTCCTGATGTCGTTCGACGAAGCCAGGGTCCATGCCGTCCACGCCGATCACGATCATTCTTCGGGCACCCGTGCCGTGCGGCGCTTCGCGGCAGGCACAACACAAAACAGCGGCCGCCGCGCAGGCGAGCGCAGCGCGTCCGTTACGCATCAGCGAATCTTGCCTTCGACGAACGGAACTTCCATCACCTTCTCGTGCTGCACCGGACCATGCCCGAAGTACCCGTCTTCTCCGAACAACTCGCCGTGATCCGACGTGATCGTGATGTATGTGTCTTTGGGAACGAGGTCGAAGAGCTCTTCGACTACGCCGTCGAGGTATCGCACCGTCTGGACCTGCCGTTTGCGCAGCATCTCGAGTTTTGCGCTGTCGAAGATGCGGTTGCGCGTCCGCCGGAGTTTGCCCCCCACCACCAGCTCGTCCAGATGCTTGAATACACCGTGAACTCCACTGATGCGCGGCCACTCATCTTCGGGTTCGTCGGGAAGCGCATACGGATAGTGCGTTTCGCCCACATTCAGCAGATAGAACGCCGGCCGCTCTCTGTCGAACTTCATGCGCTTCAGCATCGCGCGCATGTCGTTGTGCTTCTCCATCAACGTGAACGTATCGAATCCCGTGTTGATGGCCGTGGTCGGGTTCAGCACGGGAAGCGAAACCATCGCGTGCGTACGGTATCCCAGCTTCTGAAGCAGCACCGGCAGGTTCAGGCGTGGAACGAACGACCGGAACTCCAGCCCCTCTCCGCCCAGCCGTTCGTTGAATCGAAGAAGATCCTTCTTGTAGTACTCCGACGCGTACACGTGCCGCGGGCTCGTGTGCGGCATCAATCCCATCAGCAGGTTGTAGTGCGAAGGCGCAGTCCAGGTAGCGTACGACCAGCGGCGCTCCGGCGTTCCCAATTTGCGAATGATTTTCGGGCGCGCGCGAGAGAACGAATCGTACCGGCAACTGTCAAAAACAATCAGAACGTAATTGTTGTGCCCGCCGGGCATTAAGAACCTCCCCGGTTTGGTTTTGATGATAGCGTAGTGGGCGCGGCGGGGGACGGATGGCCGCCCGTTTTGAGCTGGTCACCCGTCCGGTTGAAGTTCACTGGCTGGATTATTTGAAGTTGGCCTGTACTGAGGTGTCTTTGGTGATCGCAACCGTGCAGGTCGCCGACGTGCCTGTGCAAGCGCCGGCCCAGCCGGTCCACGTCGAACCCGGATCGGGAAGCGCCGTGAGCATAAGCACGGTTCCTGCGGAGAACTTGGTGGAACAGGCTCCGCTCTTTCCGGCACCGCACGAGATACCGGCGGGCTGGCTGGTAACAGTGCCTTTCCCCGAGCGGCCGATGGACAGCGTGAATGCCGGCACGAACGTCGCGTCTAGCGTCGCGTCCGATCGTAGTGTCACAGTGCAAGTGTCCTGCGCTCCCTCGCATGGGCCGGCCCAACCGGCGAACGTCGATCCGGACCCGGCCTTCGCCGTCAACGTAATCGCTGTTCCCGGCGCAACCGTCGCGGCACACGTCCCGGGGCATTTGATGGATCCCGGCGTTCCCGTCACTAAGCCGTTGCCGGCTGGTGCCACGGTCAACGTGAACTGATTGGGAACGTTCAGGTTCGCCGCCGCGTTCTGCGCGCCAATAAAATCGCCGACTTCGTCCGCAGCCGGTGCCGTGCACGTACCATCCGCGCAGAGCGCCTGGTGCGTCACTGGATCGTAGGTCCCCGCGAATTTGTAGAACTCGTAACGGCGCACCACCGCATGCGAGTTGCCCCCGAGCGCGCCGCGATTCTGGCGGTGACGTCCGTTGCTGACATCCCCGACCTTGTCTTGGATCAGGTCCCATGCGCTCTCGAGATGTGCATCATCCTCGGGCACCACCGGATTATCAGCCACCAATTCGTCCAGGCCGACCTGCCGGCCGTTTTCAGTCTTGTACACTCTCACCCACTGGGCATCGCCGTACAGCACCGCGGGCTTGGGTGGGATCGGGGGAGCGATATCCGCAACCACGACGGGAGCATCGCCAGGTTTTGCGGGCGGCTGCACAGTCCACACCGGCGCGGGAATCGCGACTGGAGTGCCATAGGGCTGCAACTGCCCCGGATTGTTTGGATCGGCCAACAGCCACCGGTAAACAGTTTTGTTCGGATTCGCTACCGTCCACACTCCGAAGTGCTCGCACCCGCTGGTCTGATAATTCAGCGTGCCGATCACGCACTGGTGGCCGTTGGTTGGCGTAAAGCTCACGGCCGCGGGCGTCGCGGCCACAAAGCGGTGCGCTGCGGCATCCCAGGCCGCCATATAGCGGACATAGACGCCGCCGGCGAACGGCACAACCTGTGGGGCGCCGTAGCGGTTACCGGTGAAGGAGCCGCCAATCGTCGTGACTCCCTGGATTTCTATCTCGAAGCCGTACGCCTCCTGTCCCGTGTCGTTCATCACGTCAAAGTTCGACAACGCACCGTACAACGTGACTGTCTGTGCATTGACGGTAAGCGGAGCGAACAAAAGGGTCAGCAGGCAGGCTCGGCGCCTCAGGAAAGGCATCTTGCTCTGGGTGGATAAGAGATTCATTCAGCGTTCCTCTTCAGAGCTTCATGTTGAGGCTTCGCTGTCAGAAGATTGTTCGAACGGCGTGAATAATTTGTAAATGCTTAGCGCGCTGGTGGCGGAGGTAGCGCGCGCGGTTTTTTATTTCCAGACCCCGCCGATTTTCCAGTATTCGAGCGCGGGCCCCTGCAATCCGCCCGGGCCGGCAGTTATGGCGCGATTGCGGATCTCGTCCATTTGCGCAGGCGTGTACGTCGTGAAATTTTGTGCGATGCGAACATCGTCATCCAACTGCCCGATCGTGCTGCAGCCGACCGCGGCGCAATGGATTGGAAGACTCAGGGCATACCGCAGGCATTCCTCCGCGTTCAGCACGCGCAGCAGGAACGCGTTGGCGAAGACCTTCATCGCTTGCACTCCAATGCCGAGTTCCACCGCAACGGGCAGCGTGATCTTCTCGAAACTCAAATACGCCGGATCGGCTGCGTGCAAGGGCATCAGGATGGAATCCCACTTGTCGTACGACTTCAGCATCGACAGGTGCGCATTCGGATCGTGATGGCCGGTGAACCCGAAGAACCGGCATTTGCCCGCCTTCTTCGCCGCCTCGAAGGCCTCGATTGCGCCACCCGGCGCGAAGATGCGGTCCACATCGTTCTGGTCTTGGATGCCGTGCATCTGCCACAGGTCGATGTAGTCACTCTTGAAGTTCTTCAATGAAAGGTGAAGTTCGTCTTCCGCTTCCTTTCTGGTTCGCTTCGTGCATTTGGATGTGATGAAGACGTTCTTCCGCACATCCGAAAGCACGTCGCCGTAGACCTCTTCGGAGTGCCCGTCCCAATAGCTATGCGCGCAGTCGAAATAGTTGAGTCCGAGTTCGTAGGCATACCGCACGTGTGCCCGCGCCGCTTCCTTGGTGCGCAGCAGTGCAAGCCTGGCTCCGCCTTGGCCGACCACCGTGAGTTTCACACCAGTCTTGCCGAACTCCCGCATCGGTGTCGCGCCTGCCTTTAGTTTGCGCGGCTGGGCGTTCACTCCCGTGATCCCCAAACCCGCGAATGCCGTGCCGACAAACGTCCTGCGCTTCATGCTTGTTTCTACCATATGATGAGTACCGGCAGTTCGTTATGAATCGTCGCGAATTCGTATCCTTACCGGGCGCCGTTCTCGCGGGCGGCGCGTTGTTTCAAGCCGCGGGCGAGGTTCCGTGGCAGCGCAAAATCCGGCGCGTCGGCCAGTTGAACATGACCGAGCACGACCCCGTCGCGATGAACGTCGAGGAATGGGCCGACTACTGGGCGAGCCTGAAAGTGGATGCCGTACTCGTCAGTATCACCGGTATTCTGGCGTTCTATCAGACCAAGGTTCCGTTTCACCGGAAGGGGAAATACCTAGGCGATCGCGACTTCTTCGGTGATTGCTGCTCGGCTGCCAAAAAACGCGGCCTGCACGTCATCGCGCGCATGAGTCCCGACTTGAATTGGGAGGACGCGGTACAGGCGCACCCGGAATGGTTCCAGCGCGATTCCGAGGGCAACGTCGTTCATCACACCGAGGATCCGCGCCTGTTTCGCACCTGCATGTTCTCCACTTACATGACCGAGTACATGCCGGCCATCATGCGCGAAATCAATTCGCTCTACGACGTCGACGGTTTGTTCACGAACGCCTGGCCTCCGCTCGGCCGCATTCCCGCCTGCCATTGCGCACAATGCCGCCGCCTGCCGCGCGCCGGCACCATCGAGCACTGGGAGAAGTTCAACGAGCGCACCGTCTACCTCTGGAAACTCTACGATGCGATCGCAAAAGAGAAGCAACCGTCCAACTTCTACTTCGCGAATCTCGGCGGCGGCATTCGCTCCACCGCCAACCTCGTTCAACTTGGCGAGCTCTGCGAATGGTTCCAATGCGACAACCAGGGCCGAGGCGGAGACGATACGCCCATCTGGGGTTGCGCGTTGCAGGGTCGTGTTTGCAGCGCGGTTCAGGAAGGCAAGATGGCGACCAATGTGACCGGCGCCTGGTCCACGGGCCCGATCCGCTGGCGAAACGTATACAAATCGGAACGCGAAGCTCGCATGTGGATGAACGAGACCCTCGCCAGCGGCATGGTGCCTTACCACCACATCATCGGCGGCGAAGACGGAATGGGTGAGGACCGGCGCTGGCTCGAGCCTGCCCACAAATACTTCAACTGGATGGCGAGCCACGATGCCCACTTCGTTAATAAGCGCTCCGTCGCGAATATCGGGGTCGTCATGGGCCAGCGCACGCATCTGTTCTATTCGCCGCCACGAAACGTACAGATGGCGCAGTATATGGACGGACTCTATTACGCGCTGCTTGAGGGTCGCTTCCTTTTCGATTTCGTGCACGAAGAGAAACTCGCGCCCGCGAATCTGAAGAACTACTCCGCGTTGCTGCTGCCGAACACCGCTCTGCTGAGTGACGAGCAGTGCCGTCAATTGCAGGCCTATGTGGATGCAGGAGGCTCGCTGCTGGCGACGTTCGAAACCAGCATGTACGACGAGCGCGGAAAGCGGCGCGCGGAGTTTGGCTTGGCCGAAGTGTTCGGGATTCGCAAAAACGGCGAAGTTCAGGGCACCACCGGTAACGCATACCTTGCCCGCATCGAAAAGCACCACCCGATACTCGACGGATTCTCGGGAACCCACTGGATTCCAGGTGCCGAATACCGTTTGCCCGTTGCTCCGGTCGACGCTCCGATTCTCACCGTGGTGCCTGGATTCGTCGCGTATCCGCCGGAACTGTCGTATCCAGTCGAACCCCATACCACCGAACCGGCAGTGGTTGTGCGCGAGAAGGGCACCAGCCGTTTGATCTACTTTCCCGGCGATGTCGAACGAACGATGTGGCGCTCCGGACATACCGATCTCAGCCGGTTGCTTCAGAACTCCATTCGTTGGGTATCGGGCGGCGATTCGCCGGTCACCGTCGAAGGCGAAGGTGTCATCGAGACGTTCGCTTGGGAAACGCAGGCGGGATTCGCGGTGCATGTTCTGAACTATACGAACCCCGCAATGCACCGCGGCTGGATCCGCGACTTCTACGCGATCGGTCCGCAGAAGGTGCGGATGAAACTGCCTGCGGGCCGCCGCGTCGCGCGCGTGGAATTGCTCCGAGCTGGAACAGATGTACCCTTCCACGTTTCCGGTGAAACTGTCGAGTTCGTTATCCCACGAGTCGTGGACTACGAGGTTGCCGCGATGTCGTGATCGGGGGTCACGATGTATCTCCTCGAGTTTCGACAGGACGTCCGCTATGCGGTACGGCTTCTCGCCAAGTCGCCGGGATTTTCCTCAGTGGCTGTGCTGTCCCTCGCAATCGGCATCGGCTTGTGCTCCACCGTGCTCACCGAAATTCAAGCCATCGTCGGGCCTCCGCCCGGCGTGCGCGATCCCGCATCTCTCGTAACGTTCATCTGGGGCACTGTCTCCTATCCTTACTTCGAACGCTATCGGGATGAGAGCCGCACTTTTGCCGCCGCAATGGCTGTGCTCGGCCCGGTGCCGGTCGCCGTGGCATCTTCGGGCAACCGGAACACGCAGGCGGAACGCTTCTACGCGCACCTGGTGTCTCCCGAGTACTTTTCGACGCTCAGTGTCGTGCCCGCCGCCGGAAGATTCTTCAGCTGCGAAACCGAGAAGCCCGGGATGCCTCCGGTCGTGGTGGTCAGCCATTGGTTCTGGCGCTCGAGGCTTCACTCCGACCCGAACGCCGTCGGAATCCTGCTCCGCCTGAATAGCCGGCCCGCCACCATCGTCGGCATCGCTCCCGAGGCGTTCCACGGCGTTTGGCCCGGATATCCTGTTGACCTGTTCGTGCCCGCAACGTGTGGTCCCGGCTTAGCTCCCGAGTTCAACGATGATCCGCTGCACAACGCCGGCCGCGAGATCTTTCGAGTCGTGTTCCGCCTGGCGCCCGGTGTGACCATGCGCGAGGCCGAAGCGTCGCTGAACGGCATCACCGCCAACATCGATCGCGATATCGGGCCACCCGCTCGTCAAGGCGCTAAACGAACTCTGCTGCGATTGATGCCCGCGGGAACCAGAATGTACATCACGCCGGAGCAGCACGCTTTCGTGAACACCTTCAACGTGGCGCTGTGGGGTCTCGTGCTCTCGTTAGTCTGCGCCAATCTGGCGAATCTCATGCTGGCGCGTGGCGACGAGAGGAAGCGCGAAATCGCCGTTCGTCTGTCTATCGGCGCCGGCCGTCTCCGCCTGATTCGCCAGTTCCTCACCGAAAGCATGCTGCTGGCCTTCGCGGGAGGCCTGGCCGGCATCGCATTAGCGTTCGGTCTCACACGCGTTATATCGACGATGCCCGCGACTTCGCCGACAACTCTCCAGGCCGATTTTTGGCCCAATCTTCGGGTGATGATGATCACGTTGGCCGTCGCTCTGCTGGCCGGCGTGGGGTTTGGGCTGGCTCCTGCTCTTTCGGCCGCCCGCATCGACATCGGCCGAACGCTGAAAGGTGCGCAGACGGCGCTACGCGGCTATCACCGCTTCAGCTCGCGAAATGTTTTTGTCGTTTGCCAGACTGCAGCATCGCTGATGCTCCTGCTCGTCACTTGGTTCGTCGCGATGGGCTTCCTGAACACGTCGAGACTCGACGTCGGCTTTGACACCGGCAGCCTCTATCTGATCTCGCTCGACCCGGTGCGCGACGGCTATTCTGGCGTTGACACATCGGCGATCTTCGCCTCACTGCCGCAGGAGTTGGCACGCGTCAATGGCGTTGCCGGTGTGTCGGTAACCGGTCGCGTTCCATTCGCCGGTCTTGGGGCGGCTGTGGCTGGAGCACAGGTTGCTGCTGAGACAGGCGAGCGGCGAGCCGCCCAAAGGTTGCGCGGGGTGTTCCGAAGCGACATCGGGGCGCATTACTTTTCCACGCTGGGGATACCGCTCCTCGGCGGTCGCGAATTCAACGAACGTGACCAAAACGAAGGTGGACTTCGCACTCAGGATCTCGCCACGCCGGCGATCCTGAACCAGACCGCGGCGCGCGAACTGTTCGGCGCGCAAGATCCGATGGGCCGTCGCATACGCGACAAAGAGCGGAGCTACACCGTGGTCGGCCTTGTGCGCGATGTGCCGTCCGGATTCCTGAGGACGAAACCGGTGCCCACGTTGTTCCTGCCGCTCACGCACGATTGGTTTCGTGCGAATCTCGCCGAGAGTGTCACGATTCTACTCAGGGCGGAGGCCGGTGCCGACGTCGTTGCCGCCGTTCGAAAGCAAGTGGCGCTGCTTCATCCCGGTCTCACGATATTCGATGTGCGCACCCTGCGCGAAGACCTCGAACGCCTGAACGCCTTCGTCGAGCGCCAAGCCGCCGTGTACGTCATCCTTGGGCTGTTCGCGCTGATGTTGGCGTCGATCGGTCTTGCGGGAGTTACGGCGTATGCGGTGGCGCGGCGGCGAAAGGAAATTGGAATTCGTATGGCGCTCGGAGCTCGTCGCCGCCAGGTTCTTGTTCTCGTGCTGAAAGAGGGCGCGGCTCTCGTGACCGTCGGCACAGCGCTGGGATTGTGCGGAGCATTCGTACTGGCACGCGCATTCGCGGCCTATAGCGATACGCTGGCGCGGACGTTCTCGCCCAATTCGAACACCCGCTGGCTGGTCTTCGGCGCACCACCGGTGCTGGCCGGATTGGCGCTGCTGGCCTGTTACTTGCCGGCGCGGCGTGCGACGGCCATCGATCCGATGACCGCCCTGCGGGACGAGTGACCGCTCCGATTGCTGTCGGTCGGGGTAACTCGCGTGACGGGCTACTCGGACCTGTTGAATGCGGCGGACCCGTGATCGACCGGCTGCTGCTACGTCGCGTGCCAGCGGTTGAGCTGTTAGGCGCCATCCTCCAGGCCCGGGCTGCGGCCTCAGGACGGCCGGAGTGCGGGTGTAACACCTCTGGGTACCCGTGCTTTTTGGACCGAGATCATCGTCCGACCTCGCGGGACAGAGTCACCTCGTTTCGGCCAGCGGGCACTCTGCGCTTTATTTATAGCTGGCTCGACTCGGATCGCGCAGCTAAGTTTGCGGACCGGGCGGAACAGGCTCAGCAGTGGGCAGATTCCTATCTCCATTTAAGAAAAAGAATTGCGAATCGCCCCGGAATCATTGCGACGAAGCGCAGGTGCTCGCATCCAACCTGCGGAGGCCGTCAGATGCGATCAGATATCGTCCCCGGAGCTAAATTCCCCGATTACGAGCTTTCCGACCATACTGCGACTCGCCGGAAGCTTTCGGAATTGCAGGGACAGGATCCAATGGTCCTTGTGCTCAGCCGCGGAGGTTATTGTCCCAAAGACCGCCGGCAAGCTGAAGGTTTGGTCGAACTGCATCGGGAATTGAGAGTCGCATATTGCCGGCTTGTGACGATCAGCACCGACAACATCTCTGAGACCAATGAAAATCGTACGGGCGTCGGCGCCCATTGGACGTTCCTGTCCGACGCGGGACGCGTTGTCCAAAAGGACCTCGACATTGCGGAATACACGGATCCTGCGCACAATCCGATGATTCCTCACGTGATTATCCTCGAGCCCGGCCTCATCGTTTATAAGATCTACAACGGTTACTGGTTCCTCGGCCGGCCAACACTCGAGGAACTTCGTCAGGACCTGCGCGCGGTTCTGAAGAAATGCCGGCCGGACTGGGACATCACGCGGCCCGAACTCAGAGCGGCGTGGCAGCAAGGGCGCAAAGACCTCTTCTATCCTTACGGTAAAAGATACGCCGAAACTCTCAGCGAACAGGATTAGAGGCCACGGGATTATTGATATTGATTTCCTGAATTCAAGAGCAGTGCGCAAGGGCGCATTTCACTAACCCACGGCGTGCTATGCTGTCGGGCATCTTGTCCGAGTGGAGGTGAGCCATGGCATCGAGACGGGCCTTCCTGACGGCAGTTCTTTCCGCACCGGCAATCATGAAATCTGCGACGGAAAAGCGAAGTTATTCTTACACCGAGATCGAACGTATGATCGATCGCGGCGATGTCAAAGGCAAGTTGTCGCGCGACGATCTGCCGACTCCCGCCCTCATTCTGGAGTTGGACGGATTCGAGTGGAATGTCTCGAAGATGAGCGCCTGGGCGAGAGAACACCACCGCGCGCTCCGTCCCCACGCGAAAACGCACAAGTGTCCGGAGATCGCACTGGCGCTCATCAAAGCGGGTGCCGTGGGCGCTTGCTCCGCCAAGATCAGCGAGGCGGAAGCTCTCTCAGATGGAGGAGTATCGGGCCTGCTGCTCACATCGGCGATGATCGGCCGTTCGCGCATCGAGCGCGCTGTGCGCCTGGCGCGGCGCCGTCCCGAAACGTTGTTCTCGGTAGACAACGCGCAGAATGTCGAAGACCTGAATGCCGCAGCCGCGGAGGCGAAGATCAAATTCAACCTGGCGATCGATCTGTGGATCGGCCGCCGCACTGGCATCGCGACCGGAGAACCCGCACTGGCGTTGGCCCAGCGAATCACCTCGCTTGATCATGTGCGGTTCGCGGGCCTGCAGGCGTACGCCGGGCACGCTTCCCATGTCAACGGATTCGAGAACCGGAAGAAGGTGTCGCGGGAGGCGATGGGACAAGCCGTGGAAACCCGCCGCCTGATCGAAAAATCCGGGATCGAGTGTCGATTGGTGACGGGGGGCAGCACAGGCACGTATAACATCGATTGCGATATCGACGGTGTTACGGAATTGCAGCCAGGCAGCTTTATGTTCATGGATACGGACTACAGCCGCATCGGTGGCAGCAACGGTCCCGTGTACCAGGATTTCCGAAAATGCCTGTTCGTGATCGCTACGGTCATCAGCAAGCCGTCCGACAGTTCAGCGGTGCTCGATACGGGCTACAAGTCGCTTGCGACCGATCGCCCGTTCGTGCCGGAATTGCGGAACATGACGGACGTGCCGTTCCGATGGGGCGGCGACGAGCACGGAGTGCTGGACGTCTCGAAGGCGGCTTCACCGTTGAAACTCGGCGATCGGGTTGAGATCACGGCTCCGCACTGCGATCCCACAGTCAACCTCTACGACCGGATCTACGCTTTGCGCGGAGATCAGGTGGAGGCGGTATGGAAGATCGCCGCGCGCGGCAGGACGCAGTAGCGGGAGGGTTTCAAAATGTTGCGAGCGCTGGTTATCACGTTTGCGCTAGTCGCGTCTGCCCCTCAGGTGCGGGCAGGCGATACGGACTCGGTGGACAGCGTGATACGCGCGGTGTACGACGTGATCTCGGGGCCAGCCGGGACGCGCGATTGGGATCGTTTCCGTTCTCTGTTCATCGAGGGGGCACGTCTGATTCCAGTGAGGCCCACACCTGATGGTCCTGCTCCGGTGGTCCTCACCACCGAAGACTACATCCGCCGTGCCCGGGGCAATTTCGAAAAGAGCGGATTCTACGAAACGGAGATCAGCCGCCGCATCGAAGCTTTCGGCAATATCGCGCACGTCTTCAGTACCTACGAATCGCGGCACGCGCCCGGCGCAAAGCCATTCGCACGCGGAATTAACAGCATCCAGGTTGCACGGGACGGCAACACCTGGAAAGTGGTTACCATCCTCTGGGATTCCGAGCGAGACGATAATCCGCTGCCGGAAAAATACTTGAAATAGCGCTAATGCTTCACGACCGTCAGCACAATCTGCGACGGGTACATCTTCGAATGGTGTACCGTGTTGTGCGCTGTTACACCGGCTGCCTCATCGTAATTGTTTCCGCCGGTGTTCAGATTTCGATCGAATCGGGGGAAATTGCTGCTCGAAACCTCGAGGCGGATCCGGTGTCCCGCAGCGAAGTAGTTGCTGGTGTTCATCGGGCCTAAGCTGACCTTGTACACCTTGCCCTTCTCCATCCACACGGGTGGTCTATCGTAGCCTTCGCGGTAGCGAATACGCTGAATGGTTTCGTCCAGGTTGTAGGCTGTACCGTCAGGATAGACATCAATCAGCTTCGCGGTGAAGTCCGTATCCTTCGCATCGGAAGAAACGTACAGCGTCACATCGATGGGACCGCTCACTTCGATTCCTTCCTTCAGTGGATCGGAAGAGTACACGAGGATGTCGGCCCGGGCTTCCATCTTACGTTGGTCGAATGCACCGCCGGCCACGGCATTGCCCGTGCAGCACACGTTTCCGCCATAGGAGGGCACGGGGTTTGTCGGGTCGTAGGTGAACGTGTCGGCAGCATCCCGCTCCGAAGCGCCCTCGCCGAGTGCCCCGTCGCCAAACAGACTGTTTGCCTTACCGCTGCTGGCCAGGAACAGTGTCATCGGCTGCGCGCCGGCCGGAGGCCAGGTGTCCGACGACTGCCACTTGTTGCTGCCCATCGTGTAATAGCGGACCCGCGGCATTTTCGCGAACGTCTCGTTCTTCTCGCCCTTCAAAAAGCGGTCGAACCAGGCGTAAGTCAAATCGTCGTATTCGAGCCGCGCATCTCCGACGCTGCGCTCGCCGACCACTGTCTCCTCGGTCGCACGCTTATAACTACAGTGCAAGGTCGGTGCGATGATCGCGTACTGCTGGTCAGCGATGTCAGCCTTCGCGGTTCTGCGCACGAAGTTATAGGCCGCGAGGTTCGGCCCGGTCGATACGTCGTACCAGGACATGAACCAGAAGCCCGGGATATTGATGGGCTTGTCATCGTGCCACAATCCGCCGCGATACCATGCCGGATCGTTCGGCGTCCGCTTGATCATCGCACCGCCAGTGGAGACTTCCACGCGATCGGAAAAGATGCCGTCGGGTCCCTTGGCCGCTTTGATGATGTCTGTCTCCGGCAGGTGCGACAAAGCTTTCGACCAATCCACCGGCGGCATCTGCGGCGCGAGATCAAATAGCCTGGAGGCGCGCACTAACTCTTCTTGCGAAGCATTCGGTGGGAACATGGGCCGAACCTGGTTCTGCTCGCCATAGAGCCATGCGATGAACAGCATCTGAACGGCACCGCCGCGATACCAGTTGCCCTGCTCGTACCACGGTCCGACGCGCCCAACGCCCGCGCCGAACCCCTGCGGGATCATCGTGGTGAACGCGGGATTGCCGAGCGCCGCGACTCCGAGTTGCCACTCCGCCGTCGAAGAACAACCGATCGTCCCCACCTTGCCGTCCGACCAGGACTGCTTGGCGATCCACGAGATCGCATCGTCTCCGTCCGAAAGCGGCGCACCCAGGATGTCGTAGTTGCCTTCGGAGAAGAAATGGCCGCGCTCATTCATCTCGACATACGCATATCCGCGCTTTACCGCGTCCAACTCGGCCTTCATATCGCGCGGAGCACCGATGCGCACATCCCAATAGTTGAAGTTGTACGGTGTGCGAACAAAGATCGTGGGGTACTTCTTCGACGTATCCTTCGGGCGATAGATGTCCGTCGCCATGCGCTTGCCGTCACGCATGGGAACCATCACTTTCCGTTCGATGACGGCGATCGATTCAAGCTGCTTCTCGGTGGCGTTGCGCGTTGCGACCACCTGCGGATCGGCGGCACTACGCGGCTGCGCAGAGGCGATGGGCTGGATTACAGCGGCGATGGCCCCGAGGATGAAAACGTATTGGAGTCTCATTATCGTTGACGGCGCCTCAAACGCAGCCATCAGGCCAACAGTTTAACGCGTCCGCACCGGAACGGCCCTATTCCCGGGCGCGTATTGCCGGGTGCAAGTTACTTGCCGCGTACCCAGTCCTCGTCGAAAACGTCGTGATGGATGATGCTTCGGCCGTTGGTGGTGTAGACCACGTGGATCATTCCGTCCGATGTCTGGACTCCGCTCGGGTACGCGAAATCGTTGCGGCCGTCGGCGATGTTGCGTTGATACGGATAGCTCTTGTCCTTGTCTTCGGATAACGCGGCGCGAAGAGGTGTCCGGTTGCTCATGCTGTCGTTGTAAATCAGCAGCAGGTTGCCGCTCTTCAGTTTGAGGAACTCGACCGCGGAGTTCGGGTTCGGGAACTTCGTTTCCACACCGGGACTCCACGTGCGCCCGCCATCACGCGATTCCGACCGCACGAGCCAACCGTCTTTCATCGGTCCATATCCTGCGCCACGGCGGCAGTAAGCCACGAGGTAGCTCCCATCTACTTCGGCGACCGCGGGTTGAATATTGCCGATTCTCGAATGAATCTCTCCGTTACTGGTCCACTTATGCGTCTTAATGTCGTAACGAAGGAAAAGAGAGGCGCTCTGTGGAGCCACGAACTCCGGATCTTCGCCAGTTTCGTGGTAGATCGGGAGCAGATAATCGCCGTTGTCGAGAACGATGGGGTGACAGCGGACCATCATGCCGCGGCGGAGATCCAGAACAGAAGCGTCGGACCACGTTTCGCCGCCGTCGCGCGACAGCTTCACTTGAATTCTCGATTCAGACCACGTCTCGCCAAAACGAACAACATAGAAGAGCCACACTACTCCGTCGGGCGCCTGCCAGACCACTCCGTTGCCGGTCGATCGAAGGGGATCGTGCGCGATGACCCTGGGTTGTGACCACTTCGTTTCGCCCTTCCGAAGCCGTGAGCCGTACACGGACGTATCTGTGGCGTATTCGCCTTTGCCTCCGTAATAGACGAGGTACAGGTCGCCGTTGTCGAACGCCGTGATCGCGGCCGGATGTTTGTACGGTCCGGTAGGCACTTCGGGTCCGAATACGCGTTCGGAATGGAATTGCCCTGCCGGCAATGTCGACAGTAGGCTAAGCGCGAGGAGTCCGAATTTCATGGGAGCCGATATAATCCTACAATGCATCGGAGCTTGGTGTGGGTCCTGTTTGCATCCTTCGCTGTTGCCGCGCCGCGGTTTGAGATCAAGTTCTCGGAAGCGGCCCGGAGGGCGCCCGCGGATGGACGCCTGATCCTCGTCATCGCAAAGAACGGCGCGCCCGAGCCGCGCTTTCAGGTGGGGTGGACGCTCAACACGGCGCAAATTTTCGGCGTGGATGTCGATGCATGGAAGCCGGGCGACATTGCGCGCATCGAAGGCAATGCCGAGGGCCATCCGATCGCCTCTCTACCCGATCTTTCGCCGGGAACGTACCAAGTCCAGGCGGTGTTGAACGTTTATGAGACCGTCCACCGCGCGGATGGGCACACGTTGAAGTTGCCGATGGACGATGGTGAGGGTCAGCACTGGAAGGAGTCCCCGGGGAACCTCATCAGCAAGGCGGCGACTTTCGACATCGGTCCGGAAAGCGTTGTTAATATCGAACTCACCGAGGTCATCCCGCCGATCGAACCGCCCAAGGACACGAAGTACGTCCGTCACGTTCGGATTCAAAGCGAGTTATTGACAAAGTTCTGGGGACGCCCGACTCACCTGGGCGCCATCGTTGTCGTGCCGGAGGGTTTCGACGACCATCCGAATCAGCATTATCCAGTCGCATTTGAACAGGGACATTTTCCACGCGACTTCGTGCGGTTCCGGGAGACGCCGCCGCCCGCCGATCTCGGCGGCATGCGTCGCCAACAGTGGGAGAACGGAAATCGTTTCTTCCAGGAATGGACCTCCGGACGGCTCCCGAAAATGCTGATCGTCCTGACGCAGCAGCCCACTCCTTACTACGACGACTCATACGGAGTGAACACCGCGAACATGGGGCCGTACGGCGACGCACTTACGACGGAACTCTATCCGTTCGTCGAGAAGAAGTTTCGCGGCATCGGCGAGCCTTGGGCGCGGGTGTTGTTCGGCGGATCGACAGGCGGATGGATGACGTTGGCGCAACAGATTTTTTATCCCGAGTATTTCGGCGGCGCATGGGGCTTTTGCCCGGATCCGGTCGATTTTCATGCGTTTCAAATGATCGACGTCTACAAGGACACGAACGCTTATTTCGATGTTGGACCATTCGCGCGCATTCCGAAGCTGGTGGGACGCACGCCGAACGACCGCGTGCTGGCAACGATGGAGAGTTTCAGCAGACAGGAAGCGGTGCTCGGTTCGCGCGGACGCTCCGGGGGGCAGATGGACGCATTTCACGCGACATTCGGACCGGTCGCGAAGGACGGTTATCCCGAACAGTTGTGGGATCCGAAAACGGGGCAGATCAATCCGGACGTGGCGCGGTATTGGCAGGAGCACTACGACCTCACCGCTTATCTGGCTCGCGATTGGGAGCGGCTCGGACCGCGACTCGTCGGCAAACTGCACGTATTCATGGGGACCAAGGACACGTTCTACCTCGATGCCGCAGCACACCGGATGGAGCAGTTTCTGGAGAGCACGAAGATGCCCGGCAAAGGTCCGTACTATGGCGGAACGTTCGTTTACGGCCCCGAGAAGCCGCACTGCTATGCCGGGGACATACCGGCCGGAGAAATGCCGGAATCGCATTATCTACCGGTCTTCGCCGAGTATATGCGGAAGATCGCGCCGAAGGGCTCCGATATCGAAAGCTGGCGCTAGGCCTGGAACTCCCGTCCGGCACGAGTCGGTGTTCTGCCGGACGGGAGAGCGCCTCAGGTTTTCTTTTTACGCGGCTGCGATGGGACCTGCTTCTTCGGTGGCGTACTGGCCGGTCCCATTGAACGCGCCGTCTGTACGGGCGTGGGCGGCGGCTGATGCCGGATGCGATCGACAGCCCAGGTGCGGATCACATGAGGGTGGCGTCCTTTTTCCATGTCACCCCTCCAACGCTGCTGTGAGCTTTTTAAGCAGCGCTTCCGTTTGCTGCAGTTGCCGTTGAAGAGCCTCGCGGGCGACTCTCACATCGGTATGGCGGATCTCTACCAACAGGTGCCGCTGCTCGCGCCGAAGGAGTTCGTTGGCGATTTCCAACTCCTCGGTGTTGAGCGTAATTGGTTGGAGTTCGGTCTTCTGCATCGTTGCCCCTTTCTTAACAACGCTCCGACCAATAGAGTACGCTTCCTGTTCGCGAGTGCAAGCCCCTTGCGCGCGCCCAGGGCTATGGTATGTACTGCCGGAGAAAACGGCCGCTCTGGGTGAGGGATGCTTTGCGATTCTCCACCGAGCCTTCGTAGGCGCGATCCTCCACTTCGATGCAGACCGGACCGTTGTAGCCGGAATCCGTAAGGGTGGAGACGAACTTGCCCCAATCCACGTCGCCGAGTCCGGGGAGTTTCGGCGTATGGTACTCCAGCGGGTGCGCCATGATACCGACCTGGTTCAAGCGCTCGCGATCGATGCGCGCGTCCTTCGCGTGGGCGTGATGGAACCGCGGGGCAAACTCGCGTATCGCCGCGAGGTAGTCCATCTGCTGCCAGATGAAGTGGGATGGATCGAAGTTGAGACCGAACGCCGGGCTCGGAATATCGTTGAACATGCGGCGCCAGATGGCGGGCGTCGTACCGAGATTTTTGCCGCCGGGCCATTCGTCCTTGGTGAACAGCATCGGGCAATTCTCGATGCCGATCTTCACGCCCTTGTTTTCCGCGAAAGCGATGATGGGCTTCCACACTTCGAGGAAGCGAGGCCAATTATCGTCAACCGATTTCGTCCAGTCGCGGCCGATGAATGAGTTCACCGTACCAACGCCGAGCAGACTCGCGCCTTCGATCACCTTCTTTATATGGTCGATGTAGATCTGTGCCTCAGCCCGATCGACAACCAGCGGATTGGGGTAGTAACCGAGGCCGCTGATGGAGACGCCGCTGGCCGCGACCTGGTCTTTTATGCGCGACGCTTCGTCGCCATCGAGCGACGTGACATCGATGTGGGTGACGCCGGCGTAGCGCCGCTCCGCTTTGCCTTTGGGCCAGCACATCACTTCGACACAATCGAAGCCTGCCGAAGCAGCGAAGGAAAGGACCTCCTCGAAAGACAGGTCCGGGAGTATTGCGGTAACGAATCCGAGACTCAGCATCGTTCTTTGATGTTAGTACGCGGATGGCGTTTTGGCGCTAGCGGCTACACTAACCCGTGCTTCAGACCGTCGACAACGTAGTCGCACGCCCGAACGGTAATGGCCATCATGGTCAGCGTCGGATTCTGGCATGCGCTGCTGACCCACGCGGCACCGTCCGTCACGAACAGGTTCTTCACATCGTGCGACTGGCAGAATGCGTTCAGTACCGACGTCTTCGGGTCGTTACCCATCCTTGCCGTGCCGGTCTCGTGGATGCCGAAACCGGGAGCCGAGGGCTCTCCGAAAGTCCGCACATTTTTCGCACCTGCGGCTTCCAGCATCTCCGCGCCCTGCTGTCGCGCATCTTCGAACAGCTTCAGTTCGTTGTCGCTCCACTTCATGTTGATCTTCAAAACCGGAATGCCCCAGGCATCGACACGATCCTTGTCGATCTCCACATAGTTCTCCATGCGCGCCAGGCACTCGGCGAACATGCCTACACTGATGGTCCAGATGCCCTTCTCGCGGACCGCGTTCTTGAACTCCGCGCCGAATCCGGGGGCATCGAATGCGAACTCCGGACTGCTGCCGCCCTGGTAACCGTAACCCCGGATGGTTCCGTTCGTATGCCTCTCTTTGATGTTGCGGAAACGCGGTATGTAAATTCCGTTCGGACGGCGTGGCGGACCGTACCAGGGATTCGCGCGCAACATCGGCATCTGGCCGTATGCGCCGCCGCCCGAGATGTGATCCATGAGATAGTGGCCAAGGACTCCGCTCGAATTCGCGAGGCCACCCGGCGCCGAGTTCAACAGCAGCCGTGTGGACTCGAGCGTCGAAGCGCACAGCACCACTACTTTCCCACGCACCTCGCGCGGCGTTCGGGATGCCCGATCGATGTACGCGACTCCGGAAGCTTTTCCGGTCGCCTTATCCATGATGACGTGACTGGCGACTGCGTCCGGGATCAACGTCATTCGTCCCGTTGCGGCCGCGTCCTTCATCACCGTGAACGGACTGCTGAAATAGGAGAACGTGCTGCATCCCTGTTCGCAAGGTCCGCAATAGTGGCACGGCTGACGCCCGTTCAGCGGCCGCGTCAGAATCGCAACGCGGCCGATCGTGACGACACGATCCATCTTTTCCTTCACGGCGGAACGCAGCACTTCTTCGCCGCAGGTCATCTCCATCGGCGGCTGGAAAATACTATCGGGCAACTGGGGCAAGTGCTCTTCCTGGCCGCTGATGCCGACGTATTTCTCCACGCGTTCGTAGTACGGGACCATATCGGCGTAAGCAAAAGGCCAATCGTCGCCGTAACCATCGCGCGTAGCGGCCTTGAAGTCGAAGTCGCTCATACGATAGCTTTGCCGTCCCCACGAAAGGGAGCGTCCGCCGAGCACACGCATGCGGATCCAGCGAAACGGCTTGTCGTTGGGCGTGGTGTAGGGGTTCTCGATGTCATCGACAAACCAATCCTGGTTGGATTCACGGCACGCGTACACGAGACCTTGAATGGGCCGGCGTTCGAGGATTTTCGGCGAGTTTCCACGATACTTCAGTTGGTACGGCTGGACGTGCTCCGTGAAATCGCGAGGCGTGATCTTTGATCCGGCTTCCAACACCGCGACCTTCAGTCCTGCCTCGGTCAATTGTTTGGCCGCCCAACCTCCGGTGGCTCCGGAGCCCACAATCACAGCATCGAAAACCTCGCGATTCGTTCCCGCAATTTGGAACATCAGTGGTCTCCGTTTCCTTGACAGCCGAACGTTGGGGGAACACGTCCGCCCTTGTTCAACTCATCGATGCCCGCCTTCGAGGTGTAGTAACCCTCAATCGTCAGGTGCTTAGCGAGATGAAAGAACTCGGTGCCTGGCTTGAGTTCGACATCCGGATCCGCTGCGCTGAGTGCTGTGAGCATGGCCACCTGCTGTACGCGCGAGCACTGTACGAACGGCTTTTCGTGGCGGCGGATCGCCAATCCATCGAGCCAACCGAGGCCTTCGATGAATTGCGTCTGGCGTTTCGGTTCGCCGTCGTGCAGAATCAGG
Source organism: uncultured Acidobacteriota bacterium (assembly GCA_963720745.1). GTDB lineage: Bacteria > Acidobacteriota > Terriglobia > Bryobacterales > Bryobacteraceae > TMP-7. Next base: position 834,872 of record CAVRGO010000001.1, read on the forward strand.
TCGATGTATTCGTTGACGCGCGTCTCCTTCGCTCCCGGAGTGTCGGTGGCTGGGATGATCAGTTCGGAGAGCGCGACGACGGTCGCGTTCTGGTGATCGTCGAACAGCAGCGGCTTCCAGGACGCCGTCGGTTGCGCGGCGGCAGCGGCCCCAGGCGCCGCGGCGTGGTCCGGATGTTGCTGCGCGTTCGCTGTGGTGAGCGCACCGGCGCCGGCGAGCGCGCTTCTGAGCAGTTGTCGGCGATTCATATTTACTCCGGCTTCAAGTCCTTTCTTTGTCGAACGTCCTCGATCATGCGCCTCCAGTAATCGCGCAGGAACGGCGGGTTTTCCATGCTGTCGAGCACGTAGGAGCGATCCGCGCGCTCGAGATCCAATACTGCGGCGATCATTTCTTCCTGGTAAAAACCGGCTTCTGCGAGCGGAATGCCGTTCGGCTCTCGGATGAACGACCACCCGCTCGATGTTTGCTTTCCATCCGGCGATTGGCCCACTGTATTTGCCACGCAATGGAAAATTTTCGAATTGGGTCCGACGGGCTGCTGTGCGCGGCCCGAGGTCCGCTTCCACGCGACTGCTTCAATCTCATCCGAGCTACACGAAGGATGAAAGAGGATCTGCGCCCCGGCCATGGCCGGAATGCGATACAACTCGGGATGGCGGCCGTCGCGGCAGATCACGAGCGTGCACAAAACTCCGTCGATCTCGAACAGCGAGAGTTTGTCCCCGCCGCGGCAATAGCGCTTTTCATCGCGTCCCGCCGTGTTCACCTTCGCGTACTCGTGAACGACTTCGCCTGTGGGCGCGACAACATGAGCAAGGTTGATGAAGCGGTCGTGCGTTTTGCGGATGGTGCCCGTAATCACCCAGACGTTGTTCCGAGCCGCTTCGTTGCACACGCTCTCCAGAGCGCCGGCGACCTGTTCCGGCGGCAACTCGACCAGATACGGAAAGTAGTAGCTCGTGAGGTTGGCCTCGGGGAAGAGCACGACACGGCTTCCCGCTTCCGCGGCCGCGCGAATGTAACGCACTGTCACCGCGAGGTTTCGTTCTATGTCAGTGGCCCAGTGCATCTGAACGCACGAGACCTGCAAAGTTTTCGGCATCATTGATTCTTCTGATCAGTATCTCCCGGTGAAGGACTTAAGGTCGCAACGAGCGGAACGTGGTCGGATGCGAACACCGACCGCCATGTTCGATGAAGATGAACGCGATCGAGCGAGAGGGACCGATCGAAGTACATCCGATCAAAAGGGACCAGCGGCAGTATGCCGGGCCAAGTCCAGCCGCCTCTGCGGGCCAGAGTGGCCGTCAGGCGACGGTTGACGGCACCGCCCCACCACTCGTTGAAGTCGCCCATCAGCAACCGCGGGCCGGTCAACTCGGGATTCGCCAGTATCTCGGTGGATACCAGGCGGGCCACCTGTTCTCGGCGTTCTTCTCCGCTGAGTCCCAGATGTGCTGCGAAGACATGCAGCATGCGGCCGTGCCGCGGCCATTCGATGTCGGCGCGGACACAGGAGCGCTGTTCGCGGTTCGGCACGCCGATGCGATAGTTGTGACTTTTCGCAATCGGATAGCGGCTGAGTATCGCATTGCCGAAATCGTGCCCGTCCAGAACGTCCGCCAATCCGAACGCAAGATAAAACCCGAGACGCGATGCGATCTCCCGTGCCTGTCCGACGCGAACCTCTTCAAGGGCGACGACATCGGAATGAGTGGCCGCAATTACGCGCGCGATTCGCGCTGGGGACACGCGTAAGTCGAGCCCGCGGCACGAATGAACGTTGTACGTCGCGACGTGGAGAATCAACATGGCGAACGGCACTGCCATGGCATAAGACGGCCGGTCAGGTTGCGGATTCAGTTTGTCCGAGCAGCCCTGCTTCAATCAAAGCGTGCCGGACTTGCGACTGTTCGTCGCTGTTCAGTGCACAATAAGGCTCAGCCATCATGCCGTTACCGAAGCCCAACATCGACGCGGCGCACTTCAATCCGCGCATGTACGAGGATTGCGGCTCGCCGACGGCGTACACCTTCGAGACGATCCGCACGACGGTCGTCTGAAGTTCCGCCACCTTCGCCCGGTCGCCCCGGGCCGCGGCCTCATACACCTCGACGTAGAGACGCGGCGCGAGGTTCGCACCACCGCACACGCCTCCGTGCGCGCCCTCGTCTAGCACCATCGCGCCCATCATTTCTTCGATGCCGGCCAACAGCGTAAACTCCGGGTGCGCGGCCACTGCCGCCCGAACTGCGCGGAAATATTCGAGATTCCCCGAACTGTCCTTTACGCCGTAGACGTTCGGCAGTTCGGCGGCAGCCCGCAGCGTTTCCGGTTCGATATAAATCTTCGTTAGCGGCGGGATGTTGTACAGATACAGCGGCAGCGGTAACTCTTTGGCAAGACGCTCGAGGTACCCGAGGAACATCGTTTGCGAAAGGTTGAAATAACTCGGGGGCGCCAGAACGAGGGCGGATACGCCGGCTGCGGCAGCATGATTTGCGAGTTCCAGCGATTCGACAACGCTCGTATCGGTGATACCGACCAGCAGGGGTACGCGGCCTTGAACGACGGCCATGGCGTCATCGACGATGGTGCGGCGGAGAGGATGACTCAATCCGGGGGCCTCGCCCGTGCTCCCCAGAATGAAAATCCCGCTCGACCCTGCGGCGATCATCGCCTCCAGCAGTCGCGCGTGCGCGTCGCGGTCGAGCGCGTCCCGTCCGGCAAGCGGAGTCAACGTCGGTGGGACAACCCCACGCAGGGGTCTGGTAAGTGTCTTCATTGTTCGAGTTGCAGGCGAAGCCGTTCAACATCCCGAGGCGCTGTCACCAAGATCGCGATCAGCAGCAAGACCGATCCGGCGATGAGCGCCGTGGAGGCGATTGAAATCGCGTAACTGAGGCTGGCACGCTGTGCGATATAGCCGATGAGCACCGGCGCAGTGCCCGCACCGACCAGCCATCCGATCATGTTCATGAATCCGACCGCGGTGCCTCGCGCCTCCGGGCGGATGACATCGAGGACCGACGCGAAAATGTTCGCGTCATATAAGCCTTTGAACAATCCCCAGAAACTCAGTGCGACAATTAACCACGTGACCGATAAGGTCTGGCCGCACCAAACCACGAAGGGCGCGGCGCCGATCAACCCGATCATCTGCACTGCGATCCGCCCGCCGGCAAAGCGCCGCCGAAAAACATCCGCCATCCATCCACCGAGCGGCGAACCCACCATGCTCGCCAATTGAATAAAGATGGTGGCCGTCAGTCCGGCCATGGCGAGGCTCAGGTTGAATTTCTCGTAAAGAAAAGCTGGCATCCAACTGAGCAGTACCATGCCGACGAAATTGTCGAGCATAAACGCTCCCATGCACAACAACACGGTGGGCGTTGTCCAGATCACTTTCAAAAACTCCGTCAGCGGCATGCTTCGCAGTTCGTGATGGCGCACACCGTAATCGTCGAGGTCAGCCGCGCCGCGTTCGGGTTCAACAAGCAATTTTGTCAGAACGAAGCCAAGCACCACACCGAGGCCGCCAAATACGACGAACGACCAGCGCCAGCCGAAATACTGGCTGATCAGCCCGCCAAAGAAGCCGCCAGCGATGGTGCCGAGATAAACGCTGGTCTGGTGCGTGCCCATCGCGCGCGATCTTGTCCGCTTGCCGTGATAGTCGCTGATGATCGACATCGACGCCGGGAAATAAAACGTTTCACCGAGGCCTTCGGCAGCGCGAAAGAACAGCAGTTGATGAAAGTTCCGCGAGATTGCCGTGGACATGCAGATGATGCTCCAGGCAAACAACCCGCCGAGCACCGCGGTCTTACGCCGGATTCGATCGACGATGTTGCCCGCAAAGGGCGCGCAGATACCGTAGACCAATGCAAACGAAGATCCGAGCAACCCGAGTTGCACCTTATCGAGCCCGAGTTCGGTTTGCAGCAACGGGAATACCGAGAAGATGGCCTGGCGGTCGGCGTAGTTGAAGAATCCGCAGAACCATAACATCCCGACGACATACCACCGGTAGTTCGGGCTGCGGGCAATCGAAGGCAGGTTGGGAACGGTCGTTTTGGCTGGTGTCATCATGAGTTTGCAACCGCGGAAGCTTCAGCGGAAAGCATTCGGGCGCGATCGACGGCGCACACTTCATCGGCGATTCGCCCGCGCATGGCTTTGCCCTCCGGGGTTTCCTGCGGTGCTGACAGATAATCGAATCGAATTCCGAGACGATCTTCGATATGCGACGCCAGAACGGGCCAGGCGATGCCGATGTCGGCGGTCACCGGCAGGCTCCCTTCCAGGCGCGCGAACCCGGACATCTCCATGCGGAACGGGATCCCGGTCAGTTTCGTTTTCGGCAGCCCGCGGTCCACGGCCTGCTGCACCTGCGAGCTTTCGCGTTCCTGCCGCCAGGCGGTTTCGAGGTTCGGATCGAGATCGATACGCACCAGCGTCTTGCGCTCCAGGCTGTAAGTGAAATCGTTCTGCCAGCGCGCCCAGATGCCGTGGCCCGTGTAGGTTTCGTAAGGCCCGTCGTGGATTTCCTGCGATAGCGCGATCGCAGACTCGATGATCACACCCGCGCGCGCCAACGTTTCCGCGACAAGTCGGGAGCGGCGCGTGATGGAGATGGCATCGCCGATCGCCAGGCCGACAGCGCCTCCGCCCACTAACTGCGGTGTTGAGACGAGCACGGGAATTCCGCGACGGGCGCCGGCCCCGATCATCGTGCGAGGATCGGCGCCGAGTCCGACTACGTGCTCGAGCGGGAGTCCGCACTCGCGTGCCAAGGACTCGGCTTCGCGCGCGAGACGCTCGGTGCGCGGGCCCATCGGCCATGCCATGTTGCCGGCGGCCTTGATAATCGTATCTCCAGGCAGCGTCGCGATGCGATCGTACAGATCCCAACCCTCGGGCATTTCGGAGCGGAGCGCGTTACGCGTCGCGGGTGCGAGGCGCGTGATTTCGAAAACTCCGCCGCGGGGCAGTAACCCCGGCGCAAATCCGAGGTCCGGGTGATTGGACGCGGCCACCCGATGAACGCGGTCCAGTGTCCCGGCCATCTCGTGCGCAACCACCGCGGAACTGGTGAGGACACCGTCCACGATGCCTTGGCGAATCAATTCGGCCAATAGCGTTGTGACGCCTTCGTGAATGTTCGGCCCGCTGCCGGTGACGACGACAACACCTTCGCCGTTCTCTTTCGCGGCGGCGACACGGTCGGCTGCCATCCGCAGATGGCCGCGGCTCGTATCCGGGAGTGATGCCTCCCATTCGCGAATCCGATTCCGGTCCGGCCGGATCATACTTCCCGCCGCCCCGCTCCAGTCCTGGTCATAAATCCGCCGATGTCTCGGGCCGCTCCTTCCGCTCGATTACTCAATCGGGTCTCTCCGTGTGAACCAGCCAGTCTTCGTTGAACTCGACGTGCTTAATAGAATATCGCCGATACGTGTAGATCACGTGGATTATGCCATCCGCGGTCTGGATCACCGATGGATATGAGTACTCGCCGGGGTTCGATTCGAGCATCAACGGCGCGCTCCAATTCTTTCCATCGTCAGTGGAGCGGGCGATATGCAGAGGCGAACGGCCGCGCTCGTTATTGTTCCAAACCAGCAGGAGATGGCCGTTCTTCAGCGCGCACAAACTGATCGCGGCGTCCGGGTTTTTGAATTCCGTGACGGTGGCGGGGGACCAGTTGAGACCAGCGCTTGACTCCGTCCGTAGTAGACGCGGCGCAGTGCGGAGGAAGGCCAGAAAGGAACCGTCCGCGCGCTGCGCCACAGCCGGCTGCTCGCCCTGGCTCTGTGAGTTCGGAATATTCTCCGACCGGTGCCAGGTCTTACCGTCGTCCCGGGTGATCAGAAAGAAGGAGAGATCACGATGATTGCGCTCATCGCTGATGGGAACCATCGTACCGCCATCGTGCAGCCGCACTGCCACGTTGCGCGGCAGCCATCCTTTCGTGTCCATCGGGAAGAGTTCATCTTTCGACCAGGAGTCGCCATTATCACGGGACACTCGGTACATCAAGCGCGTGGTGTCCCACCCGCCGTGCGGGCGCAACGGTTGGGTGGCTTCGATGCGTCCCCAAATGATCCACACTTTGCCGTCCGCGGTAGTAAATATTACGGCATTGCCTACGGGCTGTTCGGGATTCCGCAACAGCATGCGCGGCGTATCCCACCCGCGCTGTCCTCTTCTGTGGCGCGCGAAATAGAGCGCTTCGTCGTCCGACGACTCGTAGCTTCCTCCGTACCAGGTCACCAGGAGGTCGCCGTTCGATGCTTGGGTGATGCTCGAGGCGTGATGTGCGGCAGCACCCGGAATCTTTTCGAAAATCAATTCCGCGGAGTAGGCGATCGATCCGTACGGATCCTCGATCTTGCGCGGCGCCAACGCGGTGCCGATTGGGGTTCCTTCCGGTTTGATCGCCGGCGCCGACGAATTTCGTACCGCTTCCTCGACGCCCGTCAAAGCGCCGCGGTATCGTATCGCCCCCGTGTTATCCAGAACGATGGCCTCGGGCGTGACCGTCGCCTCGACGGCCCGCGCGGCTTGGCCGGCCGGATCGCGATAGCATGGAAATACGAACCCCGAAGCTTGGCAGAACGAACGTACCTCGTCGCCGGTCTCCTGCGGGTTTGGAAAGATACCGGCGAATATGGCGCCCGCTCCTCGGAGATGCGCACTCATATCGCGAATGAGTGAGCGCGAGGCATCGGTCGCCGTGTCACGAGTAGAAAGGAACAGCAGGACTGTCGCGCGGTGTTCCGGGTAGTTTTGGATGACGAGCCGCGATCCGTCGAGGCGTTCTACCGGCACGGATGTCATTTGGGCAAAGGCATTGGCTGCAAGCAGGAAAAGGCTGGGCAGCAAAATACGCATCATACGATTATGAGGCCGATAGCCGCGCCGCGGTCCGGGGCTCACGGTACGAACGCGCCGACGTTGCCACTCCGAAGCGTCCTTTGGCGTCACGTATCGCCATCAGCTGACTGTTTCGCAATGTAATGAATTTCCTCAGCCGTAGACACCTCCTCGGGACTCTTCTCGCGCCAATGGTTCCTTTGCGCGCGCAGATGGCGTCCCGCGGAGTGAAGGCCAAGCCGAGAGGCAAGCCTTCCGGGCTTGCGTTTAACGCCTGGTTCACCGATGTCGCCGCAAAGGCAGGGCTGACAGCGCCCATCATTTATGGAGGTGTCCAGAGCAACACCTACATCATCGAAGCGATGGGCTGCGGAGCCGCATTCATCGATTATGACAATGACGGCTGGATCGACATATTGTTGCTCACCGGTTCGCGATGGAATGACGTTCCCGCGGGCGCAACGAACCGGCTGTACAAGAACAACCGCGACGGTACGTTCACCGATGTGACCGAGAAAGCGGGGTTGGCCCGCGGCGGCTGGTTCTCAGGAGTCACCATCGGCGATTACAACAATGATGGTAATGAAGACATTTTCCTTACCGGTTGGCCGCAGAACTGTTTGTACCGGAACAATGGCGATGGGACGTTCACCGATGTCACGCGCGAGGCTGGGCTGTGGCACGAGGGAGATCGTTGGGGCACCGGTTGCACCTGGGTCGATTTCGACCGCGACGGCCACCTCGATCTTTTCGTCTCGAACTACCTGAAGTTCGATCCCAAGCGCATTCCGCCGGCGGGCACCGACGCCTTCTGCAATTTCAAGGGGATCAAAATCAACTGCGGGCCGCGCGGTTTGCCCACCGAAACTCAGTGCCTGTACAAGAACAACGGCAATGGAACGTTCGCCGACATCAGCGTGAGCTCCGGCATCTCGAAGGTGAAGGGATCTTACGGGCTGACCACCGTCGCCGCGGATTTTGATGACGACGGCTGGCCCGAAATCTACGTGGCGTGCGACTCCACTCCGAGCCTCCTTTTCAAATACAACCGCAAAGGACAGTTCACAGAGGAAGGCCTCGCTCTCGGCGTTGCCTTGAACGAAGATGGTCAGGAGCAGGCCGGGATGGGTCTCGGGATCGGTGACTTCAACACGGACGGCAAACTCGACATCGTGAAGACGCACTTCACACAGGACACTCCGGCGCTGTACGAGAACCGAGGCAAGCTCGGTTTTGACGACGTCACCATCCGTTCCGGCCTTGGTGTCGAAACCCGATACGTGAGTTGGGGCGCCGTCATCCAGGATTTCGACAACAATGGCGACCCCGACCTGTTATGGGTCACCGGCAGCGTCTATCCAGAGGTTGAGAAGGTTCTGCCGGAGTTTCCGCACCGCACACCCCGGGTGCTGTTTCGGAACCTCGGCGGCGGGAAGTTCGAGCAACTGGTCGAAGAAGGCGGTCCGGCGATTCTCGAGAATCATTGCAGCCGCGGATGCATTTACGGAGACTTCGATAACGACGGTGACGTCGACATTCTGATCGTGAATCTGAACGAACCGCCGTCCCTGTTGCGCAACGACATCAAGGGCGATAACCGCTGGATCAAAGTAAAACTGATCGGCGTCAAATCCAACCGGAGCGCGATCGGAGCCCGCGTGGTAGCGCACTATGGCGAGAAGATGCAGGTTCAGGACGTAATCGCACAGTCGAGTTATTTGTCCTCGCACGATCGGCGGCTCCACTTCGGATTGGGCACCTCGCAAAGCGCCGATCTCGACGTCCGCTGGCCCAGCGGGATCCAGCAGACTTTCCGCGCTGTTCCGTCGAACCGCATCGTCACTATCGACGAGGTGAAAGGAATTATCGGCTCCGAGGCTTCGATCCGCGCGAAAGGACATTCGGTTCCGATATCATGATTTCGGTATGAAGTTTGCCGCCTGCCTGTGTCTCTGCGGCTTTTTGCTGTTCGCCGCGGACTCGGCAAAGGATGTTTTCGACCGGGCCGCACAGGCGTTGGTTGCTGGCGACTATCCCGCCGCTGAGCGTGGATTTCAAGCCGTCCTGCGCGACGAGCCTCGTCACGTAGGCGCCCTTGGAAATCTGGGCATCATCTATTCGAGAACGAACCGGACGGCACAGGCAATCGCCGCGTATCGCCGCGCGCTACGGATCAGCCCGGATGACAAAGCGATTCTGCTGAACCTGGGGCTTCTCTATCTGAAACAGGAATCGCACAAGAAAGCGCTTCCGCTGTTTGAACGTGTGGTCGCGCTGGATCCTCAGCATCCGCAGGCGCGGCAATTGCTCGCGATCTGCCGCCTTTATACCGGGCAACTGGCGCCCGCGATTCGTGATCTGGAGACCCTGCGCGCCGCACATCCGAAGGACGAACAGATTCTCTTTCTGCTGGGATTCGCATATCTGAAGAGCAGCGACGCGGACCATGCCAAATCGGTTTTCCAGGAAATGTTTCAGGTAGCGGGACCGGCCCGGGCGGAGTTCATGTTGGGCCGCGCCTGCTATGAGGCAGCCCTATTCGAGCGCGCCGAGGAAAGCTATTTGGAAGTGCTCCGGCTGGACCCCGCGTTCCCTGGCCTGCACCTCGAGTTGGGGAAACTGTACATCAGCCAGCGACGTACCGACGACGCGATCCGCGAATTGAACATCGTTCTTAGAGAGAACGCGAACAACGAAGATGCCAACTACTACCTCGGGGGCCTCTTCGTTCAGGAAGCTCGGTATAAAGAGGCCATTCCATATCTGGAGCGCGCGCGGAAACTGAAGCCGGATTCGTGGGGCACGCTCTTCTATCTGGGAAAGGCGAAACTGCGGCTCGATCAACCGGCCGAGGCTGCAACCTTGCTTCAGCGGGCCGTCGAATTGAATCCCGACGAAGCCTCGGCTTATTACCACCTCGGTCGCGCGTTGCGAGCATGCGGCCGAACAGCGGAAGCAGAGCGCGCCTTCAACCGGCTGAAAGACATGAAGTCGGACGCGCTCGAAGGCCAGATGGTCGGCATACGATAACGCCCGAACCGCGCTGTACACCCCCTGCGAATACGTGCATCACCTCAGCTCATTTCGCTTGATTCACCTAGGCTGGCGCAGCTTTGAACGGGGCCTGAACGGGTGCGTATACAAGCGGACACACCTCTGATATAATCAGGGCCGATTGTAGTAAATTCGGTCTCAGGTCCGCTGGTGGCGGATTGCAGGGGGTCAGTACGAGAGCGGCTTCGGCGCGAAGTCGCGTATTGCTAGTGACGGGTTCGCACGTTCCTCGCACGAGGGCGGCGGACTTTCGTGTATTCCCCTAATATCCGAGACATCAAAGCCCGTGGGCCGGGCGATCAGGTCATGCGATACGACCTTATGCAGGAATTTATAGAGGCCAGTAGGGTTCGATACGAAGAACGCTGTATTCCAGGTCGAAGTGCACAGTCCCCTAAGATGTTTGCACAATCCGTGAGCCGCGACGGCGTTGTTGTTGGTCGTCCGTACATTGGTCGTCCGTACAGTGGTTGGGTCTCGTTTGAGGCGCCGCCAGGGTTATTCCGCATCGCGCCTGTTCAAGCTGCCTTCTTTGCCGCTCGCGATTCGTTCGCGAGTTCCGCGGTCCCGCAAAAGTCTCGTGCGGAGTTGTGGGCAGGCAGTACTTATCGATCGATGGGTTCCCGTTCGCGGGCAGTGGCGAACGTGGAAAACGAGAACTCCAAGGGGCGGAGTTCTCATGCTTCAGGGGCCCTAAACCCCGTTCAGGTGGTTTTGACCAGAGAGGTATTTTGATGAATTTAAGACACGACTGTGGAGGCGGAAAGATCGCAATAGCGATACTTTCGCTTTTTCTGCTCACTCTATGCACACAGCCGCTGATGGCGCAGTCTCAGAACGTCAGCGGCACGGTAATCGATACGACCGGCGCGGTAATTCCAGAAGCCACGGTGAGAGTCGTCGACGCGGCCAAGGGCGGCGTCACTCGTGAGGCCCTCACCGATTCGTCCGGCCGCTTCCAGGCGATCAACATCCAGCCTGGCAGTTATGTGGTCACCGTCGAGAAGGCGGGGTTCAAGAAAGTCGAACTCCCGTTCACCCTCGACGTGAACGCGAAATTGGACCTCGGGAAGATCCAACTCTCCGTTGGTCAGTTGAGCGAAGTTTTGTCGGTCACCGCGGAAACCGTTCCGCAGGTGCAGACGAACACGATGGAGAAGGCTTACCTGGTGAACCAGGTTCAAATCGCATCGCTGCCCATGAACGGACGTAACTGGGTGGCGTTGATGAACACGGTTCCCGGCATGTCCAGCAGCGCGCGAAACGACTTCGATACGAACTTCAACGACGTATCGGGTTTCCACGGCCTCGGCGGCCGCGGGTCGCAGAACAACTTCTATCTGGACGGTTCGCCGAACCTCGACGTCGGCGACAACCAGTCGCAGTACACGCAGCCCAGCATCGACTCGATTGCCGAGTTCCGCGTCCTGCAGAGCAGTTTTAACGCCGAATACGGCCGCAACGAAGGTATGGCGGTCGCGGTACAAACCAAGTCCGGTTCCAGTTCCTTCCATGGCACTGCGTACGAGTACCTGCGCAACAACGCATTCGACGCGAAGTGCGTCCTCTGCAACACCCTGCAACCGCAACTTCGCTACAACCAGTTCGGCGGCAACTTTAGTGGATGGCTGCCGGTCCCGAAAATATCGACTCCGAAGGACAAGAAGTTGTTCTTCTTCTACAACCGGGAAATGACCCGCCGCAACCTGCCGTCCAGCGCCTATGCGGATGTGCCGAATGCGCAGATCCTGTCCGGCGATTTCAGCCCCTGGCTCACCACCACGGACATGAAGTATGCGCCGCAGTTCAAGAACGGAACGATCTTCCAGCCTGGGACCGTTAAACGCGACGGCGCCGGCAACATTATCGACGGCACGCCGTTCCCCGGCAACCAGATTCCGGCGTCGATGATGCAGCCGCTCAGCACCGCTCTGCTCAAGCCCTACCTGAACATCCCCGGCTACGCCAGCCTTCCCGCCGCTCCGAATCCGGGCTATGTCCGGTACTTCTATAACAACCCGAGCAAGCTGGAGAAAGACCAGGACCTGCTCCGGATCGACTATGCGGTCAACGCCAAGATGAACACGTTCTTCCGCTGGGTGAACGATTACCAGAAAGAACGGAATGAAAATGGTATCTGGACGGGCGAACCGTTCCCGATCCAACCGCAGGAACGTCCGAAGCCGGGTAGTTCCTGGTCGTGGAACGTCGTTACTACGTTCACGCCGACGCTCGCTTCCGAAACGATTCTCTCCTACAACCACCAGTCGCAGTCGCTTTCGGTGGTGGGAGATAACCCGCTCGATCGGAATAAGCTCGGCGCTACCTTCCCCGAACTGTATCCGCTGACCAACCTCACGAATTCGATTCCGAACGTGAACGCGTCGCCGATTACCTACAGCCTCGGCAACCCGGGTTGGCACAACGATGGCAAAGACTACGCTGCCACCGAGAACCTCACTTGGATCAAAGGTGCGCACACCTTCAAGTTCGGCTACTACTACAACCGCGATAACAAGAAGCAGACCGCGACGTGGCCGCAGAACTCAACGATTACGTTCAATTCGGCGAGTTCCATGCCGCTGGATTCTGGCAGCGGATTGGCCAACCTGATGCTCGGCAATTTCCAGAGCTACGGGGAGGCGAGCGCAGCCGTGTACCCGTATTTCCGCTTCCTTGCGCACGAGGCTTATGCCCAGGACAGTTGGAAAGTGACAAAGCGGTTCACTCTCGAATACGGCCTGCGCTTCGAGCACATGGTCCCGACATTCACTTACACTCGCGGCGGCACGCCCGGCGGCGAAGGAACGTGGACGCTGTATAGCGTGGATCTTTCCAAGTACGACGCCAGCAATCGTCCGGCGATTGACCTCAAAACGGGCAAAATCAGCGATCCGATGACCGCGCTTTCGAAGCTCGGACTGGTCTGCGACCCGTGCGCAGGCACGCCCCGCGGATTCTCTCCGGCGACCAACACGGTTGCGCCTCGCATCGGCGTCGCGTTTGACGTATTCGGCGATGGGAAGACGGCTCTCCGCAGCGGCTTCGGAATCTTCCACGAACGCCTGCGGCAGAATAACTTCTACTTCGGCGCGGGTGGGGCTTGGCCGAATCTGACCTCGGCTTCTGCGCTCAACGGGAGCGTGACGAACGTTGACACCAGCGTTACCGCCGGTACAAGTCCGGCGATCCAACCGCCGGGCCTTTCCGTTTGGCCCTCCGACAACACGGTTCCGAGTGTCTATTCGTGGTATGTGGGCCTCCAGCATCAACTGCCCTCCAAATTCACGTTGGACCTTTCCTATTCAGGAAATCACTCTGTTCACCTGATGGATCAACGCAAGGTGAATGCTGTTCCGGCGAACACGTTCGTCCAGAATCCCAACTTGCGGGCATCCGTCAATAATTGGGACGACGCTCTCCGGCCGTACTACGGCTGGGGCAGTTTGACCGCGGTCGAGACGCTCTCGTACTCGCGCTACAACGCGATGATGCTCCGCTTGAGCCGCCGTTACGCCAACAATCTGGCCGTCAACTTCAATTACACATATTCGAAGGCGATGGACATTGTGGATAACGACTCCGACCAGATCATCAACCCGTATAACATCGCGCAGAATTGGGGACTGGCGGGTTACGACCAGACGAACGTCATTACGCTCGACTTCGTCTACGACCTGCCGAGAGTGTCTGGTGCTCTGAACAATCCGTTCGGACGGACAGCACTCAACGGCTGGCAAGTGACCGGCATGATCCGGTCCCAGTCGGGTATGCCGTTCTCGGTTACTTCGAATGGATCGATTATGGGCGTGGACGCCGAGGGTACCCGGTACCCGGACCTCGTCGGCGACCCGTATTCGGGACAAACGAAGTATCAGTGGATCAACCCATCCGCTTTTGCCCGTCCGCAAGACGGACAATACGGTAACATGCAGCGGAACGCGCTCCGGCTGCCCGGCGTGCGCAACGTCGATGCCAGTTTGTTGAAGAACTTCGCGATCACGGAGACGATGAAAGTCACCTTCCGCGCCGAGGTGTTCAACCTGTTTAACCACGCGCAGATCTGGGGAATCAACACCGGATTCAGCGCGGATAACCCGGGTGGCACGATTTCGAGCACGGTAAAGAACCTCGGCCAGCCGAATGCTTACCGCGAAGCTCGCATCATCCAGTTGGCTCTCCGGTTCGCTTTTTGATCGGATGATTTAAACACTCGGCGGGCTCTCATTAACGATGAGAGCCCGACCGGGAAGACAGAACTACTCTCAGCGCAGCCGAACGAGGAGTCTGAAAGGCTTCTCGCGAACTCTGCGCTGATCTTTTTTGTGTAGGTGTGCTTGGAGTCCGATGGTTGACGCGACGGTCAGGCGCCGCCGCTCTCCGCAAACATCTGTCGAACCTTCGCGAGCAGCGCGTCCGGAAGGAAAGGCTTCTCGATGAAGTGCAAATAGTCGGAGGGAGCCGCCGGCAGGCTGTAGCCGGACATGCACAGTACCTTCATGTCGGGGTAGCGGCTGTGCAACTCCGCCGCCAACTCGAGGCCGCTCTTCCCCGGCATAGCAACATCGGTGACAAGCAGATCTATCGGAGCGTCGAGCGTCGAAACAGTGGCGAGCGCCTGTTCGGCTCCGTCCGCTTCGAATATCTTCCACTTCAGTTCGCTCAGGATCGCGCGCACCAACGGCCGGATCCGAGGAGAATCATCCACCAACAGAATCGTTTTCACCGTATGCCCAGGATCCGGGCCAGCGGTCTAAAAGGTTATGCGACTGCGGCACGCCGCCAGCCGGATTCTCCAGACCGCTGACCTGGCGTCGAAACGTTCTCACACCACCTTGGACCCGTCGGCCGCCAACATGACCTTCCGGCCTTTCAAAAAGGCTTGGTTGGCCATGTGTGGTCCGGCTACTGCCTGCGCCGCGATTCGAACCGGACAATTCGGTTCGGCCCGAGATTTCATGCAATCGAGAAAGTTCTGTATGTGCGACTCCACCGGAACGGGAGCTTTCTCTTCGTACACCGGCTGGTTGGTTCGCTTCCACGGTTCGGCGTAGACGCGATAGCCATCCTCGTCGAGGATCATCGTTGCTTTATCGCCCTGGAACAGGATGGACCAACCGTTCTCATAGGAGTTGTCGTAGTTGAGAGTCCACGTTGCCATGAACTCCGGGAACTCGAAAATCGCGCAGAACACATCGGGATGTTCGGCGCCCTTCATCTTCGCGACGTACCCGTTCATGAGCGCGGATTTCGGCGGCCCGGATTTCGTAAACCAGAGAACTACGTCCATCAAGTGCGTGCCCTGGTCGGTCATATTGCCGCCCGCGTAATCCCAGAAATACCGCCAGTAGCGGAATCGCATCGGCTCGAGCTCGCGCTTCTTGGCTGAACCGAGAAAGCGATTCCAGTCGAGGTTTCCTTCCAGAGGCGAGTTATTCAGTTCCTTGGCGACGTTCCAGTGCCATTGCGGTTTGACCATCGAGATGCGCCCGAGAACGCCATCATCCACCAGTTTCTTGGCTTTCTGGATCGATTCAGCGCTGCGCCGCTGCATGCCGATCTGTACGATCTGCTTCGATTTCTCCACCGCTCGAATCATCTTCTGGCTCTCTTCGAGCGATTTCGACAGCGGCTTTTCGGAATAGGCATCCTTGCCGGCATCGAGCGCGGCCAGAAGCATCGGGCAATGGTGATGGTCGGGCGCGGCGATGACGACGGCGTCCATTTCCTTCTGTTCGAGCAACTCGCGATAGTCGAGGTACGTTTTCGCGTCCGGCGACTGCTTCTTCGCTTCGTCGAGATGCGGCTCGTACACATCGCACAACGCGACACACTGGGCTCCGAGCTTCTGAAACTTGTCGTTGAGATACCGGCCGCGGCCTCCGGTTGCGATCAGGCCGTATGCGATTCGATCGTTCGCGCCCCAGGCGGACCTGGGCACAAACAGCGGCGCCACCGATGCAATTGCGCCCGCGCTCTTCAAGAACTCCCTGCGATTGGAGGACATTTGTTGACGAATCCTTTCACCGGCACATCCAAAGCCATCAGGCATCAGACCGCTTGCGAGCCACGAGCACCCGCGACGGATATAGCCGCTGGGCGATCGAACGGTCGCGCACGATCTCGAAGCCCGCAGCCTCGAGCAGCGCCGGGATTTCACGTTCCACCTGCCGGCCCCAGAATGCCGGGACCAGCCTGCCACATATCTTATAAAGAAAATTAAAATAATGTCGGTCCTGCCCAATTAACGTCATCGACAGCGTTCCAGTGTCGGAGAGAACTCGCCGAATTTCGCGCAGCGTAAGCGCAATATCGCGCGCAGCCAAAAGTTCAAGCAGGTAGCAACAGACCACCGCGTCGAAGCTCGCGTCGCGAAATGGCATGTGGCGTACATCGACAGCCTGGCAATGTGCCTGAACGCCAGGCGCTTTGCGCCGTGCGTGACGTTGCGTTCTCGCGGCCATGTTGGGTGACAAATCGAGCCCGAACGTTACTCCGCTCGGGTTTATTCCTACCAGGCGGCGGAACATCTCGCCGGATCCGGTTGCCACTTCGAGAACGCGGGAGCCGTCGCGAATTGCGCTTTCTTGAAGCACGCAAAGATGCGCCGCCGAATGAAACAGCAGCGTGCTAACGGGATAAACTCCAGCCAAAAGATCGTAAATTCGCCGAGTGCGTTCGGCAATCGTGTTCGGCAGTCTGTCCGTACGCCCAAGAGGCAGGGTAATATTCAGATCGCTCAAGTTTTTTCTCCACGACCGTGCCGCGCAGGCATCGCGCGGCTTCCAAGTCGTTCTAATCAGGACACGGCCGCAAGGCTCGTTTGTAACGCCGGAATATCAATTTCCGTCGTCGTACCTTCCCCGGGGTGGCTATCGATCCACATGCGATAACCTTCTCCGAACAGCACCTTCAAGCGTTCGTTAACGTTACTCACGCCGATGCCCTGTTCGAAAAGGGCCGCGAGCTTCGCTTCCGGGATGCCGACCCCGTCGTCTTCTACTGTTAGATGCAACCGGCCGTCGGCAACGCGACTTCGTACTCGAATGGTACCGCCTGCCACCTTACTGCTCAATCCGTGCCGGATGCTGTTCTCGATGATAGGTTGCAGCAGCATGCTTGGTACGAGGCGATCCAGGCTCTCCGAGTCGATCTCCTTCACGAACTGAAGCTTGTCGCCGAAGCGGACCATCTCGATGGCGAGATAGTCGTCGATGAACGACAATTCTTCTCTCAGCGGGCAGAGGTTGTCCTGTTTACGCAGCAGGCGCCGGAGAATGTTCGACAGTTTGTAAACCACCTTGCGTGCCTGCTCCGGATTCGTGCGGATCAACGCGGCGACGGAGTTCAACGTATTGAACAGGAAGTGCGGGTTGATCTGCCGCTGAAGCGCAGATAACCGGGCTTCATTCAGCAGCAACTGCTGAGATTCAAGTTTCTTCTCGTTCCGGCTGGCTCCCCAGACTTTAATCGGAAGCGCGGTTGCGAACAAGGTGGTGGCGAATAGTGCGACTACCGACCAGGCGTTGTGCGGACGCTGGTGTCCATACACTGAGAAGATTCCCCAGGGCACCAGCGCCGCAATGCCCAAACGGAACGCCTCGAGTAACAGGATGCTGAGGACGCAAGCGAGACTGAAAGCGGTCTTTCGAAGATCGTACTTCCCCTTTCGAAATAAACGGTAAAGGCTGAGATCGAAGAACGGTGAGAAGTGCCAGATATCCTCGGGGTCCGGTGCCACGTCGCGCAGAAGCCCACCCAAAACTCCGGCACCGGCGAAAAGCAGCATGCTGAACAGTTCGCCGTTCAGCACAGCAGGAAGCGAGATTAGTATTCCCGACAACAGTCCGGTTACATATCCGCCGACGATCCCCATGACGAAGCTGCCCTCCAACCCGAGGTCGACCGCCATGTAGGTGTTGCGCGTGAGGACTCGAGTGGCGACACCGGCAGCGAAAAACGCGCCGCAGCCGAATGCCATCTTCAATCGTTCGGATACGGTGCGTTCCTCACGTAACAGAAGACGCTGGAAACGTGTAGAGCGGATGAGGATACTGGCGAGCGAGGCCGCCACGGCAAGCCGCACCAGGAGTGTAACGAGCGATTGCTCCAGCATGCCAGGACCGCCGACCATTATAATTAAGAGTAATCCCTCACTGCTGCTGTTCCGCGGTTTTCGATTAGCATTGATGGCCAATTCGCCTACAGTCCGTTGTGAGAAGGTCGCCGAAGCCGACTTCCCGAGCGAGTTCGGGCACTTTCGGATCTACGGTTTCCGCTCGATCGAACTGAACGGTGGAGGCGAACCCGATGAAGGCGTCGCTTTGCGGCTCGGCGATTTGTCGACTCCCGAGCCGGTGCTGGTGCGGATTCACTCGCAGTGCCTGACCGGAGACGTTTTCCACAGCCTGCGCTGCGATTGCCGTTCCCAGCTCGAATTGGCGCTGAAGCTGATCGCCGCCGAGGGCAGGGGATTGATCATCTACGAGCATAAGGAAGGTCGTGGGATCGGGCTCCTGAACAAGTTGCGCGCCTACGAACTGCAGGATGCCGGGGCCGATACCGTGGAAGCGAACGAGCAACTCGGTTTTGAGGCCGACCTGCGCGACTACTCCCTGCCCGGGGAGATCATTCGCTACTTCGGGATCAAGGAGGTACGGCTCCTGTCGAACAATCCCGAGAAGGTTCAAGCGGTCGAAAAGGCAGGAGTGAGGGTGGTTGAACGAATCCCGTGCATGGTCCCACGCCTGGAGACCCGCGAGGACTATCTGCGGACGAAGAAAGAGAAGATGGGACATCTACTTGAGGGCTTTTGATGATCGTCCCCGAGCATCCCCTTTGGCATGCGCGGAAGTGCCGGTTGGGTCCGTTCGGTGCGCGGACGAGCAAACGGATTTCCAAACTGCACATTTCACTGCGGCGAGCTTTTGCTTCCGAACAGCGATGTGCTATTAGTGTTGAGGTAGCCGCCACTTTCACCTGGGACAAGGATCAAGGGAGTCACTATGGCTTATGTAATTGCGGAACCCTGTATCAATACGAAAGATACCGCCTGCGTCGATGCTTGCCCGGTGGATTGTATTCATCCGAAGAAGGATGAGGAGAAGTTTGCGGACGAAGAGATGCTCTACATCGATCCCGTGGAATGTATCGATTGCGGAGCGTGCGTCCCAGTTTGCCCGGTATCGGCGATTTTTGCTTTGGACGATCTGCCCGAGAAATGGTCGGACTTCGCTCAGCGCAATGCTGAGTGGTTCGGGCGCTGAGTTTGGGGTGCGCTCAGTCTGTTGCCAGGTTGGGCGCCACCCGTCAATGCGGCCGGTACGTTGCTGTGCTGGTATCGGTTTCCCAGATTTTGACCTCGGAAATTCGAACGGGGTTCTGCCCGCCATCGGTGCTGAAGGCGCGGATCAGTTCGTCGTGAAAATACTTGGCGATGTTCTCGGCCGACGGGTTCAATTCCCTGAACGCGTCCAGGTCGTTCATGAATTGATGGTCCAGCCCTTCGATAATGCCCCGCAGATGCTTCTTTAGATCAACGAAATCGACCAGCAGCCCGATCGAATTCAGTTCTTCACCTTGTACGGTCACTCTGACCCGATAGTTGTGCCCGTGCACGTTTTCGCACTTGCCGCGGTAATGGCGTAACGCGTGCCCCGCCGCGAAGGTCTGCTCCACGGAAACCTCAAACATTGAAGAACCTCTCCACGTCACTCAGACGAGTGGTAAATGAATAATCCGGCAAGCTGTCGAAGAACACCTGCCCGTAGCGCTGCCTGGTGATCCGATTGTCCAGAATGGCGAGGGTTCCGCGGTCGGCGCGGCTTCGAATTAATCGCCCGAAGCCTTGTTTCAGCGCGATCGCAGCCTGGGGTATCTGGTAATCGTAGAAGGGTTCGCCGCCTTCTTCCCGAATTCGCCGGATGCGCGCCTCCACCACCGGATCGCTCGGCACCGCGAAAGGCAGCTTGTCTATGATAACGCAGCTCAGTTGTTCTCCCGGCACGTCTACGCCCTGCCAGAACGAACTGGTGGCGAAGAGGACACAATTGGGAGTGGTTTTAAATTCCTCGAGAAGAGCCGAGCGCGGTCCTGTTCCTTGTAGTAGCGTTTCGTATTCGATTTCCAGTGATACACGATCGTAAATCAGGCGCATCTGCTGATAGCTTGTGAACAGGACGAACGCGCGTCCGCGGCTCCGTTTGAGAATCTCGACGACCTCCTCGGCGGCTTTGGCTGTGAAGGCGGGGTTCCGGGGGTCGGGCAGGTGTTGCGGAACGTAAAGCAGCGCCTGGTTCGCATAATCGAAATGGCTCGGCACGACTAGCGTGCGCGCATAACGGACCCCCAGCCGCTTCTGTACGAAATCGAAGCCACCCGCCACGGCGAGTGTGGCTGAGGTCAGGACCACGGTATCGACCGCTTCAAACAAGTGCTCATCGAGTTTCGATGCGATATCGATAGGCGTCGCCTGAAGGAAACAGCCCCGGCCGCGCCGCTCCAACCAATACACCGACCCAGAATCCGAACCGGCCATCCAGAACTCGAGTGCGTCGCCGATTTCGACCGTGCGGCGCACCAGCGGCACCAGTTCTTCGGGCGCTCCATTGACGAGTTTCAGATGAGTCGCGAGGAGTTCCAGCCCCAGGCGGACGTTCGTGTACTCCTGCTCGTACCGCTTCAGGAAAGCTTGCTGCCCTGTAAAGCCGCGTCGCCCTTCCGCGTCGCCGAACAGCGTGAAGAAGATAGAAGCGTGATCGCCGAGAGAGATGAGGATGCGGTCGAGTTCCGGAGAGCCGGCCCCTTTGCGCGTCGCGATTGCGCCGACGTCTCGGATCAATTCTTCGAACTGATAACTGCTGATGCCGATACCGAAATAGCTGCCGGCAACATCCTCGATTTCGTGCGCTTCATCGAAAATAACGGCGTCGTATTCGGGAATGATGCCTTCGCCTTCATTCAGCTTCACCATCAGATCGGCGAAAAATAGGTGATGGTTAACTACGATAATGTCGCTCTCGAATGCGCGCTGATGCATCAGCGTGATGAAGCAGCGTTCGAAGTTGGGACATTTCTGGCCGGTGCAAAGATCGCGGCGCGCGTCGAGCTTCGGCCAGGCAGTGCTGTTTTCCGGAAGCGTGCGAATCTCCGCGCGGTCGCCGGTCTCAGTGGCTGATTCCCACTGGCGGATCACCTGGTAATCGGCCACTTCTTCCAGGCCTGTCAATACCGGCTCGCGCTCCGCATCGTAGAGCTTTTGGCGGCACAAGTAGTTGGCACGGCCTTTCATGTAGCAGGCGCTGATGGGACGCGAGAAGTGCTGCTGCAGGAACGGAATGTCCTTATAGAAAAGCTGCTCCTGCAGATTCTTGGTCCCGGTCGATACCACCACCCGTTTTTGCGACAGCAGTGCAGGGACAAGGTATGCGAGAGTTTTGCCGGTTCCGGTGCCGGCCTCGACGATCAGATGCCGCCCCTCCTCGAGGGCGGATTCAACGGCATGGGCCATTTCGAGTTGGCCCTTACGGAACTCGTAGTTTGGGTGCCAGCGGGACAGCAGTCCATTCTTCGCGAAGAACTGCCGTGTTGAAAGTGTTTTTGCGGCCGAAGACACCTGACCCGATTTTAACAGTCCGCCCTATTCGGCCCGGCGCAATGCTCAGGACGTCGCCGCCATTCGACAAGGTAACATTATGTGGTACTACCCAGATGCCCAGGAAGAGCAAAGAAAGCGTTGCGGAGTCCCCCGCCGCGAACGCGGTCAAGGTTAATGTTCGTCCGACCGAGACAGTCGATCTGCGGGACCCGTCGCTCTACATCAACCGCGAGTTGAGCCTGTTGGCGTTCCAGAGACGGGTACTCGAAGAAGCCGTCGATGAAACGAATCCGCTGCTCGAGCGTGTGAAGTTTCTCTCCATTCTCGGCTCCAACCTGGACGAGTTTTTCATGGTTCGCGTGGCCGGACTGGCGGCTCAGGTAGACGCCGGGACCGTAGATGTCGGACCTGAGGGGATGACGCCCAGCGCGCAGCTGATCGCGATCCGGCGCGAAGTCAAAAAGTTGTTGTCCGACGCCCACTATTGCCTGGAAGGACAATTGATTCCGGAACTCGAAACGGCGGGAATCCGCATTCTCGGTTGGGACGATCTGTCCGAAAAGCAAAAGGGCAACATGCGGCGTTATTTCGAGGAAACGGTATTTCCGGTTCTGACGCCGCTTGCCTTCGATCCGGGACGCCCGTTTCCCCACATCTCGAACCTCAGCTTGAACCTCGCGGTCCTCATCCGCGATGCCGCCGGCATCGAGCATTTCGCGAGGATCAAGGTTCCCGACTCGCTTCCGCAACTCGTTCCGGTGGTAACGTCGCGAGCACGACGCAAAATACGCCCAAGGCGCAAACGCGTGTCATTGGTGTGGCTGGAGCAGGTGATCGCGGCCAACCTGTCGTCGTTGTTTCCAGGAATGGACGTTATCGAGAGCCAGCCGTTCCACGTCACCCGCGATGCGGAAGTCGCGATTAAAGAACTCGAGGCTGAGGACCTTCTCGAGACGATCGAGGAGGGCGTGCGACAGCGAAGGTTCGGAACGCCGGTGCGAATCATGGTGAACGACACGATGCCAGCGCACATGCTTGACATTCTGATGAGCAACCTCGAAGTGCAATCGAACGAGGTCTATCGTCTGAAGGGACCGCTGTCTCTCAAGCGGCTGATGTCGCTGCATCAGATCGACCGGCCCGAATTGAAGGACCCGCCGTTCGTACCCGCGATTCCGGACACACTGCGCCCCTCATCGGAAGAGGACGACGTGTATGCGCTGATCCGGCGCCACGACATTCTACTGCATCATCCCTTCGATTCCTTCCAGCCGGTGGTCGACTTTCTTCAGAAAGCCGCCCACGATCCGAACGTTCTCGCGATCAAGATGGTGCTGTACCGCGTCGGCCGCAATGCGCCGGTGGTGGAGGCGCTGCTTGAGGCGATGGAGAACGAGAAGCAGGTTGCCGTTCTCGTGGAGTTGAAGGCCCGGTTCGACGAAGAGAGCAACATCGAATGGGCGCGAGCATTGGAGCGTGTCGGTGTCCACGTCGTGTACGGTCTGGTGGGGTTGAAGATCCACTGCAAGGTAGCGATGGTGGTGCGCCGGGAGGGCGATACGATCCGGCGTTACGTTCACATGGCAACCGGCAACTACAATGCGGTGACGGCGCATCTTTATACGGATATCGGAGTGTTCACAGCCGATCCCCAGATTGCAGACGATGTGACGGATCTGTTCAATTATCTGACCGGCTATTCGGCGAAGGACGATTACCAGAAACTGTGGGTGGCGCCCGTGAATCTGCGGCAGCGCTTTCACGAACTGATCGAACGTGAGATCGAGCACCAGACGAGAGGCGCGGGCGGACATTTGATCTTCAAGATGAACTCGCTAGTGGACGGGCCGCTGATACGGTCGTTATATCGCGCGTCGCAAGCCGGCGTAAAGGTTGAGTTGTTGGTGAGGGGCACGTGCTGCCTGCGGCCGGGGCTACCGGGAGTCAGCGACAATATCGAGGTCTCGAGCATTGTGGGCCGGTTCCTGGAGCACAGCCGCGTTTACTACTTCCGCAACGGCGGCAGCGAAGAGATCTACGTGGGCAGCGCCGACTTGATGCCGCGGAATCTCAACCGGCGAGTGGAAGTGATCTTCCCGATTGCGGACAGCAAGATTGTCGCGCGGCTGAAGGACGAGATCCTGTCCACGTATTTGGCAGATACGGTGAAGAAGCGCAAGATGAATCCCGACGGCACGTACACGCGTGTGAAGAAGACGGGGAACAAACGGGTGATGAACAGCCAGGCGCTGTTGATTGAGAGGACGAAATCTCGAGCGGCGAGTGCATCGGCTTCCAAGGTAGAATGAAGGAGTTCCGGGCGGTTAGCTCAGCTGGTTAGAGCGCCTGCCTTACAAGCAGGAGGTCGCAGGTTCGAGTCCCGCACCGCCCACCAAATCCCCACTGATTCTAAAGGCCTTGCTCGATCTTCGGCGATCGTCATCTTCCGATTCCAGGCTTCACTGTGTCAGAACCCCTCTGGTTAGGGCGGCCTGTGTCAAAACCCTTCCGGCCTTCGTTGGCGGTCCGGTTCAGCTTCTGCAGTGCAGTGCCTCCCTTTTCACTTGCAGCTGCATTTGAGAGTATTTCTTGAACACTTTCGCGTCCCCTTGCCGGAGCAACTGGGTAACGAATTCGTCCGCGACGCCGGAGCAATCTCATTCTTTGTGGCCAGTTTCCGCGGGTGCATGAACCATATCCTCAATGGTTGAGAAAGCCTGAGCTATATGCTTCGCGAAGTGCCCGACGGACACCCACAATATGCGGGATGATGGTTGCGTTGTGAACACCGCGCGAATTCACTAACGACTTCATTGACTCGAGGTACTGGCTGCCGGTGGGGGCGAACCGATTGATCGTGTCGCACGCCAACGTCGCAAGGCAGGTGACATCCACGTCCGTCTGGTCACTGCAATCATCACATTTAGAGCGCGACCGAAGGTGGCGATGTTTCTCGCGGACCTCTTCAATTTGGTTCAGAATCTCAGCTTGCAGACGCACAACCGCCATCGTATCAGCTGGTGCAACAGGGCCCGATTCTATAGGCAGCTTCTTGAACACGTTGCTGCGGGTAGAGCGCCTGAGTGGTGGCGCTCTCTTAGCCTAGCCTGAGTAGAGGTCACTCCTCGCGACTGCGACCGAGGTTGGCGGACGGCGATTCTGTCCAGATGGCCCGACACCCGCAGAATCCAATAGAGGAGACCCTTTCGAGAAGTGTCTTCTCGGGTGATTCGAATAGATGACCTTTGAGGGACAAGCTCCTGGCGCTTTAAGGCCTGAACCCGTGGGGAAGTAATGTCGCAATTCTGCGCTGCGCCCGTCCGGCGTGAAAGCCTCGGCTAGAGCTCTCGAATCCTTGTCCAGCCGCTTCGGTTTGAGGGTAACCCATGGCGTTACCAATAACGCTGACAAAAAATTCGCACGACCGTTGTGTTTGAATTCGCATTTTGTCGCCCTTCTTAACGGGAAAGCTGGAACCCGGGTTCCCAGCCTCGGGGAGGAAGACATGCACAAGTTCACATGGGTGCTGCCATTCTTCCGGCTCTCGATGGCTACGCCAACGTGTCGAGCGTGTCGGGCCGAAGCGCATTCTGACGACGGTCAATTTCGAAAAGGAGAAACAAAGCATGACAGTTTATGAAAAACGCAAAACACGGGGGCTGATGATGGCTCCAGCGCTCTTCGCTCTCGTTGCGGGCATAAGCCCAATGGCCCAAGCTCAAGACGAACAATCAGGGTTATCCCGGTTGGGGGACACCCGACGCGGTCTAGCATCATCCATCGAGGGATCCTGGGTCTTCGCAATAGACGTGACCGGCCAGGGTACTTTCAATTCTCTGATCTCATTCACAGCGGGTGGGGTCGTTGTAACGACTGCTTCGGTGCCTCCGGCATCGCCATTCTATGGAAGCTGGAAGCAGGGGGAGTCGAATCGCTTCAACGCAGCCTTCTATGCGTTCATATCGGATTCTGCAGGCAGAGGCGTGGCGCTGTCTAAGCTAATTCTTCAGATGCACCTTACAAGCCGGAATGAATTGGCCGGCACCGCCGTGGGGTCTACGTGTGATTTGCAGGCTGAACACTGCGTCATCAATCCAGGAGGCTTTCAATTCACAGGCAAGCGACTCGCCTCGGAATGACCTCGAGGTGGCGTGTAAGTACGTTTAAGTACGTGAATCACCGCAAGTAAACTCTCGCATAATGCGGGCGCAATCAGACACCCTGAGTCGCTCGCATTCTGCTACACTTTTAATCCGATGGAAGTGTAATGCCGAACGAGGCGTCAGAGCCGGTGGCAGATCTCCTGCTTGGGTGGTCAGGCGGCGATCGGAATTGCCTGGACAGTCTCATTCTACTTTTGGATACGGAACTCCGGCACATAGCCCGCCGCTACATGCGTTTGGAGCGGGACGGGCACACGCTGCAGACCACCGCACTGATCAACGAGGCTTACCTCCGATTGGTGGACGAGAGAGAAATCAGATCCGAGCAGCGAGCGCAATTTTTGGCTTTGGCCGCGCAAGTGATGCGCCATATCCTGGTGGACCACGCCCGAGGTGTGTGCCGGGGAAAACGAGGCGGCGGGATCCGTAAAGTGCCGTTAGACGAGGCTTTCATCTTTTCGCCTCAGAAATCAAGCGACCTGGTTGCTTTAGACGAGGCGCTTTCGCGGCTGGCAGAGAGTAGTGCTCGAAAAGCGAAAGTGGTGGAGCTGCGATATTTCGGCGGTATGAGCGTTGAGGAAGTCGCCGAAGCGCTTCAGGTTCACTCTAATACGGTTGTGCGTGACTGGAAACTCGCCAAAGCCTGGCTGAAGCGCGAAATCGCCGTCCGTGAGAGAGACCAGGTGCCTCTTGATCCCTAAGACTTGGAAGCGCATCGAGGATTTGTTTGACGCTGCAATGCTGCAAGCGCCTGAAGTGCGCACCCGATTCTTAGAGGAAGCTTGTCCGGACGATGCCGAACTCCGCCGTGAAGTCTTGTCGCTCTTGAATTCCGCTGACACGGCTAACAGTTTTCTGGAAGATCCGCCCGTGCGGTCCGCGGGGCAGCGTCCCAAGCTGCAGCGCGGGTACAAGCTCGACCACTTCGAAGTTTTGGAACTGATCGGGGAAGGCGGCATGGGCGATGTCTATCGAGGGCTAGATTTGCGCCTGAAGCGTAATGTTGCTCTCAAGGTCCTGCCTACAGATTTTCCGTGTGACCTCGCAAGCGTGGCGCGCTTCGAGCGCGAAGCGATTGCTGCAAGCGCACTGAGCCATCCAAACATTGTCCAGGTTTACCAAGTCGGGCACAATGATGGAATTTATTGGATCGCCTTCGAGCTTGTCCGCGGCCATCCACTTCGTCAGCTAATCGAACGCGGGGCTCTGCCAGTGCGACAGGCCATCGAGATCGCGATACAAATCGCGGACGGACTCGCGGCGGCGCACGCGGCCGGTATCGTTCATCGCGACTTGAATCCCGGAAATGTGATGCTCACGCCGGAAGGCCGGGCGAAGATCCTGGATTTCGGATTGGCGAAGAGCAGTGATGCCATCTCTGGCGCAAGCGGAATTCTGAGAGCAGGGGTTACCGCGCCGGGCTTGATCATGGGCACTCCGGGCTACATTGCGCCCGAGCAGATTTCCGGAAAGCCGGCCGATCCGCGATCGGACATTTTCGGCCTGGGCGTGATCCTTTATGAAATGGTTTCGGGAAACCGCGCATTCAACGGCAATTCCGCTGTTGAGCTAATTAATGACAACCTGAAGAATGATCCCGCAGAATTGCCATCCTCCGTTTCATCCCCACAACAACGAATCGTGCATCGCTGTTTGGAAAAGGATCCGGCGCGTAGATTTCAATCTGCTGCCGATGTAGGATTTGCGCTGCTTGCAGTTTCGGACGGGGGCGTGGGCCTGCCGCCGGTCACTCCAAAGCGCGGCATCTGGCTGAAATGGATCGCTGCCGCAGCAATGGCGATACTCTTAGCCGGCGGCGCTTACCGGGCAGGAGGCACACGACCTCTCCCGCGTCACTCAGTGCGCCTTTCTCTGTTGCCGCCGCCAGCTACCTCCTTTGTCGCGCATGATTTCGCCATTTCACCCGATGGAAAACGGCTGGCCTTTGTTGCTGGCGGGCTCGATGGCAAGACAAGCTTGTGGATTCGGTCCTTGGCGGCCAGGACGGCACAGCAATTAACCGGCACCGAGAGAGCAATGTACCCGTTCTGGTCCGCGGATAGCCGCCAGATCGGGTTCTTCGCTGAAGGCCGACTTAAAACCGTCGATCCGGGCAGCGGCGCTGTCCAGATCGTATGTGAGTCTCCGTCGGTTTTTGGCGCGACATGGAATGACCAAGGAGTTATCCTTTTCGTTCCCGCAGATGGAGGACCAATCTACAAGGTGCGCGCGTCCGGCGGCTCGCCCGAGTCAGTTACGAAGATTGCGGGTAACGAGGCACTTCGCTGGCCCTTCTTTCTTCCCGACGGAGATCATTTCCTGTATTTTTTTAATAATTCAGGTCCAGGACAGTCCGGGGAGCCGGGGCCGTCCGACCGTATTCGTGTCGGCTCTCTCAGCTCGACGGCAAGCAAGAGCATTAGCGCCGAGATGGCGAACAATGTCCAATTCGGCTCGGGACGTATTTTCTTTGTGCGCGATCACGATTTGATGGCACAGCCTTTCGATACCAAACGAATGGAGGTCACCGGCGCGCCCGAGTTGATCGTGCGTCAGGAACTGGAGCCGGACGGCGCCTTTTTCCGTGCGGGATTTTCGGTGTCTGAGAATGGAGCGGTAGTATTCAGATCGGCCGCAGACAACAATTCCCGGCTCTCGTGGTTCGACAGAGAAGGTAAACAGCTGGACTCAATCCCGACGATTGGTTATAGCGCGCCTTCCCTTTCACGGAATGGAACTCTGCTGGTCGTGTCCTCCGATGACGAGCGCAACGGAAAACATGTCATCCGGCTTTATGACTTCGTACGCGGTACGAGTACTCGTCTTTCGAACGGGAGCTCCGACTTGTACCCGGTTTTCTCGCCGGGCGCGAACCTCGTCGCCTATACCCATAACAATGCAATCTTTGTGGTTCCTAGCGACAGTTCCAGAGATGCTGAGCCGCTTGATGGCGGCCAGACATCCTTCTTAGTGAATGATTGGTCCAGTAATGGACGCTATTTAATCTACATGAATTTTGTAGCGGCTCGCGGACTGGAACTGGCGACCTTTGATTTTCGAGATCATTCTCATACTGTTTATGCGCAGAGCGGCGCAGAAGCCCAATTCTCGCCGGACGCCAAATGGGTAGCATTTAGCGCGCCCGGGTTGTCCTCAAACAGCTATTTCTCTAGCGAGGTATTTGTTGCGCCCTTCCCTGGTCGCGGTGGTCGCGTTCAGGTTTCTAACGGGGGCGGCGCTCAAGCACGTTGGCGTGGAGATGGCAAGGAACTCTTTTACATCGACCCTGATAAGAAATTGATGGCGATCTCGATCAACACCACGAATGGCAAAGTGGCGGCCGGAGTCCCCCACGCTTTGTTCCAAACTCGAATCATCGCACCGCGCATCGTTTTGTTTCAATACGCGGTTTCGCCAGACGGCAAGCGTTTTTTGATCAATTCGCTCCCGGCCGAGGGAGCGGCGCCGCTGACCGTCCTAGTAAATTGAACTGCACATCGAATAGAGGACCAGTGTTGGGTATGCGGGTGCATTTCGATTTCGGGCGCTTGTGGGCATAGCCGGCATACGCCCTCATGGCCGACGAAAGCGCGCCGCTCAAGACGAAATTGCTAAGTCGACAGTGTCCGGCGAGGAGCCGCTCGATCTTGCTGCTCGATTTCCAAAAGTCCGGGATTGGCGGCAAACGGCAAGTTGATCACCATTCGGAACCGGAAAGCGGCTCGGGTTTTCCGAAGCAAAACACACCCGCGATGGCCCGATGCCGGACTACTGAGGTTGAATCTGCGGGCTATCGGATTCGTACGGCCCGTCAAACAAGATGTCGCGATTGACGCGGATATTGAAGCGGTAGGCAACCGGGATCTTGATCGAGGGCTGCACGTTCGGGTTGCGTAGGGTGATTTGGTCACCGAGATCCTCCGCGATCGACCTTCTCGCGGAAGCCTGTCGATCATCAGAACTTCGTTTACGAATGGAATCAACAACTTTGGAGGAGGTGCTGTCGATGTTGTACCGCATAATATCAGAAGGATGATGGCGCTCGTTCTCGCGGCATTCATCTACCTGGGGGCGTTCTTTTGTGACTCGCCACCGCCTTGCTGGAGGCCGCCGCTCTTCGTCAGCAACTGGTTGTGTTCAAACGGAAACAAGCCCGGCCCCGACTGCGCGGCGTTGACCGTTGGTTCTGGATCGCACTCCGTCGTGTGTGAACCGGGTGGGCCAGCGCACTCATTATCGTCAAGGCGAAAACCGTTGTCTCGTGGCACCGCGCCGGATTTAGACGGTTCTGGCGATTCCGTTCTCGGCGGATCGGCCTTCTTCGTCATCGAGCATGATCGGCGCCGCATTCTCCATTTCAACACCACGGCACATCCCACCAGCGAATGGATTCTACAGCAGTTGCGCGAGGCGCTGCCGTTACCACGTCCAGACCGCTACACCTGTTCGACCGCGACCGGAAGTTCGGCCGCGAAGTGCGCACGTTCTTGAAGGCCAGCGGAATCAAAACGGTTCGGACCAGCGTCCGGAGTCCCTGGCAAGGCGGAGTAGCGGAAAGATCAGTGGGCAGCATTCGCCGAGAGATGCTGGATCACGTCATCCCGCTAAACGAAAGACATCTGTTACGCCTCGGCCAGGACTGCATCCGCTTTTATCACGAGGACCGAACGCACATCGGGCTTAAAGAAGGAGACGCGGGCAGTGCGTCTGGTCGAATCGCGGCCGTCTTTGTCGAACCGCGTGCAGGCCTTGCTGCGGATAGGCGAGCTGCATCACCGATACACCTGGTCAACAGCAGCGTGACGAACGGAGGACGGAGGGTGGCGCGGTGTTCGTCTTCAGCTACCCGTGAGTTCTGTGCGCCCGGTATTCGGAGAACAATCAACTCCTGCATAGGGCGGATCTTCCGTCCGTTATCAACGCCGCCGCTTGGCCCGTGCGATCGACGTGATCGCAAGGCGGGGTTACACCGACGCAGTTTTGATGACCCACACCGCATTTCTCGTTTTGTAACGTACTTAGCGGTCCAGTAATTCCTCGACTGTGGGCTGCCAAGTCCTATTTCGGTGTACACCGGGCGCGATAACCTTGCATCCGTTCGGCCAGCAGATGAACTCATTGTTGTTGTCGCCAGTTTTGTCATCGATGCTCTGGAACAACAGATAGTCGGTCGCATACACGAAATTCTCGTAGGCATGAACCGGTATGCCACCCAAAGGTAAGCGTCTGGTGAACCGCCCTTCCGGTGGAGACGGGAGGAGCGGCATATTTGAGGGGTGTCGGAAACCAAGGCGAAGTATTGGGGCAAACTGATCGCGGAGCGAGAGGCCAGCGGGCAAGACATCCGGTCGTTCTGCCGTGAGCGCCGGCTCGGAGAGGCTTCGTTTTACTATTGGCGGAAACGGCTGCGGAAGAGCGATACCGTGCAATTTGCGTTGCTCGAGACCAAGCCGGCGGAAAGTGGGACTGCATCCGCATTGGAACTGGTACTCAGGAGTGGGGAGCGGCTGCGTATCGGCAACCAGGTAGACGCGGCGACGCTTCGAATGGTTTTGGGGGCCGTGCGGGGATGATTCACCTGCCGGCCAGCGTTCGGGTGTATCTGTGCCTAAGCCCGTGCGACATGCGCCGGAGTTTTGATGGTCTGCACGCGCTGGTGAGAGATCATCTGGATTGGGATGCCTTCGCCGGCCATCTTTACCTGTTCGCCAACCGGCGAAAAGATCGCCTGAAAATCCTGTACTGGGACCGGGACGGGTTTGCAATCTGGGCGAAACGGCTGGAAGCGGGCAGTTACGCGATCCCCTCTGGAGAACCCGGCTCGACCCGCTTTGAGCTCACGGTTGAGGAACTGGGGGCGCTGCTGAGCGGCATCGATCTGAGCAGCGCGGTACGGCGCAAGCGATATCGGCGCGCGATCGCATAAAAACATTTCGATACTCGTCTGTTGTTACTTGGAAACGGACCTCGTTCCGTTTATGCTGATAGCACACTGGTGCTGGCCCTCGATCCCAACCATTTGCCGAAAGACGTCGATCTGCTGCATAAGATCGTCGTCGAGCTGTGCGAGCGTCTGAAGCACGAAACGACGGAAAAAGACAAGTACCGGAGCTTACTGCGCGAACTCCTGGAAGCGCAGCGCAACCGCAAGAGTGAGCAGCTCTCGAAAGAGCAACTGGCTTTGTTCGAGACGCTGTGGACAGCCGGTCATCCGGAGGACCCCGAGCCAGAACTAGAGGCAGAGCCAGACGCCGAGCGGGCGGTCGAAGGAGAACAGAAGCCCGAGGAATCGCAGACCAAGAAACGGAGTGGACGGCAGCCGCTGGCACGGCATCTGGTCCGGGAGCGGGTGGTACACGATCTGGCGGAATCGGAGAAGCACTGCAACGGCTGCGGCAAGGATCTGCACCTGCTCGGCGAAGAGACCAGCGAACGCTATGAGTTCATCCCCGCCGTGATGAAGGTGGTCGAGGATGTGCGGCTGAAGTACGCCTGCGATTGCACGGTGAAGACGGCGGAAAAGCCCGCGCAGCCGATCGAGAAGAGCACGGCCGGAGCCAGCGTGTTAGCCCAGGTGATCGTATCGAAATTCGCGGATCATCTGCCGCTGCACCGGCAGGAGAAGATCTTCGAACGCCATGGGGTGGAGATCTCGCGCAAGACGATGGGCGGTTGGATGCCGGCGGCGGCCGGATTGCTCGAGCCTCTGTATCAGGCTGCCAAGAAAGTCTTATTTGAATCCAAGGTGATTGGTACCGACGACACCGGAGTGAAGGTGCTGGATCCCAAACTGTCGTTTGCACGAACCGGCCGCATCTGGCCTTATGTGGGAGATACCTACCATCCGGTAGTGGTCTACGACTACACGGCCACGCGAGGGCGGGATGGACCGGCTAAATTTCTGGAAGGATATACCGGGTACCTGCAGGCCGATGCCTATTCGGTCTACGATGCCTTCTTCAAACCCGCGCGCGGGCTGACCGAGGTGGGGTGTTGGATGCACGCACGTAGGTATGTGTTCAAGGCACTGGACTCGGATCAGGAGCGCATGGGACCGGCGCTGCATCTGATCGCCCGGTTGTATGCGGTCGAGGATCGTGCCAAAGGGCTCAGCGGTGAGGAAAGGCTCGAACTGCGCCAGCGGTTGTCGGCTCCAGTGATGAAGAAGCTGCATCAGTATCTGCTCAAGATCCGCGAAGAAGTGCTGCCGAAGAGCCCGGTCGCACGGGCGGTGCGGTACGCGCTGAATCAATGGGAAGCGCTGACGCGCTATCTGGAAGACGGCGATCTGGAGATCGACAATGGCGCTACCGAGCGAGCGAATCGGGACATTGCCATTGGCCGCGGGAACTGGACGTTTTTCGGCAGCGACAACGGCGGCAGGACGGCCGCCGTCCTGTTGAGCTTCGTCGCGATGTGCAAACGGAATGCGGTCGAACCGTTCGCCTGGTTCCGAGACGTGCTAACCCACATTGCCACCCACCCCATCAGCCGGATTGAGGAGTTGCTTCCGCACAACTGGAAGACCCTCGCAACCGCCCCTCAAGCCTGAAAGCACCCTGCCATCCTCGGGCCGCCAGTCGTCTGCCATGGTGGTTTACGAGACGCTTACACCCAAAGCTACAAAAATGGACCACAACATTCGCTGGCAGCGACCGACCTTGCATAAAAGCGAGCGTCGGGCGCGAACACGGGACGTAGGGCAATGAGTTGATTGATGTAATCTTTGGTCCGCTTATCAAGGTCCGCGGTGAACAGTGACTCTCCGATGTGAAAAGACCCATCGCTTCCGTGGCCTGCAAACACGAGATTGCGGATTGGCCGGTGACGCCTGAAGAACTCCATGTGAACCCGAAAGATCAAGTCCTTAACCTTTTTGATAGGAGCGCTACCAGGCAAAGCTTCAAGCATGTTGTGCAGATAGTCGTCCGGATTTTGAGTGCCTCTGGCATCGATGCATTGAGTGCCCGGAGCCTAAACGAGATACAGATCAACCGTCTTAAGTGACATGTAAACCTCCGAGATTTTGCCTCTAGGTCTTCGACCGGTTGATAGAGTTCGTTTTATAGCGGAATCTTCGGCGGGCGGATCGGCGATCGAACTGCCAATTGATTTTGACCCGATCGCGGTTAATCCGACGAGTCCAAGCGCGGCTCTCACGGCGGAGCATCTTCAAATTCGGCATTCTTCGGGTCCCCAGGCATTGCCGCGACAGGAGGCTGATTTCGATCTCCGCCTGATTGAGCCAACTGCTGTGAGTAGGTGTGTAATGCACGGTGAAGCAGTCCCAAATGTCGCCTCCCAGCTCTGGCCCGTAGAGATCGGTGAGGCACTTGCGAGTGTGGCTGCTGAGATTATCCATCACCAGATGGATCGCTTTTGCGCAGGGGTATTGAACGAGCAATTGGGCGATCACTTGCGCGACTTCAAACCGGATCGAGTCGGTGTAGGGAAGGTGAAATGCCGGCCCCTTGGGCTCCACAGCGCAGAATACATTTGCTGTCCCGCACCGTTCATACTCGTTATCCGGCGCCGCTCCACCCGTCCTGGTTTCGCAGGCCACGGCCGACGAATATCGGCATGCAGAGTGACTCGCTTCTCATCTAAACAGATTACTGGTCCAGGCTTCCAAGACGTCTTCCATCTGGGCGATGCAGTCGTCATCAGTTCCGGCGCACCACCACATTTTTTTCCCGCCACGGCTTGAGGTCGTGGTGGAGAAGAAGTATTCGGATGGATTCCCTGCCCACACGGGCGACCAACTTTCGCTTGACGGCCTCCGCCGCCACCAGGCGGACAGTCCAGCGGGCGCGGCCTTCTGGTGGGGTGCTGCAAACCATGGCAATGATTCGCTGCTTTGACTGGCGTCCAGCACCACCGCCGCACCGGGCCTGTGCTTGTCATAAAGTGCTGCCTTCAAGCCGCCGGCCTGGAACCGATGGCCGATTCTGCGAATCGCTTGTGGCGTGAGCGGGATCACTTCGGAAATGGCAGGAGCACTGGCGACTTTGGCCGACTGAAGCAGCGCCAGGGACCGCAGCACAACGCTGACCTGATGAACGCCACCGCGCCACAACTGCACCAAATCATTCTGGTCTTTAGGCTTCACACGGATTCTCAGCGCCGGATGACCCATGCCTTCAGTATGAGCCAAAACAATTCAGCATCGGAATGTTTCATGCGGTCACAGACCTAGTATTACTGTGTTAAAAACGAACAATTTGATGTAGAATTGTTTTCGAGGGATCACGCCTCTCTTCGCCAGGCCCCCAACAGAGGCGCTTCGCGGCATATATCGAGGGCCTGGCTAACGCCGCGGGGCACGCCGACCGGGACACTCCCCTGAAGAATTACTGCAAGGGGTTGTTATTGCCTGGTGAGCGCAAGAGCGTCGAGCCAATGGCTGCCCGCTTGGCTCCCAACGATTGTCGTCGCATGCATCAGTCGCTCCATCACCTGGTGGCGGACGCACCCTGGAACGACGAGGAGATGCTGGCCGAGGTGCGGCGGTATGTGCTTCCCACCATGCAAAAACAGGGTCCGGTAGTGGCGTGGATTGTGGATGATACGGGTTTTCCCAAGCAGGGAAAGCATTCCGTAGGGGTAGCTCGGCAGTACTGCGGTCAAATCGGCAAACACGATAACTGCCAGGCCGCTGTGAGTTTGTCGGTGAGTACCTGGAGTGCAAGTCTGCCTGTCGCTTGGCGGCTCTATCTACCGGAGGTATGGTGCCAGGATTCGGAGCGGCGCCAACTGGCGGGGGTTCCGGAAGGGATAGAGTTTCAGACCAAACCGGAGATTGCACTCCAACAGATCCGCAAGGCGCTGGAGCAGGAGATTGCCGTAGGCGTGGTACTGGCAGATGCCGGTTATGGAAACGGCACACCCTTTCGCACCGCCCTCACCCAGCTCGGGCTGACCTATGTGGTGGGCATCGAGTCTTCGACAACCGTCTGGGAGCCGGGAGAACAGCCTTTGCCGGCTCCGCCGCGAAAGCCGGGCCGTGGAGCCACACCCAAGCGCCTGCAACGCGACGCTAATCATCAGCCTGTTTCGGTGAAGCAGCTGGCCCTCGGTTTACCGTCTTCGGCTTGGAAGGACATTGCTTGGCGTCCCGGCAGTCAAGAGGCTTTGCGCTCTCGTTTCGCCGCCGTCCGGGTGCGTCCGGCACACCGCGATGAAAAGCGAACGGCGCCGCGCCCGGAAGAATGGCTTTTGATCGAATGGCCCAAGAAAGAATCGGAGCCGACGAAATACTGGCTATCCACGTTGCCGGAGAAGACCTCGCGGAAGTCTCTGGTAAAGATCGCCAAGCACCGCTGGATCATCGAGCGTGACTATGAAGAACTGAAGCAAGAGTTGGGGTTGGGCCACTATGAAGGACGGAGTTGGCGCGGATTTCACCATCACGCCACGTTGTGCATCGCCGCTTATGGGTTCCTGATCAGCGAGCGGAACCGTTTTTCCCCCTCCGTCCGCGCTGGCCATGTTGGACTATCAGCCCCGGACTTGCCGCCGGACTTCCGCCCGAGAGGATCGCCGAGTCCGCCCCGAACGACATAATCCGCGCTCGATCGCCACGCTCCACATCGTGATCGCGCGCCAACTGGTGCAGCAACTACCTCACTGTCCGTTCTGCGGATCGCCGCCGGGATAGTCGTCGGCGTCTAACTCGACGTGCCCTACACAACGTTGAGGAGCATGAGGTTCGGTGTGCCAGGGAGCCTCCAACACTTCCACGAACGAGAGTTTCCAGCGCCAGGCATCGCCAGATACCAGCACCGTTGGCCGGCAATGGTCCGTCCTTGGTTTCTCCCCCATATTGAAAGCAGAACACCCGCCACTCACCGGGTTGGTTGTAGCCCAGCACATGAGGGCACAATAGCCTTCGCGTGCCCTCGTACCGAGCCGTGATCGGCCGATGTTGTACCGCCGCGGCAGACACAAGGCGGTGAATCTCCTCGGCACACTGTCCGAACGCGGAGGAAGGGGTACCCATCTCCCTCTCAGAATATAGCGGAGCGTTAAACGCTTGCGCCTCAGTATTTTATAACACAGTAATACTAGGAGCCCGTCCGAGAAATGCGCTCCAATAACTGGAGAGCGCCACCTACTACGTAGCACGAAATCTTCGAGGAACAACCAGTCCGGGCGTAGCGTTGGCCGAAATCGCGCCAGGAGTGCTGCGGACTGCCATTTTGAACAGAAAACATTCGCTAGCGGCTCTCAGCAGGGGTGCTGCCCCGCATAGAGTCGTAGAATGTTGTGTGTCAGACACACCAGCGCCCACTCCCCTTGTATTTTCTCTTTTCCGCGTAGCAAGAATTGACGGAACCCGCGCGCTTGTTTGATCTGCCCGAACACCGGTTCGACGATGCACTTACGCGCCGCGTAGATCACCTTGCCCACCTTGGTCTGTAGCTTCCGCTTCATCCGATCCACCCTGGTCGCACCCGCGGGCAACGGACCGCGCTTGCAGGCCAATCGATGCTCGCCATGCTTCTGCTTGCCCGTCGCGATAAACCCCTCGATCTTGCGCTCCGGTCGTGCCGCCGATTCCAACAGCGCCAAGTTCTCTTCTGAACAATACCCGCTGTCGGCCAGAATCGCTTCCGGACGCTGCCCCGACTGTTGCTCGATCAGTTCCACCATCGGCTCCAATTGCTTTTTATCATTGGCCGCTTCGCTCACCGACTGCCCGACGATCAACAGCATCTCCGGTTCCACTGCCGCCTGCGCATTGTAGCCCTGCACAAACCCGTCGGCGCTCTTCATAATCCGCGACTCCGGGTCCGTGAAGTTGTATTGATCTTTGTCATCCGGCTTGGCCCGTTTGGCCTCGGCGGCGCTCTTGCCCTCAGCCGCCGCTTTTTCCCGCGCCCTCTGCTCGACCACCTTCTTGGCCTGTTTGATCTGGGCCAGCCGGCTCTCCCGCCGCCGCAACTCCTCCGGCAACTCATCGCCCCGCTGGTTGCCGTGCTGCCGATCTTCTTCCTCATCGGCGGCCTCGGCCTGCTCCAGCAATATCTTCACTTCCTCTCGCAGTTG
This sequence comes from uncultured Acidobacteriota bacterium, assembly GCA_963720745.1. Taxonomy (GTDB): domain Bacteria; phylum Acidobacteriota; class Terriglobia; order Bryobacterales; family Bryobacteraceae; genus TMP-7. The sequence goes on from CAVRGO010000001.1 coordinate 872,615, forward strand.
CTTTTGCTTCTCCCTCATCCGCCCGTAACTCATCGCCTTGTGCTTGCTGGCGTTGGCTTTCACCTTGGTCCCGTCCAAGGCGACCCGCCCCACTTTCACCGCCCCCACTTCCAACGCCATCTCCAGCACCTGCTCGAACAACCCCTGCAGCGTCCCGATATGGATCTTGCGAAAGTCTGAAATCGTACGGAAGTCCGGCTCATTCCCGGCCGCCAGTACTTTGAACGCGATGTCTTCCTGCAACCTCTTCTGAATTCGCCGCGAACTGAATACCCCCGTGCAGTACCCGTACACCAACAGCTTCGTCATCAGACGTGGGTCGTACGGCGGTTGCCCTCGCTTCTCCTCTCCGTACACGGCGTGGATCGCGGACAAATCCAGTTCATCCACCACGTCGCTCACGAAGTACACCAGATGCTCTTCCGACAGCCATTCGCGCAGGCTCGGCGGCAGCAACAGATCTTGCTCAGGCAGGTACGGTCGGTAGCCCTTCGGCATGGAACATTATGTACCGGTTTTGTTCTGTTCGTACCTGCGAACTTGCGGAATACTCGGACAGGCTCCTAGTGATACAGAGTACGACCCACAGCGAACCGAGCATTCGAAGGTACTTACTGAAAAGGGGATGCGGGCTGTCGGTATCACCTCGTAAGCATCAGAAACAGCCCGCTATCCAACTTACAGGCAGGAGGTCGCGGTTTCGAGTCCCGCACCGCCCACCATCCATTCAATTCTTCCCGAGCCCCCCGGATGGCCTGTCGCACGCTCGAAATTCACTGCTTAACGCGGTGAAACGCTGCGTGGCTCAAACCCACTAACTAGTGCTCGAAATTGCGAGCGCGCGATCACGTGTTCAGTTTGACTCACGATCGCGACGTTCACTGGGAGGCTTAATGAGCGTGACTATAATGATCACCGATAGCAATGGAAACTCTACTTTCCTGGTTGTCGGGCACTTGCCTCGTGGATCTGCTTCGACGCCGACTGAGGCTTCAGAAATCAACGGGTGGGTGACAGGACCACAGGTGTTCCGTGCCCTCTTGCGTTTGACCCGGTCAGCTGATGAGAAAGATATCTGGGTTTCGTGGAACGGAGCAGATCCTGTACAGCCATTTGGTGTCGCTAGCGGGCAGTGTCTTTATGACACGTCGAGCCTGTTCTGTTATTCCGGACCCCGCCGCGCTGGCCCGAGTAATGTGCAGTTAATACTCTGGGGCTTTCCGAAAAAGTTAGAGATTCGAAAACGTGGTATCGGGAGACTGAATGCCGTCCCGCGTGGCGCCGGATTAGCCGCGGGCGACCTCAAGTGGGATATTGTCGCGGTAAATTCGCCGGTCGAGGACCGTGTCGGCAATTGGGACATCGCGTTACGGGCGATGGCGATGCCGCCCAACGCTCCGGTCTTCTGATCGTAGCCGATCCTGCGGCCAAGTCAAAACAGAAGGTCATCTTTGCGGTCTTAGTTGTCGCGGCGGCGGGCAAACGGAGTTACCTGGTCGCTGCGAACCAGGCGACTTCGCTTCGAAGACTCGCGCAAATGCTGAACTATCGCCCGGCGGGAGACGCTGGTGAAGTCGTGCCCGCTCGCCAAAGTGGATATCGCCCTGCGACTCGCCGGGCGACGCCGCACCAATGAAGCGCACGCGCGTCATTTCACCGCGCAGCCGACCTATCGCCTCCTTTCCGCCTTCGAACGTATCTGTGAACCGGCGAAAGACCGACCCCTGAATCGGTTCCGAGGACAGGGATTGTCAGTCGGGATCGCGTGTCCACATGACTAACGTCGGTGTCACCTAGTTCAACACCGGCGCAACAATCCTCGACGGTACGCTAGAGAGGTGTCATTATCCTGGACCGAATATCAGGGCCACGTTCTCGAGAAATGGAACCTTGATTCATTTCTCGGGCTGAGAGGTCCCTCTGCCTGTTACGTAGGCGCGGATTCGCGCGGGACTACCGTTCTAGTCCAACTCATCCCGAGTGGTCGACCCGAAGCAGTGGAAGCACTGCGAAGTTGGAAGGCGGCACAGCGATTGGAGGGATCACACCTCCTGCGAGTACACGATACGGGTACGGCTGTCCTCAACGAGACCGATTTCGTTTATGCGGCGATGGAGATGCCGGACGACGACGTGAGCGAAATTGCATCTAGGCGCGGCATCGATTTAGAAGAGGCGAAGAACATCGTTCGCTTCACGGCGGGCGCTCTCGAGTACTTGCATAGCCGTGGCCTGCGCCACGGTGGCGTCCGGCCAGCAAATATCCTCGTCGCCAGCGGCACGTTCAAGCTAAGTGCCGACACGCTGGCGGTTGCGGACGAGGCGACACGAACCAACGATCTGCGCGATCTCGGCGCAACGATCACCGAGATGATGACCGGCGACACTTCTGAGACCGCAATCAACCACCTCCCCGTTCCCCTGCGGCAGGCCGCAATCTGTTGCTTTCAGAGCCCCACTAACGGATGCACGGCATCACGCGTGGTGCAGACAATTACGGAAGGCGAAAGCCCAACAGCAGCGCAGGATGGATCGACCGCGGTGGATACCTCAGAGTTCTCGCCGATCGGCCTGCTCCGTCAGCGCTGGCCGGTATTCGCGCTCGCCGCCGCGTGCCTGTGCGCTGTGGCTTTCCTGGCGAGCCGGAAGCCTGCGGCTCCCGAAAGTGCGGCAACGCCGATGGCGCGACAGCAACCGCTCCCCATGGTGGAGAAGCCGACGCCGTCGATCGTCCAACAGACGCGGCAGCCGACGGCCACCTCGGAGTCGGCGGAACGTGCGGCGCCGGTCCGCGCCAATCGAGCAAACTCGTGGGCAGTGATTGCAGCGACCTACGCGAAATTTGAACCCGCGCAAAAACGACTGGAGCGCCTGCACCAGCGCTCGGCGAACCTGGAAGGGCACGTCTACCCGCCGCCGGGCCGCGACGGTCCATATTACGTAGTACTCGGTTCGGGTTTAAGCTCGCACGCGGCGCACAAACTAAGGAATCGTGCAGTCAGACTGGGTGCTCCGCGGGATACATACGTCACGCGGCTTCGGGAACGCTAACGGTGTCCGAAGCTGCCCGCGACTGCAACGCGCAGCGTCACTGTGATCGGCTCATTCAGATAGTTTCGTCGAAACGAAGCCTTCATGTGCGTGCTCGGCCCGTTTACGGTCCCGTCCTCCGAGCGGTAGCCTTCGACATAGCCCGACGCATTCTGCACGATATGACCGAGCGTCTCACCGGTTCCAAGCCGTGCGGTCCCGACCCGAAGACCGTTCGATTTGAACAATGCCTCGTAGAACTGGTACAGCTGCGTCATCGGGAGTGTGGTCCGGTAGCGGCACTCGAGATGGCGCTTGCCATCAGCTGTGCCGAGAACCGGCTTGGGTGGCAGGTCCGAACCCTCCTGAACCAGCCATGACGGCCACTCGAGCGGGGGAGCGTCATTCTTGTAGAACGAACCGCGGGGGATAGCGCTCGCTGGCACCGGTTGGTCGTAACGTCCCATGTCGGCGATTCGGCGTTGATGGGCAGCCTCCGCGTCAGCGAGGACGCGGCGAGTGTGCTCGTCGCCATTTCGTTCGATTTCCTGCGGAAACCCCGGGCGGCGGAGCGGGTATGCACCGCGTGGCGACGGACCCGGCCCCACGATCCGCACCTCTGGTGTCATGGAGGCCCCGGTACGCGCCGCAGTGGAAAACTTCGCCGAACAACTCACGCGGACCGTTGTGCCTGCGGAGACCTCGCGCAGCTTGATTAAAAGGTCGCATTCCGGCGCGCTGGCGCGTATCGCAGTCCCGATCCCGTCCGAGCTCGGCAGAAATGCCACGCCCATCCCCTCGAATGCGTTCCTAAAATGCGCGAGTACCTGCTGGATCGACGCTTCCGTGCTATACGAAGACTCGATAAGGCTCTGCGAGACCTCGGTTTTCGGGTTTGAACCCGGATAGGGCACGAGCCAAGACGGCAGTTGCTGCGACATCTGGCCGAACCCGAAACAGGCGAGCATCAGCAAAGCGAACAGGCGCGGGCGCATCCTGTTTTATCAATCGGCCGTTCTCGCCGGATCTTTACTGGACGGCGCGTCACAACAACTCTGGAATTCACTGCATGCCGGCCATTCGCGAAGCAACTACTTGGATGGAGAGCGATTCCGACATATGCTATTGGATCGATGCGCACTGAATCCACAGCAGCCATGGCGCCGGACACCGTCTCTCTGGAGCAACAGGCGGTTGAGATATTTCTGCGCAAACCCTCGGAGGTGACGTTCACGCCTTTGTTCCACTGTTTTGCGCCGCGAATGCTGCGCTATTTTGCATTGCGCGGCTGCGAGAAGGCTCTTGCCGAGGACTTGACCCAGGAGGTGATGCTGACCGCTTACCGTCAGTCCGGCACAATTCGCGACGCCCATAGCTTCCGTGGGTGGCTTTATGGGGTTGGGCGCAATAAGCACCTGATGTATCTGAGGCACGAAGGGCGTAGCACGGAGCCGGTGGAACTGGAGGGCTTGAGCGATCCTCTGTATGCCGCGGCGTTCGACCCACTGTCAAGATCGGTCCTGCATCAGTCGCTGGCGATGCTGGACCCGGTTTCGCGCCAGATCCTGGAACTCCGGTATCTGGATGGACTCGAGTACCGCGAGATCGGGCAGGTGCTGGAGATGCCGCTGGGCACCGTGCAGTGGAAACTGTTTGATGCGAAGAAGAAACTCGCCAAATGGATGAACGGCAAATGACCTGAGGAGAGTGACAATGGAGCACGGGTTCACTCACGAAGAATGGCTCGACTTCCTGGACGGCGCCTTACCCGCGGCAGAGCGTGGCCGTCTCGAGTCTCACCTGGACGACTGCCCGGTTGCCGGCAAATTGCACAGGCAATCCAGGCGTCGGAGGTGGCAATTCAAGGAGAGGCCAGGTTATTGATTTCGGTGGTGGACCGCTATCCAGACGATATCTATCCAGACGATATCGGCCGCCTTGCGGCGAGTGCGCTGGAACGAATCCGGCTTGGCCTGCCCTGCTAAGGTTCCCACGGGCTCCTAGCAGCCCGTGGTGGAAGTCAAAATGCGACATAATGACGCGCCTAAGTCATTGATTTGATTGAGGCGGTTTTCCCGTCTCCGAATTTGCCCCATTTCTGCCACGGGCTGCTAGGATCCTGGCGTTGGCATACCGGCGCCAGTGGAAAATCAAAAGCCTTGCTGGCCAAAAAATACCGGCCCTCGCAAACAAACCACTCCATTGCGGCAACTTCACAAACAAGCGGTCGATTCTAAACTGAGGTGAACTATGCTTACGCGGACAGTTTCGTGTAGCCTGGCGGTGATATCGCTGGGCGTGGTCCTTACGCTTCCAGCGCCGGCGCAGACTCTATACGGCTCATTAACAGGCATCGTAACGGACGCGACCGGCGGAGCGGTACCCAAAGCTAAGGTCGAAGCGCTCAACACCGCGACTGGGATTCTCAAGACGGCCCAGACAGACGAACGCGGAGCATACTCTTTTAACGACTTGCAGGTAGGAACGTACCGAGTGACGTTCACGGCGCCCGCGTTCTCGACCCGGGTGGTGGAAAATCTCTCGATCGCGCAGAACACGACCGTGCGGCTCGATTCCGCATTACAGGTTTCGCAGGTGCAGGAGAGTGTGACGGTGAATGCGGCAGCCGTGACCCTACAAACTGACCGGGCGGACATCAACAACGTGATCCGTGCGACCCAGGCCGCAGATCTTCCGCTGATGAATTCGCAGGGCAGAAACTTCCAGGGGCTCTACAAAGTCCTCCCTGGATTCACGCCGCCTGTCGAAGTCCATTCCGACTCAGGAAACCCGCAGCGCTCGATGGCCACACAGGCCAACGGAATGCCGCAGTCCAACAACAACACCAGAGTTGACGGAGCGACCATCAGCCATCCTTGGCTGCCCAGGATCGTCGCGTATGTGCCGCCGGTGGAGGCGGTTGAGACTGTGAACATCGTCACCAACAGCTTCGACGCCGAGCAGGGAATGGCGGGCGGAGCGGCGGTGAACGTGAATATCAAGTCGGGCACGAATGAGTTTCACGGAGCGGGTTGGGAGTTCCACAACAATAGCGCTTTCAAGGCGAGGAACTACTTCTACTGCCTGTACTCGTGCACCGGCGATCCGAACCGCGCTCCCAAGGATTTACAGAATCAGTTCGGCGGCGCGGTGGGCGGTCCGATCATCAGGAACAAGCTTTTCTTCTTCAGCGACTGGGAACGCACCACGCGCCGCCGTGCCGTAACCGCATTACGTACGGTTCCGACAGCAGCAATGCGGAGCGGCGATTTCAACGGTACGGGCACCACCATTTACGACCCCAGCACGGGCGCGGCCAACGGCACCGGACGGACACCGTTCCCGGACAACAAGATTCCGCTCAGCCAGATCGACCCGGCATCGGCGTACATGCAGAATCTCATCCCGCAGCCAAACCAGCCGGTATTTCCGAATAACTATCTGGCGATCGGAGGGTATTCGGCACGGCGGGACAACGTGGATTTTAAGGTCAATTACAATCCGAGCACGAAGCTGCAGCTTTTCGGAAGGTATAGCTTCTCACCGTACGAGTTCTTCGATCCGCCGTCATTGGGCGACGCTCTTGGGGACGCTACGGGCGGCGGACAGCCGGGCACCGCGCCCGGGTTGATTCAGACCGCAGGCATCGGCGGAACGTACGCGTTCTCGCCCACCGTCCTGCTGGATGCGAACATCGGCTACACGCGGCTGGCGATGAGCGCGCAGAACATCGATCTCGGCACGAACTACGGGTTGGACGTGTTGAAGATTCCAGGGACGAACGGTCCGGATTACCTGCAGAGCGGATATCCGAGATTCACGTTCAACACCTTCTCGAACATTGGCAACCCGAATGTCTCGAACCCGTTCCAGTTCCGCGATCCGCAGTATGTGGCGGTGACAAATCTGGGCGTGGTGAAGGGATCGCACTCGCTGCGGTTCGGTTTCGAATTCAGCAAGTACGACATCAACCACTTTCAGCCGCAGGCCTCGAATGGTCCGCGCGGCGGTTTTAACTTCAACGGTGGGTTGACGTCGCTCAACGGCGGGGCCCCCACCACCGGCTACAATAGCTGGGGCGACTTCCTGCTCGGTCTGCCGCAAGGCATGGGGAAGGACGTGCAGTACCTGAACCCGGCAACGGTGCGCATGCCCTCCTACGCGATGTATGCCCGCGACACCTGGCAGGTAAACCGCAAGCTGACGCTGAGCTACGGCCTCCGGTATGAGTTTTATCCCGCGCCGCGCCGCGACCACTGGGCGGGCGAGCGATACGACCCGAATACGGACATGGTGTATCGCGGCGGCTACGACGTGGGCAAGGGTCAGATTGCGCCGCGTCTCGGCATCGCGTACCGGTTGAACGACAAGACCGTCGTGCGTGTGGGCGCAGGTATCAGCGTAGATCCAAACTCCTTCCGCTATCTCCGCGACGATTATCCCGCGACTATTTCAACTCAGTATTCGGGTGCGACCAGCTTCCAGGCGGCGGGCTCGCTTCGCACCGGTATCCCCGCCGTCGTGGGACCGGACCTGAGCCTGAGCCAGTTCCCGCTTCCACTCGCGGTCGGTACGACCACGTTCCCGCAGGTATTTCATCGCGGGTACATCGAGAGTTGGAATGCGACGGTGCAGCGCGACGTCGGCCTTGGATTCAACGTCCAGGCAGCATACGTGGGAAGCCGTGGGATTCGGCAGACGGTGAACCAGAACATCAACGCGTCCGGCCCCGGAGGCGGAAATACGGGACGCGCGCTGTATGCACAGTTCGGGCGCATTTCGAATATCACCTATCACAATCCGTTCCACACGACGACGTACGACGGTTTACAAATGCAGGCAACGCGGCGCGTCGGCAATGCTCAGTTGGGCGTGTCGTACACGTTCTCGAAATCTATTTCGTGGGGCGACGACACGGATTCCGGCCTGACCTGGAATTGGGTTCCGATGCTGTTGCGGAACCGGGCCGTCGCGGGTTTCGACCGCACGCATAATTTCGAGTTCTACGGCAGTTATGAACTGCCGTTTGGACGGACACACAGCATGGCGAATCACGGCGTTCTGGCGGCCGTCGCTGGCGGATGGCAGGTAAACTGGATCCTGAGCCGCATGAGCGGTACGCCTTTCACCGTAACTTCGTCAGGCAGTTCGGTGAACTCGCAGGGCAACACGCAGACGGCGGACCAGGTGAAGGGCAACGTCGAAATCCTGGGTGGCCACGGTGTGGGTCAGCCGTACTTCGATCCGCTGGCGTTCAAGGCCGTGACTGACGTGCGGTTCGGCACCAGCGGGCGCAATATCCTGCGCGGACCCGGACTGTTCAACCTGGACAGCAGCTTGTTCCGGAATTTCAAGATGACCGAGCGCTTTGGACTGCAGGTCCGGATGGAGATGTTCGGTGTCACGAACACGCCGCAGTTCAACAACCCGGGAACTGCAGTGTCGAACATGACCTTCAACCCGGACGGCAGCATCAAGGCGCTGAACGGGTACACCGAGATCACGGGCGCGAGTGGAGAGCGGCAGATCCGATTTGCCGCGAAGATCACGTTCTAGCGATCACAGTGTCACAGGCTTCGGTGGACGGGTTTGAGAACCGTCCCTAAGCGTCAGGCGCGATTCATCCAAATGATCGACACGGGCGCCGGCGGTTCACGCCGTTCCCGCGCTGACGGTGGCTTAGGCGTCTGCGCCGTCGGACCCATGTAGAGCGACGGGTTGGCCGCCAGCGGCCCGGCCTCGACTGGCAAATTGGGATTACGGTTGGTGCGGACGTAATTCGGAATCGCCAGCAGTGGTTTGCCGTTGGCAAATCGGCCCGTGATGACCGTCACGCCGCCGAGTAGATCCTCGCGCCACTGGGCTACCAACGGAGCACCCGGATCGAGCATCCCTGCGATATCCTGATCCACTGTCTCAATGTTGTAGATCAAGGGGCCGTATCGGAGCGCGACCTTGCCGCGGATTGAAGCGATCTGATCGACAGGGGCGATGGCCTGCGGCTTGAGCGGAAGTTCCAGGTCGATGGTGTCGCCGCGTTTCCACTCGCGAGCGATCACCGCGTAACCTTTTTCCATCACCGGCCGGACCGGTTTCCCGTTCACCGCGATGGAAACGATTCCGCCCACCGCCGGAGTCGGCGTGTACAGTTTGCTTGTCGTGCGATTCGGGACCCGCAGGCGCACGGAGAACCGTTTCGGCGTTTTCGGATTCACGGTCACCGAGATCTTGCCGCTCCACGGATAGTCCGTCTTTTGCACCATCTCGACGTCCGTTCCGCCGGCATTCTCCAACTCGACCGTACTGCCGATGTACATGTTCACGAATACGCCGTCGGGCGCTTTGGCGTAAGCCCATGTCGGCACCATCAACAGCGTACGCGGAATATTGCCGACGCAGCACGGGCAGGTGTGCCAGGAACTACGCTTCAACCTCGCGTCGAGCGGGTTCGTGTAATAGAAGTTCCTGCCGTCGAGGTCCACCGACCCGAGCAGCGCGTTGTACATCGTCTCTTCATAGTTATCGACGTACCGGGCATCGTGGTATGCGAGGTTCATCTTCCAGTGGAAGAAGATCATTCCGCAGCTCGAGCACGATTCGCAGTATGCATTGTTGCGGAGCGAGTAGTTCGGTCCGAAGCCTTCGGCAGTCTCGCCGCTGCCGATACCTCCGGTGAGGTAATACTTCTTGTTGACGATGTTGTCCCACAGAGATCGAACGGCACCTTGGTAATCCGGGTCGTGCGTCTCCACCATCACATCGGCCATTCCGGAATACGTGTAGGTGGCGCGGACAGCGTGCCCAACGGCTTCGTACTGCTGCGTTACCGGAAGATGGCTTTGGTCGTACTCGCTGCGATCGCGCTCGGGGTTGACCGCGGCAGTGTAGCGGCAGTCGAGCAGGAATTTGGCGGTTTGTATGTAGCGGTCCCCTTTGCCGCCGCCCTCCATGTCGTTGACGAAACGGCCGAAGCGCACCAGGGCCTGTTCCATCTCCTGGTGACCGTCGTACCAGGGGCTCTTGGGCGCGGGCCCGAGATTGTTCGACCAACAATCCGCAAGCTTCTTCGCCGCAAGATACATGCGCGCGTCTTTCTTGTCCGTCATGAGGTAGTGGTTGATGGCGGATTCAAGGAAATAGCCTGCGACGTAGCCTTCATGATCGCCTCGGTGCTTGGGATCCCAATGACCGAACTTGCTGCTTTCGACCGTACCATTGCGTGTAGCGCGATCCAGGGTAAAGGCGGTCTGAAGGTAGCCGTCGGGCTCCTGAGCTGCCAGGATCTTCGGGATCCAGTCACTGAGCGTCGAGCGGAACTTTTCGTGAGCGCGTATGATTTCCGGATCGCCCTGGGGGTCGATCATCAACGCGATGCACATGGCCTCGACAGTCTGGTGCACCCAGGCGTTCGAGAATACGTATCCTTTGTGCAGTCCGGCAGGTTCGCCGCGCAGCTTCTTCCCGGCTTCGACGAAGTTATCGATGCCTCCTTCGCCAAGGGTGACGTCGCTGCGATTGATCACATCAATGCAATGGGGAATCCAACTGACAACGAGAGCCTTCACGCGCGGGCCCCAGAATTTGCTGTCCACGCGGAACTTCCTGGTGTAGACGGCCCCGAGTTGCTCGGCGGGCGGGGGCTGTTCTACAGACACGGCCAGCGTTGACGATGGCCCGGTCTTGCCGTTATTGGCGGTCAGCTTCAGTTGGTAGTCCCCGGGCTTCGAGAAGGTGGCGGTAGTAACTAAGTCGTGGGGATTCTGGAACACGACTTCTCCGGGACCTGAAAGCTTCGACCACTGGAAACGCGTTCCCGGTTCGGCCGGAGGGGGCTGTAGCGGCTGCTTCGCCCAAGGGTCCCTCGGGCGCGGCCGCTCTCCATATCCAGCCCACCCGCGAAGGTAGGTCTTGCCTTTCAACATGACCACTCGGTCGACGCCGGCTTCGACATTGAGCGGCGGCGTATCCGGTGTTTGGGCTGCCACGACGCCAGGGGCGGCGGCTACGGCTGCGATGGAATTCAGAATTTCGCGGCGTGTCGGTTCGGGTCTCATATCACCTACCCTCGGACTTATGGTAACGAAGTCGAACAGGCCGACGATAATCCGGAGATCGGCAATGCGTTAGCGGACGGTAGTCCAGCGTAGCGGTTGCCCTAAGGCGTGAACCGCACCGGTACGCTGACGACCTCCGCGTCGCCGATCCTGACATCGAGAAGAGAGGAAGCGTTAGGAGCCACATCAGGTAATGTGCCGGGCAAGGCAGCGTTGATTTGAATCAGGCCCTGCACCGCGCCGGGGGCATCGCCTGCGTAGACAATCTCGAGAGGGATGGCGGTTGCCTTGCCTGCAATAAATGCGCGGATCGTTACGGATACGTTCGCGGCAATCCTACTGTCGCCCTTTCCGATGGAGCCGGTTTCGGCCGGCGGTTGCATCACACCGGCCCCCGTCATGAAGATCGCCAGCACGGAGCCGGGCGTTGCGGGATTATCCAGGCCGTTGATCGTGCCGTTCGGATTCACAATGGCGAAGGCGCCCGGCATCGTGGCCACGGCCGCGGCGGTTACCACGTTCAGAGGAGAATTCTCTTTCACCACCTGGACGGAAACGGCAGCGGATCCCGCAGTTTCGAACGGAATCACCGCGTTGATCTGCGACGACGATACATAGAGCAGCGGCGCCGGCTGGCCGTTGACCCGCACCATCACTCCGCCCAGCGACGTGACGACCCTACCCGTACTGCCGAGTTCGACGCCCTTCGGCGTATCCGGGCCGATGCCCGATCCCAGGATGCTCACAATTTCACCCGGCGCGATTCCGCCTTCGGAAAACGTAGCAGCGCTCGCAACACAGGTCACGGTGCCGGCAGGTTCTGCGGCCAGCGCATTTCTTTCGAACACGCGGTCCTTATCCGAACTCAGTACATAAATGGAATCGGGCCCGAGCGCATATGCGTTGCGAGCATACGATGCATAGGCGATCGCGTTTCCGGCCGCGTTCAATTCGACTACGTAGTTTTCGTCCAGCTCGACCGAGGACGGACCCGTTCCGGCGAGACAAGGGTGAATTGCACCCGGCGTCGTGTACAGAGGGCCCTCACTGTGGTGCCGGAGAATCAGGTGGTCGCCACGGAGCGCGATTTGAAAGGCGTCGGTCCCAAGTAGACTGGTCCGCCCTGGAAGGGTCGTGCTGTAGAGCAGATTGGCGAAATCCGCGCTGAGTTTCATCGCAAAACTGTAAGCAACGCCAATACTTCCCGCGAACAGGAAATTCGAGGAGCCGGTGATTCCCGCGACGTACACGTCGCCTTTACTGTCAAGCGAAATGGCGAGCCCTAAGTCTGTTTGCGGCCCTCCTATCAGTGTCGAGGCGAGGAGGCGGGATCCGTCGGGGTTCAATTTTGCGACGAAGATTTCATCACCCGCACCCTGGTGAGAATAAGCCCCGGCAGTGACGGGAAAACGAGCCCGGCCCTCGCCGACGATATTCGGCGTGGTCGATCCGGTCACGTATGCGTTTCCCCCCGAATCGACCGTGATTCCATATCCCCAATCGACGGTCTCGCTTCCGAGAAATGTGGCATAGGCAGCGAATTGCAGAGTTGGATTCAGCTTTAGCACGAATGCGTCGATATCGCCGGGGGACGCCTTCTGGATGGCGCCCCGAGTCGCCGGAAACGAATTCACAAGCGTCGTGGTTCCACTTACGTACGCGTTGCCAGCCGCATCCACTGCGATCGCCGCCGGCTCTGCGCCCCGGACATAAGTTGATCCTAAGAGCGCCGAGCCATCGGCATTCAACTTGGTCACGAATCCCTCGGACGGTATGGTCTGATAGGCCCCGGCGCTCACCGGGAAATCGGTCGACGAAGTGGTACCGGCGACGTAGGCGTTGCCGGCGGAATCGACTGCGATCGCGGTTGGCCGGTCGGTTCCGGTGCTCCCTTCGAGATAGGTCGCATAAAGGATCCTGGTCCCATCGCGGCTAATCTTTACTACGAAGCCGTGCGAGCAGGTCCCACCGGTTTCGGGCGAATGAGAGCAAACCGCGAGTTTCGGTTGAAACGCATTCGGTGTAACAGGTACAACATCGGTGATTGTGTCACCGGCCAGGTAAATGTCTCCCGAGTTATCTACCGCGGATGCCCTGATACCCGACGGGGGCACGAGCCCGAAAAGCGTTTGTGGTGTAGCGGCAGGTGGCTGCGCGAGCAGGGGTGCCAAGAAGGTAGAACAAACGGCTGCGAGTCTGTAGATATTCATAGGCCTCCCGTCGAGAGTTCAGGCGGAACCGCTGAGTCTTCCGGTTGGCGAAGACAAAGTAAGCTCCAATGCTACCTGCGAATTTTAGCGGGAGATTTAGCGCTGCGGCGTTGACCAAGCGATCGATTTCGGCGTCGCCGTTGAGCGGCGGCTACTGATGCTGCGCGTTCAGATGATCAGAAATTTATGCCGCCGCCCATCAATTCCGTGCACGATCCTACTTCTGTTCCGGACCGCTATTTTTCTCGCTCGTCGGGGGGACGATTCCTTTAATTCGCATGTAGGTAACCATATTTCCGTAGTGTTCGTAATCATGCGCCACGTTGCCGGAGAGAACGGTAAGCCTGGCAAAATCCTGATTCATCAGTTTCACCATCTCTCCACCCTTCGCGTCGGTCATTCCCGCGTACGCCTTACTGCAGTACGCAACCGCTTCTTTCAGCGCGACGATCAACTCCTCCTTTCCCGTCTTGGTCTTCTCGACATTCGCCGAAGGCTTGCTGTCCCCTGAGGCCAGGGCGCAGAAATAGTACTGCGAATCCGCAAGATGACCGACCAATTGTCCGAAGGTCCGGACATCGGCGCTTGGCTTGAACGGATAGTTCTCTTCGGGCATTTTCTGGGCCGCGGCAATCACCACCCCGCTGAGCAGGGTGTACATTTTGCTCTGGCTCGCAGAAATCGGGTTCGCCCCTACGGCCGGGGATTGCGTAGCGGCGGAGGCCGGTGGCTGCGCCGGCATTACAAACGGAACTGCCAGGGAAGTGACGGACAGGACAAAGAGTCTTATGGTCACGCGGAACTCTCCTTTTCCAGAGATCACGTCGTCAAGGGAGAACTGATCTCGCCTCGTCCGAGTTCGTACAAGCTACGTGGTTGGGACCAGAAAAGTTCCGAAGGACTCCGCTACGGACGCCGGGGCCTTGCCTCGTATTGGTTCCTTTATGTCGGCATTTCGAATTGGACCAGCAAAATGACTCCAAATTGGATCTTGTGCTGGTCCGCTGAGTGGCCTATAGTGGCTCCTATGCAGACGCTGATTCTGTTCGGCGTCCATCAGCTTTGCCGGCGCAACCCAGGGCTCCAGCAGGAACACCGGTTGTAACACACCCACCCATTCAGTGCCGTCAACAATCCAGGAGGAAGAGCAAATTGATGACAAATGAAACTGCGGAACTGCGCAATACGAATGGAACCGGGCGGCGCAAAGGCCTGTCCATCACTCTTTGGACGATGCAGTCCCTTTTAGCGGCTCTGTTCCTCTTTGCGGGGACGATGAAATTCGTAATGCCCGTCGAGGAGATGGCGAAACAATCTTCACTTCCCGGCGCATTCTTCCATTTCATCGGGGTCTGCGAAATTCTGGGCGGAATTGGCCTGGTCGCTCCAGCGCTGCTTCGCATTTGGCCCGTGCTAACGCCAGTCGCAGCCTGTGGGCTCGTAGTCATTATGGCGGGCGCAACGATAATTTCCATACCTATGGGATGGATTGCAGCATTTCCACTAGCGGTCGGCATCGCTGCGGCCTTTATCGCATACGGCCGATTCCGGCTCAAGCCGATCGTTCCGCGCCGATGATGAGACGTTCGAGTTGAAGCGCTACTTCAGAGCCTTGGCCAACTTCCGCACGCCTTCGCGGATCGTCGCTTCCTCGAACGAGCCAAATCCCAGAAGCAGCCCTTTGGGGTCCGACGCCGTCAACGTAAAGCGATCCAGTGACAGCGTCTCGACACCCGCCGCCATTGCAGCCGCCTCCGCTTCGCCCGAACTCATGCCATTTCTCAAGTAGGCCGCCGTATAGAGCCCGCAATGGACGCTCTTGGGTTCGAGCACTCCTCCAAGGTATTTTCGAGCCGCTTCAATCAAAGCCGTATGGCGCTCCGAGTAAATCTCCCGCATGCGACGCACGTGCCGGCCAAGGTGGCCCCGCTCGATGAAGTCACTCAGAATGGCCTGATCGAAATGGACAATCCGGAACTCCGTTCGCACGCGGAATCCTACAACAATGTCGGCGAGCGCCGGAGGCGCAACAATGTAGCCGATCCGTAGCGATGGGAACAGCAGTTTCGAAAAGGAACCTACCAGGATCACGCTCGAATTTTGGTCGAGGCTCATCAGGGCGGGAACCGGCCGGCCCTCAAAACGATATTCGCTGTCGTAGTCGTCCTCGATGATGAATGCGCCGGTGTCCGCCGCCCATTTCAGCAGTTCCATTCGCCTGCCGAGTGACATAGCCATTCCCAGTGGAAACTGGTGGGCCGGCGTGACGTAGGCGCCAGCCGCGGCGCCCCTGATTCTCTTGCCGCTGGTAACAACAATTCCCTCTGAATCAACCGGAACCCCTACGATTCTCGCGCCGGCAGTCTCAAAAGCGATGCGGGCTCCGAAGTAGCCCGGATCTTCCATCCATACTTTGGCTCCCGGCTTAAGCAAAAGCCTCGCGAGCAGGTCCAGTGCCTGCTGGACGCCGGAAACGATGATGATCTGCTCGGCTGTGCAGCCGATTCCTCTCGAAGCTCCCAGATAGTGTGCGATCGCCTCACGCAAAGGCTTATAACCTCTTGGGTCATTAGCCGGAAGCGCCCAGGAGCCCGCAGTTCGAGCCCTCCTCGATGCCAGGCTCGCCCACACTTTGGACGGGAACTCCTGAAGTTCCACCTCTCCTATGCGAAATGGCCGCGACGAACCTAACGGTTTCAGGCCGGCGAACGCCTTGGGTCTCTTATAATCCGCGATTCTGCGGCGAATGTACTCCGGCAGTGTTACCGGAGTGTGGAAGGATCTCGAGCGCGGCACCATGCGATCGTTGATCCAGGTACCCGCGCCCACGCGCGAGTACAGATATCCTTCCGAGTGCAGCCGCTCGAAAACCTGCACGACGGTGCCGCGCGAAATGCAATGCAGGGCGGCAAAATCGCGGGTCGCGGGAAGCCGGGCGGAAGGAGGCAATCGCCCCTCCAGGATTGCCAGACGAATCTCCTCGTACAGCCATTCTGTTAACGGTTGCTGTGGTGGGCGGCCTCTGAGGGGGAGTTCGAACGACGCTTTGATCTTAGACATAAGCACACAACCGGTACACCCTCACGCCCTGACAATAGCCACGCTTCATAGACCAATGCACCGAGAATACTTGATGCCAGTGGTACAGTCAAACAAATCAAAATGGATCTTTTACAGCGGACCACTTTACCGTAGAATTGCCGTTGTTATGAGATCACGCACCATCGTCAAAGCCATTGGGGCGGCGTCTGCGCTGTCGCTGCTGTTCATCCCCGCGCCTTCTGTGCGCGCCGATGACGGGAGCATCGCCTTCCCCGACGGCTACCGAAGTTGGACCTTCCTCCACGGTTCGCTGGTCCCAGCACAATTCCCGGGCTTCGCCAAATCTCCCTGCGTGAAACCGTGTACCAACGGCATTTTCTATTTCTACGCGAACGAGTCGGCGATGAAGGGGCTTCGGACCGGCACCTACCCAGACGGCGCAGTCATCGCGGAAGAGATGCTCGAATTCCTGATAGGTGAAAAAGGGACTGGTAAAGAAGGACGGCGCGTGCTGACCGCTGTCATGGTAAAAGACAGCGGCCGCTATGCCGCGACAGGAGGATGGGGCTTCGCAAACTTCAACGAAGGCAGCAAGGCCAATACCCTTGATACAAAAGAACAGCAGACGTGCTACCAGTGTCACACCGCGCGCAAGGATCGCGGTTACGTGTTCACCGAATACATTGAACGATAGCCTCTGAGGCAATCGGGCGAACATCGGCTCGCCCGCAGCCATCTGAATCATTCGTAGCGTAGCGCTTCCAGCGGGTCGACCGCCGCCGCCCGGCGCGTCGGCGCCCAGCACGCGAGCATTGCCACCAGCGCGAAGAGGGCGGCCACTCCGATCAACGTGAGTGGATCCGTCGGCTCGACTCCAAACAGGAACGTTCGCAACACACGCGATAAGACGAGGGCCGCCACCAGTCCAGTGCCAATGCCGGTCGCGATCAGGCGGAAGCCTTCTCCGAAAATCAGTTTCCGAATGTCCCGGCGTTCCGCGCCCACTGCGGTCCGAATCGCCAGTTCCCGGCTGCGTGAAGCCACCGAGAGTGACAGTACCCCGTAGATTCCCACCAATGTGAGCAAACTCCCGACGATGGAGAACCCGGCGAGGAGTTGCATCGCGAACGTGCGGGTTGCGAGAGAATCGCCCCGCACCTCATCGAGGGTCTTCACATTTTCGATAGCGGCGGTGGGAAGTACATCGTGAATTTCGTGCCGGATTCCCGCTATGACCGTCCTCGGATCCGCGGCCGTGCGTACCACCAGATCCTTCGAAAAGGCCGAAGCCTGCCATAAAGACAGATAGATCTCGGGCTCGGCGGTTTGCGTCAGGTTGACCGTCCGGCCATTGGCGACCACCCCAACAATCTCGGTCGCAGGCCCATCACGCCCGCCTATCCAGAACTTCTTGCCGATGACGCTGCCGTTCGGAAAATAGCGTTCGGCCAAAGCTTTGTTCACCACCGCCACAGCCGGCGCTTTTCGTCCATCGCTGGCGCGGATATCGCGACCTTCGAGAATCGGCTGGTGTAACAGTTCGAAGTATCCCTGGGTGATGGATCGCAACGGGATCGCAATGCGGTCGCTTTCTTTGGCGGCAGCCGGCTGACCTTCGATTTCGACCGCGCCTGGCCAGTTGTTTCCGGTGAGCGGAACGCCCCATGCGAAGGCGGCGCGCTCCACGCCGGGAACTGTGGAAACCCGTTCGAGAGCGCGGCGATGGAAGTCGTCCCACTCCCCACCCACAGCGGTGACGCTCATCGTGAGGATGTGTTGTGTCTCAAACCCCGATTGCACATTCGCCAGATTCACCATCGTGCGGATCAACAGGCCGGCCCCGACGAGCAGCGCCAGAGTGAGCGCGGTCTGTGCGATGGTGACGGTTCGCAACAGACGGCGCTCGCCGGTGCCCGTGCTGCTCTTCGGTCCGCCGCCTTTAATCACGTGGATGGGGTCCAGGCGCGAGGCGCGGAATGCCGGCAAGAGCCCTGCAATGATCGCTGAAAGAATCGCTGAGCCAATCCCGAATAGCAGCACCGGCCATCCCGCATTCACTGCATCGAGTCGCGGGACCGCATGCCCGCCGATTACCTTGAATATCCTCACGACGGCGAACGCGACTCCGACTCCCACGGCTCCTCCCAGAAACGCGAGCAGCAGGTTTTCGACGGAGACTTGCAGGAACAGTTCCATGCGACGCATCCCGAGCGCGGTGCGGATCGCGTACTCCGACTGGCGCTGCAGCCCGCGCACCAGCAGCAGCGCAGCGACATTGCCGCAGGCGATGAGTAACACCAATCCCGCGGCGCCCAATAACGGCAGCAGAATCCGCGCCCCGTCCTCGTTCATCTCGACCGCCAACGATCGAACTTGCGGCGCGACTCCGGCCAGTTCCGGTGTTTGAGCGGCGACCCGCGCCGTCAGTACCTTCAATTCCGTCTGCGCCTGATCGAGCGAAATCCCCGGACGCAGCCGCGCGACGACATTCCATCCGGGCCGGTTCAATCGCTCGGGGTTCGGTACGGCCGGAACCCAATACTGCACGCGAGCGTTCACGTTGTAGTTCGGCTCTTTGGAGGCCATGGGCACAGGTAGAAAACGTATGCCGGGCGGCATCACTCCAATGATGGTGGGCGGAGTTTGCACGCGGCTCATACGCATGGGCTTGCCGATAATATTCGGGTCGCCATTAAACTTTCGTTGCCAGAGCTCGTAGCCGATGATGATGACAGGCGCCGAACCGGGACGTCCCTCCGTTTCGGTGAAGGTGCGGCCCATGACAGGCTGGAGTCCCATGACACGAAAGTAGTCGCGCGTAACGGGCATGCCCTGCAGGGATTCACTGCCTTCGTCCAGCACCAGGAAGTTGAACGTCCAGGCGTACGCTGCCATTGATTCGAGAGACTTCGCCTCCTTGTGCCAGGCCATCCATTGCAGTGGAGCCCAGCCCCGCGGACTTTCCATCAGTTTTCCATCGCTGCGAACGGAGTCCACAAGCATGAGCTGGTCCGGTTCGCGGTACGGCGGAGGCGTGAGGAGTACTCCGTCGATGAGACTGAAAACGGCCGATGTCGCGCCGATGCCGAGCGCCAGTGTCAGCACCGCCAGTGTCGTGAAGCCCGGCTGTTTAAGCAGCATCCGGGTGCCGAAGCGAAGATCTCGCAGCATGAACCCCCCAGAGTGATTACGCAGCAACCAGCATTTGGTGTTCAACAGTTCTTAAAAAAACTCTTGACAGCCGCTTGCGCGACTGTTAGATTTTATAACGCTAGAATGTTTAACACTCAGCGCGGTCGGATGGCACTCACCCCTTTGGAGCAATTGATCATGAATTACGTGTGGACACACCCGAACTGCACGGCCGATGCGTGCCGCGAGGGCGTTAATGAACAGCGCCCGTTGAAGGATTCAACCATTCGCACCATTCTTCGGAATCTGGAAGAGAAAGGGTATGTGACCCACACCGTGGAAGGACGAACCTTCGTGTACCGCGCCGCCGAGAGTCCGCGCAACGTAGCGGTGGCCGCCGCGAAGCAATTGATCGACCGCTTCTGCGGCGGTTCCGTGGAGGAGTTGCTGGTAGGAATGGTGGACAACCGGGTGCTGGAGCCAAAACAGTTGAAGCAGTTGGCTGAAAAGATCGCATCGCGGAAGGAGAAGAAAGCATGATAACGGCGCAGTTTCTCCTGGGATGGGCCGTCCGTTCCTCCATCCTCATCGGTTTGGGAGTTCTTCTGCCGCGGCTGCTGAGGGTAAAGAATCCGTCGATCCGGCTGGCAGTATGCATCGCGGCGGTGTGCGGGTCACTGGGGATGCCGGTAATCGGCACCGCATTCCCGACATGGCGGGTCTCCGTGATTCCTGCGGCCGAACCCAGCGCTCACTTATCAGTTCCAATGACCGTTGCGGCATCGCACGGCGCGCTGCAACCTCAGCCGCAAAGCACCGACGATATCCGAAACATCGACTGGCGCGCGGTAGGCGTCGCGATTTATGCCCTCGTCGCGGCATGGCTTTTGCTGCGTTTAGCCACCGGACTCCTGGTCGTCCGCAATCTGAGGCATACGAGCCGTGGCACCAAACTCGAAAGCGGCGGTGTCGAGGTTCGTGAATCCGAACATGTTCCTTCGCCGCTGACAATTGGAATCGTTCGGCCTGTGATCGTGCTGCCGGCGGACTGGCCGGAGTGGCCTCGCGAAAAGCTGGATGCCGTGCTGGCGCACGAGAGTTCACATGTGCAGCGCCGGGATCCGGCCGTTCAATTCCTGTCGGCGATTCACCGCGCGCTGTTATGGCACAGCCCTCTTAGCTGGATGCTGCATCATCGCATCGTTCGCCTGGCTGAAGAAGCCAGCGATGACGCTGCCGTGGCGCTGACCCGCGATCGAGCCTTTTATGCGGAGATGGTCCTCGAATTCATGCAGCGCGGAGTGCGGGTGAACTGGCAAGGTGTGGCCATGGCGCGTTACGGGTGCCCGGACGATCGCATCGATCGAATCCTGGACGGCACGGCGATCTCGACTGGAGTGACGCGAAAGGCGGCAGCTGCAATCTTTGCGATTGCGGTTCCGCTGGCGTACGTTACTGCGGCGGCCGTTCCGGGGCGCGCTGTTCGGGAGCCTTTCGGAGCGGGCACGGTGAATCGAATGGGAACGACTATGAGACTCGTTTCCACTCGTATGCCGTCAACCACCGCACTCCTGGCTGCGGCACAAGCGCCTGCTCCGCCTTCCGCCAAAAGTGAGCAGGCCGATTCCACCACGATCCGGCGATACTTGATCTTCCTGGGCAACACGGAGAGTGGATCATGGGATTCACGCGATCCCGTGGACCGGGAAACCCTGCGCGCGAAATTCGGCTCGCGTTTCGCGTGGTTCCGCCAGGGTCACTCCGAGCATGTCATCACGGACCCGTCGCTTCTCCGGGAAATTGAGCAGGCGATGGAGCCGCAGAAGAAAGTGAACGCGGCGCAGGATCATGTGAACCAACTTCAGTCCGTTGTGAACGGGCTGCAGGAGAAAGTAAATGCACGGCAGAGCGACGTCAATGCCGAACAGGAGAAAGTGAACGCGCAACAGGAGAAAGTGAACGCCGCTCAAGAGCAGATGAACAAGCGGCAGGATCTTCTGAATCGAA
This sequence comes from uncultured Acidobacteriota bacterium, assembly GCA_963720745.1. Taxonomy (GTDB): domain Bacteria; phylum Acidobacteriota; class Terriglobia; order Bryobacterales; family Bryobacteraceae; genus TMP-7. The sequence continues at coordinate 894,089 of CAVRGO010000001.1, forward strand.
TCCAAAGCGCGGGCGAGAACGGGAACAACGATGCTGTCGTACGAGAACTGGAGAAACTACTCAGCGAACTGCGCAAAGCACCCGGAGCAGCCAGTCAGGACGAAGTGAATCGCCTGCAGGGGCGGGTGAACGAGATCCAAGGCAACGTGAATGAACTGCAGCAGACGTTGAACCAGGAGCAGGGTCGCGTGAATACGGAACAGAACAAGGTGAACCAGGAACAGCAGAAGGTGAGCGAGCAGCAACAGCAGGTATCCTCCGCCTTCAGCATTCGCATCCGGGAGATATTCGATTCGGCGTTGCGCCGCGGATTGACTCAGCCGGTCAACTAGAAAGGGTCCGGATCGCGTAGCCGCCGCGGGGCCGGTGCGTCGGAATAGTGGGCCCTCCAGATTCGGATGTGGCTCACTCCAAAGGATCGCGGGATCCACTCGGCGCGCTTGTTCGCCGATTCCAGCTTCTGTAAAGCGGCGGCTGAAAAAACCGCCTTCTGCTCGCCTCGTGTGCCCCGTGAACTTTCGCTTCGGCAGGTTTCAGAACTCCGTAGCTCGGATTCACGCCTGATCTCTAATAACGAGGAACCGCTCGGAGGCACTACTGTGGGCGGTCAGACTTGCGAGCACTGTGTCGTAACCGAGTACCCGTGTGCGCTTCAGTTGCTCAGAAGGTTCCCCGGTCGTGCGCCCGCCTCCAGGCGTGTGAGACGTCGCACCCCCAGCACCAGGAGTCCGAAAGCAAGCGTCAACAAAGTGGTGGGCTCGGGAATCGCGCTGGCCTGGAGAGTGGTATTGTCCTGGTCGTAGGAAACCGAATTCACGCTGACGGCGACAGGAAGTGTGAATGCGCCAGGTAACAATGTCGGTGCGGAATTCGGCCCGCTATACAACTGAGGACCTCCGAATCCTGTTCCCAATCCGTTCGGGAAGACACCCATACCGCAGGGCTGGCCACCGAAGCAAATGAAAAATCCGCCTCCGTTCGCAGCAGTGAAGAAACGGACGGATATCGGCGCGATGGCAATCGGTGAACCGTTCAGGGAATAGCTGAAATTTGAAAATGCGAAATCGAACCCTCCGTTGCCAAATTCCGAGACTACGGGATCGGTGTCCGCCTCAAAAGAGAATGCCCACATTTGGCTCGGCCCTTGAGTTTGTCGTGCTCGGGGTCGATCCCGAAAAGGTGCCGCTGTCGCTGTAGCGGATTATATCCGCGTGGGCAGGTAGTGTCAGAAGACCAAGAACCAACATCCGTTCGAACATTTTCAATGTTCCTCCGAGGAGCCATAGGATAGTACGAGGTTACACTTTGAAACTTCACCATCGTCAAGTCCGATGACGAGTCTCTCGCGGGGTGAAGAATTCGTCCTCTTTGAATAACGCAGACGGTTCAAGAACGGGAAGTTGCCTTGTAACCCCGGCGATTGCCGCCGTTGCTTCTGGGGCCGACGGTTAACGAAGCCTACGCCGGCTGGTCCCAGCACGCGTGAAACTGTTCGGGACCTCTCTGTCGGCGAAGACTGAAACTGATGGACGAAGGCGATTCGAGAGCAAACTGTGGATAGCGTGCAAATTCTTTCTCCAAACCGCCGCGGTTGTCGTGCGCCGTTCGCTATTCCGGACCCTGTGTAGCGTCTAAGCCGCGGCCAGATTCGCGTTCACAACCGGTTCAAAAGCTCACTTTGGGATCTCACGCCCTCGCTCGTTCCATTCCGTTGGTGCGCCTCATTGAGACTGCAACCATTTTTCGCTTCCATCGCACGGAAAACTATGTTACGATTCGCTCCAATATTCCTGGCTGGGGGCACAGTGTCGTACGAGTCGAACTCGAACTCCACAAATCCCAACCCACCTCGCGCACGATACAAAGGAGAAGGTCGGATGAACCGTCTGGGCGAATTCAAAGGAACGCGGATCCACGGTGTTTTGCCGTTGATTTGCGCCATCCTGGTAGCTGTTCTCTACCCAACGCAACCCGCAGTCGGGCAGGTATTATACGGGTCGTTGGTGGGCAACGTAACGGACGCGAACGGCGCCGTTGTCCCGGCCGCCGCTGTAATGGCGACCAACCAGGGAACCCGGAACCCGACGTCCACTAAAACGGATTCGTCGGGCACTTATCAGTTCGTAAATCTTCAGCCGGGCACTTACACGCTCACCGTAACAATGTCCGGCTTCAAGACTCTCCAGCGGCGGGATGTTGTTGTAGAGGCAAACAACACCACGCGTACCAACGCGACGCTGGAGGTCGGCGATCTCCAGCAGTCCGTCACCATTACCGGCGAGTCCCCTGTGCTGCAAACCGACCGCGCGGACGTGCATCAGGATGTCACCACGACGGAACTCGAAAACCTGCCCGTGCCGATCGGGCGCAATTATCAGCAGCTTTATCGTACTCTGCCCGGCTTCTCTCCGCCGGTAAACTCGCATTCGATCGCCACAAATCCGTCGCGAGCTCTCGAGTTCAATGTGAACGGCACCAGCGACGATCAAAACAACACTCGAATCGATGGTGTAAGTTCAACACACGTGCAGTTACCGCACGTCATTTCCTATATACCCGCGCTCGAATCGATCGCCGAAGTGAATGTAGTCACGAACAGCTTCGACGCCGAACAGGGGCTGGCAGGCGGCGCCGTTATCAACGTGCAGATCAAGAGCGGCACCAACGACCCGCACGGGTCGGCCTTCGAATACCACAGCAATAACCATCTCAAGGCGTGGCCCTGGACAGGTCCTGCCGGCCAGGTCAACTCACCCAAGCTGGTGTACAACCAGTTCGGTGGAACCATGGGCGGTCCCATCATAAAGGACAAGTTGTTTTACTTCGTGAGTTATGAAGGTAACTACGACCACCGCGCCGTGCAGCGTAAGGTTACCGTGCCGACAGATGCGATGAAGGCCGGCGATTTTTCGCAATTTCTCAGCAGCGGCATCATCATCTACAACCCCTACACGGATAATTCGGGGACGACGCTGGCCGATCCATCAAAACGTGTACCGATGACCGCGCCGGGCGACCCGCGCTGCGACACGGCAACGAATCCCACCTGCATGAACATCATCCCGCAAAGCCTGCTGAACACACCAAGCGGAAAGATCACGCAGAAGATTCTCGGTTTGTGGCCGGAGCCGAATCTTAGCGGATTAACCAACAACTATTTCGCTTCCGGACCCTTCGGGTTCAACCGCAACACTCTCGACACGAAAGTGAACTGGAACATCAGCAGCAAGTTGAATGCGTTCGGGCGCTACAGCTTCCTGCATTATACGGATGTGGTACCCACCGTATTCGGCCCTGAGTTGTTGGGACGGGCGATTGGGGGCAGCAGCAACTCCGGGCATGCCGATGGCGACACGCACAGCGCGACGTTTGGCGGCACTTACACATTCACACCGAGCCTGATTGTCGACGCGTATTTCGGCTTCACTAAGCAAGGGACGAATTCCGTGCAGGACGGTGTCGACAAGAACTACGGACTCGATGTACTCGGCATTCCGGGAACGAATGGAACGCGACGGTTCGAGGGCGGCTTCCCAGAAATGGACTTCGCCGGCGATTACGCGACGATCGGCATCGACAATAACTTCATGCCGTACTACCGCCACGATCCCCAGTATCAGTACGTCGTGAATGTCAATTGGATCAAGGGATCGCACAACATCCGTTTCGGTGGTGACATCTATCGGCAGGGCCTGAATCAAACTCAGGCCGAGTGGATCGGTGGCGGGTCGTTCTACGGTTCGCAAGGCGGCTTTGATTTTGGGCGAAATACGACCGCGCTCTGCCAAGATCCGCCCGATTGCACCGTGGGCACGGCGACGAACCGCGCCAACTCGTTTGCGTCGTTCCTGCTGGGACTTCCCGATCAAGCCAGCAAATCCGTTCAATTTCCCGACGAGTACTCGATCCGCGCGATGTTGTACAGCCTGTACATTCGCGATCGCTGGAACGTGACTCCCCGCCTGACAATCAACTATGGTGTCCGGTGGGAATACTTCCCGTACCCGACCCGCACGGACCGCGGATTGGAACGGTACGATCCGACCATCAACAAGGTATTGATCTGCGGTGTCGGGTCGGTTCCCGACAACTGCGGCACGAATATCAGCAAAAAGCGATTCTCGCCGCGTATCGGAATTGCCTGGCGGCCGCTGAACACTTTGGTTGTTCGGGCGGGCTTCGGACTCACGAACGACCCCTACGAGGCCTTGGAACTCCAGCGAAACAATTACCCGATCATGGAGCCGTTCGGCATCCAGACGCCGAACGATTTCGTTCCCGCGACGACCCTGGCCACTGGGATTCCTGCGATCTCGGCGCCCACCATACCTTCCGACGGCAAACTGGATCTTCCGCTCAGTGTCGGATTCGAGGGCCAGCCGCAGAACCTGCATCGCGGCTACATCGAGTCCTGGAATCTCATGGTCCAGAAAGAGCTGGGCAAAGGATTGGTGGTGCAAGCCGGCTACGTCGCCAACCGATCTGTGCGCCAGTTGGGATTCCTGGACATCAACGCCAGCCAGATCCCGTTTACGAACAGGGACACGCAACCGTTGCTGCAACAATGGGGGCGAACCGCGACCACGACGTTCCTCGAGCCGCTCGGAACCGGGCACTACGATTCGCTTCAGGTCTCGGCTGAGAAGAGGTTCAGCGGGGGGTTCATGTTCAAGGCGAACTACACGTGGGGTCACGCGATCAACTTCGTTGACAACAGCGATTACGCAGCGGCCATACAGTCGTTCGCGTATCTCAAGATGAATCGCGCGTCCACGGGCTTTGACCGAACCCATAACTTCGGATTCACCAGCGTCTGGGATCTTCCGGTCGGCAAGGGGAAGAAATGGCTGGCCGACCGGGGCGCGCTTTCGTACATTGTGGGTGGCTGGCAAGTGAACAATGTTGTCAGCGCGATGACGGGCCGCCCGTTCAACGTGACCGGCGACTGCAGTGCCGCTTGGCCGGGCAACAGCCCGACAATGGCGGATATCGTCGGCACGCCGGAGAAGATCGGCAGTACCGACGCGTGGTACGACCCCACCGCCTTCGCGCAAGTATACGATCCCAACAACCCCGGATCGTGCGCCGCGCGCCTGGGTAATTCCGGCTTCAACAATCTGCGTGGTCCCGGTCTGTTCAATTGGGACTTCGGTGTGTTCCGCGAATTTACTTTCAAAGAAAAGGTACACCTTCAGTTCCGAATGGAGGCTTTCAACTTCACCAATACGCCTCATTTCGACATCCCGGATAGCTCGCTCGGTGATGCGGGTAGCTTCGACCCGGTCACCGGGCGCGTTACCAGCCAGGGTGATTTCATGCGGATCACCGGCGTCAGCGATCTGGCGCGGGAAGGGATCGACGAGCGGCAGTTCCGGCTGGGTTTGCGGCTCAGCTTCTAGGTCCCCTGGGCTGCCCTGTTTGATTATCGAGGCCGGATCGGTTGGCTCACTGCCCGCCGAATCCGGCCTCTACCGCACTTTGCGTCGATGCACATCCGAGTCCAGTTCGCGTTTGTGATTTTTTCGGGGTGTGTGTGGTCGCAGCCGGAATTGCCGCGAATCGATACTTCGAACTACCTGCCGGCGATTCGCTCTCAAGTCGAACAAGCAGAGCAAGCGGCTCGCGCGCATCCCCGGGATGCCGCCACTGTGGGCGCATTCGCCATGACGCTGCATGCCTATCAAAAGTACGAGGCCGCCGCGCCCCTGTATGAACGAGCACATGTTCTGGAGCCAGATCGCTTCGACTGGTTGTATCTGTTGGGCATCGTGCACATGGAGCTGGGTTCTTTCGAACGGGCGCGACAATCGTTCCAATCCGCGCTCGCGCTTGCGCCCGATGCTGTTGCGGCGGAGTTGAGGCTCGCTCAATCAGAAGCGGCGGCCGGCAAACTGCAAGAGGCCGCAGTCCACTACCGGCACATCCTCGAGCGGCAACAAAACCTGGCTCGGGCCTGGTACGGACTCGGCCGGGTGCAGAACGCTTCCGGCGATCGACAATCGGCGGCGGAGTCGTATGCGCGGGCGTGCAATCTGTTTCCCGCATATGGGCAGGCGCACTTCGCGCTCGCACAGGCGCTTCGGCAACTCGGCCGAATCCAGGAGTCTCAGCGGGAGATGGAAGCCTACGCGGCGAATCCCACGACTGAGCCGCCACTCGACGACCCCGCGATTCGCCGTGTCTCCGAGATGAACCGCGGCGCCCAGACGCATACGCAGCGCGCGGCGGAACTCGAGAAGTCCGGAAGCGTGGAGGATGCCGTTCGTGAACAGGAAACGGCACTGGCTGCGGATCCGGGAAATGTACAAGCGCACATCAACCTGATCGCGCTCTATGGCCGCTTGGGAAAATCCGAGAAGGCGCGCGAACACTTCGATGCCGCCGTGCGTATCAACCCCGGCCGCTCCGATATCTGGTACAACTACGGGGTTCTTCTGGTGCGGGATAAAAACGCCACGGGCGCAGAAAAGGCTTTTCGCCGCGCCCTCGAAATTAATCCTGATTATGCGGAAGCCCGCGATAGCCTCGGCGTGATCTGCGAAGAGCGCGGGGATTTGGAAGCTGCGTTGGTGGAATTCCGCCGGGCGGTTGCGTCGCGGCCCGATTACGCTCTCGCCCGTTTCCATCTCGGGCGAATCCTGGCGAACCAGCGAAAGTTCGATGAAGCGATCCACGAGTTTCGACGTGCTCTTGACGCCGAGGATGATCGGACACCGGTCTACCTGTATGCTCTGGCGGCGACGTATGCTCGCGCAGGACGCCGCGAAGAGGCCGAGGCGTGGTACGCGAAAGCCCGCGATGCGGCCAGTCAGCGCGGCCAGTCGAAGCTGCTCATGAGCATCGAGCGTGACGTGCAAAGGCTGCGGTCGGAACGATGAGCGGCCTATCCCGCCGCGATCTCCTGAAGGCACTCGCGCTGATGCCGGCTTGCACGAAGGCCGGCGAGCCGCCGCTGTTCCGCGAGGTTGCCGCGGAGACCGGTCTCGAGTTCCACCACTTCAACGGCGCCGCCGGACGCCACTACATGCCCGAAATCATGGGCTCGGGAGTCGCCCTCTTCGATTACGACAACGACGGCGCCCTGGATATTTACCTCGCGCAGGGCACGCACCTCGATACATCGGGCAAAGTGCTGTTTCCTCCGCCCGCGGGTTGGAAGCCGGGCAACCGGCTGTTCAAGAACCTGTTTTCCGAAACGGGAAAACTGCAGTTCGTCGATGTCACCGAAAAAGCGGGTCTCACGACAAGCAGCTATTCGATGGGGATCGCGGTTGGAGACTATGACAACGACGGTCTGCCGGATTTGTACGTCACGAATTTCGGGGCCAACATCCTGTTTCACAACAATGGCGACGGTACGTTTCGCGATGTGACGGCGGAGGCTGGCGTCGGCGATACGCACTGGTCGACGAGCGCGGCGTGGGTCGATGTCGATGGCGACGGGTGGCTCGACCTGTTCGTCTGCAACTATGTCGACTTCACCGTGGAAGGGAATCGCGGCTGCTTCTCGCCCGCCGGTGAGCCCGATTACTGCACACCGAAGATGTATCACGCCGTTCCCTCTCGCCTGTTTCGAAATCTGCGGAACGGGAAGTTTGAAGACATCACCGAAGCTTCGGGAATCAATCGGACATATGGGCCGGCACTCGGCGTTGTTTGCGCCGATTTCAACGGCGATGGCCGCCCGGACCTCTACGTCGCGAACGACACAGCCGCGAACTGCTTATGGCTCAACCAGGGCGATGGAACGTTTCGAGAGGCCGCGCTCGATATGGGCGTGGCCTACAACATGGATGGCCTCGCCAAGGCCGGCATGGGCGTGGCGCTGGCCGACGTGGAAAACGACGGCGGACAGGTGCTGCTGATTACGAACCTGACGCGAGAGGGCGTCACTGTTTTCCGCCGCGGCGGCAACTCGTTCGAGGACGTCACCAGCGAATTCGGGCTTCTTCAGACGACCTTCGGCTACACCGGTTTTGGAACGGGTTGGTTCGACTACGACAACGACGGCTGGCTCGACCTTTTTATTGCGGACGGCGCTGTAACCATCGTGGGGTCCAGCGAGGGAGGCGCCTTTCCGTACGCGCAGCGCAGCCAGTTGTTCCACAACGAGGGGCGCCGGAAACGTTTCCGGGAAACAACGTCTTCAGCGGGGGCTGCACTTCAAATCGCGAAGGTAAGCCGGGGAGTGGCCTTCGGCGATCTCGACAACGACGGCGCAATCGACATTGTCGTCAACAATAACAATGGATCGGCGAGCCTGCTTCGAAATCAGGCAGCCGCGAAACAGCACTGGCTGATTTTGAAACTCGAGTGCGCCAAGCTAAACCGTTTCGCCATCGGCGCCCGGGCCGCGGTGCTGCGCCGCGGGCAGGACCCGTTGTGGCGTGCCGTTCATTCCGATTCGAGTTATCTCAGCGCGAGCGACACACGCCTCCATTTCGGGCTCGGCGCGACCCCCAATATCGAGGCGGTCCTGGTTTACTGGCCGGATGGCTCGCGGGAGCGTTTCGAAGGCGTCCGATCCGACCGGATCGTAGTTCTTAGGCAAGGTTCCGGAAAGCCGGCCTCTGGAGCGGCCACCGCCCCCACAGAACGCCGCCGGTAGCGTTTTCCATCGTACGATGATGGCTTCGAATTCCTAATCCAAATTCCGTTCTCGCCGATAAGTCGCATGAGGGCGATTCATCGATGAGAGTTCAAATGATGCAGTGGTCGAAAGCCGACGGATGGCGCCAAGGTCCGGCTTATCAACCGCTTAACACACCGGCGCAAGTGGTCTTCCTGTTTGGCTCGGCCGCTTTAATAAAGGCGAGCGAATCGTTCGCACTTTGCAAAAGGGACTACCCGGATGCGCATGTGCTCGGGTGTTCGACGGCGGGCGAAATCCTCGGCACGGAAGTGCGGCAGGATACGGTGGCGATGACCGCAATCGGCTTTGATCACACTCCGGTATCGGTCGCGCGAGTGAGCCTGAAGAGCCCGGCAGACAGTTTCGCCGCCGGTGACGAACTGATTCGCAAGCTGGATCCGAGCGGGCTCAAGCACGTGTTCGTGATTTCCGAAGTGCTGCAGGTCGATGCGAGCGAGGTTGTGAATGGCATCAATGCCGGGCTGCCTGCCGGCGTTACCGTATCGGGTGGCTTTTCGGCCGACGGAGACCGCCAGCAGGTTTCGCACGTTTGGTGCGATGGTGACCCGGCGCACGCCACAGTGGCTGCGGTCGGCCTTTATGGCGATCGCCTGCGAGTCGGAGCTTCGGCCACTGGCCTGTGGGGTCAATTCGGTCCCACCCGGCAGATCACCCGCTCGATCGGCAGTGTCCTTTACGAACTCGATGGGCGTTCCGCGCTCGGTATATATAAGGATTACCTCGGTGAGATGGCGAAAGGCCTACCGGCTTCGGGATTGCTGTTTCCGCTCTCGGTGTCGATTCGCGACACGGGCGAGAGCGTACTTCGCGGGCTGCTCTCAGTGGACGAGTCCACCCAATCGATGCGGTTCGCAGGACACATGCCTGCGGGGGCGCAGGTCAGGATGATGATGGGCACCATCGAACAACTGATCGACGACACATTGGTCGCCGCGAAAGAGAGCCTGGTGGGGCTCGGTGATGCGCGCCCGGAGTTGTCCATGCTGGTCAGTTGCAACGGACGCAAGCAGGTGATGAAGCAACGAGTCGAGGAAGAGGTCGAGGCGATACGCGAGGTCGTCGGTGAAGATACGATCCTCACCGGTTTCTACTCCTGCGGCGAAATCGCTCCGCTCGGAAAAGGCGGCAGTGCGGGACTGCACAACGAAACACTGGCGATAACGAACTTCGCAGAGGTGTGACACGCGATGACGCCGTTTCACGCCTTGCTCCAGCGCCAACTGAAGCGGCATCTGAAAACCAATTCCGAGGTTCCGGATTGGCTTGAGCCGCTCCTGCGCGCCGTGAGCGCGGCGTACGAGGATTTTGATCTCGGACGGCGTCTCTTCCAACGAGCCCTCGATCTGAGTTCCCGCGAGCTCTTTGAGGCCAACGCTGAATTGCGCGGAGTCCTTCAGGCATTACCGGACACCCTGTTTCGAGTAGACAGAGACGGGACGATGAAGGATCTCCGGACCGCCGGTCCTGTTGCCCTGCGCCTGCCCCAAGAGATCCGCGATGCGAGTGCGTCGGTTCGGGCCAGCAATTCACCCTTAAGCTTCGAATACGCCGAGGCCTCCGGCGGGGTCGAACGATTCTTCGAAACGCGCCTGGTACCTTGCATGGATGATGAGGTCATCGGAATCGTGCGAGACATCACGGTACGAAAGCAGGCGGAGAACGCACTTCGGGCGAGCCAGACGGAACTGGTTTCCACCAACAGCCTGCTTGCAGCCGCGAATGTGCAACTGGACGAGGCGCGGCGGGCCGCCGAAGCCGCGAACCGGGCCAAGAGCGAGTTTCTGGCCCACATGAGTCACGAGATCCGGACACCCATGAATGGCGTTGTCGGAATGAGCGAACTCGTTTTGGGCACGGACCTGACAGAAGAGCAGAGGGATTCGCTCAACATCGTGAAGTCTTCGGCGGATTGTCTGCTGGGCGTGATCAACGACATTCTTGATTTCTCGAAGATCGAGGCAGGCAAACTCGATCTCGAGCATTCGCCTTTCCGCCTCCGCGAATTGGTATCCAATGTTTCGCGATCGCTGGCATTGCGGGTATACGAAAAGGGCATAGAACTGTTGTGCTCGGTCGCCCATGACGTTCCCGATCACCTGATGGGCGATGCGGCGCGGCTACGGCAGGTTCTTATCAACCTTCTCGGCAATGCAGTGAAGTTTACCGCCAGCGGCGAGATCGCAGTGTCCGTCAGTTGTGAAGCGGCGGAGGAGGCGCAAGTCCGTCTTCGTTTTGCCGTGCGCGACACGGGCATCGGCATCGACAAAGAACATCAGGCACGCATCTTCAACCCATTCGAACAAGCGGATGCCTCTACGACTCGCAAGTTCGGGGGAACCGGCCTGGGGCTCGCAATCAGCAGGCACCTGGTCGAACGGATGAACGGCACCCTCGCGTTGGAGAGCGAGTTGGGTCGCGGCAGCACGTTTCACTTTGCCGCGACATTCGGCGTTGGTTACGAGCCTGACGCTCGCCGTTTGCAGCCGGCTGACCGGCATTTACACGGATTGCGGATCCTTGTCGTGGACGACAACGAAACGCGCCGCCGGAACTTGTCGCAGTACCTTACTCGCCTTCATGCAAACGCCGTGCCCGTTGCGAATATCGAAGAGGCAGTAGCGGCCGTCGCAGAGGCCCGCAAGCAAGGCGAGCGGTTCGACGTCACGCTGGCCAATGCAGCCGTTCCGGAGGTTAACGGATGCGATTTTCTAGCCGGCATTCCAAAGGAGATGCGTGGCGCGACCATCGTGATGCTCCCGCCCACAGCGCGAAGCGCCGCAGCCGAACGCTGCCGCGAGGCAGGTGTTGCGGCACATCTGATGAAGCCCTTCCTTGAAACCGGCCTGCTTGCCGCAATCTTGTCGGTGGTCGAAGGTTCCTCGAAGGGGTCGAATTCCGCAAGTCTTCAGGCGGATGTGCCTCGCCGCTCCTCCCGCAGAATTCTGCTCGCGGAAGATAACCCGGTGAATCAACGCGTGGCCATCGCCATGCTAGAGAAATTGGGACACGCCGTCGTTCTGGCACATAACGGCCAACAGGCCATCGATCTGCTGCAAAGACAGACTTTCGATGTGATTCTGATGGATGTTCAGATGCCCGTGATGGATGGATTCGCCGCCACTGCGGCGATCCGGGCGCGCGAGCTGATTACTGGAGAACATACTCCGGTCATTGCGATGACAGCCCACGCAATTAAAGGCGATTGCGAGCGCTGTCTTGCCGCCGGAATGGACGGCTATGTTCCCAAGCCCGTCTCTCTGAAAAGTCTCGCCGAGTCAATCGAACAGGCCACCCGGAGTGTCCCTGAATCTTCGGAAATGATTGTTCCTTAAGAACCCTTTTCTGAAATTTCAGTTGACAGACCATTGAATTAGATGTAAATAATTCATCGTCACTCATTAGTCTCTGCTGGGAATTTCTGGAGGGGTCGGCTATGGAGGATACGAGTGCCGGGCCTGCGAAAGCTCTGGATAATCTAGGGGCCAGGGCGCGAGACGGAGCCCAACGTGTCTTGACGCAGTGCCTCGCTTTGCAACGAGGCGATACTCTTTCGCTTTTTTACGACGAAACCACCGCCGATTGTGCGGAGTTTCTGGTGGAAGCCGCACACAACTCGGGATTATGCCTGATTTCCAAGTTTGTGCCGGTAACCGAGCAAATCCGGATCGCCGGCCTCAATCGCCTTCCGGACGATCAGGCGGAAGCATTGGCTCGTGGACGCGGGATACTGCTTTGCCTCGCGGCATCCCTCGAAGCGACGCCCTACCGAAAGAGGCTCGTCATGGCCGGCAGCGAACGGCGGCTCGGCACAATGCCCGGAGCCACGCTGGAGGTGCTGGCCCACGCAGTCAACGTGAATTATGACGAGGCTTGGCGGCGATGCTCCGATCTGGCCTTGGCAATGCTTGCCGGCGACCGCGCCATCCTGACGTCGTACCTGTTCGACGAGTCCGGGCAGATCGTTGGCGCAAAAGATCTGGAAATGCGGCTCGGGGCCTTCAAACGGCCGCCCATCACCAGTCCCGGCATCATCATGGACGGTACCTGGGGAAACCTCCCCGGGGGTGAGACGTTCATCGCGCCATTGGAGGGGCTTACAGAAGGAACGTTCGTCCTGAACGGCGCATTCACCGGCCATGTTTTGCCTCAGTGGCGGCCCATTCTCCTGCACTTCGAACGGGGAGAGCTTGCGAACGTGGAAGGGACCGGGCCGCAGGCCGACGCACTCCGCGAGATGATGAGAGCCGGCAGCCGCAATGGCGCCGTTCCACTCGGGTTAGCCGAACTCGGCGTGGGCGTGAATCCCGGGGTTGGCGAGCTGAAGGGCAATGCCCTGTTCGATGAAAAGAAGGAAGGAACCGCTCACATCGCGGTTGGCGACAATCACGAATACGGCGGCCGGCTTTCGGCGAGCATTCACGAAGACTTCATCACGCGCGCGCCATCTTTGACGTTTGACGGTTGCCCCATTCTGGACCACGGCGCCTGGGCGATTCGCGCATCGGACTGGCGGGAAGACGAAGATGCGATCAACCTGCTGGGCACCCGGTTACCCGAACGTTTCGTCGTTCAGCGCCGGGGAGTGGATACCCGCGAAGATGCAGCCGGCCGTTTGGTAGTGCAACGCAGCGTCGGCGCCAAGCGGCTTTGTGTTTACAGCGTCGGGGCCGACCGGGTAAGTCACGATCTCGCGCGAGCGTTTCGAATGATCACCGACGACGAGATTCGCTTCGATCTCGTCAGCGCGGAATACGATAGACATTTTGAGCAGATTTCTCCCCAATATCTCCGCGGCCTGATCGGCGTTTTGGACAAACACGAACTGGTGGCGGTCAGACCTCAAGACGAAGACTGGAATTAGGCCGGGCGCCGGAGGTGTCTCATGTCGGTGCAAACATTTCTCGAACAGACGTTGACGAACCGTCTGTCTCGCATGCGCGGCGACGCTCAGTGGGGCAGCTACCAGGTCCGCTTTCGCGATCTGCGGCCCCTGAAACTCAACGCGAGCGCATTTACTCCCTTCCTGTGGCGCGCCGGCCCAGGGCCTGGCGATGCCTCCGAGTGGCATCGGGTGATCGAGGACATGGTGGCTTACTCGCGCGAAAAGTCGGATTCGCCCATCAAAGTTTTCCTCAGCGACAGCACATGCCCACTGAGCGTGATGGATCGCGATGAACTCCAGCGACATTCGATCGCCATTATTGACAAGGTGGGAGTTCAGTCGTTCCTCGCCGGTCGCGATGTCAATGAGAAGTATGCGGCGCTCGGACGTGCGTTGGCGCGAAATGTGGGCGTGACGGCACTGTCGCCGTATATACCCGGGAAACCTGCGTCGGGTGGCCGCTTCTTCGGGCGGGAGCGCCTGTTGGGGCAGATCGTGGCAGGCGGCGCAATTCGCAACTGCACCATCGTCGGCAACCGTCGCATCGGCAAAACATCGCTCCTGCATGAGGTGCACGACCGGCTTAGCGAGGTGTATCGTCCGGGCTCATCGATCTTCTTCGCAAATTTATACGGAGCGAAGCTCAAATCCACCTGGGACGCCGTTTATCTGGTCTGCGACGAACTGCATTTGAACGTTCCGAAAAGGTATACAAAGCTGGGCGCAATTTCCGAACGTTACGTAAAGCGCTTCCCGCAATTGCTGCACCGGTTCGCAAGGGAGCGGCAGGCCGCCGTGGTGATCTTCATCGATGAATTCGACAGCTTCCTCGAGATCGACTCCAAGAACGATTACGAATTCCTGCACCTCCTCCGCGAGGCGGCCATGGCGGAAGAGAACTGCTACGTGATGATCGCGGGCTTCCGGCGCCTGATGGAGACTCGCGTCCGGCAAGACAGCCCGCTGTACAACTTCACAAGCGAAATCCCCGTCACACCTTTGACCCGGCACGAAACGCTTGAGATGGTCAACATGCCGCTCGAGCGCCTGGGTATTGAGATCGATGGAACGAATCTTCCGGCGGTCATTTATCACGAGACGCGAGGGCAGCCGGAATTGATCCAGATGTACTGCCGCGCCGTCATCGAACTCTACGAGAAGAACAGCACGATCCCGAAGGATAACGACCTGCTCTCGTACGTGCACAAGAATCCTGCGTTCAACCGCACGATCCTGCATACGTTCCTGAAGAACACGAACCCCTACGAACAGTTAATCTGCCTGCACCTGATCCAGAACGCAATCGTCGAGGATGCGGTGAACCATTTCGAGTTCACCGCCACCAACGTCGAAGAGATTCGCGCGAAGCTCGATCTCCCGCTGAGCAATGCTCAGAGTGCGACATTGTTGAACAACCTCGTGGTCGGGTCCATCATCGAACGCATCACAGGTGCGCCCGGCAAGTACCGGTTCGCGGTTCCGCAACTCCTGAAGTTCTGCCGCGACCTGAACATCTACTCTCTAATCGCTGCGGCTGAGGCGGAGGCCCGGAGGCTGCCCCCCACGGTACAGACGCTCAACCTCGATACACCGGACCTGGAAGAAGGGGCTGCGGCCTCAGGTGGTGGGTAGAAGGATATGTCCTGGTCCAACACGACCGAACTGATCGTCGGGCGCCTCGACGTGACTTCCCGGTGGGATCGGACGGTGCTGTGTGTGCTGGGTCCGCCTGGCGCAGGCAAGAGTGAGGCGTTGCGCACGGCTTATGACCGTGCGCGAACGCTCGGGTACACGGCCTGTTATCTGGATCTGCGCTCCGTCCCGTCAACGGATGTCGATGATCTGTTCGACTGGGCTCTTCACGAATTGAAAAGCTGCGGATGGCCGATCGTAACGGGTCTCAAGACTCGGGCCCGGCTGGATTTTGTGCGCAGGCTGAGCGAATGCTCCGTTAGTTTCCCGGGACATGGCCTGCTCGTGATGGATCACATTGAGTCCATGCCGGAACAAAGTGCGAAGGTGTTGGTCGCAAGTTTGCGCGAGTACAGCGAGCTGGGATGTGAGGATGAGTCGCGGCGCACGCTGTGCGTGGTCGGCGGCTGCACCAGCATGATCGACCTGCGGAAGCGCGCAAACTCGCCGAACTTGCAGTTCGACACAGCCATGCTGCCCCCATGGGACGATCCGAACCTGGCTCGCTCGGTTCAACAGTACATCGAATCGCGGCTGCACAGACTTGCTGATAGCCCGGTACTGCGGCAGTTGGGCGAGCTCACGGGTGGCGATCCGGGTTTTCTGGCGATGCTGGGAGCGCACTTCTCAAACGGCAATCCGGTCACGAAGCGGGACGCCCAACGTGCCGCCAAGCTCATTGTGCAGAACGCAACCGAGAATCCGGACCTGCGCCGGATCATCGCGTCGTACCTGCTCGAACCCGAACTGCGACGCTGTGCCGACCTCCTGTTGAACGGGCGCGAGGCCTACCTTCGGGATGGCGGCTCGGTTCTACACGATCTCGACCGGTTTCAACTGCTCGGCGTCCTCGTCGCGCAAAGCGAACGGCCTTATCGGTACAGGCTGCGCAACCGGATTGTCGAAGAAGTCATCCGGTCGGTTCGCGACGCTGAAGCCGGACGCGAAAACGACGTGCGGCTCGACGGCCTCGAGTCCGTCTGCCGCGAATTGCGCCTCTGCGCCGAGGGCCCGACGCCTATTGAATGGCGGAAGGGCTTGGCCGCTTCATGGAAGTTGCTGCACAACGCTGACGTCGATATCGAGTTGACAGTGGAGCCGCCCGGTAATCCGCCGACGGACGATTTCGAACTCTGGTGTACCCACCCTCCCGACGCGGCGTGCTGGATTTCTGACGAGGGCGGCGGGTACACGATTTCGGCCGAGGCCCAGGTTCGCGGTCCGACCTGCGTCAAAGTCGGGTTTCGGGCCGGCAACTCTTTCCGCGCCACCGTGCATGACCGGCATGCGACTGAGTGCTGGCTGGCCTTTTTCGCCCGCAATGCCGAGCGCGCCGCCTTGTTGCACTTCGCGGCGATCGGCGCGGAGAAGCTCAAAGCCGACCACCTCGAGCACGAACAATCGAAGCTCAGGCGCCGCAAGGTATTCGTCGTCTATGGACGCGATACCGACAGACGCGATGCTCTGTACGAGTTTCTCAACACCTTGGGGCTGGAGCCGATCGATTGGCAGAGTGCCAAGAAACTTACCGGGACCACCGCTCCGAGCGTCTTCGACGTCGTGGACACAGGAATGCGAAACGCGCAGGCCTGCATCGTTCTGTTGACTGGAGATGACGAGGGCCGGCTCAAGCCCGAATTCTGGGAAGCGAGCGATGGCGCCCAGGAGCGCGAGTACACTTCACAGCCGCGAGCTAACGTGATCTTCGAGGCGGGAATGGCGCTCGGGAAATATCAGGACCGCACGATACTGACACGCTTCGGCAAGCTGCGCCCGTTCTCGGACCTGGGCGGATTCGTCCTGATCGACTTTAAAGAGGACCTGCCGTTTCGTACTGAACTACGAAACGCCTTGGCGGTCGCAGGTTGTCCCGTCGACGCGCCTGGGAACAAGTGGAAAAAGGCCGGCCAGTTTGCGCAGCGCCAAAAGGCGAGCGTCTGAGGCGTCAGCCCGCGCCTACGCCGGCCCCCTGCACGACTTCCAAAAAAGCCTTGGCGGCGTGGCTTAACGCCCGCCGCGCGGGAAAAACCAGCCGGATCGGCCGCTCCATTCTTAACTCCGGAACCCGGATCTCGCACAGCGCTCCCTGTTCGAGTTCCTGCTCCACACACATCCGCGGCAGGAAGGCTACGCCCTCGTTCCGCTGCACCATCCGCCGGATTGTCTCGACGGTCGGCATCTCGACGTCCATGTTCAATGGAACTTTGAAGGTTTGGAACGCTTTGATCACCAGCGCCCGGTACGGAGAAATCACGTTGTGCGCGACGAAGGTTTCCATCCCGAGCTCTGTAATCGATACCGTGTCACGATTCGAAAAGCGATGTACCGGCGAGACCACAAACGCCAGGTGATCCGTGTAGATCGTGTTCGAAATCAGACGGTCGTCTTCCGGATCGTAACTGATCAAACCCAATTCCAGGTCGCCGTCGATCAACTGCCCAGGAATCTTGCTCGACAAGCTTCGACGCACTTCAACCTTCACCTTGGGGTACATCCGGCGATAGTTTTCAATGTGTTTCAGCAGATACAGCGCAGTTGATTCGTTAGCTCCGATACTCAGCCGGCCCGCCGAATGATCGCGCAACTCCTTGAGTGAGATCTCCAGGTCGCGTTCGATGTTTTCGAAGCGGCGCGCGTACTCCAGAACGATCTTACCGGCATCGGTCAGAATCAGATCCTTCCCCGAACGGTCAATCAGCTTCTCCTGGAGTTCATTCTCCAAACGCTGTATCGCAAGGGAAATTGCCGGCTGCGTTCGCAGCAGTTTCTCACCGGCCCGGGAGAAGCTTCTTTCTGTCGCAACGGTGAGGAAGACCTTCAATGAGTACAGTTCCATAAGCCGCGCTTATTCGATCAGTCTTGATTATACAAGAAAACAAAACTATAAATTTGCTAAATCTTGCCAGGCTCCCGATAATTACAGAAGAGAACGGCTTACCAGCCTGATCAACTACCGGAGGCTCAATCCGTGAACAACCGTGTATACATATTCGACACCACGCTCCGTGATGGCGAGCAATCTCCCGGCTGTAGCATGACCGTGCACGAAAAGCTGGGAATGGCAAACAAGCTCGTCGAACTCGGCGTGGATATACTCGAGGCAGGCTTTCCCATAGCCTCCGATGGAGATTTTGAAGCGGTCGACGCCGTCAGCCGCGAGTTTCCCTGGGTGCAGGTGGCTGCCTTGGCGCGGGCGAATCGGCTCGATATCGAACGTGCCGCGGAATCGTTGAAGCACGCGCGGCGGCCGCGCATCCATACGTTTATCGCGACCAGCGATATTCACCTGCACTACAAGCTGAAGAAGTCGCGAGCCCAGGTGCTCGATGAGGCGGCTGCCGCGGTCGAACTGGCCCGGCGCTACACCGACGATGTCGAGTTTTCCGCCGAAGATGCAACCCGGACCGACGCGGAATACCTCGATGAGATCTGCCTCGCCGTAGTGGCAGCAGGTGCGCGTACCGTCAACCTGCCCGACACCACCGGGTACTCGATTCCCGACGAATACCGCGACTTGATCGCGCGCACCGTAAAGCTGCTCGGCGATTCCGCGATCGTCAGCGTACATTGCCATGACGATCTCGGCCTTGCGGTCGCCAACTCGATCGCCGCCGTTCAGGGTGGCGCCCGGCAGATCGAGTGCACGATCAACGGCATCGGCGAGCGCGCCGGCAACGCCTCGCTCGAAGAGATTGTCATGGCGTTCAAGGTCCGCCAGGACCAACTGACGTACGAAACCAAGATCGTCACTGAACAGTTGTACCCGGCCAGCCAGCATTTGTCTTCGATCATTACCTTCGGTCCACAACCGAACAAGGCCATCGTCGGCGAGAACGCGTTCGCGCACGAGGCAGGCATCCACCAGGATGGCTATCTCAAAGAGCGCACCACGTATGAGATCATGGAACCGAAAGCTGTCGGAGTACCGGAAAGCAAGCTCGTACTTGGGAAGCACAGCGGAAGGCACGCGTTAAGCAAGCGCTGCCAGGATCTCGGATTCCAACTCACAAAAGAACAGGTGGATGAGATCTACTACCGCTTTACGACCCTCGCCGACCGGAAAAAGGGCGTTCGGAACGAGGAGATCGCAGCGCTCGTGAATCATGTGCTCGGCGGCACTCATACGCTCACTGCGGCGGCCGACGACTAAGTCTCAATGAACATCAAGGTTCTCATTCTCCCCGGCGACGGTATCGGCGCCGAGGTGACGCGCGAGGCGGTGCGCGTCCTCGAAACCGTCGCTACGAAGTTCGATCACCAACTGTCGCTGACCGAGGGACTTCTGGGCGGCATAGCAATTCACAAGACCGGAACGCCTCTCCCGGACGAGACCGTCACGCTCGCGCTGGATGCGGACGCGACGCTGATGGGTGCCGTGGGTCTGCCGGAATTCGATAACGCCCCGCCCGACAAGCGCCCGGAGCGCGGTCTGCTTGGGATTCGAAAGGTGCTCGGAGTCTTCGCAAACCTCAGACCCGTGCGGACTTACGCCGCGCTGATCGATTCCTCGCCGCTGAAGAACCACCTGGTGGAAGGCACGGACATGATTATCGTACGCGAGCTGACCGGCGGCATCTACTACGGAACGCCGCGCGGCATCACGAACGAGGCGGGCGTCGATCGCGCCGTCAACACGATGACCTATACGCGTCCGGAGATCGAGCGTGTGGCGCACATGGCTTTTCAGCTTGCGCAGAACCGCCGCAAGAAGGTGACGAGCGTCGACAAGTCGAACGTGCTCGAGAATTCGCAGCTCTGGCGCAAGGTGGTAACGGAAGTTGCTGCCGGGTACCCCGACGTCGAACTGGATCATCTGCTGGTCGACAATTGCGCGATGCAACTGGTACTGAACCCGCGCCGCTTCGATGTCCTCTTAACCGAGAACATGTTCGGCGACATTCTGAGTGACGAGGGCGCCGTGCTGGCCGGATCGATCGGGATGCTGCCGTCAGCCTCCATCGGCGGTAAGAAACCGTCGGGCGCATGGGTGGGCCTGTACGAGCCGGTCCATGGTTCGGCGCCGGACATCGCCGGACAGAACAAAGCCAATCCGCTCGGCGCGATCGGTTCAGTCGCCGCCATGTTGGAGTACAGCTTCGGATTGAAGCGCGAAGCCGATGCGGTGAATCGCGCGCTGGAACAGGTTTTGAACAGCGGGCAAGTCACGGCCGACCTGAGGCCGCAGGGCACGCCCGCCACAACGGAACAAGTAGGAACAGCGGTCTCGGCCGCGATTGGATAGCAATGCCACGTACCATCATCGAGAAGGTTTGGGACAGCCACATTGTCGCCGAACAGCCCGGCGCTCCTGCGCTGATTTACATCGACCTGCACCTGGTGCACGAGGTGACTTCGCCGCAGGCTTTCGAAGGCCTGCGCAAACGGGGGCTGAAGGTTCGTCGGCCCGACCTGACCATCGCGACCACCGACCACAGCACGCCGACGACGCCGCGTTCGCTGCCGATTGTCGATCCCATTGCGGCTACGCAGGTGGCGCAGCTCGAGGCCAATTGCAAGGAGTTCGGTATCCCGTGCTTCGGGTTCCATAGCGCAAAGCAGGGTATCGTTCACGTGATGGGACCGGAGCAGGGACTTACGCAGCCGGGCATGACCGTAGTGTGCGGCGATAGCCACACTGCGACTCACGGCGCGTTCGGCGCGCTGGCATTCGGAATCGGCACCAGCGAAGTGGAGCACGTGCTGGCGACGCAGTGTCTGCTGCAGCGCAAATCGAAGACGTTCGAGGTGCGTGTTGACGGGCAGTTGCGCGACGGCGTGTCGGCCAAAGACATTATTCTCGCTTTGATAGCGCGCATCGGGATCGGCGGCGGGACGGGCTGCGTTTTTGAATACCGGGGTTCTACGATTCGCGCCCTGTCAATGGAAGAGCGGATGACCGTCTGCAATATGTCCATTGAGGGCGGGGCGCGCGCGGGCATGATGGCGCCCGATGATTCGACGTACCAGTTCATCTCCGGCCGCCCCTATGCCCCGAAAGGCGCGGATTGGGATGCGGCCGTGGCGCGATGGCGGCAGTTGCCCACCGATGACGGCGCGACCTACGATCACAGCATCAACATCGACGCGGCGGCGCTGGAGCCGATGATCACGTTCGGCACGAATCCGGGCATGGGCATTCCCATTACCGGCGCTGTGCCCGATCCGTCGAACGTGGCCGATCCGCTCGAGCGCGACACGCTCGCCAAGGCATTGCGCTACATGGATCTCGAACCGGGCAAGCCGCTACTCGGGCACAAGGTAAACGTCGTGTTCATTGGGAGCTGCACGAATTCGCGGATCTCCGATCTGCGCGCGGCGGCGCACGTGTTGAAAGGCCGTAAGGTGAATCCGGACGTGCGGGTGATGGTGGTGCCGGGTTCACAGCAGATCAAGCAACAGGCGCAGGCCGAAGGTCTGGACCGGATCTTCACCGACGCCGGCGCCGAGTGGCGCGAGGCCGGATGCTCTATGTGCATCGCGATGAACGGCGATCAACTGCAACCCGGCCAGTACAGTGTCTCGACCAGCAACCGTAATTTCGAGGGACGGCAAGGCAAGGGCGGACGGACGTTCCTGGCGAGTCCGCTGACGGCGGCCGCCTCGGCAGTAACCGGCGTGGTGACCGATGTGCGGCGGTTGTTGAACGGAGAGGCGGCAAGGGGCTAGGCGATGGAAAAGTTTACTGCATTCGAAAGCAAGATGGTGATGATGCCGGTCGATAACATCGATACGGACCAGATCATCCCTGCCCGGTTTCTGAAGACGATCTCGAAGGCGGGTCTCGGCGACCAGTTGTTTAACGATTGGCGTTATGAGGCCGACGGCAGCCCAAAACCCGATTTCGTGTTGAACCAGGAGCAGGCAAAGCACCGCCAGATCCTGCTCGCCGGCGACAATTTCGGCTGCGGCAGCTCGCGCGAGCATGCGCCGTGGGCGTTGACGCAGTACGGCTTCCGCGCCGTGATCAGCACTTCATTCGCCGACATCTTCAAACAGAATTCGCTGAAGAACGGTCTGCTGCCGATCGTCGTATCGCGCGATGTGCATTCGAAGCTCTTCGGGAATCCCGACGGCGTGGTGAAGGTGGATCTCGCATCGCAGACCGTCTCGCTCCCGGACGGCACCGCCGTCGAGTTTCCGGTGGACGCGTTCTCCAAGCACTGCCTGCTCGAAGGCGTGGACGAACTCGGCTACATCCTGCACCAGGATCCAGCGATTTCCGCATACGAAGCGCGGCGCTCCGGTACAATCAATACCCTCTCGGCTGCCTGACGTTCACCTGCACGCTACGGCTCCTCACGCGTCATAGAATTCAAAGGGGAGCCCGGAGTGCGAACACTCTCGATCGTTATCGTTTTCTGCTCCGCAGTTTACGGTCAGGCGCAGAGCACGTATGCCTGCGAACCCTCACCTGAGGTCGCGAGCGCGATTCGTGAAGTCGACCATCTCCGCGCGTCATTGGCGCCCGATCTCTGCCTCTCTCAGGCCCGCGAGCGCATGGCCGTCGTGCTCCATGAGCACCCGGACGATGTCTTCGCCAATCTCCGATATCTCTCGCTGTTCCAGCAGCGAGGGTACGACGATGTTATAGCGAAGTACCGCACGGCAATGGCGCAGCATCCGCGCGATCCCCGTTTCGAATTGTTCTATGCTGCGAGCCTGATCGGAACCGATACGCCGGAGGCGTTGCGCAGGCTCTCGACGTTGACCGAAGTTCCGGGCTTTCCCTACCCGCATCTACTGATCGGGCAGATCCGCAGCTATCAAACATTCCAGGATCACGATGCGATGTCCGAACACCTGATCCGCTTTGTCGAAGCCTGTCCGGCGTATCTGCCCGCGTACGAACTGCTTTCGTTTGCAGGCAAAGGAGAGCGACTGAAGGATGCCGCCGAGGCACTACGCCATACGCTCCGTGGCCGCAGGGACGAGCAAGCGCTTCGCGCGTATCGCTGGTTGTGGCCGATGGAATTCCGAGTGGCGCCGCCGCCCGAACACGACGCGCTGCGGGCACGGATCGGGCGCGACCTGCAGTTCCTTCGAATGTGGCACCGCCTGGAGGATCCGGCGGCGGTCGAGACATTCCGCACGGGGTACCGCTTGTCCGGAAATAACCTGATGCTGAATCTTTTGCCGCCGCCTTCCCCACGGAAAGATCAGGCAGTGTATGACGCCGAAAGGCAATGGCGGAAAGAGCACGCTTCAGCGGCGGGCACTGACGAGTACAACCGTGCACTGGTTCGGGCAGCCGGGTCGTGGATTGAAAAATGGCCGGACGAGCCGATGCCGTACTTAACGCGCTTCCACGCACTCGCGCTACTGCCCGGCACGACGGAGCAGGAACTGGTAGCGGCCGGCGAGCGGTTGATTGCCGTGAACCACAAACGCCCGGCTCGGTTTCTCACCACTCCCGCGCTGGTTGAAGTGGCTCGCGTGTACGTCGAGCGGGGCATACGGCTCAACGAGATCGCAGGCATGCTCGAAGTTGGACGTCGCGAGACGGAAGCGTACCGGTTCGCGCCGGAGTCGGATCTTTTCGACGATCGCAATCAGCGCCTGAACGAGCAGTTTCGGGGTGAGGCACGGATTCAGGCTCGCGCCGTGGAGTTCGAGTGGGCGCTCAGAGCCCCAGACCTGGCGGCGGCGCACCGCGCACTCGACGTCATGCGGCAGGACATCGATCGCTTGGCGGCGGTGACCACACAGCCGCGGGTGTGCCAATTCCAGGATGCGGAGTACTGGAAGAAGATGGCGCGGCTGGCGGAACTCGAAGGGCGAGCGGAAGACGCCGCGCAGTACCGGCGCAGAGCGGACGATCGGCGTAATCCATCGCCCTCGGTGGCCGGATCGTCCATGGAGTCGCTGGCCGGCAAGCGGCTTCCGCCGTTCCGGGCGACCGGTCTGGACGGCCGCTCCTGGAACGCCGCCGACCTCGAAGAAAAAGTAACAGTCATGAACGTGTGGGCCACGTGGTGCGGCCCATGCCTGGAGGAGTTACCGCACTTTCAGAAGCTCTACGATCAACTCAAAAGCCGTCTGAATGTACTCGTGCTGTCCGTGAACGTCGATGCCAATCCGGGCGTTGTGGTTCCCTTTTTGAAGGGCCGCAACTATAGCTTCCCGGTTGTGCTGGGTCACGATTACATCGATGCCTTGCTGCCCGAACTCGGGATTCCGCGCACCTGGATCGTCGAAGCGGGCACGATAATCAGCGAGCAGATCGGCTTCGCCAGTCCAGCTCAGTGGGCTGAAGAAATAGTGGCGAAAGTGGAAGGGGCTCGGAGAAACGGAGAGTTACCCAAATAAAGTGGTTCCAAGTGACCCGCCGAACAGTTTGTTCTCCAACCGGCTAGCACGGTCTGAACGTGGCATTCACTCATGCTATGAGCCGCTCTCCTTCGCTCCCCGCTTTCGGCTTTTGGCCGACTTCGGATCAGCGCTCCGGAGTTGCTCCGCCCGCTTGAGTGATAGAGGCCAACTACTCGGGACAACCTTTCGCTCGCCCGTCACGATTGCGATCTCACGATGCCGCCGCAACGGGGTCGAAGCTCCCGGCCTATCCCTTCGTATGTTACTTCGAAATCTTCCTGAACCCGTTCGACTTTGAACTCATCACCTCGCATCGATTTCTCGATCCGGGGCGAGTCAGCATTCAACGCCCGTTGCTCTTTCCGATTCCGAAATACTAGAACTGACCTTTCGCTTGAAACTCCCCCTCAGGGTTTTGCCCCCTCCGGATCAGCGCCTCACGCGAATCTCAGTTCCAGAAGCCTACCTCGACGAACAGCCCGATTATCCTTCGCTCCCCGTCAGCGCCCTTGATTAATCAATCTCGCTAACGGATCATCGTTCCCGATTCGCTACCGTCCGCCAGGCTCACTGTTCCTTGAACCTCTTGGAACCAACCCAATCATGGATCAAAATCCGGTTACGGTCAAATGAAAAATGCGATTTTCCTACGGTTTTCCGCAGACTCTATCAACTTTGGTTACAGTACGTTACCGGCAGAGCGGCGTGGAAGATATGTGCAAAAAACAGCGGTTCACTGAAATGTTCTGGCCAGTCGCTCACGGAACGTAGTGAAGAATTTGACCGGAATCCGATGCCACCCAAAGATCCTCAGGACTCGCCATGCCGATCATCAGGTCGTTTCCGAAGGCACGGTAATCCACCGGCATCTCTGTCCAGTTCGTCAAATCCGTGCTGGTCAGCATGTGGACTTTGCCAGGAATCGGAAGTTGGTACAACCGGCCGGGCGGCTCAATGGCCGCGAGCAGCACTTTCGAAGGCGTCCACCACATGCAATCAGTAACCAAGCGGTTTTTGTCGCGGTACACGCGGGCGCTCTTGCCGCCATGCGCCAGATAGACTTCCGCAGGCCACTCAAACGCGTTTCGAAAACGTATGATGACCAACCCCGAACCGTCGGACTTCGTTCGAAACCGCGTCGTTATGCCGAACGAAGGAACGGTTTGTGGCGACCATGTAGCTCCGCCGTCGTGAGTCTCCAGCGAAACGGTCGTGGCGGGCCATTCACGCCGCGATGCCGCTCCGCTCGGGTCCAGCCAGGCTGGTTTGGCGGACTCTCCGCGACGAGGTGGAATCGAGGCGCCCAGGATAATGCCCTGCTGCTTCGTGCTGCCGACGAACTCCACCCAGTTGTAGGAAGTATAGTCCGGGTTCGTGGAGGGCAGGTCGGCTGCATCCAACTCGCTCCAGTGCAGGCCACCGTCTTTCGATTCGAGTATCGTCTTCTCGCTTCCGACGGCCCAACCGAGTTTGTCGTCCTTGAAGTACACCCGGTGAATCCCGTGTACTTTTTTGACGCGCTTCCAGTCGCGGCCGCCCTCTTCAGTCCGCCAGATCGCTTTGTCGGTAACCAGCCAGCCGAGCGAATCGTTCAAGAAGAATATCGATGCCGCGTCGTTAGGAACCTGCTGCTCTTCCCACTTACCGTTGCCGCGCATGACGAGCGACATTGGCTTCGTTTTGGCGCGCTTGTCTTCGGTGAAACCGATGGCGATGCCAAACCGCGACGATACGACCTGGAAATCCGTAATGCTGAACGTATCCTCGTCACGGTCCCAAAAATACTGGAGGTCCCATCGGCCCGATTTCGTGGCAGGCTGCCCCGGAACCGCGAGTCCTGCTGCCGCAGCGCCTGCAATCGTTCGAAGAACTGTTCTGCGAGTCAATTTCGTTGCGCCACCGGACCGGATGATAGCACCAACTCTACGTGATTAGCCTCTTCGACGGCGTTCGGAGGCATCCGCGAAAGCACTAGCAGGCATCCGACCTGTTCCCCGACTGTTGTCAGCAATTCCATCTCGCTGCCGGAGTGAGCGTGCGGCAACCGGTGCTGGACGTTCAAAACTCCCACCACCCGATTCCGAGCAATGACAGGCGCAGACAGGAATGCCTCGTATGTGTCCTCCGGCAGGTCGCTGAAGAATTTGAACCGCGAGTCCGTAAAGGCTTCTTTGGAGATGGCCAGCAATCGCCGTTCTCGAGCCACCCATCCTGTTAAGCCTTCGGACAATTTGAGCCGCACCTTTCCGAGCGTGCTCGGATGCGGTGGATTCGATGCGCAGAGGACCAGATCGTCGGTGTCGATCAAGTACAGCAGGCATGAATCGCACTGCATGAACTCGCCGACGAGCCCCACGATCCCCTGCAATACTTCAGGCAGGCTCAAATCGCGAGCCATGAACCGGCTGATCTTCTGGAAGAGGCGCAGCTGTTGCTCAGTCCTCTCCAGTTGTTGCTCCAGATCTCTGACGCGGGGCACGTAATTATTATCACCCAAAGCCCGATTCCCGGTTCCCGCGCTGGGTTAGTTGTTAGCGGCGGCGGGAGAGGGTGCCATTTTGGCGGGCCCGCGGGGACCACTCCGCCAATGGTGAGTGGCGGTGACTGGCCACCAGCCGACCTGAACTGGTTTCAAAGGAAACGATGGTGACCGGCCGGCGGGAGTCACAACCGCGCCGCCGCTGGCGGGGAAAAAGAGAACGCCTGAGAGGAGAGGAAGGCGCGCGGGCAGCTGATCTTTGCGATAGAGTTGTTGATCTCGTATTGATCCGAAGATCTGCTGCGCCCCGGAGAGGAGTGCAATCCTCTCCGGAGCAGGAGCTTCTGGGAGCAATGACCTCCCTTGGGCCCTCCCGAGAGTGCTACAAGCCATCCCGAAAATCAAGCGGGCGGCCCGCGAAAACGGCTGGCGCGCCGACCGCGGCCTCGACTGTGTCTGCTCAAAGGATGTGAGCAGCGCTTTCGGCCACGACGGGCGCTGCAGCGCTATTGCAGCGAGCCGTGCCGGAAGGCGGCGCGGGCCTGGTCGCGGAGGAAGGCGCAGGAGAGCTACCGGACCACGGCGGCCGGCAAACAGAAGCGCAACGGGCAGAGCCGGCGTTACCGGGAGCGCGTCAGGAGCCGAAAACCACCAGTAGACGAAGCCGTTCCAGAGGGCGCGAGGGTAATCACTAAGAAGTTTTTTCGAGGCCTGTTGTGACCGGCCAGGCTGCTACGTGGGATTCGTGCGCCAGCGGCGCTCGCCGTCGCAGCACTTCTGCTCGCACGAGTGCCGGCGTGCGATGGAGCGCGTCTGGGAACGCGAGCGACACTGGCAACGGACACGCGCCGGTTGAGCGGAATCCGACGCGCGGCGATGCATCCAGGCGGTGGGAATGGCACCGCCAGTTAACCATGACGTATTGATCGGCGTCGGCCACTGGCTTACATTCAACCTGTCCCGCAAGGAAGGGGACGCGAGTGCTGCGCTGGGCCGACAACAAGCTGCTCGATCTGAAGTGGGAGGAGATCGGCGAACACTACGGACGCTATCGCTTACACGTGCCGGAAGCGGAACGCGCCATGGCTCGGTCGCTGGAGCGCTATGGGCAGCTGTCGCCGGTCGTCGTGTGCCGGCGCCAGGACCGCTACGAACTGATCGACGGTTTCAAACGCCTAGGCGCGGTACGCGGACTGGCGCAGATCCCGCGTCTGTCGGCGCGGCTCATGGAGGCCGATGAGCGTCAGGCGAAAGCCGCCATCTATGGGCTGAATCGTGCGGGGGGACGCACGCGGGAACTGGAAGAAGCCTGGATCATCCAGGCGCTGGTGCGGGAAGACGGCTTGAGCCAGGTAGAGGTGGCAGAGCTGTTAGGACGCCACAAGAGCTGGGTGTGCCGGCGACTGGCGCTGATCGAGCGGTTGGGACCGAAGGCGAAAGACGAACTACGCGTGGGATTGTTGACACCCACAGCGGCGCGACAGATCGTGCGGTTGCCGCAGGGCAACCAGAAGGAAGTGCTGGAAGCGATCCGGCGCGAGGCGCTGTCGAACGCGGAGTTGGGCGGCGTGGTGGATCTCTGGCTTCGCTGCTCCGAACGACGCCAGCAAGAGTATCTCCTGGCGCATCCTCGCGAAGCGCTCTCGCAGGCCAAGGGAGTGCTCCCCGCGGTGCGCGACCCGCGGCTGAGCGAAGCCGGAAACCAGGTATGGAAGCGCGTCGGAATGCTGCTGGATGTGCTGGGGCGCATGGAAGTGTGGCTGGCGCACCAGGGGCGCACCGGGCTGACACCGCAGGATCGGGTGATCTTATTGCCTCGTTTCCAAAGGCTGGCGCGGGATGCCGGAGCGGTGGCTGCGTTGAGCCGGGATTTCGTCGGCGAACTGGAGCGCGCATGAAGGAATCGACACGCAACGAGATCATCCGCCTGCACTATGGCGGTGCTTCGCAGCGCCGTATCGCAAAGCTCCTGGGAGTCGCCCGCAAGAGCGTGGCCCGCGTGCTGGTGGGGCACGAAAAGCACAGGGCAGAACCGGTGGAAGTGGAACGTCCCCGGCGGCCAAGTGTGCTGGACCCATTCGCCGATCACATTGCACAACTGCTGGAGCGCTATCCGAACATCACAGCGGTCCGCTTGCATGAGGAGTTGTGCCGGCGGGGTTTCCAAGGGCACTACACGATCGTGCGGGAGCGGTTGCGTGTGCTCCGGCCGCACGCGCCGAAACTGCCTGTACAGCGATTCGAAACCGGTCCAGGGGTGCAAGGCCAGATGGATTATTCGCCGTACGATATCTCTTTCACCGCCGAAGGCCGTCGCCGGGTACATGCCTTCAGCTACATTCTGGCTTACTCCCGCCGCCAGTACGTGCGGTTTGTGGAGAAGCAGGACTTTGCCACCACCATCCGGGAACACGTGCGGGCCTTCGAATACTTCGATGGTCTGTGCGCCACCTGTCTGTACGACAACATGAAAGTAGTGGTGACTGGTTATGATGGCGATCAGCCGATTTACAACACCCGGTTCCTGTCTTTCGCCACGCACTACGGTTATCAACCTTGGGCATGCCGCCCCCATCGGCCGCAGACGAAAGGTAAAATCGAACGGCCATTTGCCTACCTGGAATCCAACCTGCTCAACGGCCGCACCTTCACTTCGCTGGAGCACCTCAACGAGACCGCGGCACTCTGGCTTGCGGAAGTCGCCGACGTGCACTTACACCGGGAAACCAAGCGCCGCCCCATCGATCTGTACCAGGAAGAGAAACCGCACCTGCTACGTTTGCCGGCGCGAGCCTACGATACCGCCCAAGTCTTCTACCGCACGGTGAACCCGGAAGGTCATGTGGCGTACCTGCAGAACTCCTACTCCGTGCCATGGCAGCGCATTGGTGAACTGCTGCCGATACGCATCACGGAGAAGGAACTGATCGTCTACGGCCCCGAGGTGAAGGAGATCGCCCGTCATGAGCTGTACCCTTCCGGAATCAGCGGGGAGAAGCGCCGTCTTCCCGAGCATTCTCCCGGACGCGATCACCATCAGAAATACGAGTTGCTGAAACAGCGTTTCGCGGAGTTCGGAGCGGAGGGAGTCCTGTTCCTCGACGAACTGGTCCGCACCAGGCGCCGTGGTAAAGATGAAGCCGGGCGCGTGCTGGGCCTGCTTGCCATATACCACCGCGAGGATCTGGCGCGCGCACTCCAGCGCGCCGTCCGTTACCGCGCTTGCTCCTGGTCCGCGGTGGAGCGGATCCTGGCGGCGCAGGCACGCCCCCGATCCGGGTGGGAATCATTGCAGGCCGAGGCGCAGGACCAACTTGATGAGATCCTCCGGCAGTCTCCCGTAGCCACTCGCTCCCCGGCGGAGTATCAGGCACTGCTGGAAGAAACGGTGACCCACGATGAAAGCGACGAAGACGACGACCCCTCTGCGTGACCGGTGTTTGAGTCACTGCGCGACGCTGGGGATTCCGCTGGAAGGCGCATCGCTGGACGAGGTACTATCCAAGGCGGAGAAAGAGCATCTCTCTCATCTGCACTTCCTCGATCTGCTGCTGGGGACTCAGGCCGACGCGCGTCGCGAACGCGCTGTCGCGCGGCGGATCCGGGAAGCTCGCTTTGCGGACACCAAGACCTTGGAGGGGTTCGACTGGCGGTTCAATCCCAAAGCCTTCGACCGCGTGCAGATTGAGGAACTGGCCACCGGCGATTTCATCCGGCGCCGTAACAACCTGATCATGGTCGGCTGGAGCGGGATCGGAAAAAGCCACATCATTCAGGCCCTGGGACAGAGAGTTTGCGTCCAGGGCTACCGCGTTCTGTATCGCACGTCCGCCGAGTTACTCGCCGATCTGACGGCTTCCCTTGCCGACAAGACTCTTCCCGCGCGTCTGCGCTACTACACACGGCCGGACTGGTTAATAATCGACGAATTCGGGTTCGACCGCATCGAACGGACCGAGTGCGCGCAGGCGGCTCACTTGCTCTACAAGATCATCGCCGCACGCAGCCAGAAGCGCTCCACCGCGCTGGTGACCAACGTGGACTTCGACAAATGGGCCGAGTATCTGGTCGATGGCCCGCTGGCGATGGCGCTCCTCGACCGCCTCGTCGAAGGAGCGATCATCCTCAAAATCAAAGGCAAGACTTATCGCACCCCACTGGTCAAAAGCGAAGAAAACCCCACCTGAGAGGAAGCCATCAGCTTCCCCATTTCTGCGCCTACCGGCGGCCAGAGCGTAACCCCACACGTGGCTCCCTCTCAACCGCTGAACTGGTACCCCTTCTCGCCGCCACCGACAGTTAGTCGGGCAGCACTCGCAACTCGGCGGCAGCCTGCTTCGCAAAATAGTCCTTCAGCTTGCGAGCCGCACCGCGGCCAGCGGTAACGATGAGTTCGGCTTCGGTCGCCTGGCGAACTCGTTCCAGGCTGCCGAAGTGGCGCAGAAGCTTCTCGACAGTCTTCTGTCCGACGCCGGGGATTTCGTTCAGTTCCGACGTGAGCCGCGCCGCGTTGCGCCGGGTTCTGTGAAACGTCACAGCGAACCGGTGCGCCTCGTCACGAACCTGCTGCACAAGGTGAAGCACCGGCGAGAACCGGTCGAGCACGACGGGTTCGTCCTCCTGGCCGTACACGTAGATGATCTCCTCGCGTTTGGCGATCGATGCCAGCGGCTGGTTCGTGATGCCGATCGATTCGAGAGCGTCCGCGGCGGCGTGCAGTTGACCCAGACCGCCGTCAATCAGAATCAATCCGGGCATCGGCGCGTTTTCCTGCTGGAGTTTCGAATAGCGCCGCGTCACCACCTCGCGCATCGACGCGAAGTCGTCGTTTCCCACCACCGTTCGAATGATGAATTTCCGGTAGTCGGATTTCTTCATTCGTCCGTTCTCCCAGACCACCATGCTGGCTACCTTGTCGGTCCCCTGAATATGCGAGATGTCGAAACACTCGATACGCTGCGGGGCATCGGCGAGGTTCAGGGCGTCCTGCAGGGCTTCCTTGATCGCAGTCGAATTCGGGCGCAGGACGCGAAAACGAGCATTAAAGCTGTTCTTAGCGTTCGCCTCGACGAGCTTCATCATGGCGCGCTTTTCGCCGCGCTGAGGAGTGTGGATCTCCACCTTGCGGCCGCGCTTTTCGGTTAACAACTCCTCCAGCACATCGCGATCTTCGAAATCGACGGGGACTTCGATCGTCCGGGGCACATACTGCTGCTCGAGATACAGTTGCATCAGCAGCGACGAAAATAACTCGCCTGCATCGAACTCGAATTGATCTTCCCAAAAAAACTCGCGCCGGTCGACGATGTGGCCGTTGCGCATGTGGAACAGGTTCACGGCGAGCAATGGCGGTTCGGCGTAGTACGCCAGAATGTCCGCATCGTTGCCTTCCACGGCCGCCATCTTCTGCCGTTCTTCGAGTTCCTCTACCGTGGTGAGCAGGTCGCGAATACCGCCAGCTTCCTCAAACCGCATCTCTCTCGAAGCTTCTTCCATACGCGCTCGCAGTTCCCGCGCGAGTTCACGGTGCCGGCCCTCCAGGAACATTCGAACGTGGTTCACGGCGTCGGCATAAACCTCGTCCGGCACCAGACCCTCAACGCACGGCCCGTGACAACGGTGGATGTGATACTGCAAACACGGGTGCGTATGCCGGCGGCTGAAATCGATTTTGCAGGACGGTACTTTGAAGTGCCGGTGAATGAAATGGACCAGACGGTGGGCCAGATTGCCAGGAAAGAACGGGCCGTAGTAGGTGGACCCGTCCTTGCGCAAACGGCGAGTGACATACACTCGCGGGTACTTCTCGCCCGTCAACTTCACGTAAGGATAGGTCTTGTCATCCCGCAACAAAATGTTGAATCGGGGTTTGTAATGCTTGATGAGATTGTTCTCTAGGGCCAGCGCCTCTTTCTCGTTGTCTACCTGAATAAAATCGACATCGCGCGCTTCCGAAATCAGCGTTCCGGTTTTGGTATCGGCCAGTCGCTCGTCCAGGAAATAGCTTCGAACCCGGCTGCGCAGGTTCTTGGCTTTCCCGACGTATATGACCGTATCGTGAGCGTCTTTATAGAGGTAAACGCCAGGTAGAGAAGGCAGCTGTGCCGCTTTTTCGCGGAGTTCCATGAAGGACGGCTATACTTTTATTGTGGCACGCCTTATGTTGCCGTATGCGGCGTTCCTGGGCCTTGCGATCGCCTCCGCACCGGCATTCTCACAAACCAAACCACCCCCGGCGCACGATCAGCAAACCTCTCAGCAAGAGGCCGAGCAGGAGATCCCGGAAGAAGCCGAGGATCTCAAGCCGAAAGAGTACGCGTTCAACCCTCTCCAGGCCGAGAAGGAGATGAAGGTTGGCAACTACTATTTCAAAAAGGGCAGCTACAAGGCCGCGGAGCGCCGCTTCCGCGAAGCGACGAACTGGAACCCGACGCTCGCGGTCGCGTTTCTCCGGCTGGGCGATGCGGAGGAGAAGCTGAAGGATCGCAAGGGCGCCCACGAAGCGTACGCAAAGTATCTCGAACTCGCTCCGGATGCAAAGGACGCGGGCCAGATCCGGAAGAAACTCGAGAAGAAGCACTGAAACAACCGGACTCCTCTCGAGCGGATCAACTTGCCAGCGGAAGCTTGCGTTTCCGTGCGAGTTCGCGTTCCATCGTACTGCAGATTCGCCGGATTCCTTCTTTCCAATTGACGAACAGATCGACGTGCTGGAGGCGATTCGAAATGCGTTCCGGCGGGCGGCAATCGTCCAGACGGACCGGGATCAGGAACACATCGTCGAGCGGCAGGTGACGGGCGCAGTCGAGTGCATACCGCAGTTCGCTTTGGAACACTCCCCGCTTGGTCACCGAGCGTTTTGAGAAACAAGCGATGAAGAAATCCGCCACATCGATGGCGCGCTCGATCGATCGCGGCCAGTTTTGACCGGGCATGAGACTTTCCTTATCAAGCCACGGCTGATAGCCCTCGCGCTTCAGGTCGGCAGAAAGGCGGCGAACGGTTTCGAGATCCTCTTGAACGTAGGCGATGAAGATGCGCGGCCGAGTCTCCGCGACGAACTCGAAGCCCTCAGCGGACGGACGGAACGTTCCGAACCCCTCGATATCCACGACATGCCCATCCCGGAGCGCTTGTCGTATGATGCGCGCAACGCGTGAAGACGATGAGCGGTGAATCATCGTTTTGCGCGCCTCTGTTTTAGCTCGTTCGCGGCCTCGCGAATCAGCCGCTGCAGCGCGCCGGGCTTGGCCTGCCCCGGATTCCGCATACTCTTCAGAACCGTGTGAAGCGCATCGTCCAATTCATCCGCGGCAATTGCCGGAGGTAAATGAGTTTCGCGGGCCAGTCGTTCAGTGATGTCTTTCTTCTGCATTGCACCCCGATTGTAACGGCCGGATCGCGCGTGACGGCCCGGGCCGCGACTCACCAACTCGGTCGTAAGCCATTAGGTGTCAACCGGTTCGGGGTGAAACAGCAGATTCGAGAATTGGTGTGAACGGCCTTTTGCTATGAAGCGATTTTAATCGCCACTTAAGGCCCGGTTCATGTCGCCGGGAGATGATGATTCGTGTAGGCGACACAGAAAATCGTCCGCAACTCACAAGGAGAATCCCTGACATGAAGAAATTGATGACCATGATGCTTGGCCTGAGCCTCGTCCTCGGCGCCGCCAGCCTTGCATTCGGCCAGGAAACCGCCCCGGCCCCCGAGAAGAAGGCGAAGAAGGCAAAGAAGACCAAGAAGGAAAAGAAGACCGAAGAGAAGAAGTAGTTCTTCCTTACCTAGTCGACTTTTGAGAAGCCGCGCATCTTCTTCGTTCATAGAACGTCGGGGTGCGCGGCTTTGTTTCATGCAGTATCCTGCCGCCCGAGTTCCTTCCGCTAAATAAATTTACGATTCCTTCACGTTTTCCCGTTAACCCCTGTTGACAAGCGGGCATCTGATAAGCAGACTATAAATTCACCCTCGTAAACTCCCGCGTTGAAGGACGAGAATTTCAGGTCTGGAACGCCACAGTTGTAGTTAAGGGAGGACGCTATGTCCCAATTCGCATTTCTCGACCCTGGATCACGGTTTCCATTACCGTCGTCGTTCGACTGGAACGAATACATTGAGACCGAGCAGGAACTTTGGGCGCTGTTTCCGGAAACGGACGGGAGGCGCGTCAACTTCGTGCAAATCGGTCTCACCGCGCAAATTTTCGCGGAGGTAAAGGAGACCGGCGCCGAACTCGGACCGGACGAGACATACATCCTCATGCCCTGCGCGGATCATTCGATGCGTCCCATCCGCATGGAATCGTGCCGGCGCCTGACGCTCAGCGAATATCGCATGGGACACCTTACGGCCGTGAAGCTCCTCGGCAAGATGACTGAAGCCGGAGAGGTGATGCGCGAAGTAGGGACACGAATCCTGGGCGACGAAGTTCTGGAAGAAGTCGAAGCGCGGCTTCGCGATCACGATTCCGAGGAAGATTAGTCGCCAACTTACGACGATGGGCGGGCGCCTGGCGCAAGTCCGCCCTACTTCACACCGACGCGCTTCATCACATTCCTGATGGAAGCGAAGATCCTTTCTTCGACATCCTGTCCAAACGGCCCGGGTTGCCCGTAGTAGATCATGCTGTCCACCGCTTCGTAGCCGCCTTCGTTCAACACCTTCTTGCTCGGGATGTAACACATGACGTCATTGGAGTACCCGGCGACGATCAATTTGTGCCCTGCGAACTCCTGCTTCGCGCGAAGATCGTAATCCACTACAACTTCGCCGCCGAGCGCGAGCAGTGTAAGATCGCGGCCAAACGTGATCGCCTGCACCGGATAAGGTGTCCGGCGAACCGGCGTCCGCTTGTCGTAGCCTTCGAGCATTGCCTGTGCGCGGCGAACGGCAGCGGGATTCGTACTCTTCAACTCCTGCTCGTATTGATCTCGCGTGTGCGGAGCAAAATCGAGTTCCGTCACTTCGAAAGCCGCCCGGATCGGAGTCCGCAGCGGACTCATGGCACCGTTGATTACCCGATCGACTTCAGCCGATAGTGCCGCGCCATGGTCCTTCGCGAGATCGAGCGTGCTGCGCGGGTTCGGATTCTGATCACCACCGCACAACATCATGAATAGAGCGGTTGCGCCCGGGTGCCGCGTCTCGAAATCCTGCTGAGCGTAGCCCGCGTAGTCGCCGCTGATTTCATAGAACTCCCCAGTAAGCGTGGTATTGTGGCAGGCGTAGGCAAACAGCACGGCGCGCAATTTGCCGTCCGCCGACGACACCTTGATCACCGGAACCGTCCGGTCCATCGGTCCATTTGGGTTAACGCCGATCTTCACCCCGTTGGGCGTCGGCTCGCGGCGGTTCATCGCAAATCCGGTTTCGCCGAAAGCGTATTCGATCTTGGCCGGGGAGAGATCGTCGAGCGCCGCGCTCACCACGTGAACCAGGCTATTCGTCAGCCGTTGCGAGTAACTGTCGAGTACGGCCTGCTGCTCGGCATCGAGGTTGAACATCGTCATCAGGTTCGGCTTCACAACCGGACCGGTGTGCGTGTGAGACGAGTTGAACACCAGGCTCGAACGATCGAGACTGTGTTCTTTGGCGAGTCGAGCCGAAGCGACATCGGTAATTGCGCGCGGCAGTCCAACCAGATCGGTGGTGACGATGACAACGCGCGTTCCCTTTTCGTCCTCAATCGCCAGCGCCTTGGCCCATAGCCGGGTGAGCACGCCGGTGGAGGGATGAGTTCGGGAAGCGTATCCGGACAACCAGATGGGAGCCTCAGGGGTGATATCGACGCGGGCCGAACCCGCCCGCAGCGTCCGCGGCGCCGCACACACCGGCAACGACAGACTCAGAATCAACACAATCGCCGCAACCCACCCCTGCCTCAAATCGCTCATTTCAGATCCACACCTTCTCGATAGGAACTCCAGCTTTACACAAGTCGCAGCTTGCTGCGTCCTTGGCGTAAGTGGCATCCAACTGCGCTAAATAGTATAGCGGCAGCGGGCTGAAATCGATAAGGTTCGGGTTCGGCTGATAAATCATCACAGCCATTCCCACTACCTCACCGCCGCGCGACTCCACCAGGCGTTTCAATTCCGAGAGCTTCTTGCCCGTCCGCAGTATGTCGTCCACCAACAGCACCTGTTCGCCGGGTGTAACGTCCAGATACTGCCGGAAGCGCAGGGGCTCGCCGGCATTTTCGTGTTCGGCCCAGTAGACCTTCTTCGCCCGCAAAGCTTCGCAGATGGAATAAGCGACGGGCAGACCCGCCGTTGCGGGCGCCAATATACTCAACTGCGGTATGATCGCGCGAATCTCGGGATTCGCACGCAGCTTGCGGCTGAGCGCGACACCCAGCATACGGGCATCCTGATAATTACGCAGCGCCAGCGCGGGCTGCAAATACTCGTTGGAATGCAATCCATTCGAGTATTCGTAGTGACCTTGGCGTAAAGCGCCGGTCTTCGTCAAGAGTTCGATTACTTCTTCCTGAGTAGGGATCAGGTGCATATTAGTGCGCTCCTCTTCCAGTCAGAACCCGCGGAATGGTTTGCAGGATAATCTTCCAGTCGAGCGCGAGGGACCAGTTATCGATGTACTGCATGTCGAGTTTCATCCAGGTTTCGAAGTCGAGCCGGTCGCGTCCCGCCAGCGCCCACAGGCACGTAAGGCCGGGCCGCATCCGGAGTCGTCTTCGCTGCCACCGCTTGTATTGTTCCACTTCTTCCGGAACGGCGGGGCGGGGACCGACCAGCGACATATCGCCGCGCAGCACGTTCCATAGTTGCGGCCATTCATCCACCGAGAACTTCCTCAGCCACCGGCCGACGGGCGTCAGGCGCGGGTCGTTCGGGATCTTGAAGGCGAGTTCCTTCTGGTTCAGATGCGCCAGGGCGGCCTTCAACTCCTCCGCGTTCTGGCACATCGAGCGGAATTTGTAAAAGACGAAACGCCTGCCGTTCAAGCCGCACCGTTCCTGCCGGAAAATGGCGGGACCGGGAGAGGTAAGCCGGATCAGGGCCACGATGGCGAGCATCAGCGGCGACAGCAGAACCAATCCGGCTCCTGCCAGAACGACATCGATACTACGCTTTATGAACAGCCGCACCTCATCATGGGGCGCCGCGGCGAACGTCAGCAGCGGGGCGTGCGCAAGACGATCGAGGTACACCTCGCTATTCACGTGCGGGAAGAAATCCACCGCTACGCGCGTCCGCACGCCTTCCTCATCACAGAACAGGAAGGTCTCTTCCAGATCGGCCAGGCGGCGCGAATCGACGGCGAATATGATTTCGTCGATGACGCGCCCCCGCACAACCTCGGGCAGGCTCGCCAGCGAATACACCGGATAAGTGTTTCTCAGCGATATCGCCTCCGGTGGATCCTGCGAATCTGCAAAGAATCCCACCAGCCGGACTCCGTAATGGGCCGATGCCTCCAGCGCTTCCGCCATCTTTATTGCGCGCTCGCTGGTGCCGACAACAGTGACGTAATGCGGAGCGCCAAACTCCCGCCGGATGATACCCACCAGAGTTCCCGCCTTCAGCCGGAACACACAGAGTAATATCCAGGCATAGACGGCGAAGAGGCTGAGAAAGAAGCGGCTGAGGTCGAGCCGCAACGCATACTGAAACATCACCAGTGCGACGATTCCGGTAGCGCACTGGCGGAAGGTATCCCGCAGGATCACGCGCGGATGCGCCGAGTCCAGGCGCTCGTAGATGTCGAACCAATAGCCGAACGCCACCCACACGATCACCGCCCAACCGAGCAGCAGGGCCTTGATCGGTACATCGATATAAAAGAGGTGTTCCAGGCCCAGCCGCGCGCGGGTTTGATAAGCGGCTTCGAATGCTATGGCGGTCAGCAGGACATCCGAGAGTGCGAAAAGCGCTCTGACCTTTCGGTGATGCCGACTGTACACGTCCGAGATCAGAATATCACGCCGAGCTGTCCGAACGGCCTGTTCTAACCCGACTTTCGCAGTTCAAGCGGATTTTCGGGTTTTGGGCCGGAGAATTTCTTTTGTTTTCAAGGTCGGTATGGGCAGAAACAGGCGAAAACAGGCGCGGTGAAGACCTAGCCTCTTTTCTGAGACATTGATCTCTGGCATGCTGCTGCTGAGACATGTTTCTGCGTAGCACGAATCGTCGCAAGGACGGTAAGGATCATCGATACTTCAGCATTGTCGAGAACCGGCGTCTGCCCGGCGGCAGGACGGCGCAGCGCACGGTTCTCTATCTCGGCGAGATCAACGATCGACAACAAACCGCATGGCGAAAGACGCTGGAGGTGTTCGACGAGGCTGAACAGCGCTTCACGTCCATGAGTTTGTTTCCCGACGACCGGGAACTCCCGGCCGACGCCATCGACAGCATGCAGGTGCGGCTGAGCGGTCTGGAACTGAAGCGTCCACGCATATTCGGCAGTTGCTGGCTGGCTTGTGAACTCTGGCAGCAATTGGACCTCGATGAGTTCTGGCAACAACGTCTGCCGGAAGGCCGTGAAACGGTGAGTTGGGAAAAGGTGTTGCGGCTGCTGGTGGTCAATCGGCTGCTGGATCCCGGAAGCGAATTCCGAGTGCATCGCCATTGGTATTTGAATTCGGCGATGGACGAGTTGATGCGTACGGGCTTTGAAGTGGCGGAGAAAGACCGGCTGTATCGGTGCCTGGATCGCGTGCTCGAACACAAACAAGAGTTGTTCGTATTTCTGAAGCAGAAGTGGGCCGATCTGTTCGGAGCTGATTTCGAAGTGCTGCTCTACGATCTGACCAGTACGTATTTCGAAGGAGAGATAGAGCAGAACCCCAAAGCCAGGCGCGGGTACAGCCGGGACGGGCGTCCGGACTGCGTGCAACTGGTGATCGCGCTGGTGGTGACGCCGGACGGCTTTCCGCTGGCCTATGAAGTGATGAACGGCAACACCGCGGATAGCTCAACGCTGCGCGAATTTCTTACAAAGGTCGAAACGGCGTACGGCAAAGCGCGGCGGGTGTGGGTGATGGATCGCGGCATACCGAGCGAGGCGATTCTCAAAGAGATGCGCGCACCGGAACGGCAGACGTTTTATCTGGTGGGCACGCCCAAAGGCAAGATCAATCAGCACGAGAAGAAATGGCTGGACCTTCCCTGGCAACAGGTGCGCGACTCGGTGGAGGTGAAGCTGTATGAGCATGCAGGCGAACTCTATGTGCTGGCCAAAAGCGGCGGCAGGCAGGCCAAGGAAAATGCGATGCGGCGCAAACGGCTGGCGCGCCTATTGCGCAAACTGCGCGCCATGCGCAGGAGTTTGCCCAAGCGCGACCAACTGCTGCTACGTATCGGTGCCGCGAAGAAGGAAGCGGGCCGCGCCTTCGGGTTCGTGAAGATTCAGCTTCCGGAGAAGGATCAAGAGGTCACGCGCGATACCTTCACTTTTCACACCGACAGGGCAAAGCTCAAAGCCGCCGAGCAGCGCGATGGACATTATCTGCTGCGCAGCAATCTCACCGGCGAAGACCCGGCGGTGCTGTGGACACGTTATGTGCAGTTGACACAGATCGAGAGCGTGTTCCGGTCGCTGAAAAGTGAATTGGGGATACGGCCCATTTATCATCAGCTCGAACATCGCGCCGATGCGCACGTATTCATCGCATTCCTGGCTTACTGTCTGCAGGTGACGCTGAGGAACCGCCTGATGACGTATGCGCCGGGTCTGACGCCGTTGTCGGTGTTCGAAAAACTTTCCACCATCCAGATGGTGGATGTGTGGATCCCAATGCTCGACGGACGCTGTTTGGTGCTGCCGCGCCACACTCAGCCCGAACCCGATGTTCAGGCCCTGATGGAGCAGATCCGCATCACGCTGCCTCCGCAACCGCCGCCGCGCATCAAATCATCGCAACTGCCAGCCACCCCAACGAATGGATCCGGCTTGGCTGAGGAAACTGCCGTATGAAATGGGTGGCGCTGGAATCGAAGATGCTCTCGGCGGCTGCTTATGACGATTCGAAGCAGATGCTGTATCTGCGATTTCGAAACACTGGCGAGGTCTATCGATACTTCGAATTCACGGCCGCCGATAACCAAGCCTTTCTCAGCGCCGATTCGAAGGGCCGTTATTTTCGCTTTCAGATCCGCGATCACTTTCGCTACGAGCGCATGGCCAGGCTCCACGCCGCCTGATTTCCCCGACTGAGCCCCTCTCGAAACCCACCTCTTGTGGTGGAGACCTTTTACATCCCTTCACTGATTCTGAACGACTTATGTGCCACCAACGCCGCCAACTGCGAAAGACGGGCTAACTACCGTGTCAGTATTTGAGACGATAGACAGAAAACAATGGACAGGAGACAGTTCGTCGCCGTTGTCGCCGGTGCCCGATTCGCATCCGGCGAGAGCGCCCGGCCGCACATCGACCGAATCGATCTGTTCGATGCCGGCGCTGGGGGATATTTCACGTACCGCATTCCAGGGATCGTAACCACTCGAAAGGGAACGATTCTCGCCTATTGTGAAGCTCGCAACCCGACGGCGAGCGACTGGGGGAACATCGATCTCGTCCTACGCCGGAGCCTGGATAGCGGACGCACCTGGCTGCCGCCGCAGCGCCTTCCGAAGATAGCCGGGCCCCATCACAAGAACCCTGCAGCCCTGGCGCAGAAGCTCGCCGATCCGGGTTGGATCACTTACGATAACCCGGTGGCGATCGCAGACCGCCGGACCGGTATTCTGCATTTCCTGTTCTGCTACGAATACCTGCGAGTGTTCCACACGCAGAGTGGGGATGAAGGCGCGACCTTTGCGGCTCCGGTAGAGATCACCGAGTGCTTCGAAGAATTCCGTCCGAAGTACGACTGAAAGGTAGTCGCCACCGGTCCAGGTCATGGAATCCAATTGCGCAGTGGGCGCCTCGTTGTTCCGGTCTGGTTGTCGACGGCCAGTGGCGGAAACGCGCACCGTCCTTCCGTAACGGCGACCGTCTACAGTGACGACCAGGGCCGGACCTGGCACGCCGGCAACATAGCGGTGCCCGACACGTCCGAGACATCGATCCCGAACGAGGCATCCGTTGTGGAACCTGGCGACGGACATGTGCTGCTGAATGTTCGCAGCGAGTCCAAAGCGGGATTGCGCATTCTGGTCGAGAGCCCGGACGGCGCGAGCCATTGGTCAAAGCCGGTGTTCAACAAGGGCCTGTTCGATCCGGTGTGCTTCGGCAGCATGGTACGGCTGCCGGGGACGAGGACGGTTCTCTTCGCGATTCCGGCCGAGCGCTCGCGGCGCAATCTGCTGTTAAGAACCACAGAAGACGGCGGGCGGACCTGGCAGCAGCGCTTCAGTATCGACGAAGGATGGAGCGGGTACTCCGATATGACGGTAGCGCGGGACGGAACGACAATTCTTTGCCTCTATGAACGAGGCGCGGCGGACGATCGGAAATTCCGTGCGGCACGCCTGACGCTTGCACGGTTTTCGCTGAGATGAGTGAGAGCGCGGGAAGTTGTTTGCTTCCCACGCTCCGTATAACTTAAAACACTAACTTCAATGCAAACTGAATCTGCCGGGCCGGACTCGACAAGCTTGTGATCGTACCGAAGTTGCCGCTTGAGAAGTTCTGTGCCGGCGCACCCAGGTTGGTTGTGTTGAACAGGTTAAAAAACTCCGAGCGGAACTGCAAGCGTCCGGACTCGCCCCACAACTTGAACTCTTTGTGGAGCCCGAGATCGAAGTTATAGATAGGCTCGGTACGGGCAATGTTGCGCCCGAGGCTACCAAATGGCGAAGTATAGCTCGGAATGGCGAAGGCAGCCTTGTTGAAGTAGTTACCGGGGGTCCTGTCGGCAGAGTAAATATCGCCGCCTACGTAGTCGGGCCGATAGCTGGGCGCGCCGGAGACCTGCGACTGCGAAGTTGTTGAGTAGGTGATATTGACGGGCTGACCGCTGGTCATCGTGTTGATTCCGGTCAGGCGCCATCCGCCGAGAATTCCGTCCACAACAGCCGGCATGCTCGACCCCCACCGGCGGCCTTTGCCGTAAGGTATCTCCCATACCACGCTGGTCGTATTGTTCAGCGGCTGATCGTACGCGCCGATTGCCTTCTCGGCCGGCACGTTCCGGAAATTCACACGGGAGTTATCGCCGTTGTAGGCTTCCAGGTGACCCGAGGCGTTGTCGATCGCCTTGGACCAAGTGAAGCTGTTCAGGATGTATATTCCGTTCGAGTAGCGCTTCTCGATCTTAGTCTGCAATGCGTGATACGTCGCGAAGCCGCCGCCGTAAGAGATCTGAACGTACTGGAAACCGGGGATCGGACGCCGGGCATCTACGCCCAGGTTCTCGCCTTGATTATTCGGACGGGCCTGGTTATAGTCGCCGAGAATCATCAACCCGTTCGAACGATTCCCGACATACGCGATATCGAAAACCAGGTTATTCGCGAGTTCCCGCTGGATGGTCAAATGCCAGCTCTGTACATAGGAGGTTCGGTAGTCGGAAGGCGTATAGTTTGTGCGAGTCGTCGCGGTCGAGAAGTTGGACGGATCGACCAGGCCTTGAGGGAATCCCTGTTGGATCTGACGGAAGCAATTTCGATAGTCATTGCCCGTGCACATTGGCTGTGACGGCTGTTGATTGATCGTCAAGTTGACGATTGCCGGGCCGTTGTAACCGAGCAGATTCTCGCCGCCCATCCGGTTGAAGTGAATGTAACTGATGCCGTATCCGGAACGAATGACGGTCTTAGGCGAAATTTCGTAGGCGAAGCCGACCCGTGGCGCCCAGTTGTTCCGGTCCGGATGAACCAGCGTACGGTCGTAAATACTGCCATCTTTCGCCTGAATCAACGTATTTGCAACCGGGTCGTAGTTAGAGAGCCGGTTTTGATCTTCCCATTGCGGTGTGGCGAAC
Organism: uncultured Acidobacteriota bacterium; assembly: GCA_963720745.1. Classification (GTDB taxonomy): domain Bacteria; phylum Acidobacteriota; class Terriglobia; order Bryobacterales; family Bryobacteraceae; genus TMP-7. Next base: position 937,995 of record CAVRGO010000001.1, read on the forward strand.
TCGTACCGGACACCCAGGTTCAGCGTCAGCTTGGTATTCACCTTCCAGTCGTCCTGGAGGTAGCCGAAGTGCATCCGCTGACGGTAGTTGAGCACGATCTGGTTATTCAGGCTGTACGAGGACTGCGCGCCGAATAGGAAGTCTACGAGGTTATACAGGTTGTTCGACGAGACTCCGGAAGGCCGCGAGAACTGTCCGGCGTAGTCGTTCTGCCCGTACTGCGGGTTGAAGTCAAAGATATCCGTGTTGATCGCCTGGTATTCATAACCGGCTTTCAGGGAATGCCGGCCGACGATCTTCGAATAATTCACCTTCGGATTGACGCTGGTCGGATTCTGGAATTGAGGGTTCGAGGTCTGCCGGCCGAGGTTCGTGAATCCGCTGATGTGCTGGCCCGTCAGTCCGCCGCCGATCGTCGGGTTATCCGGCAATCCGCTAATCCCATATTCGGTAGCCATGTTCGGACGGTCGGAGCCGAGTGCGAACTTACCGCCCTCGAACACAGAGTAAGCCAAACGGAAGTCAACCAATGACGTCGGAGATAAGTTGTAGTTAAACCCGCCCGCGACCTGCTGATTGAAGATGCGAACGTTTCCGTTGGCATCGCCACCCGATAGTCCGGGAATCACGTGATTCTCAACGCGGTTCAGCAACCGGTGGCTGTATCGTCCGAAGGCGTTGAGTCTCTCCGAGAAGTAATGATCGATGCGCCCGTCTCCCTTGTCGTCGACAGACGGTGTCGGGGTGAGATACTCCCAGTTGTTCGAGGGTAGTTTGCCGGCCGCCGTCCCGTAAATCGGGACGGGCAGATCGCCCAACACTTTGCGCGCAAACGGAGTAATCAGGCTTGAAGGCACAACCCCGCCGGGCAACTCTTCCCCGGTCAGGGGATTCCGGATCGGAACGCCGATATTGCCCGCTCGCTGATCCATGGTCGGCAGCGTCGCATACTGAAGAGTTCGCTCAACCTGCCGCAAGCCTTCGTAGTCGGCGAAGAAGAACGTCTTGTCCTTGATGATCGGGCCCCCGAAGGAGGCCCCGAACTGATTCCGGACTAGCACGGGCTTCACACCGCTGGACGGGCGAAAGAAACCGACCGCATTCAGTTTTGTGTTGCGCAGGAACTCCCAGGCCGATCCGTGATAGGCGTTGGTGCCGCTTCGCACGCTGGCGTTGATTACGGCGCCGCCCGCGCGCCCGTACTCCGCCGAGAAATTATTGGTAACTACGCGGAACTCTTCGACAGCATCGGGATTCAACTGGATGATCTGATTCGAAAAGCCCTGGTTCGAGGTGCCGTACGCATTATTGTCGACGCCATCGACCATGAAGTTATTCAGCGAACTGCGCAGTCCATTCACATTGAAAGACGCGTCGCGGTTCGATATATTCGACCGGCGTACGCCCGGCGATAGTAACGCTAAATCGGCGTAAGCGCGCCCGTTCAGAGGAAGATTGACGATGGCGGACCGTTGAATTACCTGTCCGCGGTCGCTGGAATCCGTCTCCAGAGCTTCGGCGGCGCCCGTTACCGACACGCTCTGATTCACATCGCCGACCTGGAGTGTGAGATTGACTCTCTGGCGTGCATTGACCGTAAGTGTGAACGGGTCGGAACTTACTTGTTTAAATCCCGCGGATTCAGCCGCCACTCGATACTCGCCGATGCGCTGGCTAAGGAAAGAATAATTGCCGGCGACGTCCGTGGTAGCGACCTGTTTCACTCCCGTTCGGACATTTTCGAGAGTGACCTTTACCCCCGATACCACAGCCGCACTCGGATCAGTTACGGTGCCGATAACAGCGCCCGTATCGTACTGGCCGAATGCGGCGAGAATGCAAAACGATCCTAGAAGCAGTAAACGATGCATTTGCAAAGTGTAGCCTTTCGTTGGTTACAGACAAATCACACCCTGCTTACCAATCAGAGAACTGATTGAGCAGAATTTTACTTAATTACTCTATTTCGCGTCCGGGTTAGGAATCATGATATCCCGGATCAAGACGGCCAGGTCCGTGCATGCGCCGATGAACTGGCGAAGCGTACGCCGCGTCGGACCGAAGGAATCGAACTCGTCTACCGTGAGCCCGTCCTCCATGTAGGCGCGGCGGAAGTCGGTAAACCTCTTCAGCAGGTCGTCCACGATTCGGGCATCCACCGGCTTATCGATGCGCGAGACGACCTCGATGTCACTAGCGTTGTAGCGTTTCTGCCACGAACACGGCGGCGAGATAACGACGTCGCCGCCGATGAACTCGCTCCAATGCATGTGGTTGCGAAACGCGGCCGAGAGCAGGCGCAGCCGGTATCCCCGCTCCTGGAACATCTTGTACGCCTTCTTAAATACGGCGACACCGGCCCATTCGAGGTATCCAGGGTCGGTGCTGATGTTCTCCCTGTCGAGTACAACTTTCAGCCAATCGTCCAGCCGGCCCACCATGATCGTGCAGACAGGGCCCATGGAACTGATGTCTTTTCCTTCGCGTTCTCTTCTTCGAAGACCGCGTTCCACCGCTTCCGCCACCGCGATGCATTGCGGCAGCGTGAACGATACGGTGGCATTGATGCTGACCCCGCGATACGTGGCTTCTTCGATCGCCGGGATCCCCGCGCGAGTCACGGGAATCTTGACGATCATGTTCGGCGCCAGGCCGCTGAAGCGGACAGCTTGTTCGACGATGGCTAGCGTATTCCGGTAGTAACGCGGGTCCGTTTGAATCGAGAGCCGGCCGTTATTGCCGCCCTGCGCCTCAAAAATGGGCAGCAGCAACTCAGCTCCTTTAATCGAGATCTCCTCGATGACGCGCCAGCCGATTTCGTCTTCCGTCGCCGCGGGCATTTCGTCGATCAACTGGAGAATGCGCGGGCGCCAGACCTGCATCGCGGATTTCAAAACAGATAGCGCGATAACTGGGTTGCAGGTGGCACCCACCGCCCCATGCTCGATGGAATACGCCAACTCGTCGAGAGACGCCGAATCGTTCCACAAGCACGTGGAGGTAGTCTGCGTCATCTGATAAAGGGGGCTTTTGAACGATACGGAAGCAGTTGTTTGCGGCATAGCGACGTCGTGGCGCTCAACGATTGAACACGTGTGCATCATGGTATCCCCGAACAGCCGGATCCGTCAAGCCAAAATCAGCGAGAAGTGTGGCAATGCTTCTTTACATCGGTCGCCACTGCGCATAGAATCGTATTGCACACGTGTTCAAACAGGCTCCGCCGCCCGACGAACCCAAGGCCCCCATGCCGGCCGCGACGAAGCGGTTCTCCATCAAGGACATCGCCCGCGCCGCGCACGTCTCCCATTCCACGGTGTCGCGCGCCCTTCGTCAGAGCCCGCTGGTCAATCCCGAGACTGCTGAAAAGATTCGCCGCATCGCCGCCGAATCCGGATTCCGCGCCAGCGCGGTGGCACGCAGCCTGGCCACGAACCGCACGAATACCGTGGGAGTTGTCGTCACCAGCATCGCGGATCCTTTCGTCGCCGAAGTGGTAAACGGAATTGAAGAGGAAGCGAATGCGCAGAATTATTCGGTCTTCCTCGCCAACTGCAACGCCGACCCCGGCCGTGAACTGAAGGTTGTGAATTCCTTCGAGGATCGCAGGGTTGACGGCATCGTCGTCACCGCGTCGCGCGTCGGCGCGCTGTACGCGTCCATCCTGGAACGGATGCAGATCCCCATCGTCCTGCTGAACAACCAGCACCCGAGTCAGTTCGCCCACTCCGTCCTGATCGAGAATTTCGAGGCCAGCCGTCGCGCGGTGCACTTGTTGATCGAACTCGGCCACCGGCGAATCGCTTACATCGGCGATCGCTTCGGATACGGCTCGGATTCGGAACGCTTTAGCGGCTACCGCTCGGCCCTCGACGAGGCGGACATCCCGTTTCAGCCCGAACTCGTAGTTCACGGCGATGGCCGGCTGGAAGGAGCGCTCGCGCCCGTCGAACGTATACTGTCCGTTTCGGAGCTGCCCACCGCGATCTTTTGCTACAACGACATGACCGCCATCGGCGCGCTCAAGGCCATCCGCGCCCACGGTCTCACCGTTCCCGGAGACATTTCGCTCGTCGGGTTCGACGATCTTCCGCTGGCTTCCTACATGGAGCCGCCGCTCACCACCGTGCGCCAGCCCAAGCAGGAGATGGGCCGCCTGGCCATGCAGGTGTTGCTGAAATTGATCGCCGGTTCTGACGCCGAACAGAACATCATCGTTAAGGGTGAAGTCATCGTGCGGCAGTCCACCGCGCCGCCCAAGGAGAACAATCAATGCGATTACTCGTCCGCCCAGAAAACACAGCGCAAGCGGAAACATTTGACTTTCAGTTCCTCTCGTTCCTCGCCCGGAAACTGAAGCCCGGCGAGCGTATCGAATCCGAGACGCAGGACCGGGAACTCGGTCTCGTCGTGTTGGGCGGAAAGTGCTCGGTCGAATCGTCACGCGGCGAATGGAAGAGCATCGGGCGGCGTCCGAATGTGTTTTCGGGCATGCCGTATGCGTTGTACCTGCCGATCTCCACCCGGTTCACCGTCACCGCGGAATCGGCCTGCGATCTGGCGTTCTGCTATTGCCGCGCTGACGAGCAGCACAAGCCCGTGTTGATCACGCCGAACGACATTGAAGTGGAGATCCGCGGCGGCGCCAACGCCACACGCCAGATCAACAAGATCATCCGGCCCGAGTTTCCGGCACAGCGCTTGCTCGTCGTGGAGGTATACACGCCCAGCGGCAACTGGTCGAGCTATCCTCCGCACAAGCACGACGTCCACAACCCGCCGGGCGAAGTCGACCTCGAAGAGATTTACTACTACCGGATCGACAAGCCTGAAGGCTATGCGATCCAGAAGGTCTACACGCCCGACCGCCGCCTCGACGAGACTATGACGGTGCGCGACGGTGAGATGGTGCTGGTGCCGGAAGGCTACCACCCGGTGGTGGCGGCACACGGGTACAACGTTTATTACCTGAACGCGCTGGCAGGTTCGGCGCGTTCGATGGCCGCTTCCGACGACCCCGATTACATGTGGGTCAAAGAGAACTGGCGCGACCAGGATCCGCGCGTGCCAGTCGTCACGATGGAGATGGAAAGCTGATGCGAACACAACGAATGACCATGGCGCAAGCCCTGGTGGGATTCCTGAAGAATCAGTATGTCGAGCGCGACGGACAAGAGCATCGATTCTTTCACGGCGCCTGGGGCATTTTTGGCCACGGCTGTATCGCCGGTATCGGGCAGGCCCTTCAACAGAATCCCGACTTCCGCTACTACCAGTCGAAGAACGAGCAGGCTTCCGTGCACATCGCGACGGCGTTCGCGAAGACTAAGAATCGTCTCGGCACGTTCGCCTGCATCTCCTCAATCGGACCCGGCGCGACGAACATGATCACCGGCGCGGCAACCGCGACCGTCAATCGCATCCCCGTCCTGCTGCTGCCCGGCGATATCTTCGCGCGCCGCAACGTGGCTCCTGTGCTCCAGCAACTCGAGTCCGAAACGGGCCAGGACAGCTCCGTCAACGACGCGTTCAAGCCGGTGTCGCGCTATTGGGATCGCATCAACCGCCCCGACCAGTTGATCACTTCGGTAGTCGAAGCGATGCGCGTGTTGACGTCCCCCGCGCAGACTGGCGCGGTGACGCTCGCTCTGCCGCAGGACGTGCAGTCGGAAGCGTGGGATTATCCCGCCGAGATGCTCGAAAAGCGCGTGTGGCACATCGCCCGTCCCGCTCCCGAACGCGCCATGCTGTCGCGCGCCGTCGACATGATCCGATCGGCGAAGCGGCCCGTAATTGTCGCGGGCGGCGGTGTTCTGTATAGCGAGGCCTCCGCAGCGCTGGCGCAATTCGTTGCGCAAACCGGCATTCCAGTCGGCGAGACGCAAGCCGGCAAAGGCTCGCTCGCTTTCGATCATCCGCAGAATCTCGGCGCCGTCGGCGTCACGGGCACTCCGGGCGCCAACATCGCGGCCCGCGAAGCCGACCTCGTGATCGCCATCGGCACGCGGCTCAGCGACTTCACCACGGCCTCAAAAACTGCGTTTCAGAACCCCGACGTTCGGTTCATCAACATCAACGTCGCGGAGTTCGACGCATACAAGCACGCCGGCCTACCCCTTATCGCGGACGCACGCTCCGCTCTCACGGAGCTGGCGTCCGCGATGGCCGGCTACAAAATCGACGCGGAATACGCGAACTGCATCCGCCTATGGAAGGAGCGTTGGGAGCAGGAAACGGATCGCCTGTACGGATTGCGCCACGGTCCGCCGGTCAGCCAGGGTGAAGTCGTCGGCGTCATCAATCGTTTGTCGCGTCCGCAGGACGTCGTGGTGTGCGCCGCCGGCAGCCTGCCCGGCGACTTGCACAAACTGTGGCGCACGCGGCAACCGAACGGATACCACCTCGAGTACGGCTACTCGTGCATGGGATACGAGATCGCGGGCGGGCTCGGCGTGAAGATGGCCGATCCATCCCGCGACGTGTACGTGATGGTCGGCGACGGTTCGTTTCTGATGATGTCGTCGGAGATCGCCACGTCGATTCAGGAAGGCTACAAGCTCAACATCATCATGCTCGACAATCATGGATTTTCGAGCATCGGCGGACTGTCGAAATCCATCGGTTCCCACGGCTTCGGCACCGATTATCGCGCTCGCACCGAATCCGGCCAACTCGACGGCGAGTACGTGCCGATCGACTTTGCGGCGCTCTGCCAGGGGCTCGGCGCGCGCACCGTTCGGGCGCGAACCCGTGAAGACCTCGAGGCGGCAGTGGAGGCGATGCGCAACGACACTCGCACGACTGCGGTGGTGATCGAGGTCGACAAAGAAGCGCGCGTGCCGGGGTATGAATCCTGGTGGGACGTGCCGATCGCCGAAGTGTCGGAGAGCGAGAGCGTCCGTGCGGCCCGCGCGAATTACGAAGAAGCGATGAAGAAGGAACGGCACCACGAAATGGCTGCCGTCTAGCGAGGTAACAATGATCGCAACCAGCGAAATCAGAGGCGACGTTCGGGATTTTATCGGCGGCGAGTGGCGCAAGCCATCCTCCGATCCGGCCACTGAAGTATTGAATCCGGCCAGTGGCGCGGTACTCGCGAAATCGCCCGCGGGATCGGCCCAGGACGTTGCCGCCGCCATAGACGCCGCTTCCGCCGCGTTCCCCGATTGGCGGGCGACTCCGCCGGCGGAGCGAATCCAGTACCTGTTCAAGTTCAAGCAACTCCTGGAGGACCACTTCGACGAGATCGCGCGAATCACCACTGTCGAGAACGGCAAGACCCTCGCCGAGTCTCGTGGCGAACTGCGGCGCGGCGTGGAAAATGTCGAAGTCGCGTGCGGCATTCCGGTGCTGATGCAGGGCTACAACCTCGAAGATGTGGCCCGCGGCATCGACGAAACGATGTTCCGCCAGCCGCTGGGAGTAGTCGCAGCGATCACGCCCTTTAACTTCCCGTCCATGATCCCGCTGTGGTTTCTGCCCTATGCGATTGCGACCGGCAACACGTTTGTGCTGAAGCCTTCCGAACGCGTGCCGTTCAGCATGATTCGCATCGCCGAACTGCTGGCGCAGACCGGACTCCCCAAAGGTGTCGTCAATCTCGTGAACGGAGGCAAAACGGCGGTCGATGCGCTGCTCGATCACCCCGCGGTTCAGGCGATCAGCTTCGTCGGCTCCACACCGGTAGCGAAGTATATTTACGCGCGCGCTTCCGCCAACGGCAAGCGTGTGCAGTGTCAGGGGGGCGCGAAGAATCACGTTGTCGTGCTGCCGGACGCCGATCGCGAAACGACGACTCAGATCGTCTCCGATAGTGCCTACGGATGTGCGGGACAGCGCTGCCTCGCCGTTTCGGTGGCTGTCACCGTCGGCCAGGCACGGGACTGGTTCCCGAAAGCCATCACCGATCTCGCGGGTTCGCTGAAGGTCGGGTTCGGACTCGACAACGGCGTGCAAATGGGCCCCGTGATTACTCCGGCGAGCCGCGAGCGGATTCAGAGTCTTATCGATAAAGGAGTGTCGCAAGGCGCGAAGCCGTCCATCGATGGGCGCCAGGCGAAGGTCGGCGATCTTCCGGATGGCAACTTCGTCGGTCCGACCGTGCTTGACGGAGTGCCTGCCGCGAGCGACCTTGCTGAGACCGAGATTTTCGGGCCGGTGCTCAGCCTGATTCACGCTGCGGATGTGGATGAGGCCATGCAGATCATCACGCGGAACTCCTACGGCAACGCCTCGTCGATTTTCACGACCAGCGGCGCCGCGGCCCGAAAGTTTCGCAATCAGATTCCCACAGGCAACGTGGGCGTAAATATTGGAGTCGCCGCACCGATGGCGTACTTCCCGTTCAGCGGTTGGAAGGGTAGCTTCTTTGGCGTGCTTCACGCCCAGGGACGCGATGCCGTCGAATTCTATACCGGCGAGAAGGTGGTCATCGAGCGGTGGCCGAAAGAATGGAGCCGCAAATTCTGATGAGTACCCTGACTGAGGGAAAGATCGCGACGCTGCGCGTCGGTAATGCTCCCTGTTCCTGGGGGACACTCGAGTTCGAGGAAACCAAGGGCGAACAGATCACCTTTGACCGTATGTTGGACGAACTCGCCGAAACGGGTTACACCGGAACGGAGTTGGGCGATTGGGGCTACATGCCCACCGATCCCACAGCGCTCAAGGCGGAACTCGACAAGCGCGGTCTGGTAATGCTGGGTGCGTTCGTGCCGGTGGCGCTGAAGGATGCCGGCGCGCATGAAGCAGGTGTTGCAAATGCCGTGAAGACCGCGCGTTTACTGGCCGCGGTCGCATCGGCGCCGAAGCCGTACCTGGTGCTGGCGGACAACAACGGCACGGTACCCGAGCGAACTCGCAACGCGGGCCGCATCCAGCCCGGGATGGGTCTCAGCGCCGATGAATGGCGCACCTTCGCCGAAGGCGCGAATCGCGTCGGAAGAGCCGTCCTCGAAGAAACCGGATTGCGAACCGTGTTCCATCACCACTGCGCCGGCTATGTCGAAACACCCGGCGAGATCGCCCGGTTCCTCGAACTCACGGATCCGGCAGCCGTCGGCCTGGTGTTCGACACTGGCCACTTCGCGTATGGAGCCGGGCATTGCGATGTGATTCAGGGCCTCGAACGGTACAGGGACCGGATCCTCTACATCCATCTGAAGGATTGCCAGCCGGCCGTCGCCAGGCAAGCGCGCGAAGCAGGGTGGGATTATTTCGAAGCGCTCCGCCACGGAGTGTTTTGCGAGCTTGGCAAAGGCGGGGTCGATTTTCCAAAGGTGCTGGAGTGGCTGAAGAAGGTCGCGTACACGGGCTATACGCTAGTGGAACAGGATGTCCTTCCGGGCATGGGTGAGCCGAAGGACAGCGCGCGGCGCAATCGCGAATACCTGCGTTCCATCGAAAGCAATTTTGCCTGAAGCAGGGGCCAAGGAGATTTCTGTGAGTAAGAAACTGAATGTGGGACTGATCGGCGCGGGACGGATCGGGAAAGTACACGCCGAGACTATCGCGTTTCGAATTCCCGAAGCGTCGCTCGCCGCCGTCACCGACCTTAACCAGGACGCCGCCCGCGCGTTAGCCGAGCGCTGCGCTATTCCCGCCGTCGCCGCGACGGCCGACGAAATCTTCGCGAATCCAGCCATCGATGCGGTTCTCGTCTGCTCCTCCACCAACACGCATTCCGAGATGGTGGTCAGGGCCGCCGAAGCGGGGAAGCACATCTTCTGCGAGAAGCCGATTGACCACACGCTCGAACGCATCGATCGCGCACTGGCCGCTGTGAACAAGGCCGGGGTGAAATTGCAGGTCGGCTTCAACCGCCGGTTCGATCCGAACTTCGCGCGCGTCCGGCAGTCGATCGCCAGCGGCGAGATCGGAACGCCGCACCTGGTGCACATCATCAGCCGCGATCCCGCGCCCCCGCCGATTTCCTACATCAAAGTCTCGGGCGGCATGTTCCTGGACATGACAATCCACGATTTCGACATGGCGCGCTTTCTCATCGACAGCGACGTCGAGACGATCTACGCCGCTGCGGGCGTGCGTGTCGATCCTGCGATCGGCGAAGCGGGCGACGTGGATACCGCGCTCATCGTTCTTCGCTATGCCAATGGCGTCGTCGGGACTATCGATAATTGCCGGCAGGCGCCCTACGGGTACGACCAGCGCGTGGAGGTGCTCGGAAGCAAGGGCGCCATCGCCACCGGGAATCAATATCCGAACAGCGCCGTTATCAGCACTGCCGAGTCGGTCCGCCGCGACCTGCCGTTAAACTTCTTCATGGAGCGTTATGTCGAGAGCTTTGCGAACGAACTGCGCGCCTTCGTTGAGGCGGTGGTTCAAAACAAGCCGACACCGGTGACCGGCATCGATGGGCGCGTTCCCGTCGTGATGGCTCTGGCGGCGCGGAAGTCGTACGAGGAAGGGCGCCCGGTGCGTTTAGCCGAAATTGTAGCGACAGAGGCCACGCTTGAAACAGTCACTCGTTAAAGCCACGCTCGGCGATGTCCAATTCTGGATCCCCGTGGCGGTTTTGATCTTTGGAATTGCCCTGCTGATGGTGCTCAAATGACGACCGCCGCCCGCAACACCAAGCGATCCAACCTCTCTCTGCACATGCTGGGAGTCGTCTGTGGACTCGGGGCTGGAGCCTGGCTCGGAATGGCCGAGGCTCCCACCAAGCTCGTCACCATGGGATTTTCGCCCTTCCTGATATCGCTCGGGATGGTGGCTGGTGTATTTGTCGCCCGCTGGACCGTACCGATGGCCCTCAAAGGCACGAGCTACATCTGGGCGGACCTCAAGGAAAAGCCCCACCTCATCGTGTGGGCGATTCTCGCGGGCATGTTGTGGGCGGTGGCCAATACTCTGACAGTTTTTGCAATTCGCAACGTCGGGCTCTCCATCGCGTTTCCTCTGTGGAACACTAACAGTCTGGTGGGCCTGTTCTGGGGCTGGCTGTTGTTCCGCGAACTGCGCGGCGCAGGCGGGAAGCAACTCAGTAAGGTGCTCGGCGGCGCAGCCTGCATTGTGATCGGCGCGTGCGTGCTGGCTTATGCGACCACGGCTCCCGGATCCGGCGGAGCGGCGGCCGGTGCGACTCCTACGCTCGGCATCCTCGCCGCGCTCGGCGCGGGAGTGATGTGGGGCACGATGTACATCCCGTATCGCAAAGCTTACATCAGTGGCATGAACCCGCTGTCGTTCGTGACGGTGTTTACTTTCGGGGAACTCGGAACGGTATTCGCTCTCGCGGTGGCTTTCGACGGCGGCCTCAACAACGTCGTGCTGTCGCTCGACAAAGCGCGCCCGGCGCTGTTCTGGCTATTCCTCGGTGGATTTTGCTGGGTGCTCGGCGATCTGTTTCAACAGTACGCGGCGAAATATATCGGCATTGGCCGCGGCATTCCGTTGTCGAACACCAACCAACTCTGGGGACTCGCTTGGGGCGCGCTGGTATTCGGTGAATTTGCCGGACGCGGAGCCTCGACCCAGACCCTAATCGTGGTCGGCTCGCTGATCATGATCGCGGGCGCGGTCGCCATCAGCATGGCCGAAGCCCCTGAGTCCGAGCAGCAGTCCTGGCATAAAGCGATCGCGCGGGAGTGCGACCGTTACGGACTCGACCGCGACCGCGTCACTCGCACAGTCGAGGGCGGCGACCCGCTCGCCGACGAACGCCCGAAGCGCGGCTGGTGGGAACTGCTGGTCGTCGCCGCGGCACTCGCCTTCTTCGTGTGGCTCGCCATGGGGGCCGAACACAATCTGATTCCCGTGAACCTGCCGTGGATGATCGCACTCATCGCCGCATCGCTGGTGATCCTCGTCGTCTGCGGTGTGTTGCTCTGGAAGCGTACCCGCTTCTCCTGATTCTCACGTCGCTGTAGGCTCCCGGCTGGCATCCCGGTAAATAACCTCCATAGATCGAATTGGGAATTGGCCCAGCTTCGGAAGTTCCCGGATTTGCGCCCTTCACTTCGTCCGATTTCGATCCGTCTTCCAGCCTCGATGATCGAAGATCTCAAGATCCTGGCGAACAAACGCGACATCCACTATCAGTCGCTCCTCAAGGTGTTCCTGGCCGAACGGCTGGAAATCGAGCGGAAACGTAGGTAGGCCGCAGCCCTCAGCCAATCGGACCCAATCCTCGGTATACAGTAGAGGGTTGGCATGAAACCCCTTTTCTGTACCCTCGTCATCGCCTTCTCTGTTCTTCTGCCCGCAACGGCCCAGGTAAAGGTAACACAGGGCCAAAACCGTATTTCGGTTGAAATCGACGGCCAACCGTTCGGCGATTTCATCTACGGACCCGACGCGTACAAGCCGTACCTGTGGCCGATGCGCAGCGCGTCGGGCAAAATCGTCGTCCGTCAGTACCCGATGGTGAAGGATATTCCGGGCGAGACGCACGATCACAATCATCAGCGCGGGCTGTGGTTCGCGCATGGCGACGTGAACGGCTACGATTTTTGGGGCTCGGATATTCTGAACAAGCCCGGCCCGAAAGAGGGCAAGATCGTCGTGAAGAGAGTGCTCGAAGCGAAGAGCGGAAAGAAGTCCGGCTCCATCAAAGTGCTGCTGAATTGGAACGATCACGACGGAAAGACGCTGATCGAAGAGACGCGCACCCTCACTTTCTATTCCGATCCCAAGCTGCGGACCGTCGATGTGGATCTGATCCTCGACCCTAAGCAGAAGGTTGTTTTTGGCGACACGAAAGAGGGCACGTTCGGCATTCGTATCGCCGCGCCGCTGCAGGAAGAGAAAGGGAACGGCCGCATGGTGAATGCCCAGGGCGCGGAAACCGAGAAGAACGTCTGGGGTAAGCCGTCGGAGTGGGTGGACTACGCAGGCACGCTCGATGGAGAACAACTCGGCATCGCAATCTTCGATCATCCCGACAACCCTCGTTATCCGGTGCGATGGCACTCGCGCGGCTACGGTCTGTTCGCCGCCAACCCGTTCGGGCTAGCCGATTTCGAACATGACAAAACGAAGAATGGCGCGATGACCGTCGAACCGGGTCAGAAATTGCATTTCCGCTATCGTGTCGTCATCCATCCAGGCGACGCGAAGAGCGCGGATATAGCCGCACTTTATAAGCAGTGGACCAGGTAAAGGAGAAAATATGAAGAAGGCCGTTGTACTCATTGCCGCACTTTTCTTGCTCGGCGCTACAGGCGTCTGGTTGTGGGCGCAGCCAGCGTCCGACCCGATCGTTGAGGGATTTCGCCTCGTCGAGAGCGCATCCGTTGCCGATGCGATGGAGCAGCTATACGGACAGAAGACCTACATGAAGCACGACATGCGCCCGTTGTTCCTTACGAAATTCGCCGGGCCCGCGGTTACGGTGATGATGAAGAAGGAAGAACACAAGGAAGGCGCGCCTGCTTCGCAAGGCATGCTGGACGCCATCGACAAAGCCCCTCCGGGTTCCGTGTACGTAATGGTCGTCGAGGATGGGCTCGATATCGCGGGACTCGGTGCCATCATGACGACAGGACTGAAATACCGAGGCATGGTAGGTGCGATCGTCGACGGCGGAATCCGCGATGTACACCAGATTCGCCGTTTGCAGTTTCCGGTTTACAGTCGCAGCATTGTGCCGTCCACGTCGATCAATCACTACCGCTTCGCCGGAATGAATGTTCCGGTGACGTGCGCCGGTGTGCGGGTGAACGGCGGCGACATCATCGTTGCGGATGAAGACGGCGTCGTGGTCGTGCCCAAGGAGAAGGCCGCCGCGGTATTGAAGAAAGCGCAGGAAAACGATGACATCGAACATCGTATGCTGCCCTTTGTTGAGAAATTCAAGAACATTAGTGAAGCTGTCCAGAAGTTCGGCCGCATCTGAAATTTGCCAGCAGCATCTCCCGGAGCCGGGCCCGCGCCTGGCTCCGGATTCCACCAAAGAAAAACTCTTGTAATCCCGCAACGAACTTCCCTCGTCATGACCAGGTGTTTGCGCCTGATGCTGCGGAATTTTAATTGAATTTCGATAGTGTCCGGTTGGAACAACGCGCAGAATAGTCGTAACGGGGTGACACCCTATGGGATTCGTTCTGGGACCACGGAAATCGCTTTGCATCGCACTACTCGCTGGGACGGCGCTCACCTTCCCCGGCTGGCGCATCGCCGCGGCGGCTGACGAGGACGGCGTGCAGCATGGGGATTGCACGATGTTCGGAGCCGGGCGCGAACGTTTTGCGCGACAGGCTCGAAATCGTTTCGCGCTCAGCCAACTGACTGAACAGGTGAGCCGCTCACTCGTCGCGCCCGCCGCCAGCCGCCACACAAAATCCGATGAGCCCGCGGTCAGCGATTCGAAAAACCTGATCGACGGGTATATCTTTCCGGCGCTCGCGGAGGCGGGCGTGACGCCGGCTCCGCCAACGGATGACTTCGAATTTGCACGCCGCGTTTTCCTGGATCTCACTGGCCGGGTGCCGCCACCCGACATGCTGCTGGCCTTCACTAACAACACCGATCCGAACAAGCGCGCCGCGCTGGTAGACGGCCTGCTTGCCAGTTCTCAGTGGACCGACAAATGGTCCATGTATTTCGGCGATTTGTTCAAGAACTCCGCGCGAAAACAGCAGGTGGTGTTGTATCCCTCCGGCCGCAACGCTTTCTATAACTGGATTCAAACTTCACTAACCGCCGGTAAGCCGTACGATCGGATGGCGCGCGAGATCATCTCGGCCAAAGGCGACAACAGCTATGATCCGGCGCAGGGGCCGCTCAACTGGCTGGTGGGAGGACGCGTCACTGGCGGGCCTGTACAGGACACCTGGGATCAGCAGACGGCGAACATTGCCACAACGTTTCTCGGAATCTCGCACATGAATTGCCTGCTCTGCCATAACGGGCGCGGCCATCTGGATAGTCTCAGCCTTTGGGGAAAGCAAACCACCCGCTACCAGGCCTGGCAACTTTCGTCGTTTCTTTCGCATAGCAACCTGCAGATCAACAGGCTCGATCCTGAAAAGAATACCCCTTACTCCTGGGCGCTTCAGGACAACGTACGCTATCGCGGCGATTATCCATTGAACACCACCAGCGGTAATCGTCCGGCACGGCAGCCCGCCGGATCCGAAAAGCGTATCGCGCCCGTGTATCTGTTCAGCGGCAAGAGCCCCGGAAAAGACGAGGATTACCGCGACGCTTTGGCGCGCGAAGTGACCGCCGATTTCCAATTCGCCCGCGCCAGCGTCAACTACATCTGGAAGGAGTTTTTCGGTCGCGGCATCGTCGAGCCGGTGGACCAGTTCGATCCGGCGCGCCTCGATCCGGACAATCCGCCCGAAGCGCCGTGGACGCTTCAACCTTCCAACGCACGCCTGCTTAATGCGCTCGCACAGGATTTCATCGACAGCGGGTACGACCTCAAACACTTAATGCGCTTGATCGCGACATCCCGGACGTACCAGTTTTCATCGCGCTACGAGGGCGAATGGAAGCCGGAGTGGGAGCCTTTGTTTGCTCGCAAACTCGTTCGGCGCCTCTGGGGAGAGGAGATCATGGATGCGATCGCCCAAACCAGCGGACTCGGCGCAACATATAACGTGGGTGGCGGCGACACGATCAACTGGGCCATGCAGGCTCCGGAACCGCTCGCAATCGGGGGCCGTCCCGCTTCCTTCCTCGCCAGTTTCCTGCCGGGTAACCGGGACGATGAGGAGCGCCGGACCGATGGGGCGGTGCAACAGGCGCTTTCTCTGATGAACGATAACTTCGTCATGGCGCGCACGCGTGCCTCGACGGCCGGTGACACCGCAAGTCTCGTAGCGCGCGCGCTGGAGGGTACAAACGATCAACTCGTGGACCTTCTTTTCCTCACGATTCTTTCGCGGTATCCGGGCGCCGCGGAAAAGACGGAAGCCCTCGCGACGCTCGCCGCCGGCAAGCGCAACCAGAAAGCGGAAGACCTTGCCTGGTCCCTCTATAACCGCAGCGATTTCATCTTCAATTATTGAACAGGAGCGAACATGAGCCAACATCGGAACCTTTTTATCAACCGGCCCCATTGGACGCGCCGTCAGTTCTTCGAAGTTGTGGGTGCGGGCATCACGGGTTCGTTTCTGGTGGGAAATGCGAGCGCTGCGGAAGTTGTGCCGCAAGCCCCGGTCGAACCGGTCAACAAAGCAAAGAACGTCATATTCGTTCTTCTCGCAGGGGCGCCGAGTCACACCGATCTGTTCGACCTCAAGGTGGTCCCCGGCGTCACGCCCGATGCGGTGAAGCCCGAAACCATTAAAGGCTTGCTGTGGCCCACAGGTATTCTGCCGAAACTGGGAGCGAGCCTCGATGACTTCGCCATCGTACGTTCCATGCGTGCCTGGGCGCTCGTCCATAGTCTGGCTCAGACATGGACTCAAATCGGGCGTAATCCGGCGGCGGTGCTCGGTAACGTCGCGCCCAATATAGGCAGCGTCGTCGCGCTCGAAAAAATGTCCGAGCGCCGGCCTGGCGATGTGTTCCCGACCTTTCTCGCCTTGAACTCGACCGGCGCGGCAGGTCCCGGGTATTTCGACGCCCGCTATGCACCGTTTAAAATGCAGCCGTCCACCACGGGACTGGCGAACACTACAAACGCGGATGGACAAGCGCGGTTCAACGCCAAGTGGGGTCTGCTTCACCTGGATGACGGCGCGGTGGCGCAGCCATCCTCCTACGGGAAACCGCTCGACGACATGGGAGATTTCTATCGTGCCGCGAAGGGCTTGACCTACAACTCCATCGTGGACACCGCGTTCAAGTTTTCGGCGGAGGACTCCCGGAGATATGGCAACACCAGCTTCGGGAATGCCTGCCTGGTGGCGGAGCAAGTGTTGGCGGCAGACCAGGGCACCCGCTTCGTTCAGATCACGCTGGGCGGCTGGGACATGCATTCGAACATCTATGGGGCGAACGGCGATATCACGGCGGGAAACAACATTTTCACACTCGGTAATGTCCTCGATGGTGGGCTGTCGGCCCTGCTTGCAGACCTGAAGTCGTCGGGCCTCGTTGAAGAAACGCTGGTCGTCGCAGTAGGCGAATTCGGTCGCACGGTCGGAGCGCTGTCCGGAGCCAATGGCCGGGACCACTATCAGCAACAGTTCTGCGTGTTCGCGGGCGCCGGCGTGAAAGGTGGACGCGCGTTGGGTTCCACAATAGCGGACGGATCGCTGACCGACGACTTCGGTTGGTCGCGCGGGCGCGATGTGAAACCGGAAGACGTGGAAGCCACCATCTACTCGGCTATGGGGATCAACTGGACAACGATTCGATACGACGACCCATTCGGTCGCGGCTTCGAGTACGTGCCGCAGTCCAAAGACGACGTGTACGGTCCAATCAACGAGTTGTGGAGTTAGCCGGCCGCGAGCGCCAGCGGTACCAGTTCGCCGGGCATCTCGTCCCAAGTGCGGCCGTCGAGAATGCGGCCGTTTCGTGATTTGTTCACACCGCCCCATTGTTTGAAGAACAAGGGCACGCGTTCCCGGGAGCAACGGTCGCGAATCTCGCGGACCCAATCCGGGTCGAGCGGCCTCGCGCCCGGCCCCGATTCGCCGCCGACGATCACCCAATCGATGCCGCTGAGCGAGAGCCGGTGCAATGGGCCGAGCAGCGGTTCAATGCTGAGGAATTTCACCTGCGCCTTTGTACGGCGCAGGTGGTCGACGCGGTACAAGTAGTCGTCGCGCTCGACGCTCACACCCATCCAAATGTGCTCCCGCCAGTCGAGCCGGATATCCAGCGCACGCAACCGCTCGGATCGTTTGGTCAGAATTTGGTAGTTGTGCCAGTCGGCGCGCCCCATGGTATCGAAAACTCGCAGGATGAATTCCGTGGGAACATCGACGTGGAACAGATCGCTCATGCTGTTGACGAAGATGCGCTTGGGTTTACGCCAACGCAGAGGCAGGTCGAGCATCTGCGGCTGGAGTGTGACAGCAAACCCGTTGCGGTAGTTCGGTTGACCCATCGCCTGTAAGCGTTTCGCCATTCGTTCCGCGTAGCAATACTTACAACCGGGGCTGATCTTTGTGCACCCGGTAACAGGATTCCAGGTTGCATCTGTCCATTCGATTTGAGAACCGTTTGCCATGCCCAGAGCTCTCTTTCAGTGGGTCTGCCTTCGAGCAGATGGTGGAGAGTGTAGCCAGTGCCCGCGCTTTCTCCCAGTCTCGTGAGGAAAGATCACGATTCAGCGAGGGCCCCATGCTAAGTTCCTCGTGCTGGTTCTGAAACGAAATAGAAATGGATATACGGACGGAGTCAGGCGAGCGCCGGGAGACTCCGCTCGGTCATGCGGCGCAGAAAGCGCTGACCCTCGACAGCAATTGCTTCAGGCGTTCCCGCCAGGTCGCGCCAGATACAAGCAGCGGCAGCAATCTCCTTGATCGCAAATCCGAAACTCTCGATCACCAGCCAATGGTCGTACCCGGTGCGGCTCAAACCGTTGAACAGGTCCTCCCAATCGACATGACCCGAGCCGGGGATGCCGCGGTCGTTCTCGCAGGTGTGGACGTGTTTGATCAGCGGCCCGAGCGCCGCTGCGGCCTCGCCGATCGTCTTTTCTTCGATGTTGGCGTGGAATGTATCGAGCAGCACGCCGACGCGCGGGTGGTTCACCTCGCGGCACAACCGCGCCGCGTCAGCCGCGGTGTTCAGAAAATATGTTTCGAAGCGGTTCAGTGCTTCCAGCGCGATCGTCACACCGTGAGAGTCCAACGCGTCACCGAGCGACGACAACTCCTCGACGGCACGCTTCCATTCGTCTTCGCTCCGCCGCCTGCCTAGCAGTTGTCCCACCGGAGCGCAGTACGGTCCGACGAAAACCGGCGACCCGAGTTCGGCCGCAACCTCGATGCCCCGCAAAATGAAACTGCGCGCAGCCTGACGTATTCCGGGACTGTCGCTGATGAGGCTGAGCGAACCGGTCAGCGCCGAACAGAACGTGCACTCCAGGCCCGCATCGGCGACGGCGCGGCGCACTTCGGCGATCGGGAAATCGTCAAAGTCGAACCTCGCAATCTCCACTCCATCGAAGCCCCAGCGCTTGATGCGGGGCAACAGTTCGAAATGGCTCCGATCAAAAGCCGCCGTCCACAAAAGGGTATTGACGCCGATTTTCATTTCCAGATCCTCTCGGACTCACTGACGAAGCAGGGAGGCCGCATCCGGATTGCCGGGCCCGAAGTGCTTCAGCATCACCAGATTTTCCGTTTCGCTGCGGTTCGTGATGCGGACGCCTTCCTTGGCTGCGGCCGCCGTGATAAAGACCTCGTCGCGCGTCATCTCGCCGAAACGAATCATCGACGGCGTTTCCACTCCCATTGCTCCGATCGAGCCCCAGCCTTGAGTGACAATCACGCCGTGCGCGGCCGCATCCTTTATGGTGACGGACCGTCCCGGATAGACCGTCAGTTCCTTCGCCGAATATTTGTCGGTGGAGTAGACCACCCACTTTTCCGAATACCCGGCTTCCTTCATCTCGTTCTCATCCCGGACGGGGGTGGGATGGAACAAGCGATGCTTTGCGTACTCCGGATCGACGTTAGCGTCCCAGTCGAGCATGGCGATGATGTAGTCGAGATCGTGATGGTGCTCAGGTGGAACATCTTTCACTAACAGAGCCCATGGCACCGCGCGGCCTTCCACCATGGATTGGAACATTCCGAATACATCGGAGTTCACCTGCGGTTCATAGGTGACGAGCGACCCCGGGGCATGCAGGATACCGGCGTCCACCTGCCAGCCGGTGCCCGGCTGCAGCCGGTACGCCTTCGAATGATAAAGGATGCCGTTATCACCTTCGTTCCAACGCTCCAGGCACCGGCGCACGTCGTCTTTTGTGGTACCCGGTTCCAATCCCATGAAAGTGTACGGGAAGTTGTTGTCCTTGAAGTTGTACTGCGGCGGGAAATAGTACGCTTCGGGTTTACCCTTGCGTCCGACGTTCGCGGCAAACTCCTGCGTCTGGTGCATGTGGTGCGGTATCGGCCCCAGATTGTCGAAGAATTTGCAGAGCAGGTTGAAACCGCCGTACTCCGACATCACGTCGCTGCCCAGGAACTCGTCGCCAATCTCGCTGACGGCTTCCTTCAGCAGCATCCGTTTGCCGTTCACATCGATGTAGCTCAATCCTTCGTCCTCGGGCGTGCCGGGACCGTTGTCTGCATTGGTAGTGCTCGAGAACCAGCGTTCGTCGATACCGCCGCGGTGGGCGCCGAGCGCATACAAGTCGTTCGGATGCAGTTTCAGGCGTCCTCCCGGCATCAGGAAGGAACGCGGTACCCAGCACGGCGCGAGCCGGACCAATCCCGTATTCGCGCGCAGGGCCTCCCGAAGCTCATTGATCGTCAGAGTAGCGGTTGTTCGCTGAGGTGATGTGGACAACGCGGACATGGCGAAGGCATTGTACCGCAGCGAACGGCCGTCCGGTGTCGCAGGTTTGGGAGTCGCTATTTGGAATGCCAGAACACGGCGTAGGTCCGGAACGGGATCTCCAACAGATCCGCGTTGTTCGGCGGCACGACACGATGATCGCCGATGGATTCGAGGTTGGGGTACGCAGTGATCAGCACGAGTTGACCGTCGCCGCGATGCTCGAGGACCAGCGTGACGAACTGAGTGGGAGCCTCTGTCCAGGAGACGCCGCTATCTCCGGCGGAGCGCAACACGCCGGTATCCGGGCTCGCGCCGGAGCGCGAGTAGAGTACGGCACGCCTGCCAAGCCGCAGGTGCTGCAATCGCAAAATCGCTTCCGCGCCCGCCTGGGTGTTCAGGGCCGCGGCGACAGCGGCAGCGGCGTGTTGCTCCGACCGGAACATGGTGTGCAGATCGCGCGCCGCATACTTCGTGTCTGCGAGGTGAAAATCGCGGGTGCGGGCCGGAGCCGTGATCGACACGTGAGGGCCGGGATGCGCGCCGGTCTGGGCGCGGCTGAGATCCGAATAGCGGATCAGCGCCATCGCATCGCTGGGCCCGAAGCTGCGCTGCCCGATGCGCTCGGCGATCAGATACAAGTAGGGATTCGCCCCGATGGCGGCTTCCAGTCCCGGCATTTGGTCTCCTCTGAGCTATGGTGTCAGATCCAAGTGAACCGTTTCGACGGCATTCAACAATCAAAAACGGGCGGATCGGATAATCGGATTTAGAAGTAAAGAATAATCAGCCACCAGCGATCGTGGTGCTACCATCGGCTCAGGAGTACCCCCGCATTGCCGCAATCGCACGAGCCGGCCCTTAACCCTGATTTGAAAAAGACTTACGACGCCATCGTCGTCGGCTCCGGCGCAGCGGGCGGCATGGCTGCGCACGTCCTGACATCCCACGGACTCGATGTCCTGCTGCTCGAAGCCGGCAAGAAACAACCGATCGAACGGGAGTTGCGATCGATGCAGTGGCCCTACGATCATCCGCGGCGCGGCGACATGCCTCGCGACGATCACGCGCTCTCGCTGAACGAGTACACGATCCGGCCGCGGCCGTACGCGCAGGGCATGCGCTACAAACACGTGTTTTCTTACGTGCAGGGTTGGAACGGATCCGACTACTCCAAGAACATCGTCGTCGACGAGAAGGACCATCCTTATACCGGCGAACCGTACGCCTGGGTTCGCGCTCGTCTGCTCGGCGGCAAAACCGCGATTTGGGGCCGCCTTTCGCTGCGCCTGTCGGACCTGGATCTTAAGGCGGCGGAACGCGACGGCTTCGGCGAAGTCTGGCCGATTTCATACAAGGACATCGAGCCTTACTACGACCGCGTGGATGACTATCTGGGAATTTCCGGTCTCAAGGAAGGGCTTCCGTATCTTCCGGATAGCCGCTTTCAACGCCCCAACAAACTGACCGTGGCGGAAATGATGTTCCGCGGCAAACTCGCGAAGATGGGCCGTCTCATCACGCCGTATCGCGCGGGCGTCACAACGGATGGCCTGAAGCACAACAAGTATCGCAGTAAGTGTTTCGGGCGAGGAGCATGCAACCGGCGCACGGGCGGATGCGACATCCACGCGGCATTCGATTCACCCACCGGGCTGATCTATCCGGCGATGGACACCGGGCACTTGACGTTGCGAACCAACGCCACCGTGTCCGAAGTGACGGTGGACAAGGACACCGGAAAAGCCAGCGGAGTATCGTTCATCGATAGCGAGACGGGGAAGGCGTATCAAGCCAAGAGCCGAATCGTGGTGTTAGGAGCATCGACGCTCGAATCGGCGCGGCTACTGCTGCTTTCCAAATCGCGGCAGTATCCGAACGGGCTTGCGAATTCGAGCGGACACGTTGGGCACAATTTCTGCGAGCACATCATGGGGCCCGGTGTCACGGGCATTGTGAAAGACCTGATCGGAAAACCACACACGCTCGACGATGGCAAACCGGGCGGCTTCTATCTTCCACGGTTCCGCAATCTCACGAGCAAGCAACCCGACTTCATCCGCGGCTACGGCTTCGAAGGCAGCGCGGGCAGCACCATGTTTCCGCACCACGCTTTCATGACTCCCGGCTTCGGGAAAGACTTCAAGAAAGCCGTCCGCGACAAACAGGGCGCGTTTATATCGATGGGCGCCTTCGGCGAGGTGCTGCCGCGTTACGAAAACTACGTGGACATCGACCCCGTCGTGAAGGATCGTTGGGGCGTTCCCGTCCTGCGATTCAACATCAAGTTCGGCGATAACGAAGTGAATATGGCCAAGGATATGGCGCACCAGGCACGCGAGATGTTTGAGCAGGCCGGCATCGATATAATCGGCGTCGACCGGGAGATCCTGACTCCTGGCTGGTCGATCCACGAACTCGGCACGGCGCGGATGGGCAGCGACCCGAAAAAGTCGGTAGTGAACCAGTTCCAGCAGGCGCACGACGTGAAAAATCTGTTCGTTGTGGACGGCAGCACGCATGTGAGCGCGGCGTGCCAGAACCCCACGTGGACGATCATGGCCCTGGCCTGGCGGTCGTGCGATTACGCTGCCGACCAGTTGAAGAAGGGAGAAATATAGTGGATATCGGTCGGCGGGATCTCCTCAAGATCACGGCAGCGGCGGCGATCTCGAGTCCGCTGGCGAGGGCGGCAGGCCCCCATCACTTCTTTACCGCCGACGAGTTCGCGACCGTGGACGAATTGTCGGAGATGATCATCCCCGCGGATGAGGAGTCGCCCGGTGCCAAGGGCGCAAAGGTGGCGGATTACATCGACGGTTACCTCGCCGAATCCATCGAAGAAGTGGAGCGTACCGATTTCCGAGCCGGCTTGCAGCCCTATCTGGCGCTTTCGAACGAGAAGCGCCTGGAGATGCTCACCAACGCAGCGCAGAACGAAGCCAAACCGGTTACGCCGGAGCATAAGTTCTTTCGTCTCATCAAGGAACACACGATTCGCGGGTACTACACTTCAAAGATCGGGATCCACGATGACATGCACTACAAGGGCAACACCTACCAGACTGGCGAGTATGCCGGCTACCTGCCGCATCCGGAAGTGAAATGAGACGGCGCGAATTCATCAGTTCCCTGGCGCTCGCTCCCGTGGCGCTCCGCGCTGCTGCCAGAACGCCGCAGGCGCATTTCCCGACTCAGCCGCGGGCGCGTCTTGCGGTCGCTTCGTATCCATTCCGGCAGATGCTGAACCCGAAGAGCGGCAAATTGTCGCTGCTCGATTTTCCAAAATTCATCGTGGATACCTACGGCGTAAACGGGATCGAACCCCTCGACGCGCATTTTGCATCCACGGACTCGGCGTATCTCACGAAGTTCCGCTCCGCCCTCGACTCGGCGAAGGCCCATGTAGTCGATATCGCAGTCGGACGTATTGGCGGGAGTTTCTACGACCCGGATGCCGCCAAACGCGCGGCTGTCGTCGAACGGGCGAAGCACTGGGTGGATGTTGCCGCAACGCTCGGCTCGCCGAGTATTCGTACGCACATCATTGGCGCGAACAAAGCTCCGCAGGATCCTGCGCTGGCTGCCGAATCCCTTGGCAAAGTTGCCGGGTACGGTTCGCAGAAGAATGTCGTCGTTCACCTGGAGAACGATGATCCTCGCACCGAGGATGCATTCTTTCTGGTGGATATCATCAAGCGCGCGAACACACCGTGGCTTCGAGCATTGCCCGATTTCTGCAATTCGATGTTGCTGAACAAAGGCGAGGAGTACAACGACCGCGCCGTTACCGCGATGTTCCAGCACGCGTGGGGCATTTGCCATGTGAAAGATTCCGAGCAGGACGGCGCCAAGTTCTGGCACGTCAACCTGCCGAAGCTTGTCGGTATTGCCGAGAAGTCCGGGTACCGCGGCTACTACTCGATGGAATTCGACGCCGACGCGGATGCGACGGAGCCAACGCACAAACTGATCGAAGCTACGTTACGCGCCCTTTCGGCGTGACCTTCAATCTCGAACTGCGGCTGCGCCTTGCGCTTCAGCGATGGATGCCACGAGATCCGACAATCGCTGCATGGTATGGGCCATTCCCGGCTCCATGCCCGCTTGCAGATGCCCGTCGCGCTGCTGTTTCGATGCGTGCAGCAAGGTGCTCTTCACGAACGTCCTGCCGTTGCGTTCCTCAAACGTGACCGTGGTCAGCCACTCCGGACTTCCGATACTCGGCGCGTCATAACACTCGGTGTACACCAACCGGTCGGGCCGCACGATTTCGCGATAGATACCGCGGAACGGATGATCAGTCCCGTCCGCCATTCGCAGGACGAAACGCCAGGCACCGCCCACGCGCAGGTCGATCTCGCAGACCGTCAGCGTCGAGCCGGAACAGCCCCACCAATGGGGTATATGTTCGGGCCGGGTCCAAACGTCGAAAACAAGACTCGGAGGCGCATCCAAAATACGTGTGATTGCGATTTCCCGATCGGACGGGAGGGTTACTGAAAATCCGTCATCCCTTACCAGCATCCTTCTTCTTCCCCTTTTGTATTTCGCGCAGGTAATCGTCCAGCCGATGGAAGCTCTGTTCCCAGAACACGCGGTAGTTTTCCACCCATTCGGAAACCTCCTTCAGAGGAGCCGCCTCGAGTTTGCAGGGACGCCACTGCGCTTCACGGCTTCTCGAGATCAGCCCGGCCCGCTCCAGCACTTTCAGGTGTTTCGTTATAGCGGGCGCACTGATGGAGAACGGCTCGGCGAGTTCCTTCACTGAGCTTTCGCCTTGTGCGAGACGGGCCAGGATCGCTCGCCGGGTCGGATCGGCGAGCGCGGCGAACGTACTGCTGAGATGGTCGGCTACCATGAATGTACCGCCAGGTTAATTACCCTATTGGTAAATTACAGGAGAACGAAGGATCTGTCAACTCGTGAGCGTCAGAATTCTGAGATCAGACGAGTTTCGCCTTCAGCATCGTGTACGAGTGAGCCGGGAATCGATAGCGCAACTTTTTCCCCTCCGCCGTGGCGGTGCGGTTCACCGTCTTGACGAGGGTCTTGTCGAAATCGTTTTCCGCTTTGATATCCGGACCATTTACTTCGGCGACTTGTACGGAAGCGGCGAACTGTTTGTCCTGCGTTTCGAACTCGGCGTCAATGGCCTGGTTCGGATGCCGGTTCACGACATTCAGGATCAGCGTGCCATTGTCGTACGCGGCCGAGGTGTCGAGATACGGAATGTCATCGAATCGCCGGCTCTTGTATTTGGGCGAATCCACAAACAGTTCGAGCGACTTACCCTTGCTGTTCATTGCGAACAACTGCAAGGGGTAATAGATCGTCTGCAGGAACAGCCCTTTTTCGTTTGTGAAGATCGGTGCGATTACGTTCACCAACTGAGCCATGTTGGCGATCTTCACGACGTCGGAATGATTGAGGAAAGAGTTGAGGAAGGTCGCAACCACCAGCGCGTCCTCGAGATTGTAGTGTTCTTCCAGGATCCTCCGGCCGCGCTGCTGTGGACCGCGCGCACGATACCACACGTTCCACTCGTCCCAGGCGATATAGATTTTGTGATTGCCGGGCTCGCCGGATAGCGCGGCGTCGATGATTCCGGCGGCTGTCTTCGTCCGGCGGTCGAGTTCGAACGAACTCGCCATAAAGTCACCGAAGTCGTTCTCGGGATTGCCGACGTAAGTGTGCAGGGACAGATAGTCCGTATGGCGCTTCAGATACTCGAGCACCGTGCGATTCCAGCTTGTCCAATCGGAGCCCGGACCGAAGTTGGACGAACCCGCGGCAATCAACTTGACGCTCGGATCGGTCCACTTCATCAGCTTGGCGGCTTCCAGTGCGAACTTTCCGTAATCCTCCGCGCTGCGGTGCCCCATCTGCCAGGGTCCGTCCATTTCGTTGCCGAGTCCCCAGTACGTCACTTTCCAGGGTTCGCTGCGGCCGTTCTGTTTGCGAAGCCGCGTCATCGCGGTGTCCTGCGAAGAGTTGCAGTACTCCACCCATTGCTGCGCATCGGTCCAAGTGCCGGTGCCGAGGTTCGCGCAGATGTACGGCTCGGTCTTGACCATCTCCGCATACTGCAGGAACTCGTGCGTGCCGAACCGGTTGCTTTCAACCGTGCCCCAAGCCATCTCGAGCCTCGGTGGGCGTTGGTCGCGCGGGCCGATTCCATCTTTCCAGTGGTAGTTCGACGAGAAGTTTCCGCCGGGCCATCGCAGCAAGGTGACATTCAACTTCTCCACCGCTTGGAGGACGTCGGTGCGGTATCCGTTCGAATCCGACAGCGGCGATTTCTCTTCGAAAATGCCGCCTTCGATACAGCGTCCCAGGTGTTCGACGAAGTTCCCGTAAATCTTGGGATCGATATCCCCGACGACCCGTTCCGTATCGATCTTGACTCTCACGTTCAGTGCGCCGCCTTGGCCGCGCAGGATGAATGGGGCGCCGGCTAGCGCCGCGGCGAAGCTTCTTCTGGTGATTGCCATTGCTAACCCTTTCGTTTACGTTCAAGGACGCTGCACCGCCGGAGATCCGGCGCCTTGCTTCAGTGTCACGATTGTATTCGCTTTCCCGCCCGGGAATTTCTCGCGCGCGCCGCCGGGCCATTGAACTTCGATGCGATCGTAGGCTTTTGAATCCGCAAGCCCGAAGTGAAGCCGCGGGTCGTTCTGCGAAATGAAGCTGGTTCCGGTCTGGACTTCTCCCGAAAGCCGACGGCCGCCGGAATACACGTAAACCCTCGCGCCGACCGCGCCGCGGTTGCATTTCACACCGACGCATCGCACCAGCAGCCAGGACTTCTTCGCCCCGAAGTTCTTCAGCAGACTCGGCCGCGAGCCCATGTTCGAGATCACGATTTCGAGCGATCCGTCGTTGTCCAGGTCGCCGGCCGCCGCGCCTCGTGACGACCGCTCCTCCCGTATGCCGGATCCCGCTTCCGCGGCGAGATCCACGAACTTCCCATCGCCGACATTCCAGTAGAACAGACGCGGTTGGTTGTATTTGGCCGAAAGATTCGCTTTGTCGATCTCTGGATAGACGTGACCGTTGATGATCACCAGGTCCTTGCGGCCGTCGTGATCCGCATCCAGGAACAGGATTCCCCATCCGAGATACTGCGTATGCGCGCCGAGCCCGGAGCGATAAACCAGATCGGTGAACGTTCCGTCGCCGTTGTTGTGGTAGACGTTGGGCGTGTCGTCGCTGAAATTGGTCTTTGCGATGTCGAAGTAGCCGTCCTCGTCGTAGTCAGCAACCGCGACGCCCATGCCGGCCTGCTCCTGACCGTCCTCGTTCAGCGCGACACCGGTTGCGACTCCAATTTCCTCAAACGTGCCGTTCTTCTGGTTGTGGTACAGGAGGCTCGGCGTAGAATCGCATGCTACGTAGAGGTCCGGATAACCGTCGTTATCGAAATCGGAGGCAACGGCGGTGAACCCATAGCAGCCAGTCTTTTTACCAATGCCACTCTTCTCGGACACGTCTTTGAACTTCTGTCCGGTTTCGTTGTGGAAGAGATGATTGCTTCCGGCGGGCAAGCCCCTCGGTCCGCACATCACCGGAAGTCCCTTCCACTGGCAGTTACCTCCTCCGCCAGGCGGCGGAATCTTCTCCTTATCGAAGACGACGTAGCCGGAAATGACGAGGTCGAGTTTCCCGTCCAGGTCGTAGTCGAAGAAAGAGCAGCCCGTATCCCAACGGACGGCATCCGCCTGCAGGCCCGCCTGCTCGGTCACATCCTCGAAAACACCGTTCCCGCTATTGTGATACAAGCGGCTTTGGCCGAAGTAGGTGACGAAGAGATCGGTATTGCCGTCGTTATCGTAGTCGCCTGCGCAAACGCCCTGTCCCCAACCGGTGAGGGTCAGGCCCGCCTTCTTCGTCACGTCCTCGAACCGCAGATTTCCGAGATTCCGGTAGAGATGGCTCGTCGCGTCGGCGCCCTCGAAGGTAGTGCCGTTCACCAGGAACACATCCATCAGGCCATCGTTGTCGTAGTCGAAAATGGCTACGCCCCCGCCGGTCGTTTCGAGGATGTAGTTTTTCGCGTTGTTCGGCCCGGACACGCTGATAGAAGTCAAACCGGCAGACTCTGCGACATCGCGATAGTCGACGGTGATCGGCGGGAGATCGGTTTTGACCCGGGGGCCGGGACGATGGACAGAGCCCGTCGCCATACCCTGGAAGGCGCTTGCGCGCGGCACTTCGACAACAGCTCCTAAGACCAGGAAAATGAAGGCAACAAACCCCGTATATACGACGAACTTCTTCATTGAAAACAGATCCAATGCACCATTCTAATCGGGCCTTACAACCGTGAAAGCCGAACTGCGCCACCTGTAAGCGCTGTCAGAAATATTTGACTTATCTCCGAAGTTTGACATATCTTCCGCTAAGGGGGAACGGACTGTCCCCCGCCCAGACTCCAGCAGAACGGTGCTTCCGGAGGTGAACAATGAAGCAGACCATCACGCGGCGCGCTTTCACGGCAAGCGCGGGCGCAACGCTGTTTTCCGTCATCGCATCCCGCAAAGGATTTTCCGCGACGACTCAGGAGCAGAATGTCGCCATTCACGCTCGCGCCGAAATCGGGACCATCAGCCCCCGGCTGCACGGATCGTTTGCCGAGCACCTGGGAAGTTGTATTTACGGCGGCATCTGGGTAGGAAAGAACTCATCCATTCCGAATGTCGAAGGGTATCGCAAACAAGCCATCGATTATCTGAAAGAGCTCGGAATCCCCGTCCTGCGGTGGCCGGGCGGTTGCTTCGCCGACGACTATCATTGGCGCGATGGTGTGGGTCCGATGGACAAGCGCCGCAAGATCGTCAACATCCATTGGGGCAACTACGTCGAGGACAACAGTTTCGGAACGCACGAGTTCATCGGCCTGTGCCGCATGATTGGCGCGGAACCGTATCTTGCGGGGAATGTCGGCAGCGGCACGCCGGAGGAATTGCGGGATTGGGTGGAGTACTGCAATTACCCGTCGGGAAGTTCGATGGCGGAACTACGGGCCGCCAACGGATCTCCCGAACCATTCAAGGTCCGCTTCTGGGGTGTCGGCAATGAGAACTGGGGCTGTGGCGGAAACATGAGCCCCGAAGAATACGCCGCCAACTTCAAACGCTTTCAGACTTTTGTGCGGCCGTTCGGCGACACCCGCCCGTTCACCATCGCCTGCGGACCGAACCGAAACGACACCGACTGGACACACCGTTTCATGTCGACGGTGGGGCCCAGCGGATCGCGCCGGCGCGGCGTGTTTCCGAACGGATACGCGATGCACTTCTATTCGAACGGACGTGACGTGCCGACGAAGTTCACTATCGAGAACATGCAGAACCAGCTTTCGTCCTTCGCGCAATTGGAAGAGGGAGTGAAGATTCAGCGGGGGCTGATCGACAGTTACCTGCAGCAACCGGTGCCGCTGCAAGGGCCGGGTGGTTTCAATCCGCCGCGCCCGGAAGTTCAACTCATCGTCGATGAGTGGGGCGTGTGGGACCGGATGATTCCGGACGAAGAGAAGAACTTCGGACGGCTGTGGATGCAAAGCACGATTCGCAGCGCGGTAGCGGCGGGCATGGGGCTCAACGTATTCCACCGGCAGGCCGACAAACTCTTCATGTGCAACATCGCGCAGACCGTGAACGTCCTGCAATCCGTCCTGCTGGCGCACGAGAACAACTGCATTCGAACGGCGAGCTACTACGCGTTTGCTTTGCAGAAGCCGCATCGCGACAAAACAGCGGTGCGCACGGAAACGGGCGATGCGTCGCCGCTCGGCGTGTCTGTATCGGCGTCCCGGCAGGACAATGAGATGGCGTTGACGTTCATCAACCCGAAGCACGACTCGACGATGAAGGTGAATTGCGCGCTGGTTGGGGCGGCGGCCGCGTCCGCGCGCGCACAGTTGCTGCATCACGAAGACTACAACGCGTGCAATACCTTCGCGCAGCCGAACGTGGTTGTACCGAAGGACCTGACGGTCGCCGTCGCGGGGGGCAAGCTGACGTTCGAGCTGCCGCCGATCTCGATGGCGTCGGTAATCGTTCGCCTGGCGTGACGATGGAAGCGAAATCCTGTGGCGCCGAGCCGACTCTGATACTGTAGATCGATCGCGACGAACTTCATGACTGTTGGACCGGCGAGCGGAGAGCGCTGGCGAAGATGAACCTCGCCGCCGGTGTATTACTCACGGTCGCCGCTGGAGTGTTGGCGGGGAACTGCATGCTCCCGCTGAAGTTCCTGCGCACCTGGAAATGGGAGAATGCGTGGTTCGTCTTCACGATCGTTTCCCTCATCGTCCTGCCGTGGGGCCTTGCGTTCACGTTCGTCGCGAATCTGCGAGCCGTCTACGCCGGACTCGCACTCGACCAGCTCATTCTGCCTGCGGCATTCGGATTCGGTTGGGGTATCGCGCAGGTTCTATTCGGGTTGTCGGTTACTCGCCTGGGACTCGCGCTCGGGTATGCCGTGATCGTTGGTCTTGGCGCGGTGTTGGGCACTCTGGTGCCCCTGTTCGTTCAATCCAGGAACCAGATACCGGCCGTGCGAATCGCGATCATCCTGTGCGGCGTAGCGATCATGATCGCCGGTATCGCGATTTCCGCCAGCGCCGGTCAGCAGCGCGAGTCAAAACACGTTTCAGCCGGGTATGGCAGCGCCTTGACGCTGGCCATCGTGTGCGGATTGCTGGCACCGATGTTGAACTACTCCTTTGCATTCGGGCAGGACATCGCGAAGGCTGCCGTTACTGCGGGCAACACCGAGGCCAGTGCGGCGTATGCCGTTTGGCCGATCGGACTGGCGGGCGGATTCATTCCGAACATCCTGTACAGCATTTACTTGCTGAACAAAAATCGTACGTGGAAACACTTCGTTCCGGCCGCCAACGAAGCGTGGCTCGCGGCAGTGATGGGCCTGTTCTGGATGGGCTCGATGGCCATCTACGGATTGGCCGCCACCTTCCTCGGCGTGCTTGGCACCTCCGTCGGATGGGCACTGTTCCAGATATTCATGATCATGACGGCTAACACCTCGGGAATGATCACCGGGGAGTGGCGCCAGGCCTCCCGAGAGTCTCGGCGCCTGTTCTGGGTTGGGTTCGTTCTGCTGGCGTTAGCGACCGCCGTCATTTCGTTAGGGAATGCAGGGATGTAGCGCGTCGATCGGCGGAAGTACCGCTTGCCTCCGTTGGTTCGAAGGGTCACGCTATCTGCATATCTGCATGAGACTAGCAGTCATTTGGTCAGCGTTATTGATAAGCTTCGCGATTACGTCGTCCGCGCAGTCTCACGGCTATGTCTTCATCGCACCCGGCGGCGCGACGGACAGCGGCCATACGGATACCACGCTCCAACTCGGCGTGGGGGGCGAGGGTGTCTTCGCGAAGGGCATCGGCGTTGGCGCCGACATCGGCTATCTATACCCCACCGCGGCGAGCTTTTCGAGCGGACTGGGAAGCGCTTCCGTAAACGGCTTCTACCATTTCAATCACAAACACGTGCGGCTCGATCCATATGTCACAGGCGGCTATTCCATCCTGTTCCGGAGCGGACACTTGAATCTGCTTAACGTCGGCGCCGGCGCAAATTGGTGGTTTGCGCGACACTTCGGCTTGAGGTTCGAGTTCCGCGACAATATGCATGTGACCTCGGGCGACAACACGCACTTTTGGGGATTCCGGTTCGGTCTCGATTTCCGATAGGTGATTCGTTGTTCACGGATGAACGCGACGTTCCAACATCGGACGCCCGTGGCCGCCAGGTTGTTGAGAAGTAGCTGATCCTGTTGGCTTTTGGATTGGCCGCTTGCGTGAACCGGTTCGGGGTGGGGTGGTGCATGCGGATTACCGAGAGAGTACACGAACATCGGACAGCGGTACCGGGCGCCGATGAGGTTCAGATGCGGACAGAGGCGGGCTGGCGGCTCGCCGGTGTGGTGTGGGAGCGCGAAATCGACAGCGGTTCCGACGAGAAACGGCCGGTTCACGAAGTAGTGCCGTTCGGGCTGCGGGTTGCCGATGATTGCCAGCACCTGGTGGAGGACACCCAGGAAAAAGAAATCATCATGACCGCGCTCGAGTTGATCGTGCAGGACTTCCGTCTTTCCCAAGTCGCGGTGGAATTGAACCGGAGGAAGTTCAGGACCCGCTTGGGCGCGACCTGGAATGCTGCGACTGTTTTCGAATTGCTCCCGCGCCTGATCGATGTGGGGCCGAAGATCTTCTCCAGCCAGGAATGGGCGGAGCGGCGCCAACACCTTTTCCAAGCCATCCAGCAATAAGCGCCTGCCACCGTCTCTCCTGCACGATATGATTCAGAGTAACCATGCAGGAGGTTCGACCGGCATCAGAACGCGAGTTATGCGGCGCGCTCGCAGCGGCTGCGCAATCTCGCCAAACCATCGATTTGGGAGGTGCGGGAACCAAGCGCGGCATGAGCCACAGTCCTGTCGATCCCGGAGTGTCCATTTCCACAGCGTGCCTGCGCCGCGTCCTCCAATATGAACCTCGCGACTTGACGATTAGCGTAGAGGCCGGACTGCCCTGGGCCGAATTCAGCGCTCTGCTTGCGGAGCATCGCCAGATGGTGACGCTGGACCCACCCTACTTCGACCGCGCGACTGTCGGCGGGGTGGTCGCGGCGAACGCCTCCGGACCGCGCCGGCGGCAATACGGGAGCGTGCGCGATTTCGTCATCGGCATGACGTTCGCTACGCTCGATGGAAAGATCGCGAAATCGGGTGGGATGGTAGTCAAGAACGTAGCCGGGTTCGACATGGCAAAGCTGATGATCGGTTCCTTTGGCACGTTGGCCGCAATTGCAGTGGTGAACTTCAAACTGGCTCCCATGCCCCAGGAAACCCGAACGTTCCTGGAATCGTTCGATTCCGCGGCCGCCTGTGTCGCTGCGCGAGACGCGATTCTCCGCAGTGTCGTACAGCCGGCGGCGATGGACGTGTTAAATCCATCAGCCGCGAAACGCCTCGGTCTCGAAGGATACGCGCTCGCGCTCCAGGCGGGAGGAAATCCATCACTACTGGATCGTTACAGCCGGGAATTGCCGGGCGCCGCATGTCTCGACGGCGAACGGGAGGCGACACTTTGGGGCGCGATTCGGGAGTTTACACCTGGTTTCGCTGCCGCGCACGCTTCTGCGCACGTGGCGCGCGTCTCCTGCCGGTTGTCTCAACTCGAACTGCTGCTTGCGATCCCGGCGCCAGTGGTTGCCCGTGCGGGTTCGGGTATTGCCTGGCTGCATTTCGAGGATCGTGCAGGCGCGCAGGCCTGGACGCAGCATCCCGATTCCTCGAGCTTCCGGTATGTCTTCGAGTACGGCGAACCGGCCTGGAATGGTGTGTTCAGTTCGGATTTTGAGATCATGAAAGCAGTTAAGAAGTTGTTCGATCCCGATCGGCTGCTCAATCCTGGAAGGCTGTATGGCCGTATCTGAACTTCCCGCCCGCACCGACTCGCCTCAACAGATCGATCTCGACCGCTGCGTTCACTGCGGGTTGTGTCTGAACGCGTGCCCGACCTACCGGGAACTCGGCGTCGAAATGGATTCGCCGCGCGGCCGGATCTATCAGATGGTCAATGTGCAGTCGGGCGCGGCGGAAATAACGTCCGCCTACATCGAACACATCGATCTGTGCCTGGCCTGCCGAGGGTGTGAGTCGGCATGTCCTTCCGGCGTGCAATACGGGAAGTTGGTAGAGGCGGCACGCGCCGAAATCGAAGCACATCGCGAACGTGGTTTGGCGGAACGCTTCGTTCGCTCGTTGGTATTCGAGCGTTTGCTGCCTTCCCGATCCGCGATACGATTCGCTGCGCGGCTTCTGTGGTTGTATCAACGCACAGGACTTCAACGGCTGGTGCGCGCGTCTGGAATTTTGAAGCTGCTCGGCCTGGTTGAAGCGGAACGATTGTCCCCACAAGTCGAAGTCCCGTTCTTCTACGACGCTTACGGGCGTGTGTTTCCGGCGGCCGGCGAACGGCGGTACCGCGTCGCGATGCTGGGAGGCTGCATCGCGAATGTGTTCTTTGCGCGGTTGAACGAGGCGACGGTTCGGGTGCTGCAGAAGAACGGCTGCGAAGTAACAGTACCGGATGATCAGACCTGCTGCGGGGCGCTGCACGTCCACTCGGGTCTGCGGGACGCTGCCCGAACGCTGGCGCGGAAGAATATCGACGCGCTGCTTGCGGGCGGCTACGATGCGATCATCACCAACGCCGCCGGGTGTGGATCAACTCTGAAAGAATACGGGGAATTGCTGGACAGCGATTCGAATTATGCCGGACGTGCCCACGAATTCTCTTCGAGCGTCAAGGACATCAACGAGTTTCTCGCTTCCATCGAGTGGAATCGCGACTTCGGGCAGTTACCCTGTCACGTCACGTATCAGGACTCCTGCCACCTCGCTCACGGGCAGAAGATCAAGGCGGCCCCGCGGCGACTACTGTGCTCGATACCAGGATTGAAATTCCGCGAATTGCCATTATCCGACGTCTGCTGCGGAAGCGCCGGCATTTATAACGTTGTGCAGCCTACAATGGCCTCCGCACTTCTGGAAAAGAAGATGTCCGCTATCGAGAGGACCCATGCGGAGATCATCGTCACGGCCAACCCTGGCTGCATGCTCCAACTGCGAGCAGGCGTCCAAGCCCACGGCACTGGGCAACGGGTGGCGCACGTGGTCGAGATTCTCGATGAAGCCTACCGTGCCGCGCGCGACGAAACCCCCGGACACCTGTCACTTCGTCAAAATTGACGGAATAGCAACACGAATTCAGACCATTCAATCACGAACCCTGAATGATTTCGAACGGAAACCTATGCGTTAACCGAGCGGGAAACGTTCACGAAACATATCGGGTTCGCCCCGCATCATTTTTGACGAGGAGGAAACGATGAGACATTGCATTTTGGGAAGTGTCTTACTGACCGCCTCCGCTGCTTTCTTGTGCGCTCCGGCAGTCGCTGCACAGAAGGGTAATGCGGATAGGACAGTAGGCGCGCCGACGGGACAACTCGCCCGCGAAGTACGTCACGAGTTGGTGATGCTCCCCTACTACGGCGTGTTTGACAATCTGGAATTCCGTGTTGATGGATCGACGGTAACGCTGATGGGCCAAGTTACCCGTCCGACCCTGAAGTCTGACGCGGAAAACGTCACAAAAAACGTGGAAGGCGTTCAGCGAGTGGTGAACAATATTGAGGTTTTGCCGTTGTCGCCGAACGACGATAGAGTCCGGATGGCTGAATACCGGGCTATTTACGGCCAAACGGCGCTGAACCGGTATGCGCTGCAGGCGGTGCCCCCGATACACATTATCGTGAAGAACGGGCACGTGACTCTCGTCGGCGTAGTCGCAAACGAATCGGACAAGAATCTTGCAGGTATTCAGGCGAAAGGCGTGTCCGGCGCTTTTTCGGTGACCAACGACTTGCGAACCGAGAAGTAATGGCAAGCGTCCTATCTCGCCGCTGAATGCCGTTGAATCAGCGGCGAGTCCGTGCAAATGCCGCAGAAATCCACCCCGGTTCGTCCGGCTCTCCTTTTTTCGGCATCCCTTTCGTGATCGACCAGTGGTGAATCCACGAGAATCCGGCCGGGCCCGCGTAGTTGTCGGGCAGAGCATAGGCGGCGTCTTTCAGAACATCGGCGAGGGCTACGATGCGGTAGCCGCGGCGGCCGATCATTGCCAGCAGATCCGGCATCGCATCGGCGTTTAGCCGGCTCGCATGAATCAGTAAGACCTGCGCGATTTCATGACCGGTCACCTCGACCGAACGCTTCTCGAACCAATCGAATATCGACTCGAGATACGGCACGTACCCGGCGCGGACCCGCTCCGCTAACGAACGATCACCACGTTCTAGTGCGTCGGCATACGCTGCAGCAAACATATAGTCCGAGTTATCGAGAGTGACGGGAGCAATGGTATATCCGCGGCCGGCAAGAAACCGCTCAAAAGCGCCACGCTTTTCGAGATCTAACCCAACGTGCAAAAACGGATGCCGGTAATACCGGAGTTTACGCCCGTGCTGGGCGAGCACACGGCGGGTGAGCCTCTCTCCGCGGATCACGTCCTGTTCCGCTTCTTCGAGTGAAGTCTTATTCAGGTCCTTATGCGAGTACGAATGGTTCCCGAGTTCCGCACCGGCGTCAAGCCACTGGTTCAGAACTCGCGCCAGATTGGTTTGCCCGATTTCGCTGCAACGTTCTTCGTTGACAAAGCCGGTGAGCGGAATTCTCTGAGCTGCGAAAGGCGCGAGCAGGCGCGCCGTCATGGCTTCGAGAACGGCCGGAGAACATCCCTGGTGTGAGTCTCCACCGCGGGGGAGATCGTCGATCGTGATCGCGACCCTACGCTCCTCGGCGCCGCTCGCGGCAGCGCACGCCAATATCCAAATGAGAACCGCTACGATTCGGAAGGACACCAACTTATTATGCGTTGCGCTGGCCCCGATTACGCGATTTTCTTCGCCGCTGCCACGAACACCGCGACGCCCGTGATGCCTGCGGCCGCTAGCCCAACCGCCTTGCGATGAAGATCCAGCCACATTTGAACGCTGTTCCGGCTGGCACGATCGCTGAAAATTCCATGCGCGGCGTAGTCGCCCGGCACCGGCTGAAAAAGATTGTCTGGGCGGTCCGCAGCTACGGGTTCGTCCGTCTGTTGACTCTCGTAGCCATTCTCGGCAAGATAGCGGTCCGCAAATCCTGGCGCGATCTCCTGTCCGTAAATTGCTTTCGCGGTGGGCCAGCCGACGTAAATCTCCCGCCTCCGGTGATGCGTCGCCCACACAATGGCCCGTGCCGCGACTTCGGGCTCAAAGATCGGTGGTACAGGTTGCGGATGACGCGGCAAACGCGTGCGGCACCAACTGAATTGCGGCGTATTCATCGCCGGCAGGTGCACCACCGTGATGTGGACATCGCTGTGATCGTGCAACAACTCGGTCCGGATCGAGTCCGTGAATCCGACGATCGCGTGCTTCGCTCCGCAGTAGGGCGATTGGAGGGGGATGGATCGATACGCCAGCGCCGAACCGACCTGTACGATGGCACCACGGTTGCGCGGCTTCATGCGCTTCAGCGCGGACATGGTGCCGTATACGAACCCGAGGTAAGTTACTTCGGTAGCACGTTTGAACTCGTCAGGTTGTATATCGACGAATGGCGCGAAAATCGTCGTCATCGCGCAATTCACCCAGATGTCGATGGGGCCGAACTCGCTCTCGACGCGCTCGGCGGCGCTGTCCACTTCGTCCGCGTGTGCTACGTCGGTAGGGAGGGCAAGGGCCTGTCCCCCGAGTTCCTCAACCTCGCGGCGCGTTGCCTCCAGTCGCTCGCGGCCGCGTGCCAGCAGGCCGATGTGGGCCTTCCGTTTGGCAAATTCCCGAACAACCGCACGTCCAACTCCGGCGGACGCCCCGGTAACCACCACATTTTCCGGCTCTTTGTTGCTCATAAGTCCAATCTCCAAAGATTCGAGGTCGGGATCGTGCCGGCTGTTTCAGCCTCTCCGGTTACCCGGACAGGAAACGTTCCTTTCAGGCAGGGAGTCCTACATTTGCAGCGAATGTGCTGCAAGATTGATGCTAATATCGCCGAAGACATTTTCCCGTTGAGCGACTTAAAACGTCATAGCGCATCTATGATGGCGCACGTGAAAGAATCTGGCCGTCCGATGCTGCTTACGCTTAACGGGAAGGCCGAACTCGTTCTGATGGAGGCTCGGGCCTATCAGCCTATCCAGGACGAATTGCGCGAACTGCGGCGAAATCGTGTCGGAACAAGTCATTCCAGACGGGTCGCGGTGGCATCGCAGACCTGACCTAGAAAAAAGGGTGCCAGCGCTGTTCCTACGCGGGTCACGTGCGACTCGCGGAACAGATGACTCTGCTATGGGTGCGTCTACCAAGTATCAAATTGTTGTTGCGGAAGATTGTAAGCAAGATCTTTTTCTCATCCAACTTGCGCTCGACCAGGAGGCAATCCCGTACGAGATGCAAAACTTTGTTGACGGCGACCAGGTTATTCGTCACTTTGACGCCATCGCCACCGACCTATCGTTGAATTGCCCAGACCTGGTCCTCCTGGATCTGAACATGCCCAAGCGATCCGGCGAGGAAGTTTTCGAACGGCTGCGGAATATCCCGCGTTGCGAGAAGACGCCCGTCGTCGTGATGACCTCCTCGGATTCCCCAACGGACCGGGCCCGCGCCCGGGAACTTGGCGCGGTCGCGTTTTTTCGCAAACCCGCTGACTTGGAACAGTTCTTGCGGATCGGCTCGCTGGTCCGCGATGCGCTGCGATGGCAGAGGCGAGGGTGCGATGCAGCCGTCTAGCGCCTCGCGTTCTTCGCGGCATCAGTTCTGCCAAATCGGACGGGGCGGCATGTGAATCCGGCGGGCACGATCCGGCAACCCGGAAAATGGTTCGAGGCGCGGATTTTGCGGGCGCCGGGCGGTCGACTGATTGCGCTGTTCACCGATGTCACGGAGCGCAGTGCAAACGAGGAGGCTCTTCGGACGAGCGAGAAACGGCTGCGATTGGCACAACGAGCGCCCGTATCGGAAGTTGAGTTGGTCGCTCGACCTGGAGGACCCCGCAAGGAACTATTGGTCTCCGGAGGCGTTCGCGATTGAAGGGGTCCCATCTCTCGATGGGAAGCTGCCACGCGGATGGCCGGCGGCTTAACGGTTTCCCGCACGTGTGCTGACTCTAACGCCGCGTCATACTACTGCTCCCGGCGCGCGATCCAACTCACCTCCTCCACCATTCGGTCTCCAAAGCTGGTACTGGTCAATCGCTTGGGAGTTAAACGTCGGCTTTCTCGAAGATCGAGTTCGTAGTCGGCGTCGAGTTGTGCCGCAATTCCACGGTCGAAGATCGCGATGTTCACCTCATCGTTCAGATCGAACGACCGGTGGTCGAAATTGGTGGACCCGGCAACGGTCCATAGTCCATCGATCGTCATCAGCTTGGCGTGGATCATGCCAGGTTGATACTCGTAGATCTCGGCCCGGCTCTTGCCAGCTTCACGTCGAACATGCGGCTCAGCCTTCGAGTCATCGGATGATCGCTGTGCGGGCCGGCGGTCAGGATCTTCACCTGGACGCCCCGCTCCGTTACCGCCCGCAACAGGGCACGCCGCGCGCTGCGGTCCGGAACAAAATACGGGGTCGTGATGTGAATCGTCTTGGCCGCTGCCTCGATCAACGTCTGATAAAGTATTCTGGCTCGAGTAGTTCCGCCGCGAGGCGTGCTGGTGACGATCATCGCGGACCGGCCATCCGGTACTTCGGTGAATCGGAAATGCTCGTCGCCCGCAAGGATTTCACCGGTGGTTTCCAGCCAGTTCTCCGCAAAAACCGCATTCAGGCCGGCCACGGCACCACCTTCGAGTCGCAGCATGGTATCGCGCCACGGTCTGCCCTGCGCGTTGCGATCGACCCAGTGATCCGCGAATCCGGCCCCGCCGATGAATCCGACCTTGCCGTCGATGACAAGTAGTTTGCGGTGCGTCCGATTGTTCAGATAGGGCCAGGTTCTAGAATCGATCGGATGGTACCAGGCGACGCGTCCCCCGGCCATCCGCAGTTCGTCGAAATAGCTGGAATGTGTTTTCCAACTACCGATCGCGTCGATTACCATGCGCACTTCGACGCCTCTCGCAGCGAGCTCGGACAGAATGGCGAGGAACTCGCGCGTTACCTTCCCTTCGAGAAAACCGTAGCCCTCCAGGTTCACTGATTTTTTTGCTGTCCGAATTGCCTCGAACTCGGCTGGATAGAATACGTCGCCATTCTTGAGCACGGTGACACGGGTATCGGCATGGACGTGGGCTTCGGTGATGGTGGAGACATAGTCACGGAAATCGCTGGAATCGATTTGACGTAACCGTTTGCGATCAATGCGACAGCCCCTGGGTGTCCCCAACAGTGTCAGCCCCAATCGCCAGGCGTGGAGTGCGAATGCACCCGCCCCGAATGCCGCTAATCCGCGAGTGAAATATGTGGTCGCCTTGCCGTGTGATGACATTACTCTGTGGACGCTCGCACGCGATTAAACCGCGAGCCTTGGAGATGAATTCAGCGGCCGTCCACTTCACGGGCCGGCAGAGCGGACCAGCAACAGCACACCCGCGCTGAAAGCCATGTTTGCCGCGATCAGAACGATGCCCCAGGTTCGCTCTTGCCGCCGTAGCCACCACATCCAGATGCCAGTGGCGCCGAGTCCGAGTGTCGCGAGCGAAACGATTCCGACCAGGAGGCCCCAGAGCCTCATCGGCGCGTATGCGTGCCACAGCCCGGCCGCGTGATGCAACCGGTTCAACATACCCATCAAACCGGCAACGCTGGTTCGCAGGTGCACTTTCCCGCTCGATGCCTCGTATCGAATCTCGTGCACGGTTCCGGGAACGACGACTCGGATGCGAAACCCGAATGGCGCCGGTTCGACGGCAGCGATCTCGCCGCGAATTCCCCGGCTCGCCATTGCCTCGCGCGCTGCGACTCGCCCGTCCGTGTAACCCGCGCCAATCGCGAAATCCGATTCGCTCATGGAGGGTTTCATCGAAAACCAATGGTTGTGCGCCATCTGCACGGCGCTCATCCCGTACATCAGCAGCGCAGGCAGCGCGAACGCGCCGCATAGGAGGTGGATGGCCCGAAGGGTGCGGTACATGATTATCGAAAAATCGCCCAGAGAATCGCCAGGGATGCCGCGCCGCCCGCAAGCGACATCCAGGCCCATACGAATCGCGGCCGGGCCGTGAACCACAACCACGCACCAGAGGCGCAAAATCCGAGTAGCGTCCACATACCGATTTCGTTCCACCATGCCCAGAAGCGCATCAATCGCGGCTGATCTTCATCGGCAGGTGTCGACGCGTGTATATCCTCGAGGAAGAGCCAGGAGTTGTTGCGAATATCTTCGACGCGGAGCCTGCCCTCGTTCTCGAGAACAACCACCCGGTAGATTCCGTTGATGTTGTAGAAATCGAGCAACAGGTGATTGTCCGGAGTATGGCGGAGGAACCAATCGGGCATCGGACGGCTGAGCGGAAAATTCATCTGTCTGTATACCAGATCGGCTACTTGCTTGTCCGTCGCCGATGCCGGCACCGTGAACGGAACGTATCGGGTCTCGTGGGGCTCCTTTGGCCGTTCGCCGCCGGAATGAAACGTAGCAGCCACGCCCGCGATTCCGTAGATGATCAATTGCGTAAAGACCAGGAGCCCAGCGTAGATGTGGATTTTCCTGATCAGCCGGTTTAGCTTTTCCACTCGATCAATCATATATGCGCGGGTTGCATGTTTGAGTTCACGTGGCAGTGGCGGCAGCTTTTCGATACAAAGGGTGTACCGGAAAATCTATGCAGCATTCTCGAAGGTCCCTACTCACACTGCTGAGCGGCGGCGCGGCAGCGGCAATCGGCGCGGGGCAGCAACTTCCACCCAGCGCCAACATCGGGTTCCGAGCCGATACCGGCCCGATTCGTTCGGAATGCGGCATCGGCGCGTTGATGCCCTGGGCGGAAGCACTCTGGGCCGTCACCTACGATTCCCACATGAAAGGCACCGGGAGCGGACTCGGCCTCTATCGCATCGACGATCAGCTTCGTCCCGAGCGGGTGCATGTCCACGATGGAACACACGCAAACCGCATGGTGCATGCCGAATCGAACCAGATGTTCATCGGTCCGTACGCGATCGACCTCGCAGGGAAGTGGCGATTCCTCGAGCAATTCGAAATGCACCGGCTAACGGCGACGATTCGTCATCTCACGGATCCGGCGAATCGCGTTTACATGCTCACCATGGAAGGACAGTTCTTCGAGCATGACGTGAACAGCCACAAGTCGACGCTCCTGTTCGATTTGGTGAAGCAGTTCCACTTGGCGGAGCGCCCCCACTTCAAAGGCGGATGCGCCGCGCAGGGACGCTTGGTGGTGGCGAATAACGGATTTTATGCCTACGGCGAGAACAGCGCGGGGCTGTTCGAGTTCGACGGCAAGAGCTGGCGCAGCCTTTCCGGCAAGCCGCACATGGATTGCGCGGCGCGGCGGGACATGGGGAACGTCCTGTTCTGCAGCGGTTGGGATGAATCGTCGGTGCTTTTGTGGGCTCTGGTAAACGGAGAATGGCAGCGTTACCGGCTTCCCAAGGCGAGCCATGCATTCGAGCACGCGTGGCAGACCGAATGGATGCGCATTCGCGAGATCGAGACGGAGCATTACATGCTCGACATCCAGGGCATGTTTTATGAGCTGCAGCCGATCGCGTTCGAGAATGCGATTTGGGGCGTGAAGCCAGTCTGCCAGCATCTCCGGATTATCCCGGACTATTGTGCGTTCCGCGGGTTACTGGCGCTCGGAGGGAACCAGACAACGGCCAACCGCGACAACAACCCGGTAGTCGGACAACCGCAGTCGGGTTTGTGGTTCGGCAAGTCCGATGACCTGTGGAGTTGGGGACGGCCGCAAGGTTGGGGAGGACCTTGGCGAAAGGCATCCGTCCGCAAAGGCATAGCCTCAGAACCGTTCCTGATGACGGGATTCACGAACAAGATGGTTCATTTGCTCGCCGACACACCGGGCGGGTTTTCGATGGAGGTCGATTTTCTCGGAAACGGGACCTGGGTCCCTTACGAGAATGTGCGGGTGGGCGCCACCGGGTACGCACACCACGTGTTCCCGGCGGGCTTTTCCGCGCATTGGGTGCGCGTCATCCCGCAGATGGATTGCACGGCAACGGCCGAGTTCATGTACACCTGATGCCGGTCTCGAGGGAAATCGAGTTGCCTACAAGTGGCCTGGCCTGCGGGGCAGTCGCGATGCCTAGTTCAGTTCCCGCACCCAGATGTTTCGAAAGCTGACCGGTTCGCTCGGATCGGGGTGGGCCTGCAGTTTAATGGGCGCGGAATCGAACTTCCGGTAGAACGGCTTCCCGATGTACAACGTCTCGCCCTTCAGTTCGAAGTGATTCTGCACGAGCACGCCGTTGAAGAGCACCGTCGCATACGCCGGCGTCGTGAGACTTCCATCGGCGGCGAACACGGGCGCCATCCAGACGACGTCGTAGCTCTGCCACTCGCTTGGCTTGCGGGCGGGATTGACGAGCGGAATGCCTTGCTTATAGATACTTCCGGCCATCCCGTTGACGTAAGTCTTGTTGTGATACGAATCGAGAATCTGCAACTCGTACCCGGAGTCGCCGCGTCCTGTCGAAGCCAGAAAGATTCCGCTGTTGCCGCGCATCTGGTCGGTGCCGGAGACATTGGCGGGGATCTTCCATTCGATGTGCAACTGATAGTTGTGGAACTTGCGTTTGGTCTCGATGTTGGTGGCCTTTTGGGACTTATTCACCGTCATCACGCCATTCGTGACAATCCAGTTCGCCGGCGATTTATCCGACGTATTCACCCACTCATCCACGTTCTTGCCGCCGAACAGAACAATTGCGTCCGAAGGCGGAGCCGATTCGACCGGACCGGGTGTTACCACCTTGGGCTCGGGTTCCCACACTTCCGTGTCCTGCGGCTTGGCCCCGCCCTGCCTGGGGTGGCCGTGGTCGACGGGTTGCTGCGCGGAAACGACGGTCGGCAGAATTAGCGTCATCAGAAAACCGCAAATCGGAAGGCGGAACGTGGGTTGGGACGAAAGGTGCATCGAATCTCCGTCCTCAATTATCTCCACTGTGGCCTCGGTGCGGGAATTTGTGGGCGAGCGGATCTCGCTCACCATGAAACGCACGGCTTCGGCGCCGAAACGTTCACGGGTGCTAGCAGCCCGTGGTGCAAGTCAAAATGCGACATAATCACGCGCCTAAGTCATTGATTTGACTGAGGCGGTTTTGCCGTCTCCGAATTTGCCTCATTTCTGCCACGGGCTGCTAGACCTGCAGGGTCGCGAGATCGACCAGCGAGCGGTGGCCTTCCACCACAACGATTCCCGTTTCCGTCACGTGATGGAATTGACGATCGCGCTCGAGGTCATAGCCGATCGTCGCGTCTTCGGGTACACGGACGTTCTTGTCGAGAATCGCCCGGCGGACCTTCGCGCGCCGGCCAATGTCGCAGTTATCGAAAATAACGGAGTCCTCGACAATGGACCCCGTATGCACTTTCACGCCACGCCCGATGACTGAGTTCTTAACCAAACCGCCGGAAAGAATCGCGCCGCCGGAAACAATCGAGTCCAGTGCTTCGCCGCGGCGTCCGTCTTCGTCGAACGTGAACTTCGCGGGCGCATCATAATAGCCTGCTGTGCGCAGCGGCCACTGCCGGTTGTACATGTTCAATTCCGGCGCGACAGCCTTGAGGTCCATGCTCGCTTCGAAGAACGCGTCAATGGTCCCCACGTCACGCCAGTACGGTTTTTGACCCGGAGGATCGCCGGGAATCCGATTGGTCTGGAAATCATAGGCGTACATCTCCACGCGCCCGATCAAGCCCGGCAGAATGTCGCGCCCGAAATCGTGTGCACTGTTCTCGTTCTCGCCGTC
This sequence comes from uncultured Acidobacteriota bacterium, assembly GCA_963720745.1. Classification (GTDB taxonomy): domain Bacteria; phylum Acidobacteriota; class Terriglobia; order Bryobacterales; family Bryobacteraceae; genus TMP-7. Next base: position 982,904 of record CAVRGO010000001.1, read on the forward strand.
GACGTGCAGCTCTTTCAGAAGGATGTCGGTATCGAATATGTAATTGCCCATCGAGGCCAGCACGAGCGTGGGTTTACCGGGCATCGTCGGGGCATCCGCCCGCTTCTCATGGAACGCGACCACCCGGTTATTCTCGTCGATTTCAATGACGCCAAACTCGGCGGAGTAACGTTTGTCCACGGGTATCGCGGCGATACTCACTTTCGCCTTCTTGTTGTAATGGAACTCAACCATCTGCCGGATGTTCATTCTGTAGATATGATCCGCCCCGAATATGGCCACCACGTCGGGGTCGGCTTGCTCGATGAGGTTGATGTTCTGGTAAATGGCGTCGGCGGTGCCGCGATACCAATCCTCACCCGGCGAACGCATCTGGGCCGGCACCGGGATGATGAAGTGGTTCCTCAACAGTCCACCGATCTCCCAACCCTCGCGCAGATGCTGCAGCAAGGACTGGCTTTTGAACTGAATCAGCACATAAATCGAATAAATCCCGGAATTGATCAGGTTGCTGAGGACAAAATCCACAATGCGGTACCTGCCCCCAAACGGCACCGCTGGTTTGGCGCGCTCCTTTGTAAGTGGGTAGAGTCTGGTTCCTTTTCCGCCGGCAAGAACGAACGCCAATGTTCGCAGTTCCATGTAGACTCCTACGCTACCTCATGAGATGTACTGTCAGCCGTCACTCTCAGATTTAACGATAAGCGGTGAACAATTCGCAACACGCAAATAAGAGTACTACGGTTCGTTGTGATTCACGTAATCGAAACCGGGAGCGCATGCTCCGCCGTCCTGCTATCCTCTTGGACAGATGATTGACATCCACAGCCACGTCCTGCACGGGCTGGATGACGGGGCTCGGACTTTCGAAGACAGCGTATCGATGCTGAATATAGCCGCCGATGCAGGCACTACGGCTATCGTCGCCACTCCTCACGCAAATACCGAGTTTACCTACAAACCCGAAGTCATCGAAGCGCGTTTGCAGCACCTCGTGCAGACGGTCGGAAACCGCATTCAAATCTACGCTGGATGTGATTTCCATCTTATGTTCGAGAACATCCAAGACGCGCTCCAGAATCCGGCTAAATATACGATCAATCACAAGCAGTGGCTGCTGGTCGAGTTTTCGGATTTCATCATCTTCCCGAACTCCGGCGAATTGCTAGCGCGGCTGCGCGAGGGCGGGATGTTGCCGATCATCACTCATCCGGAGCGAAATCAAATCCTGCAAACACGTTTCGAACAACTCCGGCGGTGGGTGGAGGAAGGCTCGTTTCTTCAAGTGACTGGGCAATCGCTGCTCGGCACGTTCGGCACGGACGCCCGGAGGTTTTCCGAACGCCTGATTGAAGCTGGACTGGTTCACTTTATCGCGAGCGACGCCCACGACACCAGTTACCGGACCCCCAGGCTGGATGTCGCCCACAAATGGCTCTGCGACCGCTACGGCGAGGATTTTGCCCGGATTGTAACTATTACGAATCCCGGAGCCACCATCGAAGGGCGGACACGCCTTGAAAACACAGGCCCGGTGAAGCGGCGCCGAAAGTTCTTCGGCCTGTTGGGCTGAAACCCGACATTAATTCTTTGTAAGTCGTGCCCCGCGCGAGCTAACAGGCGTAACCTGATGCCTACCGCGCGGCATCTTCTTGCTGAACACTTGTTCAAGAGGAAGGAGTACCGGAATGAGTATGCGTTCGATTCTAATGGCAGCGCTGCTTGGCGCGCTGATGACTATCTCTGCGCTTGCGGCTGATGTGACAGGCAAATGGTCAGGAGAACAACAGGGCCGCAATGGCCCGAGGACCGTAACTTTCGACCTGAAACAGGACGGTTCGAAGATCACTGGTACCACCACCGGTTTCCGCGGCCAAGCTCAGGAAATCACGGACGGCAAAGTTGAGGGCGACAATGTATCCTGGGTCATCAAAATGGAGTTCAACGGCAACGAAATGAAGATGAACTACGCCGGGACAGTATCGGGCAACGAAATGAAGCTGAAGGTGCAGCGCGAAGGGGCGGACAACTCTCGCGAACTCGTATTGAAAAAGGCCGAATAGCAGTCCGAAGCGGCCGGCCGGAGGTTGTCCGTTCAGGCCGGCCCCCATCCCCTTTTGTCACGATCTCGTACTGTTCCTCACGATCCGCTTCAATAAACTGATCTGGCCGGCATGGTAGGCCATGTGCTCCAGCGTTCCGATCAGGTTCTCGCGAACCGTCCGGGACCCGATACGCAGGTTCAACGCACTGTCGTCGATTCCCCCAATGGCCGTCAGTAGATCCGAATGGGCCGTTTTCAGGGCTTCGCGCGCTTGACGCCACGCTGTTTCGCTCCGGTCCTTTATGGGCGGCCAGTCTCCTTGTGCGGGTCGCCGGGTGCGCTGTCCCCGCGCGCGCTTCGCAACCACCCCCAGCCAGCCTTCGACGTGCAACACAATCTGCCAGATGGTATGCGTGTTCCCGGTGACTGGCCGTGTCGCGGCTGTTTCGGCGCTCACGCCGCGCAGCGCAAAAGACAACGACGGGCCGTGCCAGGCGCCGCCGTTGAACGCCTTGATGAGCGACTCCCGGATTCGGGCCGTCTCGTCGCACGCTCTCCGCATAACCTGTTTACCTCATTTCTACGGTTAGAATATCGCATGCATCGCCTAACCTGTCAAGCCGTACAATGGGGTTATCCGCTATGCAAAAGCTCCCTCGCTGGACGCACCAGATCGTCGGCGGACACCTTTGTCTCGACTTTCTGAACACAGCGGACTGGCATGGGAGCCCGCGCGAAATCGAGCTCCTGGCTGGCTATGGCGAGTTCATCGCCTGGGCCGCGGCAGTGCGGATCGCGACCCGTCCCGAAGGTGCGGCACTGCTGAGGTCCGCCCAACAAGAGCCCGCTAAGGCAGAGTACGCGGTGCGCGAAGCGATACAGTTGCGCGAGGACATGTTCGCCATCTTCCGTCCGCTCGCGCTTGGTGAGAACCCGGGCTCGGATGTGCTCGATGAGTGGACGAGCATCTACCGCGACTGGCTCGGCGCCACCCGGCTTGTTCCCGCGCGCAACGCGATGCACCGAGTCTGGAACGGGGCGCCGTCCGACCTCAAGCGTTTGCTACTCCCCATCGTCCTCTCGACAGAAGAGTTGTTGGTTCACGGCCCGCTGGATCGGATCCGCATCTGCGGGATGGAAGATTGCGGCTGGATGTTTCTCGACAGAAGCCGCGCGGGCCGCCGCGCCTGGTGCAACATGAAAACCTGCGGTAATCGCGCAAAGGCTCGCCGTTTCTATTCACGACAGCACGCCCGGGTGGGGCGCGCTACCATAATTGGCGAGGAAGCATTGTGAGCCAATCGAATCCGCTGTCGTATCTTTCCGATCAACTGGAATCGTGGCGCCAGACGGGCACTTATCAGCGGTTGCGCGTGCTGGAGTCTCCCTGCGAACCTGTGAGCACGTTCGACGGACGCGAGGTGATCAATCTCGCATCGAACAACTATCTCGGTCTGGCAAACCACCGCGCGCTGGTGGAGGCCGCTATCGCCGCAACTCGCCGTTATGGCGCCGGGTCGGGCGCGGTGCGGACGATCTCCGGAACGATGGGCATCCACATGGAACTCGAACGCCGTATCGCCGCATTCAAGAAAACAGAGGCGTGTGTCGTGTTTCAATCCGGGTTCGCGGCGAACGCTGGGACAGTGGCGGCGATTCTTGGTGCGGAGGACCACATCGTTTCCGACGAACTGAACCACGCCAGCATCATCGATGGCGCGCGGCTCTCGAAAGCGAAGGTTCACGTGTATCCGCACCGCGATGCAGCGCGGGCTGATGCAATCCTGGACGAACTGGAATCGCAGCCGGGGCGAAAACTGCTGATCACCGATGGCGTGTTTTCGATGGACGGCGACATCGGCCCGCTCCCCGCGCTGGTTGAAGCCGCGGAGCGTCACGGGGCGATCATGATGATCGACGACGCTCACTCGTCGGGCGTGCTCGGACGCAATGGCCGCGGCACCGTCGATCACTTCGGCCTTCACGGACGCGTACACGTGCAGGTTGGCACGCTATCAAAGGCCGTCGGCGTTTTGGGCGGTTACGTTTGCGGCAGCCGCGATCTGATCGAATTCCTGTATCACCGCGCGCGCCCGTTCCTCTTTTCTACATCTCATCCTCCCGCGGTAGTGGGCGCGTGCCTCGCAGCCTTCGACATCCTGGAGCGCGAGCCGGAGCGGATCGAGAAGCTTTGGGAGAACACGAGGTACTTCAAATCGGCGTTACGGTCGGCCGGCTTCGATACGGGTTCGAGCGAGACTCCGATTACGCCAATCATGGTTGGTGAGGCCTCCGCCGCGCACCAATTTTCGCGCGAGTTGTTCGATGAGGGGCTCTATGCGACGGGCATCGGATTTCCGACCGTGCCGCGAGGCAAAGCCCGCATTCGGACGATCGTCACAGCCACTCACAGCCGCGATCTTTTGGACCGCGCCATTGACATTCTGGGCCGTGTAGCAAAACGGATGGGACTGCTCGCGCCTGCGTAAGCGTTCACTGAGGGGCGCTGCCGGAATTCGCGCGCTATCGCCTGCTTGCGACCACCACTCCTAACCACACGCCGAAATATCCGACGATGACGCTCGAAAGCACGTACACGAGAGCCAGCCACGGCGCACCCCCACGCACCGATTGGAGACTCTCGTACTCGAAGCTCGAAAAAGTTGTATAGCCGCCCAGGAAACCGATGACCAGAAACATCCGCAAGTTCGTGTGCGGAGCAAACCGTTCAGTCAGAAGCGTCATCGCGACTCCGATCAAGAACGACCCGGTCACATTAATCACAAATGTGCCCATCGGAAAACGGCCCAAGTAGCGCTGCATGATCGCTGTGCCGACAACGTACCGTATCAGGGATCCCAAACCTCCTCCCGCTGCGATAAGGAGGTAGTTGATCACGTTTCGCTCGCCTCATCTGTTACGGGAAGAGTGAAAAAAAAGATCGATCCTTTGCCAAGTTCCGACTGAACCCAAATACGGCATCCATAACTCTCGACGATCTTCCGGCAGAGCGCCAGCCCGATTCCGGTGCCCTCCCGCTCGGAGTGCAGCCGTTTGAACATGCGAAACACATACTCGAGGTGCCGCGAGTCGATTCCGATCCCGTTGTCTTCGATAGAAAACAAAGCTTCGCTGTCCTGCACCGTTGCCGAGATGCGGATTACCGGCAGACGGCCGATGTCCCGGAACTTCACCGCATTGCCGATCAAATTCTGCATCAACTGCACAATATGCATCGCATGTACGCAAACCCACGGCAAGGGCTGCCTGACATCGACCGTCGCGCCCGCGGATTCGAGCACACCTGCCAGGTTCACGAGCGCGGCTTGAACGGCGGCACCGGAATCGACGGCTCGTGCCGGCTGCTTCGAACTCTCGATCCGGCTGTACGCGAGCAGGTCATTGATGAGCGTGTCCATCCGCCGCGCTCCCTGGAGGATATAATCCGTCATCTGACGGCCTCCTTCATCCAGTTGCTCCGCGTACTTGTTCTGGAGCAGGGCGCTGAAGGCCGACATCATCCGCAGCGGTTCCCGCAGGTCGTGGCTGACCGCGTAAGTGAACTGGCTCAAGTCCTCGTTCGATCGCCGCAGTTCATCCTCCATACGCTTGCGGTCGGTGATGTCGATATTCACACCGATCATGCGGGTGGCGACGCCGGATGGGTCGTAAAAGAACGAGGCTTGGCCATACAGCCAAAGCACCTGACCGTCGCTGCGGGCGGCACGGAACTCGAAGTTCACCTCCGGCTCTCGGCGGCGCATGGCCTCTTGTATGGCCGCCTGCACACGCTCAACATCCTCGGGAACGACTCGTTTTTGCCAGTCCTCGAGCCGTCCTTCAAACGTCCTCGGCTGCAAACCGAACAGACGCTCGAGTTGCTCGCTCCAGATGACGCGATTCCTGGTAATGTCCCAATCGAAGATGCCGGCCCGGCCCGCCATTTGAGCCAGCTCCAGGCGTTCCTTGCTTTCGAGTAACTCGCGCTCGACCCCCTTGCGGTCGGTGATGTCCATGATGAAAGCCACCGACTCTTCACGGGACTCTCCAACCAGCGTGTATCCGACGATCACCGGTATGCGCGTACCGTCTTTGCGGATGTACTCCTTCTCGTACGGTGTGCAAACGCCCGATATTTTGGCCTCTTGGACGTGCTGCCAATCAAGCGCCAGCCACTCCGGGGGCGTGATATCTGTCCATCGGAGCTCACCGGATTCGACATCCTCGCGCGAGTAGCCGATCATGTTCAACAGCGCCGCGTTTGCACCGAGTATGTTGCCGTACACGTCCCCAGCCAGTATCCCGATGGGATTTGCGTCAAACAGAACCCGGTAACGTTGTTCCGCCCGGCGCAGCGCTTCCTCGCTCCTTTTTCTCTGGCTCAGGTCGATGACCACCCCTACAACCCGATGCGCATGACCGTCTTCGTCCCGCGCTATCTCGCCCCTTGCCAACACCCACAGGGTGTTACCGTCCGGGTGCACGATGCGATACTCCGCCTGGTACTCGCGTTCCTCGGCTATTGCACGCTCGAGGGTCGCCTGGACGCGGGGCCGGTCGTCGGGATGTATGCGCTCGAGATAGTGGCTGGCCGGAAGTTGAGGCAATGGCTGCAGCGCGAACAACACCCCCGTGCCTTCGGACGCCGCTACCATGTTCGTTGCCAAATCGAAATTCCAGGTGCCGAGTTGCCCGGCTTTCAACGCCGAGCGCAACCGAACCTGGTCGTCCCGCAATTTCTGCTCTATTTGTCTCTGCTGGCTCAAATCCCGGCCGAGGCAGAGAATCGCCGCAAGCCGGCCACCACCGTCCGGCACCGTCGACAGGTGCCATTCCATCGGAACTGTTCGGCGGTCTTTTGTGCAATTCCGAGTGCAAACGATGCAGGATTGGCTCTCTCCACGCATCAAGGATTCGAGGCCGTTTCGGAAGGATGCGAGGTCCTCATCGTGAATCCATCCGAAATCGCCGAGCTTACCGTTCGCCTCTTCGAACGTCCAGCCCAGAAGCCGTTCCGCTCCCCCCCGCCATCCCACGACGTGAAGCTCAGGAGTTAATTCCACGACGACGAGCGGTGTGTTGTCCAACTCCGAGCCATATATGGGCGATGACTCCGGCGTCGCACACTCTGCATTCCGGCGGATGGTCAGCACCGCTCCGGAGCGTCGGGCACCGGCGATCGGCGCGAATGCAATTTCATAAAGGACGCGTTGAGCGTGCGCGTCGGTAAATGCCGCACGGACGGTGAAACGTTCGCCTTGAATTGCGCGGGAACACGCGTCGATGGCCGCGTCGCGTGCTTTGGGGGAATGGGAAAGGGCGTCGTGGACGGTCAGTCCAACAGCAGGCCGCCTGCGAAAGATCCGCTCGAACTCGTTGCGAAATGCCGAGTTGAAGGCAATCAGCCGGTATTCCGAATTCACGACAGCCAGCAAATCCGCACTTTCATCGAGAACAGTCGCCAGCAGCGACCGGGCGGCATTTGCATCGAGAAATCGCGGATCCAGAGTCAAGCCTGATTTTACCGTTGTCTTATCGAATGAAAATGAAAGCACGCGCGTTGACTGGGTAGCGTACAATCGCAAGTGTCGGAATGAAGCCAAATCTGGATGTACTCAAGACGGAAATCCGGGAGTACTTGGAAACGCACAAACTCGCAACGTTTCACGGGTATTCCCGCGCGATGGACTCGATGCCCATGGTCTTTTGGGACACTCATCGCTTTCCCGACTATAAGCAATTCCTTGAAACCGCGCGGGCAGCAGGAGCGAAAATGTTCGTGTTGCACGCCAGAGAATTCTCCGTCCTCCTGGTGGACAATGCGCTCGAGCAGATTGAGGAGACCGATTTCGTTCCCGACGATCGCCGCACGATTGAACGGCGGCTGCGCGATCTGAGAGCCTACGACGGCTTTACCTGCGCGATCGAACTCTCGTTCGACCTGAATGGGCGCGTGTACATGTTCGAGCTTCGCACTGACTGGTACGACGAGTTTTCCGACTTGCTCGATGAAATCGATGCGGCAACGCCGGAACCGGAGGATGACGAAGACGAGGGGCCCATCGGTGGGTACTTCTCCAAGAACTGACGGACCAGGCGCGCAGGGTCCGTCGCGCCCGAGTTTCTTCTCCCTGCCTCCCACGCGGATGCGGTGGGTGTTGCCAGAATCCAGTGCGGAGGAGGTAACCGCCTTCGCCGCCGAACTCAACCTGCGCATGCCGGCGGCGCAGGTGTTGTGGAATCGCGGATACCGCGATCGAGACTCGGCGCGAGCATTCCTGGAAGCCCCCCTCGATGCGTTGCTCGATCCATGGCGTTTGAAGGACATGGACAAGGCGGTGGAGCGATTGCTTTCGGCTATCCGCGGCAAGGAACCGATTCTGCTCTACGGCGACTATGACGTGGACGGTACGAGTTCCGTCGTCGTGCTGAAGAAAGCGATCGAACTCGCCGGGGGAACCGCTTCGTTCCACGTCCCGCATCGGATCAACGACGGCTACGGCATGCGTTCGGAGGTGGTCGAAGAAGCGGCCGCGCGCGGGGTCAAATTGATTGTCAGCGTCGATACCGGCATCCGCGCGGCCGCAGTAGTGGAACACGCGTCCGGCGTAGGGATCGACGTCATCATCACCGATCACCATCTGCCTGAGGAAGCGCTGCCCGCCGCCGTCGCCGTCCTGAACCCGAACCGCCCGGACTGCACGTATCCGGAAAAGAATCTTTGCGGAGCCGGTGTCGCGCTCAAATTGATCCACGCTCTGTTTATCCGTCTCGAATGGCCGGCCGATCGAATTCGCCGAATGCTCGAGTCGTTTTTGAAGATCGTGGCAATCGCCACGGTGGCGGATGTTGTACCGCTCACCGGTGAGAATCGGATTATCGTAAAGCGCGGGCTCGCGGGACTGCATACCGTTCGCAACCCGGGCCTGCGTGCGTTGCTCCATGTTGCCGGATTGACCGACGGGGCGTGCCCATCGGCGGGACAGGTAGCGTTCCGGATCGCGCCCCGCATTAATGCCGCCGGCCGGATGGCCACCGCGAACGACGTGATCGATCTGTTCACCACAGAGGATCCCGAACGCGCGCGAGTGCTCGCCGAACAGTTGCACCATCTCAACCAGGAGCGCCAGGAAGCCGAGGCCGCGATCGTACGCCAGATCCTGGAGCGCTGCCAGGATTGTCCGGTGACCGACGATCAGTATGCGCTCGTGTTTTCAGGCGCGGATTGGCATCGCGGCGTAGTGGGAATCGTTGCCAGCCGGATCGTCGAGCGCTTTCATCGTCCGACGATTGTGCTGAGCGAGGAGGGCGGCGAAGCGCACGGCTCCGGGCGCAGCATTCGCGCGTTTCATCTGCTGGATGCTCTCGAATCGATGGCGGAATTGTTCACTCGATACGGAGGGCACCGTCAGGCCGCGGGATTGGGGCTTCCGGTGGCTCGCATCGCCGAATTTCGCGAACGATTCAACCGCTTCGCGGCGGCGCGCCTCACGCCCGAAGACTTGCTTCCGACGCTCGACATCGACGGGGTGATCCGGTTTTCCGACATCACAGATGAAGCGGTAGGGGAAGTTCTAAAACTCGCGCCGTTCGGCTTCGGCAACCCTGCCCCAGTTTTCGCAGCGAAGGGGGTGGATGTCTACGGGCCTCCCGAAACCTTCAGCGAGAAGCACCTGAACGTGCGGCTGCGCCAAAACGGCCGCAGCCTGCGTATGAAGGCGTGGCATTTCGCCGATCGCGCTTTCGAGTTCGAGCCCGGCTCCGTACTGGATGCGGCGGTAGCGCTGGAGGACGACGCTTACTCCGCATCTCGCGGCTATTCACCGTGGTGCGTTGTCTTAAAGGATGTTCGTCCGGCTCGCGCAGGTGCGCCGCATTAAGACCTCATCGCTCTCCGCGCGTGGCGATCCGCCGGCCGCCCGGGAGAGAGTCAAACGCTTTTCGAGCCGTTGCGCCGGCGGGAACGACCCGCGATCGGAAGAGCTAAACTGTGGCAGGCGTATGAGCATCGCACTCGTGATGACCTTCGCGCTTGGCGCGGCGTTCGGAGCAGCAGTTACTCTGTCGTTCTGCCGGCCACCCTGGCTGTACGGGCGGAAGGGCCGGTAACGTCGCGCGATAGCGAATTACCGGGAGTAGCGCCTACTCCACCGTGACGCTCTTTGCCAGGTTGCGCGGCTGATCGACATCGCATCCCCGCCGCACCGCGATGTGATACGCCAGCAGTTGCAGCGGGACGATCTCCAGGATTGGCAATAGCAGTTCGTCCGATGGCGGAATCGAGATGATGTGATCGGCCATCTTCGCGACCTCCTCATCCCCTTCGCACACGATGGCGACGACGATCCCTTCCCGTGCCTTCACTTCTTGAATGTTCGACACCGTCTTCTCATACCGAAGACGGCTGTCTTCGCTCGACGGATCGCGGGTTGCGAGAACAACTACCGGCAGCGTGTAGTCGATGAGCGCGTTAGGACCATGTTTCATTTCTCCCGCCGGATAACCTTCGGCGTGAATGTAGGAGATCTCCTTCAGCTTCAGCGCGCCCTCGAGTGCGATAGGGAAATGCACGCCCCGCCCCAAATAGAGGAAATCCGACGCCCGGAAAAGGCTCTTCACGATTCCGTCGTAGGTGGAATCGTGGCTGAGAACCGCCTCGAGTTTCCCGGGAATCCGCAGCAACTCCTGCACCAGCGCTCGCGACTGCTCCGGCGCGAGTTTCTCGCGTACCTGCCCGAGATACATCGCGAGAATGAACAGCGCCGTTAGTTGGCAAGTGAACGCCTTGGTGGACGCGACTCCGATTTCCGGCCCGGCATGTGTCATCAGGGTTCCAGCCGCTTCGCGCGTAATCATCGACCCGATGACGTTGCAGATGGCCAGACTTTTGGACCCTTTCTGCTTGGCTTCCCGCTGCGCCGCTAATGTATCCGCGGTTTCACCCGATTGAGAGATCACTACGGTGAGCGTGTCGGGGCCGACGATCGGGTCGCGATAACGGAACTCACTGCCGTAATCGACTTCCACGGGAATCCTGGCCAGCTTTTCGATCATGAACTTGCCGGCCAGCGCGGCGTGCCAACTGGTACCGCAGGCGATGATGCGCACCTGCCGGAACTCCCGAAATTCCTTGGCGCTGATGTCCATCTCTTCCAGGAAGATCCGGCCCGATTCCTGGCCGACACGCCCCAGCACCGTATCGCGCACCGCCCGCGGTTGCTCGAAGATCTCCTTGAGCATGAAATGCTTGTAGCCGCCCTTTTCCGCCATGATCGGGTCCCACAGAATGTGCGAGACCTGTCGCTTCACCGCGCGGCCGTCGAAATCCGTCAGGTGCACGCCCTCCGGCGTCAGGATCGCCATGTCTCCATCGGCCAGAAAGAACATGTCGCGCGTATGGCTCAGGATTGCAGGCACATCCGAGGCAACGAAGTATTCGCCATCGCCGAGCCCGATCACCACCGGAGGCCCAGAACGCGCGGCGATGATTTTGTTTGGATCGCGCCGGGAAATGATGCCCAGAGCGAACACTCCCGATAGCTCCTTCACTGCCCGGCGAACCGCATCCTCCAGCCGGTCGTCGAAGTACTTTTCGATCAGGTGCGCGATCACTTCCGTGTCGGTTTCCGTGATGAAGCGGTGGCCCTCGGCCTGAAGCTGATGCTTCAGTGTCAGATAGTTCTCAACGATTCCGTTGTGGACTACGACGATGTCGCCCGTGCAGTCGCGGTGCGGGTGGGCGTTCTCCTCGGTCGGGCGCCCGTGGGTGGCCCAGCGCGTGTGCCCGATTCCGTACGGGCCGTCTACCGGGTTCATACGGACGCAGTCTTCCAAGTTCCGGAGTTTCCCCGAGGCGCGGCGGACGGCGAGCGCTTCGTGATCGTCCAGCACGGCCAGCCCAGCCGAGTCGTAGCCCCTATATTCGAGCCGGCGCAAGCCGTCCAGAATTATGGGAACTGCCTTACGTTGTCCGATGTAACCGACGATGCCGCACATATCCCTCTATATTAGTCGCACGCCTCCGAGCCACGTTCATCGGAGGAATTTATCGGTACTATTACCGAGGCGTCTGCTCAGTCGAGTATCTCGACCCGGTAATCCTCGATCACCGGGTTCGAAAGAACGTCGCGCGAAATCTCGTCCAGTTCTTTGGCGGCCTGTGCGCGATCGGTCCCATCGCTCAAGGCGATGTCGAAATACTTCCCTTGCCGGACGTCCGCGATCAAACGGTGGCCGTGTCCTACCAGGGCGGAGCGAATTGTGGCGCCCTGGGGGTCGAGCACCGTCGGTTTCAAGCTGACATACACACGAGCTTTCATGGGATCTTTCTATTGTACCGGGCGCGGTGAACCCACCCGGTTCCTATACTAAGAAGATGCAGTTCCATCTGGCCGGCGATTTCCGCCCGCGCGGCGATCAGCAGCAGGCCATCGATCAGCTGACCCGCGGTGTGCTCGATGGCGAACAGCACCAGGTGCTGCTTGGCGTCACCGGTTCCGGCAAAACCTTCACCATGGCCAAGGTGATCGAGAATTGCGGGCGCCCCTCCCTCGTGCTGGCCCACAACAAGACGCTTGCCGCGCAGTTGTACCACGAGTTCAAGAGTTTCTTCCCGCAGAACGCGGTGGATTATTTCGTCAGCTATTACGACTACTACCAACCGGAAGCCTACATTCCTTCGGGTGACGTGTACATCGAAAAGGAAGCGACGATCAACGACGAACTCGACAAGCTGCGTCTCGCCGCCACCAAGTCGCTGTTCGAACGGCGCGACTGCATTATCGTCGCCAGCGTCAGTTGTATTTACGGCCTCGGTTCCCCCGAAGCGTACTACGGCATGCTGCTGATGCTCGACAAGGGACAGAAGATCCGGCGCGAGCAGATTACGCAGCGTCTGGTGGAGATCCTCTACGAGCGCAACGACGGCGACTTCCGGCGGGGCACGTTCCGCGTGCGCGGCGACGTCATCGAGTTGTTCCCCACGTATGACGACTACGCCTATCGCATCGAATTGTGGGGCGATGAAATCGAGTCGCTCAGCCAGATCGATCCGCTGCTCGGCCAAGTGCGCCAGACCTACATGCGCCTTCCCATCTACCCGAAGACGCACTACGTTATGTCGAACGACACGCGCGAACAGGCCATGCGCAGCATTGAGACCGAACTCGAGTGGTGGATGAAGGAACTCGAGAAACAGGGCAAGCTGATCGAGGCCCAGCGGCTGTTTCAGCGCACGATGTTCGATCTCGAGATGATGCGCCAGATCGGGTACTGCCACGGGATAGAAAACTATTCGCGGCACTTCTCGGGACGGCTGCCGGGCGAGGCGCCGCCTACTTTGCTCGACTACCTTCCGCACGATGCCGTGATGTTTATCGACGAAAGCCACCAGACGGTGCCGCAGTTGCGGGGCATGTATCACGGCGATCGCTCGCGCAAGGAAACGCTCGTGAAATTCGGATTCCGGTTGCCGAGCGCGCTCGACAATCGTCCGCTGACGTTCGAGGAGTTTCAGAATCGCGTAAATCAACTGGTTTACGTGTCGGCGACCCCGGGTCCGTACGAACTCACGAAGACGGCGGGGGTTTTTGTGGAACAGATCATCCGCCCCACCGGACTCGTCGATCCCGCGGTGGAGATTCGCCCGATCAAGGGACAAGTGGACGACCTGCTGCATCAGATTCGCGAGCGTGCCGAAAGCAACGAAAGGGTGCTCGTGACGACCCTGACCAAGCGCATGGCCGAGGACCTGGCGGAATATTACGCCGAGGTCGGGGTCCGGTGCGCTTACCTGCATTCCGAAGTAAGCACGCTGGACCGCATCAAGATCCTGCGCGACCTGCGCCGCGGCGAGTACGATGTTCTGATCGGCGTGAATCTCCTGCGCGAGGGCCTCGATCTGCCCGAAGTTTCTCTTGTTTCGATTCTGGATGCCGATAAGGAAGGCTTTCTGCGGTCGAGCGGTTCTCTAATTCAGACGATCGGGCGCGCCGCGCGGCACCTGAACGGCAAAGCGATTCTGTATGCGGATGTGATGACCGACAGTATGCGTCGCGCCCTCGACGAGACGAACCGCCGCCGGGCCATCCAGGTCGCCTACAACGAGGCGAATCACATCATCCCGCAGTCGATTCTCAAGCCGATCGATATGAGCCTGGTGGCCATCGCCGAAGCCGATTACGTTACCATCCCGATCGAGAAGGAAGACGAGACCGAAGACCTGACCCAGGCGCAGCGGGATCAACTGATTACAGAACTGGAAGAGCGCATGCGCGAAGCCGCAAAACGCTTTGAATTCGAGAAAGCCGCGCAGTTCCGTGACCGCGTGAAAGCGCTGCGCGAGCGCTCGGTTCTCGATCCGGCGAGCACCGCAACGGCATGACAGCCCGGCGAAACTCCGAGTAGCCGCTTGCAGGCGCGCACGCCTGCCTGGGAATGAACAGGTTCCCAGGCCCCGACGGCGACGGAGCGGTTCCCGCCACGAGTTGCCAGGTTCCGCTCATGCAGGCGCCCCCGACGCCGATAAGCCCCATTGAAGCGGACTGCTGATGTTCACAATTATTGGAATACTCGTCGTGATAGGAGCCGTGGTCGGCGGCTACCTGATGGAGCATGGGAATCTCAAGGTCCTCATCCAGCCTGCCGAACTCGTCATCATCGGAGGCGCGGCGCTCGGTACATTGTTCGTTGGAAACCCGTTGCCCGTCGTCATCGCGATTTTCAAAGGCCTCTTAGCGCCGTTTCTTCCTTCTCGTTTCAGTAAGAAGACCTATCTGGAAACGTTGAAAATGCTGAACGAGTTGTTCGCATTTTCACGTAAAAACGGACTGGTCCAACTGGAGTCCCACATTGAAGACCCCGAGAAAAGCCCGTTATTTTCCAAGTACCCGCATTTCATCAAGGACCATCATGCAGTCCACTTCGTCTGCGACACGTTGCGAATGTCGGTGAGCGGCGGCATCAGCCCTTTCGAACTGGAGCAGGTGATGGAATTCGATATCGAAGTGCACCACCAAGGCCTTTCGGTGCCTGTGGCCGCGCTGACAACGGTCGCCGACTCGCTGCCCGGGCTGGGAATTGTCGCCGCCGTACTCGGTGTCGTGATCACGATGGGCGCTCTGGGCGGTCCGCCCGAGGAGATTGGCCACAAGGTTGCTGCGGCGCTAGTCGGCACATTTCTCGGAATCCTTCTTTGTTACGGCTTCATCGGGCCACTGGCATCGTTCATCACGAAGATCAACGACAAGGAGTCTCAGTACTATCACTGCCTCCGCACCGGTGTGATCGCGTTTGCGAAGGGCAACGCTCCGATCATGGCTGTCGAGTTTGCCCGCCGGGCCATCCCACACGAACTTCGTCCGACGTTCAAGGAAATGGAAGGCGCCTGCAGGGGCGGTGGTGCCGCCGCTCCGTCGGCGTAAGCGCGTTGAGAGGTTCTCATGGACTCCGAAACGCAGCCTATCATTATCAAAAAGAAGAAGGGCGGTCACGGCGGGCACCACGGGGGCGCCTGGAAGGTGGCCTACGCCGATTTCGTCACCGCCATGATGGCCCTTTTCATCGTGCTGTGGTTGCTCAACACCAGCGAGAACGTAAAGAAGGCGGTCGCCGGATACTTCGCGGCACCGTCGGGCAAGGCTGATGTGTCCGGTAGCGGTGTGGCGGGCGCCGGCGAAGGTGTCTCCCTCACTAAGACCGACATGAACAAGCTGAAGGACAAGTTGGAAGACGCGATCCGCTCCATGCCGAAGTTCGATCAGCTGAAGGACAACCTGGACATGACGGTCACCGGCGAGGGTTTGCGTCTTGAACTGCTCGAGACCGAAAAGGGAATGTTCTTTGAAACGGGGAACGCCAGTCCGACCGTGGAAGGAAACGAGTTGATCGCCAAACTCGCGGAGGAACTCGGAAAGCTGCCGAACCCGATCGTGATCGAAGGCCACACCGACGCCCGTCCTTTTACAAGCACTCGGGGCTACACCAACTGGGAGTTATCGGTCGATCGTGCCAATGCCGCGCGCCGGGTTATGCAGGAACACGGCGTTCGAGGCGATCAGATCAAGCAGGTTCGTGGTTTTGCCGATCAACACCTGCGCGATATAGCGAATCCCGGCGATGCGGCCAACCGGCGGGTGACCGTGATTGTTCAGTATCCGGAGCCGCCGATGGCCAAGCCTGGGGCTGACGACGCAAAGAAGGACGAGCACGCGCCGAAAGGCGAACACGCGCCGGCCGCAGCCGAGAAGCCCAAACACGGCGCGTGAGCCGGTCAGAACGGGAGAATTTCTTCACGCGTCGGGTCGAAATCGATCCGGCGCTTCTGCAGATAGGCGATGTTTCCCAGGTGTGACGCCTGT
The DNA here is from genome assembly GCA_963720745.1 of uncultured Acidobacteriota bacterium. GTDB lineage: Bacteria > Acidobacteriota > Terriglobia > Bryobacterales > Bryobacteraceae > TMP-7. Next base: position 999,305 of record CAVRGO010000001.1, read on the forward strand.
GCCGACCGGTGACCGATCAGCACGTCGCCGTTCGGCCGCTGCCGCGACTTCACGCATTCCAGGAAGTTCTTGACGTGGTCGAGTGTAAGCTGGTCGCCGCGTGCCTCGCCAGCCTCAGCTTGCACCACCACCGGCTGCGCGCCGCGCCCTGCTTCGCGAAACTCGAAGCGATTGCGATCGATGTACAACCGGCCCTTGGTTCCGCACATCTCCACGGCGGCGCCGGTGATGCCGGGAGCCAGCGTGGCCTCAAAAGTCGCCGTGTACTCGCCCGGGTATTCCAGCAGCACGTTAATCGTGTCCGGAGCGGTCCGCCCGTCCTTGGCGAAATAGATGCCGCCCGCGGCGCCAGCCGAGGTGGGAATCTCCTGGCCCATGAACATGTGCACGACATCGATCCAATGGGTGAACAGGTCGGTCACCTGGCCGCCGCCGAAATCGAGGTACGCACGCCAGTTGTAATATTGCTGCGGGTCGTAATCGCGCCACTTCAGCGGTCCGAGGAAGTGGGCCCAATCCAGGTTTGAGGGTTGCGTTTGCAGCGATGCAGGCGCCTTCCGCAGATGGTACCCGTTGCCGTGCCACCATGTCCTCGCGAGCGTAATTTTTCCGAGCCGGCCGCTGTCGATGTATTCTTTCTTGGCCTGAATGTAGTGGCGCCCGGAGCGTTGCTGCATGCCGACCTGGCAAACCCGGTTGTTGATCCTGGCCGCCTTGACGATCAGCGGACCTTCCTCGATGGTCCGCGTCAGGGGTTTCTCTACATAAACGTCCTTGCCGGCGTTCAGGGCGTCGATTGCGATAGCGGCATGCCAGTGGTCCGGGACAGCGATCAGAACTGCGTCTAACTCCTTGATTTCTAGAAGCTTCCGATGATCGCTGAAGCTCTTCGCATTCGGCGCCTGCTGTTTAGCCAAATCGATTTGCTGGCTGTAGATATCGCATACAGCGGCCACCTCCACGTCGCCCGTGGTTTGGAACATCCGCATGTCGTGCCGGCCTCGGTCGCCGACGCCGATCGCCCCTAAGTTAATCTTTTCATTCGCGCCCATCACACGCGAGTAAGAGGCCGCCGTCATCGACGCGGCGGTGGTGCCTATGCCGCGCAGTATTTGCCGGCGGCCGAGCTTCTCATCGAACATGTGCGAATTATATCAACCAGAGCCCACTGACTATTTGTGAGCAAGATTGCGATCTGTTACCTGTTCAGCGCTCTTCTGGCGTTCGGCGCAACGGTGCCGAAGGCGGTGCAGCGCTCCGGTGCCGGCGTTTCAGCCCAGGGCGACGCGGCCATCGAAAACGCCATCAAGGCCAAGCTCGCCAAATCGAAGATCGGGGCGGATCATTTCAAGGTGCGCGTTCAAGGCGGCATCGCCTACTGGGAAGGCTCCACCGATGTGATCCAGCACAAAGGCGCCGCGACCCGGATGGCGAAAACCGCCGGGGCGAAGGCTGTAGTGAACAACATTACGATCGGGCAGGCGGCTCGAGAGCAAGCGAAAGCCAGGCTCAAATCGGCGCGCAAACCCGCGAAAGTCAAACGGGGCGATCCCAGGAGCGAACCGCGGAGCGAGTCTCGGAATACGGTGATGGCTGAGCCTCGAAGCGCGCCCCGCAGCGAACCTCGCGCGGCAGTGATTCGCCATTGATTCGGCGGCGGTCTAGCGCCATGCTAAGTCGAGACCGCCAATGCGAATTAAAATGCCGGTGCCCGCAGCAGCGAGTGCCCTCGCTATGGCTGCGCTGTTCTCCGCGTGCGACGGCACCGTCTCGGTTTCTCCCGTCCCCGATCGCGATTGGCCGCTCTATGAAGGGCAGCCCGGACAGTCACGCTACTCGGAATTACAGCAGATTGACCGGGGCAACGTCCACGCCCTGAAGATCGCCTGGACGTTTCGTACCGGCGACGTTTCCGACGGCTCACGGTGGCGGCAGAAGAGCGCCTTCGAGGCGACTCCCATCGTCGTTGACAGCACGATGTATTTGCCGACGCCGTTCGATCGTGTCATTGCGCTGGATCCCGCAACCGGAAAACAGAAGTGGGCCTACGACCCGCAAATCGATAGAAATGTTCCCGGCGGTGATGGATTCGTATGCCGCGGCGTCGCAAGCTGGCTCGACTCCGAACGCGCGGCGGGCGAGACGTGCGGCCGTATCATCTACATCGCCACCCTCGATGCACGCCTGATCGCGCTCGATGCAGCGACGGGACGCCCCTGTCCGGAGTTCGGCAGCAATGGGCAGGTCCGGCTCGGGGACAACATGGGCGAGCACTACCGTGGCGAATATCACATCACGTCTCCGCCGGTGGTGGTCCGCGACGTGGTTGTGGTCGGTTCGGCGATGGACGACAACGTCCGAGTGGACATGCCGAGCGGCGTCGTGCGAGCGTTCAATGCCCGCACCGGCGCACTTTTGTGGAGTTGGGATCCGATCCCACGCCACGCCGGCGACCCGGGACGCGATACCTGGAATGGAGACAGCGCGAACAAGACGGGCGCCGCCAACGCCTGGTCGCTGATGTCCGGCGATTCGGCCCGCGATCTCGTCTTCGTGCCGACAGGCAGCGCGAGCGTCGACCACTACGGAGGTGAACGCAAAGGTAGCGATCTGTTCGCCAACTCCGTTGTCGCGCTGCGGGCATCGACCGGCAAAATCGCCTGGTATTTCCAAGCGGTGCATCACGACACCTGGGACTACGATGTGCCCTCGCAGCCCTCGCTCATGATGTTGCACGACCAGCCGGCATTGGTTTCGGCGCAAAAGAGCGGGCTGATCTTCACGTTCAACCGAGAGACTGGCCAGCCGTTATTCCCAATTGAAGAACGGCACGTCCCGAGATCGGATGTACCGGGCGAGCAGCTTTCGGCGACGCAGCCGTTTCCAACGGCCCCGCCCCCGCTTTTTCAAGGGCGCATTACACCGCAAGACGCGTGGGGCATCGCATACTTCGATAAGAAAGGGTGTGCGGAACGGATCGGCAAGTTCCGTTCGGAAGGGCTGTTCACACCGCTGAGTTTAGGGGGCAGTATCGTATCACCGGGCATCGGGGGCGGCACGAATTGGGGCAGCGTCGCTTATGATCCAACACGGGATTACCTGCTGGTGAATGCGTCGAAGCTGCCGTTTGTTATCGGGCTTGCGCCGCGGGACAAACTTGCAGAACTCCGCCGCCGCGAACCGAAAGCCGAAATCGGCCGAATGCAAGGGACGCCGTACGTCATGTGGCGCGATGCGTTGCTATCTGAGTTCGGCATCCCTTGCGTCGCACCGCCATGGGGATTGCTTACGGCCATCGAGATGAAGAGCGGCACTATCAAATGGCAAGTCCCGCTCGGCACCATTCGCGACATGACGCGCGTTCCCCTGCCAATCAAAACGGGTACACCGAATATGGGCGGCCCCATGGTCACGGCCGGCGGATTGACGTTCATCGGCGCCGCGATGGATAACTATCTGCGCGCGATCGATACTGCCACCGGAGAAGAGCTGTGGAAAGGCCGTCTTCCGGCAGGCGGACAGGCGACACCGATGACATACTCCATTCGCGGCAGACAATATATCGTCATCGCAGCCGGAGGCCACGGCAAGCTGAACACCAAGCTCGGCGACTTCGTTGTAGCCTTTGCGCTGCCCTGACCCCGCACCTTATGCGGGCGCCGGCGTTGCCTCGGCGGTCGCCTCCACCGCGGGCTCGACACATCGGAACACGGTTACCGCAAGCGGCGGAAGCGTGATCGAAATGCTTTGTTTCTGGTTGTGCCACACGCCCGGCGTGGACGGTAGCCATGCGCCGCCGTTGCCCAGGTTGCCGCCGCCGAACATCTCCGCGTCGGTATTGAACACCTCTTCGTACTTCCCCGCCCGCGGGACCCCGATACGATATCCGTGTCGCGGAACCGGAGTGAAATTGCAGACGAACAACAGGAATTCCTTGTGCCCGGTAGACCAGCGCACAAAGGAGATGGTCGAGTTTTCGACATCGCGGAAATCGATCCAGTCGAACCCCTGGTAACTGAAGTCCACTTCATACAACGCCGGGTGGTTTCGATAGAACCGGTTCAGTTCCCGCACCAGCGTCTGCAGTTTTCGGTGGTGCTCGAAATTCAGCAACTCCCACCGGACCGACGAATCGCTGTTCCACTCCTCGTACTGCCCGATCTCCGACCCCATGAACAGCAACTTCTTTCCCGGATGCCCGTACATGTAGCCGAGAAAGGCGCGGGCATTCGCGAACCGCTGCCACTCGTCGCCCGGCATTTTCGAGAGCAGCGAGCGCTTTCCGTGCACAACCTCGTCGTGCGAAATCGGCAGTATGAAGTTCTCGCTGAAGGCGTACAGCAGGCTGAACGTGATGTTGTTGTGATGGTACTTCCGATGGACCGGGTTCTCGGAGATGTAGTGAAGCATGTCGTGCATCCATCCCATGTTCCACTTCATCGTGAATCCGAGCCCGTTGAGGTAAACCGGGCGCGACACTCCGGGGAACGCGGTGGACTCTTCAGCCATCGTTACCGCGCCCGGCACGGAGTGAGCCAGTTCGTTAAACCGCTTGAGAAATTCGATCGCCTCGAGATTCTCGTTCCCGCCGTACATGTTCGGTACCCACTCGCCGGCTTTCCGCGAGTAGTCCAGATAGAGCATCGATGCCACGGCGTCCACTCGCAAACCGTCGATGTGATACATCGTCAGCCAGAACAGCGCGTTCGAAATGAGGAAGCACTTCACTTCGTTGCGGCCGTAGTTGAAGATCAGCGTGCCCCAATCGCGATGCTCGCCTTTGCGCGGGTCGGCATGCTCATAGAGTGCCGTACCGTCGAAGTACGCCAGGCCATGGGCATCCTTCGGGAAATGCCCGGGTACCCAATCGACGATCACGCCAATGCCGTTTTGATGGCACTGGTCGACGAAATACATGAAGTCCTCGGGTGGCCCGAAACGCGCCGTCGGCGTATAGAAGCCCGTAACCTGGTAGCCCCAGGACCCGGAGAACGGATGCTCCATGATCGGGAGAAGTTCAATATGCGTGTAGCCGAGATCCTTGACGTAAGTCACTAAGGATTCGGCCAGGGAGCGGTACGACATCCATTCGTTTCGAGGGCCGCGCAACCACGATTCGAGATGGACTTCGTAGATGGAGACCGGTTCGTTGAGGATATTCGTGGAAGCGCGCTTATCCATCCACTCCTGGTCGTTCCAGACATGCTTGTCGAGCCGGGACACGATGGATGCGGACTTGGGCGGAACTTCCGCTGCGAACGCGTAGGGGTCCGCCTTCTGCTGGCGGTAGCCGTGGAGCCGCGAACGGACGGCGTACTTGTAATGCGCGCCTTCAGCTACTCCCGGAAGGAAGATCTCCCAAACGCCGGACGTTCGCAGCCGCATCGGATGCCGCCGGTCGTCCCAGTCGTTGAAATCGCCGATAACGCTGACCACCTCGGCGTTCGGAGCCCACACAGTAAAGCGCACGCCATCGATGCCCAGGCTTTGCACGGGATGCGCGCCGAGCATGCTGTAGGCTTCAAAATTCGTACCTTCGGCATGAAGGTGGAGATCGAAATCCGTCAGCAAGGCGGGGAACCGGTAGGGGTCTTCAATTTCGATGGTCCGTCCTTGCCATAGCTTCGCGCGAATGCGATATGCGGCGGGGTCGGAATCCATTGCCGCGCAAAACAGGCCCTGAGGGTGAATCTTTTCCATCGGCGCAGGGACATCGCCGATGACGATTTCGGCGGACTCGGCCTGGGGCAGGAAGGCCCGTACTTGCCATCCCGCTTTCTTGCGTCCCGGACGCACAAGGTGAGGCCCGAGGATCCGAAACGGATCGCCATGATATCCGCCGACAATGGCCTCCACTTCGACGTTTGTCATCGACGCTATTATGGCAAGAAGTGCGCGACATCTTCCGGCAGTGGCCTAAAGCGGAGCTGCATCTCCACCTCGAAGGTTCGGTGGAGCCTTCCGTTCTTCTGGAGATCGATCCCTCGATTGCGGGTGACGAGTTGAACGCAATTTTCGGATACCGCGACTTTCTCGGTTTTCTGAAGAGCTATGCCTGGGTTTGCAAACGGCTCACGAAGCCGGAGCACTATGCCCTTGCAACGCGCCGGTTGCTCGAAAAGCTCGAATCGGAAAATGTGAGTTACGTCGAGATAACGCTCTCAGCCGGCGTGGTGCTCTGGAAAGGCGAAGAGTTCGGCCCGGTGTATGAGGCGGTTCAGCGCGAAGCCGAGCGTTCGCGCGTCGAGGTGCGATGGATCGTCGACATCGTGCGGCAGTTCCCGATGGACGACGCATGGCGCGTTGTCGAACTTGCAGCGGAGCGTGTCGGGGATGGTGTGGTCGCTATCGGCATAGGCGGCGACGAAGCGCGTGGCCCTGCGGCGCAATTCGCCGAACTGTACAAATATGCGCGCGATCGCGGGCTGCACTTGCACGCACACGCGGGTGAGACGACAGGCCCGGACGGCGTGTGGGCGGCTATTGAGATCGGCGCTGAGCGAATCGGTCACGGCATCGGCGCGGTCGGCGATCCCGCGCTGCTCGAGTATCTCCGGCGTACCCAAATACCGCTTGAAGTCTGTCTCACCAGCAACGTTCGAACGGGCTGCGTCGAATCCATCAAGCGTCACCCCGTACGCAGCTTATATGATGCGGGCGTGCCGGTCATTTTGAATACCGACGATCCCGCGCTATTCCAGTGCTCGCTTCAAGGCGAGTTCGATTTGGCAGCCAGCGAGTTCGATTTCAGCGAAATCGAGTTGCAGGGCATCGCGCGAAACGGGTTCCGGTTCGCCTTCGAACACTCCGTTTCGGCATGGGCGGGTTCGATGAGTCCCTTCGCCTGATCAGCGGAATAGCAGCGGCGCGAACTCGTTGAGGTAGCGCCGCCAGTTGATCCAGGTGTGCCCGCCGGGCGTCTCGCGGAACGAATGGGGCAGGCCGATTTCATTGAAGAACGCAACCATGTTTCGCGAGTTCTGAAGAGCGATGTCGTCCTTGCCCGCCGCAATCCAGAACAGCTTCAGGCGTTTCTTTGCCGCTTCACTCGACCACCCCGCGCTTCGTTCCTGCTTCACTTTCGTGAGGACTTCGGGGAACCAGCCGGAGCTGAACACGCCGATCTGGCTGAATTTATCGAGATGATTCAAGCCGATGTTGAGGGTCTGCACGCCGCCCATCGAGAGCCCCGCGATAGCACGGTCGCCCGGTCCGGTTTTGACGCGCAGGTTCTTCTCGACATATGGGAGGACATCGTTCAGCAGATCGGCCGAGAACTTATCCTCATCCGGTGACGCTCCCATGGCCTGCATAATGGGACCGGGTACGTGTCCCGCGGGCATCACGACGACCATCGGTTTCGTCTTTCCAGCAGCGAGCAGATTGTCCAGGATGAACCCCGCACGTCCCACGGTGCCCCACGAATCATCGTTATCGCCGCCGCCGTGCAGCAGGTAGAGCACGGGGTAGCGCTCGGCGCTCAGGTCATAGCCGGGAGGCGTGTAGATGTGCATCCGGCGAGTCGTATCGAGCGAAGAGGAGCGGTACCAAACGGTGCGCATCGCGCCGTGCGGCACATTATTCATCGCCATGAACTCCGCTCCCGCGCCGGGCACGAACAACGAACTCCGTACGCTCGTGTTGCTCTCGCTGGTGGCCGTGTTCTTCGGATCGAGCACTTGCGCGCCGTCCACATCGAACGCGTAGCGGTATGCGTTCGGCTCCATCGGACCTGTCGTAACAGACCAGACGCCCTTCTCGTCCTTTGCGAGCGCCGCGGGCTTTTCGCCGAACGCCTGCCATTCGCCCCGAACCGCGACTTCGAGCGCTTTCGGAGCATAGATACGAAACGTCACACGGCCATCGCTGTGGACCTCCGGCGATACGACATTCGCGTCGGGAGGCGGTTGGAATCGCGGCGCAGGGGTTTGCGCGGATGCGGCTGTAAGGAGTGCGCCCAGGAGAGGGATGAATAGCTTGTTCATAAAAGAACTTATGGCTTTCTAGCAGCGAGCCGCGATTCGTATTCGGCCAGCCGGTTTTTGAGATCGGCTGCGAACTGGCGGTCGCCTGCTTGTGTTGCAACCGTCAAGGCGGCTCGCGTGACTCGAGCGGCGTCGGCGAACCTGCCGGTTTCGGCGTAAATCTGGCCGAGCAAACCGAGGATCATCGGATCGCGTTCTTGCGATACTCGCGCGGCCTGCTCGGCATCCTGCATCGCGTCTGCCGCGTGTCCGGTGATCAATAAGGCGAGTGCGAGATTGCGCCGGCCGTTCGCATCGCCGGGCTTGAGTTCGACTCCTCGTCGCAGGTGCGGCAGTGCGTCATCAATGCGGCCCTGCTGTGCCAGCGTGGTGCCGAGGTTTGTGTACGCCTCGGCATAATCACCATTCAATTCGATCGCTCGCTGGAACTCCGCGGCGGCTTCGGGAAGTCGCGCCTGGCCGAGCAGGATCGCGCCGAGGTTGTTGTGCGCGTCCGGAAAATCAGAGCTCAAAGCGATCGCCTTCCGGTAGTGCAAAGCGGCCTCATCGAGGCGCCCGGTCCTCGCCAGAGCGACACCCAGGCTGTTGTGCACGAACGGTTCGTCCGGATCCTGCACAAGAGCTTTTTCGAAATCGCGGATTGCGGCGGCGTATTGCGCTTTCGCGAGTTGCTCCTCGCCTGCATCGATCATGCGGTAGTGATCGGTGACAACGGGATCAATCCTCGCCAGACCGCCGGGGGAAATGTTCAGGAATTCCGGGATGTTCACGGCGCGGTTCGATGCTGTGGAGTTCTCGATGAGAATCGCGGGGCTGTCGTTGCCTTCCTCATCGATGTGCGTCAGATACATCTGCGTGTAGGGCGAGCGGCTTTTCGAAGAAAACACCAGCCAGCGTCCATTCGGCGAGAAGCTGTGCCACGAGTTCATCAATGACGTGTTGCACCGCATGCGCCGCGGTTCACCGCCTTGCACCGGCACGATGTATACCTGACTGTCCGGACGCATCAACTGTCCGTTCCGGCATTGGACGAAGACGATCCACCGTCCGTCGGGAGAGATCTTAGGAAATGAATTGCTCATGCCATTGCCGGAAGCGCCTCTCACCGGTTCGGCCAAGCCGCCTTTGCCGTCGTTGAACGGGATGCGATACAGGTCGTACTGAATCTGCGTCTCGTCGGGGTCGTTGGCTCGCGCTGCCAATTTGTCTCCAGGTTTATAGGGATCGCGAGCAGCAGCGCGCGCGAAGACCAGGAATTGCCGTCCGGACTCCAGACCGCATTCGTATGCACAAATCGCGGATCGTCAGCGCCGGCAATCGGCTGGAGCCGTCCCGTTGCGCGGCTGTACCAGGCAAGAATGCCGCGGGTTGGATAGAACACCTGCAGAAACCGGTAGTCCTTGAAGTTCGCGACGTAATAGTTCGAAGTGAAGTCTTTCTGGTTGATGCGCCGCTGATAGTCCGAGCGGTCCGGCCCGGTATCGTTGATCGTGGTGACGACGTAATCTCCAGCCGGCGAAACCTGCGACATAAAGCCCACGCGCAGTTTGCCGCCAAGTTTCCCGCGATAGTTACTCCACGCGACGACGTTCGCCTTGGTGATGCTTGCTCGCGGCTGAATGCGGAAGATCGCGTAGAGTCCCTTGTCGTTGCGCGGCCCGTCCAGGTCCATGCCCATGGTCCTGCCGTCGCGAGAGGCGGAGTGGCAGTTCGCGCAGGAGTGGGTGCCCTCCATCACGACGCGGCTGGAAGGCTGAGATACATCGCGCAGCCGCCACGCGATCAGGGGCAACGCGCTGCTGGCCAGAGGCTTGATAACGCCCCGTTCGGTCTTCGACGGCATGCGCCTGGTACCGGCATCGATGGAGTGATCCGCGAGGTACTTCTCGCGCGCCTCAGGCGCGAGTTGCACCACAACGCGAAACAGTTCCTGCAATTCCGGACTCATCGGGCCCTCTCCTTACCTATCCAGGTCCAGCGCCGAAATGAAAGCTTGTTGTGTAGCGCAGGCCGCCACACCGATCCTGCTTTTTAGGTGCAGCGCGGTTCGTGCCATCTGCCCAGCCCGCCCTCGCGATATTTTATAGCCTAAACGAAACTCACGGACGGTTGTGCGTGATGTTGCGATAGGCCGGATTGCGGAGCCGGGTACGGACGACTGGCGTGCGATTCAGGCGCTTCATGCGCCGCAGCACTTCTTGTACTTCTTGCCGCTGCCGCAAGGATACGGTTCGTTTCTGCCCGTCCTCGGCTTCGCCGGCATAACCGGAGTGGAGACGGTTCGAAATCGGCTTGGACTCATGGACGGCATGGGCTCTATTTTTTCCGTCCGGTCCTCCCGAAGCAGGCCCACCACCCCATCTCGGCCACCGTGTCGGGTACAAGGTGCCCATACGGACTGTCCTCAGCCGGCGAGCGCGCGAGATCTTTGCCTATTGCCAGATCGCCTTTGACATCGTCGAGAGCAGTGTGGAACGGGTCAACTAAGCCTTCTTCGTAGGCACGCTCGAAATCGTCGATCAGTTCTTCGTGGCAAGGGCCGGAACTGTACGAGACCAGAGTATCCCAGATATGCGGCCAACGCCGCGGGAGCCCCCGCGAAACAACCCGGCAACGTAGCTCACGATCTCATCGCGGCTCTTTTGTCCAGCCGCCACCAGCGCCGCCAAACTGCTCACCGCGGCACCCCGGACCCATTGGTCGGTGCCTTCATGCTCAATCAAGGAATGGATGCCTGCCAAATCGCCGCCGCATACTGACGCCAGAATCCGGGCCGAGATCTTGCGTGATGAAATCGCCGCAGGATTACGGCTGTTTCCATTTGGTATTCCGTCGCATTACGATTCGCCCCATTCTCCTACGGCGGTATCGCCGATGCGGTGTGTCAAAATGTTCTCAACTGATGGCGGCGAAACACACGTGGATGTTCAAGGCGCGGCTCCGTTCCCACGCATTCGGATGGAGGGGGTCGCATCTCGCCTGCCAGCGTTTGAAGGAAGCCGCCACGGAAATCAAGAAGGTCGCCAGAACAGAGCCGGTGACCGCTGGTGAGGGTTTCGTAAGCCTCATGGAGAGGATCTGGCCGGCTTTCCAGGATGTCGATACCTCGTCCGGCGCTCTCGGGAGCGCGGTTTACTGGGCGCAGGAAGATTTGTTGCCGATCGCGATCGGGGCTCCCGCGGACCGCAAGACTCGGGACGAATGGCTGGATCGCCTCTGGCAGGCAATCGAGGACGATGATGTAGATTACCTTCACGTGGTCGGAAGCCGTTGGGGTGAACTGTGCGGTTCCCGCGAAGTTGCCTCGGAGTGGGCGGACCGTTTCCTCGGCTTGCTCCAGACTGCATGGTCCGATCCGCGCGCGGGGGGCTATGTCCGCGCGACCGGCGTCTGCCTCTCCAGCCTGCTGGCGGCGGGCCGTCATCAGGAACTGCTTGACGTGCTCGCGCTTCGGCGATTTCCATTCTGGTTTGATCGCAAATTCGGCATGCGGGCGCTCGTGTCTGAGGGGCGCATGGCTGAGGCGTTGGATTATGCGGAAGCGTCCCGCGGCCTGAATCAACCGGATGCGGCCATTGATGCCGCTTGCGAGAAAATCCTGTTGGATCTCGGGCGCGCGGACGAGGCTTATGAGAAGTACGCATTGACTGCGAATAGCTCGTCAACAGGCCTCGCCACTTTTCGAGCGATCGTTAAAAAATATCCTGACCGCGACCCGAAGACGATTCTTTTGGATTTGGCTACATCGAGCGGCGAGCCCGGCCGGTGGTTTGCTGCGGCGAAAGATGCCGGCTTTCTCGATCTTGCCCTGGAATTCGCCAACACAGGCCGCACCGATCCGCGCACACTCAGCCGCGCATCACGCGACTTGCTCGAAAAAGACGCCCGGTTTTGTCTCGAGGTCGGTCGCCTCGCAATCGAGCGAATTCTAGAGGGGTACGGCTACGAACTGACCGGCATGGATGTGACCGACGCCTACGATCGCTTCGTGGCTGCGGCGCAAGCGCTCGGGACGGCGTCTCAAGCTCGCGCCACAGTGCTGGCGCTGGCTGCAAAGCAGCCCGGTGCGGCGAGCGATATTCTCATTCGCAAGTGCTCGCGCGATCCAGAGACGCCAGGAAGGGCGGTACTTTCAGAACGACGCTCATGGACAGGTCGAAGCCCTACGAGACGTTGATCGGCAGAGATATTGGTAGAACGCCCTTGTCGCGGTGCAGCCGGCGGTAAAACGACTGAGTGATTTACGCCGGATCCGCTCCTGGCGACGCGTTCCTCCCTCCGATCGTCCAGAACCGGAATCGAACGGTCCTGCAACCTCGAGTTCGACGGTCCGACACGGCCCTCCAAAAGCGTCGCGTTAAATCCGGCAACGCACCCTCGCACTGCCATGCGTCGAGTATACGGTCGGGCAGATCGCCGGGCAGCAAGCCGATCAAAACACGGCCTCCAGGAGCAGAACCCGCCACACGGCCACGGGATGGCGGAATGACAACCGGTTTGCCGCGTGGTTGTGGTGATTTCAGGGATTGTGGATTCAGAACGCGTTTGTGGAATCCAAACTTGAAGCGCGTAACCGTCGAAATAAGGTTATTTTTCCGAGAGCCCATCAGCCCATTTGGCGATAGTCGTGGCAACCTGCGCTTCTTCGCCTTGGTACATGTGGTCGGCCCCCTTGATCATGACGGTATCCACTCGAACTGGGCCACTTGTGTGGCGCCGGACTGACGATTTGAGTAGTTCGAGTTCCGCCTCACCGCCGACATCGCCCCTCGTTCCAAAGAAGGCGAGGAGTGGACACCGTATGCGCGTGATACCGGGGTCCTTTGTCCCCGTCTGCGTCCCCCAAAAATCTTTAAATTCAGGGGGTTCATTCAGAATATCCAACATCGTGCCCGCACTGATGAAAGAGGGGAAGGACCGTTTAGGGTCCTTTACCAAGTCGTCAGGCCGACCTTCAGTCATCATGCGAGTCGCTTGGGCAATCTGGTCGGGATCTGTAGGTGGAGTCGCTGGATGAATTGAACCAGAAGCTACAACGATTCCGGCCACGCGGGAGTCGTGCTCTTTTGCTTGGTATTGCGTGACCGCAGCCCAGCCAGCGCTGTGCCCTACCAGGATCACTTTCCGGAATCCGTGAGCCTCGGCGAAGTCAACCCAGGCGGCAACGTCTCGTACTTGGTCGCTTGCGATACCCCAATAACCGCCGCCCCGAATCCGTTTGTCACCACTGTATCCTTGGACGTTCCCAAGGTCGTGCATGCGAGTATTCGCAGAAATCGCTGCATAGCCTTTCTCTGAAAGCGCACGGCCGATGCCGACATAAGTGGGCGAGTAGAAATTCACTCCCCATCCGTGAATCCAAATGATAGCGATGGGCTTGGATGAATCGTTCGGCGGGGTAAAGATCACGCCAGCGTCGAGGACGTCGTCGTTCGCGCGCGCATACACGAGTTGTTCAGGGAACTTCCCGGCGGTCATTTTTTCCGGGCGAGCCGTACACCCCTGCAACACGGCAAAACCGAGCAGAGCTAGCATAGCGGTCATCCAGCGAGTTCTTCGCCCATGCTCCATTTCATTCAGCTCCTCGGACTGGGTACGCCCGCGACAGCCAACTTGTTCCACTACTAATTGCGGGCGGGTCGGCAATTCGGAACGGCTGTGACGGATGGCGGGGCGATGTTTAAGATCGGGCACGTGGGCGCCCGACGTGCAGTGAGGCCTACATAGTTCCGAGTCGTTGGACAGGAATGGCGATTCAAACATGGCTACGACGACCACAATGCCCAGAGAGTCCATCGTGCGGACTCGATGTAGGGTCCACGGCGGACCCATTTTGGACCCTGATGTCGTTGTTTGGTGCCGCTAACTAACTGTTTGAAAAACTTCGTCGGGGCGAGTGGATTGGAACCACCGAGCTCCTGGTCCCGAACCAGCAAATATCAACAACTTACATAGATCGCTAACTGACATAAAGGACTTGTACGTTTCTGTTTGGACCCTATTTGGACCCTGAAGGCGAGGCTGTGGCGAACCGGGCGCCGGTTGGACCCTGCTTGGACCCTGGTTTCCACGTTGATAATCCCGTTGCTTTCCCGCACCCGTCGCGGTCGCGGCGCCATCCCGAAAAGCCGACCAAAATAAGTGACTCAGCAGGGTTTCAAATCCCCGTATAGAAGCACAAGGCCATTGTGGCGACGGGCTTAGCACCGCAGGCGAGGAGTGCAAAAGAGCGGGCAGAGCAGAGACTCAACGTTGGCCTTTGACGGTCGCCTGAATCTTCGTGTTCTCGAGGGCATTCACCTTCCAGCGCCCACTTTCCTTTGTGAGAATGACGAGTCCCCTCGTCTCCTCGCCAGTGGTCGGTACGCCTGCTCGTTTAATATCAAAAGTCTTCACGACTGCCAGCGCGACGTCCGGACGAATGAACCGAAGCTCCTCAACTTCATGGCGCCTCGTATGATCGTGAAACGGACCTCCGGGCCTATGAAGCCGAGAGATCATTTCCGCGAAATTCTCACGACCCTTTACCCAGCCGCCGGTCGTATTGATGAAGATCGCATTGTCGATACATTTGTCGGGAGTTACCGCCTCGGCCGGCTGGTGACTGTTCCAGGATTTCTCGAAACCTTCGGCCAGTACCGTTCGAATATCCCTTTCGTCCTGCGCACTGCCGGATTGAGGAGTTCCGGCCGCTTTTCCACCCGTTTGCGCGTTCAGCGCGCTCATCGCAGCAAGAAATATCGATACAGCGTGCATCCTCGACATCTTTGTGACTTCCTCCCTCCGTGGGATTCTGCCACTGCGGGATGCCTGCTGCCTAGTAAGAAACCGACATGCCTGCGATGTCCACGGTGCGCCCGGGCTTGAATCCGTCCTCGATCAGCCGGAAGAACTCTGAAGGAGAGGTTCCCGCAAGCGCTCTGAAATCCTTGACCATGTGATTCTGATCGAAATAACCCGCGAGATACGTTAATTCGGTCCACGTGCGGCGGGGTGTCGCCTCTTTCAGCCGGAGGGCATAAGCGAGACGGCTGATCCGGCAATACAATTTCGGAGGGACTCCGACCTGCTCTACGAACCTGCGCTCCAATTGACGCCCGCTCAGATTCACCGCGCGCGCCAGATCGTCTATCTTTACCGCGCCGTGCCTGACGATGACCTGAGCTGCCGCGACCTGGACAGGGTGGAAGGGACGCGTGCGTGTCAACGATCCCCGCAGAAAATCCTCGGTCAGGGCCGCCATCGCATCCAGACCGGCGGCGCCCTGTAGGGACTCGTGAAGTTGCCGCACTCCAGCTCCCAGCAGTTGCGATGCTTCGACAACCTGATCGGTGAGCTGGTTCATTGGGATCCCGAAGAGCCGGTGGAAGCCGGTCGGGCGAAACGCGACGGCGAAGTCCCTGAATCTTCCCTTCCATAGCGCGTCGACAACGCGGAACGATTGTGCTCCCTGGATTCCCACAGGCGGGGTCGCGACGATCTGGCCGGTTCGGTGATCCAGCAGGTCCGAACCCGAAATATCGGCAAGATGAAAGATGAGGAATTGCGCCGGACGGGCGGGCAGCGGCCGTATCCCGCGCGTCCCCAGAACTACCAAGTCCCGTAATTCAAAGTGACTGATGTAGTCCTGGAGGAAGGGTGATGGTCGCCGCGTCTGCCTCTTCATCATAGTCGCGCGAGATTATCCTATCACCGGCGCCCGTCGCGCAACGGCAAGGCAACATCCGGGTCAGAGTAGGGTGCACGGCGGACCCTGTTTGGACCCTGATTACAACCTGGGAGTGTCTGTGTAACTCTTTGAGGAATTTGGTCGGGGCGAGTGGATTCGAACCACCGACCTCCTGGTCCCGAACCAGGCGCTCTAGCCAGGCTGAGCCACGCCCCGAGGTGTGAGGAAACGGACGTCTCCAATATAGCACGCGACGACAGCGACTGGCATACAATGGCCGCGTGCCCCTCAGCCGTAGACAACTCCTGGCCGCGTCCGCCGCAGCTTCCCTATTCGCCCGCCGCGCAGCAGCCGCTCCCTCCATGAAAGTCACTCGCGTCGAGACCTTCTATTGGCCCGACCGCAACTCCGCTCCGTTCTGGCCCCACTGGACTTGGGTGCGCATCCACACCAGCGACGGCCTCATTGGCATCGGCGAAACGTATCCCCGCAACGAGGTCGAGGCTGCCGCCATCCACTCGGCGGCCAAAACGGCACTGCTCGGACGCGATCCCCGCGATATCGAACATGTCTGGACCACTCTCTACAACGCATTCGATTATCAGGTCACCGGTGGTGCCGAAATGCGCGCCCTCAGCGCCATCGATCTCGCCCTCTGGGACCTGCTCGGCAAATCGCTCAACACGCCCGTGTACCGGCTCATCGGGGGCCGATCCAACCCGCGAATCCGGCTCTACAATACCTGCTTCCCCCACAAATTCGACTTCAACAAAGAGCCCGAAAAGATCATGCGCGAGCTTCTCGACAAGTACAACATCCGCGCGATCAAGATCTGGCCATTCGACGGAGCCGCCCTTCGCAACCGCTCGCGCTACATCACTCCTCAGGATATCGACCAGGCCCTGGCGCCCGTCCGCAAGCTGCGCGAAACCTTCGGCGAAGGAGTCGAGATCCTCATCGAATTCCACAGCCATTGGAACGTGACCTCCGCCGCCCGAATCGCCAAAGCGCTCGAACCCTACAAGCCGATGTGGCTCGAAGACATGCTTCTGCCCGGCGACTTCAAGGCGTACCGCCAGCTCGCGGATTCCACATCGCTCCCGTTGACCGTCAGCGAGCGCCTGGCCGGCCGCATGGCGTTTCAGCAACTCATAGACTCTCGCGCCGCGAAATTCATCATGTTCGACGTGTGCTGGTGCGGAGGACTGAGCGAGGCCCGGAAGATCGCCGCTATGGCGGAAGCCGCACAGCTTCCGTTTGCTCCCCATACCGCCGGCGGCCCATTGCTGTTCTACGCATCGACTCACCTGTCCACCGCCGCTCCCAACCTCTGGATCCAGGAAAGCTGCCAGCGCTTCTACGAGCATGACTGGCCCACGATGCTCGAGAATCCACTCATGCCATCCGGCGGCTCCATTGGAGCACCCGACCTTCCGGGCTTCGGTATGAACGTAAAGCCCGAAATCTGGAAACACCCGGCCGCCGTCTCGCGCGTTTCCACGCTGTGACGCGATACGGTACACTCTGGTACCGAGGTATAAACGTGTGACCCGACGCTTATTGACGCTTCTGCTTTTGCTGCCGCTCATTGCCTTCCCGCAGCGGAACAAGAAGGCGCCTCAACAGCGCGAAGTGAAGGTTCAGAAGACCTCCCTTAGCCGCGACCAGGAGCTTCAACTCGGCAAGGAGGCCGCGGCGCAGGTCGAGCGCGAAATGGAAATGGTGAAGAACGCCGATCTGGAGGCGTGGTTGAACCGCATCGGGCAGCGGCTCGCTCAAACTCCCCAAGCGAACGCCTACCTGTACTATTTCAAACTCGTCAACGAGGATTCGATCAATGCGTTCGCGCTCCCGGGCGGCCCGATGTACGTTCATACCGGTCTGATCAAGGCGGCCGAAAACGAGGGGCAGGTGGCGGGCGTGCTGGCTCACGAGATGTCGCACGTCGCCTTGCGTCACGGGGCATCCCAAATGTCGAAGGCCCAGATGTGGCAGACGATCTTCGGAGTCGCCACCGCTGCTGCCGGTATCGCCGGAGGCGGGCAGTGCGGGCTTTGGTGCCAGGCCGCTCAGATCGGCGGCGGAATCGGCATGAACTCGGTGTTGATGAAGTTCTCGCGCGATATGGAGCGCGATGCCGATTTAAACGGAGCACGAATGATGGCTGCGGCGGGCTACAACCCGATTGAACTCGCCCGCTTCTTCGAAAAGCTCGAAGCGCAGTTGGGATCGTCGTCACAGCCAAAGGGACTGGCCTCCTGGTTTAGTTCACATCCTTCGCCCGGCCGCCGCGTCGATTACGTTTCGGAGGACATTCGGTTCTATCCGTCGCGAGTGTACAACGCCGAAACCGGCCAGTTTCCGCGCGCCAAAACATTGGCCTCCGCTATTCCACCGCCAAAACTGAAGGCGGCCGCTGCGCTGCAGCCGGTTGAGGCGCAGGCCCGTCCGAATCTGCCGCAAGGCTTCAAGGATCTCCGCACCAAAGGTTTCGTCGTCGCCTATCCGGGCAACTGGCAGCCGGGGCAGGCACAGCAGGGTGGGAGCCTATTCATCATTCCTCAAGGAGGCGCCGCCAAAACGCAGAATGGCGGCGTCGAATTGATTCTCGGCGCGATGATCGACTACTATCAGCCGAAGTCCGGCGCAGTCGATCTGCAGAAGACGACGGCGGAAATGTTGGACGGTCTCAAACAAGGTGACCCGAACATGCGGCTGGAAAAGTCCCAATCGGCGCAACTCGGCGGCAAACCGGCGCTGGTTACGAAACTCACCACCAGGACTTCGTATCAGCAGGACCCGGAGCAGATCGTATATCTCTACACGGTGGCGCGCGAGAGCGGTTTGTGGAACATGGCGCTCGGAGCCCCGCCCTCGCAACTGAGCCAGGTAGAGCCGCTCCTCAAACAGATGGTTCAGACCGTCGCGTTTCCGGAATAGCCGGAGCGCGACGCCGCGCGCTGCTTGAGACGTGCGAGAATCTCCCGCGATCGAGTCCAGAGGATCGCCGCCCCGTGCTCCGGGTCCTCAATCCGACGCGCGTTTGGCAGCCGCTTCGCCCAGATGGCGCCGAAATCCGGAGAGTGGACCGGACTCGTATCTGCCAGCCCATACCAAAGGTCCACCGGAACATCGATCTTCTCCACCTCGAACGGCCAGCGGCTCATCGCATTCACGAGATCTCGCATGTAGCCCATGGCACCCTGCGAGAACCCTTCCTCGAGCGACAGTCGAAAAGCGGCACTGAAAACCGGTTCCCGATAAATCGTCCGGTCGACCTCCGAACTCGTACGCAGAACGAAGTCGAATAACCCGTTCGCCGTTGCCATTCCAGCGAAATACTGTTGGAATGCCGCCGGGTCCTGACGGACGGAATCAATCATCCCGGCAACTTCGGGAATGAGAAGGTGCCGCATTCCGGGGTGCGCCAGTTCATCCTGCCCGGAGACGATCGCCACGCCCCGCACCAGTTTCTGTGCGCCGAGCGCCAACGCAAAACCGCACCCTGCGAGAAACCAACCGCTAGAACGTCTCGCCGGGCCTCTGCCTCCACGAACTGCCGGACATCCTCCACCCAAGTATCCAACGTCTTGTCAGGATGAGGATCCGAACCGCCGACACCCGGACGGTCGATCGCGATCAGCCGAACATCGAGTTCCGCCAAATCGTCGCCGCCGAATCCCAGCCATCCGCTCATCGCGGCGCGGTGCAGAACAGCACCGGGGTGCCGCCGAGCCGGCCCCACTCACTCCATGCGAGCGCGCGGCCATCGCTCAGCCGCACTGCCCGACGCCGTTCGGGCGGCGTCACGCCGTGGTTCATGCGTTCACGTCGATAACGGTGCGCCCGCGGGTCTGTCCCTTCAGGATCTCCTCGCCGAGTTCGAAGATCCGGGACATGGGCTGAACGTCGATCATGCGATCGAGCGCCGGCAGTTCGAGGTCGGTCGATATGCGCCCCCAGATCTCGCGACGGCGTGTGTTCGAAACGCGCGCCGAGTCGATCCCGAGAATGCTCACGCCGCGCAGAATCAACGGGTATACGGTCGCATTGAAGGCCGCCCCACCAGCGAGTCCGCACGAGGCGATGCACGTTCCCACGGCCATACTGCGAAGCAAGCCCGTCAAGGTGTCGCCGCCGACAGAATCAATAGCGCCTCCCCATCGTTCGCTCTCCATCGGCCGCTTCGATGGTGCCGACAGCACGTTGCGGTCGATCACTTCGGCCGCTCCGAGCGATGTCAAATAGTCCGTCAACGCCGCGCGCCCGCTGGATGCAACCACGCGGTAGCCCAGTTTCGCCAGAATCGCGACCGAGACGCTGCCGACCCCACCCGCAGCCCCCGTCACCGCGACATCGCGGCCGCCCGGTTTCATCCCGTGATCCTCGAGTGCCATGACGGACTGCATCGCCGTGAACCCCGCAGTGCCGACCCCCATCGCCTGCGCCGCGGTCATCCCAGTCGGGATCGGAACAACATGTTCGGCCTTCATGCGCGCAAGTTCCGCGTACCCGCCCCAGATGAACTCCGATGTGCCGCAACCTGTCACGACTACCGCGTCTCCCGCCTTGAAATCGGCGCTGGACGACTCCTCCACCGTCCCGGCAAGGTCCACCCCGGGGATCATGGGGTACTGCCGGATCACACCCGGCCGCCCCGTCACCGCAAGGCCATCCTTATAATTCAGGCTCGAATACGCTACGCGGATGAGAACCTCACCCGCCGGTAGTTGTTCGCGTGGGATCTCCTGGATCGCTGCGTGGGGCTTGCCGTCCTGCTGGGTGACAAGCACCCCCTTAAAAGTGGTGTTGGTCATGTCCGGAGCCTCCAACTCCGGTTACCATATTGTACAGATGCCTCTGGTTCCGCCGTATATCGAATCGCTTCGGCCGTATGAAGCCGGCCGTACTATTGAGGATGTGCAGCGCGAGTTTGGGCTGAGCCGGGTTGTGAAACTCGCCTCCAATGAAAATCCGCTTGGCCCGTCATCTCGAGCCATTCATTCGATCCTGAGCGCAATGCCCAGATTGAATCTCTACCCGAACGGCGGACTCGACCTGCGCACCGTGCTAGCCCGCCAGTACGACCTGAAAGTGGAGAACGTCATCGCCGGCAGCGGCTCGGAGGGGATCATGTCGAACATCATTCGCACATTCCTCTGCGACGAGGATGAAGTGCTGACGACAGACGCCGCGTTCATCGGTTTCCAGGTGCTGGCTCGTTCTCGCGGAGTCAAGTACCGCACCGTGCCCTATCGCGAATGGCACTACGACTTGGAGGCGTTGGCAGCCGCCATCAATGAGCGGACCAAGATCGTGTATCTGGCGAATCCGAATAATCCCACCGGAACAATCTTCACGAAACACGAATTCGACGCGTTCTATCGGCGCGTGCCCGAGCGCGTCCTGGTTATCCTCGACGAAGCTTATTTCGAATACGCGAGCGACAATCCGCGATACCCGAACTCGATGCACTACCGCTACGACAATGTCATCACGCTGCGTACATTCTCGAAGGTGTACGGCCTGGCGGGCATTCGCATCGGCTACGGCTTTGCGCACCAGGATCTTGTGGCGAACCTCCTGAAGGTGAAGCTGCCTTTCGAGCCGAGCACGCTGGCGCAGCAGGCCGGCATCGCCGCGCTCTCGGATAAGGAGTTCCTGCATCACTCCCTGGAGTTGAACGCGCGCGGACTACGATTCCTTACGTCCGGATTGCGAGAAATCGGTTTTTCTCCCGTTCCCTCGGAGGCAAATTTCGTCATGGTCCCGCTCCCCGATGAAGCTCAGGCGCAGAGGCTCACCGTCGAGTTGCTGCGTTCCGGGATCATCATCCGGCCGCTAAAAGCCTTCGGGCTCCCTGCCTGTATTCGCATCTCTACAGGCACGGACGAAGAAAACCAAATCTTCCTGGATACCGTCAAGAAGGTGTGCGCGAAGGAGGCAATATGCAAAAGCTAGCCGAACAGCCGGCCGCCGCGGGGCAGGATTTTCTGCCGTTGAACGGCACCGACTATGTCGAGTTCTATGTAGGCAACGCCAAACAGGCCGCCTATTTCTATCGCGCGGCATTCGGAATGAAACTGGTGGCGTACGCCGGGCCGGAGACCGGCGTCCGGGACCGCGCCTCGTATGTGCTGGTGCAAAACAAAGTTCGTTTTGTACTCACCACTCCGCTCGATCCCGAGCACGGCATCGCGGCGCACGTCCTGTTGCACGGCGACGGAGTGCACGACATCGCACTTTGGGTGGACGATGCCGAGGCCGCCTATCGCGAGACGACGAAGCGGGGCGCCAAGGGTCTCCGGCCGCCGGAAGTGCTGCGCGACGACTACGGCCAGGTACGGATCTCCTCGGTGGCCACCTACGGTGAGACGACCCACTCGTTTGTCGAACGTAGCGCCTATCGTGGAATATTCCTGCCGGGATTCGTAGCCGCGCCGGAAAACGATCTCGTGTCGCGCCCCGTCGGCTTGTTACATATCGATCACATGGTGGGCAATGTCGGGTGGGGCGAAATGAACCGCTGGGTAAAGTTTTACGAGGAGGTGCTCGGCTTTCGCCTGTACCAGCACTTCGACGACAACGACATCAGCACCGAATATTCCGCGCTCATGTCGAAAGTGATGTCGAACGGCAACGGCCGTGTGAAGTTCCCGATCAACGAGCCGGCCGAGGGGCGGAAGAAATCGCAGATCGAGGAGTACCTGGAGTTCTACAAGGGCCCGGGTGTGCAGCACGTAGCGATGGCGACGAACGACATCGTCGACACCGTGACCCGGTTGCGAAATCAGGGCGTGGAATTCCTTCGAGTGCCGACGACGTACTACGCGGAACTCGAAGGGCGCGTTGGAAAGCTCGACGAGCCGGTCGATGTTCTCGCCGAACTCGGCATCCTCGTCGATCGCGACGACGAAGGATATATGCTGCAGATCTTCACCAAACCGGTAGAGGATCGCCCGACGTTGTTCTACGAGATCATCCAGCGGAAGGGCAGCCGCAGTTTCGGAAAGGGAAACTTCAAGGCCCTGTTCGAGGCGATCGAACGCGAGCAGGCACGGCGCGGGAATCTGTAGCGATCAATCGGCCGCGAGTAAACGCGAATGCACGCGAATAAACCATTTGCATTCATTTGTGTTCATTCGCGGCTCTTACCGAACCTTGGCCGTCCGAAGCTCTTCGATATTCACCAGTTCGGTGGGATAGTTGCCGGTATAACAGGCGTAACAATATTGGGCGTCGGTATCGGCTACCGCCTCACGCAACGCGCCCAGCGACAAGTATCCCAGCGAGTCGGCTTCGACGAACCGCCGAATCTCCTCAACCGTATTGTTCGCCGCAATCAACTCGCGTTCCGACGGCGTATCCACACCGTAGAAGCAGGGCGAAATCGTCGGCGGGCACGAGATCCGAAGATGTACCTCGCGCGCGCCCGCCTGCCGCACCATGCGGACGATCTTGCGGCTGGTGGTGCCGCGCACAATCGAGTCGTCCACCAGCACCACGCGTTTCCCTTCCAGCAGGTGGCGCACCGGATTCAACTTCAGCTTGACGCCGAAATCGCGAATCGCCTGCGACGGCTCGATAAACGTCCGGCCAACATAATGGTTGCGCATCAAGGCCTGCCGGAACGGAATCCCGGACTCTTCGGCAAAGCCGAGTGAGGCCGCCACTCCCGAGTCGGGCACCGGGACAACAACATCGGCGTCCGCGGGACACTCTCGCGCGAGCAGGCGTCCCAGGTTCTCGCGCGATTCCTGCACAGCTCGTCCAAACACAATCGAATCCGGGCGGGAGAAGTAGACGTGTTCGAATACGCACCGGGCCGGCTCGGCCGGAGTGGTGTAGCGTTCGCGCGTCATGCCTTCGGGTCCGACAATCACCATCTCGCCCGGCTCGACGTCGTTCAAGTACACGGCATCGATCAGATCGAACGCGCAGGTCTCGGAGGCGAAGACGTACGCAGTTCGATGCTGCGACAGTTCCATCTGTCCGAAGGCGAGCGGCCGGAATCCGTGCGGATCGCGCGCGACGATGATACGGTCCTCGGCCAGAAACACCAGCGAGAAGGCGCCTTCCAGTTGCAAGAGCGCTTCGCGAAGCGCGCCCGCCAGCGTCCGCTCCCGCGATCGCGCAACCAGGTGCAGCACCACCTCGGTATCGCTCGACGCCTGGAAAATCGACCCTTCGCGTTCCAGTTCGCGGCGCAGTTCCAGCGCGTTCGTGATGTTGCCGTTGTGCGCCACCGCAATACGGCCCTTGTTACACGCCACCGAGAACGGCTGCGCGTTCAGCAATGCCGTATCACCTGCGGTGGAATAACGCGTGTGCCCGATCGCGAGTTCGCCCGGCAAGCTCGACAGCGCCGAAGGCGTGAAAATGTCGGCGACGTGACCCATGCTCTTATAGCAGTGGATCATTCGTCCGTCGCTGGAGGCGATGCCCGCACTTTCCTGACCCCGGTGCTGTAAGGCGTACAGCCCCAGGTACGTCAGATTCGCGGCTTCAGGATGGCCATAGATTGCGACTACGCCACATTCTTCGCGGAACTTGTCAAACATGATCGGGGTGCAACAGACCTTCAAGCGCCTGGTCCCAGTTCCGGCGCAGGGTTTCGAGAGAGCAATCGATCAAATTCTTCGGACCGTTACGGATTTGCAATCTCTCCCTCATTGTACTGCCGATTCTCGGGCTTTCGACCCCATAAAATAGAGCAACTTTCTTAACTTCTTCCGGGTAACGGGTCGAAACAAGAATCCGCGAGGGGCCTTCGTGAAACAGCAGAAGTTCAGGCCGAACATCCCACTCGAGTTCGACCCTCGCGCCAACACCGCCAAACGTACATTCCGCGAGCGCAACTGCCAGACCCCCGTCCGACACATCGTGCGAGGATTCGATGTAGCCCTCTTTTATGATGTCGCGAATGGCCTGTTGGACGCGCTTCTCGTATTCCATATCAATCGCCGGCGGCAGACCCCACATCGTCTTCAGAATCTGCTTCGCGTACTGCGTCCCGCCGAATTGAACGAGATCCGGCCTGCCGAACCCGCCCAACAAAATGATCGTGCGGTCGGCATTCTTGAACGGGATCGTCACCGGGTTGCGCGTCGGCAGGATTCCGACAATCCCGAGCACGGGGCTCGGAAACACCGCCCCCCCGAGTGTCTCGTTGTACAGGCTGACGTTCCCGCCGGTGATCGGCGTCTCGAAGAACGCGCACGCCTCGGCCATCCCCTCGATGGTTTCCACCAATTGCGCCATAATCTCCGGGCGCTCGGGATTCCCGAAGTTCAGATTGTTTGTCGCCGCAACCGGCTTCGCCCCGACTGCGGAAAGGTTCCGGCAGCACTCGGCTACCAGCAGCTTCGCGGCTTGGCGTGGATCGAGAGCCGAGAACCTCCCGTTCCCGTCCAGTGACATGGCAACGCTGGTTCCTGTTTCCTTGATGCGGACGACAGCGGCATCACCGCCCGGACCGATGGTGGTGTTCGTCCGAACCATGTAGTCGTATTGCTCCCAAATCCATCGCTTCGAGCAGATGTCGCCGGAAGCCAGCAGATTCACAAGATCCTGGTCGAGGCCCGCGCTCGCAAACTCCGGCCCCTCCAGCGGAGCGAGTTGCCGTGGAGAAGTGTACGGCCGGTTGTACAACGGCGCTTCATCGGCCAGAGCCCGGTTCGGAATCTCCGCAACCACTTTCCCGTGATCCTGCACGCGCAGCATTCCGTTCCCGGTGACGGTGCCGATGGTCACGGCATCCAGACCCCACTTCCGGAACACCGAGAAAACCTCTTCTTCGCGACCCTTCTCGGCCACCAGCAGCATGCGTTCCTGCGATTCGGAAAGCATGATCTCGTACGGCGACATTCCGGATTCGCGCTGCGGTACGTGCATCAGGTCGATTTCGACGCCGGTGCCCGCACGGCTTCCCATCTCGCACGTCGAACACGTCAGCCCTGCCGCGCCCATATCCTGGATGCCGACAATAGCCCCGGTCTTCATCGCTTCGAGACAGGCTTCCAGCAGCAGTTTCTCGAGGAACGGATCGCCCACCTGAACGTTCGGCCGCTTCTGCTTCGATTCCTCGGTGAATTCCGCCGAGGCCATCGTCGCGCCGTGCACACCGTCACGCCCGGTCTTCGCGCCAACGTAAATTACCGGATTGCCAACGCCCGCCGCCCGTCCGTAAAAGATCTCGTCTTGTTTGAATATTCCGAGTGCGAACACGTTCACCAGCGGGTTGCCGGAGTACGACGGCTCGAACACACACTCGCCTCCCACCGTTGGCACACCGAAGCAGTTACCGTAGTGAGCAATACCCGACACGACCCCTTCGAGAATGCGGCGATTCCGCGCCCCGTTCTCCGGATCGTCCAGCGGCCCGAATCGCAGCGCATCCATCACGGCAATGGGACGCGCACCCATCGTGAAGATGTCCCGAAGGATGCCGCCGACGCCCGTTGCCGCGCCTTGAAACGGCTCGATAAAGCTCGGGTGATTGTGCGATTCGATCTTGAATGCGATCGCATAACCGTCCCCGATATCGATAATGCCCGCGTTCTCGCCGGGACCGACCAGCACACGCTGGCCGTGCGTCGGCAACTTCTTCAGATGCAGCCGGGAACTTTTGTAGGAGCAGTGCTCGCTCCACATCACACTGAAGATCCCGAGTTCGGTGTAGGTGGGTTCTCTTCCGCCGAGCAGGGAAACAATTTTGTCGTACTCGTCCGGCGTGAGTTGGTGCTGGGCGACCAGGTCGGGTGTGATTGCGCTCATTTGACGGTGGCAGCTAACGAATGCGCCATGGACAACAGAACGGTGCGGCCGTCGGTGGAGCCCATCAGCGGATCGCAGGCGCGATCCGGATGCGGCATCATTCCCATGACGTTCCGTCCCTCGTTCAGAATTCCCGCGATGTCGCGAAGCGAGCCGTTCGGATTGTTCACGTAACGGAACACGACGCGGTCCTCGGCCTCGAGTTGGTCGAGTGTCTTCTCATCGGCGTAGTAACAGCCCTCGCCATGCGCGATCGGCATCCGGAGTACCTGCCCGGGTTTGGCCTCGCCGGTGAATGGCGACTTCGTCGTCTCCACTTGCAGCTCCACCTGCCGGCAGATGAACTTCAAATCGCGGTTCTGGAGCAAGGCTCCAGGAAGCATCCCGCTTTCCACCAGGATCTGAAATCCGTTGCACACGCCAACCACCAACCCGCCTTCCGCCGCGAACTTCTTCACGGCCGACATGACGGGCGAGAACTTCGCGATCGCGCCACACCGCAGATAGTCGCCATACGAGAATCCGCCGGGCAGAATGACGGCATCGACATCGCCGAGTGACGACGAGTCATGCCAAATCATGTCTGTCGGATAGCCGAGATTCGCGGAGGCGGCGTACCAGCAGTCGTGATCGCAGTTGCTGCCAGGAAACACTACGACGCCGAATTTCATGGAGGATCTACTTCTATGTTACCAGTCGCGCCGGGCCGTTCGGATCATTCGATGATCAGCGTGTCCGTCGCATCGTCCCACCGAATCGTCAGCCCGAGTTCGCGAGCCACCTCCGCGGAATCGACGTAGCTTTCGCTCTCCACCAGGATCCCCGCAAATGTCTTCGAAGAGCCGCCAATCCGGAATACCGCCTCGTCGTCATCGAAGCGCTCGAGTGTCCAACCGGCGAGCTTCGCGACATCGCCGGACCGTGTGAAAGCGCCGCCGTTCGCCACCGGAAGCCGCCCCAGATCGCGCCCGTGAAATACCACCTGTACCGTCGCAATCTGCTCTTCCAGGCCCGGACCGTCGATGAAATTCTGAACCATGGCCCGGAACATCGTCCCCACCTCCAGGCGGCTGAGCGTCGGGCTCCTTGGCAAAATCATCGGGTCCCACTTCTGTTTTTGCGGTTTCCCGCAGTTGACTTCCACTTCCCCATGCCCGAGCACCGTGGTCGGCGAAACCGGAATGCGGTAGAACTGCGCGAGTTCCGCCGCCACCTGCGCCAGCGTCTCCCACTGCTTGCGCGTCATCGGACAGGTGCCGCCGCTGAATGGACGTTCTATCGCTCCCGACATGCAGCACGCGGAGATACCGATGGAGCCCGTGTTGAACCCGAGCGTGTGGGCCGCGTACACGCCGTCCGCGGTGCTCACGTTATCCGCGATGGAACGAACTCCGCGGATCAGTTTCCCGTCGCTCTCGACAAGAATGTGGTAGTGCTGGCGGTCCTCGTCGCTGGCACGGTGCTGCCCGGCGGTCCAGTGGCAGACGATCCGCTTCATCGAACACGGCGGCATCCAATCCCGATTGATGATCCCCATATCCTCTGTACTCTATCAGCGGATTGCGCCCTCCGCCCTTTCGAGTATGCTGCGTACGGATTGACACTCAACGTACTGACCGCCTTCCCTCCGAACGGATTAGCCGGGCTGGTCTGGACCACAGCCTCGCCCACTCGGCCGCACCTTCGAACTTCGCGCCGGCGGCAATGCCCCCGTGGCCGTGCCCGAATTTCCCAGCGCATTCGGTTCGCGCGCAGCCGAACGCTCGCAGGTGGACCTCGCCGGCGGCGCCTTCGGCGTCGAGCCGCTCCGATCTGCCCTGCTCCTGACGCTCATCTGGTACATACTCGTGCTCTACATCGAAGATGCGAGCGTGGCGGCAACGGCGGCTGGCTGAGCACCGCGGTTATAATCGATCGGTGATACGACGAATCCTACTTCTCTCCGCGGCCGCCGCCCTGCTGTCCCTCGCTCAGGCCGCTGACTGGAAAATCTCCGTCAAGCCACAAGCCGATCTGAAAGCCCAGCGGCCGGTGCCCGTC
This sequence comes from uncultured Acidobacteriota bacterium, assembly GCA_963720745.1. Taxonomy (GTDB): domain Bacteria; phylum Acidobacteriota; class Terriglobia; order Bryobacterales; family Bryobacteraceae; genus TMP-7. The sequence continues at coordinate 1,027,775 of CAVRGO010000001.1, forward strand.
AACGTCACCATCGACGACGCCGCGGGCAAGCCTGTATCCGGAGCCGACGTGGAAGTGGTGCTCACAATGGTCGACATGGATCACGGTGAAACCAAGTTCGCAGCGGCGCAACTGAAGCCCGGCGTCTATCAGGCCAAGCCGAAGTTCATGATGGAAGGCAAGTGGAACATCGAGGTGCGGGCGAGGAAGGGAACGGCGTCGGCCACGACGAAACAGCAGGTGGACGTCGAGGAGTAGCGCCGGCGCCGTGCCGGTATTCAGATCTGGCTGATGTGGACGCCGCCGTTGGTTGTCGCCACTTTCAATGTGGCACCACCTGAACCGAGCGTCGCGGAGATGCTCTTCCCGATTTTGCCGGTCACGGTCAGCGGATAATCCGCGTGCATGCCGCCGTTGACCGTCGAAGTCTCCAGCCGCGCCGAGTAGTTGGCCGGCACTTCAAGATGCACGCCGCCATTCGTCGTCGCGACGTCCAGCCCGTCACCATCCCAGCGATTGCCCGAGAGTTGAATGTGCAGCCCGCCGTTCACGGTCTTACCGTGGAGGTCGCCGCTGACGCGCGCCAGGTGGATCCCCCCGTTTACGGCCGAGAATCCCACTTTGCCGTGAATATCCTGAATGTTGATGCCGCCGTTGTGGGTTCGCGCGTCAACGTTCGCCGACTGGGGAACGAATACCTCATAACTCACGGACCACCACTGGTTATCCCGCGACTCCGGGCCGTCCGCCGATATCTTTCCAGCACCGATGTTGGCCCGAACCTGCGAAGCGAGCGAGCGCGCATCGGCATCGGTCGGCGCGCCGGTCTGCACTTTCATCCGCACCAACACGTCCGATCGGTTCCAGCCCCGCACCGAAACACCGCCGTTCTGCTGCCCGTCGATCGTGAGTTGTCCAGGGTACGCGATCGTCTGCTCGCGCATTTCGCAGGACCGTGCCCTGCCGTCCCGTTCCTGATCGTTCTCGTTGCACCGAAGCTCGGGGGTTTGCGCCAGCGCCGAGCCTGCGAACACCACCGTGAGGCACGCGACCGTTCTCAAATTCATGATTCCTCCTGCAACCGCGCTTTTGGACGGCGAAGATCGTCCGAGGTTAGCCGCGGTCTCCGAATCTGATTACCTCGCCCGGCGCGGAAGGTTACCTGCAAAAACACGAAGAGCCCGTGCTACCGGAGTAGCGCGGGCTCCCGTGCTGTTAGAGAGACTGATAGCACTTACGGGTCTCGTTGCATTCGTAGTCGTCTACGACTTTGCCGTCGGGACCCAGACAGTTCGAGGTATGGTGGCACCAGAACAGGCCATCGTTCGAATGGCCGACATTTGGGTCCACCTCGCTCTGGATGTACATGCCCTTCCAGCGCAGGCTTTGACAACGGTCGTCGTCGATGCGTGCGAGAGATGAGCGTTCCATACTCTATGCCTTTCCGGCCGCCGCCAGCAGCGCCCGTTTTACCGCTACTTTCGCGAGCGTGACTTTGTACTCGTTCTGGCTCAGCGGTTGCGCGCCTTCGACGGCCATCTTGCCGGCCTCTTCCGCCGTCGCTTCGTCAATGGTCTTGCCGGACAGGTACTGCTCGGCCTTCTCCGCCACCCACGGCGTCGGCGCCACATGCCCGAGCACCACCTTCGCGCTCGACACTTTCGTTCCGGCCATCTTCAGCGCAACCGAAGCTGTCACGAGCGGCCAGTCGATAGCCTCCCGCTGCCGGATCTCATACGTGGCATTCTTGATACCTGCCGCCGATGGAACAAGAATCTCTGTCAGGATCTCGTTCGGCTTCAGATCGATTTCCCGGGTGTCCTCGTCCTTTGGAGCGACGAAGAACTCAGCGGCCTCCACCGTGCGGGGCCCCGAAGGCGAATGCAGCACCACCTTGGCTCCCAACGCGATTAGCGGCGGGCCAAGGCTCGACGCCGACACGAAATACGCCGGACCTCCGCCGAAAATGGCGTGATACTGGTTCTCGCCCCCCGGCACCAGGCTCTTGCCGTCCTTCATGGCAAGCAGTCCGTAGCCATTGCGGAAGTACCAGCAGCGCGGCCTCTGGCACAGGTCGCCGCCCGCGGTTCCCATGTTGCGGATCTGCGGGCTCGTGATGCCGAGTACTGCGGTGTGAATCGACGGGTACGCGCGCAACGCCGCGCTCGACGACATCTCGTCGAGAGTCGCCGTCGCGCCGATCCGCAATCCGCCTTTCGCCGGCCCGATCCCCCGCAGTTCCTTGATGCTCTTGATATTCACGACTGTCTTCGGAGAGGCGACGTAATCCTTCATCAGGCTGATGAGGTCGGTGCCGCCCGCGAGTACCTGGGCTTCGTCCCAGCTCGACCCGAGGAGTTTGGTAGCCTCGGCGAGAGTCGCCGGATTCGCGTACGAAAAGGCTTCCATTACGCAGTCCTCCTTGCCAGTGCTGCCAGCACCCGATTGGCGGTAACCGGTACGTCCGGCACGCGAACGCCGATCGCGTTCGCCACCGCGTTTCCGATGGCTGCAATGCCGCCGATAGCAGGCGGTTCACCCAGCCCGATAACACCGCGCTTGTCCATCTCCGGGCGAATGTCCATGTGGACGATGATCTCGCCGATGTCCGCAATGCCCGACAGTTTGTAGAACTCCATATCGGCATTCAGCACACGGCCGATCTGCTGGTCCATGATGCGTTCTTCCATCAGGGCCGCGCACGTGCTCATGATGCACGCGCCCAACACCTGGCTCTCAGCCGTCTTCGGATTCACCACCAGCCCGCAATCCTGAACCGCAACCAACCGGTTCAGTTTCACGATGCCGGTTTCGACGTCCACCGAAACGTCGGCCATCTGAACGCCCGCCGCGCCCTGCGAGATCAAACCTTCCCTCGCAGCCGTGCGGCTGACGTTCTCGCCCATTTCCTCGATTTTGTTGACGCCGAGTTTCGCGCACGCCGCCTGCCACGTCAGGCTCTTCGAGGCGTTCCCCTTCACCTGAATGCGGCGGTCCACCGCTTCCAGATTCTCGGGTGTGGTGCCGAGCGCCGGCGCCACCGTCTCATACAGCTTGTTCAGCGCATTCACGGTCGACTTGCGGGTCGACGCGCTGACGCCGCCGATCGTCGTCGACCCACCTGATGCGCCCGAAGGCGGATAGCTGTTATCGCCGATCTTCAACTTGATCGCCGACATCGGCAGCCCGAATGTTTCCGCGGCCACCTGAAGGATCGCCGTGCGGGTGCCGACACCCAGGTCCTGCGTGCCGATCTCGATTTCGATGCTGCCGTCGTTGTGGATCGTGGTCTTGCACTTCGAATCGTGCCCGAGCCCGCCCCACATGTTGACGCCGATCCCGAGCCCGCGCTTGATCGGCCCTTTGCCGGAATCGCCGCGCGCGTGCCACAGCTTCTTCCACCCGATAATCTCGGCGCCCTTCTCCAGTTGGTATTTGTATACTTCCGGCCGTACAGTGAGATCGACGTTCTTCAGGAAGAAGTCGAGCGCATCCATGTTCAGCTTCGCCGCAAGATCCTCGAGCGCCGAACAGGTGACGTACGAGAGTTGCTGGTTGTTCGGAGCGCGCCACGCGCGCGCGGAGCCCGCATTGATCGACACCGCCGTGTGGTTGATCTTGCGGTTCGCGACGTTGCGGTAGACATACGGCATCTGGTCTGCGTTTAGATTCCCGCCGGTCAGTCCGCCCGTGGCCCAACTCTTCGACTGCCAGACAGTGAGCGTCCCGTCCTTCTTCGCGGCGAGTTTGATCTCCGCGTACACCGAAGGCCGGTTTCCGGCAATCGTCAATTCCTGCGCCCGATCGAGGAACAGCTTCACCGGTTTCCCGCCACTCGCTTTGGACAACTCCGCGCATTCGGTTCCCCACAGGTCGGACGGGAATTTGCTGCCGAATCCGCCTCCCATGTGGTCCTGATGCGTGTGGACGTTCGCCACCGGAACCTTGATCGAGCGCGCCAGTTCCGCGCCGATCGCCGACACGTTTTGCGTGGAGGGGAAGTAATTGACATGATCGCCCTTCCATTCCACAACCTGCCCGTGCGATTCCAGGCAGCAGTGCGTGATTACCGGGATGCCGTAGGTGCCTTCGCTGGTAACATCGGCTTCCTGGAACGCCTTCTCGGGGTCGCCGGTCGTAACTTCGCCGGCCGGTTTGGCGTTGCTGCCTACCTTGCTCAAGTCCTGTTCGTCCACCAGGTGCGGCAGAACTTCGTAGTCGACCTTGATCTTGCGAACCGCATCGCGAGCCTGCAGTTCCGTCGTGGCGGCGACCACGGCGATCTCCTGCCCCGCCCATTGCAGTTCCTTGCCCGCTCCGTTGATTACCCGGACCGCCGTCACGCCCGGCGATTTCTCGGCCGCACCGGTGTCGATGGTCGTCACCCGAGCGTGAGCGTGCGGACTAGTCAGAAACACCGCGAACAACAGACCGGGCGGGTTCAGATCGGAATTGTACTTCGCTCGCCCGCTCGATTTCGCGATCCCGTCGACGCGGCTGATGCGCTGTCCCATCACCCGCCGCTTATTCATCGGAGGCCAGCTATAATCAGGCATTCTTACCTCCCATGCTCTTGGCTGCTTCCAGGGCCGCCTTGCGGATTCCCATATAGGTACCGCAACGGCACAGGTTCCCGCCTAGCCCGTGCTTCACCTGCTCTTCTGTCGGGTTCGGATGATGCGCCAGGAAATTCACGGTGGCCATCACGAACCCCGGCGTGCAGTAGCCGCACTGTTGCGCATCGTTGTCCACGAACGCCTTTGTTACCGGATGGGGCTTGCTTTCCGAAGAAATCCCCTCGAGGGTCTGGATCTGCTTGCCTTGCGCATCGATGGCGAGCACCGTGCACGCATACACCACCTTGTTGTCCATAATGACCGAGCAAGCGCCGCACGTGCCGCGGTCACAAACCCTTTTTGCAGCGGTATGGTCGAGTTTGTCGCGCAGAGTGTCAAGCAGCGTCATCCGCGGCTCGACGCTCACCTTCATAGGTTTGCCGTTGATTGTCAGCGTAATCGGCACTTCCCCGGGCCCCTGGACGCTGCCAGTTCCCGAAGTTTCCGCCGCCTCGGCCTCGCTCTGAAGGATGCCGGTAGTCAGCGCACCGCCGCTGATACTGACACCTCGAAGGAAGCCGCGCCGGGAAAATCCCTTCGCGGATCGTTCGCCGGCGTTCGAATCTGGTTGGGTTGGATCTTTGTGGTCCTTCACGTCTTGGAACATCCTTTCCTGGCCGGATTAATGAACGTTTAGGTCTACTAAGACGGTCGGTCTCAGATGATCGTAACACACGGGCGTGTATTCCCCTGGCCAGAATACCGGCTCCGGCCGAGGGTTCGGGTGGCACACGAACGGCGTGTGGACCCTGTTCCCTGATCGACGTGAACGGCACTAAAACGACAGCCTGAATTCGATGTGATCGTCACGGTTTCGAGTGAACGAAGGAGGGCTGACCCGTCGTTGCGAGGAGATTTCACCCACGTCAACCCACGTCAGAAAACCATTGACACGGATCCGCCAATAGCTGTATTCTGCGCCCGGACAGATAAAAGTAACGTGTGACGTCAGCTTCGAATCCTGGGTCACCTCGCCGACGGAACCCCGCGGAACAGGAAATTCCCTTCGTTGAAAGGATTTATGCGATTGTTGCTTCTGCTCTGTTTATCCCTGCCTGCCTTCGGGGACTTCGTCTTCACGGCCCGACCTTGCGGAGGAAGTTACGACCCCTGCGATGTCCAGGCCATCAGACGGACGCCGACCGCGGCCGAGACTGCCGGGCTGACACAAAAGGCGTTTACGGAGTTCTACGGGCCACTCCTGGATGGTCGAACGGGAGACTTCGGTTGGTGGATCAGAGACAGCGATCCATCTGGAACCATAATTGGTAGTGTGGGCGGTCCAAACGACATCGACGGGGACTTTGTATTCAAGAACGGGAAGTTGGGCTGCTGCTATAACGATAATCCCTGGACCGTGTTTGACATTAATGATTTCGGCGTTATGGTTGCAGGAGTAGACTACGATCCCATTATTTCCTCGACCCCAAACGGTGAGAGTCTCGCCGACATTCCATACACTATCCTTCCATTGCCTGGCGACCTGTATGTGTTGCCAGATCTGTTTTATGCGATCGACAACCACAACAGAATCCTGGCAAACATCGATATTCTTAAGTCTTCGTATAACGGTGAACGTGTTTACAAAGGCTTGGCCATACTCACACCAGTTCCTGAGCCGTCATCTGTAATCCTCCTTGCTTCCTTTTTGATCGGAGCCTTCGCTATTGCACTCTCTCGTTCCCGATCGAACGCGCTGCGGCGTTAACGATTAACGGGCATCATCGGCGCTCCGCGGGCTGGTCCTCACCGCACCCGCTCCGGAAACCCGGGTACAGGCTGATAGATTATTACCAAGGCGGGGACATTTTCCTCGGTTTGACGCCGCCGCCCTCACCCCCCTATACTGAAATTTCGACCCTGGGACACTTGCGTCCACCTAGCGCCCCGGCGCGGTTCGACAGCCCGGGTAATCCACTAAAACAATGCCCAAGAGAACTTTTCAACCGAACAACCGCCGCCGCGCCAAGGTGCACGGTTTCCGGGCGCGTATGAAATCCAAAGACGGTCAGGCAGTGCTTTCGCGCCGCCGGGCCAAAGGACGCTGGAAGCTGACGGTGAGTGATGAGCGCGCCGTCCGGGCCACTAAAGCCGTCCAATAACTCAGCCCGCGCCGGCGGGGATCCCTCGACGTGCAGGCCCTTTTCGAAGTCGAGCCGCATCCTGGCCTCGGCCCGGTTCCGTATCGTCTACGACCAGGGTGTCAGGTTCTCGACTCGTTTGTTCGCCGCCTTTTGTCTCGATACCGCAGAGCCGTCCCGTTCCACTGGTGCGCGTATCGGCCTCACCGTTCCACGCGCCCTCGGCAAAGCGGTCGTCCGGAATCGAATCCGAAGGCGCATGCGCGAAGCCTTGCGGTTGGATCTGCCGATGATTCCCGCCCAGTGGGATATCGTCGTGAACCCGCGCCGTGCCGTCCTCGGCGCACCCTTCGCCGAGGTACGAAGCGAAGTGCGAAAATTGATAAATAGATGCAAGGTACAGTAATCGCGGTACTGCGAGCCTACAAGCGTTGGGTCTCCCCGCTGCTGCCCTCTGCCTGCCGCTACTATCCGACCTGCTCGGAATACATGCTGGATGCAGTCAGCAAGTATGGCGCCGCCCACGGTGTCTGGCTCGGTATCCGCAGATTGCTGCGCTGTCACCCGTTCCATGCGGGAGGGTTCGATCCCGTCCGCTAGACCGAGCACTCCTCCGAGCTGAAATGCCTGATCCGATATCTCCGAACCCCGGCGACAAGAAACCATTCCCGATGGAGGCGCGCCTTCTGATCGCCTTCGTCCTGATGTTCCTGGTTTTGTTCATAACGCCCTACGTGTACAAACCGGCGCCGGCGCCGAAGGGCAGCCCCAACGTCACGCCGCAAAAGGCCGCAGAGGTCACCAAGCCCCCCGCTCCGCCTTCTCAACCTGCGGTGAAAACAGCGCCGGTAACTCCATCTAAACCCGCCGAGGCCGCAGCCCAGGCGCAGGCGGTCCAGGCCCAACAGGAAGAGACGTTCACCGTCGACACCCGGGTCTATCACATCGTCTTCTCCAATCGCGGCGCCGTGGTGAAGAGCTGGATGCTGAAGAAGTACAAGGATTTTCAGGACAAACCGCTGGAGCTCGTGAACCCTGCGGGCGCCGCCAAAGTCCCCCTGCCCATGTCCATCGAGTTCAAGGATCGCAAGCCGGCCTTCGACCCGAACTCGGTCCTCTACGCGGCCAAGCCGACTCCCGACGGCTTGGGCATCGAATATCAGTACTCCGATGGCCAGACCACCGTCCGGAAAACGTTCAGTTTCGGATCGAATAGTTACCGCTCCCAAGCGCTGTCCGAGGTGGTCTCGCAAGGAAGTACGCTGCCCCACTTTCTGGTGTGGCGCGGAGGCTTTGGCGATCCCAGCGTTCACAATGCTCCTTCGGTTGGGCGCGCCGTTTACTACAGCACCTCTGAGGGCCACATGTACACGAAATCGGCCAGCGACGCCAAAAACGGGCCGGTCACTGTTTCCGGCGCCTATGATTTCGAGGGGATCGAGGACCCGTACTTTACTGCCGTGTTCTTGCCCTCCGGCTCCGGCGCCACCGAACTCCGTACCGTCGCGGATATGCTGCCCTACGGCGGCGCCGACAAGACCGAGCGGTTCGTGGGCGTCGAAGTTGGTGGCGAAGGCGTCAACCGCTTCTCCCTGTTTGTTGGCCCCAAGGACACCGACATTCTGAAAGCGGTGGACCCCAAACTGGAAGCGCTCATCGATTGGGGCCGCTGGTTCGGCTTCCTCGCCAAACCGCTTTTCCTGGTGCTGAACTGGGTGAACGACCATATCAGCCACAACTACGGCTGGGCCATCGTCCTGGTGACCATCGCAATCAACATGCTCACGCTTCCGCTGCGTTTGTCGAGCATGAAATCGGCAAAGAAGATGCAGGCGCTGCAGCCGCAGATTGCGGCCATCAACGCCAAGTACAAGAGTCTCTCGCTGCGCGATCCGAAGCAGGCCGAAAAGAACCAGGAAACGATGGACCTGTACAAGAGGCACGGCGTGAATCCGCTGGGCGGCTGCCTGCCCATGGTCCTGCAACTCCCGTTCTTTATCGCCTTCTACACCGCGCTCACCGTCGCCATCGAATTGCGCGGTGCCCACTGGCTCTGGGTGAACGACCTCTCCAGGCCCGAGACGTTGCCCATCCGCCTGCTGCCCGTGATCCTCATCGTTACCCAGTTCTTCATGCAGCGCATGACCCCGGCATCGCCCGGTATGGATCCGGCGCAGCAGAAGATGATGATGTTCATGCCGCTCGCCTTGGGCTTCATGTTCTACTACCAGTCCTCGGGCCTGGTGTTATACTGGTTGACCGGCAACTTGGTTGGCATCGTGCAGCAGTGGCTCACGAACAAAGCCATGCCGACCCCCGTGATTGACGTCAAGCCGGTTCCAAAGAAGACGAAGGTCAGGACATAATCGGTGAGCGCGAAATACACGGTTGAGGAAACGGGCCCGAAGATTGACGCGTTTCTTCGCAAAATCATCGGCGCATCCCGCCTCGAACTGCATTACACTATCGAATCGGGCGATAACGCCTTTTCGGATTTTGAAACCCCCGACATCATCGTGCAGTTTCGCGGGTTGGATGTCGAAATGCTCCTCGAAAACAAGGCTGAGTTGCTGCTCGCTCTGGAGCAATTGACCAGTGAGTATCTGCGGCTCTCCTCCGACGAGCATTCGTTGTTGTGCTTCGATGCAAACGACCATCGCGCGCTCCGGATCGAGGAACTGCGTTTGAGCGCCATCACCGCGGCCGAGAAGGTGAAGAAGACCCGGGTGCCGTTCCACTTCAGCCCCATGAACAGCCGCGAGCGCCGCATTATCCATCTCGCGTTGCGGAACGAAACCGCTGTGCGCAGCGAGAGCGTCGGCATGGCTCCGCACCGTCAGGTGGTCATCGTTCCAGCGGATATGAAAGAACTTCCGCCGCCGCGGATTCCACCCCCGCCCAGATCGAGCGGTGGCGGCGGCTCACGCTTCGGCGATCGCGATCGCGGAGTCGATCGTGGAGGAGACCGTCGCGACCGCGGTGGCGACCGCGGACGGCGCCCCCCACCACGGCACGGCGGCGGCCCTGGCCGGAGACCGTAACCCCTGCAACTGAAAGATACGATTGCCGCCATCTCCACTCCAGCGGGGCGCGGCGGAATCGGAATCGTGCGACTCTCGGGAACCGGTGCGCGCGAGATCGCCGGAAACATTCTCCGGTTCCCGTCTCCACCTTCCTGGCAGCCGTGGTCCGCGGCTCTGGCCGGCCTGCCGGACGCCGAGGGACAGACCGTCGATCAGGTGGTCGTCACCTGGTTCGCCGCGCCGCGATCCTACACCGCTGAAGACGTCGTTGAGATTGCCTGTCATGGCTCTCCCGTCGTGCTGCGCTACTGCCTGGAACAGGCTTGCGCCGCGGGCGCGCGTCTCGCCGAACCCGGCGAGTTCACCTTGCGCGCTTTTCTGAACGGCCGTATCGATCTGCCGCAGGCCGAGGCGGCTCGCGATCTCATCGAAGCGACAACGCTGTACCAGGCGCGCATCGCCGCACAGCAGGTGGAGGGTTCCGTATCGCGGCGCATCCGGCCCGTCAAGGAACAGTTGCTGGAATTAGTCGCGCTCCTCGAGGCAGGCATCGATTTCGCCGACAACGACGTGGATGTCGCACCCGCATCCGACATTCTCGATCGCATCGCGCGCATTCGGGACGGGCTCTCCCAACTGATCGCCAGTTTCGCCTTTGGCAAACTCGTGCACGAAGGCTTCAGCCTCGCCATTGTCGGACGGCCCAACGTCGGCAAGAGCAGCCTGTTCAACTCCTTGTTGCAGCAGGACCGTGCGATCGTTACCGAGATTCCCGGCACCACGCGCGATCTCGTCTCCGAGGTTGCGGCCATCGACGGTATCCCCATCAAGTTCATCGACACCGCCGGCATCCGCTCCGGTCAGGATATGGTGGAGTCCCTCGGTATCGAACGCAGCAGGCGCGCCATGGCCGATGCGGATCTGACTCTGGCGGTTGTCGACCTCTCAGCCCCCTTCACGCCCGACGACCAGGCCATCATCGACGCCGCCCGTTCGCACGGACGCACGCTCGTGGTCGGCAACAAATCCGACCTCGAGAGCGTAGCGGTATGTGAGCCGGATGCAGTCGTCAGCGCCGCCACCGGTAGCGGCGTCCCGGAGTTGCGCCAGCTCATCCTGGCCTCTGTGAACCCTTCGGGCGAGGCCGCCCAGGAGCCCGGGTTCATAACCAGTCTGCGGCACGAACGCCTGCTTCGCGAATCCGTGGAAGCGCTCGATCACGCGCGAGCCGCCGTGGAGAACTTCATCCCGCACGAGATGCTCCTGCTCGATCTCTACGCCGCGCTCGGCCCCATCGATTCCATCACCGGAGCCACCACCGCCGATGACATCCTGAACCGGATCTTCTCCACCTTCTGTATCGGTAAGTAACCTGCCTCAGCCCTTTCCATTGAAACAGCGCGGATTCACTTTCGTCCTACCGTCAGGATTGCTGCGGCAACCCTGCATCTATGCTTCAATTCGTTGGTCCCCACGGTGCGGTGCAACTGTTCGGCATCCGGCTGGTCGGCGTGAATGCCGAAAATGGAAGGAAACTTCTGTTCACCATCGTGTTCCTGCTGATCTTGTGGGGCGTGAGTCACCTGTTGCGATTCATTGCCCGTCGCTTGATCGCAGACCGGACCGGCAAGAAGGCCGAATTCTGGACCCGGCAGGCGATTCAACTCGGAACCGCCATCATCCAGATCATCGGCGTCGTCTCCATCTGGTTTGACGACCCGACCCGTCTGGCCACATTCCTCGGATTGATCAGCGCCGGGCTCGCGTTCGCTCTCCAGCGCGTCGTCACTGCTGTCGCGGCGTACTTCGTCCTGTTGCGCGGCAAGACCTTCAACGTCGGCGAGCGCATCAAGATGGGCGGAGTGCGTGGCGACGTGATCGCGCTCGGATTCATCCAGACCACCATCATGGAAATGGGCCAGCCCCCGGCCACCCAGACCGAGGCTCCCGGCATGTGGGTAATGGCCCGCCAGTACACCGGCCGCATTGTGACCGTGACGAACGACAAGATCTTCGACGAGCCCGTGTACAACTACTCGCGCGACTTTCCGTACATCTGGGAGGAAATGCGTATCGGCGTATCCTACTCCGCGGACCGCCGCCGCGCCGAAGAGATCCTGCTCGACGTAGCGCGGCGCCAGACCGTCTCGATTTCTGAAATGAGTGAGGACTCACTCCGCGAATTGGAGCGGCGCTATTTTCTGCGCCGCACCGAACTCGAACCTCGGGTGTTCTGGAGACTCACCGACAACTGGCTGGAACTGAGCCTTCGATTTATCACCGCCGACTCCCGCGTCCGCAACCTGAAAGATAAAATGACCCGCGAACTTCTCGAAATGTTCGACGAAGCCGGACTCGAGATCGCCTCAGGGACATACGAAATCGTCGGATTCCCGCCAGTTCAAGTACAACTCGCCAATCCCACCGGCCCGACCCCCGCCGTTCAGCGTTAATTAGGTTAGCGGATCTGGATCCCACAATCGGTCCGCCTCGCATCTAAGCACTTACTCCGTTGGATCTCTCAGGATCGCCGCCAAGAGTGAGTGAGGTTTCACCGAAAACGGGTTGGTTCCGCCACCCCGCGCCAGGTGAACCCCTCTTGAAGGTCCTCCGATAGAAGCAGCCGGCACTCTGCTTCTGCGGCGGCGGCCAGCACAACCGAATCCCAAATCGAAAGGTCATGATTGGCAGCCAGGTCCATCGCGTTTGCCATCACACTCGACGACGTCTCAACCGTGGCATATGCATCGCGCCAGCTTAAGACAGCTTCCCGAGCTCGTACCGGCCGCCGCTTGACCTTTCGCACGAGTACGTTGAATCTCAACTGGCAATACAATCGAGTCAGGCGATATTCGTTGCATCAGGTCCAGGGCCCGCTCGCGCATCGCCGCCCCGTTGGCACCCTCGGCATAGGCCAGAATGTTCGTGTCCAGAGCGACCTTCATTGGTCGTCGTACAGCTCATCCCGGGTCCACCGGCCGACATCAACCGCTCGCTCCTTACGGAGACGGGCAAACAGAGCAGAGCGCGCTTTCCCCATCATGCGTTCGTCCTCCGCCACGGGCATGATTTTGGCCACGGGCGTCCCGTGACTCGTCACAATCACGCTGCGGCCTCTTTTTACGATTCGCAATAGCTCCGAGAACCGGCGGTTGGCTTCAGCGGCTGAGATTGCTTTGTTCATACGGCCCTCGGGTGCGTAGTGATATTCACTACTATGCCGTCATTCATGTACGCATCGCACCGAGAACGCACGCTGCTTCTCCCCATCGCGATGGCGGTTGAGAGCAAGCATTCCTTTCCCGAAATTGTAAAGCCAGGCGTGCCCGTCATCGGTTTCCGAGGCCGTCCAATAGAACCCGTGAGCATCCAAACGAGCGTACTGCCCATCCACATTGCGTCCACCGCCGAGCAGGACATCCAACCCCGAACTTCCGCCAGTGCGGAGCGCCTGATATGTCGCTTTGCCCGCCTGCTCCGACTCTTCGAGCAACCCGCCGTAGTGCCTGGCAAGGTCGCGCCATTCGTCGTTGGAGGGAAGACACCATCCATCTCCCAGCGCACGGCAGGCGCGCTGTGCCGCCTCCCACGTGTAGAGTCGTCCATACTGGCGGCAGTTCGCCTCCGCATTGTCGTAGCAGTAGGAGCCGTCACCGGGGACGTCGAGATTGCGGGTGGTCCAGAGTTTGCCGTCCGCCGTGCGCTTCGAGGACGGCGCAGCCAGTGCGATCGAGAGGGCGATGGCGGCGGCGCAAATTCGTGGAGCGCTCGGCATGTTGTGAATTATAGTGGCATCCGCCGACCGCGCCTACGATAAACTGGTCCGGACCGGCAGGGCTTTGAAGCGCTCTGCAAAAGTAACAACTGTAACGTGCGGCCGGGCAACATTCGATTCGACATGCCACGACTTTTTGCCGCGAGCAAGAGAATTGGCGCCTTTACCGTACTTAACAGGAAGGAGTAACGACCGCATGATCGACAGTCTGAAAAACCTGCTTTTCCGCTGCAGCCATCAGCGGCTGACGCGTCCGCTGACTCCGATCAACGCTTCCGGTGTGCCGGAGGGTATGCCCTATGTTGCCTGCTTGGAGTGCGGCGCACGTTTTAAGTACGACACTCATGAGATGCGCATGGGCAAACGCATCGAAGTGAGAAGCCAGGAATCCTAGGCCAGGCCGCGCTCCAAAGCTGCCTCGCTAAAACTGAACCGCACCGCTCTCAGGAGCCGCGCGCTGGTCGGTCTCTGCATCAGACCCGCAATCCGGGTCGTCGCACTCGCCCGGTTCAACCTCCATTCCCGTCCTGATCCCGCCGCGCAAAAAATAACTCGACCCCTGTCGGGAAACAGCGCCCCCGTGAGTCTCATGCATCAGGCTCGCAAGTCGGTCCATCGTTTCCGCAGGAATAAGTAATAAGGGCGGATGCAATCCGGCTTGTATCTGCTTAGCGTCGATACACCGCGTCCGGGCAGAAGTCGCAACCTTCGGCACACCGTCCGGCGTCGAACGATTCATCCTCGGGCGCGGTGATGCTCGTTCGCATCGCCATCACTCGTCGAAACGTATGTCGGTCTTTTTCGGGTTGAACAGTGAACGCGAACTTCAGCCGGGCCAGTCCGCCGGGCCGCATCAGGCCGGCGTACCGGCCACCGTCGAACAGCAGGTGACCCACCTCTTCGAGCAGGCCAGGGAGGACGTCTATCGTTACCTTCTGATGCTCGGCGTGCCGCCGCCGCAAGCCCAGGAGACAACGCAGGATGTCTTCCTCAGACTCTACGTGGCTTCGAAGAAGGCGGATAACATCGAGAACAAACGCGCATGGGTATTCCGCGTCGCGCACAACCTGGGAGTGCGGCTGCGGGTGCGCGAGCGAGCAATGCGCGGCTTCGACAACGGCCTGGAGGCCCGGCTTGCCGATTCGGCCAATACCCCCGAGGAGGCCGCCATCGCGCGCCAGTGTACTGCCCGAATCCGAGCCGCGCTCGCCACTCTCTCCCCACAGCAACGCCGCTGCCTGTACCTCCGCGCCCAGGGTTTCCGGTATCAGGAGATCGCGGACATCCTCGGCATCAGCGATTCTTCCGTCGGCGAATTCCTGCGCCGCGCCATCGACAGGATAAGGAAGGCCCGAAATGAATAGCCAGCTTTCGCCGCATCCCGATGTGGCGCACCTGGTCCGGTACTTCGACCGGGAGTTGAGCGCAAAAGAGATGGCCCGCGTTGAACTGCACCTCGCCGTTTGCGAACGATGCCACGCCGAAGAAATGGAACTAAGAGATGCCGCTGAAGCATCCGATCGTTACTACGCCATCGATTTCGCCGCGGAATTCCCACCTCCTCAGAAGCCCTGGGCCGCGCTCGATCTCCGTCGAAACGGTCCGCCGAAACAGCCCTGGCGCGCGTTCTTCAGTTGGGGCGCTGCACTTTCGGCCGCGGCATCCATCCTCATCGCCGCCGGGTACTATCTCGAACACGCACCCGCGGCGAGAGCCGAAACGCTTCTCCGGCAGGCCACAGTCAGGGAACATCGCAATGACGCCCAGTCCCGGCGCATACAGGTGCGCACGCGGCGCCGGACCCTCACCCGTCCCGCGGTCCTCGCCCAGCAAACGGATTCCGCACCCGAACTCGCAACCTTGTTCTCCGAGGCACGTTACCGCTGGGACGATCCGCTGAGTGCGTCCGCGTTTGCCGGCTGGCGCAATCAACTCTCGCGCAAAACCGACGAGATTCGGGAATCCGCGGGCTTGGTTCAAGTCACTACACGAACCCAAGAGCGGCTCCTGACCGAGGCGACCATCGAGATGCGCCGCGAAGACCTCCATGCGGTTCGCGCCAGCTTTACCTTTCAGAACGCCGGATTCGTCGAAATCCGCGAACTGCCTGCCGCCGCGCCGATCGAAGACGCCACCGGTCCGATAACAGCGCCCCGGCCGCATGCAGCCGCGGAACAACCCCTGACTCCGCCTTCGCCCGCCACGCCCCGCGACGAACTACATGTCATCGCGGCCTTGCACCGGATCGGAGCAGATCTCGGCGAACCGATCGAGGTGTCGCGAACAGAGCGGCGAATTCTGGTAACGGCAACAGGGCTGACTCCGGAACGCCAAAACCAGCTTATGGATGCTTTGGCCGGCAACCCCGAAGTGACGATTCTGTTTCCGTTCGGCGCCTCCGCCTCCTCGGTTGCTCCTGTTCTGCCGCGCGCCCAAAGACCGTCGCCGGTCGAGAAACAGCTCGCATCCTCGCGATTTGAAGAGGTTGCCGATCGAGCTCTGGCCGAAAGCGATTCGATCATGGCGCGCGCACATGCGTTGCGTCGTCTCGCGGAGCGGTTCCCGCCCGATGTGGAATCGAATCTCTCGTCCGATGATGGGCGCGTGCTTCAGGGGCTCCGCGCCGACCATGCGCTCTCGCTGTCGCGCCACGTGCGCCAGCTTATCAGTGCCCTGAAGCCGGTCGTGCCTGGAATCGAAGCCTCGGTGGACGCTCCGCCTTCCGCGCGCTCCTGGCAGGAGTTCACTCGCGAACTCTTCCTCGAAGCCGACGCCGTCGATCATTGCCTGGCCGCCGTCGTGGGCGCGACAGATAACGCTCCTTCGCCGGACACCGCAGCGCAACTCTCCGGCGCGCTCAGAGTGTTGAGCGCAAATGCCGCAGCATACGCGTCGAATGCCGCCGACGCCGTTCCCGCGAATTGAGTATGCGGACGCGGCGCCTCGTATACCTGTCGCTGTTGGCCGGACTGCTGCCGGTCTTCGGTCAGAACCTCGCGCAGCTCAGCGGCATCGTTCGCGACGAATCCGGCATCGCGGTGCCGCAAGCCTCCATCGTCGCTGTGAACGAGGACACCGGGTTTCGCCGCACGGCTTCAACATTCCCCGACGGCGGCTATCACATCCTCTCGCTTCAACCAGGGACGTACAAACTGACCGTGCGCAAGCCGGGCTTTCGCCCCGTCGTTCAGTTCGACGTTCGATTGGATATCGGCCAGGCTGCGCGCGTCGATGTCGTTTTGCGAATTGCCAGCGTTCACGAAAGCATCGATGTTCCCGGCGAAACCTCCGCACTCGATACGGACAACACGTCCGCGAGTACGCTGGTCGGCCGCGAATGGATCCACTCGCTTCCTCTCAACGGACGCGGCTTATTGACCCTGCTCGAACTGGCGCCCGGCTCCGTCATCACGCCGGCGGCTGCGGGCGAAGCAGGTCAGTTCAGCGTCGCTGGCCAGCGCCCGAATACGAACTCCTTCACGGTCGACGGCATCAGTGTGAACACGGGTGTCAGCGGCGGCGCGTCTACAGCTCAACTCTCGGGTGGATCCCTTCCAAGCATGACCGCGTTCGGCAGCCTGCACAGCCTTCTTGCGCTGGAAGCCCTCGATGAATTCCGAATTGAGACCTCCTCCGGGGCGGCGGACTCTGCTCTTTCTTCCGGGGCCCAGGTCGCTCTCAGTTCACACTCGGGCTCCAACGCGTTTCACGGCGGGGCATTTTTCGATTTTCGCGATCGCGCGTTGAACGCCGCGGATTGGTTCGCTAACCGGCAGGGTTTGAGCGTGGCACCCTCCCAGTTGCGAAATTTCGGCGCGACCGCCGGCGGGCCAATTCGACGCGATCGGACATTTTTCTTCGCGAGCTACGAGGGCTTGCAAATGCGAGAGTCGCCCGTATGGAAGGCTGCCGTGCCGTCACTGGCGACACGCGCAAGCGCTCCTCCGGCTTCCGCTTCCATCCTGAATGCGTTCCCCGTTCCCAATGGACCGGACCTCGGCGGCGGACTCGCTGCATGGACCGCGACCAACTCGCGGCCTTCCTCCTCCTTCGATGGCGCCGGCTTGCGTATCGACCGCTCGTTCTCGCCGCGCTTTACGCTATTCGGGCGCTACTCCGAATCGCCGTCTTCCACGGAAACCGGCGATTTTCAGCCCGTACGATTCGATATTTCGCAACACTCATTCACGTTGAGCGCCGCCGCTATCCCTTCGGCATTCGTATTCAATGAATTTCGTGCCGGCGTGTCCACCGTATCGGGCCGTTCGGTCTGGCCGCCGTCCTCTTCCGGCATTCCCTGTATCGCGGTCTCCGTTGATGCACTCGCGCCCGCGAATGCTTGCGCATCGTTCTTTCGCGTTCTCATCGGCGGCATCGGCAATCTGTTCGCAGGCACGGAGTCGGCGAATCGCCAGGGACAACTGAACCTCGCCGACTCCGTCTCATTCGTGAAAGCCGCGCACGAGTTCCAATTCGGCGCGTCCTACCGGCGCCTCACGCCGCGACGCAGCGGGCCGTCGTCGAGCGCCACTCTCAGCGCCAAAACGCTACGCGATTACCTTGCCGGCGGTTTTGACTTCACTCTGTCCGTCGCGGAGCAGGCGGCCGAGACAATCGACGACGTCTCGGCGTTTGCCCAGGATCGGTGGCGCATTGGCCGCCGGATCACCCTGACGTACGGATTCAGGTGGCTTGCAGCCATACCTCCTCGGGCTCCGGTGCCCATCTGGCGCATGCGCTATACCGATTTCGCGCCGCACGCCGGCTCGGCGATTCGCCTGACAGCGGATGGCCGCACGATGCTCCGAACTGCATTCGGCCTCTACTACGACCCTGACTTCGGAGTCGCGACGGACGGCGTCAACGGAGCGCCGTACAACAACTGGCAATTTCGATCGGGACCGAACGGTTCAGGCACTCTTCCTTCCTTCGTGCTGCTGACCTACGGCTTTGCACCCGGCCTACATATCCCGAAGGTCTACCAATGGAGTGCTTCCATCGAACGTGAACTCGTACAGGGCAGTTCGCTTTCGATCGGCTACATCGGGTCGCAGGGCCGCGGGCTGTTGCGCCGCGAAGTCACCGCCGGCCTGGACGCTTCCACTCGCGTTTCGGTCGCGACGAATGACGGTGCGTCATCGTACAACGCTCTGCAACTTCACTACCGCCGTCGAATGGCGCGCAGTCTGCAAATGGTCGCGTCGTACTCGTGGTCGCATTCTTTCGACAACGATTCGGCGGATTCGTCCGTGTATTGGTTGCTGCCCGGAATGCAATCGGGGGCCGACCGGGGCTCTTCGAACTTCGATGTGCGCCACGCGTTCACAGCCGCGTTCTCCTGGGAAATTCCGAACACGCGCGCAGGTGGTCCGGTGTTGCGAAGCTGGTCGTTGAACGGAATCGGACGAGCCCGCACCGGCTTCCCGATCGATGTCTTGACGGCCGAAACGGAATTCGGCAGCACCTATGCGAATTTGTTCCGTCCGGACCTCGTTGTTTTACAGCCCCTGTGGATCGACGATGCAAACGCACCGGGAGGCCGCAGGCTGAACCTCGGCGCCTTCGCCGCCTCCACGCACCAGGGAAGCCTCGGGCGAAATTCGATCGCAGGCTTCGGGATGTCTCAACTCGATCTCGCGCTGCGTCGAACGTTTCGCTTCACCGAAACATCGTCGCTGGACGTCCGCCTCGAAGCCTTCAACGCGCTGAACCACGCCAATTTCGCCGATCCCGTCCGATTTCTCTCAAACCCCTTGTTCGGGCAATCCATATCGATGTTGAACCTTGCCCTCGGCACCGGCAGCCCCGGCGCCGGCCTCGCGCCTGCACTGCAAACCGGCGGCCCCCGTACTCTGCAACTTCTGATGCGCTTCCGTTTTTAAAAGACGCGATCCTTCTCATTGCAACTGTCGGGAAATTGGCCCCTGCCGCGTCTTCGTTGATAGAGGAGCCCAAACAAATGAGGAAACTACAGACCGCTTTGACCATCGCCGCGTTTGCCGGCGCCGCCGCATGGGCGCAGTCGCCGCTGTCCAGCAACAGCACAACGCCTCTCATCGGTGTTACCACCGGCGAAAGCATCCAGCTCAATGTCACGCGTCCCGAGAGTACCGGCCCGATCCTTCCGACACGCTGTTCCGGCGTTCTCTCCATCCGCGACATGAATGGCCAGGTTTTGAAGACGCAACAATTCCTGGACATCGCGCCCGGACAGAGCGCGTCCGTCCTGGTGAATCGGGACACCGACGTCAACCCGTCTACTCAGCGCGTCGAACTACGTGGAGTGATCTCGTCGCTCGGCGACGAACAGGCGCCGCCGCTTTGCACACTGGCAGTATCACTGGAGGTCCTCGATAATGCGACTGGCCGCACACTGTCTGTAATCACCAACGTCACACCATCGCGGCTGCGCCCCAACTTCTGAACGACTCTCGTCGATGCGGGCGTGCGGCGCGCACACCCGCTACTCGCACTTCAGCGCGCTCGTCAATTCAGCCCGCAGGGCGCGGCGAAGCGGCACGATCGTCGCCACGCCCGCCGCGGCAAGCATCACCAGTCCCGCGCTCGCAATCACCTCTGCATCGAACGGCGACACGCCAAATAACAACGATCCCGCATACCGGCCGCCGATATACGAAAGCAGCAGTCCGGCTGCGAATCCGGCTATCGTGAGCCGCATCGCTTGCCTGAGAACCAGCGCTGCGATTCTTGCCCGCGATGCGCCGAGCGCAAGCCGGATCCCGATTTCCGGCATCCGCGCTGCAATCGAGTAAGCCATCGTCCCGTACAACCCCACCACCGCCAGCAGCAAAGCCAGCCCCGCGTAGGCGCCGACCAGTATCAGCACGAACCGGCGCTGGGCGAACGAAGCGGACAGCCTGTGTTCCAGTGTTCCCGTCTTTGACAAGGCCCGTGTTGGGTCTACCTGCTCAACGGCATGACGCATCGCCGGCAGGGCAGTTTCCGGACTCTCCTTAGTTCGCGCCACGATCGTCATGTATCCCGTCGCATATTGGGCCAACGGCAGATAGAACTGCGGCCCGGGAGTAATGTCCAACCCGTATTGCCGCACATTCGTCACAACACCGATCACCTCGGCCCACGCCGCATTGCGGCTCGGCCCAACCCGGATTCTCCTGCCGATCGGATCAGCCTCCGGGAAGAGTTTCGCCGCGGATTCACTCACCATCGCCACCAGCGGCGCTCCCTCGCGGTCGGCATCCGTGAACGCTCGCCCGCGCTTCACGACGATTCGCATGGTCGAGAAGTAACCAGGCGTTACTACGTAGCGGTCGGCGCCCGGGATGTCGGCTTCGCTGTCAAAGTGGCGGCCTTCCACCAGCAGTCCGCTCATGTCGAAGTTCCCGCTCATCGGCAGCACACTCACCAGGGCCGCCTGCTCGACACCTGGCAGCGAACGCACTCTTTGATCGACATCCGTGAAGAACCGGATATCGTCCTGCGGGCGTGGATAGCGCGGGCTGACGCTGTTCACATTTGCCGTCACGATACCGGACGCATCGAACCCTGGCGACACCTGCAGCAGTTTCACAAAGCTTTTGCCGAACAGCCCCGCACCCGTTGAGAGTCCGAACACGAGTGCGAACTCCGCGATGACGAGCAGATGCCGCACACCGCGCTGACGCTCCGTCTCCGAACTGTGCCCCGCCGCGCGGAACGTACCGGATATATCGAAACGCGCCGCGGCCACCGCGGGCAGCGCCCCGGAAAGCAAGCCCGCCACAACGGTTGCCGCCATCGCCAGAATCAGCACCGTCCAATTCAAACCCTGCTCCGGAAGGCGCGGAATCTCGGCAGGCGCAAACTTCACCAGCAGCGGCGTCAGCCATGCCGCGAACAGGATCCCGGCTGCGCCACCCGCCACCGCGATAACAGCGGACTCGGCCAATAACCAGCGAACAATTCGCAGCGGCGTAGCGCCGAGCGAGGCTCGCACCTGCACTTCGCGGCGCCGCCTCACGCCTCGCATCAGCAGCAGATTCGCGATATTCGCGCAGGCAATCAGCAGAACCACGCATGTCGCCGCCACCAGGGTCGTCAGGGGCTTACGCGTGCTGCTCACCACTGCACGGAGCAGCGGTTCCACCACGACATCCGCCGGCAACCGGTAATCCTGTGGATGCTCGCGCGCGATCTCCGCCTGCGCCGCCCCCAACTCGGTCCGGGCGCGTTCCACATTCGAACCGTTCCTCAACAGTCCGATCGCTCGAAGGTGACGGCAAGTGCGGCACGCATCGCGGAAGCTCGCATCGTAAGCGAGCGGGACGTACAGGTCCGGTTCCGACTCTGAAGGCCCGGCGAACCACGTTCGCAGTTCGGGCTGAGCGATCCCGATGACGCGATACGCGCGTTCGTTCAGCATGACGTCACGGCCGATGATGCCGGAACGTGCGCCGAATCGCCTTTGCCAGAGATCATGGCTCAGCACCGCGACCGAGCTATTGCCCGGGCGGTCCTCCTGCGCAGTCCAGAACCGGCCCCGCTCGGGCGCCACTCCGAGCACGTCAAAGAACTGCGCCGACGCGCGCACGGCCGTCAATTGTTCGGGCGTTGTCCCGGCCCCGGACATTGCCATCTCCGACACCCGGTACGCGGCGAATGCCTCGAACTCGTGCGTTCGCGCGCGCCAGTCCTCAACGGTCAAATACCCGACGTTGCGAATTCGCCTCGAGCCTTGATCGTCGGGTTCTCCGAGTGCGACCAGCCGCCCGGCATTCGGATAGGGCAACGGCCGTAGCAACACGCTCTCGACAACGCTGAACACGGACGTGTTTGCACCCACTCCGGCAGCGAAGGTCAGGATTGCTAATAGCGCAAACAGCGGTTGCCGGATCAGGCAGCGAACCGCGTAACGGAAATCGGAGAACAACCCCGGCATGGCGGCATTGAGACGCAATCCGGGTTCCAGCACCTCGCGTTGCGAATACGGCAGTTCAACGAGTCTGACTGTCCGCTGCCGGGACGGTCCTGTCCGTTCCCGCGGCGGAATAAACCGACGCGGCTCCTGCATCTTCTCTGCGACGGGAACACAAAAATGAACACGAAGACCGTACTCGCCTTAGCCACCATGGCAGCCGCGTTGACTCACGCGCAGACCGTGGAACGTAAAACACTCACCATCGACGGCGCGAAAAGAGTCATCGCGGCAGGGGTCGCCCAAGCCCACCGCAACAAGACGACAGGCGCCATTGCCGTTGTTGACGACGGGGGCAATCTGATGGCGGTGGAACGTATCGACGGCACATTTCCCGCTGCTTCGAATATCTCCATCGGCAAAGCCCGCACCGCCGCGATTTTCAAGCACCCGACGAAGTTCTTCGAAGAGGTGGTCGGTAAAGGACGCACCTCCATGGTGGCGCTGAACGATTTCACGCCGCTTCAAGGTGGAGTGCCGATCATGGTGGATGGCCAGCTTGTTGGCGCTGTTGGCGTGAGCGGAGCGTCGAGCGCGCAGGAAGACGAAGAGCTCGCCGAAACTGCGGCGAACTCTTTGAATGCTCCCCTGCCGCCGGTTTCCTATTTCGCCGCTCCGAAAGTGGAGGATGCCTTCGGCAAAGGCGCCGTGCTGTTCGACGGAAGTGACAAGTATATGGTGCATGCCAGCCGTCGTGAAAAGCCCGGCATGGCCGAGGTTCACTCGAAAGACGCCGACATTATTTATGTCCTCGACGGGAAAGCGACCTTCGTCACCGGCGGCAAATCCGTCGATTCGAAACCGGTCGCGAGCGACGAGTACCGCGGCCGCGCTATCGACGGCGGTGAAACGCGCGAAATCGCGAAGGGCGACGTCATCATCGTTCCGGCCGGTGTACCTCACTGGTTCAAGGAAGTCACGAACCCGTTCCTGTATTACGTGGTGAAGGCTCGCTGAGCCCGAGGTGTGCGATGAATATACGAACAATAGCAGCCCTGTTGGGCGCCGCCGTAATCGTGGTGTTCGCCGCCTCGGTCGGCTCGCCCGGAGAAGCGGCCATCGATCTTGCGACCGAGGAAGGCGTGCAGCTGGTCAACGGACAGTGGCGCTACAGCGACACGCGCATCATCGAAACCGATTTCCGTTCGCCGGGTCCGGATGGCCAGCCGGGCGCGACTCCGAACCGGACCTACGATTACACGCCGCACGCCGGCGTCGCGGGTTTCGACGATACGTCGTGGCCAGTGATCGCACCCGCCACTCTCAACCAGCGGCGTTCCACCGGGCGCCTCTGCTTCAATTGGTACCGCATCACCATCACCATCCCCGAGCGTATCGGCAACTTCGATCCGGCAGGCGCGACGGCCGAGTTTGAAACGTCGCTCGACGACTATGCCGAGATCTGGGTGGACGGCGAACTGACGCGCGCGCTCGGCCAAAGCGGCGGCCCGGTCATCGCTGGATGGAACGCGCCGAATCGTGCCGTCGTCGGACGCAACGTGAAGCCCGGCCAGAAGATCCAACTCGCCGTGTTTGGAATCAACGGGCCCATCTCGAATCCGCCGACGAACTATATTTGGATGCGCTTCGCACGGTTGTCATTCCATCGCGCCGAACCCGGCCCCATCGCCATCACGCCGAGTGAGGTGAATGTCGACGTGGTGCGCAACGATCCGGCGATCAATGAAATCGTTCCGCTCAATGCGAAGGTGTTCAAACTCGCCGAGGGGTTCCAGTTCACCGAGGGCCCAGTCTGGATCCGCGATGGCGGATACCTATTGTTCAGCGATCCGAATGCGAACACGATTTACAAATACGAGCCGGATGGAGCGGGCCGGTTGTCGGTGTTCCGTAAACCGAGCGGCTACTCAGGCGCCGACATTACCGAGTACGGACAGCCCGGATCGAACGGGCTCACGCTCGACCCGCAGGGACGCCTCACAATCAACGAGCACGGTAACCGCCGCGTTACCCGCCTCGAGAAGAACGGAGATGTGACCGTGCTGGCTGACCGGTAAGAGGGCAAGCGGCTCAACAGTCCGAACGATCTCGTCTACCGGTCGGACGGAACGTTGTTCTTCACTGATCCGCCGTTCGGGTTACCCAAATTCTTCGATGATCCGCGCAAGGAACTGGCCTTCAGCGGCGTGTACTCGGTCTATCGAGGCAGGCTGCAACTCGTCAGCAAGGACTTCACGGGTCCGAATGGCATCGCGTTCTCGCCCGACGAGAAGTATCTCTACGTAGCCAACTGGGATGAGAAGAAGAAGGCGATCATGCGCTATGAAGTGCGTCCGGACGCGACGCCGGCAAACGGATCGTTGTTCTTCGACATGACCTCGGCCGCGGGAGAGGACGCTCTCGACGGCATGAAAGTCGACCAGCGCGGCAATTTGTATGTCTCGGGTCCGGGCGGGCTCTGGATCCTGTCGCCGGGCGGACATCACCTGGGCACAATCATTACGCCCAAGCATCCTCACAATTTCGCGTGGGGCGGAGCGGATGGCAAGACTCTCTACTTGTGTGCACGCAGCGGTTTGTATCGCATGCCGCTGAATATTCCGGGTGTGCGTCCTTGATGCGGTTAGCGTGAAAGCGGCGCCGCGTCGAGGATCTCGTCTTCCACGGCGCCGAACTTCTCGAAGTTTTTGCGGAAGCGCGCGCTCAGTTCCTCGGCGGAACGGTCGTAGGCCTGCGCATCGTTCCACATCGCGCGAGGATCGAGCAGATCGGGCGGAACACCGGGCACCGCTTTGGGCACCAGCACCTGAAACACTGGGTGCGGCGTCACCGGCGCGTGATCCAATAGCCCCTCTACCGCGGCGTCAACCATTGCCCTCGTATACGGCAGGCTCATGCGGTCCCCAATGCCGTAGGGTCCACCCACCCAGCCTGTGTTCACGAGAAAGCACGTGACATCGTGAGTCCGCAGTTTGTCGCCGAGCATCTTGGCGTACAACTGCGGATGACGTGGAAGGAACGGCTCCCCGAAGCACGCGCTGAAGGTCGCGGTCGGTTCCTTCCCGAGGCCGCGCTCCGTGCCCGCCACCTTGGCCGTGTACCCACTCAGGAAGTGATACATCGCCTGTTCGGGAGTCAGCCTCGAGATGGGCGGCAGCACACCAAACGCATCGGCTGTGAGGAAGAGAACGTATGAGGGATGCGTGCCGATGCCAGGTATGACGGCGTTCTCGATGAACTCGACGGGATAGGCTGCGCGTGTGTTCTCGGTTATCGCCTCGGAGCCGAAATCGAGAGCGCGCGTGTCCGGATCGATAACGACATTCTCGAGCACTGTGCCGAACCGGATCGCGTTCCAGATCTGCGGCTCCTTCTCCTTCGAAAGCCGGATGCACTTGGCATAACAGCCGCCTTCGAAGTTGAACACGCCGCGCTTGCTCCATCCATGTTCATCGTCGCCGATGAGAAAACGGGTGGGGTCCGCTGACAACGTCGTCTTGCCTGTGCCCGAAAGTCCGAAAAACAGCGCAACGTTTCCCTTGTGCCCTGCGTTCGCCGAACAGTGCATCGGCAGCACATCGTGGAACGGCAACAGGTAATTCAGGATAGTGAAGATCGACTTCTTCATTTCGCCGGCGTATTCGGTTCCGGCGATTACTACGAGGCGGCGTTTGAAATCGATAACAACGGCGGTCGGCGAGCGTGTCCCATCCACCGCGGGATCCGCGAGAAACTCGGGTGCAAAGAACAGCGTGAACTCGGGGCGATGGTGTCTGGCCTGCTCGCCAGTATCGGAGCGAACGAACAACTGCCGCGCGAACAGACTGTGCCATGCGCGTTGCGTGATAACGCGGATCGGCATCGTGTAGTGCGGATCAGCGCCGGCGTAACAGTCCTGGATGAAAACATCCCGGCCTTTCCAGAACGACAGCATGCGCCGGTACAGCCCTTCGAAGTGTTCCTCACTCAGCGGTTGATTCACCGGTCCCCATTGGACCGTGGTCTCAGTACTCTCTTCGCGAACGATGTATTTGTCTTTGGGCGAGCGCCCGGTGAACTGTCCGGTCCTAACGACGAACGCGCCGTCGGAGGCGAGGATGCCCTCGTTACGCTGCATCGCGTGTTCGTAGAGTTGCGCGATGCCGGGATTCCAATACGTCATCCGGATGTCCGTTAACCCGTGTTCGGTTAAGGGATGCCTGGAATTGGAATTCGCGCCGATTTGGGCCATGGACGGCAGGTAAAAGACGGACCTTCAAACCAGTTTATCATGGGGATATGGGAGTCTTCCGTGGATTGACAGCCGTCGCCGTGTGCCTGTCGGCGACGGTTGCGATTTGCGGCCAGGTTATTGAATTCGAATCGGGCGGTCTGAAGTATCAAACACTTACGAAGAATGGACTCACGATCATGGTGGCCTCGCTCCCGGCCCATGTTCGCGAGTACAGTATTCTACAAGTCGCAATTTCGAACGGTTCGACAATTCCGTGGACGGTAAAGCCGGAAGATTTTCGATTTCAAAGGGCTGACGGCACCGTAATTCAAGCGACTCCTGCCAACTTCGTTGTCGATTCGCTCATCCAAAAGGCTGGGCGTAACGACGTGATAAAGCTGGTCTCGGCGTACGAGTCCGGACTGTACGGCCTGCAACGATTCAAATCGACTAACGGTTATGAAGAGCGTAGACAATCGGCGCTGGCCGAAGTATCGTCAACAAAGCTGAAGGCCGCGGCGGCCGCTTCGGCCATTGCGTTCGTCCCCGCCAAATTGAACCCCGGGCAATCCACGGACGGCGCTGTGTTCTGGGCCACGGCGGGCAAGCCGCTCGGGCCCGGCAAATTGAAGGTCAATGCCGCGGGTGAAGTGTTCGAGTTCACGCCGGAGCCCACTCAGCCCTGATGGCTGTTCTCCTCAGTTGTGAATCCGTATCCAAAACGTACGGGTCGCGAACGCTATTCCAGAATCTGTCCATTGGCATTTCAGAAGGAGAACGGCTCGGGTTAATCGGGCCGAACGGCAGCGGGAAATCGACGCTGGTCGAGATCCTCGCGGGTTTGAAAGAACCCGATGCGGGCACAGTCAGCGCCCGCAAACTGACGCGGATCGGATACGTTCCGCAGGACTCGGTGTTTGCGCCCGGCGTCACGGTGCGGAAGGTGCTGGACGATGCGTCAGCGCGGCTGATGATCGACGAGCACGAACGCGAGGCGCTGGTGGCGGAGACGATCGGACGGGCGGGCTTCTTCGATGCTTCGACCGCCGCTCCGGAACTCTCGGGCGGCTGGAAGAAGCGGCTCGCGATTGCGGCCGAACTGGTGCTGTCGCCCGATGTGCTGCTGCTCGACGAACCGACGAACCACCTGGATCTGGACGGCATCCTGTGGCTCGAGAAGCTGCTGACCGGATCCCGCTTCGCTTCGCTCGTCATCAGCCACGACCGTTACTTCCTCGAGAACGTCGCGACCCACATGGCCGAGATCAATCGCGCTTATCCCGACGGGCTGTTCTACGTGCGCGGGAACTATAGCGAATTCCTCGACCGGGAGCAGGAGTTCCTGCACGCGCAAGCGCAGAGGCAGGAAGCGCTCGAGAACCGGGTGGAGCGCGAACTCGAATGGCTGCGCCGCGGGCCGAAAGCGCGAACAACGAAGAGCAAGGCTCGCATTCAGGAAGCTGAACGGCTGATGAGCGAGTTGAACGATGTCACGGCCCGCACGCGGACCGGAACGGCGCAGATCGACTTCACGGCATCGGACCGCAGAACCAAGAAGCTGCTGGTGGCCGAGGATCTTTCGAAGTCGCTCGGCGGACGGCAGCTGTTTGAGGACTTGAACGTGACGCTGCGTCCGGGAACGCGGCTGGGACTGGTGGGGCCGAACGGGAGCGGGAAGACGACGCTGCTCCGGATGTTCGCGGACGAACTCGCACCGGATGCGGGGCATATCGAGCGCGCGGAGCAACTGCAGATTGTCAGCTTCGAGCAGAACCGCGACATCCTCGACCCGAACGTTCCACTGCGGAGGGCGCTGGCTCCGGAAGGGGACGTGGTGTTGTTTCGCGACCGCCCGATCCACGTGGCGGGCTGGGCGAAGCGGTTCCTGTTCCAGAACGAACAGCTCGAGATGCCGGTGGGGAGTCTGTCGGGCGGCGAGCTGGCGCGAGTGCTGATCGCGAGGCTGATGCTGCGCCCGGCGGACCTGCTGCTGCTCGACGAGCCGACGAACGATCTCGACATCCCGACGCTCGAGTTGCTGGAGGAGAACCTGATGGAGTTCGCGGGCGCGCTGGTGCTGGTCACGCACGACCGGTACATGCTGGATCGTGTATCGACGGTGGTACTCGGACTCGATGGGGAAGGCGGCGCGCAGGTCTACGCCGACTATTCGCAATGGGAACAGGAGCGGCAGCAGAAGTCGCAGCGGAAGGAGTCGAAACCGGCGCGGCAGGAACCGGCGCAGGTGGCACCGGCCAAGAAGCGACTCTCCTATCTCGAGCAACGGGAATGGGAGCAGATGGAGGCTCGGATCGTCGAGGCGGAAGCCGATCTCGAGCGGCATCGCGCGGCGCTGCAGGATCCTCAGATCGCAACCGACGGCTCAATGCTGCAACAGACCTATAACGACATGCAGACGGCGCAGGCCCGCGTCGATGAGCTATACGCGCGCTGGGCGGAACTCGAAGACAAGCGCGGTTAAGCGCAATCCGGTGCGCCGAGGACTGTCGCTTTGATATCGCCGAGTTGGAGTTCGTCTCCGGGCTTGTAGTCGATGCGGACGTAGGCGAGGGCGACGGTCTTGCCGAGCGCCGGCGAGTAAGCCGCGGACGTGATCTCGGCAGCGGGCTTATCGCCGCTCTGCAACTTCGTTCCGGGTGCGACGGGTTCGGCAGTTTCGATGTGCACCGGCAGCAGACGCCGGTGAATCTGGGCACGCGAGCGCACTCGCTCGACGATCTCCTGTCCGAGATAACAACCCTTACTGAAGTTGAGCGCGTGCATCTGGTTGGTTTCCTGCGCGAGGTAGCGCTCCGAGATGTCATCGCCGTAGCGGGGTTTGCCGTGTTCGAGACGAACGACGTTGGCGGCTTCGAGATCGGCGGCAGCGGCGCCAGCCGGCTCGATAGCGGCGATCAAAGCGGTCCGCTCGGCGGCAGGAACGAAGAGGAAGTAACCGGACCCGCCTGTAAAGCTCAGGCGCGCAACGATCCGGTTGTCCCAACTCGTCCAGGCGTAATCCGATTCAGGCAGTGGTGCGCCTGCCTGACGCAGAACGTCGGCCGACCGCGGACCTTCGACCGCGACCGTCTGAAGAGTCGATGTCAGATCCTCCAACGTGACGTCGTCGGCAATTATGAACTTGTCCAGGTGCTCATAGAGCGTCTGACAAGTCTCGGGTTCGGTGTCGAGGAGGAAGTCGTCTGCGCGGCAGAACAGGTTGACATCGCCGACAATCCGGCCTTGCGCGCTGAGGAAGTAAGCGTAGCAGCCCTGGCCCGGCACGAGTTGCTGGATGTTGTTGGTGGTCATGGCGTGCAGCAGGCGGGCGCGGTCTTCACCCGTTGCGCGGATCTTCCCGCGGCCGGGAAGATCGAACCAGGCGGATGACTCGCGGATGGCTGGATACCCGATCATGGCAGACGCACCACGGGACTCAAACTGATCCACCGCAGGTAGGCGGAGATGGCGATGACGACTGTCGCCGAAATCAAGAGGATACGTAAGGACCGTTCGAGTTTCTCGGAGGCA
Organism: uncultured Acidobacteriota bacterium; assembly: GCA_963720745.1. Classification (GTDB taxonomy): domain Bacteria; phylum Acidobacteriota; class Terriglobia; order Bryobacterales; family Bryobacteraceae; genus TMP-7. The sequence goes on from CAVRGO010000001.1 coordinate 1,057,889, forward strand.
ACCTCGCGACGGGCCGCGAGCACCAGAGCGGCCAACACATGCAGGGCGAGCAGGAACTTGATGCCGAACCACATCTGATAACCGGGCGGATAACTCGACTTGGTGAAGAAGTTGTAGAATCCGGAAACCAGGATGGCGACTACGCCGGCGTAGATGGTGGTTCGGAACTGGGGCGCGAATGCGGATCGCGTCCGGCGCACATAGTAGGCTGCTCCGATCAACACCACCACCGAGGTGATGTGAGTCCAGCGCATGAAGACACCGAGAGCCATCCGTAGAGTGGGGTCCATCATCTCCATCTTACAATCGGGTTATGATTCACGAGATTCTGCCGGTCGGATTGCTGCAGTGTAACTGCTCGGTGTTCGGAGACGAGACGACAAAGGAAGCGATCGTCATCGATCCGGGCGACGACATCGAACAGATCCGAAAGATTCTCGAACGCCACGGGCTGACGGTAAAGGCCATCATCATCACACACGCGCACATCGACCATATCGGTGGGGCCGCGAAGTTGAAGGCGCTGACCGGAGCGCCCGTCTACATGAATCAGAACGACCAGGAACTGTACGACCACATCGAGACGCAAGCCGCGTGGCTGGGGATGCGGACACCGGAGCGGACCGAGATCGACTTCGCGGCCCGGGAAGGCGACACAGTGCGACTAGGCGAGACCGACTTCCACTTCCTGCACACTCCGGGTCATACACAGGGCAGTGTTTCGGTATGGATCCCGGCCGAGAACAAGGTGGTGGCGGGCGACACGCTATTCCGAGGCAGCATCGGAAGGACCGATCTTCCGGGCGGCGACTCGCGCAAGATCATTTCCTCGATTCACACCAAGCTGATGGCGCTGCCGGAGGATGCGGTAGTGATCGCCGGGCACGGCCCCGAGACGACCATCGGCCGGGAGAAGGTTTCGAACCCGTTCCTGTAGGCTCGCGCAGCAGCCAGACAATTTACAGGTTGTTTACCCTTTCTTGACGACTCCGCCTTCCGCCGCGGGCGAGTATCGGAGTATGCATTCAGGCGGTGCCCTCAGGCACGATGCGACGGACCGAAACTGGACCTGCGTGTCCGACGAGGATCTCGTTTCCAGGTACACGATGCCGGCGGACGATAAAGAAAAGCAGACGGCCTTCACCGAGCTGTTTCTCCGGTATCACGACCGGGTTGCCCGCTGGTGTTTCAAATTCACAGGCGACCGCGACTCGGCACTCGATCTGGCACAAGAAGTGTTTCTCAGAACATACCGGAGTCTGCACACGTTCCGGGGCGGCTCCCGGTTCTCAACCTGGATTTACGTTGTAGCCCGAAACCACTGCCGAAGCGCGCTGGAACGGCGGGCGTGCGAACCGCCCCGCGTGGATCCGGAGATGGCGACCGAGATCGCGGACCCGGAAGGACTGGAAGCGTACTTCGCGATCGAGACCCGCCAGGTTTTGGACGCGCGGTGCCGGGCCGTTTTTCAAGCGTTGACTCCGGTGGAGGCCAGGGTGGTGATGCTTCACTACGGCGACGACGTGCCGCTGGCCGACATCAGCCGGACACTCGGACTGACGAACAAGAGCGGCGCGAAGGCATACATCGTGAGCGCGCGGCGGAAATTGACGGGCCTGGTGGAGCAGCACCGTCAGGCCGCAGCGGCGGTGGCTTAATTCAAGCGGCTTCGGCGATGACCGGGTTGCGAAGTTCGCCGATGCCCTGGACGCGGATGACGACTTCTTCGCCAGGCACGAGCCAGCGCGGGGGTTTGCGAGCGAAGCCGACGCCGGAGGGCGTGCCGGTGGAGATGATGTCGCCGGGTTCGAGTGTGACGACTCCAGAGATATAAGCGATGAGATCCGGCACCTTGAAGATCAACTCGCGGGTGTTCGAGTGCTGAAGTACATCTCCGCCGATCTCGAGGCTGATGTCGAGTGTATGGGGATCGGGGATCTCGTCGGCGCTAACGATCCAGGGTCCCATCGGAGCGAAAGTATCGAAGGTCTTTCCCATCATCCACTGCGAAGTGGCCATCTGGTAGTCGCGCGCGCTGACATCGTTGACGATGGTGTATCCGAAGACATGATCGCGCCAACGTTCGGGGCGGATATGGCGGCCGCCGCGGCCGATGACGACAGCGAATTCGGCCTCATAATCCGGCTTGGATGACAGCCTGGGCAGAACGATGGATTCGCCGGGTCCGATGACGGTGTTCGGAAATTTGGCGAAGACAGTGGGCACCTTGGGGATCTCCATCTTCGATTCGAGGGCGTGATCCCGGTAGTTGAGGCCGATGCAGATGAGCTTCGGCGGGCGTGGCACGGGCGCCATCAACCGGACCTTGTCGAGGTCGACGACCGAACCGGGCGCAGGATTATAGATCCAGTTTTCAACGCGGGCGCGTCCATCCTCACCTTCGGCGAGCAGCGTGAGCACGTCGGGATAACCGGCCTCGAGGAGGCTCACCACGCGGCCGCTGAGCACAACACCCGGCTCGGGCGCCTGACCTTCGCGCCGGAACGTCACTATTTTCATGTTCGATTTGCTCCGAAGGGGAATTATAACGGTCGGGCGGGGCGGCATGCTCCGGCGGAGGTGCCGCGTTGTTATGCTCGTAGCATGTCCTCTGGTGACGAGATGGTTACAGTGTTCCGGAGCGGGGATGACGATGCGGAAGAAGACGCCCGAGCGGTAAGCGAACTTCTGGCTGCGAAGGGGATCGACGCGGTTCTGCTGGATGACAGCGCCCCGGGGGTACCATCCGGCGCCTGGGAGGTGCAGGTACCCGCATCGAATTCCGCACGCGCGGAGACTCTGATCGCCGAGATGCCTCTGCCGGACGAGGAGATGGAGGAAGTGGACAACTCGCCCGACCTGGACTCGGTGGTGGTGTTCCACGCGCACGGGGGAACGACCTCGGAGATGGAAGCGATTGGGATCAAGAGCATGCTGGAGGCTTCGGGCATCGCAGCGCTGATCGTCGGCGACTCCGTTCTGCCGAACCTGGCGTTTGACGTTCGCGTGGCGCGGGAACACGCGGACCGGGCGCGGCAAGTGATTGCCGAAGCGGAGGCGATCGGCGCGCAGGCAGCCGAAGAAGAAGAGCGGTCCACAGAAACTCCGTTGAACCCGTAGACGCGGCGCGGTGAAACCACGGGCGCCGGCAAGCGTCCTCTTCGATGGCAAATGGCATACCTTCCTATCGAAGACTACGCGGTGGTTGGCAACATGCGGACGGTCGCACTGGTGGGCAAGAACGGTTCGGTGGACTGGTTCTGCTTTCCTCATTTCGACTCGCCGAGTATGTTCGCCGCCATTCTGGACGACCGGAAAGGCGGGCGATTCCAGATCAGCGCGACCCACGACGACGTGAATTGCAAGCAACTGTACTGGCCCGATACGAACGTGCTGCTGACCCGATTCCTGTCGGCGGACGGGGTGGGCGAGATCGTCGATTTCATGCCGATCGGAGCACGGCGGCGGCACCTGGGATTCCACGGCTTGATCCGGCGAGTCCACGTGGTGCGGGGCGAGATGAGCTTCCGGATGGAGTGCCGGCCAGCGTTCAACTACGCGCGGGATACGCACGAGACGAAGCTGGTGGAAGGCGGCGCGAAGTTCTTCTCGAAAAGCCTGAACATGGCGCTGGCGGCGGACATTCCACTGTCGTCGAGCGATTCCGGTGTGACGGCGGAATTCACGCTCAGCGAAGGGCAGGCCACCAGTTTCGAGTTGCACGCGCTCGAAGAAGGATCGCTGAAGATCGGCATCACCGACCAGGAAGCGGACGACCTGTTTCACGAGACGATCGAGTTCTGGCGGCGCTGGCTTCACGGATGCACGTACCGCGGACGCTGGCGCGAGATGATCAACCGGTCGGCACTGGTGCTGAAGTTGATGACATTCGAGCCAACAGGGGCGATTGTCGCCGCTCCGACGTGCAGTTTGCCGGAGAGTCTCGGGGGGTCGCGGAACTGGGACTACCGTTATACGTGGATTCGCGATTCGGCGTTTACGATTTATGCGCTGTTGCGAGTCGGGTTCACGGAAGAGGCGACGAAGTTCATGTCGTTTCTGGATGCCCGCTGTCACGAGATGACGCCAGACGGGTCGCTGCAGATCATGTACGGGATCGACGGGCGGCACGTGTTGACGGAGGAGGTGCTGGACCATCTGGAGGGTTATAAAGGGTCGTCGCCGGTGCGCATCGGCAACGGGGCGTACGATCAGCTTCAGCTCGACATTTACGGCGAGCTGATGGATTCGGTGTACCTGTACAACAAGTATGCGAATCCGATCTCGTACGATCTGTGGCGGTACCTGCGGCGTCTGACGGACTGGGTTTGCCAGCACTGGACCGAGAAGGATGAGGCCATCTGGGAGGTACGCGGCGGCCCGCGGGACTTCACGTATTCGAAGCTGATGTGCTGGGTGGCGATCGACCGGGCGCTGCGGCTGGCGGACAAGCGATCGTTTCCGGCGGACCGAAGCCGCTGGCTGAAGTACCGCGATGACATCTACGAAGCGATCATGACGCGGGGCTGGCACCAGGACCGGAACGCTTTCGTGCAGACGTTCGACGGGAATGCGCTGGACGCGTCGACGTTGATGATGCCGCTGGTGCTGTTTCTGTCGGCGACGGATCCGCGAATGCTGCGGACGCTGGATGCGATCAACCGTTCGCCTCGAGAGGGAGGCCTGGTTTCCGACGGCCTGGTGTACCGCTACGATGTCGAGAAGACGCCGGACGGCCTGAAGGGGACAGAGGGCACGTTCAACATCTGCACGTTCTGGCTGGTGGAGGCGTTGACGCGGGCGGGCCGCTACAATCCCGCGAGGCTGAACGAATCGCGAAGGATTTTCGAGCAGATGCTGGGTTATGCGAATCATGTCGGATTGTACGGCGAGCAGATTGGACCGCGCGGCGAGGCGCTCGGCAACTTTCCGCAAGCATTCACACACTTAGCGCTCATCAGTGCCGCCTATAACCTGGATCGAACGCTGGGCGGGATGACGACACGCAAGATGGAGCCGGGACCGTGACGACGGATGGCGTTTCATAGCCGCGGCGCCGTCTCGTCGAGGTTCGGGAGCGGGGCCGGTGGAGCGGTAGTCGGGTCGTCCCACGCATCGATGGGTTCGTTCTGCAATTTTTCGAATTCGGCCTTCAGCCAATCCTGGGCGGATTTGGCTTTATTCTGCGTTTCGAGTTTTGCGCGTTGGGCGCGGTATTGGAGCAGGTCCTTGAGGGCTTTGGAATAGGCGCGTTCGGCGGAGGTGGTGTAGCGCTGGAGCTTTTCGAGGATGTTGCCGGAATCGCCCAAGACGTTGAGGAAGCGGTAGTCGGGATCGTCGGGTCCCCAATCACGGCCGAGGATGCGTTCGAAAGCGGCGGCCTCCCAACGCTGGAGGCGCGCGAGTTTCCAACGGGCCTGAATCATGCAATCGACGAAGTGACGCTCGGTGTCCGTGGCGGGTTTGAATTCGCCGGTGATGGATTCGACGAGGGAGTCGAGGTCATCCTGACTTTCGCCGGGCAGCACGGTGAGTTTTTCGCTGGCGAGGCCGTGGCGGGTGGCATTGCGGGAGGAAGCAGATTTGCCTTCCTGGGACCTGGGGCCGGTAGAGCGCTGCGCGTTCCGGCGATTGGCTTCGATCTTGCGCTGGGAGCTCATTTCACCCTCAACGTAGCATCGGATTTCCGATTTGCAACTTTGACCGGTGGGGGGTTTTTGGGCGGAAGTGGTTGGGTGGGTGCGGGTTGTGGGTTTCTGGGGTTGTGGAAAAACCGGTTGGAACGGCGGGTTACGACAGCCCAATGAGATCGGCAAAAATGAAGCCGTCGCGTTCCACGATTTCGCCGGACTGAACCCGGATAGGGCCCGAGAAGACCGGGGCGTCGTAGACGAAGGTGTGGAACTCGCCGTTTTCGCCGCAGGGATCGACGGTGGGGGGCAGATCGGCAAGGAAAGTGGCGTTGAAGTCACGGCCGGCATAGGCGCGGTGGAGTTGATTCGGGTCCACGCAGGTGACTTTCGCCTTCAGGCCGGACTGGAGCATGCGGCCGGCAAGTTCGGGGGTTGGAAGATCCCACAGGGGGAAGAGCGGCTCGATTCCGGTGCCGTGGAGTTGGCGCTCACGATATTCGCGAATGTCGCGCAGGAAGAGATCGCCGAATGCGAGGGCAGACACGCCTTCGGCGACGGCGCGGCGGCAGATACCGGCCATCAACTCCTCATAGACGGTGTCAGGGCAGGGCCAGGGAAGTTCGACGGACCAGAGCGGAAGGCCGGCGCGCGCGGCCTGCTGCTGGACAAGGCTTCGCCGGACTGCGTGCATGGCGACGCGCTCGGCGGTGGAGTTGAAAGTTGTGATGAGGGCGGCGACTTGGACTGCGGGGTTTTGGCGGAGCAGATGCAGCGCCCAGGCGCTGTCTTTGCCGCTGCTCCAGGACAGAGCGACGCGTTTGGTACTGTTTGCCAAGGTTCTCCTCGGGTGAGTGGGCGTTGGGATCGGGATCCTTTGCCGAGGCTAGCATGTATGGCGGGGAGACTGGGCGCGAGCGTTTGGGGGGTGGGTGGAGTTGGAGAGCCGGATGATTTAGGATGCCGGCTCGGCGGGTTACTGACGGTAAGCCGGATTCACGATTACTTGCGCAGGCCGCATACATTACCGTGGTAATATGACAGCGTGCCGATCGCTCACTCGAAGGTTACAGCTCAAGGGCAGGTCTCGGTTCCCTCGGATGTGCGCAAGAAATTGGGAATCGGGCCGGGATCTGTTCTGGAATGGGAAGAAGAAGGGGACCGGATTGTGGTCCGGAGGGCCGGCCGTTTCACGTCCGAGGATATCCACCGGGCGTTGTTCCCAACAGGACCGCAACCGAAGAGCACCGAGCAATTAAGAGAAGGCATCCGAAGATATGCCAGGAAGCGCTATGCGCGCCATTGACACCAACGTTCTGGTTCGTCTACTCACTCGCGACGACGCACGACAGACCGCTTCGGCAGAAAGCTTCATCGTAAAGGGTGCGTGGGTGTCGGTGCTGGCGCTTGCCGAAGCGGTCTGGGTGCTGGATAGTGTCTACGAACTCAGTTCTGTCGACCAGGCGCGGGCTATCGAGATGTTACTCAGCCATCAGCAATTGACTCTTCAGGATCGGGAAACGGTTTCGGCGGCGCTGGCGTTGTTCCGCATCAAGCCATCGCTCGGTTTTTCGGATTGCTTGATGCTGGAGATGGCGCGCAAGGCTGGACATCTGCCGTTCGGGACATTCGACCGCAACTTGGGGAGGATTGACGGGGCACAAAAGCTTTAGGTCCGGGCCGAGGCCGGGGCCCCCAAGGTGACGATAACCGGGTTTCGCTGGACGTTGTCGAACATCTTGCACGAGCGAGAAGGATTTGTCGGCCTAACGGCGCGATAAACTACGACCAGAATGCGCTTCGTGGTGGCCGGTGTTCTGTTCGCGGTCGCTGTGGGACTCCAGATCAGGTCTATCATCGTGTTCCGGTCGATGATGGACGCAGTGAACCGAGCAATTCCAGCGCAGCAACGCATCCCGGAGTTTGGGCCGAGTTAGTTGCGAGGCAAGGTCATCAATACGCACCGCCGACTGTACCCGGATAGCGATCTGCGGCGAAAGCTTTACGGATATTGGTGGGCAGAGACGGCAGCATTCATCGGTGCTCTTGCGTGCGTCGTTCGATGCGCTTGACCAGGGCTGGATTCGGACGATAAGGGGGTTTCGCTTGACGTTATCGGAACTGCCTCGGTCCGGCCACTACCGCCCCAAAAGCCAATGCAAAATCTGAAGCTCCGGCCAGACCACACGGCCTCAGTATTTGAATACGCGGTGGCCCTTCGTATCGATGTACGCAAACCCCTCTTCCTCGGAAGCATCGTTGGGGAGCAACTTCACATGTGCTAGCCCCTTGAAGAACGGACTTGCCGTCCGAAATTCCCCAGGGATCGTCCGCTTGCCTTCGACGTCGATGTACCAGTAATGGTCCAGGCCGTCCCCAACGACGGCAAACCCCTCACCGAAATCATCAGCGTACTTGAACTGGGGCAAGATCTTGATCGCTCCAGACTTGTCGGCATATCCGTACAGACCGTGCTGTTGAATTCTAGCGAGACCGGACGAGAAGGGACTGGCGTCGTCGAATTGAGCGCGCACAACCAAAGTTCCTGTTTTGTCGATGTATCCCCATTGTTGTCCGATCATCACGGGTGCCAGTCCCTCTGAGGAATCGCGTCCGTTGTCAAAGCGCGCATTCGTAATGATCCGACCGGTCTTATCGATGTAAGTAAATTTGCACGCGGTATCCGCTTGTTGCTTCGAGCCGCCTACGTGTTGGGGGTTGGCAAACCCGCATCCGCCGTCAGGGAAGTACACACAGGGGCCTTCCATGACGACCCGGGCAAATCCGCCGCTGAAGTCGATGCCATCTGGGATTTCCGGCTTGATCACGAACGCTCCGGAGTGATCGACGTACCCGAACTTTCCATTCACCTTAATCCGCGCCAGACCATCTTGGAATGACCAAACATAATCGTTAGGTCCCGAAGCGAACCTTGGAGCAATCGCGAACTCCCCAGAAGTGTCTATGTAACCCCATACTTTCTCATCCTTTCTCATGGCGACAGCGAGCCCTTCCGAGAAATCCCAACCCCGGTAGAGCCCTTTGTCGATAACTACCCGCCCCGTTTTGTCGATGTACCTGCCGTCGCTCACCGCGATCTCCAGAAGTCCATCGTGAAACGCAGAACCATAGTTTCCAAGGACGGGCAAGGTGGGTGGGATGACGACGCGGCCGCTCGCGTCAATGTACCCAGCCCTGCCGTTCCGAACGAAACGATATAGCGCATCTGCCGACTTGCTGTGCGGAATCCAGATTGGATAATCCGAAGAGCAGCCGAAAGCGACTGTCGCCGAGAGAACGAGAAGTCCAAACCTCATCACGATTTGAGCATACAACCTCGAAATGACACTCGGTCAATGAACAAGCTGACAAGGTCGAAGAAAGTGGGGTTATCTCCATTAGCCCAGCACTCCAGACCGAGGTACGACCGACGGGCAACGGGAAGCCGGTCACGATCTCAACGTCACCAGCGGAAATGAATCCGTGAACTTTAAACTGGAATGATATGAGCTGACGGATCCAGACGCCGCAGGTCATTCGGATCGCTCGTAACGATGGGGTCGCGCCGCTCCCGGGCAAGAATCACCACCGAAGCGTCTATAACATCAGTCGAGTTGGTAGCGCCGCACAGTACTCCACAGGAACGAGCATGATGCTCATCAAGAGGAACAATCTGCACCTCGTCGCTCCTTAAGAACCGCGCTAAAGTAACTTGAACACGGCCATTGCGCCAGGCTTGTCCCACCACCCCGGCAGGCACTCGAAAAACCCGGCCTTGAGCTAACGCCCGATGGAGGAGGGCGATCATGCGCTTATCACCGCGATCTAAAGCGATCAGCGCGCCAGCATCCAGCACTATCCCCGCCGCGGCGCCAGCGCGCTTTCTGCCCATTTCGTGTCCTCAGCAGCCGGTTCACCATATTGTTCGATCAGATCCCGCAGCAGTGTCCGGAGAGACTCGCGCTCCTCGTGTTCCGCCAGGACTCGCGCGATGTAACCCGAAACCGAATCGGCTCGTCCGGCTCGGACTTCCTGGTGGACTCTCAGCAGCTGATCCTTGGGCAAACTGATCGCGATCTTCGACCTGGTCATACTAGCATCATACCGCTCGTGAACAGGCATAACAACGAGAGCGCTGCGACAGCCCTGCGCAGGCCGAGCGCTTCGATCCGCGACGCGGCAAGCGCTGGCCGCGCCGCTGATCCACCGGTCAGCCCAGCCAAACGCAGCGCGGCTGCGGCGAAAGGTCCTGGGATGTGGCGTTATCGGTAGTTGATCAGCGTGCCCGTACCGGCGACGGCTAAACGGTGGCAGGTGACGTTAAGCCGGTTTTATCTGCCGTGGGCGATAAGCCGTCTCGCTTCGGGCGATGCGAGTTCACGTTTCCCACTTACGAACGGGATGGTGCTGTTGACCGTATTCCGCGACCAAGCGGTCGCGGAACATGCGAACGTTCCCGTGCGTAAGCGCGAAATTGATTGCAGGTGCCGACCAGTCATAGAACGTTTCTGCGGGTTCGTCGTCGGCTTCGTCCCAGTAGAAGTTGTCCGATGCGACAAGTGCGACGCCTATAGTCTCTAGCGCCTCCGGCGCTAGGTCGCCCGCTAAGACAGCGTCACAGAGGGCGACGGCCATCTCGCGCGTCACGAGAAACCGCCCAGTCATGTCCTCGATCTCAGTTGTTGTCTGAAGGTCCGAAATGCGCTTGGTCGAGCCTCGCAGATCCGCCGCTAAATCCCGTGCGTTTACTACGCCATTGAAGAAATCCGCGAGAACGGCCTCAGGCATCTCTACAGATTATCAACCGCAACGCGGCGCTAACTGGCCGTAGTTCCCGAAGAGTGGGGTTATCGGGACAGTAAACCACTCGGAGACTCCAGGTGTTAGGACCGGCGAGAAACAGCGCCATTTCCGCCGGTATTGGTCAGCACCAATGGCACCAAGTTGACGGCGATTGGCGGGGACGCGGTACGGACTCTACATAAGACTCTAAAGATTCTGTTGTCATCACGGCTGACATCGGGCACAATTCTGGCAGCACCAAGGCTCATGTTCATGTCAATCACCCGGGACTTCGGCGGCCCAGGCGCAAGCTGTGAATTGCCAACGATGCGGACCATTCCAGCGCGTCCTCGTACGCGTGCGTCCGTTCCGGCTCAATCCCTTGCCATCGAGCGCCGTAGCAGTCCGATCTCAATGCTCTCGCGGACGGTGCCGGAGGGTGCCGTTTTGTAAGCCCGCGATTGTTGAATTCCTAAAGCTGGCGGGTCGGAAGGCTATCGTGCCTCGGCTGTTTGTCGTGTCGGCAGCGATAGCAGACGCCGGGTTCGGCAGCACCAATACCGGCGAGAATGGTGCCGTTTTAGACCGGCGCTAACATCCAGGTCCGGTCCCCACGAACGAGAGCACCGCGCTACGGGCGCCGCCGCTCCTTTTCGAGACGCTCGGCCAGGAACACCTTCAGCAGAGACTGGTACGGCACATCACGCTTGTTTGCCAGTACCTTTAAATCCTCGATCATCGCAACCGGCAAACGGAGCGAAATCGTTCGCAGCGTGGGCCTGAGATTTGGAAGCTTGCGACGGGAGGCAGTTGCCCACTCGACAAACTCCGTGGAATCGTTCTCTGCCCAGAAGTTGCGTTCCTCATCTTCGGACTTGAACTCAGGCACTTGCTTCTTTCTCACGCTTGGCATAGATGCCGCTCTCTTTCTTGTTCATGTCGCGAACGGAAATCACCCGCAACAACGAATCGCGGATCGTGAATGCAACGAAGAGCCGCCGCCCTGCCGCAGTCTGTCCGAGTGCGTGATACCTGTTCTCCTGCCTGGACTGTCGGATATCGCCCCGAACCACCAACGGCTCATTAAAAAATATGTCTTCCGCTTCCTCGGGCGTGACATGGTGACGTTCCCAGTTCTTGTGCGCATTCCCTTCGTCCCATTCGAAGCCCGTACAGGCATCGAGTAGATCTTTGGGCAGCCTCACATCCTCAGTATACGTTGAACGTATACGGACCGTTGAGAGACCGCGGCGCTCCCGATAGGTGGGGTTACCGGTAGTTGACGTTCGTCCGCTGGATTCAGTGCGTTTTACGCCGGCCTTCCTACCCCGCCGCTTCTGAACTGCGCTCTGACCCAATGCCTGTTCCAGCAGGGTCTTTATAACTGCCTGACGGCTGATGTTCAGGCACCGGCCAAAGCCCGGGCGAGCGCATAGAGGGGTGCCACAAGAATTCCCTGCCACAGAAAATGCAGAAGCGTCCAGCCCAGACGCTCGGTCCACGGCTGGTTCAGCAGCGCGATCATTTTTTTCCCCTCCTCTTCTCGAATTCGTCCAACAGGCTCCGTATCTCGGCCAGATCCTTGCCTGAAGCCGGCTGCGAGGCGAGCGCTCCCAGCACCAGGCTCTTCGCCGATCCTTCGAATACGCGCTTCAACAGGTCGCCCGCGATCTGCCGCTGCGTCTGCTCCTTGGGTGCGCGCGCTTCGTAAAGATGCGAGCGGTAGCGCTCGTTGCGCACGACCAGTCCCTTTTCGAACATGAGCTGCATCAACTTCAGCGTGGTGGTGTATCCACTGTCCTTACCGAGCGCTTCATGCACCTCGCGCACGGTGCTGGCGCCTTGACGCCACAGCACCGCCAGGATGGCTATTTCGGCGTCGGTTGGAAGCGGCGGGGGAGGGGGCTCTTTGGAAACGGATCGGGAGGCCACGGGTTCGAGTATCATACGAATTAATTCGTATGTCACCGAAATAATTCGTATTGCGGGAGGCGCCCGGCAAGCGGAAGCGGCTGCCCCACGTGATGAAGCGCCATCAGTGTCGCGAACGCAATCTGCTTGATCTGGAGCGGGACATCGAGCAGGAAGGGCTTTCCCAGCTCTCGCGGGATGCGATGGAGCGTCTGCGGGAGCGGGTCGTCCCGCGTGAGATCATCGTGATCGATTCATCGGGAAAGGCCGCCCGAACACCTTCCCGGCCTCAAAATACGCGGATCTGGTCAAGGTGACGTTGTTATCGAAGGCCAGTTCGACCGTGCCGTCCGAATTTTCATCGCGCATGCCTTCTTCGTGCTGCTCGAAGTCTGGTCGAAAGAGTTGGCGCTCGACTCAGGTCACCGATGCCCCGAGGATGCAGCGCACGGAGCTAAAGCGACTGGCGGAATCCGACACTGCCTGGAACGTATCATCGAACCGATCCATACCCCGGCCCGGTGTTCCTTTGCGACTAGCGGGCATGAAGTGCGACGTTCGGAAAGTGGCAGCCTCGCAACCCGGTCATCGTGACGCGAGCAGCGCAATGGACTGGGCAAGCGCTGAAAGGCAGGCGCTACCCGCCGCTGCGGCGTTCAATCGAGAAACCATCTTGAGGGCGCTGTAGAATGGCCCTCGAATTTTTCGATAGAACCATCCTTCATCCTACAGACAAGCGCACCCCAACCGGACGCCAAAACGGGTAAATGGACGAAGGCAGACCACCCCCACAGTACCGCCGCCAAGAAGGCGAACACGACGCTCGCGAGCGACATCCAAAAGGCCATACCAAGATCTACGATTCCGGTCCCAATTTAATCACAGCCGGATGTGCTCAGCGGGCAGGAAGCGCGCTTTCCGTACATCGGCGCGAGTCCGACGCTTCGCGATCTGTCACAGAGTAGCGCCATGGAACCCTACGATCGGGAGATGACAGCATCCGCTCTCAGGGGACTTTTGGCGAGTCGTCAGCGGCTTCGACTACCGGGTTCACCTACACGTTCACGGCTTGCAGCACACCCGGGCATCCATGAAACTGGCCTGGCTGGTGTGGACGGCGACCCACCTATTCACCTTGAGCCTCACGCGCAATGTGGGCGTCGTAATTCGTGAACTCTTCGACGAACCGGCTGAACTGGGCCTCGAGCGGCGCAAGTTCCGCCCAGATGGCCGGTTCGGATCTGGCGAGCTGCATGATCTTGTCTTTGCCGAGCCCGGCTGCCTGTTCGTAGGCCACGCGCCCGAAAAGCGAAATCATGGTCTCCGCGAGCCCGTATCCGTCGCCGCCTTGGTTCAGCGCAGATAACAGCATCGGCGCAAACTGCCTGAAAGCCTCGCGCAGGGTCCCGTCCTCGGGGTCAGCCTGCCCTGAGGTTGAGCCGGTGTTTTGCACGGTCCGCGGTTTAGCGGTCATGCCGCCTATCCAAGCCTGACTCAGCAGACTCAATGACCCTTCAAGCAGGCCGGTTCCAGCACGAACAGCCTCGCTGACGATACCGCCGACGTGGCCGGCCAGTGCGTCAACATTTTCGCCAAGCGCGCTTTGGTTCGGACATATGATGCTTCGGAACAATCGTGCGGCATGAGCGGCGCGCAAGGGGTCGTCGAGCTCGGCCTTGTGCGCGGCCCGGATCTGCCGCGCCGATTTCGTGATCTGTTCTCGAAGAGCTGGACTGATTTCGGACATGTGGATGGGTCCGCCTCGATCTTAGCGCCAATTCGGACGCGACGGTGCGTTCGCCCCTGGCGGAGTGAGGTAATGCACCCATCGCGATCGGCTGCCAGAGTTCTCGACTAAGCCTCAAGGCTACGCTGCCGGAGAGTGGCTAAGGCCCCAAGCCCGATGCCGGATGGTTGGCGATCGGTCGCCACCAACGCGCTAGAATCAGGCGATACCCGGGACGGTTGGGCGCGCCACCTCGGAAAAATACCCTCGCCGGATTGCCCTGGATCTTGCGCAATCCTGAAGCTGAGCACACGAGACCCCTTATCGGAAATTGCCTGTCGCCGTTCCCAGAGCGGTACGATACGGACGTGGAGTTTACGGACACACAGCAGGCAATCGAAGCGCTTTCTGCTGAACAGCGGGCGGCGCTCCTGACGCGGCTTGCCGAGTGTGACAACGCCGAGTGGGACGCACGGATTGAGCAGGATTTCTCGCCCGGCGGGGCCGGTATGCAACTCCTCGACGACGTTAAGGCCCGCGTCCGTCGCGGAGGGTCAACTCCAATGAGCGAAGGCCTCCTTCGCGGCTGAGCTTTCGGTCCTTTGCTCTCCGTGAGTTCTGGGTCTGCTACGGGTCGTTGCCGCGCAGCGTTCAAGGGCTAGTGTAGTGTCCCACAAATAGCTGGACAAGAAATCAACCATGGGTCATAATCAGTCATGCCCCGCCTCGTCGAGCCCCTCGTCCTGTCAGTGGACCAGTCCAGCGAACTCCAACGCTGGGTGGGAGCCTTGGGAACTCCACAACAGGTAGCGTTACGTTGCCGCATTGTCCTGGCACTTGGCGCTGGCAAAACGGAGATGGCGATCGCCGCTGAGAACGGCGTGAACCGTAAGACGGTTCGTCTCTGGCGTGACCGCTTCCGTGGCGGCGGGCTCCAGGCGCTTTGGGAGATTGCTCCAGGCCGGGGCCGGAAGCCGAGTTACGACGCAACTCGAATCAAGGCCGTCATTGATGCCACTCTGCAAACCAAACCCAAAGGAAGCACGCATTGGAGCTGTCGGACGATGGCGGTGGCGCAGGGGATCGGCAAGTCCAGCGTGAGCAGGATCTGGCGTAGCCACAACCTCAAGCCACATCGAACAGAAACGTTCAAGCTGTCACGTGATCCCAGATTCCTCGAGAAACTCACGGATGTCGTCGGTCTTTATCTGAATCCTCCTGATCAGGCGATTGTGCTTTGCGTGGACGAGAAGAGCCAAATTCAGGCTCTGCAACGCACCCAGCCCGGGTTGCCGCTGAAAAAAGGGCGCTGCGGCACCATGACCCATGACTACAAGCGACACGGAACGACGACTCTGTTTGCGGCGCTCGATGTTCTCGCCGGTAAAGTCATCGGCGACTGCTATAAGCGTCACCGCCACCAGGAGTTTCTGAGGTTCCTGCGCCGCATCAACCGCGACTTCTCCGGCAAGGCGCCGCTGCACCTGGTGATGGATAATTACGGCACCCATGGAACGCCCGAGGTGAAGGACTGGCTCAACCGACATCCCCGCTTCAAGGTGCACTTTGTCCCAACCAGTTCCAGTTGGCTGAACCTGATTGAACGTTGGTTCGGCGAGTTGACCAGCAAAAGAATCCGCCGCGATTCCTTCTTGAGCGTCGATGACCTGATCGCCGCCATTAACGAATTTCTCGTCGCTTGGAACGAGAAACCCAGACCCTTTGTCTGGACGGCCACCATCGAATCCATAGTCAGCAAACTCGCGCGCTGCAGCCAAACCCTTGAACAGATCCAACCCGGTTGCACGGCTCCAAAGACCCGTAAACGAAAGACCAGCTAATTCGGGGACACTACACTAGCGAATTCGAAATTCGCTGGTTCCGGATCGGCACTGAGGAGGCGTATAACACCGTTCTTTGCCGAAGAGATGCGAGTGGGAGAGCTTGCGGAAAGCGCGAACATGAGTGCAACGACTTTCCGGCAGCACTTCCGAAAGATTACCGGCATGAGTCCGGTGCAGTTTCAGAAGCTGCTTCGGTTGCAGGAGGCGCGGCAATTGATGCTCGGGCATGGAGTGCGAGCACACTGGCCGGCTACGAGAGCGCTGGGCAGTTCAATCGCGAGTACAGGCGACTGTTTGGGGCGCCACCGCGGATGGATATCCGCAGAGTGCTCTCTCAATGAAGAAATCGAGGGAGTGCCCGATCGAATTGACAAACGCGGGAGTTGGATCCGTCCTGTCGTACTCTCTTCGGCGTAGTGTGCGACGGAGCCAGGGAATGGGTGTAGGATCTGCATGAGTATCCTTTTCCGGGGAGTCAACTGGTGACCACCGAACAGCAGCTCCGCGACAAGCTTCGCAAGATCACCGCACTATTCGAGGGGGCCGTGACGTTGGGAGAACGTCAGGCTGCGGCGGCCGCGATTGAACGAATCCGGCAGGCGCTCAACGTCGCGGTGCAAAACCAACCCCTGCCCGAGACGAAGTTTGTCATGGCGGACCAATGGCAGCGGCGGCTGTTCTGCGCACTTTGCCGCCGCTACGGACTGGAACCTTATCGCTACAAGGGTCAGCGGCGCAACACCGTGATGCTGCGCGCGCCGCGATCTTTCGTGGATAACACGTTGTGGCCGGAGTACGTGGAGCTGCAGACGGCCCTGCACGCCTACCTCGCTGAGGCTACCGAGCGCATTATCCGGGATGAGGTGTATGGTGATGCGGGCGAAGCTGAGGAACAGGTGGGATAACGGGCGGGCGGGGCGGAGGACAACAGAATCGCGCAGTATCACATTGGGCTCCGGTACAAAATCGGCTGACTACTCGCCGCGCAAGGCGACGGTCGGGTCGACTTCGGTGGCGCGGCGGGCTGGGATGTAGCAGGCGAGCAGAGTGACGGCCATTAGCAATGAGGCTACCCATCCGTAAGTGGCAGGGTCGGCGGCGGTGACTCCGTAGAGGAAGCGCGACAGGACGCGGCTGAGAGCGAAGGCGCCGGCGAGGCCGATGGCGACGCCAATCAGTGCCATACGCAATCCGTGGCCGATCACCATCTTTAGAAGGTCGCGGCGCTGGGCGCCTAAGGCGATGCGGATTCCGAGTTCCTGACGGCGCTGGGTGACGGAATACCCGATGACACCGTAGAGCCCGATGGCGGCGAGCGTCATGGCGCTGAAAGCGAAGATCGCGAGGAGCACAGTACGGAACCGGGGCTCGCTGACCGAGGCGGAGATGTTCTCCTCCATCGTGCGGACCTTGACTACGGGTTGGTCAGGATCGAGTTCGCGGACGGCGGCGCGAAAGGCGCTGGTGGAGAGGCGCGGATCGTTTTCGGTGCGGAGCACGACGGAGAGCGCGAAGACCGGGAGGACTGTGTCGGCCTGGCGGTAGGGCAGGTACATCTCTTCCTTCGCATCCGTCGCCAGGTTCTGCTTCATGTCGCCGACGACTCCCACGATTTGCATATAGGGAACCGATTTGTCGGGTTCCGTTCCGAGTTGGACGAATTTGCCGATCGCGGATTCGCCCGGGAAGAAGCGGCGCTCCATGGCCTGGTTGACGACGGCGACGAACGGCCGCTGTTCGGTATCGTCGTCGCGGAGCAGGCGCCCCTTGATGAGCGGGACATGAAGGGTGTCGAGGTATCTCGGGCTGACGGGCCGGTAGCCCACCATGATGTAGTCGTGCGGGGTTTTGGGCGGGCGGGCCTGGATATTGAAATGGATGATGGAGCCTCCGCCGCTGACGGGCAGGAACGCGGCAGCTCCGGCGGAGCGCACTCCGGGCAGGAGGCGCGCGCGTTCGAGGACGCGGTCGAAGAAAGCCATGCGCTCAGGGGATTGCGGGTGCGCGCGCTGGGAGAGCGGAAGTTCCGCGATCAGCAGATTGCCGGGGGTGAAGCCGGGCTGTACGTCCTGCAGGCGCTGGAAACTCCGCATCAGGAGTCCGGCACCGACGAGTAGGATGAGAGCGAGCGCGATCTCGGCGACTACGAGGAGCCCACGGGTCTTGCGCTGACCCGCACCCGAGGTGGATCCGCGCGCTCCTTCGTTGAGAATGGCGCCGGGATCGAGGCGGGCTGTCTGAAAAGCGGGAGCGATGCCGAACAGGAGCCCGGTGGCGAGCACCAGGGCGAGGGTGAACCAGAGGACCTGTGGATCCAGCTCGATGGGGCCGACGTTCGGAACGCTATTGCCCGCCAGTTTGATGAGAGGCTCGATGGCGAGGCTTGCGACGGCGAGACCAGCCAGTCCTCCGGCGAGCGCCAGAAGCATGCTTTCAGTGAGCAGCTGGCGAAGGATGCGCAGACGCCCGGCGCCGATCGCGGAGCGGACAGCGATTTCCCGGCGGCGTGAGACAGCGCGCGAGAGCAGGAGGTTCGCGACGTTTGTGCAGGCGACGAGAAGCACGAGGGCGACAGCCCCGAGCAGCACCAACAGAGCGGGCCGGGCATTGTGGACGAGTTGGTCCTGAAGTCCGTTGGCGCCGGCGCCGACGCCCGTATTGAAGAGAGGGTATTGGCGCTCGAGACGGCTCGCGATGGTAGTCATTTCGGCGCGCGCGCTTTGTATGGAAGCGCCGGGGGCGAGGCGGCCCACGGCGACGATGCCGGGATGCCAGGAGCGATCGTCGGGAAGTCTGCTGGCCCAAGGTTCGAAGGGGACCACCACATCGGCAGGCTGTATCAATTGATATCCGCGCGGGAGGATGCCGATGAGTTGGTACGCCTGGTTGTCGAGGGTCAGGCTGCGGCCGAGCGCGAGGCGGGAGCCGCCGAACCGGCGCTGCCACAGGCCGTAGCTGATCAGCGCGACAGGGGTCGCGCCCGCGCGGTCCTCTGCTGGGGTGAAGGCGCGGCCTTCGGAGGGTTGGACGCCGAGCATCGGAAGCAGATTCGCAGTGATCATTTGCGCCTGGAGGCGCTCGGGTTCGCCGGTGCCGGTGAGCGTGAGGGTGGTGATGTGCGAGGCCGCCATCGACTCGAAGGAACGGCTTTGGGCTCGCCAATCGACGAAGTTCTGATAGGACGGGCCCACGACAGGGATGTTCGGCATTCGTTCCGTGAGGAGCACGAGGCGGGACGGATCGCGAAACGGCAGCGGGCGCAGGAGGACGGCGTGTACGACGCTGAAGATGGCGGTGTTCGCTCCAATGCCGATGGCGAGGGTCAGGATGGCGATTGCGGTGAATCCCGGATTCTTTCGAAGCTGCCGCAGGCCGTAGCGAATGTCGTGTTGCAATGCGTCCAGACTCACGTTTCCTCGCACCCGCATTTTCGCATGCTCGAGGAGGAGGAGTCCGAGTTTTGGGGTGAGTTGCGACCGGTCCCGCGCTAGCAGCCCGTGGTGCAAGTCAAAATGCGACATAATCACGCGCCTAAGTCATTGATTTGATGGAGGCGGTTTTGCCGTCTCCGAATTTGCCCCATTTCTGCCACGGGCTGCTAGGCCGCATCTTCAAAGCTGACGACGATGCGCTTGCCCAGTTCGGCCAGTGCGGATTGAATTTTTTAGTTTTGGCGCGACGACCGGCGGCCGACGACATCGGCGGAAAGCTTCATTGCAAAAGGTGCGTGGGTATCCGTGTTGGCGCCTGACGAAGCGATTCAGGTGCTCGATAGTGTTTCCGAACTCAGCTCTGCCGAACAAGCCGAGGCCATCGAGATGTTGCTGAGCCGTCAGGATGTGCACGAGGAGAAACCGGTGCGACGGCGCTTGCATTATTCCGCACCAAGCCGTCGCTCCCACCACGCCGCTATCGAGGCGACCGTTGCGTTCTGCGGCGGGGCGTGCCAGCCTGAATGAAATCGAGGGAGATGCGGCGGATGCACACGCTGGCGCAGGATGTTCGTTATTCATTCCGGCAACTCGGCAAGAATCGTGGATCGACTGTTAGCGCACTGCTTTCTCTCGGCCTTGGCATCGGCGCCACCACAGCGGTGTTCAGTGTCATCTACGCGGCATTGATCAATCCTTATCCGTACCCGACCGCTGACCGAATCGTGCGCCTGACTGCAGAGACGAAGACCGGGCCCGGCACCTGGCTGGACCTGAACGGCCCGCAACTCCGCGAACTGCAGCAAGCGCCGGTGGTCGAGAGCGTCATTGCGATGGACTATCATCCAATGACTCTGACGGGTGCCGAGCTTGCCGAGAACGTCCTCGCGATCGGGCTGATCGCGAACGGCTTTAGCGATCTCGGCGTGCCGCCCGTGCTCGGCCGGGGAATACTGCCCTCCGACGCACGGGCCGGTCACGATCCACAGCCGGTGGTAGTGCTGTCATACAGGTTCTGGCAGAGCCAGTTCTTCGGCGAGCCTGACATTGCCGGCAAGACGATCCAGCTCGACCATCGCAGTTACGTCGTGGTGGGTGTTGCCGCTCCTCGCTTCAACTGGTACGTCGGCGACGTGTACCTTCCGCTGAAAATCACGGCGGATCCCGGGCCGCAGTTCATGGTTGACATCCTGCTGAAGGACGGCGTCAGCCGGAAAACAGCCGATGATGCTCTGCAGCCACTGCTCGAAGAATTCGCGCGCACCGCGCCGAAGCAGTTTCCAGAGCATTTCAAAGTTCGGGTGGAGCCGCTGAACGAGTGGGTAGAAAGAGGTATCAGCGGAATGTTGTATGTGCTGTTGGCGGCGGTTGCGGCGCTGCTCGCAGTGGGGTGCGGCAACGTGTCCATCCTGCTGCTTGCGCGAGGAGCAGCCCGGCAACACGAGTTGGCGGTACGCACGGCATTGGGAGCCCGGCGAAGCCGCCTGGTGAGGCAATTGCTGACCGAGTCGCTGGTCCTTAGCATGGCAGGCGCTGCCCTCGGCATCGCGATGGCGTACGCGATTCTGGCGTTGATCCGGCTCGTTCTACCGCAGTATTTTTTTGCGCCCGAAGTAGTGATTCGAATCAATGTGCCCGTTTTGATGTTTGCGATCGTGGTGGCCCTCGCGACGGGCATCCTGTTTGGCTTGTGGCCGGCACTGCAACTCTCCGAAATACAGCCGGCCCGGAACATCACTCTGAATGTCAGGCGCGTAGCCGGAAGCCTGCGCCATCGCAGAACGTATGGTTCCCTCATTGCCGGACAAGTGGCGCTGACGCTGGTGCTGCTGGCGGGAGCGGGCGCGTCGATGACCGGTTTCCTACGGCTGCTGCATAAGCCGCTCGGCTACGATCCGCACCATGTTGTCTCGATCGGGCTACCTCTGCGCGACAACTCGTTCATCACACCAGAGGCGCGCCGGACTTATTTCGAACAGTTGCTCGAAAGAGCCAGCCGAACGCACGGCGTGGAACTGGCTGCTATCTCCAGCAACGCTACGCCGCCGCGGAACGGCTGGAACACACGGTTCGAAATCGCGGGACAGGCAATACCCGAGCAGAACGGGTCGGCGAACCTGGTGAGTCCTTCTTACTTTCAGATACTCCGAATCCCGGTTATCGAAGGGCGAATCTGGACGGAGACGGAAAACCACAACGGCGCTCGCCTGGCGGTGGTTAACCGGACCTTCGCGCAGCGCTATTTTCCGAATGGCCGGGCGATCGGCAGTTCGGTGCGTTTACCTGAAGTGGAGGATCGGCCGCCCGCGCGGCTGACTGCGCCCGGATTTGCGGACTCCTGGTTGACGGTGACCGGCATCGTGGCGGACGCCTGCAATAATGGCCTGCGAAATCCGGTCATGCCGGCGATTTACGTGCCGTGGACGATGAGCATGGTTCAGGGCACACAGATTCTCGTGCGCTCGCCCGAGCCGGTTCCGTCGCTCGTCCGGGCCGTCACTGCGCAATTCGCCCGCATCAACCCGGACCAGCGCACCGGCCGCATCAGGGGCGATCTCACAACGTGGATCTCCGATCTTCCCGAATGGCAACAGGAACACGTTACGGTTTGGATCTTTGGCATGTTCGCCGTGCTGGCGTTGATACTCGCCGCAGTCGGACTGTACAGCGTAGTGTCGTGGACCGTGGCGCAGCGGACGAACGAAATTGGAATTCGTGTCGCGCTTGGAGCCGAGCGAGGTCACATCATCTGGACGGTTTCGGCGTCCGCTTTCGCGAGTATCGGAATCGGGGTTGGCGTGGGCCTGATTCTCGCCTTCGCGCTGAGCCGGATTGTGGAACGCTGGGTTCCCCGCGACACGTCCGATCTGATGGTGCTGGGCGTCGGGACGGTGTTACTCGGAGTAACCGGCGTACTCGCGTGCGCTATTCCCGCGCGGCAGGCTTCCGGGATCGATGCGGCGACGGCGTTGCGATTCGAGTGATCGCGCCAGCGTCAGCGGCGGTGTGTGCGCTCGACGATGATATGAAAGCATGCGTCGAGTTCGCGGATTCCTTCTTGTGAGGCGAAGTACTCAGTGCGGCGTTGAACCAGCCATCCCTGTTTTACGCACCAATTTGACAAAGCCGGCACCTATGGAGAGCGGCTCGATATGGGTCAGTCCCTGGGCGCGTTGTTCGCGAAGTGTGAGGTGCGAACGATGCCATTCTTCATCCTGCTCCTTCGTGACGCCGAGCCGTTTCATTAATCTGTCGTGCTGTTTCGGAGTGAGGTCCGGCGTACCCTTGTGGAATTCGTCGTGCTCCTCCTTGCTAATGGTCATTCCCATGTGGTGGATCCTTTAGTCATCGGGCGACTCCCTTCTTTCCGCTTGCAGCTTACGTCCCGATTTCGGCAGGGTCAATGGAATCGGGTCAGATCTTTACTTCGGGCCGTGATGTTTTTTTGAAGTGCCGGAAGGGAACCGCACAAGCTGTGCAGCGCGTTCTGAACCGGAGTGCGTGGGATAATAACGCGATATGTGCGCGGTTGGGCCGCGCGATTTCGCAGGATGAGGGGAAGCTATGTGCGAACAGGAATATTTCGATAAGGACCGTGAAGAATACGAAGCTCGCGGTTTGGTAACACGGAAGCAGTTCGGCGTGCTGCTGGGAGCGGGCGTCGCCATGATGCTGCCGCGTGTTGCCAATGCGGTGACGGTGACCGAAAGCGATGTGACCGTGACGACGCCGGACGGCAGCGCGGACTGCTATTTCGTGCATCCGTCGAATGGCGGGGCCGCGGGGGTGCTGGTGTGGCCCGATATTTTCGGATTGCGGCCGGCGTTCCGGCAGATGGGCAAGCGGCTTGCTGAGTCGGGGTATTCGGTGCTGGTGGTAAATCCGTTCTACCGCATGAAGAAAGCTCCGACGGCGGAGAAAGGAGGCGCGACTCCGATTCAGGAAGTAATGCCGCTGGCGCGAGCGCTGAACGAGACAACGCACATGACCGATGCAAAGGCGTTCGTCGGTTGGCTAGCAGCCCGTGGCAGAAATGGGGCAAATTCGGAGACGGGAAAACCGCCTCAATCAAATCAATGACTTAGGCGCGTGATTATGTCGCATTTTGACTTCCACCACGGGCTGCTAGATCAACAAAAGGCGGTTGCGCGAAATCGGAAGATCGGGACGCAAGGTTATTGCATGGGCGGTCCGATGGCATTCCGTACAGCGGCGGCGGTGCCGGATCGTGTCGGGGCGGTGGCCTCATTCCATGGCGGCGGGCTGGTGACGGATGCTCCAAACAGTCCGCACCTGCAGGCGGCGAAGTCGAAGGCGCACTTCCTGGTGGCGATTGCGGAGAATGACGATCAGCGGTCGCCGAACGATAAGACAGCGCTGAAGGAGACGTTCGCGAAGGCGGACCTTCCCGCGGAGATTGAAGTGTACGCCGGGACGGCCCACGGCTGGTGCCCGCCGGATTCGAGGGTCTACAACGAGCCGCAAGCGGAGAAGGCTTGGAGCCGTTTACTCGCGCTGTACGGAAAGGCTCTGGCGTAACAGGCTCGTTTGCAACAGTGAAGATACCGGAAATCTACGATTACCTGGTTCGCGCGCGCCGCGATTTGCGTTCAACGCTGGAGGCTGCGCCGGCCGAGGTTCTATCGCGTTCACTGCTCGGCGGTCCACGATTTCACTCGATCAAAGACCTGTTGTTCCACATTGCCGATGTGGAGGACGGCTGGATCAATGGCGATATCCGTGGCGGCCAGATGGCGCAAAACGCATTTCCAGAGCTGAGGACGATCAACGACGCGAACTGCGCCGGCGTCGCTCTCGAAACTCTGTTCGGCTACTGGCGGCATGTCGAGGAGGGCACGGCCGAATACCTCGCCACCTTGACCGAGCATGAGTTGCAGAGGGTTGTAGCTGTCGAAGACTGGCCCGAGAAGCGGCTGACCGTGGATGGCCTGCTATGGCACGTGATGATTCACGAGATGCGGCACACTGCGCAGATCTGCGCGCTTCTGCGCACGCAAGGAATCAAGCCACCTGCTCTGGACCTTTTGTTTTATCTGCCTTGATCGGACCCGGCGATGCGGGTCAGCGAGGGTGCAACTCCTTCGAGACTTTCTCCCACGGTATAACGCCGACGCTGTCCGCCCACTGTTGCCAGGCTGCGGACATTTCCTTCACCCTCGTAGTCTCTGAGCGCGCGAGGTTCCGTAGCTCGGTGCGGTCCTCGTGCATGTCGTAGAGTTCCCACTCGCCGGGGTACTTGCGCACGAGTTTCCACGAGCCGGACCGCATGGCGTGGTTGCCTTCGTGCTCCCAAAAGAGGTTTCGTTCCGGAAGTTGCCGCGCCGCACCGGTTGCCAGTGGCAGCAGAGTGTGGCCTTGCATGGGAATGACAGACTCGCTGCCGCCGGCGCCGGAGGGATACTTTGCGCCACTCGCATCGACACAGGTGGCCATCACATCGATGAAGTGGGACGGCTCGGCGATCCACGAACGCGAGGGTTGCACACGCTCCGGCCAGCGTACGATGAGGGGCGAAGAGATGCCGCCTTCGTGCACCCAATGCTTATAGAGGCGGAACGGGGTGTTGCTCGCGTTTGCCCAAGGAACGCCGTAGCTCTGATAGGTATCTTCGGCGCCGGGCATCACGGACGGATCATTACCGATGCGCACGGGCCGGCCGTCGCGCGTCGCTCGTGGGATGTGACGCCCGGTCCACCGGGAACCCACTTCCTCGGCACACCCGCCGTTATCGGACATAAACAGCACAAGCGTGTTCCGAGCGCGGCCGGTCTGATCGAGTTTTTTCAGAATGCGCCCGATGTTGCGGTCGAGGCGATCGACCATTGCGGCGTAGACTTCCATTCGACGGGACTGCCAGGCTTTGTGGGGCTCGTCGCTCCAGGCCGGGACACTCCCGTCGCGCTGGGTGAGGTCCCATCGTTTGGAGAGCATGCCCATTTGAAGCTGCTTCCCGTGCCGCGCGTTCCGCAAGGCATCCCATCCGGTGCGGTAGCGGCCCTCGTACTTGCGGATGTCGTCGGGCCGGGCGTGCAGCGGCCAGTGGGGAGCGGTGAATGCGGCGTAGAGGAAGAAGGGATCGGGCCGGCGCGAGAACTCGTCGAGGAAGCGCGTGGCGTAATCGCCAAGAGCATCCGTGAAGTAGTAGTCCTTGCCTGAAGGTTCAGCAGGATCGTTGCCGTGTGTCAGCGTTACGGGATTGAAGTAATCCGCCGCACCGTGAATGATGCCGTAGTAGCGATCGAATCCGCGTTGGAGGGGCCAGTTGCGGCGGGATTCGTTCACCGGCGTGACGTGCCATTTCCCGACCATGCCGGTCTGGTAGCTGGCCGATTTGAGGACCTGCGCAATCGTACGCGAGCGCGGGCTCAGATCGTCGGTATATCCGGGCGCCGGCCCGCCAACGTCCACCATCTGGCCGATGCCGGCCTGGTGTGGATACAGTCCGGTCAGCAGCGAAGCGCGGGACGGGCAGCAACGGGCGCAACTGTAGAACTGTGAGAATCGCGCGCCCTGGGATGCAAGCCGGTCGAGGTTCGGAGTGTCGATCTCCGAGCCGTAACTGCCGATGTCGGCAAAGCCCATGTCATCGGCGAGAATCAAGACGATGTTCGGCGGCCGGACGGTGGGAGACTGGCCGAATGTCAGGCAGCCTGCCGCGGCGGAAGCGCCTTGAAGAAAGGACCGGCGCGATAGCGTCATTTCGAAACGACCACTTTATCCTATTGCGCGCGGTGCCGGCCTACTAACGATCATTGCGTTCTTGCCGGCGATTCATTCGCAGCGGAGCGTCTCCATTGGATCCAGCGATGCGGCCTGGCGAGCAGGCAAGTAACTGGCAGCGATGGAAGCAGCGGCGATGAGTCCCGCCGATGCGACATAGGTGAGGGGATCGAGCGGGGTGATACCAAACAACAGGGAGGAGATCCAGCGCGAGAGTCCTGCCGCGAGCGCCATTCCGATGATTGCGCCGGCAAAGTTCAGAATCAGACCCTTGCGGAGGAAGAGCCATTTCAGGGTTCCCGGCGCAGCGCCGAGCGCAACGCGAATGCCGACCTCCCGCCGGCGCTGGCCCACCGCGTAGGCAAGCACACCGTACACTCCGACGATCGCGAGTATCAGCGACATGACTCCGGCGATTCCGAGCAGGACGAGGGCAAAAGATGTGCGCGCCAGAGAGCCGCGATAGACATCGTTCAGAGTTCGCACTTTGGCCAACGGCAAACCGGGATGGACCGTATGAACGGCCGCGGCGACTTCCCGAAGGAATGCTTCCGTGCCCGCGCGTTCACTGCGAATGGCATAGGTGACGCCGCGACGGATGCTCGCCGCGCCCCCGGGCTTGAAGGGAGGAAACACACCAATGCGGAGATAGACGGTGGCGGGCGCGGGAAGGTTGACGCCGTCTGCGAGCACGTTTTCGGCAACGCCCAAGACTTCGGTCAACGGGCCGTCTCTGCCCACGCGAATCCGCTTGCCCACCGCCGCGGCAGGCGAGCCCCAACTTTCGCGAGCCATATTCTCGGACACGAGCGCAACGTCTCGTTGCCTGACGACGTCGTTCCAGGTGAAATCGCGGCCGGCTAGCAACCGCGTGCCTTGGGCCGCAAGGAGTCCGGGTGAGATGTTCCTGATGTCCCGGTTCGGAGGGAATTGGTCCGGCTGCGTCTTTCCTTCCACCGCGACAAGCATGCCGTTGTGGTACTCCGATTCCAACGGCAGGCCACTGGCGAATCCGGCCGTGGTGACGCCGGGAATCGCGTTCAGTCGCGTGAGGATTTCCGACTGCATACGAATGACTTGATCCGGATCGGGCGTCAGCGCCTCCGGGATGGAGATACGGACCGTTTGAATCCATTCGGGGTGTGTGAAGCCTGGCGTTACAGTCCGCAGCGCGACGAAGGTTCGGATGATCAACCCGGAGGCCACCAGAAGCACGAACGCGAGCGCCACCTGGGTAATGACGAGCATGTTTTGAGCGAGGAGTTGCGGGGTTCCCTGCGTGGCGCCTCGCGCGTTCTGGAGACGTCCGGGGACGCCGGACCTGAGGACTGCCGCCAATCCGAACACGATACCCGAGCCGACCGAGCATGCCAGCGCGAACACGAGCGCTCTTGTATCCATCGAGATCTCGGCGAGCCTGGGCAGAGTGGCAGGTCCCTGCGCCACCAAGGCCCGGATGCCGACATAGGCGAGCGACACGCCGAGTGCACCGCCGAGAATGCCGAGGGTGAGGCTCTCGACCAGCAATTCACGTGCAATCCTGCCCCAGCCCGCGCCAAGCGCCGCGCGAATCGCAAACTCCTGCCGGCGGGATTGAGCGCGCACGAGCACCAGATTCGCCACGTTGGCACAGACGAGCATCAGCACCAAACCGAGGGCTCCCATGAGGACGCGCAAGACGGAGCCGACATCGCCGACGACATCGTTCTTGAGCGGGCGGAGGTTCGGTGTCACTTTAAGCATCTCGAGCATTTTGTCCAGGCGCTCGCCTTCGCTCCAGTTTTTCCAAACACGCGCCAGATCCCGATTCGCGAGCGCCACGGTGACGCGAGGCCTGAGCCGCGCGAGGCCGTTATAACTGAATACGTCCGGCCGGAGACCGGCAGTTGGGAAGCGTTGGGGAAGGAACAGGGCGGAGGACATGTTCACGAATTGAAAGCCCCGGGGCATGACGCCGATGACTTGGCGCGGGATGAAATCGACGACGATGGTGCGGCCGAGAATCCCGCTGTCGCCGCCGAATTTTCGCTGCCAATACTCGTAGCTGAGGATCACCGTTTCAGGCGAACCCGGGGTGTCATCCTGTTTCGAAAACCATCGACCGATATACGCCGGTACGCCCAGTGCGGGCAGGACGCCTTGTGTCGCGGTGACGGTGACGAGTTGTTCGGGATCGCCCGATCCGGTGACGGTTGCAGCGCCGGAACTCCAGACGCCGAAATTTTCAAACGTCTTTGCGCTCTCCTTGCAGGCGGCGTACATGCCGGGCGACAGCGCCGCGTCTTCATAGACCTGCCCTTGGATGACGAAGCGGTTATAGACCCCCACCAGACTGTCGGAGTGTGGATAGGGCAACGGCCGGATGAGGACGGCGTCCACGACGCTAAAGATTGCGGTATTCGCTCCGATGCCTAAGGCCAGCGACAGCAAAGCCGCCACGCTGAATCCGGGCTTGGTGCGAAGCATGCGAACGGCGTAACGCGCATCGCACATCAGACCTTCGACGAAGGTGAGCGTGTTCATCCGGTAAACCTCCTCGCGGATAAGGGTGGTGTTTCCGAGTTTCTTTCGTGCGGCCGCGCGCGCGGCGTCGGGCTCCATTCCGGACTCGATGTATTGCTGAGTTGTGAGGCTCAGGTAGAAATCGAGTTCGTCGCGCTCGTCGGCATCGGCTTCATCGCGGTGGAAAAAGCGCGGCCAGTTCATCCGCGCCTATCCGGAGCCGGATTCAGAATGCGGCCGATGGCGTGCACGAGTTGTTCCCAGCGGGACGTCTGAGCCGCGAGTTGTTTCTTGCCCTGCGGCGTGAGCCGGTAGTATTTGGCTTTGCGATTATTTTCCGAGGTGCCCCAGAACGCGGCGATCCAACCTCGATTCTGCAAACGGTGGAGGGCTGGATAGAGCGATCCGTGTTCGACCTGAAGCACGTCTTCTGAGCCGCGCTCGATGGCATGAGCGATCGTCTGCCCGTGGGCGGGGCCGAACAGGAGCGTGCGCAGGATCAGCATGTCCAGGGTGCCCTGAACCATTTCGGATTGGAGCGGAGATTGGCGTCGCGGCATGTCTGTCGTGTCGATGATCGACTAGAGTGTATCACCGATCTATGGGATGCTGCGTGCTGATTGTTTGCCCCGGTACCCGCGATGAACTATGAAGCCGCCGGCGCGTCAGACGGCGTCTTTCAGCGCGGGTTCGAAGTCGCCGAAATGAAGATGAACGACAGCAACGGCAGCCAGGTATCCGAAGCTCAACACCAGGAGCAACGGCTGGTAGCCAAAAACCGGAATGAGATACCCGGGCAAGACGGCGGAGAAGACAACACTGCTAACGGTGCCTGCGAAACTGCCAAATCCCAAAACGGTGCCGAGAACCCGGGACGGAAACACGTCGCTTGGCAAAGTGAAAGAGATCGAACTGAATCCTTGATGTGCCGCCGCGGCTATGCTGAACATCACGATCGCAAGCGTCAGGTTGCCGCCCAGTGTACTCAACAAGGCGACCGGCACCAGCGAGGCGCAGATGAGTAGTGTGAGGAGACGCGCCGCGCGCGTGCCGCCTGTGCGCCTGAGGAGGAAGCCGGAGAACCAACCGGCAGTGACGCTTCCTAAGCCCGAGGAGAAATAGATGCACGGCAGCGCCCAGCCGATCTGGCGCATCTCCAAACCGCGGATATCCCGAAAATACAGCGGCAACCAGAACAGAAGGAAATACCAAAACGGATCGACGAGGGCTTTCGAGAGCGCGTACCCTCGCGTCTGGCGAAATCGCAGTGCTTTGCGAATACCGAAGCCATTGGCAGGACGATGCGCGGGCGAGCCGGGGGTCGCGGGGTAGAACAACAGCCATGCGGCCACCCACAGTAATCCGAAGAGTGAGACGGCGAGGAAGCACCACCGCCAACCGAATGAAGCGGTGAGCGCGACGAAGGCCGGCGGCCCGATGACAGAGGCGACGTTCGGACCCGAGTTAAAGATGCCGGTAGCGAGAGCCCGGTTCTCGGCCGGAAACCATTCCGCCACAGCCTTGTTGCAAGCGGGGAAGTTGATGGCCTCCGAAAAACCGAGTATCGCGCGCCAAACACCGAATTGCGCAGCGCCGACGACGGAAGCGTGCATCGCCGATGCCAGGGACCAACAGATTGCGCCGACGGTCAAACCTTTCTTCACGCCATAACGATCGATGATCGCGCCGGAGGCAAGAAAGCCGAGTGCGTAGAAGACCTGGAACGCGGCGTTCACGTTTCCATAGAGTCCCTCGGTGAAATGGAAGTGGTCGCGCAGCACCGGGGCGAGCACGCTTAGCAACAGGCGATCGAGGTAATTGATGGATGTGACGGCCAGCAGGAGCGCGAGTATCGTCCACTGCATCCCGCCCGATTATCTCATTGAGCTGGTTGATAGACTCAGAGTTCCAATGCGTTTTCTCGCCGGCTTGATCGGGAGCGGCATTGCGTCATCGGGTTCGCCAGCCATTCACGAACGCGAGGCGCGGCAGCTTGGCATTCAGCTCTTTTACCAGCTGATGGATTTGAAGCGTGCGGGTACGTCACCCGAACCCCTTCGCCGGCTACTCGAGGCCGCCGAACTGGCCGGCTTTGCGGGCGTCAACATCACTCATCCGTGCAAGCAGGCGGTAATTCCACTAGTGGACGGGGTGTCGGCGGAAGCGGATGCGATCGGTGCGGTGAACACGGTCGTGTTTCGGAACGGCAAGCGAATCGGCCATAACACGGACGGGTTCGGATTCAGCGAAAACGTTCGGTGCGGGATGCCGGATGCCGATCTGGAATCGGTGCTGGTGGTGGGAGCGGGCGGCGGCGGGAGTGCGGTATGTTATGCCCTGTTGAGGATGGGGGCGAGAAAGGTCCTGGTTTTCGATCGGGTGCGGGAGTGCGCCGAAAAACTGGTACGGCGGCTATCGGAGCGCTTCGACGGCGGTTGCGTTTCGCTGCTGGAGCATCCGGCGGAGGCGATTCAGTCGGTCAGCGGCGTCGTGCATGCGACGCCGGTGGGCATGATCGGGCATCCAGGGATGCCGATTGCTCGTGAATGGCTTCGGCCGGATCTTTGGGTCGCCGACATTGTGTATTTCCCGTTGGAGACAGAACTTATCAAAGCGGCCCGCGAACGTGGATGCCGTACGCTCGACGGGGGCGGGATGGCCGTGTTTCAGGCCGCCGAGGCGTTCCGGCTATTCACAGGAGTCGAGCCGGATCGGGCAAGGATGCTGGCGCAGTTCCGAGGGAGTTGATGGGGCGCTTAGACCGAAGCTGATGCCGCACCCAACCACAAAGGACGGATGGACCGGGCGGCGGAATGTTAGGGAGTGTTGTGTGGCGGCCTGTCTCTCGAGCGCGGCCGCGAGTGCGGCAATCAGGCGAGGATTGGCGGCCTAGAGCGGCGGACACTCTTCGCGGTGATGGTCATCGCGTGGTGGTGCTTCGTGAGGCTCCCCGGCTTCTGAAGACGATCAATAAGCATCGATTCGGACACGTGACTGTGGATTACGATCGCCGCAAAGTGATCCGTACCGGCAAACCCATTCGCCAAGGAACTTCGATTACTCCGCTACCTGATCGAGCGTGGAACACTCGATTCCACGGTTATGGGAAAAGGGCCCCCTCAAACGTGCTGGTCGACGAGGATCGGGTTGCCGTCGGGGTCGATCACCATAAAGCTGGCCGGGCCTTTGGTGGCCTCATCCGCCTGCGTGGCGAACTCCACGCCTGACGCCTTCAGATTTCGCTGCAAGTCACGGATGTCCGTGTATGCTTCCTTTTTGCGGGCGTTGCCGTCCCAGCCCGGATTGAAAGTCAGGATGTTCTTTTCGAACATGCCCTCGAACAGGCCGATAATCGCATCTCCGTTCTTCATAATGAGGTATTTCTTCGAGGCGGCTCCAGCGAAAGGTTTGAACCCGAGTTTCTCGTAAAACTGCTTCGATACGTTGAGATCCTTCACGGCCAGGCTGACTGAGAACACGCCCAAATCGATGGCGCGCGCCGCCTCGGGATCCTTGTTTTTCGATTGAGCGAGCGCGGGGATCACCGATCCAGCCGCTATCAGCACCGCACGGCGGTTATACGACTGCCGGGCTCGAGTTTTCTTTGCCATTCTGCTTCCTCCGTCAGTAAACAGTAGCATCGCCGCGCCTTGGTGGGCAGTGCGTTTCCGAGTGGAGAATCGGCCCCGGCACGCCGATAAGTGTAACGAGCCCGAATGTTCGGCGAGATCTTCGAAGACCGGAATAGTCGGGGAATACACCTGGAGTAGTTGATTTGCCACCCGCAGACGAACTGGTCTTGCCTCGCGAAAGATCCGAGGGTGACCCGATCGCAGACCAACGCGCAGGGCCGAGAAACAGACGAACGCAGTTGGTTCTGATCTGCGGCGGCCTTGCCGCGGTGGTGACCAGCATCGTGCTGGTGGCGGCGCTCTGCTTGGAAATGCTGACGGCAGCGCGCGGCTATACCCAGGGTGAGGCGCTATGGTCCAAGGGTCAGAAGGATGCGATTCTCCATCTGGCTCGCTATGCTCAAACCCGCTCGGAGAGTGAGTATCAGCAGTTCCTGTCGGCCATCCATATCCCGCTCGCCTGCCGAACAGTGCGCCGCCAATTAGACCTTCCAAAGTACGATTCCGAGATCGTGAAGCGCAGCTTCGCGGACATCGGTATCAACGACGAAGACCGGAACCGGATGGTGTGGCTTTATCGCAACTTCGGTTGGGAGTCGCACCTGGCGCGCGCAAACTCGATCTGGGCCTTAGCCGAGCGTGACATCGAGGCACTCGAGGAAAACGGAAGGCGCCTGCACGAGGCCATCATTTCGGGCGGACTCGATCAGGCGCTGATCGATCGGACTCTGGCGGAGAACGACCGTATTAACGCGAATCTCACTCCGCTCGAGGCGCGTTTTTCGCAGAGCCTGGCCGCTGCCGGACGCTGGCTACATTCGTGCCTGCTCACGACGCTCGCGATCCTCGGCGCGATCATGATCGGCACCGGCTCGGCTGTAAATTACAGCCTGTTCAGCCGGATCGCGAATTCGGAACACCAGTACCGACACCTGATCGAGACGGCCAGCGAAGCCATTTTGATCGTCGACCAACGCACCGGCAAAGTTCTGGACGCCAACCGAAAAGCGATCGGGATGCTTGGCTTTCCGGAATTGGTGGGTCAGGAGTCTCCCCTGCTGGTCCGGCGCAACGGCTCGGTTTCCCTGGAAAATGTTTCGAACGCGGTGGGGACTGCGCGGGAAGCGCAACTGCAGGCCGCCGATGGTTCGATCCTGCGCGTCGAGTACAGCGGCAGCCGTGTCGAGATGCACGGGAAAGCGCTGATCCAACTCATTGTGCGCGATGTGACCGACCAGCATAGGGCGGCGGAGTTGATCCGCGAAAGCGAGCAGCGCTACCGTCACCTCTCGGACGAACTCCGGATCGCGCGCGACCGCGCCCTGGAAGCGAACCGCACCAAAAGCCAGTTCCTCGCCAACATGAGCCATGAAATCCGCACACCCGTTAACGGCATCATCGGCATGACGGAACTCTGTCTCACAACCCAACTCGATTCCGAGCAGAGCGAGTATCTCAATTCGATCAAAGTTTCGGCCGAGGCGCTGATTGGGGTTGTCAACGACGTTCTCGATTTCTCCAAGATCGAGGCCGGCAAACTGGAACTCGTGAACGAGCCGTTTGACGTTCGCGCTCTACTGGCCGACGCGGCAAAAACGGTAGCGCCGCTGGCCGAGAGGAAGCACGTGGAACTCGTCTTTTCGGTGGAGGCAGGCGTCCCGAGCAAGGTCGTGGGCGACGCGGGCCGATTGCGGCAGGTGCTTCTGAACCTGCTCGGCAACGCCGTAAAATTCACCGCTCACGGCGAGGTTGTCGCGACTCTCGCACGGGATCAGAACAGGCCAGAGTTGCTGCGGTTCGACGTCACCGACACCGGAATCGGGATTGCGCCGGATAAGGCGGAGCTTATCTTCGAGCCTTTCCGCCAGGCAGACGGCACAACCACGCGCAAGTTCGGCGGAACCGGCCTGGGGCTGTCGATTTCCAAGCGACTGGTCACCATGATGGGCGGTGAGATTGGCGCGGAGAGTAGACCCGGGCGCGGAAGCCGTTTCTGGTTCACAGTCCGGTCGCTGCGCGCCGATCAGGTTGCAGAACCGGAGGCGCTACGATTCGACGGTTTGCGCTTCCTGGTTGTCGATGCCAACCGGGCCGGCCGATTGTCGCTGGAGCGGACGCTGGCGGCCTTCGGAGCGGATACGGTGAGTGCCGGCAGCGTTGCGGAAGCGAAAGCGCTCGCAGGTGCCGGACACTTCGATCTCGTGCTTACGGACCGGCTGGAGGGGGGCAACGGCTTCGAGATCGTACGCGCTGTAAAGTGCACGAATCCCAGCGCCGCGGCCGTGATGATGTTTCACACGCGGGATTTGCGATCCGGCTCCGAGGAATGCGGGCGGCTCGGGATTTCCTTCCTGCTGAAGCCGGTTGGGGAAAACGATTTGGCGACTACCCTGGCGCGCGCCCTCGGCCTCGAACGGCCCGACGATGTGCACGAGCCCGCCGCCGGATGGCAAAAATCCGTGAGGAATCTCCGGATCCTGGTTGCCGAAGACAATCCAATCAATCAACGCGTGGCCGTGAGGGTACTCGAGAAAATGGGGCACCGCGTGGAAGTGGCTGGAGACGGCGCTGCAGCGATTCGGGCCGCGCAAAATGGCCACTACGATGCGATCTTCATGGACGTTCAAATGCCGGAGGTGGACGGCTTCGATGCCACCCGGCAGATCCGCGAGATGGAGCACGGAGCGAAGCGCCGCGTTCCGATCTTCGCCCTCACCGCGCACGCCATGAGCGGCGATCGGGAGCGCTGCCTGGCGGCCGGCATGGACGACTATCTTTCAAAGCCGTTGCGAGTGAGCGAGGTTGCGGACGTGCTGGGTCGTTTGGAACGCGTTGCTCCGTAGTGAACCTGCTGCGAGCCGCGCCGCAGGCAGGTCTCCAGGGCGAACACGCACCGGACGCATCGCGGAGATACTGAACGAGAGCGCCAAACGGTGAGGGCGGCTGTAAAGGGCCGGGTTGGGCACGGGCGGGTGCAAACCGGCACCGGCACTTCGCCGAGACGGAGCCGATACACTTCAGGATATGCGCGGCTGGCGCGATTTGACGAAATATCAATGGCTGGTGCTCACGGTGGCGTGGCTCGGGTGGATCTTCGACTCGATGGACGCGCTGATCTACAACCTGGTGCTGACGCCCGCGCTGCGAGAACTGCTCGGTCCACGAGCGACCGCCGTCGATATCGGCTGGTATGGGGGCATTATCCTGGCGGTGTTCCTGATCGGATGGGCGATCGGGGGGATCGTGTTCGGTATCGCCGCCGACCGTTTCGGACGGGCTCGAACGCTGGTGATCACCATCCTGGTGTATGCGGTTTTCACCGGACTCGCGGGTATCGCGCGGACATGGCAGGAGCTGATGCTGTACCGGTTCTTTACTGCGTTGGGCATCGGGGGCGAGTGGGCCGCCGGCGCAACGCTGGTGGCAGAGGTGCTGCCCGAGTCGATGCGGGTGCGTGCGGCAGGAGTGCTGCAATCGGCGTGGGCGGCGGGGTATTTCCTGGCCGCCGGTGTGTATCTGCTACTGTCGCCCTACGGTTGGCGCGTGTTGTTCTTTGTGGGCATTGCTCCGGCGGTGGTCGCGCTGCTCGCGCGGCTCAAGGTTCGCGAGCCGGAGCGGTGGGAGAAGGACAAAGAACCAGTAGCGGGGCATCTGCGAGTAGCGGAACTGTTTCGGCCGGAGCGGCGGCGGGACACAATCGTCGGTTCGACGCTGGCGTTTGTCGCGGTATTCGGACTTTGGGGAGCGACCAACTGGACCCCGTCTTTGATCTCCGAACTGTTGGGGCGGAACGTGGGGACCGCGGAGGTGGCGCGCAAGGTCAGCTACGCCGTGATGTGGTTGAACGCCGGAGCGCTGATCGGGTATCTCGCATTTCCTCCGCTGGCGGAGCGGGCCGGGCGCAAGGCCGCATTCGCCTTCATGATGGCGGGGGCTGCGGTGAGCCTGCCGGCGACGTTCCTGATTTCGCATTCTTATGCGACGACGCTTGCGATCATCCCCCTTCTCGGGTTCTTCACGAACGGCATCTTCAGCGGGTTCCCCGTATACCTTCCCGAGTTGTATCCCACACGGATCCGCGCGACGGGCGCCGGATTCTGCTTCAATGCAGGGCGGGTGCTGGCGGCCTCCGGTCCGTTCATCACGGGTGTACTCACGGCGCAACTCGGCAGCATCGCGCGGGCCGCGAGTTCGGTGGCCGCGATCTACGTGGTTGGGCTGGCCGCACTCGTTTTTGCGCGGGAAACCAAGGGCCGGCCGCTCGAATGAACCGACCACGCGCATTTTGAGGAACCAAACAGCTTTTGTTTCGTAATACCGGGGGTGGGAGGAGTGCGCCTGTGTCAGATCTTATCCGCGATATGAAGCAAACAGTACGCCGCCTGGGCCGAACACCGCTATTCACGCTCGCCACGCTGGTGACGCTGGCTCTGGGCATCGGCGCGAATACTGCGATATTCAGCGTGATCAACAGTGTGCTGCTGAAGCCGCTACCGTACCCGGAGCCGGAGCGGCTCGCCGCTGTCCTGCAGACGGCGCCGGGCGTGAATATCAAGGATCTCGGGGCGTCGATCGCGGATTATGTCACGTATCGCGAGGACTCGAAGACACTGGCCGACGTCGCGATCTTCAACGGCGGGGCGGTGACGGTGACCGAGTTCGGGCAGCCGGAGAGGGTCGACGGGATTTATGCGACATTCCGGCTGCTGCCTATGTTGGGCGTGCAGCCGATTCTCGGGCGAGCCTTCACGGAAACCGATAATCAAAACGGCAGTCCGGATGTCGCGATGATCAGCTACGGGTACTGGCAGCGGCGGTTTGGCGGAGACCCGAAGGTCATCGGACGGCGGATTCTGATGGACGCCACGGCGCGGGAGATCGTCGGCGTGCTGCCCAAAGGATTCTGGATACTCGATAGACCGCACGACATGATCCTGCCGCTTCAATTCGACCGGGCGCAGGTACACCTGGCGGGGTATAACTTTCAGGCGATCGGACGTCTGCGCCCGGGTGTGACGATGGCGCAAGTGAACGCCGACATCGAACGCATGATCGCAATCGAGCTGCGTAAGTTTCCACCGCCGCAAGGAATGAGCCCCCGGATGATGCTGGACGCCCGGCTGGCGCCGAACGCCCGGTCGCTCGCCGCATTTTTCGAAGGCGATACGGGGAAGAGCTTGTGGGTGGTGATGGCGACCATCGGGATGGTGCTGTTAATTGCCTGCGCGAATGTCGCGAATCTGCTGCTGGTGCGGGCGGAAGGCCGGTCGCATGAGTTAGCGATTCGGGCGGCGCTGGGAGCCGGGAGAGGGCGTTTGGCGCGCGAGTTGTACATGGAGAGTCTCGCGCTGGCGCTGGCTGGTGGAGCGGCCGGTGTTGGATTCGCGCTGGGCTTGGTGCGGCTGGTATTGGCGATCAGTCCGGCAAAATTGCCGCGGATGGATCAGATCTCGGTGGATTCGACGGCACTTCTGTTTACGGTACTGGTGTCGGTAATTGCCGGCATCGCCTTCGGTACGATTCCGGTGTTGAAGCATGGCGGGGCTACGGCGGGAGGTGCGCTGCGGGCTGGGGGACGGACGTCGAGCGCGAGCCATGAGCGCAACTTCGCGAGGAACACACTGACGGTGGTGCAGGTGGCATTGGCGCTGATCCTGCTGGTCGGCTCGGGGTTGATGATCCGAACGTTCCAATCGATGCGGCGGGTGCATCCGGGATTCAGCGATCCGGCGACGCTCGAGACGTTGCGCCTATCGGTGCCCGACGTCGCGAAGTCGAGCCCGGCAGCGATACCGATGATGCATCAGAACGTCAGGAACCGGCTGGCGAGTCTGCCGGGTGTTTCGGATGTGAGTCTGATCAGCGCGCTGCCGATGACGGGGGCGAGTTCGCAGGATCCGATTGCGGCGAGCGATCACGAATATCGGGAGAATCAGATTCCGCCGCTGCGCCGGTTCATCACGGCTGCGCCCGGCACCTTTGGTGCGCTCGGAGTGCCCGTGATAGCGGGGCGCGAGTACACCTGGGAAGACATTCTCGCGAAGCGAGACGTCGTGATCATCAGCGAGAATTTTGCGCGTGAGTATTGGGGATCGGCGCCGGCGGCAATTGGCAAGCAGATTCGCTCGAACCCGAGAGACCACTGGAGCCAGATTGTGGGAGTGGTGGGAGATGTCCGGCACGACGGCGTGGATCAGAAGGCGCCGAGCACAGTGTATTGGCCGTTGCGCGAGAGGAATTCTATGATCTATCTCGTGCGCAGTTCGCGGGCGGGCACCGAGGCGCTTTCGAGCGAAATCCGGCAGGCGGTGGCGGAGGTGAATCGGGGCATACCGGTCACCGATGTGCGGAGCATGCAGGAAATATACGACAAATCGATGGGGCGGACCGCGTTCACTTTGACCCTGCTCGCGATGAGCGGCGGGATGGCATTGCTGCTGGCGGTAGTCGGGATTTACGCGGTGATCGCGTACACCGTGGAGCAACGGAGGCGCGAGATCGGCATCCGTATGGCGCTGGGCGCGCAGCAGAGCAATTTGAAACTGCTGTTTGTGCGCAACG
Source organism: uncultured Acidobacteriota bacterium (assembly GCA_963720745.1). Taxonomy (GTDB): domain Bacteria; phylum Acidobacteriota; class Terriglobia; order Bryobacterales; family Bryobacteraceae; genus TMP-7. The sequence continues at coordinate 1,096,649 of CAVRGO010000001.1, forward strand.
GTGTAGTGCTGGCGGCGATCGGCTCGCTTGCGGGACTGGCGGTGGCAGCTACGCTCTCGCGTCTCATGTCGACTCTGCTGTTCGAGGTGAACCCAGTAGATCCGCTGACGTACTCGGCGGTCGCGCTATTTCTGCTCGGCGCGTCCATCGTCGCCAGCTACCTGCCGGCGCGGCGCGTGACGCAAGTAGACCCGGTAGAGGCGCTTCGGGCCGAGTGAACACACCAACAAACGCGCTCGCGGCGAGATAAGATCAGAGTTCCGCATATGAGACTCAAAAATTTGGCTAAACGTTTGGCGATCGCTGCTTGCGCGGCTGGGTTGTCTTTGGGTGTGTTCACGGCGATCTCCGCACAGCAGGCGCCGGACTTCTTTTCCGCTGTCGATGGGAATAAGGATGGTGCCGTCACTCGCGAGGAGTTGAGGGCGGCTGTTTCGAGGTGGCTAAAGGACGGTGGCGCCGGGAACTCCGGGGCGCTCACGCAGGATCAGCTTGGAAAGGCGCTAGACACTGCGTTTCCGGAATCGGCTTTCATGTCGATGCTGCAAACACCGGGTCCGCAGAACCAGACTCCGAAGCCCGCGGATGTAGAGAAGATGGAAGCCGCGTTGCCCTCGTCGGCGCCGGCGAAGCCCGCGCATCCACGAAAGGTTCTGGTGCTTTCGAAAGCGGCGGGTTACGTGCATTCGTGCATTCCGCTCGCCGGGAAGACGGTGGAGGAGTTAGGCGCAAAGACGGGCGCCTGGACGACGACAGTAAGTTACGACCCGGCGGTGATTACAGCGCAGAACCTGAAACAGTACGACGCAGTGTTTCTGAACAATACGACCGGGGCGTTTCTGGACGATCCGAACGATCCGTCGGCGACTGCCGCGCGCAGGAAAGCGCTGCTGAATTTTGTTCGGTCCGGGAAAGGGCTTGGGGGCATTCACGCGGCGGCGGATTCGTATCACGTGGCTTCGGGCGGATTCGGTTTCGGCGGGATGCTGGCGGCGAACGTGATGTCTTCGGGAGACAAGAACGAAGACAAGAAGGTGACGGCCGAAGAGTTGAACGCGCTGGCGGATTCCTGGTACGAAAAGCTGGACACGGCGAACGCGGGCAAAGTCAGCATGCAGGATTTCCGTTCGCGGATTCGCGGCGTGCTATTCAGCAGCGGCGGCGCGCGCAGACCGCGGCCGGCGACCCCGCAAACGGGGCGGCCCGGACGCGACAAGCAGGTTGGCACGTGGCCCGATTTCAATAAGATGATCGGCGGGTATTTCAAATACCACTGGCTCGACCCGCAGCACATCGTGTATAAGATCGACGATCCGGACAGTCCGCTGACGGCGATGTTCCGGGGCTCGACGTTCGAGATCAACGACGAGACGTACACGTTCGCGATGAATAGCTGGTCGCGCGAGAATCTGCACGTGCTGACGAGCATCGATTACTCGAAGATGAGCGAGGCGGACAAGCTGAAGGAAGATTATCCGCGCGAGGATCACGACTACGGGCTGAGCTGGATCCGGCGGGAAGGCAAAGGCCGCGTGTTCTACGAAGCGCACGGGCACAACGAACGCGTGTACGCGATCCAGCCGATGCTGGAACATCTGCTGGCGGGTATTCAGTACTCGTTGGGCGACCTGAAGGCTAACGACGCTCCCAGCGTGAGCGCGACGAAGTGAAGTTGAAGGCGGGCGGAGACGCCCGCCTACGTTTCAGAAGGGCAGAACCTCTTCACGGACCGGATCGAAGTCGATCCGCCTCTTTTCCAGGTAGGCCATCGTTCCGAGGTGGGATGCTTGCGCCGAACGATGGCCGATCAGCACATCGCCATTTGGCAGCTTGCGCGACTTCACACATTCAAGGAAATTCTCGATGTGGTCCCGATCGAGATTGCTGTAGGCCGCAACGGTCGCGACGGGCGTTTGGGGAGCCTGGAATTTCGCGATCAAGGCGCGCTGTTCCGCCGGGCTCATTTTTTCGAACGCCGCCATCGGATCGAGGGGAGGGGCGCCGGGCTTGGCTGCACCGGGAGGCGGCCCGAAACGCCGCGGCTCGTAGAACTCGAACTTACCGCGCGAAATCCACAGCCGTCCCTCGGTCCCGCAGAACTCAACCGCCTCGCCCGTGATTCCCGGGGCGAGCGTCGCCTCGAAGGTCGCGTTGAACTCGCTCGGATACTCGAGCAGGATGTTGATGGTATCCGGAGCCGTGCGGCCGTCCTTATAGTAATAAACGCCGCCCGCTGCAACCGCCGACTTTGGAATGTCCTTGCCCATGAACATGTGGGCGACATCAATCCAGTGCGTGAATAGATCGGTGATCTGCCCGCCGCCGAAGTCGAGATAAGCGCGCCAGTTGAAGTATTGCTGCGGATCGTAGTCGCGCCAACGGACGGGCCCGAGGAAGTGTGCCCAATCGAGATTCGAAGGCTGCTGTTGAAGACTCGCAGGCGCTTTGCGCAGGTGATAACCGTTCCCGTGCCACCACGTGCGGACCAGCGTGATCTTCCCGAGTTTCCCGGTGTCGAGGTATTCTTTCTTCGCCTGAAGATAGTGCTTGCCGGAGCGCTGCTGCATGCCGACCTGACAGATGCGGTTGTTCACGCGCGCCGCCTTCACGATAGCCGGCCCTTCCTCCATCCGCAGCGTCAGCGGCTTTTCGACGTAGACATCCTTGCCGGCATTGAGCGCGTCAATCGCAATCGGCGCGTGCCAGTGATCCGGTGTCGCGATCAGCACGGCGTCGAGTTCCTTGGTCTCGAGTAACTGCCGGTGATCCTTGAACGGTTTCGCCTTCGGGGCCGCTTGCTGCGCGCGGTCGATCTGGTTCGAATACACGTCGCACAGCGCAGTGACATCAACGGTTCCGGTCTTAATGAAATTTCCCATGTCGCCGCGGCCGCGTTCGCCGCACCCGATGACGCCGAGTTGCACACGATCGTTGGCGCCGAGGACGCGCGAATAGGACATAGCCGTCAGCGTTGCGGCACCACCTAGCAGCGCGCGGCGGGGCAGACTCGATTCAGACATACTTCAAGCGAACTCCTTTCCACGTGGACTTCTTCCGGTTTCTTTCGCCAGTGGAAGTATGTTCATGAAAGAGCCTTCGTGTCAAATCGGGTAATTGGGTCAGGAATGCTGGTCGAGCGGTTCTCCGATCTCCCAATGGTGGCCGAAGGGATCGACAACGCGCCCGAGGCGCCAACCATGCTGGTTGCCGACGGGATGGATCACCTTGGCGCCGGCCGTGACGGCGCGGTCAAACGCAGCATCGGGATCGCTGACGATCATCACCATGCGTACTGTGCCGCCGCCAAGCGACTCAGGGCTGAAGTTCAGATGCTGGGGCGATTCGTCGGCAACCCAGAATTGGGCATCTTCGACGGCAAGCCGGGCGACGACCGCTCCGTCTTCGGCATCGATGCGAAACAACTCCGTGGCGCCGAATGCAGATTTGTAGAAATCGACGGCTTCGGCTCCGCGCCGCACGGAGAGCATGGGCGCGATGGATGTTTTGACATTGGTGGCGGTCTGCAAGGCGTCAGCGACGTGCGCCTCCCCTCTTGTCTTCGATTGTGGAACGCGGCGCGAGCGCGCAGCAACTGGACGAGGCCGGGTTTATCGCGCGGCGCGAATCGCATCAGGCAAATAGCGCAGGATATCGGTGGCGATGAACGGCTGCTCGCCCAATTCACGCGCGCCGAGTTCGCCGGCACGTCCGTGCATCCAGACGGCCGCGATGATCGCTTCGTCCGAGCGATGCGGGAATTGCGCAAGAAAGCCGGCAGTGAGTCCGGTGAGGATGTCGCCGGTACCGCCGCTGGCCAGCGCGGGAGAGCCGGTGGGGTTGATCCAGGCGCGTCCGTCGGGAAATGCGATGACGGTCCGGTCGCCTTTGAGAACGACGACGACCTGCCGATCGTTCGCGAATCGCCGCGCCACTGCGAGGCGATCGTTCTGCACTTCCTGAGTGCTGATGCCGGCCAAGCGGGACATTTCGCCGGGATGGGGCGTGATCACACGAAGCGCACCGCCGCCCCGAAAATCCGAACCGGCGAGCGCGTTCAAACCGTCGGCATCTATGACCATCGGGATATCGAATTCGGCGAACATCCGGCGGACGAGATCGACCGTGAGCCGGTAGGTGCCCATGCCGGGCCCGAGTGCGACCACTGTTTTCTTTTCCGCCAGCGAGCGGAGCTGGTTGAATGCCATGGACGTGATGGCGCCTTCCCCGGTCTCGTCGAGCGGCGCGGTCATCAACTCCGGCGCATACGACGCGATCTGCGGAATGGCTGATTCCGCGGAAGCCACGGTAACCAGGCCCGCTCCGGCGCGAAGAGCCGAGATGCCTGCCATCGCGGCTGCGCCGGTTTTGCCGCGGCCGCCGGCGACAATCAGCGCGTGCCCGTACAGTCCCTTGTTCGAATTGCGGGTGCGCGGCGCCAGCAGGTCGAGGAAATCGGACGGCTCGGTGAGGTTCAGCTTCGCCGATTCCAACAAGTGTGAAGGCGCGCCGATAGCGGCGACGACGAGCTCACCACAATTCTCGTAGTGCGGCCAGAGCACGTGGTCCACTTTCGGCGCGACGAAGGTCACGGTGTAGTGCGCCTGCACGGCGGGCGTGTGCGGCAGGCCCGATGGAATGTCGATGGCGACGACTTTCGCAGACGGGAACCCGGCGTTGATATCGCCGATCAGTTCGGCATACGGTCCGGTAGCGGGCCCTTTGATGCCGGTGCCCAGCAGAGCGTCGACTACCAAAGTCGCGGCGCGGGCTTCAGCCGGAATAGTGCGTTGCACGGTTCCTCCGGCCACGGAGAACATCCGGTAATTCTCCGCCGCTTCATTGCGCAGTTCATCCGGGTTCGCGGCCAGCACGACGTCCAAACGTTTCGGACGGAAGCGCGTGAGCAACTGCCGCGCGACCACCAGTCCATCACCACCGTTGTTTCCCTTTCCGCAGACAATGAGGATCCGTTGTTGGTCGAGCGGCGCGAACCTGCGCTCGAGTAGTCCGACCACGCGGTGGCCGGCGTTCTCCATGAGCACGATGCCCGGTATGCCAAGTTCGATGGTGCGCCGGTCGACTTCGCGCATTTCGTCCGCGGTCAGTACCTTCATGCCTTGACCTCCGCGTTGAGCAGGCGCTCCATCTGGCGCAACGCCTCGTTTTCGCCCATAACGATCAGGTGGTCGCCGCTCGAGATTACCGCGTCGGCGGGCGGGTTGAACTGCATGCGTCCGTCCTCTTTGTGAATGGCGAGGACGATCACTCCGAGGTCGCGCCGGACCTGCATCTGCTGCAGAGTCTTGTCCACAAATTCGCTTTTTTCGGAGACCTGGAACTGTTCCATGCCGACGTTCAGTCCCATGTCCTTGGTGGTGAAGTCGATGAACTGGAGAACGTGCGGGCGCACCATCGCCTGTGCCATACGATGCCCGGTGATGTTGTAAGGAGCGAAGACGTAGTCCGCGCCGGCGCGCCGCATCTTCTGTTCGGTTTCGATTTCGGCGACCCGGGCGCACAGCTTGAGTTCGGGGTTCAGCGTCTTAGCGGAGAGGGTCACGAAGAGATTGTCGGCGTCGGACGAGAGGGTGGCGATGAGGCCCGCGGCATGGTCGATGCCGGCTTCGCGCAGTGTTTCGTCGCGAGTGGCATCGGCGAGCACGGCTATCATTCCGGATTTCAGCGCGCGGGTGACCCGCTCTTCCTTGTTGTCGACGATGATGAACGGGACTCCGGCACGCGCGAGTTCCTCAGCGGCGCCGCGGCCGACGCGGCCGTATCCGCACACGATGTAATGATTCCGCAACTTGTCAACCATTCTCTTGATCCGGCGCTTGTCGAAGAATTCTCCGAGTTCGAGTTCGATTGCGGTCTGCGTGACCAGCCCCACGCCCAGGAACATCGTGGTCACGCCGAAGATGATGAGGAAAGAGTTAAAAATGCGGCCCACCGCACTGAGATCGTGCACCTCCTTGTAGCCCACGGTGGTGATGGTGGTGAGCGTCATATAGAAGGCGTCGAACGGGGGGTAGTGATCGATGATGACGAAACCGGAAGTTCCCAGCAGCAGAACGAACAGAATCGCCGCACCGAGGAAGGCGAAGCGCCGCGACAGGTGGTCCATGGCAATCTCTCGTCAATGCCTGCGGGCGAGCATGAGTGTCAGGTCGTCCTGGAGTTCGGGCGAACTGGTCCATTGGTCGACGGCTTCGATAACCGAGGCGACAATCTGTTCTTCGCTGCGATGGACGTTGCGAGTCACGATCTCGACCAGACGATCCTCTCCGAACATTTCACCGTACTCATTTTCAGGCTCGGTCACACCGTCGGTAAAGCACACGAGCAGATCGCCCGGGTGCAGATCGACCCGGCTTTCATCGTACTGCGCAAATGGGAACGCGCCAACCACCGTGCCGTCAACATTCAACCGACTGGCCTTCCCCTCGTGAACCAGGATTGGCGGCAGGTGCCCGGCGTTGGTGTAGGCGAGCAGGCCGGAAGAATCGTCGTAGATGCCTAGATAAAAAGTCGCGTACTTCTCCGGCGAGGTGTAGGAATAAAGCTGCTCGTTGAGATGCGAGACGAGTTGGGACGTGGAATAGCGTTGAACATGCGAACCGTTGCCCGCGGCCGTGGCGACTTCGACTGATCCCCGAAGTTCGGTGCGAAGGGAGGACTGGAGGGTTGCCATCAGCAGTGCCGCGGAGATTCCCTTACCCGCAACGTCGCCGATCGCGAGAGCCACCTTCGAATCGCGCACGCACTCGTAGTCGAAATAATCGCCCGACACCACGCGCGCGGGTTTGCAGACGGCGGTGAGACGAAGCGTGCGCACTTCGGGCACTTTCTTCGGATACAACTGGTTCTGCACCTCGCGCGCGATCTCGAGTTCGGATTGGAGCCGCTCCTTTTCCTTGGCGACGACGAGCAGTTCCTCGATGCGCGACGTCATCTGGTTGAATGACCGGCCGAGGCCGGCGAGTTGATCGTTACCGCTCACCTCAATGCGATGGCTGAAATCGCCGTGCATGACGCGCTCGGTGCCCTCATAGAGATGGTGCACCGTGTTGGTGATGGTGCGGGTCATCGTGATGCCGATCACGAGAGCGAACAACTCTACAATAAGGAACGCGATTCCGACGATCAGCAGCAGCAGGGGAAGATAGCCTTGGATGGTGTCGGACTTCCGCTGGAACAGCGCGTTGTATACGGCCGAGGGGCGCGAGCGGACGAACAGGAACGACTGGTTGACGGATCCGGGCTTGTACCAATCCTCAATGGGGAGCAGCGAGGTCCAGCGTACTTCGACATCGAACCGGTTCACCGGGTCAGGCAGTTTTTCTCCCGTGCCGATAGTGGTGCGTTCCTGCACCTCGACGTTCTTGTCATCGATCTTCAAGGACGACCCGCCAGCGGCGACATCCCGCAGCAGCCAGATTTGGACAACTCCGAGGTTCGGGGCGAGGTTCGAGAGGAACCCGGCGGTAAGCGGGACCACCACGGTGAAGTCGCCGTCGGCCAGTTTCACGTAGGACCAGGCGTAGAGCGATCCGTCTTTGCGTACGACGCCCGACGTGGGTCCCCACAGCTTGGGGGGAGGAGGAAAGGATCCCGCCGGCGGATAATGCTCGACGCCGCGCTCGGTGCGCAGGATCATTTCGACGCCCGGGAAGCGATCCCTATAAAAAAGGTCCGCCATGTGTCGCATGGTTTCGGCGCGACCGCCGGGCTCCATTTTGGCGATGCTTGCCGACGCGGCCTGCAGCGACTCAATGCGGCGATCGAGTTCGCTGGTGACGAGGTAGACGGCCACCTGGCTGGTGAAAGCCCACAGGGCGAGCGTAGCCAGCGTCACCACCAGCACCACCGGCACAAAGGCAATGAAAACGTAGGTTACGATGATGCGGTTACGGACGCGCCAGATCGCCTTGCGGATACCGTGCCGGAGCAGGCGGATGAAAACGACGAATCCACAAACAAACGTGACGAATTTGGCCAGCCCCGTCCACGCGCTGATCGGCGCCGCGAACAGCAGAATAATCGTGACGAGCAGCAGAACAAGGAAAGTCTTTTCCACCCAGCGGAGCCGTTTATAACCGCTCTTCAGTGCGGGGGGGATGCGCATACGTCAGACTCTCGATTTTGCGATGGAAGGAGCTTCCCGCGCAGGCTCGGCGAGCGGAGGTTCGGGTTCGAGATGGTGCAGCGTCAATCCTTCCTGAAGAAGGCGCAACGCGGTCTCCGGATCGTCGGCGTACTGAAACAGGCTGAGGTCGCTCTCGGCGATCATACCGTATTTTACAAGCGCGTCGAAGTTGACGATTTCCTTCCAATACTGGCTGCCATAGAGCAGAATGAGAATCTTGCTTTCGAGCTTCTGGGTTTGCGCGAGGGTCAGGATTTCGGTCATCTCGTCGAGCGTGCCGAAGCCGCCCGGAAAGACGACCAGCGCCTTCGCGAGATAGGCGAACCAGAACTTACGCATGAAGAAGTAGTGGAACTCGAACGAGAGGTCCGGCGTGATGAAGGGGTTCGGCAACTGCTCGAAGGGAAGCCCGATGTTGAGCCCAATGGTCTTGCCGCCGGCATCCTGCGCGCCGCGATTGGCGGCTTCCATGATCCCTGGGCCGCCGCCGGAGCAAACGACAAAGCGATGCGTTTCACTTTCGATGGAGTTGGTCCATTCCGTGAGCAAACGAGCTAAGGTGCGCGCATCGCGGTAGTAGCGGCCCATGATCCCCATTTCGTGAATGCGGGCCGAACCGAAAAACACGATGGTGTCCTGAACCTGTTCGTCACGGAAGTGGGACAGCGGTTCGAGATACTCCGAGAGGATGCGGAGCGCCCGCGCATCGGGGCTGTCCAGAAAGTCCTGGTTTCGATAAGCGACCGGGCGGCGATGAACCACGCCGAGGGCATCGGCGAGGTTGTTTTCCATACGATTCAGTTCTCGTGAGCGTTCTTCGTTCATTCGGGTGGTTGACGGGAAGACTGGGTTTGAGCGGGTTCTTCGAGCTTTTGCAGCCGCTTCTCCAATTGTCTCATTGTCCTGACGAGTTCCGGCAGTCGCGGAAACGCGGTGACGGCACGCAGCCAATCGCCTCTGTCGAAGGCGGGTGAGCCGGAAACAACGGCCCCCGAGGCAACGTCACCGCCGATTCCGCTCTGGGCATAGACGATCGCGCCGTCATGTATGGTGAGGTGGCCCGACACGCCGACTTGACCGGCGAGGAGCACGTTCTTCTCCAGGATGGAACTGCCGGCGAGTCCGGTTTGGGCGCAGATGATATTGTCCTCACCCACCGTGCAGGCGTGGCCCACCTGAACGAGGCTGTCGATCTTGGCGCCGCGCTTCACACGGGTTTCTCCGACGGTCGCGCGGTCGACGGACGTCAGGGTCTGGATCTCGACATCATCCTCGATGACAGTGGGGCCGGATTGAACGATTTTGAAATGCGTGCCGTCGGCGCGTTTCGCAAAACCGAAACCATCGCCGCCGATGACGACTCCGTTCTGAAGGATCACACGATTCCCGATGCGGCAGAATTCCCGCACCGAAGCGTGGGCGTGAGCCAGGAAGTCGTCACCGATCTCGGCACCCTCGTAGATCACCACGTGCGGATGAAGAACGGCGTTCCGGCCAATGGTGACGCGCTCACCGACGTAAGCAAACGGCGCGATTGATGCGTTCTCGCCGATGTTGGCGGAGGGCGCGACGAAGGCCAGGGGGTGTATGCCAGGCGCCGGCTTCGGGGGCTGATAGAACAGCGCGAGAGCGCGAGCGAAATCGAGGTAGGGATTCTTCGAGACTACGGAGCGGACCGGGGAGTCCCGAACAGGCTCGGAGACAAGGATGGCGGCGGCGCGCGAGTGTTTCACCTTGTGGGCGTACTTCTGGTTGGCCAGGAATGTGAGTTCGGCCGGTCCGGCGTATTCCATTCCGGCCACGCCGGTAATCTCGATATTGCCATCGCCGCCGCCGGCGAGTTCGCATCCGAGTTGGTTCACGAGTTCACTAAGTTTCATTGGGTTCGGCCGTTGTTTGCCTTCATGATATCGGACGGATGAGGTATGGCCGGGTTGCGCGAACCCGCCCGATGCCGCTAAAGATGCAGGGCAATGCCGGAGACGGCAGCCGAGCCGCTTGCGGGATTCGCAACCTCATTCGCACCTGATCGCTTACCATCCGATACCGCGACACTGGTACTGGTTTGGTACTGGTAGTTAGCCCAAAGAGAATTACACCGACCCATTTCGGCGAGTATTCTGGTACACTCTTTACCCAAGCTCTGGAATTTAAATGGCTCTTGACCTAGTGTCGCTACTGCTGGGGTGTATTCCCATTTTCATGGTGCGGGAGCCGGGGCGATTCCGGCTCATTGTTCTCGCAGGCGTTGTCCTGGCGGCAATCTGCTGGTATCTGGCTACGGTCTACACGCACTTATGGAATAAGCGCTACAAAGTGACGACGACCCATCATGTCCTTTGCGCGTTCGCCTCGGTTTGCACGCTGTTCTTTACAATCCTGTTCGCAAGCCTTTACTACACGAAGGATGCGGCGCTGCTATCGATCAATGCATGGCAGTTGCAGTTAAACTCCGACCAGCCGTGGAGCGAACGCACGTTCGCTAAAGCCTACGACAAAGTAAAGGATTTAGGCATTGAGGACTTCTCATCGGCTCCTCCGCCGGGCACGATGAACAGCTTCATCCCGACGAATCACGACGAATCGCGCCAGACCGCCGCCTCTACGTACGCCAACGAGGCCTGCAAGCATTTCGATACGAAACGTCCGTTCCTGAGCAAGGTGGTGTGGAGCAGCCCGGGTGTGCCCTCGGAAACGATTTTCGAAGACGTTCGCGAGTGGCACAAACATAACCCGAACTATCCTCCCGCACGAGCGATCGACATTGCAGCTACCCAAATAAAAGATGGGCTGACGCCGCAGGTTCCCCGTGTAATCCGGCTGTCGCGGATGACGGTCACTTCCCTGTTCTTACTCATTCAACTGGTGCCATTCGGGCTGATCGGATGGGCCGCATATCGAGATATCAAAGTGCGGGTCTAGCTTCCCGCGAACCGAGGATCTTCTGATGCCTTCTGTCATCCATCGAAACCACCTGATTGTCGGGCTTGGAGGTACGGGCGGTAACATCATCCGCGCGCTGCGCAAGACGGTTTACCAGAATTACCGGCAGGAAGATCCTCCAAATCTCAATCTTCGGTTTCTGTTCGTCGACACGAGCCGGGAGTTGATGGATCCGGACGACCCGACCTGGAAGACGCTGGGACGAAGCGTGCAGTTGCCCGAACGCAGCCAGATGCACATCTCGGGCATGAATCTGCGCGACGTCGTGGTGAACCTGTCGAATTATCCCGGAATCAAGCCTTGGTTGGGCAGCCGTGAGGATTGGAGCGACATCATCAACGCGGCGGACGCGGCCAATATCGTGGGCGGACAGAAACGCCGCATGGGGCGATTCCTGTTTGCCGGAAAAGCCGCCGAGTTCCGCCGCCGCGTTTCCGAACTCGTGCGCGAGATGCAGCAGCACCAGAATCCGAATTTCCCGCGCAGTAATGAGACAACCTTCCACGTCTGCTGCGGACTTGCAGGCGGGACCGGCAGCGGTAGCATCGTGGACGCCGTGGCGCAGATTCGCGCGATGTTCCCGGACTCCACGTACCGGATCAATATTTACGCGCTGCTACCCGAGCGGCATCCCCCGGCACAAAAAGCCGGCGTGAACTACCACGCTAACGGATACGCGGCGCTGATGGAACTGAACGCGCTTGGCGTCGGAACCTGGAAGCCCCACGACATCACCGGCGTTCAATCCGACCGACTGGACTTACAGGATCCATTCAACTGCTGTTACCTGTTCAACGACGAGAACGAGGCCAATGTTTCGGTGAACGTACTTACCGAGCTACCGGAAATCGTGGCTTCGTTTCTGTTTCAGAAGGTGATCGAGATTCAGAACATTGAATGGGGCGAAACGAACACCCTGCTGCGGCAGGAGACGTTCGAGGTGGGTTCGCAGGCGAAATACCCCGAGAAGTCGCCGAAAGGCAAACCGCGGCGGAGCCGTTCGTTCTTTTCGTTTGGTATCAAGCAAATCGCCTATCCGGAAGTGGAGATCCGCGAATATCTCTCTTACTCTTTCGCTAAACAGGCCGTCCTGCAGTTACTGTTCAACAAGTGGGTGGAGGGACAGGGATACAAGGACGAAGCCGTCAACCAGAGCTTCAACGAGTTCGTAAAAGATAAGGCGACACTGGAGCGTTGGTATCTCACCGACGAACGGCTGACACTCTCGGAAGGCATTCTCAAAGACGAGATCAACAACAAGAACTGGAAACCGGTCAGCGATTTCTGGAAGCTGATCGTACCGAACTATGTGCAGCACGTCCTCACGAATCAGAAGGACAGTGTCGAGACGATGCTGCCGGAATTCACGAAGCTTTGCGAGGCCGTGTACCGGGAACAGTACCGGGGCAGCGGCGTCGCCGCATTTTATGAAACGAAGCGCGCCGACATGCGCGATCAAGTCCGCGAAATCCGCAGCCGCATTGAAAACGATCTGTTCACTGACTGGAAGAACGGCGTTAAGTCGATGCACGACATATCGCGCCTGCTGGCGGCATTGCTGGCGAGCGTCGAAGAACGGCTGGCAGCGATAGACGACAAGATCGTAAAGCTGGGTGAAGAGTCGAACACCTACAAAGAGAACGAAGCCAAAATTGGCGAAAACCGCAAGCAGTGGGTGAAACTGAACACTTTCTCGATCGCGCTGGGGAAACACAAGAACCTTCTATCGGCGCAAGCGGAGGCCTTCATCGTTCGATACACGATGAAGACACGCGTGGAGGGCTATCGGTACGCGAAGGACCTGCTGACCGGGTTGCGGCAGGAACTGAATGCACTGGCTTCGGAAGTGACTAAGTGCACAACACTGGTATCGCAAGCGGCCAAACGGTTTCAGATCGGCATCGACAGCAGGCTCGCGGACAAAGGCAACCAGGATCTGACCAAGCAGGTGGTGCGCTTCTACGAACCGGATGCCGTGAAGGGATTCGCCAAATCGCTCGCGACGGAGCTGACCGAGCAGAAGAAGCAGACCAGCAAAGTGCGCGCTCGCTTGTCGGACTTACTGGGGCAGGAAAAGCAAAATTTCACGGCCTTCAACGCGAAGATTAGCGAAGGCCGGTTTATCGACATCCTGGAAAGCACGTGCGAAGAGAGCGCCGTTGAAGCTCATGAGGAGTTTGTGGCGCGGCACCCCGACCGCGGCCGAGTGCTTCAAGTAAGCCTGGTCGAGATGCTGCAGAAGGAATACGACGGCAGTGACGAGCGGCTGCGCACCTATGCGCAAAGCATCATGGCGATGGCGAAGAATTACCTCAAACTCGATCCTTCGCAGGTGCAGTTAGTCGCTCCGGGGATCCCCGCGGCAAACGACGATTCCAACGCGGTGTGCGTCTCGAACCTGACGATCATCGCTCCGGAGGCTCCGGAGTCCGCCGACTTTCGGAAGAAGTTCTGTGGCGCGCTGCGAAACGCCACAACGGCGCAAACCCAGATCGTCACGAACAAAAACCGCCCGCAGGAAGTGACGCTGATCAACATCACGAACGTGTTTCCGTCGCGTTTCGTGGCGGTGCTGGATTTTCTGCGCAAGAAGTACGAAGAACGGGTGCAGGGAACGCAGGCCCGGCGCGCATTTCTCGAGCTGCATTCGGAGGGGACGGACGGCAAGCTCGGCGATGGACAAGAGATTCCGAACCTATTTCCGGAGACTTACAAGCCCGCGGATTTGTACCCCTGGATGCTGGTGGGAGAGGCACTGGACCTGATCAGACTCGAGAAGGACGCGCTGAGCGGGGTCGAGAAATGTTACCTGGTTACCACGGACGCCGACGGGTTCCCGGTTGCGCAGGAATTAGGACCGTCCTTCGACCGTGTGATTCAAGACGCGGATGTCGGAACCTTCGAAACTATTCAAGGCGTGATCGAACCGCTTTTGAAACGGGACTACCAGCACATTGACAAGCGCAACGAGGTGCTGGCGCGAATCCGTGGAAGAGTCCAGGAAATCGCGAAGGTCCGGCCTGCGACCGATCCGATTTTCCAGGAGTTACGAGCAGGGATGACGAGAGCTAAAGAGATTCTGGGAGTGTGAGATAAATGGCAGCGAAGAAATTCACCTGCACCAACTTTGCGAACTGCGACGCGGCACTGAGCAAGCAGGTTATTGAGATCGAGGATGGCGAGGACGTACTCTGTCCGAGTTGCAAGGGCACGAACACGCTGGTTGCGGCCGGCGGAGCGGGCGGTGGAACCGCGGCAGCCGGTGGCAGCGGCGGGTCGAAGAAGAAGTTGATCATCGCCGCGCTGGCTGTCGTCGTGATCGCACTCGCTGTTTGGGTCTTCTGGCCTTCCTCTCCGAACCGGGAGCTGGCAAACACGATGCTCGGGGATTTCTTCACGAGGTTGAAATGAGAATGCCATCCGGCAGGTTCATCGTTATAGCGGTTACCGCTATCGTCATCGCGGGACTGGCAAACGCGCAAGATGAGAGCGTACTGAAGCAGCGAATTCAAACGCGTTCGGAAAAGATTGTCGAGCTGTTGAAGAGCGGAGCCGCCGTCGAGGGATCCGATGGCATGTTGAGATCGCGCGGGCAACTGGACCCGCAACAGAAGCAACTGGTCGACGACGAAAACAAGGATCGCCAGGCGGTGTTCGCGATGATCGCCGAGAAGACCAAGGTTTCCGCCGACGAGGTTGCCTCGATGTACTATGAGCGGGCAAAGGTAAAATTTCCGCCCGAGATGGCGTCGAAAACCGGAATCGGCTCGTGCAATTTGACGCCGGCCCGAAATGCGGACGTCGCCCGCCTGCTTCAGTACTTGAAACAGGGGATGAACTACGCGTCTCAGAAGAAGTACGACTTAGCCCTGGCGGAGTTTCAACAGGCGCGTACGATCGACAAGAATTTCTTGGGCCTGAATGGGAATGCGGGCGCGGCTCAGCTCGGGTTGAAGAAATACGCTGACGCCGAGGCTTCGTTGAACGCGGAACTCAAACTGACCGAATGCCTGGCCTCGCTGAACGATTCGCAACTCGCGAATTTCGCCTACTTCATGGAAGTCGATGAGAAGGATGCCGGCAACAAGAGGGAGGCTCAAGCGGCGCGATTGAAGAGTCAATTGCCGAAAGCGAAAGCGGAGGCGAACTATAACCTGGCGTGCGCATACTCGCTTCAAAGACAGAAGGAGCCTGCGCTCAAGGCATTGCAGGCGGCGATCGACGCCGGATATTCGAACACAAGAAGTTTGAACAGCGACCCGGATCTGGGATTCATTCGGCAGGCGCCGGAATTCCGCGACATCGTTGCAAGGACGCGCTAGCAGAGTGCGCAACGGGGCTGCAAAAGACCGCTCACTGACGTGCGCGGTTCACTTAGCGGTTCTTGAGATGCACGCAATTCCGAACCGGCAGGCTCCTTCAGCATCCTGCTAGAGCGACGACCGTCAGGAGGTAGAGTATGGCTCGGCTGCCCGCTATTGCCGGCATCGCGATCTTAGCCAGTGGAATGATTTTCTCCGGTGATTTCGGAATCAGGACGAAATACTCGGCGAAGATCACCACGTCCCGTCCCCCCGATGCCATGTTGCGCGGGAAGTCGATTTCAATCACCGGCCGTGAAGCTGCCAACTTCAAGGATCGGGCGGCGCTGGAACTCGCGATTGAGCAAGCGTTGTCGTCGGAGTTCACGCCGGCCAAAGGCGCCGCGGATCTTAATCTGAATTTCGCTGTTCTCGGCTACGAGCCGGTCTCGGCCAAAACCTACTCTCAGATTGAATCGCGAAACGTTGTCGTGGGCAAAAAGACCACCAAGAATATATTCACCGGCAAGCCGATGCAGGTGGACGACTATCAGATGCGCAACGTGTCGGTGGAGTATTGGGAAGCGCGCGGCCAGGTTTCGCTACAGGTGACCGTTCGCGACTCCTCTGGGACGGTGTTGGACGCGTTTACTCCGACCAGCCAATTCCAACAGAAAGTGGAGCTCTCGGAAAACCGGGTGGCGAAGACCAATCGCGGAACGCTGCCAACTCCCCAGGAGTTGGAGGGGGGGCTGATTGGCAAAGTCGCCGCCGACATACAGAAGCGCTACACGAAGATCAACGAAACGCTGGAGGTTCCGCTCGCCGTGGATCACGAACTGCGCGTCGGAGACGGGCTTGCAGGGGGCGGTCAATGGCAGGAGGCTCTCGATGCATGGACCTCAGCCAATTTGAAGAAGAATCAGGGCGACAAGCCGTACAACATGGCTGTTGCCAATGAGGCGCTGGCGTACAAGACTTACGACGGAAGCCGCAACCCGGATGATGCCGAAGCTTATTTCCAAAAGGCTATTGAACTCTATGAACAGGCGCTGAAGGCAGACCCGGGCGAAAAAGTGTTCCGGCAAGCGATGGACCGATGCGCGGCCATGAAGGCGAACTTCTCGCGAGCAAAGGACCAATATGCGGCTCAGCAGCGGGCCGCGGAAGTGGAATTGGCAAAGGCCGAAGTAACAGCGAAGCAAGAGGAGAGCAAGCGGCAGCAGGAGGAGGAAGCGGCTCGGGAACTGAACTCCACGCGTCCCGACACAGCCGACGAAGCCAGTTTCCGCACAATTGTCCGCAGCCGGATGCGGAGTTTGGCCGCGGCGCCGGACGAGGCGCACCAGGTGCAGTTAGTTCAGTTGGGACAGAGTGCATATAAGTTGGCCGAGGTTCCTTCGCGGCGGGTAGTTCACCAGGAAGTTGGCCGCCGGGAAAAGGTAAAGAGCAACCTCGAGCTTTACAAGCAGACTTTCTCGGATTTTGTCAGCCGCGACAAAGTGCTCGACAAGAAAGAACGGTCGGACTTGAACGATCTCGCGAAGCGTTTGGATCTGACAGCGGAAGACACCGGGCCTGTCGAAGCGCAATTCGAGTACAAGGAGCCCTCGGCTGCGCGTGCGCAGTCGGCGTCGTCGACCACACCCGCTAAGCCGAACGCTACCCGCAAGCCCGCGCCTCAGCGCCCCGCGGCCCCTCGTACGGCCGCCGACCCGGGAATCAAGAAACCGTGAGCAACAGGCGAGGCGCAACGTGAATTCAAAGAAGCGAACCATCGCGTGTTGCACAGCGGTCCTCTGGTTTTCCGTGCAAGTGTCTGCGCAGCAGCCGGCGCCCCCGTGTCAATCGCGAGCGCTGAAGACGGTGCAGGACGCGAGGCTGCAAGCGGTACGCGGCAATCATGACCAAGCCGCCAAGTTACTTGACCAGGCGGATGCAGAGTGTCCCACGAGTTACGCGGTACTGAAAGGGATCAGTGCCGTTTACCGGCAGTTAGGAAATCCGACGCTGGCCGAGCTGTACGACAAGAACTCGGGGCGTTATGCGAGCCAGGGGACAGCGGGAGGCGGGGCGGGCGCGGCAGTCGAGCCGGCCGTCGAGGCGAAGAGTTTCGTCCGCGACAAGTATGCGCTGATCGTGGGCGTTGCCAAGTTCCAGAGCCGTAAGATTCCGGAATTGAAGTACTCCGCCAAGGATGCGCAGGACTTCGCTGCAATGCTCAGCGATGCGGATGCGGGGCGGTTTCATCCGGAGAACGTCACAATTCTGACAAACGAACAGGCGACATCGAAAGCCATCCGCAGCGCACTGGCGAAAATTGCCGCTCGTGCTCTCGACGACGATCTGGTGGTGCTGTACTTTAGCACCCACGGGTCCAGTCCTTCAATGGACCGGTCGAAAATCGGATCGGGCTACTTAGTGACTTACGACACTGAGGTCACTGATCTGTACGCGACCGCCTATGGCATGGATGAACTGGCGAACTTCATGCGCCAGAAGATTCGCGCCAAGCGGATCGTAACTTTTCTCGATACCTGCTACAGCGGCGATACTACACGTATCCTTCAACAAACGAGCGGATCGAAAGCTCTGACCGTAGAGGCGCTCTCCGACCAGGCTATCGGGCAGATCGCGCAGGGGAAGGGTAGTGTCGTGATCACATCATCCAACAACCGCGAGCTCAGCTGGGAATCGGACGAGCGCCAGAACAGCTTTTTCACGCTTTACCTCATCGATGCTTTTCGTGAGCGTCACGGACTTGGAAGCGTGAAGGAGATCTATACCGAAATCCAACGCAAGATACCGAGCGCCGTGCAGAGTTATACCAAGTCGAAAGGACTGGGCGAGGGCGGAAACGGCGCGTCGCAGAATCCGGTGATCTATCCGACGACAAACATTCCAGAGATTGTAATCGGGACACCGATTCAGTAGGAGACACATCCATGACGAGAACCGTCGTGCTCGGGTTCATCAGCGTGGCCTGCTTCGCTCAGCAGGGCGCAAAAGCATTGTTTTACGACCCCACTTCGGGTGTTTCGCTATCGGGAAACACCGCGACCGGGAGTTCGCACGCGGCGCAACACGCGACCCCCGGGCCCAAGGCAAACTCGGGCGGGACGATGATTCCCGTCTCCGAGACGCGTACGCCCGAAGTTACGGGATTGCGTTATTGGATCGAGCTGCGGACTGCGCAGGACCAGTTACTTCGCGTGCCCGCGTCGAGAGTCTTTCACAGCGGCGAGCGCATTCGCCTCCATATCGAAAGCAATATCGACGGCAATCTAACGATCCTACAGAGCCAGGACAACGGGCCGTTCGCAAAGCTCTATCCACTTCGTTCGGGAACAGGACATATCGACAAACTCACCGACGAAACGATCCCATCCAGGACGGGCTGGTTCCGGTTCGACAACAACCCGGGCAGTATTCGACTGATGATGATGCTGCAGGCGGAAGCCGGATCCGGGGCAGGCGCCGCGAGTGGGCCGGTACAGATGGCATCGAACGCGAATCCCGGCGCACCCGCCGACGTTCAGGCGCTCGAAGTACGGATGCGCGAGCACATGTCGAAGCAGGACGGGAGCAAGAGCCTGGTGGTCGAGGAGGATGCGGCCAGCGAGGAGCCCTCGAGCTACGTGGTCGTGGACGCGAGAAGAGCTCCCGCGGTTGAGAAAGGCGTTGTCGCGGTCGAAGTAAAGCTGACGCATCGCTGAAATCAGTGCGCAGCCACAGTCGTTTCGGGCTTCAAAAGGAGGACCTGCAGATGTTAGCGCGCTTTATCGCCATCGCATTTACCGTAACGCTCGTTTTCGCCGATGAGAGCATGCCCGGCGCAAAGAAGTTGTTTTACGATCCGACCAGCGGGGTTGAAGTAGGTGGCGGCAGCGCCTCACCGGCAAGAACAGGGGGTGGTGGAAGAGCCACGGCCACAACGGCTCCGGCGGTGACGGGCGTCAGTTATTGGCTCGAGTTGCAAACACCGTCCGGGCAGTCGCTGCGGGTTCCATCCAATCACCTGTTTCACAACGGCGACCGCATTCGCCTCCACATTACAAGCAATGTGGACGGGAAGCTGGTGATCATGCAGAGCCAGGATAACAGCCCGTACGAGCTGCTGTTTCCTCCCAACGAATCGACGGACAACCATGTCACGAAGTACCGTGACAATGTTTTCCCGCGCGGCTTTTTCCGGTTCGACAACAATCCAGGCCAGTTGAAGATCCTGCTGATGGTGACGGCGCAGAACGGCGAGGGGGGTGCAACACCGGTGAGGACCGCCGAAGCACGTCCTTCACCGAGGCCCGATCCGCCAGCGGCTGCGGCCCCGGCAGCCCGGCAAGCGGTGCCGGTGCGGCAGACTGCGGCTCCGGCGACGCAACCAGCGGCAGCACCGGTTCCAGCGCCGAGACGAAGGCCAGTTACTTCAGGCGGGACTTCCGCCCCGGCGTCCGCGCCCTCACCAGCGCCTCGCCCCGCCCCTGCCGCAACTTCGGACCCGAGACCCGTGCCCAAGCCGGCCACCACCCCGTCGTCGACACCCGCGACATCGGGTCCCAACGCCGAGTTGAGAGCGCAATATGAGGCTGAAGTGAAAGCGAATCTCGAGGCGCTCCAGGGCAGTAAGGCACTCGTCGTGGAAGATGACACTACCAGCGCGGAACCATCCACAACACTGGTCGTGGTTGCAGCGCGCGACAAGAATGTTCGCTCGGATGTCGTAGTGGCGGAAGTACGGCTGAATCAGCAGCGCTGAAGGCGGGCCGCATGCAAACATCGATATCGCGCGCGTGGTGCGCAGTGTTCGTTATAGCGCTGGCCGCTCCTTTGCCGGCTTTCAAAATTCCGACCCACCGGGACATTACCGCGGCAGCATTGAAGGCTACGGGCTTCAGCGATATAGCCATCGTAGAAATCCAGAATGCCAACGAATGTGTCGATCAGGGGCCCGTCTTATACTCAACCGAGGACCAGGCTGATGTACCTTGCGTTCCGGCGGCCGGTGTCTCCATCGATCAGCAATTGGGCGCGCCGGATGAACACTTCGACGACGAACAGTTCCTGGTGGGGATTGCGCGAGTACGTGCACTGCGCAAGCAGATTCTGATGATGGTCAATGAAAAGCGATATGTGCAAGCGCGCAAGCTCCTGGGGGCCGCGACACATACAATTCAGGATTTCTACGCACACACGAACTGGGTAGAGCTCGGCAACACGGACATCTTCCCGGTCATGGACTCCGGCACGATGCCGATTTCTTTCGATCCGCGCGGGGATCCCAACAAGGGGACCATCCGGTTTGCCGGCGAGAAGGAGGACGTCTGCGAATTCGATGAGGTTCAGGATCCGGAAACCGGCCAGTGGATGAAACAAGTACGCTCGGCCGACCTTCTGCCGAAGGCAAAGAGCGGTGGCTACGTCCTGACCAGCGGGTACTTCTTTGCGGTCGTTCCCGGCTATGCAGCGGCCGCCAATGCCGCGAAGTGCACTCATGGTGCGATTTTTGACGGAATCAATAAAGATACCGCTACAACCAAGCACGGCAAAGAGTCCTTTCTTCTCGCCCGCCAACTGGCAACGAAGCACAGTTATCAGTACATCAAAGGGATTCTCGACGAACTGCTGGGGAACGACGAGGCGATTCGCGAGCTGACAAGACCGCTCTTTTTCGTTGATGCCCGGCTAACGAATCCCGTAGGTCTCACAGTCACGAAAGGGGACGTGCTCCGCTTCAGGACAACCCGGAACCAGACGATTGTGTGGGGCCGCGACGGCGTTCTGCAGACCGGCGAAGAGCGGACTTCAGGACCGGAGGGCGTAGATGCGCGCGGTTATTTCTGGTACGTTACTCCACCGATTCCCGATCGCGGCGTGGGTGCGCTGATCGGAGAGATTCAGCCAGTGGTGGCATGCGGGAGTGAGACGATGACCAGCCGGGCCCCTGATGCTTCTTGCCCGCCCGTATATTTCTATATCGGGGCCGGTGGAGACATTACGATGCCGGCCGACGGCAAGCTGTTCCTGCGCGTGAACGATGCGAATCTTAACAACAATCGGCGCGGATTTATGGTGGAGTACACGCTGGTAGGCAAGGCACAGAAGTGAACCGCTGCTACGGCGCACCACGATTGCTCCCGGGGAACTGATGCTCCGCCGGCGAGCAGATGCTCCACTCCTCGCGCAGCATTCCGAACAACAGCAGGTCCTGAAGCTGGTCTCCGACGCGGAAGGCCTGCCGCAGAATGCCTTCCTGGACGAATCCGAGCCTACGGGGAATCGCTGCGCTCCGGTGGTTGTCCACGGCGCAATGGATCTCCACGCGATTGAGGTTCCACTCGCAGAATGCGTAATTCGTGGCGAAGCGCGCGCACTCCGTCATGATGCCGCGACCTTCATAATCCTGCGAGAGCCAATATCCGATCTCCACGCGCCGGTTCGCCCAGTCGATCGGCTTGAAACCGATGCAGCCGGCAAATTCGTTCCCAACGCAAATAGCCGCCTGCCAACCCTCGTTACGGGCAAACTGCTCGGCGCTGCCGTGGATCCAGTTTCCGACATCGGCGGCTGAACGCGTGTAGGCAACCCACGGCATCCAGGCGCTGAGGTGCGCCCGGTTACGCTCAATGAGAACGTAGAGTCGATCGGCGAGAGTCGGTACGACGAGACATAGATCTAGCCCAGGCCGTATGGCAAGGCGGAACATATTTCCTTATTTGACCAGATCGCCGCTTCAGGAGAACAAGCGGACGCCCCTTCCCAAAATCGGACAGTCCGGACAGCCGTGTCAGCCCTTGCTGGCGCGCATTCATGGAACATTAGGAACGGCACGTCGATTGCTCACCCGCAAGTAAAGCTGCCCAACGTGTGCGGGGACGGTCGTGATTGAATATAGGGTAGCCAACCACCAGATGTCGACTTTGAAAAATGTAGGTTCAACGCGCATCCTGATCGCCGACGAT
This sequence comes from uncultured Acidobacteriota bacterium, assembly GCA_963720745.1. GTDB lineage: Bacteria > Acidobacteriota > Terriglobia > Bryobacterales > Bryobacteraceae > TMP-7. The sequence goes on from CAVRGO010000001.1 coordinate 1,118,998, forward strand.
CAGTTCGACGTGCTCGAAGCGTTGCGGCTGATGTTGAAGGCGGAAGGGTATCAGATCGAATCGGCAAACTCGCCGGCGGGCATCGTTGCGGCGCTCGAAGCGCGCGATTTCGATGTCGTTCTGATGGACCTGAACTACACCCGTGACACAACCTCCGGGCAGGAAGGGCTCGACCTTCTGGCGAAAATCCAGGCGATCGACACGATTCTCCCGGTGGTGGTGATGACGGCATGGGGCAGCGTCGAGCTGGCCGTGGAAGCCATGCGGCGCGGCGCGCGCGATTTCATTCAGAAGCCGTGGGACAACGCCCGGTTGCTGTCGATCGTCCGCACTCAGGTGGAATTAAGCAAGGCTCTCCGGCAGGGGCAGCGCCTCGAAGCCGAGAACCGCCTTTTGCGATCCGATGGCCGTCCGACGTTCATTGCCGAGTCGACCTCGATGCAGCCCGTGCTTCAGTTGATTTCGCGAGTGGGTCCATCGGATGCGAACGTTCTGATTACCGGCGAGCCGGGTACGGGCAAGGAAGTCGTCGCGCGAACATTGCACGCTATATCGGGGCGTTCGAACAAAGCGATGGTGACGGTAAATGCCGGCGGCCTCGCCGAAGGCGTTTTCGAAAGCGAACTGTTCGGCCACATCAAGGGCGCTTTCACGGACGCGAAGATGGATCGTGTCGGCCGATTCGAACTGGCCGACACCGGCACGCTGTTTCTCGATGAAATCGCGAACGTGCCGATGAACCTGCAATCGAAAATGCTCCGAGTGCTCGAAACGGGTGAGATGGAGCGAGTTGGTTCGTCGAAGACCCGGCGCGTGGATGTTCGGGTAATCTCGGCTACGAACGCGAACCTCGCCGAGGAGGTTGCGAACGGGCGATTCCGCGAGGATTTGCTGTTCCGCCTGAACACCATCGAGATCCACATCCCCGCGATGCGCGAGCGACGTGAGGATATTCCTTTGCTGGCATCACACTTCCTCGGTGCGCACGCAAAACGTTACCGCAAATGCCTTCAGGGATTCGACGCCGCCGCCATGCAGGCGCTGCTCGACAATCCCTGGCAGGGCAATGTGCGTGAGTTGAACCACGTGATCGAGCGCGCGGTGTTGATGGCGCAAGATAACCTGGTACGGATGGGCGACCTCGCGCTGAGGAGTGGAGCCCACAGTTCCACCCGCCTCGAGGACATGAGTCTCGAGGAAGTGGAGGCGTTCCTCATCAAAAAGGCGCTTGCCCGGTATTCAGGCAACGTTAGTCAGGCAGCGAATGCGCTCGGCTTGAGCCGCAGCGCGCTGTATCGTAGACTGCAACGGTACGGCCTTTAGGACCTGGTGTCTTTCTTCCGCAAACCCAAGATCGTTCATGAACGGCGCATGTCGCTATTGGCGCTGGCCGCGGGCCTGCCCGCCGTCATCGTATCCATGTCGATTTTGTGGCACGGCGACACCTACTCGCCGAAAGTGCAGTGGACCCTGACGCTACTCATCATCGGCTTCTGGTGGGGCTTTTCGGCATCGATCTACGAACGCGTGGCATCGCCGCTGCGAACGCTGGCGAATCTTCTCGAAGCGATGCGTGAAGGCGACTACTCGATTCGTGCGCGGTCGGCTCGGGGTGAGGATGCGCTGGCCGACGTCATGCAGCAGGTGAACGCGATGGGCGCCACACTGCGGGCCCAACGGTTGGGCGCGCTCGAGGCGACGACACTGCTGCGCAAGGTGATGGAAGAGATCGAAGTGGCCGTGTTCGCCTTCGACAGCGCGCACCGTCTGCGGCTGGTGAATCGGGCGGCGGCGAAACTCCTGAACCAGCCTAGCGAACGGCTGCTAAGTTCCGCGGCCGAAGCGCTGGGTCTCGCCGAGTATCTCGATGGCGAGGCGGACCGGACCGTACAGCGTACGTTCCCGGGCGGCACAGGCCGTTGGGGCATCCGCCGAAGCATGTTCCGGGAAGGCGGATTGCCGCATCAGTTGCTCGTTATCACGGATCTCACACGCCCGTTGCGCGAGGAGGAATTACAGGCGTGGCAGCGATTGGTCCGCGTGCTCGGCCATGAGTTGAACAACTCGCTGACGCCTATCAAATCGATTGCCGGCAGCCTCGGCAGTCTGCTAGCGCGCGACCCCAAACCGGAGGACTGGGAAGACGACATGCGGCGAGGCTTGGCGGTCATCGCGACCCGCTCCGAAGCGCTGAGCCGCTTCATGGGAGCCTACGCCCGGCTCGCGAAACTGCCGCGGCCCGCGGTGCGACCGGTCCACGTGGGGCGACTGGTTGAGCAGGTGGTCGGCCTCGAAACGCGGATCCGTCCATCGCTTTTCGCGGGGCCGGAACTCGTCATTCAAGCTGACGGCGATCAACTCGAGCAGGTGCTGATCAATCTGATCCGCAATAGCGTCGATGCATCGCTCGAAACCGGAGGCGGGGTCAATGTCGGTTGGGCGCGCAATAACGGGCAACTCGAGATTTGGATTCAGGACGAAGGGCCGGGCATTTCGAACCCGAGCAATCTGTTCGTACCGTTCTTCACGACCAAACCGGGCGGCTCGGGGATCGGGCTTGTGCTGAGCCGTCAAATCGCCGAAGCCCACGGAGGCAGTCTGACGCTGCAGAACCGGCCCGAGGGTCATGGCGTCGAGGCACGGCTTAGCCTGCCGATTTGATGAACGGATGGCGCGCTGGAAGGCAAATCGAGGCGGGACGCCGTCCACTTCAGCGCCCCGCGTCGATGCTCATGCGGCGATCGAGTGATGAGGGTCGATGACGAATTTCTTCGCGGCGCCGTGATCGAAATCCCGATAACCGGCGGGCGCTTCCTCGAGCGAAATAACAGCAACGTTCACCGCCTTAGCCGGTTGAGTGCGGTCGTGAAGAATCGCCTGCATCAACTGCTGGTGGTAGCGCATGACGGGGCACTGGCCCGTGGTAAACGAATGCGACTTCGCCCATCCGAGCCCGATTCGGATGCTGAGATTGCCGGTCTTCGCCGCTTCGTCCACGCCGCCCGGATCTTCGGTAACGTAGAGCCCCGGTATGCCGAGTGCGCCGCCGGCGCGTGTTACCTGCATCAGCGAGTTCAGCACGGTGGCGGGACGCTCGACGCTCGAATCGCTCCCGTGCCCGCGCGCTTCGAAACCCACGCAGTCCACCGCGCAATCTACTTCGGGAACGCCGATGATCTGATCGATCTGCTCTCCGAGATTTGCGCTTTTACGAAGATCGATCGCTTCACAACCGAAACTGCGGGCCTGCGCCAGGCGTTCCGGAATCATGTCCCCGACAATGACCACGGCGGCTCCGAGGAGTTTGCAGGCCTCGGCGCAGGCCAGCCCCACCGGACCCCCACCGGCGACATAGACGATGGTCCCGGGGCCCACGCCGGCCGTTACTGCACCGTGATAGCCCGTCGGGAAAATGTCGGAGAGCAACGTAAGGTCGCGGATCTTGGCCATCGCGCGATCCTTGTCGGGAAACTTGAGCAGGTTGAAATCGGCATAGGGGCACATGACGTAGTCGGCCTGTCCGCCCACCCATCCACCCATATCCACGTAACCGTACGCGGCGCCCGGCCGCGAAGGATTGACGTTCAGGCAGATTCCCGTTTTGCCTTCTTTGCAGTTCCGGCACCGCCCGCACGCGATATTGAAGGGAACCGACACGAGGTCGCCGACTTTGATGAACTCGACGTCTCGCCCGGCTTCGATGACTTCGCCCGTGATCTCGTGTCCCAGCACGAGGCCTTTCGGCGCGGTGGTGCGGCCGCGGACCATGTGCTGATCACTGCCACAAATGTTGGTACTGACGACCTTGAGGATGACACCGTGCTCGCATTTGCGATCACCGATTGCCAGCTTCGGGTAGTCGATCGATTGAACTTCCACTTTCCCAGGTCCCATGTAGGCGACCCCTCGGTTCGATGACATCTTGGATCTCCTCTTCGTGGAGTTGAGTGGAGCTATCTCAGCAGAGTCGGCGGGCAGGTGTCAAGCCAGCACCGGGACCTCACCAGAACAGGGGCTATAATCTGAGGACAACTGGGCGCGCATATGTTGACGATCTTCATCAGCTATCGACGAGACGATTCGGCGGCTCACGCGGGCCGCATCTACGATTACCTGGCCGCCCACTACGGCGACGATCAGATCTTCATGGACATCGAGGACATCGCGCCTGGACGTGACTTTATGGAAGTGATCGAGGAGAGAGTGGCGGCGTGTGACGTGCAACTCGTCATCATCGGCAAGCACTGGGCAAACATCCGGGACGAGCACGGCCGGCAGCGGTTGGAGAACGCCGACGATGGTGTGCGAATGGAGATCGCCGCGGCTCTGAAGCGGGACATCGTAATGGTCCCACTGCTGGTGGGCGGAGCAAAGATGCCGCGGGCGTTGGAGTTGCCACCGGAACTCGAACCGCTGCTGCGGCGGCAAGCGGTCGAGATTAACGATCGGGATTTCCGCCAGGACATGGAGCACCTGGTGGGTTCGCTCGAGAGTGCGTCGAGTGCCGAACCGGCGGTCGCGATGAAGGGGTTCGGCGGAACGTGGAATGCCGAACTCAACTACGGCGCGAATAGCTGGAGCGGCCGGACGTATCACGAGACATTCCAATTCGCAGTCGCCGGAAACGAGTTGATGGGGACGGCGTCGTTCGTCGAATATCCGCGACCGATTCTCGAAGGTGTCATCAAGGGGCAGGTTGTTTCGTTTGTGACGCGATTCCCGCTGGTGCCGGAAGGCACGCAGGAAAACCGGTACCGGGGAACCGTGATAGGCGACGAGATCCGGTTCATTTACCAATCGATGGACGGAAGTCCGCCGCTCACGTTCACGGCTAAACGGGCGCCGTCCTCCGATGCCGCCGGGTGATATAACGGCTGTATCGGTGTATACAAGACGTAATTTTCTGAAATCAGGCGGTGCTGCAATGGCCGCTTCCGCCAGGACATGGGCGCAAGACCGTTTTACGAGCCGCCGGCCCCCGCCCGCCAGCCGCAAATTCACTAGCGAAGCCGTCGAGGCGAAAATCGTGGAAGTTCGACGCTCGGTGAGCGATCCGGAGATCGCCTGGCTTTTCGAAAACTGCTTTCCCAACACGCTCGATACAACCGTGCGGACCGGCGTTCGCAACGGCAAGCCGGATACGTTCGTGATTACAGGCGATATCGACGCGATGTGGCTGCGGGACTCCACGGCGCAGGTCTGGCCGTACCTTCCCCTTTCGCGCGACGACAAAAAATTGAGAACCCTGTTGGCTGGCGTAGTGAACCGCCAGGCTGCGTGCATCCGGATTGATCCGTATGCCAACGCATTCAACGACGGTCCTGGGAAGAGCCCTTGGTCGAACGACCACACGCAGATGAAGCCGGAATTGCACGAGCGCAAGTGGGAGATCGACTCGCTGTGTTCCCCTATACGTCTCGCGCACGGGTATTGGAAGACAACGGGCGATGGCTCCTGCTTCGATCAGCCGTGGCAGGAATCGGCCGCGCTGATCCTGAAAACGTTCCGCGAGCAGCAGCGGCTGAAAGGCTGCGGCCCGTACAAGTTTCAACGCGTAACGGCGGTGCCGTCAGATTCGCTCCCGCAGGGGGGATATGGGAATCCCGCCAGGCCGTGCGGGTTGATCTTCTCCGGTTTTCGCCCGTCCGACGATGCGTGCATCTTCCCTTTCCTGATTCCGTCGAACCTTTTTGCGGTAACTTCGCTCGAGCAGTTGGCGCACATCTACGAATCGGAACTCCCGAACAAATCGTTCGCGCGCGAATGCCGCGAGTTGGCAGGCCAGGTCCGTGAGGCGATCGCCAACCACGGGATCACCGAGCATGGCAAGCACGGCCGCATTTACGCCTATGAGGCCGATGGCTACGGCAATCACCTGTTCATGGATGATGCGAACGTACCGAGCCTGCTGTCGTTGACCTACATCGAGTCCTGCAAGCCGGACGATCCGGTGTATCGCAGCACGCGCGCCTTCGTCCTCAGCGACGATGATCCGTACTTCTTCCGCGGCAAGACGGGAGAGGGACTCGGCGGCCCGCACTCGGGATCGAACATGATCTGGCCCCTCGGCATCATAATCCGCGCGATTACCAGCAGCGATGAAGACGAGATCCGGTCGTCAATTGCGATGCTCAAAGCAACACATGCCGGCACCGGGTTCATGCACGAATCCTTCAACAGGGACGATGCGAGCCAATTTACTCGCAAGTGGTTTGCCTGGGCGAATACGATGTTCGGGGAACTGATTCTGAAGGTCCGCGAGTCTCACCCGCAGTTACTTCGGAGCTGACAGGCAGGAAGAAACGAACGGGGCGTCCGGTCAACCGGGCGCCCCTTCTTCGTCAGCGGATTACCAACTCAGCTTGATCATCAGGTTCATCAACGGCTGTCCCGCAAAGGAAGCCGTGGTCTGATCTGAGGTGATCTTGCCGAACAGCTGCGGATTCTTGAAGTCCACCTGGTTGGTGGGGTTGCTGAATCCCCAGTTGTGGAACGGATTCTGGAAGTCGAACCGAAGCTGCAGATTCCAGCGTTCCGTGATGGCGAAGTTCTTCTTGGCCGATGCTTGCGAATACATGATCCCGGGACCGGTGACGATGTTGCGTCCCGCATTTCCCGGAGTGAACGCTGCCGGAGCCGCGAAGCAGTTGACGTCGAGCACTGGATTTTCCAATGCCTGATTGAACCGCGCTCCGCCGATCTTCGTCCCGAGGTTGAAGCCCGGCATGGAAATATCGCTGCAGGTCAGATTCGGAACGCGATTCCCGATGCTGCTGGGGTAGTAGTTGTAGGGGCTGTTGGCGAATGAGAAACCGAACGGGTTGCCTGTGTTGAAGGTCTGCACCCAAGCCAGCTCATATCCACCGATGATCCAATCCAGCACGCGGCTGTGATTGACGAAACGGCGTCCTTTGCCCAACGGGAGTTCGTAAGTGAGGTTCGCCACAGCTACATGCGTGCGGTCGTAGCCGGCGCGGCCCTTGTTCAGGTTACGGTTCGTGATGGGCGCAACACCGCTGCATACTCCATAGTCGCTGTCGCAATCGTCGAGCGCTTTTGACCAGGTGTAGAACGTATTCAGCACCATCCCTTGCGAATACCGCTTGATGAACTGAACGGTACCGGCATGATAGGACGAGTGCCCGGTGTTGGACATGTAGTTGATGCTGCCGAACTGCGGGTACGGCAGATAATTCTGCGTGGCCGCGAATGCAGCATTGCGAAGCGTGGGATCGTTCGCGCCGAAATCGGTCGGGAACACGTTGACGTTCCAGCTCTCCACCAGGTGCACGCCTGCGGACCCCTGGTAGATGAATTTGATCAGGTTGTTCGTGCTGATCTGGTATTCGGCACTCGCGTTCCAGTTCATCACATAGCCCGGATGGAGTTTGCTGTCCATCCAGTAGATGCTGCGTGAGCTGTAATTCTTGCCGACGTAGGCAGCGGTGTTGTCCGCACGTACGTTGTAGACCACCGGCGCCGGTCCATCGCTAAGTTTGAACAGCGGCCGCGGATCGTCCGGAGCCCGCTGCTGCACCACCTGCGCCTGATATTCGTCGAACTGCTGGAGAGCGTTCGGGAAGCGAATATCGACGGTGTTCACGCCGAATCCGCCGCGGAATACCCAGCGCTCCAGCGGATGCCAGGCCAGACCGATGCGAGGTTGGAAATTCTTCCAACTGCGATCGTTCAAACCTTCCGTGGGATGCACGATCGCTCCTATTTTTCCGGACACCGGATCCACCGTGGTCGGACTGAAGTTACTCTCCAAATCGTGCGCCGTGTTGAACGGACTCTCCGTGGACCAGCGCAGGCCGAGGTTGAGAGTCAGTGTGCGGGAGAATTTCCAGTCGTCCTGGAAGTACAGGCTGTGGATGGAATCGCGGGGGAGCCACGTCGAAGTGTACGTGGTGAAGTTCGCCGCAGCCACCGCGCCGAGTTCAAATGCCGCGAACAAATTGCCGGTATTGGGGATGGGTTGTCCGTTCGGTTGCAGCCCGGCCGTCATATTGTCGAACTGGAATACGCCGCTCGGCTGGCCCAACTGGAAGTAGTTGGCACGGAAGTTCAGAAGCTCGTAGCCCAGCTTGAACGCGTGCGTTCCCACCATTCGGCTGAAATCGTCGCGCAGAGAGTACGTCTCGCGAACGGTTCTTGAAGGACCCGGCACTGTGAGACCGTACATCGTGTTCAGAGCCGGCGCGGAGCCGGTTCCGGACGCCATGACGGAACTGAAGGACGGCATCAACAGTGGACTTACATTCGGAATTCCGAGCGTACCCGCCCAGTCCTGGTTATAGGAAGGAACGATGGTATCGTTGCGCGCCCGGTAGTAACCGACTCGAATATCGTTGAGCGTAGCCGCCCCGAAAAGCTTCGTCGCGCCAAGCGAGAAGTTCTTCTGCGTGAACGGAGTCAGGTTGCCGTTCGCGCCGTCGAAGATAGGGAGAGCAATACTGGTTGGCCGGCCCAGACCGCTGGTGTGGTTGTAGGTCCAGCTAGCGTACAACTTGAAATCGGAGCTGAACTGCTGGTCGATCCGGGTGGAGTAGTCCTCGAAAAACGTGCGCGATTTCGAAGCCCACGTGTAATTGCTGACAGGTCCGCTGCTGGTGAGCGAGCCCGGCGTGTTGGGCGGAACCCATGGATTCATTCCGATAATCTTCGAGGCGACCTTGTCGAAACGGCTGAGCGGAACGACGTTGCCGGGCAGTGGATCGCGCGCCCACGTGCGATCGGAGTTCTGGCGCGTCGTGAATGGATCGTAGAGAGGCAGGCCGATGCCGCCGAACGTGAAATCGCCGCCCAAAAGAGCGGGGGTCGGTGTCTGGCTGGTAAACGCCGCGGACTTCTTTTCGATCAGCTTCTGATACCCGAAGAAGAAGAACGTCTTGTTGCGGCCGTCGTACAGCTTCGGGATGAACACGGGCCCGCTGGCGGCAGCGTCCGGCTGCATGAACCAGGCCGACACGCCATTCGGCGCTCCCGGTTGCGGGTCGGTGGTCTTGTAGAGATTGAAGAACTGCCGGTGCGTCATGTTGCGGGTACGGCCCAGGTCCGCGGCCATTCCGTGGAAACTGTTCGTCCCGCCTTTCTTCACGACGGTGACCACACCGCCGGTTGTATGGCCGTACTCGGCAGGCAGCGTCCCTGTGACCACCTTCACCTCTTCCACCGAGTTTTCGACCGGCTTGATGTCCGTACCGCTGCTGGACTGAGGATCGTTGCCGAGCACGCCGTCTTCAAAAACCGCGGTGCCCGTCGAGCGCTGGCCTGCGATATTGAAGCCGCCCAACGAACCGCCGTAGGCATATCCGTTCATGGTCATGCCCGGCATGAGGTTGAGCGCGTTCAGCACGTATCGCTGATACAGCGGCATTTTGTAGAGCGTGTCGCCGACGGTGAGAGAGCCCGAAGAAGACGTTTCGGTTTCGAGAAGCGTCCCTTGGCCGGACACCTGAACCGATTCGTTGAGCTGCCCGAGTTCGAGCGTCGCATTCACTGGGAGGACCGCGCCGACATGGAGCGACAATCCAGTTTGGACGACGCGCTTAAACCCGGCGCTCTCAAAGGTAACCCGGTAGGTTCCCGGCATCAGGGACTGCACGCGGTACAGTCCCTCATTATTGGTCGTTACGCGAGTTTCAAAATTTGTTTCTAACTGAACCACCGTAACTTGAACATTGGGGATGGCTGCCCCCGACGGGTCGATAACAGAACCCGATATCGTTCCGGTGTTGACTTGTGACAGGACTGGCGAAACCGTCGTCAGGGCCAGAATCACGGCCGACGTGGCAAGCACAGACAGCCAGCAGGACCTCAATCGCTGAAGCACGTTTCCTTCTCCTTTCCGATCGGCCTATTCAAAGCGAAAAGGCGTCGCGTCGGATTTCGATGTGCCTCAGTATATCCGAGATTTCGGACCGAAAATCGGAGTTTTTTTGGCGCACAATTTCCGCGGAGGAGTGCGCCCCTAGCGTACGATGTCGTCCGCGCTATCGTTTCATTCGCAGCGAAGCGCCACCGCAGGGCGAACGCGCAGAGCACGGATGGCAGGAATCAGCGCCGCTACTGCCGCCACCGCGAGCAGCGCAACTGCAACACCGATGTACAAGCCCGGGTCGCTGGGTTTCACGCTGAACAGCATTGTTGTCATCAGCCGCGTTACCGCGAGTGCACCGGCGATGCCGATCGCCAATCCCACCACCGCCAACTTCAAACCGTAGCTCAATACCATCGAGACGATCTGGCTGCCTTTCGCCCCGAGCGCCACCCGAATGCCGAATTCGCGCGTCCGCTGCGTAACGCCGTAGGCCAACACCCCATAGATGCCGACCGCCGAGAGCAACAGAGCGAGCACGGCAAACGACACACAAATCACCATTGCCGCACGGCGGCTCGCTACCGATTGGGACAGCCGCTGCGGCATCGTCTTCAAGTCGAACAGCGCGAGTTCCGGATCGGCCTGCATCACCTTCTGCCGCACCGCCGAAGCGGCCTGCGAATTTCCCCCCACGGTTCGGGCGACCAGGTACAGCGTGCGCCGCACGTCCTGGGTATACGCAAAATAGACCTGGCCGATGGGATTCTGGTTCGCCAAGTCGCCGGTCTTCACGGTGCCCGTGACGCCGACGATTGTCCAGGCGACTTTATCGTCGAAGCGGTGGATTTTGGCGCCGAGCGGGCTCGATGCCGGCCAGTACTTGTGCGCGAGAAATTCGTCGATCAGGACCACCTTCTCCGTATCCGCGCCGTCGCCGTCGGTAAACGAGCGCCCCTTCAGAACTGGGATTCCCAGCACCCGAAGATACCCAGGGTCGATGACATTGAAAGCCGGCACGGGCGGAGGCTCACCGGGGCCGCGGGTATAGCCTTCGATTTCGATCGCGCTCGCGTTGTTGCCTCCGCCGAAAGGAAGGAAACTCGTTGCGCCTACCTTGGTGATGCCCGGTGTCGCACGTAAATTCGCCAGCAGGTTCGTGGTGAACGAACGAGCGGCGGCATCGTCCTTGTACCGCACCGTAGGCAAAGAAAACTGCGCCGTCACGACGCCGTCGGGCTGGAACCCCGGCTTCACACTGAGCAGCCGCTGAAAGCTGAGCATCAGCAACCCCGACCCGGCCAGCAGCACGAATGCGATCGCTACCTGGCAAACAACCAGTGCCGACCGCGTCCATAACGCTCCTCGCTCGGCCGTACCAGTCCGCCCGTTCTGCCGGAACGTTTCGTTCAAATCCCGCCGCAGAATATGAAACACCGGCACGAGTCCGAACACCAGGCCCGTGATCACCGCCACCGCCGCGCTGAACAGCATGACTCCGGTATCCATGTGCACAGTGATGCCCCGAGGCAGTTCCTTCTCCCCGAGCGTCATCAATAACCGGACGCCGCCGTAACCCACCGCCACCCCGAGTAATCCGCCGAGCACCGCCAGCGTGACGCATTCGGTCAGCAACTGCCGCCCGATTCTCCAGCGATCCGCGCCGAGGCTGAATCGAATAGCCAGTTCTTTCATCCGGACATTCGCGCGGACCAGCATCAGGTTCGCGACGTTCACGCATCCAATGAGCAGCACGAACCCCACCGCGGCCTGGAGCAGCACGAGCATCGGCTTGGTCTGCTTCACCAGCTCTTCTTTCAAACTCACCACGCGCGTAGCGAACTTCGCTTCTTCGAGGATCTTTTTGTACTTGGGAAACTTTTCGATGTTGAATTTGTTCAGCGCATCGATTCGCTGCCGGGCCAAGGCGATGCTCAAGCCGGGCTTGAGCCGCGCCATCATGCCCCACGAGTTGCTGTGACGCCGGTCATCGGAAGCGTCTTCGGGTCTCCAGGCGAACGGTACGAACAGGCGCACGTCGGCGCCGATCGCCTGGTAGCGCTCCGGCATCACCCCGACTATGCGGTAAGGAACGCCGCTGAGCCGCAGGTCCCGGCCGATAACGCCCGGGTCGCGATTGAACATGTCCTTCCACAGCCCGTAGCTCAGGATGACCGACTTGTCTTTGCCCGCGACAGCGTCTTCGCTGTTGAACGGGCGCCCGAGAACCGGGTTCGTGCGGACCACCTTGAAGTACGAGGGTGTGACCTTCGCGGCATCGACCCGTACCGCTGTTCCCTGCGCACCGACGTCGTACCCTTCCACGCCCATCAGCGTCACTGAGTCGAACACGTCAGTCATCTTGGCGCGGTCGCCGTAGTCCGGAATGCTGTTCGCGCCATAATCGCTGACGCCGACCCCCGGGTAGATGTTATAGATCGAAACCAACTGCTCGGGTTGGGGCAGCGGCAGGGGCTCCAGCACAACCGCCTTCAGCACCGTGAAAATCGCCGTGTTCGCCCCAATGCAGAGGGCCAGCGTGATCAACGCGGCGAAAGAAAAGGCTTTCTCTTTCCACAACAGTTTGAGGCCGAACCGAAGATCCTGAAACATAAGGTGCTCTCTGCAACTAGAATACGAGCGCGGGCCAGCCGGAGTTCGGAAGATTACTGCGCGGCGGCGAAGTGGATGGACAAACCGGAGGAACTGCTTATGACGGACACGCCTCGGAAGTCCTCCACGCATTCCAATCCGTCGAACGCCGACCGGGAGTGCGTCGTCAAGACGGCGAGCACTTGCATCCCCGCGGCAATTCCTGCCTGCAATCCCGGCGGCGTGTCCTCCACCACCAGGCACCGCCCGGGCGCTACTCCTAACCGCGACGCCGCCAGCAGGTAACCCTCCGGATCGGGTTTGCCTCGCGAAACATCTTCGGCGCACACCATCACCTCGGGGACCGGCAGTCCCGCGCACTCCAGGCGCACCGTCGCCAATTCGCGGCTGGCCGAAGTCACCACCGCCCACGAGCGCGCCGACAGCGCCGCGATCAGCGCCCCGGCGCCCAGGACTGCGAAAATCCCCTCTCTCTCCAGCGCCTCGCGCGCGTCGAACAACATCGATTCGCGGTCCACATCCAGGTGTGGAGCGATGTCGCGCATCACATCGCGATTGCGCCGCCCGTGGCAGACACGCAACAACTGATCGATGTCCACGCCGCGCGGAGCAGCCCACTCTCGCCAGAGCTTTTCAACGCACGCGTTCGAATTCACTAATGTTCCGTCCATGTCGAACAGGACGGCATCGCAGCTATAACTCGTCATCGTTTACCAGATGCCTAGGAACTTCCACCACGCAAACCCGATCGTCGCCCAAATGAAAATGTTCGCGAAAGAGGCCACCAGCCCCACCTTCCACCAACTTCGCATCGACACATAGCCGTGGGCGAAAAACATCGGCGATGGTGTCGTGCCGTAGTTCGTCAATCCCGCGGCGAGGTTCGTAAAGCACGCGAACGCAAACACAACCAGGCCGAGCGGGGCGTGCTTTGCGGCAAGCACCGCCAGGAAAGCCGGGTACATTGCCAGGATGTGCGCCGTGATGCTGGCGAACGCGTAATGGGCATAGAAATAAATGAGTAGCGCAGCGGCGAACAGCACCACCCATCCGGATCCGCTGAACATCGATGCCACTCCGTTCGCCACCGCCGTTGTGACGCCCGCATCATTCAGCGCCTTGCCGAGACGCAGCAAACCGCCGTACCAGATGAAAATGTCCCACGCCTCGCGCTCCGCCTTGACGTCCTCCCACCGAAGAACGCCCGTAAGCAGCAGCGCCACCGCGCCGGACAGCGCCGTGACGGTGATGTCGATGCCGTGCCATCCCGACGTCATCCAAAGTCCACACACCGAGATGAACACCAAGCCGAGGATGTGTTCGTTCCGGCTCATCGGCCCCATCTCGCGCAACTGCTCGCGCGCGAATTGCGCGGCGTGCGGTGTGTGCCGTACTCCCGGGGGATTCAGCTTGTAAGCCACCCACGGCACGGCCAGCAGCGAGCAGATGCCCGGCACGGACCCCGCCAGGAACCAACTCGACCAGGTCACCGTATATCCCACCTGCCCCGCCATCTGCGCCGCCAGCGGGTTGCTCGCCTGGCCCGTCATGAACATCGCGGCGGTGACACAGATGCCCTGATACACTGCGGTCATCAAAAACGATCCGAGCACGGCGGCGCTGATGCCCGGCGACGACCCGTAGAGTTCGGCGATGGAACGCACGATGGGCAGAATCACTCCGCCCGAGCGCGCTCCGTTCGACGGAATGATGGTGGCCAGCACCATATCGGAAATCGAGAGCGCGTACGAAACACCCAGCGAACTCTTTCCGAACAGTCTCACGAAGAACAGGGCGATGCGACGCGCCAGGCCTGCGTTAATCAGCGCGCGTGAAATGAAGAACGCCGCCATCACCAGCCAGACCGTCGTATCGGCATAACCCGCCAGCGCCTGCTGTATCGTGAGGCCGCCGAACACGGCGCTTAACGTAATCGCTGCCAGTACCAACGCGCCGCCGGGAATCGGTTGGATGATCGAGCCGGCCACCGTGGCTAGAAAGATGCCTGTCAAACGCCAGCCTTCCGGCCGCACCGTAGGCGGGCGCGGGATGACGTACACCACGACGGCATACACCGCGAGAATGATGGCGAAGCCGATCACGCGGCTTCGGGTTGTGCGTTCGGAGATCGGCTTTGGGGCAACGCTCAGACCGGGAGTCGCTGCGCCGGGGCTATGCAAAGAACACCCTCCATGTCGTTACCACCAGGGCGTGCGTCACCATGGACGCCCGGATACTTCCGGCTCGAATAAACGCGAGTCCGTAGAATATCCCGGCAATTGCTGCGAGTACTGCGAACTTCCAATTCGGAAATGCGCGAAACCAGAGGTGCGCCACGCCGAAAAGCAATGACGCGGCGATTAATCCCACTGTGGTGCTGCTGAATCTTTTGGCGAGCATCTGCTGCAACATGCCGCGGAAGAAAAACTCCTCCGCCAACGCCACCACCCAGAGAATGCCGGCGAACGTGAGAACCGCAGTCAAAACGGCTTTCCACCAGACCGGCGAGACGAGATGGGGCTGCACGAATCGGATCGCCATTCCCGCTCCGACCGCCACGGGTATAAACAGCACGAACTGCTGAATGCCGATCCACCAGTCGCGGCGCGTCGGCAGGAATCCGAAATTGATGCCGCTCATGCCGCGGATCGAGAGTACCGCCAGGATGCCCGTGCGATACCACATCAGTTGACCGAGTATCGCGGCGGGCACTCGCGGCGACAGCTCGATGTAGAGCCGCGGGAAAACCTTCAGCAGCAGCACCGCAGCCATCAATGCCAGAAACAGCAGATCGGCATAGAACTGTTTTTGTTGGCGAAGCACGTACCAGGTACTTACCGCCGTGGTGAGAATCGCTAGCCAGATGAATTGGCGCCAGTGAAAAGTTCCAGTGCCCGCCGAGTAGATGAGATAGGGAACCAATGCTGAAATCTCGAGAATCCCCGCGCGCACCGCCAGCGGCTGTATCGATTCGAACGCCCGCCGTGTGAAACTGAACCCGGGCGCCAGGTAAAGGGCGACTTCAACCAGGGCGGCTGCCGTAAAAGGAATCGCGATGCGCGACGGGATATGCTGTTGGATAGAGAAAGTGACAGAGGCGGCCGTCAGTAAAGCCCAAACAACGATGAGCGTATTGCGATATGCGCGTGCATCATTCTGCATCCTCGCAGTAATCTTAACATCGGTGCTTGCGGACACCGCGCGCGGTGAGGATCCTCCGAAAGACCTGATTCAGCGCATCGCTGCTCGGGAAACCGAGACCGAGGCGGCGCGCGATCGATACGTGTACCGCCAAACAACCACAGTGGAGGATCTCGATTCACGCGGCGCGCGTTTGGGCGAGTACCGCGAGGTGAGGGAGGTCATTTTCCTGCCCGACGGCAAGCGTTCGGAAGAGATGGTGGAAAAGCCGTCGAACACGCTACAACGGTTGAAACTGACCGACGAGGATTTCCGCGATGTGCGGGAAATCCAGCCGCTGGTGGTCACGCGCGACACGCTGTTCTTCTACGAAAGTAAGTTCCGCGGTGAGGAACAGATGGACGGCGTCGATTGCTGGGTGATGCAGATCCGCCCCCGCCAGATCCTGTCAGGCCAGCGCTTCTTCGACGGGATGATTTGGGTGGACAAGAAGGACTATTCGATCATCCGGCTCGAGGGCCAGGCTGTGCCGCAGGTTGAGACCACCAAACAGGAGAACCTGTTTCCGCACTTCACCACCATCCGCGAGCAGGTGGATGGCAAGTATTGGTTCCCTGTGAAGACCTACGGTGAGGATACCCTTTACTTCCGCACCGGACCGCAGCGAATGCGATTGATCATCCGCTATGCGAATTACAAACGGTTCGGCGCGGACGTGAAGATCGAGTACAAGTGAGGGCCGCATTTAAGAAACGCGGGCCGCGATCGTGTTGGCCCGCATCCCCTTTCTTCACCACACGCGCTTAGCGGCGAAACTTCCCGATTGCACCTGGCTGGACATCGTCCCGTGCATGTGCGCGGCCGAGTCCAATGTCCCCTGATAGCGGACCGTGATTTCCGGATGCTTTGGCGGGCTGAACGAGAACTGCACCTGGTCGCCCACCAGCGTACCCTGCACCTTCCAATGTTGGTTCCCAAAGACTCCTTCGAGCCGCCCGCCCGATTGCAGCAGGCTGATCATCGGTGTATCTACTTCCTTTCCGTTGTTGTCGTGGTACTCGATTTGCCATGTCCCCGACAGGTTCGGCCCAGAGTTCGTCTGCGCGGCACCCCCGAGCGACAGGACACTCCCCAGCAGAATTGCAAGCAACGCTTGCTTCATAATCACCCCTTTTCAGTTAGCGGCAGATGCTGCCGGCGACGCTGTGATACCAGGCGTTGAGGACCAGCGAATTCTCGAGCGCCCAAATGAGAGAGAACATGATTGCACTCGTCGTCATGAGCGAAACGACGGGCAGAACGACCACAGGCCGGACGATCTGCCGGGGAAGAGTGATCCACAATAATTCTGGAAGCGTGAAGAACCAGACTCCGAGAACTCCCGCGATTCGGCCCTCCTCCCACGCGTCACCGACCTGTTGCGCGAAGGTATCCACCAGCTCCGCCTCGAACCGGCGGCGAATTTCCGGCGGGTACAGCGGTAGCAGTGCTGCATAAATGCCGCAACTCCACCTGACGATCCGGCTCATGATTCGGCCGCCCTCCGCCGCATCGCTGCCGCCTTCCGGACCGCCGACTCCATACGCCCCAATTCGACTTTGAGCGCCGCCCGGCCGGCCGGCGTCAGGAAGTAATACCGGCGCCGGGCGTCCGCTTCATCAGGAGTGGAAACCTCTTCGATCAACGATTGGTCGAGAAGGCGCTGAATCGTGGTGTACAGGGCCGCCGGTCCCATGCGGACGGCACCATCCGACAACTTTCGAGCCTCCTGCATGATGCCGTACCCGTGCATCTTGCCCTGCGTGAGAGCAAACAGGATGTAGAACGCGTTTGGCGTGAGCGGTTGACCCGATCGCTTCATAGTCCAACTATGATATATCACGTTATGATATATCGGTCAAACAAAAGCAGCGCCGGAGCCGAATCAGGGCGCGACGCAGATCTGCGCCGCGTCGTACCAGTTCGGCCCCGCTGATCGTCACCGTCACGTTCGATTTGATCTTCGATGCATCACAAGCCGGCGCTCCCGGCGGCACCGGCGGAATCGCGAAGTTCACTTGATAAAGACCCGCGCCGACGTACGCCGCGAACATGGGCGCTGCCGTCGTGCCAAGCCCCTGAACCGGCGGCGATGCCGGAGCGCGTCGGGCTGTACGCACGGGAGCGCGGTAGAGCGCTCGTAATTGCAGCGGTACATGAATCGACCTCCTGTATTTCTGCAATTCCAGACGTGGGAAGCGCAAGTAAAGTCCATGCCTTGCCGAGGAATTCGCTACGCTGGTTATAAGCACTGTGGTTGTACACTCTCCCGCCGCCGCACCTGCGCTCGAAGCCGCTGCGCGATGGATCGAACCTCTTCTCGGCCGTTCGGAAATCGTCATCGCCGGCGCTACGCGCGCGTCCGCCGATGAGTTCGTACGCATCTTGCCGGGTCCCGGCGCCATTGGTCTGCACCGCTTTACACTGATGCAGCTTGCGGCGTCGATGGCAAGCGTCAGGATCGCGGAAGCCGGGATGGCTCCGGCTACGCGATTGGCGATGGAAGCCGTTGCGGCGCGTGCCATTCATGAAGCCCATAAGAAGGGCGCCCTCGCATACTTCGCTCCCGTTGCGAAATCGCCAGGATTTCCGTCGGCGCTGGCAAACACGGTCACCGATCTGCGCCTCGCCCACGCGAAGCCGCAGACGGATTCAGACATCGCGCTACTGCTCGATTTATATGAGCGTGAACTTGCAGCGCGCCGCCTCGCCGATGCCGCCACCGTGCTCGAGTTCGCGACGGAAACCGCGCGCGAAGGTGGGCACTCGCTTTGCGGATTGCCGCTGCTGATGCTGGATGTGCCGGTACCCTCCCGCGCTCACTATGAATTCGTCGCGGCACTTGTTGAGCAGACGCCGGCGTTCTTTGCGACGGTGCTGAGCGCCGACAACAGCCGCCTGGAAGCGCTCGAACAGATGACGGGCACACCACCGGGGCTGGAGCTCGACCCGCCGGCAACAGCGCTGGTGAGGCTTCGGGAGCAGTTGTTCTCGGCCGCCGCACCGGCAGCGATCGAGTACGACGAGTCCGTTGACCTGTTTTCGTCGCCCGGCGAAGCACTCGAGTGCGTCGAGATCGCCCGCCGCATCCGCGCTCTGAACGTACCCTTCGATCGCATCGCGATCCTGCTGCGCAATCCCGAGCGTTATCAACCGCTGCTCGAGGAGGCATTGCGGCGCGCGTCGATCCCCGCCTATTTCAGCCGTGGAATCGCGAAGCCGGATCCCTCGGGCCGCGCATTTCTGGCCCTGCTCGCCTGCGCGTCCGAAGGCTGTTCGGCATCGCGTTTTGCCGAATACCTTTCGCTCGGCCAGGTGCCTCCGCTCGATGCGAATGGCGCTCCGCCCCAACGCGATCTCCAGTGGACGGCTTCGGATGACGAGATGCTGGCGGCCATGGGCGGCGCCGTTCCGGCGCTCGAGGAAACCGCCGAACGCGCGCCGTCCGACGCAACGACCATCGCCACACCGCTGGCCTGGGAACGCCTGCTGGTGGATGCGGCCGTCATCGGCGGACACGCGCGTTGGGAGCGCCGCCTCCGCGGTCTCGAGCAGGAGTTTCGCATCCAGCTACAATCGCTCGGCGCGGAAGAACAACCCAAGCGCGAACGCATCCAGCGCGATCTTGAACGGCTCGGAAATCTCGAACGCTTCGCTCTTCCGCTGATCGAGGATCTGCACGCGCTCCCTTCTTCCGAGCTATGGGAGGTCTGGCTCACCACCTTGGCGCGCCTGGCCTCGCGCGCTCTGGTCGATCCTGAACCTGTGCTCGCGGTATTGAGCGAATTGCGGCCGATGGCGGAGGTCGGTCCCGTTGATCTGGATGAGGTACGCAGCGTGCTCTCGGAGCGGCTGCTGATCCTGCGCCGCGAACCTCCACAGCGCCGTTACGGGCGCGTGTTTGCGGGGTCGATAGACGAAGCACGGGGCCGTGTTTTCGACGTGGTGTTTCTGCCGGGGTTGGCCGAAGGTCTGTTTCCGCGCAAGGCCAGCGAGGATCCGCTGCTGCTCGATGAATTGCGGCACGATATATCGCGAGATCTCGTCACTCGCGCCGATCATGCAGCCAATGAGCGCCTGCTGATGCGCACCGCCGTGGCCAGCGCAACCTCGCGTTTCATCGCATCGTATCCCAGCATGGACCTGACGCAGGGGCGTCCCCGTGTGCCTTCCTTCTATGCGCTCGAGATTGCCCGCGCAATCGAGGGGCGATTGCCGTCGCTCCGTCCGTTTGAAACACGCCTCGGCGAAAACTCGGAAGCGCGGCTGGTATGGCCCGCTCCTCCCGATCCAACGCACGCCATCGACGATGCCGAATACGATCTGGCCTGGCTCGCGCGTCACCGGCGCGCGCCTTACTTGAACACGGCGAACCCGCATCTCGCGCGCTCGCTTGAGGCCCGTCGAACCCGCTGGGAGTCGGCATGGTGTTCCGCGGATGGAATCGTCGAGCCGGATGCCGCCACGCACTCGAAACTGGAGCCGCTGCGCTTGTCGAAGCAGGCCTACTCGCCTTCGTCCCTCCAGGATTTTGCTGCATGTCCGTACCGGTTCTATCTGCACGGCATGCTTCATATCGAGGAACGCACGGAGGCCGCAGCCATCGAACAACTCGACCCGCTCACGCGCGGCGCGCTTCTGCACCGCGTGCAATTCCGGTTCTTCCGCGAGTGGCGCGCGCGCCCCGCTGAAAAACCGCAAGCGATTCTCTATCAAGTGCTCGATGAAGTTGCTGCCGATTTTGCGGAAAGGATCGCGCCGGCCATCGAACGCGTCTGGGTCTCGGAAATCGACGACCTGCGTATGGACCTGGGCGGTTGGCTCAATAAGCTGCTGGAAACGCTCGAGTGGCTCGAGCCCGCGCATTTCGAACTTGCTTTCGGTTTGCCCCGCGACGAGGATCATGACGCGGCGAGCACGACGCAACCCGTAGACGCGGGTGGAGCGCTGCTCCGTGGATCGATCGACTTGGTGGAGATCGACCGCCAGTTCGACACGATCCGCATCACGGACCACAAAACGGGTAAGCCTCCGGAACGGGATCCCGTGGTGCTCGGAGGAGGCACCGTACTTCAGCCGGTGTTGTATGCTCTCGTCGCAGAGAAACTGCTCGGGAAGAAAGCGGAGGCAGGCCGGCTCTTCTACTGCACACAGCGCGGCAACTATAAGGAAGTCACTATCGCGATCAACGAGCGCGCCCGGACATATTTCGAACGAGCCTTGAGAATTGTTGATGAAGCGATCGCCGGTGGGTTCCTGCCCTCCGCGCCGGCTAAGGACGCCTGCGGTATCTGCGATTTCCGTCCCGTCTGCGGCCCGCACGAGGAGACCCGGGTTCAGCGCTGGAAGGACAAGGAAGCCCTATCGCGCTTGTTCGAGTTGAGGAGCATGCTGTGACGCCGCAACTCGAGGGTGATGCTCGCGCGCGCCAGATTATTCGCACTGAGCTCGCCAAAAGTCTGGTGGTTGAGGCGTCCGCGGGAACCGGCAAGACAACCGAACTGGTGAACCGCATCGTCGCCGTGCTGCGGGCGGGGCTCGCGAAGATCGATCAGGTGGTCGCGGTTACGTTCACGCACAAGGCGGCAGGCGAGTTGAAGGTGCGGCTACGGCAGGAACTCGACAACGCCCGCCGGACTGCCTCCGGTGAAGAACTCGAGCATCTCGAGGATGCCATCGAACATCTCGAAGAGGCAGCGATCGGGACGATTCACTCGTTTTGCGCCCAGGTCCTCCGCGAGCGTCCGGTGGAAGCGAAAGTCGATCCCGCATTCAAGGAACTCGCCGAACAGGAGCAGCAGCAGATCTTCGATCGCGCATTTCGAAGCTGGTTCGAGTGGGGGCTGGAGCAGGATCGTCCCGGGTTGCGGCGCGCGTTGACGCGGCTCGCTTGGGATCCCGGCGCAAAGGGCGTGGCCCCGAGTGAGCGGCTGCGGTACGACGGGCAGAAGTTTGTTGAGTGGCGCGATTTCAAAGCCCCGTGGAAAAGGGAACCGTTTGAACGCGTGACAGAGCTGAGGGCTTTGGGCCAGGCCGTGAAGCAACTTGCCGAAGCCGGCGATCTGCGCGAGAAGGACCACGACGAGCTGTACAAATCGCTGCGCTGCGTTCGCGATGTGCGAGTGTGGATGCGCAACGTCAAGCACCGGCAGAAGGTCGACTACGATGCGATCGAAGCCGTCATGCTGAAGCTTCTGCGCGATTTGAAGAAGCGCGACAACCAGAAGAAGGGGCGCGGCCGATTCAGCGAACACATCACTCGCGAAGGCGTGATCACCGCGCGCGCACATCTGATTACCGCCTTGGAGCGTTACAAACGCAGCGCCGACGCGGACCTCGCCGCCGACCTTCAGGCGGACATGCAGGAACTACTGGTCCGCTACGAGGCGCTGAAACAGCGGTCCGGCAAACTCGATTTTGTCGATCTGCTGGTGAAAGTCCGCGATCTGTTGCGCGATAGCCCGGAAGTCCGCGCGTACCTGCAACGCCGCTTCACTCATCTGTTCGTCGACGAGTTTCAGGACACCGATCCGGTGCAGGCGGAGATCATCGTTCTGCTTTCGGCCGAAGATGCCGCGGAGGGTAACTGGCGAGCGGTCAAACCGAAGCCCGGGAAGCTGTTCGTCGTGGGCGACCCCAAACAATCGATCTACAAGTTTCGCCGCGCCGACGTGCTGGTCTACCAGGAGGTGTGCGATCACCTCCGCAAGGGTGGGGCCGAGCTGGTAAACCTGACCGAGAGCCATCGCGCGCTGCGTCCGATTCAGCAGTGCGTGAACGCCGCATTTCAGCCGCTGATGATCGAGAGTCGTAGCGCCGGCCAGTCGGCTTATGTTCCGCTTGACGGCCGGCGTGAAGCGATCGAGGGTCAACCGCCGGTAGTCGTGCTGCCCGCGCCGGTTCCCTATTACAACAAGAACATCGACGAGTGTCTGCCGGACGCGACGGCCGCGTTCATCGAGTGGCTGTTGCGCGACAGTGGTTGGCAGGTGCGGGCGCCGGGCGAGGACCGGCTTGTCCCGATCGAAGCGCGGCATATCGCCATCCTGTTCCGCCGCAAGGTGAATTACGGCCAGGATGTCACGCGTCCCTACGTGCGAAGCCTCGAGGCGCGCAGCATCCGCCATTTGTTGGTGGGTTCAAAGTCGTTCCACCAGCGCGAGGAGGTAGAGACCCTTCGGACCGCTTGCGCGGCGATCGAGTGGCCCACCGACGAACTCTCCACCTACGCCACTATCAAGGGTCCGCTGTTCGCCATCCCCGACAGTCTGCTGCTGCGTTACCGGATGGATGTCGGGCGGCTCAATCCGCTGCGCCCGGACGAAGATACCGCGCCGGCTTTCGAACCGGTACGCCAGGCGCTCGGAATCCTGGCCGATCTGCATCGCAACCGGAATCGCCGCCCCGTCGCGGACACTCTGAATACGCTCATCGAGGCGACTCGCGCGCACGTCGGTTTCGCGGTCCGTCCCGGCGGCCACCAGGTGATCTCGAATGTCCACCGGTTCATCGATCTCGCTCGAACCTACGAAACCAGCGGCGGCACTTCGTTCCGCGCGTTCTATGAGGCGATGCAGGACCGATCGGAGCGTATGGATGCGAACGAAGCCCTGATGGTGGAAGAAAGCGCCGACGGCGTGCGCGTGATGACCGTCCACACGGCGAAGGGTCTTGAGTTCCCGGTAGTGATCCTGGCCGACATGACCGCCGGGCTTTCGCAGGCGCCGGAGCGCTATATCGACACGGAGCGGAACCTCTGCGCGCTCAGGCTCTCCTGGTGCCAGCCGCAGGATCTGGTGGAGCATGAGCCGGAGGAGCAATCGCGCGAGGAAGCCGAAGGAGTGCGCGTCGCGTACGTTGCGGCTACGCGCGCCCGGGACCTGCTGGTAATACCGGCCTCGGGCGAGCAGGAGCATCCGGGTTGGTTGTCGCCGCTCAACAAAGGAATCTACCCGCCTCCCGATCGCTGGCGGCGGCCCACTGGAAAAGCGTGGGGCTGCCCTGCATTCAACGGGGACCGCTCGGCACTTCCGCAAAGAAGCATGGACGAAGGAGCGGGATCGGTCCGGCCCGGCCTGCACCGCTCGATCGACGGCGAGTACGACATCGTATGGTGGGATCCATCGGCGCTGCGGTTGAATGTCGATGCGCGGCAGGGTTTGGGAAATGATGATGTCCTCACCGGCGATGCCAGCGCCTCCGCGAGCGCGTACGAGGAGTGGCGACATGAGCGCGAATTGTCCATCCGCCGGGGTTCCCTTCCGTCGCTTGAAATTACGAATCCCACCGACATTGCCGATTCGCCCCCAGGCATCGATGTCGAGTTCCTGAGCACGGGAGCGCAGGAGGAGCGTCCCTACGGCCCTCGATTCGGGACGCTCGTGCACGCAATGCTGAGCACGGCACTCGGAGCGAACGCCGATCTCCAACAGGTTGCGCAAACACTGCGCCGGACGACGGGCGCCGATGAAGCGGAAGTAGAATCGGCGATTGCGGCCGTGCGCGCGGCACTCGTCACGCCCTTGCTGAAACGCGCCGCGGCATCCCCGCGCCGCCATCGGGAACTTCCGGTTTCGTTGCGGCTCGACGAGCATCATTTCATCGAAGGAAATATCGATCTGGCGTTCGAGGAGGATGGCCTGTGGAATGTCGTCGATTACAAGACCGACTCGCCCACCGGCTCGCGCCGCGCACAGTACGAACGCCAAGTCGCCTGGTACGGTCACGCGCTCGCCAAAATCACCGGCGCACGCGCGCGCTGTTATCTGCTGAGTGTCTAAACCTGGGGAACCGGCAGATAGATGTGTGTGACTAACTCGGAAGGCGGGGTCCTCTCGGGATCGTTCATGTACTCTTCCCACATCGGCATATATTTCGCCCAATCCGCTTCCGACTGCATCCACCCGCGCTCGACCATGAACCCCGTGATCTGGTTGTAGGTTCGTCCAAGCTCCGGATACGGACCGTGGTGCGTGAACCGGTACGCTTTCACCGAAGGAAGCGTCTCAAACCGCACTTCCGATCCTTCGACCGGCGTTGACGGACCTTCCGCCACCGGCAAAGCGACCGTGAACGAAACGCCGTCGGGCCGGTAAGCGGTGTAAATCGCCCGAGGCTGGCCGTTCATCACGAGTTCATGCTTCGTGACGAATGCCATCGCTGTTTCGAACGCCTGGCGCATCGCCGCGCCGATCGACGCCATGTCGAGGCCTGCTTGTGAGGAAAGCTGAACAGCCCGCGCGGAAGCGGATTGTACTTCCGCGAACTCCAACTCTGTAGCGGTCGCCACTATCGGACCTCCTTGTCCTGAATAGGATATCCCATTCGGAACGCGGGAAGAATCGCTATCGAACCGGATCGGTCTTCAACTTCGAACCGTAGCTCCAGCGCGCGAACTCGCTCGGATTCTGATACGGCTCTTTGCGGGATTTCACGGCTGCGCGGCCAAAATCGCCGTTCATGCGAGCGATGACATCAAGCCGGATCTCTTTCGGACATACCGCTTCACACTCGCCGATGTTCGTGCAACTGCCGAACTGTTCCACGGTCATTTGCGCAACCATGTTCAGGGCGCGATCGTATCTTTCAGGCTGGCCTTGCGGAAGCAACCCGAGGTGGGAGACCTTCGCGCCTGTGAACAGCGCAGCGGCCGCGTTCGGGCAAGCCGCAACACACGCTCCGCATCCGATGCAGGCCGCGGCGTCCATGGAGTGATCCGCTGCTTCCTTCGGAACGGGAATGGCGTTACCGTCCGGAGCGCTTCCGGTCGGAACGGAGATGTGACCGCCGGCGGCGATGATGCGATCGAACGCGCTTCGGTCAACGGCGAGATCTTTCAGAATGGGGAATGCCTTGGCGCGCCAGGGCTCGAGGTACAACTCGTCGCCGTCCTTGAAGTGACGCATTGTCAACTGACACACCGTCGTCGCCTTGAGCGGACCGTGCGCCACGCCGTTGATCATGAACCCGCAGGAGCCGCAGATCCCTTCGCGGCAATCGTGCTCGAAGGTCACGGGCTCTTCTCCCTTCAGGATGAGATCCTCGTTGAGGACGTCCAGCATCTCGAGCACGGACATGTCGGGATTGACGTCCTTGACCTCATAGCGGACCATCTTGCCGGGACTGCTGGCATTCTTCTGCCGCCAAATATGAAGAATCAGGTTCATGGCTACTTGTAGCTCCGTTGCGACGGGTGAACGTACTCGAACTCGAGCGGTTCCTTTTGAAGTTTGGGCGGCTGGTTGGTTCCCTGATATTCCCAGGCCGCGACATACGAGTAATCGGCGTCGTTGCGAAGCGCCTCGCCTTCAGGTGTCTGGTACTCCTCGCGGAAATGGCCGCCGCACGACTCGTTCCGCTGCAGGGCATCGATGCACATCAGTTCGCCGAGTTCGAAAAAATCGGCTACGCGGCCCGCCTTCTCGAGCGATTGATTCAGGTCGTCGGCGCTGCCCGGTACCAGCACGCTCTTCCAGTACTGTTCGCGCAACTCGCGAATCTGTGCGATCGCCTGCTCGAGCCCTCCCGCGGTACGGCCCATGCCGCAGTAGTCCCACATGATCTTGCCAAGCTCGCGGTGAAACGAGTCCACCGTGCGCGTGCCTTTGGCCGCAAGCAAGCGGCGGCTGATGCCGGTGACGTTTTCCACCGCTGCCCGAACTTCGGAGTGGCTATCGTCAATCTTGTCGAATTTGTTGCTCGCCAGGTAGTTGCCGATCGTGTACGGGATGACGAAGTATCCGTCCGAAAGGCCCTGCATCAACGCGCTTGCGCCCAACCGGTTCGCGCCGTGGTCGGAGAAGTTCGCCTCCCCGAGTACGAAAAGGCCTGGCACCGTGCTCATCAATTGGTAATCCACCCAGAGACCGCCCATCGTGTAGTGGATGGCCGGGTAGATGCGCATCGGGACTTTATAAGGGTTCTCGTCCGTGATGCGCTCGTACATATCGAAGAGGTTGCCGTAGCGCTCCTTGATGACCGAGGCACCGAGCCGCTCGATGGAATCGCGGAAGTCGAGGTATACGCCCAGCCGGCCGGCGCCGACGCCGCGGCCTTCATCGCACACCGCTTTGGCGTTGCGGGAAGCAACATCGCGAGGTACGAGATTGCCGAAGCTCGGATACTTGCGTTCGAGGTAGTAGTCGCGCTCGGCTTCCGGGATCTGATCCGGAGAACGTGTGTCGCCTGCCTTCTTCGGAACCCAGATCCGGCCGTCGTTTCGCAGGCTCTCGCTCATCAACGTGAGTTTCGATTGATAGTCGCCGCTGACCGGGATGCAGGTGGGGTGGATCTGTGTAAAGCAGGGATTGCCGAACGCCGCACCGCGTTTATAGGCACGCCAGATCGCCGTGGCGTTCGACCCTTTGGCGTTGGTTGAGAGATAGTAGACGTTGCCGTATCCGCCGGTGGACAGGCAGACCGCATCCGCGATGTGAATGTCGATCTTGCCCGTTACAAGGTTGCGAGTAACAATGCCCCGCGCCTTGCCGTCGATCACGATCAGGTCTAGCATCTCGGTTCGCGGGTACATCCTCACTGAGCCCGCGTCGATCTGCCGTTCGAGCGCCTGGTAGGCACCGAGCAGCAACTGCTGCCCGGTCTGCCCTCGAGCGTAGAATGTGCGGGAAACCTGCGCGCCGCCGAATGACCGGTTGGCGAGCGTGCCGCCGTACTCGCGCGCGAATGGGACACCTTGCGCCACGCACTGATCGATAATGTTCACGCTGATCTGTGCGAGGCGGTACACGTTCGCTTCACGGGCGCGGAAGTCGCCGCCCTTCACCGTGTCATAGAACAGGCGATAGATGCTGTCGCCGTCGTTCTGATAGTTCTTTGCGGCATTGATGCCGCCTTGTGCCGCGATAGAGTGTGCGCGCCGCGGCGAATCCTGGAAACAGAAGCACTTTACGTTGTAACCGAGTTCGCCCAGCGACGCGGCACCCGATGCTCCAGCCAGTCCCGAGCCAACCATGATGATGGTGTACTTGCGCTTGTTCGCCGGGTTCACCAGCTTCATCTCGAACCGGGCGCGGTCCCATTTCTTCTCAATCGGACCGGAGGGAATCTTCGAATCGAGTTGCATGGATGTTTATGAAATCGCGCCCGTCAGTACCGCCACGGGGATGGAGCTGAAACCAAGGAACAGTAGGATCGCAACCACTTTTGCGAAGGTCTGGAGCATGGGAGTATACCGCGGATGGTTGGCTCCGAGCGTCTGGAACATGCTCCAGATACCGTGATAGAGGTGCAACATCAGCAGGCCCATCGCGATGATGTAGAACGCCGATATCCAGGGCACCTGGAATCCGCGAATGAGGTTTTCATAGGGCTGTCCTTCGGTGAAAGGAGTTCCCCCAACGCCCCAGGTGAATTGCATCAGGTGGTAGATGACAAAGGCTGCGATGATCGGCCCGCTCCAATACATTGTCCGGGAAGCGTAAGACGAGCCGATGTTCTTTTTTTTCACATAGCCGACCGGACGCGCTTCCAGTTTGTTCAGGAGCGCGAGTTGAATGCTCGCCCAGATATGCAGAATCACCATCGCCAGCAGAACGATCCGCATGGTCCAGAGCAGTGCCGGTTCCACGCGCAGAAAGCGTCCGTAGGCATTGAAGTGCTCGGCGCCCATGAATACCTGCAAGTTGCCCAGCATGTGCACGACAACGAAGCCGAAGAGAATGAGGCCGCTTATGGCCATCACGATCTTCTTGCCAATGGTTGCGTTCCAGAACCTGGCGGCGCGTGTATCGCCGAAACCGACTGCGCTTGCGCTCATAAGCTCCTTATCCGTCTAGTTTTGAAGATGACCGGCGCGGGCCCAAAGGGGCAGAATTCCAGTATCCGTCACCAGGGTGTAACGGCTGAACTGCGAAGAGACCTCCAAATTTTGATCTTACAACGGAGGCGCGGGTCTGAATCGGAATCGGGATCACCCGCCCTGTTATCCTGTCAACACTGGAGACGGAGGAGACCGGATGGCGCAACTGTACTCAGGCACCTCGGGATTTGCATACGCAACCTGGAAACCCGATTTCTACCCTCAAAAGCTCCCGCAAAAAGAGTTCCTGGCGCATTACGCGTCGCGATTGAACGCGGTGGAAATCAACTACACGTTCCGGCGTTTGCCGTCCGCTTCGACGCTCGAGAACTGGGTATCGGCAACTCCGCCGGGCTTTCGGTTCGCAGTAAAGGCGCATCAGCGGATCACGCACATACAAAGGTTGAAGCCCTCCGAGTTCACCGAGGTGTTCTTTCGAGCCGTGGATCCGCTTCGGGCCAGCGGCCGGCTTGGCGCCGTGCTGTTCCAACTCCCGCCGAACCTGAAGTGCGATACCGGGTTGCTGAAGGACTTCCTGGCCACCCTCCCGGCCGATATACAGTCCGCATTCGAGTTTCGCAATACGGGCTGGCTTTGCGAGGAAGTGTACGGGATGCTTCACGAGCATCGCATTTCGCTCTGCCTTGCGGAATCGGACAAGCTCGAGATTCCGCGAGTCGTAACGGCGGATTTCGTCTATTCACGGCTGCGCAAGTCGGAGTACTCGGCCGAGGAGCGGCGCGAAATCGCTCAGCGCGCGCAAGAGCAGACGAACGGCGGCAAGGACATCTACGTGTTCTTCAAGCACGAGGAGACCGCGGCCGGCGCGCTATACGCCGAAGAGATTCTGCTTGCTAACCGCCCGCCCGCTTCGTAGAGGCACGTTTCCTCGGCTTCGGCTCTGAAACGGCGACCGGACCCGTGGTTCCGGTCATTTCGAGAGGCGCCGCGTGCGCGGGTTCGGTCTCCTTCGACGCCGGTTTGCGCGCCAAGTCCAGGCTCCTCTTCAGCGCATCCAAAATGTCGATGACCTTGGCGGGTTCCGGTGCCGGCGCTTCCACCACCGCCTGGCCCGACTTCTTTGCCTCGATCATAGCCAGCAGGTTGTCGCGATACGTGTCGCGATACTTATCCGGCTCGAAGTCCGCGGCAAGGGCCTCAATCAATCCGGTGGCCAACTCGACTTCCTTGTCCCTGACGAGACTCAGGTCGGTTCGAAACTCCTCGACCGCGCGTATCTCGTGCGCATAGTACATGGTGTGCAACAGGATTCCTCGGGAACCGGGCCGCAGGATTACGATGTGTTCGCGCCCGTGCATTGTAACCTTCGCAACGCCCACGTAGCCGGTGCGCTTCAGCGCGTCGAACAACAGTGCGTACGGCTTCTCGCCGGCGTCGTCCGGTGACATGTAGTAGGAACTCTCGAAATAGACCGGGTCGACGTCGGAGGTCTTCACAAACTCGAGAATCTCCATGACCTTCGCCGTCTTGGGCTGGACCTTGCGAATGTCCTCCTCTTCAATCACGACGTAACGGCCCTTCTCGTACTCGTAGCCCTTGATTATCTCGCTGCGTTCAATGGGCTTGTCTTCCGCCTGGCAGTAGAGAACCTGTTTCACTCGCGAGTGGTCGGTTCGATGTAGTTGGTTGAAACTGACCGATTCGCCGCGTGCAGCCGTAAACAGTTTGACCGGCAGGGATACGAGTCCAAAGGTGAGATGCCCTCTCCAGACGCTAGTGGCCATTTATGCGATTTCCTCCAGAGGCAACAGTAACCCGTGATAGCACGTTTGACGAACATTTTCAACGAGTTCTGTTGTTTGAACCTGCGCCGTCAACCACGCCACGAGATATTGGGGTTCGCGAAATTCAGACCACCGCATGAGCAGGTGCAGCCAAGCAGGTTTGCCGGCCTGAAACGGGCGGCCAAAATATCGCACTAGCCGACAGAGGGTGAATATGGTTCCTTCGATTACGGAACTGCTCGCAGGAAGTCGCGATGGCGAGCAGCGTGGACTGGACCGCGTAGCGCCGCTCGCTTATCCCGAATTGCGGCGCATGGCCGCCATCTGCCTGCGCCGGGAGAGGGATGCGAACACGTTACAGCCCACCGGGCTCGTGCACGAGATGTATCTCAAGCTGGCGAGAGAGTGGGTGCCGGAGTGTGAGAATTCGTCGCACTTCTTCGGGATCGCGATGCGCTCGATGCGGCAGGTGCTGATTCAGAGAGCAAGGGCGCGCCATGCCGGTAAGCGCGGGGGTGAAGCATCGAAGTTATCGCTAGAGGATTGCGAGGCTGCCGCGCGCAGTTCCCAAGGCCTGTCGGAGCTGGAAGCGGCACTCGATGAGTTGGGCCGCAACAACCTGCGCCGCCGATGTGTCGTCGAACTTCGATACTTCGGCGGCTACACGGTGGAGGAGATCGCTGGCGAATTGGACGTTTCGGCTTCCACCGTGGAACGCGAACTGCGGTTTGCGTTCGCCGATCTGAGGCAGTACCTGTCGTGACGGCCTTCGATGTCAGCATGGATGCGCGGCTACGGGAGTTGGCCGCCGCTTATACTCTGGAGCTGAACGCGAACGGTCCGGAACGGATCGGCGACTACCGCGTTCTACGCCAAATCGGGGCAGGCGGGATGGGCTCAGTTTACCTGGCCGAGCGCGACGACGGACAGTTCGATCACCGCATTGCCATCAAGGTAGTGAGTCACGGGCTGGAACGGCCCTGGGCCGAGAGCCGCTTCTATTACGAACGTCACGTGTTGGCCAAACTCGCGCATCCCAATATCGCGAGATTGCTCGGCGGTGGATCCACTCCTGAAGGCACTCCGTACCTTCTCATGGAGTACATCGACGGTCAGCCGATCGACCGCTATTGCGAAGAGCACCGGCTGACGGTCGTCGAACGCGTAGAGTTGTTTCTCCGTGTCTGCGATGCCGTCTCTTATGCGCATCGCAACTTAGTCGTTCATCGTGATATCAAGCCGAGTAATTTACTGGTTACTCAGGATGGCACACCGAAGTTACTCGACTTCGGAATTGCGCGGATACTCGACGAAGACAACCTCCCTACGGGTTGCAGCGACACGCTGCACCTAATGACACCACGTTACGCAAGTCCGGAGCAAATGCGCGGAGACGCAATAACCACTGCAACAGACATTTACTCGCTTGGGCTTGTTTTATACGAATTAGTAACCGGCGTCAGTCCGTTTGGCGGCGGCGGATTAGAGGCGCGTAAGCCGAGCGAGATCGCAACTTCGCGACTTCCCCGAGACCTGGACAACGTGATCCTCATGGCAATTTCGGCTGAGCCCGAGTGCCGATACTCGTCCGTCGAACAATTCGCGTCGGACCTGCGGTTGTGCCTGGCGGGACTGCCGGTGATCGCGCGCCAGGGAACCGTCGGCTACCGCGTTTCGAAGTTTGTGAGGCGGCACAAAGCCGGCGTTACAACGGCCTTACTGCTCGTCCTGAGCCTGCTGGGCGGAGTATCGGCAACGGCCTGGCAGGCCCGGCGGGTTGCGGAACAGGTTGCCCGCACGGAACGGCGGTTCGCGCAATTTCGAAAGCTGGCGAACGCGTTTCTGTTCGACTTTCACGATCGCATCAAGACCCTCAAGGACGTCTCGGAGGCTCGGGAGCTCGTTCTGAATACCGGAATCGAATATGTCGACGGGCTGGCCAGAGACGCCAACGATGATCCGATTCTCAGCCGCGAACTCGCGCGCGCCTATGAGAAGATCGGCGACCTACAGGGCTATCGCAGCCCGTCGGCGATGCGGCAAGCTGGACCGGCGATCACGAGTTACCGGAAGGCCGTTGCGCTGCTACATCCGGCATTCGCTGCGGGAACAACGGATATCGAGACGCTCACGGTTTTCGCGCGAACGGTGTGCAGCCTCGGTGAAGTCATCGAGCGCTCCTCCGGAAATGCCGGCGAGGCTTTGACCTGTTATCGCGAAGGGCTCGAGAGCGCTCGGCGAATTCCTCAGTACGCTCACAGGGGGCGGACACTCAGGTTGATCGACCGTGCGAGTAAGTTAGCCGTTGCGGCGCTGGCAAAGATGGATTCCGCAAAATAAATCGCAAACTGCATTCTCCTCGATGACGGGTTTTACCCGGTCTTTGCACAGATAGGGATAGAGGAGGATGAAATGACTTTCAATCTTCGAGTGAGTGTTGCCGGCGTGGCGATGCTCGTCACGGCGCCTTTCGCCGCAGCGTTGAACCAGGATTATTATGTGCACTTCAGCACATACAGCGGATCGGGGTATGCCGACACTTATATAACCGCCGTGTCGTCCGGCGGGACTCAATTAGTTAAGCCGGCAACAGCGTGTGGCCTGAGGTTCGAAGGATATGACACGACAAGTTGGCTTTTCGGGTACGGCTTCAATTACAGCCCGGACTTCAGCGTCTGGAAGAACGGCGGGATCGATGTTTGGCTGCCATCGGCCGGGTGCGGCGCGTGGGGCAATCTAGTCGTTGAGCCGGACAGCACCGGACCCGGAGAGGCGAGCCTTGTGTCTCCGCCGGGAGACTTCGCCGGCATGCTGTATGTTCCGGATGCTCGAGCCTATTGGATTGACAAGGACGGGAAGAAGCTCATTTACAAACACGTATGCAACGACTGCTCAGCATCGAGTGATTTTACTTACGGGAGTCACGGAGGCGTACATGGATGGGTGGTTGTACCCGAACAACTCAAGACATTGACCCGGTCGCTGGGTGGAATGAAGGACATCCGCAGTATTGGCCTGCTGTTGGATTTGAGTCAGAGAAGTCTTCAGGACCTGTCGCGCGAACTCGCGATCAAGATCACGGCGCGCAGAAGTTATAAAGCGGCCCGCATCGAATCGGCGTTGCGCGGCCTGGAAGACGCTGCTACCCGGAACCTGAACCTCGCGATAGCACGGCAACTGGACTGCAGGGCGTATCAGGAACGCGGCGACGTGAAGTCCGCGGCGAATGCCTGCCAAGCCGCTTTCAATGCCGTCGATCAGGCACGCGGGAATGTTGGGTCGGCGGAGAACTGGATCACGCGTTGAGGTCTTTCGTCGCGACTTCAAACCGGGGAAGGCGCATGGCGCCGATAGTTTCCCGGTAGTTGGCGAGAAGGCCCTGCGTCATTATGCGGAGGTCGCGCTTGGCGACGACCTCCGTTCTCGCGCGAGCGGCCATTTCAGATGCCGTCTCGGGCTTATCGAGCACGTCGATGATCGCTTCGGCGAAGGCGGCGGGATCGTCCGCGAGGCGGCAGATGTCTCCGTCGTTCCACGCGAGTCCTTCAGCTCCAATTCGCGTGGACACCACCGGGATGCCTGCGGAGAAGGCTTCGAGAAGCTTCACGCGCACACCGGACCCGCTGAGAATCGGGCAGATGAAGAGGGCATATCGGGCCAGAGGTTCACGAATGTCTTCGACGAATCCGATGAGTTCGACATTCTGAGCGGATGGCGGGAGCGAATGGCGCGGCGGAGGGTCGGAGCCGACCACGACCAGGCGCGCGGATGGCCGGCGCTGGTGAACCAGCGGCAGCACCTCATTGAGAAACCATGCCAAGGCTTCCTGATTGGGTAAGTGCCGGAAGCTGCCCATGAACAACATCGTGCCGGGCTCGCGCCCGGTGATTTGAAATTGGTAGTTGGCGGTGTCGACGCCGGCACGGAATCCGTCATCGATGCGGCCTTTCAATTCGGGCACGAACGACTCGAGATACTCGCGGTTCTCGCGACTGCAGACTTGAACGCGGTCGGCGTGGCGCAGTTCGGTGACCTCATAGCGCAAGGCCCGCAAGTATTCCCATCGCGCCTGCAATCGTCCGAGAAGTCCGCGCGTGGTGGGCAGCGCGCGGGCAATCGATTGGAAATAGACGTCGTGCT
The DNA here is from genome assembly GCA_963720745.1 of uncultured Acidobacteriota bacterium. GTDB lineage: Bacteria > Acidobacteriota > Terriglobia > Bryobacterales > Bryobacteraceae > TMP-7. The sequence goes on from CAVRGO010000001.1 coordinate 1,153,313, forward strand.
CGAACACGATCGAGGGAATGTGGCGGAAGCGTCCGGCGTACTGGGCCATCACGGTGTACTCGAGTTGGAGCACGTCGATGCGGTGGAGGTAGATCTGGCGGTGAATCAACCACTCCAGGTCTTTGCTTCGAAACTCACGGACGGCGTGCGGCTCCATCGCTCCGAACGATTTCTGACGGCCTTCCATGCGGACGATGAACTCGGCGCTCGCGCACATCTGGCGCAGGTGCCGATGGGGTTCGAGCTCGTTCGGGTAATCGAGCAGAACGATCAGGTGCAAATCGGTGCTGCGCGCCAGTTCGCGAACGGTCTGGTACATGAACACGCCGCCGCCGTGAACCGGTGGATAGATCGGATAAGGAGAAACGAAGAGTACCCGCGGTTCGGCGTCCGTGGGCGGTAGCAGGGAAGTGAAGCGGTCGCGGAAGTATCCGCCCAGGGGGCGAAGAAACGCCTCGGTATCCGAGATCCGGGCGAGCATCCTCGCGCGGTATCGCGAGCGGACGGCGCCCGGAAGCTGGCTTGCGGCCCGAAGCAAACCAGCGCCATTCGGCCGGCCCAGCGCATCTCCGAACAGGGCGCTGAACCAGACACCCGCCACGGTGTGCATGAAGTTCGAAAACAAGCGCGGCCACTGGTGGATGTTCTTCCACGCAAACAGAACGAAGTTCTTCTTCAGAACCGCTTGGATCTGCGCCTGGGTGAAGCGCTTGCCGATGGTGCCCCGGTGCTCGTGGTAGACGATGCTCGCGGGTTGGTACATCACCTTCCAGCCTCTCTTCCAAGCGAGGAAGCCGAGGTCGGTATCCTCCAGGTAGAAAGGCGCAAGCAACTCGTCGAACCCGCCCAACTCGAGGAATTTACGCCGGTCGAATGCGCACGAGCCGCCCCCTCCGTAGAAGCACGGGAACAGTTCGGTGACCTGATCGTCGAGACGGTGACGAACGCGGAGCGTGCCGTCTTCCCACCAGCCTTGCGTCAATCCGGTTTCTTCCCTCAGCTTCGACGGATCGGAGAAGAAGATCTGGCAGGAGACCGCAAACACCGACTCATCGGTGAATCCATCCAACAGGGGTTTGAGGAAGTTCGGGTCCACGCGCATGTCGCTGTTGAGGAGAACAACGATGTCGTTTGAGGCCGCTCGGAATCCGGCATTGGAGCCGCCGCCGAAGCCAAGGTTGCTGTCGAGCGCAAGCAGGCGGACCTGCGGAAAGGCGCTGCGAACGAAATCCGCGCTCCCGTCCTCGGAACCGTTGTCAACGACGACGATCTCGTTCCTGGGATTGCCCGCGAGAGCAGTGACGATCGACGGCAGGTAGCGTTCGAGGAGGTCCCGCCCATTCCAGTTCGGAATGACGACGGTGGCTGAGTCGCGCGACGGAAGGGTGTCGGCGCGGCGGCGCCGGCGTCCAACCACGGCGAACACAACGTCGCACAGTGCCAGAGCGAGCGCGGCGAGCGCGGCGATGACGGGTGCCAGGAGAAAATATAGGAGCGCCTTAAGAAGGCGCAAGAGGACTTGCATTCGTGTCGCGGCCACGGGCGCCAAACGGCGGAACGGGCCAAACACTCAGTGTAAGTCTTCAGAGGAGCAGCGTGCCGTTTCAGCCTTCGAAGGACTCGAGCGAGCAGTCGTAGTGCGTCTTGCGGACTACAATATCGCCGACTCCGACACGAAGTGTCACGTGATGCGCGAGCGTGCCATCCATCATGTCGCCATCCATCGAATACCGCTGGGCGGCCGGGCACCAATCGGAATCCACGTCTCCGACCCGGGCCTTCGCGTCGACAGTGTAGCGCTGGTCGTCGGGCAGTTTCACGTCGATATCGCCAACTCGGGTGGAGACCTCCATGTTGGCAGCCATGTCATGAACGCGAACCTCCCCAACATCATGCCGGATGATGAGGCGGGTTTGGCGCGGAACTTTGATTCGGTAGCTGAGATGAATGTCGGGCCGGCTACTGAGCGCGCGAGCGAACAAATTCGAGGGCGGGCACTCGGTGCGAATTACGATGTGGTTATCGGTCACCTGATCGGTGGTGACGACGATGCGCTCCAGTTGAGCTAGTCCCTTTTCCATTTCTTCGGGCGCGTAGCGGCGCGAAGTGGACTTGGTTACGGTAACTTCAATCTGAGGCTGCTCCCAGCCTGTTACTTCAACATCGCCCATAGAGTCCTTCATCTCGAGGATGCCCCCGGAGCTGAACAGGGCTTGTTGCATGTCGATGGTTTCCGCCGGTTCCATGAGGATAGGCGAATGCCGCGCAAAAGCTAAAGTGGCGGACAGGAAAGCCAGCAGGATAGCCGTCGTAAAGCGTCTCATGCGCATCGTCTCCCGGTCCAGGCGTTGGGAGCAACCTTTGCACCGGACGCCGAGCTAGTGGAATGTGTAGCTTACGCCTATGGATAGCGGTCCCGGTGTGCGGTTGTGGGACACCGGGCTACAACGGCGGGCCGATTCCGAACATGCCGCCGAGTTTGAACCACCGGGAGGCACGCACTCCGGCCAATTGGGCTTCAGCGAGGTCGAGTTTGGCTTGAAGCTCGAGAGCCCACTGGGTTCGTTCTGTTACCGTGGCCTCGGAGGTCGCCAGCTGATCCTGATAGCGGGAGCGTAGATCGACGATTTCGGCCGAGAGCCGGCGCTCGGTCTCGAGGGCCCATTCCGTTCTTTGGCGTACATCTTCGTCCAACTCTGCGATCTTGGCTTCGTATCCGCGGACGACTTCGGCCGAGTCGTGCTGAAGTTGCGCGACATCAGCCTTCCACTGGCGCTCTATGTCGAGCGCCCACCGGTTCTGCTGTTCGAGGTGCTCCTTCTGGGCGGCATGGGCCTCGAGCAGCCGCGCGTGAGCGTCGCGCGAATCTTCGAGCCACTTCCGATTGAGGTTCAATTCGTGTTCGAGCAACGCGATGTGCTGTTCCCGTTCGCGGAGCACATTTGCGGCACGGGGCACGTAGACGAACGTGCGGGGAGGTGCCACCTCGGAGTCGGAGCAGACGGCGACGAAGAAGTGGGCATCGGAGGATTCCCCACTGGACGAGTCCAGGCGGGCGTCGACGTCCCGGAAGGTCTTTGGGGGGTAGAACGCAAACGCTTCGGTGCGATTCTGGAGTAACAGGTGCGTATGTTTGAATACGCGCTGCAGTTCGCCGGCAAACTCCTGGGCCTCGAACTCGTGTACGTGGAACGGATTCGCGCCCTCGGGTCCGCGGGATTCGGTATAGACGCGCTTGTTCGGCGTGGAAACGATGAACAGGCCGCCGGGTGAGAGAACCCGGCGGGCTTCTCGAATCAAGCAGTCCCAATCCGGTAGATGCTCGATCACCTCGAAAGCGGTAACCAGGTCGAAAGTGGACGCGGCGAAGGGAATAGACGATGCCGAAGCGGCCAGGAATCGAACATTCGGGAGTGGGAAATGGCTCCGAGCGTGTGCGACGGCTTCCGCGGAGATATCGAGGCCGACCACCGAGTTTGCCTCGCGACTCAGTTCCGCGCTTCCATAACCCGATCCGCAGCCGATGTCGAGGACTTTTCGGCCGCGAGCGCAGCGGGCTGCGAACGCATAGCGCGCGAAGTGCTCGTTCCAGAGATCGGTTTCAACCTGCCCGGGGATCACTCGCTCCCCGGTAAACTCATTCACCGCTCACCACCGCCGGATGCTGCAACCGGGCGTTCACTTCGATTCTGCATTTCAAGTGCATGTGACCGTAGATAGGAGCCTCGGTCTGCGCCATGGGGACGGCCAACGCGTTGTCGACCCAATCACAGATAGAGTATTGATCCAAGGTGCCGTCCGCGATAGCAGGCGAGAAGGAAAACGTGGAGGGGTACAGGGCCGGGACCTCCAGATGGAAGTCTACCGTGAGCGTGTCGCCTGGGGCGAGCGGTGCGAGTTGGTGACCCTCGCGCGTCGTATTGGTGCCGGCAAAGTCCATGCCGAGGTGGTTCCGCATCATGAAACCAACGATGGGCAGACGCAAAGGGGCCAGTACGCGCACGCTGACTCGCAGGATCACGTCCGATTCCGGCTCGAGAGCGCCGATGGGAAATCCGAGCGGATCGAGCAGACGGATTCCGATCACTTCGGCGCGCCTGTCGCCGAAGCGATTGTCAACATTCGGGATCGAATCGGCAATTTCGGGAGCGGCACTGCCCGGTTCGACGGCGATGGCAGAGGGGCTTTGGTGCGCCATGTACGCCGAGTCCTTTTGGGCCATCGCGATCAGGTATTTGGTAACCACTTTGTCCGTCTCGCCGATCTCTTTAACCCGGCCGTGCTCGAGCCAAAGAGCCCGGTCGCCCAAGGCCTTAATGTCGCCCGTAGCGTGGGAAACAAACAAAATCGTGATGCCGCGGCCGCGCAGCTCGTGGACTTTGCGCATACAGCGCTGCCGGAAGTAGATGTCGCCGACGGCGAGCGCCTCGTCAACGAGCAGGATTTCGGGATCGACGTGAATGGCCACGGCAAAGGCCAGGCGGACAATCATGCCGCTGGAGTACGTCTTCACGGGCTGGTGAATAAAATCCCCGATCTCCGCGAACTCAACGATGTCGCGATATTTCTTGTCCATCTCCCTGGTGGAGAAGCCCAGAATGGCGCCGTTCAGGTAGACGTTATCGCGGCCGGAGAATTCCGGATTGAAGCCGGAGCCGAGTTCGAGGAGCGCCGAAACGCGGCCGGCCACGGAAACGGTGCCCGCCGAGGGCTGAAGGATGCCGGCTACGAGTTGGAGCAGGGTACTCTTACCGGAGCCATTCTCACCGACGATGCAGAACGTTTCGCCGCGGCGGATTTCGAACGAGACATCGCGTAAAGCCCAGAAATCACGGTGGAACCTGCGGCTGTTGAAGGTGAGGAGTTCTTTGAGGCGATCACCCGAGGATTTATAGATCGAGTAGCTTTTCGAGACGGAGCTGAACTCGATAGGGTACACTACAGCAAATCTATCGGAGCTATCGCTGGGGTGTCAATCACAGTGGGCTGAAATAGGAACGGGCGACCGCCAGTTCCTGTTTGGACTCCGCTCGCGTAATCAGCGGTTAGGCGCCGCCGAGCCGTGCATTAGCACTTTCGTCGGTCTTGGCGTGCGAAATCTTATCCAGGTAGCCGGTAGTCGCCCTAAGGTTGTGGTCGTTCTCTATGGACTTCCTCCTACCTTGCGGATTGAGTGGCGACGGTCCTTCTATCACCACCTGCTAATAATATGGCTCTGTTTCGATCGGATGTCAAGAGAGAATCGGACGTGTAACTCCGCCTGAGTGTTAATGTTATGAGGAACGCAGTATACGAAATACACCCTACTCCAAGTGGGGGTATGAGTCCGGGTGCGATCGTTTGTGGCTGTTGACAGGAGAGGCTCTCGAGACCTACCCTGAGAATTGGTTCTGCCGGTGTAGCTCAGGTGGTTAGAGCGACGGTCTCATAATCCGTAGGTCGCTGGTTCAACTCCAGCCGCCGGCACCAACTCATCCTTCCTTCGTTTCACTCACTCCACAATCAACGCGTAGATGCGCTGCAGATCGTCCTGAGAGAAGTAGTCGATCTCGATGCGGCCGCGATTCTCGTTGGCCGGGACGATACGGACGCGAGTGCCGAGGACACGCTCGAGTTCGACGATGGCGGCCTTCACGTTCGGGTCTTCGGCGTGGCTTTGTTTTGCACTGGAGCTTTCGGGGGCTGGAGGTTCGAGCCGGCTACGTACCAGGGCTTCGACCTGCCGCGTGGACAGGCTTTTTTCGGCGGCCTTCCGTGCCAACTGGACCTGGTCGTCCGGGTTCGGGAGGCTAAGGAGCGCGCGGGCCTGGCCCATTGGCAAGCGGCCAACGGCGACGAGTGCCTGAACAGCCTCGGGGAGCTTCAGGAGGCGGATGGAGTTGGCAATTGAGGAACGGTCCTTCCCGGTGCGGCGCCCGATCTCTTCGTGGGTCAAGCCCATCTCGCGGGCAAGCCGGTCGAAAGCGTGAGCGGCTTCCATCGGGTTTAGGTCCTCGCGTTGGATGTTCTCGATGAGTGCCAGTTCGAGCAGGCGGTCGTCGGCGAACTCCTGGACCACGATAGGGACGCGTTCGAGGCCGGCGATGCGGGCGGCGCGCCACCGGCGTTCACCGGCGACCAGTTCGAAGCGATCTCCTGCACGGCGGACGATGAGGGGCTGGATGATACCGTTGGCGCGGATCGACTGTGCCAACTCCTCGAGCTTTTCCGGTTGGAACTGAGTACGCGGCTGCGAGGGGTTAGGGCTGATGAGATGGATATCGACATCAGCAGCCGCAGGTTGGGCGAAGGGGCCGGGTTCGGGGGGCGGCGCTGCGGTTGCAGATAAGGCGGCGGGTGCCGCTTGATGCCTCGCAGGGAGGAGAGCTGAAAGTCCCTTACCTAATGCTTTGCGGGATTTGTCGCTTGCGTTGCTCATTGGCGAGGATCTCCTTGGCGAGTCTGATATAGCTTTCGGCGCCGCGTGACCGTACGTCGTAGAGGAGGATCGGTTTTCCGTAGCTCGGGGCTTCGGCGAGGCGCACGCTTCTCGGGATCACCGTTTTGAACACTTCGTCGCCGAAGAATTCTTTCAAGTCGTCGGCGACCTGGCGCGTGAGATTCGTACGATCGTCGTACATCGTAAGCAGTATGCCTTCGATCTTTAGCGGATGTTTGAAGGATTTCTCGATGCCTTCGATGGTATCGATGAGCTGCGAGATTCCTTCGAGGGCGAAGAACTCGCACTGGATGGGGATCAGGACGGAATCGGCCGCGACGAGCGCGTTCAGTGTGAGCAGGTCGAGGGCGGGCGGACAATCGATGAGGATGAAATCGTAATGGGTGCGAATAGGTTCGATTCTGTCGCGGAGCCGGAATTCGCGGCGGCCGGCATCTACCAGTTCGAGGTTGGCCGCGACCAGGTTCTGGTCGGCTGGAACCACCTGGAGCCCGTCGCATTCCGTGACGGTGGCGAGTTCTGCGATCGGTGTATCTCCGAGCAGGGCATTATAAATCGTCAACCGGTCGTCGCTCTTCTTGATGCCGAGCCCGGTGGTCGAATTGCCTTGGGGATCGGAGTCGATGAGCAGCACTCGCATATCGTTTGCGGCGAGTGAAGCGGCCAGATTGATTGCTGTTGTGGTCTTTCCGACGCCACCCTTCTGGTTGGCGATCGCGATCGTTTTGGACACTTTGCTTGGATCTTATCACGGCCCCAGGGTGCGTTGATGCGACTGGATCCGTGAGCAGCCGGGTGGTGCTACGGGAAATGTTCCACGTGGAACATGTAAGTCGCGCACTATCAGTCAGGAACGCCGGTATGTTTCACGTGGAACGTTCGAGAAAGTTTTCGCCGATGCACAATACGCGATTGTGGCCCCAAGGAAGGGTGATTCGATTGTCGGCGGCGATTATCGCCGCATCTTCGGCGCCGAGCAGCAGGGCGTAACGCCGGGAGACGCGCAGAGCCAACACTGCGGAGGGTTCGACTGCACGCGAAATCATCCAGTCGTACTGCGTGGTTAATGATTCGCCGCGAACGGCCAGAACCTTGATATTCGCCAGATCTCGCGAAGCCTCTCTCAGGAACACGGCTTTCCGCTGATGCGATTCCACGAGGTCAATTCGGAGTTCGGGCCGGTATATCGCAACCGGGATGCCAGGAAATCCGGCGCCACTTCCGATGTCGACAGCGGTCTGACCCTCTAAATAGGATGCGAGAAATAGAGATTCGCAGTAGTGCCGAACGGCTGCTTCGTGGAGTTCTGTAACCGTGGTCAGGTTGATGGTACGGTTCCAACGAAGAAGCAGGGCGTAGTGCGCTTCCATCGCTGCGAGTTGCTCATCGGTTAGCTCAAGCAACCCAGACAACTCGTGTCTCACGATGGCTCCGAGGGATCCTGGACCCGGCATTCGACCTCATCATAACTTCTTTGCCGGGTTGGCGATGGAGACGAAGGGCCCGTTTAGACTTCTGCTGGGCCGCCACCGCCTGCGCGAGAGGTCCTCGCATCATTGCATTTCCTTGTGGGGCGACTGTCCGGGACGAAAACTCTATCCGTTCCGAACCGGCGATGGAAACGAGTCGTCGAAATGCCGAGGACCGCCCCTCAGTATGGAACGCGTTGCGGGTCGGAACAGCTTGTTCGACACCATCTAGACGTCATCTAGACGGGTTCCGCTCGACGGACGCTCAGGTACACGTCGAGCACGGCGACGGCGGCCGGAGTTACACCGGGAATTTGGCCGGCTTGGCCCAAGGTAGCGGGTTGCACGCGCGTGAGCTTCTGCCGTATTTCGGTCGACAGTCCCGGCACGTCCGCATAGGGGAAATCCGCGGGAATCGTGCGCCCTTGCGCGTCCTTCAGCCTTGTTATTTGACGCTCCTGTTGAGCGATGTACCCAGCGTACTTGAGCTCCGTCTCCACTGTCGTTAAGACACTCTGCGCCGGCTCCTCGCCGATTTTCGCGCGGATCCACGGGTGAAGCGTAGCTATACCGGCTTCGGGGCGTCGGAGCCAAACCGAGAGTGTGGGACGATCCGTGCCGCCGTTCGCGATCTCCTCAGGAAGCCCGTCCTGCCCAACCCGAGTCGACTCGAGCAGTGCCCTGAGTTGCGCCTTCTGCCGGCATTTTCGCTCAAACATGGCCCACCGCGCATCCGAAACCAAACCCGCGCTGCGCCCAATTGGGGTCAGGCGCTCGTCGGCATTGTCGATTCTGAGGTGAAGCCGGAATTCCGCGCGAGATGTAAACATTCGATACGGCTCGTCCGCACCCTTGCTGATCAGGTCGTCGATGAGAATACCGGTGTATCCCTCAGTCCGTCCGATGACAACCGGATCGTGGCCCGCGAGCTTTGCAACCGCATTTAACCCGGCGACGAGCCCTTGGCAACCCGCCTCTTCGTAACCCGAGGTTCCATTGATTTGGCCAGCCAGGTACAGCCCGTCGATCGACTTCACTTCGAGCGCGTGAGTCAGTTCTCGCGGGTCGATTGCATCGTACTCGATCGCATATCCGGGCCGCATCATCTCCGCGCTCTCGAGACCTGGCACCGAGGCCACCATCGCCTCCTGGACATCGATCGGCATGCTGGTGGACATCCCGTTCACGTAGACCTCATACGTGTCGAGGCCCTCGGGCTCAAGGAAGATCTGGTGGCGAAGCTTGTCGGGAAACTTCACGACCTTGTCTTCGATGGATGGGCAGTAACGCGGGCCGATACCTTCAATCTGACCACTATATAAAGGGGACCGTGCAATACTGTCACGCAAGATCTGGTGCGTTGTCTCCGTCGTGTACGCGATATAGCATTTGACTTGTTCACGATCGATGCGCGGCGTCATGAACGAGAAGGGCGTTGGATCGGCGTCCCCTTCCTGCGGTTCGAACCGGTCCCAATCGATGGTGCGGCCATCCAACCGCGGCGGCGTTCCGGTCTTCAGCCGGGTCCACTGCAATCCCAATGTGCGGAGCTGGTCGCCCAGCAGGTTCGAGGGAGCCTCACCATTGCGGCCGCAACTATAGGTTTGCTCGCCCACATGGGCCAACCCGTTCAGGAACGTCCCGGTGGTGATGATGACGGCCTGCGCGGCCACCGCGCGACCGTCTCGAAGAAGGACGCCGGTAACGCGGCGGGGATCCGCGTCGATCCGGAGAGCGGCAACTTCGGCCTGCAGTATGCGGAGGTTCGGCTCGTCTTCCAACAGCTCGCGCATCCTGACCCGGTATCGCTTCTTGTCGCACTGCGCGCGTGGAGACCACACGGCAGGGCCGCGGCTGGTATTGAGCAGCCGGAACTGAATGCCCACCTGGTCGGTGAGTTCTCCCATGACGCCGCCGAGCGCGTCGATTTCGCGCACCAAGTGTCCCTTCGCAATACCGCCGACGGCCGGGTTGCAGGACATTTGAGCGATGAGGTCGAGGTTCATCGTGATCATCGCGGTCTTCAAGCCGCAACGCGCACAAGCGCGCGCCGCTTCACAGCCGGCGTGGCCGGCGCCAACCACGATGATGTCGTACCGCGAAGGACGGGAAATCATGCCAGAGCCAAACGCCGGCCCAGGCCCGGCGTTCTGTGTCATTATCTTAATTCTACCGGCTATTTCAGCGAACTTATGCGAATCCTCATCATCGGAAGCGGCGGGCGGGAGCACGCCATCGGGTGGAAGCTCGCAAAACACGGGCATCAGATTCTGGCCGCGCCCGGCAACCCGGGTCTGACGGAGATCGGTGAACTCGTCACAAGTACCGATTATGTCGGGGCTGCGGAATCGACGCGGCCCGACCTCGTGGTGGTCGGTCCGGAAGCACCCCTGGTTGAAGGGATCGTCGATCAAATGAAGGCGCGCGGGATACCCGTCGTCGGTCCCAACCGCGAGCAGGCGCGCCTCGAAGGCAGCAAGATTTTCGCGAAGCGGTTCATGGTCGAGGCCGGTATTCCTACTGCACGAGCCGTGCAGGTGGACACGCGCGAGGAAGCGATCCGGGCGCTCGAAACATTTTCTTATCCTATTGTTGTGAAAGCCGATGGGCTGGCAGCGGGTAAAGGCGTGATCATCGCCCAGGGAAGGGAGGAAGCGGTCCGCGCGATTGACGGAGTCGGGCCGAAGCTCGTCATCGAGGAATTCCTGGAGGGTGAAGAAGTGTCGTTCATCGCCTTGTGCGACGGACGCTCGGCGCTCGCCCTGGAAGCGACCCAGGACCATAAGGCGGTTCACGACAACGATCAGGGCCCTAACACCGGGGGCATGGGCGCGTATTGCGATGGACGCCTGATGGACGCGGCGACCGCCGCCCGAATCATGGACACTGTGATCCGGCCGGTAGTCGATCGAACCGGTTTCAGTGGTTTTCTCTACGCGGGCCTGATGATGACCGCGGATGGTCCCAAAGTGTTGGAATTCAACGTCCGGCTGGGGGACCCGGAGACGCAGGCCCTGATGCACAGGATGGAAGACGATTTTGCGGGGCCTCTGGCCGCTGCGGCGGCGGGACAAATCGAGGGCTCGAGGATCGGCTGGAAATCCGAACCGTCGGTTTGCGTTGTCATGGCTGCGGCCGGATATCCCGGGAAAGTCCGCACCGGGGACGCGATCACAGGGATTGGGCGCTGCGGAACCGAGGTTTTCCAGGCCGGCACGAGGATCGGGGCGATCGGGTTGGAAACCGCCGGCGGCAGGGTACTCGGTGTTACGGCTCGGGGCCGGGATCTTGAAACAGCGATCAAAAACGCGTATCGGGCGGTGTCCCAGATTCATTTCGAGGGTATGCATTACCGGTCCGATATTGGCAGAAAAGGGCTAAAACGCTGGTAGAATAAGGCGAGCGGGGACGTAGCTCAGATGGATAGAGCGGTCGCCTCCTAAGCGACAGGTCGGCAGTTCGAATCTGCCCGTCCCTACCAGCCCGGCCTATTATTCTTTCCCTCTAAGGAGTAGGGTTAATTCCCTACAGTCCCTTACAGAAGGTTCCTCAGGTGTTTACAAGATCTAAGGAATGGTTCGTAGCCTCCCTAACCCGCATAGTGGTGTTGGGAGAACAAATTGTCATCCGCTTTAGCAACGTCCGTTCCGCCGATCGCACAGCGTAGCCCGCGCACGGCGCTGAACGCGACTCAGTGTCTCGAAGCGATCAGAGAAGGGGAACCCGCCGCCGCGCCGGCCCTCTACTCCATGTACGCCGAACAGATTCGCGTATACCTGCGGCGCCATTCGGGCGCCACCGATGTGGAAAGTGGCGTACTATCAATACTCTTCGAAGCAGCCCGGTCAGTACGTGATCTGAAGATCGAATCGGTGGAGGAACTGACTGCCACTGTACGCGAACTCTGCCAGCAAGGCGTATTTGCTCTGCGGCGGGGATCGCCGGGCCTATCCGACACATCGCACATGACGCTGGAGCGTCGCGGCGAACTGGTAAACCGGCTATTCACAGTGCTCGACGCACGCGAGCGGGAGATACTTCTGCGTTCTTCACTTCTTTCGGAAGGGGACGACGAGATATCCAAACAGGTCGAGCTACCTGTTATTCAGGTCCGCAGAACTCGTGCCAAGGCTCGCGTTCTGTTCCGTATTTGTTATGACGTCGACTTGGATGAGCATGCGAATCCAACCACATGTTGAAGGCTCTTTTGCCAGCGCGGGCACGGCTCTGATTGTCGAGCCTGCGCCGGCTATGGCCCGGCTCCTCCGGAGGATGGCTGAGGATCTGGGCTTTCGAGTAATAGAGGCCACAGGCCCGGACGATGCCCTGGCGATGATCGAAGACCCGGGCACGGATATCGATGTAGTGGTTAGCGAGTTGTCTTTGCCGGAAGTTAGCGGCTCAAAACTGGCTTCTTTCGTTTCCGCGAGCCGGCCCTTAACGCCGGTCGTGTTGTTGTGCGATGTGCCGGTGCCGGACAAGGTTCAGACCGCCGCGCCGGCGGGATTCCTGCCAAAGCCGTTTACGAGCGATCAGCTGGCCCGAACCATAGTGCGGCTCACTACGGGTTCGGCTCCGGGAGCCGTTGCGTCGGCCCACTCATAGTTCGCCTGACAGAGTCAATGACGACGTCCGGGCGATCCAGTTGCACCCAATGACCACTGCCCGCGACGTGCTGCACCGGCCAGCCGGCGGGAAATTCTCTGGCGCCGGCGCTCTCCTGTAACAGAACTTCGACCGGGATAGAGGGATCGATCCGAAGGTGTCGGACAGAAGCGGCCGACTCCGGAAGGCACTCGAGGTGCTGTGCCATGCCTTCAAAGTTTTTGGCCTGACACCAGTGCCATGCGATGGCGGGCCAGAGCGATCGGGGCAGTTTCCGAACTTCACCAGCAATGCGGTCCGTCAGGCTGGATCCTCCACGTCCGCTCGTCAGCCGGGCCGCCAATCGAGGCATGAGCTGATTGCCTGCGAGCAACAGCGAGAGGCTGGCGCGCACGACCCCGGCGCGTGCGAGTAGGGCGCCCCGGCGCGAGAGGCGAATGCCGCGGTCGAGCATGTGCCGGCGACCAGGGGTGAGCGGACACCATTCGCCTGGATCCAGGGGGTCGAGCAGTACGAGACCGCAAACCTCCGTAGGATGCCGGGCGGCAAAAGCCTGGACGACGATACCACCGAAGGAATGGCCCACGAGCAGGAACGGTGGTTGGACGCCAGTCTTGTCTAGAGCCAGACGGAGCTCTTGCGCAATGACCTCAGGCGTTCGAGGAGACCCCGCGGGTCCGCTCCAGCCCAAGCCGGCCCGATCGTACATCACGACACGAGATATAGCGGAGAGTTCGTTCTCCACCAGCGCCCAACTCAGCGAAGTGGCGGCGATTCCCGATTCGAGCACGATGGCCGGCGATTCCGTGCCGAGGACGTGTACGTGTAGCCAGGAATTCCCAATCTCAATAAGGTGCCCGGGCGCCGGAACATCCTTGGGCAGTTTGAACCCGCTGCTCATCACCTCGCACTCAATCCGCAATCGCCAACTCACCCGGCACGATACGCCGCGTTCGCGGCAGTACGCCCTTTACGGCCAGGAGAGCCATGAATCCGAGCACGGCGAGGAACATCAGAAGCTTCAGCCAGTTCGTGGCGGCGTTTATCCGCATGGTCTTCCACAGCAGCATGACGGCACCTTGTGCCACCGGCGTCGCCCAGACGAGGCCGTAGAAGTAACGGCGCTCGTGTCCCTCTCCTTTTGTAGAAGGCTTCACTCGCGGCAGCACTCCCAAGGCGCCGAGCAACCAGACGGCAACGATAACGGGAGCGTAGCCGTAGCCGTACAACTGCGCCATGCGCCACTTGCCGGTGAAAGCGGCGATGGCCAACCCGGCGAAGTTCAGACCGGCATAGGCGATGAGTTCGCTCCACGCCACCGTATAGCAGACGCGGCGATAGAGCGGATTTGGGCGATCCTCCGTAAATCGAAGGATATAGGGGCGAGGCTCACACCCCGGCAGCCGTCCGCGCAGCAGGGCCGCGCCGGTACCTGACACTACGACGGCGAGCCACGCGGCCATCGGTGCATCAAAGCCGTGCGCAAAAAGCCGGAATGTCAGCGGTCCGGGTATGAGGAAGAAAACGGATATCCAGATCGGCCAATGAGCCAACCGGTAAATGGTCGTATTCCGCTCCCGGAGTTTACGCTCGCTGGCATACTCTAAGCGCACACCCATTGTCGGCATGAAGTCATTGTGTCATTACGGCCGCGGAGGTGGGGGAGGGGAGCGGTAGATTGGAGCGGGAGACGGGATTCGAACCCGCGACATCAACCTTGGCAAGGTTGCACTCTACCAGCTGAGTTACTCCCGCGTTCTGCTACACGTCGATTCTCTCGCACTGCAATTCGAGTGTCAAATCCGAGTGACAATACGGTTTCGAACACCCTCGAAGCCAAATGTTTTTCCGCTAGGTACAATCGGCGTAAGTAACTGATTCAAATGCACTAATTCAGTGTATTAAAACCGGAAGATTTGTCTTTACGTGGGGTGAGGTTGTGGTAGACTTAAAGTCCGCAGCGGGACGAACGTCGGGGGAAGTCCCCATCAGCTTACCAGCTCGGTTCCACTCAGAACTGGCGCTCTCGCACTGTATTTTCCACAGTTTGTGGAAAACATGTGCATAAGCTGCGTCGCTCGTCCAGACAGGGCACGGAATGACCAACGGTTGGGATCAAATAAAACAATATCTCCAAGTAAGAGTCACAACAGAGGCCTACCGGAACTGGATTCAGAAGACTGACTACGAAGCACTCGAGGGTGGCAGGCTCAGGGTTCGGGTTCCCGATGAAATAACGAAGCAGTGGCTCGAGCAAGAATACTACGATCAGATTCGCGGTGCGATCCGGGAACTGCAACTGCCTGTTGAGGAGATTCAGTTCAAGATCGGTGCTTTGATCGGCGTCCAGAACGGCACGTATTCAGATCCCGGTATCACATTCGCAGCTCCTATCACGCAACTGAACCCCAGGTTTTCTTTTCAGAGTTATGTTGTCGGATCGTGTAACCAGTTCGCGCATGCGGCGGCGCAAGCGGTAGCGAACTCACCATCGAAGTCGTACAATCCGCTGTTCATCTATGGCGGGGTGGGGATGGGGAAGACCCACCTCATGCACGCAATCGGGAGGTCGCTGCTGGAACATTACGCGGCGATGCGTATTGTGTACACGCCGAGCGAACGGTTCATGAACGAAATGATCCAGTGCATCAAGAGCGACCGCATGTCGACCTTTCATCAGCATTACCGGTCCGCAGATGTTCTGTTGATCGATGACATCCAGATTCTCGCCGGCAAGGAGCGGACACAGGAAGAATTCTTCCACACGTTCAACGAGTTGTACGATCACCAAAAGCAAATCGTCATTTCGAGCGATTCGGCGCCGAAGAATACTCCGGGCCTGGTGGAGCGGTTGAGGTCGCGTTTCGAATGGGGGCTGATGGTGGACATTCAACCACCAGACCTCGAAACGAAGATGGC
Organism: uncultured Acidobacteriota bacterium; assembly: GCA_963720745.1. Taxonomy (GTDB): domain Bacteria; phylum Acidobacteriota; class Terriglobia; order Bryobacterales; family Bryobacteraceae; genus TMP-7. The sequence continues at coordinate 1,168,745 of CAVRGO010000001.1, forward strand.
GATCCTGGATAAAAAGGCGGAAGCGGAAGGCGTCGATTTACCCGAGGACGTTCGAATCTTCATCGCGCGGAATACGAAATCGAACGTACGAGAGTTGGAAGGCGCGCTGGTGAAGCTGATTGCCTACTCGTCGGTGACGGGGCACAGGATCAACACGGCGATGGCGCAGCAGATACTGAAGCACCTGTCGCAAGGTGGAGAGAAGCGAGTGACACTCGACGTGATACTGCGCAAGGTTGCCGAGCAGTTCGGATTGCAGCCAGGGCAATTGAAGCAAAAGACCAACGCGCGGCAGATTGCGTTTCCCCGCCAGATCGCTATGTACATCGTCAAGGAACTCACGCACGCCTCGCTGCCCGAGATCGGCCGTATGTTCGGAGGGAAGCACCACACGACGGTCCTCCATTCCATAAACAAAATCGAGGAACAACGTCAGCGCGACCCGGAGCTCAACAGAATTCTGCACAACCTAATCGATTCGATTCATTAGACTTAGCCGAATTTTCCAGAACTGGCCCCGGGGAGTGGGTGTGAGTCTCTGTGGAATCCGGCGGGAGCTCGGAAATGTAAACACCTCCCACCCGCTCCCGCACAGGCGCTAGTAGCCAAAAGCAATTGTATTTGCTATAATTTAGGAAGAATTCAACATTTCAACAGCCCCTATGAATTCTGTTCCTTACAGTGGTTATTTGATAGCTGAAGTAGAAACGGAGAACGCTCGATGGAATTCAGCGTCAGCAAGTCGGACCTGGTGAGGGAATTAAACCTGTCGCAAGGTGTCGTGGAGAAGAAGACCACGATTCCGATCCTCTCGAACGTCTTGGTGGAAGCCTCGGGAGATCGCATTCTGCTCACCGCGACGGACCTGGAATTGGGGATACGCTGCGCCTGCCCGGCGAAGGTTCAGAAGCCGGGCGCGGGGACGATTCCCGCCCGCCGGCTGCTCGATTACGTGCGGCTGCTGCCGGATGCAGAGGTCAGCGTAAAGCTGCAGGAGAACCAATGGGCGAGCCTGTTGTGCGGCCGCTCGAGGACGCGGATTGCCGGCATGTCGCGGGAGAGCTTTCCGGAACTGCCGGAGATGCCCGAGAAGCTCGCCGAGATTCCGGTTTCCGCACTGGCGGCGATGATATCGAAAACGATTTTCGCCATCTCGATGGAAGAGTCGAGATTCACGTTGAACGGCGCGCTGCTAATGCTGAAGAACAACGGCCTGACGATGGTAGCGACCGATGGCCACCGGTTGTCGATGGTGGAGCAATCGATGCCGATTCCCGAGATTGCGGGATCATATCGCGCGCTGCTGCCGCGTAAGGCCATGAGCGAGATTCTGAAGCTTGCGGGTGAAGCGGACGCCGACGCTCGACTATCGTTCTCGGGTGATGACAATCACCTGTTCTTTCAACTGGGAGACCGGTTGTTGATGAGCCGCAAGCTGACGGGAAATTTCCCGGACTTCGAACGCGTGCTGCCGAAGGATCATCCGCACCAGATCACGCTGGAGCGCGACGAATTCAAAGCGGCTATCGAGCGTGTGGCGCAGTTTGCGGACGAGCGTTCGCGGGCCATTCGTTTGCGCCTGTGTCCCGGCGAAGCGAAGGTACACTCGTCGATTTCCGAGACGGGAGAGAGCGAAGAAAGCATACCGGTGGAGTACGACGGACCGACGGTCGAGATCGGATTCAACGCGCAGTATCTACTCGATTTTCTGAAGGCCGTATCGCAGAACCAGGTGCTGCTGCGATTCAAGGACCCCGGGAGCGCAGGCGAGTTCCGGCCGGCAGGCGAGACACCAGATGGCACCTACCGGTACGTCGTGATGCCGATGCGGATTTGAGGCGTTTCCGCGAAAGCGCTGCGAGACCAGGAAGTTCTTAGTTAGCGCCGCCGCTGTGGCTGCGCGCCGAAGGTAAACAGATTTTTATGGCAACAAAGGAAGTGGCTGTGAGTACGGCTGGCATTTACGATTCAAGCAGTATCAAGGTTCTCGAAGGTTTGGAGGCTGTTCGACTCCGTCCGGCGATGTATATCGGATCGACGGGCGAGACGGGCCTTCATCATCTCGTCTACGAAGTTGTCGATAACTCGGTGGATGAGGCTCTGGCCGGCTACGCCACGGAAATCAACGTCACCATCCACATCGATAACTCGATCACCGTAGTCGACAACGGACGCGGTATCCCCGTGGACATGCACGACGAAGGAGTTTCGTCGGCTGAGGTGGTCATGACGAAGCTGCACGCCGGTGGTAAGTTCGATTCGAACACGTATAAGGTGTCGGGCGGGCTCCACGGCGTCGGTGTGAGTTGCGTGAACGCGCTGTCGGAAACTCTTCACCTCGAGATCTGGCGCGATAATGCGACGTGGGAGCAAGAGTATGCCCGCGGCATTCCGAAGGCACCCTTGGCGAAGACGGGTAAAGCGAGTAGGAAGAGGGGAACGAAAGTCACCTTCAAACCGGATCCCACGGTGATGGATGCGACGGTGTTTAACTTCGACACCCTGTCGCAGCGGCTGCGCGAACTCGCGTTTCTCAACAAGGGCCTCAAAATCACGCTGGCCGACGAACGCGAAGAGCCGCCCAAGATGCACGAGTTTCTTTTCGAAGGCGGCATCGCGGAATTCATCAAGCATCTCAACAAGGGCAAGTCGCTGCTGCACGACAAGCCGATCTGGTTCGAAGGCGAGCGAGAACTGCCGAACGGCGGCATGTTGACCATGGAGGTTGCGCTCCAGTACAACGATTCGTACTCGGAGAACGTGTTCAGCTTTGCGAACAACATCAACACCGTCGATGGCGGATCGCATTTGACGGCCTTTCGCACCGCCTTAACGCGCACCATCAATTCGTCGGCGCAGGCCGCGGGGATGTTCAAGGACGTCAAAGAGAATCTGTCGGGCGAGGACGTTCGCGAAGGTTTGACGGCCGTTGTCAGTGTGAAGCTGCCGCAACCACAGTTCGAAGGTCAGACCAAGGGCAAACTGAATAGCGACATCGGCGGATTCGTTGTCCAGTTGATCAACGAGAAGCTGGGCGAGTTCTTCGATAAGAATCCGGCGGTGATGAAGAAGATCGTTTCGAAGGCGATCGACGCATCGCGCGCCCGTGAAGCGGCACGCAAAGCTCGCGACCTGACGCGGCGCAAAGGTGCGCTGGACGGCGGCGGACTGCCGGGTAAACTGGCGGATTGCCAGGAGCGGGATCCGGATCGCTGTGAGTTGTTCCTGGTGGAGGGTGAGTCGGCTGGCGGCACCGCAAAGGGCGGCCGCGACCGGCGATACCAGGCGATCCTCCCGCTGAGGGGCAAAATCCTGAACGTGGAGAAGGCGCGCTACGACAAGATGCTGAGCCACGAAGAAATCCGGTCGATGATCACGGCCATCGGCACCGGGATCGGCAAGGACGACTTCGATCCTGCCAAGCTGCGCTACGGCAAGATCATCATCATGACCGATGCGGACGTGGACGGCTCGCACATCCGCACGCTGCTGCTGACGTTTTTCTTCCGGCACATGCAGGAGCTGATCAAGCGCGGCAACGTATTCGTCGCGCAGCCGCCACTGTACCGCATCAAAAAGGGCAAGAGCGAGAAATACATCAAGGACGATAAGGAATTCACGCGCGAGATTCTGAGACGCGCCACCGAAAATTTAACTGTCGAGCTGGGCGTGGTGGACGGGCAGCCGCCGGCGCAGAATCTCGAGGGCGGCGAACTGCGGACCTTCCTGATGTCGCTGGACGAATTGCAGCAGATCTTTCGCCTGATGGAGCGGCGCATGCGCGATGCGCGCGTGGTGGAGATCCTGACGCGGCTCGAGTTCCACATCGACACCAAAGCGGATTTCGCCGATGAATCGAACGTACGGCCGGTGCTTGAAGCTCTGACCGCCGCAGGCATTCACGCCGAGATTGTGGGCGAGGAAGAGCACTCGTCGTGGCGGGTAATCTACCGCGATCCCACGAATGCCCCGCGCGCGATCGATGTCGAGTTAGCCGCGCAGCCGGAATACAAGCGCCTGCGCGCCTTCGCCAAATCGATCGGGAAGTACAATCAGCCTCCGTTCGTCGTGGTGAAGGAGGCGCATCGAGACAAGCTCGACAACTGGCGCGACCTGCTCGGACACATCAAGGGTGAAGGCACTCGCGAAGTTCAGGTGCAGCGCTACAAGGGGCTCGGCGAAATGAACGCGGAGCAGTTGTGGTCGACCACGATGAACGCGGAAACCCGCACTTTGCTGAGGGTCTCGGTAGAGGACCTGGTGCAGTGCGACGAAATCTTCACGACGCTGATGGGAGAGGACGTGGAGAACCGGCGTCGATTCATTGAAGAGAACGCGCTGGACGTTCGCAATCTTGACGTGTAGCGTCTAGCGGGCGGGCCGTACGCTGACGTGGCGGTAGGTCTGCTTTGTTTGCTCGAGATTCGCGAAATTCATTCCGGGCAGGGCAGCCGAGGCGGTACCGGCGGCGACACCCCAACGGATGGCGTCGGCGAACGGCCGCTTTCGATCCACGGCCCAAACGTAGGCGGCGGCCAGCGCGTCGCCGGCTCCCAAAGGACACAACGCATCGATGCGCGGAGGAAGCCCCTCGAGCAGATCCTTGCCGTCCGTCGCCATAACGCCGCGGCTGCCGAGCGAGAGCACAACACTCTCGGCGCCCATCGCCTTCAGCCTCTGCACGGCGTCGATGAATTGGCTGCGCGTGAGGAGCACGCGATTCAGCAGGCGCTCAGCTTCCTGCTGGTTAGGCGTGACGACAGTAGGCCGTGCTTCGAGTCCGTGAAGGAGCGCATCGCCATCGGTGTCGAGCAGCGTGTTGACATTGTTCTCGCGGGCCACGGTGATGAGATCGCAGTAGAAGTGAGGAGGCACGCCTGGAGGCAGACTTCCGCACAACATGAGCCACGTCGCTTTCGGGATGCGCGCTTTCACCGCCTCCTTCAAGGCGTCCAATTCCGAAACGTCAATGGCGGGGCCGAGTTCGTTCAATTTGACGGTGAGCCCCTGCTTGTCCGAGATGGTGAGGTTTGTGCGGCTCTCGCTGCGAATACTGACTGCATCGCTCGGGAATCCATCGGCCTGGAGCAAGGCCTGGATCTTGCGCCCGGTTTCGCCGCCGGCGCTGAGGATGGCGGCCGTCTTCCCGCCGAACGAATGAATGACTCGTGAAGCGTTAATGCCGCGCCCGCCGGCCGCTTCGGACCGCGCCAGGATATAGCCCCGATCCTCGAACACAAGATGGTCGACAAGTACAGTGCGATCGACGGCGGGGTTGATGGTGAAAGTGAGAATCAAACACTTCTATTGTAAAGAGGTTAACGAGCGCCGGATGATAAGCTGACAATTGCGGGCGCAGCCACAGCTCCGGGCGTATATCGCGCTGGCCGCCGTGTGCTTCTTCTGGGGCACGACGTACCTCGGCATTCGTATCGCGCTCGAGTCTTTCACTCCCCTTGAACTGGTGGCCGTACGGTTCACGCTGTCCGGCGGAATCATGCTCGCCGCCGCACGGATGTTGGGCGTTGCGCTGCCGCGCGGCAAGGAACTCGCGCGCACGGCGATCAACGGAATCCTGGTGCTCGGCATCGGAAACGGCTGCCTGGCGTTCGCCGAGGAACGGATTGCGAGCGGGCTGGCGGCGCTCTTCATCACTGTCTCGCCGTTCTGGATGGTTGGCATCGAGGCGCTGGTGCCGGGAGGAGAGAAGCTGCACGCGCCGACGATCGCGGGCATGCTGATCGGCTTCTCGGGTGCCGCGATTCTCGTGGCACCGCAAGGCGGAGGGGGTTTCAGCCCGGGCGTCGTGGCTGGATTCTTTATCTTGCAGTTGGGCAGTTTTGGATGGTCGCTCGGCTCCATATTGCAGAAGCGGCAGACCGGTCCGGTGCATCCGATCGTGAGCGGAGCGGTGCAGCAGGCTGCTGCCGGCTTGGTGTTCATCCTGCCTGCAGTCATTCTTCGAGGGCAGTCGACGCACTGGACGCCGCGAGGGATTGGCGCGGTTTTGTACCTGATGATGTTCGGATCCATCGTCGGATACAGCGCGTATATCTACGCGATGAGCGCCCTGCCGGTGGCGGTGGTCTCGATTTACACCTATGTGAACCCGATTGTAGCGGTGACGCTAGGCTGGTTGTTCTACCGCGAGCCGTTCGGAATTCGCGAATTGTTTGCGATGGCGATTATCTTCACCGGCGTTGCGATTGTAAAGCGCTACGGCCACAAAACACCGGCGGTTAGCGAGAAGGACGGCCGGTCAGAAACTTTGCCCCGATCGCACCGCCGAGCGTCGGGAACAACGTGAAGACGACGAAGGACACCAGCAGAATTTCAGCGATGCCCGACGGATTCTGGAACGCCTCCACCATGTGCTCGGCATTCACGTCCGCTCCTCTGGCGCGCATCTGCGACAAAAGCTCTGCTGCCATGCTCGGGTTCGATACGGCCACTACGACGGTGGTGAGCATTACCAGCAGAATAATGAAGGCGAAGAGTCCGGTCATCCAGCCCATGCGTGCGCCGCTGCGCAACGAGAGCGACGATCCGGTACGCCGGCGGTACAGGTAGACCGAAAGAAAACCGGCGGCCAGCAGCCAGAACAGCGGAAGGACCAAAATCGGTCCGGACAACGCGGATGCCACGAAACTGAGGAGCGCGACCACCAGCCCGATGCGAACCGCGACGGGATTCCGGAATCCGACATCGAGCGGTGCGGGCGGCGGCTGTGGCTCGATTTGAACCACCGGAACGGGCGGCGCGACGGGTTCTTCGGGTTCGACCTCGACCATCTCGAACTGGGGCTTACCGCATTTATGGCAGAAGCGGGCGTCCGGCGGCAGTTGCGCGCCGCATGTGCAAAAGTCCGGCACAATTTCAGTTTCGCACACGCCTGAAACGCTCCTCCCGTTATCCTAAGGATTTGACTATGTCTACAAAGGTGAATGTTCTCGTTCTCGCGAATCCCGCCGGCGCGCATTTAAGCGCACTGGATCCGGTGAAGGCGGTATCGGAAATGGTCATTAGCGCCGAACCCGCAACCGTCATGGCCGCGGCGGAGAAGGCGGACGTGATTCTCAACGGGATGTTCACCGGAGACTTGCTGCGTTTGACGTTTCCGGCCGCGACGAAAGTGCGCTGGGTGCACACGTTATCGGCGGGCGTCGAGCACATCATGTTTCCGGAACTGGTGCGGAGTCCCGTTCCGCTGACAAACGGGCGGGGCGTTTTCCGCAGGTCGCTGGGCGAGTTCGTTCTTGCGGCGGCGATGTTTTTCGCCAAGGACCTGCGGCGGATGGTCCGGAATCAGGAGGCCGGTGTTTGGCAGCAGTTCGATGTAGAGGAACTCGCGGGGCGGACGTTGGGCATCATCGGCTACGGCGAAATCGGCCGTGCCGCGGCGGAGCGCGCGCGTCCGTTCGGCATGCGCGTGATCGCGATCAGACGCCGGCCTGACCTGTCGTCTTCCGATCCGCTGCTCGATGCCGTATACCCGCCTTCGGAGCTGCATGAACTTTTGAAGGGGACCGACTACCTGATGCTCGCGGCGCCGAACACGCCCGACACGCGGGGAATGATCGGCGAGCGCGAGTTGAACGTGATGAAGCCGAATGCCGTGATCATCAACGTCGGGCGCGGGCCGATACTCGACGAACCGGCACTGATTTCCGCGCTGCGCGACCACCGCATCCGGGGAGCGGCTCTGGATGTGTTCGATGAGGAGCCGTTGCCGGCGGGGCACCCGTTCTACGGCCTCTCGAACGTGTTGCTATCGCCGCATTGCGCGGACCACACCACGGGATGGCTCGAGATGGCGGTGTCGATGTTCGTGCGCAATTTCGACCATTTCGTGAAAGGCGAGCCGCTCGAGAATATCGTGGACAAACAGGCGGGCTACTGACGTGATCATTACTGCCGCCGACGTTCTACAGGCAGCCGAGCGCATTCGGCCCGTGGCGCGCCGGACGCCGGTGATGACCTCGCACAGCATCGACGAACGGAGCGGCGCGCGGGTGTTCCTGAAGTGCGAAAATCTTCAGCGCGGCGGTGCGTTCAAGATTCGCGGCGCATCGAACCTGATCTTCTCGATTCCCGCTGAGCAACTGAAGCGCGGCGTGGTGGCGTTCTCCTCCGGCAATCACGCCCAGGCGGTTGCGATTGCCGCCGAGCATGTCGGCACCAAGGCGACCATCGTGATGCCGCAAGATGCACCGAAATCGAAGATCGAGGGTACGCGCGCGCATGGGGCGGAGATCGTTCTGTACGACCGGTTCGCAGAAAGCCGCGAGGCGATTGGCAAACGAATCGCCGAGGAGACTGGCGCAACGCTGGTTCCGCCTTACGATGATCCGATGATCATGGCTGGACAAGGGACCGCGGCGCTGGAATTGATCCAGGAGGTCGAGAGTCTGGATGCGTTAGTGATCTGCGTCGGCGGCGGTGGTCTGCTGTCCGGTTGTGCGACGGTGGCGAAGGCGATGCGGCCCTCTATCCGAGTGTTTGGGGCAGAGCCCGAATCGGCGAACGATACGTTTCTGTCGATGAGGGCGGGCGAGCGGATCGAGGTTCCGAATCCGCCAACCATCGCGGACGGATTGCGATCGCCGGCGCCGGGCGCCTTCACATTCCCGGTCATTCAAAAGCTGGTGGAAGACATCCTGTTGATCGGGGAGAACGAGATTCGGGAAACGATGCGGTACCTGCTGATGCGGGCGAAGATCCTGGTGGAGCCGAGCGGAGCGGTTGGGGCGGCCGCGGCGTTGTACCGAAAACTCCCGGCCGGATTGTCGCGGGTGGGCGTCGTCTTATCTGGCGGCAATGTCGATTCGAACGTGTTGAGCGGTGTGCTGGACGGGTCGTGCTGAAGCAATGCGACGAGCACTGTCTTCGATATTCGCGGTGAGTGCGCTGGCGGTTGCGGCGACCCCGTTCTGGGACGTGAAGCCGCCCGCCGAGTGGACGCTCGAAGAGGCTCGGACGATTCTCACCGACTCCCCGTGGGCGCAGCGTCTGGATGCGGGCCCGAAGAGCACGGCGCCTCCGCTGCAGGCTTTCATCGCTACTGCAGCGCCTGTGGAGAAAGCAGAGAACCGGATACGTGCGGCGCGGCGCGTGTCGTCGTCGGACCCATCCTGGGACGAGTATCGCGAGTACCTGGTGGAGAACGCGGGGAAGTACATTGTCATCGCGGTGTCAGCGCTGAAGCCGGAAGCTTTTCTGGATGGTGAGGAAACCCGGCGAATGGAGGAGGATAGCCGGCTGAAAATCGGCAAACGGCAGTACCGCGTGGTGGGAAGCTTTCCACCCTCGAGCACCGATCCCTACGTGCGACTCGTTTTTCCTAGGGAGGTTCGCGAGGGGGACCGGACGTTGACGTTCGAGTTGTATGTTCCGGGGTCAGGAGCTCCGTTCCGGTTTGCAGAGTTCCGGCTAAGCGACATGATGTTCCGAGGGGAACCGAGCTACTGACCTGTGCAGGCGGCTCCGCTGGCGCCCGCACTATTGCGACGTGAACAAAACGACCCGCGCTTGATGCCCGGTGCGCAGTTTGTCATCGCAGGTGTAGAGGGTGGAGTCAGTGGCCTCCGCCAGCGCGATATAGGTTGCGTCGTAGGCGGTAAAGTTGTGACGCAGTTCCCACATGCGGCCGATCAGTGGCGCATGCGGACAACGTTCCGCCGGCAGTGCCGCGAGTCCCGCCAGAAATTCCGCGGACCGGTGAGCGTCAATTCGCTGGTTCCCGGCCAGCCTTCGGAGCGCGCTTACGACTTCAACGTCGATCAAATGCGGAACAAGGAAAAACTCGTCGCAACCGGCGAGCTCCTTTCGGATGGTATCGGCCAGAGTACCGTTGGTGAGAAGCTCGACAACTACGGAGGCGTCTAGAACGATCATTGCGCGTCGCGCAGTTCACGTATTACCCGTGCAGCGTCTATTTTGGCTGGCATCGGCTTCGCCTGCTGTGTGCGGTCCAGCCACTCCTGCATGCTCGGCCGCCCCGCTGCATGCTCCAGTTCCTTCTTGATGAAATCGGACAGGCTCATGCCTTCGCGCGCTGCGCGCGATTTCAGGGTGCGGTGCACGTCATCCGGCACATTCCTAACCTGGATCATCTTGGCCATGTCCTGAGCATAGAAACATGTGCGGAACATGTCAATGGCGCACAGTTGTGTGCGGGCTCACAAACCCACAAATTAGTGGTGTCTCAATAATCTTCTAGACACGCGTTGCTATAATCCGAGTTAGCCGTCTCTGTTTCTAACAAAAGCCTATGAATCGCAGAAGTGTGCTGATTCTGCTGGTTGCGACGATCTTTACCGCGGCCGGCTTCGCGCAAGCCCTTCCCAAGGGCATCCAACAAGTGACCTCGGTGGAAGGAATCACCGAGTACTCGCTCGACAACGGACTCCGTATCCTTCTTTTCCCCGACCCGTCGAAGCCGAAGGTGACGGTCAACATGACCTATCTTGTCGGATCCCGGTTCGAGGGATATGGCGAAACCGGCATGGCGCACCTGCTGGAGCACGTGCTGTTTATCAAAACCAAGAATCGCACCGATGTGAAAAAGGAATTGACCGATCACGGCGCGCAATTCAACGGAAGCACGTATTTCGATCGCACCAACTACTTCGAGACCGTCAACGCGACAGACGAGAATTTGAAGTGGGCGCTCGACCTCGAATCAGACCGGATGGTAAACGCGCTCATCTCGAAAGAGGTTATGGAACCCGAGATGACCGTGGTGCGCAATGAGTTCGAGATGGGCGAGAACAGCCCGGACCGGATGCTCTTCCAGCGCACACTCGAGGCGGCGTTCACGTTCCACAACTACGGTAAATCCCCGATCGGGGCGCGATCGGACATCGAGAACGTACGCTACACGAATCTGCAGGCGTTCTATCAGAAGTATTACCAGCCGGACAACGCCGTACTGACGGTGGCCGGCCAGTTCGATACACCGAAGACCCTGGCGTGGATCGCCGAGTTTTTTGGCAAGCTTCCGCGCCCGGCAAGAAAGCTGGACAGTACCTACACGGTCGAGCCGACACAAGACGGAGAACGGACTGTGACACTCCGGCGGGTCGGCGACGTTCAAGGCGTGATGGTGTTGTATCACATCCCGGCGGGCTCTCACCCGGATTCGGCGGCACTCGATGTTTTGAGCTCAATTCTCGGGGACAACCCTTCCGGGCGCCTCTACAAGGCATTAGTCGACAACAAGAAAGCAGCTTCGGTCGGAATGGGGAACGAAGAACTCCATGACCCCGGGTTTGCGATTGCCAATGCGCGAGTCCGCGAGGATCAGTCGCTCGACGATGCCAAGCAGATGCTATTGAAGACGGTGGAAGGCGTGGTGAACGAACCCCCATCGAAAGAAGAGGTGGATCGCGCCAAGACCCGCATATTAAAACAGATTGACCTTAGCCTTACGAACTCGCAGATGATCGGGATCATCATCAGCGAGTGGGCAGCGCTTGGCGACTGGCGGCTGATGTTCCTGAATCGCGATCAGATCAAGAAGGTCACTCCAGAAGATGTGGTCCGTGTCGCAAAGGCTTACTACAAGCCCTCGAACCGCACGCTCGGCGAATTCGTCCCGACGAAGAATCCGGATCGCGCAGAGATTCCGCCCACTCCCGACGTCGCTAAGGAGTTGAAGGACTACAAGGGCGGCGAAGCCATCGCGCAGGGTGAGGCGTTCGACCCCACGCCGGCCAACATCGAAAACCGGATCAGCCGTTCGAAACTCGCCAATGGCATGAAGGTCGTTCTGCTGCCGAAGAAGACGCGAGGCGGCACGGTAGTCGCGCTGGTGACCTTACGGTTCGGGGACGAGAAGTCGCTTTTCGGCAAAGATGCTGTCGGGAGCATGACCGGATCGCTGCTGATGCGCGGGACAAAGAACAAGTCGCGCCAGCAGATTCAGGACGAGATGGACCACTTGAAGGCACGCATCAACGTGAACGGCAGCGCCACGAGCGCCTCGGCTTCGATTGAGACCACCGAGGCGAACCTGCCGGGAGCTTTGCGCCTGGTTGCGGAGATCCTTCGTGAGCCGTCTTTCCCGGAGAACGAGTTCGAGCCCGTCCGCCAGCAACGGCTCGCGATGTACGAAAGCATGAAGAGCGAACCACAGATGCTGGCGATGCTGACCGTTCAGCGGCACATGAGTCCTTACCCGAAAGGGGACGTCCGTTACGTCGGCACCGTACCCGAACAGGTGGAGGAGTTCAATGCCGTCACGCTCGACCAGGCGCGCGCTTTCTACAAGCAATTCTACGGGGCGGACCACGGCGAGTTCGTGGTGTCCGGACAGTTCGAGAAGGATCAGGTGGCGAAACTTGCCCAGGAACTCTTCGGCGACTGGAAGAGCCCGAGCCCGTATCAGCGCGTGCTGACTCCGTACAAGAAGATCGAGCCGGTGAACGAGAAGATCGAGACGCCGGATAAACAAAACTCTATGTTCGCGGCAGCCATGCTGGTGAAGATGGTTGACACAGATCCGGACATGCCTGGGATGACGCTGGCGAATTACATTCTCGGCGGTTCGGCGGGTTCGCGATTGTTCACGCGTATCCGTAGCAAGGAAGGGCTGAGCTACGGCGCGGGCAGTCAGTTCAGGCCCTCGACCGACGATGACGGATCGTTGTTCGTTGGCTACGCGATCGCGGCTCCGCAAAACGCGCCAAAGGTGGAGGCGAGTTTCAAAGACGAACTCCAGCAGATCGCGAAGAATGGGTTCACCGAGCAGGAGATCGCCGCTGCCAAGAAATCATGGCTGGAACAGCAGAAGATCCAGCTTTCGCAGGATCAGACGCTCGTCCATATTCTGGCCAGCCACGAGCACGACGGTCGAACCATGCAATGGACCGCTGATTTGGATAAGAAAGTGGAAGCCCTGACGCCCGCGCAAATCAACGATGTGTTCCGGCGCCGGGTCGACCCGACGGCATTGAGCATCGTAAAGGCCGGCGACTTCAAGAAGGCCGGCGTCTTCCAAAACTGAGCAGCTATTGGGTGACCGGTCGTCCTCAGCCGGTCACCCGATGTCCCGCTGTGAACACCGCATCCCGCGATCGAACGCCCCGTCCATCATCCTTGTCGAGAAACCTGACACTTAGCCGCGGCACGTAAAGTGCGTTGGCCCAGCCCGTGCCTGCGCAGGAAGTGCGATTTGCTATCCGGAGCCTGGCCAAGTCCCCGGGCTACGCGATCTCCGCGGTGCTGCTGCTGTCGATCGGACTCGGCGCAAACGCCACAATCTTCAGTTTGGTGAACTCGATCCTCGTCCGGCCGCTGCCCGGTATCGCCGGAGCAGACCGGCTGGTGCTCGTCGGCAAGAGCATTCGCGGCAGCCGCTGGAGCGGGAATCAATCGTTTCCGGACTTTCGCGACATAGCGCGTTACAACACCGTGCTAAGCGGAATCGCCGGATTTGACTTTCTACCGATGAGCCTTTCCGATGGGAACAGGACCGACCGGGTGGCAGGCGGTCTCGCCACCGGCGATTTCTTCCACGTGATTGGAGCGCGTGCCGCTGCCGGACAGTTATTCGAGACTGCTGACGATGCCGGGCGCGACGCTGTAGCTGTGATCAGCGAAGCGTTATGGAATTCGCGGTGGAACAACGACCCCGCGGTAATCGGAAAGCACATAACCATCGATGGCAGGCCATTCACGATTATCGGCGTCGTCGGAAACGCCTTTCGCAGTGTCCTCATCGATATCGCAGCCGACATCTGGGTTCCCCTCTCGGTGCATGAGGATCTGGGCCGAGGCAAGAAACTCGCGACGATCCGCGATGCCAGTTGGGTGTCGATAATCGGTCGTTTGAAACCCGAGGTGAAGACGGGCGAAGCGGCCGCCCAGATCGCCGGCATCGGGAGACAACTCGCAGCCGCGTATCCGGACACGAACAAAGACAAGAAGTTTCTTCTGGAACGCTATTCGCCGACCGGAGGCGATGCGGGCGAGGCAATCACATTCCTGGCGATCCTGGTGGCGGTGGCAGGGCTCGCACTTCTGATTATTTGCGCGAACGTAGCCAATCTGCTGATGGCCCGTGCGAGTGCACGGCAGCGCGAGATCGCCATCCGAACCTCGCTCGGGGCGGCACGCTGGAGAATTATCCGGCAAATGCTCGTCGAAGGTTTACTGTTGTCCGCGATGGCCGTTGTCGCGGGACTGGTGGTCACGCTATGGACGACAGCGGCTCTCGAGAAGCTTTTCCCAGCGATGGGAGCCATGGACCTGCAAATGGATTTTCACCCCGATGTGCGCGTTGTTGCTTGCAGCGTGGCGTTGGCCGTTGTTAGCACCGTCGCATTTGTATTGATGCCGGCGCTCGCAGCAACGCGGCTCGACGTTATGCGCGTCCTGAACGCGAGCGAAACGTCCGTCGCTGGAGGCAAATCGCGTTTGCGTTCCGCTTTGGCGGTGGTGCAAGTCGCGGTTGGTCTGCTGCTGATCGTCTCGGCGGGGCTGCTGGCGAGGAGCTATGCGAACCTGAAGGCCTCCGATCCGCGGGTGAGTCTGGATTCCGTGGAGCTGGCGTCCATTGACCCTGGAGCGAACGGCTATGACAAGGTCCGCGGTCTGGACGTGATGAATCGGGTGGTGGAGCGAGTGTCAGCCATTCCGGGCGTGCGGACCGCGGCGCTGGCGATGATGGTGCCGTTCGGGGAGTCGGCATTCAGTCTCGGTCGGGCGCACGTACCGGGACAACCACCGCTGGAAACCGATATGAACCTCATAAGTCCCGGCTATTTTGAAACGATCGGCGTGGCGCTAATTCGGGGCCGCGATTTCCGGAGATCGGATACGGGTGGATCGCCGGGCGTCGCGATCGTCAACCGAACGCTGGCAAGCAGGTTGTGGCCGACCGTGGATCCGATCGGGCAGACGTTTCAGATCGGAGATGAGGCGGCGGTTTGGGAAGTGGTCGGCGTCGCGGAGAACATGCGGTATCGGAGCGCGCGCGATATCGACCGTCCATTCCTTTATCTGCCAGTCGCACAATCCTACGCGGGGAAGATGACGATTCACGTGCGCACGGAGAATCCTGAAGCAATGGCCGAACCAATTCGCCGGGCGGTGCGCGAGATCGATCGGAATCTACCGGTATTCGACGCCCGCACTCTCCGCGGACAGTTCGAACAGTCGCTGTGGACCGACCGGCTGATCCTCGTCCTCCTGGGGTCATTCGGCATAGTGGCTGTGCTGGTGGCGGCCATCGGGCTCTATGCGGTCATGAGCTTTCACGTGACGCGGAAGACGCGCGAGATCGGCATCCGGATGGCGCTGGGCGCTTCGATATCGGAAGTGATTGGGCAGAGTCTCCGCGACGGCATCGTGCTCACCGCAACCGGCGTCGTCCTCGGGCTGGCGCTGAGCCTGGCGGCGACGCGGATACTTCGAATGCTTCTGTTCGGCGTTGCACCGGCTGATACAGGCACCCTGGCTGGCGCCGTTCTGCTGCTGACCATAATCGCGGGCGTGGCATCAATCGTCCCTGCGCGAAGGGCAGCGCGCGTGGATCCGATGAAGGCGCTTCGTTACGAATAGACCAGATGGGCGGCCGGTGTCGCGCCGACGGCGATAAAGTAGTAGTCGCCCATGAAATCGAAATCCGGTACTCCGCGTCGTGCGTTTCTTCAGAACGCAGCATTTGCGGCGGGTGCGGCTGCCCAGACTCCGGGTGCGGCTCCGTCTTCGGCTAGCGCTACTCCCGCGCCCGCTGTTCGGAATTCCGACGTCGCCTACCCGCGGGTATTCGAAGGCCGCAAGCTCGCAATGATTGCATTTCCCCTGGGAGGTGTTTCGGCAGGCTCGGTGTCGCTCGGCGGACGCGGACAGCTCCGCGATTGGGAGATCTTCAACCGCCCGAATAAGGGGTATCGTCCCAACTACGGATTTCCGTCGATTTGGGCAAAGGTAGGAAACGGCAAGCCTGTCGCGCGAGTGCTGGAGGCGCGTATCCTGCCGCCCTACGAGGGATCGTCGGGACTTGGTTCGGACAACGTGCCCGGCCTGTCGCGGCTGGAGGGAGCTAAATTCACGGGCGAATATCCTCTCGCGCATATCGATTTTCACGACCGCTCGCTGCCGGTCCAGGTTTCGCTCGACGCGTTCTCGCCCGTGATTCCACACGATCCGGAGGAATCGGGTTTGCCGGTGGCGGTGCTTCGTTATCGCGTGAAGAATCCCGGCCGGTCGCCGGCGGCCGTATCGATTGCTTTCTCGCTCGAGAACATGATTGCGATGCCGGAGCGGCCTCGCGGGGCGGCCGACGCAACGCCGGTCGATTCGCGGACCAGCGAAGTCAAACAGGCGGGAGAACTCGCCGGCCTCCTATTCAGCAACAGCGGTATGCCCGAACAGGAACCGATGCGCGGAAGCATCGTCGTGGCCTTCGCGGATGCGGCCGCGGACGGCCTTTCGTATTGGCGCGGCTGGCCAAGAAGCCGCTGGTGGAATCCGCCGATGCTGTTCTGGGACGACTTCTCGGACGATGGAAGACTCGGTACCGAACCGGATCCCCGGAACAACGTCGGCTCGGTATGTTTGCAGCGGACCATCGCGCCCGGTTCGACGGCGGACTACACGCTGCTGGTTGCCTGGCATTTCCCGAATCGAACGCCGGAATGGTGCGGTTGGTCGGCGCCAAAGGGCGATGAACACACGGTGATCGGCAATCACTACACCACCCGTTTCGCGGATGCGTGGGAGGCCGCCGAATACGCAGCCCAGCATTTGAAGCAACTCGAATCGCGAACCCGGCAATTCGCGGCAGTCATTCGCGAAAGCACGCTTCCACCGGCGGTGAAAGATGCGGCGACCGCGAACCTCTCGACGCTCGCGACCACCACCAGCTTCCGAACGGCGGACGGGGAGTTTCACGGTTTCGAGGGAGTGAACGATAAGCGTGGGTGCTGTTTCGGCAACTGTACGCACGTCTGGAATTACGAAGTCACCACACCGTTTGTATTTCCTTCATTCGCGCGCTCGCTGCGCAAGGCGTCGTACGGCTATTCGATGGACGATGCCGGGGCCATTCACTTCCGCCAGTTGCTGCCCGAAGGCAAAGGCCGCTCCGGGTTCGCCGCCGCCGACGGTCAGATGGGGCAGATTGTTCACGCCTATATCGATTGGATCCAATCAGGTAACGACGCGTGGATGCGCGACCTGTGGCCCCGCGTAAAGAAATCGCTGGAATTCGCCTGGGTTCCCGGCGGCTGGGATGCGGACCGAGACGGCGTGCTCGAAGGCGTGCAGCACAACACCTACGACGTCGAGTTCTTCGGTCCGAACCCGCAATGCGGTATCTACTACCTGGCGGGATTGCGCGCCTGTGAGGAGATGGCGAAGGCGATGGGCGACGAGAGTTCGGCCGCGGAATACAGGCGCCTGTTCGAATCGGGCAGCAAATGGATCGACGCGAACCTGTTCAACGGGGAATTCTACATCCAGAAAGTGCAGGGTGAACCGAAGGACAAAATCGCTCCCGCGTTGCGCAGCGAAATGGGATCCGACGACACCGAGAAGCCCGAGTACCAACTCGGCGAAGGCTGCCTTGCGGATCAACTCATCGGGCAGTATCTCGCGGATGTCGCGAGCCTCGGTCCGCTTCTCGATCCGAGGAAGATTCGGAAGACGCTCGAGTCGATCTACAAGTACAACTACAAGCGTTCGTTGGGAAATCACGACAACGTTCAACGGACGTACGCTCTGAACGATGAAGCCGGAATCGTCGTGTGCGACTACGGCAAGGCGGACCGCCCGCGAATCCCGTTCCCGTATTACGCGGAAGTGTGGACCGGCCTCGAGTATCCGGCAGCGGCGCTGATGATCCGCGCCGGCATGGTGCGCGAGGGGATCGAGTGCATTACGCACGCCCGCGCCCGGTTCGATGGCGAGAAGCGGAATCCGTGGGACGAGCCGGAGTGCGGACATCACTATGCGCGCGCCATGTCGGCGTGGAGCAACGTTCTGGCGCTGAGCGGTTTCGCATACAACGGCCGTAGCGGCGCGGTGTCGGCAGTGCCTCGCTTGAACTCGGCGAGCTTTCGATGCTTCTGGTCGACGGGCACGGGTTGGGGTTCTTTCACCACGGCGAAGACCGCGAATGGAACGAAGTTCTCCCTCAAAGTGATTGCCGGGTCGCTGCCGTGCGCGTCCTGCGAAATCGCAGCGGGCACCGGCGCCAGCGCCGCGATGTTGAACGGCAAGGCGCTCGCGCATAAGGTGGAGCGCCGCGGTCCGCGCGCCGTGTTTCAATTCGATCGAGTCACGCTCGCCGAGGGGCACGAGTTGCAGTTGGAGTTGAAGGGTTGAGCGAACGCGCGCACCTTGTTCTGGTTGGCGGATTCCTCGGCGCCGGGAAGACGAGCCTCATTCTGAGAGCGGCCCGCATTCTCGAAGAGCGAGGTATCCGCGTTGCCGTTGTGTTGAACGATCAGGGAGAGTCCCTGGTGGATACCGGGTTGGCGCGCGAACAGGGTTTGGCCGCGGACGAAGTGACGGGCGGATGCTTCTGCTGCCGTTACTCCGACCTGATCGACGCGCTGGAACGTGTGGAGGAAACGAATCCACAGGTGATCTTTGCTGAGCCGGTCGGCAGTTGCACCGATTTAGCCGCTACAGTGATCCGGCCATTGCTCGAGGATTCCAGGTATCGCGTTGCGCCGTTCACCGTGCTGGTGGATCCGGGGCGGGTGCCGTCGGATGAGGCACAGCGATTTCTGTACGACCGTCAACTCGCGGAAGCGGATATCGTGGCATGGACCAAATCCGACTTGTACCCGGAGGATGGCCGCAAAGGGCGGCGATTGAGTGCGCGGACGGGCCACGGTGTCGAGGCGTGGCTCGATGAGATTCTGTCGGGCAGTATTCGTGCCGGATCGCAAACGATCGAGGTGGACTATGCGGTGTATGCGGCCGCGGAGGCTGCTCTCGCCTGGCTCAATTGCGAAGCGCTCGTCGAATGCGAGCCCGCGGTGTCGGCCCCTATGGTCGCTGGTCCGCTGTTCGATCGAATCGACGCGGCGTTGACCGGCGCACAAGTGGAGATCGTGCATATGAAACTGCTCGACCGGACTATGCAAGGGTTCATCAAAGCCGCAGTCTGCCGTAACGGAGATGAACCGGACGTCGAAGGCGATCTCGACGCATCGCCCGCGGGCAGGCACGAACTGAGAATCAATCTGCGGGCTTCCGGCGATCCCGCCATCGTACGGGGCATCGTCGAATCGCAACTTCCGCATTCAGCGCGGGAGATTCGAATCGATTGTTTCCGTCCGGCCCCGCCCGTACCTCAGCGGCGCGGGTAAAGCGAGCGCACTGCAAGGATGTGCGACGGCGCGTCCTTGTTGTTATAGAACCCTACCGTGCAATTCAGGCGGAAGAAGTAGGCGTCGCCGGCCTTGGCCGGAAAACGCGCTTCGATGCCATCGATTCCGCTGCCCGCCACCATTTCGCCATGACCGTCGAGCACCACGTAGATCTCCTCTTCGGAATCGTGATGGTGCGGGAAATTGGTTCCGCCCGGTGCGAATTCCATCACGTAGAGGCTCGTGAGCACATGCCCAGCGGCGATTCGGTCGCGAGTGCTCGTGGTCGCACCCATCATTAATTGGTACAGCACCGAATCGGGATGCCCGCCGACCGTCTGCTTCTTCACTTCGCTGAGATTCGCGATTTGAAGCGCGGACGGCGGCGCGGTTCCGGGTGGAATTTTGAACCCCATCACGAACAGTCGAACCCGCGACGAGCCCGTGTTCTCGAGTCCATGAACAAATGCCCGCCGGCAGGTACATGAAATCGTCCTTCTTCACGGGCGCCTGCGTGCCGCCATAATGCAAGGTTCCGGTTCCGGCGGTTATCACGTACACTTGCTCTTCCGCTGCGTGGCTCACCGGGTTGCACTTGCCGCCGGCGTCGATGGCCATTTCGCCGAAACGCGCGACACCGCGAACGATACTCGTGACGGAATCGCCGGCGCCGAATAGCGGGCGATAGTGGCAGGTGTCCGTTGTCACATCGCTCGCTTTGGGTTCGACGTCTGGGACGTAGCGCCGGAGGAAACTCGGATCGACGGTCCGTTCCGCTGCCTGGGCAACGATCGCAGCAGCGAGTGCCAGCTTCAGTACGTCACGCAGTTGCACCATTTTCCGTCCTCATCGTAGTGCGGCCAAGGACCGACGCGCCGAAAGCCCGATACGATCGGTTCATCGTACATCGGCGTTGGCTCGAAGTAGCCGGGATAGCGAAGATGCTCTTTCACCACCGCCTCGTTCAACTCTACGCCCAACCCGGGCTTTTCGGGAACGGTAATGTAGCCGTTCTGAACGATCGGCTTGTCCACGCCCGTTACGAGGTCCTGCCACCAGGGCATATCCACCGCATGATTCTCCATTACGACGAAGTTCTTCAATGTGGATGCCAAGTGAACGGAAGCCATGCACCCCACCGGCGAACCTGCAAAGTGCAGGACGGTCGGGATGCCGCGATCGTTTGCATAGTCGGAAATCCGCTTCGTTTCGAGCAGCGCGCCAGACGTTTCGGGATCGGGTTGAATCAGGTCCACGGCCTGGTTGTCGATGAGGTCCTTGAAACCCTCTTCGAGACCGAAGATGTCTTCGCCGGTCAGCACAGGAGTGGTTGACGCGTCGGCGATTTGCTTCAGTCCCCGCCAGTTCGTCCAGGGAACGAAATCTTCGGCCCAGGCCATTTGATAAGGCTCAAATGCGTGCGCATAGCGAATCGCATCGTTCACAGAGATGCGGCCGAAATGATCGGCGCCGAGCGGTTGGTCCCACCCGATCGCGTCACGGACCGCTTCGATGTATTCGCACAGATACTTCAGACCCTTCTCAGTCGCTGCGCCGTTTTGGTGCACCGCACCGGGACGGTCGGCCACCATGCTGGTGTACAGGTCCATCTTGAAGAAGGTGAAGCCCATCTTCTTGCGTTCGAGCATCCGTTCACCGTAGATCTTCGGATCCTTGTGGCCGGTGGTATCGCAATAGATGCGGATCTTGTCGCGCTGCTTGGCGCCGACCAGCCTATAGGCCGGAACACCGTAGACCTTGCCGGCGATATCGTGCAACGCCATGTCGACGGCACTGTAACCGCCACCCATTCGGCCTTGACCGGCGAACTGGCGGATGTCCCGCAGGACCGGCTCAATCTGCAGCGGATTCTTGCCGAGCAGATGCGCTTTGAGGATCAACGCGATGCCCTTCACGCCCGCATCGCGCACCTCGCCCAATCCGTATACACCCTGGTTGGTGTCGATGCGGATAATCGGGTAATCGTAGTTCGCAGCAACGGTTACGGCACGCATGTCGGTAATCTTCAGGCTGCTGGGCGCTGAGTTCTTGTTGACCTCCGCGGCCGCGGCGGCGAGAGGCGCGCTCACCAGGCTCCACAACATTTTTCGGCGCGACACTGTGTTGGCGCTCATATCAGACGCTCCTTTCAAATCGGATATTCAGATTCTATTACTGCGAGGGCCTGGACGTGTGGATACCGCCAAGTTCCTCACGATGGAGAAAAGGCGAAAAGATGAAACGAATTTAAGGATAGTGTCACCATCTCTCACTGACGCGGAGAAACCGCGCGGGGAAACTCTCGGAGGAGAAACATGAATCTACGCAGTAACCTTGGTGCTTCACTGGCGGCCTGTGCACTTCTCGTGCTCGGTCTGTCAACGGTCGCGAATGCTCAGCCGTCTCCTGATCTCGTTAAGGGCGGCAATCTCTGGACTGTAACCGCGTTTGACGATACCTCGCCCGTGCATACGCAACTCGCCACACAACGCATCTGTTTCGAATATCTCGGCATGGTTGGAACGCATCTGAGATACCGCTGGCAATCCACCACATTTCCGGACTGGAACGGAATCGCCGACCAGGAAGGCGATGAGGTGTTCATGCATGGCGATTACGCCAGAGACGTTGGTCACGACGGGATGAAGTGGTCGATCAGTTCGGTGAAGAGCGGCGGCGGACATTGGTTCGAATGGCGTGAGGATGGTGGGTTTGGGCTGACAATCGGCTTTGCAAACTCAGAGTGGAGACGCATCGGATCGTGTCCCGTGATTGCGAAGTTGCCGCCGGTGCCCGATCAGTACACGCCGGATGGAAAGCTGGTTGAGAATCCCAGTGGTTTGAACACCGCACGGCAATAGCGTACCCGTTCGATAGCGCCCGGCCGCTGTTTCTTTCGAAAAGTCGGCCGGGCTTATTCTGAGAGCGGCTTGGTCGCGATGAAGGCCTGCACGCCGGCGAGCATCGGCAGGCGGCCGTACGCCTGTGCGTGACTCACTTCGAAGCCTTCAGATTTCAGCGCGTTCGAAAGTTTGCGCGGGTCGAAGAGCCGGAGTACGTGCGTTTCTTCGCTGCGCCGGTAGGATCCGCCGAGCTTGCGAAAGCAGACGATGTGCCGCGTAAGCGTGCGCTGCTTTCGATCACCCGACGATTCCACCAGCACCGCCCAATCGCGACCTTCCTTCCAACTCCGTTTGGGACCGCCGGCGGGAACGCGGTCCGGAGTCGCAACATCGAAGACGAACAGACCGCCCGGTTGCAGCGCGTGAAACACCCGGTGAAAGAGCTGCTCAACGCCACCGCTCGGGTCGAACGTGTAGTTCAGACATTCGCCCATCGCGGTGACAGCCGCGCACGGCGGCAAATGTGCCCGCAGCAGCGAACCTGTGCGAAAGAGAGAGAGCGGCGCTTTCTGGCGGGCCAGGCGGATCATGGCCGGTGAGATATCGACGCCCAGAACGTCGTATCCCGCGAGTGTCAACTCGCGAGCCCAGTGGCCGGGTCCGCACCCGAGATCGATCACCAGCCCTTCACGAATTCGATGCCGCCGAAAGAGAGCGAGCAGAGCGGGTGCGGCATTCGTCGCGAAATCGCCGAACCCCTGATCGTGGATGTACGCGAGATCTTCGCGATAACCCTTCACGGCGCCCTCCGGTCGAGAACGAATCCATAGATGATAGCGGAGAGCGCACAGGCCGCGGCACTGCCGAGTATCCACATCCGGCCGTCGAATCGATTCGCCGCAATCCCGGCCGAGAACAAGCCTATCGCCTGGATCAGGCCGACCGGCACCAGACGCCCGGACGTGAATCGCCAACGCTGCTGTGCGATCGGACGCCGCACCGACGCATCGTGTCCGATAGCGAGCGAGACAAATGCGGCAGTCAACCCGGCGACCACATCGAGCGGTAGCACCAACGGAGTCGCCACCAGAAGGAACGCCGCATCTTTCGCCAGCAGAAACCGCCAGCCGCGAACTGGAAATAGTCTATATCGCTCGAAGCCACCCGGACCATCGATGCCGAACAGACATTGGGCAATGGTGCTGAGTGCGAGCACCACCATGATGGAGAGCACCGGCATGGCCGAGAGTTCTGGCGTGTTGGCAAGCCATCGATAGCCAGCGCCGGTGGCCGCGAGCAGCAGCGCAATCCAAAAGTCGAGCGTGCACAGGATCTGGCGTATGTCTTTCCGGATGAGGCCGCCCAGGCGCCCCGGCATCGGCGGAACCCACCATAGCGGATTCAGCCGGGGCGCGCGGCGGCCCCAACGGTCGGTGAGTACAAGTCCGAGTTGAACTATGGCGACTAGCACGGCAAACTGAAGCGCTACCACCGCGCGTGTTCCCCACACGAGCAATCCCGCCACCACCCATGCCGCTGGGCTGAGCACGACACTGCCGATGCGGATCACCGCCAGTTTCGAAGGGGAGAAGGGCCACAACGCGAGGCGCTCTTTGGGCACTGCTCGCAGAGGATCGGCCGAGAGGGGAAACAGAATCAGCGCGCCGATCAGCAGTGACAAGAATATCGCGCTCGAGGGCTGCTGCATCAGCAGGAGAACGAAGAGGAAGAAGTTGTTCCCGGTAATCGATCCGAGTGAGCGCAGGCTGCGCCACTGGGCGCGAGCCACGGCGCTCAGGACTGCCGCGATCCCAGCCATGGCAGGTCTTCAACGGGAGGCGTTTCAGCGAGTTCGAAATATAGCTCCTCCAGAGACCCGGGAACGTCCTCCGTTTCCGAGTTCCAGGCGAGTACGCCGCGCCGGAGAATCAGAATCTGATCGGCGATGCGGTCCACCATGGAAAGGATGTGCGATGACAGCAGGACTGTGATGCCGCGCTCCGCCATCGTCCGAAGTTGTTGGCGTATGGCATCGGCGGTGACGGGGTCGACGCCTTCGAAGGGCTCATCGAGCAGCACGGCACGCGGATTGTGCAGCAGCGCTGCGGCGAGCGCGGTCTTTTTGCGCATTCCGTGGGAGCAGTCCTTGATGAATGTCCCGCGCCCGTTTTCGAGATCGAGCACACGGAGCAATTGCCGCGTGCGTTCGCGAGTCTCGGCGGATCGCAGGCCGTACACCCGTCCTGAGAGACGCAGGTGTTCCTCGATCGTCAACTCCTGAAAGAGGGCGAGCGTCTCGGGAACAACTCCGAGGTCGCGCTTCAGGGCGATGGAGTCCGCCGTCACATCGTGTCCCGCAACCTCGGCCTTTCCATCGCTCGGCCGGAGCAAGCCGGAGAGGATGTTGAGCAACGTGGATTTTCCGGCGCCGTTATGACCGAGCAACGCGCAAATCCGCCCGGGCCCGACTTCGAAAGAGACATTACGGACCGCAACGAAGTCACCGTACGTCTTACCGACTTCAAGGCAACGGATCACGGCGTCAGCATATCACCACGTTCTACTCGGCTCATTCGTTATAATCGGTAAGACGCCACTTTTGTGAGTCCATCTCGTGGTGTCGATCCGACACGAACAAAGGAGTTTCGTCATGAATCTTCGTCCGCTTCACGACCGTGTTCTCGTCCGGCGCATTGAGGAGACCGAACAAATGCGTGGGGGGCTCTACATTCCCGATAATGCGAAGGAAAAGCCGCAGGAGGGTGAAGTAGTAGCGGTTGGCGATGGCAAGTTGCTGGATAACGGCGAGCGTGTCAGCATCGACGTAAAGGCCGGCGACAAGATTCTGTTCGGCAAGTATTCCGGTTCAGAAGTGAAGATCGATGGAGAAGAGTACCTGATCGTGCGAGAGGACGAGATTCTCGGCGTACTCGGATAACCCGTTCAGGCGCGCCAACCGGGGCACCGCATCCGGACTCGCGCTGTTATGGAAAGGTTTAGTGTCAATGTTCAGTAAACATCTCGCCGGCGCGCTTTCGATTTCTTGCGCACTCGTTTTCTCGATCGGTGTGGCTGCCGCGCAATCGAAGGTCGCCATCATCAACCTTCAGCGAGCAATCGTGGAGACCGCCCAAATCAAGAAGGCGCAAGCCGATTTGGAAGCGAAATACAAGCCGCGGACGACCGAACTGGAAGGAA
Organism: uncultured Acidobacteriota bacterium; assembly: GCA_963720745.1. GTDB lineage: Bacteria > Acidobacteriota > Terriglobia > Bryobacterales > Bryobacteraceae > TMP-7. Next base: position 1,194,114 of record CAVRGO010000001.1, read on the forward strand.
TCCAGAAGGAAATCCAAGACGTACAGATGAAGTTGGCGAGCGGGAAAGTGGCTCCCCAGGAACAACAGGATCTCCAGATCCGGGGCCAGCGCCTTCAGCGCGAGTACCAGCGAAAAGGCGAAGACCTTCAAGCCGAAGTCGACCGCGAACGGAACGACATCCTGCAGAAGGCCAGCCAGCAGATGCACGCCGTCGTGCAGAAGATTGCCGAAGAGCGGAGCATAGATGTGGTTGTGGACGTCACGAATGCGTTCTACTACAAGCCCGCTCTTGAAATCACGGACGATGCCGTGAAGGCATTTGACACGGCCAACCCGGCAGGCGGCGCTGCGAGTTCGGCGCCCGCAGCCACTCCGGCAAAACCGGTAAAATAAGAGCGGCGGGCGGGGCCTCCCCGGCCGCGCCCCTGGTCACCTGCTATGGCCGGCTATCTGGATACGTACGGAGTTGCGGAACAGAAGCGCGAGCGCCGTACCAAACAAATTCTGATCGTCACCGGGGTCACTCTCGCCGTGGCGCTTCTCCTCTTCCTGTTCTTCAGAAATTTCAGCGAAAAACGAGCAGTCAGCCACTTCCTGGATGCTGTCCGCGCGGGCAAATACCAGGATGCATACCACATGTGGGGTTGCACTCCCGAGACTCCCTGCCGCGATTATGGATTCGACAAGTTCATGGAGGATTGGGGTCCGAAAGGGCAGTACGCCGGTGGTCAAGGAGCCCGAGTCGTCAATGTCGACGCCTGCGGCGAGGGCGTCGTGATGACGCTGCAGGTTCCAAACAACGAGCCCGTTGGCATCTGGGTGCAGCGTAAGACCGACGTGCTCGGTTTTGCACCATGGCCGCGGTGTCCGGGCCGTCACTGGCGGTTCGGCGATTTCTTCAAACGCATTTTCGGCTAGGGACCGGCGGCGCGCTGCCGTTTAATTTCGGCCATCACGCTCGACACGAGTTCCTTAGAATCTTCGAGCAATTTCGTGATCATCTGAATGTCCATGGCGGGTTTGCCCGGTTGGCGCGCGCTCTGGCAATACACGCCGTGCTGCCCGACGAGCACCATCGCGTCCGTCAGCAGGTCGAGTGTGACGGCGAGACGGCCGCGTTCGACTCCCATCATGAATTCATGCCGCTCGAGATCTTCGCGGCGTTCGTCATAGACCGACATTCCTGTATTGGATGATGGCGCGCACTCTGGGGCAGCAACGAATCGGCTGAAAAAAATATATCGTGATACGATATTATTGTGAGTAGATCGCCGGCCTTGTCCCTAGCGGACTATCAAGCGCTGGCGGAGTTTCGTTATCAACTCCGCCGTTTTTTGCATTTCAGCGAATCCGAAGCCCGCACCGCGGCGCTCGAGCCGCAGCAGCACCAGCTTTTGCTCGCCGTGAAGGGATTGCCGGACGGGCCCAAGGCCTCGATCCGCGAATTGGCGTCGCGGCTATTCCTGCGTCACCACAGCACGGTGGAACTGGTCAGCCGGCTGGAGGTTCGCGGCATCGTCGAACGCATGCCCGACCCCGACGACGCGCGCGGTGTCCTGATACGGCTCACGAGCAAAGGAGAAGCGATGCTGGCGAAACTCACGGCGGCGCACCATCGCGAACTAGAAACGGCCGGGCCCGACCTGGCGCGGGCACTGCGACGGGTGGTCCGGGCCGCTGCCGCTATGAGGGAGGAGGAATGATGCGCAAGGCGGCCGAGGTTCTCCGCCTCGGTGATTTCACAACGGACGTCCGGGTTATCCCCATCACCGCGCTGGCCATTCTGATCGGAGTGATGGCTTCCTATATATCGCGTGGGCGCTGCTAAAACTGATCGGCCTTTTCACGAACCTCTTTTATTATCAGCGCTGGAGTACGGCATTCGTGTCGCCGGCGGCCAACCATTTGGGCCTTGCGGCGGCGTTGGTGGCCGGGGCCGTAATCATCGGACTGATGGCGCGGTACGGTTCAGAACGTATTCGAGGCCATGGTATCCCTGAGGCCATCGAAGCGATCCTGATCAACGGAAGCCGCGTACAGCCCCGCCTCGCGATTCTGAAGCCGATCTCCGCGGCGATTTCGATCGGGTCGGGAGGTCCGTTCGGAGCCGAGGGGCCAATCATTATGACGGGCGGCGCGTTCGGCTCGATGATCGCGCAATTCTTCCGGCTGACCAGCGCCGAGCGCAAGACTCTGCTGGTGGCTGGGGCGGCCGCTGGGATGTCGGCTACCTTCGCCGCGCCGGTGTCGGCTGTTCTGCTCGCTGTGGAGTTGCTGTTGTTCGAATGGAAACCGCGCAGCATGATCCCGGTGGCATTGGCAAGCGCGGCTGCCGGGGCGGCGAGGCGCTACATCATCGGAGTAGGACCTATTTTTGCTGCTCCGCCGCACCCCGTCTTCATCGGTCCCGAAGGACTGCTCGGGTGCGCCGTTGCCGGAATTCTGGCCGGTGTCTTATCCGCGCTGCTGACCGCCGCAGTGTACGCCGCTGAGGATTCATTCCAGCGGCTGCCCATCCACTGGATGTGGTGGCCGGCGATCGGCGGGGTCGTGATCGGCGCCGGTGGACTGATCTTTCCGCAGGCGCTGGGCGTGGGCTACGACACGATCCGGGCGCTGGTTCAAGGCAATGTTGCGGGCGCGACTATCGCGGGCATTCTGATCGTGAAGTCCATCATCTGGTCCGTTTCGCTCGGTTCCGGCACATCCGGTGGTGTGCTGGCGCCGCTGCTGATGATGGGCGGCGCTCTAGTATTACTGTGTTAAAAACGAACAATTTGATATAGAATTGTTTTCGTGGGATCACGCCTCTCTTCGCCAGGCCCCCAACAGAGGCGCTTCGCGGCATATATCGAGGGTCTGGCTAACGCCGCGGGGCACGCCGACCGGCACACTCCCCTGAAGAATTACTGCAAGGGGTTGTTATTGCCTGGTGAGCGCAAGAGCGTCGAGCCAATGGCTGCCCGCTTGGCTCCCAACGATTGTCGTCGCATGCATCAGTCGCTCCATCACCTGGTGGCGGACGCACCCTGGAACGACGAGGAGATGCTGGCCGAGGTGCGGCGGTATGTGCTTCCCACCATGCAAAAACAGGGTCCGGTAGTGGCGTGGATTGTGGATGATACGGGTTTTCCCAAGCAGGGAAAGCATTCCGTAGGGGTAGCTCGGCAGTACTGCGGTCAAATCGGCAAACACGATAACTGCCAGGCCGCTGTGAGTTTGTCGGTGAGTACCTGGAGTGCAAGTCTGCCTGTCGCTTGGCGGCTCTATCTACCGGAGGTATGGTGCCAGGATTCGGAGCGGCGCCAACTGGCGGGGGTTCCGGAAGGGATAGAGTTTCAGACCAAACCGGAGATTGCACTCCAACAGATCCGCAAGGCGCTGGAGCAGGAGATTGCCGTAGGCGTGGTACTGGCAGATGCCGGTTATGGAAACGGCACACCCTTTCGCACGGCCCTCACCCAGCTCGGGCTGACCTATGTGGTGGGCATCGAGTCTTCGACAACCGTCTGGGAGCCGGGAGAACAGCCTTTGCCGGCTCCGCCGCGAAAGCCGGGCCGTGGAGCCACACCCAAGCGCCTGCAACGCGACGCTAATCATCAGCCTGTTTCGGTGAAGCAGCTGGCCCTCGGTTTACCGTCTTCGGCTTGGAAGGACATTGCTTGGCGTCCCGGCAGTCAAGAGGCTTTGCGCTCTCGTTTCGCCGCCGTCCGGGTGCGTCCGGCACACCGCGATGAAAAGCGAACGGCGCCGCGCCCGGAAGAATGGCTTTTGATCGAATGGCCCAAGAAAGAATCGGAGCCGACGAAATACTGGCTATCCACGTTGCCGGAGAAGACCTCGCGGAAGTCTCTGGTAAAGATCGCCAAGCACCGCTGGATCATCGAGCGTGACTATGAAGAACTGAAGCAAGAGTTGGGGTTGGGCCACTATGAAGGACGGAGTTGGCGCGGATTTCACCATCACGCCACGTTGTGCATCGCCGCTTATGGGTTCCTGATCAGCGAGCGGAACCGTTTTTCCCCCTCCGTCCGCGCTGGCCATGTTGGACTATCAGCCCCGGACTTGCCGCCGGACTTCCGCCCGAGAGGATCGCCGAGTCCGCCCCGAACGACATAATCCACGCTCGATCGCCACGCTCCACATCGTGATCGCGCGCCAACTGGTGCAGCAACTACCTCACTGTCCGTTCTGCGGATCGCCGCCGGGATAGTCGTCGGCGTCTAACTCGACGTGCTCTACACAACGTTGAGGAGCATGAGGTTCGGTGTGCCAGGGAGCCTCCAACACTTCCACGAACGAGAGTTTCCAGCGCCAGGCATCGCCAGATACCAGCACCGTTGGCCGGCAATGGTCCGTCCTTGGTTTCTCCCCCATATTGAAAGCAGAACACCCGCCACTCACCGGGTTGGTTGTAGCCCAGCACATGAGGGCACAATAGCCTTCGCGTGCCCTCGTACCGAGCCGTGATCGGCCGATGTTGTACCGCCGCGGCAGACACAAGGCGGTGAATCTCCTCGGCACACTGTCCGAACGCGGAGGAAGGGGTACCCATCTCCCTCTCAGAATATAGCGGAGCGTTAAACGCTTGCGCCTCAGTATTTTATAACACAGTAATACTAGTGTAGTGTCCCCGAATTAGCTGGTCTTTCGTTTACGGGTCTTTGGAGCCGTGCAACCGGGTTGGATCTGTTCAAGGGTTTGGCTGCAGCGCGCGAGTTTGCTGACTATGGATTCGATGGTGGCCGTCCAGACAAAGGGTCTGGGTTTCTCGTTCCAAGCGACGAGAAATTCGTTAATGGCGGCGATCAGGTCATCGACGCTCAAGAAGGAATCGCGGCGGATTCTTTTGCTGGTCAACTCGCCGAACCAACGTTCAATCAGGTTCAGCCAACTGGAACTGGTTGGGACAAAGTGCACCTTGAAGCGGGGATGTCGGTTGAGCCAGTCCTTCACCTCGGGCGTTCCATGGGTGCCGTAATTATCCATCACCAGGTGCAGCGGCGCCTTGCCGGAGAAGTCGCGGTTGATGCGGCGCAGGAACCTCAGAAACTCCTGGTGGCGGTGACGCTTATAGCAGTCGCCGATGACTTTACCGGCGAGAACATCGAGCGCCGCAAACAGAGTCGTCGTTCCGTGTCGCTTGTAGTCATGGGTCATGGTGCCGCAGCGCCCTTTTTTCAGCGGCAACCCGGGCTGGGTGCGTTGCAGAGCCTGAATTTGGCTCTTCTCGTCCACGCAAAGCACAATCGCCTGATCAGGAGGATTCAGATAAAGACCGACGACATCCGTGAGTTTCTCGAGGAATCTGGGATCACGTGACAGCTTGAACGTTTCTGTTCGATGTGGCTTGAGGTTGTGGCTACGCCAGATCCTGCTCACGCTGGACTTGCCGATCCCCTGCGCCACCGCCATCGTCCGACAGCTCCAATGCGTGCTTCCTTTGGGTTTGGTTTGCAGAGTGGCATCAATGACGGCCTTGATTCGAGTTGCGTCGTAACTCGGCTTCCGGCCCCGGCCTGGAGCAATCTCCCAAAGCGCCTGGAGCCCGCCGCCACGGAAGCGGTCACGCCAGAGACGAACCGTCTTACGGTTCACGCCGTTCTCAGCGGCGACCGCCATCTCCGTTTTGCCAGCGCCAAGTGCCAGGACAATGCGGCAACGTAGCGCTACCTGTTGTGGAGTTCCCAAGGCTCCCACCCAGCGTTGGAGTTCGCTGGACTGGTCCACTGACAGGACGAGGGGCTCGACGAGGCGGGGCATGACTGATTATGACCCATGGTTGATTTCTTGTCCAGCTATTTGTGGGACACTACACTAGGCGGTATCGAGGCGATGTTCCTGCCGGCGGAAGGCGTGGGTTTCTGGCCACTGGTCAGTATGGGTGCCATTCTCGGGGGCACGATGCGCTCGCCCTTTACGGGCGTCGTGTTCGCGGTGGAATTGACGCACGACCTGAATGTTTTATTGCCGCTGCTGGTTGCTGCGACGATTGCCCACGGGTTCACAGTGCTGACGTTGAAGCGGTCGATACTCACCGAGAAGGTGAGCCGGCGCGGGTTCCATCTCCGCCGCGAATATGCAGTGGACCCTCTGGAGATCCAGTTCGTCCGCGAAGTAATGCGATCGAATGTGGTCGCGTTCGATGCGGCAACTACATTGGAGGAGGCGCTGGTGGGATTCAATCCGACGCTCGGGCCGCGCGGCCAGCACCTCTATCCGATCGTATAGGCCGGAAACCGGATCGTCGGCATCATCACCCGCAAACACATTCAGAAACTCATCGGACAAGGCGATCAATTCGGGGTCTCAATGCGCGAGCTCGCCTGTGAGGACGTCGTTACCGCGTCGGCCGATGAACCGCTGCGAGTGGTGGTAGAAAGAATAGCCGCGTCCGGATTCACACGGATGCCGGTGGTGGACGAGCAGGCGCGCCTCGCCGGCATGGTATCGCTCGATGATCTTCTGCGGGCCCGCCGAAACCTGACGGAGGAAAGAAATCGCGAGCGGGTACTGCGAATACGCGTGCCATTCGCGGGCAGGCGGCGAAAAACTGTCGTCGAGCCTGAGGCCGGTAGTCCCAAACAACTCGGCAGTGTTACAGTTCGAACTCGATACCCTGTGCTAACGGCAGTTCCGAAGACCAGTTGATGGTCACCGTCTGACGGCGCATGTAGGCTTTCCATGCGTCGCTGCCCGACTCCCGGCCGCCCCCGGTTTCCTTTTCACCGCCGAACGCGCCGCCGATCTCGGCTCCGCTGGTTCCGATGTTGATGTTTGCGATGCCGCAATCGCTTCCGCGTGCGCTCAAAAACGTCTCGGCCGCGATCACGTTCGTCGTGAACATTGCGGACGAGAGGCCTTGTGGAACATTGTTGTGCCACTCGAGCACCTCATCGAGGTTGTCGAACTCGAGAAGATAAAGGATCGGGGCGAATATCTCTTCCTGCAAAATGGGCATCGACGCGTGAGCTTTGACGAGCGCCGGGCGGACGTAACACCCGCCTTCACGATCCAACTTCTCTCCGCCGTACAGGACTACCCCGCCCTGCTGGCGAATTTGGTCGAGTCCATTCATCATGTCCCGCACCGCGCCTTGATCCACCATCGGGCCCATCAGTGTACCCGCCGATAAAGGATCGCCAATCGGTACCTGCGCGTAGGCCGACTTCAACCTCTCGATCACGGTTGCGACGATCGATTGGTGCAGAAATATGCGGCGGGTTGTCGTACATCGCTGCCCTGCCGTGCCGACCGCGCCGAACACTACCGCACGCACGACGAGATCGAGGTTCGCGTCGTTCATTACAATGATGCCGTTGTTGCCGCCCAACTCGAGCAGCGTCCGCCCGAGCCGTCCGCCGACGATCCGCGCTGCATCGCGCCCCACCACGGTGGAGCCCGTGAGGCTGATCAGCGGAAGCCGACGGTCGTTCAGCATGCGGTCGCCCACGGTGCGTCCCGAACCGATTATAAGATTGCAGGCGCCGGTCCAGCCATGCCGCGCGAGCACACGATTGCATATCTGCTGGACGGCGATCGCGGTGAGCGGAGTCTTACTGGAAGGTTTCCACACCACCGTGTCGCCGCAGACGAGCGCGATCAGCGCATTCCAGGACCACACCGCCACCGGGAAGTTGAACGCAGTAATAACGCCGATTGCGCCGAGCGGGTGCCATTGCTCATACATGCGGTGGAGCGGCCGCTCGCTGTGCATACTCAGGCCGTAGAGTTGGCGCGACAGGCCGACGGCAAAATCGGCGATATCGATCATCTCCTGAACTTCACCGAGCCCCTCGGCAAGGATTTTGCCCATTTCAAGCGTGACAAGCGCGCCCAAATCCTCTTTCGCCCGCCGGAGTTCGTCACCGATTTCGCGCACGATCAAGCCGCGCTTCGGCGCCGGAACCATTCGCCACTTCAAGAATGTTTCGTGAGCGTGCGAGACTACCTCTTCATACTCCTGCTCGCCCGCCATCTGGACGCGCGCAAGTTCGCTGCCGTCGATGGGGCTGACAGAAACCAGTTCGCCCCCGCCGGGCCGCACCATCCAATCTCCGCAGCATGCGCCCGAGTTCACGGATTGTATTCCGAGGCGGTCGAGAATACCTGCAGCCGCCGTCAGCAGTCCTGTGCCAGCCATGAAAAGCCCTCCGGTCCGGTAGCGAAGCGCCGGTTCGCCGCTTCCGCCACACTCCTGATTGTCTCCACTATACGCGCCTGAAATTCGGGTTTGAACCAGACGGCGTGGTCGTGCTTTGCCGCGATTCGATGCGCCGCGTCACGCGTTGTCGCCCCGTGTGGTTTGACGGCGCGCACGTGCAAAGGATCTCCTACGAGATCGCGATCCGTAACAGCCATGGCCGCCGCCGTCAATTCTTCTACATCGGAGGGCAGCAGCGGTGCAAGCGTCGCATAAGTGTCGATCCCGGCCTCGTGAAGCGCGGCGAGTGTTCGAAGGCGTTCTTCGAACGGTGCGCAGTGCGGCTCGTACAATTTCCGGACGCTCTCGCGATTGGTAGTCAGGGAGAAACTCACGCGGACTTTGGTCCGGCGCGCCAGCGCGCGAATGAGGTCGAGATCGCGAAGGACCATAGGCCCTCGCGTCTGAATCGTGAACACCCGCGGAGGACGGGCCGCAAGCACCTCCAGCAACCGGGGCATCATTCTTTCCGACTCTTCAGCGGGCTGATACGGATCCACCAATGGCGAGCAGTAGATGATATGGTGCGGCCGTACGGCGCGCGCCAGCAGTTCCGGTGCATTCGACTTGTAAGTTGTGAATTGGCCTCACCGTCGCCAATCCTCCGGTTTCAATCCTCCATAAATCCCCATGGTGGGGACGTAACAATAGGTACAGGCGAAGGTGCAGTTGCGCGCCGGACTCAGTGAGTGCGTAAATCCGGCCTCCGCGATGAAGCCCGACGTCTCCGTCAGGATGCTCCGCGCTTCGGATTCGAGGATACGGAAACGCGAGTCCATCATTTTACGGAGCGAAGAGTGGACGACACCCAGGCGCTGTCCAGATACCGCCCACGTAGAACGACGGCATGCACGCGAGAAATGTTGCGAATGTCGGCCAGTGGGTTCGCGTTGAGCAGTACGATGTCCGCCACCATACCTTTCTTGAGTGTTCCAACGGCGCTATCCCAATCGAGCAATTTCGCCGGAAGCACGGTGGCGCTGCGCAGCGCCTCCATTGGCGTGAGTCCCGCTTTCACCAACAGTTCGAGCTCACGCTGCAGTGTCACGCCGGGAATTGTGTAGGGATCTCCGGTATCCGTACCGGCAAGAATTTCGACGCCGCACTCTTTCATGAGCCGGACCATGCGAAGCGCGAGTTCGAATTGCCGTTTCAGCTTCGCCGCGTCCTCCGGCTTCACCGGAGGTTCGGTTTCGGGCCAGGTGCGACGGATGGCGGCCGGCACCTGCGAGAGCAGAGGGTCGTGCTCGCGTTGCGTTTCACCGATTCGGGCCATTCGTTCCCACAGTGTGAGTGTCGGGGTCTGGCGAGTTTCCATTAGCGCCGATTCGTGAAACAACTCGCGCGCCTTCTGCTCGTCGAAGGAATCGAGCACATTCGCCGGATCGTCGGCGCAGGCGGCAAACAGTCCGAACAGATGCTCGATGCTCAGTTGCCGCGCTTCGATAGCATCCCACGCGCTGACGCTTGCCGGGACGTGACCGGCGAACGGCACGCGCCATTTGCGCGACCGTTCCGCAAGAGCCAGGTAGGCATCGCGCGGCAGGCTGCTGAGCACCTTGATGAAGTCGGCCCCTGAGTCGTCGAGACGGTCGAATGCGCGCCGGGCATCTTCGGGAGTGAGCGCAACCAGGACGGGCAGTTTCGGATCGTCCGACTGTTTCCCGTCAACCGGCGCGCCAGGAGTGATGATGTGCGGGCCCACCGATTTACCGGATTCGGCATCGCGGCGCCAAGCCTTTGTGCGAGCGAGATCGCTGCCCATGTCGCGCACACCGGTGATGCCATTGGCGACGTACACCGGAAGTTGGTTCGCCTCGTACCAAAGGTGAACGTGCATGTCCCACAAGCCGGGAATCGCGTAACGTCCGCGGCCGCTCAATACCCGCGTGCCCGGCGGTATGCGGATTGTGTTGTCAGGTCCGATCTCGATAATGCGGTCGCCGCGAACGAGGATCGTCGAGTGCGGCAGCGGGGCTCGTCCCGTACCATCGATCACCGTCACGTCACGAATTGCGGTAGTAGCGGCGAACAACCGCCCGAACATCAGCCCAGCCAGCAGGGCGGCACGGTACGACAGCACATTTTCTATGATCCCAGATGGTGCGTACCAGATTTCAGCGTACATGCGTCTCTTTGGCAGATGTCACTATTTCGCACTGTACTTACGATTCTGGTTCTGGCGTTTCCGTCGATCGCGGCCGAAATCGCGATCACCGGCGGGATCGGCCCGAGCCACCGTTCCACTGTCGATACGCCCTCCGGGCCGGTAACCGCTAACGACTCTACCGGCACGGTGGTGATCGACGGCGCGGCGAAGATCTTCGGCATTGGCCCGGCGTCGATTAATTGGGACATCCCGGTAGCGTTTGGCGGCCGCGGGCGGGCGCAGGCCTTTGGTAACGGCGTGGGAGGCACAGCGTATGCGGAACGGATGCAATGGGCTGTTACGCCGGGCCTGAAGGTGCGTGTCGGGCTGGGGCTGCTGTCACCGTGGGTGAGCTTCGGGATTGGAGCGGCGCGGGTGGAGCAGGCAGGCGTCGATTGGACCGCTTTGACTACGGGTAAAATTGGGACGGGTAACAATTTCGCTTTTGCCATATCGCCGGCCGGAGGAATCGACATACACCCGCTCCCCATTTTGTTCTTGCGCGGAGAAGTGCGCTCCTATAACTTCCAGTCCCCCGACTTCGGACTTCTCGGGACGAATCCGCTGAAAGGTGACTGGCGCAACAATCTTCTCTTTCTGGGCGGCATTGGGCTTCGGTTCTGAGCCGCTGTGAGACACTGTTACGCAGTGCTCACCGGGAATCTTGTGGTGGTGCTGGTCGCGCCCCGCAATCCACTGAATATCGGAGCAGCGGCACGCGCGATGAGCAATTTCGGATTCACCGAATTGCGACTGGTTAATCCGTACGACGTGGCTTTTCGCGAAGCGCGATCCGCCGTAAAGGCAGGTTACATTCTCGAGAGTGCGCGGGTGTATCCAACCCTGCCGGAGGCGATCGAAGACTGCTCGTTGGTGGTGGGCACGACAGCGCTCGGAAGCCGCGCCGTCGAACACGCCGTTCGCCGTCTGGAATACGGCGGCCGGCAGATTCGCAATCACATCGCAGCAGATAGGGGCGCGCTGCTTTTCGGATCGGAGAAATTCGGGCTCGGTAACGAAGATATGGCGCACTGCCATTGGCTGATGCGTATCCCCACTCGCGAGGAGCACGGTTCGATGAATCTGGGCCAATCCGTCGCCGTTTGCCTCTACGAGTTGATCCGTTCCGGCAAGGCCGTTTCCGCGGCGCCGGATGGGAAACGGCCCGCGCCCGCCGCGGACATGGAACGAATCACGACCCTGCTGCTCGAAGCGCTGGGGCGCAGCGGGTACGTCCATGCTCGTGTTGCCGGATCGACGGAGCTGAAGACGCGACGCCTTGTGCGCAGGATGGGCCTGACGGCGCACGATGCAGAGGTGTGGCAAGGCATGCTGCGGCAGATCCTGTGGAAGCTCGAATGTTATCCTGAATCCGAATGACGAAGGTCCAGCTTCACTACGAACTCGAGCGGCCGCTAACGGACGACGACGCCGTGGGTGTGGCGAACGTTCACGGATATTACGGGATCATGCGCGTGTACGTCGCGCCCGGACTCGACAAAATAACGGTCGATTACGATGCATCCCGCCTCAGCCCGACAGATGTCTCGTCGGCACTGATTCGCTACGGCGTGCCGATCCGCCGCGAACCGGTAGCCGCGGCCGGTTAGGCCTCTCTGGTTCACGCCCGCATGTTTCCATCGGCTTTCCGCTGCGAGTCTGCCATAGTTGGTAGTTAGGCCGGCATGAATATGAAGGCATCTAAGATAACGAAAATTGCAGGATTCAGCCTGCTCGGTTTCTGTGTCGCCGCCGCCACTGCCGACAAAGCGAACCTGGCGCCGATCGCCTCGCAGGTAGCTGGTTTCGCGGGCGCGTTTCTCGGCAGTCTCGTGGGCTTGCGGCGTAAGTCGCCCTCGAAACCAGCCGAGGCGAAACCGAAGTCCGACTGAAGAATTGTCCCAAACGGGATTCCGGGCGCCGGAAGTCCGGTAACATCGCGGGTTGGCAAGCGCCAATTTCGCAAGATCGATTTGCGCCCATGTTCGGAACACCCACCGATTTTACACTGACGATTTTACGGTTAATGCTCGGAGTCGTATTTTTGGCTCACGGTTCTCAGAAATGCTCGGCTGGTTCGGCGGCGCCGGATTCAGCGGCACCATGGGGTTTTTCGAAAGCTCGGGAATACCAGCGGTGGTCGTATTTCTTGCGATCGCCGTGGAGTTCTTCGGCGGGTTGGGGCTGATCGGGTGAAGGATACGAATATCACCTGCTGGTGCTCGCAATTTCTATCGCCATGGACTTGGCGTGGCGCAGGAGCGATATCGCTGGATCGTTTCATCGCGAGGCGCGTACAGCAGTAGTGAGCCGACCGGCCTGCGGCGCCCGTGCAAGAAGCCGAGAGTCCACCGCGGGAACTTCCGTGCGCCTGCACGTGACCCGAACTCCCGGACCGCACCGATACAATAGTCTTTTGCGATGCGGATCGCACTCGGCCAAATTAACTCGACCGTCGGCGCCTTACGGGCCAACACGGACAAGATGATTAAATTCTCAAAGCGCGCGGCCCGGGCCGGCGCAGAGATGATCGTCTTTCCTGAACTTGCCATGAACGGCTACCCTCCACGGGACCTCGTGGAGAAGAACAGTTTCCTCGAACAGACGCAGATCGAACTCGAACGGCTCGCGTGCGCTACCTCTTCACTGCCGCTCACGGTCATCTGCGGATACGTGGGTCGCGCGGAAGCGTCAACGGGCAAACAGGCGACCAACAGCGCGGCCGTTCTCGAAGGGGGACGCCTCATTTTCCGCCAGAACAAAATGTTGTTGCCCACCTATGATGTGTTTGACGAGGCGCGCTATTTCCTGCCGGCCGACCGCGAGCACCTTGTTACACTCCGGGGCCAGCCGACTGCGCTGACCATCTGCGAAGACGCCTGGAACGACAAGCAATATTGGGAACGCCGCCTGTACCAGCGGGATCCCGTCGAGGAGCTCGCCCATGCCGGGGCGAAAGTTCTCATCAGCATCAATGCTTCGCCGTATCACATGCACAAGCGGGACGTGCGCCGGGATATCTTCGAGGCGGCCGCGCGACGGTACGGCATACCTGTCGTTTACGTAAACCAGGTTGGTGGTAACGATCAACTCGTTTTCGACGGCACGAGCTTTGCGATGAGTGCCGAGGGCCAAGTGATCGCCAGCGCTCATTCTTTCGAGGAAGACCTCGTCATCGCCGACACGCGCGCGGGGACCGGCGATCTGCACGGCGGACTGATCGACGAGTGCGAGGCGGTTTACGAGGCGCTCGTCCTCGGCACACGGGACTATATCCGCAAGTGCGGATTTTCACGCGTCCTCATCGGCTTGAGCGGCGGCATCGATTCCTCGCTCACGGCGGTGATCGCCGCCGATGCGGTCGGACGCGAGAACGTTACCGGTATTGGGATGCCGGGGCCGTTCTCTTCCGAGCACAGTGTCGCGGACGCCCGGCAGTTGGCCGAAAATCTCGGCATCCGCTTCGAGATCATCCCGATCGGACCCGCATACGGCGCCTTCGAGACGATGCTTGCGCCGACGTTCGACGGCTACTCGAAGGATGTCACGGAAGAGAACATTCAATCGCGCCTTCGCGGCGTGACACTCATGGCGCTGTCCAACAAATGGGGAGCCTTGGTGCTCACAACAGGTAACAAAAGCGAACTCGCGGTGGGCTACTGCACGCTCTACGGTGACATGTGCGGCGGCTTGGCCGTGATCAGCGACGTTCCCAAAACCCTAGTTTATACGCTCTCGCGTGTCGCTACCAAAAGGCACCCTGGAGCTATTCCCGAAAACGTTTTCGTCAAACCGCCCTCCGCGGAACTCCGGCCCGACCAGAAAGACACCGACAGCCTTCCCGAATACGAGGTGCTGGACAAGATCCTTCGCGCGTATGTCGAGCAGTACGAGTCCCCGCAGCATATCGCCGAAGAGTACGACCTGCCTCTTGCGCTGGTTCGCGACATCATCAATAAGGTCGACCGTAACGAGTATAAAAGGCAGCAGGCCGCTCCCGGCCTGAAAGTCACAACCAAGGCTTTCGGGATCGGGCGCCGGTTCCCGATCGCGCAGCGATTCTCTGAGTGAGCCCGATCTATGACCCTCCCCCTAAAATTTTCGGCAGCGACAGTCGTGGCCCTTGGTATTGCATCCTTTCTTGTTTCGCAGCCAGGCGGAGGACGGCAGACCGTCGGACCGCTCCCAGGCGGGCATTTTCTTCTCAACAGCGGTTATGTGCTTGCCCCCGCCGGTAAGCAGATTCCGCTGGACACGCTGCCGATGTCGAGCGCGCTGTCGCCTGACGGACGCTATCTGGCAATCCTCAATGGAGGATATAACCCGCCGTCGATTACCGTTGTCAATGCGGCGGACGAACGCGAAATCAGCCGGACGCCGGTTGAGGACGGTTGGCTGGGCTTGACCTTTTCGAACGACGGCAAATTCCTCTACGTGGGCGGAGGCTCGCGAGCCAGCGTGTACGAATTTCGGTTTAATGACGGGCATCTCACGTTGGCGCGAACGTTCGAAGTCACACCGACGGCGGAGCGTACCTGGGAAGATTTCACGGGCGATGTGGCGCTCTCGCCGGACGGTCACCTGATCTACGTCACCCAACTCTTCCGGAATTCGATTGCAGTGATCAACCCGCAAAGCGGCCGCATTATCGATCATTTCAAAACCGGCCGCCGGCCGTACCGCATTTTGTTTCACCCCGACGGCAAATCGTTCTTCGTCACCAGTTGGGCGGACGGTTCCCTCTACCATCAGCAGACCAGCGATGGGTCCCAACTCGCACGCATCCCGCTGGGCGCGCACACTACGGATATGATCTGGGACGATCGGAAGCCTGCGCTGGAGGAAGGCGAGGAG
The DNA here is from genome assembly GCA_963720745.1 of uncultured Acidobacteriota bacterium. Taxonomy (GTDB): domain Bacteria; phylum Acidobacteriota; class Terriglobia; order Bryobacterales; family Bryobacteraceae; genus TMP-7. The sequence goes on from CAVRGO010000001.1 coordinate 1,209,301, forward strand.
GCTCCCTCCTGGACCGCGCGCATATTTGTCGCAGCCGCCAACACGAATAGCGTATTTGTCGTCGGCATCACCGCATCGAAAGAACTTCAACTCGCCGAAACGATCAACGTGGCTATGACGCCGTGGCATCCAGTCGGCATGACACCGAGCGCGCTCGCGCTCAACCCCGACAAATCCGGGCTGTTCATCGTCTGCTCGGATGCGAACGCCCTGGCAGTGGCCGATGTTACCGAAAAGCGCACCCGCATGCTCGGCTTCATCCCCACCGGTTGGTATCCCACTGCTGCGCGCGTGCTGGCTGACGGCCGCGTTGTCGTGCTCAACGGCCGGGGCCTTCGCAGCTATCCCAACCCCCAAGGCCCGAATCCAACGCGCCGGCCTGAGCCGGTTCATCGAGGCATCTCCAACGAGGAGTATGTCGGGCGCCTCCAGAAAGGTACCGCGTCCGTCATTCCGCCATTCAGCGAAGGTGAGCTGGACGAGTACACCAAAACCGTCCTGGCGAACTCGCCTTACAACGACAGGCTGCTTGAACATGTGGAAACCGGCGAAGGCAACCCGATTCCGCCGCGCCCCGGCGACCCCTCGCCTATTCATCACGTCATCTACATCGTCAAGGAGAACCGCACTTACGATCAGTTGTTCGGCGACCTCGGTCGGGGAAACGGCGATCCTTCGCTGACGCTGTTCAAGGGCGCCAGCACGCCGAATCAGCGAAAACTCGCTAACGAGTTCGTCCTGCTCGACAATTTTTACGTCAACTCCGACGTCAGCGCCGACGGTCATAACTGGGCCACCGCAGCCATCGCGCCCGATTACACGCAGAAGATGTGGCCCAACAGCTACGCGGGCCGCCGCAAGCATTACGACTATGAGGGCGGCGAGCCGGCTAACAATCCACCGGCCGGCTACATCTGGACCAACGCGCTTGCGGCCGGGGTGACCATGCGCAACTACGGCTACTTCGCGACAAATCTGCCCAAGCCCGCGCCGGACGGGACGCAAATTGGGGCTGTTCGCGACCCTGGCCTTCGCCCGGTGACGGACATGAAATACCGCTCGTTCGATCTCGACTATCCCGATGTCGAGCGCGCCAAGACGTTTCTCGCCGACCTGGCGGATTTCGAAAAATCCGGCGAGATGCCGCGGTTCATCATCTTGCGGCTGGGCAACGACCATACTTCCGGCACTGCTCCTGGTAAAATCTCGCCTCTCTCGGCGATGGCCGACAACGATTGGGCGCTCGGGCAGATTGTCGAAGGTGTGTCGAAGAGCCGCTTTTGGCGAGATACCGCGATCTTCGTCGTGGAAGACGATGCCCAGAACGGACCGGATCACGTCGATTCCCACCGGTCGCCGGCGCAGGTGATCTCGCCTTTTGTGCGGCGGGGCGCGATCGAAAGCACGATGTACAATCAAACCTCCGTATTGCGTACGATAGAGTTGATTCTCGGTGTTCGGCCTATGACCGCGTTTGACGCCGGTGCGCGTCCGATGTCCTCGGTGTTCCAGGCCAAAGCCGACACCCGGCCCTATCAAGCCGTGAAGCCAACATATCCGCTGGATGAGCGCAATCCTGCCGCCTCGCCTACCGCGGCACGAAGCCTTCGCATGGATTTCAGCGAAGCCGACCGAATCGACGACGACGAACTCAACGACATACTCTGGCGGGCCATCCGCAAAACCGACCCTCCGGTGCCGGTCAGCAGTTTCTTTTCCCGATAAGGATCCATGCCGCACATTTATCTGTGTTTCGTCTGGCACATGCACCAGCCGTTCTACAAGGACCTGATCTCGGGAGAGTATCACCTGCCCTGGACGCGCATGCATGCGCTCAAGGACTACTACGGCATGGTGAACGTGCTGAAGGACTATCCTGAAGTCCGCCAGACCTTCAATCTCGTTCCAAGCATGGTATTGCAGATCGAGGAGTATTCGTCCGGCCAGGCCGTCGACCCTTACCTGCGCGCAGCCCTGAAGCGGACCGAGGAACTGACCGAATCGGAAAAGGGGTTCATCCTTCAGTATTTCTTTCACGCCAACCCCGGCCGGATGATCGACCGGTATCCTCGCTACTCCGAGTTGCATTCACTGTGGCACCGCTCCGGGCGCAATGTGACGCACGCGCTTCGCTCATTCGGTATTGCCGAATTTCGCGACCTTCAGGTGCTCTCGCAAATCGCCTGGTTCGACGAAGAGGACTTCGAATCCGACGCCGACATTCGCGCTCTTATCGCTAAGGGGCGGAATTTTTCCGAACGGGATAAGGCTCTGATCGGACGCAAGCAGCAGTCGGCCCTCTCGCGCGTTCTGCCGACCTATCGCGAATTCGCTTCACGCGGCCAGATCGAAATATCGACCACGCCGTTCTACCACCCGATCCTCCCGCTGCTGTGCGACTCGAACATTGCCGGAGTCTCGCACCCGTATGTGCCCTTGCCGCCGCATTTCGCGTATCCCGAAGACGCGCGGGAGCAGATCAGCCGGGCGCGAACCTTCATGCAGGAGCGCTTTGGACTCGCCCTGAAAGGGCTTTGGCCGTCCGAGGGGTCGGTGTCGGACGAAGCGTTGGCGCTCGCATTCGAGTGCGGGTTCGAATGGAGTGCCTCGGACAACGCCGTCCTCGCTCGCACGCTCCATCGCGATGCCGGGCCGCAGGTCGCATATCGCCCTTACGCATGGAAAAAGAACGGGCACCACGTGCGGATGATTTTCCGCGATCATCACCTGAGCGACCTGATCGGATTCGTGTACTCGCGAATGGGCGCCGAGGAAGCGGCCGGCCATTTGCTGCAGCAGATCCACAACAACTGCCGGGACATCCTGGGGCGCGGCGGCGATGCGCTGGTCCCCATCATTCTCGACGGGGAGAACGCCTGGGAATATTACGACCGCAACGGCAGGCCATTCCTCCGCGAGCTATACCGCCGCATCACTGAAGATCCGCAACTTTCGGCCGTGACCGTTTCCGACGCACTCGCGCGTGTCGAGGCCATCGACCTGGACCACATTTTCCCCGCATCCTGGATCGGCGCCAACTTCGATGTTTGGATCGGAGCCGAGGAAGACAATCGGTCCTGGGAATATCTGCTGCGCGCTCGCCGCACTTTCGAACAGGCCGCGCAGTCCGGGCGGGTTCCGCCGGACAAGCTCAAACTGGCCCACGAAGAGTTGATGATCGCCGAGGGCAGCGATTGGAACTGGTGGTACGGGCCGGAGCACGAATCGGCCAACCGGCCGGAATTCGATCGTCTGTACCGGGCTCACTTGGCGAACATCTACCGGGCCCTCGAAATCGAACCGCCGGCCGAACTTTCACGGCCGATTCTCAAATTGGCGGCGGCCGCCTCCCATGACGTCCCAACCGGTCCCATCCGCGCCACCATTGATGGCGAAGTCAGTTCGTATTTCGAGTGGCTGGGAGCGGGCCTGTATAAGGTGGATAACCGGTCCGGCGCGATGCACGGACAGCGTTTCGTCATCCGTGAGTTGCGTTACGGCAGCGATGGCTCCAGCCTTTATGTGAGACTTGATTTCGAGCATCACGCGCTATCCAGCCTGCAAGGCTCCACGATCATCCTGCAAGCGACGCCCGCCGACGACCCATCACGTGTCACCAGCGTGAATCTCGAACTCAAGTGGGGTAAACTCACCGAGACCGATGGCGTCGAATTCGCGTTTTCCAAGATCTTCGAGGCGCGTGTTCCTTTGAGCATGCTCGGCGCGGCTCTGCGCCAGCCCGTTCGGTTTCATCTTTCGCTGTGGCAGGACGGACTCCCGCTAGACGCCGTGCCCCAACAGGGCTGGCTGGACGTGATCACTGCCGAACCGAGCGATTGGGGATTCTGAGAGCTACAGCGGACGAGACAATCGTCGGGCTCTATGGATAGAACGTCACGCCGACGTACGCGCCCAGCGGTGTTCCACTGACATACTGTTCCAGCCGCTGTGAAGTCTTGAAGTGGAACCCCTTCGCTCCGAGGCGTACTTCGACTCTCCCGTGACGGAACGCGAGAAACGTCTCGGCATCCCACAAAGACGGCAGATGCGGCAGCGCGAACCCCGAGCCTTGAGCCTCCCAGCGAACTCCGTTGCCGAAGAACTTCTCGACGCCCAATCCCAGCGACGGATAAATGAGTGAATAGGAGTGAACGACGGTTGGATAGCTCACCAGCCCGGTAGTTGTATCCACCGTTCCCTCCACCAGCGGTGCATCGATGGTTGTCCGGATCGTTGTGTACTGCACTTCCCACAGCGTCTTGAGGCGGAACGTCGATTCACGCGCCGGAAACGGCCAACTGAGATAGTTCCACGACACCTTCACGTTCTGCAATTTATAGGAGGTATTGAGAAAGTCGCCGGTTGTGAAAGACGTTCCGAAAAGCAAGAGGTCGCGAGGCGCATTTACGTCGCCGTGGCCTTGGGTTCGGAAATAAGTGAACCGGAGTATATTGCCCTTTCCGGCCGGGATGCTGACGGTGATACCGGGTGTCTGGTTGGATTTGCCGGGGAAATCCAGATCCGCTGACGTCCCGTCCGTTGTGGCGCGGCCCGTTCGCATCGTCGGACTGAAAGTGTTCAACCAGTAAAAGAGCGACAGCGAGGCTGAGCCGTCGGTAGCTTCGGTCGTGTCGGATGATGATGCCGGTTCCGGAGAGGCGGGTCTGGGCGCAGTTGTCTGTTGTTGAGCCCATAACTGCCGGCCGGTGGCGGCGGCGAGCAGCGACAGGAGGAAAATCGATTTTCGAATCATGATTCGGTTTCAGGAACACCACCCGCTTTTAGCAAACGTGCAGATACGGGGCTAATTGCATGAAACCGGCGAGTGGACCGGACCACTCGCGTCCACCTGTAAAAAAATGTTAAGACTGTGCCTCAGATCGTGGGATTCGCTTGTTCTACCGCGGTCATGACCCGGCGGAAATCGCCGTCCGAGTGAAGGGTTTTCGCTGCGTCGCGAAGTTCGCGATCGAGTGCGGAGTTTCGGGCCCGGGAAGCCGCAGTGATCAACACGCGTGCCTTATCCCCATCCGAAGAGATTCTGGACGCGGAACGAACGACGCCTCGAACTGTTTCTGGAGCCACCTTGGGTTGCTCCAGCGCAGCCACCAGAACACGCGCGCAGTCCCCGGCGGAGGAGATCGAATCCGCCGCTTCGAAGAAAGCGTTACGTAACGACGGATCGTTCAGGCCTTCCTGCGCGATTCGGACGAGCACGCGCGATTTGTCGCCGTCCGACGACATCTGTTTCACTGAACGTGCAGCCTCTGTCAGCGTGGCCGTGGAACGGTTTCGTTCCACCGCAGCTAACAAAGCTCGTGCACGGTCGCCATTCGAACCTACCGTATTCGCGGCGCGGAACCACGCCATCCGAACATCCGGATTGTCCAGGTTCGCGGATGACGCCTCAACCAGCACCGCCGCCTTGTCGCCGTCCGACGACAGCCGTCCCGCCGATCGATTCACCAGGCTCGCCGTCTCAGCGCTCGATCCGTCATTTTGCAGCGCGGATTGCAGCACCCGCCGCCGGTCGCCATCGGAATGAATGAAGTCGATGACCTCGAAATACGAGGAACGCAGGCCCGGCTTCCAAAACTTCGGTGCAACGTCGATCAGTACGCGTGCGCGGTCGCCATCGGAACCCATCGATCGGACCAGCCTCATCGTGTCTCGAAGGTCGGCATCACTCAGATTCACGCGGGCGATGAGTTCGCGGATGTAGACACCGCGGGAATGATCGCTATGGATGTACCTGATCTCGCGCAGCGCGGCCGAAGTGCCTCCCGTTCGTGCGATCCGTTGAATGCGGGGACCCGCGCCGATCGCCGTTTCGCGGATAATCTCCGGCAATGCCGCCCCAGCCACGCTCGCGCCTGGTCAACGGATTGTTTGGTCCCGTTCACCCAATAGCTGCGAATCAGGTTGCCACTCGAGTCGGCCCGGACTTCGTACCGCTTCGTGTCCGTCAACGATTTGGTCTCGAGGATGAAGTATCCATTGGGAGAAATGCTCTTTACGTCGCGGTCGTCATCGGTGAACTCAACTTCGCCATCGATGTTGAGATCGGTACCGAGCCCGTTGTGGCTCCAACGGATGCGCGTCTGCGACCTTCCCGCAGCGGGCGGCGGCGGCGGCGCGGGCATCGCCGGCGGGGCGGGTGGGGCCATGGTCGCTATTGGCGTTGGCGGCGTGGGAGCAGGCGCCGGTGCGGAAGGTGCCGGAAGCGCGAGCATCTCCGGAGAATGAGAACGTCTCGCCTTTGGAGTGGGCAGGTCCGGCGGTGCTGGCGCGGCCGGCGGCATCGAGGGGTTCGAAACGGCAGGTGGACCCGGCGGCTCAGGCGGTAGCGGTGCGATGTCCTGATCCGCGGCATCCGCAAACGCCAGTACGGTTGGCACATTGGCCGCGGCCAAGAACGCCAGGCCTGCCACCAGCAGCGTCACCCACAACGCTGTACGGGAAACACGCGGAGCGCGATTTCGATTCCGATCCAACATCAGTTCTACCCTCCTTACCAATTGCGACTTCGATTCCGCAGCGCCGGCCGCGAGAGCCCAACGCCGGCGGAAGCCGGACATTTCGGCGATCCGCGTCAGGCAAGTGGCGTACTCGCGCGGGTCGCCGGTCGTCGACACCACCCAGTCGTCGCACGCAATCTCGCGGTCGAGATCGAGCCGACGGCCTAGCCACAGGACGCCCGGGTGAACGAACAACAGCGTTTCGATCGCGCGTTGAACGAGTCGCGCCCAATCGTCGTAACGGCGCAGGTGCCCGATTTCGTGCAGCAACACCCGATCGACATCCCGCTCCGGCAAATCTTCCACAAGCTTCCGCGGGATGAGGATCACCGGGGCGTAGACGCCGAGCACCACCGGCCCGCGAGTGCGATCCGAAACTGCGAGCCGGAACCGGCGAGTGGTGCCTGTTTCGCGGCGCAGCATTTCGAATCTCGACAGCAGGCCAGGATGCACGGGTGCGGCCGACCGGCGCATCCGCACGACTCCTGCGAGTTCGGCTGAGAGGCGGATCAGCCCCACACTCGCCGCAATCGCCCACACCATCGCGATCCATAGTGCGATTCCTTTGGAAGGGACCTGCAGCGGAAGCATCGGACGGGAAATCGCGGGTTCGTTCGTAAACGGCTCCGCGGAGACACTTGCCGGCTGTGTCGGCATTACGACGGGCGCTTCCAGGCGTTCTATCGAAACCTGCTCCTCGACCGGAGCAGGCGGAGCGGGCGTTACTGATTCCACCCTACGAGTCCGATAGCCCTCGATCACTGAAAGCGCCGGCAGCGCGACCAGCAGGCAGAGCGCCAGCCAGGAAATCGCGTACCGTGTCGCCGCACTGAGTTGCGGCCGTAGACGAAAGAGAAACCACACCAGAAACGTGACTGCGAAAGCCGCGATGGCGGTGTTCACCACTGCGCTGACAACGAGTGCCGCCGCCTGCTGTACACTCATCGCTCCTCCTGTTGCCCGCTTTCGATCATCTTCTTTAGTCGCGCCAGTTCCGAATCGCTGATCTCCCGATCTTCGATGAGGTTCAGCACCAAAGCCTCCGGCGAATTGCCGAAGAATCGGTCCAAAACGTAGCGCAGCACATTCCGCCGAGCCTGGCTGCGATCCAATACAGGCTCATAGACAAAGGCCCGGCTCTGCTTCGAGTGCCGGACATAGCCCTTGTTTTCGAGAATCCGCATCATGGTCAACACGGTGCTATAGGCAATTGGCGGTTTGGCGGTTAACGCCGCGACGACGTCGGACACAGTGCTCGGGCCTCGCGACCACAGTACCTCCATCAGCCGCAACTCGGCCTCGGTCAGATTCGGTGATTTCTTACGCGCCAAAGCTCTGGAGGCCTCCTCCTCAACAATTAACGAATTAATAGTACGACGTGTTCCGAGTTTTTGTCAATTAAAGAATTAATAGTTGCAGACATGCCCGGTTTGGCACCACGACACACGCTCACACAGATGACCAGCTATCTTGGATTGCTGGAGGCATATTGATGCGACTGGCAGAACTGTTTTTGGGCCAACTGGAAAGGGAGGCGTCTGGCACTCGGCGAGCGCTGGAGCGAGTCCCGGAAGGAAAAAACGATTGGAAACCACACGAAAAGTCGATGTCGCTGGGTTATCTGGCGGCGCTCGTGGCGAGAATGCCGGGGTGGCTGGCGATGATCATCAACGCCGACGAATATGACATGCGTCCGGCGGGCGGCAGTGGAGGTGGACAGTATCACCCGCAAGTGCCCACCACGAATCGGGAACTGCTGAAAATCTTCGAGGACTCGCTCGCCGAGGGTCGAAGCGCGCTGGCGCACGCTACCGACGATCATCTGATGAAACCGTGGCGATTGCTCGTGGGCGGACATGTAGCCAGTGAGCAACTCCGCCACATCGCAATCTCGGATGCGGTGTTCAGCCACCTGGCGCATCACCGTGGACAGTTGACCGTGTATCTGCGGCTCAACGAAGCGGCGGTACCTGCCATCTACGGCCCGTCAGCCGACGAGGGCCGGTTCGACTGAGTTCACCCGGCGGCCTCAGGCCCACAGGTCGGCCAAAGGCTTGCCCTTAACCAATTCGCGCGGTTGATTCAGGTGATTGCGAATCTCCATATCGGGGTCGATGCCGAGCGAGTAGTACACCGTGGCCAGCAGATCGGTCGGATGCACTGGCTTCTCCTTCGGGGATGAGGCGGTTGCATCCGATTCCCCATATTGCACGCCGCGCGCAATGCCCGCACCCGCAACCACAGCGCTGTAACAATACGGCCAGTGATCGCGCCCATCCGGTGAATTCGAGTTGCCGGATGTCGATACGCCAAGACGCGGACTGCGCCCGAACTCGCCAACCGCGACAACCAGCGTCTCCTTCAACAGACCGCGTTGGTCCATATCTTCGAGCAGCGCCGAGAATCCGCGATCGAGTTTCGGGCAGTGCAGATTCTTGAGCGGACCGAAGTTGGCGGCGTGTGTGTCCCAAGCCGTTGTTTCAGGATCGCCGTTGGCTACCGAAGGCCAATTCACCTGCACGAACCTTGTGCCGGCTTCGATGAGCCGGCGCGCCATCAGCAGACTTTGGCCGAACGTATGCATGCCGTACCGTTCGCGCATGGCTGGTTTTTCTTTCTCGAGATCCATCGCGTCGCGAGCTTTGCCCGAGAGAACAAGGTCATAGGCTTTGCCGTAGTACTCGTCGACTGCGTAGTCGCCGAGTGCTTTCTCGAGATCGGGCATCGAACCGTTTACACCCTTCAGCAACTCGAACCGGTCCTTCAGCCTTTGCGGCGGGATGTCCTTGCGTAACGACAGATCCTCCAATTTCACAGGCTTCGCAGGATCCTGGTACATGCGATAGGGATCGTAGGCTTTGCCGAGGAAACCTGCAGAACCCCCCTTACCGATGACACCGGATTCCTGCAACGGGCGCGGCAGTTCGACAAACGGCAGCACCGCGTCCTTCGGCGGCTTGATCTTGGAGACCTCGCTTCCCGCGGTCGGGAAATCGGCCGGCGACGGCGGCTCCAGTTGCCCTGAAGGCGACACCTTGTCGGGAGGATAGCCGGTCAGCATCTGGTAAATCGCCGCCGTGTGGTTGAACAGCCCGCTCGGCGTGTAACTCATCGAGCGGATCAACGTAGCCTTGTCGAGATGCTGCGCCATCATCGGCATGTGTTCGCTGACCAAGGTACCGGGAATCTTGGTCTTTATGGGCTTGAACTCGCCACGTATGTTCGCGGGCGCTTCGGGTTTGGGATCCCAGATGTCGATGTGCGATGGTCCGCCCTGCAGAAATACCATCACAACGCTCTGCGCCGATCCGAATCCTTTGGCGCCGTCATATTTGCCGCCTGCGGTGGTCGCGGCACTCGCCCGGTCGCGCCATAGAAAGAAATGCGGCAGGCTAAGCCCCATGAGTCCGATGGAGCCGATCCGCATCAACTCGCGCCGAGTGGGTCCTTCACAGGTACAGGCGCGGTATCGTCCCGGAATATTCAGCATGTCGCCTCCTCAATACACGTAGAGAAATCCCTTGCTGTTCAGCAGAGCCCACATCAAGTCCTGCGCGCGCGCTGCACGCGGGCCGCCGCTCAGGTAGTTGACGCCCCGGTCGCGTTCCTGCTGGTTCGGTGGGCGGCTAAGTGCCGCAAGATAGAGTTCCTCGACTACGGATCCGTCGTTCTGTCCGCTGAGCACCAACTTCGCTATCCGCCCTTTCGGGTCGGCCACAGCGTCGGAGATCGTGCGTCCGTTCACAAGATTCAATGCTTGGGGCAGGCTGAAGTCCGAGCGCCGTTCGCATTCGCAAACTGATTCGCGCAGCGGCCGCCCGAACACATCGAGAAATCCTTCCTTGCCGATGTGCGGATCCACCACCTGCTCCGCGTTCGTGTCCTCAGGAGTATCAGGAAATGCGGGACGGGCGCCCGCGGCGGAGGCCACGGCGTCCATCAACTGTTCGGCGGACAGGCGCCGGGGCACGGCATGCGAGAAGTTATCCCGATCGGCCGCGTTCCACTCGTTCACTGCGATCGACGTTTGATACACGCGCGAGTTGACAATTGTTCGCATCAGATACTGCAGATCGAAGTTGTGATCGAGCAGATCCTTCGTGAGCGCTTCCAACAGCGCGGGGTTCGACGGCGGATTCGAGGCGCGAATATCATCAACCGGCTCGATAATTCCCCTGCCGAAAAAGTAACTCCAAACTCGATTCGCAATCGCTTTGGCAAAAAACGGATTATCCCGCGCGGTTAGCCAATCCGCGAGTGCATCGCGGCGCCGCTGATCGTCGGGAATCGGGATGGGACCGGTGGAAGCCACCAGGAACTCTGGCTTCACGACGTGCCCATCCTTCGGGTGCTTCATGTCGTAGCCCGAGCGTTCGTCGAAGACGATCTCCTCGCCCACTTCGTACCCCGCCCGCAAACCGACGGCCGAGAAAAACGCCGCCATCTGATAATACTGGTTCTGCGTCCAACGTTCGAAGGGGTGGTCGTGACACTGCGCACACACCATCCGGACGCCCAGGAAGACTTGGGTCGTCTTTTCCATCGTGGGCTTCGGATCCCGAGTAACACGGAAGTAATTCGCCGCGGGATCGTCGTAAGTGCTGCCGCGAGCCGTCAGAAGTTCGCGGACTATTTTGTCGTACGGCTTGTTAGAGGAGATGGAATCGTGGATCCAGTCGCGGAACGCGTAGACGCCTTTCTCGCCCAAATATTTACGGCTCGATTGGAGTAAATCGCCCCACTTCAGAGTCCAGCGATCCACATAGGCCGGACTAGCGATCAACTTATCAATCAACTTACTGCGTTTTCCCTGCGATGTATCCGCGAGAAATGCCTGGACGGCTTCAGGTGCAGGAATCTGGCCCGTGAGGTCGAGCGACACACGCCGCATGAACGTCGCGTCGTCCACGATCGGCGACGGCTGTATGTGCAACTTCTGTAACTTAGCATCGATCTTCTGATCGATGTAGTTGTACTGCGGCAGCGCCTTCCAAGCGAATCCCGGCTTGGGGTTCAGCACGGTTACCGGAATCGTCGCGAATTTACCTTGATAGCGGACCAACAGCGTGGCTTCACCAATCCGTTCGCCGGCCACTCCCGCATTCGAGTCCACTTTCACGACATCGGGACTGTTCGAATCGATATTCGCCTCGCGCGTCACATCGCGCGTTTCGCCATCGCCAAAGTGCGCGACCACCTTGGCCGTCAACGTCTCGCCCGGTTTGGCCATGAACACTTCCCGGGGCTCGACCTTCAACTCAACGACGTTGTCTTTTTTAGGATCACCGAAGGGCACACCTTCAGCGATCCAGTTGAAGATGATTCGGTAGTAATCGGAATCCTTGTCGAAGCGCTGCCCGCCTCCGTGCGCTACCTCCTGCACGGGTTTTGCGAGCATCAGGCTGTTGCCGGGATCGGCCCGGTTGAAGCGTCTGCCGGAAAGATCGTACAGCAGCGATTCATAATCGAAGCGCGGATCGTAGCCGCGTAGCGAGAGCTTGAAACCGTTCTTCCCTTTCGCCGCTCCATGGCAGGTTCCCGACGTACAGCCGACTTTGTTGAGAATCGGCGCGACGTCGCGTAGAAACGTGACATGCTCCGGGGCCGCAGCAAGCACCCCTGCGGCGAGGCTAGTGGTCAGTGCCAGTTTGAGCAACATTCGCGGTCTCCACTTCTTTCACCTCGACGGCGATCGGCCGGGAGACGACCGTCTCCGGCTGTCCGTCCACCGTTAGCCGCCCGGTGATGTACAAGTCGTATGTCGCGGGACGGGTCAGTTTCGTAGTCGTGACGAGGAATGTTCCCGAGGTGTGATCATTGGGATCCATTTTGACGTCGATCACTCGAATGTCGGCCGCGCCGACTAAATTGACGCCGACAGTTTCCGGCATGGTCAGAGCGGAATCGCGCGGCGACCACTTCCAGCGGAACCTCATCTCATCGCCTTCCGCCATGCGATTGCGTCCGATCATCGAGACTTCGAGAGTCGCAGACGCCGCCTTCGTCTCCCCTACCGGCAGTTCCAGGCCGAGCCACGCAGCGGTGAGCGGCCGCTGGCGGTCCACCGATCCTTGCTCGGTGGCGCCCGCAACGTTCACCATCATACCGGGGCCCTCGCCTTTCCTTATCAGCGCGCCATTTTTCGCAACACCTTCGATGTCGAGTTGTCCCGGCGCGAGCGCCGTACCCGCGTCGGCGCTTAAAATCAAAACGCCCGCACTGCTGCGGATGCGATTGGGTTCCTTGGCCGGCTCTAATGCAACCACCCGGCCTCCTTCGGCGTGAACTCCATTGGGCAGGTTCGGCACACGCAATTGAATATTGCCCTCATAACCATTCCGCTGGACCACCACAGGTACCGCCACCGACCCTCCCGTGGGAATATTCACGTACGGCGTGTTCAGAAACACGCGAAAGTCCTCGCCTCCGTGCTCGAGGCTCAAACGGTACCCGTATTCCGGACCGCCGCGAAGTGCGAGATCCTCAACGGAGATCGTCAGTACACTGGCGTTTGCGGGGGCCTGGAAGCGCAAGCTGGGATCGCCGGCCGTGCGGCTTTGATTGACATTGTAAACATCCTCGGCCAGCGGTTCATCACCCGATCGCGCGAGTAACGTGCCGTGTTGGTCGAGCACGGAAATTACTGCCATCAGCTTGGATGTTCCTAACTCGCGTGCCTGAACGCGTAGGTTCAACTGCTCGTTCGGCGATACTTTCAGTTCATAGCGGTCCACTTCGCCGGGTTTTGCGAGGCGGCCGTTGATAGTAACCGGAAGAGCGAGTGTGCCTTTGACTGGTTCCGTGACTTCCGGATCATCGCCCACTGCAAATGGTACCGGTAGTGCTGGCGTATCCGGCAGCGTTACGAATACCTCTCGAGTACCGGCCGCAACGCTGCGAAGATCTGCAGTGATTTTCTCCGGACCCATCGAGACCTGCACGGTTTCGCCGCGCCGCCCACCGAGCGGGAACACTTCGCGAGCGTACGGATAAGCGCCCGTCTTCAGGCGATAGAAGTTCGACGCCTGCGTCGAGTACCGCGCATCATGCACAACGACGTAGTAATAACCGTCGCGCGGGAACGTGATGTCCAATCTCGAATCCAGCCCGAGCAGCGGCATATCCTCGCTGCGCGCAAGCTTCTTTCCAGAGGAGTCCAGCAACTCGATGACGGGGTCGATGGCAGACCCGCATCGCCGGGCTTCTACTTCAAGCACGCGCCTCTCGCCGGCCTTTCCCTCCAGGCGAAAAACATCACGCTCGGGGCCCTGTAGCTTCCCGTTCAGGGTCAGCGCACCGGGCGGAAGCGGTTGTGCGCTCTCCACGGTGTCGTTGCTGTTCGGTAATGCCCCAGGCCGCGATTCGTCCTCCGTGAATTCCGGGAACGACCCGATGGTGAACAGTTGGATGTTCGAGATTCCCTCCGGCGTCTCAAGCCGGATCGGGTAGACACCCACCGCGAGATCCTTCAGCGGTTCCACCAGGAACGTCGCGTAACGGCCTGCACTCATGCCGCCACTTTTCTCGGGAGCGAGTGGCGTAAAGTTGGCGGGGAGCGTCGATTGAATCCTCGCGCCATCGCCGAGGTTGCGCCCGACGAGTGTCAGTTTGAATGGACGTCCCTTCTGTGCGCCACGCGGTTGGAGATCGGTGATCACGGGTTGGGCGAAACAGACTCCAAAACAAAGCGCGGCGCAGAACACGAGTTTCATCGCGCACCTCGATTAGCCGCCGCCGATACCGGTTCCTTCGTCAACGGCACGGGAACGAACGCTCTTTCCAAAGAACAGTCGTTCGTGTGGTAGATGCGAACCTGCCCGTCGAATCCGGCGGCCGCAATGCTCGCGCTATCAGGCGAGAACGCGACGGTATAGATGCCTGCCGAATGTCCTGTGCAGGCCGCGACGCGGGTCCCCGTTTCGGCGTCATAGATATTCATACTCGGGGAGGCCCCGGCTACCGCGATGTGTTTGCCGTCGAGCGACCAGTCGAGCGCGAAGATCGCACCGTTTTGCGTCTCGAGCTTGCGCACCAGGGTCGCCTCTTCCCCAACCTTCATGTTGCGCCCCCGGTCCATCGTGTAGATGTAGGGAATGCGCTCATCTCCGCCGATTACGACAACATCCTTCTTCGGATGTCTCGCAATCGCGGTCAGCTCGCCGCGCATCTGATTCACGTTCTCGAGGAACTGGCCGGCATCCGCGTCCACCAGTTTGGCCGCGCGGTCCCGTCCCACAGACACGAATCGTTTCGAGTCAACCCCGAACACCGTTCCCAACACCCAGTTTTCGTGGCTGCTTATCTTGTACAGTTCTTTCCCGGTCGCGGTGTCGAATACGTGTACGGTGTTATCGGTACAGCCAACGGCCGTCTTCTTGCCGTCGGGTGAAAGCGAAGCACCGAACACGGTGTCGCCCGTCACCTGAACGCTTCGCAGCAACTTCCCTGCCCGCGGATCCCAGAATTGCAGTTCGCCAAAACGTGCAGGTGTCCCGCCGCCAGCCACCAGCAGATTCCCGTCCGCCGAGAACGCAATCGACAGAATGCGCTCGGCCTTTCCTTGCAGCCGCTTCACTAGACCGCTGCCGTCTGCGTTGTGCAGCAGAACTTCACGGTTACCACTCACCGCAAGCAACTTCCCGTCGGGCGAGAATCGAAGAGCGGTGATGACCGGCGGCTGACGATAAACCGTCGGCTCGTTCGATTCAACTTCGGCCGGGGAGTCGTCCTTGGCACCTGCTTGGATCCACTTGCGGACAATGTCGATGTCCGGAGCCGCAACAGGCGGTCCGCCCAGCGGCATCGCCGGTTTCAAAACCCCGGTCATATATTTGATCGCGAGACTGTCGTCCGCTGCTCCTGGCGCGAAGCCCGTACCGTGTTTGCCTCCAGCACGAAACCCGGCGTACGTCGTCAGATCGAGGTTGGATGATTTCGAAGCGGGCTGATGGCAGCCGATGCAATTCTTTCGAAGAATCGGCTGCACCTCGCGGTAGTAACTCGGGTCGGCGGCGAGCATGAGCAGCGGGTTCGCAACGAGAAAAATCGAGACGAGTCTCCAGCGCATAGGGGTCCCAGTCGCGGACCAGTATATGTCATTCCTGCTGCCTATCCAAGGGCTTCGAAGATAACAAACGGCGGCCCAGGAGCATCACGAGGCCCGTTGCGATACCCGCGGCGAGCAAAACAATCACTAACCAGCGCGTTGCCTGCGCCAGCATCGCGGCATCCACCACTGGCCAGTGAAACTCGAACTTACTCAGGCGATCCCAGCGTTCCAGCATCCAATGCCATCCGGTGTGCGCCACGAGCGCGGATAAAATAATAGCCCCCATTCGCTCGGCAACCACAAACCGGAACAGCAATTCCAACGCGGGGATCAGCAGGAGGAGGACCAGCAACTGCCCCAGTTCCACTCCGACGTTGAAGGATAGGAGCGATGCCAGCAGGTGTTGGCCGGCGAATTGGAGCGAATCGCGAAGAGCGAACGAGAACCCGAATCCGTGTACCAGGCCGAAGGCGAACGCCACCATCCAACGCCGGTGCGCGAGTTTTCCCCCCGCAATATTTTCGAGCGCCATATAGACGATCGACACCGCGATCATCATCTCGATGAATGGCGGGAACCATAGCGCGTCCGGAGCGAGGTTATACGCGGACGCGATGAGCGTCGTCGAGTGCGCCAATGTAAATGCAGTGACGACGCCGAGCAGGGGCCGAAATCGGCGAAACGGAATCACGAGGCACAGCAGAAACAACAGGTGATCGGTCCCGTCCAGAATATGAAAAAAGCCTTCCCTGATGAAGCGAAACGCAGCCTGGTGCCATCGCGGGTCGAGTGCTACGCGACCCGGATCGTCGGTGAATTCATAGGCACGCACTGCGCCGCCAGGCGGCAGGAAACGTAGCGAGGTAACCACTCTGGCGGCGAGCCGTTCGAATCCGGGCCGAATAGAAAATGGCGAGTGATCTGAGCGAATCGCGTAGCGGAGCAGCACATCCAACTGGACCTGGTTCCAGAAGACGTTCGCAGAATTCGAAAGCAGAGGGCCGGTGACGTGCTGGCGCGCCCCTTCGAACGAGGTGAAGGATCGGTCGGACGGCAGCGAAATTTGCGTGGCGATGATGCGCGGACGGTCGAGAATCCTGTCGCCTTCAAAAATCCGCATGGATTCCGAGATCCACACCGTCACGGCGTCCGGCAACTTCGGCGCAAGCTTTCCGATGTCGAGGAACCCGCCGGCGGTTTCGGGAAAGTCGATGTCGCGCATCGCGCTCAGCGGCACTCGCACGATTAGGTCGAGGCTGTCGCCCGAAGGCCGCACGAACACCTGCGCCGCGATGTCGCGCGGTATGTCATGAGCCGCGGCGATGGACAGGCACGCCGGTGCGAGAATCCAAGCTAGACGAAGTGCACGCAATGCGTTGTTCCCTTGGAACTGAACCGAGTATGATAGCGTAGCTCAAACGGGAAAAGTCATGACGCTCAGATATGGGAAGGCTGCCATTTTCGCGACAGTTGTCATCGCGCTCGCCACCGCATCATGGGTGCTCGAGAAGCGGTCCATCGCCGAGGCAGCCGGAGTCCAGGCTCCGCGATTCGAAGTCGATCCGATGTGGCCCAAGCCGCTCCCCAATCATTGGGTGATCGGAGCCGTCATTGGGGTGGCCGCGGACGCGAACGACCATATCTGGATCATTCACCGCGAAGGTTCGCTCGAAGCGAAAGAGAAATACGCGACCATGAAACCGCCCGCCGCCGAATGCTGCGCTCCCGCTCCGCCGGTGCTCGAATTCAACGAGGCGGGCGACCTCATCGCCCACTGGGGCGGCCCCGGCGAAGGATACGACTGGCCGGCTTCAAACCACGGCATCGATGTCGACTACAAAGGCAACGTTTGGATCGGAGGCAACGGTCGCGGCCAGCAGCCAATGGCAGCCGACGAGAGCCGCATGGGCGGTGTCGGGCCGGTTCACGACAGCATGGTTCTGAAATTCACGCAGGCCGGCAAACTGCTGATGCAGATCGGCAAGCCCAATATGAGCAAGGGCAGTAACGACACGGCAAATCTGCGGCTCCCGGCGAAGACTCTTGTCGACCCCAAGACAAACGAACTGTACGTGGCAGATGGCTACGGTAACCGGCGCGTGATCGTATTCGACGCGGAAACCGGAGCGTACAAGCGCCACTGGGGAGCCTACGGGCACAAGCCCGATGATACGCAGCTTCCGCCGTACAACCCCGCCGATCCTCCCGCACAGCAATTCCGCACCCCGGTGCACTGCGTAGCGCTGGCGGATGATGGCCTGCTGTACGTCTGCGACAGAAGCAACGATCGCATCCAGGTGTTCAAGACGGAGGGAACGTTCGTCAAGGAAGTAGTCATCGCAAAGAACACGCTGGGTGATGGATCGGTGTTCGACATCGCGCTATCAAAGGACCCCGGGCAAAAGTACTTGTACGTAGCCGACGGCTCGAACATGAAGATTCATGTATTGAATCGCAACACGCTCGCGGAGTTAACCGCGTTTGGGGATGGCGGCCGCCAACCGGGCCAGTTCTACGCAGTGCACAGCATCGCGACAGACTCGAAGGGAAATGTCTTCACCACGGAAACGTACCGCGGCCAGCGTGTGCAGAAATTCGTTTATCGTGGTCTGGCTGCGGTGACGAAGAAAGATCAGGGTGTTGTGTGGCCGAAGACCGGAGCACATTAGCCCAATCTGCCAGTGGCGCTTTCTGAACGCCCGATAGCCACGCAGGCGCGTCTGACGTGTGACGCCGCCATGCGCCTGTCTGAACTCGATGGGTTTGTGCGTCTGGGCGCGGAGACGGGCGCAAATCAAACCCATTGACGCCGGTCGAAAACACGACTATATAAATAGCCATCGGAGGCTCGTGAAATAAAAGTTCGCGGTCTGTTTATCGGCTTTGCCCTGCTTGCGACCGCTGTTTCGGCGCAGCAAATCGTAGGATTCTCAGGAATAGATACCGGTACAACGCTGAATCAGCAGTTGCTGGCGGCACGGCGGCAGCAGCACTTGAAAGCGACGCAGCAAAGAGACGGGGTTGTTTTCACGGGCGACCGCGTCATTCCGCAATTCGTAGACGGCGGATCATTGAAGACCACGGTCACCACGTTAAACCTCGAGAGCCATTCGGTCAAGTTTCAGATCTTCTTCTTTAAGGATGACGGGACCGACATGTATGTTCCGATCGTCGGTCCAGGCTTCGTGCGAGGCGTGGATATCACACTCGGTTCGGCCGCCAGCCTTACCTTCGAGACAATCGGTCCGGCAGTTTCGCTCTCACAAGGCTGGGCTCTACTGTCGCAAACCACCAGCGACTCCGTTGGGATGATCACAATTTTCCGGCAAAGCGTGCCGGGCCGGCAGGATCAGGAAGCCGTCGTCCCAACGGTGAACCAGTTTGACAGTCACTTCGCATTGTTATTCGACAATACGTCTTACGTAACGGCGATCGCGCTGGCGAATCATTCGGTCAACTCAGTTGTCATTCCGGTGAATATTCGAAACGACCAAGGGCAGACCATCGACACTCGGTCGTTTGCACTGGGACCTTACAGCCACGCTGCGTTCGCGTTGCCCAACATTTGAGCATCGACAGCCGGGCGCCGGGGCGTAGTTGAGTTTCTGACCAGTGGATTTGGCGCCTTGGGACTACGTTTCAACGGCGCGGCGTTCACGTCGTTTCACGTTCTCGAGAATTTCGATTGGATGGTTCATTGAGCCCGACACGCGTGTCGGGCCGTCTTGCGGCGCACCCATGCTGAGTGCTTTATCGCTGTCGGTTGCTGTACACATCGGTGCTCAGGTACTTTAAACCCGAGTCCACCATCAATGTGACGATCTTCTTTCCCGGGCCGAACCGCTGCCCTACCTGTATCGCCGCGAGGACATTCGCCCCCGAGGACGTACCACCAAACAGCGCCTCCTCGCGCGCAAGACGTCTTGTCATTCCTTGCGCGGCATCAGTCGCAACCGGAACGATTTTGTCCACAATCGCCGGATCCCAGAGTGGCGGCGTCTAGCAGCCCGTGGTAATAGTGAGATCGGAAGTCCAAACATGTGACTTCTGAAATGTTTCGAGCGTCTATAAGTCATGGCGATGGGAACCAGGCGGAAACGGGAGCGGCAGCAGGATCTGTGGATCGCAACCAGTGATGTGGTTGAGACGCCCGCCAATGCCTTTTATGACCGGCTGAATCAGATTCTGGATGAGCACAAGTTTGATGCCAAGGTGGAGCGACTTTGCCGCAAGTTCTACAAGGATAGTCCGTACGGTCGGCCCAGCGTGGCACCGGGCGTGTATTTCCGGTCCCTGCTGATCGGGTATTTCGAAGGACTGGATTCAGAGCGCGGAATCGCCTGGCGGACGGGTGACTCACTGTCTTTACGGAAGTTTCTGGGCTACGCGCTGGATGAGGCGACGCCGGACCATTCCACGATTTCGCGCACGCGGCGATTGTATTGGCTGGAGACGCACAAGGCGGTTTTTCGATGGGTGCTGAAAATCCTCAATGAAGAGGGGCTGGTCAACGGACGGACGGTGTCGATAGATGCCACTACCCTGGAGGCCAATGCGGCACTGAAGAGTATAGTGCGACGGGACAACGGGCAAAGCTACAACGACTACCTGAAAGAACTGGCCAAGGCCGCCGGGATCGAGAACCCGACGCGCGAACAGTTGGCGCGACTGGACCGCAAGCGAAAGAAGAAGGGATCGAACCAAGAGTGGATGAGTCCCAGTGACCCTGACGCGCGAATCACCAAGATGAAAGATGGGCGGACGCATCTGGCCCACAAGGCCGAGCATGCTGTGGATCTGACCAGTGGGGCGCTGCTGGCGGTGACGTTGCAACCGGCCAACCAAGGGGACACGACGACGATCCACCGGACATTGGCAGAAGCGCAGACTGCGGCCCGCCAGATTAATGAACAGGGCGTCGAAGAGGTGGTAGCAGACAAGGGCTATCACAGCGGTGCCGTGCTGAAGGATGTACATGAGCAGGAAGTGCGAAGTTACATCCCCGAGCCGGAGCGTGGGCGGCGGAACTGGCAGGGTGAGGGGAAGGCGGAAGAGCCGAAGCGGACGTATGAGAATCGGCGGCGCGTGCGCGGCGACCGCAACAAGCGCCTACAGAAATTGCGGAGCGAACTGACCGAGCGGAGCTTCGCACATCTGTATGAGACCGGCGGAATGCGGCGGGTCCACCTCCAGGGTCGGAAGAACATTCTGAAGCGACTGCTGGTGCACGGAGCCGCGTTCAATCTCTCGTTAATCCTGCGCCAGAGCATGGGAGTAGGAAAGCCCCGGCAGTTACAGGGGCTTTCTTTGCAGCCCTTTATACTGTTTGCGCGCATTTTTTCGTGGCTTTGGGTGAACTCCAGGACAACGGGCCCGGGAATGGAACACTTTGCATCACAAAGTAGCGGCACGATGCCCATGCCGCCGTCCGAGTCAGGCACATATCGAGTGATTTGTTTTGGACTGGCCGCCTGGAAGACACCTACTACTGCCACGGGCTGCTAGCCGATGCCGACACCCTCGATGTGATGGGGTCCGGGCTTGACGCCCAGTTATACCGATGACTCCGCGGGTTCGACGGCGACGATCTGTATATGCGGGTTCCTGCGCTTCAGCACCGTCGCGATGCCCCGCAGCGATGCGGCGGTTCCCACAGAGTGAACGAATGCATCGATCTGTCCCGCGGTTTGACGCCAGATCTCCTCGCCTAACGGCGCGTATCCTGCAAGACTGTCGACATTGTTGAGTTGGTCGGTACAGTACGTCCGCGGTGCCGCGCTCAGCCGGCGCGCTGTCTCGATCATCTCGAAAATCAGCTTCTAGTCGTGAGACCGCCTTCGCTCGCGACGAGCGTCAGTTCGGCACCGAGCGCAGCCATGTGATCTAACTTCTGCTGGCTGAATGCATCGGGGGTAACGATTCGCAGCCGATAGCCTTTCGCCGCGCAAACCAGGGCAAGCGATGTGCCGGTACTTCCGCCCGTGTACTCCAGGACGATATCCCCGGATCTTAATCGTCCGTCCGCCTCGGCTCGCGCTATTAAGGCTTGGGCCATCCGGTCTTTGAGGCTGCCGGTTGGATTCTCCCATTCGAGCTTCACAAAGATATCAGCGCACTCCGCGGGGACGATGTTGCGAATCTGGACAATCGGGGTGTTTCCAATAGCATCCAGGATATTCATCCGAGAACCGGCACAGATTACTCGAAAGTGAAGATCGAGTTACCCGCAGCGATCGCTACTACCTGTTTGCCCTTGCTCGAGTAACTGACCGCGTTCGCGCGAATAATACCGCCGGTATTGAATCGCCAGAGTTCGTTGCCGGTTTCGGCATCGAGCGCAAAGAAGTAACCCTCGTCGCTCCCTCCAAACAACAGCTTGCCTGCCGTCGTGAGAACGCCTGCCCAGGGTTTCGTCAGCAGCTTATATTCCCAGACTCTCTCGCCTGTCTTGGGGTTCAAGGCGCGGATCGCGCCGTGGCCCGGCTCATCGGGTAAATCGATAAGAGGTACGCTGCCGATGTACCGGTTGCCTGGTGAGTACTCCTGCTCACCCTTCCGGTAAACGCTTCGGTTCTCCCACGCCGCGAGGTAGAAGTACTTAGTCAGCGGATTGTAACTCGGCGAGTACCAGTTCGTCGCTCCCTGCACGCCCGGCCAGATATAAGTGCCCTCGGCCGAGGGTTCTGTATTGGGCAATAGGATAGGGCGGCCGCTATCATCGAGACCTTTCGCCCAAGTCTGGGTCGCGAAAGATTTTCCCAAGAGAAACTTCCCCGTCTCACGATCCAGCACATAGTAGAATGCGTTCCGATGCGCCCAGTAGACTAGCTTGCGCGGCCGGCCCTGCCACTCGTCATCCACCAATACGGGAACCTGTACTGCGTCCCAATCATGAACGTCGTGTGGAACGAATTGGTAGTACCACTTTAGCTTTCCGGTATCCGCGTCGAGCGCAATCGCGGAGTCCGAGTACAAGTTATCGCCGGCACGGGAGTCGCCGTTCCAATCGGGCGAAGGATTCCCGGTACCCCAAATAATCAGGTTCTGCTCGGGATCGAAGGAGCCTGTCACCCAAGTCGGCGCTCCTCCCGTCTTCCACGAATCGCCGGCCCACGATTCATGTCCTCTCTCTCCGGGTCCCGGAACCGTCCAGAAGCGCCAGCGCCGTTCGCCGGTCCGCGCATCATATGCATCGAGAAAGCCACGGATTCCGTACTCTCCGCCGGCGATACCGGTAACGACCATATCCTTGACGATCAGCGGCGCGACAGTGATGCTGTGACCCGTCTTGTAGTCGGCAATCTCGCGGTCCCACAACACCGCACCGGTCTTAGCATCTAAGGAGACGAGATGCGCGTCCACGGTCCCCAGAAATACCTGATCGCCCAGGACGGCCACGCCGCGATTCACCTGTCCGCAGCACACGTTCACTTTCTGCGGAGTGGCGCGCCGATATCGCCAGAATTCCCGCCCGGTCTCTGCATCCACCGCAACTACGTTACTTGGCGGTTCCGTGAAGTACATCATTCCGTCTACAACCAGCGGCGTCGTCTCCACCATGTGCGAAGTGTGCATCTGGTATACCCACTTCACCTTCAACGCCTTCACATTGTCCCGGTTCAACTGTCCGAGTTCGGAGTACCGCCAACCCGAATAGCGGCCCGAGTAAGTCATCCAGTTACCTGAATCCTTCGAAGCGCTCAACAACCGGTCGTATGTAACTTGGCCGCTAAGAGACACGCCTGCGACCAAGAGAATCAAATATCTCACTGAACACCCCCGTTCGGCCGTAACGAAGCAAGATACTTTACTAATTCCCCAACCTGCTCGCGGGAGAGCCGATCCCGATAGGATGGCATCTTGGAAGCTTTGTCTATCGTGAATGCAGCCAGTTCAGCCTTGTTTACCGAATGCACTTGCTCGGACATGTCGATGAACTGAACGGTGTAGGTGTCCTGATTCATCAGGAATCCTTCATACTGCTTTCCAGCGGCAGTCTTAACGTGAACAACCCAATAGCGCTGCCGCACATCGGCATCAGGATCGACAATCGCCTGTCGCAGATGCTCGCGCGAGCGGGTCTTTCCGATTTCCGAGAGATCGGGGCCGAGCCGTCCGCCCGAACCTCGAATGCGGTGGCATCCCATGCACCCCTGGCTCTTGAAAAGCGCTGCGCCTTGCGCAAGCATCGCAGCGGACGCGGGTTGCGAACTCTCGTTCAGCGAACGGATGTACGCCACTACCTGCCACACGCGGTCCGGCGAGTAGAAGAGTCCGGGCATCTCCGTTCCTTCGATGCCGTTGGAAATGTTATTCAGTAAATCGGCATCGCTACCGCCGTGGTAGAACACGCCCGTAGCGAGCGCCGGGCCGCGTCCACCCTCGCCGTTAAACCCGTGGCACGGCGAGCAGTGTGATCGGAACGTCTTCTTTCCCAATGCGACATCCTGGGTAGATGTGCGGGGATTATTCAAATCCTGTTGTGATTGAGCGAACAGTGCGGCAGCCCAGAGGAGCGGAAGCATCCGGCGCATGGCCGAGAATTCTACCATTTATCCGGGATGACGGCGAAACGGCTCAGAATCGGATAAATTAGTCCGCAAGACAGGAGATTTGAGTAAAAGTCGCTGGCCTGCTTATCGCCGCCTTCATTACTGCCACCGCCATGCCGCCCGTCCTCGCCCAAGCGCCTGACCGCGGGCCGCTTCCGCGCCTCGTACAGAAAGAGGGCCGTCATGCGCTGTTCATCGATGGTGCACCCTACCTGATCCTCGGCGCGCAGGTACATAACTCCAGCGCCTGGCCCGCAATGCTTCCGAAGGTGTGGCCGGCCATGGAGTTCCTGAACGCAAACACGGTCGAGATGCCCGTCTACTGGGAACAGTTCGAACCGAAGCCGGGACAGTTCGATTACACGGTGATCGACACGTTGTTGCGGGAAGCCCGCGAGCACAAACTGCGCCTAGTATTGTTGTGGTTTGGCACCTGGAAGAACGGCAGCCAGCACTACATGCCCGAATGGATGAAGTTGGATCCCGTTCGGTTTCCGCACATGGTGAACAAAGACGGGCGTGCGGTAGATTCGCCTTCGTCCTTCGCCGAGGAGTCGTTGAAGCGTGACATCTTCGCATTCACCGCATTCATGCGGCATTTGAAAGCGGCCGACCCACAGCGTACCGGCATCATGGTGCAGGTAGAAAACGAACCTGGCAACTGGGGCACTCTCCGCGACTACTCACCGCAAGCGAACAAGCTCTTTGCGTCCCCGGTGCCAGCGGGAGTACTGAAGGCCATGGGGAAGCCCGACGCGGGGTCCACGCCGGATTGGCAGCAGGCCTTCGGCGCAGAGGCGGAAGTCTGTTTTCATGCCTGGTCTGTCGCCACCTACGTCGGCAAAGTTGCCGCGGCGGGAAAAGCCGTTTACCCGATTCCGTTGTACGCGAACGCCGCTCTGCGCGATCCCATTAAGCCCGGCGCGCCCGGTACGTACGAAAGCGGTGGTCCTACCGACAACGTCATTCCCATTTGGAAAGTCGCTGCCCCGGCGCTCGACATCGTCGCTCCTGACATTTATATGAGTGAGAGCGCTCCTTATTTGAAGGTCCTTGAGCTTTACCGTCGCGACGACAACGCGCTGTTTGTGCCCGAAACGGGCGGCCCTCCCGCGATTGCCCGGTTCTTTTTCTCGGCATTGGGACTCGGCGCGATCGGCTTTGCGCCGTTCGGGATGGACTAATACCGGCAACGCCACCGAAGAGCGGCTTGAACCTTTCGCCCGAGACCACCGGCTTATCCGCCCGATAGCTGGCGAAATTGCGCGCTTGAACTTCGAGGGCAAGCTCAAAGCGGTCGCCGAAGTGGCCGGGCGGCCGAGTGAAACACTTCCGTTCGGCGATTGGGAGGCGCTGGTGTCTTACGGTGCCGTACGGAACCGACCCGGTAATGGCAACACGTCACCCACGGGGCGCGTGCTCGTTGCGCAGCTCGGGAAAGACCAGTTCCTGGTTGCAGGGTTCCATTGCCGAGTAGATTTCCGCCCGAGCGACGCGAAGTCGGGAAAGCAGCGCCAATTTCTAAAGGTGGAAGAGGGTAGCTATCGCGGCGGTTCGTTTCAACCTATCCGTATATGGAATGGTGACGAAACCGATTGGGGGCTCGACTTCGCCGCCGCTCCCGTCGTGCTGCGGGTGTCGCTTGCCACTTACTGACCAGCGGTAACATGGGAATGAATCTGCACAGAGTGTGGTCTCGCCCTGCGCATAGCGAGGTGTCGTGAACGGGTGGTGTGTTCGGGCGTTCGCGCTGAGCGCCTTATTCGTCGTTATTGCAGCCCTGCGGCAGAATGTGTTGGCATTCGGCGCATCCGGACCCGGTGCTTCGATCACCGTCGGCTATCCCCTGGCGGGAACCATCTTCCCGCCGGATTTCAACGCGCCGACGTTCCTGTGGCGCGATCCCACGGCTGCGACGTTTTGGAGCATCGACATCAGCTTTCAGGGCGCCGCGCCGTCGATTCACGTCCGTTCACGCGGCGAACGCATGAAAGTCGAGGCAACCGATCCACGTTGTGCCGCACCGACGAACCGGCCTCCTTCCTTGACCGCCGAACAGGCCGCGGCACACACGTGGAAACCGGATTCTGAAGTCTGGGCGGCAATCAAAACGAACTCAAGCAGCCGCTCCGCGACTGTCACTATCACCGGCTTCCCCGACGCGTTATCGAAGAATGAGGTTTCGCGCGGTGAGGTGCAAATCAGCACGTCGCGCGATCGGGTAGGCGCACCCATTTTCTATCGCGACGTTCCGTTAATGAACTCGAGGAGTTGCTGGCGCATGATCAAACTGGCGGCGACCCGTTCTCGCAGGTCGTCGGTTATGCGGCGAGTGCGCTGCTGCTGCAGGACGCCAAGGGAGCTCGCTGCGGCCCGTTCCAACTCGTTGACGTGATCGGGCGTGGAGGCATGGGGGTCGTCTACCTCGCTCAGCGCGTGGATGGCGCGGTGAAGCAGCGGGCCGCAGTGAAGCTCATGCATCCGGGATCGAACGAGATTCAGCGCGAACGGTTCTACCGCGAGCGCGAGATTCTGGCGGCATTGACGCATCCCAATATCGCGCATTTGCTAGATGCCGGGCATGTTGACGATGGACAACCTTACCTGGCGATGGAGTATGTCGAAGGCAAGCCGATCCATGAGTATTGCCAGGGATTCGGAGTTCGACAGAAGATCGAGCTGTTTCTGAAGGTGTGCGGGGCGGTTGCATACCTGCACGCAAATTCGGTGGTCCATCGGGATCTGAAACCCAGCAATATCCTGGTTGGCGCACTCGGCGAACCCAAGCTTCTGGATTTTGGCATAGCGAGGATGCTGGATTTGGGCGGCGATCTGACGGTCACGAATCTGCGGATGCTGACGCCGGACTATTCGAGTCCGGAACAGGTGAGCGGAGGCGTGGTGGGGCCGCGCAGCGATATCTATTCTCTGGGTACCGTGCTTCGCCAGATGCTCACCGCGAAATCACCGAGCGAGATGCGGGCGAGCGATGTGGCGCGGGAGTTCACCGGCGATCTGAGAGTGATTCTCGAAACCGCAATGCGGCCCGATTCCGAAGAACGTTATGCCACGGTCGAAGAGTTCGCCAACGATCTCAGCGCGTACCTCCAGTCACGCCCGATTCGGGCGCGGCGAGGAGGCTGGATCTACCGGACGAGAAAGCTCGTCCGCCGGCGCCCTCTAACCGCGGCGGTTAGCGCAGCATTCGGCGTAACGCTCATCAGTATTGGAGCACTCGCCTGGTACTGGTCGCGGTCCGAACCGAGGCCGACGGAGTCGAGACCTCAACGAGTAACGGCGAATACTCCCGAATTACCGATTCAGGCAACGGCGATCTCGCCGGACGGCAAGAGTGTTGCCTATTCGGATCCGCTCGGGATTCACATCTACGATACTGCGAGCGGCGCGACCCGATTGCTGCCAGGAACCAATGGCCATGTGCTTGGGAAGTGGCTGCCGGATGGGTCCAGGCTGCAGTCGCAGATGGTGGATGAAGCCGGCGACCTGACGACGGCGTTGGTGAGTGTTGCGGGTGAACAGCAGGTGCGAATGCGCTCCCCGGATCCCCATCTGATATCGCCGGACGGGAGGCACCGCTTGATGCTTCGCGACGACGGTCGAAAGCTCCTGATTCAAAATGCCGATGGAAGCAATCCACGGGATTTGTGGGCCGAGGTCGCTACCAGAGTGAACCAGTTTTACTGGAGTCCGGACAGCAGACGCGTGGCGGTGATTAGCTTCCCGGATTATGCCGCTTCGAAACTGGAGATGGTTGATATCGCCACCGGTCTTAGAACCACCATCGTTCCCGTAGAAAGGAAGGTCGACATCGGTTCTCTGGCCTGGCCGGCCGAGAACCGGATCATTGTGTCCATCCAGGAGCGATCCGGAGCTAACTCTGAGGGCAACAGCAACCTTTGGGAGATCCGTCTCAATGCGGTCGGCGTTCCAGTGTCCGGGAATCTGCGCAGGCTAACCGCTTGGGCGGACTTTCCCATCCGCCGCGGATCTCTGACGACTGACGGGAAGAAGATGGTCTTCATTCGAAGTTTCCGTCAGAGAGACGTGTATGTCGGCGAGTTGAGCCGGGACCGGCGACGTATGGGCCCGCTGCGTCGCCTTACTATGGATCTCGGCGATGATTATCCGACCGCATGGACGCCCGACAGCAAAGCGGTGATTCTCACCTCCGACCGGGCTGGACCGGCCGCGGTCTATCGCCAGGACTTGGATAAGCCGACTGCAGAGCGGCTCGTCGACGGCCCGCCGGGTCAGATACTGCCTCGGCTGTCACCCGACGGCCGGTGGGTCATCTTCTTGGGCCGGGAACAAGGGAAGCGAATGCTCATGCGTGCGCCGGTTACGGGCGGGAAACCGGAGACATTGTTCGCGGCGACGAACCTTGCAGACTTTCGTTGCCGTCCGGGTGGACGCTGCACGATCGCCCACGATCGGGACGGAACCATCATTGTTTTTGAACTCGATTTACAGAAGGGAGTGGGGCGGGAAATCTATCGCGATCCGAGCGGCCGGCGCGCCACTCCCGACCTCTCACCAGACGGGAAATGGTTAGCCACCGCAGCCGGGGCAAAGATCATCGTCCGGTCCTTTGAGACTGGCGCAATTGTCCGGGAGGTGGCTCTCGGGAAGACAGCGAATCTGTTGACGTTAGATTACGCGCCGGATGGCAAAGGATTCTTCGCCTGTGATTCCTCACCAATTGAGGCGAGGCAATTGTACATTGAGCTGTCTGGAAGAGTCTCAGTACTTTGGCGGCAAGCAGGAAATCTGCCGACGTTGGCCGTACCCTCTCCCGATGGCCGGTATTTGGCGATGATGGCGTACACGGACGACTCCAACCTTTACATATTTGACAAGTTTTGATTTGGAGCGAGCTTGTTGCGCGCTATGTATCGCGCCGGAAACTCTGCCGTAAACAGCGGGATCCGAATGTTCTACTGATGCCCTGTTATTTGCGCCAGAGACGTGCAATGCCTTGGTTTCCTAATGCGCCCAGACCCATTTCCGCTGCTTGGCGAAACAGGCTCGACGTCAGACGGGTTCCTGGTGCCTCCAGCTTCAGATCGTCGAGGAATTCGCTCGCGAGCCGCAGATCCTTCGCATGCAGATGGATGGAGAAGCCGGGGCGGTCATCTCCCGCCGCGATCTTTGGCCCCAGGTTCGACCACATCCAGGATCCGGCTGCTCCGCCGCCGATAGCATCGAGCGTTGTCGCGAGATCGAGACCGGCGGCCGACGCAACGCGCAGCCCTTCTACGGCGGCGAGCAGGTTGAGCGACCCGACGATCTGGTTCACAAGCTTCGTACGTTGGCCGTTTCCGCTCTCGCCCGTGTAGATGATGGTTTTGCCCATTGCCTGGAATAGCGGCAGGCAACGGTCAAACGCGGCACGGTCACCGCCGGCCATGATCGACAGGCGGGCTTCACGGGCTCCCGATTCTCCACCACTGACAGGAGCATCGAGCATCGCGATACCTCGTTGCGCAAGACGCTTTGCGAACTCGACGGTGCGGGTGGGCGAGATGGTGCTCATATCGATCACCACCGTCCCCGCGCTTGCACCGGTCGCGATGCCGTGGTCTCCGAAGAGGACGCTCTCCACGTCCGGCGTGTCCGAGACCATAGTGAACACTGCGTCGCGCCCGACCGCAACCGCGCTCGGCGAATCGCATGCCTCTGCTCCGGCGGCGACCAAGCCCGCGCATCTGCCGGGAGTCCGATTGTAGACGCCAACCGCGAATCCGGCCTTCAGGAGATTCGCCGCCATCGGCGCGCCCATGATTCCCAGACCGATGAATCCAACTTTCAACCCATACCTCCGAGATGCGATTGCGGTTCCAGCTCAAACGGATTCGGCACCTGTGGCGCGAACAGACTCACAACAACCGCGACCAGGAAGTTGATGCACAGCGCGAAGAAGCCGGCATTCAGCCCAATGAAAGGGTCGCGTTTGCTTAAGACGAGAAACACTACAGCGCTAACGCCAATGACGATTCCGGCGAATACGCCGTGCTTCGTCACGCGCCGCCAAAAGAGGCCGAGGACGATGCCTGGAAAGAATTGCGTTACGCCGGAGTAGCCGAGCAACAACAGAGATACAAGCGTCGTCGAACTATAAATGGCAAAGTACAGGCTGATACCGCTCAGCACGATCACCATGATTCGCGCGAACCGGGCCACCTGATCGTCGGTCATCGACGGCGCGATCAGCGGGCGCCAGACATTCTTGATGAACAACGTGGATGCGGTGAGAAGGATGATCGCGGCAGGGACCATCGCCGTGAGCGCTCCCGCGCCGCCGACAACGCCGAGGAACCAGGCCGGGAATGTTTTACGCACGAGCATCAGCAGTGCAAGATCCCCGTCGTGCAGCCCAGGCAAAATCAGAGTGGCGGCGAATCCGACAAAGAAGATGAACGCGAGTGTCAGGGTGTACAAGGGCATCACCACAGCATTGCGCCGAAGGGTATTGCCGCTTTTCGCCGTGAACGTTGCCCCGAACGTGTGCGGCCACGTATAGAATCCCAGCGCCGACAGCAGGACCGTGGAGATGTACCAACTGTGACCCATCTGTTTAGTCGCGCCCGGCATCATCAGGTGCGTGGGGTTCGCATGAGCGAGGGCGGTGAACATTGGGCCGATGCCGCCGAAATGAATCTGCGGGACCGCAATACCGATGACGAATGCGGCTATGATCATCAAGGCGTCTTTCAGTACGCTCACCCAGGCCACGGCACGCACACCGCTTGCGAAAACGAAAGCAGCAACCAGCACGACGGAAATGATCATGGCGGGAGTTCGGCCGATTCCGTCGAAGCTCGCAACCTCCACGATGATTCCCAGTCCGGTCAGCTGCAATTGCAAATAGGGAATCAGGAATACGACGCCGACGATCGAAACCAAAGCCGCGAGATACTCGCTGCCATATCGTTTCGCAAAAAAGTCCGGCTCCGTCTGGAGAGCATACTTACGACCGAGTTCCCAAATCTGCGGCAGGATGAAAAACGAGACAACGTAGCCGAGCGTTATATAAGCGAGGATGTATAGGGTGGGGCCGCCGCGCGAGTAGGCCCAGCCACTCGCGCCGAGAAAGGCGAAGGTGGTGTAGATCTCGCCGGCCATCAGCAGCCACATGAGCAGCAGCCCGAAGCCTCTGCCGGCAACGGTCCACTGTTCGAGATCCATCTTGTAGCGCGAGCCTGCGTAGAACCCGATCAGCGATCCCAGCAGAACGATGCCGAAGATGACGGTCAGAGCCAGGGCGCTCGCGCTCATGAGTTGCGATTCCCCTGTTCGCCGCGATCGCGAGTTGTTTCCAAACGGTAGGCGCCCCAGAGGCAGACGCTGGTGAGAACGATCCAGGCCAGCAACCAAAACAAGTTAAAGGGCAGGCCGAGAATCATCGGATCGATACGGTCCCAGGCAGCGACAGAGAGACACATCGCCACGAACGGGATGATCCCGAGCACGACTGCGCCAAGCGAGGGTGTTTTCACGAAACGAACACCCCCGCTTTGGTGATCGGGTGTCTACGACAGGTCAATGGCAATCACCTCATGGTCGAGCACGGAAGGCAGTCTGAGCTTTACCAGATTACCTGTCTGTTGGACGGGCGGGGAACCTCCAGCGACCAGGAACTGGACCCGCGCCGCGTTCTTCCCTTGCGGAAGCCGCACCTCCACATCCTGCGGCGGAGACGGAATCAATTGGTGGATGTTGGGATGCATCGCCATCGGATGAGTCAGGTTCACAAGGTGGACAGTGAGCGAATCTTTTTGACGCCACATGGTGACGTCAAACATGCCGAGTCCGGTCACCTTGACGGGCGGAGGTTCGTTGACCGCCCAATCCACGGCGTTGCGGAGCAGCGTCCCGTGTTCGTACGCCAGGACCTCCCAATAGAGGCGGTCGATGTCCCAGGGGAAATACACGACACGGCCGGCGCCGACTTCGCGCGCATAAACGCCCGGGATATCCGTGCGTTGCACGGTCCAATAGGTCTTCTCCATCGGCAGATTCGTAATCGGTGGAATACGGGTCAAAGGAACGGATGAAGGCGGCGTGCGGGCCTTAACGTCCAACTGCCATACAGCGCCTGCAACGATGTCTGCGTCTTCCAAACCCTTCAGAAGCGGATGCTGCTTACTCGCCTGCGAATCACGTTCCACGCGGAAATAGGTATTCTGTACCGGGCCCTCGGGGCCGGCCTGGAATGATGCGCCGAACAAATCCGCCAGGCCAAAATCCTGACGGCGCTCTCCCCACTCGTTGTAGAGAGAGGTTTCGTAGGTTGCCACGAGGCTTCCGCCACCTTTGACGTAATCGCGCAGTTGTACGCACTGTTTATCGGATAGTGCGGCAATGTTGGGCAGCACCAGGAGCTTGTAACGGCCAGTGTGCTGTGCATCGAGGAGGCCGTCGTGGACCATTTCGAACGGAATTCGCGAGTCAATCAACGCCTGATAGAAGCCGAGCGTATGGTCCTCCACCTTCGCGCGGGCCTGCGGGCCTCCATAGAACTCGGCGGTTTGCTGCGAGTAGACGATCGCGACACGCGCGACCGGTTCCACATTGCGCAGGTAACGCTCCGATTTGTGGTGCCACGTGTAGAGATCCTCGATGACCTTCAGGCCTCGCTTATCGTGCACCCCGCCGGAGACTTTGTTGAACCAGGGCCGGAGGCCGTTCGCAATTCCGTCGATCACCCACAAACGCGTTTCCGCGGGACTCTTCTCAGAGTTGAGCCAACGGTACGGCGAAACGATTCCCGTGTTGAAGATTCCGCCGATAGCTTTGTTGCCGAGCGTAGCCCGATATTCCTTGCCGTTCTTGCCATTCGCCCAGGGGACCATTCGTCCGCTGCGGCATTGACGGTCGGCAAACAAAGTCGGAGCCATTTCGCCCACCGTCTTCATGTCGAGCCCGCTGAGAGCGCCGCCTCCAGAATTTGCAATGTACCGTGCGTCCGGCCGAGCCTTGCGGATTACTTCATCCCACAACCGCCATAGTGCAAACAGCCGGTTCTGCTTCCACAAAATGTAATTTCGCCGGCCAGGGTCGTGGGGGTTATTGGTGCGCGGCAACTCCATATGATAGGCGTCGTAGAAGTTGCGCCGGCAATGCTCGCAGTAGCACATGCCCGACCCAGTCCACCTGTTGCTGAAGACTCCCCCCACCGGAAACAGCGAGACGATCTCACGGGTCACATCGGTCATGAACTCGAAATTGTAAGGGCCCAAGCCGCACGTGATCCACATGTCAGGCTTATCCCGGTGGCGGCGCTTGTTGCCGTGGGCGTCTACTGCGATCCAGTCCGGGTGAGCGTCGTACACATCCTGGTAAGTGGCATGAGGATCGGTGCGGGCCACGACGATGATATTGAGTTTGCGGCAGCCCTCGACCAGGTCCGCGTAGAAGGACGGGTTTTGGTCTAACCACTGGCTGCGGTGGTGAAACTGAATCTTCGTCGGGTAGAACGCGACGACTCCCCCGGCGGTCAGACACGTGGCGTCCGCGTGAATGCGCTTGAAGTAATCCAGCCAAAAATGGATGTCCATGTTGGCCGGATCGTCCTCCGTCAGGTTCAACTGCGCCCAACGCATCGGCCGGTCGAACCAACCGGGGTCGCTGTTTGCAAGCGGAGCCGCGGCCCCCGATTGCGCCGTGAGAGCGGCCGCGATGGATTGCTGGAATAGTTCCCGACGAGTGGTCATGTTAGCTCCTAGAAGATGTACCGCAGAGCGAGTTGCACGATTCTCGGGTCGCCGGCGGACTGGATCCGGCCGAAATTTCGGTTGTTCAGCCGCGCTTCGGGCTGTCCGAAATTCGGATGGTTGAACAGGTTGAAAAATTCGCCGCGAAACTGCAGACGCCCGAGGCGCTCAGAAATCGGAAAGGATTTAACCAGCGAGACGTTGCTAATGTTTTGCGACGGGCCCGTGAGCAGATTGCGGCCGGCGTTACCGTACTGGCCGGGCTTGTTCGCCGCAAATGCCGCAGTGCTGAAATACTGCATCAGCATGTCGTCGGTGCTGCTGTACGAGCGGTACGGATCGCCGACCAGATCCGGACGGTCCCACCCGACGCCGGTCAGCGAGTAATCCTGGCCGCTAAGAATGTTGATCGGAGCGCCGCTGGTGTGACTCACGATGCCGGAAAGCGTCCAAGCGCCGAGCACTCTTCCGAAGAACCCCTTACCCTCTCTCAAGAACGGCAGTTCGTAGTAGAAAGAGGCGTTGAAGATGTGAGTGCGGTCTTCGTCGGAGCGGGAACGGTCGGCACCTTCGTCGTACGGATTCTGCGGGAATTGGCCGAGATTGGTGGCCGAATAGTAGTCGAGGAATTTGCTAAAGGTGTACGATGCGAGAACTGTCAGTCCGTGGCTGAGGCGCTTGTTGAGTACCAACTGCAGGCCGCTGTAGGACGAGTTGGAGTTGCCCCGAATTAATCGCAAGCTGCTGTAGATGCCCGGCATGATGATCCTTCTTGAATCGGTGTTGCCGGTGGTCGATTTGCCGGGGATGTAAACAGCCGGATTCATCTGTGTCATCCGAAGCAGGTTGTGAGCGAACTTTCCGATGTAGCCGACCGACACCACGGTATTCGAGGGCAGCGACTTCTCCACGCTGAAACTGGCGTGATGGACGTACGGCGAGCGAATGTCCGGCGAGGAGAACGTGGATAGACCCATGGGAAAACTGAAGCGGGCCGTCTGAGGCGAGTAGATGTAGGGGAATGGATCCTCCTGGCCGAAATAGGGGTCAGTGAGGCTGTACGGGTTGAAAATGTTCTTGCGGATAACGAACGGCTGATTGACGGCGGGGTAGATCCACGGGTCTGCGCGATTGTCTTCGAAGAACAGCCCATACGCCGCGCGGACGCTGAGCCGGCCGTTGCCGAACGGATCCCACGCGACTCCGACGCGCGGAGCCAGGTTGTTCTTGTCGCTTGGCAGTAACGTACCGGTCACTCCGGGATCGCCGGGGAAAAGCATGCCGAGCGGCGCCCCCGGTACCACCGTGGACTGCACGCCTGCGCGATAGGTGTTCACGCGGTCATAGATGGAATGATATGGGTGGAAAAGCTGGTATCGCAGGCCGAGGTTCACCGTCAAGCGAGATGAGATTCTGAAATCGTCCTGAACGAACAGATACCAGTTGTAGCCTTTCTCCAGACGTTCATAAGGACTGGATTGGTCGAGCGTGGCCGGCTTGCCGATCAGGAAATCCGCGAACGCATTGCGCGTAATCGAACCATCGAATGTGAACGTCCCCTGATTCGCCGAAGAGCCCCGCCCGAAATATTCCGTGCGCTCGAATTCTCCACCGAACGAAATCGAGTGACGCCCGCGCACCCATCGCAGCGTATCGCCGATCTGGTAAATGTTTCCCGTATCGCGGAAGATGTCGTTGCTGCCCAGGCTGAAATAGCCTGAGGTGTTGATATTCGGCATCTGTGGGATCATTACACCCGGGTAATTGGCGCCGAAATCGGAAAGTTGAGAGTTGCCCACTTCGGTTGTCGGTGAGTCGAACCGCTCCACGCCGATCCGAAACTCGTTCAGCAGCACCGGCGAGAATGTCTGCGTGTCGGCCAATGCCCAGTTGGTGTTCGCCATGTGCTGCTGCGTAACGACGTAGCCGGGGACGTTGCCGGTTTGGAAGAGCAGATCGGTGATGTCGCGGAAATAGCGCACGTTCAGTGTATTGCTGCTGTTGAAACTGTGATCGATCTTCGCGAGGTATTGATTCCCGTCGGTAGTTCGAGGAACCAGTGAGACGAA
The DNA here is from genome assembly GCA_963720745.1 of uncultured Acidobacteriota bacterium. Lineage (GTDB taxonomy): Bacteria > Acidobacteriota > Terriglobia > Bryobacterales > Bryobacteraceae > TMP-7. The sequence goes on from CAVRGO010000001.1 coordinate 1,245,223, forward strand.
TCGGCCGTCCGAAGTGTTCGGAAACGGAATATAGGTATCGAGCAGTTTGGCGGCAACGGGATCGAACCGGCTCGACGGAATCATGCCGTTCGGGAACGCCTGCCCCGTCACCGGGTCGCTGGGTGCACGACTGGATTTCGAGAAGTCGCCCGTACGCTCCGCGGCTGTGGGTGGAAGCGCGGTGGCAAACAGTTGCGATTCGCGAATGCGAGCGCCCTGATACGAGCCGAAGAAGAACGTGTGGTCCTGGACTATGGGACCGCCGAGTGTGAATCCGAACTGATTCTGTTTGAGGTCGGGCTTATCCACCGCAAAGAAATTACGCGCATTCAGCGCCTTATTGCGCAGGTACTCCCACGCCGAACCGTGGAATTGATTGGTGCCGGAACGAGTGATGGCGACGAACACGCCCCCGCCCGCGCGGCCATACTCGGCGCTGAAGTTGCTGGTCAGTACTCTGAACTCCTGAAGCGCATCGGGGGATGGCAGATTCAACAACGTATTCTGGAGCGGGTTCTTGTTCGCGCTTCCGTCGAAGCGCAACTCGTTCTCGGTATCACGTGCCCCGGCCACGATGATTGAAGGCCCCTGGCGCGCCTGAGGCTCGGCCGTCGGAGCCGTCGCGCGCGCAACACCCGGAACCAGTCGTGCCAGTTCCATGGCGTTGCGTCCATTCAGGGGCAACTCCTGGACACGCGTATGGTCGATCACCGCGCCCATGGCTGTGCTCTGCGTGTCAACGCCAATGGCCTCTGCCGTGACGCTGACGCTTTCTGTCGTGTCGCCTACCGCCAGTACCACATCGACGCGGGCGTGATCATTGACGTTCAGCGTGATCCCCTGCTGGACAAATTTTCGGAAGCCCGCTCTTTCAACTGTCACCGTGTACACGCCGACCGGCAGGTTCGTGATGAGATATGCACCGGTTTCGTCCGTTGTGGCAGTGCGTGTAAAGGTAGTGCCTGTGTTGGTGGCCGTCACTGCGGCACCGGGTATCACGGCACCCGAGGCATCACGGGCAATGCCGAGCAATGTGGCCGTATTTGTCTGCGCCAGGATTGTGCCGGCCGAAAAAACCGCAGCGAGCAGAATCGTACGAAGAGTTTGCACTAGCCTTTCCTCCATGGGTCCCGCAGATTCCGACAGCGCGGAAACTGCGTATCGACGATCTGTAAATAAAGCCGGAAGATTCGATCCCCGGCATACATGCTGCTTGGTCTGTGTGGCTACTTGGCCGATGCGTTGACGAGACGATCCAGGTCGGTTGTGTCGAAATCGGCGAGAACACCTGGGATGACGGCGACGGCGAGATCGGCTGGCGTCTCCTCTTTCACCGCTTCCATATACGAGCGAACGGGCGAGGAGGACAGGTGCAGGCGGCGTTCGACGGCGGCGGAAAAGAGCGCGACGAGAGCACCGTTCCCGGTGCCCCGAATGGTAATACGTGCGGTGTCCACGCCGGGACGCGCCGCGAGGTAGTCGTAGGCGCGAAGTGCGTCGTATGTTTGCATCCCCGGCACGTTCTTGCCCACCAGCAGAGCGCGCATCGCCATCTGCCAATCGCCTGCATAGCCGCTTTTGCCCTTGGCTGGAGCGGATTCGCCCCAGCCCCGCAGATCGGGAATGAGAACGATCTGACCGTCGCGCACGAGTGACTCGGCTTCGGAATCATCCGCGGCGGATTGCTTGCCGCGAGGGTCGAGCAAGATGGTGGCGGGTGACCGATGCCCTGCTTTGCCGGGCACGAGCAGCAACGCGGTGACAACGACTCCCGGTTCCGTCTCGAAGGAGAGCTTGTCGATGCGGTAACCCGTACGGGCGACCGAGCCGGCTTCAGTGGCCACTGGGGCAGCGCGGAGGGACGGAAGTTGAAGACGCTCCGCGACGAGCGCGCGCAATTCGGCAGGGCTCGCTTTCAGCGCTTTGCGTTTTGCGAACAACTGTTCCGCGAGCGCGAGGTTCAGTGAGTGGACCGTTTCGCCGCCCAGCGACGTGGCGACCTGGCCGGTCTTCGTGCAATTCAAATCATCGGGCGAATTGGTGGAGAACTCAGGCTCGGTTCCATCGTCCTTGCGATCGTGGAGCCAACGTTCGAGCCAGGCGGCTGTCGCCTCGCGGCGCGGCTTCGACCAACCGTGAATGTCGTCGTAGGTGAAGAAGCCGATCTTATCTTCCGCACCCACGAGGTTGAACAGGCGGCTGGCTTCGGCGAAGGTGGTGCGCGCCCCTTCGATGGGGAAGAAGTCCCGCATCGCTGTCAGCATGCGAATGGGACGCGGCGCAAACGAGACGAGAAAGTCGGAGAAGTCGAGACCGTCGCGGATGAAGCCGGTGAAATCCTGCTCGGCATCCTGAGGACCGGGTGCGGCCCACAGATTCTTCCACGAGGTGATGTAGCAGGACGGCACGGCCGCGGCGAGCCGCGCATCAAGCGCTGCGAGGTAGGCCGACTGCGTGCCGCCACCGGAATTACCGATTACGCCGATACGCTTGGGATCCACATCGGAACGGGTAAGCAGGTAATCGATGCCGCGGATTCCGTCCCAGATCTCCCAGCGAGCGAGGTTGGTGCCGGTGAGGAGGCACTGCGCACCGACCATGTCGTGCTCGCGGACGCCGCCGGAGCCCAGACGGGATTTACCGGTGGCCGGATCGACGTATTGGAACCGCTCGCCCTGACTTGGCGGATCCATCGCCAGCACCAGGAAGCCGCGCTTGGCGAGGCCGATCCAGGTTCGCTGGTAAACGTCGTAGGCCTTGCCGAGATCGCTGTGTCCGGCGGTGCCGAGGACCGCGGCGAAGGGCCGCGATCCGGACGCGGGCACATAAACATTTGCAGTGACGTAGAAGTGCGGCTGGCTCTCGTAAATCACCTTCTCGATGGAGTAGCCGTCGCGCTGTAGCGTGCCGGTGACGTGCGCGTTCAGAGGCGTGCGCCCGGGGAATCCGCCTATCTCTTTGAGGATCGTCTCGCGGATGTACTTCTGCCGCGCGTGGACACCCGCCGCATCGCGAATCGCGGCGAGCGCCTCATCGCGAGCGTGCCAGTCACGCTCGGCGATTTGGGTCAGGTAGTTGTCGACTGTCCCGGACAGATCGGAGCGGACGGCGAGGGAGTCGTCCGCGGCGGCGAGGGCGCAGGCCGCACAAATGGCAATGAGTAGTCGGTGCATCTTAGAAAATCAGCTTGAGACCGAGTTGGACAATGCGCGGGTCTTTCGCGCTCTCGATTTTCCCGAACCGGCTGGGCGTACTGACGCTCGCGAACGGGTTGTTGAAATTGGGGTGGTTCAGAGCGTTGAACATTTCGACGCGGAATTGTGCGCCGAGTCGTTCGACGATTTGGAATCGTTTCATGACGCCGAGGTCGAAGTTTGCGTAGCCGGGGCCGCGGAGCACGTTGCGTGGCGAGGTGCCGAAGGTGCCGAGTGCGGCGGGCGCGAAAGCCGTTTTGTTGAAGTATTGAGAGATGACGTCCTGCTTCGGACGGTCATCGGACAGGTAGGGGTTGCCGGCGAGGTCGGCGCGATCGGCTCCGATTCCGCTGAGCGAGCGATCGGTGCCGGACATCACGCTAAACGGTGTGCCGCTCTGCAAAGTGATGAGACCCGACGACTCCCATCCGCCGATCACAGCGCGTAGGAGCGTGTTCGCGTTCGTCAGGCGCGGAAGCGCGTAGACGTACGACAGGACGAAGCGGTGCGGGATATCGAAATCGGAGACCGAGCGGTTCGCGGCGCGGCTGTACGGAATGATCGAGGTGCCTTGGCCCGGAGTCGGATCCGACGACGTCTCGTCGATCGACTTGGACCAGGTGTAGTTGGCCTCGAACGAGAGATTGTTGCTCATCCGACGCTCGATCGACAACTGCAAGGCGTGATAGCTGGAGTTGCCATCGGAGTATGCGTTCAGAACGCTGCCGTAATCGGCGTAAGGACGGCGCTGCTGAATATTCGAAACGGTGGAAGCCCCGGCGACATAGCGTGCGTAGTTGATGTCGATCGGATAGGAGAGGTGGCGTCCGAGATTGCCGACGTAACTGGCGCGCGCGGCGAGGTTGCGCACGAGTTGGCGCTCGATCGTGAAGTTGAAACTCTCCTGGTAGCTGGGGCGGAACCCGTTTGCGAACACGCCGAACTGGCCCAGAGGCGTAACGAACGCGACGTCCTGCGGAGGATCGAAGGGCGAGAACTGCGCCGGAAACGGATTCGTCGTGCCGGCGAACGGATCGCTGAACGACACGCCGTAGTTTACGATCTGCGGGCTGAAGGGAGCCGAATCGACGAACGTGTTGTAGAGCACCGTGAACTGCGGATTCCAGAACAGGCCGAATCCACCTCGGATCACGGTCTTCTCGCCGGCCGGCCGCCATGCGAAACCGATGCGCGGGCTGAAGGACTTGTAGTAGGGCTCGAAGCCGCCGGTGGGACAGCCGGGATCGCCGGCGTTGAGGTATCCGGCGGGCGAATTCGGGAACCGCGTGGAGTGGGCTCCTGGGACGAAACACTGAACGCGTCCGAGACTGTCGTGGAAGGGAAGTTCGGGATCCCAACGCACGCCGAGGTTGAGAGTGAACTTCGGGCGGACGCGCCAGTTGTCCTGGACGAAAAGGCCGCCGCGATTACCGTACAGGTCCTTGTACTCGCCGCCGCCCTGCCAGAACTGGTAGACGCTGCCGAGCATGAAATCGGCCATGGCGTTGCCGGTGATGGAGCCGTTGAAGTTAAACAAGCCCATTGTACGGAAATCGTTCTTGATGTTGTTAGTGGTGCGGAGGTACTCACCGCCGAACTTGAGTTCGTGCGGGCCGCGGATCCACGTTACGGTGTCGCGGATCTGGACATCGGAGTCGTTCTTGTCGTAGTACCAGCCGGGGCGCGAAAGGAAGCCGCCGCTCACGTTGATATAGACCGATACGGGATCCTTAACGGCGATACCGTTCACGCCGGCCTCGGCGGCCGAGAGGGGAAGTTGGACAGCGCTCCAATCGTTCAACGTGCGGCGTGCGCGATAGGTGAATGTCGCGTCGTTCAGCAGCGAGGGCGTCAGCGTCCAGATATCGTTCCCGGTCCATTGGCTGTAGGGCTGATCGGTACGCCCTGCCTCGGACGTATACATGGAAGCGTAATCGTTGACGTCGGCAGTGAACGGACGGGCGAATTTCGTGTAGAAGTACCGGCCGGTAACGCGGTGGTTCCGCAGGTTCCAGTCGACCTTGGCGGTGTATTCGTCCGTGTCGGGCTTGCTGGGGAATCCGGTAAAGCGAGAGCCATCGGCCGACGCGGGGACGGGCAGGTATTTCAGGAAGGCCTGCGTGACCGGGCTGAGCCGGCCGGCCGGAATCTGGTTGCCAGGAAACTGCTTGCCTGTCACGGGATCGATGATGGGGGCGAATCCGGAGAAGTCGCCGGCGCGCATCGCGGCAGTGGGCAGCACCTGTCGCGTCAGTTGGGGATCGGTGCGGAGCGTGGTGCGCTGGTACGAGAGGAAGAAGAACAGCTTGTCGTGGACGAGGGGTCCGCCGAGGGTGCCGCCGAACTGGTTGCGCTTCAGAGAATCGCGCTTGGGAGCGAAGAAGTTGCGCGCGTTCAGGTTTCCGTTGCGCAGGAATTCGAACAGCGTGCCATGAAACTGGTTAGTGCCGGAACGGGTGATGACGTTGACGACGGCTCCGGTTGCGTTCGCATATTCGGCGCTGAAATTATTGGTTTGAACGCTGAACTCCTGGATGGCGTCGGGGTTCGGAAACAGGCCGCTGTAGTTCCGGTACGAATCGGTGTTCATTCCACCGTCGAGCGTGTAAGCGACGCCGTTGCCGCGGGATCCGTTGACAACGAATGAGTTGCCTTCGCTGGAACTCTGGGACTGGACGATAACGCCGGCCTGCGTGCTCATGAGTTGGGTGATGTCGCGGCCATTCAGCGGGATTTCCACGATGCGCTGCTGGTCCACGAGTCCACGGAGCGCTCCGCTCTGGGTATCGATGAGCGGGGCCGAGGCTTCGACGGTGACGGCTTGCGCGACTCCGCCGATGGCGAGTGTCGCATCGACGGTGGCGTTGTCGTTCACTGCGAGTTTGATTGCGCTTTGGGTATAACGCTGAAATCCGGATTTTTCGATGTTCAGGTTGTAAGTGCCCACCGGCAAGAGCGGCAATTTAAACCCGCCGCCGGCGTCTGTTTTGCGGCTGATTTCGAAACCGGTTTGCGTGTTGGTTGCGGTAACGGTTGCGTCAGGCACCAACGCTCCACTTGTATCTTTCACGGTGCCGACGATGGTTGCAGTGGATTGCGCGAAGCAGACGAGGCCACCGCACAGAATCAGAATTGTAAGTACTTTTTCAGAAATGACCCTCATTGGGGTCATGCTATCACGACACCCACGGCGACGCCGACAAATGAAAATCGAAATGCGTGCTTAGAAAACAATTGCATTTAGCCGCGAATATTTCTTTAGCGGTATAGCCGGTCCCGCAGATAGCGCCCAGTAGATGAATCCTTGCATGCAGCCACCTCTTCGGGGGTCCCCGTCACCACTACCTCGCCGCCTGCGTGACCGCCTTCCGGCCCGAGGTCGATCACATGATCGGCAGTCTTAATCACGTCCAAGTGATGTTCAATCACAATCACGGTGTGCCCCGCCTCCACCAGCCGGTTCAGGCATTCAAGCAGGTGTTCCACATCGGCCAGGTGAAGGCCGGTGGTGGGCTCATCCAGGATATAGACCGTGTGCTTCGACTTTTGCAGCCGCGACAGCTCGGCTGCAATCTTCACGCGTTGGGCCTCACCGCCAGAAAGGGTGGTGGAGGATTGTCCCAGCGTCAGATATCCGAGCCCCAGGTCATTTAATATCTCGATCTTCTTCTTGATTCCGGGCTCTGCCGCGAAAAAGGAGACCCCGTCTTCCACCGTGAGGTTCAGGATGTCAGCAACCGTCTTGCCTCTGACCATCACGTCCAGCGTTTCGGCGTTGAATCGCGCGCCTTTGCAGACGCCGCAGGTGACCTCGACGTCCGGCATGAAATACAGCTGTGTCGTGATCACGCCTTCACCCTGGCATTCCTCACAACGACCGCCCTTCACGTTGAAGCTAAACCGGCCCGGAGTGTATCCCCGCTCCACCGAGAGGGGAGCGTGGGCAAAAACGTCACGGATGGTATCGTAGAACCCGATGTAAGTGGCAGGGTTTGAACGGCTGTTGCGGCCGATGGGCGACTGATCGATGTTCACCACCTTGTACACTTCGTCAGCGCCTTCGATATCTTGGTGATCGCCAGGCAAAGTGCGCGTATCCACCAATCGCTTCCAGAGTGCCTTGTAAAGCACCTCGTTGATCAATGTGCTCTTGCCGGAGCCGGAGGCCCCAGTGACGGCGATCAGCCTCCCAAGCGGGAACGCCACATCAATCGATTTCAGGTTGTTCTCTCTTGCGCCGCGCACGGTGAGCAGCTTGCTATTCCCGCGACGGCGCCGGGAAGGCGTTTCGATACCGCGTTTGCCCGAAAGAAACTGTCCGGTGGGTGAGGCCTTGCACTTCATCAGCTCGGCGAGGGTTCCTTCCGTGACCACTTCGCCGCCATGAACGCCCGCACCCGGGCCCATCTCGACGATGTGGTCGGCCGCGCGGATTGTGTCCTCATCGTGCTCGACCACGATCACGGTGTTACCGATGTCGCGCAGGTTCGCGAGTGTCGCGATCATTTTGGCGTTGTCTTTGGGATGAAGGCCGATGCTGGGCTCATCCAGCACGTACAGCATTCCCATCAGACCCGAACCGATCTGCGTGGAGAGTCGTATGCGCTGCGACTCGCCACCGGAGAGCGTAGCTGAGCGGCGGTTCAGATTCAGATAGTCGAGACCTATCCCGAGAAGCAGTTCGATACGCCGACGCAGTTCCGTAACCACCTGTCGTCCGGCCTGCGCGCCACGCCCGGAGGGTTTGACGCTCGCCAGAAAAGTGTAAAGTTCGTCGAAATTGAGCGCACCCACCTCATGGATAGTCTTTCCGGCGATGGTAAACAGCAAACGCGTCGCGCGCAAACGAGTGCCTTCGCAATCGGGGCAGGTCCGCTCGACCATTACCTTGTCGAGCCACTCCTCCATCCCGCTGTTCGCTTCGCCCCGCTGCCGATAGCGCCGGTACTGTCGCTCGATGCGGCGCGCGATTCCTCCAAAGGTGATTTCGTGCCGGTCCCAATCCTCTCGCTTGACCTTCGATTCGGGAGGGGCCATGGTCCGCAACTTCCTGCCGTCGAGGCCGTAGAGAATCGATTGACGCACCCGCTCGGACAACTGCTCCCAAGCGGTATCGAGAGAAAATTTCAGAACCGTGGAAAGCGTGTACATGATACGTCCGTCCCACGTGTCCGGATTGTACTTGTACGCTTCTTTCAGAAAGCAGCCGCCCCGTATGCTGCGCTTCGGGTCGGGCACCAACAACTCCGGATGGGTGATCTTGTGTACGCCCAGCCCACCGCAGGTGCGGCAGGCGCTCTCCGGGTTGTTGAACATGAAGTACTCGGGTTCGATGCCGCCGAAGACGAAGTGGTGCGTCGGGCTGCACAGCCCCTTGTAGAACCGGTCGCCCCCCGCCTTCGAGGCACCTTTGATTACCTCGATTTGCATCAGCCCGTCGCCAAGAAGAAGCGTTGCCGCGATTGCAGCCTTGATTGCCTTTTCGTGCTTCCGCCCCACGATCAACTGGTCGACCACGGCATCCATGCTGGAGACGTCGGATTCATTGAACGGCAGTTCGTCGGACAGATCCACGCGGCGGCCATCCACGATGAGTTGCCGGCAGCCCTTTTTGCGAACCTCGGTGAAGACAAAGTCCAGTTCCTCGCCGTACACCTTGAATACCGGCGCCCGGAGTTCGATCCTCGCGCCTTCGGGCAGCGCGAGGATCGCCTCCAGAATCTGATTCGCGGTGCGGCTTGCAACCCGTTCTCCGGAGCGCGGACAGTGCGGTTCCGCGATGGTCGCAAACAGCAAGTTCAGATAACTCGCGATGTCGGTCATCGTGCCGACCGTCGAACGAGGATTGCTACCGGTTGTCTTCTGTTCTATTGAGATTACCGGCGAAAGACCGTAAATGAAATCGACATCGGGTTTGGCAACTTGCGAAACGAACCGCTTGGCATAACTTGAAAGCGATTCCAGGTAACGCCGCTGTCCCTCGGCATAAATGGTGTCGAAAGCAAGGCTTGATTTGCCCGAACCCGAAAGTCCGGTGATCACGATGAGCCGGTCGCGCGGCAGTTCGAGCGAGACGTTCTTCAGATTGTGCACCCGTGCGCCCTGTACGGCGATGGTAGTACGGGCTGAGGGCCTTGCAAAGGCTGGTTTCGTGCTACCAGACATCGGATTGTTTAATCCCGCAAAAGAACGCGATCTCGTGCAGATCGACGTTACTCCGCTTTGTCAGCCGGACGGGCAGCGGCGCTTTGCCGATCAAGCCCTGGTCGGCGAGATATTCGCACGCACCGGTAATGCCTTCAACGCCGAAGTTTCGCTTGAAATGGTCCTCAATCTCGGTGGCGGACCGGGCTTCGGCGACTTCGCTTAAATGCTCAATCACGGGCGCGAAGATCTTCGTGGCCCGCTTCAGCAGATATCCATCGATGGCCGATAGAGCGGTCTGGATCGCCGGGCGTGTCTTCTTCGAATTCAGCAGGTCCGAATAAATGATCTTGAAGAACGATGGATTCAGCCTGAGCGCTCGCGGAAGCGCCTCGCGATCGACGAGCAAGCCGGCATCGAGCACTTCGATCTTCGCCAACGCGCTGGCGGCATAAAGAATCCACAATGCCGTGTACTCCAGATCGCTGCGCGTAAGGAGCCATTTGTGCGCCTTGTACAGGCACGAAAGGGCATAGCTGGCGGCCCCGAGTAACTGGATCTGCGTGTCCCTTTCGCCAACGGTCTGCAGCCGTTCGCAGAGTGCGGCAATGCTCTCATCGTGCGTATACAGCAGCCGCCCTTTGGCCAGCAGAGAGTGGGTGAACGAATTGCGAAGAGCGCCTTCCGCGGTTTTGCGGAAATCTGCGCGAGGCATGAGAATCGCGTGCACGTTGATTCCGTCCGCGTAGAGGCATACGCCGTTCTCGTGAGTGTTGCGCTCATCGACAGTAACCAGCACCAGGTCGATGTCGGACTTGGCCCAGACGGTGTCGTGGGAAAGGCTCCCGCACAGGATCGCGGCCAGTATGGAGCGGTCGCGCTTTACCTGCTCTACGAGTCCGTCCAGTGCGAGGTAAAACTTCTCTTCGACCTGAGTGGCCGTCCCAGCAGCCCGCGCCGCTTTAGGCATGCAATGTGGCGATTATACCGTCATGGTTGCCCATCGCGGGGCTCACTCATCACACTCGCGCCACTCCTCGCCAGAGATTCTTACCGATCCAATACAATCCACACGGGCGCGTGATCGCTGGCGTTCACTTCGCCGCGCACCCATCGATCCACACCGCCATCCAGAATCTGATCGGATAGTCCCGGTGACATCAGGAAATGATCCAACCGCATTCCTTTGTCGGCAGGCCACCGGCCGCGCTCATAATCCCAAAACGTCCAGAGTGGACCGTCGGGGTGCAACTTCCGTAGTGCATCCGTCCAGCCCTGCGCGAGCAGGCGCGAAAACGCTTCTCGGCTTTCCGGCTGAGTCAACGCATTCTTGTCGAGCGAGCGTGTTGGATAAATATCGTTCACCGTAGGAACAACGTTGTAATCGCCGGCGAGCACCACGGGCACGCCAAATCCCAAGAGTTCTGCGGCGTGAGCGATCAGGCGTCCAAACCAGGACAACTTGTAATCGAACTTTGGACCGGGCTGAGGATTACCGTTCGGCAGATAAATGGAGGCGATAAGCACACCATTGACGGCGGCCTCGATGTAGCGCGCCTGGCGGTCGCCCGCATCCCCGGGTAAGCTCGTTCGAGTTACCACTGGATCCGCCCCGCGCGCGAGTATTGCCACACCATTCCACGAACGCTCCCCTTGCCACACCGCGCGATATCCGAGCTCGCGCAGAGTCGTTGCCGGAAACGCCCGCTGTTCGGCTCGCAACTCCTGGAGGCAGACAACGTCCGGCTCGGCTGTGGCGAGCCACTTCAGAAGATTATCCAGGCGCTTGTTGACATTGTTGATATTGAAAGTGGCGATTTTCATTGCTCTACCGGACAGCCAGGTCGCGGATTGAATGGGGATGGGCGTCGATATCCGCCCACACGTCACCCGCAGCCGCTATCCTGGCCGCCATATTACGAATCGTGAATGTCCGCGGTCCAACTTCTCCCGCGCGAATCTCCTCCCACGTGCACGGTGCCGATACCGGCGCGCCATTCTTCGCGCGGACCGCGTAAGCCGCTGCAAAAGTCGCGCTGTACCCGTTGCGGCCTGTGTCGACCAGAATGCGGCCGCCGCGATCGGCCTTGCTGAATTCCTGGGTTAATCGCGACGGGTCGCGAGTCACCAATTGTTTGCCAACCCGGTGAGCGAATCGCTCAACCTCTCCGAAATCCGCTTTGCCATCGAGCGGCACTGCGATGTGAAAGCCCTTGGATCCGGATGTTTTGATCCAGCAGCGCAACCCGAGTTCGGCGAGGACGTCGTAGAGTTCGAGCGCGGCAGTGCGAACTTCAGGGGGATTGTCCGCCGCAGGGTCCAGGTCGAACACGCATAAATCCGGGTGGAACAGGTCCGGCGCTCTCGATATCCACACATGTGGTGTGACGGTATTCTGGTTGGCGAGCCACAGGAGAGACTGCACGTCGCGAACGATCGGATGATGAACTGTGCCGCCCTTCTTGGGGACCTCGACGCGCTCCAACCACTCCGGAAAGCCCTTCTTTACATCCTTCTGAATGAACCCCTTCGTCCCGATCCCGCGATGATATCGCTCCATGGTGATGGGGCGTCCCCGCAAGTGCGGCAGCATGTACGGCGCTATCCGTTCATAATACGCGGCGAGTTCGCCCTTTGTGATCCCGTCCTCCGGGAACATCAATTTTTCTGGATGCGTAATCACGACGCTTCGCGTACGACGTCGCGCGCCGCTTTGTCCTCGCGAATCCCCAGAAGACGTCCGTGGCGCAACTTCCGATGCACCGTCCATTCCAGGAACGCGACCTGTACTACGACCTCCGGACGGACCCAGTGCGCCCGAACCCTGGGTAACCCCACCGCCTGAGTGAAAGGACTTCGGGGAATTTCGATTCCATCCAGGCGCGAACGCAAGCCCACGAGTTGCTTCGTGTCCAGCCCCGTGCCGACTTTGCCGGCAAAAACGAGGTCCTCACCTTCGAAGTAGCCGACGAGAAGTGCCCCGAGCCCTTGGCGCTTGCCTTGAGGATCGGTAAAGCCGCCGATCACCAGTTCCTGCGACGCCTCGCATTTCATCTTGAGCCAGTGCGGCGACCGCCGCTGCTCGTAGAGTGAATCGCGGCGCTTCGCGATCACGCCTTCCCAACCGTCCCGGCACGCTTGCTCCCAAGGCTTGTCTCCCGCAATCTGCCGAACGGCATGCAACGGGGGTGAAAGCGTGAGCTTGTGCAGGGTGGCCAGTCGCTCGGTGAGCGGCAGGCCCATCAGGCTGCGCCCGTTCAACCAGAGAATATCGAAGACGTGGTACTGGATATCGCGGCTACCCCAATCGACCTCGCCATCCAGAATGACTTCGTCGACAGCCAACGCGGCGATCGCTTCAGTGACGGCAGGGTAGTTCTGCGGCAACCGATTGCGGGAGAGAAGGCGCACCATGCTGCCGTTCCGGAACGACAACAGACGAATGCCGTCGTACTTGCGCTCGAAGATCCATTCGGGTCCGGTAAAGCGCTCCTGGGTGAGAGTCGCCGCCATCGGAACGACCCAATCCGGAAATCGCATAGTTGAGAGTATGCCCGACGCGACGGGCATTTTCCACCAGACCCCGTTTTCGCCAGCTCGTGAGTTTGCGTATTCATAGCTTGACACCCATCTTGGGGTGGTTCTTTTTTTTCGTCGAATTACAGTGAATTTCGGAACGCGTCTCGCGAGATAGGGCGGATTTCGACGGATGCGAAAACTTCTTGACAGCGCTTTCAGCGGATGATATATAGATTGCAACCTGTCCTGGGGAAAGAGGCGGGCGGGCGGCTTTACTCGCGCACGACAAAAGGGGTGGGTGCGCCCTAGCACGGTAAGCCGCGCTTCTAAAAGCACGACGTTGGGGGGCGAAATGCGATCCAAGTTGATGGTGTACGCGTTTACGCTAATGCTGGGCTGCATAGCATGGGGCCAGCGCGCGGACAGGGCCACAGTCACCGGAGTCGTAACAGATCCGACTGGAAATAGCATCCCGAATGCCACCGTAAAAGTCCTGAATATGGACACCGGTGTCCAAACGGGCCTGACGACAAACGAAGCTGGAGTTTACTCCTCACCGTCGTTAGTGCTCGGCACGTACTCGATTAACGTCGAAGTTCCAGGATTCAAAACCGCGATCCGGTCCGACATCCGGCTGGTCGGCGGACAGACGTTCCGGCAGGACGTTTCCATGGAGCTCGGCTCTGTGTCGGAGCAGGTTGCGGTTGTGGCTACGGCGGAGATCCTGAATACCACCAACGCGGACGTAACGCACACCGTCAATTCCACTTACTACAACAATCTGCCGGTGGTCATGGGCGCCGACATCCGATTGGCCGAGGCTCTGTTACAACTCCAGCCCGGGTTCCAGCCAATGAAACCCAATGGCGATCCGATGTTCCGCGGCAGCCAGTTTCAATCGAGGCTCAACGGCGGACAGCACTCGGCGATGGAGAACTTCTTCGATGGTGTCGCCTTCGGATATGCATCCGGCCACAACCAAAGCCACGAGAGCGCACCGCCCATCGAGAGCGTAGGCGAGATGAAGGTGATCACTTCCTCTTATTCGGCGCAGTATGGACATTCGAGCGGCGGCACGGTCGAGTATTCATCCAAGGCTGGAACGAAAGATCTTCATGGCAGTTTTTACGAGTACTTCGCGAATGACGCCATGAACGCCCGTGGCTTCTTCCCGGACCGCGTGAGCAAGCAGAGGAACAACGCGTTCGGATTCACCATCGGCGGGCCTGTCGTGATTCCCAAGGTGTACAACGGAAGGAATCGAACCTTCTTCTTCACCAATTGGGATTGGCTCGAGTTTCGCGCAGGCGTTCTTCCGGGCTACGGCAACACTACTCCGACCGATGCTTTTAAAGCAGGCGATTTCAGCGCTCTGCTGACTGGGAAGCAGATCGGGACGGACGCACTGGGCCGCCCCATTATGGACGGCGCGATTTTCGATCCGACTACCACGCGAACCGAGAACGGCGTCCCGGTCCGAGATCCTTTCCCTGGAAATATCATTCCCCTCACGATGCGCAGCACCGTTGCGAGCAAGTTGTCGGCGTTGATGGTCCATCCGGACCGGCCGGGACTCTCGTTTAACGTGGCCGGCAATCCGTCCGGCGATCAGACCTGGATCGGCGACTTCCGCACGATCATGTTTCGGGTGGATCACCAGGTGAACGAAAAGTTCAAGACCACGACCAGTTTCTTCTGGCCAAAGCGTCCGTCGATCCGAAATTGCGGTGAAGTGCAGGGCTGCAGCTTCCAATACGATCCCCGCGTGTCGCCCGAAAAGAACGACACGTATATCGGAAACGGCTTCTATCAGCGAATCGCGACACAGCACGCCACTCAGCAGTTCGACACCATTATTCGCAACAACCTGCTGCACCACGCGACAATCTCGTGGGACCGCTGGTTTATGGGTGGCACTCCCATCTCCGCGGGTGTCAACTGGGCGGACAAACTTTGGGGAACCGACAAAAGCGGTTTGCTCGATAAGACCGCAGGTCCGCCGAACATGACGTTTTCCGGCAACATCCCGTACACGCAGATCGGCATGCAGTGGATCGGGTTCGGCTTTGAGGCAATCAATCGCTGGCAGTTTGCGAACGACCTGACGTGGATTAAAGGAAAGCACTCCATCAAAGTCGGCTACGAGTTCCGCTTCCACCAGTTCAACTTCCACGGTTGGGCAGCGTCCACGGGCGGCAGTTTCAACTTCAGCCGGCTCGGCACGGGCGGCTATGACGCGAGCGGCAACAGCCTGTCGTCAACCGGCGATCCATTTGCGTCGTTCCTGCTGGGGCAAGTCCAAACTGCAAACTTCACGATTCCGGCTTTTACCACATGGAACGGGAAGTTCATGGCGGTCTACGTCAATGACGAGTACAAGGTGAACAGCAAGTTGAACTTGACGCTCGGCATGCGTTTTGATTATCAGGGTGCGTGGACGGAACGGTATGACCGCTTCTCGACATTTGATCCGTCAGTCCCGAACCCGGGTGCCGGCGGGATTCCCGGTGCGCTCGTTTTCGCGGGCAGCGGCCAGGGTCGCACGGGATCGCGTACCTTCGACAAGATCCCGATCGATGCGTTCGGGCCGCGCTTCGGCTTCGCTTATAAGGCCACCGACAAGATGGTGTTTCGCGGCGGCTACGGCATCTACTATGCCGGTGTGACCTACGGACAGGGCAGCACGCCAATCATCGGATTCCAAGGAAATCCGACCGCGGCCAACTTGACCAACGGACTCTATCCGGCATTCAACCTCGACAGCGGTTTCCCAAGAGATTTGATCAAGCTGCCCCCGTTCATCGATCCGACCTTCTCGAATGGCACGTCGCCGGTCGCTTATCCGGCAGATGGATTGAAACAACCGAGGTATCAAAACTGGTCGTTCACCTTCCAGCACCAGATTGGCCAGTCGATGATGATCGACGCGTCGTATATCGGGAACAAAGGTACGCGTCTTCCGCACCATCCGCAGTTCCTTGGTCCGGGATACAACATGAACGATCCGAAAGTGCTGGCCCTGACCACGAAGGTGCTACAGGCGAACATCAACTCGCCCGAAGCCAAGGCGGCCGGAATCAATCCACCATATCCGGGCTTCACGGGCATCGTCGCGCAGGCAATTCGGCCGTTCCCGCAATACCAGTCCATCGAGTATCGCGATGTACCGATCGGGAAGAGCCGCTACGACTCGCTGCAAATGATGTTCGAGAAGCGATTCTCGAGCGGATTGCAGTTCCGAACCTTCTACACCTATGCGCAGCTGTACAACAACGGCGCGGAGAGCGGACAGCGCGGCGGCACGGGTGTCCAGAATCCGATCGATACTCAACGCGCAGAGTGGGCGCTGAGCGGGGACGATGTGCCGCATTCGTTCGTCTTCTCAGGTACCTATCAGTTGCCGTTCGGCAAGAGTTCGTCCGGGTTCCTGAAGAAAGTGCTCGAGGGCTGGACGCTCAATGGCCTGCTTCGGTACGACAGCGGCCGTCCGCTCAACATCACCATGAACAACGATCTCGCGGGGCTTCTGTTCAACGGACAGAAGCGTCCGAACCGGTCCGAGGGTACCGACCCCATCGCGAGCTACGACAAGTTTGACCCGAATGCCAACAGCTACTTCAACAAGGCTGCCTGGACCGACCCAGGAGCTCTGCAATTCGGCAATGCACTCAGGCGCGACGGCTCCGTGCGCGGCTTCCGGAACTACGTCGAGGACGTAAGTATTTTCAAAGTGACCCAAATCACCGAAAGGGTTCGATTCCGTCTCGAGGCCCAGGGCGGCAACATTACCAATCGTGTGGTCTTCTGCGATCCGAACACGAACTGGAGCGCGGCTTCTTTCGGCACTAGCAGCACGCAATGCA
The DNA here is from genome assembly GCA_963720745.1 of uncultured Acidobacteriota bacterium. Taxonomy (GTDB): domain Bacteria; phylum Acidobacteriota; class Terriglobia; order Bryobacterales; family Bryobacteraceae; genus TMP-7. The sequence goes on from CAVRGO010000001.1 coordinate 1,261,943, forward strand.
ACCAGCCGCGTTCAATCCAACTTGGACTGAAACTGGAGTACTGAGCCTGGATTCGATTCCATGGCGCCGGTCCGAAAGCGGACTGGCGCCATTCTTGTCTTTGCCGTTCCGAATGCCGTCCGATGTCGCTATTCTGTAGGGAATCCTGATTGTGATGTTTTCCTGGTTGTTCCGATTCCTTCTTTGCGCGATAGTCGGCACAGCGCTGGTAAGAGCTGCTGAACCGCCGTCGCTCTCCGCCGGCCGTCTTTATCTTCAACAGCGCAACTGGACCGCGGCCTTCAACGAATTCGAACAGATCGTCAAACTGCAGCCCAAGAGTATCGACGGCCTGATCGGACTCGGGATCGCGCTCTGGGGGAAAGGTGACCATCCGGGAGCGCTGGCTGCATTCCGGCGAGCTACCGAAGTAAACCCGACCTCGGCAGAGGCTCATTACAACGTAGCGCTGGCCCTTCGCGACGCCGGCGAAACTGCGACTGCGGTTGCGGAAATGAAGCGGGCCCTCGCTTTGAAGCCGGCGTACGACGACGCGCGACTGGCGCTCGGCCTGATGCTGCAGCAAGGCGGAGATACTGCGTCCGCGATCGCACAGTATCGATTGGTTCTGAAACGAAACCCGCAGTCGGCTGAAGCTTACAACTGGCTCGGCGTAGCATACATGCAGAAGAACCAGTTGGCCGAAGCCGCGGATGCGTTCCGGCGCGCGGTTAAGCTGAGGCCCGATTTCCCCCGGGCATACAACAACCTGGGATCGACGCTATCGCAGGCGGGCAGTGTCGAGGAAGGGATTCAAGCTTTCGAATCAGGGTTGAAGTACGCGCCCGGCGATTTGCAACTTCATCTGAACCTCGGCACGGCGCTGCGGACCAAAGGCGACGCAGATGCCGCCATCCGGCAGTTTCAAATTGTCCTGAAACAGAGCCCGGACGATCCCGAGGTACACCACCAACTCGGCCAGACGCTCCGTCAAACCGGCGATCTCGAGGGTTCGATCCGGGAGTTTGAAACGGCACTACGATTGAACCCGGAGTATCAGGACGCCTACTACATCCTCGGACAGACGCTGCGGCAACTCGCAACCAGGAAGCAGCCAAAGAGAAATTCGAAACCCGAGAACGCGGATGCCGGCGCGGCCTTAAGAAGGGGAACCGAGGCCCTGGGCCGGGGCGACTTCAGCGCAGCGGTGCAGCAATTCACGAAGGCTGCGGAAATTGATCCCCAATCTGCGGCCGCACATAACGCATTGGGATTTGCGCTCGGGCGTACTCGCGACCTGCAAGGCGCGATTGCCGCGCTTACGAAAGCGACGCAATTGGACCCGGCGCTCGCGGATGCTCATTACAATCTGGGCGCCGCTCTCTGGTACGGAAACGAGAGGTCGAGGGCCGCGGCGGAACTCGATGTTGCGATAGAACTCAACCCAGCCGCTGCGGAAGCGTACAGCCTGCGTGCTGTTGCATATCGGGAATCCGGCGATCTCGATTCCGCGCGGCGCGTGGCTGAGCGCGCGATTGCGTTGAATCCGCAACTGCCGGCGGGGTATTTCGATCTAGCGTTGATCTACCTGCGCATGGGCCAGCGAGAGCACGCGATTGGTCAGCTGGAGGCCGGGCTCAACCTGCCGGCCGGGACCAGTGTTCCGCCCGACCTGGAACTGCTGGTGGACGAATTGCGTCGTGATGCAGCCTCGAACGCGACTGCCGAAACGCATAACGTCCTCGGCCGGTTGCTGGGCCTGGCTGGGGCGGACCCAAAACTGGTTATCGCGGAATTCGAGGCGGCGGTGCGCCTTCGGCCGGACTATGCCGAAGCTCACAACAATCTCGGACTCGTTTACACGCAAACCGGCAACGACCGGCAGGCAATCGCCGCCTTTCGCGAAGCCATCCGGCAGCGGCCCAACTACGCAGATGCTCACGCGAATCTCGGTGCGATTCTCACAGCGACCGATGTTGCAGGTTCGATTGCGGAACTCGAGAAGGCGGTCGGCCTTCAGCCAGGGTTGTTGAAGGCGCAATACAATCTCGCCATTGCTTACGGAGCCAGTCCGGCGCCTGGGACCGCCAAGGAAATCGAGACACTCCGGAAATTGTTGGCGTTGGACGCGCAGTATCCTCGCGCGGAGTTCGCGCTGGGCAAAGCTCTCCTGAGGAAGGGAGCGGTGCCGGAGGCGATCAGCCACCTTCAGATTGCAGTGGAACGGGAGCCGCAGTTCGGGGAAGCCCAATATCAACTCGGGCTGGCGCTCTCACGAGCGGGGCGACGCACCGAAGCCGCCGCGATATTGGAGAAGAGCCGCCAGTTGATTGCCGCCGCGGAACGCGACCAAACGCTGATGCTCGATATGCAGGAGGGACGTACGGCGCTGGAAAAAGGCGAAATCGAACGAGCGCTCGAAAAGTTCCAAATCGTGGCGAAGCAGCGCCCGGACCTCGCCGAGGCGCATTATCAGATCGGCATCGCAATGGCCCGCAAACGTGACTACGTTGGCGCTGCCGTTGCGTTTCGAAAGGCTCTCGAAATCGATCCCAACCATTCCGCAGCCACACGAGAACTGGCTGCGTTGCCTGTCGATGAAAACGAATCCGCCGAGATCGCGCGATTGGAGTCGTATATCCGCGAGGGCAAGTTTGCCGAAGTGCAGCCGCTGCTGGAGGCATACACTCAGAACCGGCCATCGTCGGCGTGGGGCTGGTATGCGCTCGGATACACGTATTTCGCGCAGCAGAAGGTCGGTGAATCGATTCGGGCTCTCTCCAAATCGCTTTCGATCGATGTTGCGAATGCGAACGCTCACAAGGTGCTCGGCCGGACTCTGATGCTGATCGGGCGGTTCGACGCGGCGAAACTTGAATTTGAGCTAGGCGCGAGATACGACCCAGCGTCCGCGGAAATGCAATACAACCTCGGGAAACTGGCCGCGATTCAGGATCAATGGCCCCAGGCGAAACAAGCTTACGAACTCGCGCTCAAACTCGATCCGTCTTACATGGAAGCCTACGACGGGTTGGGATTCGCGCTCGAGTCGCTGGGCGACGAAGCAGGCGCAATCGCGAATTACAAGCGAGCCGCGGAAATCAACGAGCAACGCAAGGGCAACTTCGCCGCCCCCTATGTTAACTTGAGCGCGCTGCACAACCGCTCGACCGATCCTGACGCCGCCCTCGACTATGCGCGGAAAGCTGTTGAAGTGAACCCGAAGTCCGATAGCGCGTGGTTCCAAACAGCCAAAGCGTTGGAGCGGCGCGGCGAAATCGTACCGGCCGTCGAAGCGCTCCAGCGCGCGATCGGACTCAATAGTCACGCGTCGTCGTACTACTACGTTCTGGGAACTTTGTATCGCCGCCTGGGCAGGCAGCAAGAGAGCCGTGACGCGATGGAGATGTTTGCAAGGCTCGATCGCGAGTCGAACGAAATCGACCAGACGCGGCGCGAAGCCCTGCATCGTGATGGTGCGTCGCGTGAGTAGTCGCGGACGCTCACGGGTTTCGCGCCGGGTCTTCTTTTCAGCGTTGGGCGGTCTTGCAACGCTGAGCGGCAGGGCCGTGGGATCTCCCGGGCCGGCGGTGACGTTCACCGATATCACCGAGCAAGCCGGTTTGAGCAGCGCCAGGAATGTTTCGGGCAGCGCCACAAATAAACGGACTCTGCTCGAAGAGATGGGCTGCGGGGTCGCGCTGTTCGATTACGACAACGACGGATGGCTCGACATTTTCCTCGTCAACGGCACGACTCTCGGCCCGCCCGAAAAGGGGCGCAAACCGCCCACGAGTTACCTGTTCCACAACAATCGGGATGGAACGTTCACAGATGTCACAGCCAAGGCGGGACTCACGCACTCCGGTTGGGGACAGGCGTGCTGCGTCGGCGATTTCAATAACGATGGTTTCGAGGACCTGTACGTCACCTGCTGGGGGCGCAACGTCTTGTATCGCAACAACGGCGACGGTACGTTCACCGATATTTCGGATGCCGCGGGCTTGGGCCAAACCAGCGGCCGTTGGGGGGCGGGCTGCTGCTTTCTCGACTACGACCGCGATGGCCATCTCGATCTGTTCGTCGCAAACTATGTAGCTTACGATCCGGCCAAAGCACCGAAGCCGGGACAGGCTGCGATCTGCCGTTACAACGAAATACCCGTTCCTTGCGGACCACAGGGATTTGCCGGCGGCACGAATGCGCTCTACCGCAATCGTGGAGATGGCACCTTCGAAGATGTGTCCGGCAGATCGGGGATCGCCAACCCGCGAGGTTCCTCAGCACCGGTGTTCATCGAGCAGGGCTGGCGCCCGGTTGGCTCGTATGGTATGGGCGCCGCCGCAGCCGACTTTGACAACGATGGCTGGCCCGATATATACGTTGCTTGCGATACCGCGCCGAGCCTCTTGTACCGTAACAATCACGATGGCACCTTTCGAGAAATCGCAGTGCCGGCCGGATGCGCATTCGATGAAAACGGAATGGCGATGTCGGGTATGGGAGTCGCGGTCGGCGACTACGACGGCGACGGCTGGCTGGACATGGCGCGCACGAATTTCTCTGAACAGGTGACGACGCTCTATCGCAATAACGGAGACGGCACGTTTCAGGATTCGAGTCTTGCGGCCGGGCTCGGCATCAACCGAAAATATCTGGGTTTCGGTGTCGGCTTTTTCGATTTCGACAACGACGGTTGGAAAGACCTTTTTGTCGCCAACGGTCACGTTTACTCCCAACTCGCGTCGCGCAAACTTCACATCACGTACAAGCAGCGGCGGATTCTCTATCGCAACCTCCGCAGTGGCCGGTTTCAGGACGTTTCAGCCGCCGCGGGACCGGCAATCCTCGCCGAGCACGTAGGGCGCGGATGCGCATTTGGCGATTTGGACAATGATGGGGACGTCGATATCGTCGTTAACAATCTGGACGCCGCGCCGACTGTGCTACGCAATGACGGCGGCAACCGCAACAATTTCCTGGTGGTGAAGTGTGTCGGCACCAAATCTAACCGAAGCGGCATCGGCACGCGCATCCGCGTGATCGCTGGAGGGCGCACGCAGATCGACGAAGTCCGAAGCGGGTCGGGATATTATTCGCACAACGATCTTCGTCTGCATTTCGGTCTCGGCTCCGCGGAACGAATCGAGCGGCTCGAAGTGGTGTGGCCCTCAGGCTTAAAGGAATCGTTCGACGACCCTCCCGTTAATCACCTCATCGTGCTTGAAGAGGGCAAGGGAGTTCAGCGCAAAGAACAGTTCCGGCGCAGTTGACCTGCGGCACACTGGAGAGTTGGATACAATCCGTCTGCATCTCCACGGAGCGCCAATGAAAACCGCATCCCTCCTGAGTCGCCGCACATTTGTTGCTTCGGCGGCGCTGCTCGCTTCCGGCGCCGAGACTCCGCGCCGCACCCTGTACATCGTTCCGAATTTCCACCCGGCCAGTTGTGGTTGGCTGACCAACTTTTCGAAAGAACGCGTGTACTGTGCCAACAGCTACTTCGACCACCTCGACCGTGTCCGCGACGATCCGAACTATGCCTTCGTGCTGTCGGAGTGCAACAACATGATCGCGATGTTGAACTTCAAACCAGCGCGCGCGGCGGAATTGAAGAAGGCCATTCGCGGCGGCCGGGTCGAATTGGTGAACGGCTTCTTTCTCGAATCGACCGTGAACCTCTCGGGTGGAGAGGCGCTGGTGCGCCTCGGCATTGAAGGTCTGCGCTGGCAGCAGCAAGTCTTCGGAGTCCGGCCGCGTTTCGCCTGGTGCATCGATGTGTGCGGAACGCATCCGCAGATGGCGCAAATCACGAAAGAGCTCGGCCTTGAAGCACTCGTTTATACGCGCGGGAATACTACAGGTTCAGCCATTCACTGGTTTGAGGGTCCCGATGGAAGTCGAACGCTGGCCATATCGCCCGGCCACTACTCCGACCTCGGAAACATATTCGCCGCCACCGGGCCCCTGACCGAAAAACAGATTCAGGAACTCAGGAATCAAATCGATGATCGTGCTGCGATTACGCCCGAGGGTGCGCCGGTGTTGGCTCTTGGCGGATACGGCGACTATAACCTCGCGCCGAAACGCCCCGATTATCCATCGGCGTTCCTGCGGGAGTGGCGCGACGTTGACCCGAAGACGGAGGTTCTCTTCACGACGCTTTCGAAATACCTGGATGCCGTTGGCCCGAAGCTGAAGTCGGGGGCAATGAAGATCCCCACCATGCGCGGTGGAACAAGCTATTTCTTCCACTCGTTTTGGATCGAATGCCCGCGCGTGAAGAGCGCCTACCGCCGATTGGAGCAACAACTTCAGGCCGCGGAGATGCTCGCGGCGGCCGCCAGTCTTCGCTCCGGCTATCAGTACCCCGTTGAAGAACTCAATCGCGCCTGGCTCCAGATGTTCCTCAACACGGATCGAAATACCTTGTGGGGCGCCGCGGGTGGAATGGTATTCGAGAGCGACACCTCGTGGGATGTTTCCGACCGGTTTCGAAGCGTGGATTCGATTTCGGGCAAGGTTCTCAGCCAAGCGGCCGGCGCGCTGGCACACGGCTCCGATCTCGCGCTATTCAATCCGCTGAACTGGAGACGAACCGCCCCGGTTGTGCTGGATGAAACCAGCGTGCCAGACGGGATTCCCGCGGAGTTGCTGCCGGACGGACGCGCGCTTTGCAGTCCCGAACTGAAACCCGCCTCTCTCACTCCAATCAAACGTGCCGCGCGGAGACCACAGTCGCCCGAGTTGGTTTCCCTACCCGGCGTGATCGAAACGAAATTCTACCGGGCCCGTGTCGATGCGAAAAGTGGTGCGATCGTCAGCCTGAAGTTGAAGCCGTCGGGCCGTGAGATCCTCGATGGGCCATCCAACGTGCTTGTTGCCGAAAGGCCGCGCCGCCAATCGGGCGACCCCGGCGACCAGATGTTGTCTCGCGATCAACGCCAACGTCTCGCCTCATCGTCGGATTTCGCTGTTCGCATCACGGCTGCTCGTGGACCGGTCGCCTTCACGGTTATTGCGGACGGAACGTTCTATGGCGGCGGTGAATGCCGGCGCTTGATCCGCTTCTACCACGATTCGCCGCGTATCGATTTCGAAACCACTCTCAACGATATTCCCGACCGGACCGTCGTCGTATCCGAATTCCCGCTCGCGGCCGACGTTGCGGAGGTGCGCCGCGGAATTCCGTACGGCTTTGCACACAGCGCCTGGCCGGAGCCGACGGCGCAATTGCCCGATTGGAACAAGGGGATCGTGCCCGCGGTGCGCTGGTCCGACTACATGCTGGACGGTGGAGCCGGTTTTGCGATATTCGACCGCGGACTCTCGGGCCGCGAACTGACCAGCCGCACGCCAGTGCTCTTCCTGCTGAACACGACCAACAAGTACTACGGTTACTCGAACGCCTGGCTTTCGGGTGAAGGGCGCCATCTGCTCGAGTATGCGGTAATGGCGCACGAAAGCCCGTGGACCGCCGCACGAGTCCCACATGCAGCCTGGGAATACAACAGCCCACCGTACGTACTCGCCGGTTTCGTCCATCAGCCGGGTTCGTTCATCGAAACCAGCGAGAACGTCATTGTGGAAGCGGTGAGACGCGAGCAACAGTTTCTAGAAATCCGCATGGTTGAGTGCCTTGGAAAAGCGGGGAATGCTCATCTCACGATCGACCTCCCGCACTTAAACGCATCGGTCACTACTCTCACCGGTGCGAATGCAGAACCTTTGCGGGGAGGACCTCGGTACGAGTTCCCGGTGCGTCCTCAGCAGATCGTCACCGTTCGGTTCCGTACGAAGACGGCCATCGCTGCGCCGCCGCCGCTGCTCGATTGGGATCCTGTGGTGCCTCCGGTAAAACGCCCCGCCCTCCATCGGTACTCGAGCGAGAAGGGACACCCTCCGCGAGGCGTTTGACCGGATTGAATTAAATCGCTCTACTGCTTTCTGGCATTGCGTGCGAGTTTTTCGCGCAACGCCTCTTCTTTCGCGGCCTCTTCAGGGGAGAGCACGTCCGACGGGAAATCTGACATCTCGAACACCTGCCGGATCTCGATCTCGCACTCCTGACTCTCGTGCGGTGCCGGACTGCGCAGCGCCCACTCAATCGCCTCTTCTCTCGATTTCACCTGAATCATCCAGAACCCGGCGATCAATTCTTTCGTTTCGGCAAACGGCCCGTCGACTACCGTCTTTTTCCCACCGTTGAACAGCACCCGAGCGCCTTTCGAACTCGGCTGCAGTCCTTCACCCGCGAGCATGACACCGGCTTTCGCCATCTCCTCGTTAAACCTTCCCATCGCCTCGATGAGTTCCTTGCGCGGCATCACGCCCGCCTCCGATTCCTTACTCGCTTTAACAATCATCATGAACCGCATTTTGATCTTCTCCTCGTTTTAGGAAGCCCAGTTTTTCGTTTGACCGATCCGGCCGTGGCTTCACTACTGTGTCGCACCGGCAAAACTCGAATCGACAAGCGCAGACATTTATCTTCGGATTATTTTCCGAGTGCCGCAATCGGTGTATGCCCCCGTGTGTGTGCACGAACACGGCACGTGTCACGGCAGACACGCGCAGAGGACCGTAAGTCGCACCACGTGCTTTCGAATCAGCGATTTCCAAGGTGGCAGCCCGCCTGCGATTCCAATAAGCGTGAACCGGCAAATCCAGATTTCGAATCCGACACCGAAGCTGATGGCGATTCTGCTGCTGGCAGGCTTTCATGCCCTGGCGCAGGAAAGGCGCGACACGCGGCACATCATCGTGAGCATTCCAGATCGCAAACTCGTGCTGCTCGACAGCGATTGTGTGGTCCGCGTCTTCGACATCGCCGTCGGCCGGCCAACTTCGCCAAGCCCCGAAGGCGAATTCAAGGTGGTGACGCGAGTTCAGCATCCCACGTGGTACCACGCTGGAAAGGTTGTAGGTCCGGGCAAGGCCAATCCCCTCGGAACGCGTTGGCTCGGCCTCAGCGTTAAGGGCTATGGAATTCACGGAACCAACGCACCCCGCTCCATCGGCAAGAACGCCTCGCACGGCTGCATTCGAATGCGAAATCGCGATGTCGAAGAATTGTTCGCGTTGGTGGACGTTGGAATTCCAGTGGAACTGGTCGGCTCACGGAACGAAAAGTTGGAGAAGTTGTTAGCGATTGCGGATTGAAAGGACTCGCCAGGAGAAGACGTATGCTCTTCGCAAAGTATCTGCTTTGCCTTACCGGATTCGCCCTGCTGTTCTGCGCAGCGGGAATCCTGATTTATGATCTCTACCGGACTTTGAAAAAGCCGGAAGAAACCAGCCGGCCGCCGCGCTGGAAAGAATCGGCCCAGATGGCGCTTCTGAGCCTGCCGCTGCTCCTTCTGGGTTTGAGCCTGGCTGTCGTGCCGGGCGGCTACGCCGGCGTCTCGATCAGCCAGTTCTCGGGCACACAGCCAGCGACACTCTACCCCGGGATACACTGGACCGTTCCTCTGGCGGAGCGCATTGAGCTGTTCGAAACCCGCGACAAAGTGTTCGCGACGGCTGTTTCGGACGATCCGAAGAAGAAATCCGAGACTCTGCGCGTGCAAACACGCGAAGGGCTCCGCGTCGGGCTTGCGGTGTCCGTGCGCTTCAAGCTGATGCCGCACAAGCTGCCGTACATTTACGGAAACCTTCCGCAGCCGGTGGAGCAGGAGATCGTGGCGCCCACCGTGGCGAGCGCGTTTCGTCAGGCGTCGCCGAACTATACGGTTCGAGAGATCTTCGCGAATCGACGCGACGAAATGGTGCGATCGGTTACGGGCGACATCGTGAGGCGTCTGTCGGGCGATGGAATCCTCGTCAAAGAAGTCATTCTGCGCGATGTGCAACTCCCCGCCGAGTACGCTCGCGGACTCGAAGGACTACTTCTGAAGGAGCAGGAGAACGATCGTTTGAGCATCGAACTCGAAGTGAAGCAGAAGATGGTGAAGGCCGCTGAACTCGAAGCCGAGGCGCAGAAAGCGCGCGAGATAAAGGAGGCGGAAGCACAGGCCCAGGTTATTGTGCTGCAGGCCAAAGCTCAGGCGGACGCTATGCAACACACGCTGCCGCTGAAAGAGAAACAGATCGAGCAGACCCGGTTGGAAGCTGAAGCTCGGGCACAGGCCAAAATCATCGATAGCAAGGCGGACCTGGAGCGCCGGAAACTGGTGACCCTCGGTGAGGCGGACCGTATTCGCACCATCGCCTCCGCCGATGCCGAGCGCATGAAGATGGAGGCTGAAGTCCTGAGGCAAAGTCCGTTGATGATTCAGAAGATCATCGCCGAGAAGCTGTCGGATAAGGTGCAGATCATGATGGTGCCGAGCGATGGGAAATTCTTCTTTGCCAACGACGTTCTGAAGGGCGTGCCGGCAGTCGCAGCGGCGAAAGAATAAGACGGCCCGTGAGTGGCGGCGCCCGCACGCGCGGGCGCCGCACACCCCGTTCAGGCTGCCAATATTCGGACCTGTTATGATGCGAGCGGTGCTCAGGGGAGTGCTAATTCTTGCTTTTGTGGCCGTTGCGCTTCACGCGCAGACGCTCGACGAAGCGGTCCGAAACCTCGCGAAGAAAGTAGCAATGCGGTTGACGCCTGCCGACGTTCCTCGCGTCACCGCTCGCACCTCATCGAATCTCGGCGACAGTATAGCGGCGAAAGCTCGTGCGATTTTCGAACGCTCCATCCGAAGACCTGCGCCGCGCTCCCCGGAACCTCTCGACGTCACATTAACGCTCGCACGGAATCCTCGTGGATATCTGCTGGTTGCCGACTTTACGAAGAACGGTGAGCGCGTGGTGGAAATGGTGGAATATCACCCGAATGTCACGGTACCGGCACAACGCGCCACCTTGGAGCGGCAACTCCTGTGGGAGCAGGACACCCCGATGCTGGATGTGACCGTTTCAGGTGACAGGATGTTCGTGTTGGAGCCGTTCGCCTTAATCGTTTATCAGAAACAAGGCTCGGAATGGCAGCGCATAGAGACACGCCCATCGGACTCCCCGGTTCTGCGGGACGCGCGAGGCAGGCTGGAACTGGACGGCGATCTCGTCAGGGCTTTTCGCCCCGGCACTGATGCGTCATTCACGATCTCGGGCGAAGCGGTCAAGTTCACGCCGGCCCGCAACACAATCGAAGTCACCGGCCGGCCGCCCTTCTTCTCCTATGCCCAAGCCGGCGGGCTCGAACTCATCGCCGAGACGGATGGACGGATCCATGCCTACGATAGCGAGCATCGTGCTGCGGGCGTGTTCGAAAAATTGGGCAGCGACATTGTGGCGATCGGCGGCGGTTGCGCGATGGTGCTCGCCTCGTCCCCCGGCGACCGGGATTCCGGCAGCGATACCTTGACGGCTTTCGATATCGTTGACCGTAAGCCGGCTGCCGCTAGTGACCCGGCTCAATTCTCCGGACCGATTACCGCGTTGTGGCCGATGGGAACCGGCGCGATCGCGATCGCCCGGAATCCCGGTACAGGAAGGTATGCGGCGTATCGCATCACGGCACGTTGCAGCAATTAGCTGTCTGCTGTTCCTTCTGCCGCTTAGGGCCGCGCGCCGCCCGCGATATGGAGGTTCGCTGCGTATCGAAACGCGGGCTGTATTCAACAAGCTCGATCCATCCGTCACCGCTGGCGATGTCTTCACCGAAGCAAGAAGGCAAAATATCCTCGGCCAAGTCTTCGAAACACTGGTGCGACTCGATGAGCGCGGAGACCCTCAGCCGCTGCTCGCGACCGCTTGGGTGCACGATGCCGCCCACAAGCGATGGATCTTTACTCCTCGAGATAATGTCGTGTTTCACGATGGAGCGAGGTGGTCTCCGCCGGGTGGAGTGGTAGTCGACGACGACGATGGGCGTCCCATCGACGAGATTTTGCGCAGCCTCGCCGATCCGCGAAACGCGATCAGCGCGAAGTCCGCCGATGGAGCTCTCGTCGGCACCGGTCCGTTTCGCATTGCCCATTGGGAGCCGGGCGCCTCGCTCACTCTTGAAGCGAACGACGCCTATTGGGGTGGCCGCCCGTACCTCGATCGTGTGGAGATCCGGCTCGGGCGAACGGAGCGCGAACAGTCGCTCGATTTCGAACTTGGTAAAACCGACGTCATTGAACTTCCGGTCTCGGAGGTACGCCGCGACCAGCAGCGCGGCGCGAAAGTTGCATCATCCGCGCCGGTCGATCTGCTGGCGCTGATCGTTGATTCGGCGCCCGAACGAATCGAGCAGGCGCTCTCCCTGGCCATCGATCGCAATGCGATCTTCAACGTCTTGCTGCAACGCAGCGGCACAATTTCAGGGGGAATGCTGCCGAATTGGTTGACCGGCTATTCATTCGTATTCCCTACCGCCACCGACCTTGCCCGCGCGCGCCAACTGGCCGGGTCGCAAAAGGCACCGCTGTCGCTCGGCTACGATCAGCAGTCGCCGCTCACGCGTTTAATCGCGGAGCGCATCATGCTGAACGCCGGTGAGGCGGGAATTGTAGTTCGGCCGGCCGGCACCGGTGCGCCGAACATCCGCCTGGTCACATTGCGATTCTCTTCGACGGATCCGGCCCAGGCGCTCGGGCAAATGGCAGCCGGGCTCGGAGCACCTTCGAAAGTACCCGCCGGCGCGAGTTCTCCGGACGTCTACGCCGCCGAACGCGACCTCATCGAATCGCGGCGCGTCGTTCCGCTATTTCACCTTCCGGCTGCGTACCGCTTGAGCCCGGCATTACACGGATGGCCGGCGCGCAGCGGCTCGACCGACCAGTGGGCCTTGGAAGACGTGTGGCTCGAGGAGCGAGGTAAGCCGTGACGTTCCGCACCAAGCTGCTGGTTGTTTCCTCACTCACCGTCGCCGGTGCGGTGGCACTGGTGACGGGCGCCGTTTCGATATCGAGCCGCCGCGCTTTCGAGCGCGTCGACCAGGAACGGCGTAGGGGCCTGCTTGCGCAGTTCGAACGCGAGTTGGATGCACAGAGCCGCGAGCTCGAAGGAAAGGTCCAGCGGGCCGCCTCATCCGCGGACGTGCTTCGCATCGCCGTTGAAGCGGAACGGCCTGAGGCCGACTTCTCGCCGTTCAACCCGGATGCCCGCACGCAAGCGGATAGTCAGTCCCTCGATTTTCTCGACATCCTGCAGCGGGACGGCACCATTATTTCGTCGGCCCATTTCGCGGCGCGCTTCGGCTACAAGAACGACTGGCTGATGACGCCGGCAGATCAGATTTCGGGCAAGGCATTTCTCACCAGGATCCCTCTATTGGAAGGGAGTGCCGCCGCGCTTGTCTCAGTGCGTCCGATCAGCGGCGGACAGAATCATATTCTGATTGCAGGCGGGAAGCGCCTCGATGCCGGCTTCCTGGATTCTCTGGGAACTGCTCCCGGTGCGCGCCCGATGCTCTGGCTCGCGACGGGCGAGGTGCTGGATGCGAAAGGTGCGGTCGCGGAATGGCGCCCGCTCGCAGCGCTGATCGAGCGGGTGAAGCAGAGCCGCAAAGAATCTTCCGCGGTGGTGCAGTGGACGCCCGATCCTACAACTGCGGAGTCCGTGGTCGCACTGCCGCTGGAGCACGGGGAGACGCTCCTCGGTGCGTTGCTGGTGGCGACCAGTCTTCGGGAGCAGGTGCTGCTGGAACGCTCGATTCTGTGGACAGGTCTGATGGTGGGGGCGGGCGGGATCTTGCTCGGCGTGTTGCTCGGAATGTGGACCACCGCCCGTGTCACGCGGCCGGTGGCGCAACTCGTATCGGGCGTGCAGGCGGTGGCCGGCGGCGATTGGTCCGCGCGCGTCGAAGTATCCTCGCACGATGAGATCGGCACGCTCGCGGAGGCGTTCAATCGTATGACCTGGCAACTGATCGAACAGCGTGATCGCGCCATCCAGGCAGAGCGTGTCGCCGCTTGGAGAGAACTCGCGCGCCGGCTCGCGCACGAATTGAAGAATCCGCTGTTCCCCCTTCAGATCACAATCGAGAATCTGCAACGCGCGCGAGAATTGCACGCCGACCAATTCGACGAAGTATTCCGCGAAAGCACCGGAACTCTTCTCGCGGAGTTGCAAAACCTGAAGCTGATCATTGCCCAATTCAGCGATTTTGCGAAGATGCCAAAACCCGAAACGGAAAGGGTGGATGCGAACGCAATAGTGAAAGACGTGCTGAAACTGTTTGAGGCGCAATTCCAGGCCGAGGACCGTCCTCGCATCCACCCGGTACTCGACCTCGGCGCCGAACCCGCTATCATCCAGGCGGACCCGCTTCAATTAACGCGAGCTCTGCGCAACCTGGTACTAAATGCGATGGATGCCATGCGAGAAGGCGGTACGCTGCGAATCTCGACAGCGCGGGCGGACGGTATTGTACGAATCGAAGTGTCGGATTCGGGCCAGGGCTTGACGCAAGAGGAATGCGCGCGCTTGTTCACGCCTTACTACACCACCAAGAAGCATGGAACGGGGCTGGGGCTCGCCATCGTTCAAGCTGTGGTCAGTGACCATCGTGGCCGAATCAGCGTGCGCAGCGAGCCGGGCCGAGGCGCGACGTTCACCATCGACCTGCCCGCGGAGACCGGCCTATGAGCCAACTGTTGATCGTCGATGACGACCCCAATACGCTCGCTTCTCTAGCGCGCGCCTTCCGGCTCAACGGGCACGAAGCCACCGTTGCCGATAGCGCGGCGCGGGCGCTCGAACTGGTCCGCGCTCAGGCGTTCGATCTGATCTTCTCCGACGTAGTGATGCCCGAGAAGGACGGCATCGCCTTGCTCGAAGAGATCCGCGGACTCGGCATCGCGACACCCGTCGTCATGATCTCGGGACAGGCGACGCTCGACATGGCGGTACGGGCAACGAAACTCGGTGCGCTCGACTTTCTGGAAAAGCCTCTATCTACCGAGAAATTGCTGCTGACGGTGGACAACGCCGTGCGCATCGCGCGACTGGAACGAGAGAACCGCGAGTTGCGCCACCGCGTCGGGCGCCACGAAATCGTCTGGGCGAGCGATGCCATGCGCCGGGTGATGTCGCTGGTTCAGCGCGTCGCGGCCGGCGAGTCGCGCGTGTGCATCCTGGGCGAAACCGGAACCGGCAAGGAATTGATCGCCCGTGCCGTGCACGACAACAGCCCGCGCGCGCAGGGTCCATTTATCGCAGTCAACTGTGCGGCGGTTCCGCAGGAACTGATCGAATCTGAGCTGTTCGGGCACGAAAAGGGCGCGTTCACTGGAGCGGCGGCTCGCCATACCGGCAAGTTCGAACAGGCGCACCGCGGCACGTTATTTCTCGACGAAATCGGTGACATGCCCGCCGTCATGCAGGCGAAGCTCTTGCGCGTTCTCGAGGAGGGCGAAATCGAACGTGTCGGGGGCTCGCAGCCGGCCCGGGTGGACGTGCGCGTGATCGTCGCCACGCATCGGAACCTGGAAGAGCAGGTCCGCAACGGGACCTTCCGCCAGGATTTGTATCACCGCGTTTTCGTGTTTCCCGTAACTCTGCCGCCGTTGCGGGACAGACACGGTGACGTACCGGTGCTCGTCGAACATTTCGCCCGCACCATCAGCGAACAGAATGGATGGAAGCTGAAATCGTTCGCGCCCGAGGCGATTCGAATACTCGAACGCCATACGTGGCCCGGCAATGTCCGCGAGTTGCGCAACTGTGTCGAGCGTCTTCTGCTACTCGCCGACTCGATCGTCGATGAGGACACCGTCCGTCTCGCAATCCCTCAGCAACTGGAAGCCTCCGGGCCGTCCGGCGCAGGCACGGAATCGGGGCCCCTCAGCGAACGCGTGGAGGCATTCGAGCGCGACACGATTCTCCGCGAACTCAAGCGCCGGGCGCGCAACATGACCGAGACCGCACGCGCACTGGGACTCGAGCGCAGCCACCTCTACAAAAAGTGCGCGCAATTAGGCATCGACCTGCAGCATCTGGAATAGCCGCCGATTATCCGAGCTCGCGGATCGAATCGTAGGCGTTCCGCATTGCACGAACCGTGGGGACCGCACAAGCCCAGCACTGTCGCACCCAGCCAGAGCGCCGTCACGACAACCGCTACTCCGATATCGATCCGTTCCACACCGAAAACAATGTGCGTAGAGCGCAATGTTCGCGCCGATTGCAGCGGGGACGCCGATGAGGACACCCCAACCCGTGATGCGAAGGCCCTGCCGCAACACAAGGGCGAGCAAGCTCACTTTCAGGTTTTTGGACCGTGCAACCCGGACAACTTCCTCAACCGCGCCATCTCGGCTTCGAGCACGCGGCGCCGAACGCGGTCAGGCTGTAGTAGCGGCGCCGCTCATCGTCTGACTCCGGATCCGGTCTTTCGCCGGATTCTTCAATGAGCCGGCTCGCGAGCATCCGCTTGATGGTGCCGTACAGCGTTCCCGAACCCGGTTGGAATCCGCCGTTCGTTTGCTTTTCGATGTCCTGCATGATGTCGTAACCGTGACGATCCCGGTCGGCCAGCGCAAGCAGGATGTGGAGTACGGCGGGGCGTCAAAGGAAGTAGTTCAGCGGGGTTCCGTTCATACATGGCCATATATGTCCGTAACAGACGTAGTTGTTACGGACATATTAGGGCGCATCAGTTGGCTGTCAAGCCGTCAATTTCAAATCTGTCGCCGTCACCTGTCCTAACAGTGCTAGACAGAAATGTCCTATTGACAGCGTCCACTAGCTCTCGGTTTTGTCGCGATTGCGCTCGCAGGTTGATGGCCCGCATGGACCCGATGAACACCCGAGCCGCGTTCGAGCCGCGCTCCCATTGCAAATGTTGATGAAGTTGGCCGGCCGGCCGCGGCGCGAGCCAGTAGCCCGACCGATCTAATCCGGAACAGACGTGCCGACTACGCGGAAACCGCCCGCATGGGCTCCAATTTGAATGGTTTCGCGTTCCCGCGCGCGTCGATGTTGCGGAGCTTTGAGCGGTTCGGCTCGAAATTCCCCGACCGCATCACGATCGTAAAGACCGCCTTTGCGAATTCGCCCGCTCTCCGCAACGGAACCCGCTCCCAGCGCGCGTCATGCGCGGTAATGGAACCCGGCGTATGCAGTTGCCACGTCTCCATAAGGGCATTCAGTTCGGCTTGCCCGCGAGACGTCATCATGTTCACTGTCGTGAGCATGTCTACTCGCACTCGCCCATACCTCGACCATTGACTCCGCCGTTCCACCCAGACCATGGGCAGCCGCAGCCGCCAACACCACAATCCGAATTCGCGGATCAAACTGGTACTGTCCGAGCAACCAGCGATCAGGTATCCGCGTTCCCGCGCCCGTACCAAACGGCTCCGGAGCCGCCCCTTCACGCTCGTCTCAGTGTCTTTGCGCATCGTCGATATGCCTCGCTCTCAGTGAAAGAAGTCGCAAATGCCGCCATACACGACTGGGTCGCCCCCAACCCCGATCGTGAGTTCGCGGCCAAATATCGCGGACGCCTCCCCGTTTCAGTTCGGAACGGAGCGGATCAAAACGGTACACCAGCCGTGGTATCCGGCGCCTTCACACTGGAGTGAGCACGCGCGTCGCCAACTTACCAGCCCATGCGTTCGCGAAGCGAAACGATATGCGCGGTGTGGTGCCGGCAATGCCACGCGTACAAGGCAAGGTTGACGTCCAGCCGCATCTGGCCGCGTTCCGGGTGTGTGAAGGTTCGCCCGAAATCTGCGTCATTCAACGACTCGAGGAGCACTACCCAGCGCTGATGCAGTCCGTCGATCAAATCGAGCGAAGGTGCAAGCGGGAGCGCGCGTGCGTCGGCCGTTTCTGCCCACGCCGCCTCGTTGTAAGGCTTGATCGTCGGCGAATCCTCGGTAAGGGCGAGTTTGAAGCGGACAAAACTGTTCATGTGACTGTCCGCCAGATGGTGGATCACTTGCCGCACTGTCCAACCGCCATCCCGATACGGAGTATCGATCTGCGCATCGGCGAGCCCTTTTAGCGCGTCGTCCAACCGGGTCCGCAGGTGCTGAATTTCAGCGATGAATCGGGCGCGGTCCTCACGGGTGATCGACGAGGGCGCCTGAAAGCGTCCAACCGGGTATCGAAGATCGACGAGAGAAGTGGCTTGTTCCATATATGAAACAGGGTAGCGGAACGCGGCCCAAATGCACACACTCGCCGTATTCTGCTATAACATACGCCAATGAATCGACGCGATCTTATTCAAGGCTCGGGACTGTTTGCGATCACTGGCCTACTGGGCACGGCCGCGGAAACGCAGATCCCGAATTCGGTTGTTTCCGGCAAGGGCGCCAAAGTCACCCATGAGTCGTTCGGCGATCTCGCCATTTACTTCGAAGGCCCGACGCCGCAATTGAAATCCGTCACCGCCGGAAGCCTCCGGCTCAAACCCGGAATGGAGCCACACCCGCCGCATCAACACCCCGAAGAGGAATTCATGGTGGTCACGAACGGGGAGGGCGAGATCCTGGTGGACGGCAAAAAGACGAAGGTCGGCCCCGGTTCAATGATGTACTGTGCCGGCGGCAAATTGAACGGCATCAAGAATACGGGCGGCGAGCCACTCCTGTTCTATTTCTACAAGTGGACAGCTTAGGGGAGAATCGAGAAATGACCAGACGCACGCTTGTCAGTTCCTTCGCGCTGGCTGCCGCGGCGCAGGCTCAAAGGCGCCGGCACGTCGAATGGAAACCGAAGCTCGGAGTGCTGGCCCCGTTCACTCCCGCCAACGTGGAATTCGCGCATTCGCTCGGCTATACCAACATGATTCTGGGCGTGGGCCCGCGCAGTCCGCTGGACGCTGCTACTGCCGGTGACGATCAGATCCAGAACGTAAAATCGACGGTGGCGCGGACCAACATGCACGTCTCAGCGCTTCAGGTCACGCAGAATCACATCTCTCCCGATCCGCAGCGCCGGTCCCAGGAGAACGACTACTTCGTCAAGTGCATCGACCTGGCGGGAAAGCTCGGCGTCCCCTACGTTGCCACCATGTCGGGCAAGGATCCGGCCAAGCCCTTTCAACAGCAGGTGGATGAGATCGTCCGCGTCTATACTGAGCGCTACTTCCCGGCTTGCGAGCGCAGCCACGTTCGTATTCTGTGGGAACCCTGGCCTGAGGGTCCGAACATCGCCACCAGCCCGGTCGGCTACGATGCCTTGTTCAAAGCGTTCGGCAATGGGCCGGTCGGTCTTCAATACGATCCGTCGCACTTGGTCCGCCAATTCATGGATCCAGTTCAGACGGCTCGCGACTACGTGGACAGGATTTACGATGTGCACCTCAAAGACACCGAGATCCTCTGGCCGGTGCTACGTTCCGGCGGCATCAATCCCGTGAACCGCCAGTCCTGGTGGCGCTATCGCATACCCGGACTTGGCTCCATCAAGTGGTCCGAATTCTTCAGCGTGCTCCAGGACGCCGGATATGAAGGCGCGATGAGCGTCGAGCACGAGGACGCACTGTATGGCGCGGACAACAATCCCGGGCCCGATTTCAGCGAAGACTACAAAGTCGGGTTCGTTATGGCCAAACGCTACCTGTCGCAGTACGTCCCCTGACATGCTCGAAAACATCAACCTCGAGAAGCGCTTGCCGGGCCGCGAGTACAAACGGATGCTGCCCGGGCTTCAGCGGCGCCTGTACGATCTCGAAAAGGCCTGTTGGGATCAAAATGTGCCGACGATCGTAGTCTTTGAAGGATGGGATGCGGCCGGCAAAGGCACTACGATTCAAGCGTTGACCCAACGCCTTGACCCGCGGGGCTTCAGGCTGTACCCGATCACCGCGCCCCGCTCCTACGAACTCCGGTATCCCTGGCTCTGGCGATTCTGGCTGAAGGTGCCGAACCGCGGTGAAATGGTCCTCTTCGACCGCAGTTGGTACGGCCGCGTTCTTGTTGAGCGAGTGGAAGGGAAGACTCCAGAGAAGGTGTGGCGCGAAGCCTATCGCGACATCGTCGAGTTCGAACGCATGCTCGCCGACGACGGCACCGCGATTGTCAAATTTTTCCTGCACATCAGCCGTGGCGAACAGAAGAAGCGTTTCCGGAAAATCGAAAAGGACCCTCTCGAAGCCTGGCGCGTCACCGCGCAGGACTGGGCCCGGTACGATCGCTACGACGAATACCTCGAAGCCACCGAGGAGATGCTGGAGTTGACCGAAACCGGTTACGCTCCCTGGACCATCGTGGAGGCTACCTCGAAATGGCTCGCCCGGCGGAAAGTCTTCCAAACTCTGATCGAGGTGCTCGAAAAGCGGCTGGGAACCGCCGCGCCGCCTGCCGCGGAGCCATCGGATACGGTGAAGGACGCCGATCTCCGGGCGGCAATGGAATCCCTCGAGGGGGGTGCCGGCTAGATGCTCGAAACCATCGATCTCACCCAGAGCCTCGATCGCGAGTCGTACGTTCGTGAAACGACACGCAGGCAGATTCAGCTCCGCGAACTCGGCTACCAGGTCTATTTGCAGAAGCGTCCGGTGGTGATCGCGTTTGAAGGTTGGGACGCGGCGGGTAAAGGCGGAGCGATCAAGCGCATTACCGAAAAGCTCGATCCGCGCGGTTATGTGGTGTACCCGATCAGCGCGCCGGAGGGCGAGGACAAGACCCGGCACTATCTTTACCGCTTTTGGCGCCGGCTGCCCGAACAAGGCCAGATCGCCATCTTCGACCGCTCGTGGTACGGCCGTGTCCTGGTGGAGCGCGTCGAGGGTTTCGCCACGGAAGATGAGTGGAAGCACGCCTACCGTGAGATCAATTCGTTTGAGCGGCAACTCCGCAAATTCGGTACGGTGGTTGCGAAATTCTGGATTCAGATTTCGCGAGAAGAGCAACTGCGACGCTTCGAGGAGCGCAAGGCCATCGGGTACAAGTCCTGGAAGCTGACTGAGGAGGATTGGCGCAATCGCGAGAAATGGGCGGCCTACGAAGAGGCGGTTGAGGACATGCTGGTGAAGACCAGCACGCGCACTGCACCCTGGTGCGTCGTTGCGGGCAACGATAAGTACTGGGCGCGAGTGAACGTGCTGGAACGGCTCGTCGAACTGCTGTCCGAGGAACTGCAGTACAAGCCGGCGGATCCGTTCGGCAAAGCCGCAAAGAAGAAGCGCAAGCGAGGAAAGTAGCGCCTATGCTCCAGAAGGTTTCGCTCGCCGCGAAGCTCGGTCAATTCACCGACGCGTGGAGCCCCAGGATCGTCGGAGAATTGAACGGGCAACACATCAAACTCGTGAAACTCCGCGGCGAATTTGTCTGGCATCATCACGAGGTTGAAGACGAACTGTTCCTCGTCGTCAGCGGCACGCTTCGAATGGAATACCGCGACACCGCCGGCGAAGAGCACGCTCTCTCGATTGAGGAGGGGGAGTTTGTCATTGTTCCACACGGAATCGAGCATCGTCCCGTTGCAGAAGGCGAGGTCGCCGTCCTCCTGTTCGAACCCGCCGGAACGTTGAACACCGGCAACGTGCGATCCGAGCGCACGGTCGCGGAACTCGAGCGGTTATAGCTCGGATGCAGCGCGAGTGAAAACTCCGCTACTTTTCGAATGAAGCCGCGGCCGCCGGTGGCAGCACGTAGTCTCTGAACTTATCCCGCAGCGCCCGCTTGTTGAACTTGCCCACGCTGGTTTTCGGTACCGAGTCGATGAATACGATGTCGTCCGGCATCCACCATTTCGCGATTTTCCCGGCCAGGAATTGGAGCAAGTCCTCTTTGCGCAGCGCGTCCTTAAACTGTGGCAGCGGCGCCACCAGAGCGAGCGGACGTTCCTGCCACTTCGGATGGGACACCGCGATCACCGCGGCTTCCATCACCATCGGATGACCCATGATTGCGTTTTCCAGGTCGACGCTCGAAATCCACTCTCCGCCGCTCTTTACCAGGTCCTTGGTCCGGTCCATGATCTGGATATAGCCGCGCTCGTCGATCGTAGCCACATCACCTGTCCGGAACCAGCCGTTCATGAACGATGCCGCATGTGGGGAATCGATGTGATTCGCATCATCATTGAAGTACCCGCCCGTCACCCACGGACCGCGCACTTGCAGTTCGCCCATGGTCGTTCCATCGTTCGGAACCTCGCCGCCGGATTCGTCGATGATCCGTAGATCCACCCCCGGCAGAGGCAACCCGTGCCGGGCGCGGATATCGAACGCCTCCTGCTCGGCCAGACCGCGGCAGTCCGTCCGGTCGCACATGAATGTCGCAATCGGCGTTGTTTCCGTCATGCCCCACGCCAGAGCGATGCGAATCCCGTATTTTTTCTCGAAATCCACGATGAACTGACGCGGCATCGCCGAACCCGCCGACACGATCATACGTACCGAGGACACGTCGTACGAGTTGTGCTCGAGGAAGGAGTACAACTGCATCCACAGCGTCGGAACGCCGGCTGTGAACGTCACGTGCTCGTTCTGGATCGCCTCTGCGATGTCCTGCGGTTGTAGGTGCCGTCCGCCGAAGACGATCTTCGCTCCCGCCGTCACCGCGGCGTGCGGCATGCCCCAACCATTCGCGTGAAACATCGGGACTACCTGAAGAAGCGTGTCCCGTTCGCTGATGGCGAAGCTGTCCGCGCCCATTAGCGCCATCGTGTGCAGGTACAGAGAACGGTGGTCGTAGAGTACGCCTTTGGGATTGCCGGTGGTCCCCGAGGTGTAACAGGTCGCTGCGGCCTCGCGTTCGTCCAATTGCGGCCAACAGTAGGGTTCCCGCGGGGCTTTCGCCAGCAGCGCCTCGTAGTCGCTGTCATCGTCCAACATCACGATCCGCTCGACATTCGGAATCTGGTCCCGAATGGGTTCCAGCAGCGGTGCCAGCGACGCATCGACGAATATCACACGCTCGCCCGCGTGGTGAATGATGTAGGCGAGTTGGTCCGGTGCCAGGCGGAGATTCAGTGTGTGGAGCACTGCTCCGATGCAGGGGATAGCCCAGTAGAGTTCCAGATGCCGGTACGTGTTCCAGCACAGCGTCCCGATCCGGTCGCCTCGCCGGATACCCATTTGTTCCAGTACGTGAGCCAGGCGGTGGACCCGGCCGTAGAACTCGCCGTACGAGTATCGATGGGTGTGTCCGTCCTCCATCCGGCTGGCGATCTCCTTGCCGCCGAACAGTCGCGCCGCCCGCTCCAGCAACGGCGTCATCGTGAGCGGATAGCTCATCATTAGTCCCTGCATCCTGGGCCTCCCTGACAGGGACGTATTATACAGGCTCGCGCACGGTCTCCACCGGCCTTTGAACCGCCGAACGTCGAACCGCCGAACCCTTTGTTCTCTCTCTCGCGCTCGACCCAGCCCCCTTCAGCGCGCCCCGCTCTCCCGTATAAATATGTCGCCGTTCAGCGTTTTCATCCGGAGCGGCACTCCTCCATTCCCGATCCGGATTCCCGACATGCTCATTTTGTAGACAAAACCGTCGCGTTTATTCTCGCGCGATACTTGTGTGGGCAGCGCCGTTGCCTTGAAATCCGTGTAGATCCCGCCGTGCATCGTTTCCACCCGGGCGTCGGCGGCCAAGCCGTGCTGCAGTGTAATGTCGACGTCGCCGTTGATGGTTTCGAACGAACTCTCGCCTTTCGGATTCGTGGCGTACTGCACCTTCACCGCGCCGTTGACCGTATGCGCCTTGCCGGATCCGGCCGTGCCCGTCACCTCGATAGGGCCGTTCACGTTCCCGATGTCAAAATCGCCCGCGACCCCATTGACCACAATCGTGCCGTGATTCACCGTGTACAAATCAATCCGGGCCGCTGCCGGAACAGTGAGCTTGAAATCGTAGAAGACCTGGTATCCTGAGTGCTGCCGGCGGCCGGACCGCGAGTCCGAACAGTCGCAGCGAAAAGGACCATCGACGTACACCTTGACGGTGTCGCCGGTCTGTTCCATATCGAGTTTCACCTCGCGTTTTGCCGCCTCCAGGCGCTCCGCCGTCTCCGCCACGATCCGCTTTTTCACCTCCACTTTCACGGAATTCCCCGGTTGTCCCGTCACGTCGATAGATCCGTTGACGTTATCCACAATCACCAGGCCCGCACCCGAGAATGTTTTCGCCTCCGTGCTCCGGTCCTCGACATCTCCGAAAGCAGGTGATAGAACGAGTACGAACACCAGCAAGCTCTTCATAGTGACCTTCCCCACGTTCTTACTTACTGCCGGCTTGCGTGGAGGTTACCGCCAGTGGCCGGTTCGCGTGTTACGATGGAATTTCCCCCCTTGAGGTTTGGAAGTGGATAGGCTTACCCGTAAAGAACTTAAGACTGATAAGTTTGCGCTCGAAGTCGGGCACAGTGTAGAGTACGTCACCGAACACCGCCAGCAATTCATCCGCTGGGGATCGATCGCAGCTGCAGTCCTTGTCGTGGCGCTGATCGTGTACGGATTAGTGTCATACCGGTCGAATACCCGCGACGCCGCCTTGCGGGCTGCCCTGGATGTGAGCGAGACGCCTTTCGGTCAGCCGCAGGCGCCGGGCCAGGTCACGTTTCCCACCGAGGAGGCCAGGAACGCCGCCTTCCAGAAGGCGCTCACCGATGTAGTCGGCAAGTATGGCAGCAGCGAGCAGGGAGCCATTGCCAAGTATTATCTGGGCACCATGGCTGCCGACAAGGGCGACTTGGCCACGGCGGAAAAGGACCTTCGTGCCGTCATCGCGGACGGGAATAAGAACTACGCTTCGCTGGCGAAACTCGCGCTGGCGCCCGTGCTCAAATCCGAGGGTAAGGCGCAGGAAGGCGAGCAGATGCTCCGCTCCCTGGTGAACAATCCGACCACGTTCGTTTCGAAAGAAGCGGCCACCATCTCGTTGGCAAAATACATCGCCACGGACAAACCGCAGGAAGCACGGAAACTGTTGGAGCCACTTCGCACCGATCGTAGTGCAATCAGCCGGGCCGCGCTGACCGCTCTCGCTGAAATCCCGCAAAAGTAGCGGAGTCATGCTCTCGCGGCTACGGTTCGATACCAGCCGTACGGCCGGCAGGCGCTATCCCGAACTTCCCCATCCCTACCGCACCGAGTTTCAACGGGACCGCGACCGCGTCATCCATTCGCGCGCGTTTCGCCGCCTCGAGGACAAAACGCAGGTCTTTCCCGCTGGGCTCTCCGATCATTTTCGAAATCGCCTCACCCATACCATTGAGGTTGCGCAAATCGCGCGGACCGTGGCCGGCGTCCTGGGTTTGAATGAGGACCTGACCGAAGCCCTCGCGTTGGTTCACGATATCGGGCATCCGCCCTTCGCGCACGCGGGCGAGGAGGAGCTCAATCGCCAGATGAACCGGTTCGGCGACTCCTTCGACCACAACCACAACGCCCTGCGGATTGTCGAGCGATTCGAGCATCGTTATGCCCGGTTTCCCGGCCTGAACCTGACGTTCGAGGTTCGGGAAGGCATCGTCAAGCACTCCCACGATCTCGAACCCGGCTGCGACGCGGAACTCGCCGAGTATCTGCCGGAACTCCGGCCGCCGCTCGAAGCGCAACTGATCGATCTCTGTGACGAGATCGCCTACAACACCGCGGATCTCGACGATGCGTTCTCGGCCGGCCTGCTCCACCCCGATCTGGTTCGCGACGCCGCGCCCCGATTCGCGGAACTACTCGAAGGCGCGGAGATGATGTTCCCCGGCGCGCCGGAAAGTCTGCGGCTGCAGGAGGTAGTGCGGGGATTGGTCGATCATCTTGTCTCCGGTCTGATTCAAGGCACCATCGATGCCACGGCCGGCCTAGCCGATGCTGATGACGTCCGGCATGCACCGGCGCGCACCGCCGGATACACGGATGAGGCGGCGGCCACGAATGCTCAACTCAAACGCGTCCTGCGAACCAACGTCTACAACTCGGAAATGGTGACCGTCGAACGCGCCCAGTCCACCAAACGCATCGCGGAACTATTCGACTACCTGATGGATCATCCCGATGTCCTTCCGCAGAATTATCTGGATGACACCAGCGACCTGCCGCGCTATCGGAGCGTTTGCGACTACATCGCCGGGATGACGGACGGGTACTTCGAGCGCACGTACGCGCAGTTGCTCGGGTGAGCGCCTGGATCTTTCTGGCCGACTACACCCTGTTGGAATAGTGGTAGAAATCCTGGAACTGTTTCATACAAAATTATCTGGAATTAAGAGAAACGTTTTCTATCCTCGCAGCACTATAGGAAGCAAGGAGAGCGGTAACCATCATGTTCAACGAGGACCTGCTGGCGGTAGAGCATCACCGGCTACACATAATCGAGCAATGGCCCGAAGGGGCCAAGAAGGACGCGGCGTTGGTTAGCGTCCGCAGTGCGATCCATGCGCTGGAACAACAGGCGGATCGTCGGTGGGCGTGCATCGTGTGCGGCCGGCGTACGCTGGACTTCATAAAATACGAACTGCCAAAAGCCGCTTAGCAACCCGTTGTAGATACCGCCCCGGTACCCGTTGCGGCTCTGTAACGTCCTCATTCTACAGAGCCGCGAGCGTCCGCAAGCGGTCGCCTTCAGTTCCGCCGGTTCTTGAGCCGGTTCGGCTTCGACCGTCCTGAACGCCCCAAATTACAGAACGAACCCAAACCCCACTCCAACGCACCTCCGGCCGTTTGATAAGAATTCGTCCCGCGAACAGAAAAATACTAATGCGTTTAGCAAATGAACAACGCGTCCGGGTGTTGAAACTGTGGTGGAGCACCACACGAAAAACGGGTATTCACCCCTCTCTTACGCCGTTTCGCCCCAGGGGATAGCTTCTGATCCCAAATGCATTGCTGGTTTTAACGGCGTATCGCATCTTTGCAGCATGGTGAAGAAGCTTCGGGACATTTTGTTTTCGATTTGCCTCATCTGGGCATTAATCGCAGGCACCAGCCCGGCCGCATTCGGCCAGGCATCGGACGGCGCGGTGACGGGCACCGTCTCGGACGGTACGGGTGCAGCCGTGCCCAACGCGATGGTTGAACTCGAGAATCTCGCAACGGGCGTCAAGCACACCACTACAACCAACCAGGGCGGTGTTTATCGCTTCAACAACGTTCCCATCGGTCAATATCGGGTATCGACCGCGATCAGCGGCTTCATGCCGACGAAGATCGAGAACGTCCCTGTCGAACTGAACAAGACGGCCAGCGTGAACATCACGCTTCAGATTGCGTCGCTGTCGAGCACGGTGGAGGTGATTTCCGCGCCAGCTCCCATCGACACCACCACCGCGCAGGTTCAGTCGACGTTCAGTACGAAGTCGGTAAACGATATGCCGATGTCCGCTATCGGGCTCGGGCCATTGAACGTATCGCTGTTGAGCGCGGGGGTGGCCAGCAGCGGCGGCGTCGGACTCGGGGAAGGGCCGTCGGTCGGCGGGCAGCGGCCGCGGAACAACGCGTTCAACGTTGAAGGCGTCGACAACAACCGCCGCGATGTGACCGGCAGCAATCTCCGGATCTCGAACGAAGCCACCGCCGAAGTCACAATTCTCCAGAACCAGTTCTCGGCGGAATTCGGACACTCGGGCGGCGGCGTATTCAACACCGTTATCAAGTCCGGCACGAACGAACTTCACGGCAGCGCCTACGAGTACTTCCAGAACCGGAACCTCAACGCCCTGGATGAAGCTTTCAAACGGCAAGGCACGTTCGAGCAGCCCAGATACGACGACAACCGTCTCGGCGGCAGCGTCGGCGGACCCCTGATTCGGAACCGGCTGTTCTACTATGGGCTGTTCGAATACAACCCCATCGGCCAGGCAACGACACCTTCCGCTGCGACCTACGCGCCCACGGAGCAAGGCTACAGTGTGCTGGCGGGCATGCCTGGGGTTTCGCAGACGAACCTCGGGATTCTCAAGCAGTACGCCGGTGCTGCGCCGTCCGAGTCCGACACCACGAAAGTCGGCGGCCTCGCGATCCCGATCGGAATTCTCCCCATCAATTTCCCGGCCTATCAGAACAACTACAACTGGGTAGTCAGCGGCGACTACAACATCAGCAACTCCGATCAACTCCGCGTTCGATTCCTATCGAACATCTCGCGCGGAATATCGCCGCTGACCTCGCCGAACCTCCCGGCCTTTTCGCAGAACCGCAATACGACCGCGCGCCTGTTCAGCGCGTCGGAGTTCCACACCTTCGCTCCGAACGTGACGAACGAATTCCGTTTCGGGTACAACCGGTACAACGACGACATCCCTGCCGGAAACTTCTCCTATCCAGGCCTGGATACGTTCCCGAACATCCTGATTCAGGACGACCTCGCAATTCAGATCGGACCTTTTGAGGATGCACCGCAAGCGACGATTCTCAATACGTATCAGCTCACCGAGAATCTGAACTGGATCAAAGGCAATCACACGCTAAAGTTCGGAGGTGAAGCCCGCAAGTACATCACCTCCACCGACTTCACCCAGCGGGTTCGCGGCGACTACGAATACTCGAATCTCGAACGGTACGTGTTGGACCTGACGCCGGATATTCTTGCGCAGCGGAACCTCGGGTCTGCGCCGTACAGCGGGAATGCGATCAGCGCCTACTGGTTTGCGAACGATTCCTGGCGCGTGCGGCCGACGTTGACCGTAAACTTCGGACTGCGTTACGAGTACAAAGGCATTCCGTTCAGCGATGCCCAGCAGGCGCTGAATGCAAGTTCCAGCCGTCCGGGTCTCATCGACTTCCGCGCGCCGCAATCACAAAAGTACAATTTCGCGCCTCGCGTCGGAATCGCGTACTCGCCGGGCGCTTCCGGAGCGACTTCCATTCGCGCTGGCTTCGGCATGGCATACGACAACTACCCGGAGAATTTCGGCACCAATAGCCGTCC
The DNA here is from genome assembly GCA_963720745.1 of uncultured Acidobacteriota bacterium. Taxonomy (GTDB): domain Bacteria; phylum Acidobacteriota; class Terriglobia; order Bryobacterales; family Bryobacteraceae; genus TMP-7. The sequence continues at coordinate 1,290,667 of CAVRGO010000001.1, forward strand.
TCCGCAACTGTCGACCACGGTGGACGACGATACCTCGCGCAACGATCTGAATTACCTCAAGAACGGCGGCATTGCGCCGTCTCGCCGTCCGGATGCGCTGTCGCCCGCGGATGCCCTGGCCCTGACGTCAGCTTACATTCCGGATCAGATGCTGCCGTACTCGTTGCAATGGAACGTCGGTGTTCAACACGTTTTTCACAACGATTACACGGCGGAAGTGCGATACCTGGGCACGCGAGGTGTACGGCTGTTCATGCAACTCAGGCCGAACATCCAGTCGCCGGTCCAACCGGGCCACAGCCTTCCCACCTATTTGCAGGCGCCTTCGCAAGCCGAACTCGACAGCTTGAGTTTGACGCTCGACGACCTGACCAATCAGTATTACAGGCCGGAGTGGGCGGCAGCGGGGTTCAATCAAGCCGCCATCACGGATTTCGAGAATCGGGGTAACTCCATTTACCACGGTCTGGCAACGGAGTTGACGCGCCGGTTCTCGCACGGGCTGCTCTTCAAGGCCGCCTACACGTTCAGTAAGGCGATCGACGACAGCACCGCCGACCTGAACTCGACAGCGCAGGCGCCGCGGCGGCCGCAGGACTTCCAGAACCTGGGCATCGAACGTTCGCGTTCCTTCCTCGATCGCACGCATCGCTTCACGTATGCATGGTCTTGGGATGTGCCCTGGATGAAGAACTCGAATTGGCTCGGCCGGAACCTGATCGGCAACTGGACCTTCGCCGGCGCGTATATCTATGAATCGCCGCAATACGTGACTCCGCAAAGCGGCACCGATTCGAACCTGAACAACGATAGCGCGTCCGACCGCACGATCATCAACCTTGCGGGCATCACAGGGACAAGCAGTTCAGTCACCGCCCTGACGAACAGCGCCGGAAGTATCGTCGCCTATGTCGCCGACAACCCCAGCGCGCAGTACATACAGGCCGGGCGCGGCGCTTTCCCGAACGGCGGGCGAATGACTCTTCCCGTGCGTCCCATCAATAACTGGGACCTGAATCTCACCAAGCGATTCAGCATCGGTGAGAAGAGGGCGATCGAGTTTCGCGGCCTGTTCTACAATGCGTTCAACCACCCGCAGTACGTTCTCGGATTCGTGGACGATGTCGGAGGCACCACGCTGCCGCCGAACGTACGATCCAACGTGCTCGCCGGCAATCCGCTGTTCAATGATCCGACGCGCGTATTCAGCAGTACTCCCCGCGCGATTCAACTGGTCGCCCGTTTCACTTTCTGACGGAAGCCAGCCGTTGAGTTGCGGCGCAGACGGCTCCTGCGCCGCAACTGATCGCCGAATGAGCCGCCGGTCGTGGGGCGAAACTACAATGGCGTGGGGCAGGCGCGTTCGCCGGATTATCGCCCGCCTGTCGGCGTATAACAGAATCAATGCCAGTTGCCCGAAGGTCTTTCCGATCCGGGACGTTTGTCGTAATCGCTGCCTGGACTTTATTCGGCCTGTACTCTGGCCTTCAAACCCATTATCGAAGCGCTCTTTGGGGCAAGCCGCTCAGTTGGGGAAACTCGCTGTTCGTCGAGGTTGCGTACACCACTCTTTGGGCGGCGCTCACACCCGCCGTTCTATGGGTTGCCCGCCGCTTTCCATTACCCTCCCCGAATTGGATTCGCAATTCGGCGGTGCACCTCGTAGCGATGTTCGCGGCGGCGGTGGTGACCAAACTGGCATGGGACCTCATCGCGCGTCCGTCGTACGCGTTCTTCCGGGAAAAGGGCGGAACGAGTTTCACCAGCATCATGAAATCGGTCAGCTCCGCCTTCGACCTGGGCACGATGCTCTATTGCATGGTCGTGTTAGGCGCCTATGCGTACGGCTTCTACCGCCGCTTTCAAGAGGAAAAGCTACAGGCGTCCGAGCTTCACCGTCAGTTTACGAATGCTCAATTGCAAGCGCTGAAGATGCAGATCCACCCTCACTTTTTGTTTAACGCATTGCACACCATCTCCGCGTTGGTGCACGAAGATCCGGACACCGCCGACCGAATGATCGCGCGTTTGAGCGAGTTTTTACGCATATCACTCGAGGACTCCGATACGCAGCAGGTTCCGCTCACCGAAGAATTGCGTTTCCTGAACCTTTACCTCGATATCGAGCGCGTCCGTTTCGACGAACGGCTGACGGTGGAGTTCGACATCGCCGAGGAAGCGAGTGCCGCCCTGGTGCCGAACCTGATGTTGCAGCCGCTGGTGGAAAACGCGATTCGTCACGGAATCTCGCATCGCATCACGGGAGGCTTGATCCGGATTTCAGCGCGGCGGCAGGAAGGCACCCTCGTCTTGGGGGTGGCCGACAACGGGCCGGGTACGGAACCCGCGCGGCTGCCGCCCGCGCGCGAAGGTGTCGGCCTGACCAACACCCGCGGACGCCTGCGCCGGCTGTACGGGGATCGCCAGCAGATCACGATGGTGCATCCGGCCGGCGGCGGGCTGGAGGTACGAATTGTTATTCCGTTCGAGACTGAGGCAAAGGATGTACGTCTGTTAGAAGAAAGTCATGCGCGTGCTCATAGTGGATGACGAACGGATCGCGCGCAACCGTTTGCGCGCCCTTTTGGAAACAGAGCCGGACGTCGAGATTATCGGCGAGTGCGCAAACGGGCGTGAGGCGATCCAAGCCCTCGCTCAAACCGATCCGGACGTTGTTTTCATCGATATTCAAATGCCCGGTGAAGACGGTTTCGGCGTGGTGCGATCCATTCCCCAGGAACGAACTCCATTGGTTGTGTTCGTTACGGCGTATGACAAATACGCGCTCGAGGCGTTCGAAGTCCGCGCGTTCGACTACCTGTTGAAGCCCTTCGACCGCGACCGGTTCCAACGCACGCTTTCGAATGTGCGGTCGGAATTGGCGCGCGGACGCAAACCGAGTCCCACCAAGCGGTTCGCTTCGTTGATCGATACACTTGAGTCGCGGCCGAAACTGGAGCGCCTTGCGATTCGCAACAAAGGTCACGTGACGTTCCTCCGGGCGGAGTCCATCGACTGGATAGAAGCCGCCGACAATTATGTCTGCCTCCACTGCGGGAGCACGACCCACGTCATGCGCGAGACGATGAATGCGCTCGAGGCCCGGCTCGATTCGGCCCGGTTTGTGCGGATTCACCGCTCGACCATCGTGAACGCCGATCGCATCCGCGAACTACAACCTTGGTTCCGAGGCGACTATCGCGTCATCCTACAAGATGGAACCGCGCTAACCCTGAGCCGTAGCTACCGGCAAATAGTGGAAGCGCGTCTGCTGGGAGTTTGAACGAGCTACGCTTAAGATCAATTGTGACTGTCGTATGCTGATCGCGAGCCTGTTCGCCCGGCGCCATATTTTAACCGGAGAAATTAATGCCTGAACCAACTGGATCCATTCCGAAAATCGGCGAGACCGCCCCGGATTTCACAGCAGTAACAACGCAATCCGCGGCAATGAACTTCCACGAATGGCAGGGTGACAACTGGGCGGTATTGTTCTCGCATCCCGCCGATTTCACACCCGTATGCTCGACGGAGCTATCGGACTTTGCGCGGCGCAACGACGAATTCGCCGCAATCAATACGAAACTGATCGGACTCAGCGTGGACAGCATCCACTCTCACCTGGCCTGGATGCAGAACCTGAAAGAAAAGCTCGGGGTTGAGATTCCATTTCCTGTCATTGCGGACCTCGATACGAAAGTCGCGCAGTTGTACGGGATGATTCACCCGGGTGCGAGCGCAACCGCTACGGTTCGCGCCGTCTTCATCATCGACCCGAAGCACACGGTTCGCGCCCTGCTGTACTATCCTCTGAACGCCGGCCGCAACATCGACGAAATTCTACGCCTCGTAACCGCGCTTCAAACAGCCGACCAATATGCCTGTGCTTTGCCTGTGAACTGGCGTCCCGGAGACAAGGTCGTCGTGCCGCCGCCGAAGCAGATGGCGGAAGTGGCAGAACGGCTCAGCCATGCCGGTAAAGACTACGATGTGAAGGACTTTTACCTCTGTTTGCGCGATCAGCCGCTGACCAAGACAGCAGGTTCCAGTAAGAAGTAGTTGCATGGCAAAGACGTCCGGCGGTCCGCAATTCCGCCGGACATCCAATCACGGTTACGGGCGACTCGTGACAACATAGAAGGCGGAGCCAACACCGCCGATCCATGCGAATCACATCCAAAGCACCCTGCCGCGTCGACCTCGCCGGGGGCACTCTCGATATCTGGCCGCTGTACCTGTTCCACGCAAACGGCGTAACGGTCAATTTTGCGGTCGATCGTTATACGTCGTGCGTCATTCAAACTCGAAACGATCGCGAGATTCACCTGCAGTCGCGGGACTTGAACCAGTCGGAATCGTTCGCCTCACTCGACGAACTTCGGGGCGCCAAGAAGTATAAGCTTCCGCTCGCGGCGCAGATTCTGCGCTTCTTCACGCCCGAAACCGGGGTGGATGTCCACACGAATTCGGAAGCTCCCGCAGGTGCCGGCATTTCCGGTTCTTCGGCCCTCATTATTGCGACCACCAGCGCGTTCAACAAGCTTACTGGTACGGGGTACAGCATCGAGAAGCTTCGCGAGGTTGCCCAGAATATCGAAGCGCAGATCATTCGTGTGCCGACCGGCTGCCAGGATTATTATCCGGCGATGTACGGCGGAGTGAGCGCCATCGAACTCGGCCCGGCAGGTGTGCGGCGCGTCGAAATCAAGATTTCGCATGACGAGTTGATCCAGCGTGTCGTGCTGGTCTATACGGGTGTGCCGCGGAACTCCGGTATTAATAACTGGGAGGTGACCAAGGCTCATATCGACGGTGACAAGGCAGTCCACAAGAATTTCGACAAGATCGCGGCGATTGCAAACGCAATGCGCGGTGCGGTCGAGCGGCAGGACTGGAAAGAGGCCGGCAGGCTGTTACGTGAAGAATGGTCGTTCCGGCGTAAGAATGCTCCCGGCATAACGACCCCACTCATCGACCGCCTGGTGGAGGTAACTCGCAAAGCCGGCTCGACCGGCGCGAAGGTGTGCGGCGCGGGCGGCGGGGGATGCGTACTTTTCCTGGTGGAACCGGATGCGAAGCATAAGGTAGCGGCGCTGATCGAGAACGAAGGAGCAAAAGTTCTCGACGTCAAAGTGGCGCCTCGCGGCGTCCAGATTAAGGTGGAGCGTGAAGCAGGACGAGAAGCCGCCAATGTCGGCTAGCGGCAACGCAAACGGAAAGCCGAAAGTAGACAAGCTTGCGGTAGTCCTGCGTATCGGCGTCTATGTATTCCTGGCGCTGGCCGGGATGGTAATCTTCCCGCGCCTGATGATCTGGGCACCGAACATGTACTTTGTTGGATCGGCGCTCAGCACATTTGCCGCAGCGGCGGTGGCCAACGCGGTGGCTCTCCGTATTTACGAACACGGTCAGTTAGCCGATATCGGAATGGGATGGACGCTCGCCTCTCGCAGAAATCTGCTGATCGGCATCATTGGAGGCGCGGGCTCCGCGCTGGTGTCGATTCTTGTGCCCGTCGCGCTCCGTCTCGCCGATATTGTGCGAGTTCCCGAAGCCAGCTTGAGTTTTGGCGGGATCATTTTCGTTTCCGTGGTGCTGGTGTTCGGCGCGATCGGCGAAGAGATGCTGTTTCGCGGCTACGCGTTCCAGGCTTTGATCGGATATCTGGGCCCCTTCGCAACCATCCTCCCGTTCGGCATTTTGTTCGCATTCGCGCACCTCGGCAATCCCGGCCAAGGGTCGCCCGTCGTGGGCTGGATCGCGCCCGTGAACACGGCATTATGGGGAATTCTCCTGGGCTACGCGTTCGTGCTTAGCGGCGACCTCTGGCTGCCGATCGGTCTGCATTTCGGCTGGAACTGGGTGCTTCCCTTGCTGGGCGGAAACTTGAGCGGATTTACAATGGGAGTGACGGGACTGGGACTGCGTTCCCGGTCGGGAGACTTGTGGACCGGTGGGGCCTACGGACCCGAAGGAAGCCTGTTCACGACGGTAATCCTGATCGGGCTGGCGTTCGCGCTCTACCGCGCTCCGGTGGACCGGCAGACGCCGGTACTGGTTCAGTCGGCAGAGGCATGGTCATGAAGTACGCCGCGCTCATTTCGCTTTTTCTCACCAGCGTCCCGCTCTGGTCCGCAGCCGGCAAACTCACCGATGAGGACCGGATTGAGATCATCCGCGGTCTTACGGCCGAGTTCGCGACGGCCAAGGTAATGCTGCCGCGTTCGAAGAAGGCTCTGCCTTTCGAGAGTACCGGAACCTGGGACAAGGCAACCTGGGCCGATGCCGGTAAAGAACTCGGACCGGCGGCGCGCGTCGGCGATCTCATTCAAATCACCAAGGTCAGCATCGAAGACAGCAAGATTCTGCTCGAAATCAATGGCGGCTTGAAAGGAAAGAAGAAGTGGTACGAGCGGATCGAAGTGGGCATGGGCGGTTCCACCGCGCCAATCTCCACCAATCAGAACACTACGGCGCCGGGCGGCACTTACATCGCGCTGGTATTCAATAAAGAAGTGCCGCTAGTGAAGTCTGGTGAAATCAAGAAGATGCTGGCGCCGATTCTCGATTTCGAAAAACGCAGCGCGACCGAGCAGTACGTCGAGACCCTTCCGGAGCCCGTCAAGAAGGCGATTACCGAAAAGCGCGCGATCGTCGGGATGGACCGCGACCAGGTGATCATGGCGATGGGACGCCCCGTTCGAAAGTCGCGTGAGACGAAGAACGGTGACGACTACGAGGATTGGATTTACGGGCAGCCGCCGGGACGCATCACGTTCGTGACGTTCCAGGGGTCGAAAGTCGTGAAGGTCAAGGACGCATACGCCGATCTGGGCGGATCTACCGTCGAAACCCCTCCTGTCCCGTAGCCGTCGCGTCACTTCGGAGCGCTCAGCGCGGTGCACCATTCGCCAGCATTCGCAGGACTGCGTGTAGTTCCTTCGCGTCCACGGGTTTCGACAAGTAGCCGTCCATTCCCTGCGAGAGACATTTCTCGCGATCACCCTTCATGGCGTGCGCGGTAAGCGCGACGATCGGAATGTGTTCTCCGCTCGATTTCTCGCGCTCGCGAATTGTGCGCGTCGCTTCGAAGCCGTCGATGTCCGACATCTGAAGATCCATCAGGATCAGATCGAACGACTGCCTGCTAAGCGCGTCGAGCACGTCGCGTCCGTTTCCGGCCAGCGTGACGGTGTGTCCCGACTTTCCCAATTGGCATCCGATGACACGCTGATTGATCTTGTTGTCCTCGGCGACGAGGATGCACAGCGGTCTGCACTCTCGCGGGTCTTCGCTTTGCGCCTCGGCATTCGTAGGGTAGGACTGCGGCCCGGTCTCGCTAGCGATCCGGATAGGCACCGTGAAATGGAACGTCGTTCCGATGCCCGGGCAACTCTCGAATCCGATCGTACCGCCCATCATGGCAACGAGCCGCCGTGAGATGGTGAGGCCGAGCCCCGTTCCACCGAACCGCCGGGCGATGGAGCCGTCGGCTTGCTTGAACGCTTCGAAAATGTTGGCCTGCTGCGCGGGTGGGATCCCGATCCCGGTGTCGCGGACCTCGAACCGCAGGAACGCGGCGTTATCCTCAGCCTGCGATGACGAATCCAGCGTGACCTCGATTGAAACGGAACCCTTTTCCGTAAACTTGATCGCGTTGCCTGCAAGATTGACGAGAATCTGCCCGAGCCGGACCGGATCTCCGATGAGGCGGGCGGGAACCGCCGGATCGACGCGGCAGACAAATTCGAGCTCCTTTTGCTCTGCGCGAACTCTGAGCAGTTTGCCGATGCGGCCGATCTCCTGCGGTAGATCCAGCGCGACCGAATCCAGTTCCAGTTTGCCCGCTTCGATTTTTGAGAAATCGAGAATGTCGTCGATGATGGTCAGCAGGTTGCCCGCTGATTCTTTCACTGTGAACAGATAGTCCCGCTGCTCAGTGCTGAGTTCCGTCGCGAGCACGAGGTCCGTCATGCCGATGATCCCGTTCATCGGTGTTCTGATCTCGTGACTCATGTTGGCGAGGAATTCGCTCTTCACCCGGCTGGCAATTTCGGCCGCCATCTTGGCGCGCCGCATCTGTACCTCGGCTTCCCGCTGGGTTCGAATATCCACGAAACTCTCGAGCAGAACCGGGCAGCCGTTCCGGACGGTGGTGCGCACCGTCTTCAGTACGGCACGCTTATCGCGGTCAGGACCGAGAATGATCCGCTCGGAGTGGTCCACCGTTTGTCCCAGGTCGGTGATCGGGCAGCGCCCAGCTTCAGCGGGACAGATCACACCGTGGCAAACCCTGCCAATCACCTCCTGCCGAGGCCTGCCGATGATGCCGAGAGCATAGGGATTGGCATCGAGGATGGTGTGCGTTTTCGGATCGAGGACCAATATGCCGGCCGGGAGTTGATCCAGAAGGTCGTGAAGGTAGGATTCCTTTTCGCGCAGTGCGCTGTGCGCCCGCTCGAGTTCCACCATTGCTTCGACGGCATAAACGTTGGCATCGGCGACGTGCTGCGCGCGCGTTTGCAGGCGCTCGTTTTCGTCCTTCAGGCGAAGAATTTCGGCCCGGAGTGCGGTGAGCTCGTCACCCAGGATTTCAAATGGCGCGGAGTTGGTGCTGGGGGACATGCTAGAAGGTCACCGTTGGGATTTGAGTCATGCGGATCGCGACTGACGTCAAGCCACCCGAGTGGATCCCGGGCCGCAATTCCGGCGAGCAGTCTGAATTGCGAACGCTGTAATTGCCGGGAGCCTGGCACATGGAGTCGGTGTTGGCGACACACGTGGAGCAGATCTCGACCGTCCCTCCCGCGGACTGAATGACATCCAGCATCTCGGAGACGGACTGAAACCCGGCTTGCTGCGGTTCGTTGCCGACGGACTTGAAGGCCCACTGTGTGCCTCTCATAACGAGGAAGATCACAACGCGAGTTCCCGAGGCGACTGCGGCCGTTGCCGCCGCGAAACCGAGCGTGGCGCGCGCGTCCTCCGGCCCCGAACTGATGATGATCTGCAACTCCGGTGTATCAGGCATTGCGATTTCCTAGACAAAGAACGTCAGCGTCCCGTCGAGAGTTGAGTCGATGCAGGTGGCTACACCTCCGAACTCCACGCCATCGATCAGTTCGTCCCTGCCGATCGCGAGCACCTCCATCGACATCTCGCAAGCCACCATGCGGATGTTCAGTTCTTGGGCAAGCGCAACCAGGTTCTTCAGACTCTCGATATGTTTGCGTCGCAGCAAGTAATGAAAAAACCGCTTCCCCAAGCCGAGCACGCTCCAACGGGACAGGCCGAGGTGTTCGGGCCCGGCTGGCATCATGGCCGTCAGTAGCTTTTCAATCGGTGATTTGCCCTTGTAAACAGCCTTTCTTCTCAGCGCAGCCAAGGCCCAGAAGGTGAAGAACATCGAAACCTTCATGCCCATGGCGGCGGCTCCACAGGCGAGCATGAAGGCCGCCATTAATCGATCCATGTCTCCGCTGAACGCGACGATGGTCAATCCGGCCGGCTGACCGTGGGCCCGCTTCAACAGGGCCACCCCGGCCTCCAGTTCTCGTACCCGTTCGTCCAGCGACGGTGAGTTCCGCTCGGCCAGCGTCCGATCTGCCTCTACTCCTGTCATGGCGTCCGCTTCTCGATCAGCGCCTGCTGAACCTGCCCTTCAGTGAACTCGACCAACAGATGTCCGGTCCGCCGGGTCCAGGCTTCGAGGTCGGGACGGAACGCCGGATCAGTGGCTTGTACGCGCAGGCGGTCTCCTACAGCCAGCGTTTTAACGGTCTGGCTGATCCGGACAATCGGAACCGGACAACGCAGGTTGGTGCAGTCGAGTGGGTGCTCCATCAGATTCCAATTCCGCGCCCGCGCTTGGGGCATACGGATTTAACTAATCCGCTCGATTACCTTATCGGGCGAGATCATAGAAAGCTTGAGAGCTCAGCGGTATCCGGGAGTCAGTCCGATTCAGGCCGCAGGCGGTATACGACGTAATAAGCGTTGGAATATATGTGCTGGAGGTCGGGGCGGTGATTCGGAAGCCGGAGGACCAGGTAGTCTACCCCGCGGGCAGCGAGCTCGGCGGTCGAGGCCGATCGCAGCATTGTGTGCTGCCACCGCTCCCACCATTCGAGCGCCAGATCCTCGAAGTAGTTCACTTGCCCGCCGGTCTTCCAGTCAACGTAGACCGCGCGTTCTGCTTCGGCACGAAAAAGGCCGGGGGACAGGTCCTTGCCGGCTGCTTCAAAGTGGAACACTGCATTGACCGGGGTCGATTGTCGTGCCCACCGAGCGAGTTCGATAATCTCGTTATTCCACAGTGAAGGGTAGTTGTGGACACCGGCGACGAGGGGGATCGCGAAGAAGGCCGCCAAGGACACCATGGCCAATGCTGCCGCGGCACGGCGCGGACTGAGGACGTGGACGGCGATTGCGGCTGTGGCCGCCGCGGCGAGCACTGCGATCATCACGGCATCGGCCACGGTATAAGGGGGAATCAATACCGGATGGACGGGGATGATAAACGGCACCAGCAGCCACGCGAAGGTTTCCTGGTAACTGCGCTGAAATGCGGCATGGATACCAGCCAGCGCTGACAGAATGACGGCAACGACGGTGATGAACAGTACCGCGCGAGCCGGCTGGAATTGCGGAATCAACGACCAGTGCAGGCCTTCCAGCGTCAGCCAGGTGAGTGGTACGGCGGCGATGCCGATTGCCAACAGGCCGGAAAAAACGATGCAATGCGATTCCGAAAGGCGATCGCGAAGGCGGCGCATGGCCAGCACCGCAACCGCCGACAGGATCGCATAATGCCAGTACACCGCTGTCGGCCAGAGCGATACCCAGTTATACGCGGCCCGCATTCGTTGCAACTGCTGTAAGGCGGGGCTGATGGTCGCAAACAGCGGCTGACGTTCCGTGACTCCCGGCTGCAATCTCGAGAATACGAAGACGATTAGCAACGCGGCAGCGGGCAGCAGCAAGGGTTTCCATTGGCGCCTTCGCCAAAGCAGCACAAAAAACACGAGCCAGAACGGAGCGGTGGTCGGCGCGTGATAGAGAACCGCGATGGATCCCACCAATGCAGCCCATTCGTGCCGGCCGTGGACTACCAATCCGATCGCACAGAGCACGAGCGCAACGGCGAATCCACGGGGCACCGGTTCGTACTCGAAGGTCAGCACCGACGGGCCCGCGATAGTCGCCCCAAGCGAGAACAGCGCGGCGGCAAACAGAGACAGACGACGGTTGAAGCCCAGCGATGTGCCGACGAGGAAGACGCCCCAAATACCCAGCGCGCGGAAAGTGAGCTGTTCAATGGTCAGCACATCCTCGAAGTCCAGACCCGTCACGCGATGGAGGCCCAGCGCCGTTTCATCGTAGAGGGTCCAGGCCATGTGCGGCCGCGACGTCAGCAATTCCTTCGCAAACAGAGAGGGGTTTTCGAGCTTCTCCAGCATCGGAACGTAGATCTGCGTATCCTGCTGGAGGTAGGTGTGCCCAGGAAACACAAAGTACGTTAAAGCCGTGAGAAGCGCGACCACGGCGGCGACGGTGACGCCGTTACGCATTATTGGGCGGGAGTCTTGTCGAGCTGCTGCTTGGCCCAGATTCGCTTGGGATTCAACTGCAGAGATTTCTCGAGTGCCTTTCTGGCTTCAGCGTTGCGGTTCATCTTGCGCAACGCGACGCCGAGCCAAAGGTGGGCATCCGCCAGCTTTGGGTCCATGTCAATGGCCTTCTGGAAATCCGCGGCCGCTTTATCGACACCACCGCCGAAGGTCGGGGGCAGGTAGTAGTTGCCGACACCGCGGCTGAGGTATCCGGCCGCCGATTTCGGGTCCAGTTCGATGGCCTTGTTAACTTCCTCGAGTGCGCATTTGCCGTATTTGACGCCCAGAAGGATATTGGCCGGCACCACCTGGCCGCAGAGCGTGCCGAGGATCCGGTGGTACTCTGCCGAGTCGGGCTTCAATGCCACCGCCTTTTCCGCGGCTTGGATCCCATTCTGGGCAGCACTGGCCGCAGCGGACTTGTCGCGCTGCTCGGTGGCGACCTCGGCGAGATACGATTGCGCCAGCGCGACGTCGTATTGCGCCCCGGCGTTTTTCGGGTCCTTACCCGCGGCGGCGGACAACGCACCTATCTGTCGTTGGAGCGCAGCCCGATCCTGTGCGTCACGGGCTTTTTCGAGATCGTTCGGAGCGGCGAGGCCGACTAGGGCCCCCATCACCATCAGGAGCGGCAAACGCATGCAATCTACTATTCTAAAGGGCTGCGACCCGCCGGTGCACGAACAGGAACCAAAGCCCGATGCCGAACAGCAACGCTCCGTTGAACGCGATCACCGGCGGCGCACCGAGCTGTTGGATGATACTGCCGATGATGATGCTGCCGATGGGCATGCCTCCTCGGAAGGCAACGTTGTAGACGCTCATTACACGCCCGCGCATCTCGTCGGCGGTGATGAGCTGCACCAGCGAGCTGACCATTGCGAATACCGCAATCATGGCGGCGCCCGAAAGGAACAGGAAGACACAACTCCACGTGATGGCCCGGGACAGAGCGAAGCTCGTCATCGTTACTCCGAACGCGATCAGCATGACCAGTGCGGCCCGGCCCAGGTTCTTTTTCCGGCCCATCGCCGCGACGATCAGCGCACCGGCCACCGAGCCCAGGCCTGAACTCGCCAGAAGCGCGGTATAGGCTTCCGGTCCGCCGTGGAACACCTCCCGGGCGAACACCGGCAGAAACGCGATCATAGGGAATCCCACCACGGTCATCGAGAAGGCCAGGAAGATCAGGGTGACCATGGACTCTCGCTGCCGGATAAAGCCAAAGCCCTGTTTGATACTGGCTACGACCGATTGGCCCTTTCCAGCTCCCGGAACGAATCGTGCCTGGATCATCAGCAGGCTGGCCACCACTGCGATGTAGGACACGCCATTCAGCGCGAAGCACCAGGTGGCCCCAAGCTGCTTCAGCGCGATGCCGCCGAGAACGGGGCCGATGACGCGCGCCAAGTTGAATTGGATGGAGTTCAGGGCAATGGCGTTCGGCAGGTCTTCGGGTTCGACCAGCGTCGGAATCAGCGCGGAATAGGCGGGTCCTCCGAACGATTGTGCCGTTCCCACGACAAACGACAGACAGAGGATCGGCCAGATCTGCCGCATTCCGAATGCGACCAGTACAGCCAGGAAGAACGCACAGCCCATCTGGACGAACTGCGACATCAGCAGCAGCTTGCGGCGGCTGGTCCGGTCCGCAAAGACTCCGCCCACCAGTGAAAACAGAATGATGGGCATCTCGCCGAGGAACGTATCCAACCCGAGGTAAAAGGCCGAGCCGGAGATCTCGTACACCAGCCACGCCTGCGCCAGCTTCTGCATCCACGTGCCGACGCTCGAAGTGCAGGCGCCGAACCACATGAGGCGGAAATCGCGGTACGAGAATGCTTTGAAAACTCGGGTTAGCAAATCGCCTTCCCGTTTACGGTAGCGGCTTTTCGCGTTGAATCAGGTGCAGGATGTTCCCATCGCGATCGGAGAAAAACACCAGGCGGTTTCCCTGGTTGTCGTAGGGCTCGCCGAGAAAGGTCACGCCGGCGTTTTTCAGTTGCTGATGAGCGGCATCGAAATCCTGAACGGCAATCGCGAGATGGCGGATTCCGGGATCCTTCGGCAAATTCGACCCGCGCTGACCCTCCGAGGGGATGATCTCGAGCATCGTTCCGTTCGGCGCCTTCACAAAAAAGAACTGGTCGTAGCGGAAATTGATATGAAACCCGAGCATGTCGACGTACCACTGCGCCAGGCCCGCGGGGTCCGGCGAGGCGATCGCCGTGTGTTCAAGACCGAGGAACATATATAGCTGGATTGTAGCGTAGTGATGCGTACCGGCAGGCACCATCCGGCCCGTGCCCCGTGCCGTGTATGGTAGCGCACAAACGGGCAGAATTTTACATGCGGTGGTGCAAATCGGTGCGCTATCATGACAGCCAAGTCGCCGCGACCGGCGGCGCAGAAAAATCACTTCCGGCAATGAGCGTCGGCCCATGACACCAGAAACAGAATTTGCGTCGCCGACGAGCCGCGGGTGCCTTTCCGGCGGTGGCGAGTTGGGTGCATGCATGCGCTCGCTCGATTGGTCGAAAACTCTGCTTGGTCCCGTAGGGCAGTGGCCGCAGAGCCTGCAGACGTCGGTCAGCATCTGCCTGAACTCCCGGTTCGCGATCCTCATCTGGTGGGGTCCGGATCTGGTGATGTTGTACAACGACGCCTATCGCGACATTATCGCGGGCAAACATCCGGCGGCGCTCGGACATCCGGGACGCGAATGCTGGCCCGAGGTCTGGCACATCATCGGGCCGATGCTCGAAGGTGTACTGCGAAGGGGCGAGGCGACGCGCTCCGACGACCTTCTGCTGCTGCTCGAGCGTCACGGCTACGCCGAGGAGTGCTATTTCACCTTCTCTTACAGTCCTATTCGCGACGAATCCGGGGGCATCGGCGGCGTATTCACACCGGTGAACGAAACCACCGAGCACGTCATCGGCGCTCGCCGGCTCGGGACACTCCGCGATTTGGCTACTAGAGGGAGCAGCGCCCGCGACATCCGGCAGGCCTGTCTCGTCGCCCTCGAGACACTCGGAGGCAACCCCTACGACGTTCCGTTCGCGTCCCTTTATCTTTTCGATGACGATCGTTCGAAAGCGACGCTGATCGGAACGGCGGGCATCGAAGAGGGGACCCCGGCTGCGCCCTTGGAGATCGAATCTGTCGGGCTATCCCGGCAGCGCCTGGAGGTTCTCGAGGGTTCGCAAGTCGCCCCGATCGTCGACTTTGCGGAAACGGCGGGGCCCCTGCCCGGCGGCGCGTGGAATATCGGAGCCGAATCCGCGGTCGTGTTGCCCATCGTCATGCCGGGCCAGAGTTCGTCGTTGGGCTTTGTCGTCGCCGGAGTGAACCCCCACAAGCGTCTCGACTCGAGCTACCGCACGTTCTTTACGCTCGTTGCCGGACATATATCGACAGCCATCGCCGACGCGCGCGCCTATGAGGAGGAGCGGCAGCGGGCGGAAGCTCTCGCCGAGATCGACCGGGCCAAAACTGCGTTCTTCAGCAACGTGAGCCATGAATTCCGGACGCCCCTGACATTGATGCTGGGCCCATTAGAGGCGCTGCTTCAGCGCGCCGGCGATTCGGTGGTGGTGAGCCGTGAGGAGATCGAACTGACGCACAGGAACGGCCTCCGCCTTCTGAAACTCGTCAACACGTTGCTCGATTTCTCGCGGGTTGAAGCCGGCCGCCTGCGCGCGGCATACGAGCCGACCGATCTTGCCGATTTCACGACGGGCGTGGCGAGCGCCTTCCGGTCCGCAACCGAACGGGCGGGGCTCGCATTCGTCATCGATTGCCCAGAGCTGTCGGAACCGGCCTACGTCGATCGTAACATGTGGGAAAAGATCGTTCTCAACCTGGTCTCGAACGCTTTCAAGTTCACGTTGAAGGGCGGTATTACCGTTCGAGCGAGGGAGACGGCCGACCGCTTCGAGGTATTGGTTGCCGATACCGGCACCGGCATTCCGAAAGACGAACTACCTCGAGTCTTCGAGCGCTTCCACAGAATCGAGGGAGTGCAAGGCCGGACTCACGAAGGCAGCGGCATCGGCCTGGCGTTCGTTCAGGAGTTGGCGAAATTGCACGGCGGCTCGGTACTGGTGGAAAGCGTTTTCGGGGTGGGCAGCACGTTCACCGTATCGATCCCGAAAGGTCAGGCACACCTGCCGGAGGACCACATCGTGCAGACTCGAGCAGGAGCAACGAGCGGGACCGCTTCGGCTTATGTGCAGGAGGCGTTGCGATGGCTGCCTGACGTGGAACAGGGGCCAGCAGTCCCGGCGTTTGCCGCCGATTCGGTAGCGGCGCCGCACATCCCGGCTGCCACCGGACGCATCCTGATCGCGGATGACAACGCCGACATGCGGGACTACGTCCGGCGGCTGCTGGCAGGTACCTACACTGTCCAGACGGTTGCCAACGGATTGGAAGCACTCGCGGAGGCGCGCCGGAATCCGCCCGATCTCGTCCTGACCGATGTCATGATGCCCGTGCTGGATGGGATCGGGCTGTTGCGTGAGCTTCGCGCCATCGAATCGACGGCAACTATCCCGGTGATCCTGCTGTCGGCGCGCGCCGGTGAGGACGCGCGTGTCGAAGGGATGGACGCAGGCGCCGACGATTATCTGGTGAAACCCTTTACGGCGCGCGAACTGCTTGCCCGCGTCGGTTCGCATCTCGCGCTGGGCAAATTGCGGCGTGAGGCCGCCGAACGCGAGCGCTTGCTGCGGTCGGATGCCGAATCCGCCCGTGAGCGTTCCGCAACAATCCTGGAGAGCATCAGCGACTCTTTCATCGCTCTCGATTCCGAATGGCGCTTCACTTACGTCAACGCGGAAAGCGAGCGGACGACTGGCATGACCCGCGAGGAACTGACCGGGCGAATCATTTGGGATGTCTTTCCGGCGATTCTGGGCACCGATCTCGAGCGTGAATACCGCCGTGCCATGACCGTACGGGTGGCCAGCCGCACCGAACACTTCTATGAGCCGTGGCAGCGATGGTTCGAGTTTCGCATGTATCCCGCTAAAGACGGCGGGCTGTCCATCTTTTACCAGGACATCACCGAGCGGAAACGGGCCGAGGAGGCTATCCGGCGTTCTAACGAGGCGCTTCTTCGCGTCAATGCGGACCTGGAGCAGTTTGCGTATTCGGCCAGCCACGATTTGAAGGAGCCGCTGCGCCTGGTGCGCACCTACTCCCAGCTTTTGCTCAGGAAATGGGGTGAGAAACTGGACCCGGAGGCGGACGAGATGATCCATGAGTGCGTTGACGGCACCGCCCGCATGGACGCGTTGCTCAACGATCTTCTGGCATATCTTCGCGCCGCCTCAGACTCAGAGGAGATTGCCGAACCGATCCCGTTGGAAGCCGCGCTTCAAGCCGCGTTGGAAAATCTCCAGACCGCGATTCAGGAAACCAGCGCATCCGTAACGCACTCGGGACTGCCGGCCATCAGGATGGCGCCCGTACATGCGCGGCAGATATTTCAAAATCTCATCAGCAATGCCCTGAAGTACCGAGGGTCCGATCCGCCGGTGGTGCGCGTGAACGCGCGGCAGGAGGGCCGCTCCTGGACGATTTCAGTACAGGACAACGGAATCGGAATCGAACCGGAGTACCGCACGCTCGTATTCGGGTTGTTCAAGCGGTTGCATTCGCGAACGGCTTACTCGGGAACCGGCATTGGCCTGGCGATCTGCAAGCGTCTTGTCGAACGGTACGGCGGACGCATCTGGGTGGAATCGGAACTCGGAAAGGGTTCGACATTTTCCTTCTCGATCCCAGCGCCGGCGGTGCCCTTACCGCGTCCGGGCGCGCGCCTGCCGAGCGAGCCCCAGGCCCAATAGTGCGAAGCCCGTCCAGCCCATCGTCGCCGGCTCCGGAGTCGCCACCGTGACGAAGAACGGAAGGTCGAGTCCGTTACCCGGCCCGACGAGTTCCGATTCAAAAGATCCGTTCTGCCCGTTAAAGCGAAGGATGGTGTTGTCCACGTCGAGGTTGGCCACAAGCAAGTTGCCCAAGCCGTCAAACGCCAGACCCCCGGGGAAGTTCAGCCCGCCGGCTCCTTCCGCGATGAAAGTTGAGAACGATCCCGTCGCGGTGTCATATCTCAAAATCGATCCGGCAAAGTCGGTCGGATCGACGGCAATCACGTAGAAGCCACCATCGGGCCCAATGGCGATATCGGCCAAACCCGCACCGGCGGGCCCGGGGAAACTGGTTACGATCGCGCCGGTGGATGCATCGAGTTTCACTATGCGATCACTGTCGTAGGTTGCAGCGTAGGCGAACCCGCCGCACCCGAACGCGAGATCGATGGGTCCGTCGTGTGGTGACCCGAGAGTCGCGAACGTTCCGAGCGAATTGCCAGTTGCCGCATCGTATTTCAGGATCTTGTCGTTCGCCGAACTGACTACATAGATGTTGCCGTCGGGACCGAATGTGAGCCCTTGCGCCGAGTCGAGGCCGGCGGTATTTGCGGGATCGAAGATCAGCTCTACCGCTCCAGTCGAACCGTTGTACTTCACCACGCGGTTGCTGAACTGGCCTGTCACGTAGAGGCTGCCATCGGGCCCGCGCCGGACCCCGTTGGCGCCATCCAGCTCGGCTCCGCCGGTCACGACGGTGCCCAAAGATGCGCCGGTTACCGCGTTGTAAGCGGTGATGGTGTTGGCGAGGAAGTTACTCGCGTAAAGGATGGGATCGGCCAAGGCGTGCGGCGCGAACGCCAATGTCAGCACCAACGCGCCCCGCATCATCATCTTTCTCATGGATCTGAAATCTCCTCCGAGACAGATACGGTTGCGACCGCGAAATCGGATTTGAAGAACGCGTGATAAAGTGTGAAACGAGTCGTTTCCAGAAAGGATTGAAGAACTCTCAGGTTATGCGAATGATCAAAACCGCCGTACTCGGCGCGGGTTTCATGGGGAAGGTCCATGTCGAGCAGATCCGCCGACTCGGGAACGTTGAAGTCGTCGCGCTGGCGGCCATATCGGACGAGGAAGCGAGCCGCTTCGGCGCAACTTATGGGATCGACCGTACGACTTCGGACTGGCAATCCCTGCTTGCCGATCCTTCGATCGAGGCGGTCCACGTCTGCACGCCCAATGCGCTGCACGCTCCCATGTCCAAGGCGGCGCTCGAAGCGGGCAAGGCCGTCCTCTGCGAAAAGCCTCTGACATTGAACGTTGAAGAAGCTCGCGAACTCGTGGATCTGGCCAAAGCCAAGAACCTGCCGAACTGCGTCAATCACAATCTGCGCTACTACCCGGCCGTCCAGCAGATGCGCCAGATGGTTGCCCATGGCGATCTCGGCGACATCCTCAGCGTGAATGGCACGTACTATCAGGACTGGCTGCTGTACGACACCGACTACAACTGGCGGGTGGAGCGCGACCAGAACGGCGCGCTGCGGTGTATGGGCGACATCGGCTCGCACTGGATGGACATGATCCAGCACGTGACCGGACTGAAGATCACCGCCCTTTGCGCCGATCTGCAGATCTTCCACAAGACGCGGAAGAAACCGAAGGGCGCCGTCGAAACGTTCACGGGCAAGAAACTGAAGCCCGAGGATTATACCGAGATTCCGATCGACACCGATGATTTCGGGAACGTTCTGCTGAAACTCGGTGACCGGACGCGCGGTGTGTTCTCGGTCAGCCAACTCGCGGCGGGCTGCAAGAACCGGTTCCAGTTCGAGGTCTTCGGGACCAAGAAGAGCGTAGCCTGGAACCAGGAGCGGCCGGATGAATTGTGGATCGGCGAACGGAACTCGCCGAACCAGATCATCGTGAAGGATGGGTCGCTGTTCTATCCCGAAGCCGCAGCGTTTGCGGATCTGCCGGGCGGCCACAGCGAAGGTTACGACGACGCGCACAAGCAGGTCTACCGGCGGTTCTACAGGAAGGTGGCGGATCCGAGCGCGCCGGTGGACTATCCGACGTTTGCCGACGGATTGTGGGGCATGCAGTTGCTCGCGAAGGTGCTGGAGAGCAGCGAGTCGCAGGCGTGGGTTTCCACCCAGCCGATGACTGCGGGTAAGTAAACTCAGTTTCCCAGCGGGCGGCGATAAGATGGCGTGATATGCGCACGCAGATTCTGTTCGCCGCCTTTGTTGTTTCCGGAGTGATCGCCGCACCGCTCCGTGTGTCGTTGCTGGCGGATTCCAATATCGACGGACCGGCGGCGTACGGGATCGGGCAACTCGAGAAGGCGCTGGCGTCGAAAGGGATTGAGGTGTCTCGGTTGCCCGGCGGCGGCTACACGATTCACGCTGCGCTCTGCCGCGGGCCTCAGTTTCAAACACCCGACAGTCTCTCCGTGAAGGCGTCGAAATCGAGCCTGGAACTGTGCGGGGCCGACTCGCGCGGGCTGATGTATGCCGCACTCGATTCGGCCGACGCCGTGGCGGCGGGTCCGAACAATGCGCTGCCCCGGTTCTGGAGCACCTTCGAGAGTCCGTACATTCGGGAGCGCGGGGTCTCGATGTACACGATGCAGCGGCGATATTTCGAGAGCCGGCTTTACGACGCGAAGTACTGGGAACGCTATTTCGACCTGCTGGCCCGCAGCCGCATCAACAGCTTCGTCGTGATCTTCGGCTACGAGAACGGCGGCTTCCTCGCGCCGGTCTATCCGTACTTCTTCGATACCGAAGGGTTTCCCAATGTACGCATGAACGGGCTCACGACCAGCCAGCAGCGCCGGAACGTTGAGGCGTTTAAGACCATGATCCGGCTGGCGCACGAACGCGGCATCGAGGTGACGGCGGGCATCTGGGATCACATTTATCGCGGCGGCGTGCAGGGCGGCGGAATTGAGGGCGCCGATCAGACGGTTGGCAAGGCACTCCCTTGGTTGGTGACCGGACTTTCGGAAGACAACCTCATTCCATACACGAAGGCGGCACTTGCCCGCTTCCTCAAGGTGTTCCCGGAAATCGACGCGCTGCAGTTTCGGATGCACAACGAATCGGGCCTGAAGCGTTCTGAGATGGGGACGTTCTGGCACGACGTATTCGCGATGTTGCATCAGCACAACCCTAAGATCCGCGTGGACCTGCGCGCGAAGGAGTTGCCCGACTCAATCATCGAAGACGCGCTCGCGCAGGGGCTGAACGCGCGGGTCTCGACGAAGTACTGGATGGAGCAGATGGGCATGCCGTTCCATCCGAGCCACATCAATGGCGAGGATCAGATGGGTCGGCGCCACGGCTACGCGGACATGCTCAAGTATCCGCGGAAATATGTAATCAACTGGCGCTTATGGAACGGTGGCACCACGCGCCTGCTGTTGTGGGCGGATCCGGAGTACGTCAAACGTTTCGCCGAGACGGTGCACCTCGGCGGCGGATCGAGCTTCGAAGTGAACGAGATGCTTGCGACCAAGATGCTCGGCGAGCCGCACGATGCCGAGCCGCGCGACATCCTGAACCCGCAATTCCGCTATTACGACTACGAGTTCGAGCGTTACTGGCACTTCTATCAGGTCTGGGGCCGGTTGACCTACAACCCGCACACGTGGCCGGAGGTCTGGCGACGCGAGTTTCGGCGAAGATTCGGCGATGCCGGAGATGAAGCGATGAAAGCGGTCCATGTAGCCAGCCAGGTGCTGCCCCGCATCGTCGCGGCGAGTTACGAGTATCGATATTTCCCAACCACGCGCGGCTGGGCCGAGATGATGACCGGAGGCGACCTGCCGCAATACTGCACGATGGAGGGCAGCGATACCGAGCAGTTCATGAATGTGCGGGACCGCGCGAAGAGCCTTGTCGAAGGCCGCGACGTCGCAATGCGCACACCGGAGGCGACGGCGGACTGGTTCGACGAGACCGCAAAGGAGATTCTCGATCATGTCGCCCGCGCGGCGAAAGCGGCCGGCGGATACCCGCAAGGTGAGCTGCTTTCCACGGTTACAGATGCGCGGATCCTGGCAGGCCTCGCGCGGTTCCACGCAGCGCGTTTGCGCGGCGGAGTGAGCTATTCGCTGTTCCAACTGCGCGGCGACTTGGGCAATTTGGATGCCGCGATCGCGCGCGAAAAAGAGGCGATCCGCGCGTGGGGTCAAATTGTCGAAGCTGCGCAGGACGTGTATCGTGACGATCTCGCGTTCGGAGTACACCGTGTAGGCTTTCCGCACCACTGGAGAGAAGAGCTCCCGAAACTCGAAGAAGGACTCGCGAAACTCGGCGAGCAGCGGAAGACGGCGAAACCCGGCGCGGCGTTCGAGGCGAAGCGGGGTAAGGATCGAGATCCTCCCATCGTGCGGCTTGTGCCGGTAAGTACGGCACAACCGGGCAAGGATCTCGAAGTGCGCGCCACCGCTCTGGATGTGTCGGGCATCAAGGCGCTGCGGCTCCGCTACAGGCATATGACGCAGTTCGAGGATTACGGGGTCGCCGAGATGACGTTCGACGCGGCGCACCGATCCTATCGAGGCGTCATCCCCGGCAGCTTTGTCACACCGGAGTGGGATGTGATGTACTTCGTCGAGGCTTACGACAAAGCAGGCAACGGGACCATCGCGCCGGATCTCGATCGCGAGGCCCCGTACCGAATTGTTAAAGTCGAACGGTCTACCAGACCCGAATCATCACAACTCCGTGCGACGGAACGCTCGCGCTGAAGCTGTCGGCTTTCTTGCCGAGATCCTGGTGCTTCCACAAATCGCGGACGTTGCGGCTACCGCTCAGCTTCACGTCGGACCACTTTACGCTGATTTCCTGTGCGCTCGGCCCGCGATTGAAGAGGGCGATAGCGTAGGCGCCTTTGTCCAGCGGCTTCGCCCATATTTCTTTCTGCCCGTTCTGCGCGATGCGTTGACCACCCTTGCCGAGCTTATCCTGATCGACGGCGATCACATCTTTGTTCAAGAGGATCGACTTGATATCGTCGCTCATGTTCCGCAGGTCGTTGCCGGCGATCAGCGGCGCGGCGATCATCGCCCATAAGCTGAAGTGCGTCCGGTATTCCTCGGTGGTCATGCCGCCGTTCCCGATCTCGAGCATGTCCGGATCGTTCCACTGCCCAGGCGCGGCATACTGCGCGAGATCGGTTTGCGAGAATCCGATACGCTCCATCGATTGCCACTGATCGCGGATGTCGCCGGTAGTGCGCCAGAGATTCCCGCTCACCTTGGGCCCCCACTGCTCGACATGATTGCGCCCGTACTGGCAGAGCGAGAACACGATGGGGCGTCCGCACTTGCGTAGCGCTTCGCCCATTCGCTGATATACCGCTTGCATGTCCTGATCCTTCCAGACTCGCGAAGCGCTGCACCAGTCGTACTTCAGATAGTCGATGCCCCAGGAAGCCCACGTTTTGGCATCGATATCCTCGTGACCGTAACTGCCTTCGTAGCCGGCGCAGGTGTGCGGTCCGGGCGACGAGTAGATGCCGAGCTTCAGTCCTTTCGAATGGACGTAGCCGGCCAGCGCCTTCATATCCGGGAAATTCGGGTTGGGCTGCAACACGCCATTGGCATCGCGTTTGCCTTGCCATCCATCGTCGATGTTGATGAACTGATAGCCCGCATCCTTCATTCCCGAAACAATCATTGCGTCCGCGATCGCGCGGACAGTCTTGTCGTTGAATCGCGTTTGGAACTTGTTCCAACTGTTCCAGCCCAGAGGGGGAGTCTTAGCCAGGCCGTTGTAGGGTACATCTTGCAACGCCGGCAACTCTACTTTGGGAAGCGTTTTGTAATCCACGGCGGGCGCGCGATAGTTCGGAGTTGGTGTGCCTCGCCGCGCGACGACCGTGCCGAACGAGAAGCGCCGCCTCGCGTTTGGAGGCGTACCAGGAGGAGGCGGTGGAGGCGACGGCAACGCCGGAGTGATTTCCAGTGTGTCGCCGGCAACCTTACCTTTCCCGGTCACGTTGTGAACGCTTCCGAACATATCCACCGCTGCAGTGAACTCGAACTCATCGTTCGACGTGAACTTTCCATCGACGATCGGTGCATCGCCGAAGGGCAACGTCTGCGAACCAGTGATCTTGCCGTTCTCAACCTTGAAGAGGTACGAAATCTCGGCCTCGCCCCCGCCTGGCCTTTGCGTATGAGCGACCCACGTTCCGGAAATATCCTTCGGCTGCGCGGCCGCGAGGGCAGCGACAACCCCGAAAAACATCAGACATCTCATGTATGAATTTTAGGACCGTCAATGCTTGAGGATCTTGTCGACCGCTTTGGCGAGTTTGGCGAACTCCTCGGCCGATGGTGAGTTCGGGGCATACTCCCGAATCGTCAGTCCGCTCAGAACCGCCTCCGCCAAGGCGATCCGATGGCTGATGCCGGGGAGCACCTTCTTACCCATCTCTTCGAGAGATGACGCTAGGTTCCGGCCGAGAGTGGTGTTGGTAAGGACTTTGGACGGTACAAGCCGTATGCGGGGCTTTTTGGAACGGCGTGCCGCGCGAGCTTTGAGCGCGAGGGCGAGCGCCTCTTTCAACGCGAATAGATCCAGCGGCGACGGGCCACAGGGCAGCAGCATGAGATCTGCCACCATGGCCGCCTGGTATGCCGTCTCGGGCATGCCGGGCGGTGTATCGATCAGAACGACGTCCGCTTCTTTGTCCGCGGATTTGGCCATGGCGCGCAACTGCTCGGGATCGCCTCCGTTCACGCGGCGCACGCATCCCGCGAGCATCCCGTCTCCCTGCGATGCCCAAGCTTCGAGGCTATGCTGCGGATCGGCGTCCAAGAGAATCACACTATGATCACGGGCGGCGAACTCCGCTGCCAGGTTGCCCGCAATCGTCGACTTCCCAATACCTCCCTTACGCCCTGCAATCGCGATGATCGCCATGCAAGTAATATAAGGAATTCTCCGCCCGTCGTGGGCTGCGCCCTTGACGCTTTCGGTCAACAGTAAGTAGTACAAACTCCAGGCACCGCCACGTATTGTTACCGGTCAACCTTCGTTCATGGCGGATAAGTGGTTTTGGGCAGTACTTATCAACGATTTCGCCGTGTTAGTGAAAGAGATCATCACCGCGGACGGCGGCCAAAAGCATCGTGGAAGCTCTTCCTTACGCTCTGGGCCCGTTCTGATCCGCGCGCATTGTACGCAAACCCGCTAAAACTCGGTCGTAAGCCGGATCGCGAAGTTGCGGCCCGGTTCGATGGCAGTGCCTGAGAAGAGCCCGGAGAAGTTGATCACGCTGAGCTGATTCGTCAAATTAAGTAAGTCGGCTTGAAGATTGACGGTGTGGCGTTCGTGCCTCCACAGCGTAGCTCCCGCGGAAGCGTCGAGGGCATACGAAGGGAAAAGCCGGTCCCGCTCGACATTCACCCGGGCGAGAACCCGGGCGCCGTACTGCTGCGCCAGCAGGTCCGGGTCGCTGAGACCTTCGAGTTCTGTTGGCAATCCGCTGTTGTACGTGGCGCCGAAGGCAACCCAAGCGCGCGAGCCGATCTCTGAGCGAGCGCGGCCTCGAAGCGAGTTTCGCTGGTCCTGCGTGATCGGGAATTGACCCGCGGCTCCGATCAAGTTCGCGGCCTCGTCGCCCAGGAACAAGCCGCCGGCGATCGGTAATTCGCCGCGTCCCGCCATGTTGCTCCAACTCAGATACCCGGAGAACGGACCCCAGCGCGGAACCTCAACTTTCGCCTCGAAGCCGTACACGGTTCCACTGCGGAACGTGATCGGGAAACTGATGCCAGTATTCAGCAGCACGCTGTCATCGGCCAGGTAATCGAAGCTTCGATGATAGTAGGTGCCGTCCAGCCGCAACCGCTGGAGAAACGCCTTCGAAAAGCCCGCCTCCGCGAAATGCCCGCGCGACGGCCGCAGGGGCAAAAACACTCCCTCGCCGCCGAGTGCATCGACCAGGTTCGCACTGGCAAGTAAAACATTTTCGAGGGCGGGTGTCTGAAACACGCGGTCGTAGGAGGCGCGGAGAACAAAGCCGGACCCCGGGATATTCCATGCGGCAGCGACACGCGGGCTCCATGCCGACTCACGCACTCGAAGCCGATAGTGATCGTACCGGATACCCGCCGAGAGGGTCAGCCGGCCCAACCGGATGCTGTCCTCCACGAAGCCTGCCTGCTCGCTATCCACACCGCGATCGGCGAAATCGAAGGTGGGCGGCACATTGGGATCGAACACCGCTACGCCGAGGACGTCGTAGGTCGTGATCCGGTATCCAAAGTTCTCGTGAATCCTGGAGTACAAGGTCTCGACACCGGTCTTCCAATCATGCCTGCCGCTGTGTCCCGCCAGGCTGGCGCTGAAATACGATTCCCGGAAGCCACGGTCCTGCGAAACCAGAATCGGTGTCGACATCGGATTCGACCATAGGCCGGCGGAGGTGTCGCGCACGCGCCCCTGTACGTTCAACAGGAGCGCCGGCGAGAAGATGTGTTGATGGAAGAACTGTCCGGAGGTTTCCGTAGCGGTGCGATCCTGCCGCTGTCCTGCCTCTTCCTGTAACAGTTCATTTGGAACCAAGAACCCCGTGCGGTGCCGGACTATGTAAAAGCGCGTGCGATCGGATCTGCTCCAGTCGCGCTCGAAGCGAAACGCCGCCGCACCGCCCGTGCCGCGATTCGAGAAATTCTGCAGGACGGGAGGATCCAGGTACCGGTCTGTCGCGAAGGCCTCCCCGCTCGCGCCCACAAGGTTATTGCCCCAGCGGTATTGGGTTGAAACAAATCCGTTCACCGTTCCGAAACTGCCGCCTTGAACGCTCGCCCTTCCGTGCAGCCCGGGATCATCGTCGCGTTCGGTGGTTACTTCCACCACTCCGCCGAGTTTGCGTCCGTACTCCGCCGGGTAGCCTCCGGTCAACACGCGCATCGATTGAAATTCATCGATTCCGAGCGATTGAGCAAATGCCGGCGAACGATTGTCAAAGAGCGGCAGGCCATCGACGACATATTGCACGTCGTATTCGGAGCCGCGCGGGTGCAGGACGCCGTTCGCTTCGAGGAGCCAGCCTGGCTGGGTGTTCACCAGTTCGAGAACCGATCGCCCGGGCGCTGCCGATCGCCGCGTGTTCAATATGTCCTTGCCTAGATGGTGTACATTTCCGGTCTGGGAGGGATCGATCAGGGTGTCGGATTCGGTGATCGTCACCGCCGTTTCTATAGGAGTGAGTTTGAGGGTTGCGTGATAAAAGAGCGGAATTTCCGAGCGCAGATCGACCGAATCGGTGTAGGGCGCGAACCCCGGCCGCTCGATCCGGAGAAAATATTTGCCGACAGGGAGAGAGCGGAGAACGAATTGGCCGTTCTCGTCCGTCGTGATGCTGCGCCGTTCCTGAGCGGACCGGCTCGTCAGCGTTCCCGATGCCTGCACTCCCAGGCCGGCGGGGTCCGTGACCGACAGACGCAGTTCTGAGGTGCCGCGCTGGGCCAGCAGCGGAGCCACCAGAAACAGCGTGACTGCGAAACCCCTCATTAATGTGATTATCTCCCGGCGCAGGCATAGCTGCTGGATACGGCGGCTTGGTACGGTATAGATCAAATGCCCCTTCACCGCGTCGTAACCCGGGAGATGTTCGATACCGAATACTCCGGCCGGCACCTGTTGCATGCGGCCATCGATTATTGGGCGCGTAGAAAACCGGACGTTCCGGCGATTGTGAACGCGACGCGCGGCTCCAGCATCAGTTGGGGAGAACTCCAGCGGGTTTCGATGGCGCTGGCTGGAGAGTTGTCCCGTATGGGTCTAGGGCGGGGCGACGTTGTCGCCGCGGCGCTTCCGATGCTCAACGAGCACATCCTGCTCGAGTATGCGTGCTTCCGTCTCGGCGTGATCCACGCACCGCTCGATCTTCGCCTGCAGGCCGGTGAGGTGATTCGATCGGTCGATCTCATTCAGGCGAAGGCTTTCGCGTTTCTCGGGAAAACACCGGCGGCGGATTTTGCGGCGCTCGGCGAAGCGGTGAAGTCGCGCTGCTCTTCGGTCGAGCACCTCATCCAGTTTTCGGCTCCAACCGATTGCATCCCGGGCGCGTTGAGTTTCGGCGCCGTGATGCAGCGCGCCATCTCGGGCATACCGGCGAAGCCTCCCGATCTATCGGAAGAGGATGGCGCCCAGATCATCTTCACGACGGGCTCCACCGGCTCGCCGAAAGCCGCCTTGCTATCCCACCGCGGCATCACTTGCCAGAACCTCTGCCTGGCGACGGCATTCCACTTCGACGAGAATCAGCGCGTTCTGTGCAACCTGCCCGCCTCGCACGTGGGCGGCCAGGCGGAACTGCTCATGACCACGCTTTACAAGGGAGGTACGGCGGTAACGCTCGAAGTTTTCGACCCGGTGAAGTCGCTCGATGCGATGGAGCAGCACGAAGTGACTCTGATAGGCCAGATCCCGGCGATGTTCCAGATGGAGTGGCGCACAGCGGCGTATGAACGCCGTGCATTTTCAAAGCTGCGCTACGCCGTGTATGGCGGGCAGGCAGTGCCGCGCGCGTTTCTCGATCGAATGCTCGGGATGGCGACTGTGATCGGTACGGGGCTCGGTTTGACGGAAGCGTCGGGGTTCTGTACCTACACGTCGCTGACAAACGATGCGGACGTGGTGGCGCGGAGCATCGGATGGGCGATGCCGGTCTATGAGATGTCGATTCGCGAGGTGATGTCGGAGGACGGTGCGGCGGGCCCGGAGGTGGGCTCGGGAAACATCGGGCAGGTCTGTTTTCGGGGTCCTCAAACATTCCTCGGTTATGTAAACGACCCGGCGGCAACAGCCAGAACCATTTCCACGGACGGATGGCTGTACACGGGCGATATGGGATTTGTAGACGAGGCCGGCCTGCATTTCTCGGGGCGGGCGAGGTTCGTGTTGAAGCCTTCGGGCTATCAGGTGTTCCCCGGCGATGTCGAGGC
Organism: uncultured Acidobacteriota bacterium; assembly: GCA_963720745.1. Lineage (GTDB taxonomy): Bacteria > Acidobacteriota > Terriglobia > Bryobacterales > Bryobacteraceae > TMP-7. Next base: position 1,319,133 of record CAVRGO010000001.1, read on the forward strand.
CCATCTGGCTCTGCTCACGGAGAAGGTCGCCAATGCCGGCGTGGTCGGTCACGAACACCGGTTGTGGAGCGAGGGGATTATCGCGTTCGTCGAAAAGCGTCCCGGGGCCGATCTCACCGAAGTTGAGTTGAAGCGTCATGCCCGCTCTCTGACCTCCTACATGCGGCCGCTTCATTATGTAATTCTCGAGCCCGGCGAAATGCCGCTGAATCGAAGCGCGAAGGTGGACGTGATCCGATTGCAGGAACTGGCCGGGCACGAAGTTGCGCGACTGCGCGAACGGGGCCGTTGGGATGGCTCTTCGGCGGACGCCGCGGAACCGTAGCCGCGGATATGATGGTCACGTCATGAAACCTCTTGCTCTTCTGTTTTTGGTTTGCATGTTGGCGCAATCCGCCGATCTGCGCGTACTTGTCTATACGCGAAACCACGTGACGAATGGGACCGGATACGTTCACGACAACATCGCATCCAGCGTGGAGGCAATTCGAAAGATGGGCGCCGCGAACGGGTTCGACGTCGATGTGTCGGACGACCCTGGCGTGTTCACGCCCGGCAATCTGAAAAAGTACGCCGCCATCGTGTTCTCGAACAGCAATGATGAAGCGTTCGAGAACGACACGCAGCGCGCCGCATTCAAGGAATACATCGAGGGCGGCGGCGGGTTCGTGGGGATCCATTCGGCTTCGGGCTCCGAGCGCGAGTGGCCGTACTTCTGGTCGGTGGTCGGGGGGAAGTTTCTGCGGCATCCGAAGATGCAGAAGTTCGTCGTTCGGGTGAAGGATCCGAACCATCCGGCGACACGGAAATTGCCGGCGACATTCGAATGGCTCGACGAGTGCTACTACCTCGACCACCTGGCGCCCGATCTGCATGTGCTGTTGGTGACGGACCCCGCGAAACTCGACGATCCCGAAAAGGCCACCTATCCTGGCGACCGCTTCGGCGATTCTCTGCCGCTGGCCTGGTATCATTCTGTCGGCAAAGGCCGCGCGTTCTACACCGCGCTCGGCCATCGGAAAGAGTCCTACGCGGACCCGATTCTGGACGAACAGATACTCGGCGGAATTCTTTGGGCCACGGGAAAAGTGAAATAATTCACGTTCGAGGGGGTTGCAGATGCACCAACGCACGACGACTTCCCGCCGCGCTGTATTAAAAGCGGGCGCGATTGCCGGGTTCCCGATGATCGTGCCGTCCCGGATCTTCGGTGCGACGGCGCCGAGCAATCAGATTCACGTCGGGCAGGTCGGGTGTGGGCGCATCGCGCGCGCGTCCGAGTTCCCTGGCATTTTTCGCAATGCTGACGTTGCCCGCTTCACGGCGGTCTGCGATCTCGATACGGTGCGCCTTGCGGACGCGAAGGAGCTCATCGAAACCACTTACAACAAGAGGTTCGGAACCGGATCCTACGCGAAGGTCAAAACCTACGACGATTACCACGAGATGCTGACCGATCCGACCATCGACGCCGTGTGCATCAGCACTCCGGACCACTGGCATGCACAACCGGCAATGGAGGCCGCGATCGCGGGGAAAGACATCTACCTGCAGAAACCGGCATCGCTGACCATCCGCGAAGGCCGGCAGATGGCGGATACCGTGAAGTCAACGGGCCGCATCTTCCAGCAGGGCAGCCAGCAGCGGTCTGAACTGCAGTTCCGTCTGGCGTGCGAACTCATCCGTAATGGCAGGATCGGCAGGATCCAGGAGATTTTCATCGGGTTGCCGGAGGACCCCGCGGGCGAGGACGAACCCGAAATGCCCGTGCCGTCGAACCTAAATTACGAGACGTGGCTCGGTTCGACGCCGATGGTGTCCTACACGGAAAACCGAGTTCATCCACAATCGAGCGACATCAAAGTGCGCTACGGCCGTCCGGGGTGGCTTCGATGCGAGCAGTTCGGTGCGGGAATGATTACCGGCTGGGGTGCTCACCACATCGACATCGCGCATTGGGCGATGAACACCGAATACACCGGGCCCGTTGAAGTGGAGGCGACTGCGGAATTCCCGAAGAAGGGGCTGTGGGATGTTCACGGGAAGTACCACGTCAAGGCGCGATACGCGAACGGCGCGACGATGTACATCAGTGAGAAATACCCGAACGGCATCCGGTTTATCGGCGAGGATGGCTGGATCTGGGTGACTCGCGGCCGGTATGCGGCGGGTGAGCCCGCCCCTGGCACGCGGAGCAAAGTGTTGGACGCTAGTAACCCGGCCATGCTGCGCGAAGGCATCAAGCCGAACGAGATTCATCTGCACGCGAGTCCGAAGTTCGACCACCATCTCGATTGGTTGACGAGCATCCGCTCGCGCAAACCACCTGCGACGAATGCCGAAATCGGGCACCGTTCGTGCAGCGCGTGCCTGGTTGCCCACGCCGCGATGAAGCTCGGACGCCCGCTGAAGTGGAATCCCGAGGCGGAGCAGTTCACGGGCGATAGTACAGCCAACACACATGTCTGGCGCCCGCAGCGAAAGCCTTACGGGACAGACTATGTGAAGCGGGAGAGTTCGTGACGCGCAGAGGATTTCTGGCCACGGCTCCGGTTTTAGGTTTCTCGGCGATGGCTGCGACTGATGCCCCGCGAATCCGGAGCATCGAAGCGATTCCCGTTTCGTACCCGGTGGTGGGTCACTTCAAATTCTTCACCACCGGCGACCGGCCAACCGTGCTGGTAAAGATCACCACCGAGGACGGATCCGTTGGTTGGGGCCAAAGCGTTCCGATCCCGACCTGGAGCTACGAGACGCCTGAGACCGCTCGAATCGCGATCGAGAAGTATCTGGCGCCGGCCTTGATTGGCGCGAATCCCTTCGACATCGCCGGTGCACATGCCCGAATGGGCAAAGCGCTCGCCCCCTCGTTCTCCACCGGAATGCCGATCACGAAGGCCGGCATCGATCTGGCATTGCACGATCTGGCAGGCCGGCTCGCGGGCAAGAGCCTTCCGGAACTATGGGGGCGGCAGCCGCTCGAGAAGATCACGCTGAGTTGGACGGTGAATCCGGCAAGCCTGGACGAAACCGAAACGGTAGTGGCCGCCGGCCGTGAACGCGGCTACCGGCACTTCAATCTGAAGGTTTCTCCCGATCCGAAGATTGATGTCGAAATGTGCCGGAGAGTCCGCAAGCTTGCGCCGGATTCGTTCCTGTGGATCGACGCGAACGGCGGCTACGATCTTGCGACCGCACTGCATGTGGCGCCCAAGTTCGCCGATATCGGAGTCAACGTTTTCGAGCAGCCGATTCCGCCCAACCGGCTCAGCGGACTTCGAGAGCTGAAGAAGCAAGGTGCGCTGCCAATCCTTTTGGACGAAGGTGTAGTCTCGTCCGCCGACCTGATTGAGTTCATCAAACTCGATCTGCTCGACGGAGTGGCCATGAAGCCGGCGCGCACCGCCGGGTTGTGGGATGCTCGCCGTCAAATCGAGACTCTCGAGCAAGCAGGGCTGTTATTCCTCGGCAGCGGTCTTACCGATCCTGACGTTTCGCTCGCGGCCTCGCTGGTGTTATTCGGCTCATACCGGCTGAAGTTCCCGGCTGCGTTGAACGGTCTGCAATTTTTGAATGGCAGTTATCTGAAGACTCCGTTTCGACTTGAAGACGGTACGTTGCGGGTTCCTGCAGGATCGGGATTGGGCGTGGAAGTGGACGAACAGAAAGTGAGGCGCGAATGATCGCCGGCATTCTTCTGCTGGCAGCAACCGCCGGGCTGTCCTGGCACGATCTCGACGCCGGGCGCGTGGAACTCACGGCGAACGGCAAGCCGGTGATGGTGTACAACTCCGGCATGCAGCTGGCTAATGGGGCGCCGGAGGAGAAGCGGCGCTGCTGTTACGTTCATCCAGTGTACGCGCCGAATGGCGTAATCGTCACGGACGATTTCCCGAAGGACCACTGGCACCACCGCGGGATCTTCTGGACGTGGCCGCGCGTGATCTTCGAGGGCACGGAGTACGACATGTGGATGATGCGGGGCGGGCTGGAGCGGCGGACAGGGAAAGCAAGCCACAGCGGATCGGAACTCCAGGCCGAAAACGGGTGGTTCCTGAACGGCCGCAAGATTGTTCGGGAATACGTCCACATCCGCCCGGAAAGTGCAAGTAAAATCCATTTCGATCTCGAATTCGAGGCACTTGCGGGCCCGGTGCAGTTGATCGGAGCTCCGGAGAACAACAAAGGTTACGGCGGTTTTTCCGTTCGCTTCGCGCCGCGGCAGAACACAGTCATCCGCACTGACACGGGTACAGAGGCAAAGGACACGGACATGGTGCCGCATGCCTGGGCGGAGTTGCAAGGCGACTATCAGGATGGAGGCGCGACGCTCCGAATCGACGATCCGCAGAAGAACGGATGGTGTCTTCGCAATTATGGTTTCCTAGGAGTGAATTATCCTGGGCTGAGCCCAACTACACTAACTCCGGGTAAGCCGTTGAAATTGAGCTATACAGTAACGCTGACGCCGGCATCGCTACGATGAAGATGTTGAAGTCAATAAACCGTCGCGTATTTCTTTCCGCCATTGCGGCGCCCGCAATTATGAAGAGCGCGCCGGCTACGGACGTGCAAGTCGAAGAGATCCAGCATCGCTACGAGGACTACCGCTACCGGACGCCTTATCAGTTCGGCGGAAGAACAGTGGATCGCGTGACGCTGCTGAACGTGGATTGCCGGGTCCGCAGCCGCGACGGGCGCGTGGCGAAGGGCTTCGGGTCCATGACGATGGGCAATCAGTGGGCCTACCCCGCGCGCTCGATGAATTACGACCAGACGCTGAACGCGATGAAGGTGCTGGCCGACCGTGTCCGGACAATTACAGCCGCGCGTAGAGAATTCGGCCACCCGATCGACATCAACGTCTCGCTGGAGCCGAAGTACCTTGAAGCCGCGGATCTCATCTCGCGCGATCTCGCAGAACCCATACCGAAGCTGGCGACGCTGGTTACGGCGAGTCCGTTCGACGCCGCGATACACGACGCGTTCGGGAAGTTGCATGGCAGGAATTGTTACCGCACGTATGGCCCGGACCTGATGCCCCACAGCCTGGAACATTACCTGGGTGCGGAATTCAAAGGCGAGTACTTAAGCAGCTACGTGCTCGAGAAAGCTCAACCACGGGTACCTTTATACCATTCTGTCGGTGCGAGCGACCCGATTGTCGCGTCTGATATTCGGCACCGCATCGGGGACGGCTTGCCCGAGACTCTGCCCGAATGGATCCGGTACAACGGGCTGACTCACATCAAGATCAAACTGAACGGCGGGGATCTGAAAAACGACTTGGAACGTGTTGGCGCTATCCACCGCGCTACCGCCGAAACCGAGAAGGCGCGCGGAGTTTCCGAGTGGTACTACTGTCTCGATTTCAACGAGCGATGCCCGAACGTGGATTACCTGCTGGATTTTCTTAACAAACTGCCGGAGCAGGCACCGGGTTCGCTGGACCATATCCAGTACATCGAACAGCCCACCGCGCGCGATCTGGCCGCGCATCGCTCGAACGTGATGCACCGCGCGGCGAAGATCAAGCCGGTTGTAATTGACGAATCGCTGACCGACATCGAATCCCTGCTGCTGGCGCGGGAAATGGGCTACTCGGGCCTCGCCCTGAAAGCGTGCAAAGGTCAAAGCGCAGTGATGCTGATGTCGGCGGTTGGACAGAAGCATGGAATGTTTTTGTGCGTACAGGACCTCACCTGCCCGGGTGCTTCGCTCATCCATTCGGTGGGGCTGGCGGCGCACACGCGGGGTGCTGCCGGAGTTGAGGCGAATGCTCGGGAGTACGTCCCGGCGGCGAACAAGCCTTGGGAGGCGAGATTCCCGGGCATTTTCAATGTGAAAGACGGGGACATGCGGACGCGCGAGCTCGATGGTCCCGGACTTTCGGCCGTCTGATATCGTTCGGCTCGACCCGCACTCAGGAGCAGAACGGGACGTCACGCGCCGGACGACGCATCAATCTCTCGGCAGTCTCAACGGTGAACGGCTCCCCGAACAGGTGACCTTGAAACTTGTCGCAGCCGACCGCCTTGAGCATTTCGAATTGCTCGCGGGTTTCCACACCTTCGGCGACCACGGCGAGGCCCATGTTGTGCGCCAGCACCACGATAGTCTGAATCAACGGCAACGAAGTGCCGGACGCGCTCAACTCCCCGATGAACGATTGATCGATCTTCAATGCATCCACAGGGAGACGCCGTAAGTAGCTAAGCGACGAGTATCCGGTTCCGAAATCGTCGATGGAAACGCTGACGCCGACTTTCCTCAACTCCGACATCCGGCGTGCGGATGACTCGACATCGCGCATAATGATGCTCTCGGTCAGTTCAAGTTCCAGGCACTGCGGAGGTACGCCTGTTTCCCCGAGCGCCCGTGCTACTGTGTCGACGAAATCCGGGCGCGCGAACTGAAGCATCGAAACATTGATAGCGACTCTGGTGGGCGGCAGTCCGCGATCCTGCCATTCCACAACCTGCCGGCACACCTCGCGCAACACCCACGTGCCGATGGGAATGATCATGCCGGACTCTTCAGCGATCGGGATGAATCGCGAAGCCCCGACGCGGCCGAATCGTGGATTGTTCCACGCCAGCAGCGCCTCGAGGCTATCCAATTTCCCGGTGCCGGACACCATCGGTTGAAACCCGAGTTTCAATTCCGACTTATCCAGCGCGCGCCGCAATTGGGTTTCGAGTTCGAGCCGGTTCGAACTTCTGATTACGAGGTCGGGAGTGAAGAAGCGAAAGTCGTTCTTACCCTGGTTTTTCGTCCGGTACATGGCGGCGTCGGCTTTTTGCAGCAGACCTCGTGCGTTGTCGGCGTCGTCCGGGTAGCAACTGATTCCCATAGTGGCGGTGACGACTAATTCCGACCCATCCACGACATAAGGAGCCCGCAGCGCCTCCACGATGCGCTCGGCCTGCGCGGCGAGGCTCGGATGCGAAACGTCGCCGCGGAACAGAATTGTGAACTCGTCGCCGCCGACACGGGCCACGCGGTCCTCGCTTCGCACAACCGCCGCCAACCGGTTGCCGGCCTGGCGCAACATTTCGTCTCCGATAACGTGCCCCAGCGTGTCGTTCACCTGCTTGAAGCGATCGAGATCGATGAACCCGACGGCAAGATTGGCCCCGACACGAGCGGCGTCGATCATGGACGACTCCAGATCCTGCATGAACTTCAGACGATTCCACAGGCCAGTCAACGGATCCTGCTGCGCCTGCCGCGCCAGTTCCGCCGTCAACCGCGTGCGTTCCCTGCGTAGATCGTCTTCGTAGATCGAACGCCCGAGACTCTTGCTCATCAGCTCGAGCACTTCTCGCTCGTGTGCTGAAAACGGGCGTATATCTCTCGGATCGTCGGAGCAGAAACCGATGGCGCCGAACAACTCGTCGCCCGCATAAATCGGCGTTCCGATCGAGCACGCCGCGCCCAGTGCCGCGCCGGCGGGTGCCCGCGGAGACCCCGCACCATCGTAAGGAAACGTGAACGTTCCGGTTCTCACCAACTCTCGTAGCGGGCTCAGGTTCGCCGGAGTCGCCGTGGGGGGACGCAGCGGGAACTGAGTGCGCACGTAGAGATTGTCGGACGTAAATGACGCCACCATCCCGATCGGCAGATTGAATATCTCGCAGCCCGTGGTGAGATAGTCGTCCAGCAATTCCTCGAGATTGGCATACCCGCCCGTGGCCAGGCGGTGTAATTGGCGGAGATGCTCGCTGAAGCTTGCGAGTTCTTCCGCCTTCGCGCTCAACGCCTGCTCGGCGTGATGCAGGGCTTCGAGGCGCACCGAATCGGAACTCAAATCCTGGCCTGAGAACTCTACGGCCACAGGCGCGCCGCGTTCGAATACAAGCCGCATCTGGGTTCTGACCAGCAGGCGATCGCCGCGATCCGTGACAAATCGCAGATTGCTCGAAAGCGACCCGCCCGCGCCCAATTGCGCCACCATCCCGTCCATGGCCGCAACAGTGTCGGATGGTTCCACGATTTCGGAGAGCCCTCTCCCCGAGAGCGATCCAGCAGGGTAGCCAAGTTTCTCCTCCGTTTGAGAATCGATCCACAGGATCTGCCCGGCAAGATCGACGCGGAGCGACAACCGGTTGCTCCCCTGGCCGTTCAAAAACTGCTCCGGCGCGATCTGAGGCACCTCGACTGTGGCCTCGCTGATCGCAAGACCGATCTCGGAAAGCGCCGCTATCAGCTCCTCAGAGGAGTCGCGGGGCGACCTGTCCATAACCCCCAATACGCCATCCGCTGCATTTCCGATTCGCAACGGCACCGCCGCGATGAAGTGGATCACTTCCGATTCCGGCACTGAGCCGGAATGAATCAGTGCCCGGTTTTGCGCGAGGGCCTCTTCAAACACGGGTATTTCCCGGGATTCCCATTCACCGGGGAGCCCCACGACGTGGTTGGTCCAGCGCCCGTTATCCGCGCGCACGCCAATAGCTGCCATCGGCATATCAAGCACCTGCGCGGCAAGCGCTGCTGCCAGGCGTAACGCCCCCTGCCCCGGTGTCTGCCGGAGTGCCGTGTTTAGACGCGCGCGAATCTCGGTAATCGATTCTGGACTCGACACGGTTCCCTTTTCGCAGTATGCCGGAATACCGGCTGGAACGCTCGCCAACACTCGGATGCGTTTCTCAGCCGCACGTTTCTCAGCCGCGCCGTTTTTCATCCGCGCGCGTGAGCAAGCGGTTCCGGGCCTTCCTTCAGCATCCCCTAAGTTAGATGAATTGCCTTGTTTCAAGGCTACCGCAACGCGGCCGGATCTTGACAGGTTCGCAAACGTTCCACTGCCAGGTCAGGAAAGCCGCACCCCGCGCGGACCCGGTTCGCGAAAAATGTGAACGGTGTCGATAAAGCGGACCGTGTTGGTGGCGCGCGTCATGATCAGCGTGTGAGTCCGGGCGCCTTCGCCGAAGAAGCGCACCCCGTTCAGCAGCGCCCCTTCGGTGACGCCGCAAGCCGCGAAGATGATCTGCTTGCCGGGTGCGAGATCGTGCGCCATGTAGATCCGCTTAGGATCCTCGATGCCCATCTTGGCCACGCGTTCCCGCAATTCTGGAGTGTTCACAACCAGGCGGCCCACCATCTCACCGTGCAGACAGCGGATCGCGGCTGCTGTGATAACGCCCTCCGGCGCTCCCCCGGTTCCCATGACGGCGTGCACACCGGCTCCGCGCACCGCCGCGGCGATTCCCGCGGAAAGGTCGCCGTCGCCGATCAGCCGTATCCGGGCTCCCGCCGTACGAATCTGTGCGATCAGGTCCTCGTGCCGGGGCCGGTCGAGAACCATAATCACCAGGTCCTTCACCTGCCGGTCCAGGCAATGAGCGATTGCCTTCAGGTTGTACTTGACGGGAGCATCCAGGTCCAGCGCGTCCCGGCATGCCGGCCCCGCAATGATCTTCTCCATGTAGCAATCGGGAGCGTGCAGCAATCCGCCCGGTTCCGAGGCCGCCAGCACCGCGATTGAATTCGCGGCACCGGTCGCACACAAATTTGTCCCTTCGAGCGGATCAACCGCAATGTCCACTTCCGGATGGGCTTCCTGATCTCCTCCGTCCGCGCCCACCCGCTCTCCTATATAGAGCATCGGCGCCTCGTCTCGCTCGCCTTCGCCGATTACGATGTTGCCGCGAATCGGGAGGTTTTCGAAGGCGGAACGCATCGCCTGAACCGCCGCCTGGTCGGATCCGGGGCGATCGCCCTGTCCCATGGTTCGCGCCGCTGCGATGCCTGCCTCCTCGACGACGCGCACAAACTCGAAAGCGAGACTCTGCTCAAGATCCCGCGATTCTGCACACCCGGTTGAATTCACGCGCGGCTCCTTTCGAAGCAAGTATAGTGCTCGAAATCGTCGCGCGCAGGCCCTTCGGGATGATAATCTGAGCGAACGACTCAGGAATGAATCCGATCGGCTGCGGCCGTGCGTACTATGAATAGCAGCAGTGGTGCCCCGGCGATTCCGCCGGACCGCGCGACATTTTGGCGTTCGTGCATGCGGAGAATTGCCGCGAATGACGCGTCCGCCCTGACGGTGTTGTACGACCAGAGTAGCCGTGTCGTCTACGGACTGGCGCTCCGCATTCTCGGATCGGAAGCTGACGCAGAGGAGGTGACGTTGGATGTTTATGCCCAGGTATGGCGTACGGCGGCCGGATACCAGGAATCGCGCGGCTCAGTGATGTCGTGGCTGGCGACCATCGCCCGTACTCGCGCCATTGACCGTCTACGCTCGCGAGCCTCTGCATTTCGTTCCGAGCAATCGCTGTCGGAAGCCGGCGATTTGGCGGATTCGGCCGATTCCGAGGCGGCAGCGGCAACGCGCCTGGAAATCGGAAAAGCATCGGAAGCCCTGCGGCGATTGCCGGAAGAACAACGCCGTGCCGTTTCCCTGGCTTATTTTTCGGGGATGACTCACTCGGAGATTTCGGCGCATCTCGCGGTTCCGATCGGAACGGTCAAGACCAGAATCAGGCTAGGTATGATGAGATTACGCGAGCTAATGGAGAACCGAGCTTGACCGATACCCGCGAAAATCAGTGCGAACTCGCGGCCCTTTACAGCCTGGACGCGCTCTCACCGGCTGAGGCACAGGCGTTCGAAGTGCATCTGGCCGCGTGCGCTTCCTGTGCGGAAGAGGTCCGCCGGTTCCGCGAGACTGCCGCTCAGGTACTGACTGTTGCTTGCGCCACCGAGCCGCCGGATTCGTTACGCGACCGTGTCATTGCGCGCGTCAAGAGCGAGGCGGGCGGGGCATTGATCCGAAAGAGCGATGGCGAATGGCGGGAAATCGGAGTCCCCGGAATATTGGTAAAGCGGCTTTTCAAGGATCCGGCAACGGGCACGCTGACGTCCGTCGTGCGGATGGCGCCTGGGGCTTTCTATCCACGCCACCTGCATGCCGGGCTCGAACATCTGTTCGTGCTCGAAGGCGATCTCGTCTTCGAGGATCATACGCTTCTTCCGGGCGACTACGAAGTCTCCCCGAGTACCACCGAACACTCGTCGGCCACTACTCATGGCGGTTGCATGGTGCTGACCGTCAGCAACGTCGAAGACAAACTGTTCTGCTGAGGGTCACCAGCCCATCTGGCGCATGCGCGTCAGAATTACGTCAGTGTAGTTGTCCATGCGGTCGGGCTTGCGCCGCCTCGGATTCGGAATCACGGACGCGAGCCGCGCAGCCTGCTCTCTGTTCAGCACCGAAGGTGAGGTCTTGTACCAATAGCGCGCCGCAGCATCGGCGCCGTACACGCCCGGACCCCACTCGATGACGTTCAGGTAAAGTTCCAGGATCCGCTCCTTACCCAGCACGAACTCCACCACCGGGACCAGCATGAATTCCATCCCCTTGCGGACGAGGGAGCGGTTTGTGGTGAAGAACAGATTCTTGATGAGTTGCTGGGTGATGGTCGAACCGCCGCGCCCGAGTTTCCCTTTCTCCAGATCTTTTTCGAGCACCTTCTGCATTTCGATCCAGTCGATTCCGGAATGCTCGAGAAACCGGGTGTCCTCGGCGGCGATCACCGCGTGCTGAAGATTCGGTGAAATTCGTTCGATCGGCACGAACGAGTAGCGCTTCGTATACGGTTTGTGGTGCACCAGCGCTTCGATGCGCCGCTGCATCTGCACGGCGCTCGTGAATGGGTTGATCCACTTCAGCGCGACGATCATGCTGCCGAACAGCATGAAAAATCCGGCCGCGACGATGAAGAGGCAAACGGCCGACCAGCGCAGCAACAGCCGGAGCCGCAAGCGCGAACGGCGCTGAGGTGCGGCCTTCCGCGGCATCCGAGCCACGTTATTTCTTGAGATCTTCGGGGAAGACGGCGTATCCGTCCGGCGGTGGAAAGAGCGCAAACATCAATTGCAGACGCTTGCGCAGATAACGGCTCGGCAACTGCCGTGGGCCGGTTTCAACGTCGATGTCGCAGCATATGCCGTGCAGGTACAGCGTCAACGTATCGATGAACGACGCTCGCACGTATTCGCGAAACAACTTCGACTCGCCTCGCTTGGCCCCGGGACGCCGCAATACCGCCTGCTTGGCGTTCCAACTGTCCTCGTCCACTTCGCCGTGGACGTCCGAAGACAGTTCCTCGCGAAGCAGACCCGCAAAGCTCGCCGTCTCGTCCTCGCGCCAGCGGTCCGCCATCAATGCCGCAAGCACCCGATAGAAGCGGTAGTGATACTCGGCCACCTCCTGGTCCTTCAGGGCGAACACCAAAACTTCCTCATTGCCGACGCGCAACTGCGAATTCCAGGACAGGCGGCTCTCCGGCGGCTTCTCTATCGAGATGAACTCGTTTTGCTTGTCATTGGCTTTCTCTTTGCCGTTGCCCCGTTCGAGATAGGGAACCAGGATAATGGAGATCTTCGGCAAACGCGAACCGACAGCGGGCGGGAGTGCGGCGATGGGCTCCTGGAGGTATTCCTTGACGTCTTCGTCGGTGAGTGGCACGGAGGCGCAGAAATAGGAGAAGGTGTTGCTCAGCGGAATCATTTCGCTGCGAAACCGCTCAGCGAATTGCCCCACGCTCAGCTTGGAAAGGTCGAGTTGTGCGGACATCTTTTGGTGTGCCAGGTTTGCTTTCAGTGTAACAAAGGATGTCGGTAGCCAAACGTGTCAAAGTGCTGCGTTGATACACTAAGTGATAGTGCCGCTTAGGGTTTTAGTGTCGGCTGGAGAAGCCTCCGGGGACCTCTATGCCTCGGCGGTCGTGGCTCGTTTACGCGCAATGTACCCCGATGCGCAGTTTTTCGGATGCGCGGGCCCGCGCATGCGTGCCGAAAAAGTCGAAGCCGTTGTCGAATCCGAAAGTTTATCAGTGGTGGGCCTGGTGGAGGTAATCGCGCATATTCCGCGCATTTATCGCGAATTTCGAAAGCTTGTGGCCGCGGCCCGCAGCCGGCGCCCGGATTTGGCCATCCTCACCGACAGCCCCGATTTCCATCTGCGGCTCGCCAGAAAGTTGCACCGCGCGCACATCCCAGTAATCTACCTGATTGCGCCGCAGGCCTGGGCATGGCGCCAAGGGCGTGTGCGAAGAATGCGGGAAACGATACGGCACCTGCTGTGCATCTTTCCATTTGAGGAGAGCTTTTTTCGTGAACGCGGCGTCACGACCACGTACATTGGCCACCCGCTGGCTCGGATGGTGCGGCCGTCGATGACTAAAGCCGAGTTCTTTCAACGACATCGGATCCCTTCCGGTCGGCCGTTGGTGGCGGTATTGCCGGGAAGCCGCCCGGGGGAGATCGCCCGCCACATCCCGCCTCTGGCCGAGGCAGTGGCCCAACTGCGCTCCCGCCGGCCGGACTGTACTTTTGTGGCCGGCACGCCCGCGGGATTCTCCCGGTCCGTTCAAGATTCATCTTTTTGGGAACGGTTTCGCGCCGAGTCCATCCAAGTACTTGAGGGCTCCACGTGGGATTTGCTCGCTCACGCGAATCTCGCGCTTGCGGCGAGCGGAACGGTAACCGTCGAAGCGGCGCTCCTGGGCACTCCGATGGTAACGTTCTATAAGGTCAGTCCGCTCAGTTGGATGCTCGGGCGTCGATTGGTCCGGGTGCCGTTTCTTTCCATGGTCAACCTGGTGGCGGGTCGCGCGATTGTTCCGGAGTTGATTCAGGACGATCTTGAGCCCGGACGGCTCGCATCCGAAGCCCTCCGTCTGATCGAAGATGGTGCGGCGCGGGAACGGATGCTGAACGAGCTGGAACAAGTCCGCGAATTGCTGTCTCGCGGAGAACATCCGATGGACGCCGCGGTTCGCGTCATCGAAACAGTTTTGAACAAGGATACGGTGAATGTCGAGTAAGGCGGCGAGTAAGGCGAAAATCGGAAGCGTGATGATCGCGGCGGCGACCCTGGTGCCTTTGTTGTGCGCAGGTCCCGTGGTCGGACAGGAACGGCGGGCCACGGCGAGGATCGACGTTGAGCAGTACACGATTGAGGCCGACGTCAACCCGCGAACGCAGTCGGTTTCCGCAAACGTTCAAGTGAAGTTCGCCGCGGTGGATAACAACGTCACCTCCGCGAGCTTCGAACTGAACAATGCTCTAAACCTTTCGAAGGTGGTGGACGAAGCGGGCAACCAGATCCCGGCTTCGCGCAATCAGGAGGACTTCTCGGTCCGGCTGAACTTCCCCACTCCGATCGTAAAGGGCAAGGAGTCCACCCTGACGTTCACCTACGACGGGCGGCTCACCGGTCAGGAGGACTCGCCCGTATTCGGAATCAAGTTCGCAGCGCTCCACAACGACTTCGGATACCTGATGTACCCCGCGCGATGGTTTCCGGTGAACGATTACACCGCGGACCGCTATGCGGCGGATCTGAAGATTACCGTCCCGGCCGGCTATCGCGTGGTCGCGAGCGGACTGGAACGTACCGAGCAGATGGGTTCGGACAAAGTGCTGTACACGTTCCACTACGCACAGCCTTCGTTCCCCGGCAGCATCGCCATTGTGCAAGGCGACCCGGTACGGCTCACCTCCTCCGGCGTAACCACCACGTTCTTCCTCCGCGAGACTCGCGGTATGGCGCAGCCGTACGCCGACGAGATCGCGAAAGTGATGACATACTTCACCAGCATCTTCGGATTGCCGCCCCAAGCGAACCTGGCCGTCGTAGAGACCGAATCAGGCGCCCCGAACGGCTATTCGGCCCCCGGCATCCTTTTCCTGTCGCCCAAGTCGATCGGTAAACAGGTGGGGACCAAGTTGCTGGCCAACCAGATCTCGCGCCAATGGTGGGGAGTCCTGGTATCGCCGGCCACCCGGAACCACATGTGGATCGAGAACGGGCTCGCGCGCTACTCGGAAGCGCTGTACACCGAGCACGCCGACGGACCGGCTTCCGTCGAGAGTGAAATGCGCGATACCTACGTCGAGGCGCTGACGGTGGATAATCCACCCCTGATCCAGGCGGCGCGATTCGAAGATTACTCCCCGGAATTCTGGGCGGCCACGGCAGCCAAGGGTGCCGCCGTATTCAATATGCTTCGTTGGGTGATCGGCGACCAGAACTTCATGAAGCTGATGAAGGCGATACCGGAACAGTATTCCTGGAAGTCGATTAACACGGACGACGTCCGTAAGCTCGCCGAGCAGATCTCGGGACAGAATCTGCAAGGGTTCTTCATCCAGTGGATCGAATCGACCGGCGCCCCCGAATTCAAGATGGAGTACACCGTCTTCCGCACTCAGAAGGGCTTCCGGGTAATGGGCAAGATCTCGCAGGACCTGGACACCTTCCGGATGCCCGTGGACCTCAAGATCGAGACCGAAGGAAATCCCGAAGAAAAGCGCGTCGAGGTGGTCGGTACCTCTTCGGAATTTGTCATCGATACTTTCGGGAAACCCAAGAACGTCATCATCGACCCTGACGCGCGGGTGCTGCGCTTCAGCCCGCAGATGCGGGTGGCTGTCGCCATTCGGCGTGGTGAGCAGTTCGCGGAAATCGGCGAGTTCGGCGACGCCCTGAAGGAATATCAAAAGGCGCTGGACGTCAATCGGAACAGTTCGTTGGCGCACTATCGGGTGGCCGAGTTGTTCTTCTTGCAGAACAACTTCCAGTCAGCGGCCAACGAGTTCCGCGAAGTCTTGAACGGCGATCTCGATCCCAAGTGGACCGAAGTCTGGGCGCACATCAATCTCGGCAAAATCTTCGACGTTACCGGGCAGCGCGAGCGCGCCTTGAACGAGTACAAGCAGGCGATTCGTACGAAGGACAACACGCAGGGCGCTCTCGAAGAAGCCGGCAAGTATGTTGAAAAGCCGTATGAGCGCCGCCGGTCCAGTCAGTAGTTCAGGCGCAAATCAGCGGCGCGAATAGTAGCCGGTCTTGGCTCGCACCGTGAGCCCCGGTCGTTTTACGCGAACGATCAGCTTGTGGAATGTGTCGTCGGCCGCGCCCTGGGGCGAGCGATAGCCGAGTTCATACGTTGATCGCAGTTGATCTCCAATCGCCCGAAAGGCGTCCTTCAAATCGGTTGTTTGCGCATCGAAATCCGCGCCGCCGGTTTCCCGCGAGATGCGCTCCATCACGCGAATGCCATACTTGTTGCGCGCGTTCAACCGTCCGTGGTCCCGGCTCGTGTACCGGATATTGAAGATGACAACGTTCTCGCTTTGCGCAGCCTCGATCACATCGAGCATGTGGTGGGCGCTCGAGTTCTCTTCGCCATCTCCAAAAGTAATCAACGCCTTTCGGCTGCGATCGACGCTGCTGTTCAGCAGGTCGGTAGCCGAGTAGAACAATGCATCGAAGTACGCGGTGCCCAGGACGCGGCGCTCCTTGGGGCCAACCTCGATCATTGTTTCCGGACGTTTCTCGAAGATCCTCAGCCCGTCGAGAATCGTATCCGGCGACCCGGTGAAGTCGCTCGCCAGCCGCAGATGATTGCCGAAACAGAGCAGGAATGCTCGGTCGGCGGGTTTCAAAACGCGGGTGAGGAATTCATGCAGGTCGCGGCGGTGCTGCTTTTCGAACGTGTCCTGGCTGCCGCTCGCGTCGATCAGCAGGCCGAGCGCAAGCGGCAGTTCCTCTCCACGTGCGAAGAACGAAAGCGGCTGATCTACCCCGTCGTCGAGAACCTCGACTTCGCTTTTACTTAAATCGGAGACCAGGGCTCCCGTCGCGTCGCGCACCGTGAACGATACGGTAACCAGACGAACGTCGGCACGGAAGGCGGGCTTGTCTTGAGAAAATGCCAAGCAAACGAATGCCCATCCGATCAGCGCGCGCATTCCCATCTATTTTGACTGTACGTTGGGCGAGAGGCGCCGGTACGCAGAATCTGAAAGGCTGGTGCCCGGACTGGACCGGTCCGGCGCGGCCCGGGCATCGTCGTCCAAGCCTAACCGCCCGCGATCGCCGCAACGACGAGGAACGGTTCTGCGCCCGTTGCGACTACCTCGGGCAAGGGTGCATCGGGTGATTCGTGCGAAAGATCCTCCTGGCACGCGAAGAATCTCATGAAGGGCCGCCGCTGCTCGGTCACCTGGTCGCGGATGGTGCCGCGCAACATCGGGTAGCGAGCCTCCAGCGCGGTGAGGATCGTACGCTGCGTTACGGGAGAATCCACTTCGAGTTGCACCTCGGAAGCGGTCAAGTTCGCCAGTGTTCGTAAATGTCCCGGAAGTACAACTCGGATCACGACAGCGTCTGGACCTCCACAGATAGCACCGCGGGCAGATCCCGAACCAGTGGCGTCCAGGTGTCGCCCGCGTCTGCCGACCCATATACCTGTCCGCCGGTGGTTCCGAAGTAGACACCACAGGCATCGAGCGAGTCGATCGACATCGCGTCCCGCAGGACATTCACATAACAATCGCTTTGGGGCAATCCGTTCGTCAGCGCTTCCCACTCGTTTCCGCCGGTGCGGCTGCGGAATACGCGCAGTTTCCCTTCGGGCGGGTAGTGCTCGGAATCGCTCTTGATGGGAACCACGTAAATCGTTTCGGGCTCGTGGGCATGCACGTCGATCACGAATCCGAAATCCGTGGGCAGATTGCCGCTGACCTCGGTCCACGAGTCGCCGGCATTGTCCGTGCGCATGACATCCCAATGCTTCTGCATGAAGAGCACATTCGGGCGTGAACGATGCATCGCGATGCGGTGCACGCAGTGGCCGACTTCGGCCGTAGGTTCAGGAAGGAAACCCGAGTTCAACCCCCGATTGATCGGCTGCCACGTGGTGCCGCCATCGTCAGTCCGAAACGCGCCCGCAGCGGAAATCGCTATATACTTTCGTTGAGAATTGCTGGGATCGAGAACGATGGTATGCAGGCACATTCCCCCGCCTCCCGGTTGCCAACGCGGTCCGGATCCGTGCCCGCGCAATCCGGGTAGTTCCTGCCAGTTCTTTCCGCCGTCGCTCGAAACGAACAACGCGGCGTCTTCGATACCCGCGTACACCGTGTCCGGGTCCGTCAGGGATGGCTCCAGGTGCCAGACCCGCTTGAATTCCCAAGGGTGCGCCGTGCCGTCGTACCACTGGTGCGTGCCGGGCACGCCTTCATATTGGAATTTGTTCCCTACCGGTTGCCAGGTCTTGCCGCCGTCGTCCGAGCTCTGGATCAACTGTCCGCTCCAGCCCGTCGATTGAGACGCATACAGACGGTTCGGATCGGCGGGCGATCCCTTCATGTGATAGATCTCCCAGCCGCCGAAATGGGGACCACTGACCTCCCAGTTCTTGCGCTTTCCATCCGATGTCAGAATGAACGCGCCCTTACGCGTTCCCACTAGCACCCTTACTAAGCTCATCTTTGCTCCTTCGTAGTATGCCTTCCGGTCGCAACTGTCCTGGTAGACACTGCGGCTTGCGCCGCATCACGGTCAAGCTTATGTCGATTGAAGATTGCCAGGATCGACACTGTCCTCTGAAAACTTCGTATTCTCCCGAAAGTCAAGGTCGCCTCCGGCTCCCGACCTCGCTCTGGCGGACGTTCCCGTCTTCGAATTTGGAAATCAAGGGGGTCGGGTCCCGGTCTGTCCATCTCCGCCGGACTTCCGAAAGCACGGCCTCGCGATGGTTTTCCAGATGGTCGATCAACGCGCAGGGCGCCCCAGTCTGCTCGTGCCGTGCTCCCCAGATGAGCAACTCGAGCAGAACCGGCGCAAGGTCGATGCCTTTTTCCGTGAGACGATAATTCAACCTGCGCTTGTCGGCTTCGTCGCGTTCGGCGGTGATAATCCCCGCTGACTCGAGATTGCGCAGCCGGTCGGCGAGAATATTCGTCGCGATACCTTCGCCCGACTCCCGAAATTCTTTGAATGTTCGGAATCCTCGCACCATGAGATCGCGGACGATCAATAA
Source organism: uncultured Acidobacteriota bacterium (assembly GCA_963720745.1). Taxonomy (GTDB): domain Bacteria; phylum Acidobacteriota; class Terriglobia; order Bryobacterales; family Bryobacteraceae; genus TMP-7. The sequence continues at coordinate 1,337,978 of CAVRGO010000001.1, forward strand.
CGACCATCGATCTCCGAATTTCTCGAGCGAAATGCTGACCGGGCAACCCGACCGGCGCTCCGCCTTACTTTTCCCGGGCACGTAGGTACACGTTAGCAGTGTCGCTTGCTAATTGCAAGTGATATGCGTTCGGCAGCGGGTTAGGGCATGAAGCGGCTCCGGCGACTGCAGAAAGGCGGTGACGGCCCGAACAGATCCCGACTTTGCTGGCTTTCTTGGTGCGCTGTACCTGACTCGTGTTGAATTGCAATGTGGGACAGGAGGCCTACAAAAAACAGATGTCATTCGCCGGCGCTTAGTATCGACGCGCCGAATCATCTAGGCGCAGCGGCAACAATGGGAGTGTCGACAGATGCCCGCCGGCCCCGCCGCCGCTTCCCGCGTCGCATAGGAAGTTGCTGCGGCAGCAGCGTAATCCACGGGTGAGTGACCCGCGTCGCTGCGCTATTGCTCCCGAATAGTTGTCGCCGATTGAAGTAACGCCGGTCTGGGTGGCGGCGGGGCCCGCTCCAGCCGAGTGCTCCTAGTGGGTTCGAGCGAGCTGTAAGGAGACTGCGAGGGGCAGGCAGATCACCGGCGGCGTGCTTCTCGCTGCAAGCCTTCGTGTACCAGCCTTTTGAGCAGCGTCTGATAGCCGATCCCTAATGCGATCGGCAATCTTCGCGCGCCTTGTCGAGATCCGGGCTCGGTAAGCGGAGCGCGATTTGCACATTGCTGGTGCGTCCCAGTTTCGCGACTCGCGGCGAGCCCTTCTCTTCTCAGTGCGCGGCTGCTGCCTTGAGAACGTGCGTCGTCAACTTTCGACTGGAGTAAGTCGATGCGCCTTGACCACGGCGTTCCGCGGCATTGTTCGATTCCGCCATGGTAACCCGCGCCCACCGAACGCCGCCTGCTATACCTTCTGGCCGGACCGCGCCGCCCGACGCGACTGCAGCAGCACTGCAATTGCCCGGCAATCGTCCGCCAGTTCCTGGAACTGCTCGGGGTTCAGCGACTGAAACCCGTCCGACAGCGCGCGTTCGGGATGCGGATGCACCTCAACAATCAGGCCCGAAGCACCCGCGGCTACTGCGGCAAGGGCCAGAGGATGCACCTTGTCACGCTTGCCCGTGCCATGGCTCGGATCGACGATGATCGGCAAATGACTGAGCTTCTGGACCGCGGGAACCACGCTGAGATCGAGAGTGTTTCGCGTGTGGTCGGCAAACGTGCGCACGCCCCGCTCGCAGAGGATCACGTTGTAGTTGCCCTCCGAAAGAACGTACTCGGCCGCCATCAGGAATTCTTCCAAGGTGGAAGACATTCCGCGCTTGAGAAGCACCGGCTTGCGCGTCCGGCCCGCCCGCCGCAACAGCGAGAAGTTCTGCATATTTCGCGCGCCGATCTGAATGCAATCGGCGTACTGCGCAACCAGGTCGATCGTCTCGGAATCGACCGCTTCTGTGACGATCCCGAGTCCCGTTTCCGCGCGAGCTTCGGCGAGAAGTTTCAGCCCCTCCTCGCCGAGTCCCTGAAACGCGTAAGGCGATGTGCGGGGTTTGTATGCTCCGCCTCTCAACAACTGCGCACCGGCTGCTTTCACCGCGCGGGCCGCCGACATGATCTGCTCGGGGCTTTCCACTGAGCAAGGTCCGGCGCACAGCACCAGTTCGTCGCCGCCGACCGGCACACCATTCACGACGACGACGGAGTTCTCGGCCTTCACCTCGCGGCTGACCAGCTTGTACGGTTTGGAAACCGGGATCGCTTCGATCACTCCGGGGAGATCTTCGAACTCCTCGGATGGGATTGCGCCATGGTTCCCTGTGATGCCGATCGCGGTGCGTTCGGCTCCAGGCATGACGTGGGGCCGGAAGCCCAAATCCTCGATCCGGCGGCAAACGCGAGCGATATCCTCACTGCTCGCTTGAATACTCATCACAACAAGCACGGTGATTCCCTTCCCGGCGGGGCGATGCAATTCCTCATTGTCTCGCACTGGGACCGGGAAGCGGCCGTTGTCGCGAGCAGGTGAAATCGACTACTGGTTCTTCTCCACCGGAACTTGAATTTCGGTGACGTAGGATTCGTCGTCCTGACGGACCGGCTGCGAAGTATGCAGATACAGTTCGCGAATTGGCCCCGCCACGCGATAGCCGTTCGCCTCCACCCATCTCAGCACGGCATCATAGGACTCGCTCAGCCGGTTGTACGCGCCCTGGTGCATGATGCTCGCTGCGTTCACCGGCGGTAGTTCGTAAACCTTTACGCGCCCTTGGGCGGGTATCGAGTGCTTCAGATACACTCCGGCTTCAGCGTCGACATCGCGCTCTTTGTATTCCGGATCGTGCCAGAGTGCTACCGGGAGGCCGCCCAGCGCTGCAGGACCTACCATTCCGTACAGTTCACCGTAGAGCATGCCCACCGCGGGATATGCCGGGATGGTGCTGCGCACGGACGCGATCCACTGCGGTGCAATTTCCTTGAGGACAACTTCTTTCGTCATGATTCCCTCCTGCTCGATCAGGCGCAGCCGGGCTTGCAATCGCGCGAGCCGGTCCTGTTCTTCCCGAACCCGATCCTCCTGTTCCGATTGCCGGAGTTTCAGCATTCCTCGTAGTTCGTCCGCGGTGACGCCGTCCTTCACCAGCTTTCCGATCTGTTCGAGCGAAAATCCAAGATCCCGCAACGCGAGGATGCGGTGAAGCTTCGGAAGTTGATTCGCCGAATAATACCGATAGCCCGTGGAAGCGTCAACGAGATGGGGGTCCAGCAACCCCATCTCGTCGTAGTAGCGGAGCGTCTTTACCGGAACCTGAGTCAGCTTCGAAAAGTCGCCAATCTTGAGCACGAGTCCTTTGTAAACCCTCCAGTGACGGGAGAGTCAAGCGAGTTCTCTGTTAGGGCAAAACGGTGATGTAAACGTTCTTCGATACCGGCGTATAGTTCGTCGCGTCGGCCGGCGTGAACCGGACCTTCAGCAGTTGCAGCCCCGCTTTGAGAACGGCTCCCGATGCAGGGGTGTACTGGAAACTTCCGGGCACATTTGCGACCGCGTTCAACTGCGTGGAGCTAAGAGCGGTCCCGGATTTGATCGACGCCGGACTCGCCCAGGTAACTACAGGCGAAGCCGGTGTGACGGACACCGCGAGTGTGTCGCTGCTTGCAGCAAAATCCCCATCTCCCAAATATCTGGCGAATATGTTGATCGTGCCGGTTGGCGTACCGCCCGGGACGGGCACAGAACAGGTCGCAAGCCCCGAGTTTAGCTTTACGGAGCAAACCAGGGTTCCGCTTTTCCGGAACCTTACAGTTCCCGAGGCGACCGGGACCCCGCCCGCCACTACGGTCGCTTTGATCGAAATGGCACGATCTTTGGTGTTATAGACGAGGCTCGCAGGACCGATGATCTTTGTAATCGTGCCACCCGCGGCGGAGGCGGCGGCGTTCTGGAGGTCAAACGCCACCGGAGCCACCCCACTGGCAGAGGCTGTCACCCGATAGGATCCCGCAACATCGTTCGCCGTGAAATTCTGGGCGATGGCCATGCCGGATGCGTCGCTCACGACTGTCGCCGTGGCACTGCCCCCTAAACCAAACGTGCCGCTGGCACCTGATGCCGGCGCTGTAAACGTCACACTAACACCCGACAGAGGACGCGCCGCTGTATCCAACACTCTCACGCTGAGTGGGAAGAATGCACCGCGCGCCGCTGCCGCCTGCGGTGTCCCCGATACCGTCTCGAGTTTTGCGGGGACCGGGGTTGCCGGCCCTGAGCCGCACGCTAAATTCTCGTTGCTCTCATCCATGCCGTCCGGACGGGGGCCGAAGGCGGGGGCTGGGCATCCATTTTCGAGTGCACCGAGGTCGGGCGCACTGCCCTGATATCCGTCGTTGATGTTCGGCAACCCGACAGCCCGGTCAAGCGCCGCTGAACTTGACGACAACGCTGCGTTCTGAGGAGCAAACAGCGAGGTATGACTGGCCGGCCCAACTAAGCCGATCGACAGCGTCTGCGGATTCAGTAATACGCCATGAGTTTCCATCCCCGATTTTTGTAACTCCGCAAATGTCCATACTTTCAAACGTCCCGCTGCGAAGTTATAGGCGAAATACTTATCCGGCCAGTAGCCATTGTAGTCAAATTTTCCGTCATCGATAATCCCGTACCAATCCACGGTCATATCTTCGACGGGATTCGCCGGGCCGATGAAAATATTGTTCTCAACGGCAAAGTGATGACTTACGGCGCTGGTCTGCAGACTCAGCGCATAATAAGGCGACACAAACGTGTTGTGGTACACGAAGATACCATTCGGCTCCGTCCACGGGTTCAAATGCCCGTGAAACTTCAATTGTTCATCGGCATTGTTTACGGCGATGTTCCGCAGTATGTAGGCAGGCCCACCGTGTATCGGCTGAACGCTGACCGGCATGAAGCAGTTGGTGAACCGGTTTCTCATCAACCGTATGTTTCCTTCAGCGGCGTCGAGTTCGACGCCATTGTCGTACGACCAGAGCACATCGTTGCCGTAAAAATCGACCGACCGAGCTCCCTCCTTGGAGTTCTTCATCGCATCACCGTATCCGGAAATCCGATTGTGCGCGACGACATGACCCCAACCCGATACGTTGATGCCGTCATCGTCCGAGTGCGCGCCGCCATCATCGGTATAGATCAACGGCCACGATAAGCGGCCCTCGAGCAGGTTGTCCGCGATATAGAAATCGTATTGATCCCATTTGCCCGTGATGCCGTATTGCGTGTTCGCGACATGTACGCGCCGAACCGTCTCGCCTTGAGCGCCCACGGTCTGAAACCGGATCGCGCGCTCGCCGTTACGGACTGTCATCCGTTCGATCGTGACGTAGTTGCCGTAGACTTCGATGACGTTGCACCCGGTGCAGCCCTCACCGTCGATGATCGTGCCCTCCCGGGATGTGCCGCGAATCACAATCGGATTGTCGGCAGTCCCGGAGTTGGATATTACGAATTGGCCCTTATAGGTCCCGTCCGCAAGGAAAATGACATCTCCGGCGCGAGCCGCACTGAGTGCCTGATTCAGAGATTGGGTGTTGTCCACGCTCAGTGGGTGCGGAGTAACAGGATCCTTGGGAATGCCGCGCGTTGTGCTCGTCAGCGTAACAACTTTGTTCACGCTCCCGTCTGGATCCTTCAAAGTTAGTTCCAGGTCGTACGATGTTGCAGGCCGCAAATCGAAAATACTCCCGGCAAACTGCGGCGCGATCACATAAGGCGCCGTCGTTTCGGGGTGAACGCGAAACAACGGCTCTGCGATCGACCAGGATGCCGTCCCGGTCTTGCGATACCGTACAGTGACGGTAGCGTTGTAGTTGTCGTCACCGGTCACGGGCAGTTGAACGCCGATCGCCGTCAACGTCGGACGATCAATCGACGGTGTGCCGGGATGGACAACATCGTCGCTAAAACCAAGCGCCGGGAAAAGAATAAACAGAAAAACGAGTAAGTATAGACGTGTAAATACACTGGTACAGCGCATAATTAAAACCATTTTTGGAGGAAGGACGAAGTAAGTCGTTAACTGCCGGCTCGTGACGCGAGTGACTCTGACTTACAACAAGAATACATACTACACTGTATTGGAGAACAATACAAGTATCTATGTAATTTTGTATTTAGTGCGTGCGGTGTCAGCCCAAGTAAGCGCGGATCCGTTCCACCGCGTTCATCAGGTTCTCTAGCGAGTTGGCGATACTAAGCCGAAGATAACCTTCACCGAACTGTCCAAACGCGGTGCCACTCAGACACGCGACCCCGGCGTCCGCCAGTAGCGCGTCGGCAAGCTCGGTGGATTTCAATCCCGTCCCTGTAATATTCGGAAAAGCGTAGAACGCGCCTTCCGGTACCGGACACCGAAATCCGCGAATCGAATTCAGTCCAGCTACAAAAGTGTCGCGGCGCTTGCGAAATTCTCCGACCATCCGTGCGACAGAATCCTGCGGCCCTCGCAGCGCTTCAATGCCTGCACGTTGGGTGAATGTCGCGGTGCATGAGTTCGAGTTCACCATCAACTTGTTCACTGCGGGCACCAGCGGAGGGGGGAACACGCCAAAGCCGAGACGCCATCCGGTCATCGCATAAGTTTTGGAGAATCCATCCAGGATGATGGTCTTCTCTCGCATACCGGGATATTGGGAGATCGAGACCGGCACCGGACCGAAATAGATACGCGAATAGATTTCATCAGACAGGATCCACACGTCCCGGTCGCGAAGCAGGTCCGCGATTTGACGCATATCGTCTTCCGGAATCACGCCGCCGGTGGGGTTCTGCGGCGAGTTCAAAATGACAAACGTAGTCCGGTCGCTCAATCTATCGCGAAAGACGTTCAGGTCGAAGGAGAATCCGCGCTCCTCGATCAGCGGCACTGGAACCGGGGTCGCGCGGCAGAATCGGATCAGCGATTCGTAAATCGGGAATCCCGGATCCGGGTAGATCACTTCGTCGCCGGGTTCGAGCGCCGCCAGCATGCTGAAGAACATCACCGGCTTCGCTCCCGGCGTGATGCACACCTGTTCCGGCGTCGTATCGACACCACGCGTCCCCTGGATGTACTCGGCGACAGCTTCCCGCAATTGCGGGATGCCCAGAGTAGGTCCGTAATGAGTCCAGCCCTCGTCCAGTGCGCGCTTCGCTGCCTCGACGATGTTCGGCGGCGTCTCGAAATCCGGCTCACCGATCTCGAGGTGAATCACACTGCGCCCCTGCGCTTCGAGGGCTCGCGCTCGGGCCAGTACGTCAAACGCACCCTCCACCCGGAGGCGTTCGATGCGCTCAGCGATCATAGGGGTTTTCGATAAAAGGGAATGCCGTTCCGGAAATCGACAAACTCCACGCGGTCGCCGATCACTACGTTGTCGCCCTCGATGCGCACGGTCTGGCGGCCGCCTTCATCGAGATCGATGATAGCAATCTGATAGGGCGCATCGTTTATGTATGCTTCGGGCGGAGAAAACACGACCGTATCTGTGTACACCGTTCCGCCGGGCATGTTACCCGGTTCTACCAGAGCTTGTTGAGGGAGGAGAGTTGTGCTGGACATGTTTACGCCGCCGACAGGATTGTGACTACCGCCGTAGCTCCGGACCCGCCGAGGTTCTGGGCGAGTCCGATCTCGTGCCTGGAAACTTGCCGCTCGCCGGCTTCGCCCCGGATTTGAAGCACGATGTCGCAGATCTGCCCGACGCCGGTCGCCCCCACCGGGTGGCCCTTCGCCTTCAGGCCCCCGCTCGTATTTATCGGTTTTGGCCCGTGCAGGGACGTGCATCCGTCCATTGCAAACGGCCCGCCCTGCCCCTTTTCGACGAACCCGAGATCCTCGGTCGCGATGATCTCGGCGATGGTGAAGCAGTCGTGGACTTCGGCCAGTTGTATCTCCGAAGGTCCGACGCCTGCCATTCGATACGCCTTTTCGGCCGCCGTCCGGACTGCCGCGAACGTAGTGATGTCGTCCTTCCGGTCCAGGGCGACCTGATCCGATGTCTGTGCAATGCCGATTACCCTCACCGGCTTGCCCGTGAATTCATGCGCGCGCTCCAGCGGAGCGATCACCACCGCGGCGGCCCCATCGCTCACCAGGGAACAATCGTAGACGGTCAGCGGATCGGAAACCGGCTTGCCCATCAACGCTTGTTCGATCGTGATCGGCTTGTGCATGTGCGCGTATTCGTTCATCATGGCGTTGGCGTGGTTCTTCACTGCCACCGCCGCGAGATTTTCGCGTTTGGTGCCGTACTGGTACATGTGACGGCGCGCGATCATCGCGAACAATGCCGGGAACGTAGCTCCGGCCTTCACTTCGCCGCAGCAGTCGCCTGCGCCGGCCAGGATCTCGGCCACTCGCGGAGTCGGCTGCGACGTCATCTTCTCCACTCCGCCGACCAGGACCACATCGTACAATCCCGCGCCGACGCTGGACACCGCGTGAAAGAAAGCCGATCCACCGGACGCGCAAGCCGCTTCGAAACGCGTGGCGGGGACACCGCTGATGCCCATCGCGCCAGCGATGTAAGGAGCCAAATGATTTTGACTTACGAACTCGGGTCCCGCAAAATTCCCCAGATAGAACGCCTCCACCTGCGAGGGCTCGACCCGGGCGTCAGAAAGTGCTTTTTGTCCGGCTTCGACCGCCAGCGATCGGAGGTCGCGGTCTGCAAAAGCGCCGAATTTGGTTTTTCCGATCCCGATAACGGCAACGGGTCTCATATTAAACTCAGGTTCGCATGGGGCCCCGCTCACCGCAATCGGAATCAAGTCGCGCGCCCTCGTCCGGTCGTAAACTGGGGAAAGCGGATGCTCGTTCCGAGACAAATCGATAACGCCTGCACGTTCCGCCAATTCCGGGCGTCATTCCTTCTTAGATGGCACCCGCCATTTCCATCGCCGAGGTTCGGATGAACGACCAATCCGGACCCATGCTGCCCGATCTGGGGCTCGAGCGTTCGCTGGAAGCGCAGAATCGCTTTGTTTCCGATAACTTGCGTCGCGTGTTCCTGCTTATCTACCGTATCGTTGGTAACGTGGACGACGCGCAGGACCTTACGCAAGAGGCGTTTATCAAGGCCCTCCAGCGGCAGGACCAGATCAAGGACCTGGACAAGGCGGCCCACTGGTTATCGAGGATCGCCACCAATACGGCGATCGACTTTTTGCGGCGGCACGGGCGGGTGAGCTTCTGCGACATCGACGAAGTGCCGGATCCGATCACCGCACCGCATTCCGAAAGTCCAGAGCAGGTGGTGCTCCGAACCGAGCGGGAGCAGTACCTGGAAGCCGGCCTCGACACCCTCACCGAGCGGGAGCGGACGGCGCTGCTGCTCCGTGACGTCGAAGGCTTGCCGGCCGAAGAGGTAGCGGCGCATCTCAACTGTTCCAAAGCCACCGTGCGTTCGCATATCGCAAACGCTCGAACGAAGTTCAGGCGGTACCTGGAAAAGAGGAAGTCATGAGGCACCCGGACGAACGCCAGATCGCGCTCTTTGCCGGTGGCGAAGCAGGATGGGTGGAGCGGCTGGGCATGGCCCGCCATGTTTCAGGGTGCCCTTCCTGCCGGGATTTGGTCCGGCAATTCCGTGACGATCGGGAACGGGTCCGGCAGGCCGCCGCGGAACTCCCGCCGGGCCTGGACTGGAACCGGTTGGCGGCCGAGATGACGGCGAATATTCGCGTGGGCCTGGAAGCGGGTGAGTGCGTGGACGTTCCCCACCGCGCCCACCCACGTTGGATGGCGTGGCGCCCGGCGCTTGCGGCCGCCGGGCTTGCGGCGCTGCTGGTCCTCGGCTTTTATCTCAATACCCCACAGGAGCAGCGCGAGTCGCTCGCCCGCGGGGTCACGCGGATTCTGAATCACGCGCCGGCGGCCATTGAAAGCGGAGTCGCGCTCGAGGCCACGCGCAACGGCATTGAAATTCAGGAAAACGGCGCGGCAATGACGATGATGAACCCTGGTTCGACTCCTACCGTCGTGGTTGTGAATACCGGGGGTTCGCTTCGCGCCCGCTACGTCGATGACGATACTGGCCAGGTGACCATCACCAATGTTTACGCGCAGTAGGTTCGCGGTCCTCGCCGGCGCATGGCTGGTTGGTGCGCTGCTCCATGCGCAGCCCGATGCGCGAGGTTCGCTCAAAATCGACTTTCCGAAGGATGCGCCGGTGGCCGTCGTTTCGCCATTCTCCGCCGACTGGGGACAATCGCAATCCGTCGCGCGCGGCGGCGCGATGGTGCTCGACCTTCATACTTCGCTGTCGCTGCGCAACACCAGCCAGAAGCGGATCCGCGGCGTGACGCTCATGGTCCTGGCGCAGGAAGTCACACCGGGAGGTAAAGGTTCGGTTTCCGTTCCAAGCCTGGATATCGCGCCCGGCGAAACGTTCCCGGTGCGGATCGATCTTCGTCTGTTGCGCCCGATTCAAGGCGGCGAGAACGCCGTGGTGCAGGTCGGCCTCGACGGTGTGCTGTTCGACGACCTGTCGTTCTACGGCCCGGATAAACTCGCCTGCCGCCGCTCGATGACCGTTTGGGAATTGGAGGCGCAGCGCGACCGCAGGTACTTCAAAACGATTCTCGAGCAGGCCGGCACCGACGGTCTTCAGCGCGAAATCCTCACCAGTCTCGCGCGCGCCGGCGACCGGCCTCAACCCGGCATACAAATGGTCCGCGGCAGCCGCGCTACCACTTATGAACCGGAGCGCGAGGTGCAGTTCGCGTTCGTGCAATTCCCGGATGCGCCTGTGGAGCCCGTCACCGGAATGGCCCGCGTGGCGGGGAACGAGGCTCGGATGCCGCGCATCGAGATCCGCAATCGCAGCACCCGCCCCGTCCGATATTTCGAAATGGGTTGGGTGGTCGAGGACCAGCAGGGACGCCGGTTCATGGCAGGCTCCATGCCTGCCGATCTGAATCTCGGTCCCGGGCAGAAGACCCAAATCGTTCAGGACACGGCGCTGCGGTTCCCACAAGGCACTGCCATTCGAGCCATGTCCGGATTCGTGAATTCGGTGGAATACTCCGACGGGCGGTTTTGGATTCCCACTCGCGCAGAGATGGCGCGCAGCGGGCTCCAGCCGACGATGGCGCCGTCGCCCGAAGAACAACGGCTCGTGCAGATCTATCGCAAGCGCGGTTTGAAGGCGCTAGTCGAGGAGCTGAAGAAATTCTGACTCCGACGGATCTGATAGGCGCGGAGCCCGACCGGCTGACGCTGACGCAACAACTCGTTCTGGCAGGTAAATGGATCGCGATGGAGATCTACGATCGCGATACCATGCCGCTGCGGCGCATCGCAGCCGTCGGCGATACGCCCACCGACTGCATCCGCCAGTTGACCGCGAAGGGACTCGATCCGCACAAGTTCGAGCTTCGGCCGTTCAAGCGCCCGTTTTAGCCCGACCTCAGGGTTCCAGGTTCAGAAACGCTCGATCCATCCGGATGAACGTGATGAACTCGTAGCCTTGGCTGACGCCTCGCTCCCACAGCACTCCTACGGTCCGATCGGCGAGGATCGCGATGTCCGAATAAGCTGCCAGTCCGCCATACAGAACGCGCTCATCTCTGAATGTTTGCCCTTCATCCCGGCTGACACGCATCACCAGTCGGTTGCGGCCTGGACCGGACGGTCCGCACCAGAGAATGTGATCGGCGTCATACCTTTCGATGGCGGTTGCAACCGGCGTAACCTTCTCGCCGGGCCGTGGCGCAGACCAGGTGTCTCCGCCATCCATGCTGCTGACGAACCAGCGATGGTCGCCATTACCCTGACGGGCATCCATCAGGATCGCTCCATCGGACAGTTCAACCAGTTGATTTTGCGTTCGTGAAGGCCCGTACCAGCGACCCGCGCGCCCATGTCTCTCCGTGATCGTCGCTGTAGAGCACATACGCACGGAGGACATCGAGCGGTCCATCGAACGCGCCGAACGTCGCCATAACGAAATGTTCGTCGAATTTCATCGCGGCGGGAATCATCAATCGTCCGGTGCGAGTCTGGATGGCGCCACCCGGTCCGGCGAACATCGCACCCCAGACGTTGTAATCGCGGGCACTGCGCGTGATGTCGCGCGCGGCCGACCATGTAGCGCCGTTATCGTCGCTGTACCGGATCCACGTCTGATTGTTCGACGTCCCGGGCCTCGCGCGTTCCGTGCCCATTCCGGGCTCCCAACGATTGAAGACGATCCACACACGTTTGCGTTCGCGATCCGTGACCGGAGTAGGATTCGATGCGGCCCAACGGTCGCCAGGATCATCGAGAACAGCCAATCTGGACCACGTCGCGCCGTTGTCCGTGCTCCGCTTGTACACCAGATCGATATCCCCTCCGCCGGGGTCGCTGCTGTTCTCCTTTCTGCCTTCGGCGAAGGCGAGCAGCGCGCCATTAGGAGCGGTGACGATCGCTGGAATTCGAAAGCTCGCGTATCCTTCGGTCCCGAAGTGAAACACGTCGGTTTGCCTGAGAATCCGCTGGGCCGGCCAGCAACCGCCCGCCATGGCCAGAGTGAGCAACAGCCGTTGAGTGAACATGCCCGTTTTCGTTAAGGGTCTCACGGAAAGGGTGCGCCCCGTGCTATACCGGATGGTTCAGGCCAGGAGGCAACGGATGCAACTGTACGACTGGAACTCGGTCGAAAAGGAAGAACTCAATCCGACATTCGGACGCCGCGTGATCTACGGCGACCGCATGACGGTCGCGAAGGTGTACCTCAAAAAGGGGTGCCTGGTGCCCGAACACCATCACGAAAGCGAACAGATCTCGATGATGGAGCAGGGCGCGTTGAAGTTCATCGTGGCAGGCAAGGAGATCATCGTGCGTGCCGGCGAAGCGCTGCGGATTCCCGGCAATGTTCCGCACAGCGCCGAAGCGCTCGAGGACTCGGTGGGTACCGACCTTTTCTCGCCGCCGCGCGAGGATTGGAGAACGGGCAACGATGCCTACTTACGGCGCTGACCAGGGATCGTCCACCACCGGATGGAATGCGCGCCCACGGTGAGCACGCGGCCTTCGACAAAGAACGCCGAGTGTACGCCGTCCGTCGTGCCGATTTGCCGGGGAGGCATGCCTTCGCCCACATAAAATAACCGGGACCCTGGGCCATGATTCTCGCCGGCGACGACCCCGTTCTCGGCGGCGGCGAGGGCGTGTGGATAATGCAGGCCTCGTATCACCACCTGTTCCGCCCAGCGCTGGGTCGGATCTGGCAAAGGCGTATAGAGGAACAGAGCGCCTTCCGCGGCATGCGCCTGCGCTTCGTACAGATGGTTGCCGATGCGTGCCAGTCGCATGGTCGCCGAATCGGGCTTCTCGTGCCGGAGGTTGATGGCGAACAGGCGCCACGGCAAATCAAACTCGGCGGGACTGCGGATCCAGTAGTTGCCGCAAACGATATCGGGCAACCCGTCGCCGTTGATGTCTGTCAGTAGCAACCCCGCCTGCCGCGAGGGCGTGTAGAACGAATAGATCTCGGTGTACACGCCGCGCCCCTCATAGAACCGGACCTGCCCGAAGTGATCCGTAATCAGCAAGCCTTTTTGGCCGAGGAGCGGAGTAAAGGTGCAATCGTGCATTTCCACTTTCGGGTCCCACTCCGCGCGAGCACTCCCCATTTCAATGACCACCAGCGGACCGGCCTGCGGCCCGTCCTGTAGATAGACCTCGCCCGATGGTCCCGCGCAACCGCCTTCACCGAAGCCGCCATCCCTCGATTCTGCGATCTTCTTTGAAGTGCCAGACTTCAAATTCCACTCGAGCAGCTGCTTTCCCCAGGTGTAGAGCCGGTCCTCGCGGATCGTCGCACCGCGCATTGCATCGCTCTTCACAACCGCGAACTGCTGCTGTGCAACTCCTAGTACTGCGAGGGCATGCAATAAGAGGGCTTTCCGCATCCAAGTTGTTATTCTAGGTTGCGGGGCAGAAGCTGTGCGCGATCTCGTGGAACTCCTCAGGGCCAATGATTTGTCGGCCGGCCTCGATAAAGTCGCATTGGATATCGCGCGTCTGGAATATCCGAACCTCGATCCCACTCCGTGGCTGCGGCTGCTGGACGACATTGCCTTCGAGATCGCGGCCAGGACTGGCGATCTCGGCGACAACCGGCGCTTCGTCGAGGCGACCAACATCCAACTGTTCCGCACGCTTGGCTTACGTGGAAACGCTGAACAGTACTACGACATTCGAAACAGCTGTCTGAACGATGTGCTCGACCGGCGCCTCGGTATCCCCATCACGCTTTCGGTGGTGTATATCGAAGTCGCGCGGCGGTTAGCCAAGCCGGTCGTCGGCATCGCGCTTCCCTCGCACTTCGTCGTGCAGTTCGATGACGGCGACCTCAACGTGTACATCGATGCTTTCCATGGAGGCCGCTTCCTGTCGAAAGCGGATTGCGTGCAACTCGTCGCCGAGCGGTTCGGAACCGAACCCCAGAGTTCGGCGTTCGCGCCGGCCAGTCCCCGCCAGATCGCGTTGCGTATGCTGCAAAACATGAAGGGCATTTACGCCCGGTCAGGCGAGTTCGAAAAGGCGCTGCGCATCTTTGACCTGGTGATCGAGAACGGAGCGGCGGGAGCGGAGGAGTTCAAACAGCGGGCAGTTATGAGCCTCCAACTGCATCGTTACCGGGCTGCCGTTTCGGATTTGGAGACTTACCTGGAGAAGGCCCCCGGCTCGGTGGACCGCGGCGATGTGTTGAAACAGATCGAAGCGATCCATCGCTACCTGGCGGCCATGAATTAGATCTTCCGCTGCTTTTTCAAGACTCTCGCTTCGTCGAGTTGGATCTCGCCGTTCACGTATGCCGTGATCTCGGTCCCTTTCGTGATAGTGATGTCCTTGCCGTGCATGAAGAGGAACAGCGGCGCGGCGGGCCACACCACGAGGCTTGTGGCAATCATCGCACCTGTCATTGCGCCGGTGCGGCCGCCGCCCTGAGTTTCGCGCACGCCGCGGAGCGCCACCTTTTCGTCCGTCAAGGTGCGGACGAAGTCGATCATCACGTTGAGTTTCCCCGATTTGCCGATACGGCCCTTGGCCTTCGCTTCAGTCACGGCTCCCAGCGCCACCGCATTTCGAGGAATCACCACGACATCGCCGACTTTCACATCGTCGAGTACTTCGAAATCGATCGTGTCACCGGTGCGGGAATCGGACGAAGAGATGGTCCGGTTCAGGCGCAGCCGGACCGGAGTGCCGTCGTGCAGGACGAGATCCTCCGCCTTCACTTGTGGGCCACAAAAAATCGCCGCCGCAAGAACCGGCGCCAGTACGCTCTGGAGTTTTTGCATATCGTGATCCTTCCTGACAAGTTGTTCGTTTTGTTACGATTCCGGTTTACTGACTCGCATCCGCCAGCCGGTCGCCGGGGACTGGGTTGTTCCTGGAGCCGCTACATTTGGAGATCGCGTGAATCCTGTCGAAAACGGATCGTTGAAACTTGCCCGAATTTTGACGATATGGGTTCTTGATGATCGATACTCTTCCCGACTGCGAGGCGGTGCTGGCGCAATTCAACCGGCTCATTCAGGAATTGTTGCGCGGCAGCCTCAACCGCAACACATTTCGACCCTGGGAGATCGAAATCCTGCTGGACATCGAAAGCTGCGAATTCACCGACGGGAACAAGCGCGAAACTCTTCGGCGATACCAACGCGCTGTTCAGCGGCAGATGGAAAAAGGGGCCCGGCTGCCGTTGAAACTCTCGGAATACCTCGAATACCTAAAGTCGCGGCGCGCAACGTTCCAATAGTCCGCCGCTTCCCCGCTCCGTGCTGACGCCAAACCGCTATCATCAAGACGCGCAGGCAAGCAGCCCGGAGATCTGCAATCGATGAATCACGGCTACGACTGTCGGACGGTCGTCATGGATTTCTATGCTCCCCGCGACCAGTTTGTGGTCGAGTTGCAGACGCTCGGCGACGAGGGTTGGGAGCCTTTTGAAATCCAGGGCGATTTTCTCTCGTCCGCCCGGCAGATCGCGCTTCGCCGCCCGGAGCAGACCTCGCTCAGGAACCCCTGGGAGATTCGGATGTTCCCGGTGGTCGATATGCCGGATCCGGAGTGGCCGCACCACCTGATGAGTTGCGGGTGGATGCTGTTGCCGCCGGTCCCTTCGAACACGCTGGATCCGTTCTACCTGGCCCGCCGTGGCTTCGAATGGCGGGGAGCGGACGACGGCGATATCCTGGGGCGGCTTCTCGACGTAGGTTATCCGGCATACCACGAGCGCCGCCGTGTGATTCGGAACATTCTCAAAACAAAGTGGATCTTGTCCGAGCAACTCGGCAGTAACGCCGGTACCTGGGCGGCGGTCAAGCGTTGGCTGGGCGATGAGGTGCTGCCGAAGATGCTCGCCGCCCGTGGGTTCGTTCTGCAAAACGGGGACCCGGACGCGTGCTCGAAGAAGTGCTGGAGTTGAACTCGACGCTCGAGAAACCCGGTTTTGAATCAGCAGTCGCGCTCTGGCGTGAGTCCCACGAGTAGTTGGGTTCGTTTTGTTCCGGAGCTTAATGCTGCTGGCGCGCGTTCGCGAATCGCCGGAAAATCTTCTGGATGCCGGCGATCGCGCGGTCCACATCCTGTTCGCTCAAGATGTAGGGCGGCAGCATGCGAATCACCGTGTCGTGAGTCACGTTGATCAGCATTCCCTCTTCCATCGCGTACGTGACCGCCTCTTTGCAAGGGAAATCCAACTCGACGCCGATCATCAGCCCTGTCCCCCGAACTTCCCTGACGAACTGGAAATGCCGTGCCAACTCCGTCAGCCGCATACGGAAGTAGCCGCCCACGTGCGTGATCGACGGGAGCAGCGCCTCGATGATGTCGATGGCTTCGAGCGCGACGCGGCACGTCAGTGGACCACCGCCGAAAGTTGAACCGTGCATTCCCGGCCCGATCGCGGCGGCGGCTCTTTCGTTGGCTGCGATGAAGCCGAGCGGAAGCCCGCAGCCGATCGGCTTTGCCGCCACCATGATGTCCGGCATCACGTGCGGTTCGGCGAGTTGGTAAGCGAAGAAAGTGCCGGGACGCCCGACA
Organism: uncultured Acidobacteriota bacterium; assembly: GCA_963720745.1. Lineage (GTDB taxonomy): Bacteria > Acidobacteriota > Terriglobia > Bryobacterales > Bryobacteraceae > TMP-7. The sequence continues at coordinate 1,354,522 of CAVRGO010000001.1, forward strand.
CCGCACTGGATCTCGTCGAATAGCAACAACGCGTCATACTTGTCGGCGAGCTCATGCGCGCCGCGCAGGTAGTCCTCGCCCATCGCGTAGATCCCGCCCTCGCCCTGAATCGCCTCGATGCAGATTCCGGCAGTCTTGTCGCCGACCACCTGTTTCAGTGCGGTCAGATCGTTCGCCGGAACGAAGCGAACGCCCGGCAGCAACGGCTCAAAATCGTGACGGTATTTGGGTTGCCCAGTTACCGACAGCGCACCCATCGAACGTCCGTGAAAGGAGTTTTCGAGGGAAACGATCTCGATCTTCTCTTCGTTGATTTTGCGGCCGTGAGCGCGCATCATCTTCAGCGCGCCCTCCATCGACTCGGTGCCCGAGTTCGAGAAGAACACGCGCTGCAAGCCGCTGATCTCGCAGATTCGTTTGGCGAGGCGGCCCTGGTACTCGTGATAGTACAGGTTCGAAGTGTGGATCAGGAGACCAGCCTGCTGGCGAATGATCTGCGTGATGCGCGGGTGCGCGTGGCCGAGCGCCGTCACACCGATACCGGAGATCAGATCCAAATACCGCTTGCCGGACGTATCGTATACGTACGCGCCTTTGCCGCGAACCAGGAGGATCGGGTAACGGCTGTAGTTCTGGAGCAGGTAGTCCTTCTCGAGTTGCATCGCCTGCTCGACAGCCGGTTTCTCCTGCTCGACGCGCGGGGTAGTTGACATATTTTCTATGGTAGATGAACAGGCAGTTTGTTCAGAAACTCTGGGAGGGCGGCGTCGATGCGCCTACAGTCAGTCATAACATTGTCCGCCGCGTTAGTGTTCGCTACTTTCGCGGCTGCCCAACACCAGCACGACAACCCGGCGGGCCCCAAACCCGCCATGATCCTGCCCGGCATGGGCCACCATCACCATCCCATTCAAACGGCTAATCCTGAAGCCCAACGCTTCTTCGATCAAGGGCTCACGCTCGTGTACGCCTTCAATCACGAGGAGGCGGTGCGGTCGTTTCAACGGGCCGCGGAACTCGACCCGAAAGCCGCAATGCCGTTGTGGGGTATCGCGTTGGCTTCGGGGCCGAACATCAATATGGATGTCGACGCGGAACACGAAAAGATTGCCTACGAAGCCGTGCAGAGAGCGCTGAGCCTCGCCAAGGACGCGCCCGAGAACGAACGTGCCTATATCGAAGTGCTGTCGAAACGCTACTCCGGCAATCCGAAAGCGGACCTGAAGAAACTGGCGGCCGACTATGCCAACGGGATGCGCGAGTTGACTCGACGCTTTCCCGACGATCTGGACGCAGCCACCCTGTTTGCGGAATCGCTAATGGATTTGAATCCGTGGAAGCTGTGGACCAGTGACGGCAAGCCGGCCGGCGGCACGCTCGAGATCGTGTCGGTGCTCGAGAGCGTGATCCGGCGAAAACCCGATCACATAGGCGCGAACCACTACTACATTCACGCGGTCGAAGCGTCGCCGAATCCCGAGCGAGCGCTTGCAAGCGCAGGACGCCTGGGCAAACTCACTCCCGGGGCGGGTCACCTGGTACACATGCCCGGGCATATTTATCTTCAGCTCGGAGACTATGAAACGGTGGCGCAGGCAAATGAACAGGCGGCCGAAGCCGATCGCAATTACATGAAGCTGGCAGGTGCGGAGCAAACGATGTACGCGGCGATGTACTACACGCACAACCTGCACTTCCTTATGGTGGCGCGTGCCGCCCAGGGCCGGTACTCGGAAGCGCGGAAGCTCGCGGACCAGATCGCCGAAAATGTAGCGCCGGTAGCCGAGCAGATTCCGATGGCTCAGCCCTTTCTCGCGCTGCCGATCCTGATCGATCTCCGGTTCCATCGCTGGGACCGCGTTCTCGACAGTGCCGAGCCCGCGTCGAAGTTCGCGCTCATGCACGCGTTCTGGCACTTCGCGCGCGGATCTGCGTATGCCGGGCGCGGCGACACGACGCGCGCAAAAGCGGAAGAGGACGCGTTCGAAACGGAGTCCGCCCAACTGCCCGCGGATTGGCCTTGGGGAGTGAACGGTCTGGGCGAGGTTCTGCGGCTGGCGAAAGCCGAAGCTGCGGCGCGCATCGCGTCCGCTTCCGGCGATCGGGTTGCAGCGATCGCGGCCTGGAAGACTGCTGTCGCGGCACAGGACTCTATTCCTTACGACGAGCCTCCCGCGTGGTACTACTCGCTGCGTGAGTCGCTTGGAGCAGAGCTATTGCGGGCGGGACGGTTCGATGAGGCCGAAGCCGTCTTTCGGGAGGATCTGCGGAGGAATCCCCGCAGCCCTCGGGCGCTGTACGGATTGCTCGAAGCCCTCAAAGCTCAGAAGAAGCCCGGCAGTGAATGGGTGCAGCCGCAGTTCGAAGCGGCATGGCAGTACTCCGAAGCGAAGCTGACCCTGTCCGATCTGTAACGGGGAGGCGCCCAAGGGTATCCTTGGCACATGCCATCTCGCATCACGACCCGCATCGTGAAGGAGAGCGGTGTGCCGAGTCTCTTTCGTGTGCTCGCTGAGGATTGCCGGCTGGCATCAACGGTTCGAACGCCGCGCGATCGCCAATCGCTTCGAGCAAATGCAATTCCGCCTCTGCGGCCTCGCGATGGTCATGGCCTTTTGCAGTTCCCAGATAAGCATTTCGAGCAAGGAGCCGTTCGGTGGGGCGTTCGGCGGCATCGGCCGCCAACCGAAGCAAATCCGGATTCTGCGGCGCAAGCGCCAACCCTTTGCGGACGCACTCACGAGCGGCTTTGAAGTTAGCTTCGGTGGCATAGATGCCGCCGATCTTAGCGAAGACGGTCGGCGGCGAATTAGCGCCATCGGCAATCTGCCGGTACATCACCCAAAGCTCTCGCGAAATGGCCTTGGCGGTACTGCTCGTCGGCTGCCTTCTCGATAGAATTCGCCGGCGGCCGCGAGTCAGCCTCCCGATTCGGGGGTCCATGGTTGAGCTTAGCCCACAGCCTATGACGGGGGATCGCTTGACCATGGATCGTACAATGGGAGGCGTGATACCCAGGGTCCGCAAAGCCGTTTTCCCAGCAGCCGGGTTGGGGACACGGTTCCTGCCCGCCACGAAAGCGCAGCCCAAGGAGATGCTGCCGCTCGTGGACAAGCCTCTGATCCAGTACGGGGTGGAAGAGGCCATTCATTCCGGCGTTCAGAACATCATCATCGTTACGGGGCGCGGAAAGAGCGCGATTGAAGATCACTTCGATGTGAGCTTCGAACTTGAACACCTGCTCGAGTCGCGATCGAAGAAGGATCTGTTGAACATCGTCCGGAATGTTTCGGACATGATCAACGTCGCCTACGTGCGGCAGAAGGAAGCGCTCGGGTTGGGGCACGCTGTTTTGCGCGCCCGCGAACTGGTCGGTCCTGAGCCGTTTGCGGTCATCCTCTCGGACGACGTCATCGATTCGGAGGTGCCGGCGCTGCGGCAGTTGCTCGACGTTTACGAGTTCTATAGCGCGTCGGTGGTGGCGCTAATGGAAGTGCCGCAGGATATGATCCCGGCCTACGGAATCGTGGATGCCGAACCCGTGCTGCACAACGGCGGGCGCGACCGTCTGTTCCGCATCCGCAACATGGTGGAGAAGCCGAAGGCCGAAGATGCTCCGTCGAATCTGGCGATCATCGGACGTTACATCATGACTCCGGAGATCTTCGATGCGATCGAGAGCGTGGAGCCGGGACGCGGCGGCGAAATCCAACTTACAGACTCTCTCAAGTACATGCTTCGCAGCAGGCCGATCTACGGATACAAATTCGAAGGCACGCGCTATGATGCCGGTGACAAGCTCGGCTTTTTAAAGGCAACCGTCGAGTTTGCGCTAAAGCGGAACGACCTGGGCCGTGCGTTCCGCGAGTATTTGAAGACCTTGAGTATTTGACGGCGCGAGATTCGCTCTCAGAACGTTCCTCCGGTCCGATGAGATGAACGAGAGAGGAGCGACCCGTGATTGGAAGAATCAACGGGGATGCCGCGGCTCTGCCCAGCCGTGTGTATTCCAATCGCCAGTTCCCGGTGAGGTCTGCAGCGCGATACTCGCGTGCTGTAGCCACCAGCTTCCAGGCTGAGGCACAACAAACAGGAGCCCTGAAGCTGACAACGGCGGATGGCGACACAGTGACCATTTCGTTTTCCGCACTCGAGGAGTTGCAATCGGATTCGTACAGCGCGCAAAAGAAGGGCGGCACTCTGAACTATTCCAGATCCGCGGCTTCCTCGTCGACCTCAGTGAACATCCAGGTGGACGGGTCTCTCGACAAGGGCGAAATCGAGGATATCGGGAAGGTTCTCAACTCGCTGGCGAAGGCGGTGAACAGTGCGCAAAACGGCGATACTTCGGGCGCCGCCGCGGCGCTTGCAGATACCGGTTCGCTCGATTCGGTGAAGGATTTCCAGTTCGCCTATCAAGAGAGCGCCCGAATCGCCTATTCGCAATCGCAACAGCAGCGTTCACAGGGCTGAATCCCGCGTCAGTTTGACTCGGACTCCGGACGGAACGTCGCCGTCACGATCGCGGCTGGCCGTGCCATCATAGTCTAAAATGACCCGTCGCGACCTATTCGTGGCCGCCGCCGCAGCCCCAGGGCTGTTTGCGGCCCCATCCAGCGTACGCCTGGGAGTGGATCTCTTCAGCGTTCGATCCCAGAACTGGACGCCTTTCCAAATGCTCGATTTTTGCGCGAAGTGGAAGGCCAAAGTCGTCCATTTCTCCGAGATCCGGTTTCTCGGGAATCTGGAAGACGAACATCTCCGCCAAGTACGGGCGCACGCGGAGCCGCTCGGTATCGAAATCGAAATCGGCATGCGTTCGATCTGCCCGACATCCAAGGCTTTCGATCCGGCGCAAGGGACGGCTCAAGAGCAGATCGCCCGGATGTTGCACGCGGCGCAGACCATCGGCTCGCCGATCGTTCGCTGTGTGCTCGGCACGTTCGCCGATCGGACTACGCCCGGCGGTATCGATGCGCGCATCGATGACACCGTGAAGGTGCTGCGTTCCGTGCGATCGCAGGTCGTGGACAGCGGTAAGAAGATCGCAATCGAAAACCATGCCGGGGATATGCAGGCGCGGGAACTCAAGCGCCTGGTCGAGGAGGCGGGGAAGGATTTCGTCGGCGTTTGCCTGGATTCCGGCAATCCGGTTTGGGCATTGGAAGATCCGCACCTCACGCTCGAGACGCTGCATCCCTACGTTCTCACCAGCCACATACGGGACTCCGCGGTCTGGCCCGTTCCCGAAGGCGCGGCCGTTCAATGGGTGCGCATGGGAGAAGGGAACATCGGGATCGACGATTATGTGCACAAGTACGAGCAGTGGTGCCCAGGGCGCGCGTTGTCTCTGGAGGTCATCGTCACGCAGCCGCGCATCTATCCCTATCTCGATGCGAAGTTCTGGGACGGCTATCGCACGACACCGGCCTGGGAGTTCAGCCGGTTCCTGAAACTCGTCGAGAACGGCAAGCCGCGCACGCCTCAGCCGCCCCCTTCAAAGGAGATGGCAGCGCAGCGCGAACTTGAGGATGTCGAAGCCAGCCTGAAATACGCTCACAAACTTTTATCCATATGACACCGGCTCTTCAGGAGAAGGTCGCGATCGTCACCGGGGCGAGCCGCGGCATCGGAAAAGCCATTGCGCAAGTATTTGCGCGCGAGGGCGCGACGGCCATCATCTGCGGCCGAAAGCAGGAGACCCTTGAGCAAGTGGCGGCGGAGACAACTGGAGTGCCGGGGCGGATTGTGCCATCGGCATGCCACGTGGGCCGGGCTGACGATCTGAAGCGGCTTGTGGACGGAGCGCTTTCGCAATTCGGAAAGGTCGACATCCTGGTTAACAACGCCGCTACGAACATCGCGCAGGAACCCGTGCTCGATGTGGACGAGGTGAAGTTCGACAAGATGGTCGAAATCAACCTCAAAAGCGCGTTCCGGTTGATCCGGGCGATTGCGCCGGGAATGTGCAACCGCGGGTGGGGTTCGATCATCAATATAGCGTCGATTGCCGGCTTGCGGCCGCAACATCACGGCATGCTGTACAGCATGACGAAAGCGGCTCTGATTATGATGACCCAGTCCTACGCGTACGAACTGGGACCAAAGGGAGTCAGGGTAAACGCGATCGCTCCGGGGCTGATTCAGACGGTGCTGAGCGAATACTACTGGAAGGGCGAAGGCAAGGTGGACGAGATCCTCGCCAATCAACCGGTGCAGCATCTGGGGCAACCCGCTGAGATTGCGGAGGTGGCTCTGCTGCTGGCGAGCGATCGCGGATCGTACATCACCGGCCAGACCATCGTAGTCGACGGCGGCCGCCTGTTGCCGTAACGGCTCCGTCGCCGCAAAGAGGTTGAAATGCAAAAGAGGCTGATTTCCTACGCGCTTCTCGCCGCGTCCACGGCATCCTCCGCCATCATTCGCGACGTACGTGAATCGCTCGCCGAGGGTAACCTGGCGCGCGGCGATGCTCAGGTGGAAGCGTATAAAAAACAGCAGGGTGTTACGCCGGAGTTGCTCGAAGCGATGTCGTGGCTCGCCCGGGGAGCGCTCGACGCGAAACAGTATGATCGGGCAGAAGCGTACGCGCAGAAAACTTACGACCTGTGTCTTGTTGCGTTGAAGAACCAGCGCCTCGACGAAGAACGCCACCTTCCGATTGCACTCGGCGCCGCGATTGAGGTTCGAGCAAATGTATTAGCGGCCCGCGGCGCGCGTTCCGAGGCCGTCGATCTGTTGCATCAGGAACTCAAGCGCTACTACGCGACCTCGATCCGGGCGCGGATTCAGAAAAACATCAACCTGTTGACCCTTCGTGGGAAGCCGGCGCCGCGGATCGACGTTCGTGAGTATGTGGGGCACAAACCGCAGACGCTCGCGGAGCTGAAGGGCCGCCCGGTTCTGCTTTTTTTCTGGGCGCACTGGTGCGGCGATTGTAAGGCGGAGGTTCCGGTGCTTTCGGGGATCGCGTTGGAGTACGGCAGTCATCTCGCGATCGTCGCGCCGACGCAGCGCTTCGGGTATGCCGCACAGGGCGAAGAGGCGAGCCCGGAAGCCGAGTTGAAGTACATCGATGAAGTTTGGCGAAAGTATTATGCTGCCAGAATCTCCGGCGTGCAGGTTCCGGTGAGTGCCGAGACGTTCCGGGATTACGGCGCAAGCACAACGCCGACGATCGTGCTGGTGGACGGCAAGGGGATCATCCGCCTGTATCATCCGGGCAAGATGACCTATGAGGAACTCGATTCGCAGATCCGCCCGCTGGTGAAGGGTTCGGTAGCGGCGGCTACGGACTAGAAGAGTATCTTCGCGGCTAGGGAATGGACGGTCAGTGCGCGTCCTGATATTCGTCGAGCCACGCCATCTGGATCGCTTCTAACTTGCCCTCCGTCGACTTTATCGGATCATCGTCGAAATCATCGAGTTCGGTAATCCACTTGTGCATATCCGTGTAGCGGATATGGGTCGGGTCGATCTCGGGAAACTTCTCCGCCAGGGCAAGGGCGATGTCGTCGGGTTGATCCCAGGTTAGCTTCGGCATCAGATCTTGGTTCCTTTCAGCGCTCCCCGAACCGCGGTGTTCATCATATTCTCGGCGAGTTTCGCAGTGGCGTGGTTCAACTCGTCGATCTTCGCCCGGATCAACAGGTAGTCGTCGGAGTGGTAGACCACCAGCAGTTCATTCACGTTCTTGTCGATGGCCGCCCGCTCTTCGCCGGTCAGGTCGAACCAGGCCTCGTTCTGACGCGCCCTTTCGACCGCCGCGAGGATGGTGTCCGCTTCGAGACGAGCTTCGCGAACCTGGCGTTCCTGCAGGTCGGACTCGGCTTTCTCGTACGACTCCAGAATCATCGCCTCCACCTGATCGTCCGTCAGGCCGTAGGATGGCTTCACATCCACGCTGTGCTCTTTGCCCGTGCGCTGATCCCGCGCCGTGACGTTCAAAATACCGTTTGCATCGATGAGGAATCGCACCTCGATGCGAGCCATTCCGGCCGGCATGGGCTCGATATCCTTCAAATCGAATCGCGCGAGGCTGCGGCAGTCCTTCACGAGTTCGCGCTCACCCTGTACCACGTGGATCAGCACGTTCTTCTGCCCATCGACAGCGGTGGTGAACGCTTCGGTAGCGCTGGCCGGAATGGTCGAATTGCGGTGAATGAGCTTCGATACGATGCCCCCCATGATCTCGATGCCGAGCGATAGCGGCGTCACATCGAGCAGCAGCTTATCTTCGACATCACCGGAAAGAATCGCCGCCTGAACCGCGGCACCGAGCGCCACGACTTCGTCCGGATTCAGTTCGGTGTGGGGTTTCGTACGGAAGAGATTCTCCACCGCCTGCCGGACTAGCGGAATCCGTGTCGAGCCGCCAACCATAACGACTTCGTCAATCTGATCGACCGTCACTCCAGCATCGGCGAGACAGGTCCGGCACGGTCCGAGCGTGCGGTCCACAATCGGTGCAATCAGTTTTTCCAGCAGCCCGCGGGAGATTTCGCGTTTATAGCGGTGGCCGTCGTACTCGAGTTCGATAGTCGCGGTGGGAACGAATGAGAGCTGCTCCTTCGCCTTGATAACAGCGCGGCGCAGGAGTTGAACCGCGGCTTGATCTCCCGAAACGTCTTCGCCCCACTCGGCGGCGATATCTTCCAGCCCAATGCGGATCAGCAGATTATCGATATCGTCGCCGCCGAGATGCGTGTCGCCGTTGGTGGCAAGCACCTCGAAGATCCCGTCGTGCAGCTTGAGAATCGAAATATCGAAGGTGCCGCCGCCGAGGTCGTATACGGCGATGATTCCGTTCTCACGCTTGTCCAATCCATAGGCGAGCGATGCCGCGGTCGGTTCGTTGACCAGGCGCATAACGTCGAGTCCGGCGATCCGTCCCGCATCTTTTGTCGCTTGCCGCTGCGCATCGTTGAAGTAGGCCGGAACCGTGATCACCGCCATCGTCACCGGTTCGCCAAAGTAGGCCTCAGCATTCTGCTTCAACTGGCGCAAGACAAACGCGGAGATTTCCGGAGGCGTGAACTGCACCTCGCCGAGCTGAAGGCGGATCACGCTTTCGGATCCCGGCGCAATATGGAACGGGAAGAGTTCGAGTTCGTGTTGGACGTCGTCCACCCCGCGGCCCATCAGCCGCTTCACCGAGTACACGGTCCGTTCCGGGCTCGTGATCAGCATTCTGCGGGCTTCGTTGCCGACGATGATGTCACCGGTCTCGGTGAACGTGACGACGCTCGGGACGAGCCTGTCTCCATCCTCACCGGGGATGATCTTCGGGGCGGTCAGGTCCATGTAAGCCACAAGGCTGTTCGTGGTCCCGAGATCGATGCCGACGACACGCGGCTTCTTCTGAGGCTGGTTGCCGAAATCAATTTGAAAGGGCACTACCGGCCAACTCCTTTTCCACTTCGTTCACAAGATTCTGAATGTACCGCCGGCGATTCAAAACACCGCGGATGTCGCCTAGCACGGGTTCGCCGCGCGTTTCATCGTAGCGCGCGAATTCCGTGGTAAGCTGCCGGTCTACGTCGCTCAACAATCCCGTGAAGTGCTCGCGCGCTTCTTCCAGTTGCGAGCGAACCGAATCGTCCCCGCCCCGCAACTCTTCAAGCGCCATATTCAGTTCGAAAACTTCCTCCAGCAGTTCGGGCGGAACGTCGCGCGAACGCTGCTCGCCGATATCGAAACCGTGCTGCTTCAGGACGTACTCGGCGCGTTTGACCGGATCGCGCAGGATCCGGTAGCCGTCGTTGAGAATCGAGGTCGCCTCGACCGAGTATTTCTGCTCGGCCGGCGGCTTGCGCCCGTAGCGGTCAGGATGCAGTTTCCGGCTCAAATCGTAGAAGCGTTTTTGCAGATCGGCGAGGTCGAGTGAGAGGCGTTCCTCGATACCGAAGAAACGATAAAAACCGGCGGGCGGCTTTTGCAGTGCACCGCACGCCGGACAGAACAACTCACCCGCCTGTCGGCCGCACTGCCAACAAGAGGAGAAGGAATCCATGATGTATGATCGCCAGCTTAAGCCGAAAATGACGTTCCGCAGCCGCAACTCTTCTTGGCGTGCGGATTGTCGAACTCAAAACCTGAGTACATCAGCGAATCTTTCCAGTCCAGCGTCATGCCGTCCAGGTAGATCATGCTTTTGGGGTCGACGAATACCTTCACGTCGTCGAAGTCGAAGACGTTGTCGGTAGGCCGGGGCTTCGGATCGAACCGGAACAGATAACTCAGGCCCGAACAGCCTCCACCCTGCACGCCAAGCCGCAACCCGCCCGACACCCTTTCGCGGGAAAACGCCTCGCGAATCTTAGCCACAGCCTTTGGCGTAACTTGAATCATCTCAGTGCTCCGCAAGCGCCGTTGGAACCGGCGCACCAACCTACGCGTTTACCGTTTCCGGATTTCGCGTCGATTGCTTTGTCTTGTAGTCGCTGATCGCCGCCTTGATCGCATCCTCGGCGAGTACCGAGCAATGAATCTTGACGGGAGGCAGACTCAATTCGTTCACGATATCGGTATTCTTGATTTCCAGCGCCTGGTCGACGGTTTTGCCCCTCAGCCACTCCGTCGCCAGAGAACTGCTGGCGATTGCGCTACCGCAGCCGAAGGTCTTGAACTTCGCGTCCTCGATGATTCCGGAAACCGGATCCACCTTCACCTGCAGTTTCATGACATCGCCGCACTCGGGCGCGCCAACCATACCGGTCCCCACGTTGGGATCGCGCTTGTCGAGCGAACCGACGTTGCGGGGGTTGTTGTAATGGTCAAGAACCTTGTTCGAATAAGCCATACGAATTCCTTTCCCAGATTCGAAATCTTCGCGCCGTTAGTGCGCTGACCACTGGACCTTCGTCAGGTCGATACCTTCCTTCGCCATCTCGTACAGCGGGGACAATTCCCGCAGTTTCCGGACGACATCGATCACTTTGTCCGCCACGTAATCCACTTCTTCTTCGGTATTGAACCGTCCCAGTCCGAAGCGAATAGACGAGTGCGCGAGGTCGTCGCCCGCGCCGAGGGCCTTTAGCACATAACTGGGCTCGAGCGTTGCCGAGGTGCAGGCGGAGCCGCTCGATACCGCTACGTCGTTAATACCCATCAGCAGGCTCTCGCCTTCAACATAGGCGAAGCTGATGTTCAGATTGTTGGGCAGCCGGTGCTCCTGAGTCCCGTTGATATAGACCTCGTCGAGCTCCGACATGAGTTTGTCTCTAAGCTTGTCGCGCAGATAGCCGAGCCGTTTGGCTTCCTCGGCCATCTCTTCCTTCGCGATCGCGCAGGCTTTTCCGAACCCGACGATGCCCGGCACGTTCAGCGTGCCCGACCGCATGCCGCGCTCGTGACCGCCCCCATCCATCTGCGCCGTCAACTGCACGCGCGGGTTCCGGCGGCGAACGTACAGCGCGCCACACCCTTTTGGACCGTAGATCTTGTGGCCGGTCAACGACATGATGTCGATGTTGTCGTTTGTGACGTTCACCGGAACCTTACCTACCGCCTGCACGGCGTCGCTGTGGAAGAGAACGCCCCGTTCCTTGGCGATCTTGCCGATCTCGCGTACCGGCTGGATCACTCCGATCTCGTTATTGGCGTACATGATGCTGATCAGGATGGTTTTATCCGTGATCGCTTCGCGCAGCATGTCGAGATCGACGAGGCCGTTGGCCTGCACCGGCAGATACGTCACCCGGCAGCCGTTCTTCTCGAGGCGCTTGCAGGTGTCTAGCACCGCTTTGTGCTCGGTGGCGGCCGTAATGATGTGATTGCCCTTCTCCGCATACATCTCGGCTGCGCCCTTCAGTGCGAGATTGTTCGATTCGGTGGCGCCGCTGGTAAATATGATCTCTTTCGGGTTGGCCCCGACGAGGTCGGCGATCTGCTTGCGTGCCGTCTCGACGGCCTCTTCGGCCTGCCAGCCGAACGCGTGATTGCGGCTCGCGGCATTGCCGAACAACTCCGTAAAGTAGGGCTTCATGGCGTCGAACACCCGCGGATCCATGGGCGTCGTCGCGTGATTATCCAAATAAATGGGCAATTTCATCGGTCGTCGTATCCTCTATAACGTCTCGAGACGGGGAGCGCTCAGCGCCATAGCCGGTTTCAATTCCAGCAGCGGCGCGGGCGCCGGATGCGTGCAGGTTTCCACCGACACTTCCATGTCGTCGCGGCAGATGTCTGAAAGTGTGATGCTCTCGAGCAGCCGCTGGATTCCTTCGTGCACCTTCCTGAGCGGTTCGCGCACCGAACATCGTTCAGAATGGTTGCACTCGTTATGTTCCGTGAAGCAGGACGTCAGGATGATAGGTCCGTCGATCGCTCGAATCACCTGCAGCGCAGTAATGTTCCGGGGATCGCGGGCGAGCCGGTATCCCCCATTCGTGCCCTGCTCGGATTTCAGGAACCCGTTACGCGCGAGCCGTTGGAGGATCTTGGACAACAGCGGAATCGGGATCCCGTACGTATCGGCGATGTCCTTCGTGCTGGAGCTGCCGGTCGCCTGGTTCAAAGCGAGGTGCTTCAGTGCGATGAGGCCGTAATCCGCTTTCTTGGTGAGCTTGAGCATGCGCCAGTCGATCCCGGACCTGATCGGTCCTACTTAAGGATATCATGGCCGAGGCGTTTATAGTCAACAGTTTAAATCCGGACTCTTTCCGTCGTGAATCGAGCGGCAGCCACTCGGGGTTGAACTGCGCCAAAACGCGACCGAATGGGTCCGTGATTCACATTATGCCGCCGGATTCAGTTTCCGGGAGGAACCCTGGGGAATTCAGTAGACATACACGCCGGGAGAGTGCAATACTCCCACAGACCCCGGAAAGACGATCATAACGTCATGAGGACGCTGCTCCGCTACCCGGCGTGCCCTTTACACGTGGTGCCGGCGGCGTCGGGAACTGAGTACTTCATGAGATTCCTGCTCGCTTTTGCAGCAGTTAGCGGATTGTGCCACGGACAATCGACTCACACGCTGGTGACCAACCTGCAATACCGCCTGACGCAAGGCGATCTGGGCGATGTAGTGCCAGGTTCCTTCAAGAACACCCGGACACTCGGAATCCAGCAGGGAGGAGAGCTGTTGCTCCGGGCCTGCCTGGACAATCCCCTGAAGTGGACGCGCGACCGGATGTTGTTCCGGTTGGCCCATCGCCATGCCTCATCCAGCATCAGTTGCCGGGAACGTTCCAGTCCCAGCATGCATGTGCTGTTCTACCCACTCGCCGACGGATCCAGCGAGACCAGAATCCACTTCGATCTTCACGGGCCTCGCAATCCTATCGGCCACTTGGGCGAGGTGGTCAGGAACCGGCTGACCTTCGGCCGGACCTCGGAATACGCGGTGTATCGCAGCCTGGTAAGGAACCGCAACGATCCGGAAACTGCTGTGCCTCCACCAGCGTACGATTTGTCAGCCCACGCTCACGATTACTACAAGGCGGCGTTCGGACCCGCCGCGTTCGGCGGCGCTGTCTTCGCCGGAACGGCGTGGTCAGCAATCGGCCGAGGCAGCGGATGGGGTAACGGCGCATCGCGCTACACGAATCATATTGAAGCGAACCTGGTACGCAACGCTCTGAAGGAGACGATCGAGTTCGGCGCCGGCGCAGCGTTACAGCAGGACCAGACGTTTCAGATATCGCGCGACGAACGGCTCGGGCGGCGCATGAGGTCGGCGCTTTACCATTCGTTCATGGTGCGGGGACGCGGTGGCGAAGAGTTGGCATTTCCGAGAATTGCGGCGGCCCTGGGCAGCGGTTGGATCACCCACGAGTGGCACCCCTGGCGCGAGCAGGCACCCGATCCCTGGATAGGCGCGGGAATCATTTTGTCGAAATTTGTCCTGACGAGTTACTGGCACGAGTTCCGTCCGGATATCCGGAACAAACTGTCCAGAGGCAGACAGGCATTAAGACGCAAACCGTGAGGGTTCTTGGCGGAACGGATGGACGGTTAGCCCAAGCGGGCTTTGACTTTTTCGCTGAGCGCCCGGCCGTCGACACGCTTGCCGGCGAGTTTCGACTGCACGGCTTTCATCACCAGCCCCATCTGTTTCGGCGAATTGGCGCCGGTCTCGGCGATCGCGGCTTCCAGTGCGGCGTTCACTTCTTCTTCCGATGGCGCCGAGGGCAGATACGATTCGATCAGCCGCAATTCCGCCTCTTCCTTTTCCGCTAATTCGGGACGGTTGCCCTTGCGGAACATTTCGATGGAATCGCGACGCTGCTTCACCAACGTATTCAGCAACTGCATTTCGGTGGGTTCGTCGAGCGGCTTCATCGAGTCGATCTCATGCTTCTTCAAGGCGGATTTGATCATGCGGAGAGCGCTGAGGCGAGCTTCCTCTTTGCCCTTCATCGCTGCCACCATGTCCTTCTGTATTCGATCGAGTAGCGGCATAGCCTCTGCTATTCTAGTCAATTAGGGCAGTTCATGCATATCAAAAGATTCCGATGAACAATCGGAATGGTGAGGTCGAACGCAACCGCAGTCGCCAACGAACTTGTCCTCGCATAGTTGTCCGAATGCCGGTACTCGCAACGCAGTACCGGTTCGACTGATGCACTCAACAATTCACCTGGAATCGTGATGAACATACTTGTGGCCGAACCTGTTGCCGCGGCGGGCATCGAACTACTCAAGGCTCAGCCGGGCTGGAATGTCATTGTTTCGAACCCTAAAGAATACTCGGCGCATTTGGCGGATGCCGAGGCATTACTCGTGCGCAGTGCTGTGAAGGTCACTCGAGAGGTGCTGGCCAAGGCTCCGAAATTACGCATCATCGGCCGGGCCGGCGTCGGCGTCGACAACGTCGATCTCAAGGCCGCCACCGAAGCCGGAGTGCTCGTGATGAACACGCCCGGCGGCAATGCGGTTTCGGTAGCCGAACACACGCTGGCTCTGATGCTGGCCATGGCGCGATCCATTCCGCAGGCCAGCGCTTCGACCAAAAGCGGCAAGTGGGAAAAGAAGAAGTTTCTCGGGAACGAATTGCGCGGCAAGACGCTCGGCGTCGTTGGGCTCGGCAGCATCGGCCGTGAAGTGGTACGGCGGGCACGCCCGTTCGAAATGCGGATTCTCGCCTCCGATCCTTACGTCAGCTCGCAAGCGGCAGCGGACCTGGGAGTGGAACTCGCGGATCTACAGACCCTGTACGCAACCAGTGACTACGTCACCTTGCACGTGGCGCTGACGCACGAGACGCAAGGCATGCTGAACGACGCTGCCTTTGCGCAGATGAAGAAGGGTGTTCGAATCGTCAACTGCGCGCGCGGCGAACTGGTGGATGGCGAGGCATTGAAGCGGGCGATCGAAGGCGGCAAAGTCGCCGCCGCCGCACTCGACGTGTTTCAGACCGAACCTCCGGTAGCGGGAGAGCCGCTGCTGGCCTTCGATCAATTGATCGCGACGCCGCACATCGGCGGTTCAACAGAAGAAGCCCAGGAAATCGTGGGTGTCCGGATTGCGGAACAACTTGCGGAGTACCTGTTGCACGGAGTGGCGCTGAATGCGGTGAACATGCCCGCCATGAGCCCGGACCAGTACAGGGCGGTAGCTCCGTACATTGCGCTGGCTGAACGGCTCGGGAATTTTGCGGCGCACATCGCTACCGGAAACCCGCGCGCGATCCGGCTGGTGTACTCGGGCAAGATCGCGAGCCAAAACACGCATGTGGTACGAAACGCCGGTGTCGCGGGTGTGCTGGGCCGGTCGCTTGCGGCGGGCCGCGCGAACCTGGTGAATGCGATGCAGATCGCCGGAGAGCGGGGCATCAACGTGGGCGAGGCGCAGGAAGCGCGTCCGGCGACCATGGACTCGGTTCGGGTGGACCTCGAAACCGATCACGGAACCACGAGCGTCGAGGGTGTGTTGATCCTCGACCGTCCGCGCCTGATGCGAGTCGACGGGATTGCGTGTGAGGCTCCGCTGGATGGGCATCTGACATTCATGAAGAACGAGGACGTTCCGGGAGTGATCGGATACATCGGCACGGTACTCGGAAAGCACGGCATCAACATCGCGAACTTCTCGCTCGGACGGCGCGAAGAACCGTCGCGGCTGGGCGAACCCCTCGAAGCGGTTGCGGTGATCGAGAGCGATTCGACTGTCCCGGAATCGGTTCTTCAGGAACTGCTGACCAATCCCCCGATGAAGTTTGCGCGCACGGTGGAGTTCGGCAATCAGTCCGGCGCGGCGTCCGCGAAGTAACACCACAAAAATGAGGCGGCAAATACTGGAACTCCTGGCGTCACCGGCGGGGAGTTCCACTATGCTCATCCGCGTTGTACTAGTGTAGTGTCCCACAAATAGCTGGACAAGAAATCAACCATGGGTCATAACCAGTCATGCCCCGCCTCGTCGAGCCCCTCGTCCTGTCAGTGGACCAGTCCAGCGAACTCCAACGCTGGGTGGGAGCCTTGGGAACTCCACAACAGGTAGCGTTACGTTGCCGCATTGTCCTGGCACTTGGCGCTGGCAAAACGGAGATGGCGATCGCCGCTGAGAACGGCGTGAACCGTAAGACGGTTCGTCTCTGGCGTGACCGCTTCCGTGGCGGCGGGCTCCAGGCGCTTTGGGAGATTGCTCCAGGCCGGGGCCGGAAGCCGAGTTACGACGCAACTCGAATCAAGGCCGTCATTGATGCCACTCTGCAAACCAAACCCAAAGGAAGCACGCATTGGAGCTGTCGGACGATGGCGGTGGCGCAGGGGATCGGCAAGTCCAGCGTGAGCAGGATCTGGCGTAGCCACAACCTCAAGCCACATCGAACAGAAACGTTCAAGCTGTCACGTGATCCCAGATTCCTCGAGAAACTCACGGATGTCGTCGGTCTTTATCTGAATCCTCCTGATCAGGCGATTGTGCTTTGCGTGGACGAGAAGAGCCAAATTCAGGCTCTGCAACGCACCCAGCCCGGGTTGCCGCTGAAAAAAGGGCGCTGCGGCACCATGACCCATGACTACAAGCGACACGGAACGACGACTCTGTTTGCGGCGCTCGATGTTCTCGCCGGTAAAGTCATCGGCGACTGCTATAAGCGTCACCGCCACCAGGAGTTTCTGAGGTTCCTGCGCCGCATCAACCGCGACTTCTCCGGCAAGGCGCCGCTGCACCTGGTGATGGATAATTACGGCACCCATGGAACGCCCGAGGTGAAGGACTGGCTCAACCGACATCCCCGCTTCAAGGTGCACTTTGTCCCAACCAGTTCCAGTTGGCTGAACCTGATTGAACGTTGGTTCGGCGAGTTGACCAGCAAAAGAATCCGCCGCGATTCCTTCTTGAGCGTCGATGACCTGATCGCCGCCATTAACGAATTTCTCGTCGCTTGGAACGAGAAACCCAGACCCTTTGTCTGGACGGCCACCATCGAATCCATAGTCAGCAAACTCGCGCGCTGCAGCCAAACCCTTGAACAGATCCAACCCGGTTGCACGGCTCCAAAGACCCGTAAACGAAAGACCAGCTAATTCGGGGACACTACACTAGAACCCGTTATCCCAACAAGAATTTAAGCTCTGTTTAAACTCCAACGCGCAGCGTTCCAAGTGGTATTTCCACGACGCCACCAGAGACGGTCCACTTGGTCCGGAAGCCGCGCTGTTTGTGTTTGGGGAGACCGGGGAAGGGGGTCTGTACATCCGGGTACGTCATGGCGCCCGGGGTCAGAATGTAGAGGATTTATTTCGATACGGACAGCGACCGGCTGAAAACCCGGTCGGCAGCGGTGATCCGATCGATTGCCCGCGGACTGGAGACGAATCCCGCCCTGAAGCTGCGTATTGACGGTCATACCGACTCCACCGGCAACGCCGACCACAACCTGATCTATCGAAGTGGCGCGCCGAGGCCGTGAAGGCCGTGCTCGTCTCCCAATTTGGCGTTGACGCGGCGCGCCTGACGTGCGAAGGCATCGGCGCGGCAAAGCCGATGGATTCGAACGACACGCCCCAGGGACGCGCACAGAACCGCCGGGTGGAGTTTGTGAAGCAGTAGGACGTTCACCCGCGGGCGCCGCGGAAGACGATGAGCCGGTGTTACTTCTAAGTGACACTGGACCGCAGTCGAATCGACAATTCTCGAACTTTTTGCGTAACCGCGGCTCATTTTCTTCGTATTAGGATTGATGAGCAACCTGCTGTCCGACCTGCGATTCGCCCTTCGTACGCTTCGCCGGAGCCCGCTCTTTGCGGTTGTTGCGATCTGCTCACTGGCACTGGGAATCGGCGCTAACACGGCAATCTTCACGTTGTTTGATCAGATCCTTCTGCGCAAACTTCCCATCAAAGACCCGGACAGCCTCGTGATGTTGTACCAACGTGGGCCCCATAACGGCAGCAACATGGGCGACCGGATGCAGTCGTACCCGATCTACAGGGACTATCAGCAGAAAGCTGCGCCACTTGCCGAAGTGGCGTGCCGGCGGCTCGCTTCCACTTCCCTGAGCGTCGATAACCAGACCGAGCGAGTAGACGCGGAGATGGTGAGCGGCAACTACTTCACGATGCTCGGCGTGAAACCCGCGCTGGGGCGCGTGTTCAATTCCCAGGAGGACGACCGCATATATCAGGGGTCCCCAGTCGTGGTGCTGAGCTACGACTATTGGGCCACTCGCTTCAACCGCGATCCGAAAATTATCGGCAAGAAGATCCTGGTGAACAACTATCCGATGACCATCGTCGGTGTATCGGCGGATGGTTTTTCGGGACTGGACCCGACGACCTCACCGCAGATTCGCGTGCCGATCCTGATGAAGCCCGTGATCGTTCCCGAGTGGGGCTGGGTACATATGGAGGACCGGCGCACTCGATGGGTTCAGGTATTCGCGCGTTTAAAGCCGGGTTATACGGTGGAGTTGTCCAAGGCGCCGCTCCAGGGCCTGTTCACGCAGATACGGCGGTACGAGATGACGCTGCCGGAAGCGAAGGACTGGACCGATTATTCACGCAAACAGTTCATGAAGGGCACGCTCAATGTCGAGAAAGCGAACACCGGCTATTCGAACCTCCGGAACGATTTTTCGACTGCGCTGATCGTGCTGATGTGCATGGTGGGCCTGGTGCTGTTGATCGCTTGCGCGAACGTGGCGAACCTTTTGATCGCCCGGGCCTTCGCGCGGCAGAAGGAAATCGCCGTCCGGCTTTCGATTGGAGCGTCCCGAGGGCAGTTAATAAGGCAGTTACTCGTTGAAAGCCTGCTGCTGTCGTTCGCCGGAGGCGCTGCCGGAGTGGGGCTTGCCGTGATGATGACCCGGGGCTTGATCGCCCTGATTCCGACAGAAGGCAATCCGTTGTTGATTCGTCCCGAACCGGACCTGCGCATCCTGCTGTTCACGATTGGACTCACGATTCTGACGGGCTTGATCTTCGGCCTGGTGCCCGCGTACCGAGCCAGCCGGCCGGACCTGTGGGGTACGTTGAAGGACACCGTCGGGTCGGTCGCGGGCGCTGGCGGGTCGTTGTTCCTGCGCAAGGGTCTGGTTACCGCGCAGGTCGCGTTGAGTTTCCTGCTTCTGTTTGGATCGGGTCTGTTCGTGCGCAGTCTGCTGAACCTCAAAGCCAAGGAGACGGGCTTCCGCGGGATGGAGAATCTCGTAACGTTCCAGGTGTCGCCGGCGCTGAACGGTTACGACAATCCGCAAACGGTGCATTTCTACAACGAACTGCTCGAGAACATCCGCACGATTCCCGGCGTGTCCGCGGCGGCGCTGGCATCCGTTCCGCTGCTGCACGGCTGGGAGTGGGACAGCAGCACGTCGGTTGAGGGGCACGAGGCAAAAGATGGCGAAGACATGCAGGCGTTCATGAACGCACTTTCGCCGGGTTACTTCCAGACGATGGGAATCCCGATTCTCGCCGGCCGCGATTTCAGGGAAGCGGACCTGAAGGAGGATCCGAAAGTCGCGATCGTGAACCGCAGTTTCGCGGAGCACTTCTTCGGCGACCGGCCGGCGGTCGGGCGGCATATCGGCCGCGGAGTTGGTCCGAAGACGAAACTGGACATCGAGATCATCGGTGTCGTGGCGGATTCGTTGTACGAAGGGCCTCGCGAGGGTGTGCGGAGACAGGTGTTCCTTCCGAACTGGGGAAAAGGTGGAGTTGCGTTTTACGTACGGGCTGCGGTCGGCTCGTCGTCCATGTACAGCCTGGTGCGGAGCGAGGTGAAGAAACTGGATGCCTCGATGCCGATCTATGAGTTGAAAACTCTGGCCGCGCAACTCGACCAGACGCTGCTGACCGAACGGCTGATTGCACTGCTCTCGGCGGGCTTCGGAATGCTCGCGACGTTACTGGCGGCGATCGGATTGTATGGCGTCATGGCGTTTGCGACGGCGAGGCGGACGAAAGAACTCGGACTTCGAATGGCGCTTGGAGCGCGACAAGGACTCGTTGTATGGCTGGTGATGAAAGAGGTACTTCTGCTGCTGGCGATCGGGCTCGCCATCGGCGTACCCTCCGCTCTCGGACTCGGCCGCTTCATCGCGAGTCAACTGTACGGTATTAAGGCGACAGACCCGTGGATCGCGAGTGGGACGATGCTGGTGCTGATTCTCGTGTCGGCCGCGGCGGGACTCATACCCGCGCACCGCGCCAGTCGCATCGATCCGATTCTCGCTTTGCGCTACGAGTAGGCCCTGCACGTTTGCGCGGCGAGCACCGTCAAGCAAGCCAGAGGAGGTGCCGCCGGGTATGTACGTCAAAGCTGTATTGGCCGCCGCGATTTGCGCGGCCGCCGCTACTGCCCAGAATATCGATCGGGTGTTCCCGTTGAGGTACACCGAAACTGTTCAGGACGTCCAGGAGATCGGGACCGTGTTGCGGTCAGTCGGCGATATCACCAACATCCACGCCGAAGGGCCGGGTAAGTCGATCGCGATGCAAGCGACGGCGGGACAGATCGCGCTTTCGGAATGGCTGATCGACGAAGTCGATCAACCGTCCACGCGACAAGGACTCCCGGAGCAGGGCCCGAACCCGGCCGTACACGAATATCGAGTCGGAACCGATGCCGATGACTTCGTGCGGGTCTTCCGGCTGGCCCACACGCCCACGACACAGCAACTTCAGGAAGTCGCCACGCTGGTTCGGTCCATCGCGGAGATCCGCCGGGTGATCACTTACAACTCCCCTCGCATCGTCGTCCTGCGAGGCACGGCCAGTCAGATGAGTATGGCCGGTTGGTTATTCAATCAACTGGACCGGCATGCTCAGGATTCGACTGTCCGCGAGTATACCGTTCCGGAACAAGCGGACGATGTCATTCGCGTACTGCACGTCAGTTACGCGACGACCGTGCAGGACTTACAGGAAGTTGGTACTCTGCTTCGATCGATTGGGGAGATCCGCCGGCTATTCACTTATAGCGAGCCACGAGTGATTGCCTTGCGAGGGACAGCTTTGCAAGTGAAACTGGCGGACTGGCTGGTGACCAACCTGCATAGCGGTGCCCAAAACACGTTGCAGAACTTCCCGCTCGCCGCCGACGACAGCGTCAGACTGTTCCGGGTATCGAACGCCCGGACGGTGCAGGATTTCCAAGAGGCGGCGACGCTCGTTCGTGCGATCGCGGAAATCCCGAGGGTCTTCACATATAACAGGCCGAAGATTGTCGCTGCCCGGGGCACATCCGCGCAACTGGATCTTGCCGGCTGGCTGTTCGAGGAAGTGGACAATCCCCGGCCGGCCGAGCCTGTAAGCCGCGAGTATCATCTTCGTGGCGAAGGTGATGACATCGTGCGGGTGTTCCGAGTGCGGGACGCGCAATCGACCCAAGCGTTGCAGACCACGGCGGTCCATGTCCGGTCGACCACCGGCATCCGGCGGGTGTTTACTTACAACACGCCGCGAATCATTGCCCTGCGCGGTACGGCCGAGCAGGTCGAAAAGGCGAGTCACCTGCTAAGTGCACGATAGTAGTGAGTAGCTACTTAGTAAGTTTATCGACCAGTAACTCTATTTGGCCGTGAAGGTCGGGCGGAGCACCATAGGTGATACGCGCGACGTTGCCTGAACGATCGAACAGAAACAGAGTCGGGACGGACGTGATATCCCCGAAGGACTGTGCGGTGGCGGCATCGGTGATGCCCCAATGGAGATCTTGGCTCAATGAGGCTACCATCTTGCGCACCTGATCTTCGGGTGATTCGACGGCAAGAGCAACGATTTCGAGTTTGTCACCGTGCCGGCGTTTGAGTTCTCCTAGCCACTCGAGGGTGGACCGGCAGGGCGGGCACCAAGTGGCCCAGAACTCGACCAGCACCACGCGACCGGAGAGTTGGTCCGAGGCGATCGGCTTGCCGCCGAGACCGGTCAGGCTGAGTTTCGGGAGTTCCGTGATCTCGCGCGATGCGGCGGTGGTGTCCGGGTGCTCGCGACTGACTATGTCCTTCTTTCCGGCGAGAATCAGGTCGATCATTCGGGTCAGGTCGGCTTTGAATTTCGCCTGGCTGTCGGCACTGCGCCAAGGCGCATAACGGCCGGAGCCTTCTTTCTCGCCAAAGTAACCGAACTCTCTCGGAGCCGCGACGAGAACGCCATCCACGAAGACTGCCGGATAGCCCTTCACGCCGAAACGCTCGGCCAGTTTGGAACCGCCGAAGTTCTCGCTAACAAAGGTTACCTTGCCCGAATACTTCGCCGCGACTTCCTGTACCAGCAAACTTGCCGGATCGGAGATGTTTCAAGTGTAGGGCCAGCGGACGAGAGTAATCTCAACCGTCTTTGCGGCGGCGCGTTCGATGCGGGACGCGGGTTTGCGCGCGGCGAGGTAAGCCGGGATCACCTGCTCGACGATGACGCGCGCGCTTCTCCATTCATCCTTGCCGCCGGCGGCGATTTGCGACTGGGCGCGCTCAACGAAGATTTGGGCGATGGATTCGTCCTGTTTCGACTTATCGAGTTGGGAAACGATGGAGGACAGGTTCTGTTTAGTCGCGGCTTGTGCGGCCGTGTCGACCTCCTGAGCATCAAGCATTGCGAAGTGCCGGACCGCTTCCAGGTATTGATACATCGCGCCTGCGTAGAAGCGCGACGAATCGAGTTCGTGCGCGAGTTTGAGCGTCGAATTGAGGGCGATGAATCGAGGATGTTGATCGATGGAACGCGGGGGGACGAAGGCTGCGTTCGTCTTCTGCTGTAGCGCCTGCAACTCGGGAAGCATGGAGCGCAGCGCGAAGGCGCGCGAGGTGCGCGGAAGATTCAAGGTGCCGGTGAATTTCGCAAACTCAGCCTCGCCTTGTGCCTGTCCGAGATAGAAGAGACCGTCGCGCGGCTTCGTTGCGGTCGCAAATCCGCGCCCGCCCTCGAGCAACGGCGTCGTCTTCACCAGCGCGGTCTCGGCGAGGGCGCGAACCGCGGCTCGGCTGTTGTCCCATTTCTTTGTCCGGACATCGCGGTCGAGGGCAGTGAGCGCGAGGCTGGCGCGCCCCCACTCCTTCTCGAACGCGGGCAGGTCGTTGCCGACCACTTCCGCCTTCTCTTCGAGCAGCCGGACCCCGGCCAAATAGTCGGTGGCGAGGTCGAGTTTTTCAAGGCTGGCGTAGACTTGGCCCTTATCGAGCGACTCGCGGGCCTGGCGAAGGAAATCGCCAATGGTCGAGCTGACGCCTCGGAGTTCGGTCATCTGAATGGGCTTGGCCGTCAGGGACCGCTGGACCCGTTCGATCTCGGAGCGGATCTGCGAGACTGCGTCCTGGTTGAACGCAGGTACTGCGAGACTGAGCAGCAAGGCTGCGGAGGGCCACATCATGAGCTTCCGAATCGTCACGTTCGCATTCTCCAGATTCGTTCTATCACGGCTTTCAGCGGGCGTCTTGCATGCCTGATGCGGTTTTCGACGGTTTAGCGTGGGCGGCGCCCGTGGTTACTGTAAGTTGCTGATTCAGTTGCGCGAAAGCAACGTTGGGTTCGTTCTGTAATTTTCCTTCGCGCCCGGCGAGGCTACACTAAAGAGAGCAGTGAAGCGTTCCGGAATCGCCGATCTTCCCCTTCACGGCGGTCGTGTGCCTGCTTGGCTGGCGGACCGGATGACGCAACTTGGCACCGCGATCGTCGAAAGCATCCTCTATCACTACGGCCCCTCGGAGTTCCTGTCGCGAATCAGCGACCCATTCTGGTTTCAGGCGATGGGAACCGTGATGGGGATGGACTGGCACTCGTCGGGAATTACGACGTCGGTTCTCGGCGCCTTGAAGCGCGGGTTGAATCCGCGGGCCGACGAACTCGGCGTGTACATCTGCGGCGGACGAGGACGGCACTCGCGCAACACGCCCGACGAACTTCGCGCGATCGCGGACCGTACCGGGAGTGACGGCGAAGCGCTCGTCCGGACAAGCCGCCTGACCGCCAAGATCGACAACAACGCTATCGCCGACGGGTTTCAGATTTACCGACATGGTTTCGTCGTGACTTCCGCGGGTGAGTGGGCCGTCGTGCAGCAGGGCATGAACGAATCGACGCGACTGGCGCGCCGTTATCACTGGCACTCGGCGACCGTGCGGGACTTCGTGTCGGAACCGCATACAGGCATCGTCGGCGAGAATCAGGGAACGATCGTGAACCTGGTGGACGCGCACGCTGCGCCCGCGCGGAACGCGATGCTTTCGATAGCGCACGAGAGCCCGGAGAAAACGCTCCGCGACATGCGCACCCTCGTGATGCCGGCCCATCACGACGTTCGCGCAGGAGATGTCGATCTGAAAAGGCTCGGCGCGGTGCTCGCTGTAGCCTACGACCGGCCACTGCACGACTTCGCGGAACTGCTGCTGGTCGAGAACCTGGGGCCGCGAACATTGCAGACGCTGGCGTTGGTGGCAGAGGTGGTCCACGGAGCGCCGAGCCGGTTCTCCGATCCGGCGCGGTTCTCCTTTTCGTTGGGTGGCAAGGACGGCCATCCATTTCCGGTGCCGCTCAAAACCTATGATGAGTCGATACTGGTTTTGAGGGAATCGCTCGACCGAGCGAAGGTTGCGGATCCAGAGAAGGTCAAGGGATTCCAGCGCCTCGATCGCTTCGTGCGTGCAGTCGGCGAACGGTGCGAACCTCAGGCGAACTTCGAAGCCGCAATCGCGCACGAGCGCGCCATATCGCCCTCCCTGGACGGCAGGACGGTGGCGGGCGGCCGGAGAAGTTCAAAACAACTCACCCTGTTTTCGTGAGCCAAATTCGAACGACGAGCACGCATGCATTTAATAGCGTGGCGGGAGAGGGGTCTGCTTTGGATTCGAAGACTCATGCGATGCGGTGGAAGACTCTGCTGGCCTTTGCCATCATTTACATCGTCTGGGGATCGACATTTCTCGCGATCCGCGTGGGTGTTCGCGAGGTCCCGCCGTTTCTCCTCGCGGCGATGCGATTCCTGGCGGCCGGCCTCATCCTGTATGTCTGGACAATTGCGCGAGGCGAACGCTCGCCCTCGGGCCGGCAGTGGATGTCGGCCATACTTCTCGCGGTTCTCATCTTTGTATTGGACTATGGGCTGTTGTTCTGGGCGGAGCAGCGCGTTCCATCCGGAATTGCGGCGGTGATGATGGCCACAATTCCCGCTTTCATGGCTCTGTCGGAGATCGTTGTCCTGCGAACCCAGAGGCTGACCGTCCGGTTGGCGGTCGCGCTCCTGATCGGATTGTGTGGAGTGGCTGTACTGATGAGCGGCTCTCTCAACCTTGGCGGTGCGCCGATCGATAAGACAGGTGCCGTGGCGTTGATCGTGGCGGCGGTGAGTTGGGCGCTCTCGTCGGCACTCACTCGCTGACTCCCTCTTCCGGCTTCAAAGGTGATGAGTTCGGGCGCGCAGATGTTGTGCGGGGGCGTGCTGCTGGCGTTGACGGCGGGGGCGCTGGGCGAATTCCGCCAGTTCCACCCGGAAATCGTTTCGCGGGGTGCATGGCTTTCGCTGCTGTACCTGATCGTCGCCGGGTCGATCATCGCGTTCACTGCGTATGTGTGGTTGATCCACCACCACTCGCCAACGAAGGTGGGTACCTATGCGTACGTCAATCCGCTTGTGGCGGTGCTGATCGGGTACTTCCTCGGCGGCGAAGCACTCGGCGTGCGGACGATGCTTGGGACATTATGTGTTCTGGCCGGCGTCGTTCTGATCACGACGGCACGGACCGTGAAGCCAGCCGCGATCACACGATTTAAGGGCGCTGGGTCGTGACTGTGTGGCATTTCACTGCGGCAAATCTCACAGACGCAGCCAGTGTGGTGCATAACTGATTGGAGATAAACGAAGGAACATCTGGCGACCGGCGTGCCATAATGAAGTTATCTGTGCTGCGGAATCTGACAACTGCCGGTTTGGTAATTGCACTGCTGTTCGTGCTTACAGCCGGGTCTTGTCTTGCCTGCTCCGCAGTGCTGGCGAAACAAAGCCAAAACAGTTGCTGCAACCATTCGAACCACTGCGGCAAACCAGCGAAAGCACCGGTTCACCAGCACTGTTCGTCTACCCCCGTCGATCTTTCGACGCTTCAATTGGCGTACAACGTTCTGTCGAGCGACATCGCTTCGGGAACTCTCGAGATCGCGGCTGAAGCCGTCCCGCCGGTGCTGGCCTCGCGTGCGAATCCGCCGGACATCGCTCCCGCCTCGCCCCCGCTGGATCTGTACTTACTGAACTCCACGCTCACTATCTGAGCGACTCCAGTCCGTCGGCCTTTTCCTGCCGTTTGCTGACTTGATGGAGGTTCAATGCGGTTCGCCGCATTTGCTCTGGCGTTCGCGCTCAGTTTGCGTTTGTACGCGCAACCTGCCGGTGGGCCGCTCAGAATGAATGATCTTGTTGCCGAGGCGCTTCGGCGAAATCCGGAGATCCTTGCCGCGCAAAAGAGATACGAAGCGGCGCGGCAGCGCCCCGCGCAAGAGCGCGCGCTTCCGGATCCGATGTTCTCGGTGGGCTGGAATGCGAGCGGCAATCCGCTGCCCGGCGCCGGCCTCGGAACGGAACCGGTCGCCAACGTCGGCGCAATGGCCTCGCAGGAGTTGCCGTACCCGGGAAAGCTTCGGCTCAGAGGACAGGTTGCGTCAAAGGAAGCCGATGCGGAGGCGCAGCAGTACCGGTCGGTGCAGTTGAGCGTGGTGTCGCGCGTGAAGCAGGCGTTCTATCGCCTCCAGCATGCCTGGGCTATGCGAAGCGTGCTCGATCGCAATCGCGAATCGCTGCGTTCCCTGTTGCGTGTGACCGAAGCCCGATACTCGGTTGGCAAGACTTCGCAGGCCGACGTTTTCCGGGCACAGACGCAACTGACGCTGATTGAAACCCGGATCGCCCAGATGGATCGGGAACGCCGCTCACGGGAAGCGGAAATCAATGCGCTGCTGAATCGGGCACCCGATGCTCCACTCGCGCGTCCGGGTGAACCGATGATGATGCCGCTCCACTTCACGCTCGAAGAACTGATGGCCAAAGCAGGATCCGCGGCCCCGATGCTCGGACGCGACCAGAAGATGATCGAGCGCGCGGAAACGGCGCTGAGTCTCGCCAGGAAAGATTACTATCCGGATCTGACGCTGAACGGCGGCTACTACTACATGGGTGCGATGCAGCCGATGTACGTGTTCCGCGCCGACGTCAAAATCCCGCTTCACCTCGGACGGACGCGTGCCGAAGTTGCGGAGCGAAACCGGGAAGTGGAGGAGAGCCGCCACAACTACGAGGCCACTGCGCGCACGCTCGAGTATCAAATCAAAAACGAATTTCTAGCGGCGGAGACGGCGCAGAAACTTCTGGACCTGTATCTCAATACGGTGCTTCCGCAGGCTGGCATGGCGGTGGAATCGTCGCTCGCCTCCTATCAGAGTGGAACAGTCGACTTCACTTCTGTTTTGAGCAATGAAGTGGCTGCCTTTGAATACGAACTGAACTATCACGAGCAGATGCAGGAATATCATCTGGCGCTGGTGCGGCTGGAAGAAATGACCGGCGTGGAGTTGATGCAATGAAACGCGTATTTTTGGGGCTAGTTCTTATCGCAATGATCGGCGCCGGTTTTGGCGGAGGGCTTTGGTATGCGAACCGCAAGCCCGCCGCGCAAACCGCCAAGAACGAGCGCAAGGTCCTCTACTGGGTGGACCCAATGCATCCGTCCTATAAGTCCGACAAGCCTGGAATCGCGCCGGATTGCGGTATGAAACTGGAGCCGGTTTATGCCGACTCCGCGCCTGCGGCGGCGGCCGAGACGAAGGGCAAGATCCTGTACTACCGCGATCCGCAGGATCCGGCCTACCGGTCGGACAAGCCGGGGATGAATTCGGAAACCGGCAATGACCTCGAGCCGGTATATGAGAACGCGGGCACGGCGAGCGCGTTGAACATCAGTGCAGAGAAGCAGCAACTAATTGGTGTCAAGTATGCGACCGCAACGATCGCGTCCGGAATTGAAACGGTGCGCGCGGTGGGGCGGATCGCGGCGGACGAGCGCCGGATCACACGGATTCATCCGAAAGTCGAGGGTTGGATCTACAAAGTGCACGTGGACTTCACCGGACAATTCGTTAAAATCGGCGACCCACTGTTGACGCTGTACAGTCCTGAAATGCTGGCGAGCGAACAGGAGTTTCTGCTGGCGCTCCGCGCGCGCGACACGATGAAGAACCAGTCGAACCACGAGGCGTATGAGAACAGCGAAATCATGATCGAGGCCGCGCGCCGGCGCCTGGAACTTTGGGACTTGAGCGACGCTCAGATCGCCGAGATCGAACGCACGCAAAAGCCGATTCGCACGGTGACCGTCGCCTCGCCCGCCTCGGGATATATCACTTCGCGCAACGCCTTTCCGAGCCAGCGCATCGGTCCCGACACCGAACTCTATGCCATCACCGATTTAAGCAGCGTGTGGATCATGGCGGACGTTTTCGAAGCCGATGCTCCAAAGATTCAAGTGGGACAGATGGCGACCGTTTCGCTTCCGAACGAGTCGGGCAGATCATTTACCGCGAAGGTCGCCTATATTCAACCGGAGTTGGACGCGGCGACGCGGACCATGAAAGTGCGCCTGGAGGCGGCGAATCCCGGACTGCGGTTGAAGCCCGAGATGTTCGTGGACGTCAGCCTTCGTATCGGGATCGCTTCCCGCGTGACTGTGCCGGCAGACGCGATCATCAACACGGGTTTGCGGCGTACCGTGTTCGTGGATCACGGCAACGGGAATCTGGAGCCCCGTGAAGTCACGACCGGCGAACGCATCGGAGACCAGGTTCAGATCGTCCGGGGATTGGCCGCGGGAGAACGCGTGGTTGCGTCCGCGACATTCCTGATCGATTCCGAGGCCCAACTGAAAAACGCACTACCTGCGCACGAGGGCCACGCCCAATGATTGACAGGATCATCGAATTTTCGGCTCAGAACAGGTTCATCGTGTTCGTGCTGGTGGCCTTTGCGGTTGCCGCCGGCGCCTGGTCGATGTTCCACATGCCGCTGGATGCGATCCCCGACCTGAGCGACACGCAGGTGATCGTGTATTCGCGATGGGACCGCAGCCCCGACATCATGGAGGACCAGGTGACGTACCCGATCGTCACCACCATGCTGGGCGCCCCCAAGGTGAAGGACGTACGCGGATTTTCGGACTTCGGATATTCGTTCGTCTACATCATCTTCGATGAAGGTACAGACATCTACTGGGCTCGATCGCGAACGATGGAGTATCTGCAAGGCGTCCTCCCGCGTCTGCCGCAAGGCGTGAAAACCGAACTCGGTCCGGACGCAACGGGCGTGGGTTGGATATTTCAATACGCGCTGATCGATTCCGAGCATCGTTACAACCTTGCTGAACTGCGGTCGTTACAGGATTGGTTTCTGCAATACCAATTGCGCGCGGTGCCGGGTGTTGCCGAAGTAGCGCCTGTTGGCGGATTCGTACGGCAATACCAGGTGAACGTCGATCCGCAAAGGCTTCAGGCGTACAACATGCCCATCATGAAGGTGGTTGAAGCCGTGCGGGCGGGCAACAACGACGTAGGCGGACGCCTCATCGAATCGAGCGGCGCCGAGTATATGGTGAGGGGTCGCGGCTATGCGCGCAGCACGTCCGACATCGGCCGCATCGTGCTGGCAACGACTGCTAGCGGCACGCCGGTGCGGGTTGAAGACGTCGGTGAGGTGACGCTCGGGCCCGATCTCCGCCGCGGTGTTGCCGACTGGAACGGCGAGGGCGATGTCGTCGCTGGGATTGTCGTGATGCGGCAGGGCGAGAATGCGCTGCAGGTCATCGACCGCGTAAAAACAAAACTGCACGAGATTGAACCTGGGCTTCCGAAAGGCGTCAAGGTCGTCACCGCCTATGACCGTTCGGAACTGATCCTTCGCTCGATCGAAAATCTGAAACACACTCTGATCGAAGAAGTAGTGATTGTTGCGCTCATCATCCTGATCTTCCTCTGGCATATTCCGAGCGCGATCATCCCCGTGTTCACAATCCCGATCGCAATCATTATCTCCTTCATCCCGATGAAGGCGATGGGCCTGACCTCCAACATTATGTCGTTGGGCGGAATCGCCATCGCTATTGGAGCCATGGTGGATGCCGCTGTAGTGGTGGTGGAGCAGACTCACAAGAAGCTCGAGGAGTGGGACCGAACGGGGAGGAAACGCGACTACCGGCGCGTCGTCATCGATGCGGTAAAGGAGGTCGGATCGCCCAGTTTCTTCGCACTTCTGGTGATTGCCGTATCGTTCCTGCCGGTACTGACGCTCGAAGCGCAGGAAGGCCGCCTGTTCAAGCCGCTGGCGTACACGAAGAACATTTCGATGATCGTGGCCGCGGTGCTCGCGATTACGCTCGACCCGGCGATGCGGCTGCTGTTCACGCACGCAAGGAATTTCCAGTTTCGCCCGCGGTGGCTGGCGCGAGTGACGAACGCTGTCCTTGTCGGCAAGATTCACTCCGAAGAGAATCACCCGATCAGCCGCGTGCTGATCCGCGTGTACGAGCCGGTCTGCGGGTGGGCGCTGCGCTGGAAGTGGGCTGTAATTGCCGCGGCTGTGGCCATTGTCGCTATCACCGTTCCGGTGTACAACAAACTCGGCAGCGAGTTCATGCCGCCCCTCGATGAAGGCACGTTGTTGTTCATGCCGTCGACGCTGCCTGGCATTTCGGTGACGGAAGCGCAGCGGCTGATGCAGGTGCAGGATCGAATCATCAAATCGTTCCCTGAGGTGCAGTTGGTGATGGGGAAAGCGGGCCGCGCGGAGACGTCCACCGACCCCGCGCCGCTGTCGATGATGGAGACGGTCGTGGCGTTGAAACCACAATCGGCATGGCGGCATAAGGAAACCTGGTGGTCGTCGTGGGCGCCGGCATGGCTGACGCCCGCGCTGCGTCGAATCGCTCCCGATCGCCTTTCAACCGATGAACTCGTGGATGAGATGAACGAGGCGCTGCGGCTTCCGGGCGCTTCGAATGCCTGGACGATGCCGGTAAAGGCGCGGATCGACATGTTGACCACTGGTGTGCGGACGCCGGTAGGTATCAAGATTTTTGGCGCGGACCTCAAGGAAATCGAACGGCTCGGCACCGAGATGGAACGTTTGCTCCCGTCGGTAAAAGGGACGCGAAACGTGTTTGCGGAACGAACCGGCGGCGGGTACTTCCTGGATTTCGACTGGGATCGAGACGCACTGGCACGCTATGGCCTGACGATCGATGACGCGCAGGCGATCGTGATGAATGCGGTTGGCGGCGAGACGGTAACCACCACTGTCGAAGGTCGCGAACGCTACCCGGTGAACGTCCGCTACATGCGGGATTTCCGGAGCGATCCCTCACAACTAGCGCGCGTCCTGGTGCCCGTGAATCTTCCGGGCATGGCGATGCGGCCCGCCCAAGTGCCGGTTTCGGAACTCGCTTCGATCCACATCCGCTCAGGTCCCGGGATGCTGCGCGATGAGAACGGACTATTGAGCGGCTACGTGTACGTCGATGTTGCGGGCCGCGATGTCGGATCGTATGTCGCCGAGGCAAAGGACGTGGTGCGCGCGCACGTGAAGCTTCCTCCGGGTTACTCGATTGCGTGGAGCGGCCAGTACGAATCGATGGAACGGGTCCGGCAGCGGCTTACGGTGGTTCTGCCGCTGACGCTGTTCCTGATTTTGCTGCTGCTGTACATCAATACGAAATCGGTGGCGAAGACAATGATCATCGTGCTCGCGGTGCCGTTCTCCGCCGTGGGCGCTATCTGGTTTCTGTATCTGCTGGGATACAACATCAGCATCGGCGTGTGGGTCGGCTTGATCGCACTGATGGGCGTAGATGCCGAGACCGGTGTGTTCATGCTGCTGTATCTCGATCTGGCGTACGACCAGGCGCGTGCCGAGGGACGCCTGCGAAGCGTCCGCGATCTGCAGGAAGCAATTCTGCATGGCGCCGTGAAGCGCATCCGTCCGAAATTCATGACGGTTGCCTGCATGTTCATGGGCCTGGTCCCGATTATGTGGTCGGCCGGTAGCGGTTCCGACGTGATGAAGCGAATCGCGGCGCCGATGATCGGCGGCATCTTCACGTCTTTCTTGCTCGAACTGGTGGTGTATCCGGCAATTTACGAGGTTTGGAAATGGCATTTCGAATTGAAACGGCAGCTTGCCTGATTGTATTGGCGGCCGTAGCCGCTCAAGGCGCGGCGCAGACATATCGATACACGGTGCGGCACGACCATTGGCGAAAGGGCGCCGAAGGCGTGCTCACGTTCGATAGCGAAGGTTTTGCTTTCGACGAACCGGGCAAGAAGAGCCAGCACTCGCGGCGATGGAAGTACGAGGAGATTCAGCACTTCGAATTGACCCCGCAGCGGCTCCGGATCATCACCTACGACGATGTCGGATGGCAGTTGGGGCGTGATCGCGAGTACCTGTTCGATCGCCTACCGAAGGAAATGGCGCAAGAACTCTATCCGCTGTTGAGCGCGCATCTCGATGCCCGGTTCATTGCGGAGGTGCCCAACGCTATGGCAGACACGGTGTGGTCCGCGCCCGCAAAGATGCTGCACGGATGGTCGGGAGCGAATGGTCTGTTGAAGGCCGGGGCGGACCGCATCGTTTTCGCGTCGGCGAGAAAATCCCGCACTTGGCGCTACTCCGATATACAGGGGATCACGACAGAGGGGCCGCTTGAATTCTCAATCTCGGCGTTGGACGGCGTCACTCGTTTCCAACTAAAGCAGGTTTTGCCGGAGGAACGCTACAACGAACTCTGGCGGCGCATCTCGCAGGCCAACGGCCTTAAAACATTTCATTCACAGCTGGAAAGTCGTCATCATGAATAAATTGTTTCTTCTTTTTACGGTATCGGCACTACTGGCATCGGCCGCGACGTTCACCGGTGTCGTCACGGAATCGATGTGCGTCAAGGACCACAAGGCGATGAACATGGGGCCCGATCAGGAATGTATTCGCAAATGCGTTAAAGCCGACAAGAACGTCAAATATGTCCTGTTCGACGGCAAGAAGGCCTACAAGCTGAGCGATCAACAGACGCCGGAGAAGTTTGCCGCTCAACGAGTGACGGTGACCGGCACGCTTTACGAAAAGACGGGAGTCATCAAGGTCGATAAGATCGAAGCAACCCGATGACACGCCGTCCGCGAGGCCTTCAGGGTCAGTGCGAGGCAGGGGCAGCGGTCAACGCTTTGTGCAGCGCGTCCCTGGACGCCTGGAGTTTGTCGGCGGCCTGTTTCTGCGCCAGCGTTTCGCGCTCGGAATCCGCCTTGCGGCCAGTCCGCGGGTACGCAGTCGCGAGATGAAAGTGGGCCTCCGGATTCGACGGTTGCAGTTTCACAGCGGTCTCGAGCGGCGCCACTGCCTCGACATTGCGCTCGGTTGCGAGCAGGCATCTTCCGAGCCCAAGGTACGCCTCGGCGAAACGAACATCCAGTTGCGATGCGCGGGAAAAGTGAGCGATGGCTTCAGGCCAATTCTCAGCCTGCCTGGCGATCTCGCCCAACACGTACTCGGCGCCGGCGTTTTTCGAGTCGATCGTTAGTTCTTCTTCAAATTCGCGGCGGGCATCCTCCATTGTGGAAGCTGTCTTGGGGCGGGAGAGATACAGCCGACCGGGTTTTTATCGAGCGTAATGTTACGTTGCGGCCCGTGTTTAGTATCCAGTAAGAGGGGGGTCTGCATGCTGCCCCGTCATGCTCCGAATGGTTCGGTGCCCACGGAACCTGACACGGAGGAGGTTCGGGCTGAGTTAGATCGTGTTCTGGCGAGTCACGAGTTCCGCACATCTAAGAGGAGCGAAGAACTTCCCCGGTATGTAGTGGAGAACGCGCTTGCCGGACGTCTGGAACTGTTGCGCGAGAGAACGATCGGGATCGAAGTGTTCGGCCGTGCCGCGGCGTATGATCCGAGCGAGGACGCGACAGTTCGGGTGAAGGCGAGCGAGGTTCGCAAGCGCCTCGGGTTGTATTATGCCCGGGGACGGTAGTACTAACCCCTTGCGGATCGAACTTCCCAGCGGCACTTATGTGCCCGAGTTTCGATCCGCGGTATTTCAACATACACATAACGGTGATGCGTTCGAGCCTGTGACGCTGCCCCGTCGCCGTGGTTTGAAGTCGCCGGTAACTCTCACGATCCTGATCGTCATTGCCGGCGCGGCCGTACTTGTGCGAGCGCGCACACCAACGGTGAGTCCGGTGTTGCGAGAGTTTTGGGCGCCGGTACTCCAAGGCGCTTCACCCGTTTCGTTGTGTGCCTCATTCGTTCCGGACGTATACGGGTTGAATCACGCGCAGGCGGCGTTGCCCAGAGCAACCCGCGCGGACGATTTCATACTACTGCCCGATCAATTTGTCGGAGGAGGCGACATGATCGCGATGTCTCGCCTCTCCTCGATGCTGACAAAGATGGATCGCTCTTACCAAATTGAGGATCGGCAACGAGGTGTCGATGCATGATTTGGAGGAGACTCCGGCGGTTCTGGTGGGTTATTCGTACACGCGCTGGAAGGCGAACAGCAGCGAACTCGAATATTTCATCGATACCTCCGAGCGGCCCATAGCAGTAATGGACAACGGGAAGCCGACGAAATGGGCGTTACCGGAGTTGCCTCCCGACCGGCACACTAGCGAAGACTATGCCATTGTGACCCGCGTTTTCCATCCGGATACACACGCCATGCTGGTCGAACTTGCGGGTATTCTTCAATACGGCACCGATGCCGCGTCGGACCTTGTCACGAACCCGGCACTCCTCGCCGAAGCGGTTCGCGGCGCTCCGGAGAATTGGAGCAAGAAAAATCTCCAACTCGTCCTGCATGTGAAGGTGATCTCCGGCGTCCCCAGTTCCCCGAGAGTAGTGGCGAGCTACTTTCTGGTAAGCGAAGCGCCGCGACGCTTCGAGTGTCAGGACTTTTCACGATCGAGCAAGGTCCTGATACGTGTGACAAGCGTGCTCGGTCCGAACGGTTTTGACAGATAGTTAGTCTCCGGTTGAAGCACGCCGCGACGGATGACGGCGTCCTCGGTGTAGCCGGACGTGAAGAGCACTTTCAACTGAGGCCGCGAACTGCTGAGCCGTTCGGCAAGTTCCCCGCCGTTCATGCCAGGCATGACGACGTCGGTGACCAGCAGGTGAATGGGGTTCGAATGGCGCGCCGCGACAGCCAATGCTTCATCGCCGTTCGATGCGGTAAGAACCCGGTACCCGTAGGAGCGCAACACCTCTGAAACGAGCGTGCGGACGTCGCGCTGGTCCTCGGCGACGAGTATCGTCTCCGACCCGGTGAGCAGCGGCTCGCGGCGTTCGACCCCGTCGTCCGTTTCGGCGCTACTCGCCACCGCCGGTAGATAGACGTTTACCGTCGTACCTTCGCCGGGCCGGCTGGAGACGGAAATATGCCCGCCCGATTGTTTGACGATTCCGTGTACAGTTGCTAAGCCCAGGCCTGTTCCGGCGCCCGGGCCTTTGGTGGTGAAGAACGGTTCGAACATATGTTCCAGGGCCGACGCGTCCATGCCGGCCCCTGTATCCGTCACGGCGAGCAGCACGTATGGTCCTGAAACCACCGAGTGGTGAACCGCCGCATAGGCTTCGTCCAAGTAGACCTGGCGCGTTTCGATCAGCACCGCGCCGTGATTGGGCATCGCATCGCGCGCGTTGCTCGAGAGGTTAATGAGGATCTGGCTGATTTGGCCCGGGTCGGCAACCACAAGAGGCAGTCCAGAGGCGAGCGACGTGATCAACTCGATATCTTCTCCGATCAATCGCCGGATCATTTTGCCGGTATCTTCGACGATCGAATTCAGGTCGACAGGCTTGGGTTGCACTATCTGCCTGCGGCTGAATGCCAGGAGCTGTTTGGTGAGTTCGGCGGCCCTCTCTCCGGCGCTGACCATCTGCCCGACGTTTTCGCGCAACACTGGGTCTTCCAGCCGCTTGAGGACGAGGCTGCCGTATCCGTTGATAACGGTCAGAAGGTTGTTCAAATCGTGCGCCACGCCGCCGGCGAGACGGCCGACGCTTTCCAGTTTCTGAGCCTGAGCCAGCTCGGCTTCGAGTTGCGCGCGCGCTGCTTCGGCTTCCTTTTTCTCGGTGACGTCTATGCCGCAGCCGATGATATACAGCGAGCCGCCCATCTCGAATCGCCGGCCCGTCATGAGAAAATGCCGGACTGCCGGGCCGTTTCCCACCAGCCCACGAGCTTCGACATCGCCGGCTCCGGTCTCGAAGATTTGTTCGATAGCTTTCGACACCAGGGGGCGATCGTCCTCGTGAATGCGTGTCAGAGCATCGAGTTCGCGAATTCGCTCGGGTGGCAAACCGAATAAGACCTCGTGAGCCTTGTTCCATCGAACGTATCGCCGTCGCTCATCCAGCACGAAGAAGATGCCTGGAATGGAATCGATCAGCCGTTCCGTGAACTGTTGTTCGCGGCGCAGCGATTCCTGGGCGCGCTTGCGTTCTGTAATATCGGCCAGCGTTCCTTCGTAGTAAGGTTCCCCGCCCGGTTCGTCGCACACCACGCGGCAGTTCTCCAAAACAACGATGGTAGTTCCATCCTTGCGCCGCAGCGTCAATTCGACATTCCGCAATTCGCCTTTCTCGATCAACGCGCGCGTCAACTGATCTCTTTGGTCAGGATCGACGTAGAAGTCGTTTCGGATGTCCGCCTGTTGGAGTTCTGATATGGACGCGCAACCCAGGATCCGGCAGAGCGCGCGATTCGCGAGGAGTATTCTCCCATCGGCGCTTGAACGATAGACTCCGACAGGAATATGTTCGACCAGTTCGCGGTATCGCTCTTCGGTTCGGGTTAGATCGGGCTCACCTTGGCCGTTGCCCACCGCTATCTCTTCGTATCTCGCCACGATGCCGCGAATCGCACCGTTGCCATCGATCCAGGGCTGGCGCGAAACCCGGACTGAGAGCAGTTCGCCGCCGCGAATCGTATGCCGGTGCTCAATTGTCGACGTTGGTTTGCCCGACGCCAGTACCGCGGGGTCCTCGATCTGCCACGCTTCCGCCCTCCCGGTCCAGGGGAGTTCGAAATCTGTTTTGCCGAGGATGCCATCGGGCGAACCGAGCCCTGCGTCGAGCGCAAAGGCACGGTTGCAGCCCACATATTTGAGGTCCCGGTCTTTCCAGAAGATCCTCAAAGAAAGCGAGTCCACCAGGGATTGCAGCATTATAGAAGGATTGTTTCCTGCCTCCGCCGGGCGGCATCATCGTTGTTCACGCCTTCCACGATAATGAGTTCTCCTCGCGATAAACGAAAGGGCCCGGCAGTGACACGACCCGTTTTTCTGTTTGGAGTTTCCAGATTCAAGATACTACGATGGCGGGGTTGCGGTCGCCTTGACCCGCCGAATCACCGCCTGATGAACGGCAACTGAGTGTCGCATCACTCGCAGGCAACGCGGGCAACAGGGGCAACATGTGCCGGCGCCTGTATGTTGCAAGTCGGTGTATACTGTCCGAACGCCCCAAAATTTTTCCGAAATTGGGCAAGCTTTCCTGAAGGGTGAATTCTTATGTCGAAACTTCTAGCGATCGCCGTTCTACTATGCTCGTCGTGCGTTTCGGTTTTGGCGCAGGTGGCCAGCGCCGAATTGAGCGGAACAGTTCTCGATTCGAGCGGTGCCACCATCGGAACCGCGAAAGTCACCGCACTGAATAACGCGACGAACAGAGCCCACGCGACACAAAGCGACAATACCGGCAGATACATCATTCCGCTGTTGCCTCCTGGAGATTACACCGTTTCGGCCGAGGCCCCCGGGTTTCGGAAGTTCGTACGCCGAGGCGTCAGTTTGCAGGTGAATCAACAGGCGGAAATCAACTTCACTTTGGAAGTGGGCCAAGTCTCGGATCAGGTCGAGGTGACGGCGCAGGCGCCGTTGCTCGAGTCCGAATCGTCCTCCCTGGGTACTGTGGTCAACGAGAAGCTGGTGAACCAACTTCCGCTGAACGGGCGCAATTTCGTGCAACTGGCGATACTGAGCCCTGGCGTCAACGGGGTTGGATACTCGGCGTCCGGAACTATTATGAGCGGCACGCGCCCGGACGACCGCCGGCCGGGAACAGAAATTTTCTCCAATGGAAACCGCGAAGGTTCGAACAATTTTCTTTTCGACGGCATCGACGACAACGAACGGCTAACGCTTTCAATCGTCCTTCGCCCCGCGGTGGAAGCGGTACGCGAATTCAAGATTCAGACGAACTTGTATAGCGCCGACATCGGGCGTAGTTCGGGTGCAGTGGTCGACGTAATCACGAAATCCGGAACAAACCAACTGCATGGCAGCCTGTTCGAGTTTCTGCGCAATTCGGCAATGGACGCGCGGAACTTCTTCAGTCCGAAAGGCACCGCTTTTCCGGCGTTCCGGCTGAACCAATTCGGCGGCTCCTTCGGTGGTCCCGTGGTACTGCCGAAGATCTATAGCGGCAAAGATCGCACGTTCTTCTTTGTGGATTACGAAGGGTACCGGCGCGACTCGCAACAACTGCTGCTCGGCAACGTACCAACAATGAAGATGCGGGCTGGTGACTTCAGCGAGACGGCGCCGATTTACGATCCGCTGACGACGCGGCCCAACCCGAACGGCTCGGGATTCATTCGCGATCAATTTCCGGGCAACCAGATTCCGTCGGCGCGCTGGGACCCGATCTCGGTCAAAATGATCAACGCCTATCCGGTGCCGACGAGTTCCGCGCGGTTCAACAACTATCTGGCGAACCTGGTGCAGAACCAGAAATGGAATCAGGGCGACGTTCGAGTGGATCATCAGATCACGCCGAGGGACAATCTGTTCGCGCGCTGGTCGATTCAAAACACGGAAACGCGAGTGCCCAGCACCTTTCCCGCAGTTACTATTGCGGGCATCTCGTCGCCTGTGAATCTCGCCGATGAAGCGTCATTCGCAGGCACTTCTTATTCGCCGGACCAACACGCAGTAGCCAGCTACGCCAAGGTATTCAGCCCTTCGCTGGTAAATGAATTCCGCGTGGGGTACAGCCGCTTCCGGTTGGATTACACGGCCGATCAGTTTGAACCGGGCGGCTCACTGGGAAACAAACTGGGTGTTCCGAACGCCAACGTAACTCCGAACGAACAGAACTTGCCTATCTTCTCGCCATCGAGTTATATCGGAATCGGCCAGACGCGCTCGCTTCCCATCTTTCGGCGTGAGAACACGTTCCAGTATGTGGATAACGTGAGCTATACGCGGGGCACCCACACGCTCAAGGCCGGTTTCGATTTTCGGCGACGCCAACTTACGATTTACCAAACGAACCAGGGAAACGGCCGCTTCAATTTCTCGCCTGCATTGACCGACTCGCGCCAGCCGGCGGGCTCGGGCGGCGACAGTATGGCCAGTTTCTTACTCGGTTTCCCGACGCTGATCGCGCACGATTACACCTTGAATTGGCCGGGAGAACGCGGTAGCGAGATCGGATTGTATGTCGCGGACGACTGGCGGGCAACGAAGAAATTGACGTTGAATTTAGGCTTGCGGTGGGACTATTACAGCCCGTTCAGCGAAGTGGGAAACCGCTGGGCTAACTTCAACATTACTACCGCTAAGATAGATATTGCCGGGCAAAACGGCGTGGATAAGTACGCGGGGGTGCAGCCGTATTATAAGAACTTCGGTCCGAGGTTCGGATTCGCATACCAGTTACTCTCGGATACCGTCATTCGCGGCGGATTCGGCATGTTCTACAATCCGACCGGAAGCGAAGGCGGCAGCCTGAGGTTATTCCGGCAGCTTCCGTTCGGGTCGACTATTAGTATCTCGTCCGGCGACATCAACCCTGGTGGTAAGGTGAGCGACGGTTTCCCGCCCCTACAGCCAGTGGACTTTGCCCTCGCGAACCACCCCTTCGGCGCCATGTTCGCCGTCGATCCGCACTTTCGCCCGTCTTATGCCGAACAGTTCAACCTCACGGTTGAGCACGAAATCGCACCTTGGTCGCTGCTGGTGAAGACTGCGGCAATCGGCAATCTGGGACGGCACCTCTACAACAATTACAACGCTAACCAGGCGGTCCCAGGATCCACCGCGCTGAATACGCGGCGGCCGCTGTACACGCTCGGCCCCAGTCTCAGCGACGTGAGTTGGTTTACTACCGACGGTTTGAGCGAATACTACGCGTTCCAGCTAACGGTCGACAAGCGTTTCAGCCGCGGTATAAGTGGCATCTTCGGTTACACGTGGGCGCACGCCATCGACAACGTTCCGCTCGAATTCGGTGGTGGCGCCGCAGGCCCACAACCGCAAGATCCCAGGAACATTCGCGCCGAACGCGGGAATTCGATCATCGATATACGCCATCGTCTGACGCTCAGCTATTTATGGGAATTGCCGTTTGGCGCGGGCCAGCCGATGCTGAACCACGGCGGGATCGTGAACTGGGTATTGGGTGGATGGCAGACTAATGGAATCCTGACGGCGCAAAGCGGATTACCTTTCTCCGCGGTACTCCAGACCTCTACGACGAACACCGGCACCGGAAGCAGGCCAGACGTCGCCGGGACGCCGGTGTATCCCCACACCCTTCAGCATTGGTTCGATCCCAGCGCCTTTTCGACCCCAGCGCCTTACACCTACGGCAATGCCGGCCGGAATACTTTGGTCGGCCCCGGGCGCGTGAACTGGGATATGTCGTTGTTCAAGAACTTTGTCATTCACGAGCAAATGCGGGTGGAGTTTCGCGCGGAGGCGTTCAATGTCTTCAACCATCCGCAGTTCGGGCTGCCGAACGCGAGTATCGGGAACGCTCAGGTCGGATCGATCACGAGCACGGTGGGGAATCCGCGGCAGCTTCAAATGGGTCTTCGATTCCAGTTTTGATCGAGGGCGCCGGGCTGTTGGCCGGTTCGCAGATCCGCTGACTGAGCGGGACTACGGCTCAACGATGCGGTTGCGAACCGCGTAACGGACCAACTCACCGATGCTCCGAAGGCCGAGCTTGGCCATGATTCGGGCACGGTGAGTTTCGGCCGTTTTGACGCTGATATTCAGTTGTGTGGCCACTTCCTTGTTGCTCTTGCCTTCGGCGAGGAGTTGAACGATCTCGCGCTCGCGGGCGGTCAGGCGAAGCCGCAGTGCGTCCTCCGGTTCGGCTGCAGTGCCGGTGCCACGCAGGTATCCAGTCAAGACCATCTCGGACACCTTCGACGTGAAGAACGGCTTGTGCCGCCGGAGCGATTCGATCGCGGCCATGAGATCGCGCCCCGCGTCGGATTTCAGCATGTAGCCTCGGGCGCCCACGTCCAGCACTTCGCGGATCAACTGATCGGATTCGTGCATCGTGAGAATAAGAATCTCTGTCGATGGGAATTCTTTGAGGATGTAACGCGTGGCATCCAGCCCGTTTAGTTCGGGCATCCCGATATCCATAATCACGAGATCGGGCTTTAGCTCGCGGACTTTTTCTATGGCCTCGCGGCCGGTTAAGGCCTCGCCGGCGATTTGCAGGTCGCCTTGTCCGTCGACAATGGAGCGCAAACCTCTACGTACGATTTCGTGATCGTCTGCAATCAGTATTCGGTAGGCCACAGTTGTCTACTCAACATGGATTTCCGCCCGGACCAAGGTGCCTGGGTCTGCGTTCACAACGTCCAGCTTGCCCCCGAGCAGTCGGGCTCTTTCCCGCATCCCCGCTATGCCGAGACTCGTACTGGAAACTGCGATATCCGCGTCGATCCCCTTACCCCAATCGCGCACAGTCACGTCGAGCCATGTATCACGACGGGTAAGACGTACTTCGGCGCGCGCGCTTCCGGAATGCCTGTGTACGTTGAACAAACCCTCCTGCGCGATGCGAAATGCCGCCAGTTCCTCTTCGCGGCGGAGGCGTCCGAAGTTGTCGCAGGTAAATTCAACCGAAACACCGGTGCGCCGTTTGTACAAGTCGATGAACGCACGTATGGCCGATTCGAGCCCCAGTTCGTCGAGCAAGGGCGGGTGCAACATGTAAGAGAGCGAGCGGACTTCGCGGAGGCACTCCTCGGTCACGGCGCTGCACTCTTCCAAGATCTTGCGGGCACGGACCGGATCCTCGAGAACGGATGCGAGCATCGTAAGGTTCATCGACAGAGCCGCCAAGTTCTGAGCCGTTGTGTCGTGAAGCTCACGGGCAATGTTCCGCCGTTCATCGTCGTACAGGTTCAACAGACGGCCAGCCAACTTCTGGAGATCGCGTTCGGAAGACTGCATATCGGAGACATTCACAGCGACCGCCCCCGCCAGATCCGTCGCCCCCGCAAGAGGGAACATCCCGATGACGACGGGTATGCGAATACCATTCCGCGCGATGAGTTCCCTGCGCCAGGGAACACAATGGCCAGTGGCTTCCAGTTCCGCGAATTTGGCTCTATCAACGGCATGGTACTCGCTTGGCGTTATTGAATCCCATCCTAAATCAGCCGTCATTTCGTTGTCATACCCGAGCGTCGCCAAGAAAGGCTGGGTCGCCGCTCGGATTTTGCCTTGGAAATCTAGTATGAAATAACCAATGATATCAGCTTCGAAAAGGAATCGAAATTGGTCGGGCAGTTTTTCTTCTTTGCGTCGCTCTCCGCGCAACGGAGCATGGCCGCGGCATCGCGCTGTGCGGCATCGCGCTGTAAGGAAAACAGACGCGGGGCCGGCGATTGCGAGTTCAAGGATTTCAATTATAAGTTCAGAATTCTGAGATCCAATGCGGGCGAGGGCCGCGAAAGAATAAGCCAGTGCCAGGACGGCGGCCACTAAACCCGCAGTGACACCGAAATACAGGGTGGCAGTTACGACGAAAAACAAGGAAATTACGGGAGTCGCTGGAAGCCAGACCGGATGGTACAAAAAGATCAAGACCAGCAGGATGATCGAGACCGCGACGCACACTGGCGCCAGAGTCCGTGTGGACACCCGCCCATTGTCGCTCAATACATGAATGTTTCGTATTCCCCCTAACGTCAGAAGGGGATAGTTGCCGATAGAAGAACCAGTGAGAGTCGTTGCTCTATTCGTCCCTATGTTCGCGTTAGCTCAGGTGAAGACGGCGCCGCCGGCACCGCAACCTGCGCCGTCCGCGCAAACCGCACATTCTGCCCAAGCCGAAGCGGGCGCGCAATCGGCGTCGGCCGCGCAAGCCGCGGAAGCGATTCGGAATGCGATGGCGGCCAGTATCGAGCAGCAGCAGAGTTCGGTCGAGAAACAGCAGACTTCGCTGGGTGAGCAACAGTCTTCGCTGAAGAATCTGATGGCGCCGAGCGTTGATCTTCAACGAAAATCGGTCCTCGCACAGGCCCAGGGTGCCGTGGAACGCGAAGCAGAGTCCGACTCCTTCCTGGTGCTTCCCTGGCCGAAAGCTCCCGTTATGGACATGGCGTCGGCCGGGTGCGAACCTCTACCGCAGCGAGATGTCGAGGCGCTTGTAGCTGAGAATGCGGCACGGAATGGTTTGCGCCCGGAACTGCTGAGAGAGGTGATGCGGCACGAATCGGCTTTTCGCCCGTGTGCTGTGTCACGAGCGGGCGCGCAGGGCTTG
This sequence comes from uncultured Acidobacteriota bacterium, assembly GCA_963720745.1. Lineage (GTDB taxonomy): Bacteria > Acidobacteriota > Terriglobia > Bryobacterales > Bryobacteraceae > TMP-7. Next base: position 1,398,502 of record CAVRGO010000001.1, read on the forward strand.
ATGCAGTTGATGCCGGCCACTTCGGACCACTTCAGCGTCAGCGATCCGTTCGATCCCAAGCAAAACGTGGCTGCCGGAGCGAAGTTTCTGAGATTCCTGCTGGAGCGCTATGGTGGCGACCTGTCACTGGCGCTCGGCGCATACAACGCAGGGCCTCTGCGAGTTGACCAGACGGGCGCTGTGCCGCAAATCTCTGAGACTCAGAGGTATGTGAATTCCATCCTCGGCGCGATAACGGTCGAGTAGGCCTCAGCCGATGCGGACTACGTGACCTTCTGCCGCAGCCTCATGCGCGCACAGAGTGGCTTCGCACGCCCCATAAATCTCCGCCTCGGTCAGCGTTGCCGGCGCTCCACCGTACACATTGGCGATAAAGTCGTAAAACACGGACCCGCGCGGGGGCAGATCGTCGACTCGATGCGGCTTGGCATTCTTGGTGACCAACGTCGTTCCGGTCGCTGCCATGTATTCGGCGATTCCCTTCGTTCCGGCCAGGCGCAGGCGGTCGTCCCCGTGGCTGGGCGCAGTCGCGGGCATGCAATAATCCATGTGCAACGTCGCCGCGCCACCGTTATCCAAGCGGAAGGCGGTAACGGTGGTCGTCTCCATGTCGCCCATGCCAGGGAACCCGACTCGTCCCATGAACGACGCCGCGTCTGTGAATTTGCGGCCGCTCGTAAACGTCATGAGATCGATCATGTGAATACCGATCCAGAGAATCGTGCTGCCGTACGTCTCCTGGTGCTTGTACCAATCCTCGCGGTTCCCCAGTTGGTAGGACTTCTGTGAAGACATCTGGATCACCTCGCCGATCTCACCGGAGTCGACGATTCGTTTCAAGGCCCGGTACTCGGGGTCGTAGCGCATCGGGAGCAACATGCCGATCTTCACTCCCGCATCGTGCACGCCCTTCTTCACCCGTTCGAAGTCGCGCCGGTTGATGGCCAGGGGTTTTTCGGCGATCACGTGTATTTTGCGGCCTGTGGCTTCGAGAATCGCTTCGGCCCGCGCCCCGTCGCTATTGCAGACGGCCACGACATCCGGCTTTTCGGAATCGAGCATGCGCCGATAATCGGTATACGTTTTCGCGGACGCGAGGTTCGGCTTGTTGCGGATGAATCGCTTGACGATCGCTGGGTCATCATCCTGAATGCCGACTACCTCAACGTCCGGCATCGAGCGCAGCGGATCCGTGATCTCGGTAGGGTGACCCTCGAGCCCGATCATTACTACCCGTACCTTGCGGTGCAAATTCAGCGTCTGTGCCGCCAGCGGGACCGCAATGCCTGTAAGAAGAGTCCGACGGGTCATAGACCCATTGTCTATGAAGCCGGTGCGCCTCGCTCGAGGAAGCTCTGGAGATCCGCTTCGTTCACTTCCGGCTCGCCGGGAGCGACATTACTCAGTTTCCCGGCCCGCATCCATTTCTCCAACAGGTCCACCAGGCTGAACAGATGGTCGAACGAATCGACGATGAACAGGAGCGGCTGAAAATGATCGATCTCGAAGGATTGATTGATGACCCACTCGAGCCGGAGTGGATACCGCTGCACCTCGGGAGCATCGATCGCGTGGGCAATCTCTCCGAAGGAACTCAACAGGCCGCTTCCGTACACCTTGAGTCCCCCGCTGCGCGGCCGCATCAAGCCGAACTCGACTGTGAACCAAAAGAACCGCGCCATTGCTTTGATGACGCTGGTCAGGTAGTGCGTCCGCGTCTCGGGATCCCGGATGGCGCTCGCCATATCGGCGGCAGTATGGGCGCATTCACCGAAGCGAACCAGGGCGTCCGCGAACGCCCGATCGGTGTGCATAGGAACGTGGCCGGCGATGTCGTGGAAGATGTCGGGCTCGGGCAGGTAATCGAGCCGGTCCTGACGACGAATCGTGATCGTCGTCGGGAATTCGCGATTCCGCAGGCAGTCGAAGAAGAGGAACGCGGGAACGTAGCCACTCACCGGCTTTGCCTTGAAGCCTGTCAGCGGCGAAAGGAATCGATTCACGTCATCGAGCTTCGGCACGCGGTTGGGATTGAGCGACAGCGACTGAATTCCTCGCAGAAAGAATTCGTTCGCATATCTTTCCCAGCGCGGCAGCATTCTGGAATAGAGCCTGCGCCATGCTTCGTGGTTCTCTTCGGAGTAGAGTTCGTAGGGCTGATGGATGTAGAGTTCGTGCCGGCTGCGCGCATCATCGATGAACGAAGCTTCGGCAGTTGTAAGCCCGGTTGCTATTGCTGCTGACACATGCACCTCCCAGCGGCGCACATTCGCCTAGCTATTAGACTACCGCAGAGCTTACAAGGTTGCACCACACATGTGTGGTGTGTTGAGTTTACGTTGACTCGACCGCAAAATAATCGAACCGGCGAAGATCGGGAACCCGCAGGGATCTGCGGTGTCAAAAAAGGTTAGTGCCAGCGGTAATGGCACTGTCCGAATGACGATCCTCCTAATGTGCGCGGTGGTGCCCGGTATCACTGCCGCGCACGATTCCCGGGGCGGGACCCCTCAGGCTACTTCGGGTCCTCCACGTCCTCGATCTTGATCTCGGTCCGCGCGCCGTTCGCAGCATATTTCAGAAAACCGATAATATCCGCGAGTTCCTGCGAGGTGTAGCCAGCCGCCGTTGGAGGATGCTTCCACTTGTCATTTCGAGTCATTGATTTGACTTCGCTCGCGTTGAGCTTGCGCAAGACCGGCGGAGTCTGATCGAGGTCGTAGATCTGAAGTTCGTCGCCTTGCTTCTGCTTCTGGATTCCCGGCCAGGTTTTGCCGTCGGCCGTAGTAACCAACTGAACATACTCGGTCTGCTGCATCTCGATTGTCTTTACCAGGCCGTGAGACCCCACCACTGCCGCAAGAGGCTTCAGGTCCGGGCCGACCGCGGTTCCGATACCGGCGATCGCGTGACAATTGGCGCACGGCTCACCCTTGGAGGACTTGAGGAACAACTCGCGTCCACGCTCAACCTGCGGGGGAGCGGCCTGCGACTTGGCACTCGCAGGAGCTTGGGCTTGCACTGCTGCGATTTGAATCAAAGAAACGGAAGCGATGAGGACGTACCAACGCATTTGCATGGTCACCTTTCCTTGTCGCTTCGATTCTATCCCTTCGGAAGGCGGAGCGTTAACCGATGACGTGAGCGTGTCCTACCCCACGCGACAAGTCGTATGCGATTTCATCTACATAACACCAGCCCCAATTCTCGCCGGGCTCAATCGACCGGACGATCGGGTGCGTGGTTGTATGAAAGTGCTTCGTCGCGTGTTTGTTTTTGGATGAATCGCAACACCCGACGTGGCCGCAGATGAGACACAGGCGCAAGTGAACCCAGGAATCGCCTGTCTTTACGCATTCCTCGCAAACGCGTTGTTTGGCCGTAAGGTCGTGCGCTTCGTGTAGATGCTCGCAGTTGCTCATTGCTATTCTCCTCTTCGGGATCCATTTGCAAACGGAAGCCGCACTCGAAATCGAGTGTTGCCGGGCTCCGATTCGAAGCGAATCTCGCCTCTGTGCTTTTGAACAATCCGGTTGGCGATATCGAGCCCTAACCCAGAGCCTTCTCCGACGCCTTTGGTAGTGAAGAACGGATCGAAGATTCTGCCCTGAATCTCCTGCGGTATGCCGGGGCCGTCGTCCGCGATCTCCACCAATACGCGATCGAACTCGCAAGCCGTGCGAATTCGGAGCGTGCCCTTGCCGTCCATGGCATCGACGGCGTTGCCGATCAAGTTTGTCCAGACCTGGTTCAGTTCACTGCCGTGGGCGCAGATCCGCGGCACCGTCCGGTCGTACTCGCGCATTACAGTAACGCCGTGCTTCAACCGGTAGCGCAGCATCACGAGAGTGTTCTCGATGCCCGTATGAAGATCGATTTCCTGATCCGGGGCCTGATCCATGTACGAATACTCTTTGATGGACTGGACCAACTCCGAGATGCGCGCGGTGCTGTGTTCGATCTCGGAGGTCAGGCGCGAGATGGTGAACGAAGCGGTGACTCGCGTGATGACGGAAGGTAACGTTCCCGAATCGAAACGGCGCGCTACGAGGTTGAGCGTATCTAAGTCGCACCCTGCATCGGCGAGGCCAGCGGCAAGTTCCCACGCGAGATCGACGTGCCGTTGTTCGAGCCATCGTGCAATCTGTTCTTCGAGATCGCTACGCTCGAGCGTGTCCACCTGCGGAGCATTCCCATCGCTGGAGGGCGACTCGCATTCCAGCTGCGCCATGAACATTCGCTGCTCCCCCGTGAGCGGCAGTTGATCCAGTTCAAGATTCGCGCGCCGCAATGCCGCCACCGCATCTTTCAGGTTTTGCGCAGCGCGCACCGCGGCTGCCGAAGGATTGTTGAGTTCGTGCGCCAGCCCGGCGGAAAGCTTGCCGAGCGCCGCCATCTTCTCTCGCTGCTCATCCGACCGCGTGGTGTCGCGCACACGATCCGCAAGTACATTGACGAGCTTGCCACTCAGCGCTGGGACACGCTCCAGCATCTCATCGAACCGGCTCGCGGGGAATTGGGCGGCGCGAGCCGGGGTTACGGCACGCATGGTTAGCGGGTAATTCGTCAGCCGGGAGTACGGCAGCATGCCCGTCACTTGACCGGCATGTACAGTATATTCCCGCCCATCGCTCGGACCCTCTTCGACGCGGCCGACGAACTCGCCCTCGAGAATGATGATGAGCTCGCGGGCCTGATCTCCTTCGCGCACGAGGACTTCGCCCTTGTCGAACTTCCGAACCGAAAGATTCGATGCGAACCACTCGAGGCCCTCTGGTGCAATCGATTCGAATACCGGAATGCGGCTCAGCTCGTCTGATAATTCGCTCATATCTCAAGGACTCACAATTTGGCGAGGTACTGGTGAACGAACTGGACCGCCACCGAACCCTCGCCCACGCTGGACGCGACCCTTTTAATCGAATTGTGCCGAACGTCGCCGACGGCGTACACTCCGGGGACACTCGTCTCCAGCAGGTCCGGGTCGCGATCCGGATTCCATCCGCGCGGACGCTTTCCATTCTTCTTGAGGTCCGGCCCGGTCAATATGAACCCGCGCTCGTCACGCTCCACGAAACCGTCCAGCCAATCGGTTCGCGGCTGCGCGCCGATGAACACGAAGAGCGAACTTGCGGGCACCTTCTCCACCGATCCCGTTAGCGAGCAGGCGATCGAGATGGCCTCCAGATGATCTTTGCCGTGCACCTCGAGCACCTGGGTATGCGGCACGACTTCGATGTTTGGCGTTTTGGCGATATCGTCGATGAGGTATTGCGACATGCTCGCCGCAAGAGTGTTGCCGCGCACCAGCATGATCACCCTCCGCGCGTAGCGCGAGAAATTCATGGCGGCCTGCCCGGCGGAGTTCGCGCCTCCGACGATGTAGACGTCTTCGTCCCGGCACGTGACGGCCTCAGTCGAGCCAGCGCCGTAATAGACACCCGCGCCCTGAAGCTCTTTGATTCCCGGCATGTCGAGTTGACGCCACTGTACGCCGGTGGCGATCAGCAGCGCGTGGCAGGACAGATGCGAGCCGTCACGCAACTCGACAATTCGGTATGGCCCCTCCGACCGCACACTCACCGCTTCCTGCGGCGCGAGCAACTCCGCGCCAAACCGGCGTGCCTGCGCCACAGCGCGCCGGGTCAGGTCGCCGCCGCTCAATCCCGATGGGAATCCGAGATAGTTTTCTATTCTCGAACTCAAGCTGGCCTGGCCGCCTGGCGCCTCGCGCTCCACGATTACCGTCTTCAAGCCTTCGGACGCGCCGTAGACTCCAGCGGCAAGCCCCGCAGGTCCGCCGCCAATAATCGCCAACTCGAAGAACCCGCTATCCGGACGCGTGTGAAGGCCCAGGTGCTCCGCGATTTCGTTGTGGGTCGGGTCCAGCAATTGAACACCGTCGGAGAACATCACTACCGGAAACTGATGAGTTGATCCGACAGCTTCGAGTGCCCGCCTCACCTCCGGATCCGTATCCGCCGCGTCTACGTTCAACCACTCATACGGGACGTGATAGCGGGCCAAGAATTCTCGGACATCGTAGGACTTCGGCGACCACCGAGTTCCCAGAACCCGAACGCCGTCGAAAGGCGGATGATACGAACCCTGCCACTCGTCGAGAAGATCATCGAGCACGGGATAGAGATTCTGATCCGGCGGAGCCCACGGCTTCAGCAAATAATGATTGAGCTTGATCTCGTTGATCGCCCGGATCGCGGCTTCGGTGTCGGAATAGGCGGTGAGCAAGACTCGCCGAGATTCGGGGAACTGCTCGACGGCTTTCGCGAGAAACTCGATGCCGTTCATGTGCGGCATTCGGTAGTCGACAACGAACATGGCGACAGGTTCGTTGCGCCGCCGCAATTTTTCGAGCAGGTCGAGCGCATGCTGTCCGGAATTTGCCGACAGCACACGATAACGATCCGAATAGCGTTTCCGCAAATCACGCTCGATTCCCTTCAGAACTTCCGGGTCGTCATCGACCGCAACCACTGCAGGTCTCACCATATTGCTTTCAATGGATGCACGGGAGAGCGAAATTGGTTCAATGTTCGAACTTTGCGGCCGTGTTACAGACGTATTAGCGGACCGCGGGACCGACTACTAACGTTCGAGTTCACAATTGAGCCAGCGTATCGGCGCCCCATGCAGGTTCGGGACGAACCTCGATCGAGGAAGCAGACGAGTACAGTTGTTGTACGCGTGCCACCGGCATCGTTCCACCCGCTCCATCTACTGCTCCAGCGAGCACCACGCGCCGGGGAGCCACCAATGCCGCTACCGAGGGCAGATCGCAGACGTTCAATACACCCGGAATGAAGTTTGCGGTGGTTTGTTTGTATTCCTCTACGTCGAGGAGACTTTGAAAAGACACAAGCCCGCCCGCCAGGTACAGACTATCGATTCCCGGTTCGAGCGCAGCGGCAAACAGTGCCGGTACAGCCATGCTACCCGATGCCGCTATGACTATGCGTCGGCCTCGCATCGCATCGAGGGACTTAAGGGCTCGCACCATCGCGACGAGATCGGTGACGCGCTGTCCGATCATCGGCTTGCCGAGAATCAACGAGGCCCAGGCGTAGGCTTCTTCGTCGGCGTGGCCGAGCGCGTAATGCATGTTCCCGCGAGAGACCTCCGGCGCGGCATCTCCGATTCCGCGCAGGTCCGCGGCGCACACGGCCAGCCCCTTCGACGCCAGTTGATGGCATAGTCCGCCTTCGCCCCAATGCCTGCTGCGCCCGCCGGGTTCGACCATCAGCAATCCGGCTTTCGAGGGATCCGGTTTTCGAGGTGCGAACAGCCACGCCGGCGCATAGACCCGAGGCGCTGTCGCCACATCGATCGCGATGATCTCGCACGCCTCAGAGGGCACGCGCGCGATTACATTTGCCTTTGCGTCGGGTACAACGGCAGTGCCGATCAGCCGCGCAATCGCGGCTCGAGCAGGTTTGCCATCGGGTAAGTGAACCTCTTCGCGGGCGAGCGCGAGCGGAGTTTTGCTGCCGAAATCGCGGATGACGTTGCCCGTGCGGCCGACCCACAACGTTTCATCTTTCTCCGGCGCGACTTCGGGCTCGGGCACATCGGTCACCACCCGGTCGTGCAGCCAGCGTTCGAACCACGTGTAGATGCGCGTCCGCAAGAAATAGGCAAGCGCATGAGGTGCGGGAGTCTCGTCCCACGCCAGGCGATCTCCGGCGCCGAGTACGGCGTAAACCTTGCGGAGTTTGTCGAACTCTTCCCGTCCGCTCGACAGGTAGCGCGGCGAATACGTTCCGAAATAATCACGAGCGCTGGCCAGCACTAGCAGAGGCTTAGGCGCCATCGGGTAGAGCAAGTCCCACCTGTCGAATGCCGCCGCGCCGGAGCCGATCAGGTCCTGCTCGGCGTCATCGGTGGAACCCGGCGGGTTGAAGTGGGCGCATGCAAAGTTCTCGGTGTTGCCGCACGAAACGGCAGCCGCCGCAAGACGCTCATCGACGGCCATCAGCAGCATCGTCAGCGTAGCCCCACCCGATTGTCCGGTGGACGCGAGGCGCTTCGGATCCACCATCGGGTGCCCGGCCAGGACATCCAGGCTTCGCACGGCGTCCCACACTTGAAACCGCGTTGCAGTATCGCCCACCAACAGCATCTGCCGCCCGGGGAGTGTGTGTTCTGTGTCGGCGGAGTCCAACCTTGTCAGCGTGCCGCCAGGCTGCGGGTAGTAGGTCCGTTCTCCCTGCCCCATCGGATCGAACGCCAGCACCACGTATCCGAGCCGCGCGAGTCCCTGGCAGCATTTCTGATACGGTTCCGCAGCCTTCCCATTCAGGCTATGGCCCATTTGGAACAACACGCCGGGATACGGCGGTTTTGCGGACGACGGTAGGTAAAGGTTCGCCGGCACAGGAACGCCGGGGCGGCTCTCGTAGACGAGTTTCTCAACGCGGTAGCCACTGCGTTCGAACGATCCCACTGTTTTCGTTTGAAGCGGCGTGCGTTCCGGCATCCCGCCCACCAGTCGCCAGAAGGTCTTGCGCACCCAGGCCTGACGGTCGCGGATAGCCGGGGCAGATGTGAGCTCTCCGATGGCTTCGTTTCGTCGTGAGTAAGCGTCCTGCGCGAGTTCTCGGAGATAGTCAGGCAGGCACTGCGAATAATCGCGATAGGAAATCTGGCTGCCGCGCATCAGGGCGGTACCAGCCGCCGAAAGCAGAAGTTCGCGCCGCGTCAACATCCTGATACCGTATCACCATCCTCCGCCGGCGGGGCGCTTTCATCGGGGACCCGCCGCGCTGCCCACTCGGCGCCGGCGAGAACCAGCATCGATCCGAAAAACGAAAACAGGATCAGCGCAACCGATCTGCGAAAAGGTCCATATTCCCGCTCGAGTTTTGCCGCCAGCCAGGGCCAGATCAACAGTTGCAGGTACTTCAGCACTTCCAGCAGCAATCCCACGACGATTGCCGCCGCGATAATCCTGCCTCTCGGAACACGTCCATTCGGAAGCAGCCAGTACACGAGGAACAGCGCGAACATTCCCAAGGGAATCGCGGCGAGTTTGAAGACCACGGAGCCAAGAAATGCGCCCAACCAACCTTGTACCCACCCCGCGTTAGTGAGGAACGTTTGGTTGAGGGCTGTCGCCGTTGTCGATAGCATCGCCAGCGTTCCGCACGCGAAGATCAGGCCGTAGCTGATCAACTGGTTCTTTACGAAGCTCCGGTTCACGGAGACGCCCCACACTCGATTCAGCGCCACCTCGAGCGGTTCGAAAATCCCGTTCGCTGTGAACAACAGCAGCAGAATCGATACCCATTCGAGGCGGTGCAAACTGAAGCGCAGGTTGCGTTCGACGAAGTCCGCCAGGCTACCGGGGAGGTAGTCGCCCAACGCGGCGAACATCGCATCGATCGCCGCATCCCATTTCAGAACGTATTTGCAGATGGAGGCGATCACGATCAGAAACGGGAAAAAGGAAAGGAGCACGTTCGCTGAAATCGAAAAACAGTAAACATGTACCTCGGTCTGCATCCAGTAGCGAAGCGTGGGCCGGACGAATCCCCAGAGTCGTGACGCGAGATTCTTTACCACTCCGCAAGGCCTTCGGTCAGTTCGATGTTCGTGCCCCAGGGGTCGGTGAGAAAAGCGAGCGCGAGGCCAAGCGAGGGAACACGCGTGAACGGCCGGTCAAAGTGCACGCCCGCGGCTTCCAACTTCTTACAGAATGCTTCGAGGTCGTGGACTTCGAATCCGATGTGGTCGAGCGCGCGGCCCTTGGTAGGAAGCGGGGCACCCTTCGAAGCGGAGAAGGACAGGTTGATGCCGGGCAGGTCCGCGGCTTCGAACTGATCCCGCTTCCCAGGGACCGCCCCAAATGTTTTCACGTACCAGGCTCGCGTTTCGTCAACGGGCGAGTTGTAGAAGTGGAGGTGATGGCTCGCGATCGGCACTTTCAGCGACGGATCGGCCACAAGTTCGACATTCACCTCATCCGGACCCATGACATTCGCCTTGTGCGATTTCGCCGTGGTTTCCGGCGGCGTCAAAATGCGAACGCCCGATGCTTTGCATTTGTCGAGGATGCCATCGAGATCCGCCACGCGGAATCCGATGTGATTCACGGTTGAGGCTTCCGACCCTCCGCCAGTTTCCTGTTTGCGTACAAGGATCAGTGCGTTCTGAACCTTGTACACCTCGTTTGCTCCGAGGTTCTTGGCAGGCTTCGCACCGAGCATGGTCCAGAAGCGGCGATGCAGTTCGAGGTCGTTGGTATTGAAGTGTATATGCCCCATCGAAACCCCGGCTTCGTTCGGGGCCGCAATTTGGGCCAGCGCACAAACAGGCAACAAGGCCAGGAATAGAGCGGAGTGTGGCATTTGGTACCAGTGTATTGCCGCACACGATTAGCGTGCAGACGACGTGTTGCGGTGCGCGACGGGTTCCGGGGCGATCACGTCTTTGCGTTCAGGAAGCAATCGGGGTCTCGTGTAGTTGATCCAAGTCTCGGCGGCAATGAAGTGGATCGTAAAACCCAGCCAGAATGCCGTTCCGAAGAACTCCCGCGGTGTCAGCCCCGTCAGAGCCCGGGAAGCGAAGAACATGCCGACGATGGGCCGTATGGTCGCGACTGCCAGCCCGATCGCGTAGGCTCGAATCATCCATTCCCGATGATCGAGGAAGTCGCGCCGGCGAGCGCTGATGAAACCTTTGGTCAACGCGAACAGGAACACGCACGCAAACACCGTCGTCGCCACCGTCTCGTTCGGACCGCCAATCGCCATCTGCGGGCTCATGATCAGCGCGGTGATTCCGGCGATCATGCCGGACCCGACGAACACAAGCCCGCAGCGGCGATGAAGCGCCGGGTGCATCTGCCGCATACTGCGCATGAATTGGAACGGCCCCAGTGCGATGAACAGCAGAGCCGGCAGAATATGCGAGAACGTCAGGGTAGCGTGATGGGCGAACGACGAGTCCACGCCGGCCGGCCCCGTGGTTCCCAGGCTGAGCGCCACCGTGCGCCGAATCACGATAGCTACCCCGATGAGCGACAACACGGCAACGGCGGTCCAACCGGAGCGAACCAAAGCCGTGCTTGGCTTTTTCAAAGCGTCAGGCCTCGCGCAGCGCCGACAGCGGATCGACGCGGGTTGCCAGGAACGCCGGCAGATAGCACGCCACAAGCGCAATTGCGCATAAAGCGAAAGCCGCGGCGCCGACACTGAGCGGGTCCGCCGCACTGACACCGAAGAGCATGCCGCTGAGAAGCCGCCCCGCGCCTAATGCAGCGATGAATCCGATCAGCACTCCTGCGCCGACGAGCGTCATTCCTTGTTTCAACACCAGGCGCAGGACACTTGACGAACTCGCGCCCAACGCCATCCGCAGGCCGATCTCGCGTTTCCGCTGGTTCACCGAATAGGCCAGCAGGCCATACAAACCGACGCTCGCGAGTCCGAGCGCGAGCATCCCGAACACCGTCAGGAGTCCGACTCCCATTCTGGCCTGGAAGAGTCCTCCGTCCACGATCTCGCTGCCCGTGCGCGTCGAGCTCACAAGCACCTCAGGGGCCACGGCACGAACCTCCTTTTCGACCGCTTGCAGAAGTTGGTGAGGATCGCGCTCGCTACGAACGAACAACGTCATCGAATCCGAGAAGTTCTGATCGAGCGGCACGTAAACGCAGGCTTGCGGCGATTCTCCCCAACTCGTATAGTTCGCGTTCTTCGCGATTCCGACGATCTGCCGCATCTGCGTCTCGTTCGGCAACCGAACCCGTTTGCCGAGCGCACCATTCGGCCAGTAGTCGCGCGCCATCTTCTCGTTGACGATGATGACGGGAGCCGAGTTCTCCCGGTCGCCAACGGTGAACCTCCGGCCGCCCGTGATGGAAACGCCGGCCGTCTCGAAATAACCGACATCGACAACGGTGACGATCGAGCGGACCTTGTCCGTTCGCGACCGCTGCTGCCGCCCCTCCACCTCCAATCCGTTCACGGGTTTCGCCCAAAGCGGCAGGTTCGAGGCCCAGGACACGGACGCGACTCCGGGCATTGCGGCAACGTGTTCCAGCGCATCCTTGTAGAAGGCTTTCGTTCGCGTTCTTGAGAATCCGGTTTGGCCAGGATTGGTCATGAAAATCGCGAGATGTGCGGTCTGAAAACCGGGATCGAGCTGATAAGCTCGCGCGATGCTTCGCAGGAAGAGGGCCGCGGTTACCAATAACACGAACGAGAACGCCACCTGAACAACAACCAACGCGTTCGCCACAGTTATGCGCCGGTGGCTTCGTCCCGCGGTACGAGTCTCCTCTTTGAGAGTGTCCGCAACGCTTGCGCGCGATGCCTTCAGTGCGGGCATGGTCCCGAACAGGAACGCGGTAGCCAGAGATATCAGCAGAGCGAACCCGAGTACGGTGCCATCCAGTTTGGGAGAGGCGAAATTGGCCGCCGACGGAAGGTTTCCGAAAAGCAGTTGCAATCCGGCGTAGCCGATGAAGAGTCCGGCCGCCCCGCTCAACAGTCCGAGCAGAACGCTCTCCGTTAATAACTGGCGCACGAGCCTTTGCCGGCTCGCGCCCATAGCCAACCGGACCGCGAATTCCTGCCGTCGTGAAGCCGAACGCGCCAGCATCAGGTTCGCGACGTTCGAACAGGCGATCAGTAGAACGATTCCAACGACGATCAACAGCACAATGCCCGCGAACCTGATCGGCGTAGCGCCAGTGCCGGCGCTTCCGAACACGACATCCGTCACCGGACGGACCGCGACCGTGTGGTTCTCGTCCGCCGCAGGATAGTCGTGCGCGAGCGAAGCGGCGATGGTGGCCATCTCGGCTTGCGCCTGCTCTTCGCTTGCGCCATTTTTGTACCGCCCGATCGCGGTGAATAGTGACTTGCCCCGATCGCTCAGTGCGCTTTGGAGTTCGTTCGGAAGCAAGGTTTCCGCCATCGCGGCGGGAACCCATACATCGGGACCAAAGATCGCATTGACTCCGATGAAATGGGGTGGGGCGACTCCGACGATGGTGAATTCGATTCCGTTCAGCCGAAGCGTCGAACCGATGATGTCGTTTCGAGCGCCGAAGGGTAACCGCCACGTTCCATAGCTCAGTACCGCCACTGCGTGCGCTCCGGGTACGTCATCCTCTTGGGGCAGAAAATACCGGCCCTTCGCAGGCGTCAGCCCGAGCGTCGAGAAGTAGTCGTGAGTGACCAACTCGCTGAACATACGCTCTGAGGCGCCGTTCTCCTGAAACGTAACGATGCGTGCTGCGCTGTATCCGGCCAGTGACAAGAACACGTGGTTGCGCGCCCGATAGTCCTGAAGATCGGGATACGAGATCGGGAACGTCGTGCCCGACGCGCTTTGCCCGGCGACATTCGTGCCATTCACGGCTGCGATGCGGGAGGCGTCTTTCACCGGTAGCGGATTCAGGATCAACGTATTGATAACCGTGAAAACCGTGGTGTTCGCCCCAATGCCGAGCGCCAGAGTGCCGACGACGAACAACGCGAACACCGGGTTCTTCCTCAGCGTTCGCAAGGCATATCTCAGGTCCCTCCAGGTCTCATCGAAAAAGTTGCTGGAGCGCGGATCCCCGACGGGTACGTGCTCTTGCCTGGGCATCTGTTCGCTCTTTCGCAGCGCGTTCCGCAACGCGCCGGCATCCTCTAGTTCGGCGGTGACGGCGCGGTAGGCCCCTTCCTCGGTGGCGCCGCCGCTCCGAAGTTCGGCGTACCGGTCCTCGAGATGTTGTGCCAGTTCCTCGACGAAATCGGATTCGGCGGAACCGGAAATGCGCAACGGAGCTAGCCGTTGCCGTACGATCGTTTTCCAATCAGGCATGTTCGATCCCCGTGATACGGCCTATAAGAGCGACAAATTCCTGCCAGCTTTTCTGCTTCGATCGGAGCATCTTTCGCCCTTGCGCCGTCAGATGATAGTAGCGGCGCCTGCGCTGATCGGGCTTTTCGACCCAGCGCCCTTCAATCCACTTTTGCTCTTCCAGGCGATGCAACAACGGATAGAGCGAAGTCACATGAAACTTCAGCGCGCCGCCCGATCGGATCTGGATCATTTTAGAAATCTCATACCCATGACGGGGCTCGTTCTCAAGCAGCGAGAGCACGAGGAGTTCCGCACTGCCCTTCTTCCATTCCGGATCAGGAGACGTGGTGAGCATATTAGTTGGTCCCTTATATGGTGAACCCTACTATTGTACGCGCGCCGGTTCCCGTTTGTTCCGCCACGTTCGAAATTCGGAAGATTTTCTTCAAGGCTCACCGTGACATGAGTGGGTCCCACCGGCACAGGGCCAGCGAGCCTTTGTGGCTCCAGATATCGAGAGGTTGTCTGTTCGATTCAGGTCCCCGGCGGCGTCCCGTCAAAGGAGTATTTATGGAGCAACTCCATAGCGGCGGAGAAGAGTTTCGAAACGCAGCTGCGAGGCTTTACGAAGGAATCAACACGCGAACGAAACCGAGCGCCAGCACGAGTGGAAGCACCTCGGGGCTAAGAGCTTCTAGCGCACTTCTTCAACATGATGCCAAAAGCGGCGCAGATCCAGCACGACAGGAGGAACGTGCAACGCAAGATTTGATCATGGCTTTCGCGAGGAGAACGCGGAAGTCGCGATATACGAATCGCTCCTCGTGGCTAGTGAAGAAATACGCGACGATAAGACTGCCGCGCTGGCGCGCCGGATTCAAAAAGCCCGGACCCCCAGGAGACCGCAGATAAGGTATGGCGGTGATTGCGTCCATTGCATCGAAGTAGCGGACAATGATGTCGTTGCCGGTTGAAGAGTTTGCCAAAACGCGCGATCGGGACGATGCGAAGCGATGGATGACGATGGTGTCCGGCAAAGCGCGCACGCAGCGCAAGCCGTTGCGCGCCCGGATCGAGAGTCTCGGGGGGCCCATCGACCGCGAAAAGCCTGCTGCCGCACTTGCTGGCGTTCACTCCAGTCAGCGCGCAGATAGGAGATACTGCGGCGAAAGAGAACGCACAGCATCTGATGATCGTGTATGCGGCCGCTTCGGCGGGGACGGCAATGTACGAATCGTTAGCTGCGGCTGCCGAGGCGGACGGGCGACTGTGAGACCTGAGCCTCGCGCGGCAATTACAAGGCGAGGAGAAAGAGGATCACCGTCTCGCCTAAGAGAAACTGAGTGGCGCGGGTGACGCGGGTACGGTAGGGATCAGCCGGTTGTTCGCTATCCTGAAGGATCAGGATGTCGCCGGATCCCACCACGCCGCTGATGCGGCAGTACCATTCGATCAAGCAACAGGTGCCGAACGCACTTTTGATGTTCCGGCTCGGCGACTTCTACGAATTGTTCTACGACGACGCCGTGCTGGCCGCGCGCGAACTCGAGATTACGCTCACGTCGCGGAACAAAGAAAAAGGGCAACCCATTCCGATGTGCGGCGTTCCGTATCACGCCGCCGAGAACTACATCGCAAAACTGATCCAAAAGGGCCATCGCGTCGCTTTGTGCGAGCAGATGGAAGACCCGAAAGTCGCCAAAAAGCTCGTCAAACGCGAAATCACCCGGATCATCACTCCGGGGACGGCCACCGAATCGAGCCTCCTCCGTTCGCACGAGAACAACTATCTCGCCGCCGTTGTTCCGAATGGAACGCGCGCCGGAGTGGCTCACGTCGACGTTTCCACGGGTGAGTTCCGCGCGACGGAACTGGACCTCGCCGACGCTCCCGCCGCACTGGAAACCCTCAACGTCCGCGAAGTGCTATCGCCGGAACAGCTAGGCTTTCGAGCGCACTGCCTCGGTACCCCGGTCGAATCGTGGACATTCGATTTCGATTACGCGCAGCGGAATCTGCTGGAGCACTTTCGGCTGCTGGCGTTGGATGGTTGCGGTCTTGAAGGCAAACCGCTCGCGGTTGGCGCGGCCGGCGCGATTCTTCACTATCTTCGCGAAACGCAGCGCTCTGCGCTGGAGCATCTGGAGCGTCCATCCTTCTACGACCGCTCCGAGGCGCTCGTCCTCGATTCGGTCACGGTGCGGAATCTCGAATTGGTCGAACCACTCTTTGCCGGCGAGCGGAAGGATTCCACGCTGCTCGCAGTCATCGATCAGACCGTCACCGGGATGGGCGGCCGTTTGCTCCGGCGCCGCCTGCTCGCACCCTCGATGGACCGCGGGGAAATCGAAGCGAGGCTCGACGCCGTGGAGGAATTCGTTCGCGGCACGATCGTCCGTTCGGAGATCCGCAAGCTCCTCGAAGGCGTACTCGACATCGAACGTCTTCTGGCCAAGATCACGATTGGCACGGCGGGTCCGCGCGATGTGCTGGCATTGGGCAGGTCGCTCGCCCTCCTGCCGAAGTTAAAACAACATCTGGCGGAGTGCCGCGCGGGGCGCCTCTCAGACCTGCATCAGCGTACAGACGTCTTGGCGGATGCTCGCGATCGGATTCTGAACGGCTTGACTGACGATCCACCGGTGAACATCGCGGACGGCAACACGATCCGCGATGGCACGAACACGGAGTTGGACGAACTGCGCGATATCAGCCGCAACAGCCGCCAGTACATCGCCCAGATCGAGGCGCGCGAACGCGGACGCAGTGGCATCCAGTCACTGAAGGTGCGGTTCAACAACATCTTCGGCTACTACATCGAAATATCCAAAACGAACCTTCACCTGGCGCCCGCCGATTATGAGCGCAAACAGACGTTGGTGAATGCGGAACGCTTCACGACCCCCGAACTGAAGGAACTGGAAGCGAAGATTCTGGAAGCGGAAGACCGGATCCTCGCCATTGAGCGGGACCTGTTCAACGAACTGCGGACGGCAACAGCCGCGGAGGCAGTGCGGATCAGGCAGTCGGCTGCAGCGGTTGCGGAAGTCGATTGCATTGCGGCGCTGGCGCAAGTCGCATCCGAGAGCCGATATAGCCGCCCACGATTCTCGGAGAAGAACGAATTGCGCGTGATGGCTGGCCGTCATCCCGTGATAGAAAAACTCTCGGAGCGCGACTCTGTCCGCTTCATTGCCAACGACCTGTATCTTTCCGATAAAGAGTTCATTGCCGTGATCACCGGACCGAATATGGGCGGTAAATCGACCTATCTACGGCAAGCCGCGCTGATCGTCGTCATGGCACAGTTGGGATCGTTCGTGCCTGCGGAATCGGCGGTACTTCCTGTGGTTGACCGAGTGTTCACGCGTATCGGGGCGGCCGACAACCTGGCGCGCGGACGCTCGACGTTTATGGTGGAGATGACCGAGACGGCGGTAATTCTGAACACGGCTACGGAACGCAGCCTCATCGTGCTCGACGAAATCGGGCGGGGTACCGCCACCTACGACGGCCTCGCTTTGGCCTGGGCAGTCATCGAGCACATACACCAGCGAATTCGCGCCAAGACCCTGTTTGCCACCCACTATCACGAGCTCACCGAACTCGCCGAACAGTTGGAGGGCGTTCGAAACCTGCATGTCTCCGTCAAGGAATTGGGCGACCAGATTATCTTCCTCCGCAAAGTGGAACCGGGCTGTGCCGATCGAAGCTACGGAATCGAAGTGGCGCGACTGGCCGCGCTACCGCTGAGCGTCATCGAGCGAGCGCGCGAGATTCTGGAACTGCACGAGCGGACGGAGCACGAGGTCACGGAAGAACTCGCGCCGGCCCCGGCAAAGCGGCCTCCGACGGGTATGCAAATTCAACTCTTCGAACCTGTGAACTATCAGATCGCCGATCGCATCCGGTCGCTGAACCTTGACGAATTGAGGCCGATAGAAGCACTGAAATTGCTCGCGGACCTTCAACAGGAACTCCGCCGCCAATGAGAGTCGCGGGACTTATCAGCGGGACATCGATGGACGGCATCGATGTCGCAATCGTCGACATTGACGAGAAAGACTTGCGGGTGGCCGCAAGCGGAACGGTCCCCTACACGGACGACGTTCGTGCCGCGATTCTATCGGTCTCGAATACCAACACACACACGTCGACGATCTCGCGTTTGAACTTTCTGCTGGGCGAATTGTTCGCGGAAGCACTGTTCAGTGTCACCGAAGAGAGCGGCGTCGCGATTGAGACGATTGAACTGATTGGCTCACACGGGCAGACGATCTTTCACGAAGGCGACCCGGTCGACTTTTGCGGCCGCCGGATTGCCAGCACGCTTCAGATCGGCGAGTCGGCGGTCATAACCCAGCGCACAAGCATATCGACCTTCGCCGATTTTCGCGTCGGAGATATTGCGGCGGGCGGAAAGGGCGCTCCTCTGGTTCCGTTCCTCGACTATCGATTATTCCGGTCGGACAAAATCGGACGGATCGCGCTGAACATCGGTGGAATCGCGAACATCACCGTAATTCCGGCGGGCGCTGCGCCCTCCGATGTCGTTGCGTTCGATACCGGACCCGGGAACATGGTGATGGATGCGCTGGCACCGCCTTTCGATCGCGACGGCGAGCAGGCGCGAGCGGGCACGGTGAACACCGAATTACTGGAACTTCTTTTACGAAATCCTTACTACCGGCAACCCCCTCCAAAAACCGCGGGCCGGGAGCAGTACGGCGCCGAGTTTCTGAAGAGCGGAATCGATATCACGACAGCCGCCGAACTTACTGTGCGCACGATTGCGACGAGCGTTCAGCGGTATCCCGGTATCGAGGAAGTAATCGTTTCAGGAGGCGGGGCTCACAATCCGTACCTGATGGAGCGTCTGCGGCACTTGCTGCCGCAGTATCATCTGGCTACGTCCGCCGAGTATGGTGTGGACATCGATGCCAAGGAAGCGGTCCTGTTCGCGCTGCTTGCGTACGAGGCCTATCACAGCCGGCCGTGCAACATTCCATCGGCAACCGGCGCTCGTTCGGCAGTCGTGCTCGGAAAGATGTACTGATCCTCAAAGCCGGTGGACGCGCCGGACGGGGATCGTCACGCCGGGCACCGGAAATTACTTCAGGACCTTCATCATCAGATTCTTGTACATCACAACGCTGCCCTTGTTGTGCTGTTGCAGCGCGAGATATCCCTTCGTGTACGTGTTCTTTTCGTCTACATAATCCACGACGGCTTTATCGTTGACTTTGATGATGATGTGATTGCCTTGCGCGATGATGTGCTGGTTGCCCCAGGTGTCGTCCGGGATCAGCACTTCGCGGATATTCTCAAAATTGTACAGGCTGCCGGTGCGCTTCCAATCGGTATGGCTGCTGTTCACCTGGGCTTCGTAGCCTTTGGGAAAGCCCGGACCGAATGCCGTGCGGAAGTACATGCCGGAGTTCCCGCCGTGGTTGATCTTGACGTCGGCTTTGAACTCGCAGTTTTCGCACTCCTGGCCCATGTAGAAGAGATGGCTGCGTTCGCCGTCGCCGACAATAGCGCCATCCTTAACGGACCAACTTTCCGGATTATCTGCGGCTTTCCAGCCGTTCAAGGTCTTCCCATCGAAAATGGTTATCCATCCATCTTTGTCTGCGCCAAAGCAGGTTGCCGCCAGAAGAAGGGCCACGAATACGGAGTTTCGGAGGAGCATAGTGATTCCTAGATTCTATCCAATGAAAAACGGCCGGGCGCCACAGGCCCGGCCGGAGAGTTGCGCAGTTGGAAACTTTTTAGTCGCCGAAAGCCACTACCACTTCGTTGTCTGCGATCGGGTCGACCACCGGCTTTCTGCCGGCCTCGAACTCGTGCAAACGGCGCAGGTGGAGGAACCCGTAGACCATCGCCGCCGCCACGGGCACGACACCGGCGACGATGAAGATCGAGTCCGGAATCATGCGCAGCCAGAGCAGCAGATGCACGACTGGTTGGCGGTAGAAACCGAACGACCGCGCCGACCAGAAGCCATTGTTGAAGCTTTCGAGAGCCTGCATCACGCCGATCGGCAGCAAGGTCAAGAGGATCATGCCCATCAGTCCGATGTTGAGTCCCCAGAACCCGGTCATCATCCACCGTTCTTTCCAGAACCTGGGATCGACAATGTTACGCAGGCTGAACAGCGCCAGCGCAATCGCCAGCATTCCGTAGACTCCCATCAGCGCGCCGTGTCCGTGTGCTGCGGTCAGGAATGAGCCATGCTGGAAGTAGCTGACGAACGGCAGGTTGATCAGGAATCCGAGGACGCCGGCTCCGAAGAGGTTCCAGAAAGCCGTCGCCACCAGGAACCAGAACGAGGCTTTGTACGGGAAATCGTATCCGCCTGCCTTGATGACGCGGTATTGCCCATACGCTTCCACCATCAGGAGCGACAGCGGAATCACTTCGAGCGCGGAGAAGATGCTGCCGAGCGCCATCCAGGCTTCGGGTGCGCCGATCCAATAGTAGTGATGACCGGTGCCGATGATGCCGGAGCCCAGCAGGATAATCAATTGGAAGTAGGTCGCCCGCAGTGTGGACTGAGCAGTAACCAGGCCGAGCCGGACCATCAGGAACCCGATCACGACCACTGCGAACACTTCGAACATGCCTTCCACCCACAGGTGGATTAGCCACCATCGCCAGTAGTCGGCCATGGTGATGTGGCTGTTCTTGTTCACGAACAGCGCGAAGCAGTAGAACACCGGAATTGCGGTAGCTGAGTAGAGCAGCAGGTGAGTAAGACCGCCGCGGTCGGTCTCGGCTCTGAGAGCGTCACGCAATCCGCGGAACACGATGAACAGCCAGATGCCCATCCCTGCGATGAGTAGGTACATCCACAGCCGCCCGAGTTCCATATATTCCCAGCCCTGAGTTCCGAGCCACCACCATGCCGTTCCCAGGCTGCCCTTCACAGAAAGGTATTCGCCGGTCAGGCTTCCCAACACCACCAGGACCAGCGCGCCGAACAGAATGTTGACCAACGTGCGTTGTCCTTTTGGTTCTTTCCCGCTGACGAGCGGCGCAATGAAGATGCCCATCCCGAGCCACGCGGTCGCAATCCAAAAGATTGCCAGTTGCAGGTGCCAGGTGCGGGCGATGTTGAACGGCAGGTCCTGGCCGAGATTGAAGCCATAGAACGTTGCGCCGTCGACGTAGTCGTGAGCCATCTTGCCGCCGAGCAGCGTCTGGATCAGGAACAGCAGGATGGCCACCACGAAGTATTTCGCGGTCGCTTTCTGCGATGGGGTCAACGGCATCGACAGCAGGTTGAACTTGTACGACGGATTCGGCACTTCGGCCGCGGTGAGTTGGTAGCGATGCTGGAAATATAGAATCAGGGCGAGGAAGAACAACAGTCCTGCAACGCTTACTGCGGACCACATCATCGCGCCCGGCGTGACAGAGTTTCCGGCGGCCTTATCGAACGGCCAGTTGTTGGTATAGGAATGCGCCGCTTCCGGACGCTTCGCGACGGATAGCCACGACGTCCATGTGATGAATGCCGCCAGTTCCTTCGATGCTTGTCGCTCGAGGGCGGGGTTCTCGCCGCCTTCGCTTACCGGCAGCAGGGCGCCTTTCGGCAGACTCTCGTCCTCAGCGCCTTGCGCAAACCGTTTGGCGTAATAGTCGACGATACGATTCCAGCCCGCCACCTGGCCAGTTGTAAATGACAATGTGCCGCTCTGGCTGTTGTAGCGGTTCACCTTGAGTTCCGCCGCGATCTCGGCATCGGCCTTCGCCTGGTTGCCGATGCTGAGCGACGCAAAATCGGAAGTCCGCTGCGCCCGCATTGCTTCCGTCATCAGGTGCAATGCTTCGGCCGTGTAGTCGGGGCCAAGATAGGCGCCATGCCCTAAAACCGTTCCGTAATCCATCAGCCCGCGCTTGCGGAACAATTCCTGTCCCTGCTGAACGTCGGTGGACGTGAACAATACTTGCCCGTCAGGTGCCACAACACGTTCGGGAATCGGCGCCTTGCTGCGATACATCATGACGCCGCCCACGATCATCGTCGTAAAGCCGAATAGTAATGTGATCAGAAGTCCGTGCTTCCAAAGACCGGATCCTCGGTCCTGCTTCTTCATTCCAACTGCCTCCGAGATCAGGTTACGGTGGGGATGTAGGGCGGCAGTATGACTTTAGTCACAAATTGCGGAAAACGGGGTTGTTACTCGGCTTCGGCTTCGGCGCGAAGTCCCTCTCTGTCCACTACAGAGATCTCGCGGCCTTCAATCTTTAGTAAGCCCTGTATTCGGAATCGCGCGAGGTTCCGGGAAACGACCTCGCGGACGGTGCCGAGGCGGGACGCAAGTTCCTGATGGGTCAATCCGATGGGGCCATGTCCTTGTTCGGCATCTGCTTCGAGAAGCAGTTTGGCGAGCCGCTTGGTGACGCTTCCGAACGTGATGTTCTCCACCACCATCACCAACGTTCGAAGGCGGCGTCCGACCACCGCGAGAATCTTGAGGGGCAGATCCGGATTTTGACGGCAGGCCTGATGAAAATCGTGCTTGTTGATGAACAGCGTTGTGGCCGCCTTCACGGCGCGAACCGAGGCGGGATACGGGCCGCCGTCGAATAGCGGGAGTTCGGCCACCGAACTCGGCGCGGTGACGAGGTCGAGCATCATTTCGCGGCCCGAAGAAGACGTCTTGAAGATCTTCACGGACCCTTCTACCAGCAGAAACAGCCCGTCGGCGCGATCCCCCTCCCAGAAGATGTTTTCTTCCGGCTCGAACTTCCGCTCGATTGCACGATCCGCCACGCTGTTCAATTCTGTTTCATTCAGGCCCGCGAAAAGGGGGATTTTCGACAGCAACTCAGCCCGCTGGTTCACGCTTTTGAATCTAGCATGCACGCTCGAAACTACAATGCGCGCCCGTCCGTCGTCTTTAAGAGAAGGCCGAATGGCCACTGTAAAACCGATCACGTCAGCGCGATTCCTCTTTTATCGCCGGCTTGTGCTGTGGACGGCTTTAACGGCACTGCTCATCCTGATGTCCCTGATAGCATTCCATGCCAGTGTGGTGCTGACGAATATCGAGCAGCAAAACACGGGAATCCGGGGAGATTTTCTCCGCCGCGACGAACTGCTCGATCAACTTCGCTTCGATTTGTACCGTTCGGGTATCGACGTCCGCGACTATCTTCTGGAAGACAACCTCATGCGGGCTGAGCGCCGGCGCGGCGAACTCGAAACCGCGCATCAACAGATGAAGACATCGCTCGCGAACTATCGCAAACTCGTGTCCGGAAACGAAGGAAAAGCTTTCGCCGAACTCGAAAAGCTGGTTGACGAGTACTGGGCAAAGCTGCAGCCTGCTCTCCGATGGGATTCGGCGACACGCCGGGCCGCCGGCGACGCGTTCGTGCGCCAGGAGAT
This sequence comes from uncultured Acidobacteriota bacterium, assembly GCA_963720745.1. Classification (GTDB taxonomy): domain Bacteria; phylum Acidobacteriota; class Terriglobia; order Bryobacterales; family Bryobacteraceae; genus TMP-7. The sequence goes on from CAVRGO010000001.1 coordinate 1,421,720, forward strand.
ATTTCCGAGGCACGAGCAGCTTCTGGAACTCGCGGACCGCATCACCGAACTCAACAGCCGCCAACTCATCGCGGGGGAGCGAAGAGTGGATTCACTATTTGCCCAGTTCCGGCGGGAATTGTCGATCACAGCATTGCTAACGCTGGTAGTGGGCATTGTTGTTGCGGGCATTAGCGCGATCCGCATCGCTTATTTGGAGCGTATGTCGTCGCTGCAATTCGCAGAGGTAGCGCGTGCGAGGGGCGAGCTACAGCAGTTATCGGCACGCCTGATCTCCACGCAGGAGGAAGAACGCCGCAGGCTATCGCGCGAATTGCATGATGAGGTTGGGCAGACCATGTCGGCGCTGCTGGTTGAGTTGAGCAACCTCGCTGCGAAGACGCCGCCGGAAACGCAGGCGGTCGTGTTGCGGCTGCGCGGTCTTGCCGAAACGAGCGTTGGCGTCATTCGAAACATGGCGCTTCTTCTCCGCCCGTCGATGCTTGACGATCTCGGCCTGGTGCCTGCTCTGCGCTGGCAAGCCAGAGAAATGAGCCGGCGCACGGGGATTCGGGTGCGCGTGGCGGCTGAAGGCGTCCCCGACGAACTCCCGGACGAACATCGCACGTGCGTGTACCGTGTCACCCAAGAGGCACTGACAAACGCGGCCAGGCACTCCCACGCGGAAGGGGTGCGCGTGAGCGTCCGCCTGGAGGAGAATCGTTTACGGGTGATGGTGCAGGATGATGGTCGCGGCTTCGATCCCTCGATCGAGAAAGGGATGGGGCTGATGGGAATGGAAGAGCGCGTAAAAGCGCTCGGGGGAGTGTTCCGTGTGGATTCCGAGCCGGGCGGCGGCGCAATTGTATCTGCGCTGATTCCGCTGCCGGCCGCGTCCTTCACGGCGAAAGCATGAGCCAGATCAGATTGCTGATAGCGGACGACCATGCGGTCATCCGTGCCGGATTGCGCCTGGTGCTGGAGCGCCAGAAGGATTTCGTGGTGCTCGACGAAGCAGCCGATGGGCGTGAGGCGGTTGCCAAAGCGCAGAACCTCAAGCCGGATGTAGTGGTGCTCGATCTCGCGATGCCGAACCTCAACGGGATGGAAGCCACGCGGCAAATCTGCAGCGGCGTTCCGAATGTCGAGGTCGTTGTGCTGAGTATGCACTCGGACGAGGAGTATGTCCTCCGTTCGCTAAAAGCGGGTGCGAAGGCTTACGTGCTCAAGGAATCGGCGGAATCCGATCTGATCGCCGCTATCCGGGCGGTTCACCTCGGGAAATCATTTTTCAGCCCCGCTGTCAGCCGTATGCTTGTGGAGGATTACGTCCGGCAATTGCAGGATCGCGACATTCAGGACAGCTACGAGTTACTCACTCCGCGCGAACGCGAAATTCTGCAGTTGGTGGCGGAGGGAAAGAGTAACAAAGATGTGGCTAACATCCTGAACCTGAGCGTCTACACCGTCGAAACCCATCGTTCCAATATGATGGAGAAACTCAACCTTCACACCGTGCCGGAGTTGATCCTCTACGCCGTCAGGAAGGGCGTCATTTCGTAGTCGCCCTGCAAGCCGGCCATTCAACTCGAGTTCTTTCTATTTTTACGTACGTGCTCTTTCGTTAGCACATTCGGTATCCCGCGCGGACAGGATTCCTTGTTCCCCATTCGTCTTCATCGAAACTCCCGGTGCGGTGGTATGGGTCAGGACGGCATTGTTCCGTATTCTGAGATTGCAGCGAGGGAAACCCGCTGCGATAAAGAGGAGCGAGAAAGACCAATGAGTAACAAGGTGCACGCTGCATTATGGAGCACCGCCCTGGCGCTCGCGGTTGTAGTTGCCGCGCCGGGAGCGAAGGCGGACGAGTGGAATAAGGAGACCCACTTCACTTTCAATAAGCCGGTTGAGGTTCCAGGCTATGTACTGGGCCCTGGTGAGTACGTATTCAAACTGCTCGACAGTCCTTCGAACCGGGACATCGTCGAAATCTATAACGCAACACAGCAGCGACTGGTGACGACGGTACTCGCCATTCCGGACTACCGTCTGCGAACGCCGGATAAGCCGGTGATCACGTTTGAGGAACGCTCGCACGATTCGCCGGAGGCGGTCCACACGTGGTTTTATCCCGGTGATAACTACGGATGGGAATTCGTTTATCACAGGCCGGCCACGACGATGTTGGCTTCTGCAGCGCCGCTGCCCTCGGCCAATCCATCTACGGGCAACATGATGCCGCCAGCGGAACCGCAGCCGCGCGCCGCTCTCACGCAGCCATTACAGCCGCGGGCGTCTGCTGCCGCTCAACCGCCGGCTGAGATCGCCAGTGCCCAAGTGCCAGTGGAAGCTCAGCAAACGCCTCCCACGACATTGCCGAAAACCGCAGGCGCTCTTTTCCCGCTCCTGCTGGCGGGTATCACACTGGTGGGGAGCGGAGCGTCACTGAGCCGCTGCGCCCGCCGCGGTTAACAACCGGTTTGCGGGAGGACACGATGAGAGATTGTAAGATTGCCGGAATAGCAGGCCGCGTGCTGCTTGCCGCCGGCATCGCAGTCCTGGGCTACTGCACGTTCGTGGGGATTCGGGCCTGGCATTTTCAGCATGAGGCCAAGCTGGAGGTCCAGAAGGAATCTTCCGCCGGGCACAGTACTACCCCGATCTCTCCCTCCCGCAGCGCGCGCCGCCGAGTTCTCTATCCGGGCGATGTGATTGGCACTCTCCAAGTAGCTCGCCTTCATCTGGCGGTTGCGATCGTGGAAGGTGATGATGGGCGCGAATTGGAGATAGGAGCCGGCCATATTCCCGGAACCGCGCTGCCAGGGGCGCCGGGAAATATCGGAATCGCCGCACATCGCGATACTTACTTCCGCGCCCTGCGCGATGTACGTCCCAACGATCAGATAACGATAACTACCCGATGGGGGACGTTCCGGTACTTAGTGAATCGCACACAAATCGTCCGGCCAAGCCATGTACAGGTGCTGGCTCCGGACGCGAAGCCGGAACTGACGCTCGTCACCTGTTATCCGTTCGCCTATATCGGTTCCGCCCCGCAGCGATTCATCGTCCATGCAGTGCAGGTGGGCGCTTAGCGAGCTTATCGCTGAATCTGTAGCGCTGTCGCGCGAGGCACCACGCTTGCCATCACACCACGCATATACAACGCTGCCAGTCGCGCGTTCTTATCCACGAAATCGAGCCCGACCGTGACGCCGTTCACCTTGGGAAGCGGGTGGCACAACTCATATCCGGTGTAACCCGTATACCCGATCTCGTGCATGCCGCGTGTAAAGCCGGAATAGAAATCTTCCGGCGACAGGCTTCCATCCCGGTTACGGACGCATCCCACGATCCGTCCTTGAGTATCCTCGTCGTACTCGCCACCGAAATGCGTGAGCACCTGCAGCGCGCCGGCCGATCGCGCTGTAGCTTCCATCGACTGTATCCCCTGCTTACGAGCCAGCGGAGCATCCAGGCATGCGTTCAGAGCCGGCGATCCGACCTCGCGAATCATCCGCAGCACCGCCTCCGGAGTGTCGATCACGGGTGGGTGATTCTGAAGCGCGAGCGTCACGCCCTGCTGATCCGCCCATCGCGCTGCCTCCGCCAAGCCCTCGCGGCACCAGGCCCAAGTCTGTTCCGGATCGCAATCCCCGTGCGCAACACCCCAGACCTTCTGTGCGATGTCGTATCTTCCGCCGGTGTCGTCGAGAGTCACGCCCGGCCAAGCCGCGAATATTCGCAATACCCGCGCGCCCAGGTTTGCCGTCGTCCGAATCAGTTCGCGAATATAGATCAGTTGGCTTTCGCGTTGTTCCGGGATCGGGCTGCTGAAATCATTATTCGCCGCAACCGCGTAGATTTCGATTCCCGCGTCCTCCGCATAGCGGCGCAACTCGCGGCAACGCTCCGGCGGCATATCGGTTGGATTGCCGTGCGGCCGCTTGCCGTCGATCTCGACGCCGTCGTAGCCGAACGACTTTGCACGGTCGACCACTTCGGTAAGAGTCAAGGCCGGTCCGCGGTACCACACGCCGAGGTATGTGATGCTGTAGAGTCCGAGGCGCATGTTACTCCTGATTCGAACCTGCTGCTGCCGTGGGCTCGCCTGCGATCACTCGTTCCGCTATGTCGCGCAAGACGGTCCATTCCAGGCTGCTTCCCATTTCGCTGTCTGAGCCCGCCGCAAGATTCGATCCGCCCCAGATTTTCGATTCTGGGCAATCCTCTGCCTCGTTAAACGCCTTGATGAGATGCGGAATACAAAACTTCCCCTCGTCGTACGGTGAACCTCGAATAAGGCTGTACGTGTAACGCCCGCTGCGCCGCCGCGAGATCAGGCTGATGAGGTTGCGGTGACCCTGCGCCGCCAGCACCAGACGTGCAGCGGGATCGCCCTTCTCGTCAACGATGACGAAATCGTGTGGCGAGGTGTAGAGGATCTCCGGACACGCAGTCACCGGTGTCGTTCCGGCCTTGCCTTGCAGCAGCGCCAGCAGCCGCTCGCATACGTTCTGAATGGTGTCCTTTACGAGCTTCTCGTCACCCTGGGTTTTGCCGTGCATGCGCTGTTCGCGGTACGGCTCGAAGACCCAGGTGAAGTGATTCGCCACCAGTTCGTCCATGCGGACCGGATACAGCCCGCCGCAAACGTCGATCTTGTTGTTGTATTGCACGATCCAGCGCAGATGCGGCGCACCCTCGCTGCGTTCGAGCAAGGCATGATGCTCCAGGATGAACGTTGTCAGGCAGACGTCCTGATCGGCATTCCACACGTAAACCGGAATCGGGCAGCGATGCTCCAGCCAACGCTGCATCAATCCCCCTTGACGCACCGCAATGTAAGCCTGCATCGCGGCGCTCATCGTCGCCTCTCGTATCACTCCGCAATGGTGGTCGAAGTGGACCCGGTGCAGCCGCTGACCCGGCGCCTCGTCCATCACTTCTACACCGATCGAATACTCGGGTGCGACGCGAACGAAGTGATCCCAGCTCTCGAACCTGGACTCCGGAACCCTCAATTCGACATGCTCGAAATCTCGCCCAGCCACGCTTTCAGCCTACCAGTCCTGAAGTGCGGTTAGTTACGTCTCGTTACTCACTGGTCACCACACAGGGCCGGGACCGGCGAGATGCGTTCGATCGGGCGGCCTCCGGCCTGGGCGGATTATCCTCGAAGTATGAGAATCATGGCGGGGATTCTGCTGGCCGTCGTCAGCCTGGGGGCAAATTCCTTGTCGGGAAGGCGGGCGCCCGGGTTCTCACTCCCCGACTCCCATTTCAAACGCTATGATCTGCAGGACTTTCGCGGCAAATGGCTGCTGATCGATTTCATGCTGACCAACTGCCCGCATTGCAGGCAGTTGTCGCGCACGCTCGAAGCGGTGAAGCAGAAGTACGGGAACCGGATCGGCATCCTGTCGGTGGTTATCGCTCCGCCGGAAACCCAGGAGACCGTGGGCAAGTACATCGCTGAAAACAAAATCACCGTGCCGGTTTTGTTCGATCAGGGCCAGATGGCGGCCTCTTATTTTAATGCGAGACCGTCCCAACCCAGCTTCGACACGCCGCACCTGTTCGTCATAGATTCGGGCGGTACGATCGTACGCGATTTTGGCCACTCGGAAGAGAATCATGAAATCCTGGAAGGCGGGGGACTGATAAAGGAACTCGATGCACTGCTCAAATCCAAACCATAGCCGGCCAGCGCGGCGCGCGTGCCCAGGCCGTGGGGCTCCGTCGCTACCATCGAGGAACTGAAGCATGCGCCTTGGAGTACTCCTGCTGGTGTTGGTCGTGGCGGCTTTCGCCGCGGACCTTGCGGACGATCTGCACAAAGCGGCCCGAGCGGGAGATGCCGTGCAAGTAAAAGCGCTACTCGAAAAAGGGGCGCCGGTGAATCGTCGGGACTCGCTCGGGGGCACGCCGCTCCACGATGCGGCATGGGCCGGTGATCGAGAGGTTGTGGAACTTCTACTGAAGTACGGCGCCGACGTCAACGCGCGGCACGCGGAGGCAGGTTCCACGCCGCTGCACTACGCGATTATCACCAATCATCTCGACATCGTGAAGTTGCTCGCGGCGCATGGAGCGGATCTCAATGCCACCTACCGGTCCGGTTCCACACCGCTGCACCTGGCGGCCAACCGCGGATACGTCGAGATCGCCGCCTTTCTGATCGCTAACGGCGCCGATGTGAATGTCCGTGACGCGGGCGGTTCGACGCCGCTCGACGAGGCCGCCTGGCGGGGTGAGGCGGCCATGGCGAAGTTTCTGGTCGACAATGGCGCGGAGGTGAACTCGCGCAATAACGACGGTGGCTACACGCCCCTTCATGAAGCGGCCATGAAGGGACACTGCGATGTTGTGGAGGTGTTGCTTGCGGCGGGTGCGGACGTCAACGCTCGCGATGGTTCCGGCGCCACGGCCCTGGACGATGCCCTGCATTATAGGCAGTCGAAAGCGGCCGAGTTGCTAATTGCGAAGGGTGCGCTGCTGCAGTCCGGCGGCGAGACCGGGAATCGCGCCCTGCACGAGGCCGTCATGCGTGGACAACTGGACGTGGTTCAGTTGCTCATCGACAAGGTGCCGGACATCAACAAGGAGCGCTTCAACGGAACTACGCTGCTGCACGATGCCGCGTTGAAAGGTTATCGCGAGATAGTGGAACTACTGATTTCCAAAGGCGCCGATGTGAATGCACGGAACTCGACCGGTGGCACGCCCCTGCACGATGCCGCCCTGGCAGGCAATCGTGAAGTCGCGGCGGTCCTGATTGCGCACGGTGCCGATGTGAATGCCCGAGATGCGGAGAGCGGCGCCACTCCGCTCCACAACGCCGCATCCTGGGGACGCGTGGATGTAGTCCGATTGCTGCTGGAGAAGGGTGCCGATCCCGGCATCAAAAACAAAGCAGGAGCGACGCCTCGCGATGTCGCGAAAGAGAACAATCAGACCGACGTGCTGGCTTTGCTGAAGTAGTCGTCAGTTGATGGCAGACTTTTCGCTCTTCGCTACGGCGCGATTGGCGGCGTTTCTCACTAGTCGCCGCGGGTCGAGCATGTGCTGCGGGCGGAACTGGCGCATCGACCAACGGCAGTTATCTTCGAATTCAACCCCGAGGAAGTACCCGATTTCACGGAAAACACAGTACCGGATGAATCCCTGCAATTCACCCTTCGGATAGGTCATCCGGACCTTCGTCCCTAAGGGAATGGGCTTGTCCAACTGAATACACGCGCCCGACAGGGAAATGTCTTCGAGATTGGCGACCGTGCGGCGCGTTCTGCCCGACGGGTCCCTCCACTGAAGGTCCACCAGGTCAGCGCACAACATCCGGGTTTCTACACGCCTGTCCAGCATACACTCTCTGTATCGGTATGCGAAATCGAAAGGATTAGCGTTCTCAATACTCTCAATTTCGCCTTACCAGCGGGTTAAGGTCTATGAATTAGGAGATTAAACTCCCAGCCCGTCTTACTCGCTCCGCTTTACCGTACCACGCTACGGGGTACTCAGGGAACATCGTTCAGTTCAATCCGCGTCAAAACTGACGAAGTGGTTCCGGGGCCTTTCCGGCGGCAGTAGGTTTCGCTTCCAACGATTGCGTTTTCGGCGCCGTGGTGATGCTGAGCCGTACGATCGACGACGCCGCCATCAGCCGGACAGCATCACTGTTTTCGGCGAGCAACAGCATCAGTTTCGGGATCGAACTGATGTTCCCACAATGCCCCAAAGCCTTTGCCGCAGCGGCACGGACGAGGTCGTTTTTGTCCGCTGTTAGCGCCCATTCCATTAATTGAGCGCCGCGAGGATCGCAACTGTGCGACAGCATCGTGATGGAGAGGGCGCGTGTCGGAGCACCGCTATCCTTCATCATGTCCTGCGCAACGTTGATGCCCATGGAAAAAGGCCCGAGCAGGGCGCCCGAAGCCTCGTTCAGTCCCATCTTCGCCAACTGCTTGGGATTCCGGAGTTTCTGCTTGGCATCGCGCATCGCTCCTTCGAGGAATCCCGTTGTATCTTTCAATTCCCCGGTAATTACTTCGAAAAAGATATCGCGACCGCTATAATCGCCCATGTCCCAGAGGGCCTTCGCCGCGGTAAACGCGACCTCTCCCGTGTCGTCGAGCGCGGCCTTCAAATTAGGAACACATTGCGTGATCTTGGCGTCGCCGATCTCGGCGGCGGCCGTCTGGCGCACGGTAATGTCCTTGTCTCGTAGAGCCTGGTTCAGCAGTTCGATGACTTCCGGCGCCGGCCCAACGTTGCCCAGCGACAGCACCGCCTGTTTTCTCCGGTCGGGATTCGAATCCGCCAAGCCGCGTTTGAGCACCTCCCACGCTGTGACGTTCGGCTGCGCGAAGGCCGGCGGCAGACACGCTGCAAGCGCGGTTCCCACGACCCACCAGGAATGAATGCCCCGAGTCATATTCTCCACCCTTTCGTTAGACGGACTGCCGGGTAACTATTTCCTACAGTTAAGCCCTCTGGAGCGTATTGTCCACCCAATCGAGCATCGCCTTTTGTTTATCGTATTGGCCCAACGCGGCTTCCAGGTTCACGTAGCGGAACCCCTTCGAGGCTGCGTACCGCGACAGGGATCCATCGTCGGCACCGGCCGGGCGATTCTGAAGCACCACGTTGTAGGGTCCGTGCGATAACCGCTCGAAATCCCGCTCGTCCGTGCAAAGGCAGAACTCGTGCGGATTCGAGGCGTCGTTCAGGGCCACACGGTTGCTGATGGATAACTCCTCGCGAACGTTGTAACCCTCGCTGTTGTTATGAATTACGATTAAGGCATCGCCGCCGCGGGGTTCTACGGCCTCGATCAATTCGTGCCGGTGCCGGTCCAATTTTCGAAGCATCTGCTCCATTCGAGTTTCCGGCCAGGCCGGGTTTAGCGCACGGAGATTCTTCTCCGCCCCGGCGCGCGAGAACATCCGGTTCGGGTCGAGTTCGCCATTGTCCACCGTCACGTTGCGCGTATGATTCTCAACCAGCAGCGCAGTTCCCTTGAACCGCTTCAGGTGCTCCGTCAGTACCTCACGCGCGGTCTCCTCATTCCCATGAATCAGCAGATATCGCCGGGGCGCGTGGTCGTTTCGCAGCACGCGGAACCGGATGCCGGCGAGGGTTCGGTGGTGCCGCTTCCGCCAGAATAGTAACCACCCCAACGATAAGCCGAGAAACTGGCGGCGCGTCGGGGCCGTCTCGTAGGGAGACCCTGATGGCGCCGTATGTAACGAGGGCGTCATGACCTCATAGTAAAATGCCTTCAACGGGAGGACCTCAATATGTACCGGCTGGTCAAAATTCTATTTATTCTGACGCTGGGCGTGTCCTGGGCGGATACGCTCACGCTTCGAAACGGCCGCGTGGTTTCCGGCTCCTATCTGGGCGGCGATTCCCGGCAGATCCGCATGGCTGTCGGCGATAAGATCGAAACGTATTCGATAGCGGATGTGTCGAAGCTCGAATTCGGTTCGCTCGTGAATCCTCCGTCTTCAATCGAGTCGTCCAACAACCTGCCTCCGGCGCCCGCGCCGACGCAGCGGGAGCTGCAGACTCGCGATAATCCGCCTCCGGCAAGCACGGCGGCAAGTGCCGAATCCAGCGGCCCGCGGCGGGGCATAGATATCCCCGCGGGTACGACGCTGACGATTCGGATGATCGATCCTGTCGATTCTAAAACCGACCGGGTTGGCCAGCAATATCATGCGAGCCTCGACGAGCCGATCATGGTCAACGGCGATGTCGTGGTTGCTCGCAACGCGGACGTCCTGGTGAAACTCGTCGATGACGAGCAGTCCGGCCGTCTGACTGGAAAGACGGTTCTCACGCTCGACCTCCAATCCATAACGATCGACGGGCGGGTGGTGCCTTTGGCCACCGAAGAAGTGAGTCGAGCCAGTTCCTCGCGTACGAAGCGGACCGGCGTCGCCGCAGGCGGATTGGCGGCTCTGGGCGCGATTATCGGCGGTATCGCCGGCGGAGGTAAGGGCGCCGCCATCGGAGCCGTGACGGGCGCCGGCGCCGGTGCCGCGACATCCGTAATGATGAAGGGAGAGCGCGTGAACGTGCCGTCCGAGACCCGATTGACCTTCACGCTGCAACAGCCTCTTCGGATATGAAGATCGCGTTGCTGGCATTCGCGCTGGCGGCCGCGTCGCCAGGAGCCGTACAACCATTGATCGAAGGAAATCCCGAAAGCGCAGTCCGCGTAATGATCTACGAGGACCTGCAGTGTTCCGACTGTGCGGCGTTCGGCAAGATGCTGGACGAGAAGATCCTGCCGAAGTATGGCGGGAAGGTCGCCTTCGAGCATAAGGATTTCCCGCTGCCGAAGCACAAATGGGCGCGGCCGGCGGCGATTGCCGCGCTCTATTTTCAATCGATCAAACCCGAACTCGCAATCGAGTGGCGCCGGTATGCGCTCGCTCATCAGTCTGAGATCACGCTGGAGACTTTTCGCGGGAAGCTCGCGGCTTGGGCGGGTCAACACGGCGTCGATTCCACCAAGTTGACGGCCGGGCTCGAAAACAAAGAATTCGTGGACGCGGTTGAAGCGGCGTATCAGGACGGTGTAGCGCGCGGCATCGCGCACACTCCCACGGTTCTCGTGGATGGGGAACCGTTCATCGAGACTTTCACGTTCGAGGAGATTTCGGGAGGTATCGAGAGGGCCCTTGCCTCGAAGTGAGCGGCCCGTTGCGCTCATCACAGGTGCAAGCCGGGGCATCGGTCGTGGCATCGCGGAAGAACTGGCGTCGACGCACGAGGTGATTGCCACATACCGGGGCCGGCGGGATGCCGCCGAGAGCCTCGCCGCCGCCACCGGGGCGCGCATCGTTCGATGCGATATCGGCAATGGGGACGACCGGGCCGTGCTCGTTCAGTATGTCCGCGATGAGTTCGGACGCCTTGACCTTCTGGTAAACAACGCCGGAATGGCTCCCCGCGAACGGCGCGACATTCTGGAAGCGACCGAAGAGAGCTTCGATGAATTGATCGCGACCAACCTGAAGGGCCCCTATTTCCTGACTCAACGGTTTGCGCGATTGATGCTCGAGGGAAACACTGCTGGCCGCATCGTTTTCATCACATCCATCTCCGCCTACACAGCCTCTGTGAATCGCGGTGAGTATTGCATTTCGAAGGCAGGGCTGGCGATGGCCGTTTCGCTGTGGGCCGCGCGTCTGGCCGAGCAGGGCATCAAGGTGTTCGAGATCCGGCCAGGCGTCATTCGCACGGATATGATCGCGGCCGTGGAGAGCGTCTATGAACAGCGCATCGCCAACGGTTTGCTTCCGCAGCGCCGGATGGGCGAGGCCTGCGACGTCGCCAAGGCGGTTCGTGCGATTGCGAGCGGCTACCTCGATTACTCCACCGGACAGGTGTTGAACGTCGACGGCGGGTTTCACCTGCGAACGTTGTGAGCGCGTTCGTCGTACGGCGAAGGAAGCACTCCGGTATAGACCTGTAACGGACCCCAATAATATGGGTCTGCGAGTTTCTTGTCGGCGATCAACGCCAGCTTCGCATCACGCAACGCGGTAGCGGGCGGGCATCCTTCAGCAAGACCCGAATATAGCCGGTCCATCAGCTTCGCGGACGCGTAGTCGTTGACATTCCACAACCCTGCAACGACTCGCCTTGCCCCCGATTGAAGGAACGCCCAGGCGAGCCCGACCAATCCTTCGCCGGCGTAGGTGCGGGCTCCGGCACTACGGCACGCCGAGATCGTTACCAGATCGGCACGCAGCGGCGTTCGGAGAACGTCGCGAACCGAGAGGCGCCCGTTGCCGCCGGCCCGGGACAGGATGATCGCCGATTCGAACGGCGCGTCACGGCTGGCGGTGGCGTGCGCGGCAAAATGCAGATACTCGAAATCGCCGGGCTGCGATTGTTGGTAGGCGACCGGCGTTGCCGCTTCTGACTTCAGTACTTTGTGGTTGCGGGGGAATGCGTGCTCGATGGTGGCAATCTCACGGCCGGCGTTGATCAGCTTGGGAAAATCGGGATTCCACTCGACGGCGTCGCCCATGACCAGGATGGACCGTGTCCGCACCGGCGTCGATCGCCGCGCGAGCAACAGGTTCAGCGATGGTGCCACTGTGAGCGTCGCGTCTTCTATCCAGAAGCGCGAAGCATCACCCCCCGGCACCGGAAGCGTTTCGAAGTTCAAGGCGCACAGCGGTCCGTCCGGCACGATCACATATCGTCCGCCGGGGCGGAGCACTCCTTCGACCGGCTTCAGCAGGATGTTCGAAATCTCCGCCCCGATCGCGACACGATTGCTTGTCGAGTTCTCAACCGCAGCCTGGTACCGCTCCACGAGTCCGCGGATCTTCTCACTGCCCGGCAATTCGTGCACTGTCACTTCGGCCGGCGAAATGGTCCACACGTAGGACTGGTTGGGCGCAACCCAGTAAGCCAGGAAGGTAGTCCCGGATTTGCGCGCCGCCGCGCGATAATCCTCCACCGAAGCATGAGGCGCCTCTTCGCCGTGCCGGTTCAAACGTTCGCGAAGCACCCGCGCGCGCAGTGACTCGGCCACTTCCAAAGCGTCGTTCGCGTTCTCATGCTCTATCAGGAAATGCACGTATTCCTGATCGAGGCTGATCAGAGCGGCGAGAAACGTGAGCTTGTTCTCGTCGTCGCGAAGATCCATGCGAGTCGCATTCGCCAGCCGGAGCGTGGCTTCGAACTGCCGCTTCGCTTTGTCGATCTCGCCCACCGAAACCAGCACTTTCGCCAACGACGACCCAGCGTCTAACTTCGCCGAGAGATTCCTGTTCGGAGATTGCAGAACCTCGCCGAGTAACTGCTCGGCGGCCTTCGTGTTGCCTTTACCGAACTCGATCATGCCGTCGTTGACCAGCGAGTGTTCGAGTCCCATCGAGCCGTCGAGGTTGCGTTCTAGGCCGAGCGCGGCATCATTCACCCGCTCGGCTTCGGTCCACTTACCCTGCTCGAGCAACGAGCCGGCCAAATTCGTCAGCCAGAGCGAGTAGTAGTCGCGATCGACGTCCTTAGCCAGATTGGCCGCGCGTTCGTAATACTCGGCGGCTTGAACAAAATTCCGTTCCCGGTAAAACACGTTTCCGAGATGTCCGACGCACAGGTGCCGGTCAGCCGGCGCGGCGATGGGCAGCGCCTCGTTGTACAACTGGCGGGCCCTTTCGAATTGACCCAGTCCGAGGTGGCACCACGCGATGGTGATTAGGACGTTCGCCGCATGATCCATTCTTCCCCTTTTCTGGAACTCCGAAAGCGAACGCTGCAGCGGGGCCAAAGCCTCTTCGAAACGGTTGGTTGCCGCCAGGACGAGACCGCGGTTGTGGAAGATAAACGGTTCGAGCGTATCATCGCCGCGTTGCCGGGCCGAGGCCTCAGCGCGGTCGAGACACTCGTTAGCGACGTCGTACTCGCCCATCTTGTACAGCACGTACGAGCGCCGAACCTCGAGGTTCGCTTCCATCCGAGCCTCGCCGGATGCGTGTGCATCACGGATAGCGTCCACCAACAGGACGTCGGCCTCGCGAAACCGGCCGAGCTCGTTGTCAATGCTCGCCTCTTCCCGTTTCAGCAGGATCCGCCAGCGTGGAGCCGCGCCATTCAAATCGATGGATTTGATCCAGGCCACCGCCTCGGAGCGCCGCTCGAGTTTAGCTAAGAGTTGCGCCTTGCGGAGGCGCAACTCCCACAGATCGCTACTCTGTGATTTTGTTTTCTTGAGGGCCGCCTCGACAATGGCTAATGCGTCTCGCGGTTTGCCTGCTTGTTCGAGAGCAGTGGCGCGATCCAGGTCGTTGGACACACGCCCGCAACTCGCCGCAGTGACAGCAGCCAGCATTGCGAGCAGGACAAACGGAATGCTACGGCGGATCGGTATGGCCGCCGTTGGCTCCGATCGACCCACCGTTAACTTCTCCGATAAGTGGCGATCCGAGATCGACATGAAGCATCGTAAGGCGCCGTTCATACGCCCCGATAACCAGCTCGCCAAGATGAATGACGCCGAAATTCTTGACGTGTACCGTATTAGCGTGTACTTCGAAGCCCGGGGCACTCGGGTTCTTGATCAGAAACAGCGGAACAATGGTGATGCCATTATATTCCGGGAACTGCTCTACCTTTTTGCAGCGGCTCCATGGAAATAGCTTGCGCTTGCGATCGGACAGATTCTCGGCTTGGCCGCGCTGAACCTCTGCGTTGAACGACGTCCGAAATTCTTCGTCGTTCATATAATGGTCGCGCAGATCGGTCAACGTGTCGAGCCGGTCGTACCGGTCGACGTTGCTTATCAATTCGATATCGCGCCCGGCGATCCGGAGGCCTTTGAAAAAGGAACCGCGCGGGGAGATGTTGGGCTGATCCGGTTTGCTGGCCGGGTGAAAGGACGAAAGACGCGCGGTGATGGTGTCCGCCAGCACAACGTCGTTCAAATTGAAGTTCTCGAGAGTGGCGGTTACCGATGTTTCGTGCGCCTCGGTGCGGTCGTTGAACGATCCCGACGCCTCGGTGCGGACCTCGTTATAGGAGAGAACGTTGCGCAGCCGAAAATCGGAATGCCTTGCGGAACTGTAACCTCCCGTAGGGGGGAGAGCACTCGGCGCCTTTACGTCGATGTTTTCCTCGAATGGGCTGGTTATCCTACCGGAGAGACCGGAGGCTTGTGCATGGTAAAGGAATCGGGGGCCTTTCATTCTGTCAGCTTGAGCGGGATGCGTTCGAGTACAACAACGTCATCCGCGCTATCCTCCTTGATGCCGTTGATGGCCAGTGTATAACGCCCGAGGGACAGCGCGCTTGAAGAAATCGTAACGGAGAAATCTCCAGGAGCGGAGGGAATGACGACGCGTGCCGCAACCGAGCCGTCCTGCCGCTTCAGTTCAGCGGAGTAACGGGGGTAGTTTTGTTCCCATTCGTGGCGAATCGTCAGGGGGATGGTGCCGGCGGATCGCGAAAATGTCAATGCTTCCCCGGCACGGCTGGCGCCGGCGCGAGTGATGGGGACCATCGCCAACAGCGGTCCGCTCTCGGTGGCGCGAGCTCGAATCTGCGGAATTTGGAAAGCATTCTGGTATACGACGACACCCAGCAGCATCGCCATCGATGCTGCCGCGGCGAGCGGGGCGAAGTTCCACGTGGGCCACTGAAAAGCCCACCACGGTTTGCGTTGTTCGCGTGAGGCGTTCCTGACGGACTCAGGCTCGACGAGAACGGCTTCAAGATTGGCCACGAAAGCGGTACCAGCTTTGACCTCAGCAGCACAACTCTCGCAGGAGAAGTAGTGCTCTTCGAACCTCGACCGGTCCGCTTCAGACAACTCGTCGAGCAAATATCGCTCAACCGTGTGGTTTCGCTCAACCTGACCGTGTTCCATATCCATGTCTCAGCAACACCCTTTTGACGTTAACCAGCTTTGCACATTCGACCGTTTACAATCGGCTCTCGCCGACCCTCCTCTAAAGTTCAGTAAGTTCATCTATCTAATGCAGTTGACAAGTAGTGAAAGCCGCTTTCGAATCGTTTCATCTTGCGCGATTAAGGTTTGGCCAGGAATTCTCTGACCGCCGGATTCATGATTCCTGCCTCGCAGGAGGTGGCCATGTGTCCGCAGTCGCCCGTGAGCTCAAGTACTTTAGCGTGAATCATTTCCGTGAACCGGAAGCCCGGAATGGGGTTGACCATATGGTCCTGGCGCGACAGCACCGCCAGGGTCCGGGCCTTGACGCGTTCGGCGGCCGTACGGAGCGCGCCACCATTAGCCACGTCCATGGACATCATGGCCCGTAACTGTGACGCCCAATCGTCCGGTGCCATCTGGCTTTCCGCGAGAGTCGCCTTGAGCTCGGCAAACTTCGACGCGGGATTGCTTCGAACGCGATACTCGGGCGTGTAGAGAGCGAATTGGTGCATGGCGTTCACGGCTTCCATCGCGCTCTTTGGGTCACAGTGGCAGCGTTCCGTCGCTTCGATGGCGCTGAGTTCAGCCTGCCAGAGCAGCAAGTCTGCCGTCGTCAGCTTCGGCGAACCGATAATCGGGACCGCGCGGTCCATGAATTCGGGGTAGGCAGTGATCCACTCAAACGTCTGCATGCCGCCCATCGAAATGCCCACCACCGCGTACAGGTGCTGAATGTTCAGGTTCTTCGTCAGTAGTGCGTGCTGGGAGTTGACCATATCGCGGATGGTGAACTTCGGGAACGGGTGCTGCGCGTTGGATGGCGATGAGCTGACACCATCGCCGAGCGCGTCGACCGCAATGACATAGTATTTCGAGCTGTCGACGAGCTTGTCGGGTCCCATGAACCCTTCGAGGTCCTCGCTGCGCCCGGAAAACCAGGTCGGAAACAGGACGGCATTGGATCTTTGCGGGTTCAGCGTTCCGAATGTGCGGTAGCCGATCCGGCAGTTCGAAATGGTCTCGCCGTTCTCGAGACGCAGACCTCCGATATTGGCAAATTGTTGATCGGACGCGGCAAAAGCAACCGTGGAAGCCGCTGCGGATACAGCGAAAAGGATGGCGATGCGCATTGCTCAAACCATACTACTGCGGGACTGGGGACGCACACGGGACGCCGGGCACTCCCGTTGGGTTCGTTTTGTTTTTTTGCTGGTTTGGGTTCGTTCTGTAAATTTGGCGTCGCACGCGCCGGGTTCGGTCGTCGACTATCGCGGTTGCGACGAGTAGCCGCGACGCGGGCTCCGGAGGCGAAACATTCCGTATGACCGAGCGTCCGTCTCTATCAGTAATGAGTCCGCTTCATAGGTTGGCTCATTCACCGAGGATACGTACAAATGCTCAGGGGCATCGGTAAAGCGACAATTCTCGCGCTCTTCTCTGCATCGATCGGTTTTGCTCAATTCAGCAGCGGTGTGCAGGGCGTGGTTCAGGACCCGACGGGTGGCGCCGTTCCAAATACGACGGTCCGAATCACCAATACAGCTACCCAGGTTACAAACGAGACAAAGACGGACACGGCCGGTAATTACCGTTTTGTAAGTCTTGCGCCGGGCAGTTATCAGATCACCGCGCAGGCGCCGGGCTTCAGCCGCACCACCGTGACAACCACACTGCAAACGGGTCAGACGCAGAACATCCCGTTTTCGCTGACGGTAGCGCCCTCAGCTCAAACCGTTGAAGTTACCGCCGCCCCGCCGGTCCTCAACACCGCCGAGACCCGAAACCAAATGACCCTCGAGGATCAGGCGATTGGAACGCTGCCGCTGCCTGGCCGAAACGTGATTTCGGTAGTTACATTAGCGCCGGGCGTCACCGGCCGCGGAACGGTGTCCGGCGGTAGCCCCGGATCGGCCGTGGACAACTTCTCGACGGAGACGCAGGTGGATGCGAGCGCGAACGGCCGGGGCAGTGTCGGGAATATGTATATACTCGATGGGCTCGACGTTACTAGTGACATTCGTCCAGGAGTTTTGAATTTGACGCCGAACCCTGACACGATTGACGAAACGTCGGTTCAGACGAACACTTTCTCCGTCCAGTATGGCCGTGCCAGTTCGATTCAGATGATGATGACCACCAAGTCCGGGTCGGATAAGTTCCACGGTAACGTAAGCGATTATTTCACAAACCAGCACCTATGGGCGGGTACGGAGTTTGTGCATAACTACGCTCCGTTTCACAGTAACAACATCTCGGCGACAATCGGCGGCCCGATCATTCCGAAGCACCAGTTTTTCTTCTTCTTCGGGATTGAGCCTCTTCGCGCCTCCACATCTACCGGGAATTCCATTGTTACATTCGAAGACCCTCGATTCACGGCTTTCGCGGCATCAAATTTCCCGAACACGCTGGGAACGAAACTCCTGACGAGTTACGCACCCTCGAATGCAACTCCTACCGGCATTTCGAGCTACGCGTCGGACATCTTTCCGAACTCGTGCGGAACGGCGGCGACCTCCTTTCTGCCTTGCGACTCGCCCATGGTCGATACGGGAATCTTCAACAATACGAACTATCGGAATGCGCTTCAGTGGAACGCCCGCATCGACAAATATTTCTCGAGCGATCGAATCTACGGAAATCTCTACCGAACGACGCTGGACACCGGAGGCGGCGCGATTCGTCCTAACTTCACCACGACGAATCACTATGTCACGAACTCGCTGCAGATCAACGAAACTCACACCTTCTCGCCGACCACACTGAATGAAGGCAGTTTCGCTTTCATGCGTGTCGAAGGTATCTCTCCGCAGACCGGTAACTTCAGTGTTCCCGTAGTCAGCGTTGTCGGGCAGGGAGTCGGCTTCGGCAATGGTTTCGCGCTGGGCGATTTCATCCAGCATAACTATCATTGGCGGGACATGCTGACCCACATACACGGCGCCCACACGCTTCGTTTCGGGTATGAGGGATGGCACGGCGACGATCTGGCGCTATTTGCGCCCGTCTACTCGCAGCCGAACTTTCAGTTCAATAACTTGCTCGATCTCGTGCAGGATCAGCCGCACCAGGAGTCGAACCTCGCCTACAACCCGCTGACCGGCGAGCCGGCGCAAGGGCAGTACGCCTACGCGCTGACTACGGCCGGCGCCTTTGTCGAAGACACCTGGAAGCTGCGCCCGAACCTGACTCTCACCTTGGGGCTGCGTTGGGACGACTTCGGAAATCCGTACCCCATCAATAACACGGTGCTTGCAAATTTCCATCTTGGCTCGGGCGCCGCACCGCAGGAACAAGTCGCAAACGGCATGATGAAGCAGCAGAACAATGTGTTCAGCGGCGCGATCAGCAACGTCTGGAGTCCGCGATTCGGTGTCGCTTGGGATCCCACTGGCAGCGGCGGCTGGGCGGTACGGGGTGGGTTCGGTATGTACCACGATTGGCCGACGCTGGGGAACGACGAAAACGGGTTGAAGGGCAATCCTCCGGGCTGGATCGTGCCTGTCTTTTTGAGAGGAACCACGACGGCGCCGGTATTTGCCTCGGGAACCAGCAACACGCCGCCATTCGGTTTTCCGTATCCGCAGTTTGTTGGCACGCAGTTGGACGCAAACGGCGGGCTTGCCGGCCGTCAGCTTTCGGTCGGCGGGTTGGATCCGAACCTCACTTCGGCCACGACTTACATTTACACCGCGAATGTCGAGAGGCGCTTGCCAAAAAACTTCGTCGCCAGCATCGGCTATTCAGGATCGAAATCTGTAGATCTGATCACTGGAAGCGGACAGGTCAGCGCCACCTCCTACGGCTTCGACGTGAACCGTTTCCCGGGCGATCTCATCACTAACAACAATGTGCTGACGCGCTTGAATCCGAGTTTCGGCGCGATTACCTACGCCCAAAATGGAGCCGAAGGACGATACGATGCGCTGATCGTGGGTGTGAGAGGACAATGGGGACGGGGATTTGTTAACGCCTCTTACACTCGCTCCAGATCGCTTGATGACTCGCTGGTGTACCCGACCGCGGTCGATATTCATCAGTATTACGGACCGTCCGCCTGGGACGCTCCGAATCGTTTCTCGCTTGCATGGAGCTACGAACTGCAGGGATTCAATCATGGCCTGGGATTAGTCGGCCGTCTTACGGGTGGGTGGACTCTCAGTGGCACGACGATCCTGCAAAGCGGGACACCGTTCAACGTATACACCGGCGCTTCATTTCAGCCAGTATTTGATTCGAACGGTAATGTTGCCGGGATTCAACCCGGAAGCGGCGACTATAACGCCGATGGGTACAACTTCGATTTTCCGAATGTCTCCAGCTACGATATGCCGAACAACCGTCATGCATATCTGGGCGGGGTATTCAACCGGAGCAACTTCTCGGTTCCGACATTGGGAACGGAAGGGAACGAACAGTTCAACCAGTTCCGGAACCCCGGGTTCGCCGAAACAGACGCTGCGTTACTCAAGGACACCAGGATCACGGAATCAGTGCTCCTTCAGTTGCGGTTCGAGTTCTATAACGTATTCAACCGCGTTAACTTGGGCGGCGTGGATGGGAATCTCGCAAGCGGCACTTTCGGCAGAGTAACTTCACAGTTGAGCCCGCGGTGGATTCAACTTGGAGCGAACATACGATTCTGACGAACTCAGAATGCCTTGTATCATGAAAGTATGACCCGGCGCGACTTGTTGCGAACGGGAGCGGCGTTCGTTCCTGCTTCAGCGTTTGCCTTTGCGGCTTCTTCGAATGACTCCTGGAAAACGGCGGGGATCCTGGACGTCAGGAAATCGCCGAACGCAAAGGTCAGGAACATTCCCATACACGCGGTCCGATTGGGTGACGGATTCTGGACGCCACGGCGTCAAGTCAATGTCGAGAAGAGCATTCCCACGATGCTCCAGTTGCTGGAGGAGCACGGTGACGTCGACAACTTCCTGCGGCTGTCCGGACGTAAGAACGTTCCACGCCGTGGACCGCTATACACGGATTCCGATGTGTACAAGTGGATGGAAGCAGCAGCATTCGTGCTCCAGTCTGGCGACGATCCACAGTTGCGCAGCACGTTTGACCGCTTGACCGACGATATTCTTGGCGCACAAGAGCCAAGCGGGTATTTGAATACATACTGGTCCGGAGAGTTAGCCTCGAAGCGGTTTACTGAAATGGACCGCGGACACGAGTTGTATTGCCTCGGGCACTTACTCCAGGCGGCGATCGCCTATTACCGCGCCACCGGGAATACGAAACTTCTGGATGGCGGCACGAAATTCGTGAACTACCTGGTAACCAATTTCGGACCGGAAAAGCGGCCTTTACTTACCGGGCATCCGGAACTGGAGATGGCGCTGGTGGAGTTGTACCGAACCACCGGCAACAAACCGTACCTGACGCTCGCCGGCTATCTACTGCACGGTGATGGCGAGCGATTGAAGCTGACGCCCCGCCAGTTGTCGTATCTGTTCAGCGGGAAGCCCTTTACCTCCCGTAAGTTCCTGGAGGGCCACGCGGTTCGCGCCATGTACGCGTGTTGCGGCGCCACCGATTACTACATGGAGACCGGGGACGCGCAGTACAAGACGACGCTCGAGACTCTGTGGCAGGACATGGTTCGCCACAAGATGTACATCACAGGCGGAGTCGGTTCGCGCGCGCAGGGCGAGGCGTTCGGCATGGAATACGAACTGCCGAACCTGCTGGCTTATACAGAAAGCTGCGCGGCCATCGGGAACATGATGTGGAACTGGCGCCTGCTTACCGCTAGCGGCGACGCGCGATATGTGGATGTCATCGAGCGGGCACTCTACAACGGCGTGAATTCGGGGATGTCGCTGAACGGGACGATGTATTGCTACCGGAATCCACTGGAACTGACGGCCGATCCGAACGACAAGATCCGCAATCCCTGGTACGAGACCACGTGCTGTCCGCCGAATCTGGAGCGAATCCTGGCGTCGCTGCCCGGTTATATGTATGGGATCAGCGATGAGGGTGTTTACGTTCACCTGTATCACGACAGTACGCTGGGCTGGCAGTTAGCGGACGGCACCGGCCTCAAGTTGACCCAATCCACTAAGTACCCCTGGAACGGCGCCGTCGAAATAACTACTGAACCGCAGCGTCCCGCGGAATTCACATTATTCTTGCGAATACCGGGGTGGAGCCACGGAACGAAAGTCACGGCCGCCGGGCAAGCGTTATCCGACGCTAAGCCCGGCGAGTACCTTGCGATACGGCGCACCTGGAAGCCTGGCGACCGGGTGCGGCTGGAGTTTTCGATGGAGCCCCAGTATATGGCGGCGAATCGAAACGTTTCCGACGATGTCGGCAAGGTGGCGGTGCAACGCGGCCCACTCATCTATTGCCTGGAAGGAATGGACCAGAAGGTGGACAACCTCGCCGACGTGACGGTGACCGGTCCGCCGGACAAATTACAGGCCACCAGCTTTCTTCCCGACGTGCTCGGGGGCATCGTTCAGATCAAAGCGCCGGGAGTTGTCGCGGCGAACCCATCCTCGCAAGCACCGCTGTATCATCCCCTCCAGCCCCAGGCTGCAGCGTCGGGCCGGCGTACCGAACTGACCTTCATTCCCTACTACACGTTCCGCAATCGGGAGGTTACGGGGATGGAGGTCTGGGTACCGTACAGCCGGAGCTAAGTGAATACCGCGAGGCCCCGGCGGATCACTGTTGCGGCGATAGCGATTCTTTGTGCGGTGGGCGCGAGCGCACAAACCGAGGGCGTTCCCGAGGTGTCTGGCATCACGTCGGCGCTGCGCGGGAAGCGCTATGAGCAAGCACATGAACTGGCCGGGCGAGCGCTCGCGAAATCGCCACAGGACGCGCGACTGTTGACGCTCGACGGCATCGCGTTATCGGGGTTGGGCCGTGATCGGGATGCCCTGGAGGTGTTCCATCGCGCGCTGCGCGTTTCGCCGAGCTACATCGCTGCGTTGGAGGGAGCCGCGCAGGTGGCCTTCAGGATTCACGACGACAGTGCCAAAGAAACACTGGATCAGTTGTTGCACCTGCGCCCCGATGAGCCCACCGCCCATGCCATGCGCGCGATGATCGCGTGCCGGGAAAAGGATTGCGCCACGGCGGTCGTGCATTTCGAGAAAAGTGGAACGGCGATCGACCGTCAGCCGGCGGCTCTATCCGGATACGGCGTTTGCCTCGTGTCGTTGGAGCGAGCGGCCGATGGGGCGCGGGTGTTTGAGAGACTCGTTGCGCTGCGTCCGTCGGATGCGCAGGCGCGCCAATCGTTGGCGGCGAGCCGTTTGCTCGCGGGACAGCCGCGGGATGCCGTAACGGCATTACAACCGCTGCTCGACGGTGATCCAGCACAGCAGGTACTCGATCTGGCAGCGTCCGCTTACGAAGCCGCGGGCGATACGCCCTCCGCAGTGGCGCTGTTGCGGAAAGCCATCGTGAACTCGCCAGGTAAGGAGTCGCTGTATGCGCACTTCGCCTCGATTGCGTTCACACATAAGTCGTATCAAGTCGGCATCGACATGTTGACTGCAGGGCTGAAGCGCATTCCGGATTCCGCGGAGTTGCACCTGGCTCGCGGCGTCCTATATGTGCAACTGGCGCAGTACGACAACGCGGATGCGGACTTTGCGGCGGCGGAACGGATGGATCCCTCCCGGGCAGATGCTGCTGCGGCCCGGGCACTGGCGCAGTTTCAGAACTCGGACCTGAATACGGCGCTCGCCACTGTGGAGTCGCAGTTGAAAGGTGATCCGCGCGATCCCTTTCCGTATTACCTTCTCGCGGAGTTGTTGTCCCGCAAAGGCGCGACACCGGGGACAGCTGATTTCGGCCGCGCGATTAGCGCCGCTCAGCATGCCGTGCAACTGAAGCCGAACTTCGCAATGGCTCGCGATGTTCTGAGCCGGCTGTATCTGCAGAAAGGCGATCTCGACCTAGCCATTGAACAATGCCGTCTCGCTCTCCGCGACGATTCGTCAGACGCCACCGCTCTCTACCGGTTGATCCGAACTCTTCAGAAGAAGGGGACGAGAGAATCCCGGCGCGAGATTCCGGCTCTGCTGAAGCAATTCACGGAGCTTCGGGGCCGCCTGCAGAACCAGGAAGAAGAAGAGAGCCGGTACCGTCTGATCGAATCCACGGAACGCAGGTAAATCCGCGAGGCTGTGCCGGTTTGGCGTTCGGCGGCACGGGGTGATAACTTCAGAGGCGTTATGAAGCGCGTTCTCTATCTCACGGCGTTGGCATGCTCACTTGTGGCCCAACCGGCCGGCACCAATTTCGACGAGTCGAAGTCGGGGAGCTATACTCTGCCGGATCCGTTGACACTCGCAAACGGCGAACGAGTCCGCAATCTCAAAACCTGGCAAAACGAGCGCCGGCCCGAGATACTCCGCCTCTTCGAGACGCAGATGTTCGGCCGCGCGCCAAGTCCGCCGAAGAAGCTGAATTTTGAAATAACATCCATCGACAAGAGCGCGCTCGGCGGAAAAGCCATTCGGAAAGAGATCGCGATTGACATCTCAGGGAAGAAGCTGAACTTGCTGGTATATCTTCCAGCGAACGCACGGGGGCGCGTTCCGGTGTTTCTGGGGCTCAACTTCGGCGGCAACCAGGCGATCGATGCCGACCCGGGCATCCGATTGGCGAACGTTTGGCGGGAAGACCGCACGACGAAGGCGCTGACCGTCAATACCGCCGACGAAAAGACACGCGGCGCGGCGGCCGGCCGATGGCAATTGGAAAAAGTGATCGCACGCGGCTACGGGCTGGCAACCATGTACTACGGCGATATCGAACCCGATTTTAACGGCGCGATACAACATGGAATTCGCCCTCTGTTTTTGAAGGCGGGACAGAGCGCCCCGGCGGCCGATGAGTGGGGCGCCATCGGGGCATGGGCCTGGGGATTGAGCCGCGCCATGGACTATCTCGCGACGGACGACGCGGTGGATTCGAAGCGGGTCGCGGTAATCGGGCACTCCCGTCTCGGCAAGACTGCGTTGTGGGCGGGCGCCACCGATCCGCGGTTCGCCCTCGTCATTTCGAATGAATCGGGCGAGGGTGGCGCGGCCATCAGCCGGCGCAACTACGGAGAGACAGTCGCGAACCTGAACGATCGATTCCCGCATTGGTTCTGCGGGAACTACAAACAGTACAGCGGCAGGGCGAACGACCTGCCGTTCGATTCCCACATGCTGATCGCACTGATCGCTCCGCGGCCTGTATATGTCGCAAGCGCGGAAGGCGATCAATGGTCCGACCCGCACGGCGAGTTTCTCGGCGCGCAAGGCGCGGATGCCGTGTATGCGCTGTTTAGCAAGAAGGGCATCGGTAAGGTCGAGATGCCGCCGGTTCAACATCCCGTCGGCGATGTCGTGCGGTATCACATCCGCACCGGGAAGCATGACGTGACGGCGTACGATTGGGAGCAGTATCTCGACTTTGCCGATCAGCAGCTTCGCGGAAGCAAAACGAAGTAGCGGCTACTTACTGTTCCAATAGGCGTTCTGGCCGATGTAATCGTCATCGGGAAAACTTGCCAGGATGAGCCGGCGCACCTTCAGTACGTCCATCGTCCCTTGCACCTGGTAGAGCACCTTGCCGTCCGGACCGATCAGCATCGAGTACGGAACGCCTCCACTCCAGTCGGGGTTGAACGCCTTCATCTCTTCGTAGGGATCCATCGACTTGAACAGCAGGTTGCGCGTGGACGAATGCTGCGCATCCAGGAATTTGCGAACGCCCTTCTCTTCGTCGGGATAGTTAATGCTGACGGTGACAAGGTCAAAAGGACGTTTGCGGTACATGTGCCACGTCTTCAGCAACTCGGGAAACTCGGCGGTGCAGGGACCGCACCATGTCGCCCAGAAATTCACGAGGACGGTTTTGCCGGTGGTATTTTTACGCAAAGCCGTCAACTGGTCCGGCCCAGCGAGTTCGATCTTCACCGGCTCGCTGTCCAACTCTTTCCTCTCCTCTTCCTGGCCTGCTTCTTTGTAGGCCCACTTCACCGAGCATCCAACCGCAGGTGTCTTTTCAACCGGAACGGGCCGGCCCGCCAAGACGGCCTCAATGGCGTTTCGCGCATCGGAAACCTTTGCGTACGCTTCCCTCGGGTTGCTGTCCACCCGGCCCTGATAGCGCAGCTTGCGGGCTTGATCGAAAACGAAGACGTGCGGCGTAGCGACAGGCCCGTACTTGCGGGACACCTCTTGAGTTTCGCCATCGTAAAGGAAGGGAAAGTTGAAATGTCGGTGCTCTGCGCGGATCTTCATCTCCTCAAGCGAATCGCCGAGGTCCGTGTAGCCCATTTCATCGAGCCGGAGAGCTTTGGGACTATTCGGCTGAATTACGACGAATGCCACATCGCGGCCCTGGTAATCGGAGACGAGTTTCTTGATGCGGCCTTCGTAGACCTCTGCGGTCGGGCAATGCACTGCCGTGAAGATCACCGCCAGAACCTTGCTGTTTTTGAATTCGGCCAGAGAATGGGTCTTCCCATCGACGCCGGGCAGGTTGAAATCGGGTGCGGCGGCGCCGATCGCGAGAGTGGGAGGTTGATCTGCCGCGGTGGCTACAAACGCGAGCCCGCAGAACAAAGCTGCGGAGATGATGGCGGTGCGTCGCATACCTACTGTTGTATACCGTTCGCGATGCCGGTGGGCTGGAATCGCATCCGAACGCGAATACAATGAGGACCATGATGCGGCATCTGCTCTGGCTGCTGACCGTGGCGGCGCTCGTTTGCGGTGCCGAACCACCGCTCACTTGGGTGGACCGGGATACCGGACATCGCGTTTATCGCCTGACGAGCGAACCCGACAGCGCGAGCCTTTACTTCAATCAGAACGGCTACACGGTCGACGGCAAGCGGTTGGTGTATACGACGCCCGAAGGCATTTCGGTCCTCGATCTTGCGAGGCGGGAGTCACGTCAAGTGGTCACCGGACGGGTGCGTTTGATCGACGCGGGAAGAAAGAATGCTCGCGTGTACTACATCCGTGACCGAGCCGCATGGTACACCGACATCGATACCGGGGAAGCGCGAGAGATCGGAACGCTGCCGCCGCGTGGTTCCATTGCGACGGTGAATGCGGACGAGACACTCCTGGCAGGCACATACATCGAGGGGGACGGACAGGAATACGGCGGGAATCGCGCGCAGCAATCCCACCCGCTAGATCAGCCGCGAAACAAGGGGCAGATGATGGAGGAGCGATGGGCGGCCCGTCTGCCTATGGCTATGTTCACGATGAACGTCGCCACTGGCAATGTGAAGATTATTCACAAATCGCACGATTGGCTGAATCACCTGCTGTTTTCGCCTGCCGACCCGAACCTGGTGATGTTCTGCCATGAAGGGCCCTGGCACAAAGTGGATCGCATCTGGACCATTCGCACCGACGGCACGGATCTGCGAAAAATTCACACGCGAACCATGGCGATGGAGATCTTCGGTCATGAATTCTGGAGCGCTGACGGCAAGACCATCTGGTACGATTTGCAAACGCCGCGCGGGGAGGACTTCTGGCTGGCCTCATATCAAATCGATTCCGGCAAGCGCACCTGGTATCACCTGCAGCGCAACGAGTGGTCGATCCACTTCAACGTTTCCCGCGATGGCAAACTCTTCTGCGGCGACGGAGGCGACGCCGGGCAGGTAGCGAACGCTCCCGACGGGCAGTGGATCTACCTGTTCCGGACCGAGTTGATCGAGAACCGCGGCGTCGATGATCCGGACTTCGTGCAACCCGGCGTCCTCCGGGCGGAGCGGCTGGTCAACATGTCGAAGCACCAGTACCGGCTCGAGCCGAACGTCAGTTTCACGACGGACCAAAAATGGGTTGTGTTTCGCTCGAACATGTTCGGTCCGACATACGTTTTTGCGGTGGAAGTGGAAAGGACCAAATGACTCCGCGCGAGAGGTGGAGAGCCGTTTTGGAGGGCCGCCGGCCGGACCGTCCCGTGTGCGATTACTGGGGCACTTCGGAGATCACC
Source organism: uncultured Acidobacteriota bacterium (assembly GCA_963720745.1). Classification (GTDB taxonomy): domain Bacteria; phylum Acidobacteriota; class Terriglobia; order Bryobacterales; family Bryobacteraceae; genus TMP-7. Next base: position 1,449,114 of record CAVRGO010000001.1, read on the forward strand.
ACGCGGTTGATGGCCGAACTCGGCGGCGCCTCGGAGCGGGAACTCTGGCGATCGCTGGAAATCGATAAGTGCATTTTCCTGGCGCCGAAACATCCGCGTGCCAAGGAGGATACGTGGCACATCCCTTCGCTGTTCAGCGTGTGGAATATCGAAACGATGGCGGTGCCGTATCTGGATGGAGTCGGCGCTTATGAGGAGGCGGTCAACCCGCCTTGGGCGCACGTGGCCAGACCGGGAGAACTCGACGAATTCCCGTGGCCGAACGCGGACGAATGGGACACCAGCAGCCTGCGTGCAGAATGCGACGAGTGGCGCGACTATCCCATCGTTGGTGCCTCTTATGAGCCGTTCTATCTTTATTCGCGATTACGTGGGATGGAACTGGCGCTGGAGGACCTGGTTGCGAACCCCGATCTCATCGACGCGGCGATGCAAAGGATCTTCGATATTCACGCTGGAATCGTGGAGCGAGTGCTTGCCGCGATTGGCGACCGCATCGAATTCATTTACGTCGCCGAGGACCTGGGCATGCAGCAGTCGCTGCTGATGAGCCCGGGAGCCTTCCGGCGCTTCATCAAGCCATGGTTGAGGCGCATGATCGAACTCGCGCACGCACACGGCCTGCGAGCCTTCCATCACGATGACGGCGCGATCCGTCCGATTATCCCGGATCTCATCGAGATCGGCATAGATGTTCTGAACCCAATCCAATGGCGCTGCCGAGGTATGGAGCGAGAGGGCCTTGCCGCGGATTTCGGATCCGCCCTCGTGTTCCATGGTGGCGTCGACAATCAGCACACGCTCCCGTTCGGGACGCCTGACGATGTGCGGCGCGAGGTATTGGAGAACCTCAGGATTTTCGAACGGTGCAAAGGGTACATCGTTTGCCCCTGTCACAATCTGCAAGTGAATACGCCGACGGAAAACATCCTGGCCTTGTATGAGGCTGTGAGAGAGTATCGGTGAGCACCGGCCGGGAGTTTTTTATCGACCTCGCACGATCCGGTTTGCGCATGCCGATCGGCGCCGACCTGGAGTTGCACGAAGAACCGGATCCCGAAGAGGTAAGGTTGGACGGTGCCCGGCTTGGAAACGTCGTCGCACGCACGGCCCGCCGGTTCCGTACGCCACTGGCGGTTCCGCTGATGGACCTGACGCTCGAGAAGGCCGACCTGCTGTCGGTTTTCGGCATACCCGACGACCGCGCGGCATCGTATCACTTCGAAGAACCGCCCGCGGCAGAAGCTATTGTCGAGGTCATCGCGAAGGCCGACCGTCTATTCTCGATGCGAGGCACTGCCAATCAGGAAGCGATCCGATACATTGGGCGGTGCGCCGATCTTGTCCCCGTTGGCATGCTGATCGGCCCGTTCTCGCTGATGACGAAGCTGATCGCAGATCCAATCATCCCGGTTGCTATGGCTGGCGCCGGCATTGCCGGTGCGGACGATGCCGGAGTCCGAATGGTGGAGCGGTGCCTCGAATTGGCGGAGGCTACGGTTCTGCGGTCGGCAAAAGCGCAAGCGGCGTGCGGGGTGCGCGCCATAATCGTCTGCGAACCAGCAGCGAACATCGTCTATCTTTCGCCGCGCCAACTGCGGGCGGGCTCCGGCATTCTCGAACGCTTCGTAATCGCGCCGAACCGCCGCCTGCGTGATCAACTGTTGGCACTCGGTGTGGATCTGATCTTTCACGATTGCGGCGAACTGACGACGGAGATGGTGCGAATCTTCGCAACCCAGCTTCGGCCCGTAATACTGAGCTTGGGAGGTAGCCGGAAACTCTGGGAGGATGCGGCTGTCGTGCCCGACGACATCGTCCTCTTCGGAAACCTGCCGACGAAGACCTTTTATTCGGACAGCGCGATGCCGGTCGAAAGAGTGCAACAGATCACCGCCGAGTTACTTGAGCGGATGGCGTCGTGCCGCCATCCGCATATTCTCGGTTCAGAGTGCGACGTTCTCTACGTGCCCGAGGCCGCGGCGACCATCCGGCGCAAGGTTGACGTCATGCTGACTCACTTGGCGACGTCGGCCACGCAGCCGAAATGAGAGAAGTATCCCTTCTGGAATACCGGCGGTGCTCCGGCCATGTCCAACTCGAAACGTATGGTCAGCGGATTTCCGCTGGCGAGCGTAATCGGCGTCTGGTTCTTGCCGGTCCGGACCATCCATTCCAGTAGCTGCACGTTGCCCTGAGGCTGCCATTTTTCGGCGTCCCAGAAGAAGCGGAAGATGGCCCACAAGCCCTCGTTGTCGGCCCAGGTCAGGGGCGTGTTCCCGAAAGTCACGGTGCCTTTCGCACCGTGCGCGCCGGAGCCTTGCCACGTGAACTGCTGGGCCGTCGCGTTACCACCGGAGTAAGTCAGCTTCTGACCGTCCAACTGAAGGCCGACGCTGTTGATTCCCTCACTGGGCAATGGCTTTAACGCGTAGCGGATATGGGGATCCTGCGTTCCACCGGCGTAGATCGTATCGGAGAACGCCGCGGCGCGATTGAAGAAGGCGACGAACCCGGGGGTCAGGCCCGAATTCGGGGCGGCGGCGTATTCGTTGCCCTGTTTCGGCAAGACTTTTTGCAGGCTTCCGTTATAGAACGCCCACAATGCTCCGTCCGGTTTACGGAAAACCTTATTGACGTCTTCGATGGTTGCTTCGAGTTTCTGATTCGGGTTGAACGGATACTTCGCCAGCAGGGCGCGGAACTGCCCGCACATTTCCTTGCCCTTGGCGTTGAGTTCCTCCGGTCCAAGGCGCTTCAGCATCGCCTCGACGTTGGTGATCGGTTGTTCCAGGAGACTCTGGACTAGCTCATGCACATGGCCTTGAGGATCGAACTTGAAGCCCTGGGCCATCTGGCGGATCACCAGCCTCGCATCCGCGGCATTCTTGAGCGTCGGCGCGGCAACCTCGTCAGTCAACTGCTGCGCTCCGGCGGCGGCATCGATCGAGGTTTGCAGGGTGAGGAGCGAATTAACGTACTGTTGGTTCGGCGGTGCGATGAACAGTGGACTACCGGCAGGTGTAACGACGTGCACCGGCTGAAATGCTTCAGTCACCTCCGGCACGTCGACCGAGGTATTCTGCGAAGCCAACAGTAGTAATGCGAGAAGCGGAGTCTGGCTGCTGGACAGGATGTTCAGTTTCGCCGAAGCGTCCTTGAGATCCTTGTACTTCACCACGGAGGCGCCGTTCAAATAGGCCCGCCAGTGCTTAATGAAATCGGTGTGGTATCGGTCGGAAATCTGCTTACCCAAACCGGCTTCATCCACCTTGGCGGCTCCCTGGTCGCCCAGCACCCACTGTTCTCCGCTGAAGTACTTTTCCGGATTCTTGAGCGCCTTCGACATGAAGTCCCAGCCGCCTTTCGAGAAGGCGCCAGGCACTTCCACCTTTTCCAGAACGGTGTCTGCCGAACCGGGATACTGACGGTTGAAGTTGATTGCCGGATTGCTTTTGCCCGCATCGGCGAGCATCGCCGCATACACTCGCTCAAATCCGCCGAACTGGTTCAAGTATGCGCGCGCCTTGGCTACGACCGGCTTGTTTTCCTCGGACGAGTACGGATTCTCGATCTTGAGTTCGTCGCTGTAGAAGTCGAACTGCTTCTGTGCGAGTTGCATACTGTTCGCGCCAATATCCTTGCCCGCGCTCCAGCGATCGAGCAGGACGGGGGACAGATACTCGCGCGTGGTCTTCTCGTGGTGCGACGTCGTCATCAGGTACGACTTCAGGGTGTCGTAGGTGGGGGCAAACTCCGGTCCCGGTGTCGCCGGAAGACTGCTCATGATCTGCACGAGATTGTTTTGCGTTTGTCCGAACATCGCGCGCTTGAAGCCGTCGAAGTACAGCCGCCGTACCTCCGGATACAAATCGTCGCCGACGTACAGCCCCCACCGGTAGCTGACCGGAGGGCCTTCGCGGTGGTACTGCGTGAGCGTAGCCAGCGATTGCCGGAGTTGTTCGAGCTTTTGCAGCGAGTCTAGCGAAGCGACCTGGATTCCGTTCGCCTGCACGGTCTGGATGCCCAGCGCGGCTTCGCGAGCCGATGTTTCGAGAGCGTGGTTCTTTGAATACGAGATGAACAGGAATACGGCATACAGCAGGCACAACCCCGCGGCGGTGGCCAGCAGGATGCGGCGCATCAAACTGGTTTTCGTGCTTGCGCCGCTCGCACCCTTCGCCGTGTTATCGGCGAGTAGCACGTGGTGGAACAAGTGGCTGAGAAACACCCACTGTGGCACTTTTTTAGTGCCGGCCACTCTGGGGGCTGCAGCTTGCGCGGCCGTGGCCGCGCCACCGAGGTCCGGGCGAAACATCCCGGTGGCTTCCATGGCCGCCTCACGGCCGCGAGACTGCGAAACCTGCGCGACCGCCGGCGGCGCAGCTTCGTTGATAATCACCGGACGCACGCCGGAAAAGTAGAACCCGCGCAGGAACGGACCCACCGTTAGCTGGCTGGGACGGCAAAGGTCAACCAGGAACTGGACGAGGTTGTTTCGAACTTTCCGGAATTCGCGAGGAAATTCATACGCGCCCGGCAGCTTTGCGGCTTCATGCTCGCGGGACAATATCATTGGGCGAGCGCCGCAGAGCGATCGGAAGAGTTGCTCGAACAGCGCGGTGAGCCGCGATGTTTCCTGCTCGGCGTACACGCCTTCGCGCGCCACGGTGGCGAGAGGCACCGTAACTCCGAGCACCTGCCCGGCCTCTTCGTTCGTGAGGTTTCGCACAAAGTCGGCGAAGAATGGAACGCGATCCATCTTGGTGAGCAGCACGTACACGGGCAGGTTGATGCCGAGCGCTTGAGAGACCTCACCAAGCCGGGAACGCAACGTGCGCGCTGTCGCGGCGAGATAATCTGTTGCGCCGGCGCGGATGAAGGTCTCCGTTTCCAAAACGATCAGCGCCGCCCTGGGAGCCTGCGGACCGCTGGCGACGGCTGAGCGCAGGCGCCCGGGTTGCAGCCGCTTAGCGATCTTGGCCCAAGTGCCGGGTTCGGCGACGCTCCGTCCGGCGGCTTCGGCGAAAATCGTACCCTGTGCGTACCACAGGTTCAACGAGCGCGTCGGGATCAGATCCTTGTCGTGGTAAACCTGTCCGGACAACAACTCGGGTTCGACACCGGAGTGGACCATGGTGGTGGTCTTCGCGGTGCCCTGCTCGCCGATGAGGAAAATCGCCGGGAGTTCGCCGATCTGGCTGCCCTTGGAAACGCGAGAGGCCGCCAATCGCGACTCCGCATCCCGAATCAGGAGGTCGATGTCGTCGCTGGATGCTGCGCCACCTTCGGCGTACTCTTCGGCTTCCTCCTGCTTCTTTTTGTTCCAGATGAACCAGATGACAATTCCGGCGGCGGCCAAGCCGAGCGCCCATAGAGCCGCCCGCAGGATCCACAGCTTCGACCCTTCCAGTCCAATCCAATTTCCGGTGAAAAAGGCGAGGATGCCGTACACCACGAAAACCGCGGCGGTGATCAGAATGACCTTACGCATCGACTTCTCCTACGCGCTCCTCTGAGAGGGAGTGAGATTACGGATCCCGTCCACGCCGGAACCGAGCGAAACTTTGAAACCGATAAATAAGAGCACGACGATCACCAAGCTGGCTATAGCGGAGATGAGCAGTATCCGGACCCAATTGTCTTTTCTGGCCGGCGCGGCTTCCATTCCGGGAGCCCAGGCCGGCGACAGATCGCCATAGTTGCCGCGGATCCTGCGGATGCGTTCGCCAGTGGTGGAAGTAATCGCCTGCAACTCGCCGCTGCGGGAGCCGCTGTACCGGCCCGTATAACCGAGCAACAGGCACAGGTAGTAAACCTCGAGTAAGTCCGCGAGGTCGGATGAATCGTTTCGTTCCAGTAACTGCTGAAGGTTCTGGAAGAACACCTCGCCGGCCATGTGAATGCCGAACAATTCTTCCTGCAGAGGCTTTCGAGGCCAGTCCGCGAAGATCGGGTTGCGAGTGTTCAACACCGATTCGTCCAGGAATCCGACGACGGCCAATGTTGCCATGCGAATATCGTCGCTTGTATATCCCGCGCGGTTGCGCGCCTCCTGAGCAGCCGATTTCAACGCTTCGCGCATATGATAGCGGAAGGACTCGGCATCGGTTAACGCCTGCCGGTCGGAGCGAAGCCTGACGATGGCGGTCAGCACCTCTTGAAACAGGAGAGCGAGATTATCCTGCCGGACCGGGGCGGCTGCACCAACTGTAGCGGATGACATGAGAGCACCTACTGATCGAGGACGATAAGAAGTTCGAGTTCTGCATCGGGCAGATCGCCAGGGACATAAATACCCACGCGGCGAGTCTGCGTCAAGTGGTCCCAAAAGGGACCTTCCTTCGAAATACCGAAATATTGGGATTCGAGCTTCGCGGAGATCGCGGGCGGCGGAATGGACAAGTGGGTCAACGTCAAGCCCGCCATTGCGCGCCGCACCAACTCACCAATGAATTTGCTGGAGCATATCTTCACGAGTTGCGGCGTTCGCGTGATCAACTCCGCCTCGCCCAGTGTTGAGCGGATACCGAACACCCATCGCGAACGGCCGAAGCATCGCGTATCGGCAATTTCGCCCTCGTAGAAATAATCCGCTACCTTGGTCAACGGAATGGAGATGCAGTTGGTCGGGACGATGGTCTCCAGGTGCAGGCGAATATGACGGTCGAGTTGTTCGAAGCATTCGCTGAGGTGGAGATGATCGTACAAGGGCAGTGTCGAGGGATGGGAGTCGAGCGCGAATGTGCACAACGCGCCCGCGAGCCGCGACAACTCGATGAATAACTCTTCGGGATGGCCGCGCTTGGTAATCCAGATGTGCCGCAACGGTGCAAGGGCTGAGTTGACGGCATGCAGCAGCCAGAAGTTGGCGAGGTCGCGCGGCGAAAAATCGCGGGTGGTGGCGCCCGGGGTACGGCTGAGCCGCGCGCTCTTGGCTTCGAGAATTTCAAGCAGCCGGCGCACCATCAGCATCAGATGTTCGCTGGCGCTGATCTGAAGGCACGGCGGCACGAATTCGGGGTCGTAAATGAAATGGCCGGACCCGTCCCGTTTCACCCGGGCGAGGGGCAGGGCAGTGTACCCCTCGGACGATTCGACGTCGAAGAGTAAGGTCATGTTCTTGCGTCCGACCCGGACCGGGCGTTCATCGGTGCCAGTGGTCTCGTCGTGGTAATTGCGTAATTCGGCGACGTACCGCGTGCCATTGGCATCCGGTGTCAAGGCGCAGTTGGGTCCGCTCCTGCGGGTTTCCGGAATTGCGAGGGACACCAAAACGCCATCGCTTGTCGGCGGGAAAACATCGCCAATCGGACGCGGCTGTGGCACGGCATCGCACTGCGGCATGTGGAACGGCATTCCGTCAGGCAGAATGCCCCGGGCGTGGACGATGGATACGGTGCCGTTCTGCAAAGCCTCCGCATCCAGGCTGCAACCGGTCAGGCCGAAATTGCAGAACCACAGGGCCGAGGTGGCAAACTGAATCGAGTCCTCAAAATACCGTCCCTGCAACTGGAACTGGTGAGGTCCAAGGTACATCCCTTCCGACCACACGACTTTGGACAGGAACTTCATTCAGGATTATGGTACGCTTTCCGCGTCACGGCTTTCGCTGGTATTGGATACTGTAGCATGGGCGGGCTGCGAGGTTAAGCACAGTTGCGGTACCGCGAGTACTCCGATCGGAGAGGAGCTACAGTTGGAGGAGAGATGAGCTTCGAACAAAAGTTCAGGGCGTTGGAACCCCTTCCGGACGTTGCGCCAGCGGCGGACCAACAGGTATTAGGCCGTGAAATTTCGTCGGGGAAGCCCGTCGTTATCCATCTGCTGGGTGGCGGACATAAGATCGAAAACGAAGCTCTGTTACGTTCGAGCCGTAACGTCCCGCAGGAATATCGGGCCTACGTGCTGGAGGTCGGCGATTTCCGCGGCGCGCCTTATGTCGTCACGCAGCTGTTGCCGGGCAGCATCTCGTTGCGCGATTGGATTCGGGCCGTCATCGGTGCGGGGCATGGCGCCTCCGCGCCGGAGCCAATGGCGGGTTGGACAGTACCGCCACCGGCCGGTTCGCCTCCAGCACCGTCGGCAACTCCACCTGTCCAACAACCGCAGGAGGGGGCGGGCGAGTTTACAAAACTATTTCAAACCGGGAGCATCCCGCGCCAACATGCAGCACCACCCGCGCCGCAGGTACCCCCTCCTCCTCCGGCGAGTACGACGGAACCCGGCGAGTTCACACGGATGTTCGCGACTCCGCTTGCTTCGCCGCAATCTACTCCGGCATCCGGACCGCCGCGCCCGGTCGGGAAGGTGATTCGTCCTCCGGGACACACGCCGCCTCCACCACAGTCGGATGCCGATGAATTTAATGCTCTGTTCGGCGCACCGCCAACCGCGCCCGCGTCCGCAGCCGCTCCGCCGAAAACTGAACCTGGGGAGTTCACACAGCAATTCGGGCGCTCGGCATCGCCGCAACCCGCGCCAGCGCCGCCGGCACCAATGCCGAAAACCGAACCCGGTGAATTCACACAGCAATTCGGGCGCTCGGCATCGCCGCAACCCGCGCCAGCGCCGCCGCCTGAGCCGGAGACGTCCGAGGCCGGCGAGTTCACGCGTCTGTTTCAGCCGCCCGTAAAGCCGGCGGCACCCACTCCGCCCCAACCTGCGCCGATTCGGGGCGCCGCACCGGCACCGCCTGCACAGCCGCCGATCCGCCAGTCTCCCGGCGCACCGCCGAAGCCTGCCTACGATCCGGAAGTGACCCAGGAGATGCGGGCCTATGCGCAGCCCGGTCCTAAGCCGCCAAAAACAGGGAAGCCGGAGCCGGGTGAGTTTACGCGCATTTTTCAGACAGCGGGTTTGACGCCTGAACCTCCAGCCGAAGCGAGGCCCGCGCCCGAACCGCCCACGCCACCTTCAACTGCTGCGCCAGAGCGACGCGAACCTGGCGAATTCACTCGAATATTCCGGGCAAGCGGGTTACCGCCGGAACCTCGTCCGGATGTCGAGCCGCCCGCCGCAGCCGCACCGCCTGCTGCCGGCGCGCGTCCTCCGAAGCAGGAACCGGGCGAGTTCACCAGGATTTTTCAGACTGTGGGGTCGATACCGACTCCTGAGCCTCCTGCGCCGGCGGCCCCGTCAGCCCCGGCAGCCCCTTCCACTCCAGCGAGAACGCCCGAACCGCCAGTGGCGCCGCCACCCGGCGAGTTCACGCAAATGTTCCAGGGACCCGTTCCGTCGAAGCCCAGGGTTGAACCGGCAATTCCGGCGGGACCGGCACCGAGTGCGCCCAGCGAATTCAGCCGGCTGTTCAAGGCAGGCGCGCCGGCCGAACCGGCAAAACCCGCCGTGCCCGAATCAGAAGCCGGCGAGTTCACGCGGATGTTCCAATCGCCCACCGCGCCAACACCGCCGCCAGCCCGGCCGTCGCCTCAATCGTCGCAACCTGCCGGATTCCCGCAGACGTTTCCAGCACAGAAACCCGGAGCGCCTGCCGCACCGCCTGCTGCGCCACCTGTCTCCACCGGGCCTGGCGAGTTTACGCGGATGTTCCAGAGTCCCGAAGCGCCGTCCTCTCCCCCGCCTCCGCCGCCGCACGGCTCTCCGTTGAACCAGGCCGAGCCCGGCGAGTTCACGCGGATGTTTGAATCGCCGGTAGCGCCTTCGGGCAGGCCCGGCGGACCACCGGCGGTTCCTCGAACGCCGCCGCCATCCGGCGAATTCACCAAGATGTTCGATGCTCCGTTCTCGTCGCCTTCCCCAGGGCGGTATCCTCAATCGGCGCCCACACCGGCTCCGTCATCCGGGCCCGGTGAATTCACGCGCATGTTTGGTCCGGGCGCCGGTGCGCCGGCTTCCGGTGGATTGGGCGGTCCGGCCAGCGATGCAACGCGGGCGTTCTCCGCGCCTTCACAGCCGCCACCTCCTCCCGCGGAAGCGCCAGACGGACCGCCGGAGCCGAGCGAGTTCACGCGAATGTTCTCCGCCCCGCCGCAACCGCCGGCTGGTGGAGCCGGGGCGCCGCCAGCAGCGAAAGCGCCCGCCGGGGGCGCGGGTGGAGGGGGAGGCATGCACATGCCCCACATACCGCACGTCGCCGGCATGCCGCACGCTCCTCACATGCCCCATGCTCCACGCGTGCCCCAGCCGCACCTCCCGCACGTGCCGGGCATGAAGACTCCGACACTGAAAGCTCCGAAAATCCCGACCGGCAAGCCTCCGGCCAAGACGTCCTATACGATGCTGTTTATTCTGCTCGGAGTGATCGTCGTCGCCGCGATTGTGCTGGTGGTGTTCTTCGCGACGAAAGGCTGAGCCGCGGATCCGGTTCAGCCCGCCTGCGGCAGCAGGATCAACAGTTCCATTTGCGGGTTCGGAAAATCTCCGGGAACGTACACGGCCATGTTGCGCGCCCGCAGTATCGCCTGCCACGGCCCGCCGCTCTGGCTCATGCTGAAGTACTGGTAGTTCAATTTCACGGGAATCGCACTGGGTGGAGTGGGCACATGCGCGAGGGTGACGCCCGGTAATGCGCGCTGCACAAGGTGATCGATGTAATCGGCCGAGCAGACTTTCAACAGGTGCGGCACACGCCCGATGATGTCCGCCTGCGATGTATCGGCGCTGACGGCCAGGTACATGTGCGTATTCTTCAAATATTCGTCGCGGTCGATCGATGTCGCGTAGATGGATGGTTGGATCTGCTTCAGCGGCAACGATACGAAGTTGCTCGGCACGACGGTGTCGAGCAGTAACCGGAGTTTCTCATCCAGGTCCGCGAAGCATGCTCCGAGTTCGTCGTGATCGTAATTGGGCAAGTCCCGCGGATGAACCTTCAGGGAAAACGTGGTCAGTGCGCCGGCCAGACTCAACATCGCCATGTAGAGCACTTCGGGGTGCCCGGCGCGCGTCTCGAAGATGTGCCGGAAGGTCGGGAAGAAACTGTTGATCGTGTACAGCAGCCAGAAACTCGCGATATCCGATGTCGTGAAATCGGCAAGGGTCTGGTTCTTCTGCCGCCGAGTCCCGGCCAGCGTGCTGCTTTTGGAGGACAGAATTTCCACCAGCCGGCGAGCGATCGACGTGAGAAAATCGCTCGCACTCAGATCGAGCAGCGGCGGCACGAAGCGCTGATCCATCTGGTAGAGTCCCGCGGCGGTCTTGATTACCCGGGCGATCCGCAAAGAAGAACTGCCCTCGCGATTTTCACCCTCGACCAGCAGGCGAAAATTCTTGCGCGCCACCATCACCGGTTTTTCCGAGAGCCCCGTTGTGTCGTCGCGGATCATTTCGACGTCCGCCCGATAGCGGGTATCGAGATCGCGCTTGGCTCTGGCGACGTTGAGCCCGCGCTCGCGGTAGTTCGGCACTGTGAGGAAGACGTCGATCGATTCCTGATCCTGGACAAACTGGTCGGCGAGTGGACGGAGCGGGGGCGCCGGGTCGGATACCGGAATATCGAACAACAGGCCGTCCGGCATGATGCCTGTCGCTTCGGATACTACGAAGTGGCCGGCCTCCAGTTGTTCCTGGTCGATCCGCAAGCGTCCGAAACCCCACGGTCGAAAGTTCAACGCTTGGAGATGGAATCGAAGTGACTCCTCGAGATACCGGTCCTGAATCTGCAGGTGCTGCGGATTCAGGAACGTTCCCTTGGCCCAAATCACCGGTTCGAGTAGGGGCATGGCCGTTACAGTAGCAGTGGCCCACGGCCACTGTCCAGTGCTCCCCGCATCCGCTTGGATCAGTTAGCGCCCAGCAACAGGAATCTGCGTTCGGCAAGTTTGCGGACTACCGAACAGCACTGCTCCCGCACCTGTTCCAGTGGGGCATGAACAGAGGCAGCAAGATTCTGAGCGAGTTCATCCAACGTGCGCTCCCCGTCACAGCCGGCGATGAATTGGGCGACTTGTGACTCGGTGTTCATCGATATTGGGAGCGCGCCTCGAAGTGAGAGTCTCGCCGACGAGAGCACCCAGCGGTGGTCCTCCGGCCGTAGGTCCTGCTCCAGATGAAGACCGGGCGCCGGAGCCGGCTTCAATCCAAGCAACTGCTCGTCGGATACATGCGCGGACAGAATATTTTGGTTTTCGAAGATGTTCAGTATTGCATCGCCGAACGGTTCTCCCGGCTCGATCCGTCCTTCTTCGATCCGAAGCCAGTTCTCGCCGGACCGGCGCCGCATCGCGAGAATGCCGCCTTGGACCTGCTCCACTTTCCGCTGCCGGTAATAATCGACGCAAGCTCTGAACTGTGCCTCGGCCTGGTCGCTGGTCAGGCCGTGTTGAGTTTTAGTACGTTCGTAAGCGTATGTTGCTGCCTCGCCCGAGTAAGTTCTCAGGATCCAGGCATCGCAACCGGTTCCTTCCACCCATTCGGCGAGCCGCTCCTGCCACGTTTCCCCGCGCACTTGTACCCACTCGAAAATCATCTGCAGATAACCGCCCTCGTTCAAATGCGCCGCGCCCTCTCGTACTACGCGCCGGCAGTACTGGTCCAATTCCATGGGATTCTCGCAGTACAGCAGGTCCGAAGATGGCGTGATGAAGAACGGCGGGTTCGCCAGTATCCGGTCGAACTGACGGTCCGCAACCGGCGCGTAAGTATCTCCTATCAAGCACTCGATATTATCCACCTGATTCATCCACGCGTTGAAACGGGTGAATTCGGCCGCCCGGGCATTAAGATCCGTGGCGACGACTGTATCGCTGAAACCTGCCGCCAGTACCGAGAGCACTCCGCAGCCCGCCCCCAGGTCCAATAAGGTGCGGCACGGTGTCTGGATCGCGGAGTACTGGAGCATCCGTGTGGTCTGGTTCGGCCATAGAACGATATCGCCCGCTTCGTCCGACTCCATGCGCGACGCCGGGTCGGCAACCATGAGGGTGCCATCGATAGGCGTCACCATAGCCGCGGGTACCAGGCGATCCGACTGAATGCGAAGCATGCCCGATTCCCGCAGGATGCCCAGAACGGATCCCGGCATCACCTGCTCGGCGGCTTCCATTGAAACGGGGAAATCGAACAAAAACAGCCGCAGCAGGATGTTCAGCGCCGTCGGTTCGCAGGTGGACTCGAGCAGATAGCTGATGTTGCCGGCGCGGTGCGATGGAAGTTCGCGCAGCACGGGTGTAGTGCGGAAGCCCTGATCGGTGTACCCGCTATTTTCGAAAAAATCGCGAAGGCGGCCGGCGTCCGAAGCCGAGAGGCATTGCAGCATGGGGGGGATCCTCGATATACACTAACGCATCGCCCGCGATTGCCGCACTTTTTCTTAGTATCGCCTGTAACGGTCACGGAGTGAAAAATCACGATACCTCGACAAAAAATCACGTGAGACTTCACTCGGCGGTGTTGTATACTTCTTAGCGCCTCGGTGAAACAGAACAGGATGAATTGGGTGTGCGCCGCGTCCGGGTATTTTCGCGAGCCCGGAGTGTGTGGCGTTGACTCGGCGTCCGCGATCTGGCAGGATCGGCAAATGCCATTTGCCGGTACCAAGAGGTCTAGTACAGGTAAGTGCAATAGCGTTGACCGAGGTTCAAAAAGTAAGTTCGAAGAGGAGCCAATCACTAGCGGCTGAGTTTTCGGAAAATATTCGGTTGATTGAACTTGTTAATCAAGAGATCTTCCGAATAAGGGAGCCGGTTAAGTGGAGCTAGGTCTGAATTAGAGCAGATTGTGATAATTCACTCCCCCCTTGACCAGCGACGGTATGCAATCTATAGTTGAACAACGTACTGAGGGTATCCCATGGGCAGAGAAAGTACACAGCACAAACTTGACCGGGTCCGATCGCCCCGCGTCCAGATCACATACGACGTCGAAGTCGGCGGCGCAATCGAATTGAAGGAATTACCATTCGTGGTGGGAGTTCTGGGCGACTTCACCGGACAGCCCGAACAACCGCTTCCGAAATTAAAGGAGCGGAAATTTGTCGAGGTGAATCCCGACAATTTCGACAGCGTGCTCGAAGGTATGAAGCCTCACCTGAACTTTTCAGTTGAGAACAAGCTCAGCGACGAGCCGGATGCTCCAAACCTGAAGGTGGATCTCCACTTCAAGAGCATGGATGATTTCGAGCCGGAGAACGTAGCCCGGCAGGTGAAGCCGCTGAAAGAGTTGTTGGACCTCCGTACGCGCCTTTCGGACCTGCGCGGCAGCCTCCAGGGCAACGACAAGCTCGAAGAGATGTTGCTCGACGCGGTCGGCAACTCCGATAAGCTCGACAAGCTCAAGAAGGAGATGGACAAGGAGAGCAGCAATGGCTGAGCAACAGGCAGCACAAGCGGCTCAGGCCACTGAGCAGGTACTCGAGAAGGGCCTACTCGATTCGATCGTCGAGGAAGGCCGGTTCGGCAAAGAGCCCGCTTCGCTCGAGCGCGGTAAGAACCTTATCAAAGAATTTGTCGCGCAGTTCCTCGATGGTTCGATGACCATCGCGCGCGACGCGGAGATGATGATCAACGCGCGCATCGCGCAGATCGATCACCTGATTTCGCTGCAGTTGAATGAGGTGATGCACCATCCGACCTTCCAGAAGTTGGAAGGCACGTGGCGCGGTGTGAAGTACCTCATGGATCAGACTGAAACCGGCGTCATGATGAAAATCCGCATCATGAACGCGAGCAAAAAGGAACTGCTGAAAGACCTGCAACGGGCGCCAGAGTTCGATCAGAGCGCTCTGTTCAAGAAAGTCTACGAAGACGAGTACGGCGTATTCGGCGGCGCACCGTTCGGCGCGCTGGTTGGCGATTACGAATTCGGAAAGCATCCGGAAGACATCGAGCTTCTCGAAAAGATTTCGAACGTTGCTGCCGCGGCTCACGCGCCGTTCATCAGCGCGGCCTCGTCTGACCTGTTTAACCTGCCGAGCTATACCAGCCTGGATGCTCCCCGCGACCTCGCCAAGGTGTTCGACACCACGGAATACGCAAAGTGGAAGAGCTTCCGGCAAAGCGAAGATTCGCGGTATGTCGCTCTCTGCCTGCCGCGGACGTTGGGCCGGCTGCCCTATGGAAAAGACACAAAGCCAGTGGAAGCGTTCTCGTATGAAGAGCACGTCGATGGATCGGATCATACAAAGTACCTGTGGATGAATGCGGCATTTGCGCTGGCTAGCAAAATGACGCAGTCGTTTACGCAGTTTGGTATGTCAGTCGCAATTCGGGGTGTGGAAGGCGGCGGGTTGGTTACCGATCTCCCGGTGCACAACTTCTATACCGACGAGGGTGATGTGGCGATGAAGTGTCCCACCGAAGTGCCCATCACAGACCGGCGAGAAAAGGAACTTGCGGACCTGGGTTTCGTGCCGTTGGTGCATTGCAAAGGCACGGACTACGCGGCGTTCTTCAGCGTACAAAGCTCGCAAAAGCCGAAGTTGTACGACACGGACTCCGCAAACGCGAACGCAAGGCTCTCTACGCAGCTGCCGTACATCATGGCGGTTTCCCGATTTGCGCATTATCTGAAAGCGATGATGCGCGACAAGATCGGAAGCTTCATGTCGCGGCAGGAAGCCGAGATCTTCCTCAATCGCTGGATCACGAAGTACGTAGTTCCCGACGACACCGCATCCCCGTCGATGAAGGCGCGTTGCCCGCTCCGCGAAGCACGCGTCGATGTTACGGAGATTCCTGGCAAGCCGGGTGCCTACCGTGCGGTGGCTTTCTTGCGTCCGCACTTCCAATTGGACGAACTGACGGTTTCGTTGCGCCTCGTCGCGGATCTGCCCGCGCCGGCGAAGTAACGGCCGGACTAGTCCGTGAGCGCAACGCTGAAATTGAAACATTCACTTTCCGAGAAGCACGTATAGCAAAAGGAGATTCCAGATGGCGGTTAATGCATATCTGTTTATTGATGGTGTCGAAGGCCCTAGCACCAGCAAAGCCGGTCACATCGACGTTCTTTCGTTCAGTTGGGGCGTGAGCCAGACCTCGGTCTATGGCACTGGCGCATCCGGTAAGGAAGCCAAGGCTGGGCGAGCTGACTTTTCCAATCTCAGCATCATGAAGGTGCTGGATAAAACCACGCCGCTGCTGTGCGACCATTGCGCGTCGGGCGACATTCTAAAGAAGGTGTACATCCTGTACGACAAGCCGGTTGGGACGGAGCAGCAGGATTACTTCCGCATCTACCTGAAGGATGCGCTCATCACGTCGGTTCAACTGTCGGGCAGCAACGAGAATCCGACCGAGTCGGTTAGCTTTGCTTTCCAGGCATGCGAAATCGCCTACAAGCCGGAGAAGGACGACGGTTCGCTCGATGCCGCAATCCCGAAAGGATACGATCTCGAGACTCTGAAGTCCGACTACGCTGCGGAAGACAAGTTCTAAGAAGAAAACCTACCAATGACGGCAAAGGAACTGTTCGATGCCGGAAGGGTAAAGGACGCGGCGAGTTCGCTCGCCGCGTTCCTGCGTGAGCACCCTACCGACACTAAAGCTCGCACTTTCCTCTTCGAGTTGCTCTGCTTGTCCGGGCAATACGATCGGGCTGAAAAGCAACTTGGTGTACTTGCGGAAGGCGGTAAGGAGCAGGAACTGGGGGCCGTACTCTATTACTCCGCGCTGCATGCCGAGAGGCTGCGGCATGACCTGTTTCGCAAGCAGGATTTTCCCAAACAACCGGCGGCGCCCTCGCCAAAGGGCACTCTCAACGGTAAACCCTTTGAGTCCATCCGTGATCTCGATCCCCAGATCGGAGCGCGGCTGGAAGTGTATGCCGCGGGTGCCTATATCTGGGTACCTTTCGAACACATAAAATCCATCGACATCCAACCGATTCGCCGGTTGCGCGACACGATGTGGACGCCCGCGTTCGTCATGACGGGTCCCACGTTCGAGGGTGCCGATATGGGCGAAGTGATCATCCCCGCTATCTATCCCTTCTCCTGGAATTCCCCTGATGAGTCGGTCTGGCTCGGGCGAACGACGGACCTTGTAAGCGACGACGAGGGCAGCGAATTCCCGGTTGGCCATAAGGTGTTCGTGGTGGACGGCGAAGAGATCCCGCTGTTG
Source organism: uncultured Acidobacteriota bacterium (assembly GCA_963720745.1). Lineage (GTDB taxonomy): Bacteria > Acidobacteriota > Terriglobia > Bryobacterales > Bryobacteraceae > TMP-7. The sequence continues at coordinate 1,466,132 of CAVRGO010000001.1, forward strand.
GAGATTCGTTCGATCGAATTTACGACCGACGAGAAGATCGCCACCGATGCCACTGCGTGAAGACATCCTGACCCCGATCCCAGGTGACAATCCAGCTGGCCAGGATCTGCGTTACGCACCGGTCTACGACAAGATAAAAGAGGCCCGGCGCGAAGACGACGATCTTGCGCAAGGAGCATGGCAGCACGAGCGAAAAGTCGCCGACTTGCCCCTCGTAATTAAACTGACCCAGGAGGCCATCGCTAAACAAAGCAAAGACCTTCAGTTGGCGGCCTGGCTGGCCGAGGCCCTGCTTCGCAAGAATGCCTTCACCGGTCTCAACGACGGGTTGATCTTGTGCCACGGGCTGATCGAGAACTTCTGGGATAACCTGTACCCTGAACTCGACGATGGGGACGCCGAGTTTCGCGCGGCACCCCTCGAATGGCTCGGTGCCAAGTTCGATATTCCTGTCAAAAGCGTTCCGCTCTGCGACGAAGGCTACGATTTCTATAAGTACAAAGAGTCGCGTACCGTCAGCTACGAAGATCAGGCGACCAGTAAGGATCAGAAGACAGCGCGCGAAGCTGCCCTCAAGACGGGAAAACTCGCGCCCGAGCTCTTCGACAAGGCCTTCGGTGCAACAACGAAGGCTTTTTACTTCAATTCCGAAAAAAGCCTCGATCTTAGTCTCGAAACTCTTGCCGCACTCGACACGTTGTGTCAGGAAAAGTTCGGGGATGTCGCCCCGTCCTTCGGGCGTCTGAAAGCGGCCCTCGAGGAAGTCCGCCACGTGGTTCACACCCTTCTGCAAAAGAAGCGTGAGGTGGAGCCCGATCCCGTGGAGGAGGCGCCCCCTGAAGAAATTGCCGCCGCCGAGGCGGGGGAGGCCGGCGCGGAAGGGGAAGCTGCCGGCGATCAGGTCTCGCTCACTCCGAGTGCCGGATTCACGACTGTCCTGGTACAGGCGGCCGAGGATCCGCCCGACCGCAAGGAAGCGATTGCGACCGTTGTGGCAGCCGCGGCATTTCTCCGGAAGAAGGACCCTCGCAGTCCGGCTCCGTACATGATGCTGCGCGGACTCCGCTGGGGCGAACTCCGGGCCGCGATGATATCGAAGGATGTCACCAAGCTCGAGGCGCCGCCCACCGATGTCCGGCGACTTATCAGGAGGCTCTCGCTCGACCAGAAGTGGAAAGAATTGATCGAGGCCGCCGAGAACGTCATGTCGCTCCCGTGCAGCCGCGCGTGGCTCGATTTGCAGCGCTCCGTGGTAGATGCCTGCGTGGCTCTTGGCTCGGATTACCAGGCCATTGCGATGGCCATCCGGTCGGAACTGCGTGCGACGGTCCGGGATATCCCCGACATACTGAATCTCACATTGATGGACGATACGCCGGCGGCGAATGCGGAAACGCAGGCCTGGCTGCGTCAACTCGCCGAAGAGCCCGAGAGCGCCACCCCGAAACTGCCGCCCGCGGACGGCCTTTCCTTCGACGGTGAAGCGATTCCCGGATGGCAGCAGAAATACGTAGACAGCTATCAGCTGGCGATACAGGCCCTGCGTTCGGGCCAGGAACAAAAGGCCTTCGAAACGTTGTACGCCGAGGTGCAGCGGCAACGGTCCGGCCGGGGGAAGTTCGAACGCAAGCTCCAATTGGTGCAGTTATGCGTATCCACGGGCAAAGAGGCGCTGATGCAGCCGATACTCGAGGATCTGCTGGCGGCTGTCGAAAATCACAAGCTGGAAGATTGGGAAGACCGCGAAAAGTTGGCCGCGGCGTTGGCCACCATTTATAAGGCAAGTAAAAAAATTCAGGGCGACGCGAAAGAAAAGCAGAAGATGTTCGAGCGTATTTGCCGCCTCGATCCGGTGCAAGCGCTCAGCGTGGGGTAATAGGGGATGGCCTGGAGCGGGGGTGACATCAACGCGACCGTCTCCGTGATCGATCGTCTGATCGATACGGATCCCGGCAACACTCAGGAGTTGCCGATGACGCGGGCGCAATCCGTCCGGGCGATTAAAGCCTCCGTCCGCCGCGACCTCGAGTGGCTGCTCAACGCGCGGCGAATTGCTGTTGAACCACCGGAATCGCTCCGAGAACTCAACAAGTCCCTGTACATGTTCGGCCTCCCCGATCTTGCCAGTTTCGGCTTGTCCTCGCCGAAGGATCGGACCCGCCTGTTACGGATGCTCCAAAACACGATTCGCCTGTTCGAACCCCGGCTCGCGAACGTCCGTATCGTGCCGCTCGACGCGGACGAGCCCAAACGGCAAAGCCTGTCGTTCCGCATAGACGGGCTGCTGTTGATGGATCCGGCTCCGGAACATATCTCGTTTGATACGGTGCTTGAGATCCCGCGCGGTGAATACCTCATCAAGGGGGAACCGGATGCGGGATGACCTGCTGCTCTACTACGAACGCGAACTTACCTACATGCGCCAGACGGGTGCGCAGTTCGCGGAGAAGTACCCCAAAGTCGCGTCGCGACTGTTGCTGGAAACCGACAAGTGCGAGGATCCGCATGTCGAGCGCCTGCTCGAAGCGTTCGCGTTTCTTGCCGCCCGCGTTCATCTCAAAATCGACGACGAGTTCCCGGAAATCACGGAAGCCCTGCTCGGAATCATCTACCCGCATTTCATCCGGCCGATTCCGTCGATGTCGATCGTGCAGTTCCATCTCGATCCGGAAAAAGGCAAGCTCACCACCGGGATGGTCATTGAGCGCGACTCCGTTCTGTATTCGCGTCCTGTCGATGGCGTGCCGTGCAAATTCAGAACCTGCTACGACACAACCCTCTGGCCGATCACCGTGGCCAATGCCGAATGGAAAACTCCGGACCGGCTGACGCCCGTGATCCGTTCGGGCGATGCCGTAGGTGTGATCCGCCTTGAGTTGCGCACCCCCGCCGACCTGGAATTTTCGAAACTGGAACTCGAGAACCTGCGATTCCACATCACAGGTGAGAGCAGCCTGGTCCACACGATTTACGAACTGCTGTGCTGCAATCTGACCGGAGTGTTGATCCGTGATCTTGCGCCGCGGACTCAGGTGTCGCCGGTGATGCTTCCTCCGTCCGCTGTTCGTCCTGCAGGATTCGGCGCCGATGAAGGAATGATTCCGTACGACCGCCGGTCGTTCGTCGGCTACCGGTTGCTGCAGGAGTATTTCACGTTCCCGGAGAAGTTCTTTTTCTTCGACATCTCCGGGTTGGAGCAGATCGGCGCGCGCGAATTCAAAGACGGAATCGAGATGATTTTTCTCATCTCGCGCTTTGAAGGCGAACAACGCCGGCAGCGGCTCGAGGCGGGAATTTCGGGAAAGACTTTCCGGTTGGGCTGCGCGCCGATCGTCAATCTGTTCCCGCAAACGGCTGAGCCGATTTTGCTCGATCAGCAGAAGTTCGAGTATCGTGTGGTGCCGGACGTCCGCCGTCCGCACGCGACCGAGGTGTTCTCGGTCGACGAAGTAGTCAGCTTAAACCAGCAGGAGGTTGTGCGGTTTCAGCCGTTCTATTCATTCCGGCACTCCACTCGCACCGAGAAGCACCAGGCATTGTGGATCGCGAATCGCCGTCCCTCGAACCGGATCAACGATGAGGGAACGGAGATCGACATTTCGCTGGTCGACCTGGGCCTGCGTCCGATTCGTCCCGACGTCGATACGCTCACCGTCCGGACCACTTGCACCAACCGCGACCTGCCGGCGAGACTTCCATTCGGCAGCGACACCGGCGATTTCGAACTCGAAAGCGGCGCTCCGGTTCGCGCAATCACCACGCTTCTGAAGCCCACCGTGCCCACGCGCCCGCCGCTCGGAAAAGCGATTCAGTGGCGGTTGATCTCGCACCTGTCGCTGAACTACCTGTCATTGGTGGACGGCGGCAAGGAAGCCCTGCAAGAAATTCTCAAGCTGTACAATTTCACCGACTCCGCGTACGCCGACAAGGTGATCTCGGGCATTATGAGTGTCAAGAGTTCGCCCCATTTCGCGCGCGTCATCTCCGATCAAGGCATCGCCTTCGTTCGCGGCACGCACGTCGATATGGAACTGGACGAAGAACAATTTGTCGGAGGCGGTGCCTACCTGTTCGCCAGCGTTATTGAAAACTTCCTCGGCCTGTACGCATCTCTCAACAGCTTCAGCCGCTTGACGGCGAGAGCGCGGCAGAGAAAGGAGATCCTTCGGCAATGGCCACCACGAGCCGGTCGGAAGATCTTGATGTAAGGCGGTCGCCGCTGGGCGAGGCACTGCGCGAACATCCGGGGCGCTTCAGTTTTTTCCAGATGGTGCGTCTGATCGAGCGTCTGAGTCCGAACAGGGTCGCCGTCGGCCGGTTCGGTCCGCCGGAGCGGGAGGCGATGCGCTTCGGTGTGAACAATACGCTCTCATTTCCGCCGAGCCCGGTGCATTCGCTCGAGTGGCCCGAAGGTCAACGCCCGACCATCACTGTAAACTTCATGGGGCTGACCGGGCCGATGGGCGTGCTGCCCTTCGCGATGACGGAACTCATCCGCGACCGGATTCGCAGCAAGGACCGTACACTCCGGGATTTCTTCGATCTCTTCAATCACCGGATGATCTCCCTGTTCTATCAGGCTTGGGAGAAGTACCGGTTCTTCGTCGCCTACGAACGGGATCAGAAGGATCGCTTCTCAAAGTACCTGATGAGTTTCGTCGGGTTGGGAAGCGACGGTCTGCAGCGGCGCCAGCCGATTCGCGACGACTCACTGCTGTACTATTCCGGCTTGTTGTCGTTGCAGCCGCGGTCGGCCGTTGCACTCGAGCAAATAGTCGGCGACTATTTCGGAATTCCAGTGGAAGTGGAACAATTCGTGGGAGCCTGGCATTCAGTGTCGGTAGCGGACCAGTGCTCTCTCGAAGGTGGGCGCGAGTATTCCGAGCAACTCGGAGTCGGCGCAATTGCGGGCGACGAGGTATGGAGCCATGAATCCCGCCTGCGGCTGAAACTCGGACCGCTCACCATCGGGCAATATTTGGATTTTTTGCCGCCAGGAGAAGCGTACGAGCCTCTACAGACGATTTTGAAGTTCTATTCGGGATACGAATTCGAGTACGAAGTGGAACTGATTTTGAAGCGCGACGACGTACCGGTCTGCGAACTCGGCAAAGATATCCAAGCAAAGCCGTTCCTGGGCTGGACGACGTGGATGAAGTCGAATCCGGTGTTTGATCGCAATCCGGCCGACACTGTTCTGCTGCTGCAATGAATGCGCGAAACGCGGAGCCTGTCTGCCGCACAAGGTTAGGAAGAGGAGCGAGTAATGGGCGTTAATTTGAGATCGCTGATCGGGAAACTCAATGATACGACGCGGAATGCGGTGGAAGCCGCGGCGGGTCTCTGCCTGTCGCGTACCCACTACGACGTGGAAATCGAGCACTACCTCATGAAGTTGCTCGACTCCTCGGATGGCGATTTCGCGGCTATCCTGAAACATTTCGAGGTGGACAAGTCGCGTCTTGCGGCTGAACTGACCCGAAGCCTCGACAAACTGAAATCCGGCAATGCGCGGAACCCCGCGTTGAGCCCCTACCTGCGCAACATGCTGACCGAAGCCTGGACTCTCGGGTCCATCGACTTCGGCGCCGCTCGGGTCCGTTCAGGCCATACAGTCCTCGCGTTGGCCGTCGACGAGGATCTGTCGCGGCTGATGCGCGAGACCAGCAAGGAATTCCAAAAGGTTCAGGCCGACGCTCTGCGCAAGGACTTTGCGCAGATTGTGTCGACGTCGCACGAAGAGGTACAGGAAGCGGCAGCCGCCGCATCGGCTCAGGAAGCGGGGCCGGGCCCGCGGCGCGCGGGCGGATCGACTCCGAACCTCGACCAATATACGGTCAACCTTACCGAGAACGCGAAGAACGGCAAGATCGACGCTGTGCTGGCGCGCGATTTCGAGATTCGCCAGGTGGTGGACATCCTCACTCGCCGCCGCCAGAACAACCCCATTCTCGTCGGTGAAGCCGGCGTCGGTAAAACCGCCGTTGTGGAAGGCTTTGCGATGCGTATCGTGCAAGGCGATGTTCCCCCAGTGCTCAAAAATGTGCAGCTCCGCACGTTGGATCTCGCGTTGCTGCAAGCGGGCGCCGGCGTGAAGGGCGAATTCGAAAACAGGCTGAAATCGCTGATCAACGAAGTGAAGAATTCACCGATTCCGATCATCCTGTTCATCGACGAGGCGCACACGATGATCGGCGCGGGCGGACAGGCGGGCCAAGGCGACGCAGCCAACCTGCTCAAACCGGCGCTGGCTCGTGGCGAATTGCGTACTGTTGCCGCGACGACCTGGTCCGAATATAAGAAATACTTCGAGAAGGACCCGGCTCTGGCTCGTCGCTTCCAACTGGTGAAGGTGGAAGAGCCCAGCGAAGCCCAGTGCGAACTCATGATGCGCGGCGTTGTGCCGGCATTAGAAAAGCACCACAATGTCCGCGTGCTCGATGAAGGACTTGCGGCGGCAGTGAAGCTATCGCACCGCTACCTTCCCGACCGGCAACTGCCGGATAAGGCGGTCAGCGTACTCGATACCACCTGTGCGCGACTCTCGCTCGGCCAAAACGCGACGCCGGGCCCGATCGAGGATGCTCAGCGGAGCATCGACGACCTGGACGTTCAACTGCGCATTCTCGAACGTGAATCCGCGGTTGGGACCGACCATGCCGAACGGATCGCCGCCATCAAAGCGCAGCGCGAAGCCACTAAGGCGCAGTTGGATGCGTTGATGGCGCGTTGGGAGAAGGAGCGCGATCTCGTCTCCAAAATCCGCGAAATCCGCACCCAACTCGAAGATGCCCATGCAGCGGCGGGTCAGGCCGTAACATCCGCAGGATCGACAGACCGTCAAGCCGCGGCAGCAACGGCCAGCGCTGGGACAGCGGCAGCACCCGCCGCCGATCCCGCGGCTCTCCGGGCCGAACTCGAAAAGCTCAACACCGAACTCGAGGCGATGCAGGGCGAAACGCCCTTAATGCGGGTGTGCGTCGATGCGAATCTGATCGGCCAGGTCATTTCCGGGTGGACCGGAATCCCTGTCGGCAAGATGCTGAAGGACGAGATAGCCACTGTCCTCAAGTTGGAATCTTACCTGGGAGCGCGCGTCATCGGCCAGGATCATGCGCTCGAAGGGATCAGCCACCGTATCAGAACGGCGCGCGCCGGACTTGACGATCCGCAGAAGCCGATCGGAACGTTCATGCTCGTGGGCCCGAGCGGCGTCGGCAAAACCGAGACCGCTCTGGCGCTGTCCGACATGTTGTACGGCGGCGAGCACAACGTCATCACCATTAACATGTCGGAGTTCCAGGAAGCGCACACAGTCTCTACGCTGAAGGGTTCGCCTCCGGGTTATGTCGGCTACGGCGAGGGCGGCGTGTTGACCGAAGCGGTTCGGCGGCGCCCGTATTCGGTTGTTCTGCTCGACGAAGTCGAAAAAGCGCACCCCGACGTGCTCGAGTTGTTCTTCCAGGTGTTCGACAAGGGCATGATGGAGGACGGCGAGGGGCGCCAGATCGACTTCAAGAACACCATCATAATCCTGACCTCGAACGCGGGTACCGACACTCTGATGAAGTTGTGCGCGGATCCGGAAACGATGCCGGGAGCGATGGGGCTGGTGAATGCCTTGAAGCCGGAGTTGAACAAGATTTTCAAGCCGGCGTTCCTGGGCCGCCTGGTGGTCATTCCCTATTTCCCAATTCGTGACGAGAACCTCAAGAAGATCGTGGTTCTTAAACTCGCCAAGATTCAGCGGCGGCTTCGTGAAACACACCGGATCGAACTTACATATGATCCTGGAGTGATCGAAGAGGTCGCCAAGCGCTGCACGGAAGTGGAGAGCGGCGCGCGCAATGTCGACAACATTTTGACTAACACCATGCTTCCGGACATCTCGCGGACACTGCTGGCGCGGATGGTGGAAGGCGCCAAGCCGTCGGGCATTCACGTAACGATTGGTGACGACGGCGCATTCGCGTATTCTTAAGGAAACCCGTTGGTGTTATCTGGACCGCATAGAAAGGGAACGGCTTGGCTTGGACTCAGGTTGATCGACCCTTCCGGCTGAAATCTACGCTTGGCGACGACGCGCTCCTGCTGGAGAGCTTCGAAAGCCAGGAGCGGATGTCCACGCCGTTCCGCTTTTTGCTGCGCGTTCTGTCGGAGGACCGGACCATCGATATGAAGGGGCTTCTCATGAAGCCCCTCGTAATGACCATTGTTTTAGCGGACAAGACTGAACGTCACATACACGGCAACATCAGCCGGATGAAGATGCTCGAAACCGGCGACGACGGTCTCACTGCGTATGAAGTCGAGATGGTGCCGTGGTTCTGGTTTCTCACGCTCTTTTCCGACTGCCGGATATTCCAGAACAAGAGCGTTCCGGACATTGTTCAAAAGGTATTCAGCGATCGCGGGTTCAGCGATTTCCGGCTGGATCTTCAAGGCAGCTACCCGGCCCGCGATTACTGCGTACAATATCGCGAGACAGACCTGAATTTTGTTTCGCGCCTTCTCGAAGAGGAAGGCATCGGATACTATTTCGAGCAGAGTGTCGACAAGCATACGATTGTGCTGGTGGACAACAATGTTTCTTTATCGGCTTGCGCGCACCAGGCGGAAGCCCGATACACCCCGGCGACTGGCGGGCTCCTCGATGAAGACACGGTCCATCGTGTTGAAGAGGAACTGCACATCCAGACCGGGCAAGCAGCGCTCACGGACTACGATTTCGAGAAGCCATCCACGAATCTGTTCGCGAACATGGCCGGCGAACAGGCGGGCGAGTTCTACGATTATCCTGGCGGCTACGTAACAAAGGATCGGGGCGACGTCTACGCGCGGATCCGCCTGGAAGAGCGCGAAGCCGGTATTCAGACGGTTCGCGGTTCTACGAATTGCCGCGGATTTGAGTGCGGATACAAGTTCACGCTCAAGGAACATGTTCGCGAAGCCGCGAATATCGAGTACGTGATCACCGGTCTGCGGCAATCCGGACGCAATACGAGCTATCGCTCCAACGACAGTACGACGGCGTTTGAGTACACGAACGACTTCGAGGCAATTCCCGCCTCCGTTCCATACCGCCCCCGTCGTGTTGCCCGCAAGCCGGTAATTGAAGGCGCGCAAACGGCGGTCGTTGTCGGTAAGTCCGGCGAGGAGATCTGGACCGACAAATACGGGCGCGTAAAGGTCCAGTTCCATTGGGATCACGAAGGAAGCGCGGACGAGAACAGCTCCTGCTGGATCCGTGTGGCGCACGCCTGGGCCGGCAAGTTGTGGGGAGCCATTTACACCCCGCGAATCGGACAGGAGGTGATCGTCACCTTCCTCGAAGGCGATCCGGACCGTCCGATTATCACCGGCCGGGTTTACAACGCCGACCAGATGCCGCCCTATGCGCTGCCCGACGAGCAGACGAAGAGCACGTTGAAGTCGATGAGCAGCAAGGGCGGCGGCGGCTTCAACGAGTTTCGATTCGAAGATAAGAAGGGCAGCGAACAGATCTTCTTGCACGGCGAGAAGGATCAGGACATCCGCATCAAGAACGACCGGAAAGAATGGATCGGCAACAACCGGCACTTATACGTCAAAACTGACAAATACGAGAAGATCGACGGCAACGAGCACAGCCACATTGTAGGAAAGCGTGTCGAGAAGATCGAAGCGGACCACCTGCTCGAAATTCTCGGTAAGGAAGGCATAAAGGTCACCGGCGACCAGTCACTGTCGGTAACCGGCAACGTCACCGACAAGTTCAGCGGCAATTACAACCTTGACGTCACCCAGAACGTTTACATCAAGGGGATGCAGATCGTCATTGAAGCGTCGACTGGTATCACGCTGAAAGTCGGCGGGAACTTCATTACCATCGATCCTTCGGGTGTTGCCGTCAAGGGAACGCTGATCCAGTTGAACAGCGCGGGTGCGGCGCTTTCCGGCTCGGCCGGTCAACCGGTGGCGGTCGAGGCTCCCACGGATCCCACCGACGCCGACACGGCGGACCCCGGCGGGACTACCTCCGCGCCGGCCGCACACGACAGCGCGGTCGCAGCCACTTCGATTCAGAACATCGCGCCGAAGCAGAGCACCAGCGAAGAGGACGTTCCGGACCGTGTTGTGCCCCCACCGGCGCAAGCCGGCGGGCGCTCGTCCCAGCCGGAATACGCGACCTTCCCGAAGGATGTCGATCCGGAGGCCGTCGCTCAGGTTTTGAAGGACGCTGCCGAATCCGGCGCGCCATTCTGCGAGGAGTGTCAGAAGGCCGCGCAACGCCAGCAACAACAACAGTCGGGAGGAGGCCAATAACATGCCTCCCGTATCGAACTCTCAGATTCTGGATGTGCTGTGGCCCGAGGGGATGCCTTCACGCGTTGGCGTCTGGGCCATTCTGGACAGCGCCCGCGATCAGCGGATCTTCGGCGCTGTCGATCGGACTTACCAGGACAAGTGTTGTTTGTATAGCGGCGACTTACCCTGGCAGTTGCAGATGACGGCTCCGTACCTGGTGCAACTCGACCGGGAGGACCGTTTCACCAACTACCTGCTCGACCACGGATGGGGCAACAGTTGGGGCGTCTTCCTGCGAACTGAGACGAGCATGAAGAACCTGCGGAATCACCTCCGCGGGTTTTTGCGCGTACGGGATGAAGCCGGGCGCCGGCTCATCTTCCGCTATTACGATCCTCGGGTTCTTCGTGTCTACGTGCCGACCTGCAACAAAGAGGAATTGCGTACGATTTTCGGGCCGATCGGTCAATTTCTCATGGAATCCGAAGACCCCGGCGTCATGCTGGAATATGGCTTCGACGGTCAGTCACTCACCGAGAAGCGCATCCAAGTCGTAAACCGGTAGGCACGGGTAGGCACCCTCCCACCCGTTCCGCCATGCGGGCCGTGATAGATTAGTTTCCCAAAGGCGCCCTCGCTCGGACGCCCCAACCGCCGCACGGCGATACGATTAATCGAGAACTGCACAGAATGGCCAATTCCCGCTCGCATAGTCAACGCTTCGATGCCCGCATATTTTTTGTCCGCGTACTCCTGCTCATAACCTGCGCACCCATCATCCACGCACAGAACAAAGCCGACCGGCTCGAGTGGTTCCGCGACCAGGGCTTTGGAATGTTCATTCATTGGGGTGTGGATAGCCAATTCGGATCCGTCATCAGCCACTCGATGGTGAACGCCTCCGATGACTATCTCAACCGCTTCATCAACGATCTGCCGCGCACGTTTAATCCGCATAAATTGAATCCGCAGGATTGGGCCACGCTGGCGAAACTCGCGGGAATCGGGTACGTCGTGTTCACCACGAAGCATCACTCGGGCTTTTGCATGTTCGATACGGCGACCACTGACTTTAACATCATGCACACGCCGTTCCGGCGCGACATCACCCGCGAACTGCTCGATGCCTTTCGCGCCGAGGGCATCTCGCCAGGCGTCTACTTCTCGCCCGACGATTTCTGGTGGCTGCACAAAAACGGTAAGACCCTGCAGCGCAACGTGCCGGAAATCACACCGGCGGCCAATCCCGGCTTGATGGCGCACGACAAAGCGCAGATCCGCGAACTGCTGACGAAGTACGGACGCATAGATACGATCTTCTTCGACGGCGCAGCCGAAGGATTGCGTGAACTCGCCTGGGAACTGCAGCCGGATATCGTAGTGACACGCGGCGCGATGGAAACGCCGGAACAGTACATCCCGGGCATTCCGCTGGAAGGCGCATGGGAAGCCAACCTGACGATGGGCACGCAATGGCAGTACAAGCCGACCAATGAGAATTACAAGAGCGGCGGATATTTGATCTCGATCCTCGTCGAAACGCGCGCGAAGGGCGGAAATCTGCTCCTGAATGTGGGGCCCAAGCCGGACGGTGAACTACCGATCGAGCAGGAGGAACGCTTGCGCGAGATCGCGCTCTGGATGTTCCTGAACGGCGAGTCCATTCATGGCGTGCGGCCGTGGGTGATCACGAACGAGGGCGATTACTGGTTCACGAAGAAAAAAGACGAAACCACGCTATACGTGATCGTGAAATCGAACAATCGCTGGAAGTACGGCGAATGGAGGGACATCACGCTGCATTCGGTACGTTCCTCAGCGAATACCCAGGCGAGTGTGCTCGGCCAGCGTGACGAGGTGCTCGAGTATCAGCCGAACGTCGTACCGAAAACAACCTGGAAGCAGGATGCCGGCGGACTGCACATTCGCGCGATGCGAGCCCAGCGTATCTACAACGATCGCAAATGGCCGAATCCGGTGGTCGTGAAGTTGACGAACGTCACCCCGGCGCTCACTCCGCCGCGGGTTGTGACAACGAGTGCAACACCCAGCGCAGGTTCGGTGACGTTTATGGGAAATATTCGGGCGCTTGGCGATGCTCCTGCCGTCGAGGCGGGGTTCGAATACCGGGACACCACCGGGATGGATCTAACCGAACGCATGGGGCCGTGGACCGCGACCGAAATGGTGAAACAGGCCTCCAGCGGTCCGTACTCGCTGACCGTCAAGGGCCTCCATCCCGGGCGCGTCTACGAGTACCGCGCAGTTGTGAAGCATCCGCTATTGACACTTTACGGCGAGGAAAAACGGGTTACGGCGCGATAGGCTTCAAGTCCGGTCCAAAAGCATAGGTCTTCCCCGCCGCGAAGTTGTGCGAGACTTCCTGGTTCGCATAACGGAGCCGGGCGGGCTTGTTTTGTTTCGCGCGAACTACCGCCTTCACGAGTTTCCCGTCCTTCCATTGAAGGTCGACTTCAAACCCGCCGCGGGCACGCAACCCCGTCACCGATCCGTTCGCGAACTGCGGCGGCAGCGCCGGCAGAAGGTTCAGCATTCCCGACGCACCCGATTCCACATCGGTCAGGTCCAGCGGCTTGGCGTATAGGTCGTGGGTCTGCAGCAGCATCTCCGCGATTCCGGAGGTCGCGCCGAAGTTGCCGTCGATCTGGAACGGCGGATGTGCGTCGAACAGGTTGGGATACAATCCTCCGTGCATCGCGGCTCCGCGTCCCTGCGGTGCGGGCTGAATCAGATTCTGAAGGATCCTGTAAGCATGGGCTCCGTCCAGGAAGCGCGCCCACAGGTTCACCTTCCATCCCATCGACCACCCAGTGGCCGCATCGCCGCGGAACTCGAGAGATTTCTTCGCCGCGGCGAAAAGATCCGGCGAGCCGTATGCGGTGATATCCGCGCCGGGGAACACGCCCCATAAATGCGACACGTGGCGATGCTGATTCTTTGGATCGTCCTTGTCTTCGAGCCACTCTTGCAGTTGGCCGTACTTGCCGATCTGGTTGGGCGCGATCTGCTTGCGCATGCCGGCCAGTTGTTCCCGCAACTCCGGGTCAACTCCGAGAATCCGGCTCGCTTCGATCACCTCGCCGAACAGGCTGCGGACGATCTGCCGGTCCATCGTTGGTCCCATCACCAGGCCACCCTGCTCCGGAGAATTACTCGGACCCGTGATCAAGCCCCGGCCCTCGGGATCTTCCACAAGCGTGTCGACGAAGAACAGAGCCGCGCCGCGCATCAACGGATAGGCGGTCTCGCGCAGAAACTGCTTGTCGCCGCTGTACAGATAGTGTTCCCAAAGATGATGCGCCAACCACGAACCACCGCTCGGCCAGATCCCGTGATTCGATGCATTGATGGGGGCCGTACCGCGCCAAATGTCGAAATTGTGGTGCAATACCCAGCCGCGCGCGTTGTACTGTTCGCGGGCTGTGATGGCGCCGGAAGCCGCAACTTCTCTTAATGCCGCGAACAGCGGGCCCGTGCATTCCGCCAGGTTCGTCACTTCCGCCGGCCAGTAGTTCATCTCGGTGTTGATGTTGACGGTGTACTTGCTGTCCCATGGCGGATTGTTCGAATCGTTCCAAATTCCCTGAAGGTTCGCCGGCTGCCCGCCTTCGCGGCTCGAAGAAATCAGCAAATAGCGCCCGTACTGAAAAAGCAGCGCTACCAGTTGCGGGTCGTTGCCGGAGTTGAAATCTCGAACACGTTTGTTGGTCGGCAATTCGGCGGCGGGGCTGGACCCGAGTTCGAGCGACACGCGATTGAACAGATGCTGATGATCGGCGATGTGGGTTTGGCGGAGCGTTGCGTACTTCTTGTTGCGCACGCTCGCGATCACGGCATCGTTCCGCTGTTCCGGGTTGCCGCTGAGATCCTTATAATTCACGAAATTCGTTGCGCCGGTAAGGATCAGCGTTACGGCATCCGCATCGCTGATCGCGAGCTTGTCTTGTTCCGCTTGGGCGCGCCCCCCTTCCGGGATCGCGAGAAGGCGAGCCTCATACCGAATCGCGGAGTCTTCTACTTTGCCTGCGAGTGAAAGTTGGCGCGCGGCTGGACTCGTCACCGTCGCGCCTGCATGAGCGCCCTTCAGCGCCGCTTCGAACGTAAGCGCGCCCTTGCGCGATGCGGTGAGCCGGACGACGATCACCTTGTCGGGCCAACTCGCAAAAACCTCGCGCCGGTACTCGACGCCCTCTTCCGTAAACTCCACCGATGATACCGCTGTGCTGAGATCCAGAGCCCGCCGGTATTTGGCCGGGGTGCGGCCCTCGAGGCTTGGCATACGGATCGTCAAATCGCCGAATGCCTGATACGCCTTCTGATGAAGAGGCACGCTCATGAACTCATCCATCGAGAGCTTTTCGGCTTCGGCCTGCTTGCCCTCGAATAACAGCTGGCGAATCTGACCGAGATATCGCGATGCGCCGTGATGCGAATAGTCGTGCGGCTCGCCCGTCCAGACGGTGTGCTCGTTAAACTGGATACGTTCATCGGCCACTCCGCCGAATACCATCGCTCCCATTAGCCCATTGCCGGCTGGAAGCGCCTCCACCCATGCGCTGGCGGGTTTCTCGTACCACAGCGTCAGCGGGCCTGCGGTTGCGCAGCACGCGGCGAGCAGGGCAAGTCCGATCGTCTTTCGCATCCCTCTATTCTCACTCGGCGCCGCAGGAGTGATACATTGCTCGCAGCAGTTCGGTTCTCATCGGGTGAATGAATTCATGAAGCGCTTCCTTGCACTCTGGCTATGTTGCGCGGCGTTGAGCGCCGCTGATATCGAAGCTCGCATCAATGAACTGATCGGAAAGATGACGCTCGACGAGAAACTCGGGCAGATGTCGCAGGCGAGCATGGGACCGCTCAACGACAAGCTCAAGGACGAGATCCGCAAAGGCAGGTGGGGGTCGTTCCTGAACGCAGGCGGCCCGGCGGAGCGCGCCGAAATCCAACGCATCGCACTGAAAGAGAGCCGTCTCGGAATCCCTCTGATTTTCGGCCGCGATGTGATTCACGGATACCGTACGGTGTTTCCGATTCCGCTCGGCCAGTCCGCGAGTTGGGATCCGGAGTTGATACGCCAAGCCGCTCGGGCCACCGCGCGGGAGACTTGGGGCACCGGCATCCACTGGACGTTCGCGCCGATGCTGGACATCACGCGCGACCCGCGTTGGGGACGTGTGGCAGAGACGCTCGGCGAAGATCCCTATCTCACCTCGACGCTCGGAGCGGCAATGGTCAAGGGGTTCCAAGGCGATTCGTTGGATGCCGACGGTTCGATCGCCGCGTGCGCGAAACACTACGTAGGGTACGGCGCCGCTGAAGGCGGCCGTGACTACAACACCACGTGGATCCCCGAAATCCTGCTTCGGAACGTGTTCCTGCGCCCGTTCCACGCCGCCCAGCAAGCCGGCGCAGCGACGTTCATGAGCGCTTTCAACGATCTGAACGGCGTGCCCACTTCAGCCAATCCGTTCACGCTGCGCGAAGTGCTGCGGAACGAATGGCACTTCGACGGTTTCGTTGTCAGTGACTGGACATCGATCGCGGAACTGATCCCGCACGGGTTCGCCGCAAATCCGCAGGATGCGGCAGAGAAAGGCGTTCGCGCGGGTGTCGAGATGGAAATGGTCAGCGACAGCTATTACACGACGCTGAAACCGGTGATCGAATCGGGCCGGTTGGATATG
Source organism: uncultured Acidobacteriota bacterium (assembly GCA_963720745.1). Taxonomy (GTDB): domain Bacteria; phylum Acidobacteriota; class Terriglobia; order Bryobacterales; family Bryobacteraceae; genus TMP-7. The sequence goes on from CAVRGO010000001.1 coordinate 1,482,124, forward strand.
AAGCTCATCGATGAATCGGTGCGCAACATTCTTCGCGTGAAGTTCCGGTTGGGCCTCTTCGATAAAGCCGCAACGCCCTCGGAGTTGCCCGCGAATCCCGATCCGGCATCGCTCGAGGTCGCAAAACGGCTCGCGATCGAAAGCCTCGTGCTCCTGAAGAACGACCGAGGGACGCTCCCGCTCGCAACTTCGATCGGCAAGATCGCCGTGGTCGGTCCGCTGGCGGACAGCCCCGTGGATCAGATGGGCGCATGGGTCCTCGACGGGCGCCGCGACGAAGTGCAAACGCCGCTGTCGGCGCTCCGTAAACGGCTGGGCGAATCGCGTGTGTTGTGGGCTCCAGGGTTGAAGACCAGCCGTGACACCGGACGCAACGGATTTGGCGCGGCAGTCGAAGCGGCGCGTGCCGCCGACGTGACGTTGCTGTTCCTGGGCGAGGAACAAATTCTCTCGGGCGAGGCGCACTCCCGGGCCTTTCTCAATGTACCCGGTGCGCAGGAAGCGTTGGTCTCCGAGATCGCGAAGCTCGGGAAACCGATCGTCACCATCATCATGGCTGGCCGCCCGCTCACCTTCCAGAACGTCACGGGACCTTCGCGCGCGGTGCTTTATGCGTGGCACCCGGGAACGATGGGCGGCCCTGCGATTGCCGACGTTCTGTTCGGAGACGTGGCGCCCTCCGGCAAACTCACGATTACCTTCCCGCGAACGGTGGGCCAGATTCCGATCTACTATGCGCACATGAACACGGGCCGTCCTCCTTCGCCGAGCGAACTCGGGATACCGCTCGGAAACCCGGTAAATCCACAAGGCTTTACGTCGAAATACCTCGACGTGGATTTCACACCGGAGTATCCCTTCGGCTTCGGGCTCTCGTATACGACGTTCGATTATTCGAACCTGAAACTCTCGTCGAACATGCTGAGCGCCGTCGGTTCCATCACCGTCTCCGCCGACATTGCGAACGGCGGCAGCCGCGAAGGCGAAGAGGTCGTTCAGTTGTATACCCGCGATCTGGTTGGAAGCGTCACGCGCCCGGTGCGGGAGTTGAAGGGTTTTCAACGCGTGCACCTGAAGGCGGGCGAACGCAGAACAGTGACGTTCGCCCTGACCCCCGGCGACCTGGCGTTCTACAACGCCGAGAATCGGCTGGTGACGGAGCCGGGCGATTTTCAGGTGTGGATCGCGCCGGATTCCGCCCGCGGATTGCAGGGCTCGTTCCGGTTTCAGTGAGCTGGCTCGCTACACGATCGAGCCTAGCCGGTCACCGCTGGCAATTCAGCGTAGCTTAACGCACGTTTCTGCTTTCGAGCGAGCGCTTCACAGTCAATTCACTCCGATTTTTCGCGTCGCCTTGAGACGACAGCAGGCGTCCTTCCACTTCTTTTCGAGGTCCCGTAAATGACAGAAAAATCTGTTGTTTCTATTACCAAATTAGTCGATACACGGGTCCCGCTCAGGAGCTTCCTGCAAGAGGACGGATGGACTCTCTGGGAAGGATCCGCCATTGCCCACGTCACTCCCCGGATCGCCTCGGGCACCCCCGATGTCATATTGACTGAAGATTCCGTCGAAGATGGAACCTGGATGGATCTCCTGCTGTTGGCCCAATCCGTATCGCCACGATCCCAGGTGGTGGTCGTCTCCAGGATCGCCGACGAACGATTCTGGGCCGAAGTTCTGTCAATGGGCGGCTTCGACCTGCTCGAACTTCCGGCCGATCGCGACGAAGTGATCCGTGTTGCAAATGCTGCGTGGCGAACCGCGAATACCCATGTTCATCGCCTGGGTGCCTGACCGTATTCATCGAACTGTCACAAACGGCTGATAGACTTGAATTGAGGTATGCGCTATATCACTCGCGCTCCGTTAACTGCCCGTCTTCGTTCTAATTCGCTAACAACCATATTCATTCCCCCCGGTGAAGTTGTTGATGCGGTATCCGATCCGGAAAGCCCGGTGTCGCTACGTCTCGAGTGGCGAGGTCAGAGGTTGCGGGCGGAAGTTCCAGAGGTTTCTCGCACTGCCGAGCGAGCCGAAGCCGCTAAGGCCTGATTTATTTCCCGGTGGCCCTTTCTCAGAAGGCGTTCTCTAGCCGAGTTCAGATCGTCTAACGAAGTGGCAATGCCGATCTAGGTATTGCCGCAAGGTCCGGCACACCCGAATGTTATACTTTTGGATAGTCGGACGGAGAGGGCACATGATACTGAGGTTTCCCACGAAGTGCCTCTTGCTCGGGATCGGTCTGGCGGTGGCAGCGTATCCGAGTCTCGGCGCAGACAAGGTAAAAACCGATCCACCGAAGCAGACCCCGACGTCCGGGGCTGAGCCGCGCGTTTCAATTGAACCGCGCGTCCGCAACTCGAAAAACGCCGACGCGCCGGAACTGGAACGGCGCTCCAACATTCGGATCGATACCACCCTGGTGTTAATCCCTGTATCGGTCACCGATCCGATGAACCGCTTCGTCACCGGCCTCGAACGCGAGCACTTCCGCCTTTTCGAAGACAAGGTCGAGCAAGACATCAAACAATTCTCGAGCGAAGATGCGCCGCTTTCGGTGGGACTGGTTTTCGATACCAGCCAGAGCATGGGCAGCAAGCTTCAAAAATCGCGGCAGGCGGTGGCGCAGTTCTTTAAAACCGCGAATCCGGAAGACGAGTTCTTTCTGGTTCAGTTCAACGATCGCCCGACGCTCACGGTTCCGTTTACCCACGATACCGAAGAGATTCAAAACCGGCTGACCTTCACACAATCGAAGGGGCGGACCGCGCTGCTCGACGGTATCTATCTGGCAATGAACCACATGAAAAAGGCGCACAATCCGCGTAAGGCGCTGATCGTCATCTCCGACGGTGGCGACAACAGCAGCCGCTACACGGAAAGCGAAATTAAGAACGCAGTGCGCGAAGCGGACGTCCAAATCTATGCGATCGGAATCTTCGAACCGATCGCCGGACGCGGCCGGACCCCGGAAGAGATGGCTGGGCCCGGGCTGCTGACGGAGATCGCCGAACAGACTGGCGGGCGTCATTTCCCGGTTGAGAATCTGAACGAACTGCCGGATATCGCCGCCAAGATCGGTATCGAACTGCGAAACCAATACGTGCTGGGATACACCCCCAAGAATCAGGAGCGTGATGGTAAGTACCGGCGCGTGAACGTGAAACTGGTTCAACCGCGCGGTCTCCCTCCGCTCAAGGCTTTCTTTCGTTTAGGTTATTATGCTCCCACCCATTAGCCTCGACACCATCCGGCGAAAAGCTGGTACGGTCGGGACTTTGCAATTCAAACTGGCGCGGAAGCTGAGTGCGATAGTGATCGCCGGGCTGACTCTATTGGCGTCGGTGATGGTTCCGCGGGCCTCGGCGCAGTCCTCCGACGCTCAGAATCCCGACGGCGCCGCCGTATTTCGTTCCGATACGCGCCTCGTAGTGCTGCACGCAAGCGTTGTCGACAAGAAAGGCAACCTGGTCACGAATCTGCCCGAAAAGGCCTTCAAAGTCTACGAGAACGGTACGGAGCAAAGCATCAAACTATTTCGTCGGGAAGACGTACCGGTCTCGATGGGCGTTCTGATCGATGACAGCGGCAGTATGCGTGAAAAGCGCGCCAAAGTGTCCGCCGCCGCGCTGGCGCTCGTCAAGGCTTCGAATCCTCAGGACGAGGTCTTCGTCGTCAATTTTAATGACGAAGCTTACCTCGACGTTCCATTCACGAACGAAGTCTCGAAACTTCAGGACGGTCTGCAGCGAATCGACTCACGCGGCGGAACAGCGATGCGCGATGCGATCAGTATGTCGATCGATTATATGAAGCAGAAGGCCAAAAAGGATAAGAAGGTTCTTCTGATCGTCACCGACGGCAACGACACGGCAAGCATGGAAACCCTGGAAAAAACGGTGGCGAAAGCGCGTCAAAGCGAAGTGCTGATCTACGCCATCGGGATTTTGGGTGACGACGAACCGAACGAAGCCAAAAAGGCGAAACGCGCCCTTCGGGCGCTCACCGAGGCTTCCGGCGGTGTGGCGTACTATCCGAAACTGCTGCCGGACGTCGAAAAGATCTCGCTCGAGGTCGCCCATGAGATTCGAAATCAATACATCATCGCCTATTCGCCGGCCATTCAAACGCTCGACGGGAGCTTTCGCCAGATTCGCGTGAAGGTGGACGGCCCGGGGCACCCCTCCGTTAGAACCCGGACCGGTTATTACGCTACTCCCGATCAACCGCAACACAAGAATCTTTCGGATGCAAAGCTGACCAACAAGTAAATGCTCCGGTTTCTGTGGATTGCCTCGCGAGGGTACCGCTTGCGGCCTTGGGCAAGTCCTTACCTGCGCTGGCGCATGGAAACGTATTGGGGCTTCCACGCCGACTCCATAAGCACTCGCGAGTTTTGGGAATTCGTGTGGACGCGCCGGGCGGACCTGTTCCGGTTCCTGAAATGGGCCGGGGGAATGGCGGCACGCTCGGCGCGTTGACCGGTTCAGGCCGCGTGCGATCGCGCGGTGACGAACCTCAATACCTTCGGCTTTGCCAGCCGGTTGAAGTCGTCGAACGAGAGCCGCATCAGTTCGTTGTGCGAGCCCGCGTTGAATGCAATCTCCGAATCCTTCGTCAGCCGCTCGTCGACATAAACCGGCATGTCGTAGAGATTTCCGAACGGCGGCATTGCTCCCGTTTCGCATCCCGGGAATCGCGCCCGGAACTCCAACTCGGCAGCCAGCATCACACTTCCCGCTCCTACGGCTTCCTTCAGCATGTTCATGTCTACATGGAAGGAAGCGGGCAAAACGGCCATCGCGAGTTTCTCATCCACTTTCACGATGACGGTCTTGGCGAGATCTCTGCCTTTGGTGTGCGTAAGTGCCGCGATCTCCTGGGCGGTGTAGGCCGTAGAGTGCGTAATGCTCACGTATTTGACGTTGTTGCTGTCGAGGTATTCTTTGAGCTGTTTGACTGGCACGCTTCACCTCCTGGCACCATCTTCAAAGCGGCGCTCGGCTGAAAGCGGAAGCTCGTCGCGGGCATCGCCGCGTAGACCAACCGACGCGCCCGGTTCAATATTACACCTCGTATCTGCGAACCGGAACGGTGAAGTGGGCGGCGGTTTGCGCCTGGTCGTACATCGGCGATAAACGTGGGCCACCGCGGTCTGGCTCTCGCCGAACCAGGTGGAGGCCGGTATAGACTCTAAGGCATGGGAATCCGAATGACCCGCCGCGCTATCGGACTCGCGGCTCTGGGTGGCGCGGCCGCTATGGCGCAAAATCAAAATGTCGCCAGTACATACCATGGTGCGCTGGATGGACTCGAGGATAAGGTGCCGTTACCGGAATTCGATCCAGTCGATTGGACACGCAAACGCCACGCCCAGGCTCCCTTGCGGCTCACGTTTCGCGCGACATCGCGGAAGGAGGCGGAGGCCTGGCAGAAAAAGCTCCGCGCGAAGGTCATTGAACTGCTCGGCGGTTTTCCGGATCGGGGCCCCGCGCCGAAAGCCGAAATCCTCGAAACGCGGGAATTCCCTAACTACACGCGGGAGAAATTCGTCTTCGAGTCGCGCCCCGGAGTCATGCTGCTGGGTTACGTGCTGCTGCCCAAAACGAAGGCCCCTCACGCTCCGATGGTCTGCGTGCCCGGCCACGGACGCGGCGTCGACGATATCGTCGGCATCGACGATAAAGGAAAAGATCGCACCGATAAAGCTGGTTACCAGCACGATTTTGCGATTCAGGCAGTGGAGCACGGGCTCGCGGCCGTCGCCATCGAACCGATGGCGTTCGGGTGCCGGCGCGATCCGTTGACGGAGAAGAAGGGGCTCGGCACTTCCGCGTGTCAACCCGCAGCCGGCGCGGCGTTGCTGTTCGGTGAGACCATGATCGGCTGGCGCGTGTTCGACGTCATGCGTACCATCGATTGGATCGGGACGCGCAGCGACATGGATTCGAAGCGAGTCGGATGCATGGGCATCTCCGGCGGAGGAACTTGTACTCTCTTCTCCGCCGCACTCGAGCCGCGCATTCAAGTAGCGTACGTGAGCGGGTATCTGAATACGTTTCGCGACAGCATTCTCAGCCTCTCCCACTGCATCGACAACTACGTCCCTGGAATTCTGAACTGGGCCGAACAATACGATGTCGCGGGATTGATCGCGCCGCGCGCGCTGTTTGCCGAGTCGGGCGAACGCGATCCGATCTTCCCGATCGCTGCATCGCGCGAGAGTTTCGGCCGTGTAAGACGCGTCTATGAAGTGATGGGCGCCGGCGAAAAGATCGGACACGAAACGTTCCCCGACGAGCATATGTTTTGGGGCAAGCAGGGCTTGCCGTTCGCGGCCGCTCACCTGGGCGTCACCAAGGCCTGATTCTTCAATGTCGATTCCCATCGACCATCTCGCTGCCCGACTGGATAGTGAGACCGCCGCGCAGGTACGGCGGTTGTTCGCCACGGTACCCGATCCCGAAGGCAGCGCGAAGTTCTTCAACCGCTTCGGCGAGTCGCGGCCCGAGGCCTTTCAGCGCATAGCGCGTTCGCGTTCCGCGTTGCAGTTCCTGATTACCACCTTCGCCTACAGCCGGTTTCTCTCCGAAGAAGTGATGCAGCACCCGCACTGGATCGAGGAACTGGTGGAGAAGGAGGATCCGCATCGTGTCTATCTTGCGGATGAGTATTTTGACCGGCTCCGCGGGTTTCTTGTGAAACGCCTGGGCGCACTTCTGCCCGATGCCTTGTCTCTCGCGCAGTTCCGGCGGAAGGCGATTCTGCGGATCGTATTGCGCGACGTGCTGAGCCTCGGCACGTTGTCGGAGATCACCGAGGAGCTTTCCAATCTCGCCGACGCGATCCTCGAAATCGCCTGCCGCGGCATCCGTAACGAACTCGTGAAGCGCTACGGCTATCCAATGGAAACCGACGAGAACGGAACGCGTCGTCTGTCGGGTTTCGCGGTCATTGCGCTGGGCAAACACGGCGGCGAGGAATTGAACTACAGCTCCGACATCGACCTGATGTTCGTTTACTCCGATAACGGGCATACCGACGGCGCGCAATCGATCTCGAACAAGGAGTTCTATAAGAAGCTTTCCACGCAATTGACGGCCCTCCTATCCACCTACACCGCTGAGGGCATCTGCTATCGCGTCGATTTGCGGCTGCGTCCCGAGGGAAGCCTCGGCGAGGTGTGCATTTCGCTGGAAGGCGCCAAGGTCTATTATTCGAGCCGCGCGCGCGACTGGGAATTGCAGATGATGATCAAGTCCCGCGTCGCTGCCGGTGACCAGCCGGTCGGGCGGGAGTTGCTGGACTTCGTCGAACCACTGACCTACAGCACGACGCTCGACTTCTCGGCGGTCGAGTCGATGTCTGCCACGCGCGACCGCATCGATGAGAAACTGGCTGCACGCCGCTCCGGCGGTCTGCGCCATGGGTTCGATGTGAAGTTGACTCGCGGCGGAATCCGCGACATCGAATTCCTGGTGCAGTGCCTGCAGCGCCTTCACGGCGGCCGCGTGGCCTGGGTGCGGCACGGCGGCACGCTCCTGGCGCTCCTTCGCCTTCAGGACAAGAATCTTCTCTCGGCGACCGAGTACGGGCGCCTGGCATCGGCCTACGAGTTTCTGCGCTATCTCGAGCACCGGCTACAAATGGTGGAAGACCGGCAGACCCACACATTGCCGGCCGATTCCGACGAACTCGAGTTGCTCGCGCGCCGCATGCCTACATCGCTGCTGCGGCAGCCGACCCGCGATAGCCTGCTCCAATCTTTGAACGCTCACCTCGAGCACGTCACCACAATCTACGAGCGGATCATCCACTCTCAAAAGCCCATCTATTACACGGCGATGGTCGTTGATCCACCGGAAACACCCGAGGCTGAATCTGCCGTCGATGAAACGATGACCGCGGTCGCGCCGGTGGCCGGCAACCTGATCCGCTCTCTTGATGAGACGTCACCCGGCCTCGCTTCCCAGATCGCCGGGCTCCGCCATTCACGCCGTCTACGATCGTTCGAACACTTTCTCGAGAGAGTCTCGCAGCGGCGAGAGTTGATGCAGTTGCTCGATGAAGATTCGAGGCTCGCTGGCGCGGTCCTGGACATTTTCGAGCACAGTCCCTACTTCGCGGAGGAACTGCTGCGATATCCCGACCTGATCCGGCAGGTTCAATCCGTTTCGGCTGCTGAGGAGCCCGGCTTCGATTTCGCATACATCAAAGGCATTCAGGAGCCCTCGGAACTGCGCCGCACTTTCCGGCGAGAAATGGTTCGAATTCAGGCCGCGAGTATTTGCCGCCGCACCGCCATATTCACCACCCTGGGCCGAACGTCCGACCTTGCCGATGCAGCGGTTGCGGCCGCATACGGAATGGCGATCAGCCAGGTCGTTGCGACACGGCCTCCGCAGAACCCGGCCTACGTGGCCGCCGATCAACTGATGGTCGTAGCGCTGGGCCGCCTCGGAATGCGGGAATTCGACCTCGCCTCAGATGCCGATCTCGTCTTTATCCTCCCGGATCCGGATCACACCGAGACCGTTTTCTGGACCCACGTCGCCGAACGCACCATCGATCTGCTGACGGCCTATACGGGCGAAGGCGTCGTTTTCTCGGTGGACACGCGCCTCCGGCCGAACGGACGTGCGGGAGCCTTGGTGCAGACCGCGAGTTCCTGCAAAGATTACTTCGACAAGCACGCCGAAGCGTGGGAAGGCATCGCGTGGATGAAATCGCGGGCTATCGCCGGCAGCATGGATCTGGCGACCGAATTCCTGCACGGACTTCAGGAAGTGGACTGGCGCCGCTACGGCCAGAGCGGACGTTCGAAGAAGGATCTGAAACAGATGCGGCTCCGGCTCGAAAAGGAGCAAGGTCCTTCGAATCCTTTGAAGGCGGGCCGCGGTGGTTACTACGACATCGACTTCGTACTGATGTACCTGCGGCTGAAAGGTGCAGGTCTATTTTTCAAAGTCCTCAACACGCCTGAGCGTATCGATATTCTCGAGAAGATGGGCCATCTCGAACGCGACGATGCGGTGTTTCTCGCGGAAGCCGCGGCATTCTACCGTTCCGTCGATCATGCGCTGCGAGTGTTCTCGGGCCATGCCGAGGGCAGCTTGCCGAATGCGGAGGAAAAACTGGAGGCGCTGGAGGAACTTGTCGAGCGGTGGACCGCGCCGTCGTCGCGCACTGAGGCGCTACCGAACCGCGCCGTCCGCATTCGCGCGAAGACGCGTGAGGTGTTCGATCGCCTCTTCGGCTGAATGCGAGAATCAGGCGTCCAGTTCATCGAACAACGCCTGCGTGTCGAAGGGCATCGTCAATTCATCGGATAACCGGAGTTCACTCAACTCGCGCTGCAGAAGATTCCCGGCCTCATACACGTGAGTCGTGCGTGATTCCGGGTCCATTTGGATGATCAAGGGAACGCCGAGCGTCCCATATTCTTCCAGCACAGCCCGAAGACGGTCGTCGAGGTGACAGGATTTCGACCACGGCGAGCGGGACGCCATCGTAGAATCGAGCGCTGTGATTGAATGGTTCAGCGACGAGCATCACATCGGGCACACGGTAACGCGAACGGCTTGTGCGCGCCCTACATTCCGGCAATACTCCGAGCCCCGCGCGATCTGCCCCATTGGCGGAGATGTCCGGCAAGAATACTCTGCAAAAGACTATGAGAAATACTGCCCACATTCCGCTCTACTACCACTCCGTCGATGTACTCGCGGTCTCCATCCGGATACGTCGTGTTCAGATATTCTTCGATAGGCACGAACGGTACTGCGGGCTCCGCCGCCATGTCGTCAGTGTACGCCGCTACAGGAGTAACCTGTTTCTGATGCCCGTCATAGTCGGAATCGGCGAAGCCCTCTTTGACATTTACCCGAGCGGCGCTCAGCACCTCGGCGGCGCCACGTTGAACTTCAGCGTGCACGCGCATCAACTCCAATCGCGAATCGGCGGACGCGGCACCACCGTCACACGGGTTGGGCGCGACGCGCTCGGCACAGGCATCCTCAATTGTCTCGAGAGCTTCGGTATCGACACGACCCCGGTGCAGATCGACGGCGAGCATCCGAGCGGACAGGTGCAGGTAACCATCTCCGCCGATGGCTGCCCGAATTACGACATTCGCGAAGGTGTCGCTTGGGATCTGATCGAGTTCAACGACGCCGCACGCCGGCTCGCCGCGTCCTGTGACGCCGTCTGCTTCGGCACGCTGGCCCAAAGGGCGCCGGTATCGCGGGCCAGCATCCAGCGATTTGTGGAGGCCGCGCCGCAAGCACTGCGGCTCTGTGACATCAACTTGCGCCAGCATTATTTCGACACAGCGCTGATCCGGCGCTCGCTCGAACTCGCGACCGCGGTAAAGCTGAACCATGAAGAACTCGACGTACTCAGCGGATTGCTGCACTTGCCCGGCGACACCCCGCGCCGCATCAGCGCTCTGCTTCGGGACTATCGGCTCGATTATGTCGTGTTCACCCGCGGCTCGCGCGGAACTGCGATTTACACTGCCGGCGGCGAGATCGATGGTGCAGCCGTTTCGTATCCCGAAGCGCCGCACGCCGACCCGGTGGGTGCCGGGGACTCTTGCGCGGCAGCCGTTACGCTCGGCCTCCTATTGAAGTGGCCTTTAGAGGATGTCGTGAGCTTTGCGAATCACGTGGGCGCTTATGTTGCTTCGCAGCCCGGCGGAACCCCAGTGTTACCTGAAAAACTGCGCGTGAATCCGGACTGCACACTCCCGGTTGAAAAGCGCTAAACTCTGGTGGGACGTGCGCGCGACAGAGTCGCCGGAAACAGCAAAGTCCGCCGAGTTACTCTTTCGTTTTGTGCCGCGGCTGGCGGCTTGTACGCCCGTTCCAGGACTACATCCTGATGACACCACTCCGTAATGTTGCCGTCCTTGGCGCCGGCACGATGGGTTCGCGCATCGCAGCGCATTTTGCCAACGCCGGAATTCCAGCAATCCTACTCGATATCGTCGTTCCCGGGCAGCCGAACCGAAACGCTGCCGCGCTCAAAGGAATCGAAAACGCCGCCAAGCAGAAACCTGGTGGATTTTTTACGGATTCAGCCATGTCGCTGGTGCGGCCCGGCAATCTGGAAGACAACCTTGACTGGCTCTCCGAATGTGACTGGATCATGGAGGCTGTTGTCGAGAATCTCGATGTCAAACGGAACCTCTGGCAGCGAGTCGACAAGCTCCGCAAACCGGACGCCATCTTATCAACCAACACCAGCGGCATCCCGCTGGCGAAAATCGCGGAAGGGTTCTCCGCCGATTTCCGTCGCCACTTTCTCGGTACGCACTTTTTCAATCCGCCCCGATACCTGCACCTGCTCGAAGTGATTCCCGGCCCGGAAACGGACCCGGCTATTCTGGAAAATGTCGCGGCGTTTGCCGACAGGCGGCTCGGCAAAGGTGTTGTCCTCTGCAAGGACACGCCGAACTTCATCGCGAACCGCATCGGCAGTTTCGTCGGTGCGACAGTCCAAAAAGTGATGGTGGACGGCGACTACACCATCGAGGAAGTGGACGCCTTGACGGGTCCGCTGATCGGGTTGCCAAACAGCGCTAGTTTCCGCCTGCTCGACATCGTCGGACTGGACGTGTGGTCCTTCGTTGGCGAGAATCTGTTCCACGCCGTTCCTGACGACCCGTGGCGCGACCGCTTCCTGATGCCCGAGTTCCACAAGAAGATGATGGAACGCGGTTGGCTCGGTGAAAAATCCGGCCAGGGCTATTACAAACGGGTCGGCAAGGGCGAGAGCCGCGAAATCTGGGCCATCGATTGGAAGACACTCGAGTACCATCTGGCGCAGAAGGTGAGGATGCCCAGCATCGAAGCCGCGCGGCAGATCGAGGATTTGAAGACGCGCCTGCGTACCCTTGTCAACGGCAAGGATCGCGCCGGCGGCTTCCTCTGGAAGGTGTTCAGCGACGTCTTCATCTATTCGGCCGAAATGATCCCCGAAATCTCGGACCGGATTGTCGAAATTGATCGCGCGATGCGCTGGGGATACGCGCATTCGATGGGGCCGTTCGAGTTGTGGGACGCGCTCGGGTTCGTCGAAGTCTGCGAACGCATGGAAGCCGAGCAGCGCGTGCTGCCCGACAACATCATTCGCATGCGGATGGCGGGCGCAACCGCGCTGTATCGCCACGACGACCACAACGGCGTCCCCCGGACTCAGTACCTCGATTTCCAGCAGACACAATACAAGGACATCGAGCCTCGCCCCGGCATCATCGTTCTGAGCGATGAGAAACGGGCGCATGGTGTCGTCAAGCAGAATACCGGCGCGTCGTTGATCGACTTGGGCAACGGCGTGATCTGTTGTGAGTTCCACAGCAAGATGAACTCGATCGGGGAAGACAACATCGCCATGATCCACGCCGGTCTCGACGAGTTGAACCGGAACTTCGATGCCATGGTGATCGCCAACCAGGGCGATAACTTCAGCGTCGGCGCCAACCTGATGATGATGCTGCTCGCCGCGCAGGAAGGCGAGTGGGACGAACTCAACATGGCCGTGCACCGTTTCCAGCAGGTGAACATGGCCTTGAAGTACGCTCCGAAGCCGGTCGTCACAGCGCCCTTTGCGCGAACGCTGGGCGGCGGCTGTGAAATCGTTTTGCATTCCGCCCGCGCGCAAGCTTCCGCCGAGACCTACATCGGGCTTGTGGAAGTTGGCGTCGGTCTCATTCCGGGCGGCGGCGGATGTAAGGAACTCCTCTTGCGCCTGAAGGATCCACGCCGGGTGTTCGAACTCGTGGGTTACGCCAAGGTGTCGATGAGCGGGGAAGAGGCCAAGAAACTCGGACTGCTCAACCGCGCCGACCGGATTTCGATGAACCCGGAACGGTTGATCGGCGATGCGAAGGAACTCGCTTTATCGCTCGTCAAGGATTATGTACCGGGCGTACCGCGAACCGATGTCAAAGTGGCAGGGGAGAGCGGTTTCGCGATGTTGAAACTCGGAGCGTGGACCGCGCGCCAGGGCGGCTACATCAGCGACTACGACGTGGTGATCGCGGAAAAGCTTGCCAACATCCTCTGCGGCGGACGTCTTACTGGAGAGCAGACCGTTTCCGAGCAATACCTGCTCGACCTGGAGCGCGAGGCCTTCCTCAGCCTGTGCGGGAACGCCAAGACCCAGGAACGAATGCAGTACATGCTGAAAACGGGAAAGCCTCTGCGGAACTAGTCACGAGGGAACATCATGCAAGAAGCAGTTATCGTCGATTGTCTGCGTACTGCCATCGGCAAAGCGCCGAAAGGAACTCTCAAGAACACTCGGCCGGACGACATGGCGGCAACCGTGTTTTCCGCCTTGCTGCAACGGTATCCGCAGGTGCCGAAGGAAGAGGTGGACGACGTCATCCTCGGTTGCGCGATGCCCGAAGCGGAGCAAGGCATGAACATGGCGCGCATCGCCGCGCTTCGTGCCGGACTTCCGGACATCGTTCCGGGCGTGACCATCAACCGCTTTTGCTCTTCCGGTCTGCAGGCCATCGCGATGGCTGCCGACCGGATCCGCTCCGGCAGTGCATCCATCATCATTGCCGGCGGTGCGGAGTCGATGAGCCTGGTGCCGATGTCGGGCAACAAATTCGCGCCGAACCCATGGATGGTGGATCACTGGCCTTCCATCTACATGGGCATGGGCCTCACGGCGGAGCAGGTGCAGAAGCGGTACGGCATCACACGCGAAGAGTCGGATGCGTTTGCGCTTCGCAGCCACCAGAACGCGCTGAAGGCGCAGGCTGAAGGGCACTTTAACGACGAGATCGTGCCGCTCGAACTGGAAGCGACCACGATGAACGGGAACGGCCGGCCGTCAACCCACAAATCTGTATTCCAGAAAGACGAGGGGCCGCGCGCCGACACGTCCATGGAGGCACTGGCGAAGTTGAAGCCGGTGTTCCACGCGGCCGGGTCCGTCACCGCCGGAAACTCATCGCAGACCAGCGACGGCGCGGCCGCGGCCATCGTCATGTCGCAGAAGAGGGCGCACGAGCTCGGGCTGAAACCGAAGGCGCGCTTCGTCAGTTTTGCGGTCGGTGGCGTGCCGCCGGAAATCATGGGCATCGGTCCCGTTGTCGCAATTCCCAAAGCGTTGGCGCTGGCGGGTCTCCAACTCGGTGACATCGGTGTCATCGAACTCAACGAAGCATTTGCAGTGCAGGCGCTGGCGGTCATCCGTCAGGCCGGCCTCAACATCGACATCCTGAATCCCAACGGCGGCGCCATTGCGCTCGGGCATCCGCTGGGTTGCACCGGCGCTAAACTCACCGCTACCATTCTTCGCGAAATGGAGCGCAAGAACGCCAGGTACGGAATGGTGACGATGTGTATCGGAGGCGGCCAGGGCGCGGCGGGTATTTTTGAGCGGATGTAATTCATAAGTGGTGGGAATCATGGCTACAACTACATTTGCCATTGCCAAAACGAAAGGCGGCGCGTTCCTGCTCGAGCAGCGCGCGCCGGAAGAAATCTTCACTCCCGAAGATTTCACAGACGAACACCGAGCCATCGCCCGTACCACGGACGAATTCTGGACCAAAGAAGTCGGGCCCTATGTGGAGACGATACAGCACGAAGACAAGGGCGTTGCTGTCCAGATTCTCAAGAAATCGGCGGAGCTCGGTTTGACGGGCGTCATCATCCCCGAAAAATTCGGCGGGATGGAGATGGATCTGACCTCCATGATGATCGTCGCCGAAGGGATTTCGAAGGACGGATCGTACTCGGGTTGGCACGGCGCCCACACGGGTATCGGCACTCTGCCTGTGCTGTTGTTCGGTACGGAAGCGCAGAAGCAGAAGTATCTTCCGAAACTCGCGCACGCCGAGATGATCGCGGCTTACTGCCTCAGCGAACCGCAGGCCGGTTCCGATGCGCTGGCGATCAAAACCCGCGCCGACCTTTCGCCGGACGGCACCCACTACATCCTCAACGGCCAGAAGATGTGGATCACGAACGGTGGTTACGCCGACCTCTACACGATCTTCGCCAAAGTCGACGGTGAGAAATTCACCGCGTTTCTGGTGGAACGCGCTTATCCGGGTGTGCAGCCCGGCGCGGAGGAAAAGAAACTCGGTATTCGCGGGAGTTCCACAACCGCAGTTTACCTGGACAACGTGAAGGTGCCCGTCGAAAATGTCCTTGGCGAAATCGGCCGCGGACACGTCATCGCGTTCAACATCCTCAACCTCGGACGCCTCAAGCTGGGTCCGTTCGCTATCGGTGGATGCAAGGACGTGATCGCCGTCAGCGCCAAATATGCGAAGGAACGCAAGGCGTTCGGAAAATCGATCGCCGAATTCGGCATGATTCAACACAAACTGGCCGAGATGGCGATCCGGACGTATGCCGCCGAGTCCATGAGCTACCGCGTCGTCGGCATGATTCAGAGCCAGCTCGAAGGCTTCTCGTGGGATCAGCCGAATGCCAGCGCCACCATGCTGAAGGCGGTCGAAGAGTACGCCACCGAGTGCTCCTACATCAAGGTATTCGCATCGGAAGCGCTCGACTATGTCGTGGACGAAGGCGTTCAGATCCACGGCGGCTACGGCTACCATCAAGACTATGCCGTCGAGCGCGCCTATCGCGATTCGCGGATCAACCGGATCTTCGAGGGTACGAACGAAATCAATCGCCTGCTTGCTACGGGCATGCTGCTCAAGCGGGCGCAGCGCGGTCAATTGCCTCTCGTCGAGGCCGTGAAGAAGCTGCAGGCCGAACTGCTCGCCGGACCCTCACTCGGTTCGACGGGGCCCTCCGGTCCGTTCGCCGAAGAAAACCGGATGGTGGCGAGCGCGAAGAAGATTGGGCTGCTTTTGCTCGGAGTCGCCTACCAGAAGTACATGGCGGATATCGAAGAGCAGCAGGAAGTCCTCGCAGGTATCACCGAAGTAATGATGAATGCCTTCGCGATGGAATCCGCGACTCTGCGCGCGCAGAAGATCGCGAATTCCGGCAAGAATGCGCAGAACGCTACGGAAATGTGTGCCGTGTTCACCCGCGAAGCGATGGACGCCATCGAATCCGCGGCGCGCGTGGTACTGGCGCGCTGTTCAGACGGAGACGCGCTGCGAATGAATATGGCGGTTCTGAAGCGCTTCACGAAGTACGAACCCGCCGATGCGATTGGCTTGCGGCACAGTATCGCAGAACGCGTGCTGAACGTCGGCAAATACGTGGTATAGTGCAACCGGCGCAATCGGAGGGGCTGGAAAGGCCCCTCCCCCGTCCTCGGATCGTCGTTCTCGTCGGTCTCCCAGGATCGGGTAAGTCGACGTGGGTCGCACGGCAGGATGGAACCTCCTTGTCGAGCGACGAACTGCGCCGCCTCTTGTCGGACGACCCCACCAATCAGGCGATCCACCGGCAGGTGTTTTCGGTCCTGCGGCACCTGCTCCGGCGCAGACTCGAACTGCGCCGGCCACTGACCTTCATCGATGCCACGAACCTCACGCGCAAGGAACGGCGGCCCTATATCAAAATCGCGGACCTGTACGATTGCTCGGTCGAAGCCGTGTTCTTCGATGTCCCCGTCGACATTTGCCGGGAACGCAACCGCGCCCGCGCGCGAATTGTGCCGGAGTCCGCGCTCGAAGACATGGCCCGGCGCCTCTCTCCGCCATCGATCGATGAAGGGTTTTCCCGAATCAAGGTCGTGAGATAGTCCAACACGCTTCCTCCCAACCTAGGCGCAGGACGATGCCTATTCGGGTGCCTCTCAAAAGGGTTCCCGTAACCCGGAAGCCGGATGCCCGAACTGTGTTGACACTCAGGCTTGGCGTCCTGCGATCCATGCTTGCGCCTGAACGCGGCGCAGTTCGAGCGGCATGAGATTGCTGAGCGCGAAAACACCAACAAAAAGCAACCCCAGTGCGACTGTCGAAGGACTAACGCTTCAAATCGAGCCCCGCACATGAGTAGCCAGAGCACTGCCCGAAGTATGTGCATGTGTCGACTTTGCCGGTCCCTCGCTTTCGGTGCAGGATATTTCTGCGTTCGCACGTTGGACCCCGGTCAAAATCGCCACATATCGTCAAAACATAAAGCAAATTTGGGATGTACCGGTGGACGGTCTTTCGCATTAGTGAATTGCTTTCGGGTGTCCGAGCTGACGTCAAGCGTAACTTTCGACCAGCACTAACTGAAATGCCCCAGTGCCGCCCCCCCGGTCGATCGATGAAGGGTTCAGTCGCGCGATCGTCGCACATGGGGATGAAGCGACCGCCGCCTCGTCGTAGCGGGCGCCGCTCAGTTATCGTCGCGAAGAACCGTGAGTGGATTCACCATCGACGCGCGACGTGCCGGAATGACACTCGCCAGCGCCGTAGCCAGCGCCAGCAGCAACGGAGCGGTACACCAAACCCACAACGCCGGTCCGCCATTGCCTGGCACGATTCGCGACAACGATCGCGAGACCAGCAACGAACCGGCTATGCCCGCAACCGCGCCTGCGCAGGCGAGTCGTCCACCTTCCATGAACACCTGTCCAATCACGTGCCGGCGCTGCGCTCCGAGTGTGATCCGAAGCGCCAGATCACGCCTGCGCTGCCGGGCTGCATCGCTCATTGCGCCGAAGAGTCCCAACACGCTGAGAAGCAGTGCGATCGCGGAAGATGTTCCCAGAATGGCCACCGCGATCCGCAGCGGCGCAAGAGCGCTGTGGCTGAGATATTCATCGAACGTCTGTACGATCGGCGGAAAGGGCCCGCGGCCCCGGACGGATCCCACCCGGCCGCGCAGGTCGTCGAGCGCAGCGCGGCTCGAGTCTCTGGCTCCAAATATCAAAGTCATACTCCGCAGATAATCCTGACCCATCGGAAAATAGATCGCCGGTTCGACGCGCCGCTGAAAAGTTCCGATCGGAGGTGTGTGAACTACGCCGACGATTTCGGTCCGCACTCCGCTATCGTCAATCACCGCGGAGCCGACCGGCTTTCCGGCGAAGAATAGATCGGCGGCTTGCTCGTTCACTACGGCAATGCGGCACGCATCGGTCCTTCCCTTGCCATCGAACGCACGCCCTCCGACGGTCGGGAACCCGACGACATCGAAGTAACCCGGCGACACCACGTTCGTGTCCATTTCAACGCGAGCCAAATCCCGCAACGAGGGAACCTGAAAATGCGCTCCCGCGATTGTCTTCGGCGGGATACCGCGCTGGTCCGCGTAATAGTAGATCGCAGCCCGCCGCTGCGTTTGATTTCGGATCCTCACCACGCCGATGATTTCGGCGGTGACGTGCATGGGATCTCGAACCGTTCTGCCGACTGGCGAGCCGCCATATAGCTGTTTCGCCGCCTGCTCGTTGAGAATCGCCGTGCGGCATGCCGCAGCCGCGATGCCGAAACTTCGACCTGCCAACATCCGCATCGATGACACCTCTCGCGAATCCGGTGTCAGCCACACGATATCCAGCGACGCGTCGCGCATCGCCGTTCGCCGCGGCTCAATCCGGAACGTCTGCCATGCAGGTTGTGCTCCCGGCAGTTTGCCCGACCATGTCTTCACTGAAACACCACGAACAGCTTCCACCGCTTGCTGCACACGTTGAAAATATCGGAACCCGGCGCCAGGGTCCGCCACGACACTCGCGAGAACCGGATGGTCCAGGCGGCTGCCGGCGGTGGTCTGAAGGGCCGCCCGAAAACCGTCAAAGAGAATCGCGGTGGAAAGTACGAGCGCACAGCAACTCGCCATCTGCGCAACGACCAGCGCGGATCGAGTACGCCTGATTCCTTTGGGAGGGCCTGCGCTCTCGCGCCGCAGCACTTCCGCGGGGCGGCCATACGGAATCGCCACGCCAGGCAGTAGCCCGCACAATACGGTCATCGCAACGCAGGCAGCACACGTCCACAACAGGCCTTCGAGGTCGGGCGTGAATGCAATGTGCGACGCATCTTCCTCGAACAATAGCGACGGAACGACATGCGATGTCCAGAGCGCGAACACCGCCCCGAGGACGCCGCCCGCAATGGAAATGACAACGCTGTCGGAAATCACTTCGCGGGCGAGTTGGCCGCGTGCCGCTCCGAGCGCGACGCGCACCGACGTCTCGACCGATCGCGCCGACGCCCGCGCGAGCAAAAACGACGCGACGTTGGCGCACGCGATCAAGAACACCGCCCCTGCCGCAAGACTCAGCACAGTGTGGACTCGTGACTGGCTGCGCGCCGCCTCTGGCATCATGCCTGTGTAGGGAGTCACTTCGATGTCGTCGCGGTCGGGCAACGTCGCACGAACTTCCCGCTCTGCCTCTTGCACCGAGATATTCGGCCGCACCCGCCCGATAATCCAAAGATTCCGGGTTTGGCCATCACCGGCCGCCGGAGTGCCTGCATCCAGAACCGTCCACAAATCGACTCCGCGGTCCCGATACACTCCCTCGAGCCACTGGGGAGCAACACCACCGAGGCGGGCGTCCACGCCGCCGAGTCCAATCTGTAGCCCGCGAATATTCGCGCGGCTGCCGAAATCGCTCTTCCAAAGTCGATCGCTGACAATCACGCCCTGATGAATTGGCAACTGGAATATCTCCGCCAGATTCCGGGTGACTCGGCCAATGGACAGGGTGTTCGTCGTCTGGTTCGGCAGATTCACCGTGACCGGCGAAACCTGCGCGGCGCCCACCCATTCGAACAATTCGCGGTGACTCTCGAGCGCTACGTAGTCGCGGTATGTGAGCGAACCCGTCGCATGAACACCCCGGCTAAAAATAGAGACAATCCTGCCGAGCGATGCTGGCGGAAATACGGGCTGCATTCCCAGGATGAAAGCCTGTATCGAGACGTTGGCTCCGATGCCGAGCGCGATCGTGAACAGCAGGGCGCAGGTGGTGCCGGGAGTTCGCAGGAAACTCCTGGCTGAATACCCGATGACCTTCAGGATCAGCGCCAAGACCAGGTCGTGTGTGCAAGTGACCAGCCGTGATCGCTGCTACGGGGTCTTGGAGTTGGCTCGGGTGAATGTGCTGTACGCGTCCGATTGCGTCTTACCCAGTCCGCAGGCGAACAGTCGGCAGCCGATAAAATAAAGGACACCGCATCGACATGCCCACTACACTCGACCAATACCGTGAAGCCAAGAGCAGCTATCTGAAACTCAAGAACCAGGCCAAAAAAGAACTGATTGCCCGATTCAACGAACTTGCCTCGGAGATGCTTCAGATTCAGCGCGAACTCCTCGAGGATTTCGGCGAGAAAATACAAATGCCGTCGAAGCCGAAGAAGGCCAAGCACGCCAAGCCGGTCGCCGCGCCCGCTCCGGTTTCGACGCCCTCGCCGGCTGCGCCGCCATCCCCAAAAACCATTGTGATCCAGAAACAAATGGAAGCCCAAAAGAAGAAACTGGCGGCGGCACAGGCAGCCGGCAAACCAACCAAGGCCATCGAGGATCGCATGTACGAACTCGAGGACGCATTGCGGCTGCTCGAGGACAAAGGCTAAGCAGCCTGCGTCTTCGCACCCACAAGCGCAGTTTCGAAACCGGCGGCGGCGATTGTTAAATCATCGTGCGGAGCCGCGCTGCCAACGAACCTGCGGACTGCCTGAAGCACATGACCGTGCAGCCCCGTAGCATCTTCGGCCGTCGCCTCGAGCACGGCGGCGCGCAACCGCTCATCGCCGAACTCTTCGCCTTCTTCGTTCATGGCCTCCACGACCCCGTCGGAGAACATCAGCAGCAGGTCGCCCGGTTCCACATTCACTACCGATTGATGGTAGCGCGCGATCCCGAGCAGCCCCAGCACGGGACCGCCTTCATCGAGCGCCTCGATATTAACACCGCCGCCGCGGCGCTTCACCAGCAATGGAGCGCAATGTCCGGCGTTCACATAATGCAGCCGCCGCGACGCCGCATCGTAATAGCTCCAGAACAGACTCGCGAACCGTTCCCCCGATGCGCGCTCGCACAGCAGCTGGTTGATTCTCCGCGAACTCTCCTCGTGGTGCCACGCGTTTTCGGTCCAGGTACTCGAGCGCACCGCCCCGTGTATCACGCCCATCAACAATGCGGCGGGAATTCCTTTTCCCGATACGTCTCCGAGCACCAACGCCACTTTGCCGTCCGCTGTCTCGAAGGTGTCGTAGAAGTCACCTCCGACACCCCAGGCCGGTTTGCACTCCGCCGCGAATTCAATCTTTCGCGAGGCCTGCTTGGTGGTCGGCAACAGATCCTGCTGCACTTTGCGCGCGATCTCCACCTGCTGCTCGAGTTGCTTGCCCTGCAGATACGAGCGGAATCGCAATCCCATGAACGCCAGCGCAGCCAGCAGCGCCAGCGCCGCCGAGCAGTTGATGATCAGGTTCTGCCGGATGGGCCAGAACACTGCACGGGCCCGATCGAGCGAGAGTGCGATTTCAACAATGGCTCCCGGACCTCGCTGCTGCTGCGGGCCGGGTGCGCCCCAGTGGATAGGAAAGCTCTGCACCACCACATCTCCGCCCGCCGTCTTCCGAATCGCGAACAGCGGCTCGTGATTCCGCATCTTCGTTCGCATCTCGTCTTTGGCGAACCGCGGATGGTCCTCGACACCCGAAGACGCCAGCAGTTTGTCATCACGATCGCGAACTTCGAGCCACACCATCTTCTCGCGCTTCTGCATCTCGTCCACGAGGCGGTCAACCTGGGCCGGCGTCCGTGCGTTGGCGCGCCGCATCTCCTGTTCCAGCGTCATGGCCTGCTTGCTCATATCACGCTGCAGCTGCTCGACGGCGACGCGTCGCGACACGAACATATAGTTGACCACCGAGTTCACCAGCATCAGGACGGCGAGCAACGCCCCCAGCACCAGCGAGATCCGGAACCAGTGATACCGGGGGTGTCGGGGATCCATTTTGCTCATATCCAGGAGACTGTTCTCGCAGTTGGTGCCGTTACCGGGTGCACAGCGACCTTAACCTTCTTAACCGAAAGTTGCCGGGCGCTTTACAATCTGGTGCGGTCGACGCGCATCGGCTACTCGTTTCGGGATGATCGTCCGGCAACTGCACGTATCCGTGGTTACAGTGCCGGGGCGGCGGATTGGAGGACGGAGTTACGTGCGCGAATCTGGTGAATCTGGCCGGTAGACCAGTAACAGAAATCGCCGATTTCCCGCGCTGTCACGCGCGCGGAAGGATGCAGCAGGACATAATTCACCGGAGGCATGCGGCGTTGTTGTACGGCCTCGCAGGCATCTGCGAGCTTCCCAACTGCTATGGCGGGTGTGCGCCCGCTTTGAGTGGACCATTCGGAGAGGTTCAGCGAGAGACGCCCTCGATGCACATCGCTAGAGATGATGCGCTCGTACCAGGTTGAACGCGCCTGGTTCGAGTGGCACTCGTTACAGGAGCGCTCGAGAAGAGTACGGACAGCGGCAGGTACGGGGAGATTCGCTTCAAGAGTACGATCGGAAAAAACGGGCGGGGCGGCCAAGCCCCGCCTGGGAAGGAATGCTTGCCCCACCGTCACCAGTGAGGCGAATACCAGGGCGCTTGCGATCGACCGCATCGCTAGCGCCCTGCAATGGAGACATCTACAAAAGCGTCGCCCGCCTGGATACGGAAAACGTTCGTGCCAGCCGTCGGACCCAGTCGAACATCGATCCCGTAAAGCCCGGGTATCTGGGAATCGTACGAGTGAACGCCGACAGCCGTCCCGTTGCCCGAAATCACCGTCACCTGCGGATCGGAATCCGTTAAGGGTACTCCGGCGGCATCCGTGATCCGGACATATACCGCGTCCTGCTGCACTCGGTTGCGGCGCCCGCTGGTGATCGGATCGAACGCGGTGACGTGCGCCGGTGTTCCGGAACTCACGGCGTACCAGTAAGGCACCGAAGCCACCGTACCGGAGGAACTGGACGTGATATTCAAAAATCCTTGGTGTGCGCCACCGCTGAGTCCCGCGGCCGTCCACGCGACATGCACCTCCGCGGAAGCTCCCGCCTCGAGTTGAACCGAGGTGGTGGACGGCACGGGCGCCGCTTCTTCGCCTGTGGGTTCGGCACTAATGGCGAAGGTGTCGGCGCTCGTGCCGATATTGGTGATCGTGAGTGTTCCGGAAAGACCGGTGTCGCAGTTGCCCGTTCCAAAACTGAGGGATGGGGGATAAACGGTTGCCGTCGTCTGCAGCGCGGCTTGGGCGTTCAGCAATCCCGCTCCGCCCTGCTGGATCAGAACCGTCTGCCCGTCCTTGGTCTGCGCGCGAGCGGCACTGTTGATGATCAGCGACCGGTATTGATCCATCGATAAACCAGGCCGCGCGCTTTTGATCAGCGCGGCAACGCCGCAGACGAGTGGGGTTGAGAAGCTGGTCCCGTCCACAAGAATGAAGCCGCTCGAATCGTACATGTCGCCGTTCGGATCCAGCGTCTGTGTCGCCACGTAGAAATTCGTTCCTGTGGCAACGAGGTCCGGTTTGATCCCGACGTCAACATTCGGCCCGGCACCCGAGAAATCCGCCAGCAGGTTTGGCGTTACCCAGACGGCGTTCTTCGTGAACGAGACGCTAACGAACGCATCCGGTTGTGCTGCCGACGCCTCCTTAAGGCGCGCGCCATCGTCGTAGCTGACCATCTCGGCGGCCAGTGTTGCCGCGCCGACCGTCATGTAAAACGGTTCCGGGGAATCGGCAGCCGCGTAGATGATAGCGGCCACCGCTCCCGCCTGTTGCGCGTTGTTCAGCTTCGTTTCGAAGTAGCACGTCCCGCGCTGGATCAACGCGACCGCGCCGCTCAGGCTACCCGACGGCAAACTGGAGCATCCCAGCCCGTCGCCGTCCAGAGTCGCAACATCAATAACCTTTCCGGATATCGGATCGCTCGGAGCGGGACCCTCCGCCGAAGGTATCGCGACCATCGACGGCAGATCCGCGAACGTGATGCTGGCGGCGAAGGTCCGGTCGTTCGTCGTCGCGCCTACAGTGATCGCCGACGGAGCGGTTCCTGGCGAGGACATCGTGTTGAGGTCCGGTCCGCTGTTTCCAGCGGCGATCACGACAATCATTCCAGCCGCCGTCGCCCGCTCTACCGCCTGCGCATCGATGTCGTCGCTCAGGCGCGGCGCGAGATCGTCGCCCAGGCTGAGGTTCACCACATCCATCCCGTCCGCCACCGCGTCGTCAAGCGCTTTGAGAATTGCCGAATCCGAAGCGGAGTCGTTATATCCGGGCGTGCCGAACACTTTGTAGTTGCCCAGATACGCTTTCGGGGCGACGCCGGTGATGGTGGCGAGCGGGCCGTTGGCGGTCGCACCCGCCACAATCATCGCCAGCGCCGTTCCGTGCCCGATGTGGTCGTAGGCGTAGGGGTCCGGGTCCCGGTAGGGCAGCAGCGAAACGTAGCTGCGGGCGACAATCACCTTGCCGTTCGTATTGGCCACGTCCGCGTCATAGTTCGTTCGCGGGAACGCATCGGGCGGGCTCATCGATGCGCCCTGTAAACCGGGGCTCGTGACATCGATGCCGCTGTCAATAATGGCGATCTTCACGCCCTCGCCTGCATGGTCCGCGCCGACGATGTTCCATGCATCCACGACTTTGTGAAGGATCACGGCGCGATCGAGCACCATCCGGAACCTCCGCGCCGGATGCACGCTCTTTACGCCCGGAATGGACGCGAGCGCCTGCGCGTCCGCATCCGCCACTTCAACCATCAGCGCATTGGCTACTGTATCCACGCGATCCACGACTTTGGCGTTGTGCTGTTCAATCTGCGTTTTGATTTGATCCTGCTCGGCATGAATCTGCGCGCGCCGGGCGTATGCTTCGGAACTGCGCAGCCGCGACCCGCCTTTCGCGGATGCCGCACGGGAGCGCATTGTCTGGTCGATTACGGGCTGGCTCGAGAGCTCCACGATGTAATGGCCGGGAATCCTGCCGGCGATCAGGGTTGAAAGACTAGCGAAGAAGATTACGGAGCCTGCCAGCCGCCAATAGTGCCGCATGCTTATACAAACTGCACATGCCCGTCGAAACACTCGGTTATCCCCCGAATTTGACGTTCTTAAAATATTTAACAACCTGCTTAACCAATGTTTTACGCTGTCGCGGGCCGGAAGGGAGTATCGTCAAGGAAGGAGATGACTGGAGACAAACGTCGGCGCCAGCCGCTGCTATCCTGGCTTTTCGTCGCGGCCGTTATCGGCGGAGCCGCCTCTCTGGCTGTTCTCCAGTACCGTTGGATCGGGGAAGTCAGCGTTGCGGAACGGGAACGCCTGCACAGCAGCCTTCAGGTAAGCCTGAACCGGTTGAGCCTCGACTTCAACCAGGAACTTACTTCCGCGTGCCTGGCACTCTTACCCGAGCGGGCGATTGACGATCCGGCCGAGCGCCGCGAGGAATACGCGGCCCGTTTTGCCGCCTGGCACGAATCGAGCCGCCGCAGCGCGTTGATCAGAAACGTTTACGTCGTGGCGCCGGAAGACGGTACGGTCAAACTGTATCGTCTGGATTCTGAAACCGGCGAAGCGTCCGTCGCCTCCTGGCCTCCGAACTGGGGCGGAATGCGAGACGCGCTTCAGGCGAGGCTGGCGCCCTCCGATTTCGACCACCGCGGCCCTGGGCCGGTGATTGATGAAACAACCAACGTGCTTGTCGTGCCCTACTTCGGGCGGACCCGTCGCGACTCGCGCCCGGCGGCGTGGAACGAACTCGAATCGCTGCTGGTGGAAGTGAACCTCGATTATGTCGGCCAGACGGTGATCCCCGAGTTGCTGCAGCGCGATTTGGGCGGCACCAACGATTACCAGGCGGAAGTGGTGGCGCGCGACAATCCGCAGAGCGTTATCTTCACGTCCAGCCCCGGATTGCATATTGGCCGCTCGGCGGATGCTTCCGTCCACCTGTTTGATGTCCGGATGGAGACGATCTTCCGCCGGTTGAACGCCTTGGGAATGGGGTTTGTGCCGCGCGGCGGCCGGATGGGCCCGGGTGGTCCGGGTGCGCCGGGCGGTCCGCCGCCGCGCGAAGGCTTTCGCGGCATGAGAAGGCGCGAGCCGGAGTTTCCGGGCTATGATCGCGGGCGATGGGTGTTGGCCGTCCGCCATCGTTTCGGATCGCTCGAAGGTGCGGTCTCCCGGGCGCGTATCCGCAACCTCGGCGTCACCAGCGGGCTTCTGCTGTTGATGGTCGCCGCGGTGGTCGCATTGGTGCAGTTTACGCGCCGCTCGGAGAAACTGGCCCATCTTCAAATGGAATTCGTTGCCGGAGTTTCGCACGAACTCCGCACGCCTCTGAGCGTCATGCGGACTGCGGGTCACAACCTGCAGGGCCGCGTCTCCAGCGATCCGGCACGGGTGCAGCGCTACGGTTCGCTGATCGAGCAGGAAAGCGAGAAGCTCACGGCCATGGTCGAGCAGGTGCTGCGGTTTGCCAACGCCGACGCCGGACGTCTGATTGGTGCGCAGGAACCAGTGCCGGTGGCGGGACTCATTGAAGATGCAATGAATGCCGACCGCCGTCTTATCGACGAATCGCAGTGCGCGGTGGAAAAGACCATTCAACCCGGCCTGCCGCCGGTCTTTGCCGACGCCAATTCTCTGAAGCACGCGCTCCAGAACCTGATCAGCAACGCAGCCAAGTACGGCAAGTGCGGCGGGTGGATTGGAATCACGGCTGTCGCCGTTAACGCAGCGATCGAGATTCGCATCGCGGACCGCGGACCCGGCATTCCCGCGGGTGAACTGAATCAGATTTTTGATCCGTTTTATCGTGGAAAGAAGGCAGTACAGGATCAGGTTCACGGGACCGGCCTCGGCTTGAGTCTGGCGAAACGCATTGTCGAAGCTCACGGAGGAACATTGAGCGTTAATTCCGAGCCAGGCGCAGGCACCGAGTTCGTGATGCGAATTCCCGCGGCTGCCGAACACCAACATGAGTTCGCGCATTCTTCTGGTTGAAGACGAGCCCGGTCTCGTCCTGACGCTCTCTGATCTCCTCGCAGCAGAAGGTTACGACGTAGTAACAGCAACCGACGGGCCGACCGGATTGTCACGGGCGCTCAGTGAGGCATTCGATCTTGTCCTGCTCGACGTCATGCTGCCCGGCAAGAACGGCTTTGAGGTCTGCAAGGAGATCCGGCAGCGCGGCATGGATGTTGCCGTGCTGATGTTGACGGCACGGACGCAGATAGTGGATCGGGTGGTCGGGTTGAAACTCGGCGCGGACGATTATCTGACAAAGCCCTTCGATCCCTCCGAACTTCTGGCGCGGGTGGAGGCTTTGCTGCGCCGGGTAAACAAAGAGAATCTCTCGCCGGTCACATCTTTTCAGTTCGGAAAAGTGCGGGTGAATTTCGATACGGGAGAGGTTTTCAGGGACGGTGCCACCGTCAATCTTGCGGGCAAGGAATTGCAGTTGCTTCGGTATCTGATCGATCACCGCGGCAAAGTCGTTGCGCGCGAGGATCTGCTGAAGAATGTTTGGGAGTATCAGCCCTCGGTCTCTTCCCGGACCGTCGATGTCCATGTGGCCTGGCTCCGTCAAAAGTTAGAAGAGAATCCGCAGGTCCCGAAACACTTTCATACAGTACGCGGCGTCGGGTACCGGTTTGTTCCTTAATTGCGAACAGAATTGATACGGAAACACGGGTCGCCGCGTCTCTATGAAGATGCGCACGGGACACCTTGCGGCTTTGGCGGCCGGCCTTGCTTTTCTAATATCTCCGCTCGCGATATTCGCGCAGCCTGCCACCGATTACATAATTGAGCCGGTGGCGGGAGCGCCGCGTTTACCTGGCGACAACGGTCCCGCGGCAGCCGCATTATTATGGTCGCCGCAGGGAGTCTCGGTGGACGCGGCAGGAAACCTGTACATCGCCGACACCGGGAATGGCCGCATTCGGAAGGTGACCCCGGCCGGTGCGATCGCCACCATCGCGGGGTCCATCCCCGGGTACTCGGGCGATAACGGTCCCGCGATTTCCGCCCAGCTTTCTTTCCCGGCGAAAGCGGTCGCCGCGCCGAATGGCGATGTTTATATCGTTGATTCGGGGAATAACCGCATTCGCCGGGTGACGCCCGACGGCACCATTTCCACGGCAGCGGGCACGGGGCAGCCCGGGTTCTCGGGCGACGGAGGTCCCGCCACCGCCGCCGAGATGCGCTACCCACGCGATATCGCCATCGACAGGAACGGAGCCATCCTGGTGCTCGACACCGGCAATGCGCGGATTCGCCGCTTCACGCCCGGCGGCAACATCACGACCGTCGCCGGGTCCGGTGTGCTGGGCTTCTACGGCGACACACTCCCCGCGATTCAGGCCCAGTTGGCTTCTCCCTGGGGCATCGCCGTGGATGGTTCCGGCAACATCCTCATCGCGGACGCCCTGAACGATCGCATTCGACGAATCGGTCCGGACGGCACGATCAATACAATTGCAGGCATTAATGGTTCGGGCTTCCAGGGAGATAACGGACCCGCCATCTACGCCCGCCTCAACCGGCCGTATGGAGTCGCGTCGGACTCCGCCGGAAACATTTACATCGCCGACACGTTGAATCAACGGGTCCGAAAGCTCAGTGCGAGCGGCACCATCACGACCATCGCCGGCACGGGCGCGACCGGCTTCTCGGGCGACAACGGACCGGCAATATCGGCACAGTTGAATATGCCGGAGTCCGTCGCGGTCGATGCCGCCGGAAACGTGTACGTAGCCGACACGGCGAATCACCGTGTCCGGAAGATCTCATCTCAGGGCATCATTACGACAATTGCGGGGTCTGACACGGCGGCGGGCGATGGTGGCCCAGCGGCCAACGCCCTTCTGTTCGAACCAAGCGGTGTCGCGTTCGACGCGAGCGGTGCCTTGTATATCGCCGACACGTTCAATAATAGAGTCCGCAAGATCGCGTCCGACGGTATCATCACCACTTTCGCCGGCACCGGCTCGCCCGGCTATTCGGGAGACAATCGGAGCGCAACGCAGGCCCAATTGAACCAGCCGAACGGACTCTCGTTCGATAACGCGGGGAACCTGTACATCGCGGATACGGCAAACAATGTCGTGCGGCGAGTGAATGCTTCGGGCACCATCACTACGGTCGCCGGTGCGGGCACGCTCGGCAACACCGGCGACGGCGGTCCGGCGACATCGGCGACACTGTTCAACCCGACCGACGTTGTCGTCGATCGCAACGGCAACCTCTACATCGCGGATTCCGGCAACAACCGCATTCGCATTGTGAACGCCGCCGGCACGATTAGCAATTACGCGGGGGACGCTACCGGCCTTCCAGGTTTCAGCGGCGACAACGGTCCGGCGCGATCCGCCCAGTTCGATACACCCCTCGCTCTGGCCATCGATGACAACGGGACGCTCTATGTCTCCGATTACTTCAATAACCGGATCCGCAAGATCGTCCCTGGCACTATCATCGTCACCACGTACGCCGGAACGGGAACGGGCGGGTACGGCGGCGATGGCGGTCCGGCTGTGCAAGCACAACTGCACCTGCCGGCGGGCATATCGCTCGATCGCCAAGGCAACTTGTACGTTGCCGATCTCCTCAATGAACGCGTGCGCGTGATCGGCGCAAACGGCTTTATCAAAACAATCGCCGGTAGCGGAGTGCAAGGCGATGATGGCGCTTATGGTCCGGCAAAGGAGGCTCTGCTGAGCAGTCCGCGGGATGTCGCTGTGGACGTTCAGGGAAGTGTCTATTTCTCGGACCAGGACAACAACAGCGTGCGCCGCCTGGTCGCGGAGTCGGTTTCCGTTCGCACCATCGTGAACGCGGCGAGCCTCCAGGCCGGCTGGGTCGCGCCCGGCGAGGCGGTGACTATCTTCGGCACCCGGCTTGGGCCGGTAACAGGAGTATCGGGCGCCGCCGTGAATGGCGTCTTCACCACGAGCCTGTCGGGGACGCGCGTCCTCTTTGACGACACCCCGGCTCCCCTGCTCTACGCCGGCAACAGTCAGATCAATGCGATTGTGCCGTACGAGGTGGGAAGCAAATCCACCGTGACAGTCAAAGTCGAGGTACAGGGGAGTGTCGCTTCCTCCTCCACGATTGCAGTCCGCGAGGCCGCACCCGGTATCTATACTGCCGGCGGCGCAGGTCAGGCGGCTGCCGCCAACCAGGATGGATCGCAGAATTCAGCCAGTAATCCAGCGGCACCCGGCAGCGTCATAGCACTCTTCGTAACGGGGGAGGGCGCGACGGCACCTCCTGGAGTGACGGGGAGGGTCAACGCTGACCTGAACGCTCTACCGCGGCCCCAGCAGGAGGTGAAGGTGCAGATTCAAGGCATTCCTGCGCAGGTGTTGTATGCGGGGGCGGCTCCGTTCTTTGCGGGCTTGATGCAGATCAACGTTCGTGTTCCGGTGGATGCCTTCCCCGCCGAACGGGCGCCGCTGGAAGTCAGCGTGGGTTCGTTCGCTGCTCAGCCGGGAGTGTTCATCGCGATTCAGTGAGGCAGGCGGCTAAGGCCGGTCGCACGCACATCGAAAGCCGACGGTCCGATAGGGCGCGTCCTTTTCGAACTCCCATCGTCTCGAGACGCGCAGATCGGTAGCGCTGGTCTCCCACGATCCACCGCGCGCGGCCGCAGTGGCATTAGGTGCGAGGGGCTGCTCGACATTGGGACCGGTGGCCGGAGAATCCAGATAGTACTTGTTGTAGTAGCGGTCGAGCACCCATTCCTTCACGTTGCCCAGCATGCCGTAGAGCCCGAATGCGTTCGGTGACTTCGTGCGTACCGGATGTGGCTCATCGCCGCTATTGTCCGCGTACCAGGCGCTGTCGCCCACTACGCCGTAGTACGGCTGCCCGATGCCGCCGCGGGCCGCGTACTCCCACTCCGCTTCCGTCGGCAGCCGTCCTCCCACAGCGGAGCAGTACTCCTTCGCCGCCTGCCACGTGATGCCGGTTACCGGAAGCGCATCGGCACCCTCGGGCGGTTCCAATCCATGACGGGCCGCGAATCGCCGGAAAGTCGCGTTGGTGACTTCCGTGCCGGCCAGCCAGAAGCCCTTTTCAATCGCGACAGGATGTGCGGGCTTCTCGTTGTCCTTGCACTCGGCATCCCCTTGCGAGCAGCCCATTGTGAACGTCCCGGGCGCGATCCACATGTATTCTTGCCCGTCGGCTGGATTGGTCCAACTCTTCTTCTGCTGCAGATCGACGGGGACGGGACTTCGAGGCGCGTTCGGCGAGGCAGATCTCGGCCACTTCCATACCGCGAATGAAACACCGGCTACTGCCAGTGCCGGAATCAGCATCGCCGCCCAGCGCGTCCGCCGGGAACCGAGTTTCGTCAGCCACTTCGATCGCTTGCCGGCGAGAAGATTGGCGGACGCCTTCACCAGCGCGCTCAAGGTTTCGTCGGTGCATCCGGCCGGAGCGTCCAGCCATTGCGTCGTCGAGAGAAAGTAGTCGAGCTTCTCGGCGAGCGGCGTGGAGGACAGCCGGAAGACCAGGATCGGTACTTCGCGATTAAACGCGTGTCCGACTTCGCTGAGCACATGCGGCGATCCCGCCGAGTTATCGGTCAGCACCAAAACCAGCACACGAGCCGCGCTGATGCCTTCGACGATTGCGGCAGGGTACTCGATGCCCGGCGCAATGTCGCGCGGCGCTATCCAGCAGCGGATTCGCGCGCCCTCCAATGCCGAGCAGACGCGCCCCGCAATCGCGCTATCTTCCGATGCGTAGCTGATGAAAACGTCGTGTGCCAAGGCCCGGTTCCGAAGGATAGTGTCTCACGCGGTTGAGGCGGGGTACTCCCCGAACGCGGATTCAGAAGGCGGAAAGCTGATCGAGAATGATGCGCGCGGCGCGTTGTGAAGCGACTTTTTTCGAGGGACCGTCCGCGCGGCCTACAAAGTCGGTGCCAACGCGGGCTTCGACAGTGAATGTCTTTGCGTGCTCGGGGCCGTCGGAGTCGACAATCGTGTAACGCGGCATCGGCAGGCGCAGTCCTTGGGCCACTTGCTGCAACGCGCTTTTGTAGTCCGTGACACCCGGCACCATGGTCAGCAACTCGGAGACGTCGCCGACGACACAACGCTCGATAAACCGGCGGGCCTGTTCGATTCCGCCGTCGAGATAAAGTGCCGCAATCACCGCCTCGACCGCATCGGCCAGGAGAGCTTTCTTGGCCCGGCCACCGCTCATCTCCTCACCGCGCCCGAGCAGCAGGTAATCGCCGAGATGCAGCGTCTGGGCGACTTCATGGAGGTGGGCTTCGCTCACCAGTTGGGCTCGCAGTTTCGTCAACTGGCCCTCGCGGTAGGATGGAAAATTTTTGAGGAGGATGTCGCTCACCACGAACCCGAGCACGGCATCGCCGAGGAACTCCAACTGCTCGTTGTCGGCGTGGTCGTCGCCGGGAGTGGGCTGTTCGTAGGCTCGTGATTTGTGGGTCAACGCCCGGAGGAGCGGCTCTCGATTGCGGAACTCGTAGCCGAGCGCCGCCTCGAGGGCCGCTATTTCCGACAACATATCGGACGGTTACTTTTCAGGCGAGTGGGTGGGTGTGGGCGAAGTAGGCACCGGCGTCGGTGAGGGCGACGGAGCCGGGGTGGGCGTCCCCTCCGGTTTTGCCGGGGCCGCGTTCTTGTTCTTCGCCATAGTGGCACGCACGCGCTCGGCCTGCGCCACCGATCGGATCTGCGGGTGCAGGTTCGGCGTCGCCATTACCTTCTCGAGCAGCGCCAGGGCATCATCGGGCTTGCCGTTCGCAGTGTAAGCGGAAGCCAGACGCACCATCGTAGCCGGATCGGGCGAGGAATCCCCTTCCATCGCGGTCTTGTATTCCGTCACGGCAACGTCGAACTTTTTCCGTACCATCGCAACGGTCCCGAGCACCTCGTGCGCCTGGCTCACCAACTGCTTCTTGGCATCGGTCCACTGTTCGTCGGTCAGGTCCGGCCTCGGTTTCTCGGCTGTCTTGAGCGCTTCTATTGCTTTGTGCGCATAGCCTTCGGCCTTGTTGAGTTTGTCCTCCTTGTCGAGGTCGAACTCGCGTGTGCGCGAAGCGTACGCGTTGCCGAGCATCAACATAGCCTGGTAGCTGTTCGGATCGGCGTCGAGGGCGCGCTCCGCATAGACGATCATCTTTTCCTGGTCGCCCTTCTGCTGACAGGTGGCCGCGGCCATCAGCAGCAAACCGGGTTTGAACTCGGTATCGGCGAACTTCGTCAGTACATCCTCGATCGCCGCGAGACGGGCGTCGGCATCGGTGGCGTTCTGCACCGCCATCAGCCCGTCCAACTCTTTCTGGGACTTCGGTTTCGGTTGCTTGGCCTGGGCAAATACCGCGGCGGCGCAAACGATAGCGATCATTATCTTAATCAGGTTCTTTCGCATTACACTTGCTCCTTTGCTGTTGCTCGTAGGCGTCCGGCCGCGGCCGGGGTCCTACTACCACTACTTCTTATTACTGAATGATTCCTTCAAACCTTTTTCAGCGGCTTGGCGGGCACTTTGCGGCGCGTTCTCAACAGACAGCACCGCGCGGTAGTTCTCCACCGCCTGTTCACGCCCGTCACTCTGCGAGTCGTAGAGGCGGCCTAAATAAACCAGGCTCCAAGCCTTGACCTCGGCATCCGGGTTCAACTCCAGCGTGCGCTGAAACAACTTGACGCCTAGCTCGGGATCCCGCTGAAGAACCGCAATCCTTGCGAGACCATAATATGCCCTTGTGTGTATCGCGCGGTCATCGGTGGCTTGCAGCAGTTTCGTGAAGGCCCGTTTGGCTTCGTCGAGTTTGCGGTCCGTATACAACTGGTTCGCCGCCGCAAGCGCCTTCTGCGGGCCGGTCAACTCTACCGGGCGCTCGTTTGGAACAACCTTCACCGTCTTGACCGCCCGCTCCTTCACGAAGTCGACATCCGCGAGGCGCCGATCCTCTTTTCGCAGATCGATCGCCATCACGAGATCGATGAAATACAGCCGCAGGGCCTGGTCCTGTTTCTCATACGCGGCGAGACCGTCGGCGAGCGCGGGCGTCATCACGAATCCCTCGCGCATGTCCTGGGTGATCATCGCGTCGCGTTTTGCGGCGGGAGCCAGCCGGGCTTCCACTGCCTTGATCAGGCACTCCGTGCTGAACAAAGTAAAGTCCGTCTTGTAGTGTTCCTCGAGCGCGGGCGCGGCCTGCGCGTAATCGAGCAGGGCTCGCGCGCGGCTCAAGCCTTCGGCGTACCGGAGCACCAGAGGATCGAGCAGATAGTGCAGATAGGCGTGCCGGATCTCGTCCGCATTCACCTCCTGCGACGGCGTCACCACTACAAAGTAATCGTCTTTGTAGCTGCGCGTTTGCACCTGGTTCGGCGGGCCGAGCGGATCGAAAAAGATCTGGAAGTGCCGGCCCTTGGCGCCACTGGTCGGATTCCGGAGGTAGGCGTTCGACACGGCGATGGCACGCGTTACGGGGGCCTGGTAGGTGCTGATCATCTCATCGATGGCCGGCTGCGCCTTGTCCCAAACCTGCTCGAGATCCGCCTCTCTATAGAACCGCGTGAGTATTGAATTCAACCCCGCGAGCGGCAAAACGTCCGGGGGCAGTTCCGTTTGGGAGTAGCGGAAGCCGAAATCCGGCGGTCCATCGATCGACAGGGCGTAGGACACAAATTGGCTGAAGTCCGCATATGGATTCCCTTGCTTGTGCAACGCAACGAATTCCTTAAGTTCCGTAAGACTTGGAATGTTACGGTTCTTGAGGTAATCCCGGACCTTTTGACGCAGCGGGAGGTTGGCCGGCGAATCGATATCGGCATCGAACCCCGCGGCATTCACGGCGGCCATCACGGTGAACAAAGCAGGATCGGAATCCAGTTGGCCCCGTTCGTCCGCCCATAAAGGAGTCAGGGGTGCGAATACCAGAAGAGCCGATGCTACGGCGGGAAGTACAGCGAGGATACGAATCAAGCGGCCTGCCTTGGATCTCCTAATATTGTAGCGCGGACGCCCCGTTTTGCGATCCGATAACGCCTGGCCCGACCTCGATGCCGCGGCGGGGGAGCGTCGATAAACGTTGGGTTCGTTCTGCGGGGAAGGGTTGGGGCGGCATTCGCTTGGGTTCGTTTTGTTGCGGGGATTGCGTGGTTTGTGTGGATATCGCCGACCAGCCTCCGCTACAATCGGACGCCTGAATGTTTTAGCACTCCGGGGTGGTATGAGTCTTTTAAATACGGACATTATTTCCGGTTAATCTGATCCGGGGCTCCGGAATGAAAGCCGGCCGAGCGAGCCGCAGGCTTACCATTCAATGACTATTTCAGCAGGTAAGTCCGTTCAAGTTGCCGTTCAACGAAGGAACTCGACACTTGCGTGAAATTCCGTCGAAGCCATTCCGGTTCAGTGGTGTAATGAGGTTTGCGCGGCCGGAGCATTCCTTCAGGGGTCGAACGCCCGCAACTTCTACTTTGCGCTTGACTTGTCAGGCGCTGGGTGGTAGAAATATCTTGACTGCGTCCAAGGGTTGACTAGCGGTATTCATCCACGCATGAGTCCCGCGAGCACACAAAAAAGATAGAGAAGTCAGAAAACCGAATGAGCCTGAAAGGGAAAGGCGAGAGTCGAGTTCAAGGAGTGAAGGCAGACCGGCCGGCGCAGACGCTGGTGGCAGAACTGGATCTCCTTGGGGGAAAGCTCCAACAGATACGCTGTTTTGCTTCGTGAGGCTCAGGTTGAAAAGAGAACTTCCATCAATTCAAAAAAATCCCAACCACTTCACAAGGAGAAGGAAATGGCAGATTTTCGCAAATGCCTTCTAGCGTTTGCCGTACTTGCTCTGCTGTCGAGCTTCGCCGTTCCTGCTAACGCGCAAGTTGCGCCTGCACTGCAATGTACATTCAATGCAGCCGTCACGCCAACTGTTCGCGCCGAAGGCTTGGCGGAACTCGTCGGTGACATCGTGCTGAATTGCACCGGCGGAACGCCGACGGCCGCGGGCCAGAACGTTCCGGCCGCGAACATCACGGTGTTTCTCAGCACCAATCTTACGAGCCGCATCACTTCGAATCCGTTCACCGAGGTTCTGATGCTGTTCGATGAACCGCATTCAGCCGCCAATCCGGCCGTGCCGCTCTACAACTGCGATCCGTCAGGTGTCAGCCTTGGCATCTGCACCGTCACAGGTACGGGCAATGGCGTCGGCACCTACGACGGCTCTTCCGGTGCTCGTCCGAACGTGTTCCAGGCGCGCCTGACCGGCACTAACCAGGTTACGTTCTTTGGTGTGCCGATCGATCCTCCGGGCACGTTTACCACGCGCATCATCCGCATCACGAACCTTCGCGGAAATGCGAACCAACTCGGCGTCAGCTCCACTTTGGTTCCGACGCAGATCGTCGCGAACATCTCTGTTAACCCGCCGAACCTGCTGCCCTTGAACAACCCGCAGCAGACAGTGGCATTCGTGGCGAAGGGCCTGAATCCGAGCCTCCACTCGGCGACGACTTTCATCCAGTGCATTTCCGCCAACGAGGATATTGCTAAAGACTCCTCGAAGGCGCTTAATACAGGAGGTCAAAACGGGCAGCAGTTCTACATCCGCTTTGACGAAGGTTTCCCGTCTGCCTGGAAGGAGAAGAACATTGCGGTCCACTTAGCCAATACGGCGGGTGGGATCTCTTCGGCGACATATCCGGCCGATGTATCGCAGGATGTGCCTGGAGCGAACTACTTCTCTGAGAGCGGCTTTGAAAGGACCGGCACATCTCCGAATCCTTTGACACCGCCGCCAGGCTATGGGCCGTTCCTCACGGCGAGCCCGGCTAGCTCGGCCACCCGCGGCCTCAACATCGCTGGTGTTGCGAATGCCGGCACGAGACTGATGATTCAGTTTGCGTCAATCGCAACCGGTGGGCAGCTCTTCGTTCCGACTCGGGTCAACCTGGTGAACCAGCTCACCAGCGGCGTAACTGGTTTCGCGATCCTGACCGGCACCGATGCCAACGGCGGCGGCGGATTCTCGCCGGCGTCCGGCAACTCCAGCAACCTGGCCCCCGTCAGCCTCACTGGTGGAGCCGGTATGGCGGTGTACGAGATCCTCTACACCGATCCGTTCAACGTCGAGCGGATGGATGTGCCGATCGCGGTTGGGTTCGTAGCCAACCAGGGCAACGACCTGCCGGCTACGGGCGTCCAGTCGACCCTCACGGCCAGCTTCGCGCCTCTGAGCAACGTTGGAACCGCCAGCGACACCGCTCCGATTCCGCGCTTCGCTCCGAGTTCGACGCCGTTGAACTCGTTCATCATCAACAAGTGCTCCTGCAACTTGTTGTTCCCGTTCGTGTCCAACCAGGCCGGCTTCGACACTGGTATCGCGATCGCGAACACGTCGGTTGATCCGTACGGCACCACGCCGCAGACGGGCAATGTGACGATCAACTACTACAACGCGGCAACGCCGCCTCCTGCGCAGACCACCAATGCGCCGGTTGCTGCGGGCGACATCCTGGCCTTCACCCTGTCGGGTGGTGGTAATTATGGAATCGCTGCCACGCCTGGTTTCCAGGGCTACATCATCGCCCAAGCTGAATTCCAGTTCTGCCATGCGTTTGCATACCTGAGCGCACTGGGTCAGCCCTACAGCGGTGAGGGATACCTCGGCATCGTTCTCGACGTCCCGGGTATCAATCGTACCGATCAGCTTGGCGAAGTCCAGGCTCACTAGTCAACAATAGACAGCAGTCAGAAAAGAGGGGGAAAGCTTCGGCTTTCCCCCCTTTTTCACGTTCCAGCCACGTTTGCCGCCCGGTTCAGAACCGGCTGAATCTTCACTACAATTCTTGCCTGATTTGTTTTATACTGGATGCGATTTCGGCACGGCCGAATGTCAATAACCACGAGTGCCTGTGATAAACTCGTCCTTGTCCCGCCTGCGTCCAAGTTTCACTTCACGAGGAGTTTCATGTCTTCCAGTCGTTTCCTTGTCCGGGGAATTCTGTGCCTGGCCATTGTCGCCGGCATAGCGAGTGCCCAGTCTGTCGCAATACTGCCCGGATCGCAGGGGACCAGCACAACGGTCCCTGTATATACGGCCGATCCGTTTGGGCCGCAAACGACCATCTCCGGCGTGCCGGAGGGAGTGTACGATATACTCCCCAAACCGGACGCCACGAAGTATTACCTCATCGCAAACGCGCCGGGCACACCGATCACGGTGGTGAATCAGAGTTTCGGCAACCCGCGCCAGATCGCGACGGCGATTTCGGCGGTTCCCACAGTGGCGCGGCTGAGTCCCGACGGGAAGCGATTGGTTGTGGTGGCTGGGACCGCGGCGTACGTGATCGATACCGCGACGGATTCGATTCTGAACATCGGCGGGTACGCGATTACGGGCACGCCGGTCGACCTGACATTCAGCCAGGATGCGCGGTTCGCATTTATCCTCAGCGCGAATGGAAGTTCGGCGATCGTGACCCCCATCGATCTGTCATTCCTCTCGGTCGGGACCAAGTTGACGATTACCACTTCAGGTACGGTCACAGGCATCGCCGTGGCGCCGAACGGTCTTCTCTATGTATCGGCCACGAACGCTTTGATCGAAGTGAACCCGCGCACGGTCGCCAAAACTGCCAATGGGACCATTCAGGTCAACGGGACTCCCGGACGGGTCTCGTTCACCAGCGACGGACGGTATGCGATCGCGCTGAATCAGACCCCACAAACGGGCGCTGCGATCACCTTCGATCTCACTACGCACACATCGAACCTGGTTTCGGCTGCGAACCTGCAAGGTGCGGTGCTGGACCGGATTCTGATTGCGAGCCCGCAGCGTATCTTTGCCTATTCGAGCCAGAACCATACTCTGTATGAACTGAGTCTTGCCGGCGGCATCACGCAAACCGCTCTTCGGAATGCAATACCCGCCACCGCCGTGAATTCCTTCGCCGTATCGGACGAAACGACGGCGAAGTCAATATATTTGACGGCTCAATCCGGCGGAAACTTGAATTTCTACAAACTCGACCTGGCCTCGAACGCTCTACTGAACCAGACCACGATTACTGCGGACACGGGGCACATCGTGAAGTGGGCGGGCGTGAGCCCCACTAGCGGGGCCAGTTCCATTCAGGGCTTCAACACGACGCAGACCGTCAGCCAGAGCAGCACCTCGCTCCCGCTGGTGGTGCGCGTTGTCGACGCACAAGGCCGCCCGGTTTTCGGCGCTCTCGTCACGTATTCCGCACCGTCAGGCATCACGTTGAGTAGTGCGACCGCGTTCACCAATTCGAATGGCTTCGCGCAGATATATGCCACGGTGGGAACCACGCCCGGCGCGGTTCAGATTCAGGCGACAACGCAAAACGTCGTGACACCGATTGCGTTCAACATCACGGTTCCCGGCGAAGGCGGCGGTCCTTGCCTCAGCGGATGCACAGCCTCCAACATCAAGATCGTCGGCGGCACCGGCCAGATTATCTCCGAGCAGCAAATCGCGCACGAATTGATGATGGTCGAAGTGGACGATGCGAATGGAAACCCGCTCGCGAATCAGAAGGTGAGCTTTTCGGTAACTCAGGGTTCAGGCACTATTCAGTGCAGCGGCATTGGGGATCAGTTCCCGTACGTTCCCACGGGCACTTGTAGTTCGGACGGGTTGACCGTAACGGCGAATACCGATCAGAACGGCCGCGCCGGAGTGAAATATCTGTCGACTTCCATTTTCGGGCAGTCGTTCGCACCGACCGTAGTGACGGCCGCCTCCGGTGTCGGCAGCGTGAATTTCGTAATCACGACGGTGCTGGTCGCGCGCCCGAATGGCGGCGGTCAGGCTTCGCTTCCGGTCGCCTACATCCTGAAGCCGACACAGGGTGCCGACGGTCTGCGCGTGTTGACGGGCGCAGCCGGCGCAACGATACCCGATGCCATCGAAGTGCAAGTGGTCGCAGCAGATGGCCCGCAAAGCGGCCAGCCGATTCCGAATGTCGCGCTTAACGTGCAGGGCTCAGGCGATGCAGCGACGACACCTTCCGCTCATTGCGCGGGCGGGGCTGTGCTGACAGACTCAGAAGGTGTCGCTTCCTGCGACCTTGTCATGGGTGGCGTTCTCACCGCTTCACCAGTGGCTCTGACCGTGAATGTCGGGAGTGCGATCCAGACGCCGCTGGTTGCCATCGTGGTTACCCAAGGGCCACCTTCCAAAATCCAAATCCTTCAGGGCAACAATCAGTCCGGCAAAGCGGGACAGCAGATCGTGCTGCGCGCCAAAGTGACGGATCAGGGCGGGAATCCCACGACCTCCGTGCCGGTAAGCTGGCAGGTGACGCAGGGGAGCGCTACCCTGGGTGGATCGTCCACGCAGACCAATGCCGTGGGAGACGCACAGACGACGGTTACGCTGGGTGGAAGCCCTGGCAACGTGCTCGTGAAATTGACGGCCGGCAGCGGCGCCAACACCGCGACGGCTACCTTTACCCTGACCGTCAACATCACGATTGGCGGTGTCGCGGCGGTGTCCGGCGGAGGACAGACGGCTGTCACCGGCCAGGCGTTTACCAATCCGCTGGTCGTGAAGGTCACGGACAACAGCCAGCAGCCGGTGCAGGGCGCTCAAGTAACGTATAGCGTCACGAGCGGCGCGGCGACCATTGGTACCGCTACGGTAACCACCGACGCACAGGGCCAGGCCAGCACGACCGTGACGGCCGGCTCAACGGCGGGTCCGATCACCATCACCGCGACCTCCGGCGGGTCGAGCACGCAATTCACGCTGACGGCCCGGCTGCCGGGACCCAACATTACCACCGCGAGTTTCCGCAACGGCGCCAGCGGTGCGGCCGGTCTCACACCGTGCGGCATCGCCATCGTCTCCGGCTCGGGTCTCGCAGCCAGTGTGCGAGGCACCGATCAGGCGAATCCGTTCGTCGGGCCCCTGCCCTATACGCTCGATGGCGTAAGCCTCGACGTCAACGGTGTTCCGGCTCCGATCTTCTGGGTCTCGAACACACAGCAAGGCGGAGAGGCTGCCGCCTTCCAGACTCCTTGCGAGGTCACGCCAGGCTCTGCCAGCGTGGTGGTCCGGGTGAATGGCACCAGCACCACAGTAAGTGAAGTCTCCGTGACGAAGTATCAGCCCGGCGTGTTCACGACGATGGGGTCCGATAACGTTCCCTACGCTGTCGCACTACACGCTGACGGCAGTTACGTGACGCAATCGAATCCTGCACAGCGCGGCGAACAACTGAAGCTGTTCCTGACAGGTTTGGGTTCGGTGACTCCGTCAACCGCAACGAACCGGGCGGGTACGGGCGACCAGATGGTGATGGGCGCCGTGACGGTGGGCCTCAACAATGCGGGCGTACCGGTGATCGGGTCCGAATATCTGCCCGGAGCCATCGGTATCTATGTGGTGACTTTCCAGGTGCCGCAGGATACGCAACCGGGAACCCAGCGTCCGGTCGGTTTCATCATTTCGGATCCTGGCGACCCGGCTGCGCAGGCCATTTACGCGAACGGATCGTTTATCCCGATCAGCTAACCAACAATGCCGTCCGGCTATGGCGGCGGCAAATTTCCAATTCGGAACGAACGGTCAGGTCTTCGGATCTGGCCGTTCCGTTTTGGGATCAGGCCATGCCCAGCATATGCTTGATATCCAGCACAGCGACGTTTGGATTGATACCGACGAGATCGGTCATCAACCCTTCGACATGTCCGTTCGTGTTGACTGAGATGTACCGATTGACATAGCTTCCACCGGGGTACGTCACCACATCTTCATGAGCGGCGAGATCCAGGTTCGAGTAGTTGATCCCTGCGGCGTCCAAGGCATCCTTCAGCGACTGAACGACTGCGACGTCGGCAGCGGCTTGCGTTGCGTAGGTCTGAGTTGCCGGCTTGGACGCAGTCGCGCCAGAAGCGGCAGTCTTCGACGTTCCCGCCGTTGCAGACGCTTCTTTCGTGCTCGCGGCCGGAGATGCGGTGGCCGCTGCTTTCGATGCGCTGGCGCCCGCGCGGCCCCCAAAAATCGACCAACCGATCGCCGCGTTCTGAGTGACCGTTTTTTGTCCCGAGCCGCTCGCTGTGCCAGAATCCTGACGCGCCTTACTCGTCTCCGCGGGGGCGGAGCGGCGGCGTCCGGCGTCCTGAACCGCTTGACGGAACACATCGGCGCCGCCGGTTGTGGAACTGCTCGCGCCGGAATAGCGCGCCGTGCGGGAGGTTCGGTCGAACAAATCAATCGTCCGCTGCTGCCGGGTCTGCTGAGAGGAGGTGATCATTGCTGGTTAGTCTCCGGACGGAGTATCAGCACGTCGATCACCACGGTGGGTATCTGTCAGGGAGTTTTCGGCCGGGCATCCTTCGGGATCTGCTTCTCGATTTCGGGAGGGATCGCGAACAGCAATTTCACCGGCAGCACCTGACCGGTGGGCTCGACGAAGATCTGAGCGGTCAGAGTCGGTTTG
Organism: uncultured Acidobacteriota bacterium; assembly: GCA_963720745.1. Classification (GTDB taxonomy): domain Bacteria; phylum Acidobacteriota; class Terriglobia; order Bryobacterales; family Bryobacteraceae; genus TMP-7. Next base: position 1,524,499 of record CAVRGO010000001.1, read on the forward strand.
GGAACCCGGTCCTTGGGGTCGCAGGTGATCTTGAGCGTCGCCACTTCGCCGGCCTTGAGCTCAGATTTGTCGAGTTCGAAGGTAAGGCCAGGGAAACGGCCGTCGATGTCCGCCCGGAGTTTGATGGGACCCATCAGACCGTTCGTGATCTTCACCTCCCCTTCGACCTTCTCATAGCTGCTGAGCATCAATTCCCTCTTGTCTGTCTTCACGGCGGCCAGAATCGCCCGGGCCGCGGCCTGCGGATCGGCGGGAATGGCGGGCATCGCGCTCGACTTGCCGGTCTCGGCGGGCGAGGATCCGGAGTGCATGGTTCCGAACGGCGTCTTCACTTCAGTGACCGGCTCCGCGTACCAAAACCACTGCCCGTTCTCCAACTTCCATTTGCTCGGTAGCGCCATGTTCACCTTCATACGCTGCCCCCGGGCCAGCCACTCCCCGCCGCACATGACCACGGCGTCCGCTTTGGTAAAGTGGTCCGAATAGTTGATGCGGGTGATGCTGAAGCTCGAATAGCGTTGCTTCGGGGCTGCGAAAAACAGATCTTTGGAATCGTCGGCGACCACCTGGTCCGCGAGACGGAACTTTCCATCGACGTGAGCCTGATAAAACGTGTTGATGCGGGCCCGAAGCGCCGCGTCGACTTCGGGGGGTGCCTCTGTTGAGGTAACTGCCTTCTCCTGCGCGAACATCGAGCAGGCGCACAAAACCAGGGCGCTGAACCGGATACGCATAGCTGTTCTCCCGATTAGACGCGCTGAGTGCCCGATTAGTTGAAGCGCGGACGGATTGAAGTGTGGACGGTCGCTAAGCGCATGATCTTACGCTACTATCCTTCTGTGTGGCCGTTCGAAGCGTGGCTCGCCAGCGCTATTTTGCCGCATTGGCCTTACGCTCGCCGCGTGCGTGCAGGCGTTCAAACTCCTTCTGCAGTTTGTCCAGTTCTTCGTCCGACATATTCTCCAGGTTGATGAGTTGCGACCGGGCGGCCTTCACGGCGCGAAGCAGTTCATCGAGCTTCAGGTGTACCGCTTTTGCGTCGCGATTCTGCATATTCTGAATCAGGAACACCATCAGGAACGTGATGATTGTGGTGCTGGTGTTGATTACCAGTTGCCATCCGTCCGAGTAGTGAAAGAGAGGACCGGTCAAGGCCCAGATGGCCACCAGCGCCACTCCTGTGCCAAAGGCCCAAGGAGACCCCACCAACTCCGACGTGTGCATTGCGAATGAACGGAAGATCTGACGCACCGGAGTACCTCCCGCCTGTTCGACCCCGGCGCAGGTGAAACCGTTTCACGAACGCCCTGCCTCTGGGAGACAATAGCGACTGTCGATGCCCTATGCAGCGGTGGGTGCTCTCTACGCAACTTTCCTGGCGGTTGGCTGGTTGGCGGCCCGGCGGTTGAAGAGCGTCACGGCGGCGGACCTCATCGTGGCCGGCCGTTCGATGCCGTTGTGGATCGCCACGCTGACCATGACGGCGACGTGGGTGGACGGCGGATATCTGCTCGGCACCGCCGAGGGCGCCTACAAATCCGGTATCGCATCCGGACTGCAAGGCGGCGTCTGTTTCGGGTTGAGCCTCATCCTGGGTGGTCTGTTCTTTGCCGGCACCATGCGGCGGTACGAGTTCACCACGTTGATCGACCCGTTCGAGGCGCGATTCGGACGCCGCTGGGCGGTGGTGCTGTTCGTGCCCGCGCTGCTGGGAGAAGTCTTTTGGAGCGCAGAACTGCTGGCCGCCATTGGCTCTACATTCGGCGTGCTGCTCGGAATGCAACTGACGGTGGCGATCCTGATCTCCGCGATTGTCGTCACAGCATACACGATGATCGGCGGCATGTGGAGCGTCGCCTACACGGATGTGCTGCAATTGGGGCTGGTGGCCGCGGGCATGTTGGCGGCTGTTCCGGTGATGGCTCATGCGACGGGTGGACTGACGCACGCATTCTCATCGTATATGGCGGCGGGCGGTGCGCGCGGAACACTTCTGCCGCCGCTCGGCGATGCCGCCTGGTGGGACGTCAGCGCGATGCTGGTGTTCGGGGGTATCCCCTGGAACTGCTATTTCCAAAGGGTGCTGTCCTGCCAGACTCCGCGCCGCGCACAGGCGCACTCCATCCTGGCCGGCTTGTTGACCATCGGTTTCACTGTGCCGCCGCTCATTCTGGGAGTCACAGCATTCCAGTACAATTGGCCGGCGCACCTGGTGGCGCAGCTCAATCAGCAGCCGTCCCGAACACTCCCGATGATCTTCGAATACATCACACCGCCCTTGATCAGCATCCTCGGACTCGGGGCCATTGTGGGAGCGGTCACTTCGAGCTTCAGTTCGTCGATCCTCTCGGCCGGCTCGATGTTCGCGTGGAATTGCTGTCACCGGCTGTTGACTCCGAACCTGTCGGGTCCGCAAATCCGGAGGCTGATCCGGTTCTCGATTCTTCTGCTGGGAGCGGCGGCCACGGTGATGGCGTTGAAGGTGGAGAGCGTGCAGGCCCTGTGGTTCTTCACCAGCGATCTGATTTTCGTGCTGCTGTTTCCGCAATTGATTTTTGCGCTGTTCGATCCGAAGGCAAACCGGACCGGATCGGTGGCGGCGTTTGCCGTTTCTGCGATCCTGCGGCTGGGGGGTGGTGAACCCCTGATCGGGTTGCCTGCGTTCCTACCGTATCCTGCAAACTTCCCGTTTCGCACACTGGCGGCGGTAGCGGGATTGATTCTGCTTCCAGTTATTTCCAGGATGACAGCGAGGCGCGACGCTCCCCGGCCTTTGCGGAATGCGTCGCAGGCTGGGGCATGAAAGCGTTTCTCGCGTGGCTCGTACACCTGTACACGGCGATGGGCCTGCTCCTGGCAGCAATGATCGCGGTGCTGATTTTCCGCGGAGGGGACGAGTCGTTCCGCTGGGCCTTCGTGCTGATGGTGGTTGCGACGCTGATCGACGCCACCGACGGCGTTCTGGCGCGAGCAGCCGATGTGCACAAGCACACACCGCGATTCGACGGCCGGCGCCTGGATGACCTGATCGACTTCAATACCTACACCACACTTCCCCTGCTGCTGATCTGGCGCGCGGGTATCGTTTCGCCGGCCTGGATTCTACTGCTGCCGCTGCTGGCGAGCGCGTACGGGTTCAGCCAGGTGGAGGCCAAGACCGAGGATAACTACTTCCTCGGGTTCCCGTCGTATTGGAACATCGTCGCCTTTTACCTGTACGTGCTGCATTTCCCGAACTGGCTGGCCATCGTCACGGTCGTGATACTGGCCGCGCTCACGTTCGTACCGTCACGTTATCTCTATCCGACGCAGAACAGCCGGTACGCAGTAGTGACGAATTCGCTGGGAGCGGTGTGGGCGCTCTCGCTGGCGGCGATTCTCTGGCGCTGGCACGACACACCGAAAGGGTTGTTGTGGGTCTCGCTGGTGTTTCCCGCGTACTATATGCTGCTGTCCTGGTTCATCTCCATGCAGGCATGGCTGCGGCGGCCTGCGACGTATCGAAAGCCCACGCGATCAGGCCCGGCAGGAATGGCGCATACAGATCGGGGTGGCTCGGGCGGACGCGCACAGTGAAACCGTGGAGCCCGCTATGATTGCACGGCCGGGCCGCTTCGAACATCCATGACGTGCCCTCGCGCTGGACAGCGTGATCCATCCTGAGGATACCCGCTCCAACGATTTCACCCGCCGGATTCAACGGGCCAACGTATAGTTCAACGGCGACGTCCGCCGGGGTCAGGGCGCCGAGTTGAATCAAAGCTCGTACCCGGAAATTCGTTCCCACCGGCACGCTGTTTCCGCCTTCACGCTCAACACGCTCGACCCGCACTTGCGGCCACTGCTCCCGGACATGGGCGGCCCAGGCAGCGACACCTCTCGCTTTGGCCGCATCCTGCTCCTCCAGCGCCCGGTAGTTCTTGTGCGCCTTTTGATAGTAGTCGCACATATAATCCCTGACCATGCGGTGCGTGTTCACGAAATGGCACAGATGGCTGATCGAGTCCTTCATGCGGCCGATCCAACGTCGCGGCAGTCTGTCGCGGCCGCGTTCGTAAAAGGCCGGCACGAGGTCGCGTTCCAGCACCATGTACAGAGCCTCGGCTTCGATCTGATCCTGGATATTTGGGTCCTCGTATTTTTCGCCTTTGCCGATGATCCACCCAATGGAATTGGGATTCCTCGGATCGTTCCAGACCTCGTCCCACCATCCATCGGGGATGCTGAGGTTCAGAACGCCGTTGGCCGCGGCTTTCATGCCGCTGGTGCCGCTGGCCTCGTTCGGGCGCAGGGGCGTGTTCAGCCAGACGTCGACGCCCTCTACAAGGTATCGAGCGACCGCCATGTCGTAGTCCTCGAGGAACACGACGGACCGCCCAAATTCGGGCGTTCGCGCCACCGCTTTGATTTGGCGGATCAGTTCCTTGCCGGCTTCGTCGCGCGGATGCGCCTTGCCCGAGAACACGAGTTGGACCGGCTGTTGAGGATCGAGCAGGAGGCGCTTCAGGCGCTCCATGTCGCGGAATATCAAAGTCGCGCGCTTGTAGGTGGCGAAGCGGCGGGCAAAGCCAATGGTGAGTGCTTCGGGATTCAGAGCCTCGGAGGCGGCGTCGATTTCCGACTGCGGCGATCCGCGGCGGATGCGTTGTTCCGCGATGCGGCGCCGGGCCCATGCGACCAGGTGTTCGCGGCGCCGTTCGTGCGTGCGCCATAACTCTTCGGCGGGAATCGACGCAACTCGGTTCCAGACATCGCTGTTGGACGGTTCGACATGCCATGTCGGCGCCAGATACCGGTCGTAGAGCTGGTTCATCTCGAGCGAAATCCAGCTACGCAAGTGGACGCCATTCGTGACATGCCGGATGGGCACCTCCTCGACGGGAACGCCGGGCCACAGTACCTGCCACATCTTGCGGCTCACTTCGCCGTGGAGTTTGCTGACGCCGTTGGCGCGCGCGGCCAGCCGTAGCGCGAGCACGGTCATGCAGTAGTCGCCCTGGTCGGGAATGGCGCGGCCGATCGCGAGAAAGTCGCGCATCGAAAGGCCGAGTTCCCGGGCGTAAGCGCCGAAGTAGCGTTCCATTGACTCGGGCCCGAAGTAGTCGTGGCCTGCCTCGACGGGGGTATGCGTCGTGAAGACGAGGCTGGCGGATGCGAGTTGCGAGGCCTCGGCAAAACTCAGGTTCCGTTCCCGCATCAGGTGGCGGACACGTTCGAGCGCCAGGAACGCCGAGTGACCCTCGTTCATGTGGTACACGGTCGGATTCAAGCCGAGCGCAATCAGCGCGCGATAACCGCCGATACCCAATACGATCTCCTGCTTGATGCGCATTTCGCGATCGCCGCCATAGAGCTGGTCGGTGATGTCGCGCTCCACCGGTCCGTTGGTCTCGATGTTCGTATCGAGCAGATACAGTGGGATGCGTCCGACCTGGGCTCGCCACACCTGCGCGTACACCGGTCCGCTGGCGAGATTCACCTGTATGACGAGTAGTTTGCCCGAGGGGTCGTGGGCCGGGCTGACGGGCAGGTTGTGAAAGTCGTTATCCTCGTAGGCTTCCTGTTGCCATCCTGCCTGGTTCAAATATTGACGGAAATAACCCTGTTGATAGAGGAGCCCAACACCCACCAGCGGCAGCCCGAGATCGCTCGCGGATTTCAGATGATCGCCGGCCAGAATTCCGAGACCGCCGGCAAAGATCGAGAGGCACTCGGTGATGCCGAACTCCGCGGAAAAATAGGCGATCAGCGGTTTGTCCGTACTCGAGGGAGGACAGACCTTGTCGAACCACCGCGGGTCCTTTGTCACGTAGGACTCCAACTTGGACGCAACCCGATGCATGTGTGCGAGAAATGCTTCGTCGGCCGCGGCGTGCAGCAACTTCTCCTGCTCCACTGTGCCCAGCATCAGGACCGGGTTATGACCCGTCTTCTCCCACAAATCGCTGTCCAGCCGGCGGAATAGTTCGATGGTTTCGTGACTCCAGGACCACCGCAGGTTATAAGCAATCTCGCGAAGCGCTTCAATCGCGGGAGGCAGCGAGGGGACCACGCTGAAAGTCTGAATCGGTCTCACGCATTGAATCGTATGGCGGCGCGGGCCGGTTCGCAAGTCGAATATTGCGGGCGAGCGCGTGTCACAGTACCGCTCCCGGGGACGTCCACCGGTTAGAACTTTTGTTCGATGATGAACCGGCTACAAAATCTTTGGGAAATCCTCAGAACCAGTTTTTGGTTCATCCCGTCGGTGATGGCGATTGTTGCCGTCGGAATGTCGTTCTTATTCATCGAGTTGGACCGCCAGATGAGCGCGAAAATCGCGGAACGGCTCGGCGTTATCTACAGCGGAGGTGCGGACGGAGCGCGGGCCGTTCTTGAGGCCATCGCCGGTTCGATGATCACGGTAGCGGGCGTTGTGTTCTCGATCACGATGGTGGCGCTTTCGCTGGCCTCACAACAATTCGGACCAAGATTGTTGCGAACGTTCACCAGCGACCGCGCCAACCAGTTCGTGCTGGGCGTCTTCGTCTCGACATTCCTGTATTGCCTGTTGGTTCTCCGCACCGTGCGCGGAACCGATTACGGCGACTTTGTCCCCTACCTATCGGTGACATTCGGCATACTGCTGGCCGTTATGAGCCTGGCTGTCCTGATCTTCTTCGTGCATCACGTGGCGTCCAGGATACAGGTTTCCAACATCACTGCCTCGGTCTCCGAAGAACTGGATGCACTGATCGAGCGGCTTTATCCGGATCCGATCGGAATCGAACCACCGGCGCCGGAAGAGCACGATGAAGCGCGCGACCGAATGCGCGGAGAGCCGGTGGTGCTGCACGCACCGTCGTCGGGCTACCTGCAAATGATCGATCCCACGAAGATCATGCGGACCGCCTCGAAAAACGATCTGGTGGTGAAGATACTGCGGCGTCCCGGAGACTATCTCATGTCGCGGAGTTCCCTCATGCAGGTGTGGGCTGCATCGGAGATATCGCGCGCGGTGGAGCAGGACCTGATCGCGGCATTTCTCACAGGCGCGCAAAGGACCTCGACCCAGGACATCGGATTTCTCGTACTGCAACTGGCGGAGGTCGCCATCCGCTCGTTGTCGCCAGGCATCAACGATCCGTTCACCGCGATCGAATCGCTCGACCGGTTAGGATCGTCGTTGCAGAAGCTGGTGTGCCGCTCGATTCCATCGGCGGAGCGGTTGGACGATGCGGGGCATATCCGGGTGATTGCGGAACCGGTCAGGCTACCGGAACTTGCCGCGACCGGTTTCGACCGGATTCGTCATTATGCGCAGAACAACCCGTTCGTTTTGTCGCACATGGCGAGTGTTATCGGCACGCTGGCGCTATCGGTGGAGCGTGCTGAGGACCGGACGGCGCTGGTGGAACAACTGCATCACATCCGGGCAACGGCAAATTCGCTAGACGAAGCCTGGCTGCGCGACAGAGTGGAGGATAATGCGCGATCGGCCTACGATGCGCTGTTCAAAGCCGCACGATGATTTTACCCGCGCCGTCGCTGTAGCGTTCCAGGGTGCGGAATGCACGGTCGACATCCTCGAGCGGGAGCGAATGCGTCAGCATCGGCCGGAACGCCTGAGGCCGTTCCGATACTAATTGCAGCGCGGTACCCGACTCGTGATTCGAGCGGCGCACGTTGTACATCGTGATCTCCTTTCTTCGTGCGACGTGAAACTCGAGGTCGACTTTCGCTTCCGACGGAATCCCCGTGAACACCACTCTGGCGGCGTTACGTACAACGTGCAGACAGTGATTCATGCTGCCGCCTTTAGCGGCGCAGTCCATCGCAACGTCGGCGCCGAGCTTTCCGGTTTCGGCGGAGATTACCTGGGCCGGGGATGCATCGCGCGGATCGAAAGCAGCAGTGGCGCCCATTTGAAGCGCAATCTCGCGGCGATGAGCAATGGGTTCGAACGCCCAGATTCTCGACGCGCCGGAGAGTTTCAGGCAGGCGATAGTCAACAGGCCGATGGGGCCGGCACCGAAGACGACGGCGGTCTCGCCGGCTTGAATCGCCGCGAACTTCATCGAATGCAGAACCACCGCGAGAGGTTCGATGACGGTAGCCTCATCCAGGCTGACGCCGCCGGGGATGCCGATGAGATTCGTGGGCGGCAGAAGGACAAAATCGCGTAGAAATCCCGGGTCTTCCGGGCTGCTGAGAAACCGAAGGTGGGCACAGACGTTGTGGCGCCCCGTGAGGCAGTATTCACAGTGATAGCAGTAGAGCGCCGGTTCGAGCGCGACGCGATCGCCGGGGGCCCATCCGCTGACGCCTTCGCCGACCTTGTCGATGACTCCGGACGGCTCATGGCCCAGCACCATGGGATAGACACAAATCGTGTCGCCGATCGATCCTTCCGAATAGTAGTGAAGGTCGGAGCCGCACAATCCGACGGCGCCTACGCGAACGCGGACTTCGCCCGGGGCGGGTTCGGGATCGGGACGCTCGATGAGATGAAAGTCGCGGACTCCTAGCAGTTCAGCAACGCGCATGGATTCGACGTTGCTCCTACTTCTTGAACAGGCTGTCGAAGGCAGCGCGCGCGTCGCTGGGGTTCCTCGGTTCCTGAACCCGTGCCGCAATGCCGTTGGTGGCCTGAGAGGCCGGAGTGGCTTCCCGGGCGACCGTCACCCGCGGCTTGAACAGGTCGCAGGTGTTCGCCTGATCCTTCACGGCGATGCGCACGGGGATCGGCTTCAGGCACTGGAACCTGGTCGACGGCTCGAAGTGAGCGCACTGCTTACAGCAATGTAACGCTGTGCCGCATTTCGGGCAGGTGCCGTGAAAATCCACATCCGTGGGTAGCGTGGTCGAGCAACTAAAACAGCGCGAGGCTGTGACCGACTGCACCAGGCGGGGCAGCCGGGGTCCGGTAACATCAATCGGAAGCTTCGGACCTTGGGGGCGCGGTCGCTCGGTCCGTTGCTCACGGTCCGAGTCCTGGTATCCACGCTGCCGGTATTTGCGATCTCCGTCCATGACCGCTGTAACTCCTTGGGGAACCCAGGGCGCCCAGATGGCGGACTCCCTGCGGGAGTGCCTGGATTCGGATTGTCGATGCAGGAAAAAAACTTTTGTGGAAGACTGTTTCGAAACGCCGATTCCAGAGAAATTCCGAGCAGGCCCGGGCAGTTCAGACCGCCGCGCAGCAAGGAATCATCCATCCCACTCCTTCACGGAATGACAGGAGGACCAGACTCCGTTTCGTTTCTATCTCTCACACTATTAAACACCGTTCCGTCCGCGGAATCTATAGAAATCTTTACGTCCTGATCCCTTCACGTTCCAGTATCTTAAGCCGTTTCTGTACTCCATTTGAGTAATGGGTCACAAGTTCGTGTCAATGGGTCGTCGAAGTGATTCGGACTGACCCGAAGCGAATATCCCAGCCGCCCGGTCAAATGCGGCACGAACTCGCGTGCGAAAACCGCGACCGCACCCTGCTGGTCGACCGCCGGCATCGTCATTACCTGGGTATCTTCCAAATTACCGCTTGGACCTACGCGTCCCACGACGGCTTCAACACGCACATCGGTGGGCTTCAGTCCCGCGAGATGGACTGCGGCTCGCAAGGGAATTGGATCCCCGCTGATGACGGAATCACTGGGTCCACCCCCGACATCTACGAATCCGACCTCTTCCCAAACGCGCTGGACATCCTGATTCCAACGCGAGCGCTCCCTGGCGGACTGGAACCCATTCGCCTTCATCGCGAGGTACGCGTTGTGGGCCGGCTCGTACAACTGGGACATATACTCGCTCACCATTCGCTGGCACGCAAAGTGTGGTGTCACATAGGAGATCGATCGTTTCACCCTACGAATCCACTCGACGGGAACATCGTCCTCGCCGCCCTGGTAATAGAGTGGGACAATTTCGTTCTCAAGCACGGAATAAATAGCGCGAGCGTGGATTTCGTCCTGATCCTCGGAGTACGGATCGCGGTCGCCGATGGCCCATCCGCCCGTTTGCTCATACGCCTCGTCCCACCAGCCGTCTAGGATGCTGAGGTTCAGCACTCCATTGGTGCACGCCTTCATGCCGCTGGTGCCGCAGGCTTCTTCGCCGCGGCGAGGGTTGTTCAGCCACAAATCGACGCCTTGCACCAATTCGCGGCCGACCTGAATGCTGTAGTCCTCGACGAAGACGATATGATTTGCCAGTTCCGGATCGCGCGAGAGTTGCACGATCTCGCGAATCAGCATCTTGCCGGGGTGGTCCTTGGGATGAGCTTTGCCGGCGATGACGATCTGCACCGGCATCTTCGGATTCGTAAGGATCTTCTTCAGCCGGTTGATGTCGCGGAACAGGAGGGTCGCGCGCTTGTACGTAGCGAAGCGCCGTGCAAAGCCGATGGTGAAAACTTCGGGATCCAGTACCTCCTGGAGCCGCCGGATTTCGCTCGCGGGTGCTTTGCGATGCATCGCCGCACTCACGGACCGTTCGCGGACGTAGGCCACCAATCGCCGTTTCCGGCGCTTGTGCGATTCCCACAATTCCTGGTCCGGAATTTCGTTCACCAGATCCCAAACTTTCGGATCCGCGTGCTGCTCCCGCCAGTCTGGCTGAAGGTATTGATCGTATACCTGCGCCATTTCTCCGCTTAGCCAGGACATGAGGTGCACGCCGTTCGTTATGGACGTGATCGGCACTTCCCACACCGGCAACTGCGGCCAAAGTTCCTGCCACATTTCCTGCGAAACCCGCCGGTGCAAGCGGCTGACCGCGTTTCGGAACGATGACGTTTTGATGGCCAGCACCGCCATCGAGAATCGCGCCTGATGGTCCAACGGATTGATGCGTCCGAGCCCCAGCAACTGATCGAACTGAATGTTGCTCTCGCGGCAGTAGTCGTTGAAGTACTCGTACATCACGCCCGGATCGAACAGATCGATGCCGGCTGGCACGGAGGTATGCGTCGTGAATACGTTATTCGCCCGCGACGCTTCGAGCGCCTCGTCGAAACTCAGCTTCTGCTCTTCCATCAGGACACGAACGCGTTCCACCGCAAGAAATGCCGAGTGGCCCTCGTTCATGTGAAACACGGTGGGATCGAGCCCCAGTGCTTTCAGCGCGCGGATGCCGCCGATGCCGAGGACGATCTCCTGACGCATGCGCGTGTGCGCATCGCCGCCGTAGAGTTCATCCGTGATGTCGCGGTTTTCGGGCCGCTCATCGTTTTCCGGGATGTTCGTATCCAGCAGGTAGAGTTTCGTTCTGCCGATATCGATGTGCCAGACTTTGATCTGCACCGGACCGCTGGGCAGGCGCACCGATACGAATACTTCCGAGCCGTCAGGCCGGTGAACCGGCGATACCGGCAGCGTGTAGAAATCGTTGATGGGGTTGCGTTCCTGCTGCCAGCCGTCCGGATTCAGCGACTGCTGGAAGTACCCTTTCTGGTACAACAGGCCCACGCCGACCAGCGGAATTTCCGCGTCGCTCGCCGATTTCAGATGATCGCCGGACAGAATGCCCAAACCACCGGAGTAGATCTGCATGCAGTCGATGAGGCCGAACTCCATGGAGAAATACGCGACCAGTCTCTCTTTATTCGAGGAGACGCGCTGCATGTAGCTGTCGTAGTGCTCACAGGCGCGGCGGTAAACGGCGAGATAACGCGGGTCGGCGCCGGCCTTGGCGAGACTCGACTGTGGCACACGCCCCAGCATCAACACTGGATTATGATTGCAGGCCTTCCAGAGAACGGGATCCAAGCGGCGGAACAACGATCGCGTCGGGTGATCCCAGCTCCAGAACAGGTTGTACGCCAGTTCAGGCAACCGCGCTAACGATGCCGGTAGCGCGGGACGGACCAAGAACTCTTTCAGCGGATGAATTTGAAATGGCATTTACTTCCCGAACCTAGTCTCCGGCAGATTCAACCATGAACCGGACCTCTGCCCACGATTGGTTATCGGACGGGTGACGAAGAATGTTTACGAGATTTCGCTGAGCTTCCCGGAACGTGGCCAGGAACATCTGGCGGAAAGCCGTGCCCGTACTAATCCAGTTTTCACATTCTCGCATGATCGGACCCCTCAATGGGGTTTCCGGCTGGTCCTCAAACTAAACGCTTTGACCATATAGTGCAATCGCCGGTCCAGAATCTCGGATTGGCACACAAGGCAATCGTTTGATAGCCGGATAGCCGCTCCGAACGTAAGTACCCGAGATCACCACTGGTGGGGAGGTACTGCCACTTACTCTTCCTGCGTAATGTTGGATGCATCGAGCCACTGAATGGTTGTGACAAAAACCGGATTCGCCGTTGGCCTGCTTACGGTGGGGTGAACCGGCAGCCGAGCGCTGTGTCCGGAGGCGCATTTCCACAGCTTGAACGGGGGTGCGCGTTTCAAGCTGGTACGGAAATGCCAGACATTTATCCCATTATTGAGACTGCGGTGAACCCGCGCCACTATGCTGGAGCGGTGAGCGGCCTCGCGTGGCGGCGGAAGGTGAAATCCCGAGCAACTCACAAATGAGCGGAGCCACGTCGATCGCGCGCTGCTGAGGCCAGAGTTTTCCCGCCGGGAATCCGGGTCCGACGCCGAACAGGACTGCCTGCATATCGGGCCGGCTCGGGTCGAGACCGTGATATCCGATCGGATGCGGAAGATGGCGGATCTCGACCCCCGGGGTTCCGTCCGATCCTGCGTATCCGGGCAGATTGTCGAAGCAGGCATCCGCCCCGTTCGGTCCGCCGTAGCCGAACCGCTCCTCGTCCGCGGGAGTATCGTAGATTCGCGTGACGACGGTCTGCCCGGTTTCAGGATCGCGTATGGCTCGCAACGCGGTTTCTGCGGCGGCTAACGCCTGTGTGCGGTCCGGCAGAGGCACGATGCCGCCTTTCCAGTCGCTGGTGTTGAGGAGAAGGCAATTTCGCAGGTGCATGACGCGAGTCGCTGCCGGATCTACTTTTCGATCTCTGCCGGTCGCAAACAGGCGAGCATCCTGGAATGCCTGATTCACGTACACGGCTTTACCAATCGCCGCCATTCCGTGATCACTGACGATCACCAGGTGATCCCGGGGCGTTCGCATCGCAGCCAGGGCCTCGACGGCGCGATTCACGATAATGTATCCGCGGCGGCGCAACTCGCCGTATCGCGTGTCGGATGCGGAAAGGCCTTTCCAGGCGTGCTCCATCTCGTCCGGGTAAGGAACATAGGTGATGAACAGTTGCGGGGCAAAGTGGTTCCACAGCCATTGCGTGTGCCGGATACTTTGCCGGACTACCAGTTCCATCGTTTCCAGGTAGCGCAATTCCGCTATGCCGTTGCCGCCTTTCCAAATCGGAGCGCCGAAGGGAAACGGCTCGGTGTCGAGTTCGTGCGCGGGACCGTTGCCGATAAACCCACCCGCATCCCGAAGCAGAGCGGCGACATTGGTGCCGGTCGCGCCGGTGCCGTCGTACATGCCGAACTCCTGAATGGGCGTCTGATACAAGACAAAATCGCTGCCGTCCGGCTGCATTTCGAAGAGGCGGAAATAGATCGTCGCCGGCGTCGAGCCGGGAACGGCATCCAGGTACAATCCAGCGCTGAAGTGACGCGCCAACTCGCGGCCGGTGGCGGGCGAGTCGTCCTCCGGCGCCTGCCGCACCTCGACGTAACTGGCACCCGGAACCGTGGAGATGCGGAGCATGCGATACCGTTTCCCGACCGGCAGCATCATCGCGTGCAGCGCAACCGGACCCGCGGTCCACGCAAAGCAGACCGGTTCTAAAGGACGTTCGCGAACGGGCTTTCCCAGGCAGGGCTCGACGGTCACGTCCTTCCGGTGCAGAACGCGGTGGTCTGCGATTCGTCTGGTTTGATAGCCGTTGAGCACCACCGGCTTGGTCGCGAGTCCTTCGCCGACGCTGCGCGCCGTGAACGGGTAAGCCTGGGTCACCTGCTGCGCGACGGTGCGGATGCCCTGGCGTGCAGCCGTGATCCAGATCGGCTCGGCGCGAAGGCCGTCGCTCCGATAGCCGATGATGCGCTCGAAGGCCGTATGCTCGTTGCGCGGTGCGACGGGCATCGTATTTCCCGTAATGCCGTTAATGTCGCCCCAGGCTCCCGTGAACAGAGCGGCATGGCTGTTTGCCGTGGTGCTCGGGAAGTGCGGCGTCATGCCTTGCGCCTCGACACCTTGTGCGGCGATTTCGCGGAGCGCGGTCATGCCGTCCATCACCGGGTCGTGTTTCCACGCTTCGTAGCCCATCCCGTCGAGGCTGACGAGAATGACGCGACCGGGAGACTGCGCAACCAGCGCAGGCCAAACGAGCAGCAGAAGGAGAACCCGGGAAGTACACATCACCCTGTGGACGCGAGCCGCCCGCGTGTTTTGACATCGAAGCACGATTGTGGTGTTATGCCTCGACATGGCCTCGTACACTGGGATCCTGTCCGGGCTAAAAGTGATCGATTGCGCTACCTATATCGCCGCACCCGCGGCCGCGACCTTGCTGGCCGATTATGGAGCGGACGTTATCAAGATAGAACGTCCGCCGCATGGAGATCCATACCGGTACCTGTCGCTCGTTCCGGGCATGCCGGAATCGGAGAAGGATTACTGCTGGATACTCGACGGACGTAACAAGAGAAGCATCGCTTTGAACCTCGCCGAGGGCCTGGGGTGCGAGGTGCTGATGAAGCTCGTCTCGGGCGCCGACGTTTTCATCACGAATTACCAGCCCGAACTGGTGCGGAAGTTCCGGCTCGATTACGAGGGGCTCTCGGCGCTAAATCCGCGGTTGATCTACGCGTATCTGAACGGCTACGGCGAGCAAGGGCCGGAAGTCGATCTGCCGGGCTATGACATGACGGCATACTGGGCGCGCTCGGGCCTGATGAACACCATTCACAATGCCGACGCCGAGCCGTCACAATCTCCGGCCGGTTTCGGCGATCATCCCACTTCCGTTGCTCTGTTCAGCGCGATCCTGCTCGCGCTCTTGCAGCGCCATGCCATGGCACCGGCACGAAGGTCTCAACGTCGCTGATCGCCAATGGGGCATGGTCGAACGCGTGTTCGATTCAGGTGGCACTGGCGGGCGCGGAATTTCAGCCTCGCCGGACGCGCAAAGCGGCGATCAACCCGCTGGTGAACCACTACGTCAGCGGCGACGGAAAGCGATTCATTCTATGCTGCCTGGATCCGCAGAAGGACTGGGCGAACCTGTGCCGAGCCGCGCGCCGACCCGAACTGATCGATGATGAGCGCTTCCGGACGACAGCGGAACGGCGCGCCAACTCGAGCGCGCTCATCGCCATCTTCGATGCGGTATTCGCGGCCGCGGATATGCAGGAATGGGCCGGCCGCTTCCATGAACAGGGAGTCATCTGGGGACGCGTGCCATCCACCGAGGAAGTGGCGCATGACCCGCAGATGCGCGCAAACGGGATCTTCGTCGAGTTCGATCATCCGCGGTTCGGCCGCATGCATACGATTAACAGCCCGATGAAGATCGAAGGTTGCCCGAAAGCCGAACCGCGGGCGGCTCCCGCTGTCGGTCAGCATACCGTGGAGGTGCTGCGCGAGTTGGGCTATGACGAGCGATCCATTTCGGAAATGCTCGGTTCGGGTGCGGCGATGGCCGCATCGGCTTCGTCTGTAGCCGGCGCCTAATCGTGCCGCAGCGCGTGCATCGGATCCACTGAGGCTGCGCGCCGCGAAGGGATCCAGGCGGCGGCGAGCGCCACCACCAACAGGACGATGATCGCGGCGATGAGCGCGCCGGCATCCTGACGAGGTGCATCGAACAACAGCGCGTTGAGCAGCCGGGAGAGTGGAAGCGAGGCCGCAATTCCCAACAGGCATCCGGCCGCGGTCCACCGGCCCGCCTGCGACAGCACCATCCCTGCGATCTCGCCGCGTGTCGCGCCGAGCGCCATTCGCACGCCGATTTCGCGGGTGCGCTGCGCGATGAGGAATGACATCAGGCCGTAGAGTCCGATGGCGGCGAGCACGACACCCGCGACGGCGAACGACGTCAGCAGAACGGCATTGAAGCGCGGGCGCGCGGCCAGTTCCGACACGCGCTCCTCCATGGGTTCGACGCGGATCGGCAGGCCAGGATCGAGCGCGGCGATCTGGGCACGCACCTGTTCGGTGAGTGCATGCATCGGGGTGCGGCTGCGGACAGTCAGGAATGCTCGCCGCCCAGGATCGCTTGCGGGGCGTGGAAAGTAATACTCGGGATCGTCGCTTCCGGCGAGACCGGCATTCTTCACCGGCCCGGCTATGCCCACCACGGTGCGCCAGTCACCTGCGTTGCCGAATCGCAGGTGTTGCCTCAGCGGATCCTGATGCGGAAAAAGGAGGCGCGCGAGCCTTTCGCCGATGATGACGGACGCGGCGCCAGGCTGGCGGTCGGTGTCATCGAACGCGCGGCCGCGAACAATGGGCACGCCGAGGGTCTCGAAGAAGCGCGGCGACACCGATCGCCAAACCACCATGCCGCCGGTGCCTGCGCGCACGTGCGGCCGCCCTTGAACATCGACCAGCGTGAAGATCATGGTGCGGGTTTGGCCGCTCGGCGGGATGCTGTCGGAGACTGCCGCGGACTCAACCCCCGGGATTTGTGCCGCGCGGCGTTCCACTTCATCGAAGAAAGCGGCGCGTGCTTCGGGCTGAGGGTAGTCGTGCACGCCAAGGACGAGTGCTACAGCCGACACATGTGCCGGCCGCATGCCGAGCGGAACGTTTTGAAGCTTCCAGAAACTGCGCAACAGCAAGCCCGCCGCCGAAAGCAGTACGACGGACAAAGCGATTTCGGCGCACAGCATCGCGGGCCCGAGCCATCTCCGCCGCGATCCGGTAGTCCGAGTCTCCGTGAGCGCTTCCATAGTCGCAGGCGTCAGCGCTGGAGCGAATCCGAACAGCATCCCCGAGAGGATGGACATTCCCAATGCGGCCGCGAGCACTCGTCCGTCCAAAGTCGCTTGTTCGAGCCGCAGAATTCCATTCGGGGAGATGGAAGCAAACACACGCAGCAGGATCGCGGCCAATGCGCAACCGCCGGCGCCGCCCAGCATCCCGAGCAGCACGCTTTCGGTCAGACCTTGCCCGATCAGTCGCGCGCGCGAGGCTCCGAGTGCAACCTGTACGGCCGTCTCCTTCCTGCGGGCTGTCGAGCGGGCGAGCAGTAGGTTGGCGACATTCGCGCAAGCGATCAATAGAACCGCGAGTACGGCTCCCAGCAGCGTCCAGGACGCGAGCCTTGCGTCCTGCGTCTGGCGGTCGCGCAACGGGCGCAGCCGGAGTTTCACCTCTTTCCGAAACGGCGCGGGGACGAACTGTAGCGTGCGGACGAAGTACGGCGCCAGCGCCGTCTGTGCCTGCTGAATGCTCACCCCGGGCTTCAGCCGTCCGAAGGCCCGCAGCACCGCACCGGTATTGGGACGCCGCTGTCCTGCAGGGTTCAGCGCTTGCGGGATCAGGAGATCGGCCTTATTCAGCGTGGGCAGTTCGAAGCTTTGGGGCAGCACTCCCGCGACTGTCCGCGCCTCGCCATCAAGGTGAATCGTGCGGCCTACGACGCCGCGGTCCGCAGCAAACCTGGCGCGCCAGAGATCGTAAGTGAGGATCACCGCCTTGGGCCCGGTCGGAAGATCCTCCTCCTTCGTGAAATTACGGCCCGCTAATAGTTGAATGCCGAGTGTCGGAAGGAACGTGGATTCAACCCGGGCACAGGTGAGCCGCTCCGGGCGATCGCTGGTGAGGTCGCAATCGGATGTGCCGGCCCAGGAGGTCATACTCTCGAATGCAGAATGCTCGTCGCGCCATTCGTAATAATCCGCGCCGAGCATGAACTCCTGTTGCTCTATCGGAGCCGTAACGCCGAGCGATACCAACCGGTCCTCGTGGGGGTAGGGAAGCGGCCGAAAAAGGATCCGGTCCACGACGCTGAATACCGCCGTTGCGGCGCCAACTCCGATGGCGATCGCAAGCACTGCGGTGATGGCGAACGAGGGCGCTCGTCGACATCCGCGAATCGCAATTCGCAAGTTCTGGGTAACGGTGTCCAGGTAAGCTCGCATCCGGCTCCTCTCGTTGGGATCTTGGACACCGGTGGGGCCGGTTGAGTTCCCTGCTGTTCCTCAGGCTCAATAGCCGGGGCACGTTCGGTGGTACTCGACTGCGCCGAGATAACGACGCCATTCGCCGGCGGTGAGGTTCCGTTTGACGCGCGCGCACACTTCCTCCGACAACCTGTTCGTGTCCAGTGTGTGTTCGGCAATGACGATCGCCCGGTGATTAGCGAGCGCCACGCGAACGGCGCCGTCTCCATCGGCAAAAGCCAGCGCGAGAACGCTCGACGGATTTCCGATGCGGGCCAACTCCTCGCCGTCGGGAAACGAGAACACGCGCACGTTGCCATTTGCATCGCCTGCGGCAAGCCGCTGGCCGGAGTGCGCAAAGCAGATCGAAGTGATCCGCGCGCCGGAATTGATCGCGAACACGTCCTGCGCGAGATCGTAGCTGGTGATGCGCAGATTGCCGGAAAGGTCGCCTGTCGCGAGGAATCTTCCATCCGGACTGAACGCCAGCACCGTGATGGGACCGTCGGCGGGAATCGTTCGAATTGCCTTTCGCCGGCGCGTATCGATCAGCTTTGCCCATCCAGCTTCACCGGCTGCGGCAATCCATTGACGGTCGGGTGTGATGGCAATGGCAGCAGCGGCCTCGAGGTTTGGTGGACCGGCCGGCACTCGATCGGGTGTCGCGATCGACAATACCGGATCGCGCCCCGGCGTGTTGGTATCGAAGAGGCGGACGGTTCGGCTATCATCCAAGGTCGCTAAACCGGAACTGTCGGGAGTGAACGCACCGGCCGCCGAATAGCCGCTTCCGGCGACAAACCTGTCTGTCGGCCCGATTATTTGAATCCCGCCGCCATAAGTTCCAATGGCGACATGACCCTCGTGCGCAAACGCCATCCAGGTCACCGCGGAACCGGAGAGCACAAGCGGCTTCGTCGCCGCCCGTGTGTCGAAAAGGGACGGCGCCAACGTGCCTCCGGCAACGACCGCCCTTCTGCCACTTTTGTCGAGAGCTGCGCGAGTGACCTCTTCGCCGTAAAGCCCCAGGGTATGCTCGGGTCCGCTATCGAACTCGAAAATACGACAGTCCCCAGCGTGGCTGGCCGCAACAACCAGATTCGTTTTGGGCACGAACCGAGCACTTCGTACGACATCGCGGAATGCGGCGCGCGCAATCTCGCGATTCCAGGACAAATCGAACACACGCGCTGTGCGATCTCCACTTGCGGTAAGGAGAAACCGGCCGCTCGAATGGAATTCGATCTCATCCACGCGGCCCTGATGCAGGAACTGCGATTGTATCTTGGCGGTCTGAACATCGAACACGCGCGCATAGCGGTCTTGACTGGCGGTTGCCACCAGAGTGCCGTCCGGGCTGAATCTGGCGTCCTCGACGGAAGCTCCGTGGGCCCACGTCGCCCGGATCCGGCCGCTGGCAACCTCGATCAGACGGGCATTGCCATCGAAGCACGCCGACACCGCATACTTCCCATCCGGTGAGATATCGACCGCGTTCACGATACTCGGGTGTCGAACACGATGCCGGATTCGCCCTGTCGTTCCGTCGATGATGTACAGCAGGTTGTCGGCGGCGCCAGAAACGATCCACCGCCCATCCCGGCTGATCGCAACTCCATTCACCACCGGCTCATGCCTTACTGACCAGATCGGCGCGGAATCGCGAATACGAATCAGCGTGACCGTGCCATCCTGGCGCCCGGCAAGCAGGTGGTCTCCGCCCGGTGAATACGCGAGTGCCTTGCCGGCTTCACTTCCCTTGACCTGCGACAACTCCTTTCCGGTTTCAGCCGCAAGCCGTCGAACCGTGCCATCCCACGAACCCGTCGCGATTTCCCGCCCATCCGGACTGAACTGCAACCCGTAAACACCATCGCCCTGGTGCGCTTCCCATAGGACCGAACCGGTTGGAATCCGATACGCCCGGATGCCGCCTTTTTGATCGGCGATGACAGCGGTCCTGCCGTCGGGAGAACATGCAATCGCCGCGGGGTGGCCGTCCTGTTGGAAGTCTGCCAAACGCTGGGGCAGCAGGCGAAGCGATTCGCGGAGCCGCTCGTCATTTTCGCGAAGCACGACTCGTCTTGCGGATTCGGCCGCGAGTAAGGAACTCAACTCCACGTTGAGTATGCTGTCGCGCTCGGCGAGTTCCGAATCAGACGCCAACTGACGAGCCACCGCACGTTCGCGCTGACTGATCGCCTGACGCGTCTGATAGATCGAGAGCAGCAGTAGAACCAGCAGGATGACGATGACCGCTACCGTCGATGTACGCACGAGTCGGCGCACACGAAGGCTGGAGAGAGCGCCGCCGATACGCGAGACCACGCGCTCCGACGGATTCCCGTGAACCAGCGCCTCGCCGGTCTCTGCTTCCCAATTGAACCCGTCGATCTGTTTCAAACGCTCCGGGTTCTTGATGTGAGGCCAGGCCCGCCCATCGGACGTGTCAGCCACTCGAATGGAAATCAGTCCCTCGGCAGCGCGCCCCAGGTAAGACTCGATTTCGCGCGCCACCCACGCTGACTGCCGTGCTCCCGGAGTGTCGATCAGGATGAAGCGCCGGCTGCGGCGGATCGCTTTCTCGACAGCCTCCCCCAGATTCTGGCCCGAATCGAGATGCGTACGATCGCGAAACACCGTAATGTCGCTGCTTTCGAGCTTGGCTTGAAGTGTTTCGGCGTAGCGTTCGGCGTCGAGGCGAGCGTAGCTGAGAAACAGATCGTACCCGAAAAGGATCTCCCCAGCACGCCGTAGCATGATTTCTATTCTTCAACAAGGCAACGCTTGCGGCAGGACAGGTGCTCGCGTACCACGGGCTTTGTTAGGTTGGAACACGGGTAACCCATGAGGTATCTGATGGGAGTTGTACTAGCCCTGGCTGCGTACGGCCAAACGTACGAAGCCGGCGCGGATTTCGGCTATGGATTCTACCGGAACGGAACTATCTATTCGTCGAACGGATCCATTCAAGCGGGCATCCGCAACCGTTTTGCCGCGGGTGTGCATTTGGGATATGCGCTGACGGACTACATCAGTTCCGAATTCCGGTATCTCTATCACGACGGCCACCCGTTCATCGAAGGTCCGGGCGTGAAGACGGATATACAGGGGCAATCGCAAGCGCTGACGCTCGAGTTCCTGTTCCACTTGAAATCACTCGAGCACCGGTTGCGGCCGTTCATTGCCGGAGGCGCTGGCGCCAAGGGCTATCTCATCGCCGGCCCCGAGCCGTTTCCTCAACCGATTCCCGACATCGCGATTCTCACGACGAATGACGTATGGAAGGTCGTGTTCAGCGTCGGAGGGGGAGTGAAGTATCGATGGCGTCCTCACTGGCTGCTGCGAGCGGAGTTTCGCGACTATCTGACGACGTTCCCGCGGCAGGAAATCGTGCCGGCGCCCCACAATACGGCGCGCGGGATCTTCGAACAGTTCACTCCGATGGTCGGCGTCAGCTACGTGTTCTGAGCATGGTGCTTCAGTTGACACCCTCGAAGAGACCAGCAGCTCCCTGACCGCCGCCGATGCACATCGTAACGACTCCGTAGCGTGCCTTTCGCCGCGCCATTTCGTTGGCGAGCGTGCCTACCATGCGCGATCCGGTCATGCCGAAAGGATGCCCGATTGAAATCGATCCGCCGTTGACGTTGAGTTTGTCAGCGTCGATGCCGAGTCGGTCGCGGCAGTAAATCACCTGGACTGCGAACGCTTCGTTGAGCTCCCACACATCGATATCCTCCATCTTCAGTCCGGTCCTCTTGAGGAGTTTCGGAACGGCGAAGACAGGGCCGATTCCCATCTCATCCGGATCGCACCCTGCAATCTGGAAGCCGCGAAAAATCAACTTGTAGGGAATGCCGAGTTCGTCGGCGCGCGAACGTGACATCACGAGGGTGGCGGACGCCCCATCGGATAATTGCGATGTGTTGCCCGCCGTCACCGTGCCCTGGCCGCTGTGCGGGTCGAAGTGCGGCTTCAGCTTCAGAAGTCCTTCGAGCGTCGTGTCGGGACGGTTGCACTCGTCTTTGTCGCAGACGACTTCCTGCCGGTCTACGACCTCGCCGGTCGGCTTGTCGAGAATGCCGCGAGTGACGCGCATCGGCGCGATTTCCCCGGCGAAGAAGCCTTCCCGCTGGGCGCGCGCCGTCCGCTGCTGACTGCGCAGCGCGTACTCGTCCTGAGATTCACGGCTGATCTGATATCGTTTTGCGACCACTTCGGCCGTGTCGCCCATCACCATGTAAATCCCCGGCAGACGTTCCTTCAGGACCGGGTTCGGCGCATTGTCCCGGGGAGTCATCGTGATGCTTTCTACGCCGCCGCCGATCGCGGCCTCCACGCCCTCGTGCATGATCTCGTACGCCGCGAGAGCGATGGCCTGAAGTCCGGAAGAACAGAACCGGTTGATGGTGGTGGCGGCGACGGAAGTCGGGAGTCCGGCGAGCATCGCGGCCACCCGCGCGACATTCGTTCCCTGCACTCCATGGGGCTGGCCGCATCCCAACACGACGTCCTCGATTTCGCGTGGATCGAGTTGGGGCGTCTTGCTGAGAACGTCGCGAATACAGTGCGCAGCCAGGTCGTCGGGGCGCGTCAGGTTGAAGGATCCGCGAAAGGATTTCGCCAAGGCAGTTCGCGAACTCGCGACGATAACCGCTTCACGCATGAGCGCTAGGATACACGATCGTCCGCCACCACCGCTGCTCTTGCAGTGTTAAGGGAAGCTATTCGAGACGTCGCGCTGGGACGAACATATCGGCGGCGGTAAGGCCGCATTCGTGGGCGATACGCAGGCAGTACGCGATTTCGCCGATGCCGTGCACGTGTTGGTTCGACCCGATGGAGAACTTCGCGCCGGCCGCTTTGGCGCGACGTATGAACGCCGGGCTCGGGATCTCGAAATGCGCGTTGATCTCGATGGCGACACCGTTCTTCACGGCTACTGAGATGAGCCGGTCCATGCGTGCCGGGGTCCACAGCGCGTCATAGCGCGATTGCAGGCTCTCGGGAAGGTAGCTCGGATTTGCCCAAACCTGAATCGGCTGCGCGAGAACGCGCGCGTTGAAATCGACATAGCGATCCATGAAATCCTCGGCGTCGGGGAACTCCACGCCGGGAAGCCAAAGCCGTACGTTTTTCCCGTTGCGATCCGGGAAAACGAGAGCGTCCGCCGCGATGTAGTCCAGTTGATCGCGCTTCGATTTCGACAGGCACTGCTGCCAGTCGAACCCGTACACCTGAAGACCGCTCCATAGCGGCAATCCCGCCAGCGAGTCGATGAACTCGCCGAGAGACGCATCGTCGTGGATGTCGCCGCGGCAGCCGCCCTCCGCCAGAACCCCGAACCGGACTCCAAGCCTTTTCGAGATCTCCGCGGTCTGTGCCGGGGTAAGGCTTTGCGAGGGGTCTTGATCGTTGTGGATGTGCACGTGCAGATCGATGCGGGGAACATCGGCAGCGGTCAGGAGACTGCCGGCCGCGAGAAGGCAATAGATGTAGCGCAGCATAGGGACGCGATTTCGCTGCGAACAGCATATCGCGATGCGCGGGCGGACCGCAGAAGCGAACGCGCTCATCAATGTGGGGAGTCAGAGCGCTATTTGTCGTTCAACCACTTCACGCTGACCGGCTTCGAACTTTCGCACTGCTGCGAACCCGTGACGCCGCCGGATATCAGCGCGCAGGCGTTTGTCACGGCGGCACGCATCGCGGCATCGCGTGACCGTCCAGAGGCGACTCCGCAGTTGGTGCGGCCTTCGTACGACATACAGACTTGCACGGTGACGCGCCCTCGCATCAGGCTAAACGTGGAGAACAGGAGAACGGCGATGAAGGCGACTAGAAAAACGATGCCTGCGATAACGGGCTTTCTCACGGACCGGCCTCATTGAAGAAGTTCCCCATCAAACGGAACTTCCGGTAGCGCTCCTGGATGAGTTGGTCCGCTGTCAGTGGCGATAATGCCTGCAAACTCCCTCGCAACGCCAATCGGATCGACTCGGCTGCCGCATCCCAGTCCAAGTGCGCGCCACCCTCGGGCTCCGGGATTACTTCATCGATTAGTTTTAGCTCCAACAGATCCGGCGCGGTCATCTTCAGCGCGGCTGCCGCCTGCGGAGCCTTTGACGAATCGCGATAGATAATGGCCGCGCAGCTTTCCGGCGAAATCACGCTGTAGACGGCGTTCTCGAGAATCATGACCCGGTTGCCGATGCCGAGCGCCAGTGCGCCGCCGCTGCCGCCTTCGCCGATCACCACCACGATAACCGGAACGCCCAGCCGGGACATTTCCCGAAGATTGAGGGCGATGGCCTCGGCCTGCCCGCGCTCTTCCGCGTCGATTCCGGGATAAGCGCCCGGCGTATCGAGGAAATTGATGATTGGGCGGCCGAACTTCGCGGCCAGCCACATCAGCCGCATCGCTTTGCGATAGCCTTCCGGTTTCGGCATACCGAAGTTGCGGTGCAATTTCGCTTTCGTGTCCCTGCCTTTCTGTTGGCCGATCACCATTACCGGCTTGCCCTCGAATCTCGCCATACCGCCCACCACTGCCGGATCGTCGGCGAAGGCGCGGTCTCCGTGCAATTCGTAGAAGTCCGTGAACAGCCGCTGGAAGTAATCAAGCGAGTGGGGACGTTTTGGATGCCGCGCCAGTTGCACGCGCTGCCATGCGGGATTCATTTCGACGGCGGGCTGTTCCGATTCTTCGGGTTGGACGGGCTGTTCGGGGAAAGGTTGACTCATGAGTTCGGTTACACCGCCAGAACTTCCAGTGCCTCCGGCCCGCAGATACGGGCGACTTCGGCGCGGAACTCCTTGTCCGGTCTCACTTTAACCGGTACATCCAGAATAACCGAGAAGTCCCTCGGCTGTTCAAGGCGGAGCCGGACCTCGGTGGCGCCCTGCTTTCGCTGGAACAAAACGTTCAGTTCTTCTGCCTTCTGCCCGTGGCCGTTCGCACCGAGCGGGACGCGGATCGCGATCAGCGTCGGCAGATCAATGCGAGCGTTCTCGAGCGGGATGATGTCCTGGATGGAGATCTTCGGCGGCGCATTCTCTTCCGGTAGCACCATCGCTTTCACCAGCACCGCCTTATCCTCGTTTAGCAGCGTGAGGTTCTTGTCGTATTGGGTTGTGAAGACCATCGCCTCGGTACTTCCGGCGAGATCCTCGAGCACCATCGAAGCCCAAGGCTTTCCCTCACGGTTACGCCGGCGCTGGATGTTGGTGAGAATGCCGCACATTTTCACCTCGACGCCCTTCCCCAGATCCTGAATGGTTTCGGTGGTGTGTGTCGCCAGTTCGCGGATCTTGTCCATGTACTGGTCGAGCGGGTGTCCGGTGACGTAGAACCCGAGCACCTCTTTCTCACCGGTGAGTTTCTGCTGGCTGGTCCAGTCCTGAACGTTCGGCAGCGGCTGTTCCGGAGCCTCGCTGCCGCCGCCGAAGAAATCGCCGAACAGGCCGCTCTGGCCGCTTTCGCGGTCGCGCCAGGCGCGCTGGCCGGTTTCAATCGCCGAATCGAGCACCGCAGTCAGTTGCGAACGTGTGCCTGCCAGCGAATCCAGTGCGCCCGCCTTCACCAGGCTCTCCATCACACGCCGGTTTACCGCGCTTAAGTCCACGCGTTCGCACAGTTCGAAAATTGATTTGTATTTGCCGCCTTCGTCTCTGGCTTTGATAATCGCCTCAACAGCAGACGCGCCGACATTCTTGATGGCGCCGAGTCCGAAGCGGACCGCCCCGCTCTCGCCCTTGTATTCGGGTGTAAAGTTCAGGTCGGACGCATTGACGTCGGGCGCGAGCACCGGAATTCCCATTTCGCGGCACTCGTTGATGTACTTCACCACCTTTGTCGTGTTGCCCGTTTCCGACGTGAGCAGGGCCGACATGAATTCGACGGGATAGTTCGCTTTCAGATACGCCGTCACATAGGCCAGATAGGCGTACGCCGCCGAGTGCGACTTGTTGAAACCATAGCCCGCGAACTGCTCCATCAGATCGAAAATCTTTTCGACCTTGTTCTGCGGCAACCCGCGCTCGCGCGCACCTTTGACGAACCGGTCGCGCTGCTTGGCCATTTCTTCGGCCTTCTTCTTCCCCATCGCGCGGCGCAGCAGGTCGGCATCGCCCAGAGAATAACCGGCCAGGCGATTCGAAATCTGCATCACCTGTTCCTGGTAAACGATGACGCCAAGCGTCTCTTCCAGGACCTCTTTCAACTCCGGCAGGTCGTACTGAACGCGCTTGCGCCCGTGCTTGCGATCGATGAAGTCGTCGATCATGCCGCCCTGAATTGGACCAGGACGATAGAGGGCGTTCAGAGCGCAAAGGTCTTCCACTCGCGTCGGCTGATAGCGCCGCAGAATGTCTCTCATCCCCGGAGATTCAAACTGGAACACTCCGCTGGTCTGACCCTTCGAAAAGACTTCGTAGGTTTTGGCGTCGTCGAGCGGGAACTGCTCGGGATCGAGCGTCACACCGCGGTGTTTCTTCACGAGTGCGAGTGCTTCCTGAATGATGGTTAGCGTCGTCAGGCCGAGGAAGTCCATCTTCAGCAGCGCGAGCTTCTCCAGGCCGACCATGTCGTACTGCGTGACAATTTCATCCCGGTTCGTGCGGTACAGTGGCACCAGCGATTTCAGCGGCACCGGCGAGATGACGACCCCCGCCGCGTGCACGCCGGCGTTGCGCGCCATACCCTCGATCTTCTGCGCGACTTCGAGGACGTCCTTGACCTGCGGATCCTGGCGCATCAGCTCCTGGAAGCCAGGCTCCTGCGCCAGCGCATCCTTCAGCTTGATGTTGAGCTGGTTGGGAACCAGTTTCGTGATCCGGTCAACATCGGCGAAACCCATGCCGAGCACACGGCCGACGTCCTTGATCGCCGCCTTCGCGCCGAGTGTGCCGAAGGTGATGATCTGCGCTACCTGTTCGCGGCCGTACTTCTCGGTGACGTACTGAATCACCTCGCCCCGGCGATTGGTGCAGAAATCGATGTCGATATCCGGCATGCTGATGCGCTCGGGATTGAGGAAGCGCTCGAACAGCAGCCCGTATTGAAGCGGATCGATGTCCGTGATCTGCATGGCATAACCCACCAGGCTGCCCGCCGCCGACCCGCGGCCCGGACCCACCGGAATGCCCTGCGATTTCGCGTACCGGATGAAGTCCCAGACGATCAGGAAGTAGCCGGAAAACTTCATCTGATGAATGATCTTGATCTCGCGATCCAGGCGTTCGGAGTATTCGGCGAGATCGTGCTTCAGTTGGCCTTGCGCCCGCATCGCCTCCAGGCGTGCGCGCCGCTTCTCGAACCCCTGCCGGGCCACGTACTCGAAGTACGTGTCGGTGGTGTGCTCCTCGGGTACATCGAATTTCGGGAACGGATCCTTGATCTTCTCGAGTTTGACGCTGCAGCGCTGCGCGATATCCCAGGTGCGATCCATCGCATGTTCGATTTCGCCGAAGAGTGCCAGCATCTCGGCGCGGCTCTTCAAGTAGAAATCGGGCGTGGCGAACTTCATCCGGTTCGTGTCGGACATCATTTTGCCGGTGCCGATGCACAACAGAATCTCGTGCATCCGCGGGTCGCCCTTGCGCAGGTAGTGCGAATCGTTGGTCACTACCAGAGGGATGCCGGTCTCCTGAGAGAGCCGGTTCACCGCGGGCATGACAATCTTGTCCTGATCCAGCCCGTGGTCTTGCATTTCGAGGAAGAAGTTGTTCTTCCCGAACATGTCCGTGTACTCGTAGGCGATGCGGCGGGCTTCGTCGTAGCGGTCCGCCATCAGCGTTTCATTGATGTCGCCGCGGAGGCAAGCCGATAGCGCAATCAGCCCCTTCGAGTGTTGCGCCAGCAACTCCTTGTCGATTCGCGGCTTGTAGTAGAAGCCGTCGAGATAGCCCGTAGAGACCAGTCTGATGAGGTTCTTGTAGCCCTCCTGGTTCTCGCACAACAGGACGAGGTGATTGTACCTGTTGCTGTCGGATTTGATCGTGTGTCCCTGCTGCGCAACATACACCTCGCAGCCGATCACCGGGTGAACGCCCTTCTCTTTGGCCTTGTTGTAGAACTCGACGGCGCCGAACAGGTTGCCATGATCCGTCATGGCTACCGACGGCATCTTCTGTTCGACAACCAGGTCCATCAATTGTCCGATCTCGCACGCTCCGTCGAGCAGCGAATAATCGGTGTGGCAGTGCAGATGTACGAAAGGCGTATCAGACATTCCGAATTGATCCATCCTGGCGGGTGCCGGGGCCCGCGTCGTTTGGGGGAAGTGGATGGGTTCTTCTTCAGTATAGGATGCGGCTGGTTTTAGGGCATCAGTTCGAGCGGCGCCGGCGGATCTGCGCTTGAACGCGGTGTTCAAGGAATCTACCCAGTACCCAAGCCGGATTCGTACGTGTCATGCTGGAAGAAACAAAAATACTCTGCGGATCGGAAGCGACGTGATTTACCGATTACTACAAAACGTGTCGGCGCTCCATCTTGAACCTGACCGCAGGAACGGGATCATCGTGACTATCCCTGCGGGTTCGAGCGTCGAGTTTCTCCGGGAAGCCCTGTTGCCGCGGATGGCGGAAGTCCGTATCGACGGTGAGGAGTATGCGTTGTTCGTCGAGGATCTGGAAGACCGCTCCACGGTTGAGACACCCTCGTTGCAACCGCACCGGTAGAGTTCTGGTTAATCTCCCGAAATGCCTTGCTGTAGCGCATACCGCGTCAGTTCCGCGGTTGTGCGAATGCCAAGTTCGTTCATGATCGCGGCCTTGTGGAATTCGACCGTCTTCGGCGAAATGTTGAGGACCACCGCGATTTCCTTCGCCGTTTTTCCCTCGGAAACAAGTTGCAGAACTTGCCGCTGGCGCTTGGTGAGAACCTCTCCGAAGAGCGCGCCGGGGGTCGCAGTTGCAACCGGTTGGGAATACGGTCCGGTTTTGGCGGCCGCCGGAGAAACGAAGAACCTCCCGGCCATTACTTCATGAAGCGCTGGAACCAGTTCGGATACCAGGGACTGTTTTAAAAGATAAGCGGAAGCTTCGGCACGAAACGCCGCCTGAATATAATCCCTGTCCAACTTTTGTGTGAGGAAAACCAGCTTTACTTCGGGAAGGGTCTTTTTGAGTTGCCGCGCCGCCTCCAGTCCATTCAGCATGGGCATCACGATATCGAGAATGACGATATCCGGAGCAAGCCGCTCCGCCTGGCTCAACAACTCGATGCCGTTACTCGCTACCCCGACGATCTCGAATTCGGATTCGAGCACGCGCCGGAGACCCTCGACGATGAGTTGGTGGTCATCTGCGATTACAATTCGTGGTCGCATTTTGTCCTGCTTTTCTCCTCTGCGAACGACGATTCTTTCTGTAATGCCCGTCTGCGATGGCCACGAAGCCGCCGGCCTCCGGCGATGGATTCCCTGCGCATTCCTGGGCGCAAAGCGTTTCGCCGCCAAAAGGTTTGTAGACGAAACAATGTTGATCCGAGGGCGCCGTACCGTCGGACGACCACGGCTCAGCGACACCCGGCATGCAGACGATCGGTACGCCCGGACGATGCTTCGAAAACTCCGATGCGAGTTCCATTCCGCACATTCCCGGCATGTCGATGTCGCTCAAGAGAACGTCCAGGGTACCGTCTCGGCGTAGTGCTTCGGAACCGTTCTGTGCGACCATGACTTCGTAACCGCCAGCTTCCAAAATATCGTGACCAGTGCGCGGATGCTACGCTCATCATCCACAACAAGAAGCACGGGCGCCCCGTTCATCCCAGCACCACGTTGCGCTGGGCCGAACCCTGCCGCAACTCATCCACGATAACGTCTACGTCACAAGAAATGCACTGGGGAGGTCCCTTCCCTCAGAAACCGAAAGAAACTCCCGGGACAAAACCATGCGATAGACTTCTGTCGTGGGAGATTCTCGATGAAGGAACGTGCTCGCCCGGCCTTCAGACGCGTGGTGCCGTTATTGCTCGTGCTGGCTTGCGCGGCTTTCACGCAAACCCGAGCGCCGGGCAACGACACGGGGATATTCGAGGATCACACCGACGTGGGGACGGTCTTGCACCCCGGCTCGGTTCGGTACGATGCGGCGTCCGGCACTTATCGAATTAGCGGCAGCGGTGAGAATATGTGGTTCGCCACCGATACATTCCAATTTGTTTGGAAGAAGGTGTCGGGTGACACGATGCTCACCGCCGACATCGCGTTTGAGGGAACGGGCGGCGATCCGCACCGAAAAGCGGTCCTGATGATGCGGCAGAGTCTCGAACCGGACTCGGCGTATGCCGACGCCGCTCTGCACGGCGATGGTCTCACATCTCTGCAGGTGCGCGACGAGAAGGGTGCTGCGACGCATGAGATTCAGTCGCGGATCTCCGGGCCGCAGCGGCTGCGGCTGACCAAGCGAGGCGGTTATTTTTATATGTCCGTTGCTGCTCCCGGACAGCCGCTCGAGTTTGCAGGGGGCTGGATGCGGGTCCCCTTCGACGGAACCTTCTATGTGGGTATCGGCGTTTGTGCGCATAACAAGGATCGGATCGAAACCGCGGATTTCACCCGCGTCGAACTCACTCCGTTGGCTGCGAGTTCGAATGGAGCGACGCAATTGCACAGCACACTCGAGACGATCACCGTCGCCTCGACTGACCGGCGCGTAGCCTATACCGCGAGAGGCCGGATCGAGGCGCCAAACTGGCTATCCGATAACGCGACGCTGCTGTTCAACCAGGACGGACGAATGAAGAAACTGTCGATCGCATCGGGACAAGCGGAAGTTCTCGATACGGGCTTTGCGGCGAATTGTACGGCCAACCACGGCGCATCGCCGGGTGGTGAGTCTCTGGCCATCACCGACGAGTCGAACGACAAAGGTATGCCGTCGGTCTACACGCTGCCGCTGAGCGGGGGGAAGCCTTTGCGCGTGACGGGCGGCAAGTACGCTTCCTACTGGCATGGATGGTCGCCGGACGGGAAGACTATCGCGTTCACAGCGGGCACAGCAGGCCGTACGGACATCTTCACAGTTCCGGCAACCGGAGGACCGGAGACGCGCCTTACACACTCCGGCGTGAACGACGGACCGGAATTCTCGCCCGACGGCAAATACCTGTATTTCAATTCCGACCGTGGCGGCACGATGCAGATCTGGCGGATGAATAGTGACGGCACCGGGATGGAAGCGGTCACTTCCGATGCTTTCAACAATTGGTTCCCCCATATCTCGCCGGACGGCAAACAGATGGCGTTCCTGTCGTTCGATGCGGCGACGGCGGGTTGCCCCGAAGATGTCCCGGTCACTCTGCGCGTGTTGACCTTCGCGGACGGCAAAATCAAAGTGCTCGGCAAGTTCCTCGGCGGCAAAGGTAGCTTCGATGCCCCCTCTTGGTCGCCCGACAGCAAACGCCTGGCTTTCGTAAGCTATCAACTCATTCCGAAGTAGCCTTCGCACAGCAAACACAGCCCGACTGGGCACCCCGTGAGCGTGCATCCGGCGTGCTACGCTGTGATAGCTGTGGGACCGATACCGCCGCCTTCCATCAAGCCGCTCTCCGCGGAGTTTGCCAGCTCGCTCCAGTTGGCCGAGGCTGCTTCTCCAGCTCAGGAGTCTGTCTCACGCCTGTTTCTGTCGTCCTCTGGGATGGTCCGCGTCGACACGGGGAATACGTCGATGATTACGGATCCCGCTAAGAAGATGACGATCACGCTCGATCACCTGAAGAAGGAAGCGCACATTCACACGGGTGTCCCGGCCAAGCCCGAGTTCCACGCTCCTCATATGGAGCTGAAGCAGCCGCAGTTCAAAGTGCCGGCGCCCCCCGCGGACCCGCTGAATGTCCGCGATCTCGGCAAGCGTTGGCTGCAAGGATACGAGGTAGTGGGCAAGGAGTACACGTACCCGCCGGTCAAACTGCCGGAGCCGCCCGCTCCACCGGAACCGCCAGCCGCGCCGAAGGTCGCCGGAATGCCGCAGGTGCCCGGAGCCCCCAAGCTGCCGGACATGCCGAAAGCTCCCGCCATGCCGAAGGTCCCCGATCTTCCCAAAGTTCCCGGCATGGCAGAGATGGCCAAGCTGAAAGCCCCGGAGCTGCCTAAGGCACCTTCCATCGCCGGCGCGCCGAAACTGCCCGAGGCTCCGAAAGTTCCGAAAGCCCCTGAAGTCCCGAAGGCGCCCGACATTCCAAAGGCACCCCTGCCGCCGCCTTCCAACACCGTCGCGGAGGTATGGACGAGTCCGTTACTGAACCTTCCAATGCTGACCCGCACGAAGGGAAGTTTTGGACAGATGATTTCGCACTGCAGGAAAGCGATGCCCGGCGAGCCTCCGCCCTCCGTGTTTCAAATTCCGCCGGAGTACAAGCAGTTCCACGTGCCGCCTCCCGGAATGCCCGCGCCCCCGGCTGCTCCCGCGGTGCCACCTCCTCCCCCGCCGCCGAAGTTCTCAGTGTGAGCTGCTGACGCGACACATCGCGCCCGTCGCCGTGCATCAGCTTCTGCGATACAATCCCTGCAAATGTATGGCACGGCATTGCTCGGCCTCCTACTATCCGTCTGTGCGTTTGCGCAGGTCAAGCTCATCGCGAACTACTCACTCGATGCCCGCCTGAAACCGGCCGAAAGATCGATTAGCGGTCACGAAATACTGACCTGGACGAACGACTCGCAGGACACGATTCCTGAACTTCGATTCCACCTTTACATGAACGCCTTCAAAAACACGAAGTCGACGTTCATCCGTGAATCCGGCGGCTCGCTTCGCGGCGACCGCATGGAGAAAGACAGTTGGGGCTACATCGACATCAACCGGATGAAGATCGCGGGAGGCGCCGACCTGACTTCCGCCATCCAATTTGTCGCGCCCGATGACGGCAACGCCGACGACCAGACCGTCATTCGCGTCACGCTTCCACAACCCGTCGCCCCTGGTGGGCAGATTCAACTCGAAATCGACTTCCTCACTAAGTTCCCGCATGTCTTCGCGCGCACCGGCTTCCACGGCGATTTCTACCTCGGCGGACAGTGGTTCCCGAAAATTGGCGTTTGGGAGAAAGCCGGCACGAGGTACGCGACCACATCGCAGTGGAACTGCCATCAATTCCATGCGAATACCGAGTTCTACGCCGATTTCGGCAAGTACGACGTGCGGCTGACACTTCCTTCGAATTATGTTATGGGCGCCACGGGTATCGAAACGGGGCAGTTGAAGAATTCGGATGGCACCACCACCCACATCTTTCACGAAGAGAATATTCACGATTTCGCCTGGACTGCGCAGCCGGGCTACCGGCGTTATGTTCAGACGTTCGATGCTGAGCGGGAAGTGTCCCCCACTGAGTTGACCGAGATCACGCGTCACCTCGGCATCTCGCACGAGGAAGCGCGGCTCGGCAACGTGCAGATGATCCTACTGCTTCAGCCCGAGCACGACAGCCAGAGGGAGCGTCATTTCCGCGCGATTCGCAACGCCATTAAATATTTCGGACTCTGGTACGGACGCTATCCGCATTCGACCATCACAGTCGTCGATCCTCCGGCGGGCGCGGGAGGCGCAGGAGGTATGGAGTACCCGACCTTCATCACGGCGGGCACATCGTGGATCATCGGGAAGAACGACGGTGATCCCGAGGAGGTGGTCGTTCACGAGTTCGGCCATCAATATTGGCAGGGGCAGGTGGCTACCAACGAGTTCGAAGAGGCGTGGATGGACGAGGGGTTCAACACTTACTCGACCGGCAAGATAATGGACAAGGCCTATGGCCCCGTAAACCTCTCGCCACGAGTGGTGATTCCTCTATCGCTGGTCATGCGCGTGCCCACGATGACGTCCGACACTTTGAACCGCGCCGCCTATCTGGCTGCCCCAAAAGCCGACGACCTCTTTCGCTACGGCTGGCAATATCAGAATTCGCTCAGCTATGGCTTGAATTCGTATATGCGCACCGGGGGGATGATGCGAACGCTCGAGAACACCATCGGCGAAGACACCATGGGCAAGGTGATGCGCACGTATTATCAGCGCTGGAAGTTCGGCCACCCCGCTGCGCCCGATTTCATCAGTGTAGTGAACACGGTTACGAACAAGGATATGGGTTGGTTCTTCCGCGAGTTTCTATACGGATCGAATGTCGCCGACTACTCGGTCGCCAATGTCCAATGCGATCCGGTCGGCGCCGGCCGCGGTGTGTTCGATGAGGGCGCAAAGAAAAGAACCGTGAGTGCGGAAGACGCTTCCAAAATCGACGAGAAAACCCGGAATCAGAAGAAGGAAACGTTCAGGACGAAGGTGACTGTCCGTCGTGAGGGCGAAATCGTCTACCCTGTCGATGTTTTGATCCGATTCGAAAACGGGGAGACGGAAGAGCGTCACTGGGATGGCCAATACCGGTGGGTTCGCTACGAGATCGTCAAGCCATCGAAGGTCGCATCGGTCGTAGTTGACCCGGATCACAAACTTCTGCTCGACGTGAATTGGGCCAACAACAGTTGGGTGGAGAAACGAAGGCAGGGGACAGCGTTCAAATGGACCTCTTCACTGCTGTTCTGGATTCAGCAGGCGATCCAGACGTTGTCGCTTGCAGCTTAGGAGCACTATGACGACATCCGTCGCACTTTCCCGAGGCGCGCGCCTGCTGCTCCGGCATAAGAAGGTGATCGTCTTCTTTTACCTGGTGAATATCGCCGCCGCGGTGCTGGCTGTTGCCCCGCTCGCGGCGATGCTCGGCGCCCGCTACGCTCATTCGCTCGAAAGCGACCGCCTGTTTTCGAACTTCGACCCCGCGGCTCTAATGGAGATGGTCAATCAATACACGGGCGCGCCCTGGACCGCGGTCAGCACGGCCGGCGCAGTGATCGCGGGCTTGATGCTGATGGTCAGCACGTTTCTCGCGGGTGGCGCCATTGCCGTTTTCCACGATGAGGACGACACATTCTTCGGCGCGTCGGCCCGCTTCTTCGGCCGGCTGTTCCGCCTTATGTTGATCTCTCTGGTGTTCTATGGAATCGCGATCGCTGCTGTCTCCGCGATCTCAGCGTTGCTGGCCCACATGCGCCGCGACAGTATGGTGGCCTGGCCGTGGGTCCTGCTGAATGGGGCGCAGTTTCTGCTGATCCTCGCGCTGTTCGGAATCGTGAACATGATTTTCGACTTCGCCAAGATCGAGTGCGTTGCGGGCCTGACGCGCAGCGCCTTGCGCGCGACCCTGCGGTCCATCCGGTTTGTCTTTCGCAATCCGGGCCGGGCGTTCGGAGTGTACTGGGTGTGCGCGCTGATCTCCGGACTGCTGCTGCTCGCCTACCACCTGCTGACCGAAGTCATGGGTCAGGGCTCGGCGGCGATGGTGATCGCGGTGCTTGTGACTCGCCAGGTGTACGTGCTCGCACGCATTTCCGCGCGCCTGTGGACCTGGTCCAGCGAATTGGGGATCTATACGTTCCGCGAGCAGGTGCTCGCCGCCGCGACGCCTGAGCCTGAACCACCGCTGATGCCGCAGAACCTGGAGAACGCCGCCGAAGCCTGAACGTCAGGCTGCAGCCTACACCTTCAGTTCGACGATCGTCGCGCCCGTTCCGCCTTCACTCGGTGACGCCGGGTAGAACTTCTCTACGTGCGGATTGTGCGACAACAGGTCGGAGATCGTGCGCTTCAGAATCCCCATTCCATGCCCGTGCACGATGCGCACACGATCCACTTCCGCGAGTGCAGCCGAATCCAAAAACTTATCGACTTGGTCCACCGCCTCTTCGGCCCGCTTGCCGATAATGTTGATCTCGCGGTACGAAATGTCCCACCGCGGACCCTGCTCGTAAGAGACCCCCTTGGGCAAGCGGCTCGCTACATCATCGGGCGGCAGCACTTCTTCGACATCGTCGATCGAGACCTGCATCTTCAGGAAACCGGCCTCCACCTCGATCATGTCCCCCGTGCGCCGCCGAACCCGCGCCGGTTGCCGCACCCCTTTCAAACGCACGCGCACGCCCTCGCTAATCGGAATCCGCTTCGGCGCCTGCGCTGTCGTGGGACGCGATTCGTCGGCGATCGTCTCCGCCTTCTCCAAAAACTCGCGGCGCGTCTTCGCGACTTTCCGCAGCGCATTCTCCGCGGCCTTCCGCTGCTGAACGTTCCGCGTGATCTCCTCGATGGTCTGCTTGGCTTGCGATTCGAACTGCTGCGCGAGTTCCGCCGATTGCTGCTCAACCTGTCGGATCTTCGCCTGCAGCCTCTTCTCCGAATCGCGCTCGAGTGCCTGCTCGCGCTGCTCCAGGCGGGCCCGCTCGGATTTCAGTTCCTCCTCGAGTTGCGATACCCGCTCCAGGCGCTCGTGCAGTTCGCCCAGGAAACGCTGAATATCGCGCTCGCTCGTGCTCATGACGCTGCGCGCACGGTCAATCAATTGCTGCTCCAGGCCGAGCCTCGTCGCGATGTCGAGCCCCGCCGACTTTCCCGGTGCGCCGGTTCGAAGTATATAGGTGGGCTCCAGCGTCTGTTCGTCGAACCCCATGGAGGCGTTCAATACGCCTTCGGTATTCGCGCCGTAAATCTTGATCGCCAGCAGGTGAGTGGACGCGAGCGTGAACGCGCCCGCCGAGCGGAACGTATCCAGGATCGCGACCCCCAGAGCCCCGCCCTCTTCCGGATCCGTCGCGCGCCCGAGCTCGTCCAGCAGGATCAATGCGTCCATGTTCACCACCTCGAGCATGCGCCGGATCGTGTGAATGTGCGCCGAGAAGGTGCTCAGGCTTTCCTGAATCGACTGCTGATCGCCGATGTCCGCCAGCACTTGTTGGAAGATCGGGAACACCGCCTCTGCCGCGGGTACCGGGAATCCCGCATGCGCCATCAACGCCAGCAGTCCCACGGTCTTCATCGATACCGTTTTTCCGCCGGTGTTCGGACCGCTGATCAGCAGCGTGCGGCAGCGCTCGTCGAGGGTCACCGATATCGGTACCACCCGCTTGTGCTGTTTCCGCAGCACGTCCTGCAGCAACGGATGGCGTGCATCCTTCAGATGCAGACGGCGGTCGAGGTCGGGGCTAAAGCCAGGAACAACGCAATCGAAATCCGACGCGAAACTGGCTTTCGCAAACAGAAACTCGAGTTGCCCCATCACTTCGAAGGCATAACCGATATCGTCGGCATGCTCGCGCAGCCGCTCGGTCAAATCGCGCAGGATACGCGTTATCTCCGCGGATTCCTCTTCTTTCAGCCGGACAAGCTCGTTGTTGAGGTCGATGGTCTCCATCGGCTCGACGAACAGCGTGTGTCCGCTGGCTGAAGCGGCGTGGATCACACCATCCACCCGTCGCCGCTGCCCGGCCACGATCGGCACTACGAACCGCTCGTTGCGAATGGTGACGAACTCTTCCTGCAGCGTGCCCTCTTCGCGATGCACGCGCAAAAACCGTTCCA
Organism: uncultured Acidobacteriota bacterium; assembly: GCA_963720745.1. Lineage (GTDB taxonomy): Bacteria > Acidobacteriota > Terriglobia > Bryobacterales > Bryobacteraceae > TMP-7. The sequence continues at coordinate 1,561,998 of CAVRGO010000001.1, forward strand.
AGGAATCCTGAATTTGCTTCTGCTGCTTTTCGATCTCGCGGCGCAGACGTTTCAGCGCGACACTCGCATCGTCGGCAACCGTCCCATCCGGGAGTATCTTGCCGTCCAGATCGCGCAGCACATCGCGGAAATCGGCGATGCCTTCGGCACGCGCCGACAGTCGCGGGAAGCGTTCCGTCACATTCGTGATCAGCGACCGCGCTTCCCCCGCCTGGTCGAGCAAACGGCCGAGATCGTAGATCTGGCGCGGATCCAGAACCGCCCCTTCGATCCGCAGCTTCCCGACGGCTTCCGCCGAATCGGGAACATTCGCGAACTTCACACGAATGACGGCGGCCCGCGACGCGGCTTGAGGCTGCGAGGCCGCACGCGCATATTCCATCGCTTCCGCGGTTTCGGCGAGAGTCGATTCGACGAGCGTGCGATCCGACGTCGGCGAAGCCGCGTCCAACTCCCGGCGTCCCAACGGGCTCGAGATATAGCGGCCAATCAATTCCCGAAGCGATTCGAATTCGAGTATGTCAGCGCTGGTGACTTGCATTCGCGGCAAATGCCCGCTCGATTACTTCGAGCGTTCCCTCCGTAAGACGGTACTCCGTTAACTTCTGTTGCGATACCCACTCCGCCCGGTTGACGTCGTCGTTCGGCGCAAGGCTGCCGCCGGTAACCTCACAGATATAATCGATCAGCACGTAATGGTACTCGGGACGAGAATTCGCGTCGCGGATGATGCGCTCGAAGATCTCGAACATCCGCTCGATGCGCACCACCAGTCCGGTTTCTTCCAGAACTTCGCGGCAGATCGCCTCCTCCAACTTCTCGCCGGTCTCGACAACTCCGCCCGGCAGCGACCAGAATCCTTTCAGGGGTTCGCGGCCGCGCTCCACGAGCAGAATCTCGTCACCGCGGAACATTATTGCTCCGACACCGAGGATCGGGCGCGGAGGATAGCGCCGGCTGCTTTCGCTAATGCTGGAGGGCTCCCTTCACGTCCAATCGTACCCGGTATAAGGAACGTCCCGCAGTAACGAACAGGCTCTGTAGATCCCCTTCGCCGAATGCGCACCCCGAGATTGGGTCGCCGAACTCGATGCGATCGACGTGCTTCCCCTCTGGCGAGTAGACGTTGATGTTGCGTCCGGCAACATAGACATTCCCCTTCTCGTCAATGGCAATCGCGTTCGGAATACCCTCGATATTCGCGGCGAACATCCGTTCGTTCGAAGCGTTCCCGCCGCGATCGATTTCAAACGACCGTACGGCGCGGCGATCGGAATCGGCCACGTAGAGAGTTCGTCCGTTCGGCGAGAGCGCGATGCCATTCGGCCGCGTCGTCCACTTTGCGATGGGTTCGATTTCCCCCTTCGAGGACATTCGAAACACACCGTAGAAATCAAGTTCACGTGAATCCTGCTGGTATCCGAAAGCCGGGTCGGTGAACCACGCGTGACCATCGCGCCGCACCGCGATGTCGTTCGGCGCGTTCAGGTGCTTGCCTTGCCACTCCTCGGCCAGGGGTTCGATCTTCTTCTTTTTGTCCACGCGGATCACGCGGCGTCCCCGCCCTTCGCAGATGTACAATCGCCCCGACGTATCGAACCCGAGCCCGGCCGGTCCATTCAGGTCTTCCAAATAGGTCTCGGGCTTTTGCCCGGGCATCCACCGGATCACGACGTTCGCGGGCGTATCGGCAAACAGCAGGAATCCATCGCGCGACCAGATGGGCGCCGTGGGATACCGGAACCCGGATGCGATCTTTTCCAGTTGAATCCGCGGAACGTCCTGCCCGCCGAGAGTGAGCAGCGCGGCGAAGAAGATAAATGCGACTCGTTGCATGAGTAAGCGGGCGGCACCTGCCGTCCCTTGTCATTCTATTGCCTGTCAGTTGAGGAACTGGGCGACGTTGTCCTTCGTCACGAGTTGGAACGGGATGTACTTCTGCTTTTCGAAAGGCTGCTTTCGCACAATCGCCACCGCCGTTTCAAGTGCCGCCGCGGCCTGTCCCTTCGCGTCCTGAAAGACGGTCGCATCCAGCCGTCCGTCCTTCACCGCGTGGAGCGCATCGGCGATCGAGTCCACGCCCACCACTACAATCTTGTCTTTCAGATTCGCCTGTTCCAACGCGGACAGCGCGCCCATGGCCATCTCGTCGTTTTGGGCGAACACCGCGTTGATCTTCGGCCCGTAGGCCTGAATCCAGTTCTCCATCAGCGTCATCGCCTTCGCACGGTCCCATTCCGCGGTCTGATCGGCGATCAATTTCAGATCCGGGTATTTCGACAGCACCTGCCGTGCACCCGCGTCGCGCTTGATCTGCGCCGCCTGTCCCATGAATCCGTGCATCATCACGATGTTGCCCTTGCCGCCCAAGCGCTTCGCAATGTACTCCATCGCCAGCCGCGCCGACTCTTCATCGCGCGATCCCACAAATGCTGTCGGAGCCGAGCGCGTTTCCGAATTGACGTTCACAATCGGTATCCCAGCGGCCATCGCCTGGTCCACCGCGGGCGAACTGGCCTCCACCTCGCAAGGATTGAGAATGATGGCGTCTACCTTCTGGGCGACGAAGTTCTCCACTTGCTGTACCTGGCGATCGGCGCTGCGCTGCGCGTCATTCACGATCAGCCGGACTCCCAGGTTCCTCGACTTCGTTTCCAGAGTCCGGTTCAACATCACGATGAATTCGTTGGAGAGGTTCATCAGCGAAACGCCGATCGTCACCTGTCCAGAGGCGCCGGGCTCGGGCCCATGCGAGCCACAACTCGCCAACAACATTGCCGCCAGCACGCCGGCAGCGAACCTTTGAATCACTGGCTCTTACTCCTGTCCATCCACACTGCTCCGACGATGATCACGCCTTTGACGATTTGCTGGAAATAGGATTGCACATTCAGCAGGTCCAGGCCGTTGTTGATCACGCCCATCAACAGCGCGCCGAGAATGGTTCCACCAACGCCGCCCACTCCTCCTGAAAGACTCGTGCCGCCGATGACCACCGCGGCAATCGCATCCAGCTCGTAGCCAAAACCCGCGTTCGGCTGGCCCGTTGTAATGCGTGCCGCCAGCACTACGCCTGCGAGGCCGGCCATTGCGCCCGACACGACATAGGCGAACATCTTCACCCATCCGACACGGACGCCCGACGCTCGCGCGGCATTCTCGTTCCCCCCGACCGCATACAGATAACGTCCAATCCGCAGGTTGTATAAGACAACCGCCGCAATCACCGCGACGCCGCACAATATGAGCACCGGCACCGGCACTCCCAACAGGTCTCCACTCCCGATGGCCGCGAAACCCCGGCTCAAGTTGGAGACCGGCCTCCCATCGCTCACCACCAGTGCGAGTCCCCGCGCCGCGGTCATCATTCCGAGCGTGACGATGAACGGCGCCACGCGGCCGACGGTCACCACCATTCCGTTCACCGCTCCGCAGCAACCGCCGGTAGCGATTCCCGCCAGCACCGGCACGAGAAGTGGAAACTGATCGGGATGCGCCATCTCCGCCGCGATGACGCCCGTCAGCGCGACCAGCGAACCCAGCGAAAGATCGACGCCGCCGGTCAGCAGCACGAACGTCACGCCGACTGCGAGGATGCCGTTGATCGAAATCTGGCGCACCAGGTTCACCAGGTTCGGCACCGTCAGGAATGTCGGCCGCAATATCGACAACGCCGCCGAGAGAATGACGAGCGCTGCGATCAGGCCCAGACGCCCCCAGCGCCCGCTTTCAATTCGGGATCGCAAGTTCGAGAATCTCCTCTTGTGTGGTTCGCCGCGGGTCCAACTCGCCGCTGATCGCGCCCTGCCGCATCACGAAAATACGGTCGCTGACGCCGAGGACCTCCGGCATTTCCGATGAGATCATCAGTATCGCCATGCCCCGGCGCGCCAGCGTCCGCATCATCGCGTGTACTTCCGCCTTCGCGCCGATATCGATTCCGCGAGTGGGTTCATCCAGGATGAGGATGTCCGGATGCGAGAGCATGGACCGCGCAATCAGCACCTTTTGCTGGTTGCCGCCGCTCAACCGTTGAATCTGCTGGTCGCGGCTTCGGGCCCGAATGTTGAACGTCCGCATTTGTTCGTCTGCCGTAGACTTTTCGGCACTCCGGTCGATCCAAGGTCCGCGGCATACTCGCTTCAGCGCCGCCAGCGTCAGATTCTCCTTCACGGACATGGCGGGCACAATGCCGGAACCCTTACGGTCCTCGGTCACCATCGCGATTCCGCTCCGTATCGCGTCCGCCGGCGAAGCGATTCGAACCGCGCGTCCCTTCACCCGGATGGCGCCCGTATCTGCCTGAACCAGGCCGAAGATGGCACTCGCCAGTTCAGACCTCCCGGCACCCATCAGTCCGGCGATACCCGCGATCTCGCCACGCCTCAGGCTGAAACTGATGTCCTGAAAACATCCTGTCCTCCCCAGCCCTTGCAACTCGAGGATCGGATCTCCTGGCGCGGTCTGATCCGTCGGCTGAAGACCGTCGATCTCGCGCCCCACCATCAACGCGATCAGTTGCCTTTCGTTCAACTCAGCCGCGGGCTGCATTGCCACCCGCCGTCCGTCTCTCAACACCGTGATCGTCTCCGCTAAGCGAAAGATCTCGTCCATCTTGTGCGACGTATAGACCACTGCCACCCCGCGCCGCACCAGTTCCCCGACGACTCGAAAAAGCGCTTCGGCTTCGTGCGCCGGCAGCGCGGAGGTCGGCTCGTCCATCAGAACCACACCCGCTTCGCGCGCCAGGGCCTTCGCAATCTCCACCATCTGCATTGCGGCGATGCTGAGTCCGCGCATCTTGCGGCCAGGGTCGATATCCGCGCCCAACAACCCGAGCACGCGCGCCGCCGCCTCGCGCATCGCCTTGCGATCGATCCAGAATCGTTCGCGGCCGATAGCAATGTTCTCGGCGACCGTCAAATCCATGAACGGCATCAATTCCTGATGGATCATCGCGACTGTCGAGTGTCCGGCCGATACAACCTCGCCCAAATCCGGAGCGAGCAGCCCCGCCAGAATCTTCATCAGCGTCGACTTCCCGGCGCCGTTTTCACCGACCAGCGCCTGTACGCGGCCCGCTTCAACGCTGAGCGACACGTTGTCGAGCACCTGTACTCCCGAGAAGGACTTCGAGATGTTTCGGGCTTCAAGAATCAAGGTTCGATCCGGTATCCCTTATCTGATACGGTCTTCACGGCTCATTGCAACTGCCGTCATGGGAGAATGTTGGGCCATCAATTTTTTCTATCTTCCCGGGCGAATAATTCTATCTCCAACGAGCCAGGGGCAGAATACGCCCGTGTGATATTCTGATTCGTTATCTGATTACAGCATTTGTCCTTGTCGACGCGCCTGTAATCCATATCTGCATGGAGGTCTGATGAGTCCCACAGAAGTGCTGGAATTTGCGAAACAGAAGGAGGCCCGGCAGTTCGACCTTCGATTCACCGATCTGCCCGGCCTCCAACAACACGTTTCTTACCCGATCTCTCAGCTCGATGAGGATTCCTTCGAGGAAGGGTTCGGTATCGACGGTTCGAGTATCCGCGGTTGGGCCGCGATTAATGAGAGCGATATGCTCCTCATTCCCGACTCGAAAACCGCATTCATGGATCCATTCACGGAAACGCGGACGCTGGTGATGACTTGCGACGTCATCGACCCGATTACGCGCCAGCACTACGATCGTGACCCGCGATGGATCGCTCGCAAGGCTGAGTTGTATCTACAGAACTCCGGGTTGGCGGATTCGGCCTATTTCGGCGCGGAAGCAGAGTTTTTCATTTTCGATAACGTTCGGTTCGACCAGAATCAGCATTCAGGGTTTTATTTCATCGACGCCGAAGAAGGGCGTTGGAATTCGGGACGCAAAGAAAACAACCTGGGCTACCGTCCCCGTTATAAGGAAGGATACTTCCCGGTACCGCCCACCGATCACTATCAGGATCTCCGCGCCGAGATGGTGAACACGATGATCGATTGTGGGCTCAACATCGAATGTCATCACCATGAGGTTGCAACGGGCGGACAGTGTGAGATCGACCAGCGGTTCGACACGCTTGTAAAGTCGGCCGACAACATGATGACTTACAAGTTCTGCATCCGCAACGTCGCGTATCAGTACGGCAAGTCCGTGACGTTCATGCCCAAGCCCTTGTTCGGCGACAACGGCAGCGGAATGCATACGCACCAGAGCCTCTGGAAAGGCGGCAATCCGCTGTTCGCGGGGGATATGTATGCCGGCCTCAGCCAGATGGCACTGTGGTATATCGGCGGTCTTCTGAAGCACGCTCGGGCGCTTTCGGCAATCATCGCTCCCACCACCAATAGTTACAAACGGCTGGTCCCTGGCTACGAAGCGCCGGTAAACCTCGCCTATTCGCGGCGCAACCGTTCGGCCGCCGTCCGCATCCCGATGTACTCCGCCAACCCGAAGGCGAAGCGCGTCGAATTCCGTCCACCCGATCCGTCCTGCAACCCGTACCTCGCGTTTTCGGCAATGCTGATGGCCGGATTGGATGGCGTGTTGAACAAGTTAGAGCCGGGCGAGTCCCTGGACAAGGACATCTACGACCTCTCGCCGGAAGAGATGAAGAACGTGCCGTCGATGCCGGCTTCGCTCGAAGAAGCGCTGGAATGCCTGGAGGAGGACCATGCGTTCCTGCTCAAAGGCGACGTCTTCTCCGAAGAGCTGCTCGAAACCTATGTCGCGTATAAGCGCAAGAGCGAAGCGGATGCGATCCGTCTGCGGCCGCACCCATACGAATTTGCGCTGTATTACGATATTTAGTTCCCCGCGTCCAAACGGGCGAACGGAAAGAGCCGGTTGTGCCTTCGGGCCTCCGGCTCTTTTTCGTTGTGGCTGAATCGATCTGAACAGCTACTGCGCGACGTTGTGACGAACTGATGGAACCAGGGAACGGAAGGTAGCGGAACGGAAGGGTCACAAGCAGGGCCGGCCGGGCAGCCGGCCCCTCATCAAGGAACTTAGTGCTTCGGTCCGAAGTAAGCCACCAGGCCTACGATCAGCGTCGGCTGGTGCATTACCAGCTCATCGTTCCCACGATGGAAGAACGGCTGATCCGAGAAATCCTGGCGCCATTCCAGGCGGCCCAGAAAGCCTTCGAACATCTTGTACTCCGCAGTGAGCGTGTATTCCTTCAACTTCTGCGCCATTCCGGTAGCGAAGCCATCGCGGTCGTTGTACCATTCGACGCGCGGCGAGAAAGAGATGCGCGGGGTCAGCGTGTAATGAGCCGCCGCGGCGATCCCATAGAACTTACTCGCTCCGCCGCCGGCGGCATTACGATCCACGCCGTAGTCGAAGTTCACATAGATACTGGTCTTCTTGCCCGCCGTCACATTGAACACCGAATCGTAGAAATGCCGCCATCCCTGGTTTGTATCCGTATGTTCCGGGCCGGCATAGTAAGTGTTCGACCAACTGATGTTACCCGCCGCGAATGTTCCCGTGAATCCCATCGTCTTGCCCGTGTTATTGTCCACAAGATCGTTCCAGCCATTCACAAACTGGACGCCGCCGGTGAAATGCTTACCTACCGGGAAACTTGTGCGGACGCCGACGTGGTAGTAAGGTCCGAACGCGAACAAAAGGGAACGCGAGTAATTCCAGTTCACTTGAGTATCGGTCAGTTCAGCGCCGGCGCTCGTGAAAAACTTGCCGCCGTCGATCTCGATTCCGTGCCAGCTCTTCGGCTTGAACGAAATGTAAGCCTGCTGGATATGGTGGAACCCGATCAGATCGCGATTGGGATCGAACCAGTGAAACGCATTGAAGCCTTCGCCGAACCCGAAATCCACGCGGAATCCCAGTGGAGCCGGTGAATACTCCAGCGCAAGCTTAGCCACGTTCAGATCCGGCTGGTCCGGATAGACATCGAACGCGCGAACCTGGTTGAAACCCGAAGCGGGATGGTTTCCGTTCAGGACGTAGTAACCGTCCACGGACCCGCTCACCTGCACACCTCCGAAGGTCCAGTTTCTGCCGGCAGGCGCTGCGTTCGTTGTAGGCTGCGGCGCCGCCGTCGGCGTGGATTGGTCCGCAGTCTGCGCATATAGACAGATACCGAAAACGCCCGCCGCTAAGGCGGTGCGCAAAATTGAATCAACTTGAAACATGTGGCCCCCATAGCAATTTTTCTGTTGACCACGCACGGTGTGGCAGTAACGGACGAGGTTGGTTATTAACAACGCTGACGAACTAACCGGCAGACCGGGAGAACTCCTCACAGCGTTCGTTGCGTACAGTCGTGCCCGGATTCACTTTCCTTACAGCGCCAGAACTCCGCTATCTCCGTTGCGGATCCTGACGGCCTGGCCGATGTCGTAGATAAAAATCTTTCCATCGCCGATTTTGCCGGTGCGGGCCGCGGACATAATCGCGCTAACCACTTCTTCCGAGCGCTCCGCGGGAACGATCATCTCCAGTTTGACCTTCGGCAGGAAGGACACTTCATATTCCTGTCCCCGATAAACTTCCTTATGCCCTTTTTGCCGACCGTGGCCGCGCACCTCGGTGATCGTCATTCCTTCGATCCCGATCTGTATCAGGGCATCTTTGACCTCATCCAGCCGGTGTGGCTGAATGATCGCTTCTATCTTCTTCATGTGGTAGACTCCCGTGGTACGGTATCTGGCAGGGTGGCGCGGAACGAGGCGCAACTAACACACCGACCTAAGCCCAAGACGAGGTGGCTTTTCAGAATGATGCTACGAACTCTCGTCTTTCCCAAACGCAAATTTCTAATCCCACCTATTTGAATTTTGAATTGGTACTCCGGGCCCGCTGCCGCTACACTCATCGACAAGCCCTGTCCAGCTACTTTGCCTCGCCGCATCAAAGCCTCCGTCGGCTGTCTCTGAGTTACTAGAAAATCGCTTTAATTTCGAATGCCTGCCCGGAGAATGTTCCGGGCGATTTCAAACGCTGGAGGTGTCTCAATGGGTTCACATTCGATGCAGGCCGTTGCGCTCATCGTTTTTCTGGCCGCCTTCGTAATTCTGGCTGCCGGGTTGGCGCTGAGCGGAAACGTGCTTCTGGTTGCCGTCGGAATCGCGATGGCGATTGGTTCAGCCTTTATCTTCCGCCGCATCAAAAGCGCGGAAGAGAAGGCTTCGTAAGGAGGGAATGAACGGTGACCTGGGCCGGAGTGGCTATCACAGTTTTGGGTTTTCTGATAACGCTGTCGTCACTTACGCTGTCGACGGCAACTGGGGCACGAATGGGAATAGCGCTGGCGGGAATCGCCATCAGCCTGTTCGGAATCATCGGGCTCATCAATAAAGCCGCGATCAACAACGCGATCTGGCAAAAGGAACGGAAATGAAGAAGCTCCTACTCGCCTCCGTGATGCTGTGGAGCGTTTGCATCTTCGCGCAAGCTCCCGCCGCGGCTCCCGCGGCGCCTGCACCTGCGCCGGTCGCCCTAACCGACCAAGACCTCAAAAACATCGACGTGCCCAAGGCCGAAGTTCGCGCCAAGGGTGATCCCGATGGATCTCTCACTGGTACCGCGGCAGACGTTGCTGTGTCGGATTCGAAGAAGGGACTGACGGTTCCTGACCTGGTCAACCAGGTCGGGCAGAACAAGATCGCGATCAACTTCGTCTGGACGCTGGTAACCGGCTTCCTCGTTATGTTCATGCAGGCAGGGTTCGCCGTCGTCGAAACCGGCCTCTGCCGCGCCAAGAACGCGAATCACACGATGATGATGAACTTCGCGGTCTACGGCGTCGGCATGCTGTCGTATTGGCTCATCGGCTTCGCCTTGCAAATGGGCGGCGTCGGCGGCGTCGCCAACCTCGGCGGTGTAACCCCGCTGTCTTCGGAGTTCAGCATCACGCTCTTCGGGAAGAGCTTCGGGCTGTTCGGGCAGAACGGCTACTTCCTGATGCACAACGGCACCTATGACGTGGGCGTTATGGTGGTGTTCCTGTTCCAGATGGTGTTCATGGACACGGCCCTGACCATCGTCACCGGCTCCGCGGCCGAGCGCTGGAAGTTCGCAGCCTTTATCGTTTCGTCCTTTGTGATGGGCGCCTTCACTTACCCGCTGTTCGCAAATTGGGCGTGGGGCGGCGGTTGGCTGGCAACACTCGGCACCAACTTCGGGTTGGGCAAAGGGTATGTGGATTTCGCAGGCTCGGGGGTAGTACACGCCGTAGGCGGACTCAGCGCGCTGGCACTGGCGCTTATTGTCGGTCCCCGCATCGGCAAATATTCGCGCACCGGCCAGCCACATGCAATTCCCGGCCACGACATCGTTCTCGTGCTCCTCGGCTGCTTTATCCTCGCTTTCGGTTGGTTCGGTTTTAACCCCGGATCGACGCTCGGCGCGTCGGGTAATGGCAATCTTCGTATCAGTTCGGTTGCCGTGAACACGATGCTCGCTGGCATGGCGGGTGGTTTCGGAGCCATGCTCTACATGTGGACCCGGTACGGAAAGCCCGATGCCTCGATGAGCGGCAACGGCCTGTTGGCGGGCTTGGTGGCCATCACTGCTCCGTCGGGGTTCGTGAACCCTGTCGGCTCGATGATCATCGGCCTCATCGCGGGCGTGCTGGTATGCGTTTCCGTCGAGTTCGTCGATCGCGTCATGAAGGTTGACGATCCGGTGGGCGCCATCTCGGTGCACGGCGTGAATGGAATCTGGGGGGTCATCTCGGTGGGGCTGTTCGCGGACGGCAGAAGCAACTACGGTGGATCCTGGAACGGCGTGACGGGCTCCGTTACCGGCCTTTTTTACGGTGATGCCAGCCAGTTAGTTGCTCAACTGATCGGCGTCTCCGCTCTCGTCGGCGTTGTCTTCTCTTTGACATTCGTATCCAACATGGTCATCGAAAAGATCATCGGTCAACGGGTGTCGGCGGAAGCCGAACTCGAAGGTCTCGATCTGCCCGAAATGGGCGCGCTCGGATATCCCGAGTTCGAACTCCGCACACCGCGTACCGCAGGGGCGTAACTTATGGCCGCTGCCGCACTGCAACCTCTCGAAACAAACTTGCGCCCGGCATCCTTGCCGGGCGTAACCTGGCGCGACCCCCACACGCTCTCGCCCCAGGAACGCACTGCTGTTATCGAGCGTCTCGAACGCGCCTGCGAGTTGGCTCCCCACTCTGCGGACCTTCGCACGTGCCTCGGAATGGCTTACGCCATGAACTTCGATGTGTACAAGTCGTTCGACGCGCTCGACTGTGCCATCGACCTCGATCCGAATCACTTCTGGGCGCGATTGAAACACGCCGAACTCCTGTACCGTATTCGGGCGCTCGAACGTGCCGAACAGGAAATGCTGCAGGCCCTCGATCTGGCTCAAACCGGTCAGGAAGCGGCGGTGGCGCGGTGCCATCTCGCCGATATACGGAAACTGCGGCGCGAAGGCACGCAGAAACCGCAATGGAAAACGTCTCTCCGCGGACCGCTGGTCGCGCTTTTGTTCCTGTTTCTCTGCTCGGCATGGATGGTAATGCGATGAATCTAAACTGGCGTCACTTTGCAGCCGCCGCGTTTATCGTCGGCGCGGCGTTGATTCGTATGGGAGTACCGGTCGTCCCCGTAGTGGCGGGTCTGCTCGCCACCGGACTGTTGACTTTGATGCGAGCGCGCAGGGCCTGACCTATGCACGCCGACACTTCCGTGTCCGTTCCCGTAATGATGCTGATCGTTTTCGGGGCGGCCAAGCTACTGGCAGAAGTGTTCGAATGGCTACGACAGCCAGCCATCCTCGGCGAAATTATCGCCGGCGTCTTGGTGGGCCCGAGTGTGCTTAACTGGGTGGCGCCGAACGCGACCATCGAAACATTGGCCGAACTCGGCGTGATGTTCCTGTTGTTTCGCGTCGGCCTCGAAGTAAATCCCGCCGACCTGTGGAAGGTGCGCGGAACCGCACTCACGGTCGCCACCCTGGGCGTCATCGCGCCAATGGCCGCCGGCTGGTACTTCATGCGTTCGCTGGGGTCGTCCACTCCTGAATCGTTGTTTGTCGGGGCGTCGCTGGTGGCCACCAGCGTGGGCGTTACGGCGCACGTGCTCGGACAACGCGGACTATTGAGCCTGCGAGCCAGCCGGGTCATCCTAGCCGCGGCCGTGATCGACGACATACTGGGGCTCATTGTGCTCGCCGTAGTCAGCGGGATCTCAAAAGGCCACGCGGACATGCTGGGCATCGCGATGAACTCGACCATCGCCCTGGCCTTCACGGCGGTCACCGCGCGTTGGGGGCCGGCCATGGCGCGACTTCTCGCGAAGCTTCTGCACACCCGGCTGCGCGCCGGAGAGGTGCAGTTCAATCTCGCCATGGTCGTCCTGCTGCTTCTTGCGGTAGTCGCAATGCGGACCGGCATGGCCGCCATCGTGGGAGCGTTTCTGGCCGGCATGATGCTGAGCGAAACCGCCGAGCGGCGAATTGTGGACCTCACTCGTGGTGTCAGTGAGCTTCTGGTTCCGTTCTTCCTCGCCAGCATCGGTCTTCACATGGATCTGTCTCTGTTCCGCGACCCGCAAACGCTGTGGATCGTCGCCGCAATCTTCGGGCTCGCGGTGATCACTAAACTCATCGGATGCGGCGTCGGCGCCGCTCATCTGGGATCGCGCGACATGATGCGCATCGGTCTGGGAATGGTTCCGCGTGGCGAAGTAGGAATGGTCGTCGCGCGATACGGGTTGGCTGCCGGTATTGTGTCTGCGCGCGCCTACGGAGCGGTAGTTGCGATGGCAGTCACTACGACAATGGTCACGCCGTTGTTGCTGCGGTTTGCCTTCGATCCGGCCGAGGTCGGCGAATCGGGGCCGGAAGAGGCGCTAGCGGAGGGCGCCGGATGCGAAAGCGTTTGACCCCGCTCAGAGAAAAGTATAAGGATGCGCTTCCGGCCGAAAGGCCCTTCTTCATCGACGAGACTAGCTGGCTGATGTTTGTGTCGCACGTACGCGACGGCCAGACCTTGCGCGAAATCGGGAAGGAAACCGGACGGTCGGCCAACCGCGTCCGGCAGATCGTCTCGCTGGTAGATCACGATCTGCAACTTCCTCGTGGAACGCGCGACCAGTGGAGCACCGTTTCCGAGGACTCGCCCATCGAGGACTTAAACCTTTCGACACGGGCCCGCAATGGCTTGCTCAAGCGCGGACTCATAACCGTTCGGGACGTACTGGGCAACGATCTCTCCCGCGGCACTCCGAGCGTCGGCATGGCGACACGTCGCGAGGTGATGGAGGCGCTCGCGCGGCATGGGTTCGTCAATGGAACCGAAATCGAGGCCCAGCGGCTGGGCAGCGTCATTCAGTTGAGCCGCAAACTCAACCGCCTCCGCGAGCAAATGGAAGCCAGTTACCGGCAGTGGCACGATCAGGTGGAAGGGCTCGAATACAAAATTCGCAAGCTCTCGCAGGAAAACTGACGGCGAATTTATTAGTCCCAGGCAATCACGCGCGCTGGTAACATCTTGCTATGTCGAATAGCGAAGCAGGGCCCAAGCCCATGGTCGATCCAACCCTGGTTACCACGGCATTTACGCTGGACGGTTACTGCATCAAGCGTAATCTCGGTATCGTACGGGGCATCATTGTGCGCTCGCGTTCTGTATTCGGGACCATCGGAGCGAGCCTTCAGACGCTGGTCGGCGGGGATATCACTCTTTTCTCGAAGTTGTGCGAGGAAACCCGCCAGCATGGATTCGAACGGATGCTGGAGCACGGCGCCGAAATGGGCGCCAACGCCATCATCGGCGTCCGCTACGACGCGACGGAAATCATGAGCGGCGTTACCGAAGTTCTGTGTTACGGTACGGCTGTCATCGTTGAACGGCAGTAGTCGGCACGCACGCGGTCAATGGTGGCGGCTACGGGAATTTTGTTTATCTCGGGCAATCGAGAAACCTGACGCGAATCAGCCCTGAATATAGAGCTCGTTTTCGCTCTCTCGCCTCAATAGTGGAACCTCCCAGCCGTAAAGTCGCGCGCTATCGATGGTCGGCGGGAAGAAGACGTTCGAATTCCCGACCGCGTTGTGGTCGAAGTGATTGTCGGCTCGCTGGTGTTAGTTGTTCACCTCAACGGCCCGATCATGCGGCGGGATCGTGAGCCCGGATTGATGTTCCTGGTCGCGCTCGCCGCGAAGAGGAATGAATCAAAGCCCCTGCGAAAAGGCGAACTCCAGCAATGGACATCTGACCGTAGAAAGGGGCAGCGCCTGATACTATTTCCCCCAGAATCCCCGAAGCACCCAATTCAAATATGGAACACGAACGGATCCTTCCAACCGTGCAGTTACGGATTCCGTCCGAAGAGAAGCGCGCCGCCCGCTCTACATTGCGTGACCGGCCGCTTTGCCGCCGATCGCTTTCTTAACAGCACCCACCAAGTCGGCAAGTTGAAAGGGTTTCTGCACGAAACCGTTGACCGTCCTTCCTTCGAACCGCATCGCCGCGTCTTCTTCGGAATGCCCGCTGATTATCACGATGGGAATCGAAGGGTCGAGCTCGCGAAGCCTATCGAATACCGCCTCTCCCGTCATCCGGGGCATTGTCATATCGAGGAGAAAAGCGCGAATTTCGTGCTTTCGGCGCCGGAACAGGTCGATCGCTTCCTCGCCGTCGCCAGCCGTCAACACGTCGAATCCCGCACGTTGCAACATGCGGCGCGCGATCCCGCGGACACTGGAGTCGTCGTCCGCGATGAAAATCGTGCCGTGCTCGTTCCACTCGGATTCAGAGTGTTCGAAGCCGGTCTCGAAAGCGAAATCGCCGGCTGCGCCCGGGAATAACATTCGGAATATGGTTCCTTTGCCCGGGGCGCTCTGCAAGTGAATGGCGCCGCGATGGCTGCGCATGATGCCCATCACCGCGGCGAGACCCAATCCCCGTCCCGTGAGCTTCGTCGTGTAGAAAGGATCGAAGATGCGCGGTACGATTTCCGGGGTCATGCCGGGACCCGAATCGCGTACCTCGACAAATACATACGAGCCCTCCGGCAGTTGTTCGCCCAGGTAGCTTCGCAGCAAGTCGTTGCGAGTGCAGTAAGTCTGCCCCGTCCGCACCCATACGATACCGCCGGAATCGCCGCTCGCTTCCGACGCGTTCATCACCAGGTTCATCACTACCTGGCGCAACTGGCCGACGTCGCACTCGATCAATTCCGTTTCGTTCATTTCGAACCGGAGCACACAATTTCTGGCCACGCAGCTGAACACGAGGCTTTGGATATCGCGAATCACGTCCGAGACTCGCACGCGTCTAACGACAAATCGGGCCTTGCCCGCGTACGCGAGCATCTGATGCGTGAGATCGGCGAGATCGTTCGAGGCTTTGATGATCGTGTCCAACGGTTCCCGCAACGGCGATTGCGCGGGCATACTCATGCGCACCAGATCCGCATTGCCCAGAATCGCCGTAAGCAGATTATTGAAGTCGTGGGCAATGCCGCCCGCCAATACTCCCAGGCTTTCGAGCTTTTGGGTTTGCAGGAGCTTCTCTTCCAGCCGGCGGCGCGATTCTTCCTCGCGCTTGCGCTCGGTAATATCGTGCAGCATTGCCAGCAGCCGCGAATCGGGCAGGCTGCGCACACTCACCTCCCCGTGCAGGCGCGACCCGTCTTTTCGAAGGAAGCACCACTCGCCGTGGGCGCGGCCGGAATCCTGGTTCACGTGGGTGAGCGTGCTAACGGCAGGCTGAGACTGTTCCGGCGCCAGTACGTCGGTGATCCCCATATCGAGCACCTCGTCTCGCGAGTAGCCGAGCATCTCGCAGCCTGCCGAATTGACATCGAGATGATGGCCGCGCGAATCCATGACGAAGATTCCGTCCGTGGCTTGATCCACCAGCGTGCGATACCGCTCTTCACTCGCGCGCAGCGCGTCCTCGGCTTTATGGCGCGCGGTAACATCGCGAAATGCGACGACGATGCCGGCTAATTCCCTTGGTGTGCGCAGCACGCGCGCCGCGCTCATTTCCACCGGCACTTGGGAATCGTCGCGCCTCCGGAGCAGACGCGATTCGGTCCGGCTTCCGGCCCCGCGTCCGCGAAGCGCCAATCTCAACGGGTTCTCAACAGTTCTGCCGGAGACATCTGCCGCGACGTCCATCACGCGCTCCACCGCTAGCCCCAGCGCTTCGGTGACCGTCCAGCCCGTCAGTTCCTCGGCAATCGGATTCATGAACCGGACACGCCCTTCGGAGTCCGCGGCAATGACCGCGTCGGCGATGCTCGCAAGAATCGCCCCGTAGGTCAGTTCGCTTTCTTTCAGGTGCCGCTCCAGCGCGTGCCGGTGCAGTGCGATTTCCATAGCCAGGAACAGCTCGCGCTCCTGAAACGGCTTCAAGACATAACCAAAACGAGCGAACGACTGAGCTCGCTCGAACGTCGCAGCGTCGGCATGGGCGGTCAGGTACACCACCGGAATATCCAATCGTTGATAGATGTCGCGGGCGGCGTCTACTCCATCCATCGGTCCTTTCAACTGGATGTCCATCAGAACCAAGTCCGGGCGGGCGCGCTCGGCCGCGGCTACGGCTTCGGTCCCCGTATCTTCGATCCCGATCACGACACATCCCAACCGGGTAAGCCGGTCCTGGATCTCCTCGGCAATCAGCGCCTCGTCTTCGACGACAAGGACCCGCCAGCCCGACGCGAGTTCATCGCTTCTCCGCATAGGCGTCTCCATCGATCGTCAGGCGCGCTTCCGTTCCCGGATGTGCGTTCAGAAGTTCGAAACTGCCGTCCACCTGCCGCGCAAGCGATCGTACGAGCCTCAAGCCAAGCGACGGCGACTCGTCAGGCGACACGCCGGGGGGCAACCCCGTCCCGTTATCAGTCACACTCAGAACCCAAGTACCCCGGCTTTCCCGTTTCAGCGACAGCCGGATCCGGCCGCCTTCACCGGAGGGGAACGCGTGTTTCACGGCGTTGGTGATCAGCTCATTCAGGATCAGGCCACACGGGATGGCCAAATCGATGTTCATCTTCAAGGACTCCATTTCCGCCTGCAACTGAACAGAGCCTCGGGGGAGACTATAGGTCTGAACCAGCTGGCTGCTGAGGGCGACCGCGTATTCGGAAAAATCGACCGCGGCCAGATTTTCGGATCGATACAGAGCCTCATGGACCAGAGCCATGGACCGAACCCGGTCCTGGCTCTCCTGAAGGATCTTGAGAGTCGATTCGTCGCGAGTGTAGGTTGATTGAAGATAGAAAAGACTGGAGATTACGGCGAGGTTGTTCTTGACCCTGTGATGAATCTCCTTGAGTAGGACTTCTTTCTCGCGCAGTGATTCGAGAATGCGCTGCTCGGCGTGCTTACGTTCGCCAATGTCGCGAGCGATCTGCGAGGCGCCTATGACATTACCGCGAGCATCCTTGACGGGCGACGTCATCAGCCAGACCTCGACCAGCGATCCGTCGTTTCGGAGCCGCACCGACTCATACTGCGGCACCGCCTCGCCTCGGGAGATACGCCCGCGCACGTGTGTCGCCTCGTCCCGCTGCGTGGGCGGGATGAGCATTGCGGCGTCCTTGCCGATCACATCGGAGGGCGAATGTCCGAACAGCCGGTTCGCCCCGGGGTTCCAACTGACAATGCGCCCGTCCAGGTCCTCTCCGATTATCGCGTCGGCGGCAGACTCGACGATGGCGGCGAGACGCGCGCGAAGTTCCTCGGCGCGCTTCCGGTCGGTGATGTCCCGAATCGCGCTCGAGACGAACGTTCCCTCCTCGGTTGTCAGCGGGCTGAGACTGATCTCGACCGGAAACTCGGATCCGTTTTTTCGCAATCCGTACAGTTCGAGCCCGGCCCCCATGGGACGAACCCTGGGATTGACAAAGAAGCGCTCGCGATGATCGGGGTGCAGCCCGCGGAACCGTTCCGGGATCAACATCTCGACATGCTGGTCGAGCAAATCCGTCCGCGAGTATCCGAATACCTTTTCGGTTTGCGAATTCACCAGGACGATTCTGCCCAACTCGTTCACGATCACCATTGCGTCCGGGGCCGACTCGAGCAGGGCGCGAAACTTCTCGTCGGCGCGCCGCCGCTCGGTGACATCACGGACGACGCAAAGGACAAGGGGCCCCTCCTCACTCGCCATCGGACTTAACATGATGTCGACCGGGAACTCGGTGTGGTCTTTCCGTTTACCGAAGAGTTCCAGGCCGGCCCCCATCGGCCGCGTGCGGGGCTCGCCGATATATCCGGACCGGTGAAGTTCGTGGAGGCCGGTGAAGCGTTGCGGGATCAGCATCTCGACAGCCTGACCGATCAACTCGCGGCTGTCGTACCCGAAGACCTTCTCGACCTGTCTATTGGCGCGGGTGATTCTGCCCGTTGAATCCACTACCAGGAGGGCATCCGGCGTATGGTCGAAGATACCCTGGTAAAGATTGTTCGTCACTTTCGACGTCCCAGTTGCCACAGAACTGCCTGCGATGGACAAAATGTAGCCCAAAATCAGGACGATAGCAAGGGGAAATGCCAGTGAAGATTCTTAGAAATTCTAAGGGAAGGCCGAATTAAGTGGGACACAATCCTGGCCGCGTGTTCGTACGCGGCCAGGAAAGCGGTGTCTTACTTCATCAGAACTGCAGACGAATACCCAGTTGCCATTTGCGCATCTGTGCGAGATTTGCAATCGCGAAAATCTGACCTGCCGTCGGCGAGTCGACCTGCCCATTCGGCTGACCCAGATTGACGTGATTGAAGGCGTTGAAGAGTTCCGCGCGGAACTGGCCGCTCAGCCGTTCCGTCACAGAGAATCGTTTGCTGAGAGAGGCGTCGGTGTTGAAGAAATGCGGCCCAAAAAACGAGTTTCGGGCGACATTCCCGAAGGTGCCGCGCGCGGGACGGCTCCAAGGGCCGCGAGTGCATCCGTTAGCATTCAACAGGCGTGTGGCGGTCGCCGTCGCGGTACAACCAGCATCGCTGGTGCCCGCCGGCGCGGTGACGAACCATCCGCCGGCGCTAGGGTCGGACAGCGCTGCGTCGCCGACCATGTTCGGACGGCACGGACCCGTGTCGACATCACTGCCGCAGTTCACGTACGATGGCGTGAATGGAATGCCTGACTCCCAGGTGCCCAGCCCGGAAATCTGCCACCCGCCGATCAGCAAGTCGGTCAGCCGTGAAGCCGAATTCAAGAACTTGTGATTCCTGCCGAAAGGCAATTCGTAAAGTCCGTTGAAATTGACTACGAATCGGCGGAATCCGTTCTCGCGTCCGTAATCGATGTCGTGATTCCAGAAGAAGTAATCGTTGGCAAAATCGAAGGCGCTGCCCCAGGTGAAATTACCCTGCAATTGCAGTCCGTTTGAGAATCTCTGCTCGCCGCGAATCTGAAGCGAATTGAATTTGACACTCGCATCGTCGCTGAAATATTTGATGCTCTGCGTCCAGCCGAATTTCTGGAAGAAGAGACGCCGCTGATTCGTGGTAAGTGTTCCGAATCCGACGATGTTCGGCTGATTGATGTTGTAATTGGTTCCGCCGGGAGTTACATGGTAGCCCTTGTTGCCGACATACCCGATAGATACAACCGTGCTGGGCGTCAATTGGTGTTCGATGGTGAAGTTCCAGGCGTCCACCACGGGCAGCCGCATCGTGTTATCCGAAGTAAGCGGGAGGACGTTAGGCGCGACACCGTTCGGCAGTAGTGGATTACCGTTCGGACCTTTGGGTTGAGAAGCCAGGATCGTGGTCGGATCCAGCGCGTTCGGCCCCTGCGCCAGTGTGAAAACGGACAGCCACGGCTGTGCGGGGTTCAGCGATTGGTTGGCCAGCACCGGAAGATTCTGCGTGACGTTGTGGCCGAATGAAACGCCGAACACTCCGACGTCGTAGGAACGGCCGTATCCAACACGAGCTACGGTTTTCGAGTCCACCAGTTGGTATGCGATACCGATACGCGGCGCGAAGTGAGTTAGAGACGTCTTGACGTTCCCGTTCATTCCTACGCCGTTTTCGCCGGTAATCATTACTTCGCCGGTATCGAGATTCTGGAACCCGCCGTTATCTTTTCCATTCACGTATTGCGGGAAATAGATCTCCCACCGCAGGCCGTAGTTGATGGTTAGCTTGCGAGTCACTTTCCAGGTGTCCTGAATATAGGAGAATAAGCGGTTCTGACGCTCCGCCGCTTCTGTCGAGTTACTGACGTAACGCGAAAACGAGTTGACCTGTCCCAACAGGAACGACGCAAGGCTGAGTCCGCCGCCTGTCGGTCCCTGGGTCGTTGTAGGATCAAACGTCAACTGCCCGGCACGGTGCGAGTCGCTCGGCACACGAAGATTCTGTTGATACCTCCAGTCGACGCCGAACTTAACGGAGTGATTGCCCACGATGTGGGTTGTGTTACTAACCCATTGAAACTCGTTTTCCTGTTGGTTCAGCGGGCAGTTACACGCGTTGACTCCGAGCGAGTAGCCGAAGTTGAAGCCTCCGGTACCATTCAGTGTAAATGCGGGCATTCCGGAGGTATAGAAATCGTCGACATTCAGCCCAGGAATACCCGCGTCTTTAGCCGGAGACGTGCCGACTCCATTAGGGTTCACGAATACCCGATACCGGAAGAAACCGAAGCGGAAGTCCGTCAACCAGGTGGGCCGGATCGAGTAATCGACGCCGTACGAAATGCTCTGGTCGCGAAGGGATGAACTGCCCGCAAATCCGGCAGGCGGGAACGACGGTCCACCGGCAAGTAAGCCGAATGCGCCCGGCGACTGTTGTGCGTATTGCATGAAGCTGTATCGGCCGAACATGTGCAGCTTTTCGCTCTGATATCGATCGATGCGGACATCGAACGAATTGCTGTTGAGAATCCCCTGGCCCGACGCGTTGTAGTTCGGCACCGCGCCCGTCACGCCGGAGATATTCGGCAGCGGAAGCAATGCCAGCAGATTCTGAGCCTGTGGGGACAGAAGATCGGTCGGGATTACGTTGCCTGCGAACTGCTGGCGCTGAGCGGGCACCACGTTGCAGTTCGTACCGTCGCACGGGTTGTAAATCGCCGTCACGAGGTCGCTCAAATCTCCGGCGCGCTCTGCGGCGGTCGGCACGCGGGTCAGGACAGAGGCTCCGTTGTGCTGCCGGTTTCCCTGATAGTCGCCGAAATAGAAAGTCTTATCCTTTTGGATCGGACCGCCGATGGATCCGCCGAACTGATTCCACAACGTCGGCGGAATGTACCTGCCGTTGCTGCCCGGTATGGGCTGCGCCTGGGCGAACGGATCGCGGGCCGCGCCGTGCTGATCGCGCCGGTATTCGAACGCACTCCCGTGCAGGGTGTTCGTGCCGGATTTGGTCTGCGCCGCGATAACGGCCTGGCTGGCTTGGCCAAACTCCGCGTCATAAGCCGTTGTTGTGATCTTTACTTCGGAAACGGAGTCGAGGTTCGGGGTGATGACGGGTTCGCCCAGAACGGAGTCGCGATTGTCCGTACCATCCAACTGGAACGAGATCCCGCCCCAGTACTGCCCTCCGATTGTAGGTCGGTACACGTCATGAGGCTGCTCGCTGGGGGCGCTGGTTCCGGTTGCCTGAACGCCGGGAACCAGGAAGTAGAGGCGGCTCAAATCCCGCGCGAACACAGGCAACTCCTGCACCGCTTTCGTGGTCATCGTGTCAGAGACGTCCGCCTTCTCCGACTTCAGCAGAGGCGCTTCGGCGGTGACGTTCACAACCTCACCCACAGTCCCTACCGTCAGCTTCGCGTTTATGGTGGTGACGGCATCCACTTCGACATGAACGTTTTTCTGAACGTACGGCGTAAAGCCCGCCGCTTCGATTCGAACCTCGTACACGCCGGCAATCAGATGCGACTGGTTGAAGTTACCCGAATCGTTCGAAAATGCCGTAAAGCTGACGCCTTTTCCGACGTCAGTGATAGAAACCTTGGCCGCCGGAACGACTGCGCCCGTGGAGTCGATCACAGTGCCCGATATGCTTCCGTAAACGGCCTGTCCCAGGATCGTGCTGGGCCGGAGTAGAGCTAGCAGGCACAGAGCTAGCGCCAGTTTTTTCATCTTCCCCCCTCTGGGTGTCGAGCACCCGCGTGGGCGGAATTTTATCAGATCACGGCTACGGGAAAAAGAAATCGGAGTAATTTGTCGAGATTCGGTAAAATAACTGAACTTATCCGGCGCCTGCCGCAAGCACCCGTTTGCATACGGCCGATCGGTTAGAATAAGTCCCATGCGCTGGCGCCGCACTCTGGGCCTTACGGGTCTGTGTTGTGCCCTGACTGCGTACGCCTGGGTGGACCCCGAAGAAGCCTTCATCGGAAAGCGTCGGAGCTACTGGGCATATCAGAAGCCGGTACGCGCGGAAGTGCCGGAGATCGGAAACGCTCGAACTCCCATCGATGCGTTTCTGCTATCGGCGATGCATGAGAAGGGACTGCGCCCGTCGCCGCCACTCGACCGCGAGCACTTACTCAGACGAGTAACGCTCGACCTGACGGGACTTCCGCCGGCGCCGGGCGAAGTAGACCTGTTTCTACGCGACAACTCTCCCGACGCATACGAGAAGGTGGTCGATCGTCTGCTGGCGTCGCCTCACTACGGCGAGCGCTGGGCACAGCGATGGCTGGACGTTGTTCGCTATGCCGACACCAACGGCTACGAGTTGGATGCCGAGCGGCCGCACGCGTGGCGATATCGCGATTACGTCGTCCATTCGTTCAATAAGGACAAACCGTACGATCGTTTCCTGAGAGAGCAGGTTGCCGGTGACGAACTGTACCCCGGCGACACCGAAGCGCTGATCGCCACCGGGTTCAATCGCGCGGGTCCCATCCACCTGGTCGGCGGCAACCAGGATGAGGAGATGAACCGGCAGGAAGTCCTGACGGAAATGAGCGGTGCTATTGGCTCGGTGTTTCTCGGGATGACGGTGGGCTGTGCGAAGTGTCACAACCACAAGTTCGACCCGATTCTTCAGGCCGACTATTACCGGCTGCAAGCGATCTTCGCGGCCACTGAGGGCAAGGATATCGAGATCGCCACGATGGCGGAGAGAACCGCGTATGGCGCCGCGCACCAGGCCTATGAATCGCGCATCGGTCCGGTGAAGAAACAAATCGAGGCGATCGAGCAACCCTACCGCGAGCGGATTCGTGCAGACAAACTGGCGAAACTCGACCCGAAACTGCGCGAAGCGCTCGATGTTCCGAAAGATCGACGTAACGAAGAACAGAAGACGCTGGCCAAGAATGCGCGGGACCAGATCGAGCCGTCCTGGGATGAAGTGCTGGCGCAATTGCCGCCGGATGAGCGCGAGCGCCGTGCCGGCCTGCGCCGCGTGCTGCACGAGATCGAACTCACCGAACCCGATCCACCAAGCATGGCTTACGCCGTCATCGACAAGGATCAGGCGCCCACCGCCTACATCCTGAAGATCGGCGATCCGCACATGAAGATCGCGCCGGTAGAACCGGGCTTGCCGCGCATCTTCACGGCTCCCGGCGCCGAATTTCCGAAGCAGCCCGCACGGCGCCGCAGCGCTTTGGCTGAGTGGCTCGCTTCGCCGGAGCATCCGCTTACCGCGCGCGTCATGGTAAACCGCGTCTGGCAGTTCCGGATGGGGACGGGCCTGGTGGCGACCCCGAACGATTTCGGCGCTCTTGGCGCGCGGCCGTCGAATCAGAAACTGCTGGATTGGCTGGCCACCGAGTTCATCGCGTGCAACTGGAGCATCAAGGCAATCGACCGCATGATCGTCACTTCGAACGCCTACCGTCAATCAACGACGTTCAACCCGGCCGATGCGAAGATCGATCCCGACAACAAATATTACTGGCGCATGAACCGACGGCGGCTCGAAGGCGAGTCGATCCGCGACGGCGTACTCGCCGCGTCCGGTATGTTGAATCCGCGGATGGGCGGCAAGCCGGTCCGCATACCCATCGAAAAGGAAGTCTATGACCTCATCTTCACCGAAAGCGAACCCGATAACCTGTGGCCCCTGCCGGCGGACCGAAACGAGATTTACCGCCGGAGCCTCTATCTACTGAACAAGCGGACTGTCCGTCTGCCCATGCTGGCCAACTTCGATCAACCCGATGCGATGACGTCGTGTCCGGTGCGTCCCGTCAGCACGCATGCGCTACAGGCGTTGAACCTCATGAACAGCGATTTCATGCACGAGCAGTCCGCGAAGTTCGCGTCACGGATCATGACGGAGTGCGGGAACGGAAGCGACTGCGCAGTGCGGCGTGCCTACAAGCTGACACTGTCGCGGTTGCCGAAACCCGCGGAAGCTGTCATGGCGCGGCGCTTCCTGGAGGAGGGCGGCCGCATGGAAGACTTCTGCCTGGCCATGCTGAACCGCACCGAGTTCCTATACATTCCCTGAGGAGCACATGGGTTTCGAACAATATCACGAACCGGCATCGGAGTTATCCGGAGAGACGCGGACCTTCGCGCGCATGATCATGGGCGTCATCGAAGAGGCCGAGGCGATCAACTGGTACGAGCAGCGGATCAGCGTGGAGCGCGATGCGACGGCGCGCGCCATCATGCAAAACGCACAGAAGGAAGAGTTCAAGCACTTCGGGATGAACTTGGAGTTTCTGCTGCGCCGCAAACCGAAGTGGCGAGCGATCCTGAAAGACATTCTGTTCACCGACGGCGACATTGTCGCTGAAGGCGAGGAGGCGGAAGAGGAGAACGGTTGAGGACCCGCCGGAACATTCTGCGAACCGCGGCGAACGGATTCGGAGCGGTTGCGCTGGAAGCGTTGCTACAGCGCGAGGTAGGCGCGAAGGCACGGGTGAATCCGCTTGCGCCGAAGCCGCCTCACTTCGCCGCCAAGGCAAAGAGCGTCATCTTCCTGTTCATGGTGGGCGCACCGAGCCACATCGATACGTTCGATCCCAAGCCGGCGTTGAAGAAATACGAAGGGCAGAAGCTTCCGGAAAGCTACGGGAAGATCACCAGCCAATTCACCGATGGAAGCACTCCGCTGCTCGCGTCTCCATGGGAGTTCCGCCAGTACGGGCACAGCGGATTGCCGGTCTCGTCCTTATTTCCGCACGTCGCGCAGTGCGTGGACGATATCTGTTTCGTTCGCAGCTTCTACACCGAGAGCGTCGTGCATGCGCCGGCCATGTACCAGGTGCATACCGGACGCATCCTGATGGGCTACCCGAGCATGGGCTCGTGGGTTACCTACGGGCTCGGAAGCGAATCGGAAAATCTGCCGGCGTACGTCGTCATGCCGCAGCCGGAAGGCACTCCCGAGGGCGGCACACCGTGCTGGGGCGCGGGCTTTCTGCCCGCCGTTTATCAGGGGACGTTGCTACGCAGCGGTCCGGCGCCGATCCTCAATTTGAAACCGCCCGCGGGCATGACCCCGAAGCGGCAGCGCTCGACGCTCGACCTGCTTCAGAAGATGAACGAACTCGACACGCCGGACGACGACAGCGAGATGGCCGCGCGCATCAGTTCGTACGAACTCGCGTTTCGCATGCAGTCGCACGCACCCGAAGCGGTCGATCTTTCGAAGGAGACCGAAGCCACCAAGCGGCTCTACGGCCTCGATCAGAAACACACTACGGATTTCGGCACACGGTGTCTGCTGGCCAGACGACTCGTTGAGCGGGGCGTCCGTTTCGTGCAGCTCTATTCGGGCGGCGGTCCCGTGAGTATTCAGTGGGACGCTCATAAGGACCTCGTGCAGAATCACGAAAAGATGTGCGGCATGACGGACCAGCCCGTTGCCGCGCTGTTGACGGATTTGAAGCAGCGAGGATTGCTCGATTCGACCCTGGTTATCTGGGGTAGCGAGTTCGGACGCCTTCCGATGTCGCAGAGCGGCAACGGGCGCGATCACAATCCGCACGGATACACGATGTGGTTCGCCGGGGGCGGCGTCAAAGGCGGCCAGGCGATCGGCGCCACGGACGAACTCGGGTTAAAGGGTGTTGGAACGCGGTATCACATGCGCGATTTCCACGCCACCCTGTTGCACGCGCTGGGACTCGACCAGAATCAGCTCTGGTACCTTCACAACGGCCGTAACGAGAAACTCACGGATTTCGGCGGCAACGTGATCCGCGAGGTGTTCGGTTAACCGCTTACTCCTCAAATTCCACCGGATACCCGGATTCGCATCGCCCAAAAACGGGTAAGCCCGTACATTGGACCCATGGATACGGCATGGTATTGGTCAACGGCGGCGGTCATCGATTCGTTGATGTGCGCCGCAACACTCGGGCTTGCATGGGCGATCGGCCGCCGGGCACCACAGCGCCGGCAGGTGTGGTTGTTGGCGGCGCTGGGTTGGTTGGCGGCTCACTACGCGGTTGTGGCAACTGAGGATTTTCTGCACGCCAGCGGCGCTATCACCACTCCGATATCGCTGTTCTCGATAGCCGGCAACGTTCTGATCGCTTTCGCCTGGTCGTGCATCTGCCTGTACCTCCTGTCGGTGGTCCAGCGATATGAGTTGCAGGATCGAGTCGACCGGACACTGTGGTGGTCGGCTCTCGCGGCGATTGCGATCTTCACGCTGCCTGCTATCGTCGGCATTTCCGCAGTGGTGCACCTTATCGCTGCGGGCGCACCGGAGCGCGAGATCCAGCAAATGATCGCAAGGGTCGCGAATTTCGGAGTGAACTTCGGAGCACTTTGGATCCTGGCACCGGCGGGTACCTTGAATCTTCTGTTTCAACGGGTGCCAAACCAGGACCGCACTGGTTGGGTGGCATTCCTGGCGCCGAGGAGCGGAGGACAACTCACGTCACTGCAGATCACGCAGTACCCGGAGATACATTCGGACCGGCCCAAAATGACACGAACGGACATCAAATCGCTCGGGTCGATTTATCTGACGGGATTCATCCTTATGGCTCTGGCGGACTTCCGGAGTGTCGAACACTGGACTCCGGCTCTCATCCTGACCAGCGCAGTCCTTCGCATTTTGATTCTGCCCAGCGTATTCGGCTTGGTCTACTATCAGACCCGGCTCTCCTTCTTCGACCTGGTGTTAAAGCGCGGCACGATGTTCGTGCTTCTTGCGGCGATCGTCTGCGGAGCGGCCGCGGCGGTGCCGCGAATCGACACTCCGCCCACTCGTGCGGCGTTTACAGCGGGTGCGACCCTGTTCGTTTGCGGGGCGGCTTCAGTGTGGGACCGCGCCGACCGGCTACTCGACCGCATCATCTTTAATCGCCCGAACTACCGGGCGGCGCTGCGGTTCATCGGCGAGCAGATGGCACGCTGCGTGACGCGCGACGCCCTCACCGCGATGATCACCGGCCGCCTGCAGCAAACGTTGCGGGCCGATTGGGTGGAGTACGCAGAGCAGCCGCGAGCAGAAGGAAGATTGGTGGTGGCGATCGGAGCTCCGGGGCGCCCGCGCGGATTCCTCGCCTTCGGCCCGCGGTGGCGAGGGCAACAGTATGCGAGCGAGGACCTGAGCTTTCTCGATGCCGTTGCCGCACAGTTCGCCGCTGCCCTCGAGAATCTGGAGGCGCGGGAACTCGAGCAGTTGGTATCCACCGCCGAACTCCGGGCACTGCGCGCGCAGATCAACCCGCATTTTCTGTTCAATGCATTGAATACGCTGGCCGAGATGGCGCATGCCGATCCGAAGCTGGAACATGCGGTGCTGAACCTGTCGCGGGTGTTTCGTTATGCACTCGAATCGACCCGCCGCGACTCAGTCCCGCTGGGCGATGAGATCGCGGCGGTACGCGCGTACCTTGAGATTGAGGCGATCCGATTTGAAGATAAGCTGAAGTACGATATCGAAGTTCCCGGCGATCTGATGGACGAACCAGTGCCGCCGATGTTGATTCAACCGTTGGTGGAGAATTCGCTGAAGCATGGCATCGCACAGCAGTTGGGCGGCGGGTCCGTCCGCGTGACGGTTAGCCGTGCAACCCGTGGACTACGGGTAGTGGTAGCCGACAACGGCGCTGGCTTCGACCCGCAACATACTGCAATGAACGTCGGCCTCTCGAATGTGCGCGCTCGCGTTGAGAAGACGGGCGGAGCGTGGAGTCTCGAATCGAAGCCCGGCGCAGGGACGACCATCGCCTTTGAAGTGACGCCGTGATGCGAGTGCTGATTGTCGATGATGAGCGGTTGGCGCGAGAGAGGCTAGTGCGCTTGCTGGCGGCGCACCGGGAAATCGAGATCGCCGGAGAAGCGCAGGACGGCGTTAGCACGCTGAACGCGATTGCCGCCGTTAAGCCGGACGCAGTTTTCCTGGATGTTCAAATGCCGGGGCTGAACGGATTCGAGGTGCTAGCCGAACTGCCGGCCCCCGAACGGCCGCTGGTAGTCTTCGTCACGGCATACGATCAATACGCTGTCCAGGCGTTCGAAGTCAATGCCGTCGATTACCTGATGAAGCCGATCGACGAGGAGCGCCTGTCCCGCGCGATCGCCAAGCTTCACGACCGATCCTCGCGCGAAGCCATCGAGCGGCTCGCCACTTCGGTCCAAAAGGGCATTCCAATCCGCCGGATCGTCGGAAAGAAACTCCAGCGGTTGCACGTGCTGCCCGTGGACTCCATCGAAACATTCCTGGTGGAAGACGAGTTGGTATTCGCGATCACGGCGGCAGGGAAGTTCCTGATCAACCGCACCCTTCGCGATCTCGAAGCCGGACTGGACGCCGAGCGGTTCGCCCGCGTTCACAAAGGCGCAATCGTCAACCTGGAAAAGCTCGCGACACTCGAGCCCGCCGCTTCGGGCGGCGCCACCGCGCGGCTTCAAAGCGGCGAACTCGTCGAGATCAGCCGCCGCTATGCTCACGTACTTCGCGAGAAACTCGGGTGGTGAGCACACCTCAGCTAACCGCCGGCACAAGTGACAGTCTAAAGGCTGGATGGAAGAGACCGACGCCGTAGCGGTCGCCAGAGTTCGGTCGGGCGATAGCGACGCTTTCCGCCTCCTTGTCGAGCGCCACAGCCGAAATGTCTTCCGTCTGGCGTTTCGTATGACAGGCAACGAAAACGACGCGGAAGATATCGTCCAGGAGACATTCCTGAAGGCTTTTAAACAGCTCAACCGGTACGAATCCCGCTCGAGCTTCGGTACCTGGCTGTACCGGATTGCAGCGAACTGTTCGTTGGACCTGATCCGGTCGCGGAAGCACCGTCAGGAGGTGACCGCGGCGCCCGCTGGTGAAGATAACGAAACGAACCCAATTTCGCTGGTTGCGGCAACCGGGCCCACGCCGGACCGCCTGGCGGTCAGCCGGCAGGTTCAGGAGCATGTCGAACGGGCCATGGGCGAGTTGAGCCAGCAGGAGCGAACAGCTTTTGTTCTCAGGCACTTCGAGGGCATGTCGATCGAGCAGATCAGCGGCATTCTCGGCGTGGGTGGGAACGCGGCCAAACACAGTATCTTTCGAGCGGTTCAGAAGCTGAGGAAGGCGCTGGAACCGGTGGTGGATTTTGCATGACGCACCCGACTGAAGAGCAACTGATTCTCTATTACTACGGGGAGGAGGCCGGATCGGAAGTCGACCTGCACCTCGCCGATTGCGAGGGGTGCCGCCACGAGTACAGGAACTTACAGCGGATTCTGAACACTGTGGAGACGCTGCCGGTGCCAGAGCGTGGACCGGAGTATGAAGCCCGGGTGTGGGGGCACGTTGCGCCGCAGCTTGGGGTTCGCGCAAAGCCGTGGTGGCGCGCTTGGTTCGAATGGCGCCGCCTGGCACTGGCGGCTGGAATGGCGGTGGTGATTGCGGCGGCCTTCCTGGCGGGACGATACGCACAGAAACCGTCCGGTCCCGCACCCAAGCAAGTGGCCGCCGCGCCGGTACGGGAGCGGATCCTGTTGGTGGCGGTGGGCAGTCACCTGGAACGATCCCAGATGGTGCTCGCCGAAATCGCCAATACGGGCGCCACAGGGAAGGGCAAGGTCGACATCAGTTACGAGCAGCAGACGGCTCAGGACCTGGTGGACTCCAACCGGCTTTACCGGCAGGCAGCCACGCGGAATGGCGACACCGCGACCGCGGCAATGCTCGAGGAACTCGAGCGGGTGCTGCTGGAGATCTCGCACAGTCCTTCGGATGTTTCCACCGCGGAATTGGACGATCTCCGGCGGCAGATCGAAGACCGGGGAATTCTTTTCAAAGTGCGCGTTTTCGCGACGCGGGTACGCGATCGCGAGCGGCAAGCGACAGTTCAAAACTGAAAAACGAGGAGCACAGAACGTGCGCAAAGGAATTATTGCAGTTATTGCACTATTCGTGTGGCCGGTGTTCGGCCAGGACAACGAAGCCCAGGAAGCGGCGCGCAAATCGGCCGCGATCGAAGCGGGCTTCCAGGCCGCGCAGGCCGCGATGGACAGGGCGGCGGCCGCCGCGAAGGCAACGGGCGCCAATCTGACCGCCGACATCCAACTCAAGCTGGAACAGGCGAGTGCGGCTTTCGCGAATCGCGCGACGCAGGACGCCCTGTTCGTGGCCCAGTCCCGGGCGACCCAAGCCGCACAGGAGAAAATGAACCGCGATGTGGAGCGGGCGAACCGCGAGGTAGAGCGCGCCGGCCGCGACCTCGAACGCGCCGATTCGATTTACAATCGCGGCACTCGCGCCATCGATCGCCGCGAATACGAACGCGCGATAGAGTACTTCAACCAGGTCGTCGAAAGCAAAGCCGATCGCGCGGACGGCGCTCTCTATTGGAAAGCATACGCGCAAAACAAAATGGGCCAGCGCGACCGGGCGCTTGCGACCATCGCGCAGCTACAAAAGGAGCACCCGCAGAGCCGTTGGCTAAACGACGCGAAGGCGCTCGAGTTGGAGGTCCGGCAGGCTGCTGGACGACCGGTGGCGCCCGGGGCTGAAAGCGATGAAGACCTGAAGTTGCTGGCGCTGAACGGACTCATGCAGTCCGACCCCGAGCGGTCGGTCCCGATCCTCGAAAAGCTGCTGAAGGATCCGAAAGCCGCACCCAAGCTGAAGGAGCGTGCGCTGTTTGTTCTGGCCCAGAGCCGAGATGCACAGGCCCGCACCATCATCGGTCAGATTGCGAAGGGCGGATCGAACCCCGATCTGCAAATGAAGGCGGTGGAATATCTGGGTGTGTTCGGCCGCGGCAATGGCGACCTGCTGAACGAGGTGTACCGGGATTCGAATGATGTGGGCGTGCGGCGCGCGGTGATTCGCGGCTATATGCAATCGGCCGACAAGGAAAGGCTGGCAGCGCTGCTGAAGACCGAACAGAATCCCGAACTGCGCCTGGAAGTGATTCGCATGCTCGGTGTGACGCATGCGCAGGCCGAACTCGAGAACGCATATCGAACCGAAACCAACACCGACGTTCGGCGCGAAATCCTGCGGGCGATGATGATTTCGGGCGACGCGGACAGATTACTGGGGGCGGCGAAGACCGAGAAGGATCCGAAACTGCGCGTCGAGGCCATCCATCTGTTGGGCACGATGTCGCGTGACAAGACCGGGCCGGCACTTATCTCGATGTATTCCTCCGAGCAGGATGCGGCTGTGAAAGAGGCCATTGTCAATGCATTGTTCATTCAAAGCAATGCGACTGCACTGGTGAATATCGCGCGCAAAGAGACCGACCCGAAATTGAAGAAGGCTCTTGTGGAGCGGCTGTCAGTGATGCGTTCGAAAGAGGCCACGGACTACCTGATGGAGGTACTCAATAAATGAGACCGCTGATTCTGTTCGCTGCGATGGCGGCGGCCGCGTTTGCGCAGCAGCCGGATATCGAGAATGCGCGCATCGAGACCCGCGCGGTAAGCGGGAATCTCGAATCGACGATGAACTCTATCGTGGCATCGCAAACATCGGCAGTGTGGGTCGGCTATTCGGTGCCGGTTATTCCCGGCGAGCGCCAGGTGTGCGGATGGGACGGACGCTCGCGATCGTCGAATCATTTGTCGCTCGAAGGACCGCGGGTGCTGTTCGTGTTGTACCGCGTGGAACAGAAGCAGGTGGGGAAAGTCCGGATGGCAACACCCGATTGCCATATCGATGCCGGCGGACTGCCGGTGATCTGGTTGACCGGCGTGAACCCGGAGCAGAGCGTCGGCTATCTGCGATCGCTGATTTCTTCGAACGACAACGATTCGGCGATCACCACGATTGCGCTCCACAACGATCCGTCCGCGGACCGCGCGCTCGATGCACTGACGAGTACGAACGAGCCGGAGGCCATTCGCCGCAAAGCTGTATTCTGGTTGGGCGTCGCACGTGGAGCGCACGGATTCGCGCGGCTCAAGCAGATTCTCGAATCCGACCCAAGCGAAAAAGTCCGCGAGCACGCGATCTTCGCGATGAGCCAGAGCAAAGAGGCCGGAGCGGTGCCGTACATCATCCGCATCGCGCACGAAGACAAGAGTCCGCATGTGCGTGGACAGGCCCTGTTCTGGCTGGCGCAAGGCGCTCAGAAGAAAATGGCGGCGGAGGCGATCGCCGGTGCCATCGACAACGATCCTGAGACCGAGGTAAAGCGGAAAGCGGTGTTTGCCTTGTCTCAGCTTCCGAACGGCGAGGGCGTTACAAAATTGATCGAGGTCGCCAAGACGAATCGCAACCGTGAAGTGCGGAAGCAGGCGCTGTTCTGGTTGGGGCAGTCCAGAGACCCCCGCGCGTTACAGTTCATCGAAGACGTCCTGACGCGCTGAGCCGCGCAGCCTTCCGACGAACAGGGCGTTCCCACAACCGGACACAAGCCGGAAAGTGGCGAACGCCCTTTCTTTTTTCGTTCCAGCCAGTTACAGTACACTTCGGGATGGACCGGAGCGTGCCATAACAGAATTCGAGAAGTCGCATGACAGCGTTGGCACCACAGCCCCGAATTTCGTACGCCGAGGAATTGGCCCGGCTTTCGGGTAAGTTATCGGCGGCACGGGAGTTATCCGCGCTCCTGTACACGGCGTCATTCCAGCTACGCCAACTGCTCGGCTGCTCCGTGGTCATCTTTACTAAGCCGGGCAGCGAGCCCGTGTATGTCGCAGCCTCGAACATCGGAGTTCCGAGAGAGGAACTGCTGCACGTCCGATATGAACGAGGGGACGAACTTCTGGTGCGCCTGGAGACAGGCGAGTTCGTCGAGAGTGGCGTGCTGCTGCCGCCACGCGGAGTCACCGTGGTGCCGTTGCGCCGTCGTGAGGAGTTGATCGGATTCGTCAGCCTTGGGCAGAATCCGCGAGCCGACTTCTATGGCGAGGCGGAAAGAGAGCTGTTGTCAGCCGTGGCGGATCAATTGGCATTGCACATTGAGAACTTCCGGCTGCGGGATCAGGACTGGGAACTGTCGCGCGTCCGCGAACTTCAGGAACGCCTGCTACCGAAAGCGCAGGTGGGAATTCAAGGCTACGATATCGCGCACGTCTGGCGCCCTGCGCGATCGGTTAGCGGCGATTACTTCGACATCATCGAACTCGAAAACGATAAGCTCGCGGTTTGCATCGGAGATGTGATCGGCAAGGGCATGCCCGCAGCTCTGTTAATGTCGAACGTACAGGCTGCGGTAAAGGCGGTGGCTTCACACGATATGCCGCCCTCCGAGTTGTGTGCGAGGGTGAACCGGGTGCTGGCCGGGAATCTTGCGGCCGGCAACTTTGTCACGTTTTTCTATTCGATCATCGACAGCCGTACCGGAGTTTTGACGTACACGAATGCGGGACACGTGGCGCCGATTCTTGCGCGCGGCGACGGCACCGTCCGCCGCCTGGAAAATGGCGGCGCCCTGCTCGGCGTTTTCAAGCATTGGGCTTTTCAGCAGGACACCATTCAACTCGAAAAGGGCGACCGTATCGTACTGTTTACGGACGGCATCACCGAGTTGAAAGACGACACCGAAGAGGAGTTCGGTGAAGAGCGCCTCGAGCAGGTGGTCCGGCAGCATCGCTTGGCGAAAGCGAGCGAGTTGAAGGATCTGGTAATTTCGGCGGTGGCCGACTTCTCGAACGGCACTTTCCAGGACGACGTTACGGTGGTGGTAGTAGCGGCGAATTAGCACCGCCGCTGCATCCTGCTCAACCAAAATGATCGCGTCCAATACCAAATCTGCAATCGCGTCCACTCGCGCCTAAACAGATATGCTGGAAATGCCCCGTTGCATGACGCTATCTGAGGGTGACAGGCTGGGTCCGTATGAGATCCTCGGCCCCATCGGCGCCGGTGGAATGGGAGAAGTGTACAAGGCGCGTGACACTCGCCTGCAGCGCTATCTCGCGCTGAAGGTGCTGCGTCCCGAGGTCGCGCGAGACACCGACCGCCTTCGCCGGTTCGAGCAGGAGGCCCGTGCGGCGGGCGCGCTCAATCACCCGAACATTGTTGTCGTCTACGACGTGAACGCGGAAGGCGAATCGCCTTTTATCGCCTGCGAACTGCTCGAAGGCGAGAGCCTGCAGCACATGCTGATCGGAGGGCCGCTCGCTCCGCGCAAAGCCTACGACATCGCTGTGCAAATTGCGAAGGGACTTGCGGCGGCGCACAGCCGGGGCATCGTGCACCGCGACCTGAAACCGGCGAACGTCTTCGTGACGCGCGACGGTCTGGTCAAAATCCTCGATTTCGGACTCGCTCGCGACACGGCTCGGGTACTGGCGGTTTCGCAATCGAGCGCAACGATGACCATGGCCGGTACGATCCTGGGAACGGTCGGGTACATGTCACCCGAGCAGGTGCGCGGCGAATCCGCGGACGCTCGCTCCGACGTGTTTTCTTTCGGAACGGTGATTTACGAAATGCTGACCGGCGAGGCACCGTTCACCGAGCGAAGCAGCGCCGAAACGATGGCGGCGATTCTGCAGAAAGATCCTCCCGCGCTGACCAGTTTCGAAAAGAAACTGCCGCCCGCGCTCGAGGTGGTGGTGCGGCGATGCCTGGAAAAGGACCCCGACGCCCGGTTCCAATCGGGTCGCGAGTTGTTCTTCACCCTCGAGGCGGTCTCCGGCAGTGAATCGGGAACGACGCCTCTACCGCCCTCGCTGCGGAAGCAGAAGCGGATCCGTACTTCGTGGCTAACGCTTGCCGCCGCAGTGCTCGCCGGCGCGTTGCTGGGCGGTGTTGTGGCCTGGCGGCTACTGCCTCGAAAGGCGGCGGTGTCGGCGGTACTCCGGCAACTCACGCATTCCGGCAAGGATTCGTCGCCGGCAGTATCGTCCGACGGCCACACGATCGCTTTCACATCGGATCGGGATGGAATACCTCGCATCTGGCTCAAGCAGATGAGCGGCGGCGCCGAAGTGCCGCTCACCAGTGGACCTGACGATTACGCGCGCTTCTCTCCGAACGGCTCAGCCCTGTTGTTCATCCGGCGCGAGAACGGCGGCACGGCGCTGTACCGGACGGGGGTTCTGCGCGAGGAGGCTCGCAAGATTGAAGACGACGTGACGAGCGCCGACTGGTCCTCCGACGGTAAATCGATCGCCTTCGTACGGAAAATCTATCGCGGCAATGTCGTCGATACCGTACTTGCGACAACATCGATCGACGGCAGCGGCACCACCGAACTCGTCCGCTTCCGTGGTGAGGACCTGCATCAGCCGCGATGGTCGCCGGATGGAACCGAATTGCTGCTGGCCCCGACGACGCTTCAGATCGGCACGATGCGCAACATCGTGATCGTGGACGTGAAGAGCCGCTCGGTCCGCCGCTTGCGCGTGCCCAATGAGGGATACAACATTTCGGCGCTAGCTTGGGCCCCGAGCGGAAACGAGGTGCTGTACTCGCTCGCCGAGACCGCTGTCGGCCAAATCGTAAATGGAGCATTCGGCAGTTCGGCGCACTTCTACCGGCACGACATTCGCAGCGACGAATACGAACGCATCTTCTGGAGCGCGGCCGGCGGACAGTTGATCAACGTAGCGGGCGCAGGCCGGCTGATCTTCGACGTCTGCTCGGGACGCGAAAACCTGATAGAGATACCGCTGGACGGCGGCCGCGCGAAACGCTGGCTTACTCGCGGCACCACAACGGACCGGCAGCCGGCGTATGCGCCGGACGGAACCTCTGTGGTCTTTTCTTCCAATCGAAGCGGCAATCTCGATTTGTGGATGATCTCGCGCGAGCACGGCGTAGTGCGACAGATCACCGACGATCCGGCCGAAGATTGGGATCCCGTGCTGGTGGACGGCGGGAACCGGCTGCTGTGGAGTTCGAACCGCAGTGGAGGATTCGAGATCTGGATCGCGTCTGCCGACGGGACCGGAGCGCGGCAGATCTCGAACGACGGCGGCGACGCGCAGAACCCTTCGATGACGCCCGACGGGCGATGGGTGGTTTACACGAGCGGCAATCCTGGGAAGCAGGGCATCTGGCGGATTCGGCCCGACGGCACACAGGCGGCGCGGATTGCCGAGGGCTACATGACACTGCCGGAGATGTCGCCCGACGGGCAATTCGTCGCCTATACCGTGGTGCAGAAAGATGCGGCCATTGTGCGCGTGCTTCGGATGCCCGATGGCGCGGCGGTGCCGTTTGAAGTGGTGCTGCCCTTCGGCAACTCGCGCGTGGGATCGATGTTCGGGCGCGCGCGGTGGATGCCCGATGGTAAGCGGATCGCGTTCGTCGGACAGGACGAGCGCGGATCGTTGGGGATCTGGGTGCAGGATTTCGTGCCGGGCACCGATACTAAGGAGACCCGGCGCGCATTAGGCGGTTTTGACGGAGAGGGCGCCACCGAGTCGTTCGGGATCTCGCCGGATGGCAAACGCATGACCATTGCGGTATGGGAGCAGTCGTTCAGCATATTCCTGGCCGAGAACGTGCCCGGGCTGAATACACGGCGCGGTTTCTGGCGGTGGTGACTACTCGACGCGATCCTTCGCTTTCGCGGCGCCCCGGGTCTGCCACTGCATGTTTGATGGACGGTCGGGACCGCCGCGCTTGAGCGGGAGTATGTGATCGATGACGTAACCCGGACAAGCGCCGCGCGTGTGTCCGGTCGAGGGGCAGGGATGTGACCTGCGGAATTGTGACCGCGCCCTCGTGCTCCGGCGGATTCTCCCGTGCTTGTCACGCGGGCAGTTGACGCACTCGATACGGGATCGCCGAACGGTCTGCTTCCTGGCGAGTGACGGGAGGGGAACCAGCAGCCAAACGGCGAGTGCGATTGACAGCCAGCGTGTCCGCATCCGAAGCCGACTGTATCATGATCAACTCTCGGGTGCGCAGCCGCCCTGTCCGTAACGCGCACGGCGATCAGGATCGCGCGTGCAGTTCCGCTCGCTTGAGCCAGTTCGCGAGGAAGAGCAGGGCGATCGTGAACAGCGGACCCGAGATGATCGCCTTGGTCTGCCAGGGGAAGTGCCGGCCGAAGGTAACGTCATAGAGGATGCCGAGCCCGGCGAAGAGCAGTGCGCCGATCCATTCCCATGGCCATGAGGCCGCCAGGATTGCGAGTAGCAGGAATACCGGCAGCAGGTGAACGAGGAAGCCGCCAATCGTCCGCCAGAATCCGAGCTCTTCGCCAAATACGTCCAGAGCAAAGAGACTGAGGAAGACGGCGAAGACAATGCAAAGGACGCGAGGTGTCCAGTAAAGAGTGCGTTTCGCAGCCGAGGTCATGAATGTGCTCCTTCGCGTTCAGTGTCGCCGGAAAACACGCGCAAAAGAGCTTCGGAATGTCTTCGGAACTTCTTCACATCGAAAGATGGCGCACAATTTGGGCCGCGATAGCGCGCGCGGCGACCGTCTCGGTTTCTACCAGCGCCTGCTCCGTCAGCATATGCGTATCGGCCCAGATCAATCTTCCCGAGTGGACATCGGTCAACCGTGTGTTGACCCGTATATTCGGGCCGAGCTTTTCGGCGGTGCCTTCTACGACGACGTTCAATCCGAGGACGCGCGCCATGACCGGTGTGGGAATCCCGAGCCGGCGATAGCGGCGCACAGTGCTCGGTGAGATGACCTGGACCGCTCCGAGCTTCGAGATCTCCACGACCAGCGTACCGCTGAATCCCTCGCAGAAAGCGCGCTGGTCGAGTTCGCGAGTGAGGCATTCGATGGGGACCACCGCCAGCAGCGCCCGCCTTCCCGCGCGCGGCACGTATCGGGACGGCAGGTAGAACTGCCAATAAACCAATCCAGTCAACGCTATCAGACACACTGTTCCGGCGATCAGCGTTGCCCATCGGCGGCGGTGGGGAGGGGCTTTTGCCTGGGGTTGCGTCATGGGCGCATAGGCCGCGGGAGCGAAGCGGTAGCCTCGCCGGGGAATCGTCTCGATGTAGGTCTCGCCTCCATCGCCGAGCGTCTTCCGCAGAATTGAAACATTGCGCGCCAGCCCGACCTCTTCAACAACACAATCGGGCCACACGATCTTCATCAGGTCACCTTTATCCACCACCTGACCCCGCCGTTCGAGCAGCGCTTCCAGCGTGTCGACCACCTTCGGGACGAGCGGCACCAACTCGTCACCGCGAAACAACAGCCGTTGTACCCGGTCGTAGCGGAATGGTCCGAACGTGTACGCGGTCTCGGGAGATTGGTTCGGCAACGGTTGTCCTGCTGAGATTCTATACGGAGCGGCCGTCGCCGGACGCGGCAAGGTGAATGGCTATCTCTCCAAAGGGATTGCGATGGAAGCGCCGGCGGGCGGTACCTCAACGGAGATCTCTGTCTTAGTGTTGTCCCGCATCAGCACTTTCGCATCCACGGTGTGCCCGACTCCGTTGTCCCGTTCGAACCGTTCGAGAATCGCTTTCGAACGGACCAGCGCCCTTTTCGCTTCGTCTTTTCGATGCTCGAGCGTCAGGAACTGGGAGTATACGTTGAGAATCCGGCCGAGCAAAAAATAATCAGGCCCGAATACCTTTTCGCATTCCGCGATTGCCTGCTGATAGAGTTGCTCCGCTTCCTGCTTCTTCCCCGCAACGGCGGCGGCGGAAGCGGCGTTAGCGATCGTCTTGATGAGCAGTACGGGATTTGCGCGCGGAACGCTGTCGATGATGTCGAGCGCGCGCTTTGCGTATCGAAGCGCCTCGCGCGAACGTCCATCCTGCATGTACACCCCGGCAAGATTGCTGAGCGAAGCGACCAAATGGCATCGAATGTCGACGCTGTCATCCTTTTCGAAGATTGCGATGGCCTCCTGGAAATTCTTCGCGGCTTCCCGCTGCTTGCCCTGCTGCACCAGCACCGTTCCGAGGTCGTCGAGCAGCGATGCCGTGTCCTGCGGTTTCAAGGGAACGTCACGCTGCAAAAAGCGCCGAAGCAACTGCTCCGCTTTCGAAATTTCGTTGCTCTCCAGGTACGCGCCGGAGAGATCGATGGCGGCCTGAATGGTGCGGCTATTGCCCGGCGGAAGCCTGTGCTCGAAGATGTCCAGAGCCCGAGTGTAGCAGCGAGTGGCATCCAGTAACCGGCCGGCCTGCAGACGGTATTGCCCGATTCTTGAAAGGGTTATCGCCACGCGAATGCCCTCGGCGCCGTAGGTGGAGGCCTCTTCCAGCGCCGCCGTATAGGCCGTGTCGGCCTCCACGAACCGGTTATGGATCCGGAGATTCTCAGCCCGGTTCAGTTGGACGAACCATGTTTCCGACACCGCGGCGTTTTCAGCGAAAAAGCCGAGGAGCCATAGCACGACGATCATTTCACTACCCACTTTGTTTGTGGGTTGAGCGTTCAAAGATCTCCAGGAAAGATGGTGTTCACGACAATTGGCGTTCTCGGGGCCAGCCCCCAATCGAGGATCGTCCTGCCCTTAGACAATCGCCTGATTTGAGCACTGGCCGGTCAGCCGGGCAAGGACGACGCGCCGGATTCGACGTGTCTCCTCTTCGTAACTGCGCCCCCGCGTTTCCTGAGCTATCCGCAACGCCTCGTCGCAGAGGGTCAGCGCTTCCTGCAAACACCCCAGCCGGACCAGGGCTTCCGCCAACAGCGTCAGGCAAAACGGTCGCTCCAATAGACACCTCATTGCCAGTTGGTTGTCGAGGCTCGTTCGGATCTCCGAAACCCCTTCCTCCGCCTTGCCTAAATGAGCGAGACACGAACCCCGGACCACCCTGCCCCACTCGGCGATCTGGGGAAGACCGTGCTTCCGGCTGAGGGACATGGCTGTTTCCAGGTAAGTGCAAGCGTCCGAATACTCGCCCCGTGCGTGATGGGTCCAACCAACCCAGAATGTCGCGTAGGTCAGGCTGGGTGGATGAGCCAGGCGGTTGGCGAGCGCAACCGATGAGGACGCCCGTTCCATCGATTCCTCTGCCAACCCGAGCCGGGCCAGGACGCGCGCCAACATACTTAATGAAGTGACGTGCGTATCGAGCGCATACAGCCGGGGGGCAAACTTGTGCTCGTCGAGCGGCAGGACTTCGAAGATTCTCTCGAGCGCCTCGCGGGCCTCGGTCAGATCTCCCATGAACGCGTGTGTGGTTCCGAGCGCATGGAGGGATTCCACAAGAGACACGGGGTCGTCCAACTCGTCTGCCAGTTGCCGCATTTCTGTCGCTACTTCCAGCGACGGCACCAATGCGCCTGCATTCACCAGGCAGGTGTGAATGCCCCATAGCACCCTCACGAGCCGACCCTTTTCATTGAGCCGCAGACACAGCGCCTGCGACCGCCGATGAGTTTTTTCCACTTCGGGTGCGGCGAATCCGAACGTCGCCATTTGAGCCAATCCCAGAATCTGTGTGAATCGCAGTTCCCGCGCGTCACGCTCGCGGGACTCCGGAACCGCATTCAAGGCTGCCAGACCGCGCTCGCACAGGATGACGGCTTCGGGATAGGCGAACAGGCTTGCGGCATGCCGAGCCGCCCGGAAGAAATATTCGGAAGCGCGTTGATCGTCCCGTCCACACTCGAACAGCAGCGCAATTTCGGCCGCTGACCACCGTCCGTTGTCCGCGTCCAGACTGACCAGCGCGTTTGCAGCAGACAGGCTAAGGGATGACCGGCGGGCCGCTGTCAAGTCGGCGTAGAGAGCGTTCTGATAATAGACGTGTGCAAACCGGTACCGGATAGAAACCGAACGGTCGGCGCACTTCCGTTCTCCGATCAAACGGACGAAGCGATGAAGACTCTCGAGTGCTTGTAACCGCTCCTCCACGTCTACCGGTTCAAGCGACAGGACCCGGCAAATAACTTCAGAATCGAACTCTACGCCCTGTACAGCGGCACATTGCAGTATTCGCCGCTCCACGCTGCCGAACTGGCTGATTTGCAGCCGGATCAGGCTTTGCGAACTGTCGGGGATGACCTTTCTGATTTCGGCTACGTCTCGCGTCATGCACCACTGCCCACCCTCTTTCACCAGCACCCTCTTATCCAGAAGAAAGCTGATCATGTCGGTGAGAAACAGCGGCGATCCTTCTGTCCGCTCGTGCACGACGTTGACGAACTCCGGCGGGAACGCATTCGTGGGAAAACGGATAGCCAGATAGGCTTCGATATCGTCGAGGTGCAGCAATTCGAGCGAGATCTCGTGACACACGCCACTTCGCTCCAACGAGAGCCGTACGGAAAGAAACGGATGACTAGCGGAGACTTGCGAAGGCCGGTAAGTGGTAACGATCAGGATGCGGCTGTCTTTTGTGCGCGAAGCCAGGTAGCCCAGAAGGTCGCAGGTGGAAGCGTCGGCCCAATGCAGATCGTCGAGAAAGACAATCACCGGCCGGATGGTTGAAAGCGTCTCGAACAATCGCAGAAATTCGCGGCGCATTCGCTCGCTCGATACTTCTTTCGAGAGGATTCCGGCCGCATCTTCTCTTGCCGGAACGATCTGGGCAAGCCATGTGGGAGCCGATTCTCCCATCACTCGGATCGCGTCACCGGCCAACGCGCCGTGGGTCAGATCGTCCAGACACTCGAACACTGGCGCGAAGGCATCCGTAGTCGCCAGCCGCTCCGAGCAACGTCCGCGTGCGATCCAGGCCGTCTCCGTGTCCGTTTCGATCTCCGCCAGGAAGTCTTCGACGATCGTTGTCTTGCCCATTCCGGCGTCGCCTGAAATAGCCAGCATGCTGCCCGATCCGCTTGACGCCGAGGAAAACGCCTCGCGGATACGTTCAAGCTCCCGGTCGCGTCCGACCGAGGTTCGCGTACAGGCTTTCGAAGCCGCCGGAGCAGCGTTTCGCTCAGGAGCCCTTGCAATCGAAAAAGAGGCGGCGTAGCGTCCCTTCGGGATGTCAATCACGACGGCATCCGACGAACCGCTGCGATGGTAATATTCGGCCAATCTGCTGCGAACCCGGGCAGCGGTAACGCGAACCAGATTGTCCGTCTGCGGGTCGAATGAGGCTCCCCGCCGGAAGACGTCGGCGCCGATCACAATTTCCTTCAGGCTGGCCGCCTCGCCGGAGAGAGTGTTTTCGACGGTGTATCGCAAGAAAGCACTCAAGCGCGCCGATCTCAGGAAAAGGGGGTGGGCGAGAATCCGCTCGAGTTGCCGAATCACGTCGGCCGGGGCGATAGCCGGGGATGCGCTAGCATCCTGCCTGCCCGAGAACGCCGACATCAGATCCTCCGTTAACGGTCCCAGGCGAACGCACCGCAATGCTCCGATGGGTGGCACTCAGGCCAGTTCGTTACGGTAACATACTCCCGCGATTGGCCGCAATCATTCACTCTGTACCTGGCCGGGGCGCATTACGCAAGATCAAAACCCCCCGGCACCGGAGTGCATGATGACCGAACTGATGGATATCGACAGCCATGGGATTTCGATTCGGACGGAAGTATTCCATCCCCTGGGACAACTGAACGGCGCGACGGTTGTGCTCGCGCACGGATCCGACGGCATGAACGAACCCTGGGCGGCGCTGATTCGCGAATACGCCGCGGAACTGGCGGAAAAGGGTTTCACCGTATTCATTCCCAGCTATTTCGCAAAAACGCGAACCATCGCCGGACCTCGGGTCTTCGCCGAAATTCCGGCGAATCTCGAGGCATGGGT
This sequence comes from uncultured Acidobacteriota bacterium, assembly GCA_963720745.1. Taxonomy (GTDB): domain Bacteria; phylum Acidobacteriota; class Terriglobia; order Bryobacterales; family Bryobacteraceae; genus TMP-7. The sequence continues at coordinate 1,604,843 of CAVRGO010000001.1, forward strand.
GGAGGCCGTGGGAGACGTTGCCGCTCACGTCAAGGCCCTGCCGCGAATCTCGGCCGAGCGCGCCGGTTTGTTGGGCTTTTCCCTCGGCGGCCACATCTGCCTGCGGCTAAGGGGGGCGACTCAGGTATTGGTGGAGTTCTTTGCTCCCGAACTTCGTCAGTTCGGGGGAATTGGGGCGCGCCCGGTGGTATCACTGCGGATCGAGATTCATCATGGCTTGACCGACGAGGTGGTCCCATTCTCGGAAACCCAAGCGATCGCCGCCGCGCTCAAGAACGAAGGCGCCGCGCCCGAGGTCTTCTCCTACGAAGGAGCAGGTCACGGATTCGCAGGCGCAGACCCGAACAACGCGGCCGCGCGGCGCTCTTCCAAGAACCGGACGCTGGCTTTTTTTGAGAAGCACTTGCAGTTAAGAAGGGAGGCCCACAATGCACAATAACGCGAGCGTGTTGGAGCGGCTGTACAGCAGTCTCAACTGCCACGATTACCAGTCGATGGCGAACTGCTATCACCCGGCCGCAAGGTTTCGCGATATCGCCTTCGACCTGAAGGGCAGGAATGAAATCGGCGCCATGTGGCAGATGATCTGCGCCGGCGATATCCGGACGACTTTCGCGGTTATCGATGCGGATGACGCCAGCGGATCAGTGAAGCTGGTAGACGAATACACCTTCACGGATACGGGCAGAAGAGTCCGCAACCAGATCGAGTCCCGGTTCTTGTTTCGCGACGGGCTCATCATCGAACACCGGGATTCGTGCGACGCGCGCGCCTGGGCCGCCGCAGCCATTGGCGGCATAGGTGGATTCGTCGCAGGGCGATTCCGCTTTCTGCGCGCCTGGAAGGCACGCGCCAAACTGAGTCGCTTCATGGAAGCGAACAGCAAACTGACGGCGAACCCATGTACGCACTGACGTGCAGGTGATCTGGGGATTCAAAACGGATTTGGAACTCGATAGACAGAAAGACAAGGAAAAATCACGATGCGACTGAACGTGCCGATGGGCATTGCCGCACTCGCCCTTTTGGGCAGTTTGGGACATTTTGCGGCGAAACCCCTGCTGGCCGAAATGCGTGCTGCCCTCGTCAGGAAAGTCGACGAGCCAGGACGCTCGCCATATCAATCCATATCCCGAGGCGGGCCCGACACGCCCAATTTGCGTCGCGGAATTCGCGCCTGTTCCGCCCGAACAAACGACTGGTGCTTGACCACTTAAGCGCCGACGCCGCACTGAATGGCGCAACTTCGTTGGTCCTGGGCTCCTTTTTTGGTGCCGAATCTGGTGAACGGGCCAGTCGTCTTCTTCAGCGCCACATCCGTCGGACAGCAACAGTGGGTGGCCAATCAAGAGATGACCATCTATGTGGAACCGGGTGGAGTACCACGAGTGGCGTTTACGATCTCAGGTAATGGGTCGACTCGTCACGCTATAGCGACCCTGTCCGGGCACCTGATCGCACTTAGCCAGTAATTTGAGTTCTCTGCGCCGGCGGGAGCGTCGTTCGCCTCGCCGGAAGACAGCCGGGCCTCATCATCACTCAACACCGGTCGCGAACGGTCACAAGGCGCGAAATTACAGAGGAGGAAAAAAATGCAAAGCGGACTGACTGAACAGAGAACGCTTTCGATCAGCACGGAAGCACTGCTGAATATCATCGGCGTCTTTACGGGTGGAACTCGGGGACGTGAAGACGACGAACATCCACTGCCCCCAGGCCCGTGGCCGAGCCTTGGAACGTAGCATCGCGATGGGACCGCAACCGGAACCGTGGCGGATTCTCGAAGCCGGAGAGCAGGGGCCGACGGTACAACGAACGTTTGGCTTCCCGGTGCCGTGGAGATTCTTCCGGGGGAGTCTTTTTGCCAGACATCCGGAGATTTTTGATGCGATCGCAGGCGGGCGCCGTTTTGGTGGGGAAACCGCGCTCAATCCGCAGCCATTGCCTCCCCGGTACGCTTTTCTCGCTTCGGTTGCCCAGACGGTGGCGGAACATGCGGAACTGCTACAAGAGTTTGCCGACGAAATATCGCATGACGTCGAGAAACGGGGAATCATAATCGTCGGGGGCCGACTGCGCAAGTTCTGCGATGAGTGGTGCCCGGTCGGCTTCCGGCCGAAGTGGCCGTTTCCGGGGCCGCCTCCGGAATGGTTCACTGGAGAGCTTCGTGGAACTGACTTGCTCGTAATCGCGGCGCAGTTGCACGAGTCGTCCCAGGAAGCGTTCAGCCCTGTGCTGCGCGGGCAACTGGCCGAGGCAGGTGAGCGCTTTTTGGAAGCTGGCCTCTCGAGGATCGCCCGATGAAGAACACCTGCCTAAGCTAAGCTTCACTGAAAACGTGGGAGCAGTGAAATTAACACCGGCGGCGCGGCGCGCAATTTGGGCGCGTCATCCAGGAACGCGACGGTACGATAGTTCAATATGGCTGCTCCGGCTCTCTTTCAACCGATCCGAGTTCGAAATCTCGATCTGCGGAACCGAATCGTGATCGCGCCCATGTGCCAGTACTCGGCCGAGAACGGGTGCATGACCGATTGGCATTTGATTCACCTCGGCCATCTGGCGCTCTCCGGTGCGGCGCTCTTGACGATCGAAGCGACTGCGGTTCTTCCTGAAGGCCGCATAACGTACGCCGACGTCGGGCTATGGAACGATGAGACCGAAGCCGCCATCGGCCGCACATTGGAGCGAATTCGGCGCTGGTCCGACATTCCGGTGGCGATCCAGTTAGCTCACGCGGGCCGTAAGGCCTCAAATGAGGTCCCGTGGAAAGGGGGCCGCCGGTTCCCGCCGGAACATCCGCTGGGCTGGCAAACTCTGGCGCCTTCCGCCATACAGTTTGACGGCCAGGTTGCTCCGCAGGCTCTCGACCGCGACGGGCTTCGCTGCGTGCGCGAGGCCTTTCGAGCATCAGCCGCACGTTCCGCAAGGCTGGGGATCGACTCCATCCAGATCCATGCCGCCCACGGCTATTTGTTGCACCAGTTTCTATCGCCGCTCTCTAATCAGCGAAACGACGAATACGGCGGCTCCCTCGAGAATAGGATTCGGTTCCCGCTCGAGGTATTCGATGCCGTGCGCGCTGCCTTTCCTGCGGGCAAGCCAATTTCGGTAAGGGTGTCGGGCACCGATTGGATGGATGATGGCTGGGATCTTGAACAGACGATCGCGTTTGCCGAGCATTTGAGGGGGCACGGTTGCGATGCCATCCATGTCTCGAGCGGCGGCTTACATCCGGCGCAGAATGTGCCCGTAGGGCCAAGCTATCAGGTGCCGCTCGCCCGCGCAGTCAAATCCGCGGTCCATATGCCCGTGGTAGCCGTCGGGCTCATAACGGGGTTCGAGCAGGCGGAGGCGATCGTCGGCACCGGGGACGCGGACCTGATTGCGCTGGCGCGCGCTATTTTGTACGACCCGCGCTGGCCGTGGCACGCTGCTGCAGCACTGGGCGGGCGTGTCCGTGCGCCCAATCAGTATCTTCGGTCGCAACCCCGCCAGTTCAAAGACTTGTTTGAAGGTGAGTAGAAAGCTGTTGCCGCGTTGAGTTCGCCCGAAAAGGTCGCTTATGCAACCTCTTCGGGATTAAACTGCGGCAACTAATTAAGCGGCGGATCAGGATTTCGGTACGGAGATGGTGATGTTCCGGAACTTCAGACCGCCGGTGTGATCGCCCTGGATATAAAAAGGTCCGGGTTCACCTTCGTTGGCGTCGAGAGCGCCTCCCGTTATGCCTTCAATCTCCTGATGATCCACGGTCGTGACACCGTCGCGAACGATGGTCACCGTACGGCCCACCAGCGTCACGTCGAAACTCTCCCATTGGCCGACCTTGCGCGGAACTTCAACCTTGGGAGCGATGCGGCCGTAGATCGAACCGATTCGCCGCTCCGGAGGATTCTCGCTCAGCGGTTCGGATTCGATCTGCACTTCGTAACGGCCTCGAAGGTAGAACCCGCTGTTGGCGTGGTCGGGGCAATTCACTTCGAAGTGGACCTTGAAATCGTTGAACGCGCGGGTGGATTTCAGATTGTCCCCGTGGGCTTCGTTGGTCAACAGACCATCTTTGACCACCCAGTGACTATTCGCTGGATCGCCGATCGGCTCCCAACCGTCCAGGTTCTTTCCGTTGAACAGAGGTTCCGGCTTCGTCCAGGCCTTGGGCGGCTTCCGGTTCAGTTCGGGAGCGCGTACTCCTGTCAGCTCGGTCGAGCGGTCGCCGCGTTTTTGGACGCCCGTAAGACGGTCGCCGGCGGCCGTCAGTTCCCAAGTCATCCCGGGCCGGTTGCCCGAGCCGGGGGACAGCACCAGGGTCAAATGAGAACCGTTTTGTTTGAAATCTTTTACCTGGAAGACGTTTCCACCCGTAGGCTGATACCAGACTTCCACGCTTCCATTCTTGTCCGTAATGCCGAGCCAACTCGCTCGGGTACCTTGCGGAGTCGTGATGTTAAAGTCCCAACGCCCGACGAAGGGGTTGCTTTTGTTCTGCGGCAGGGCTGGTACGGCAAGCGCTAATGTGACGATCAGAGTGATCGCAAACTGCTTCATGTCCGACAGTTTATTACAGCCAGCCGGTATCCCGGACGGTACCAGGACCCTTTTCACAGGAACGCTTCGCGCAGAGCCGGCCAGCCGTACGTACCGGTCAGGGTCATAGACCTTCTAGTCCGATTCGGAATGCGCCAATCGCTTGTCCACACGATAAAATTGCATTGCATCCAGCACTACAAGCGGTTTTTGGAGGAGTTCGATACAGAATGTCGAAAGCATTCCTGTTCATAGCATCGGCTTTTTTGCTGCTTCCGCTGACCAAAGCGGACGTGATCTATACCAGCGGGTTCGAGAACCCGGCGTTTCAAACCGGCTCCCTGAATGGACAGGACGGTTGGAGCACCTTTGGCACCGGCGCCTATGTCGAGGGCTTGTTCCACAGTAGCGGACAGCGGGGTGTTGCGCTGCCGCCTCTTTCGTTTGCGTACCGTGATACGACCATTGATTTGACCACGGCTTCGACGGTCACGGTCTCGGCCGATTTTCTGATTCCGCGCGTATCCTTGCCGCTGATCTTCTTTGCGTATGGCGGCGGCCTGCCCGGGGGACTGGTTTTCACTCCCGGCGGCAGCGTGTACATCGGAACGTCCGGACTGCCGGCGGTGAACAATGCGTATTCGACCGGCTGGAACCACTTCGACATCACGTTCGACTATCTGAGCCAAAGTTTCGATGTTGCAGTGAACGGCCTAGGCATCTACAACGACGCGCCGTTCCTCACGCCGGTGGGATCGCAGTTTGCGGGGGCGGGCTTCTCGAGCGACGGACTGAACTTCATCGACAACTACCAGGTCCGCGGTTCAGAACCGATCGGACGCATCCACGGTTCCCGAACCGGGAACGTTCGGTATCGCTGCCGTGGGTTTGGCGGGATTGTGGGCGTGCATGCGCCGCCGGTCATCCCGCGCGAAGCGAGCGTAACGGAATCCCGATCAGAACGTAACCGACCGCGGCGAACCCGATTAGCGACAGCCACCCGCCCAGCGCGCCGAACCAGCTAAACTCGGCGGCGCCGCTGATGGCGTGGGTTAGCGATGGGAAGTTCGTAATCGCGGCCACCGCGAGCAGAATCCCCAGAATTGCCTCGCCGGCGATCAACCCCGATGCGAGCAGCGTACCTTTTTCCCCGATGTTCGCAATCTCCGCCTTCGACTTCCGCGCGGCGAATCGATCGACTACCCATTTCATAACGCCCCCGACGAAGATGGCGCTCGACGTGTCGAACGGCAGGTACATGCCGACCGCGATCAGCATCGGCGCTTTCGCTCCGCACAGAATGAGAGCCACGCCGAATGCCGCGCCGATGATCAGGAGTCCCCAAGCCATCTGCCCGCCGACGATGCCCTTCGTCAATTGAGCCATCAAGCCCGCCTGCGGTGCGGGCAGAGATCGTCCGCCGATGCCGCCGTCCGCCAGGTTCGCCTCGTGCAGCGCGATGATGGGCCCCATCAGAAAGAACGCGAGCATCACCACCGCGATGATCTCCACCACCTGCATCTTCCACGGTGTGCCGCCCAGCAGATAGCCGGCTTTCAGGTCCTGGATGAGCGACCCTGAAACGGAGCACGCAACGCACACCACCGCCGCAACGCCGAGCACGGCGGCGACGCCCGACACCCCGGTGACCCCGATGGAAACCATCAGCAAAGCAGCGATCAACAATGCCGATAGCGTGAGTCCCGATAGCGGCTGGTTCGAACTGCCCACCAGTCCTACCAGATAGCCGCCTACCGCTGAGAGCAGGAAGCCGGTGATCATCATCACCACTGCAGCAATGATTGCGGATGTCCAGCCTCGCGTGAAGTAGTAATAGATGAAAGCGACCGGCACGGCCAGAGCAAATATCGCGGCGATCACCCATTTCGCGGGCAAATCGCGATCCGTCCGCTCGAGGTGAACCGTCTCGTGCGATGCTCGCGCGGACGCGGCAAACGCCCCTTTCAGCGATGCGGCCAACGACGATCGCATAGAGAACATCGTGTTCGCGGCCCCCACCAGCATGGTTCCCACCGCGATGGGGCGAACGATGTTGAACCATATGGAATAGGCGGCGAGCGCGGGATCGTTCGATCCGATGCGGCGCGGCAGGTCGGGGTCGAAGAACAGCAGCAAGGGAATCAGGATCCACCAGGCCAGCAGTCCGCCTGAAAAGGTGATGGCCGAGAGTTCCGGGCCAATAATGTATCCGATGCCGATCAGTGCCGGCGAGAGGCTCGGCGTCGACCACGGCACGCCCCCGAAGTGAGTCACCGTGCCGATCGGCTGGCGCTCGTAGTTGAAATGCTGCACCACCGAGCGAGGGAAAGCGAAAAAGCCTTCCGAGTACTCGCGGAAAATCTGGAGTCCGTTGCTGCTCTTCAGATATTGAAGCAGCGCTGCAAATCCCATCGCGCCGAAGATATATTTCGGCGCATCGCCGGCCGCTTCGCCCGCCCGAACAATCTCGACAGCCGCGATGCTTTCCGGGAAGGGCAGGTCCGCTTCGACGCACAGTGCGCGGCGCAGCAGAATGATGAAGAAAACGCCGATGAGACCCCCGGCCAAAAGGATGATCGATGCCTCCCAGTAGTGGCTGCGAAGGTCGGTCCAGAGGCGGGCGCCGTTCAGGTCCACCAGCATGAAGGCCGGGATGGTGAAGATCGCTCCGGCCACCAACGCTTCTCCCACCGAGGCGGCCGTGCGCGCGATGTTCTGCTCCAACAGACCGCCGCGAAAGGCCGGCAGCCGGAACAGCGCCATCGCGATCACGGCGGCGGGAATGGTGGCGGCGACGGTCTGCCCCGCTCGCATCCCGAGATAGGCGTTTGCCGATCCGAACACGAGCGCGAGAAAGAGCCCGAGCCCCACGGCCTTCAACGTCATCTCGGGCGGATTCTTTTCAGGAGTAGGGGGAACCGGTGTGTGCGGCACTAATGGCGATTGTAACGGTCAGGCGAAGCCCGCGTCGGCGGGAGCACTAATCCGAAGCAGTTTTTGGATTGCTCACCGCATCCGCCGGTGCTCCACCATCAGACAGCGGTCCTGAACAACCTTGATGCCGGCCTGCGCCAACCGCTCAGCGGCTTCATCGTTGCGGATTCCCAATTGAAACCACACCGACTTCGGCATCTTGGCGAGGATGTCCTCCACGTGCGCCGGAATGTCGTTGGGACGGCGGAATACGTTCACCATGTCGATGCTTCCCGGAACGGCAGACACGGTATCGTAGGCCTGCAGACCCGCCGATTCGGCCAAGCCCGGGTATTTCACCGGCACCGGAACAATTTCAAAACCGGCCTTCTTCATGTACATCGGAACATAGTAGGCGGGACGGTCCGGTTTTTCGTCCCGCTCCATGCCCAGCACGGCGATTCGCTTCGTTCCGGCCAGCAGCTCGCGGATCTGCTGCGGCGTTTCGATGAGATTCTCTTTCCAGTCCATCAGGTTCCCGTATACTCTGACATGATGCCGCACCGTTTGGTTTCGCTCTCGCTGATTGCAGCCGCCGCACTTGCCGCGCCGCCGCCGGTCAGGGAAGATAACAAACCGTTCCCGCCGTACAAGATCGTCGGCAATGTCTACTACGTGGGCACGAACGATATTACCTCGTACCTGATTACCACCCCCGCGGGACACATTATCGTCAACTCGGGTTATGAAGAGACGGTGCCCATCATTCGCGACAGCGTGACGAAACTCGGCTTCAAAATCACCGATGTCAGGTTCCTGCTGAACGGGCAGGCGCATCTCGACCACGTTGCGGGACAGGCGGCGTTGAAGGAACTGACCGGGGCTCAGGTGGTCGCGATGGAGGAAGACGCGGGTGTCATCGAGACAGGAGGCAAGGGCGATTTCCGCTGGGAAGGAATCTATTCGTATCCGCCCGTCCATGTCAGCCGCCGCATCCACGACGGCGACGAGGTGCGGCTCGGAGGAGTGACCCTGGTCGCCCATCTCACGCCGGGACACACTCGCGGATGCACGACGTGGACGCTCCAGACGCAGGAAGCCGGGAAGCGTTACGATGTCGTGATCGTCGGCGGCACGAGTATCAATCCGGGTGTCCGCCTCTTACATAATCCGAAATATTCGCAGATCGCCGACGATTATGCGCGCACCTGGCGCGTGCTACGCGCCTTGAAGTGCGACGTGTTTCTCGGAGCCCACGGCAACTATTACGGGATGATCGAGAAATACAAGCGGATGAAGGCCGGCGCTAAAGAGAATCCGTTCATCGACCCCGCCGGCTACCAGGATCACATCAACCGCATGGAAAAGATCTACCTCGATCAGTTGCAGCGCGAACGCGCCGAGGCGCGATAATGACGAATACGATGTGTATCCGAGTTGTCCTGGTGGCGCTGTTGACCGCTGTTTGTGCTTGCTCGCAGAGCCATGACGACGGTCCGCAGCCGCGGGTGGTGAATCCCGGCGTGCCCGGGCAGGCCCCATCGGATGCAGTCGTACTGTTCGACGGTAAGGACCTCGGGCACTGGACAACGGCGAATGAGGGTCCCCCAAAATGCGCCGTTCAGGATGGTGCTCTGGCGTGCAAGACAGGTTCGGGCGACCTCTTCAGCAAAGAGAAGTTCCGGAATGCGCAGATCCATCTTGAATTCGCTATCCCGAACATGCCCGATCAAAAAGGCCAGCTCCGTGGAAACAGCGGCGTGTTCCTGCAAGGACAGTACGAGATACAGGTGCTCGATTCCTACAACAACCCCACTTACGCCAACGGCTCCGCCGCCGCGTTGTATGGACAATACGCCCCGCTGGTGAACGCCAGCCGGCCGCCGGAACAATGGCAAACCTATGACATCGTCTTCCACCCGCCGCAGTGCGATGCGAGCGGCAACATCACGAAACAGGGGACGCTCACGCTTCTGCACAATGGCGTGCTGGTGCAGGATCATGTCGAGATTCAGAAGCCGAGCCCGGGAAATTCGGGTGCGAGTGTGTGCCAGCCGGGGCCAATCCGGTTACAGGACCATAGCGGATTCCCCGGCGCGCCGGTCACGGTAATGCGATTCCGGAACATCTGGTTCCGCCCGATCGACTAACCTTGGCATCTTCCGTCGATGTTCTCGTCATCGGCGCCGGCCCTGCCGGCTCCACCATCGCCCGGCTACTGGCATCGTGGGACTACTCGGTCCTGATGCTGCAGGGGCCGGGCTTCCGGCATCCTTTCGGCGCGGCGCTGCCCTCCGGGATCGACGACGTGTTCGAAACCATTGGAATCCGGCGGGCCGTCGAGAGCGCAGGCTTCCGCCGCAGCACAGGACGAACCATCTGGTGGCCCGGCCGGGAAAGCGAGGACGATCCACCTGGAAGGTACGGATACCATGTGGAACGGCGGGAGTTTGACGCGCTTCTCGTTGAACTCGCACGTGCCGCGGGAGTACAGATTCAGCGTAACAGCCGGGCTCCGCGCGTCGCGCTTCGGTTGGGAGCGGTGGAGCACGACACCGGCGTTAGCAGCGCGCGTTTCGTTGTCGATTGCACCGGCCGCGCCGGGTTGATGGCGCGCCAGATCAAACGGTATTGGGATCCGTGCCATCGCACTATGGGGTTGAGCACGATTCTGCGCTCGAGTTCGGGCAATTGGGATGCGCCGCCGGACCATAGCCTCACCGAAGCGTTCGAAAACGGATGGGCCTGGTCCGTTCCGCTGGCCGCGGATCGAAGGTACGTCTGCCTGATGACCGATCAGGGGGAGATCCGCACGAGCCCCGACGTAGCGTTTCGCACGATGCTCGAAACAACGAAAAACTTCCGCCGGCTTTTCGAGTCCGCCGAGATGGAGGAGACGCCGTGGACTCGCGATGCCAGCCTGTATTATGCCGATCAGTACGCCGGTCCGAACTGGCTGCTCGCGGGCGACGCAGGCTCGTTCACCGACCCAGTCTCGTCGTTCGGAGTCCGTAAGGCGCTGGTCTCCGCCTGGACCGGAGCCGTCGTCGCCAATACGTGCCTCAGTACCCCAAACCTGGTTGACCCCGCCATCGAATACTACAATTCGCGGGAATCGGGTTGGTATACGGACCGCGCTTTACAGGCCGCCCGGTACTTCAGCGAGGGCAGGCGGATTTTCGGCGGGGGATTCTGGCGGAGACGCTCATCGCCCGCCGAATGCTCGCTGTCGTTTCTGGAGAGGCCCCTCGATCGCATGCGGACGCGCTTGCTCGATGCGCAGCAACTTCGGTTCCGGCTTACGACTTCCGTCGACGTCGAACCCTGCGCTGCGATTCGCGATACACGAATCGTCGTGACCGACCGGGCTGTACTTAGAGGCCTCGATCGCATGGAAATGCTGTTCGGTGTGGATTTGGCCGGGTTGGCGGAGTTAGCCCCGGAGTTCTCCACACTCGAAATGCTTTTCGCTGAATACTCCCGCCGGTACGATGCCGCGACGTTCGACGATGTAGTAGAAGCGCTCGCGTTTCTGATGGCCCGGGGCGCGCTGGTACTCGATTGAATCCCAGCAGTTCCATACCAGCGCATGGAATGTAAGAATAAACCAGCAGCTCCACATTTCAAGAAGAGATATCCAATGAGCCAACTTGCGATTTTAGGCGGCGAGCCGGTTCGCCGCACTCCATTCAGCCCATGGCCGCAGTACAGCGCCAAGGATATACAGCGGGTCGCACTGCAGGTGGAGACGAGGCATTGGGGAGGCTACCCGTACCCGACCGCGGCTGCGGCTGAATTTTGTGAAGCGTTCGCCGCCATGCACGGAGCGAAGTACGCCCTGCCGGTTGTGAATGGAACGGTGGCGATTACGGTTGCACTGCAAGCCGCCGGCATCCGCTTCGGAGACGAGGTGATTGTCCCGGCCTACACATGGGACGGGACCGCAACAGCGGTGCTTGCGATGGGAGCCGTTCCGGTGTTCGCCGATGTCGAAACCGATACATATTGCCTGAGTGTCGAGAGCGTACGGCAGGCCATCACCCCTCGCACACGCGCCATCATCCCCGTACACCTGGCGATGCGATTTGCCGACATGGATCCGCTGCTCAAACTCGCTTCCGAGCGTGGACTGCTGGTGATCGAGGATTGCGCGCACGCGCACGGAGGCGCGCATAAAGGGCGCGGCGCAGGATCGATGGGACAGATCGGATGCTTCAGCCTGCAAGAAAGCAAACTCATGACCTCAGGCGAAGGCGGCATGGTGGTCACCAACGAACTGCGATACTACGAAGCGCTGCAGACGATCAACAATTGCGGCCGCGCCAGCCTGACGGACGAGTATGGGGGGCGCTTCCTGGGCCTCAACTTCCGGATGACCGATCTACAGATCGCGCTGCTCACGGGTCAGTTGGAGCGGCTTCCGGAACTGCGCGAGAAACGTGCGCATCATGCCGCGCTGCTCACGGAACTTCTGTCGGACCTGCCTGCGATCCGGCCGCTTCCGCCGCAACCTGCTCTTACCCGGACGACATACTACACGTACGTTTTTCAGTACCGCCCGGAGCCGGGCTCTCCCGCTCCCCATCGCGACCTGTTCGTTGCCGCGCTCGAGAAGGAAGGCATTCCGTGTGACGGACGTTTCTACGAGGCGGTGTACAAGAGCGACCTGTTCCATGCAACGCCGGAGAACTGCCCGCAACTCGCCATCGAGCGCGACCGGCCTGTGGACTACTCGCGATGCTCGTGCCCTGTATCGGAGCGCGCAGCCTACGACGAATCAGTGTGGATCTTCCAGTTCGTGTTGATTGGCGAGGAGTCGGACGTGCGTGACGTCGCGCGAGCCGTGGAGAAGGTGGCAACGAATCTGGAGGAGTTGTCGCGGCAGGATCCGGCACTCGCGGGCGTGAAGGCGATGGGAAGAGCGCAGCGGGCGCGCGTCGAACGGATGAAGAATTACTGAAAGTTGAAACTACAGCGGCAGCAAACGGGCTCGGATTCTGAAGTTTCGCGACGTCTACTTCCACCCCGCTCAACCAAAAAGAACGCCGGCAGCCGAGAGACCCGGCTGCCGGCGGTAGACGACCAGAGAAGAATCCGGCTTCGTCAGAAGAAAAGTTTCATCACGCCCACAACCACGCGGGTTTCGTTGCCCATGTCGGCTCTGAGGAAGCCGAACTTGGAACTGGTGACATTCGCTCCGTTGCTGTCAATAACTCCGAACCATGGGATGTTGCCGATGTTGTGCGCATCGCAGCGGATCTGCCACTTCACACGTTCGGTCACCTGGAATTCCTTGTACAGCGACACATCCGCGATGTTCAGCGGTTTGCTGCGAACGTCCGGGAAGCGCGTTGGATAGTTTTGCAGCACGTACGGGTTGCGCGCCGTGCGCGGGAAGATCGACGTGTCAAACCACACATCATAGGAAATGTCGTACTGCGACCTTCCGTTCTTCTGCGCCAGTGCGTCGCGTTGACCATCGGACAGCTTCGCGCTCTGTGCCGCGTTGGGGGCGGCGTTCGGGAAATTCAGCGGGAAACCGGAGTGCGACATCCATACGCCGCTGGTGGTCCAACCGCCGAACACGCCATTGACGTAACGATTCATGCCGCTGAAGTAGCGCCGCCCTTTCCCAACCGGCAGATCATAGGAGCCGATGATGGAAAGCTGCTGCGGAACATCATATTGAATCAGGCGCTTTTCGAGTTTCGAATCGGTGAGATCCTTCAGGTTTGCATCCTGAGCGTTCAACAACGACACCTGCTCGAGAGTCTTGGCAATCGTGTATGCGAACGTGAGGGTCAACCCCGCCGAGAACCGCCTGTTCGCTTTGAACTGTGCCGAATCGTAGCGCTGATGCCCGGCAGGAACGTCGGTGATCGTCACCTGCGAGTACTGCGGATACGTATATAGCAGTTGAGCGCGCGGCACAGTGGCGCCGTTCAGGCTGGTGCCTGGCAGCAGCCCCTGCATCGGATTTGCCACCTGGGCCGTAAAGTACGCCTGGCGCTGATCCACCGGAATGCTGTTCAGGACATCCGCCGGGATGTAGTTGAGCCCCATCGATACTGGCATGCGCTTCGTGACGTTGCCGACGTAGCTGGCGTCCACCACCCAGTTCCCCGGAAGCGAATACTGGAACCCGGCGGAGTATTGGTGTGAGTACGGCAGCGGCCGGTCAAGGTACTGCGCCGAGATGCCCTGCCCGAGATTCGTTGCGAGCCCGAGTGAATTGCCGATCGGCTGCAGCAGTTGGCCGCTGGTGAACAGGCTGCCCGGATAGGGATCGCTCAGCGAGACGGCGGGCGTAATACTGCCGTCCGTCGTTGAGACGAGAGAGGTGGTCCGGCTATACCCGTACGTTTGGCCGTTCGAGGATTGACCCAGGTAACTCAGCCCGTAGCCGCCGCGGAAGATCAACTTCGATGCGATCTGATAAGCCACTCCAACACGCGGTTGGAAGTTCGCTTTCTTCGCATCGAATGCGAAGCGATTGTCAGGCGTGGCATAGATCAATCCGCCCGTGAGGCCCGCCTGGCAAACTGCGCAGTTCCCAGCGGCATCCGAGGCCTTTGCCGCCGTGGCGATCGGGCTCGCCTGGCCGAAAGCAAAGCCGCGGATCATGCGGTTGTACCGCTCATACCGCGGCGATTCGTAATCCCAACGCAAGCCGAGGTTCAGAGTGAGCCGCGAACTCATCTTGAAGTCGTCCTGAACGTAGGCTGCGTAGTAGTGGGAACGATAGGCCGGGAAGATGTTTTTGTCCACCTGCCCGCTGGCAGGATAGCCCAGCAGGAACGAGGCAAACTCGTTGCCCGATGCGCTATCGGCACGCAATGGATTGGCCTGCGTCCAAGCGGGACTGAAGCTGTACAATCCGCTCGCGTATCCCGTGCTGCGATTGTTGTCGTTGTAGCGGCGGAACTCCGTTCCCATCTTCAACAGGTGGCGTCCGCGGTTCCAACTGACGTTCGGCTGCAGACTCCAGGTATCGTGCGCTTCGTCGCTGAACCCCTGCGTTCCGAGTTCGGAATAGGTGCCGAGATTGAAGCGCGGAAACTGATACGCGTAAAACTGTCCAACCAGGCCGGCCGGGAATCCGAGGTCGGCCGGGTTGTAGCCTTGCCCGAATGTATTGCCCGAGAATCCTTCGTAGCGCGCCAATCCGCCGCGTAGGTTAAACACCAGCGTCGGACTCATCGTGTAGGTCCAGTCCGCACCCCAGTTCCGGAAGATACGCTCGGACGGATACTCGCCACTCGGTTCGGCGGGGTTGTTACCCCAAACCAACTTCGCCCAGTTCGACCACGGAGTCTGACCGTATCGGAATGAGAGGCGGCTCTTCTCGCTGAACATGTAGTCCATCTTCCCGAGCCACGAATCGTACGAGTTGGTGTCCGGCAGCCGCTTGACGTAATTGTCGATGTGCTGCGGTCCGTCGCCCGCCAGGTTGGCGGACGGATAAAACGAAGCGACCTTCGCGGCGATGGGATTGATGCGGCTGGTGGGGATTACGTTGCCGGCGAACGGCGTGCGCGTATAGGTCTTGCCATCCGGCCCGAGAGTCGATGTCAGCGGATCGTAGATGGCGATCAGATCGCCGTCGTCGTTGCGGAGTTGCGAGAAGTCGCCCTTCAACTGCTCGGGCTGCGGCATCGTGCGCAACTGGCCGCCAAGCGCGTGCTCGCGCAATCCCTCGAGTGACAACATGAAGAACGCGCGATTGCGGCCGTCGAAGATTTTCGGAATGCGGATCGGGCCGTCAATCTCGAAACCGAACGTATTGTTCTTGAACGGCGTCTTTTCGGTCTCGCCGTCTTTGTTGGCCACCCAATCGTTGGCGCGGAGCTTTTCGTTCTTCAGGTATTCGAACAACTGCCCGTGAAATTCGTTGGTGCCCGATTTTACGGTGATCATCGTCACACCGCCGCCGGTGCGTCCGAATTGGGCGTCGTACGAGTTCGATTGAACCGTGAACTCCTGCGTGCCGTTGATGGATGGAACGAAAGAGATGCCGCGGTCACTGCGCGTATTCGCAACGCCGTCGAGAACGGTCTCGTTCTCGCCGCGCACGCCGCCGCCCACGGACACTCCATTCACGTTGCCCGAGGCGTAGAGTTCCATCGAGCCCCAATAGGTGCTGGTCTTGACGACGCCGGGCTGGTCGTACATGAGTGCGAAAATGTTGCGGCCGCCGGACGGGACGTTCTCGATAATCCGATTTTCAAAGCTGGATTGACGGGTAGCTGTTTCGGTCTGAAGCAGCGACACGTCGCTTGTGACGTTCACACTGTCGGCCACCGCGCCCAATTCCAGGTGGACATCGATCGCGCGGCGGTCGCTTGCCAGCAGCGATACTTCCGAATGGACGTATTTCTTGAAGCCTTCCTTTTCAACGCTTACCACGTAGGTGCCCGGAAGAAGGAACTGGATCACATACCGGCCGGCCGTGTTCGTTGTGGCGGGGTAGGGAACGTTGCGCTCCACACTGGTCGCCAACACCCGAGCGCCCTCGACCGCGGCGCCGGCCGGATCGGTTACTTCGCCTGAGATCGTCGCCCGGAATTCCTGGGCGGCGGAGGTGAAACAAATTCCGAAAGCAATGAGAAAAACGAGATGTTTCACAACGGGACTCCTGATTCGTGCGCAGGCCCGGCACCCCCATTTAATTCCAGCTTCTCAACCCCGTGTTGGAATGTCGGCCCGTACGACTTGAAGCTACAATACCCGAGGTGGAATCCGTTGTCAACAACTCTGTTCCGAAATACGATGAATTCAGTGTTAAAACTGAAATAGCGTTTTAGCTTTCAGTAAAAACGCCGTGTTCAAGCCGCTTTCGCCAACCGCGAAAGGTCGTCGCCCGCCGAGTTCCACCAATCCTGAAACTCCGACCGAAAGGCGCTCATCTGTTCCATGCGTCGCTGAGAAAGCGGGAGCGAGAATGTCGCGTTTCCGAATCCGCGGCATTCGGCGATGATCTTCAGCGCCCAAGGAACCGGCCACGGCGCAAGCATCTTCAACAGGTACCGGAGATGTTCGGCGATAGCGGCGAACTGGCGGCCCGGAGCGTTTCGGCTACGCCACAAAGCGACCGTGAGTTCCGGCAGAACCCCTGCGACACCGGAAATTGTACCGTCGCACAGCCCTTTGGAAATCGCTTCGGCGAGCACACCGTCGTGTCCAACCAATCGCACGCCACATATCGGCGACCGGTCCGATAGCGCCGATAAAATCGTCAATTCGCCGCTGCTGTCCTTGATTCCGGCCATTCCGTTCTTGCCGTCGATAAGCCGCAGCGCCAGGCCGGAATCGACGCCTGCCGTAAATGCAGGCAGGTTGTAGATGAGCGACGGGACCTCGAGGCGCGCGGCGGCTTCGGCGTAGAAGCAATAGATGTCTTCAGGCGAGTAGCGAAAGAATAACGGTGCGGGGACCAGCAGCACGTCGGCGCCGCATTCTACCGAAGTTGCACCGAAGGCTATGGTGTCGCGCCAGCATGCCGCGCCGATTCCCGAGGCCACGAGTTTCGCGGACCCGACCACCTCCCGTGCGATGCGGATTGCGTTCGCGCGTTCGTCGGCAGAGGCAAACGGGTACTCCCCGGTGGCGCCATTGACGCACACACCTGCAATTGCAAAATCGAGCAGGAACTCGAGATTACGTTGAAAATCAACCCACGATGCAGCCCCCGATGCATCCCGCGGGAGTAGGACGGCGGGTACAACGCCTTCGACAATGCTTGTGGAAACCATATGGTGATCCGAATTCGTATGATAGACTCAGAATTTGAGGCCGTCAAAGCAATTATTGAAACGGCGTTCCAATAAGACTCGCTCCAACGGCGAGCAGCCGGAATCGCGTTCGCTCACCAAAGGCATTCAGATCCTCGAAGCGCTCGCGTCGATCCCCGATCCGCTGAGCCTCAGCGCCGTAGCGGAAATGATCGGCCTCGGAAAGGCTTCGACGCTGCGACTGCTTCGGACGCTGCAAGGCTCGGGGTATGTTCAGCGCGATCAGCATGACAATTACTTGCTCGAAGGCGACTGGCCGTCGAAGGACCAGCAGAGCCGCCTTCGCGCAGTCACCGAAGTCGCGGACCCGATCCTCCGGCAGTTGAACGCCGAGTTTGGAGAAACGGTCGCGCTTGCGTTTCTCTTCGGCGATCTGATCCGCGTGGCTCACGTGGTGGAGAGCACGCACAACATCCGCATGTCGAACTACGCGGGGCGCGTGATTCAGCCTTATGCCTCATCGCTGGGCAAGTCGATCACTGCGTTTCAATCGCCGGAGATCATCCAGCGGCTTCTGTATACCTACGGCGTTTTCCCGTTGACCCCGCACACGCTGGCAGACTTTCGCGCCATCCAGGAGGACCTGGCTCGAGTGCGGGAACACGGCTACGCTTGGGACCGCGAAGAGACGGTCCTTGGCGGCACGTGTATCGGCGCTCCTATCATCGTCAACGGCGGTCCGGTCTTCTCAGCGATCAGCATGTCGATGCCGAACGCGCGTTTCACCCCGGAAGTGGAGGCATTGCTTCCGGATCTCATCACCGGTTACGCGACACGAATCGGAGAGAAGTTGAGCGAGCGTCTGGCTGCCGAGGACCAGTGGAGTAACCAGCCGTTCTCGGCGCGAGTAGCGCACTGAATTATCGAAACGGCGCGACTCGGAAGGTGTCGCTGTTCGATGGGTCCACCCGCACGCACAGCAGATACCGGCCGTCCGGAGAAAGCGAAAACGGTCCCGTGCCGATGGGCGAGAGCGACTCCGGGTAATCGATTATTTCCTTTTCATTGCCATACGCGAAATCGTGGAAGTAGAGCGCGTAGAGCGCCTGCCGGTCCAGCGCTCCTTTGTTCGCCAGGAAATAGATACCCGTCGAACTGAGCGCCCAGCAACTTGACCAGTACGGAACCAGGCGGTCCAATACCCTCTCCGGCGATCCTCTGTCGAGTTTCAATCGCCAGAGCGCGGAGCCCGAGGTTTGAAAATCGACTGAAGGGGTCCGGCCAGGCGTAGGGGCTTGCTCAACTTCCAGGACCACGAACTCCTGAGTTCCAGGCACAACTTTTCCCAGCCGCTTGCCTGCTCCTGCCAGAAATCACGCGCCTTCCCGATTTCATCGATTGTGCCTTGCATCGCAGAGGCGGTGGCGGCCAGGTAATTTAGAGCCGTCCTGTTGATCTCTGCCTCGGTCAGCGCCGTTCGAACGCCTGATCGGTCGTCACATGTTCGATTCTCGTCCCATACATCTCGCAAGTCCCCGGACACGTGAGCGCCCCGGGCGCTTACCCATCGCACGATACTGCGGCCGAGATCTTCGGCGGCCGAGCGAAATTCCGCAGGCAGCGTGGCGTACTCCGGGCGATCATCGGCCCCCATTTCCAGAAGCAGGTCGAGCAGATGCCGCCGCACCTCAATGGAATTGTTCAAGGACTCCGCTGCGCCGCCTGGAGTGTAGTACGCCTGCTCGCTCATGGCCTGATTGATCCTCAGCAACACCAGCAGGTATCGAAGCGGGAGCGCAGCGTTCTCTGAGGAAGCCTGATGAGTCGAATCCTCCGGCACCCCCGCAATTGTTCCTATTGGCAATTCGCAGCACTCTTCAAACCGCTCGAGCAGTACCGTGCGGTTGATTTTACGCGGAACCGTTAAAAAATTGATTTGGACCGGTTGGAGGACTTCTTCAAGGGGTGTCAGATAATCGACAACTCGGACGTTCCGCCGGGTCATAATGAGCGGAGTCGCATCACCTAACGACAACAGTTCCTCTCCAGAGCCAAGCCCCCACCGGACCGAATGCGACCATATCGAAACGACGAGCCGGCGAGGATCCCGCAATGCGAATACGACGTGGACAGGAACGTGCGTGAGACGCCGGCGTAGTTCCAGGAACGCCGTCGCGTCAAAGGCATCCGACGAGAACTCTTCACTCGAAACGAGCAAGGTATGCGCTCCGGCCCGGTCTGCTTTCATCAGGGACTCGTCCCAGGAGACGTTCTCTTGGGAAAGTTGCGCGACGGGCTTGCCGCATTTCATCAATACATCCCATGCCAAGAAATGCTGGCCTTCGGCAGTTTCCGGCTCCGTCGATGGATAATACACGCCGTGTTCTAACAACTGGCGCCGACTCGCAGACAGCGCCGCCTGGATCGACGTGGTACCGGTCCTTGGGGGACCAACGTGCAAGATTATGCGAGCAAGAGCCATCGCCGCTGAATGCCATTTATGGTACCGCGGGCTGGCACACCCCTGACTAGTGCCATGTCGAGTCGTAACGTACATTACGCTCACGGGCGGCGGACCCCTGGCCCGCCGACACCCGAAATTACGAAACGAACCCAGCCGGCCAGCGTGCACGAATCAACATCCTCATACGTCTTATTTATGTGACACATCGTGTCTTTTGGGCGCTGCTCGCCTTCACGCCGCTCTTCGCGGCCGATCTCGATGTTCCTAAGACATTGAAAAGCATCGAGAAACGGTATAATTCCGCGAAGACGCTGGAGGTGCAGTTCCAGGAGACGTACAAGACCCAGGGACGTTCCCGAACGGAAGCCGGCAACCTTTTCCTGCGAAAGCCCGGCCGCATGCGATGGCAATACACCGATCCTGCGGGAAAACTCTTTGTCTCGGACGGCAAAAACGTCTACTTCTACAGTCCCGACACGAACCGCGCTGAGAAGATGAAGTTGAAGGAAACAGACGACATGCGGGCGCCGATGGCGTTTCTTCTCGGGCGTCTGGATTTCGACAAGGATTTCGGGAAATACCGAGCCCGGCCGGAGGGCGACAACATCTTTATAACTGCGATCCCCAAATCCGACAAGATGCCCTACCGCGAAGTGTCCTTCCTGGTTTCCCCGGACGCCCGCATCGAACGCCTGATCGTCACCGGACAGGATTCTTCGGTGTTGGATTTCGCGTTCGCAAGTGAAAAGATGAATCCGCCGATTAACGAACAGATGTTCACGTTCCAACTCCCCAAAGGAGCCGAGTTCGTCGACTCCAGCGAATCTCAAGGAGCTCTCGACTAGGCATGCCGGAATGGACGCTCAAATACGCGGATGCCCGCGGTGAGATCCACCAGCAGGTGGCTATCGCCGGAAGCGAGCGGGAGGTGCGCGAGAAGTACTCCCAGCAGGGATTTCTCATCTATTCGGTCAAGCCGCGCGCCGAACTAGGCGGTATCGCCAAAGTGGTGGGGCGGTCGAAGAAGGAAAAGCTCAACGTCGAGAAGTTCCTGATCTTCAACCAACAGTTCGTTACCCTGATCAAGGCCGGCCTGCCGATTCTCAAAGGGCTGGATCTGTTGGCGGAGCGCCTTACCGACCCGAAACTCGGCCGCCACATCCAGGCGGTTCGAGACGAAGTACGCAACGGCGCGCTGCTGTCGGATGCATTCGCGAAACAAGGCGTGTTCCCGCCCATATACGTGACCTCGGTGATGGCTGGCGAGAAGAGCGGCGCACTTGCCGAAGTGCTCGACCGCTTTATCCAGTACCAGCGCCTTTCGATGGCGGTCCGCAAGAAGATCCTGCTGTCGCTGCTGTATCCGACAGTCCTCATCTTTCTGGTTATCTGCCTCATCATCTTCCTGATTACATACGTTGTGCCGAGTTTCGCGCAGCTCTACACCAGCATGCAGGCGAGCCTTCCCGCGATGACCCAGGTTCTGATTGCGGTAGGCACCACGGCACGGGGGTACATCCTGCTCATCTTCGGCTGCCTGGTGGTCGGCATCATCGCGTTCCGTTTCTGGTCGAAGACCCCGTCGGGCAGCGAAGCGCTCGACCGGTTCAAACTCCGAACGCCGATTTTGGGCGAAGTCTGGATCAAGTATCAGGTTGCGCAGTTCTCGCGGGTGCTCAGCACTTTG
This sequence comes from uncultured Acidobacteriota bacterium, assembly GCA_963720745.1. Taxonomy (GTDB): domain Bacteria; phylum Acidobacteriota; class Terriglobia; order Bryobacterales; family Bryobacteraceae; genus TMP-7. The sequence goes on from CAVRGO010000001.1 coordinate 1,626,165, forward strand.
CTGGTGGGCGGCATCCCGTTGATGCACGCGCTCGAAACCGCATCCGAATCGCTCGGCACGATACTGTTGAAACGAACGCTCGATTCGGCGCGGCGCATGGTGCGTGAAGGGCAATCGCTTTCCTCCTCGCTTCAGGCCACGAAGATCTTCCCCGGACTCTCCATCGACATGATCGAAGTCGGAGAATCGACCGGCGCGCTGCCCGCGATGCTGAACAGCGTCGCCGAGTTTTACGAAGACGACGTCAACACCCGGATGACCGCGTCGCTCGCCTTGATCGAACCGGCCATCATGATTTTCATGGGCATCTTCGTAGCCTTCGTTCTGATCGCGCTGTACATGCCGATCTTTTCGCTGGCCGACACGGCCGGAAAACCGCCGGGGGCATGACGCGATAATGACCGCTGGAATCACTATTCAAACAAGCTTGTAGAGAACATGGCCACCGCAGAACGCCCGTACATCACCGACGCCGTCCAGGAGATAGAGCTATCGCAGCGCCTCGCCCAGCGCTACCGCTGCGAGTTCGTCGACCTGCGCGAAGTCCGCATCGATCACGATCTCTTCCATTCGGTTCCGGTGGACATGATGTTCCGGTACAACTTTGTGCCGATCCAGGCGCAGAACGGAACGCTCGAAATCGCTGTCGCCGATCCGCGCAATCTGAACCTGATCGATGAACTCTCGATCCTGCTCAACAAGAAGCTGCGGGTGAAAGTCGCAACGCTGTCCCAGATCTCCGACCTCCTGAAGAAGACCGAGCAGTCGCAGCGCGTCCTGGAAGAGGTTACCGAGGGATTCACGCTCGATGTCGTCGGCGAGGAAGAAAATCCCGACGAAACTCTCTCAATCGATAAGCTCGCTTCGTCGGACTCCGACATTGCCCCGGTCATCAAGCTGGTGGATACGACGATCTTCAACGCGCTGGAGCGCCGGGCGAGCGATATTCACATCGAGACGCGGGACCAGGAAGTCGCCATCAAGTACCGGATTGACGGTGTGCTTCATTATGCGATGCCGCCCATCGCCAAGGACTGGCACTCGACGATCATCTCCCGCATCAAGGTGATGAGCGAGTTGGATATCGCCGAGCGCCGCATCCCGCAGGACGGCCGCTTCCGCGTCCGCTATAAGGCCCGCCTGATCGACTTCCGTGTATCGATCATGCCGACCATCCACGGTGAGGATGCCGTGCTCCGCGTGCTCGATAAAGAGTCGATGAGCGAGAAGTTCGCCAAGCTCTCGCTCGACGTGGTCGGCTTCTCGGATCTCGACCTGGTGAAGTTCCGGCGCTACATCAAGGAACCGTACGGAATGGTTCTGGTCACCGGACCCACCGGTTCCGGTAAAACAACTACCTTGTACGCCGCGCTCAGCGAGATCAAGAACGACGAAGACAAGATCATCACCATCGAAGATCCTGTCGAGTACCAGATCAAGGGCATCACGCAGATCCCGGTCAACGAAAAAAAGGGACTGAGTTTTGCTCGCGGACTGCGATCCATCCTCCGTCACGACCCGGACAAGATCATGGTCGGCGAAATCCGCGACCAGGAGACAGCGCAGATCGCGATCAACGCCGCGCTCACCGGTCACCTGGTTTTCACCACGGTTCACGCCAACAACGTACTCGACGTGCTCGGGCGGTTCCTGAACATGGGCGTCGAGCCGTACAACTTCGTTTCGGCCTTGAACTGCATCCTGGCTCAGCGGCTTGTTCGCGTTATCTGTCCGCACTGCCGGCGCACAGTGAGCTATCCGGATTCCTACCTCGAAGAGAGCGGCTTCAATGTCGCCGACTGGCGCGACTTCCCGTTCTATGAAGGCGTCGGCTGTTTTGAGTGCGGCGGCACCGGCTTTCGCGGCCGTACCGCGATCCACGAACTCCTGGACCTCAGTGAGCGCATTCGCGAGATGATTCTCGACAAGCGGCCAGCTTCCGAAATCCGGCGTGTATCGCGGGATGAGGGAATGACCTTCCTGCGCGAATCGGCCATCGACAAGGTACGGCTCGGAACCACCACGCTCAGGGAAATTAACAAAGTGACCTTCATCGAATGAGCCTGCTTCAGCCATTCCAGTCTCTGTTTCGCGATCCGCCGCCGGCGTTCGCTTTCGAGTTGTCGGAAGCGGGCGTGGCGTGGGTGTCCGCGGCCAAGGCGAACGAGATCCAGTTTCGCGAGTTCGCTCCGGAGGTGGTTTCGGTCTCTCCTGCCCGCGACAACATCCTTCAGCCGGAGGCATTCCAGGCTCAGATCGCATCGCTCACCGCAAATAGCTCGAATCGAAAGCGCCGTCCGGCGGCTTTGATCCTGCCGGACCATTCGGCCCGCGTCCAGGTGCTCGACTTCGATTCGTTTCCCGGCAACAGCGAGGAACAGATCTCGCTGATTCGATTCCGCGTGAAAAAGAGCGTTCCCTTCGATGTGGAGTCGGCCGCGGTCAGTTATCAGGTTCAGCCCAAGTCCGGGCGGGGCAAGATCGATGTTGTGGCGGCGGTGATGTCACTGGAGATCATCGCGCGCTACGAAGCCGCTTTTCGAGCCGCAGGTTATGCTCCAGGCTATGTGACGACGTCTTCTCTCGCCACTCTGAACCTGATGCCTCCGGCGGGCTTGAATGTCCTGGCCAAACTGAACGGGCGGGTGCTGAGCGTCATGGCACTTGAAGGCAACCACCTCCATCTCGTCCGGACCGTCGAATTGGACAGCCTGAGCAGCGAGGATGTTCTCGGGATTCTCTACCCGACGCTGGCTTATCTCGAAGACCAACTGACGTCGAAGGTGGATCGCATCTTCCTCTGCGGCTTCGGCCTGCACACACCGCACTGGACGGTTGAATGGGAGTCGGAGCTCGGGACGAAGGTGGAACCGCTCGGATCGCGTCATGGAACACCCGGGCCGTTCAACGCGGGGCTGTTGGGATACATGGAATCCTACGGAGCGCTGCAATGAGAATCCCGGTAAATCTCGCGAGCGAACCCTTCCGCCGGGATCGTCCCATTCTCGCGGCGTCCGTGGCCGGCGCGATCGCCCTGACGCTGCTGCTCGCTTTACTGGTGACGAGCATCGTCACCGGCCGGGGCCGCGCCTCGGAGACGCGCGCCACGATCGACCGCCTCCAGCACCAACTCGATCTCATCAACACGCAACTGTCGAAACTCGACGGCACTCTGCGTCAGCCCGGGAACTCCGAAGTTCTCGAACGCAGCCTTATGTTGAATGCGCTGATCGAACGAAAATCGATCAGCTGGACCCGTATCTTCGCGGACCTTGAGAAGGTGTTGCCGTACAACGTGCGGCTGATCTATATCCGTTTGCCTCAGGTGACGGTGTCGAACCAGGTAACGCTCGACATGGTGGTCGGCGCGGCGGGAACCGAACCGTTGCAGGACTTCCTGATGAAGCTTCAGACCTCGCCGCTGTTCGGACCGGCATCGGTTTCGTCGTATCTGCCGCCGACGCAGAACGAACCTCTTTATCGATATCGCGTGAGCGTGAACTATGCCCAGAAACTTTAATCTCAACCTGAGCTGGCCGCCACGCAATACTGCCGAAGCCGCGCAGATGGGTTGCGCCGTTCTGCTGGTGCTGAACCTCGTCGCGGCGTTCTTTGTCTGGCGTCCGCTCGGGGGATCCACCGAGCAACTCGAGCAAGAGATGGTCGATTTGCGCGCCCAGGTGATCCAGAGACGAGCGGTCCTCGAGCGGACACGCCGCAATGTTTCGAAAGTAGAGACAGGGCGCTCGCAAGGCGACTCCTTCCTCGACGTCTACTTCCTGGGCGAACGCACCGCGTATTCGAATATTCTCGGTGAACTGGTAGCCGCTGCTAAAGAAGCCAAGATCACTCCCAAAGAGCACTCGTTTCAGACGGAACCGATTGAGGGCAGCGACACTCTGGCGATGATGACCATCAACGGCAATTACCAGGGGACATACGCCGACCTGATGCAATTCATCCACCGACTGGACAAATCGCAGCGGCTGCTCATCATCGAGAGCCTCAACGCGACGCCGCAGCAAGGCACCGCGGGCCTGCTGAACGTGAACATGAAGCTCGACGCCTTCGTCCGGCAGGAGTTGGTGACGCAATGAAGAAGGCGCTGAAACCGGAGATGAAATTCGGCGCCGAGCGGAAGAAGCTCGTGGTCCTCGGCGTGTGCCTCGTGGTGGCGGGCATCGTGTACTGGATCAACTCCAGCGACACTCCTTCGACTCCCTCGAGCGCATCGGCGCGCCCGGCAGCGATTGATCCGAGCGTTCCCGTCGCCCCGGTCCGAACAGCCCCGCGCTCAGCGGTACGCGCGTTTAGTCAAAGCCGCGGCGTCACGCTGCAGGAGTTTCATCCGACACTCAAGCCGAAGGATCCGATCGACCCCTCGCGCATCGATCCCACCCTGAAGCTCGGACTGCTGGCGAAGCTGCGCGAGGTGGGAATGGATGGCGGATCTCGATCGTTGTTCGACTTCGCGAGTACTCCTGCTCCGGCGAAAACCGAAATCGCGAAGGTGAAGCCCATCATCCCCGGACAATCCAACGAGCGTGCGTTCGTCGGCCCGATTCAGGAAAAAGAAAAGCCGAAACCGCCCGAACCGCCACCGCCACCGATTCCGCTGAAGTTCTATGGCTTCACGAATCCGGTGCGGGCAGGCGTCAAGCGGGCCTTTTTCCTCGAAGGGGAGGACATCTTCGTCGCCGGTGAAGGAGAAGTGATAAAGAACCGGTACAAGGTGGTCCGCATCGGCGTCAATTCGGCGGTGGTGGAAGATACGTCGAGTAAACACCAACAGACTTTGCCGCTGGTTGCCGAAGAGGTAAATTCATGACCTCGCGGCGCCGGATTCGGAATGTGAAGAACGGGGAATCCGGATTCGCCCTGCTTCTGGTTTTCGTGATTGCCGCGGGCATCGCGATCGGAATGCTGATGCAGTTGCCGCGCTTTGCCTTTGAGACGCAGCGCGAGCGCGAGCAGATGCTCATCGATCGGGGCGAGCAATACAAGCGGGCGATTGGGCTGTACGTGCGGAAGTTCGGCCGCTACCCGGGCAAAATGGAGGACCTGGAGAACACGAACAACATCCGGTTCCTTCGCAAGCGGTACAAGGACCCGATGACCGGCAAGGACGAGTGGCGAATCATTCACGCCGGTCCGGGCGGTATGCTGACGGACTCGCTGGTCCAGAAGAATCCGCTGCAACTCGGGCCCGACGGCAAACCGTTGCAACAGCAACTGGGACCCGACGGCAAGCCGATTCAGACACAACTCGGCCCTGATGGTAAGCCCCTTCCGCAGACCGCGCAAGGGATGAACGTGAATCCGGGTAACGCGGTTGGTGCGAATGGGGAACCACCCGAGGTGAACCGGGCGGTAATGCACCGGCCGAGCGATCGCATCGCGGGAATGCCGGGAGGCGTCGGACAACCCGGCTCATACGATCCATCGCAGCCCGGGCAAAGTTTCGATCCGAATGCGCCGCCTCAATCCTCGGGCGACCAGGAGTCGAACGAGCAACAGTTCCAGGACCCGAACGTGGCTCAACAGCAAGGGATCAACCAGCAACAGCAGGCAGGTATCGGCCAACCGCAGCCGTATGTTCAGAACCAGCCTGGATTCGGGCAACCGGGCTACGCCCAAACTCAGCAGCAACAGCAACAATTCCAGCAACTCGGGTATCCTCAGCAGAACGTACAGCCGGTGAATCAGAACGGCGTGCCGGGTTTCGGGCAGCAGCCCAACGGAGTGCCCGGGCAAGTGTCGCCGCAATTCCCAGGACAGCAGGTGCCCGGACAACCGGGATATGTGCAACCGGTTCAACCCGGTTTCGGAGCGCAACCCGGACAGCCGGGGTTTCCGCAACCCGGGTATCCGAACGGTTTTAATCGGCCGGGTTTGCCCAACCAGATGCCGGGCGCGGGCGGCATGCAAGGCATGCCGGGCGTGATACCGGTTCAGCCGGGGCAGTTCAACCGGCCCAGGTTCCCGCAACAAGGCCAACAGTTCAATCAGCCGGGGCTCCCTCAGCAGGGACAACAGTTCAACCAGCCGGGGCTCCCGCAACAAGGCCAACAGTTCAATCAGCCGGGGCTCCCGCAGCAGGGACAACAGTTCAACCAGCCGGGGCTCCCGCAGACACAGCAGGGCGCATTCGGTGCTCAATCACCCAATAATCCCGGGCAGATGATCCAGCAGTTACTGACGACCCCTCGTCAAGCGCCTGCCGGCGTGACCAGCGCATTCAATAACACCGGCACCCAGGGCATGGGCCAGGGAATCGCGGGAGTCGCGACCAAATTCAAGGGCCCATCCATAAAGATCTACGCTGAGAAGCAGAAGTACCAGGAATGGGAATTTGTTTTCGACCCGAAGAACGATGCGGCTATGAAGGCGCGAATGCCGGGGGGGCAGCAGACGGTCAATCCGGGTAATCAAAACGGCTTTTCCAATTCGGGTTCTTCGGGATTCAGTTCCGGCAGTGGGTTTAGTTCCGGCAGCGGATTCAGCTCCGGGAGCAGTTCCGGTTCAGGGTTCAGTTCCGGAAGTGGCTCCAGTTCGAGTAGCGGCTCCACCTTTAACAACCCGCAGAGATAGCCCCTGATTGCGATCCGATTGCCCGCGGCGAGAACCGCCTCGCTTATGCTCGCGGCTCAGAAGCTCAGGTTTTGTGTTGCAGGACGGCAGCCGGTTGTCGGGTCGAACGGGGTATGGTTATATAAAGGTAAGCAAAATGGCATCTGTTGCTGACCGTCTACCGGAGAGGCCTGGGCCTGCGCGGGATCCAGCTCCGATCCCCTGGGCGGCACTCGGTTGGGTGTCAGCGTTGCTGGTCCTCTGCTACCTGCCTGTCATCGTCCCGCTGGTTCGCCAATGGTCGACGGACGAGGACATGGGGCATGGATTTTTCGTATTTCCAGTAGCTGCCTACGTCGTCTGGCTGCGACGCGACGCTCTGCTCGAGCTTAAGCCGAAGCCGAGTTATTGGGGGTTGGCGTGGATTGGCTGGGGGGCGATTCAGCTTATCATCGGAACCCTCGGCGCTGAATTGTTTCTGCAACGCACGTCGCTGATTATCACCCTGGTCGGATGCATACTCCTGCTCTGCGGTACACGGATCATGAGAGAGCTGGCATTCCCGGTATTCCTGCTCCTGTTCATGATTCCGATTCCTCGGATCGTTTACACCCAAATCACGTTTCCGCTCCAACTGTTCGCGAGCCGCGTTGCGGAATGGGCATTGAGCCTCATCGGCATCCCTGTCCTGAGAGACGGTAATGTGTTGGAACTTGCAAACCAGCGCCTGTCGGTGGTGGAGGCCTGCAGCGGCATAAGGTCGCTATTGTCTTTGTCCTTCCTGTCGCTGGTTTACGGATTTCTGTTCGATTCCAAGCCGTGGATGCGGTGGGTTCTGCTGGTTCTCACCGTGCCGATCGCGATCATCGCAAACTCAGGGCGCGTAACGATCACGGGCATTCTGAGCGAGTACAAACCGGCACTAGCGCAGGGCTTCTTCCACAGTCTTGAAGGGTGGGTGATCTTCCTGGTCGCCCTGGTGATGTTGATCCTGGTACATCGGTTGGTCAATTTGATTTATTCCTATGCCAAGCGCAGCCAGTCCGTTAGCGTTCCTTAAACGCACCCCTTTTCTGGTTCTGACGGCGGCACTGGTTGTGCAGGGCGTCGCCGTACGGGCCGTGTCTCGCCCGGAGCAGATTGTCCCGCCGCCTTCGCTGACAGGCTTGCCGTTACAACTCGGCCCATGGACGATGGTTCAGGAAGGACTCATCGATCAGGAGACGCGCGATGTGCTTCAGGCGGACGACCTGTTGAACCGGACGTACGTGCGCCGCGGGTCGCCACTCGCGACGAACCTGTTCGTCGCTTCCTTCCTGTCGCAGCGCAACGGAAAGGCGCCGCACTCGCCGAAAAACTGTCTGCCCGGCGCCGGATGGGTGCAAGAGAAATCGGAGTTTCTTCCGATTGACATACCCGGCACCGGCACCATCTCGGTGAATCATTATGTAATCGCGAATCGCGACGCCCGCAGCGACGTTCTCTATTGGTACCAATCGCGGGACCGTGTCGTCGCGAGCGAATATCGGGCCAAAATGTTCGTAGTTGCCGATGCGATCCGGTACAACCGCACCGACACTGCGCTGGTTCGGGTGATCAGTCCAATTATTGAAGGCCAACAGCAGCCATCGACGGAAACGAACGAAGAGTTCGTGAAGACGCTGTTCCCCGTGCTGCGGCAGTTTCTGCCGCAGTAGGCGCAACAATGCGCACCCTTCCCGCGGTTCTCCCGATGGTCGCATTTGGGACCGCTCTGCTCGCTCAACCCGTCCCCACCGCCACACCCCGTCCCGAACCGGCGCAGTTACAGGGCGCCTCACAAATGGAAATCGACCGTGTCCTGAAGGCGGTCGACAACCTGATGTGGTACACGAAGTTATCCGATATCGCCGATATCGACCAGGTGCGGTACACCAGCCTTCCTCCGGCCCGAGTTCGAAACCCGGATGCGCCGGGCGCGACGAACCCGGTTATTATCAGCGCCTTCACCTTCATACCCAGAAAAAGATCGACCGGTCGAAGAAGCAGCCGCTGCTCGTGCTGGTCCACGGCGGAGTTCACGCCAATTTCGAAACCTCGAGCGTCCACATCGTGCGCGAGTTGATTGAACAGGGCTACTCGATCATCTCTTCCGACTACCGCGGCAGCACGGGTTATGGCCGCAGCTTCTACGAACAGATCGACTACGGCGGCCGCGAGGTGGAGGATGTCTTTGCCGGACGCGACTGGATGCTCGAGAACTATTCATTTCTCGACCCGAGCCGTGTCGGCATCATCGGTTGGAGCCACGGCGGGCTCATCACGCTGATGAACATATTCCAGCATCCGGAGAGCTATGCGGTGGCGTACGCCGGCGTGCCGGTAAGCGACCTCGTTGCACGGATGGGATATCAAACCGAAAGCTATCGCGGTTTGTATTCCGCTCCCTATCATATTGGTAAGACGGTACGGGAGGACATTCAGGAGTACCGTCGCCGGTCGCCGGTCCACTGGGCGGACAAGCTACAAACCCCCTTGTTGATTCACACCAACACGAACGATGAGGACGTGAATGTTCTGGAAGTGGAGCATCTGATTGACGCCCTGAAGGCCGCTGGAAAGAAATTCGAGTATAAAATCTATAAAAACGCGCCGGGCGGACACGTTTTCAATCGTCTCGACACTAAGCTAGCGAAGGAATCGCGCGCTGAGGTGTACCGGTTTCTGGCCCAGTACTTACATCCTGATCAGCCTATCCAGTAGTTTGGCGCTGCGAAATCATCTTTTCGAAATTACCTGGGGAGAATCCGCGTCCACCAGTTAACACTATCGGAGCGGGACTAATCGAATGATGATTACATCATCGTATTGGCGGGGTTTCTTACACTTAGTTGCAGACCGGCGGCGAGCGCAGCTTCGCCGCCGGCGGCTAGCTTTGCGGAGGTTCCGAAAGCTGGCCAACCCGCCTCGTTTTCCATCGACATCCGCACCGTCTCAGATGGGAAAGGCCCGTCATCCACTCGACGGTGGTCTCCGCCGGAATGCGCCAATGCTGCGTGTGTCAGACGAGACCCGTAACCTTCCTCCCACGAGGCGTTACCTCTAGAGAGAAGATCGTTCCGCCTCATCGTCCTATGGGTGGAGCCCCCCTCGCCGAACCTACCGCGTCGTTCGCCCGCCGGAAACCGTCGTTCGTCTGGAAGCGCTCAACTCGGAGCTCGATATCGCTTAGTCTGGACACGTTAGGAATTAAGTCGATGACGAGAAAGAAAAAGGTTTTGATGTGGTTCGCGGGCGCCGTGGCGTTCGGGTTTGGATTGCTGACAGCGCTGCGATCGGCTCCCGCCCAGGAGCGATTTGATCTGAAAGTGCGGACCGACTTCTTTGCGGGATTCGGTGGCGACAACGAAGCTCTGGCTCGCGGTATGAGGGCCTGCGAGGCGGCCCTTGCCGAGAATCCGAAGAATGCCGAAGCGATGGTGTGGCACGGGTCCGGTGTGTACTATCAGGCGGGACAGGCGTTCCGCGCGGGCGATTCCGAAAAAGGAATGGACCTGCTGCAGCGCGGGCTGGCCGAAATGAATCACGCGGTGGAACTCGAGCCGGACAACCTCGCGGTCCGCATTCCGCGCGGCGCGGTTCTGATTCAGTCAACTTTGTTCATGCCCGAAGGCGATTTCCGGCAGCCGCTGATCGAGCAGGGTCTCGGAGATTACCAAAAGACGCTCGAACTTCAGAAGGACTACTTTGACACGCTCGACACGCATTCCCGCGGCGAACTGCTGTCCGGCATCGCCAATGCGGAATGGCGGCTGGGGAAAACGGCCGATGCCGAGAAGATGTTCCAGCGGATCTCCACGGAACTGAGCGGGACAATCTATCAGAAGCGGGCCGAGAAATGGCTCGCGGCGAAAACTCTCGATCGCGGCGACATGACCTGCGCAGGCTGCCATACCGGCAAGTAATCCCGGTCGGGGCGCCGCGATATCCTGGGAAGCAGCCTCTCGCATGTTATTCCGACTTTCCCTGGCTGCTTCCATCCTGATCTGCTCGTCTGCCGGCCAGACTGTGACAGAGCCGCCGAAGAATCCTCAGCCTCAAAAATACGTGGTCGTGGTTACAGGATCCTATGAACCTGTACCTCTCGAGGAGTCCGACCGGACCGTTCGTGTCTTCGATGTTCAACGGGACCGTACGCTGGTGAACTCCGTTTCCGACTACTTGCAAATGGATTCGTCCGTGGATCTGCGCCGTCGCGCACCGGGCGACATCCAGGGCGACCTGTCGATCCGGGGCGGCGGTTTCTCGCAGAGTCTCGTTCTTCTGAACGGGATGCGGATCAACGATGCACAGTCGGGTCACCATGACATGGATCTGCCGGTTCCGCTCGACGCAATCACCGAAATCCAGGTTCTGCACGGCTCCGGCTCAACCGAATACGGCTCGGATGCGGTGACGGGCGTGGTGAACCTATTGGTGGCTCCTCCCGCGAGCGAACTCCGATTGCGCGGCGCAGTCGGGAACTCCGGTATCAATGAACAGGGCGGCACGCTCGCATTCAACGCTTTCGGAATTTCACAGTCGTTCGTCTTCGCCCGTGATTTTTCGACTGGATTCCTGCCCGATCGCGACTACCGGAACCTGTCGCTCGCTTCGATTTCGCATACCCGCTCGCGTCTGGGTGCAGCGGATGTTCTTCTGGCGACCAGCGACCGGCCGTTCGGGGCCGACCAATTCTACGGCGACTTCAACTCCTGGGAGCGAACGCGGGGCTGGTTCGCCTCGGTTCGTCAGGAACTCGGCACGCGCACCGAGATCGATTTCGCGTACCGCCGCCACACCGATCTGTTCGTGCTTTATCGGGACCGCCCCGAGGTATTCACGAACCGTCATGCGCTCGAAAGCTGGCAGGGCGCTGCGCGGCGCAACGATCCGCTGGGAACTAATTCGCATCTCAGCTACGGAATCGAGACCTACGCCGACTCCATCGACAGCACGAACCTCGGCGACCATTCGCGCGTGCGCGGCGCGGGATACGCGGCTTGGGACACTCGGGTCTTGCGCCGATTCTCGGTGACGGCCGGTATTCGCGACGAATTCTACGGCTCGTTTAACCACCAGGTGAGCCCCACAGTCGCGGGCGGAGCCTGGATCTCATCGCGAATCAAACTGCGTGCGGCGGCGAGCCGCGCCTTTCGTCTGCCGACCTACACCGACCTCTATTACCACGATCCCGCCAACGTCGGATCTCCGGATCTTCGTCCCGAAAAGGCCTGGAATTACGAAGGTGGTGCGGATTTCCAAATCGCGACCTGCGTCCGGGCCAGCGCGACCGTGTTTCAACGTCGCGACACCGACTTGATCGATTACGTCCGCTACTCGCCGGCCGACATCTATCGCGCGGCGAATTTCCAGCACCTCACATTCACGGGATTCGAAGGAATGGTGGAATGGCGTCCAGCATCTCACGGGGTCGCCTCGGTTCAGTACACCGGATTGTCGGGCCAACGCGAACTGATTGCGGGAGCGATATCGAAATATGTTTTCAATTACCCGATTCACAACGGTGTCGTGGGGTGGCAAGGTGAGGTGCTGCCCGGCCTTGCGGCCCGGACGCGAGTGGGAGTGACGGACCGGTTCGGCCGCGATCCTTACGCCATTTGGGATGTGTCTGCCGCACGATCGCGGGGACGAGTCCGTCCATTTCTTCAACTGACGAACCTGACCGACGCCGCATACCAGGAAATTCTGGGAGTAGTGGGACCGACGCGCGCCGTGATCGGCGGTGTCGAACTACGGGTATTCGGCGACACCCACTGACTCGGGCAAATCCTACGAGAACGGCGGCGGCGCCGGTCCACCATCCAATACGAAAGCCTTACTATGCGTGTGTGGAACTGGCTGAGTTGGCGAGATTCTCGCCCCCGATTCGTGTCGCCGCTGAACGGGGTGAAGAGGGCCGTTGTGCTCGAACCACTGTTCCGGCCGGGTGCGGAGCTTCGGTGGGTTGACCCGGAGGCTGTGGATGCGGCTACCTCGATTCGGGCGGAGCGTCCGGCCGTGCTTGCCGGGACCGTCGGTTCTCTTTTGAATCTTGCGGCAGCGCTCGGACCGGCGGTGGTGACACACGCTTTGGTGGTCTTCACGCGAACCGGTGAGGCGTGCCTCACCGATGAACAGCGCGACCGCTTGTGGGACCGGTTCGGTATTCCGGTCTTCGAACAGATCCTCGATGAGGACGGGCGTGTTGCCGCATGGGAGTGCGAGGCCCACAATGGATTTCACCTTGCCAAGGGTGCTCAACCAGCGTCGGGTTGCAGTGTCGAGACTGGCGCCTGTGACTGCGGAGCGGATTCTCCGCGAATGCTTTCGTCAGCGGTGGCTCCGAGGTTCACGGGTGGCGACTCCTCCCCGCGGTTGACGTCAGCACGGCTAACGTCTTCGACGCGGCCGATTGCCACGTGAATGCGGTAGCGCGGCGCCGGCCTGATTCGCTCAGCCGGTGACGCAAGTCGCTATCCGCGCACAATCGTTCGAGTGTCGCGGCAATCGCACCCTCATCTCCGGGCGGGAACTGTAGCGCAGCACCGCCCGCCACCGACCGTAGCGGCTCTATATCCGAGCAGGCCACCGGAACACCAGCGGCCAAAGCCTCGGCCACCGGCATTCCGAAGCCTTCGAATCGCGACGGATAAACCAGGGCGAATGCTTGTGAATACAACTCGTAAAGTCGCTCGCGCGAGACCCATCCCGTCAGTTCGACGCAGTCGCTCAACTTCAGGTCGCGGATGAGAGCATCGATCGCATCGGCAGCGAACCCGCGCATTCCCGCGAGCACCAGTCGGAATTCGGGGTGCGCTGCGCGAAAGCGTGCGAATGCTCCAAGCAGCGTCTCGATCCCTTTATGCGGGTGCAGGGTGGATACGCATAGCACCATAGGTTGCGGCGAGCGCCGCCCGGGTATGGCAAACACCTCCGGCTCGACACCGTGACCGACTACCGTCGCGTTCCGGCCGTAATAGCGCAGCAGGTCGAGGCGGGTCGCTTCCGAGACTGCGATGAGCGACTGCGACCGTACCGCGGAGCCGTACAGCAGCATGTTCCAGAAGGGCAGATCGAACCACCGGAAATACTCGGGGTGACGTTTGTGCTGAAGGTCGTGGAAGACGGTGACCTGAGGACACGGCAAGACGAGAGGCGCAGTGAAACCCGGGTTAAAGAGCACGTCCAATTTGTGACGTGCCGCGAGCAGCGGGATCATAGCCTGCTCCCATGCAATCCGCACAGGGCGCACTCGGGCTGGGACCGGTTGCGCCAGCACACGAACGTTAGGCGCTTGCGGTGCGAGATCGGAGGTCTCGCGATTCGTAATGACGAAGTACTCGTTTTTCGGATCGATGCGGACGAGAGCCCCAAGCAGTTGCCGTGCGTAAATCTCCGTGCCGCCCACGGCGCCCGGGATAAGGTACAGCGCGTTGACGCCGATCCGAATTGGCATCCTACAACCGCGGAGTAACGCGGCGCTCGGCCATGCTCAGGCCATTGCGGGCGGCGCTGTCGGTGGGGTTCAATGCGATCGCCCTGCGGAAATCCCGCGCTGCCTGATCGAAGTCGCTGGCCAGCAGGTACACGTTTCCGCGGTATACGTAGGTCGGCTCGAAGCGGGGGTCGAGCGTTTCCGCCTGCTGAAGCGCCTGGAGAGCTTCAGGGCGTTTGTTTTGCTTGGCGTAGACCATGCCGATCAGCGCGTAGGCATGCGCAGATTTTTCGAGAGCGACGGCATGCTGCAAAGCATCGAGGGCGGCATCCGGCTTATTGGCACAATCGAGAGACAATGCCCAATCGATGTAAAGCGAATAGTCCGGCTTCTCGAGTTTAGATGCCTTCTCGTACTCGTTAGCGGATTCGGCACACTGGCCTAGCGTGTAGTAAGCGTAGGCGAGTTGGAATCGCGGGCGAGACTTGTGCGGCGACTTCTCGGCCGTGTCTTTCCAAAGCAGGAGCGGGTTGCCCCAGATTTCGTTCCGCTGATAGGACGCCACAGCGAAAACTACGATCACCGCGGCAAGAGTGCCCGCGAGGCCCATCCGGCTCACGCGCCAGCGCCGCAGGAATTCGCAAGAAATGAGAATGAGACCGATGAAGGGGAGATACAGACGCCGCTCGACGAGCAGGTCGCGGATCGGCACGATGGACGAAGTCGGTGCGAGCAGCAGGAGAAATGCGAACCAACCGTAGGCGGCGATCGGAAACCGGCGCCGGTAGACCCACGCGGCAACGGAAACGGCGATCAGCGCCACGAGTCCGATGATCGCACCGTGATCGAGCAGTGACTTCGATACGGCGAACTCGTGATCCACATTTTGCCCGTACGGAAGGAAGTACATCCGGACGTACACCCAGATTGCGCGGCACTGGCTGAAGAAATACTCGTACCACGGCAGATCCTTCAATCCGAAACCCGCGGAGTTGGACCTCCGCAGCACCTTCGCGATCCACAAGCCGGCCAACGCGCCACCGATAGCGATCGGGATGTATAGCTTCCAATTCTTCCGAATGCCCTCCAGCGTGAATCCCGGGTTCCAGAAGTAATCGGTCAGGAGTAGTAAAGCCGGCAACACCGCTGCGTGTTCCTTCGTGACGCACGCGGCAGCGAACAATATCAAAATCCCCGCCGTTACACGAATGCTGACGACCACCGACCGGCGATAAACGAACAGGGCGAAGGCGGCATTGAAGAGCAGTACGCTCAGATTCTCCGAACGGCTCGCGACATACGCGACCGACTCGGTTTGAATCGGATGTACGAGGAACAACAACCCGCCGAACACGGCTAGGATCCGTCGCAGCGGCGGAACAACGCCGGCCCACATCAGGATGCGTTCGACAATCAATCCGATCAGGATCGCGTTGCCAGTGTGGAACAGGACATTGAAGACGTGATACCAGTACGGCTCGGTCTGGCCGATCTGGAAATTTACCCAAAAGGAGAACATCAACAGCGGCCGGACCCCCAGAAGCCAGGAGCGGAGTGGAACCGCAGCCCAGCCGGGTAAGAAGAAAGGAAGGTAACGATCGTCGAACAGGAAAGGACCCTGTATCGCAGGCTGGTAGATTTCGAACGCGATGATGAGGACTGCGAGTGCGCCCACCAGGTAATGCCACGGCCGGATGCCGGCCGGTCGGGCGGCTGCTTGGACCTTCGCCGCCGGTTGCGGCGCCGTTTTAGGGCTGCTCGACCGTTTGTTGCTTTTCATTCAATGCTTCGACCTGAAATTCGAGGATGGCGACGCGTTGCGCCATCGCGATATTGGCGTCTCTGAGTGCGGAAATAACGACCGAGAACCGGTAGAACACTACGAGGAAGACGCAAAATACAATCATAATCAACGCCGTGGGGGGATCGCTGACTCCAAGCAACGAAGAAATCCAGGAGAGCAATCGCGTGGATCGTGAAAGGACAATCATGGTGACGGCAGCCCCGAGCCAGGTGACGGAGTACTCGACCCGGATGTGCGCGCGGCGCACCGAAATGAGCACGACCAGCAGCAGCACGATGCTGAAAATGGTCATGACGTTCATCAGATGTTGCATGGATGAAAACTCCGCGAAGACCGGCGTCAGGATTTGCGCCGGCGTCCTTCGAAACGCAGTACGTTGACAAAGACGCCCAAAAGAACGTGGACGATATAGTACAGCGATTTGATCGCCGTGATGGTGCTGCGGCCGCCTTGCCGGGGTCGCATTTTCACCGGGACTTCTTCGAACGTGAACCTTTTGCGCTGCAAGACTACGAGCGCCTCGATCTCCGGGTATTCGAGCGGGAAACTCCGGCTGAATAGTGCGAGAGCGGTGCGCTTTACTCCGACGAATCCGGAAGTCGGGTCATGGACGGTTTTTCCAAGAATCGGCCGTAACACTGCGCGGAACAGGTGGATGCCTATGGCGCGAATCCGGTTGGTGTACTCACCATCGCCGTTATAGAACCTCGATCCGATTACCATGTCGCAGTTCGATCTCTTCAGGACTTCGAGCATGACCGGAATGAAAGACGCGTCGTGCTGTCCGTCACCGTCGATGCGGACTACGTAGTCGAACCCGAGTTCGAAGGCGAACTTGTAACCGGCCTGGACACAGCCCCCGAGTCCCAGGTGATGGGGGACGCTGAGTACTCCTGCGCCCGCGGCTTTGGCGTACGCGCGGGTGCCGTCGAGCGAACAGTCGTCAATAACGAGAACCGGTGCGCCCGGCAATACTCGCTGGACTTCCTGAATGACGCTGCCGATAGTGGCTTCTTCGTTGTAGGCCGGAATGATGATGAGGAACTCGCCCGGCCCGGACGCGCGATTCACAACCGGGCCACCTGCCGTGCGCTGATCTTGTAGCTGGCCAGAAGCTTACGGAATTGTTTCGGATGCATTCGGCCGTGCCGTTGAATCCGCCGGCGCTCGCGAAGGAGTCGCGGCAATTCGGGGATCAGTGCCAGGTGCGCGCGGAGTATGAACCAGGGAAGTTGCCAACCGCCACCGCCGGCGGCATGCTCGGAAGCCTTTCCCCGCCCCGCGGCGAGATACACGAAGTGCCACAAGTATCGCCAGACGGACACGAACGGCGCAGCCAGAACACCGGCCAGCGGGAAGTTCTTCACCAGGGTGAAAAGCCGGTTCCGCTCGACGTAATAGGCCTTCAGCGACGATGCATTGCCCGCCGAGTGCGAGTACCGATGTTCCACCACGGCATCGGGAGCGTACACGCACTCCCACAGCTTCCATCGCGCCCGCAATCCCAGATCGGTGTCCTCGCAGTAAAGGAAGAAGTGCTCGTCAAACAATCCGGTTTCTTCGAGCATGTCCCTTTTGTAGAGGGCCGCGCATCCGCTGGGCAGTAGCACTTGCTGGCGTCGTGCGTAGCTTGCGGGCGGTTCGAGGTGCCCGCGTTGTTTGCTGCTGGCATCGCGGCACAGCAGCATCCCGGCGGAGTCCAGGCGATCGTCTCCAGAGAGCCGTATCTGCGGAGCGCACATCCCGATTTCGTAGCGGGCCTCGATAGCACGCAACATGGCCTCGAGCCAGCCCGGATGTGCGACCGCGTCGTCGTTAAGCACGGCGACGAATGGCGTGTGACTCTCGCGGATCGCCTGGTTCACGGCAGAGCCGAACCCTTTGTTAGCGGAGTTTTCAATGACACGCGCCCGCCGGCGCACTTCCTCCAGCCGGTTGGCCAGTCCCTGGCCGCTGTTATCCACGACTACGACTTCAAAATCCGAAACCGTCTGTCCTTCGAGCGAGCGTACACACTCAGCCAGCGCCGCATCGGCGTGGAGAGTCGGTATCACGACTGTCACTCGAGGTTCCAGCAAATCCCGATTTTAACGCTCTTGATGCCCGTAGCGATCAGACCCTGCGCCGCTGCCCATATAATTTGAGTGGATGCTGTCTTCTGCCCCCGCCATCGTTCACGAACTCTCGGCCATTCCGGACACAGTCGTACGCGAAGGCGTTCCGTTAAGCGACTATACCCGGTTCGGAATTGGCGGGCCGGCCAGAGTGTTCCTCGAAACCGGCAGAGAGTCGAGTTTCATCCAGGCACTGTCGGCGGCCCAAAACAGCGCTCTTCCTTTCGTCGTGATCGGCGGCGGAACCAATCTCATCGTTTCCGATGCAGGCTTTGCGGGAATCGTGCTGCGGTTCACCGCGAATGGGATTGAAGCCGACGGCCTGCGCGTGAAAGCGGCGGCAGGAGCCGTGCTACAGGATCTCGTCGATTTTACGACCGGACACGGGTTGGCCGGCATTCACACCATGACCGGCATTCCTGGATCGGTGGGAGCTGCGGTGTACGGGAACGCCGGTGCCTACGGCCGCTCGATTTCCCAAAGCGTCGAAACCGTACGATTCTTCGACGGCGCGCAGATCCGCACGTTCGCAAATGCGAAATGCGAGTTTCAGTATCGCGAGAGCATATTCAAGCGGCGCAAGGATTGGATCATCTTCTCGACCACACTCGTGCTGGAAGAAGGCGACTCGGAAGCTTTGCAAAAGCGCGCCGCTGAGATCCTCGAGATCCGAAACCGCAAATACCCTCAAACCATGAAGTGCGCCGGAAGTATTTTCAAGAATCTGCTGCTGGCGGAACTTCCGGAGTCGGTGAAGTCGCAGGTGCCCGAACGGGTAGTAATCGAGGGCAAGGTCCCATCCGCGTATTTTCTGGAACAGGCCGGCGCCAAGGGAATGACGAACGGCGGCATTCGCGTAGCCGACTACCACGCCAACCTTATTTACAACGAGGGCGGCGGGACGGCAGCGGAGTTGGTCCAGGTCATCCGGGAGTTGAAGGCGCGGGTCCGCGAGCGCTTCGGCTTCGATCTTCAGGAAGAAGTACAATACGTCGGGCTCTGAGGCTCCTATTGTTAGCCCATAGGGAGGAGTGGTAGACTTCCTATGGGAGTCCAATAGGAGGCGCATGGGCGAAAAGGCGGATGTCTGGCAGGGCACCCTGGCGTTGATGGTGCTGAAGACGCTGGAAACCATGGGGCCGGTGCACGGTTACGGAATTGCCCGGCGAATCGAACAGATCAGCGGCGATCGTCTTTCTCTGAACTACGGGACCTTGTATCCGGCGCTGCTGAAACTCGAGCAGGAAGGCTCTATCGCTTCCGAGTGGGGCGTCTCCGATAACAATCGCAAAGCAAAGTTCTACAAGCTCACGCGCGCGGGCCGGCGCCAACTGCAGAAGGCGGCGCGCGACTGGACCGAGACCACCGAGATTCTCGCGCGATTTCTTTCGCCCTCGGAGAATCAGGCATGAGAAAAATCCGGGCGCTGCTGGTGAGGCTCGCGGGATTGCTGCCGAACGGTCGCCGCGAACGCGAGCTGACGGACGAAATCGAGGCTCACCTCGAGATGCACATCGATGACAACGTGCGGGCGGGAATGAGCCGGGAAGAAGCGCGGCGGCAGGCGATGTTGAAACTCGGGGGTATCGAAGTGACGAAAGAGGCCTACCGGGACCGTCGGTCGTTGCCGGTTCTCGATCACTTATTCCAGGACCTGCGGTTCGCCGTGCGGCAACTGCGGAAGAATGCTGGGTTCAGCACGATTGCGATTCTCGTTCTCGCGCTCGGAATTTGCGCGAGCGTTTCCATTTTCGCGTTTGTCGATGCGGCGTTGATCAAGCCGCTGCCCTACAACGATCCCTCGCGCCTGGTGGGTGTTTACGAAAGCATCCCTCTTTGCCAACTGTGCAACCTATCCTATGCCGATTATCTCGACTGGAAGCGGATGAACACGGTGTTCTCGTCGCTCGACGTCTATTCCGGAAACGGAATGCTGATGCGCACACGGGGCGGGGCCGAGATGGTTGCGAGTGCGCGCGTGACGGCGGGATTCTTCCGGACGCTCGGGGTCACTCCGGCGCTGGGCCGGGACTTCCGCGAAGGGGAGGATCTTCCGTCGGCGGCCCGCGCAGTAATGCTTACGTATTCGGCATGGCAGAAGCGTTATGGCGGAAGGCCGGATGTTCTGGGCGAGAGCATCACCCTCAATGATCAGCCGCACGCCGTCCTCGGCGTACTGCCGCCCGACTTCCACTTCGCTCCGATCGGTCCCGCGGAGTATGTGACAGTTTTCCACGCCAACCCCGGTTGCGATCAGCGGCGCTCCTGTCACGGCCTGTACGGCGTCGCGCGGTTGAAGGATGGTGTGTCGCTGGAGACAGCGGCGTCGAACATCGCGCTGATCGCGCGTCAACTCGAACAGCATTATCCGGAATCGAACCGTGGACAAGGTTCGAACATCGTGCCGCTCACGGAAGTAATTTCGGGCAAGGTCCGCCCGATCCTAATGGTGCTGCTGGGCGGCGCGGCGATGCTGCTGCTGATCGCGACGGTGAACGTCGTGAGTCTGCTACTGGTGCGGGCAGAGAATCGCCGGCGCGAGATCGCCGTCCGCAGCGGGCTCGGTGCATCGCGGGCGCGGCTGATCAGCCAGTTCATCACCGAAGGTTGCGTGCTGGTCGCGGCAGCGGCGGTGATTGGCGTGGCAACTGCTGCATGGGCGATGCAACTGCTGACGCGGATGATCCCGAAGGATCTGCTCGATAACATGCCGTACTTGAGCGGACTCGGATTGAACGCTCACGTACTGCTGTTCGCGGGCGCGGTGTCGATGGCGGCAGCCGCTCTGTTTTCGGTGACACCCGCGATGAGGCTGCGCATTTCGGATTTGCGAGAGGATCTCGCGGAAGGGAGCCGCGGTTCGGCGGGGACGACGTGGCGCCGATTCGCATCGAACCTCGTCATTCTCGAACTCGCGACTGCAATGGCGCTCCTGATGGGCGCTGGTCTGCTCGGTAAGAGCCTGTACCGGCTGTTAGAGGTGAACATCGGGATGCAGCCCGAGCACCTCGCGACGTTGCGGGTCGCGTCCGAACCGGTCCGGTATACGAAGCCGGAACAGATGCGCGTACTGGAGCAACGGGTAATGGACCGGCTGGCGAATTTGCCCGGCGTGAAATCGGTAGCGCTGACGAGCCGGTTGCCGATGCAGAACGGAAACACGACGTGGATCCGGGTGGTGGGTCATCCCTGGCACGGCGAACACAACGAAGTGAGCTACCGGCAAGTGAGCCCGGGATACTTTACGACGCTCGGCGCGAAGCTGATTCGCGGGCGATACTTCACGGAAGCGGAGGATGCGTCGAAGCCGCTGGTGACGATCATCGATCAATCGGTGGCCAAAAAATATTTCCCGGGCGAAGATCCGATCGGCAAAAAAATCCTGAGCGGAGAAACGTCGATGGAGGTGGTCGGAATCATCGAAGACGTGAAGGAAGGCGCCCTCGACGAGACGACCTGGCCAACGATGTTCGTGCCCCTCGATCAGGATCCAGAGAACAATTTCTACGCCGTTGTTCGGACTTCACAGGCGGACGCACCGATGCTGCCGGTGCTGGTCCGCGCAGTGCATGAAATCGATCCAAGCCTGTCGACCTTCGATGAGAAGACGATGATGGACCGGATCCAGAACTCGCCGCCGGCGTATCTGCGGAGATCCGCGGCGTGGCTGGTGGGAGGGTTTGCGGCCCTGGCGCTGGTGCTGGGCGTGATCGGACTGTACGGCGTGATCGCGTACTCGGTGAGCCAGCGGGCCCGCGAGATCGGAATCCGAATGGCATTGGGCGCGCAGCCAGGAAGCGTGTATTCACTGGTGATGAGCGAAGCAGGCCGGTTGATCGCGGCGGGCCTTGCGATTGGCATCGTGGGATCGGCCCTCGCGGAGAGGTTGCTGCGAGGGATGCTGTTCGGGGTGAGTGCCTGGGATATGACGACGCTAACGGCGGTGGCCGTGGTCCTTGGGATCTCGGCGGTTGCGGCAAGCTTTGTTCCGGCGCACCGCGCGGCTTCGGTGAATCCGGTAGAGGCTTTGCGCACGGAATAGTGCCGCGCTGCAGCATTCCGGTTGGGCTACACTGTAGTCGCATCCGGAAGTTATGGACTTCGCGCAGCAACTCAAAGCCTCGGTGGACATAGTCCGGGTGATCGGTGAATACGTTCGCTTGCGCAAGGCCTCCGGGAACCGCTATCAGGGCTTGTGCCCATTCCACACCGAAAAGACTCCGTCGTTTTCGGTCTACACGCACATCCAGTTCTATAAGTGCTTCGGGTGCGGCGCAAAGGGCGATGTCATCACGTTCGTTGAACAGATCGAGAATCTCAGCTTTTACGAAGCGCTGAGGAGCCTCGCCGAGCGCCACGGTATCCCGATGCCGAAGCGCTCCGAGTACAGCGATCCCGATACTAAGCTGCGCGCGTCGATCTACGAGATGCACGAACTGGCCGCGAAGATGTTCCAGGCCGGTCTGCGCGGCGTGACGGGCGCGAGCGCGCGCGAATATCTGAACGGCCGCGGTGTGAGCCAGGCCCTGGCGGACGAATTCGGGCTCGGGTTGGCGGAGGGATCCGGCCAGGCGCTGGTTCGCCGTTTTCGCGACGAGGGTTTTTCACCGGAACAGATGGAAGCGTCCGGCCTGGTTCGGAAACGGGAGGACGGCAGTTTCTTCGATTACTTTCGCGGCCGCCTGATGTTCCCGATTCAGAACGAATCCGGCAAGATCGTCGCCTTTGCCGGACGAGCGTTGCGTAAGGAAGATGAACCGAAGTATCTGAACTCGCCGCAGACCGCCATCTATCAGAAGAGCCATGTGCTCTACAATCTGAACCGGGCGCGAAACGCTATCCGCAAGTTCGATCACTCAATATTGGTGGAAGGGTACATGGACGTGATCGGTGTGTACTCTGCCGGAGTCGAGGAGGTGGTGGCGAGTTGCGGGACGGCGTTGACGGCCAACCAGGTGAAGTCGCTAAAGCGTCACTCGGATCGTATTGTGGTCAACTTCGACCCGGACACAGCGGGCGCAAATGCCGCCGAGCGGTCCGTTCAAATGTTCCTGGATGAGGGCATGCACATCCGGATATTGGAACTCGAGCAAGGCCTGGACCCGGACGAATATGTAAAACAATTCGGTGCGGAAACGTACCGGAAGAAGATGGAAACCGCGACGAACTATTTTCACTGGCTCGCGGACCGTGCCCGGTCGAAATTCGACGTCCGTTCGGCGGAAGGCCGGGTACAGGGTTTCCAATTTCTGTTGCCGGCGATACAGCGAATTCCGGATAAGTTGGAACGGCTCGCGATCGCCAATGATGTGGCGGCGTACCTGGGTGTCGATGCCGGCGCGGTGCTCGAACATTTTCGGAAGTCGGCGGGAGACCGCCGGACGGCTGCGCCCCGGCAGGAACGTCCTTCTCTGGCGGCGGTGGAACGTATATTGCTGCGATCGCTTCTGTTCGATCAGGAAGCCCGGGATACGGTGCTGCCGCAGCTCGTTGAAATGCCCGCTCTGCGCCGGCTGGCAACGCACAAAGTGTTCGAGGCGATTCTGTCATGCGCCGCACAGGGCGAGGCGGTGGAATTTGCAAGGGTGGAAGGGCGGCTGGACGATTCCTCAAAGTCGCTATTGCATGAGGCCGCTTTTGCCGATGATATGGACGTGGATGGCGCGCGCGTTGAAGAGGCGCTCGCCTGTTTGAAAGTTTTGGAGAATTCGGATTTGGAGGCCCAGCGATCTGAATTAAAGGCGCGCGTTAAGTCCGCTGAGCGCGCGGGGAATCTGCAGGAAGCGTTACATTGGAGTAAAGAGTTATTACGCTTGGAGCGTTCGAACACTTGAGAATCTGGGCGGTGTTCTGTGTTGTACACTAAGGGGAATCTCGGCTTCGTTCAGTGAACTTCTCTGCACGGGATGTAGAGCTGTTTGCCAGAATGGAAGAGTAGATTTGGGGTATCGGTGGCATCCGAAGAGAAATACGGGCGCTTGAAGCAACTCATGGATATCGGTAAAGAGAAGGGGTACGTTCTTTACGACGATGTTAATGATGTGCTGACGGACGAGTTCACCGGCGGACGGGAGCTGGAAGATCTGCTGTCCGATCTCGACACTGCCGGTGTCGAAATTCTCGAAGAACCGAAGCTTGAGTTCGATAAGAAGATCGAGGATGGCGAAGAATATACCGATCTCGATCTGACACAGGACGTTGGGGACAAGACCAACGACCCGGTGCGAATGTATTTGCGCGAGATGGGCACCGTGCCCCTGCTCACTCGCGAAGGTGAAATTGAGCTTGCGAAGCGGATTGAGCGTGGGGAGCGGAGCGTACGAAGGGCTCTGTCGCGTTCCCCGTTGGTGATCCGCGAAATCGTCCGGCTGTCCGAGGACGTTCAGCGGGACCCGGTCAACATTCGCGAAATGCTGAGCCTGCCTGACCTGCTGATCGGGGACGAAGGCATTGCCGAGCAGGTGCAGGAATTCGTCGCCACCGCCGAGGACATCGACCGCCAATACAAGAAGGCGCAGCAATTGCGCCAGAAACTGATCGCTATTCCGCGGGGTCTGAAGCCGAAACAGCATCGCAGCCACCGCTACTTGCTGGCGCGCGCGATGGTCCGTATTTCCCGCTCCATCCGCGCTATTCAGTTCAGTTCGACTGTCCTGCGGTCGCTGGCGGGCGAGTTGCGCCGGGCGGTCGACCAATTAAAGCCGCTTGAGCGTGAGATTGCGCGCATTCAACGGCGGATCGAAGAACCCGAAAACTCCAGCAGCGCGGCCAACCGCGATCTAAAGAAGGAACTGCGGCACTTTAATCAGGAGATCCAGAAGCTCGAAGAAGACTGTGGCGCATCCGCGACCGAACTGCGGCGCAGTTTACATGTTGTCGAGCGCGGCGAATCCGAAGCCGAAGCGGCCAAGAAGCAGTTGATCGAAGCGAACCTCCGGTTGGTGGTCTCGATCGCCAAGCGGTACACAAACCGCGGACTCGCGTTCCTCGACCTGATCCAGGAAGGCAACATCGGGTTGATGAAGGCGGTCGATAAATTCGATTACCGCCGCGGATATAAATTTTCGACCTACGCGACGTGGTGGGTCCGGCAGGCGATTACGCGGGCTATTGCGGATCAGGCACGCACGATCCGTATTCCGGTCCACATGATCGAGACGATCAACAAGCTCGTCCGGACGCAGCGCCAGTTGCAGCAGGAACTCGGGCGCGAACCTACTACGGAAGAACTCTCGCAGAGGATGGAGTTGCCGCTCGGCAAGGTTCGCAAGGTGCTGCGGATCGCGCAGGAACCGATTTCGCTCGAAACACCGGTAGGCGAGGAGGAGGAATCCCACCTCGGCGATTTCATTGTGGACCGGAGGGTCGTATCGCCGTCCGAAGCGGTGATCAATCTCAACCTGCGCGAGCAAACGGCCGAGGTGCTGAAGACGCTCAGCCCGCGCGAAGAGAAGATCGTGAAGATGCGGTTCGGGTTGCAGGACGGGAGCGAGCACACTCTAGAGGAAGTCGGGCAGCACTTCGCTGTGACGCGCGAACGCATTCGCCAGATCGAAGCGAAAGCGCTCCGCAAATTGCGCCACCCCAGCCGGAGCCATCGGCTTCGCGCTTTTCTCGATACCACCGTTCACGAGTAGCTTCGATTTCCGGTCTCGTTCATCCCAAGCGCGTCAGCTCAATTTCTGCGAGGATATTCTTCGCGAGGTGAATTCCATGCTGCGTCCGATGCTGATTGCGGCCACGCTGGCGATAACCGGACTGGCGAGTGGTTCCACTCTGCTGATCCTTCATAAAGGCGCGAGCTCGCTCGGTTTCTACACGCCCGAAGGGAAACTCGAAACAACGGTTCCAGTGGGCGAGCACCCGCATGAGATGGTGCAATCGCCCGATGGCCGGTTCCTGTACACTACCGACAACGGCACCATGCGAATCGAACAGGCCGGCACGGGCGGAAACACTGTGTCGATCGTCGATCTCGGAGCTCGGACGAAAATCGGACAGATCGCGCTGGGCAACTTCCGCCGTCCGCACGGCATCGCGATCGACTCAACGGGAAAGCGGTTGGCGGTCAGCACGGAACTTCCGGATCAGTTATTGCTGATCGACCTCGATAAGCGCTCGGTTGTGCGTACGTTCGACACGAAGGGCAAGACGTCGCACATGGTGGTCTTCGGGCCGGGCGATAGATGGGCGTATGTGAGCAACAGTACGTCGAACAACATCTCCGCCGTGAACCTCGCAACCGGCGAGGTGCGTTTGATTCCGTGTCCGCCGCGCCCGGAAGGCAGCACCCTTTCAAAGGACGGGAAGCTGGTGTTCGTGGCAAGCCGCGAGGGGCGAGCGTTGACCATCATCGATACGGAATCGCAAAGGGCCATCGGAACGATTGCGACGGGGAATGGTCCCGTGCGCATCGACAAGACGCCGGATGGAACGTTGGTGTGGGCGGCCATGCACGATCATGCAGTAGAGTTTGCTTCGCCCCTCACGCGGAAGGTGATCGGCAAGGTTCCCGTCCCGTCGAAGTCGGGGCTGGTATCGCTTCACGTTTCAACCGACGGCAAATTTGCCCTGACCTCCGCCGAGGAGGACGACACGGTATACGTGATCTCCATCCCCGACCGGAAGATCGTGCGGAGGATTCGCACTGCGGCGGGAACCGCTCCCGACCCTGCGATGCTCGTGCCTTCAAGTAAGTAACAAATGCGGGTCAGGGTTGGTCGAATGCTATGATGTAGCAGGGTTTGCATCCTCGTGCGGACGTGGCGGAACTGGCAGACGCACTGGATTTAGGTTCCAGTGTACATCGTTTGTTTTCAGATGTTTGTGCGACACAATGTAGCTTATGTGTAGCTTAGAGGCCCTCGTGGAGTTGCCCAACGGGCCTGTGATAAGCTGAAAAACAACGTGCGGGCGTGGCGAAATTGGCAGACGCGGCAGATTTAGGTTCTGTTGTCGCAAGACGTGGAGGTTCAAGTCCTCTCGCCCGCACCAATGCTCCCTTTTCTCTTCCCTTCCTGGAAAACGAAAAGGGCTACCATCGGCGCGAATCGCCAGAACGGTAGCCCCTACGTCAATAACCTTCGGTCGTTCCGCTCGTGGTATCGGGATTCAAGACCCCTCCCACCTTTTCGGAAACGACACTGCCTGTATAGTGCAGGCTCCAAGGAAATTCTCTCAGATATTGATCGGTAATCGGCGTCCGTCCCCGTTCCGACTCCTAAAGATTTAGGAGGTCTAGTCGCATCCAATCAACGGTCGAAGGCGGTTTCGGCGTATGCGGAGGGTTCAAAAGGAATTGGCTACTAGTTAATTAGTAGATCAAGCCGTTTTCGCACAATTCCTATGCAGCGGCTTCGAGGATGTTCTTGACCGTCTGGGAGCGCCACGTCCCGCCCTGTTTGGTGGCGACACAATCGTCGTTCAGGGTGTTCGCAATCTCGTTGTAGCTGGTACCTTCGGCGCGGAGAGCCTGCATTTTCGCGATTGCGGCCTGCTCTGTTGCATCGGGGATGAGTGCGCCATCTTCGGCATTGAAACCATACGGCGTGTGGTTGTAGACCTTCCCATGGCTCTTTTTGTAGTTCAAGGCAGCCGTGGTGCGCTCTGCTATCATGTTGCGCTCGAATTCCGCAAAGCCCGCGAGCATCGTGAGCATCATTTTCCCCATGCTGCTCCCAGTGTTGATCGATTGCCCTCCCATGTCCACCAAATGCAGGCTGATTCCTGCCTCCTCCCATTCTTCGACATGGTTGAGCGCATCGACGGCATTGCGGAACAACCTGTCCAACTTGAGGCTGACGATGTGGCAGACGCCAGCAGCCGTTAGCTGAGCGATCCGAGAGCCTTCGGGGCGCTTGTCCAGCTTGAGCTTGCCTGTCACGGCCTGCTCACGGATGACTTCTACCAGATCAAGACCGTATGCGGCACAGTAGGCTTTGACCCTCTCCTCTTGCGCCTTCAAAGACAGATCTTGCTTCCCCGTGCTCACGCGAATGTAAGCAACTGCCTTGGTGCATTTCGGTCGTCTGCTCATGCTTTTCAGTATGCGCCAATGCGTCTCATTTTGTCAACGCTCGAACGTGCGTAGACAAAATAATTGCATAGACGCTAGACGGGAGTTTGGCATCTCAGTTGCTCGAAAGCGCCTTTTGCATCAAGCCTCAAGCGTTCTCGATTCCTACGCGGAGATTGGGACACCCTACAACGCTGTCGAGAACGTGAGGGCCTGTCTCTATTCCCTCCCGCTCTCCGATGCGACCTTGCCCTGCTAGCGCTCGATTACCGGGGGATCTGTAGCCCTTTCTCCATCCTGTTCTTTTGCTCGTGACCTACCCTCGCGCCGATGCGACGTAGGCTCTACTAATTTCTTAGTATTTAGGGTGCCTTCCCCCTTTCGAGACCACCCCCTGTGCGCGTAGCCCACGGTCGCCGATATCGTGCGGTCGATCCTGGTGACAGGAGGCTTGAGGCCGCTAACGCGGTCCAGTGACCTTTGAGCGAAAAGTTGCAAAGATACTGAAAAGTTGCGGATTTTGTAACCGACCTAATTCTTTTAGAATCTGGCGCTCCAGGCGAAAAGTTGCAAAGTTGCAGCTTTTAGAAAACACACTCCTATAAAGAATAGAAAGAGGCATACGCGCCGTTGTTTCTCTCCCAACAGGTACCTGTTTTGCCGAAGGGCCTGTTTTTGCAACTTTTGCTATTATCCACAGGTTAGCAGTGACATAATAAGCCACTTAGACAGGTTACAGCGATTCGCTCGTTACAGCGCGACGTTTCGGGTTAACTCAAATACCCTCTTATGTTTAGCGCGGTTGCAAGATTCTGCAACTTTTTGCCCCTCGCCTGCAACGGCGCGGGTTTTGACCCTCCCGCCGCGCGCTTTCCGCGCCGATTACGCGCCGTTGCGCCCACAAGATCGACCCCGCGTTTAAACAGCTAATCTCCCTCCCGCCTTTTCGTAACGTTGTTGCACTGGCCCAATGTAATCCAAGTGAAAGGAACTCTCCATGGTCTCTGAAGGCATCGTTACCGACAGGCGCGGAACCAAAGAAAAGCCCCTCCCAGAGGACATCGCCGTATGCGCCGGATGCGGCGGTCGGATCTTCAAAGTGAGCCGACACTTCTACGAGCAATGCGCGTTCTGCGGATCTCGAAAGGCGAAGCGGAATCCAATCCGGCCCCAGGTCTGCCGAACCTGCGCAAAAACGCCTTGCAGGCTCATTCCGCAGGGAAGGGTCACCTGTGATTCTCGGATTGCACGGCCAAAGTCAGCGACTTCGGGAAAGTCGATCAACGTCACTTCCGCCTTCGTTACCTTGTTGAATTGGCCCAATGTAATCCAAGTGGAGAGGGCAAACAAAAGTATGAAACAGAAACCGCTGACGATGTTGCACGGTGTTCCGCCTACCACTGCCACGTGGATGAAGGAGCAAGTAGGAAAGATGAATCTGAAAAACGACCGTCACGTGGGCCTCTGCACACTCGCCCGTGGCATCTTGACGGGTTTGGCGTCGGCCAACTTGGATCTTTCCTCAGCACAGGGCGAAATCGGTATAGCCGACACCATTCGGAAAATGGCGACGGTAGTAAGGGGAGAAAATTGATATGAACGAACAACAGAATCCGGTACCGGTACAGGCATTGAAGACGAAGCCTTACACGAACGTGGATGCGCTCTCAGTGTTCAGCGATGGCAAGGCAAGAGTGTTCGCGCTGTACGGCGATGGGCACGAGATGACGAACTGCCTTCCCAAAGGCGCATTTGAGAACACGTATGAACCCATCGCACCAGGACAACCGCCAACATGGGGTGTCAAGGGAACCCTCGAACTGGCTTTGCGGGATGGAATCGTTCGAGCGTTTCCATTTCACGTTTCGGAGTCCGATTTTCAGAAGCCCGAATCATTCATTCCCACTGTGTGCGGAACTGACGCACGAGTGGACAACGCGAACGGCACGCTGACGCTGGCCTTCGAGATGTACCGCCAGAATCCCCAGGTGCTCCCACGGCAGACTACCGAAGTATACCGGACGGCTGACGGCGTGTTTGAACGTGGTCTCAAGCTCGCTACGCGCTCGGTTCGAATCGTTGGCGAGGAGAAGGACGCAAACGGAGAGACGCGGTTCATCGTGGAGGCGTTGGATGGTGCGAACGGAAGGCCGCAGCGCCTCAAGGTCACTCACGAAGATCTCTACGCTGGCGCGTGGATTCATCAACTCGGCGGGGCTGGCGAAGTCGTGAGGCTCGGGGCGGCGCTGACTTCCGAATGGAAGGCATCGCAAAAGGCACGCCAGGACGATTAGTAGGGTATCTGAGCTTCGTACGGAGGCAAGAAAGTCGAAAACCAATCGGAGGAGTTTTGGGCCTGACTCGAAACTCCCCCGTGAAACAAGAGGGCTACACGAATGAAGATCAACACCGGTATACGTTCGCCTCAAAAATGCCGCTTACTTAAGGTGGCTTGCACGTCATGCGGCTTGATAATTCGGATGACCAAACGGTACATCAATGCAGGCAGAGTGCCGACGTGCCAGTGCGGCTGTCTCATGCTTTGCGTAGCGCCTACGGAAACTGTCCCGGAGGCAACCAAAAAGACGAAGGAATCGGACGATGTTTGACGAAGCGTTTTTCGATGACAAAATCCAGCGCATTGCGGAGGCCGTGGTCGAACGGTTGCCGGGACCGAAAGTGGCACAGCGCTATTTCAGTTTCGAGCAAGCGGGGGAGTACATGGGCGTGACAAAAGAGGCGATCCGTGCCTACGCCAAACAGGGCTTTTTCCCGATCATCGCGAAAGGCGGCAAACTCCGATGGGTCGATAAAGAAGACATCGACGCCTTCATGAGAAAAGTCAAACGGTAGCCACTTGCTCGCACTGGAAAATTAAGCTACACTTTCACCAATGGCTTCGAAAAGCAGGACCCCAAAATCGAGGAAGGCGCACCGTGGCGCACGAGGTGAAGGCAGTCTCTACCTTCGCGGCACAATGTATTGGTACAAAGCACCTGATGGGACGTGCCAGTCCACAGGCAAGCGGATCAAATCCGAAGCGATTGATTGGAAGCTTGACTTTGCTGCCACGAGGCGAACGCAGGATGGTAAACCTGTGGTCCGTCCCGGAATCGTCTGCAATGAGATTCTCGATGACTACGTCGCGTACTTGCGGCTGAAAGGTCGCAAGGATATCAAGACCGTAGAACAGCGCTTGGACGCTAACATCCGCCCCGTTTTTGGCTCTCGAAAGCCCAACAGCCTTCAAACTATCGACTTCGCCAAACACCGCTCAGCAAGGGAACAGGACGTGTCTCCCACCACGGTCAATCGCGAGCTTTCCTATTTCAGGGCTGCGCTCAAAAACGCAATGACGAGACAGACGCCTCCCAAGGTGACATCGATTCCCTATATTCCAATGGCAGACGAAAGCGGCAATATCCGTACCGGATTCTTGGACGTTGCTGGGTACCGAAAAGTGTTAGCGGAGTTGCCGCCTTCGATCAAACCGTTGTTCGTGTGCGCGTACCACGTCTCTTCCAGAAAAGGTGAACTCTCCAACATTCTCTGGTCCCAGGTCGATTTTGATGAGAACGTGATTGTCCTCGAACATGCCGACACGAAAAACAAAACGGGCCGATATCTTCCCATCTACGGCGAGATGGGAGACTGGTTGCGGAGGCAGCAACAAGCGGCCAAACAATTCCCGGATTGCCCTTGGGTCTTCTTCTGGTACACAGAGGATTGCATGATCGGTCATGGCGGCGTCCGCGTTCAGCCGGGATCGCACGTTATAGACTTCCGTGCCTCTTGGACGGCTGCTGTCAAAAGGGCAGGACATGACGACCTTCTCTTTCACGACCTTCGCCGGTCAGCAACTCGCAACATGCGCAAGGCTGGAATCGACAAAGACGTGCGCATGAAGATCAGCGGACAGAAAACCGACAGCATGGAGCGGCGGTACAATATCGTAGACATCGAAGACGTAAAGGAAGTGGGTCGCACGATGGGAAAGTGGATGGAAGCGCAGAGCGTGGAAAGGCCCGATTAACGGGCCTTCGGGAGTGTAGCCAATGTGTAGCTTACGACCCCAAACGAGGCACCATGACCCACCAAACCGTTTCCATATTTTTCAACGATCCACCGTGCCCCACCGCATTACATTGCTGTAAATAAAGGATTTAGGTTCCAGCGGGGAAACCCATGGGAGTTCGACCCTCCCCGTCCGCACCACACTCATCTGAACACGATGGACGAACAGGAATTCAAACGGCGCGCCGACCAGTCGCTCGACGAACTCTATCGCAAGCTCTCCGATGCGGCCGACGAACACGACTTCGAGGCCGACTTCAACGCAGGCGCACTGGCGATCGAATTTGACGAGCCGCCGGGAAAATTTGTCGTGAGCCCGAATTCACCGGTGCGCCAGATCTGGGTGTCGGCTCACTCGCGCAGCTTCAAACTCGACTGGGATGACCCGCGCGGCGCGTTCGTATATCCGGAAACGGGCGAAACGTTGAGTGAACTGATCGCGTCGGCTATCACCAAACAGCTCGGCGAAGAGGTTGTCCTCTAGAAGTCTGCACAGGATGTCGGGCGTCTACATCTCGTATCCCTTCTGCTCGCAAAAGTGTACGTACTGCAACTTCGCTTCGGGAGTTCTGCCTCGCGAAGTGGAGGGGAACTATCTGCGGGCGCTGCTTTCGGAGATCACGCGGCACAATTGGCAATGGACACCCGAAACGGTTTACCTCGGAGGAGGCACTCCGAGCCGCATCCCGGCCGATGAATTGACGGCACTGCTCGCGGCCATCCCTGGCCAGCCCTGGATCGAAGCGACGATGGAAGCTGCACCTGGATCGATCACGCGGGAATTGGCTGAGGCTTGGGTTCAAGCAGGAATCAACCGTGTCAGCCTCGGTGTACAGTCCTTTGTAGCCCGCGAACTCGCTCGCACGGGGCGGAGGCACCGGGCCGAGACTGTCGCCGCGGATGTTGCGCTGTTGCGATCGAGCGGAATTCAGAATCACAACATCGACCTGATCGCCGGCTTGCCCGGCCAGACTCGCGAGAGTTGGCGCGAATCGCTGGAGTGGATAGAACGGCTCGAGCCATCGCACGTTTCGGTTTACATGCTCGAGGTGGATTCCGACAGCCGGCTCGGACTCGAGATACTCGATGGGGGTACGCGCTACGGGGCGTCCGACGTTCCTTCGGAAGAACTCGTCGTAGAGTTGTACGAGACCGCTGTGGACCGGTTGCATGCGTCAGGCCTTTCACGTTACGAGATTTCCAATTTCGCCAGGCCCGGGTACGAGTCGGCGCACAATTTGAAATACTGGCGCCTTGAGCCCTACGTGGGATTCGGCGCGGATGCGCACTCGTTCGATGAAGGCATGCGCTGGCAGAATGTAGAGGAGGCGAGTGAGTACGTCGGTCGCGTGCTGGACGGCGGAGATCCGCGCGAAAGCAGCACGGCAGCGCGTCTCGACGAGGAGAAGTTCTTCGTTGGTTTGCGTCTGATGCGCGGCATAACTCCCGATCCGCAGGACTGGAAGAGGTTCGAGCGCCCCATACAACGGTTTGTCGAGCAGGGCCTGCTCGAGACAGACGGCGACCTGTTGCGGCTCACGCGTGCGGGTGTGTTGTTGTCGAACGAGGTTTTCAGCGAGTTTATCGAAATATGAACCGGTGGATCGATCTGCGAAGCGATACAGTGACACGGCCGACGCCGGAGATGCGCCGCGCCATGGCTGAAGCCGAAGTGGGTGATGACGTTTACGGCGAAGATCCCACGGTAAACCGGCTGGAACAAAGAGCCGCTGAAATCCTCGGCAAGGAAGCCGGGCTGTTCGTGCCGACGGGCACGATGGGCAATACCGTTGCGATCAAGATCCACACCGAACACGGACAGGAGGTCGTGTGCGACGCCAGGTCGCACATCCTCGATTGGGAACTCTCGATGACGGCCTGGTTCTCCGGCTGCCTGATCCGTTCTGTAGAAACTGAAGACGGCATCCTGAACTGGGACCTCATTCAACGGAAGTTGCGCGCGTTCGGGCCGCACAATGCGCCGACCTCGCTCATCGAAGTCGAAAATACGCACAACATGGCCGGCGGAACGGTCTATCCGCTCGAGACGCTGCGCGACATCTATGCGAAAGCGCGCGAACGCGGTCTCAAAGTACACATGGACGGTGCGAGGATTTTCAACGCATCGGCCGCGAGCGGGGTTCCGGTGTCGGACTATGCGAAGTGCGCCGACACGGTCATGTTCTGCCTGTCGAAAGGACTCGGCGCTCCCGCCGGTTCGATGGTTGTAGGAACGAAGAGCGACATCGCGAAGGGCCGGTTGTACCGAAAGCGGCTCGGCGGCGGGTTGCGGCAGGTGGGAGTACTGGCTGCCGCAGGGCTGATTGCCCTCGAGCAGATGCCCCCACGGCTCGTCGACGATCATGCCAATGCGCGCTGGTTGGCCGATGCGTTGGGATGTTTGCCTGGAGTGCGAACCGCCGCTGATCGCGTTCAAACCAATATTGTCATGGTCGATGTGTCTGGAACCGGTCTGTCGCCGGCCGAAGTCAGCGCACGGCTGAAGGATGAACAGGTATTGATGAACCCAACCGGCCCGGCCGTTCTTCGCGCGGTAACGCACTTCGATGTGAGCCGCGCCGACTGCGAGCGCGCGGTGGAATTGTTCGCCGCCGTCGTCCATCACCTCACGTCAGGAGCTTCCGTTCACTAAGATGTCCAGCTTTCAACAACTCGAATCCAGCCTCGTCGGATTGCTGGGGTTGGCTCGACGCCCGGTGGCCGTCACCTTCTGTTCCAGCGTGCCCGATAACGTTTCAAAGTTCGAGGGAGCGCTTCCATCCGGCTGCAGTTTCTGGCGCCTCGCGGCAGACGGCCGCGTGTTCTCGACAGTCCCGGCAGACCACTACAACTGCCCGGTCGGAAGCTACACGCACAATATCGACCTTCCGGAGTCCCGGCAAAGCGAGTTGATGGGCACGCTCGACCTGATGTCACAGATCGGTTACCTCAAAATGGAGGAGGTGCCCGGCATACCTCGCTTGGCATCCACTCCTGCGGCAGTCGTCTATGCGCCTCTAGGTGACGCTCCACTCGACCCGGATGTCGTCATCCTGGCCGGCAAACCGTCGCAAATGATGCTGTTCATCGAAGCAGCCTCGCGTGCGGGAGTACCTTCGCAGTTCCCCGTGTTAGCGCGTCCGACCTGCATGGCGCTGCCGGCGGCGATTTCGAACGGCATCGTGACCAGCACAGGATGCATCGGAAACCGGGTTTACACAGATCTCGGAGACGACGAACTCTATACGGTTGTAGAAGGTTCGCGGCTCGGACGCATCCTCGAAGAGCTTGAGGTGATCGTCTCAGCCAACGCGAAGCTTAAGGAATATCACACTCTTCGGCGCGAGCAGATCGCCACTTCGTAGCCTGATCTATGGACGGGAGATTTTACGCGCTTTTAAAAAGGACGATATACCGTAGGCGGCCAGAACGCCCGCAAACACAAACGAAACTCCGAGAATGAGGAGTCCGCCAGCGTTGCCGCTGAAGTTCTGAGCGCGGCGGTACGTAGAAAGTCCAATGAATACTGCGAGGACGAGGAAGATGAACCCGATCACCTCGTTCCAAAGGATCCGTAAAGGCTTGATCACGCCCGGGAGTACGTGCTTCAAAAACTCTTTCAACAACCGCATGGCGTTATAACTTCATGCTAACAGAGGTCGAAGTACCGGCGGCTTACTACAGATAAGAACGAGCACTGCCGATACTTCTAATGAGGGAACGCCCGGGGCGAGTTGAAAAACTGAAACGAGTAACCTCGCGGCGACATCCTCCAAGTGTGGTGATATGCTTAAGGTGGCCCGGAAGAGAAAGGGGCGTAGCGTGGAAGATCGACTAAAGGAGTTGATGCAGGAACTCGGGAACGCGATCAACGAGTCGCTCTCGGACTCGGATCGAATTGCCGCTGCAATCGGCGAGATCAAGCGGGCCGGCTACGACGTCTTCCTCGTGCTCGAAGCGACAATCGGATTTAACAAACGTGACGAAAATAGCGACGACGAGTCTGAAACCGGCACGGTCGAAGAAACGCCGCGACCGCGCTTTGAATCCACGGGCAAGATCAAACTGACCAGTCAGGATCAGAAGTTCTTGAAGGCGCTGAAAATCGCGATTGACGAAGAACAGCGATGATCTGTGCCGGCGTTTTAGAGTAGCTCCTGATACACGCCCCAAGTCTGCGCCGCAGCTTTCTCCCAGGTAAATTCCCTCGCGCGCATCAATCCATCACGACGCAATTGGTTCCGTAGAGCGACGTTGTGCACAATGCGGAGCAGTCCGCTCGCGATGGTATCCACGCTAGTGGGATCGATCAACAGAGCTGAGGCGCCTGCTACCTCGCGAGTTGCCGACCTATTCGATGTGAGTACCGGCACACCCCTTGCCATAGCATCCAGAATCGGCATTCCGAACCCTTCGTCCAGGGATGGGAAGGCAAATACGCGCGCCCGGGCGTAGAGCGTATCGAGTTGGCGATCTTCAACGAACCCCACTACCTCGATGGTTGACCGTCGAGTACTCCGTTCGATACGGTCGAGGATCTCCGCGGCGCCGTAACCCTGCGAACCGGCCAGCACCAGCCGCCAATCTTCGGGTGTGCGCTCAAAAGCCTCGATCAGACGCAGCAGATTCTTCCTGTGTTGAATCGCTCCAACATGGAGAACGAGATTCTCTCGCGTTTCGTCATCGCGTATCTCGCCGGACCAGGGACGTGTGCCGTGATGTATCACTGACACGCGGGAGCGTTCGACTCCAAGGACGTCTACCACCTGGTCGGCAGTGAACTGCGAAACCGCGATGATGCGGTGCGCGCGCTCCGCCGCCTGCCGCGCCTGAGCCGTGAATCGTATGCGGAAGTCGCTGGTGGAATAATCGCCGGTGACGACGAACAGGTCGTGGAAGGTCGCGACAATCCGCTTTGCGCGGACTGCGTCGATCCGCTGGTTCAGTCCGTGAAATAACGGGGCACTGCCTCGCGGCCAGAAACCGCCGGAGCCGAGCCAGCTTCGGCGGGCATTCGGCGGCAGCGGATCGCGAAACGATCGAAGGAACCGATGCGCACGGTAGCAGAAACGGTATGTCTCGTCCGGATGAGCGGCTGCAAGACCCGCCAGCAGTTCACGCGAGTACACGCCGACCCCGGTGAGGTGGTCCCCTACGCTGTACGTCGCATCGAGAGCAATGGTCAAGGTAGGATCGAATACGCCTGCTTATTCTCGCACAGCACGATTTCCGCGGTTGCCATCAGGGCTGCGATCGATTCGTTTGATTCCGGGTCGGCCAGCGCATAGCCGAAAACGAAAGCGAAAGTCTGATGCTCCGCCTGGATCTGTTGCTGCAAATCGGCGATCAGCGCTTCGGGCTGATCGCGCCATTCGAGAATCGCGAACCGCCCCAGCCCCACTCGTCCCACCAGCGCCGTTTCATCGACGGCGGCGCGGATGATGTTGGCCGCCTCGACGATCGTTTCGTGAGTGGTGTTCCTACCGCAAGCCGAATCCAGTTCATCCAAACTGTCCAGTTCCGCTAGCAGCAGCGTTAACATCCGCCCGCACTCCCGCGCCAACGCGATTTCGCGAACCGCCGACTGTTGGAATACGACAGCATTGGCCAACCCGGTTTCAGGATCCGATGCCGCGGCCCGAGCCATCGCACGGATGAACCGCTGCCGTTCGATTGCATTCACGATAGTTCGAGCCAGCGGGTCGCAGTCGAGTTCCGCCTTGAGCACAAAATCCTGGAGTCCTTCTCGAAGCATGCGGCGAGCCAGGCCTTCTTCTCCAGCCTCGATCAAAGCGATCAGCGGCAGGCCTCCCGAGGCATCGCGCAACGCGGCAAACGTTTCCAATCCCCGGCTATCCTGTAACGCCGGACTGAAGAGAATGACGTCCGGCGGTTCTGAGGCAAGCAGCGCTACGGAATCCTCGACCGATTCGAGGT
This sequence comes from uncultured Acidobacteriota bacterium, assembly GCA_963720745.1. GTDB lineage: Bacteria > Acidobacteriota > Terriglobia > Bryobacterales > Bryobacteraceae > TMP-7. The sequence goes on from CAVRGO010000001.1 coordinate 1,664,135, forward strand.
GAGTGATGTTGCAGTGGATCCACGCGCCCCCGTGCGTAGTCTCCTCGATTTCCGTCAGTGCTTCCTCTACAAAGCGGGCGTCGCTCAGTTCGCTTTCGACCAACAGAACGCGAATATTGCTCATGAGTGCGGGATAGTCCCTGTGAGTTAGTAGCGAAGATCCGAGCGTTCTCTCATCTCGCCCGGGCGTCCCTCACACCGCGAGGTTATATTCCTTCAACTTGCGGTAGAGGGTGGTTCGGCCGATTCCGAGCAGGTGGGCAGCCACCGCACGGTCACCTCGAGTGTATTCGAGCGCGTCGATGATCGCGCGTTTTTCGATTTCGGTGAGAGGCAGCACCTGAGACTGGCCGGTGACCACCGGGGATTCGCGAAGCGTCGCTGCTTCATTCCCATTCGTGCGGGGAACAATGCCGGTAGCGAGCGGCGACATTGCGGCCGATGCGACCATTGCGCGTTCCTCGATTTTCGAAATGATCCGGTGGTTCTGGACGCTCGACGGCAAATCTCGCATCTGCAATGTTGCGCCGGAGTTAAGAGCCACCATGTGCTGCACTGCGTTCTCGAGTTCCCGCACGTTGCCGGGCCATTCGTATTCCACCAGCGCTTCCATAGCCTCGGCGGATAGCAAGTGCCCGCTTCCGTACTTGTGGAGGAAGTGCCCGATCAGCACGGGGATGTCTTCCTTCCGCTCGCGCAGCGGAGCGATTCGGATCGGCACCACGTTCAGGCGGTAATAAAGGTCACTCCGGAACGCGCCCTTCTCGACTTCTCTGGCAAGGTCGCGATTCGTCGCGGCAATGATTCGAAAGTCCGAGCGGCGTGTCTGGTTCGACCCGACGGCGCGAAATTCTTTTTCCTGAAGCACTCGCAGGAGTTTCGATTGGAGATCGAGCGGAAGTTCGCCGATCTCATCGAAGAAAGCGGTACCGCCGTCGGCGAGTTCCAGCAAGCCGGTCTTAGCCGTCACAGCGCCGGTGAACGACCCGCGGGTGTGGCCGAACAGTTCGCTTTCCATCAAAGGTCCCACCACGGAGGAGCAATCGATGGTGATGAACGGGCCGACCGGATTCGCGCAGTGGATGGAGCGGGCGATGACTTCCTTGCCCGTACCGGTTTCGCCGAGCAAGAGCACCGGCCATCGCCCGCGGCCCATCTTTCGCACCAGATGGTGAATCTGCTGGATCCGCGGCGAGTTACCGACGAGCAAGGGACGTGTTTCCAACTGCGGGATCAAGTCCTCCCTCATCTCCCTGAAAGTGGTGCTCTGCGTCATTCCTTTAAACAGGAAGTTCCCGGTAGCGCCTGCGCCGAGCGTGCGCGCGAGACGCCCGAACGCTTTAGCGACGGTGCTCCCTATGCCAACTAGTGCGGACCCGGACGGTTTGCTCTCACCCGGCGGCCAGGACGCACACGAGAGCCGGCACTACTCGCCGGGTTGCGACGGTTCGTCGAGCCGCACGACGAAAGCCGGTTGGGTTTGTTCGAGCACCCGCGCTAGAAGTTGGTTCGCCGCGTCGATGGAAGGTTCGCGTCCCACCAGAACTCGCCACACTACGGGATTGCCTGGGCGGTAACACGATCGTGGCGGAACCGAATCGCGATTCGTATTCGGAGCGGAGCTGCTTCGGCGCGACGCTTGTCGCGGAAGGCGCCGATTTGGACCGCGAAGATGTTGGCTTCGATCTCGGGAGCGCGCGGCGGTGCGATGATCGTCAACTGCACTTGCGAGACGCCCGGTCCGATCAGGTCGATGGCGCGCGCCGCGGCGTGCGAAAGATCGATGATGCGGCCGTCGATGAACGGCCCGCGATCGGTTATGCGAACCATCGACGCGTTTTCCGTTTGACAGATTCGTGACTTCTACCCACGTATCGAACGGCAGAGTGCGGTGCGCGGCGGTCATCTTTTCCATGTCGTAGATCTCGCCGTTGGCGGCTCGGCGCCCGTGATAGGGATATCCGTACCAACTGGCGAGTCCGAGTTCGGTTGCACCGATGCGCGGCACGATCGGGATCGCCTGTTTTACTTTCTTCCTTCCGCATCCAGAGACGAGGAGCGCGACGGTGAGCACCGCGAGACATGCGGCGCGGCCGTTGAGGACGCTTCGAACCATCATTTGAAGCCCTCCTTCCGACCGGAGTCTAAAAACAATTTTGCCATGCTTCGTTTTTGCAGGACAGACCGGTTTCAGTCATCGGTGCTCACTGCATTTTTCTCTTGACATTCGTTTCAAACAACCTTATATATGAATCACACTGCGATCTCACTTGAGGTCGCAAATTTGATGTTAGGGAGAATCATTCGATGAAGAACGCAACGAAGAAGGCCGCGAAAGCCCCTGCAAAGAAGAAGGCCGCTCCGAAAAAGAAGAAGTAAGAGCGATAGCCCCGTAGAGGGTTTCCGGAATTTAGGGATTTTCCAAGAAGGCCCCGAGCGATCGGGGCCGTTTTTATTGGGTAGCACTCCTGGCAACCAGAACACGGAACGTCTCCCCCATTCCATAGAGCAGCGTCTTGAGCTGCATTCTCCTGCGAAAAGCCTCCTGTTCGTCATCCGCACGCAGGGCCGCGGCGAACTGATCGGGTTCGCCTGCATCCAGCAGAAATCGCGCGAGCGTTTCGAACTTCTCAATGGTCAGGCCGCGCAAGCGCGCGCGGTCCTCAAACACCGTGAACGGCACGTGAGAAGTAATGTCACGTTCGCCGGGATCTGCGAGCACGTCTTCCGATGCGACATGCCGGCGATAGCTCATCAGCGTTCCCGCGCTGTAGCGGATCCATTCGCGCGCGGTGTAGCCGTAATCGATCGCGATCAAATGTCCGTCAAGCGCTCCGGCGATCCGATCGATCCAGTCAAGCCCGCGAAGATGAACTTCGATGATGGATCCGTTTTCGGTCTGCCGGTAGTAGCGGTCGAGGTACTCGAGCATCTCTCCGCCGCATGGCTCGCCCTTCGATGAACCGGAAGCCCGCGTCCGAAAATCCGACACGCATCTCGCGGAAGCCGCAATCGCGGCGGATCGCAACCCTGACCGGAAGCGCATCGAAGAACTCGTTGGCCAGCACGACTCCCTTCAGACGTTCCGGAACCGACCCGCGTTCCGCTTCAACGACGGTGTACCCGAACGGCGAAAGTGCTTCCGCCATCTCACCGCGGCCCGCGCCGAGTTCCACGACTCGAAATCCGGCAGTCTCCTCTTGCCGCTGCTTCATTCGTGCAATACACTGTGCGACCAGGATTCCGAATACTGGCTGGATCTGCTCCGCCGTGTAAAAATCTCCATGTTTGCCGAATGGATCCGACCCGCGGACGTAGTACCCGAGCCCCGGCGCGTACAGCGCAAGTTCCATGAAACGTTCGAACGTGATCGGCCCGGTCGCAGCCATCTCGTCTCGAATCCGTCGCGCCAGCGGCGTGTGGTCCTTCTTAGACACGTTGATATGATTGTCTCCTAATGATCCGGCTTGGCTTCGATTCGTATTCCATTCGCGCCTTCCGCTGGAAGGCGCCGCAAATTCTCGACTATGCATCTTCTTTGAAGCTGGACACGGTACAGATCTCGAGCGTCGGCGAGTACGAGAGCACGGAACCCGCATACCTGGAGAAGGTAAAGGACCATGCATCGAAGCTCGGTATTACAATCGATGCCGGTACCGGCTGCATCTGCCCTACATCTTCGAGTTACGGTCCGAAAGGCAAAGATCCCATTCAGTACATTCTTGAAGGGCTGCGGGTCGCTCATGCGGTCGGCTCTCCGAGTATGCGCTGCTTTTTGGGCAGCCGGCCGGATCGCTTCGGCCCGGTTCCGATCGATTCGCACATAGAAGCGACCATCAAGGTATTCAAGAGTGTCCGTCAGCAGGCACTCGATCTCGGGGTGAAGATCGCGCTTGAAAATCATAACGGCGATCTGCAGGGCCGGGACGTGAAGACCATCATCGAGGAATCGGGAAAGGATTTCGTCGGATCGTGTCTCGACTTGGGCAATCCGTTCTGGCTCGCCGAACATCCGCTAGTCACACTCGAGACTCTGGGTCAGTATGTCGTCACCACCCACGTGCGCGATACGGCCGTCTACGAACACCCGCAGGGCTGTGCCTTTCAGTGGGTGGCGCTCGGGGAAGGCTCGCTGGATTGGGCGCCGATCATGGCGAAGTACCGCGATTTGTGCCCGAACGCACCGATGCAACTCGAAATCATCACCGGTCGTCCGCCGGTGGTGATCCCGTACCTCGATGCCGCTTTCTGGAAAGCGTTCCCGAACAAACGAGCCGCCGACTTCGCGCGCTTCGTCGCACTGGTGAAGAGCGGGCATCCATTCGAAAAGTTCATGGTCATCGAGGATGGCCGGAAGCCGCTGCCGCCCGAGTTCGCCGCCGCTTTGAAGGAGCAGCAGAAGATCGATCTGGAACGGAGTCTCGAGTTTGCGAAGACGAAACTCGATGTGGGCGTCCGCTGGCGGACAGCCTGATTCCGCAACCGCGTTGAACGCTTCGACGTCATAGCTGGCATGAAACTCGCACCGATCGTCCTGCTTGTGGCGACGGTGTTGCTTGCGCAGGAGACACCACCGGCAAAAGAAGTGGCACTCGGACGTGCGCTCGCCCGCGATTACCGTCAGGAGAACGCCGCCATCGACGATCCCGAGATTACCGGCTACGTTCAACGGCTTTCCGACCGGTTAGCGCGACACCTTCCGGCGGCATCATTCTCTTATATAGTCACCGTCGTTTCCGATACCGCACGTGCGGACGTCGCCGTTTTTCCGGCCGGTTACGTTTTTTTCTCGACTCGCGAAATCCGTTCGGCCGCATCCGAGCGCCAGTTCGCTCACACTCTCGCACACGTTATGGCGCATCTCGCGAGGAATCACGCGATTCGCCGCCAGGTGGGTTCGACAACAACGATTTTCGGAATGTGCGCCCTGTACATGCAGCCCGGCTTTGCGCCGCCGCAACTGATGCAGGAAAGCGGCGCCCATGAACGTGAGGCGGACGAGTTGGCGGACAAAGCGGTTGCCGCACTCGGGACGGATACGGAATCCGAATTCCGAACAGTGCAGCAGAGAGTCATGACCTTCGAAACTCCGCCGAGACCGCGCCGCGCACCGTCGTTGCGAAGGGCTTCGGAACAGCCCGATGGTACAGTGAAGTAGAGACGCTGTGCCCGCCGGCTTATCCCGAGCCCTGATTATCTCCGCTATCGCCGTCGTCGGCGTACTCGGAGGTGTGTATTTATCCGCCGTTCGCTCCCTCGCCCGCTCGCTGGTAGCATTCAGCGGTGGCATCTTGATGGGCGTGGCAGCGTTCTGGGTATTTCCCGAACTCGCCGATTTCTTCGGCTATCCACTCGCCGTCACCTGGTGCGTTGCGGGGTTCGCCGCTTTCTGGTTGACCGACAGGTTCATCCACCCGGTTTGCCCTTCCTGTGCGCACACTCACGACCATGATCATTGCAGCACGCGCCTACATGGTTTCGCGGGACCGATGCTGACGGTCGCCGCCGTTCACAGTTTTCTGGACGGCTGGATTCTTTCGGCGTCGGGCGATACGCACGCTCCGCTGCTCGCGGCGGGAGTGGTACTCGGAATCGCCGTGCACAAATTTCCGGAAGGACTCGCGCTCGGCGCCATCGTGCGCGCTTCATTAAATAAGGTACGCGCGGCGCTCGTCAGCTCCATTCTGGTGCAGTCGCTGACCGTCGCCGGAGCCGCCTCCGAGTTGGTTCTCGGAGAACACTTGGGGACGTTGTGGGCTCACGGATTGCTCGCGCTCGCCGCAGGGTCGTTCCTGTTCCTCGGCTATCATGCGGTGCACAGCGAATATCAGCGGGGAGGGCTCGCACCGGCATTCATGCCGGCCTTGACAGGGGTGGCCGGATCGTCTGTGATGCGGTTGTTCGGCCTGCGCTTCTTCAACTTCTGACCGGTTAAGCTGCCGCGGGCCGGCGCTTGTGCCAATCGGTACGAGACTGGAACTCACGGCCGAGATGCAGGATCATCATCTCGCTGAATGGCCGGCTGACCAACGAAATCCCGACGGGCATCTGCTCTGCAAATCCGCACGGCAGAGACAATGCGGGCAGTCCTGCCAGATTTCCCGCGGGTATCAGCGCACTCAAGCCGCGGTCGGTTGGACGCGGACGGTTCGTCGTAGGCCGGTCGAGCGGATCGGAGATCTTCGGCGCAATACCAAAGCGTGAGGGTGTTACCAGGACGTCGATATCGATGAACAACTCGCGGAAGGCCTGCTGCACGAGAGATCGTATGCGCATCGCCTTCAGATAGTCCTTGGCGGGTATCTCGAGACCGGCTTTCAAACCGGCGATCTGCTTCTGGTCGGCCAGTTCATTCACGCGGCCGCTCTGGATCAGCGGTTCGAAAATAGCGGACGCCTCGCTGGCAATGATCGTCCCGGTCATTGCCCCGTAGGGAAAGTCGGGGAGCTTCGTCTCTTTCACCTGGACGCCGAGCCCCTTGATGACCTCGAGCGCGGCCTGCAATGCCGGACGGGTTTCCGGATCGGCCCACTCGGCGAAATCTACCGGCGCGAACCCGATCGTGATGTCCTTGAATGCGCGTGCGTACTGCGGGAACCAATAGAAGCCCTTGCCCGCCGACCCGGGGTCTCTCGAATCTCCCCCGGCGATCGCCTGCAGCACCAATGCGCAATCTTCCGCCGTGCGGCCGATGGGCCCGATCTTATCCATGGTCCAAGACAACGCCATCGCGCCGTGACGGCTGACGAGTCCATAGGTCGGACGCAAACCGGTAACGCCGCAGAACGCGCTCGGAGTCAGAATGGAGCCGGACGTTTCAGAGCCGAGAGCATACGTGACGAGTCCGGCGGCAACCGCGGCGCCCGAACCGCTCGAAGAACCACCCGACCAACGGGTTCGATCCCAAGGGTTTAAGCCCGGGCCTTGCAATGAGGCTTTCGCGTAGCGATATGAGGGTCCGCCGGCGAGTTCGACCATCGCCAACTTGCCCATCAGCAGACCGCCGAGGTTCCCCAACTTCCTGACCACGGTGGCGTCGTAGTCAAACACCTGTCCGGCATAGGGCTTCGCTCCCCAAGTGGTCGGTTGGTGCGCTACCGACAACAGATCCTTCACGCCGAACGGAACGCCCTGCAGCGGTCCCCGGTATCTCTCTCGCTTCAGGTCGCCGTCCACATCCTTGGCGGTCTTGATCGCACTCTCGCGGAGCGATAAAGCGAGGGCGTTGTAGCGCGGCCCGAGCTTATCGAGCCGGTCGCCGAATGCGCGCGCCAGTTCGACGGCGGAGACCTCTTTCGCCTTGAGCTTTGCGTTGAGCTCAGTGATGCTGGCAAAGAAGATCTCGTCGTTGATGTCGAGCATCGCGTTATGCCTTGAACTGTGTTGCGGGCTCCGTGCTCATCGGCAGGGCGGTCTTGTCCAACTGCTCGATGTTGGAACGTATCGAGGCGCGGGCGCTGGTTACTTCTTCTTCGGGCGTCGAAGGGATGGCAGGCGGTGCCGCGGTTTGCGCCGCCGCGGCGCGGGTTGCGGCAGCCGCTGCGAGCAAGGTTCTCCGGGTGATGCGCTGCTTCATCGCCAATCCTCAGTTCCCGCTCTCGGCAGCAGCCTGCGCCCCCATCAATCCGAGTGCTTCTACCGCCGCACGCTCCATCACTGCGCGCGGGGCGTTTTCGCCCGTCCAGATCTCGAATTGCCGGCACGCCTGTTCGATGAACATCTGAAGTCCGCCAACCGTGGTCTTCCCTTCGTCCATCGCCCGCCGTACAAGCACGGTCTCCATAGGATTGTAGACCATGTCGAACACCACTGCTCCGGGGATGCGCCGCTCGAAGAAGCACTCACAGGTATGCGGATACATTCCCACCGGCGTCGCGTGAACCACGGCATCGAAATCCTTGGATTCGGCGTCTTCGCGCGAGAGTGCTTCGGCGCCGCAGGCCTTGGCGAGCGCCCGCACGCGGTCCGGATTTCGTCCGACGATCGAGACTGCCGCTCCCGCCGCAGTCAAGGCATATGCCGCACTACGCGCGGCCCCGCCATTGCCCGCCAGAAGGACGGTCGATTTCGGCACGCGCATCACCTTGGATAGCGGGACGGTGACGCCTTCCGCATCGGTATTCGCGCCTCGCCACTTGCCCGCTTTCTTCCACACGGTGTTGACCGCGCCGATGCGCCGGGCCAGAGGATCGATGATGTCCAGGTAGCGCAGTACTTTTTGTTTGTGCGGGATAGTTACGCTGAAACCTGTGACCGGCAGTTTGTCCGCGAACATGAAGAAGTCCTTCAAGTGCTGCGGAGCGACGAGAAACGGGAGATACACCGCGTCCATCCGGCGTGCCTGGAACGCGCGATTGTGGACCGCCGGAGATACCGAGTGCCGCACAGGATCAGCGACGACACCGTACACCTTCGCGGCGCGACTGAATTTCTCCACCCGGTACAACTGACGGAGCGTTCGGGCCGAAACCTGACCGGTGGCCGTTCCTTCCGCCGAATTCGGCGCGGCGTACGTGTACACCCCCCCAAATGCGGTGGACAACACTCGCGTAGGAAATCCGATTTCGCCCATTGCGAGCACGATGAGGTTGAGTTTGTTGAACGTCTTCGTCAGGTTCAGGATCCGAAAATTGTCGGAGGGCTTTCTCGCGGTCGTAACAATTTTGTATGCATCCGCTGGGATTCGGGACATCCTGCGCACGAGCGAATCGAGCGCCGGTGTGCCGCCGAAATCGTGGAAGGAGACGACGAGCGTGGTCTTGCCGCGGATCTCGTCGAGGTGTGCAGAGATGTTCTCCGCAGTCTCGACCTCGACGTCGACGGCTTGCGCGCCGGCATCGATGGCCGCGTTGAGAACACGAATCTGCTCGTCGATACTGCCATTGAACCGGCCATGATTCTGATGGCGGCGGCAGGTGGCGAGGATTGCACAATCGGGCTGCGCCGACAGGAAATCCGAAATGGCGCGGAAACCTTGATCCGGGTTCGGAAGGTAGTCGAGGCGAAACTCAAAGAACCGCTCCCCCGCCTCGTACTCATGGCGGGCATGAGAGATCAAAGCAGCCGCATCCGAAAAGCCCAAAGCAATACAGATTTTGGGCAGGGGTTTGCGATGAGGCATCTTAGCGCCCATGAGCATACCACAATGGGCCCGGGCTCCTGAATAGGACTGCGGTCACCCCAGCCGTTTCGGAATGGGACGGGACAAAAGTGAAGCGAAGGCAAATGGGGCGGCGGTGGCGGGTCGGTAGGTTAGGCGGCTTTGTAAGGTGGACGATTTTCGGGGACAGTTCTGGCGGGGTACAACGTGCGGGTTTGAACGATGTCAAAGAACGCCGAACGGGGCGAGAAAAGATCAGGGGGAAAGGATATGGCGGGGCTGGCCGAGGCTGATACGGAGAAGTCGAACCAATGCGATGGCGGTGAGGCCGGGGTGGTTTCCGCAGTGGAGATAGCGGATGCGGAACAGACGTCCGATAACGAGCGCCAATAACGTGAGCAGCCAGCAGATTAGCAGGCTCCGCGGTTCATGGTGGCAGATGTGTTCGAGGCCCTGACGGGATTTGCAGTCATTGAAGCCTTGGTTCTCGATCTCCCATCGGCTTCTGGCCATTTTGAACAACGAGAGCGTGCCGACCTTGCTGAATGGCAGATCCGTGAGCCATTGGGCCTCGGCCACGATCTCGCCCTCAGCGCTGATTTCGCGATAGCGGAGTACTCTGACCCACTTCCAATGGAGGGTCTGCCAAGGGGCGAAGTCGCTGGAATCCCAGAGTTCGAGGCGGTTGCCGTTATGCTCGGTAACGCGGTGTGGCGGCAGATGGTGAAAGCGTCGCTCCACCTCGTCCGACAACTCCGGGAGATTGTCTTTTAGGCGGGCCAGGACCGGGATGCCGAGTTCGCGAGCAGTGTGCAAGAAAGTGCTGGTGGCGTAGGCGGCGTCGACGACCAGGTAATCGGCGAAGCGGGATCCCAGTGCCTTCTTGGCCCGCCGCAGCAACCGCTGACCGGCGGCGTACTCGCTGTCCTTGGGGCCGTAGGGCTCGACATCGAAAGGCAGCGACACATGAGTGCCGACCACACTGATCATAGCGAAGTGATGATGATAGCCAACCACGTCCTTTTTGGAATTGCGGTAGGGCCGGCACAACGAGCAGGAGGACTGTTCACAGCGTCCCACGGTGGTTCCATCGATGGCCAGACCAATAAAGGCGTCCTCCTGAAAGGCCTTGTTGCGTTTGGCGCGATGCAGCACTTCGACCAGTGCGGAACGCGTGGCGTGGGGATCCATGCGCTCGGTGAAGTAGGCCAAGGTGTCGTCACCGAACTCGCAACGAAGATCCAAGTTGGAGTGAGACGCCGTATGGACCAGCGCCTCGGTGGCGTGGAAGGAGGTTTCGCGCAGAAGTTGTGAAGCCAGCAAAGCCCACAGCAGATCGCGGGCCGGCTTTCTGGGTTTCCTGCGCCCATCGCCGCAGTCGGCGAAAAAGGTTTTAGGCCCAGGGTTTTCGCCGAGTAGCGATGAATGCCCCGCAGGCTGGTCGCGCTCAGGGCTGTTGGAGTTTCTGCTTGCGCGCAAGCACCAGCAACTCGGCGTTGCCCGTGAGCAGGTCTCGCACGGCGTCCTGAAACTCACGACCGGCGCGGACACGATCACGGACCTGATCGGCCCAGGCTTTGGGGATGCGCTCGACCCGGCGCCGGCCGTTGTTCATGAACGTCAAGGTCCAACTGGTATGGCCGGGATCGCCAGGTTGCGCGCAGTGACAGGTGGGCTTGCCGCAGCGGGTCGTGCTTTCGGTGAGGCAGCCGGGCAACAGGTCCTCGGGGAATGCGAAGCGGCGAAGAAGATCGTGCTTGCGTTGGCGTAATCGGGCAGCTTGGGGGCCCTTTGGGCCGGGGGTGATGAGGAACTTGGCTTTACTCATCTTGTAGCAAGAATACTACAAGACAAACAAAACTACAAGCATTTGTTCTGGACGCGAAAATAGATGATCACTCGAGCATCGACGAAGAATGCGCCATTCGGCCTGATCGGCGCAGATCCGCCCCGTCAATCCCGAAACGGCTGCGCTCACCCGCTCACCCCGCGGCACGCCCACCATCTGCCTGATTGGCTGGCAGTCCTGCATTCTGCGATTCCTGCTCGCGCCGTTTTAACTCAGCGATCCAACTCTCGAGCAGCGCAGTGGGATCGGTGGTTTGGAACCCGCCGCAACCGATCTCGTAGCTTCTCTGCGCATCTTCCAGGGACCGAACTAGCGGGCCCGCATCGAGTCGCATCGAATGTCCGAGTTTCGGTGCTACAAAAGCCAGATGCTCCCAATCCGGAGTTTGCCCGTGTGCGCTCCCGGTCCGGATCCAGTCGACATCGGCACGCCGGGCGATCCGGCAAGCGATCACACGAAGGTCCTCGGGCAGATGGTTGAATTCGACGTCGACGATGATTTCGGCGCCCGCACGGCGGCACTCCTGCGCCATCTGCATCAGTTCCGATTCGAGATACCGGAACTGCCGCGAGGCCAGCTTGCCGGGATTCATGGGTGTCTCGATAGCCCGGGCTCCTCTGCCGAGCGCGTCGCGCACTGCGTACAATTTCGCGGAGGTGGTGTCCGCGCCGTGCGGATAGCTCACGACCGCGCCCACGGTGAGTGCAGTGCCCTTCATCCACTGCGACACCAGATCGAGGTCTGCCGGACGCACGGTCAGTCGAGCAATCCGGTATTTGGCTGCGATCTGGCATGCGCGGTGAACGTCGTCCTCGGCCAGCTCCGGCGCAAGCACCGCAAAATCCATCATGCGGGCCAAATCTTCGTATGCCGCCAGCGGCGGGCGAACTGCTACAGTCGCTTCGTCCATGTGTTGAATCTCACTGGTGTTAAAGAGGTCTACTCCTTGCCCGCGACCTCCAGAACAATCTGCCACAGCAACTCCACACCGTCCTCGATATTCTTATTCGAGATTCGCTCGTCGTTGCCGTGCGCGCGGCTCTCGCCGCTGTCCTTCACAAAGAGGGGAACCCCATACACGGCCATACCGTGCGCACGCAGGAACGATCCGTCGGTGGCTCCGCGCGACATATAAGGAATGACGTAGTCCTCCGGGTGCGCCTGTTTGAACGTATGTTCCATGGCCTTGTACAGACGGGTGAGCAGAGAACTCGGCTCGGCTGCCGGCATCTGCTGCCCGCCGGCTAAAGCAACCTCCACAGCGCTGTCGTTGACGATCTGCCGGACACGTGCAACGACCTCCTCGCGCGATTCACTCGGTACACGACGCACATCCAATTCCGCCTCGGCGACGCTCGGAATCACGTTGATCTTGCGGCCGGCCCGGAGCATCGTGGGTGATATGGTCGTGCGAAGCATCGCGTCCAACTCCGGGTCTCTCGCGCGGATCTGATTTGCGGCGGCGTTCGCCGTCGCGGGATTCTCCAGCTTCGGAATCAATGGATGCAGCCAGGAGAAGTCATCGAGGCGAACCAATTCCCGCAGGTACCTTCGCGTGGTGGCGTTCAAATGCACCGGCTGATCGGCCTCCGCCAGGCGCAGTATCGCCCGAGCCAGGTGCACCACTGCGTTGTCGGCGCGAGGTAGCGAGCCGTGCCCCGCCGTTCCTTTCGCCGTCAGCGTCATCCGCGTCGGGATCTTTTCGGTGGTCTGTACGTTGTAGATGCGGCCGAGGTGCGTCTCGAGAATGTACCCGCCTTCGTTCAGCGCCCACTCCGCGTCGATTTTCGGGTAGGCATTCGCAATCAGCCACTGGATACCGGTCGAACCGGCTTCCTCATCGGCTTCCGACAGCAGAATCACGTCGCGGCTCAGATGAATGTTGCGGCGGTGAATCTCCACCATCACGGCGAGTTCGGCGGCGAGCAGCGATTTGTCGTCGATTGCGCCGCGTCCATAGATGAATCCGCCGCGCTGCTCGCCACGGAACGGATCGATGGTCCACAACGGTCGCTCGGCGGGAACCACATCGCTGTGCGCCATCAGCAGCAACGGGCGACCGTGCCCATTTCCCTTCAGCCGCGCTACAAAGTTGAGGCGCTTTGGATCCGGGCCCAACAGTTCATTCGGGATCGAGTAGGAGTCCGCTACCTGCTTCAGATATTCCGCTATGCGACTCTCGTTTCCTGGAGGGTTGGTCGTGTCCAGCTTGATAAGATCCACGAGATACTGCCGCGCCCGCTCGGGGAGGGGAATATTCTCATCGGAGGCGAACAGAGGACAGAACAGCAGTACGTACGCAGCGAACAACCGCATCTGCAATGATCTTAGCAGGAGCACCGGCGCGTCCGCGCAGAGGCGCGGCCCAATATGAATTCTTATTCATTTTCTGCGGATTTTAGCGTTTTTCGGGGGTTTTTAGAAATGCTTCTAAAAGCTTAACTACCGTTAACAGCGAAAGTGGCCGTACCATAAAAGTATGGATAAAGATGTTGTGGAGTCACACCTGACACGGGCTGCATCGTGTCTGGACTCCGGGGACATGGAACCGGACATTCGAGAAGTGCTGGAAGATCTCCGTTTCTGTGAAACCGCTTTGGTTGAGCAACGTTTCGTGCGGGCAAGGGCCGCAAATGGCATGACGATTCGCGTTCGTGTTGCCGCGGTCGATGCCGCTTTGATCCACGTGAGTCGTGCGCTATCGCTGGTGGGAGAAGGAACTGACAGGCGGGTTGAGGCGCGGGACTGCATCGAAAACGCTCGAACGGAACTATCGCATATCGCTTGAGAGGCGTACTGGGTGGTAGCCTGACTCGAGAAGTCAGGAATGAGGGTGCGTTCGCGGCCAGCCCGCGAAGCTATTGAGTTGTCGGCGAGTCCGCCGAAGCGGTTGGCACCGGTAGTGGGTTGATTCACCGGCGTCACTCACGCGCTCAGCCTGCTGGATGCTCGTCGTGCAGCGGCGTAAAACCCCTATTCAATCCCTGACAAGTAACGCAACGGGAAACGTCGCAAGGACAGAACCCATCATCAGGTTCTCGACCGACTCGCCGGTCATCACATTCCGCCACTTGCCCCGGTGAATGCCCGCCGGAAGGATCAGCCCTGTGTCCTTCCAGACACGGCGCCCGACCGGTGGACGCTCGCTCCCAACCAGGCGAGTGGCAAACCGCGGAGCGATAGAGAGACAGACCTCGCCGTTTCTCTTTCGAGCGAATGCGATGACGTGATCGCGATACGTGCCCGTCGCTTCGATTGGTATGTAATCGCCTTCGATGAACAGCTCCGGATTCTGCGCGCGATACTGGAGCGCGCGATGGATGACGAACGTCTTCACTCGGCCGTCCGTCCAATCGGCCAGCAGGTGTTGTGCACTGCCGGGTTGGTGCCATTCGTCGAGTTCCTCGGCGAGGCGCAGGCGGGCGTCCAACTCAATCGGTCTGCGGTTGTCCGGATCGACAAGGCTTAAATCCCAGAGCGCGCTGTTCTGATAGAAGTCGGGCACGCCTGGTGCCGTGATTTTGAGCAGCATCTGGCCCAGCGAATTCAGCGCGCCGAAATAAGCGAGACGCTGCTGAAACTCGAGAAAGTGCGGAAGGAAGCGGTTCCCACTGCGATCCTCGACAATCGATTCGATGAATCGGTGCACGGCGCGTTCGTGCTCCTCGTCCGGCTTGAGCCAGGACGTGTAGATCTTCGCTTCCCGCAGAGCTTTGGTCGCGTATTGCTTTACTCGCTCGACAAAATCGGGCACATCCTCGGCGTAGTTGGGCCATGCCCCCAGGAGAGTTTGGTAGATCAGCGTTTCTTCGTTCGGGTCGGGAATGGGACGCCCGTCAAGCACCGTCTTCTGGTCACGATTCCAGCGCGACCAGCGGAACAGGAATCGGCTCCACTCCGATGGGAGTTCCGATAGCACGTTCAGCCGTGCGCGTACATCGCCGCTGCGCTTGGTGTCATGAGTGGAGGTTGCACTCATGCTGGCGGGCCAACGCCTTTGACGGTGACGATTGAACCGGTGAAATCGCTCAAGGGTCACGGCGCCGTGCTGCCCGCCCACTTCGTTCATCGAAAGAAGGCGATTGTAGACATACATCGTCGTGTCTTCGACGCCTTTGGCCGTAATGGGGCCGGTCAACTGCTGCCACCGCATAATGAAGCGCATCCAATCGTTCCGGCCTTCTTCGGAGAGGGAATGCGGGAAGTCGCAGAGCAACACCCGCAGCATGAAATCGAAAACCGGCGCGCTGATGTCGCCATTACGGCGGCGGGCTTCGGCGACGGCGGTCTCGATGTGCCGCCGGTCGCGATCCGGCATCTGGCCGGATTCCAGATAGGTGCGGTAGACCGGCAGGCACGCGGTAGTCTCCGCCACGGCGCGCCGTAACTCATCGGGACTCAGGTCGCGTCCGTGACGATCCAGTTCCGCAATCTGTTCGAGGTGCAGCGACAGCGCGAACATCTCGCCCCGGAACAGGTGGCGGATGATCCAACGCTTCTGCTCGTAGGCGGCCTCCTCGAAAGTCCAATTCAAGCCCGTGAATCGCGAGTAGGCGTCCTGCAATGGTTCCAGGCTCGCGCCGTCGATGAAAACGCCATTGAGGATACCGAGAAAATCGTAGCCGCTGGTTCCCTCCACCGGCCAGTCTTCCGGCAGCGTCTCGTCTTCGATCAGGATCTTCTCTACCACCACGTACGGCCGGTTCTGAAGGTTTGCCAGGCGTTCCAGATATTCTCGCGGCTTGAAAAGCCCATCCACGTGATCCACACGCAGTCCGGTTACCTTGCCTTCCGACACCCACCGGAGAATGGCGGAATGCGTCGTCGAAAAGACTTCGTCGTTCTCCACGCGCACGCCGACCAGTTCGCTCACATCGAAGAAGCGCCGGTAGTTCATGCGCTCCCGCGCCACCTGCCACCATGCGAGGCGGTACGGCTGACGGGCGATGAGTTCGTCCAACAGATTGAAACTGTCGGGGTCGTCTTTCACTCCGTTGAAATCGTCGATGGTCCGATCGATGTATCCCCGGAATTCAGTGTTGGACTGATACAAAGACCACAAGTGCTCCTTGATGTTCGGTATTTCGCGGCGGCGCGCTTCGATGCCTTCCCACATCTTTGTTGACCGCCACGGCAGCCGTTGGGCCGAATCCAGCAGGGCCCTCCACCGTTTGTCCTCCGCTATTTCGGTCGCGCGATGTTCGAGGATCATCGAGTAGGTTCCGGGATCGACAGGCAATTTGACGGCGTAATACCGAATGGAAAACCCGGACTCGTCTATAGCGAGGTAAATCTCCTTGTTTTCGAGAACGGTGCCGTACATCGAACCCAGGACGGGGATGAAGATACTGGGGTCGCCGCGGTCCCAGGCGGGATCCCATTCGATATCGAAGAATGCCGCGTAGCTCGAACTGGCGCCGTTTTCGAGAACATCGGTCCACCAGGCGTTGCTCGAGGACGCCGCCATGTGATTCGGAACAATATCGAGCAGCAAGCCCATGCCGCGCTGCTTGAGATCGGCAGCAAGAGCATCGAAGCCTTCTTCGCCGCCGAGTTCCGGGTTCGCCTGGGTGGGATCCACGACGTCGTAGCCGTGCATGCTGCCGGGACGTGCGCGGAATACGGGCGAAGCGTACAGATCGGAGATGCCCAACTTCTGAAGAAACGGCAACAGGTTTCGCGCTTTCGCAAACGGAAATTCCTTGCTGAGCTGAACGCGATACGTGGCGACCGGATATCTCGGCAAGTCGTGCTCCTACTGTTGTACGCCGGTCGCGATTTTGGGCGTCTCGACGCGAACGCGTAGCCGGATGCCGAGCGACTGGAATACCACCAGCCAGGTCGCCGCTTCCACGTCTCCGCTCCGCGCGCGCTCCACCATCTCCGGGTACACCGTCTGGAGCACTTCGTAACACTTGTTCTGCACCGACCACAGGACCAGCCGAAACGGCAGGTCGTCCTGTAACGCAAGCGCCTCATCCAGGTGCTCCAATTCGCCGAGATCCGACGGATCCGCGAAGAAGCGGTTCGAGAGACGCTCGATTCGTTTGCGCAGCGTGTATTCGAGCGTAGTGTGATCGAGTTCCGCGCCGGCCACGCGGGCCTCTTCGAGCAGCGTCCGGATGCGATCGATTTCGAGGACGCGCGCCTCGAACGTCTGCCGCAACAAGCTGTTGAGCGCGACGCCCGCGGCATGCTGAAAGATTCTAGGGATCGGAAGTTTCAATCCGTGGAGAAACCGCATGAGCGAGGCGTGGTGCTCGTACACTCCACGATAAGCCGACTCCGCCTCGACAATCGTCGAGTTGAGGATCAGGTCGAGCAGTTTCCGCTGTTCGTCTTTGAAAAGACTCTTGAGCGAATAAATGTTCGTCCCGAAGCCGCGATCGAGCAAACGAATGACTTCCGGTACATCAGCTCGGTAGAACGCATCGCCCGCATTGAGCACGAGATCGTCGTACGCTTCACCGCCCTGGAACAGGCGAACGCCTCCGGTCAGGTTGTGATCGCCGAAATGCAGCACGCCGAACGAAAGATCCGCGGATTCCTGGGTCACCGCGGACGTGAACACAGCGCGGCCCAGTGCCAGCCGGAGTTTACCCGCCTCGATCATGCGGTAATCGGTCCGCTCCGCCCGGTAACAATAGATCTGCGTCTGTTCGGGATACGTTTCGAACAAGGAACTGATGGCATAGTGAGCGCCGAGCTTTTCGAGGTCGACGATGTTCGGCTTGACGTATCGCCGGTAAATGCTGGCGCCGTCTCCCTGCTCGGTCACGTTGCTCCGTGCCCACGCCAATCTGTCGAGAAACCCGCGCTCCAGCGATTGCCCAAAAATCTCCTCGCCCAACTGCACCACACGCCCGGCATACTGGATCACCTGGACCGTTTCGATGCCGGACAGGTCATCGAAAAACCACCCGCAACTGGTATACATGAGCATCGCATGCCGCATCAGCTCGAGAAGTTTCCACAACAGCACTTCTTCGCTTTCGCTCAGGCGTCTCAGCGCGTGCTCCGATTGGAAGCGGTCGCGATTGTGGGGAGAACGATCGAGGATAACTCGAATGTACTGATCGCGAGCCCGCCACGGATCGCGCACCAGCTTTCCGGCGTGCTCTTCGTAGAGTGGCGTCACCTGGTCCCGCAGCCAGTCCAACGCCTCGCGAAGCGGTTTGCGCCACTGCTGGTTCCAGCCGGGGTTGCGCCCGCTGTTGCAACCGCAATCGAAACTCCAGCGTCCGACGCCGTGAACACAGCTCCAGGCCGTGTTTTCGTAAATCTGAACTTCTTGTGTGGGCGGATGCTTCGCAAGATGCTCGCCGTAGTTGGTGATCTGGGCGAGACCCTTCGCTTGAATGTGCTCCAATGCGTAGGCCAGCGCCATTTCGCCATAGCGGTGATGGTGCCCGTATGTTTCGCCGTCCGTGGCGATGTGAACCAACTGATCCCAATCCCGCGAATCCGAAAACGCGGTCATCAACCGGTTCGCGAATCGTTCGCCGCTGTCTAGCAGGTGTTCGAATGCGACCGCCTGCGACACAGGGCCATCGTAGAAAAACAGACAGATGCTTCGTCCGCCGGATAACCTCTGCAAGTACGCGCGGGTGGGGTCAATCCGCCCACCGGATACATTTCTCCAACCTTCCGCCCCAATCTCGCGGGCACGGTGTGCCTGGTACGGCGACAGGATGGTGAACTTGATGCCGAGTTCGGCCAGCATGTCCAACGTTTCCATGTCCACCGCCGTCTCGGGCAGCCACATCCCTTCGGGCCGGCGTCCGAATCGCAGGCGGAAGTCGATGATTCCCCAGTAAAGCTGCGTGTACTTGTCGCGGCGATTGGCCAGCGGCAGGATCATGTGGTTGTATGCCTGCGCCAATGCCGATCCATGATTCGAAAACCGGTGCTGGCTGGCCCGGTCGGCGGCGATGATCGCGCGGTACGCCTCCGGCGCATCGGTTTCGGCCCAGGATAATAACGTCGGTCCGAAATTGAAGCTGGTCTGCGAATAATTGTTGATGATCTTAGAGATCATCTGCCGGTCGTCGAGGATACGACTGGCCGTATTCGGCGCATAGCATTCGGCGTTAATCCGCTCGTTCCAATCGTGGTAGGGATAAGCGGACTCCTGCATCTCAATGGTTTCGAGCCAGGGATTCTCGCGCGGCGGCTGGTAACAATGCTGGTGAATGCAGATGTATTTCATTCGATACGTTCGAGCACTGCCGTTCCGATCATACCGGAACCGCTTAATATAACTAAGACGCTATTTTGACGAGACTCTATCATATCGGCACCGCAAACTCTGGGGTGCCGCCTTAGAGCGGCGACGGGGCCACTCGATAGCGTCCGAAATGTGGGCCAGGTCATGAGGGCCTGGTTCAGAAAAACGAAACGAGCCGTTCAGCCGGCGATGCGCCGGAGCGTATCGTAGAATTCCGGGAATGAAACACTAGCGGCTTCCGCTCCGTCGATTGCGCATTTTCCGTCGGCGATCAGCGCAGCCACTGCGAATGCCATAGCGATCCGGTGGTCGCCGAAAGAGTCGAGGACCGCGGCCTGCAACTTCTGCTTCCCCGGCACCCTGAAACCGTCCGAGCGGACCTCAACGTCAACGCCCATGCGCTTCAGGTTCTCGGCGACAGTCGCAATGCGATCCGTTTCCTTCACTCGCAGCTCGGCCGCGTCCCGCACGGTCAAACCCTCCTCGCTTGCTGCGCCAAGGATCGCCAGCACCGGAATCTCGTCGATCAGCGCTGCCGTCATCGCTCCTTCCAGAACGCCGCCCCGTACTGCAGTGTGTTTCACCAGCAGGTCGCCGATCAGCTCACCGGAGCCTTGCGAGATCTCCTGTATTCGAATCTGCGCCCCCATGCCGGCAAGGAAGTCGAGCAGCGCGGAGCGAGTCGGATTCAAACCGACACCGTGAATCAGCACGCTCGAGCCCGGGACGATGAGTGCCGCTACGAGAAAAAATGCGGCCGA
Organism: uncultured Acidobacteriota bacterium; assembly: GCA_963720745.1. Taxonomy (GTDB): domain Bacteria; phylum Acidobacteriota; class Terriglobia; order Bryobacterales; family Bryobacteraceae; genus TMP-7. Next base: position 1,684,072 of record CAVRGO010000001.1, read on the forward strand.
CGAAAGGTCGCCCGGAACCGTGAGCTCGCGGCCAGTCAGCTTCTGCCGGCCAGCCATCCTGATTACCCTCCGCTGCACATCGACATCGACGCCAAATTCACGGAGCGCCACCTCGGTGTGATCTCGCGTACGCACAGGTTCGTGGACGACAGTCGTTCCATTCGCGAATAATCCGGCTAGCAGGATGCAGGTCTTCACCTGCGCACTGGCCACGGGCAATTCGTAATCGATCGGATGCAGTTGGCGGCCGTGGATCTGTAGCGGAGGAAAGCGGCCGTCGCGCGCGGTAATCGATGCTCCCATCGACGCGAGCGGAAGCATGATGCGGTCCATCGGACGCCGCGAGAGGCTCTCGTCGCCGCCAATTGCAGACGTGAACGGCTGCGCCGCAAGGATGCCGGAGAGCATGCGGATCGTGGAGCCGGAGTTTCCCGCGTCGAGCTGTGTTTGAGGCTGCCGCAATCCGTCGAGCCCTGCACCCTCCATGGTCACCGTCCGGTCCTGACGTTCAACCTTCACGCCAAGCGCTTCCACACACCCCAGCGTTGACTGGCAGTCGGCGCCGCTCGAGTAGTTCTTGATCGTGCTGGTGCCGTCGGCGATCGCCGCCAGCATCGCGTATCGATGCGAGATCGACTTGTCTCCGGGCAGGACAATAGCACCGCTAAGGCTGGAAGCGGGGGAAATGAATTCACGCATGCAATTCTTCAGTGTCGCACCGGACTGGAGGATCTGTGTAGAGTGCCGATGGTATGAATGTGAGGGCACGGGCATGGCTTGAAATCGCTTGGCGGCGCCTGCCGTGGTGCCTCCTGGCGGTGCTGGCGGTGCTGCACATCGCGGCCGCGCTCAACCCGCACGTCGGCGCATTCCACGACGATGGACTGTACGTGGTCACCGCGAAGTCTCTCGCGGAGGGGCACGGCTATCGCGTCATCAGTACCCCCTCGGGTATAGTCGAGACGAAATATCCGATCTTGTACCCGGCAGTAGTCGCCCTCTTCTGGTGGACTGGGATCGTCGGATTGAAGCTGCTATCGGTCCTGTTCACTGCGGGTTGGGTTTTCCTGATCTATCGATTGGGTCGCGGGTTGGAACTCGATCCGGCAGCGGCCGCGTGGGTCTGCACGGGCGCGGTGTGCGGGCGTTGGGCCTTGTTCATTTTCACTGCCGTGTTGCCGGATGCACTATTTTGCTTGCTATCCACCGCCGCCCTGGTGCTTCTTCTGGAACGGCGGTCCACCGCGCTGGCGGGGTTGCTGTGCGGCGCCGCATTCCTCACACGCACCGTGGGCATTGCGCTGATCGCAGCCGGTATCGTGGCCTTCGCGTGGCAGCGGCGCTACCGCGACCTGCTGAGATTCGGCACGCTGGCGTCGGTCCTCTGCGTTCCCTGGTTGATCTGGCAGCACGTCGAACCCGCACCCTCTGACCGCGTCGGAAGTTACTACTCGAAAGCGTCCTATGAGCAGGGCAGTGTGTGGACGCTCCCGGATGTCTCGCAAAAAGCGAACGTCATTGCGATGAATGGCGCCATGATGGCTTTCGGAACGGGACTGTTGTTGAACGTGCCCTCGAAAGTCCCCGGAATCATCGCGAGTGTGTGTATTGCCGTGCTGCTGCTGATCAACGTTCGGTCGGGACGTGTCGCTGCCTGGTGGCTCGCGATTTACGGCGCGATACTCCTGACCTGGCTCGGCCCGCCTTTTCGATACCAACTACCGCTGTTGCCGGTCGCGTTAATCCTGGCGGCACGCGGGTCCGACAACCTCGCGCGGGTTGTGCTCGCGCTATCGATCACCACGGGCGCGGCGAACACGGTGGTTGGCGGCACTCGCACGCTGCTCCGTGGCCGCCCTGTCTCTTTCAACGAGTTCGATCTCGACGATCCGGCCGCGCTCGGGCGCGCGTTCGCATGGATTCGCGCGAATACGACGCCTGACGCGGTGGTGTCCGCAGGCAACGATCCGCTTGTATACCTCGAGACCGGCCGCAAGGCCATCCGGCTGTTCAGCGCAGACAACTACCTGCTGCTGTATGCACGACAGCAGGATCGAGCGATCGGAGACGTCGAGGAGTTTCGGAACCATCTGCTGCAAAACAAGGTCGGGTACCTGATGCTCTCGCCCATGACGGGTTTCGCGGAGGCAGGTCCGCTGCGCCGAATTGTTGCCAACCTGCGCGGGAACTGCCCGGACTCGTTCACCACCCACTACATCGAGCGGATCCCTGACTACTCGATTATCGGGGTGAATGTCGCCGCGCTCCGAACCTGCGCTATCCTGGGCAAAGAAAAGGCGAACAGCCCTTGAGCGATATTCAGGAACAATTAGCGGCGCTTCGGCGGCGTGTCGCCCGGATCGATCGGAAATACGAGAAAGCCGCGCGTTCGCCGCAACCTCTACCGCCACCGCCCGACCGGTTCCGGCCAGCCCGTTATTTCGTCGAGGAGTGGTTGAGCGGCGAAGAAATCGAAAACGCTCACGGCAAGCATTTTCAGACGGAGCGGTTGTACGAACGGCACCGGCGGCACGGCAGCCTGGATATCAGCGATCTTGCGGAACTACCGCCGGACCTGTTCGACGCGATTTCAGAGGGCTCGGTTCCGGCGTGCGGACCGGAGAAGTGGGCGTTCCTCGATACGGAGACGACGGGGCTTGCAGGCGGTTCCGGGACGTACGCGTTTCTGATCGGCGTGGGACGGATCACGCCGGAAGGTTTTCGCGTGCGACAGTTCTTCATGCGCGAACACTGCGAGGAACCGAGCCTGCTCCAATCGCTTGCGGACCATTTGCAGGAGTTCGACGTGCTGGTGACATACAACGGCAAAACATACGATCAGCCGTTGCTCGAAACGCGATACCGCATGTCGCGTTTCCGCCCGCCCTTCGACCGCATGCCGCATCTCGATCTCCTGTTCGGGGCGCGGCGGCTTTGGAAATTGCGCTTCGAGAGTTGCCGGCTGGTGGATCTGGAAACTCAGATACTCGGCGTGGAACGGCAGGGCGATCTGCCGGGCGAGATGATCCCGTACGTCTACTTCGAATACCTCCGCACGCGGGAAGCATACAAACTGGTTCCGATCCTGCACCACAATGCGATGGACATACTCACGCTCGCATGCCTCACGGGCGTCGTGCCCTGGGCCTTCCGATCGCCCGAAACTGCGCGCCTTTCGCACGGCGCCGAGATGGTCGGCCTCGCACGCTGGTTCCGCAAAGCCGACCAATTCGAGCGGGCCCTCGAACTCTTCCGCCGTGCTGTGGATCTGGGCCTCAAAGACGAATTGCTGTTTCGTACGCTCTGGGATATTGCGCTGCTCGAAAGGAAATGCGGACGCGAAGACGCTGCTGTGGCCGTGCTCAGCGATCTCGCGGCTTCACGCAACCCGTTCCGCGCGCCCGCGCTAGAGCAACTCGCAAAGCATTACGAGCATCGCGAGAAGAACTACGTGATGGCCCTCGAGATGACTCGAACCGCGATCGCGCTTGAAGACTCGCCGCAATTAAGGCGGCGCGAGGAGCGATTGCTCCAGCGGTCGCGATCGCCGCGCAACCAGCGCCTGATCTGACGCCTCATTTCATCCGATTCCCATCAAATAGGTAGTTATCGCGTCCAGGTCCTTGGGGTCGAACTTGTAGGGCGGCATCATGGTTCCGGGCGACATCTTCTGAGGATTCGCGAAATGTTCCACCACCCATTCGCGCGACCGGCGCGCCGCCAGTCCATTCAATACAGGCCCCAACTTCGTGCCGACACCATTCACCTGGTGACATGCGGCGCACTGGTTCTTCTGATAAACCAATGCCCCATCCACGGCAAACTGCGGAGCCGAGGTCAGCGCCTCGACGTTCTTGGGATTCAGCTTAAGAATGAACGCGGCCAGCGAATTCAACTGGCTGTTGTTCAATTGAATCGGCGGCATCGATGAGCCGGGAATCACTCCGGACGGCTGCTTGAAATGTTGAATCATCCATGGGGCCGTTTTTTTCGTCTGCGCCGCAGTGAGGTCAGGCCCGATTCCCGCCTTTGCGCCAGGATGGCAACTGGCACAGTTCTCCGCGCGGAAATAGCCGATGCCCGCCAGTTCTTCGGGCGATAGCTGCTGCCATGTTGCAGGTTGCGTAGTATCGGTTTCGGCGACTTCCTTTTGCGGCGGCGTCGTTGCGATCGCCGTAGCCGTCAACCCGCCCCAGGTGAGCGCGCCCAGTGTTACGACTCCAATCGCGAAAGTCCGTTGGCGCACCCGGACCATCTGTTTCCGGTCAATGAACGGAACCAGGAATAGCGCGATGATGGCCAGTGTCGGCAGTACTACGCTGCCCACAATTTCGAGCGGCCCTTCAAAGAGCTTCAGTGTCTGGAACAGAAACAGGAAATACCATTCAGGACGCGGAATGTAACTGGTGTCCGTCGGATCGGCAAGGCGTTCGAGCGGCGCCTTCGCGACCACGGCCAGTATGAACAGCGCGGCGAACGCGATAAAGATCGCCAGGCTATCTTTGAACACCTGTTCCGGGAAGAACTTCTTCTTCGGCGCGACATCGCCAGGGGCCGGCGCCACACCGTGCTTCCGCACCAGGTAAACGTGCACGCCGATCAGCATCATTGTGAGCGGCGGCAGCAGCAGCACGTGCGCCGCGAAGAATCGGGCGAACGTCACTACCCCCACTCCGCTCTCGGCGCCCATCAACCGTTTGATATACAACCCGAGTCCAGGCGCGGACCCGGCGATTTGCGTCGTCACCACCGTGCCCCAGTAAGCGCGATTGTCCCAGGGCAGCAGATAGCCGGTGAGGCCGAAAGCCAGAGTGATCAGCAGCAACACGCATCCCACGATCCAGGTAGCTTCGCGCGGCTTCTTGTAAGCGCCCCAGATGAACACCTGTATCAGGTGCACCACGACGATGATGATCATCATGCTTGCGCCGAAATGATGCAGGTTGTGGATCAGATGTCCGCCCGTTACCTCCGACATGATGTAGTGCAGGCTGTTGTAAGCCTCACCCGGAGTCGGCGCGTAGTTGAAAGCCAGAAGTATGCCGGTGAATGCCTGAAGCATGAACGCGAACAGCGCCATGCTTCCCACCACCTGGTGCCATCCGCTCGACGCCGGAATGTCCTCGTAGAGGAATTCCTTCAGTGCCGTCTCGATACCGGTACGATGCTCGATCCAGTCCACGATTTGCCGTAGTTTTCGAACAGGTACCGTTTGCGTAGGTTGCATGTCTTGGCTCCGAGGTTACGCTACGCCGCTGGGCTTTTGGATTTCACCGATGAGAATCTTCGAACCTTGTACCTGTACCTGGTACCGATCGAGCGGGCGCGGCGCCGGACCGGTCAGCACTTTTCCATCGATCGAGAACGCCGACGTGTGACAAGGGCACAGGAAGTAGTTCGCCGCCGCGTCCCAATGATAGGCGCAGCCGAGATGCGTGCATTGAGGAGCGTACGCGACAACATCGTTCCTGGCGTTCTTGACGACCCACGCGGTCGTCTTTTCGCTCGTGATTTTCCATCCATCCACTCGATTGCGGCGGAAGACAACCTCTTCCGGAGTGTCCGGCTTCAACTGTCCGAGATCCGCCGCTTCCACGAAACCGGTTTTGTTCCGCGAGCGCGGCGGCAGCAGCAGATAGATCGCCGCGGGAATAGAAAGCGCGCCCCCGATGATGGCCCACAGGCCGTAAACGAAACTCAGGTAAAACGTCCGACGGTTCGGTTGTTGCACAGTCGCGAGCCCCTTCTGAAGCATTCTTGTCGTATGTACCGCAGCATTGTCGCGTGGAGAACGCTCCGTGAACACATCTTACGGCGAAATGTACCTTCGTTACTATTCAGACTGAGGCTGGACTGACGTGGGAACGGGTAAGCCCGGGTAAGTGACCGCGCTTCCATCCAGGCGCGCGAATGCAGTGATTGCGTGCGGCGCGTGGCTGGTTTCGGAGAGTATGTGAATGACATCGACGCCTCGCGCGCCCAACGCATCGGACACGAGAGAACGATGGCACCGCCACGGGACGGCTTCCGCGCACATTATCGCGACACGCTCGCGATTCGCGAACTCCACCAATTCTTCTATGTTCCGTTCGAATTCGGGAGTCTGCATGTAATCGGCGTAACCGCGAAACGAATCGTTCTTCCATGCCGTATTCAGCGAATCCTTTTTAGGATGCCGGAGCCCGCCCAATCCGGGCATGTGTAAATAGCCGATACCTGCCGCGGGGAGCGCGTGCTCCAATTCATCCCGATTGAACTGCGGATTGCGGCGCGACTTCGGAACAGTGCGAATGTCGATAACGCGCTCAATCGAGTATCCGCTCACCAGCGCCAGAAACTCGCTCGCACCGCGAGTAGAATGGCCGATCGTCCAAATCGTCATTTCGATGAGCTGTACGTTTTGTACCGCTCTGCATCGGTGTGCTTGAATGTCAGTCCGAAGCCCGGCGCGGCCTGATCCGGGCACAGGCGGCCACCCTGGCCCCCAAGTGCTCCGTCGAAAAACATCTGCTCGATTCGCGCGTGATCGTGGAAGTACTCGACGTTGCAGGCGCGGGATGCGATGCATCCCAGGTGTCCGTGCAGAGAAGGAGCGGTGTGCGCCGACAGCGGCATTCCAAAAGCGTCGCACAACTCCGCGGCTTTCAGAAATCCCGTCACGCCTCCGCAGCGCGTTGCGTCGGCCTGCAGCACGTCCACCGCTTCCGCTTCGAGCATCCGCCGAAAGTATTCGGGCGTGTAGCCGTATTCTCCGGCTGCGATGTCCATCCCGGCCGGACCTTGATTGCGCAGCAGACGCAACCCGGGCAGATCGTCCGAACTCACCGGCTCTTCAAACCACGTGACACCCAGGCCCGCGAACTCCTCGGCGAACGCGAGAGCCTGCTTCCGGGTGTATGCGCCGTTTGCATCGACGTACAAGTCCGCTGTGCCGATCGCCTCGCGCGCCGCTTCCACGCGCCCCGGGTCGTCGTCGGGATGCGTGCCGATCTTCATCTTCACTGCGCGAAAGCCCTCGTCCACCCAGCACGAGAACTGCTCGCGCAACTGTTCGTTGGTATAGCTGGTGAAGCCGCCGCTGCCATATGCATCGATCGCATTGCGGACGCCGCCGGCGAGGGTCACCAGCGGAATGTCGAGCAGCCGCGCCTTGAGATCCCATAGCGCAGTATCCACCGCCGAGATTCCCATGGACGCGACCCCGGGCCGGCCGAGATTCCTGACGGCTCGCGTCGTAACTACATAGGCGTCGGCCGGCGAAAACGCATCGATGCCCTCTACCCGATGCTTTAACTCATGCTCGATCAGTGCGGCCGTAGCGAGGTCGGCATACGTGTATCCGATACCGATGGTGCCGCCCGACCGTGCCTCAACCAGAACGAGGGTCGTCTTGTCCCATTCGAAGGTGCCGTCCGACTCCGGCGAGCTCGTCGGCACCGTGTATGCGGAAACCGCCAGATCGTCGACTTTAGCCGAAGAGATCACACTAGCTCGCGCACTTTATCTTTGAAAACCGTGGCTGCGATTTTTCCGGCATCGCGGGTTCCTCGCGCGAGTGCTTCCGCGAAATGCGCGGCCTGTTCGACTGTTGCCTTGGCAGGCAGCGGCGGTTCGTTCGCATCCACGATTGCCTCGACGACAACCGGGCCATCGGTATTCAACGCCTGCTCCACCACCTTGGCGCAATCGCCCGGATGCCGGACCGAAATGCCCGTCGCGCCGCAGGCTCGGGCCACGCCGGCAAAGTCGATCGGCTGCAGTTCGCAAACGTATTCGGGATTCCCTAGGAAAACCATCTGCTCCCACTTGATCTGCCCGAGCACATCGTTCTTGATTACAAATATCTTAACCGGTAGCCGGTATTTCACCGCGGTCGCAATCTCACCCATCAGCATGGTCAGTCCGCCGTCGCCGACGAATGCGATGACAGGACGGTTCGGATGGGCCACCTGCGCGCCGATCGCGTATGGAAGTCCGCAAGCCATTGTGGCCAGCGTTCCGGAAAGCGTATGCATCTGGCCGCGCTTGACGGGAATCTGGCGAGCAAACCACGTGGCGATGGTTCCCGAATCGCAACACACGATGGCATCGTTCGGCAGACGCTTCCCAAGCTCCCATGCGATCAATTGCGGCTTCATCGGCTCGTCCATTCGGGTCCCTCGCGACTCCATCAACTTCCACCAGTCGCGCATCCCCGCCTGCGCCTCTTCAAGAAAGCCGCGTTTCTCGTTGCGTTTCAAAAGCGGTACCAACTCGCGCAGTGTCGTCTTAGTGTCTCCGACCAGCGCCACTTCTACCGGATATCGCAGTCCGATGCGAGTTGGATCCAGATCGATCTGCACACCGCGCGCCTGGCCGGGCTTCGGCATGAATTCGATGTACGGGAACGACGAGCCGGCGATCAGGATCGTGTCGCAGTCCTCCATCGCGTCTTGGGAAGGCTTGGTGCCGAGCAGGCCGATGCCGCCCGTCGTGTACGGGCTGTCGTCGGGCACGCAGGCCTTGCCGAGCAGCGCCTTGATAATGGGCGCGCCCAGTTTCTCGGCGACTTCGATCAGTTCGTCCGTGGCGTCGAGGGCGCCCCTGCCCGCAAGGATTGCCACTTTCTTTCCGGAATTCAGCACCTCCGCCGCACTCTTCAGGAATTCTTCGCCGGGACGCCGCGCGCTGCGGGCCGACGCATCGGAGGTATGTCCTTTGACATTCCTCTTCGACCGCTCCTCCACTTTCGCACTCTGGACATCGACGGGTATCGTCATGTGCGAAACGCCGCGATACGAAAGCGCCGTCCGGCAGGCCAGTTCCGCGACGTTCTTTGCATGGGCCGCATTCATCACGCGCGCGTTATAAACGCAGACGTCCATGAACAACTTGTCGAGTTCGACGTCCTGTTGCGTGTGCGTCTGGATCAGGTCGGAGAACTGCATCCCAGTAACTGCTACAACGGGCTGCCCATCGAGCTTCGCATCGTACAATCCGTTCAGCAAGTGAATGCCGCCGGGTCCGGACGTCGCAACGCAACAGCCGATCTTGCCCGTGGTCTTCGCATACCCGCAGGCCATGAACGCGGCTGCCTCCTCGTGGCGCGTTTGTATAAACGTAATGTCATCCTTGCGCTGCCGCAACGCCTCGATGACACCGTTAACGCCGTCGCCCGGGATTCCGAAGATCACCCGAACGCCCCAATCGTACAAAGTATCGACAACAATATCGGACGCTGTCTTTGCCATAATTTCCGCTTTGTGCTCCGCTTCGTAGACGGGTGTCGCATCGACACTGTTTCGAATACGACCGAATCGCGTCTCACAGGCGGAGGTAGTCATGGACCAGCCGAAAAAATGTAAACACCCAAGTTGCACCTGCCAGGCTCGGGAGGGAAGCGACTATTGCAGTAATTATTGCCAGTCCGCAGGGGATACCGCCGAAGTCGGGTGCAACTGCGGCCACTCTGGTTGTGCAGTGAACGCCTAGCGTCGCTGCGGCATACAATGGCGTTATCAGACGCTATTGCGTATTTCTCATACTCGGGCTGCTTGCAAAAGCAGCCTCGCTGCCGGCCGAGTCGGTGCTCTGGCTCGACCGGCCGGCAGACAACTTCACTCAGTCACTGCCCCTCGGTAACGGCCGCCTCGGTGCCATGATCTTCGGCGGCACCGGTTCCGAACGAATCGTGTTAAATGAGGCTACGCTGTGGTCCGGCGGACCGCAGGATGCCGATCGCCATGACGCTGCGCAATACCTGCCCGAGATCCGAAAGCTACTGGTCGCGGGCAAAAATTTCGATGCCGAAAAACTGGTGTACGAACACTTCACCTGCCGCGGTGCAGGTTCGGGAAGCGGACGCGGCAAAGACGTTCCATACGGATCCTACGAGGTACTCGGCGATCTGAATTTGAACTTTGAAAACGGAACGGCTGCCGTCAGCCAGTACCGGCGTTTTCTCGATTTGAATACCGCAATGGCCCGCGTTGAGTACGAACAGGGCGGCATCAAGTACACGCGCGAAGCGTTTTCCAGCGCGCCCGACCAGGTGATCGTCATTCGTCTCGCCGCGGATAAGCCCGGCAATATTTCGTTCACTGCGTCGCTGTCACGTCCCGAGCGCGCCGAAGTAACAGGCAACGGGAGCGTGGGGTTGCTCATGTCGGGCCGCTTGAATAACGGCACCGATGGCAATGGGATGCGCTTCGCAGCGCGGTTGAGCATAGCTGTGAAAGGCGGCCGCGCACTCGTGGAAAATCGCACGATCCGCGTTCAGGGCGCTAGCGAAGCGCTGCTCCTGGTTTCGGCTGCTACCGATTACCAAGGTTTTGCAGGCAGGCGCACACGTGACCCGCTGGCCGAGTCGGAAGCCGACCTGGCGAAAGCGTCCGCGAAATCATACGACAGCCTGCTCGCCGCGCACGTGAAGGACTATCAAAGATATTACGGGCGCGCGTCGCTGACATTGGGCGGAGGAACGACAGACCAGCCGACGCCCCGCAGGCTCCGAAACGCCGACTCGGACGCCGCATTAGCCGCGTTGTACTTCAACTATGGCCGTTACCTGCTGATCTCGTCCTCACGCGCCGGCGGAGTGCCCGCAAACCTTCAGGGGATCTGGGCAGATACCCTTCAAACACCCTGGAATGGCGACTGGCACCTCGACGTGAATGTGCAGATGAATTACTGGCCGGCTGAAGAAACCAATCTTTCGGATCTGCATCAGCCGATGTTCGATCTCATCGCGTCGCTGGTTCAGCCCGGAACTCGCACGGCTAAACTCTACTACAACGCTCGCGGCTGGGTGGCCCATGTGATCACAAACCCCTGGGGTTTCACGTCTCCCGGCGAGGGTGCTTCGTGGGGATCCACCACCAGCGGGTCGGCGTGGCTATGCCAGCATCTTTGGGATCACTACCTGTTCACGCGCGACCGCCGGTTCCTTGAATGGGCCTACCCCATCCTGAAAGGATCCGCGCTGTTCTATTCGGACATGCTGATCGAAGAGCCCGAACATCACTGGCTGGTCACGGCCCCGGCGAACTCCCCTGAGAACAGCTTTCGCACAGCGGACGGCCACGTTGCGCACATCTGCATGGGTCCGGCGATCGACATGCAGTTGCTGCGCTACCTCTTCGGCGCCGTAATCGAAGCATCGCGCACACTGGACAAGGATGCCGATTTCCGAAAGGAACTCGAGCAGAAGATCGCCCGCCTCGCCCCTACCCGGATCAGTTCCGACGGCCGGATTATGGAATGGCTCCAGGAGTACCCGGAACCGGAACCAACGCACCGGCATGTCTCGCATTTATGGGGACTGTATCCCGGCTCGGAGATCACGGCCGATAAAAAAGAGCTGGCCGCGGCTGCGCGCAAGTCTTTGGACCGGCGCGGGGATAAATCGACGGGGTGGTCGCTTGCTTACAAGATCAACCTATGGGCCAGGCTCGGCGACGGAAACCGAGCGCATAAGTTGCTGGCGATGCTGCTCTCGCCGGTCGGAACACAACCCTCCACCGACCACATCTCGATGACGAGCGGTGGCGGCAGTTACGACAACCTCTTCGATGCCCATCCGCCATTCCAGATCGATGGTAATTTCGGCGGGACGGCGGGTATAACGGAGATGCTGCTGCAGAGCCACACCGAAGCGGTGCGGTTGCTTCCGGCGTTGCCCGACGCCTGGCGCTCCGGCCAGGTTCGAGGGCTCAAAGCCCGCGGCGGCTTCGAAATCGATATGGACTGGAATGGCGGGCGATTAACGAAAGCGGTTCTGCGATCGGCGCTCGGCGGGCCGTGTGTCCTGCGTTATGGGGCAGGAACCCGGCGAATCGAGACCAAACCGGGCGGCAGCTACAGCATCGATTCGGGTCTGCGCGTTCGCTGAGCTGATCGCTAATCGAACAGGCTTTGCTGCACCTGGTGGACTAGGCGCTTCGGCGTGCGCTCCCGCATGGAACCAAAGTCTCGCATCATTTGTAAGAGCCGGCGATGCTGCACGTAAATGTCGAGCAACATCTCGCATCGCGCACACTCGTTGTTAACTCCGGAGGGGCCGTCGCTCGGGTCAAACTGGGGATGCCGGCTGCATCGCCCCTTCCATCGGAGCGTTCCGATTTTCAGCATGAGAGGATCTGCTATTTAGTTTATTCTTACCGCGCCGTGCCCGCCTTCGTTCTGGGACCGCCTGACGCCACACTGCCCGGCCTCTCCTTAAATATCAACGGTATACACCACTCATCCGGAGAGTCATCAAACGGTGTAAACTGAGACTTACGCCGGAGGTGGATCTTCCCTAGTAGTCCCCGGTTGAATGACGGGCGTCCGAGTAGTCTCGCGGCACAGTTACTAACGGCCGTTCAGCGGGTATCTTCCGGTCTTTTTTCGCTCGTCTTCCCCGATAACTGCCGCATCTGCGAATCCCCCCTCACGGAAGTTTCCCGAGTCCCGGTCTGCCGAAGTTGCCTTTCCGCCCCCGAACCGCTTGTAGCTGAATATCTTTGTGTCGACTGTCACGCGCCGTTTCTGACTCCGCACCCGCTCGATAGTGAGGGGCGTTGTGGGTTGTGCCGCCGCGGGCTAACCGGATTCGATGCCGCTTACGCGTTCGGGGTATATGAGGGAACGCTCCGCCGCCTGATCCAACTATTTAAGTACGGCAAGATTCCGACGCTGGCTGCACCCTTGAGTACGCTGCTGGGCTTCGCCGTTCCGCGCGAACGCGCGTTTGATGTTGTCGTTCCGATGCCAATGCATTGGAGGCGCAGGTGGCAGCGCGGCTTCAACCAGGCGGAACTCCTGGCAACTCACCTGGCAAAGCGGCTCAACCTGCCGGTGCAGGGTGTCGTTCGCCGCCGTAAGTCGGTTGCGCCACAGGCCGGCTTGACCGGTGCCCAGAGACGGACCAACGTGAGCGGCACTTTTGCCGTTCGCGACGTGGAAAAGGTTCGGGGAAAACGAATATTGCTCGTCGACGATGTTCTGACCACCGGCGCTACAGCCGGGGCGTGTGCGCGCGTGTTGAAACGCGCCGGAGCGGCTCATGTCGCCGTTCTGACGGTAGCGCGCGCCGACCGCCGGTCCATTGGCGGAGATGACATCGTCACAAGTTCCAGAATAGTGACATCGATTGGGAGCGTACTTGATGGCCAGTCCGGATCGACTGCATAAACCGGTACTCGTACTAAACGCCAGCTACGAACCGATCAATATCTGCGCCGCGCGGAGAGCGCTGGTTTTGATCCTGAAGGGCGTGGCATCGCCGGAAGAGCATGGGGCGGCGCATGTTCACTCGGCCCGGCAAACGGTCCGTGTGCCGTCCGTCATCCGCCTGCTCGAGTACCGGCGCATCCCCCATCAAACGCGAGCCCTGTCGCGCAAAAACATTTTGATGCGCGACCGGTATACGTGCCAGTACTGCCACAAAACCCTGCCTTCCACCGAATTGACCCTCGACCATGTGATCCCGCGTTCACGCGCCGGCGAAACCACTTGGGAGAATCTGGTGGCGTGCTGTCACCCGTGCAACAACCGGAAGGGCAGCCGTACGCCGGAAGAGGCCGGCATGCGCCTGGCCCGTGCGCCGCGTCCGTTCAGTCTGCATACCAGCCGTCATCTAATGCGCCTCCTTGGCAAGGGCGAGGACCAGTGGCGCAAATACTTGTTCTTTTGATCCTGCTTTTCGCGTGCGCGTCCCCCGGGGCGTCTGACGAACAGCGGCCCGTCGGCTCCATCGACTTCTTCGGATATAAGGGCTTCGACCTCGCGCGGATCCGCGCCGCTCTGCCGGTGCGGGAGGGCGACATGCTTCCCGGTAAACGGTCCCGCGACGAATGGATCGAGGAGATCCGGAACAACGTGCGCCGGACTATCGGACGCGATGCTACCGACGTGACTGTCGTGTGCTGCGACTCGAGTGCGCGGCTCTTGATCTACATCGGTTTGCCTGGAGAATCGAGCAAGCCTGTCGTCTTCCGCCCCAAGCCGAATGGCACCCACCAACTGCCCGATGCGATCGTCGATGCCTCCGCCAAGGTGGCCGATGCCTGGGAAAGGGCGGTTCTTCACGGCAAATCGAAGGAAGACGATTCGCAAGGATACGCGCTCTCCGAAGACCCCGATCTTCGTTCTAAGCAGATCGCGTTTCGAGACTTGGTTCGAGCCAACGAACGGATCGTGATCGACGTTCTTCAGGCCTCGAAAAATGCCGCGCAGCGCGCGGTCGCTGCTACTGCTACCGGATATCTCGGGTCATCGGATACCCAGGTTAAAGCGCTCGTTGCGGCGAGTCTCGATCCGAATGAAGACGTGCGAAACAATTCCGTTCGCGCGCTGAGTGTGCTGGCTCGCGCTAGGCCCACAATAACGAGCACGATCCCGGATGAACCGTTCCTTTCGCTGCTCAGTTCGGGAATCTGGTCCGATCGGAACAAAGGCGTCATGGTCCTCGACACCCTGACCGTCAAACGTGATCCTCGGATCCTCGACCACGTACGTTGGCGAGCGCTGGATTCACTGATCGAGATGGCGCGCTGGAAGACTACCAGCCACGCATTCGTGGCGCGGGTGATCCTTGGACGCATCGCCGGGATTGACGAACAACGGATCGTTCAGTTGGCGGACACCGGCCGGGTGGATGAGATTCTGGCCGCTCTCCGCGCCGGCGCATTGGAACCCGCCGATCCTAACAGTCGATGACGAACTCGCTGAACGTCGCCTCGAGCCCCGACCCTTTGGGCGAGCAGGCATAAACTCCACAGAGCACCGTGTTGTCTGCGCGTGCCGGCATGTACGCCAGCCGAATCTGCGACCAATGGGCATCGTCGAGCGACGCCTCGATCGTGTAGGCGACGGAGCGGCGCTCGATGCGCAGCCGGTACTCCGATATGCCGCGAGGCACATCCTGGGTGGACCAATCCGAATACCCGTTCCGCGTCACCACTGCGCCCAACCGGTTCATTTCGCCGGGTTCCAGTTCGATCGAGGTTTTGATCCAGCATTCGGGATCGACCCGCACCATCAGCCCGGCCTGGTCATACTGGCGGGCCGGCGCCCACTTCACCCGCACCTCAACACGGAAGTCGGTCGCTACCGGTGCAGCGAACAGATGCCCGTTGTCGGCGCGGAACCCGTAGGAGGTTCGCTGCCAAAAATCGGTTTCTGCCGCGGTGCGGACCCGGAGCCCGTCATTCGCCGGTTGCAACTGCCACTCGGGGGGTTCACAATGCCATTCGAAGGTACGGTCGGAACCGGGACGTAACAACATACGTAATCACCTCTAGAAAGGATTCATGATGCCCTTCCAGCGGACATTCCAGGAATTCAAAGTTGAAGCCGGCGAACTCGCCGACAAAGTGAAAGAGTTTATCCATCAAGGCAACGTTCGGCGCATCATTATCAAGGATGCCTCGGGCAACACTTTCATGGAGATTCCACTCAATATTGCGGCCATCGGCGTTGTCGCCGCGCCGATCTTGAGTGCGATCGGCACACTGGCAGCGCTCGTTGCAAAATTCACGGTCGTCATCGAACGTACCGACGAGCACGCCGGGCCGGAAGCGCCGCCGGAGACAAAGGCACCGGAGGTCACTGTTTCGGAATAGCTTGATCGGCTACGAACCACATGTGCGGTTTGATCTTGGCGTAGCCGTTCTGTACCATCGGATCCCCCTCGGCGATGCGCTTTGCTTCCTCTAGAGGCATCGCCGAGAACACGAAGATGCCGATCAGATTGGGGACCGTGCCGATTTCTCCTTTGGCATCCACAAACGGCCCGGCCATGCGGATCTTGCCGGAAGCCTCCAGTTCCTGCATATGCTTCATGTGCGACACCATCATTTCGCGCGGCGCGCCGTCGAGCGGCTTATCAGTCTTTTGCAGCACGATCAGCGGTAGTTGTACCATTTCGAACTTCGTATTCGGATCCTGTTTCAGCTCGGATGCGATCGCCTCGCCCAAACCCTCCGGCCCCCGCCACATGTAAGCTTCGAGAGTCAGCCGCTTGTTCTGAACCGCCGGGTCGAGCGCTGTCCATTGCTGCGCCTCCTCAACCGATTTGCACCGGTAGATAACGATTCCTCGGGGGCCGCCCTCGGTGGCCATCGGTCCGGCCGCCAGCAGGTGGCCCGCCGCACCCATGCGGGTCAGATGGGCGATGTGCCCGCGTTGGATCTCGTTGGCTTGCTCTTCCGGTATCGGCTTTCGTTCGGGATGTGAGTTGAGGAACCCGAAACAGTAGTCTTCAGCATGGATAACGGCGGCAAGCGCACACACGATAAGCACGAGACGGCACAGCATGAAAGCAGTGTAGCGCGCCGGTTCAGAAAATTTATCAAGGTCGGAATTGAGGCCGCCCGTGTCCGATCACTCGCAGACTTCCCTTCGGATAGTGATGGTTGTCCGAATGCAACTATTTGCGAGACCGCACGCGGGCCTAACGTCTCGCTAGCGGCATAGCCTTGCGGCGGTTAGGAGGGCAACTTTGCCGCTAACACGTCAACCTTCTCGATGGACGGCGGCGTGGAGAGGAGGTCTGCGGCGTTAGCCATGAGAGCCGCTGCCACTCTACCCGCAAGATGAGCTTGCCGGCCTGCTTCATCGGGAAACGCATCGAAGATGCCAAACGTGGAAGGCCCCAGCCGGATGCCGAACCACGCAGTTGTGGCAGGCTCCGCCTCAACCAGCGGTAGCCCGCCCAACAGGAACTGCTCGACCTCTTTTTCCTTGCCCGCTTTTGCTTCCAGGCGAACGAACAGCGCTACTTTAACCATGTCTCCAGCTAGAGATGCGACGCAATGATTTTGGTTTCAAAGCACTGATGTTGCCTACCGCACGATCGCCAATTCCCCGTCTATGTTGAAGAGGGATAGCGAGTTCGGGTTAGCGAGTTGAGCCGTGCGGCGCTCTGCGCCAAGTCGAGTACCGGAAATTCTTCCGAGCGGCTACGGAGCCAGCTATCGTTATCTGCGGCTGAATTTTCCGGACAACTCGAAGTAGCCGAGCACAAAAAACCCGGCGGCGATCACTAGCCGCAAGGCGATCAGCCACCCGGCCCCGCCGATCAGCAGCCGTTGCGCCGCCAGCAAAACGAACCCAGCGCCAATCGTCAGATACCACCAGCCGAACAACTGTGATCGCATCTTGCGCGAAGGCTTCACCCCGTCCACCCCGTCCACCTCGACTGTGTGCGGCCCATCACTCTCTTATACGCTGTGGACTGCTCAGTTGTCTCGTGTCGCACACCTGGGGCTACTCTGCTGCACACCGAACCCCTCTGTTACCGTTATCTTAGAAGTAGCGTGAAGCAGCCGCCATTCCGATTCGCCATCAGTGCGAGCTTCACTGCAGAGCCGATTCAGCCGAGCATCGATTTTTGGGGACGCCGCCTCAACTCGGGGTTCGAAGTCCGCTTCGCTCCGTATAATCAGCCTCTGCAGACACTGCTCGATCCGACCAGCGTTTTTGCCGTGAATCAGCACGGCATCAACGTGCTCATATTGCGTTTCGAGGACCTCGCACAATTCGACCCATCCGATCCGGGCGCGCTGGCTCGAATAGAGAGCGGCACGAACGAAGTTATCCACCTGGTGCGCGATTCCGTCGATCGCTTCAGCGTGCCGGTTCTGGTGGTATTGTGTCCGGCATCGCCGGTATTCCTCGTGGACGCCGAGCGGCGCCGTTGCGTTCGCGAGTTGACAGCTCGCATGGCCGGCGCCCTCCACGACGTTCCCGGCGTACAGTACGTGTCATGCAATGAGATCCAGCGTTTCTATCCGGTTGAGGATCCGCACGACGCCGACGCAGAGCGGCTCGGACGCATTCCCTACACCGAACTGTATTTCTGCTCGCTCGGCACCGCGCTGGTCCGGCACGCACATTCGCTGTTCACGCCTCCCTACAAGGTGGTCGCCCTCGATTGCGATAACACTCTGTGGCAGGGGATCTGCGGCGAGGACGGTCCCTCGGGCGTGGTGCTCGACCCGCCGCGGAAGGTGCTGCACCAGTTCATGCTCGAACAGCGGGAGGCCGGAATGCTTCTGGCGCTCGCCAGTAAGAATAACGAGCAGGACGTTTTCGACACATTCGCAGCGAATCCGCAAATGCCGCTCGCCATGCGCCACTTCGTCGCCTGGCGGCTCAACTGGGATTCGAAAGCGGAGAACCTCGCATCCCTTGCAGAGGAACTCGAACTCGGGATGGATAGCTTCATCTTCGTGGACGACAACCCGAAGGAGTGCGCCGAAGTTTCCGAGAACCTGCCGGAAGTGCTGGCCTTACCGTTGCCGGAAGATATCACGCGGGTTCCCGCCTTTCTCGAGCACGTCTGGGCATTCGATCATGCCGTGGTCACCGAGGAGGACCGGAATCGCAACGCTTACTACTCGCAATCCCAACAATTCGGACGCGAGATCAAGCGGGCGGGGAACCTGGAAGAATTCGTCGCCGGTTTGAATCTCGAGGTCACGTTCAGTCCCCTTTCGGGTGAGCGGATCAGCCGCGTCGCTCAGTTGACGCAGCGTACGAACCAATTCAACTTCACGACAATCCGCCGCACGGAGTCCGACATTCGAACTCTGGCACAGCAGGGCTATGAGTGCCTCACCGTGGACGTGAAGGACCGGTTCGGCAGCTACGGACTGGTGGGAGTGGTGATCTTCCGCGAGGCTGCCGGCGCGCTCGATATCGACACTTTCCTTTTGAGTTGTCGCGTCCTGGGCCGTGGCGTCGAACATCGGATCATGCGGTGGCTGGGGGAGCAAGCGCTGCGCCGAGGGCTCGATACGGTTCAGGTTCGATTTGAAGTAACGAACAAGAACAAGCCGGCCCAACAATTCCTTCAGGCGATTGGCGGTTCGGTTCCGCTCCATCGCTTCGACGCTGAGCAGTTGACCAATCTGCGATGGGCTTCCTCGACCTCCGTCGAGGCGCCGCGAAAGGCACCGAAACCGGCCGCCGGGGCCCGGCGCTTCGTCGATTACGCAAC
The DNA here is from genome assembly GCA_963720745.1 of uncultured Acidobacteriota bacterium. GTDB lineage: Bacteria > Acidobacteriota > Terriglobia > Bryobacterales > Bryobacteraceae > TMP-7. The sequence goes on from CAVRGO010000001.1 coordinate 1,703,036, forward strand.
AATCGCCAACGAACTCGCCACGCCCGCGCAGATTCTCGAGGCCATGCGCCGCGAATCGCTGTCGGGATGGGTACCCGCTTCTTCTGGTTCGATGACGGAAACCGAACAGACGCTCGCTGCGATCTGGTGCGAACTGCTCGAGCGACCCTCGGTTGCGGTGTCCGACAACTTCTTCGATCTGGGCGGCCACTCGCTTTTGGCGGTACTTCTGATACTGCGCGTACGAGAGGCTTTCGGTGTCGAATTGCCGATCGACGATGTCTATTCGGCCACGCTCACCTTGGGAGAACTGGCCCGTCGCGTCGAGGCCTGGCAACTCAATCAAATCGACCCGGCCGAATACGAAGCCCTTCTCGCCGAAATCGAAGCGCTGTCCGATGAAGAGGTGCAGGCGCTGCTCGCGAAAGAAGCACCCGAGTTCGAATAGTCCGCCCCGATGCGCATCTTACTCACTTCCAACGCCTCCTATGCCCCTCCGCGGGGCGGTTCCACGCACAGTAATCTGGCGTGGCTGCGCCACTTGGCCGAGGCGGGTCACCGCTGTGTTGTGGTCTGCAGTTCCATTTCAGGACGCGACGAGGCGATCGAGCAGGACCGGATCGAAATTCGTTCTCTTCACGATTTAGGGCGGAGGGCATCGGTGTTGGCCGATCATATCCGCGACGTACAGCCCGATTTCGTGCTGGTTTCCTCCGAGGACTTGAGTCATGTGCTGTTGCGCGAAGCCGACCTCGAAGCAGCCGGCCGCCTCATCTATCTCGCGCACACTCCGCAGTTCTTTCCGTTCGGACCGGAGAGTTGGAATCCCGATACCAAGGCCACCGAAATCGTGCGCCGCGCGCGAGCCGTCGTCGCCATTGGTCATCACGTCGGCGGCTACATCCGCGAACACACCGGTGTTACTCCGCATGTGATTCACCCGCCGATTTACGGCAGCGGCCCCTGGCCGGCGCTCGGACGCTTCGACGCAGGACTCGTGTTGATGATCAACCCGTGCCAGGTGAAAGGCATAGACATCTTTGCCGCGCTCGCGCAACGGTTCCCCGGTCTCGAGTTTGGCGCCCTTATCGGATGGGGCACCACCTCGGCCGATAAGGAACAGCTGGCAAAACTGCCGAACGCGCGGCTGCTCGCGAGTGTACCGAAGATCGACGAGGTTCTCGCACAGGCACGCGTGCTGCTGATGCCGTCGATCTGGTACGAGGGCTTCGGCCTGATCGCGATGGAGGCGATGCTGCGCGGTGTGCCGGTCATCGCAAGTGACTCGGGAGGGCTGAAGGAATCCAAGGAAGGTACGGGGTTCGTCGTGCCGGTGCGTCCGGTCGAACGCTACCTCCGAGAGTTCGACGAGACGCACATGCCCAAGGCGGTGCGCGCCGAACAGAACATCGAGCCTTGGGTGGCGGCACTGAAAACGCTCGTCGGCGATCGCGCTGCTTATGAGGCGGAAGCGCGGCGCTCGCGCGAACGTGCCACCCGCTTCGTCTCAGAGCTCGATGCCGCGGATTTCGAGCGCATGCTGGAAGGGCTCGGACTTCGAATCCTGCTTGCGCACAATTCGCTCTATTATCCGGCATACGGCGGCGGCGACAAATCGAACCGGTTGTTGATGGAGGCTCTCGCCGCGCGGGGGCATGCGGTACGCGCGGTGGCTCGAGTCGAGAAGTTCGGCGCGGAAGGTGAAGCGCGGCTGCTCGAGCAACTGAACGCGCGAGGCGTGTCGCCGGAGTTGCTGGACGGAGTTGCGCGATTCACGTTGAACGGTGTCGATGTCCACACACTCGCTTCGAACCCGCAGCTTCGTGCGTATTTCGCCGCTCAACTGGAGGCGTTCGACCCGGACGTGATCATCACGTCCACCGACGATCCCGCACAACTGTTGTTTGAAACAGCCGTAAAGGCGCCTCGCGCGCGAGTCGTTCACCTGGTCCGCGCGACCATCGCCGTTCCGTTTGGTCCCGATAGCTCGCATCCAAGCGATGCGCGAACCGCCATGCTGCGGCGCGCGGATGCAATTGTCGGCGTGAGTGAGTACGTGGCCCGGTACGTCCGCGACCACGGCGGCATGCCCGCGACGCACGTCCCGATCTCGTTGATGGATGCGGGCGGAGTTTCTGCCGCCGCGCGCTTCGACAATCCCTATATCGTGTTCGGCAACCCCTGCGCCGTGAAAGGAATCGACATATTCCTGGGGCTTGCGGATGCCATGCCGGAATTAGCGTTCGCCGCTGTGCCCACCTGGGGAACCAATGCCCGCGACATGGAAGCGTTGCGTGCGCGGCCGAACATCAGCATCATTCCGCCGGTGGACAACATGGACGACCTGTTCCGGCAGACACGCGTGTTGTTGGTCCCATCGGTGTGGGCGGAGGCACGGTCGCGCATCGTTGTTGAGGCGATGTTGCGCGGGGTTCCCGTAGTCGCCAGTAACATTGGAGGAATTCCGGAAGCGAAGCTGGGAGTGCCGTACCTGTTGCCCGTTCATCCGATTCGCGGCTACCGGCACGAGGTCGATGAAAACATGGTGCCGGTTCCGGATGTTCCGCCGCAGGATATCGCCCCATGGATCGACGCGCTTCGCCGGCTCACGTCCGACGAACAGCACTGGCGGGACATCTCCGCGCAGTCGCGGGAAGCCGCGACGAACTACGTGCGCAATCTCGACGTCCGGCCCTTCGAATCGATTCTCCGGGAAGTCGCCGCACGGCCGAAAACGTCGGTGTCGCCGGTGTCCAGGCTTTCGGAAGAGAAGCGCCGCCTGCTTGCGCTGCGGCTGCGGCAGCGAACTGTGGCGAGTGCCGATGGGTCCAAATGGCTGCCGGTTATCGAACCGCTGAAGGGTCACGAACTGCGGTTGATCTGTTTCCCGCACGCCGGAGCCGGCACACTGCTCTATCGGAGTTGGAGAGAGCGACTTTCCGGAGTCGCCGCGCTCGCACCGGTCTGCCTGCCCGGCCGCGAACATCGTCTGCACGAAGGCTTCGTCGAAAGTATGGAGGAGTTGGTCGCGGCGCTTGCCGCCGAGATCCATCACCTGCTCGATGAAGCGCCGTTCGGATTCTTCGGCCACAGCATGGGCGCCATCATCGCATTCGAATTGGCGCGAGTGCTCCGGCGAACGGGCGGGCCGCTGCCGCTCATCCTGATCGCCTCTTCGGCGCGCGCGCCGCAGTACCGGGAAAACTGGAAGCCTCCCGCCGATCCTGATGACGACGAGTTCATGGAAGAACTGCGCCAACTCGAGGGTGTCCGGCGCGAACTGCTCGATCATCCCGAAGCGTTGCGAGTGTTGATGCCCGCGTTGAAGGCCGATACGCGGCTCTACCGCCGCTACATCTATTCAACAGACGATCCGCTGAATTGTCCGGTCGTCGCCTATACCGGGCTCGCCGATCCGAACGTGAAGTTGGAGCACGCGCGGCGCTGGTCCGAACAGACTACCGGAGATTTCAAGTTGCGCGAGTTCGAGGGCGGCCATTTCTATCTCCAGTCGAATCGCGATGAGTTCCTGGACGCGCTGGCCGAGGATCTCAAGCGGGTGTGACGGGAGACTTGAACGCCTCCTCCGGTTCCTGAGGTTCGGGTTGCGGCTCGGGCAACTTGCCTGCAACGTCCGCCCAGAACCAGAACACCGCGGTGGACGCGCTGAGCAATCCCGCTGCGACGCCGATGGTTCGAATCGGGAAGCTCTCCGTCGCGATGCTGGCAATCGTGAGCGAGATCATCATCGTCGCGTTCATCATCATTTCCGCGGTGGAGAAAACGCGCCCGCGGTAACGGTCCGGCACATGGGTCAGCAGCATCGTCCGGTTTAACACATTGATGGACCCCATCGCGATGCGCGAAATGCCGACGAAGAGCGACGACAACCAGATGGTCGGCATGATCGCGAAGAGAACGTACGAGAGTCCGTGGATCACGTATCCGATACTGATCGTGCTCTTGTATGCGCGGTAGCTGAGGCGCTTTCCGAGCCAGAACGCCAGGTAACCTCCGCCGACAAGACCGAAGCCCGCGGCGGACCAGATGATCCCGATTCCGGCGGCTCCGCGGTTGAACACCAACTCGCCATACAGCGTGAAGAGGATTTGTGCTGCCCCGCCGCCACTCGCCCATCCCACCCAGGCCAGTGCGATCGCGAGAATCAACGGAGTGGCCCGCATGTATCGCAGACTGTCGGTGAAGTCGTGCCAGAACGCGCGCGGACTGTGTTGATGATGAACCGCGTGGGCACGGTCCGGCCGGAAGTGGCCTTCCTTCGAGCGCAGGCGCCAGATCGCCCACGCGCTGAACAAAAACGACGCCGAGTTGACTACGAACGCCCACTCGTAGCCGAACTGTTTGGTGCTGATTCCGCCGAACAACGTTCCGATCGACAACGTCAGCCACGAGGTTGTTTGAGTGAGCGCGTTTGCCGTATGCAACTCCTCGGATGAGGTGATGCGCGGCAGGATCGCCGAACGTCCGCTGGTGAAAAAGGGTGACGCGAACATCAGCAATCCGCTCAAAAAATACAGCAGCCATCGCTGCTGTGCCGTGAGGACCAGCACAAAACCGATGGCGACCACTGCGCGGATCAGGTCGCTTGCCATCATGATGCGCTTGCGATCGAACCGGTCGAGCGTCACGCCGGCAATAGGACCCGCCAGGATCGCCGGTAGTGTTCGGGCGATCATGACGCCGCCCACCGCCACGCCCGATCCGGTCAGGTGCAGCGCCAGGCTGAGTACCGCGATGCTGTTGAAATGGTCCCCGACCTCGCTGACCACCTGCCCCATCCAGGTGTAACGGTAGTTCGGGTTATCGCGCAGAATGGTCCAGAAGTTCGCCAATTCCTATCCTGACACCAGCGCGACAGGACGCAGGGGAGAGCCGGTTCCGCCGCGGATCTTGAGCGGGGCCGCGACCAGCAGGAATTCGCTTACGTTGTCGCGCGCCAATTCTTCCAGGTTGAGGTTCTCAATGATGTGGATGCCGCTTTCGACCAGCAGATGGATGTGCACCGGCATGTTCGCCGCCGGCACGCGTTCGAAGGCCAGCGTGTCCGACCCCGCCGCGTAGATCCGGCGTGAACTGAGCCAGCGCGCCGCGGGCTCTTCGGGACCCGGACCGGTCACTTGCACGCATTCTCCGGCCGTGGTGAATCTCCCGGGATCGTCCCAGAACGCAGCCCATCCCGTTCGAAGCAGCACCACGTCGCCGGAACGGACTTCGTGACCGATGGCTTCGAGATGTTCCGGAGTGATCGCGAAATCGGCAGGCAGCGCATCGACTCCTACCGACCGCGCGACATCGAACAATACGGCTCGGCGCACGATCGGAGCAATGCTATCGACCGAGTGCGGTTCGACGCCGCCCGCCGGACTTTGCGCGATCGACGCGTTGCCGTACATCTTGCCGTTACACGAGAAGTGACACAACGCGTCGATATGCGTCCCGGTGTGGGTTCCCAGCGCGATTAAATCCATCGCCGAACTTCCGCCGTTCGGCAAGACAAAATCGCCGTGCTGTTTGGTCAACGTGCGCGCGAAAGGTGGATGGGTGGGAAAGTGCGGCATTCCCGCGTAGAACGGCTGCGCCAAATCGTACACGCGGGCGTTTCCAACCGCCGCCAGTAAATTATTCATGAGCAGCACCTCCGGTTGCTATGTCCGGCAGGAAGAAAAACACCAGCGCCAGGATGAGGTAGACCACCAGCAACTGCGCGCCTTCCAGCCAATTCGATTCGCCATCGCCTGCGATCTGGCCAGTAATCAGCACGGCTGCGAATACCGCCAGCACTTCAGCGGGGCTGAATACGAGGTCCATCGGCCGCGGCCCGATGAAGTGGCTTGCAATCACCAGCACCGGCGCGACGAACAGCGCGATCTGTACGCTGCTTCCGATGGCGATGCCGATCGAGAGTTCCATCTTATTCTTCATCGCCATGACGATCGCGGTGCTGTGCTCGGCGGCGTTGCCGATGATCGCGACGATGATGACTCCGACGAAGATGCGGGTCATGCCGAACGAGCGCGCCGCCGGTTCGACACTGCCGACGAGGATCTCGCTCAACCACGCAAGCAAAACGGTGGCCCCTGCCAGAACGCCGATCGATTTGCCGACGGACCACGTTTTCTCATGTTCGGCCCCGGCAGCCGCACGTTCACCGGCAAATAACTGCTTGTGCGTGATCAATGAGAATACAAGGTGCGTCGCGTAGGCGATCAGCAAAACGATCGAGATCTCGAGACTGAGATCGTCCTCACGCACCCGCCCCTGTCTACCCGCCAGGTAGTGGAACGCGGCCGGCATGATGAACGCGATCGCTGTGACAGTGAGCAGGGTCGATTGCGCCCGTGCGCCGGTTGTGTTGAAACGCTGCTCTTTGAATTTCAACCCGCCGGCGAGCACCGAGCCGCCAAGCACAAGCAGCAGGTTGCCGATGATGGACCCGGTCAACGACGCCTTGACCACCGGATAGAGCCCTTTGTTCAAGGCCACCAGTGCGATGATCAGTTCGGCTGCGTTGCCGAATGTCGCGTTGAGCAGGCCGCCGATACCCTCCCCGGTTTTGTGAGCGAGTTGTTCGGTTGCGTTGCCAAGCCATCCGGCGATCGGAACGATGCCAAGCGCGGCGGCGATGAAGATGAATGTGTGCGCATCGGGCTTCAGAAACTCGAGCGCGATCGCGACCGGGATAAAGATCAGAAGAATGTTGAGCACGATGGTCCTCAGCGCAACGTCATCGGTTTTCCGCCGGCTTCCTTGCTGCGCTGCGCGGCGTCCATGAAAGCGAAGATCTCCAGCGTTTCATCGTTCGGCACCGGAGGCTTACCGGTCTGGAAGAACTCGACGATCTTTTGCACCAATGTCTCGTATCCCATCTTCGGTTTTGGGGGACTTTGAGCGACCCCGTCCTTCCGATACACCACTGCGCCGTATCCACCGTAAGGACGCAAGGTGCGCACACTGCCGATTCTGCCATCCTTCCAGCGGCACGTCACCTCGTCCTCGGTATCTCCCGAGACGCGGGACACCTCCTCGCAACCGGTTCCCATCAGCGTGAACAGAATCTCGATCGGGTGTATCGCGTACCAGGAGAGGTCGAGATGGTGGTGCTCCTCCGTCGGTCCCGGCCCCCAGGCGTGAACGCCTTGCGTATCGGGGAACCGGAGCGTCTCGGTGATTTCGCTCCACCTCAAGCTGGACGAACTGAACCAGGGAACCCCCGCTTCCTTTCCGAGGCGCGCGATTTCGCGCGCATCCTCGAGCGTGGATGCCAGCGGCTTGTCGATGAAGACAGGCTTTTTCGCTGCAAACACCTGGCGGACTTGCGGCAGGTGAGCGCGCCCGTCCACGCTCTCGATCAGCACCGCGTCTACCTTGCTGCACAGAGTCGGAATGTCCGGCACGATTTCGACGCCATATTGCTGGTGGATCTCGTCCGCGAATTTATCCACGCGGGTACGGCTCGATTCAACATCGGGACTGCCTCCCTTGAATGCCGCTACCACGCGAGCACCGGGGATGTGGTTAGGGGCCGAGGCATCGTTGAGCATTTTTGTGAACGCCGGCACGTGGGATGTATCGGTCCCGACAATGCCAACCCGTATGTCGGCGGCCAGCAAAGGGACTGAAGTGATGAGAAGTAGTAATCGGAGCATTGCTTCGTATTCTACAATCGGGCTTGCTCCTCACGATTGTGACGGCCGCAAGCGCCCTCATCTGGGCTTATCTCCTGGTGTTCCATGCGCGCTTCTGGAACGTGCGAGACGACTCGGAAACGGTTGGACCGGTTCCGCCGCGCCGGGTGGCCGTTGTGATTCCGGCGCGAAACGAAGCCAAATCGATCGCGCGAGCCGTGAGTTCGCTGGCCAGCCAGGATTTCGATGGCGAGGTTCGGATCTTCGTAGTGGATGACGACAGCAGCGACGGCACGGCTGAAGTGGCTCGTGCGGCATACGACAAGGTGGAGATCGTCCAGGCCGAGTCCCGGCCCGCCGGATGGACCGGCAAGATGTGGGCCGTCTCGCAAGGGCTGGAACGTGCGCTCGCCTTGCGCCCGGACTACGTCTTATTGACGGACGCCGATATCGAGCACGCTCCCGGAAACTTGCGTAGCCTGGTGGCGCGCGCCGAACGCGACCAGTTGGAACTGGCGTCATATATGGTGGGGCTCGAGAATCGGAGCTTCGCGGAACGCGCTGCCATACCTGCATTCGTCTTCTTCTTCCTCATGCTGTACCCTCCGCGCTGGATTGCCGACCCTCGGCGCCCCACTGCGGGGGCGGCCGGCGGTTGCATGCTCGTCCGCACAGCCGCTCTGGAGCGTATCGAAGGGGTCGCGCGTATTCGCGCGGAGATCATCGACGATTGCGCCCTTGCCTGCCAGATCAAATTGAGCGGCGGCCGGCTGTGGCTGGGGCTCACCACTTCGACGCGCAGTCTGCGACGTTACAGTGGGTTCGGCGAAATCGCCCACATGATCGCGCGGACCGCTTTTACGCAACTTCGCTATTCGAGCCTGATGCTTGTGGGGACCGTCGCGGGAATGACACTGCTGTATGTCGTACCGGTCCTCGCAGTTTTTTCGGGGAACGGGCTCGCCGCGGCCTCAGGTGGATTCGCGTGGGTCTGCATGGCCGTATCGTACACGCCGATGCTGCGGTTTTATCGTCAACCGCTGTGGTGGGCGCCCCTGTTGCCGGCCGTCGCCGCATTCTACACCGCGGCGACGATCCAATCCGCGATTCGCTATTGGCGCGGGCGCGGCGGGGATTGGAAGGGCCGAATACAAATAACCCGGTAATCGTACCAGCAACAACATTCGCGTAACAGCGTCTATAAACGGTTGTTGGCGAAGTAAGTACTCCATGAGCACGGGGCAGTCTGTAAAAGCGGCTATCGAGCGCGAACTCGATCTGACTCCAGCCGTCGTCGAGGAGATTCGAGGCGCGGCTTGCGCCGGACGGCAAGCCATCCCAGGACACGGAATCGAGATCGGTGGCATTCTCACCTGCACCAACGGCGGCGCCATCGATGGCGTTCATCATGTCGTCTGCGAATACCGCTTCGGACCCACATATCGGTTGTCGGAAAACGATCTGCTCGCATTCCGCGCCGCAGTGGCAGATGCTGAACAGCATCACACAGTGATAGGATTCTTTCGAAGCAGTACACGCGGAACTGGTGCCTTCCGGCCGGACGATCTCGACGTGGTTCGTGATCTCGACGACCGCTGCCGGCTGGTTGTCATTGCGGCTGTGGTGGGCATTCAGCGATGCAGTTTTCGGGTCTTCCGGCGAATTGAAGAATCGTCGGAATGGTCCGTTGCGCAGGAATTCGACGCCGAGCCGTGGGAGGAATTACCCGTGACGCCGAGCCAACCCAGTCAGCCGCCGCTTGTGAAACCGCACAAGCCGACCGTCGTTTCCGTTCCGCGGCCGGCTCCCCGGAAGCAGCCGGCGTCGCGTCTCTATTTTGCGATCGCTACCGGTCTGGCGATCCTGATTCTGATCGCCGCGGCAGTGAGGATTCTGCCGCTCATCTCGATCGGGAAGTCCGGGAGTGCGGTGCAACCCAGCGATCTCGGATTGAGGGTCGAATCGCAAGGGTCCCGGCTGCGCGTTAGCTGGAACCGTCAATCGCACACCGTCCAGCAAGCGAACTCCGGCAAGTTAACGATTCACGATGGGCCGAAAGTCTGGCAACTGGACCTTGGCGCAGCGGAATTGACCAGCGGTTCCGTGGTCTACCCACCCAACTCCAACGACGTTCTCTTCGAGTTACGCGTTCTCGGACCGGGTGCTCCGGTAGTCGAGTCCGTACGAGTGCTCGATCAAGTACGCTCGGATACAGAGCCGCTTCCAGCGGGCGCGGTTCTGAAGCGGAATCTCCCAACGGCGCCGGATCGACCTGAGCCGGGGCGCTCAGATCAGTTTGTCGGCCAGCCGGAAGCTTCCGAGACGGCACGACGCACCTTCACGCCGCCGCCCTCGACAACGAGGACCGTTCCCCCGCTCATATTGTTGCCCGCACCGTCGGCAACCGTGCCGGGAGAATTTGGTGGTCGCACGGCCAGAAATCAGGCTCTGCTTCAGATTGAAACCCAGACGCCTCAAGTCGCTCCACGTCCGCCGCTGCCGGGTCAGGCATCGGGAGAAGGCCCTGATGTTCAGCCGACCGCTCCAGCGAAACCCGTGGCCGCTCTGGTTGTGACTCCGCCGGTGCCGCTTCGTCAGCCGGCCCCGAACCTGCGCACGCTCGGAATTCCGCCGGTTTATCGGGCAGTTGATGTATCGGTGGTCGTGCGTATCGATACAAACGGTCGGGTCATCAGCGCGTCTCCGGAAACGCACGACCCGAGCGTCAACCTGGGTCTTGTGGCAGCCTCCGTCTCGGCGGCGAAGCAGTGGACGTTTCGTCCCGCGAGGAGCGGCGGCCATCCGGTGCCGGCCTCCCACACGATCGTGTTCCATTTCGCTCCGGCACAGTAGCCGTCGTATTACGGGCGCAATACACGTATTTGTAAGAAATAAGAGACCACTTGCGCATCCTGGACATCCGGGCACGCCCGGACTATCTCATCGCTCGGCCGGGGCTCTTCCATTCTTTGCAGAACGAACCCACCTCCCGCGAGCAGGTTGATCCACTCGCTCAGAGTCCGAGTGAATCGGGGCGTCCGGAACTTCGGCAAGCTCGCCCTCAGCTTCGCTGGAGCCGCGCCGAACAGCCACTCCGTAACTTCGCCATCCACCTTCCGGAAATAGTCGCCCACCTCGATCGCGTACGTTCGACCGTTCACGTCGCGCAGGTTTCTACGGTGCGGAGTATCGAAACACGGATGACAGATCGAGAACTGGAGAAAGCCACCCGGCTTCAGCACCCGGTGCGTCTCGGTCAGCACCTTTTCCGGACCGGGCATGTCCATCAGGCTCATGAACGCCGTCGCGAAATCGAAGGTGGCATCGCGAAACGGCAATTCTTGCGCGCTGGCGGTACAGTAAACGGCCTCGCACAGTTCCACCGCGTCGGCTTCAACAGCGTGCCGGACGAAGGTATGGGCAATGTCGATGCCGGTGACACGGGCCGCGCGGCCGGTCAGCAGTCGCGTGTTACGCCCTTCGCCGCATCCGATGTCCAGGCCCTGCAGCCCACTCACATCCGGCAGCATTGCGAAAAAGGCCGGCGTGTTCAGGAAGTCGCGATAGACATCGTACCCGGCTCTCGCGAGCCGCGTCCAAACCTCGGCGTTCTCTTCCCAGAACCGTCCGGCCTCGTTATGCTCCACGCGGCTAGAAACGCTCGCGCGCTTTCTTTTCGGCGGACTCTGTCGGGTCGAGCGGAGTCAGCCGGTAGCGCACAGTGTGGCTCTCGTTGCTCGCGATTCGGTACGGCGTCATCGGATACGCGTTGGGACTCCAGCTATCGATGCCTCCGACACCCATCTGCTCGCCGTCGATGTTCAGATACACCTGCGGCTGACGCTCCATCTGGAACGTGTAGCCGGCGTTCTCCATTTCGTCTTTCGTGTAGTGCCGCGCGGCGACGCTGATCGACGGTTCGCCGATCGCCATCAACCCGACACCCTGCGCGTTGGTGAGCGACACCCAACGAACGTCCACTTTGTTGCCGTTCTCTTGCGGGCGCATGTAATCGACCCACTGCTTATCGACAGTGCTGTTATACACGCCGATGCGTTCGAATTTGCGATCGACGTAGGTCTCCACCGGACCGCGGCCGTACCAGGAGATGTTCTCGAGTCCCGGCGCGGCAACCAGTTCCGTTCCGTATCGGGGCATCATGGCTATCTTCTCGGTTCCCGGAGAATAGGTGGCATCGACGATCACATCACCGGTTCCGTAGATGGTGTATGTCATCGAGTATGCGGCGCCGACAGCCGGAAGATCGGCCGTCACCACCACCTTCGCCGTCGAGTCGTCGATCTGTTTGACATCGACATCCTTCACGTTCCACTGCGGACCGGCTTCCTTCCAAAGGCGGATATCCACCTGCTTGTTGTTCGCGGCCATTTCCTGGAAATTCTTCCATGCGCCGCGATCGTTGTTGGTCGGCGCGCGCCAAAAGTCGGGAGCCGGTCCGCGCTCCAGTACGTTGACGCCCTTATAGCGATAGTCGTCAATGATTCCCCGAGTGGTGTCCACTCGCAACGAGAACGACTTGCCCGAGAATTCATAGCCGGTATCGGTCTTCTTCATCGCAAGTTGTGACTGCTTGGACGGCGCGAACTTCGGGGCGTCGGCGGTAACCGGCAATTCGAATTGGTCCCACGCGATCTCGTGACCCTTGGGCGCCCACGATGTGCTGTGGTTCAGCACGAAACTGAAGTTGAGGAAATACTCCGCGCCGGCCTCGGGCGTGATCTTCGGCAAGTCCAGCTTGTATTCGCGCTCTTCACCGGGTGGTATGTCGAGCACCGGAAGTTTCCCTGTCGCGACCGTGCGTGATCCGTTCTTCACCTCCCAACTGCCCTCCGCCATATCTTTGGCGTTTGTGAAGAACCACCAGTTCTTCACGCGCACGGTGCCTGCGTTGAGGTCCACCGGCGAGACGTGGAGGTAGCGATAAACGTACTTGATCGCCCACAGCGACGGATGCGGGATGCGATCGGCGGAGACGAGCCCGTTGTTGTTGAAATCGTTATCGTTCCGAACGCCGGTCTTGTCTTCCCACCAGCCGCCATAAGCCAGGAAGGTCGGCTTACTCCAGTTCTGTTTGTACTCTCCCGGAACCGGTACGCGGATCCCCTGGTCCACCCAATCCCAGACGAAAGCGCCTTGGGCGTTCGTGCCGGAATAGAAGATATCCCAGTATTCCTTCAGACCGCCGCCGCTGTTGCCCATCGCGTGCGCGTACTCGCACAGAATCAGCGGCATGTTCGGGCGCTGTGCCGCGGCTTGCTTGACGCGCTGGGGCGACGGATACATAAACGAGTTGATATCCGCGTTCGACCCGCCGTGCGCGGTCGATCCCTCGTAGTGGAACGGCCGCGATGGATCCCGCAGCTTGGTCCATTGATATGCCGCTGCGGCGTTCGGGCCGTCGCCCGACTCGTTCCCCATCGACCAGATCACGATCGACGCGTGATTCTTGTCCCGCTCCACCATGCTCTGCACGCGATCGAGATACATGTCTTTCCAATTCGGATCGTTTGTCAGCCGGTTGTGAATGTCGTTGCCGTAGTGATGGCACTCGATGTTCGCTTCATCGAGCACATACAGACCATAGCGGTCGCACAGGTCGTACCAGGCGGTCGAGTTCGGATAATGCGACGTTCGAACCGCGTTGATGTTGAACTGCTTCATCAGCTTGATATCGCGGATCATGGACTCCACCGGCACATACTTGGCCGTGATCTCGCTGTGCTCGTGCCGGTTCACGCCCTTGATGAGAATCGGCTTCCCGTTCACCAGGAAACGTCCGCCCTGGATCTCTACCTTTCGGAACCCGACCTTCCAGGGGATCACCTCGAGGGTCGCTCCGGAAGAGTTCTTCACTGTGAGCAGCAGTTTATAGAGATAGGGGTCTTCAGCGGACCACTTGCGAGGTGCGTTAACGGGAATCGACAGGTCGGTGTCGGCGCTTCCCTTCGCGCCCACTTCGGCCGAGGCGGTAGCCGGTTTTCCGACCGCCGCGCCGTTTGCATCGAACAGGGCAGCCGTGATGCTGACCTTCTCGGTTTTCGAACCGGCGTTGGTCAATTCCGCTTTGACCTTCAGATCCGCGTCGCGGTAGTCGGAATCGAGATCGGTCTTCACCTCAAAGTCGCGCACGTGCTGCCGCGGAGTCGCCCACAGGTACACGTCGCGATAGATCCCGCTCATGCGCCACATGTCCTGATCCTCGAGAAACGCCCCATCGCCGTAGCGGTACACTTCGACGGCGAGCAGATTGCGGCCGGGCTTCAGGTGCGGCGTAACGTTGAATTCAGCCGGAGTGCGGCTATCCTCGTGATACCCGAGTTTCACACCGTTCACCCAAGCGTAGAACGCCGAGTCCACTCCCGCGAAGTGAAGATAGATCTCGCGGCCTTTCCAATCCGGCGGCACCGTGAACTCGAGCCGGTAGCTGCCAACCGGATTCAGATCGTGCGGAACGTGGGGCGGTTGCTTCGGGTCCTGCGGCCACGGATAAATAATGTTGGAGTAGATCGGGATGTCGAAGCCGTGCATCTGCCACGACGACGGCACCGGGATAGTGTGCCAGGCCGAATCGTTATAGTCGCTGCGGTAGAAGTCCACCGGACGCTCCGTGGGGCGCATCGAACCGTGAAACTTCCAGGTTCCGTTCAGCGAGTGATACCACGGCGATTTCTCCGGATCTCCGGTATTTGCCAGCGCATCCGTCGGGTACACCATCATAGTGGCGTGAGGGCGTTCGGTACCGACGTGAATGACGGCGACATTGTCCCATTCGGGAGGTTCCGCAGCGAAGCCAGCGCACAGAAGTAGCAGAAAAGAAAGGACGAGCGTTGTGAACCGCATAATTTCGGGTATCTGTATCGACAATATCAAGGATGGCGGTTCGGCGTCGACACGGATCTCGATGAGTTCCTACCCGCTGAGGGCGTTACCCATGTTGACCAGGGACTGCTGCACTTCTGCCTGCGCACCCCACGCCCCATCCACTTGGGCTCCGATCCCGGCGGCGACTTCGGCGAACACGGTCACCAACTCCGGATCGCGCCAGCCTTTTGCCGCTTCTTCTTCGAGCATCTTCAACGCCTCCGTCGCTGCGAGCGGTGCCTTGTAGGGTCGCTCCGTGGTGAGTGCGTCATAGATGTCCACTACCTGAAGAACTCGCGCGAGCAAGGGGATCGACTCGCCAGCGAGCCCATCCGGGTAGCCGGAGCCGTCCCACCGTTCATGGTGATTGCGGATGATCGGCAGTACCGGCGCGAGCGTCTTCATCGGACGGCAGATCTCTTCACCTTTCACCGTGTGCGACCGCATGATGAACCACTCGTCGTCGCTCAGGAACCCATCCTTATATAGGATGGCGTCCGGAACCGAGATCTTGCCGATGTCGTGCAGAAAGCCGCCGCGGTACAGCGCGAGCAATTCGGTCTGCGGCAAGCCCAACGCATTTCCGAGTGCGACGCTGTAAGCGGCGAGGCGCTGGCAGTGTTGCGCGGTGCAATGGTCCCTCTGTTCGACCGATTGCGCGAGAGTGAACAGGATACTTTCGGCCTCATCGAGCGAATCGGTGACAGCCTTGTTGCGCAGCATCGAGCGGATTCGGGCGCGAACGACAGTTGGGTGCAGCGGCTTCACCATAAACTCGTCCGCCCCCGCGGTGATGCCCGCTACCTCCGACTCCACGCCTTGCACGTTGGTGATCATTAGGATGGGGATCAGTTGCGTATCCCGGCTGGACTTCAGGCGGCGGCAGAAGTCCGGGCCGCTCAACTCGGGCATGATCAGATCTACCACGACCAGGTCGATTTTTTCACGAGCCAAAATGCCGAGCGCTTCCGAAACGCGCTTCGCCTCGAGAATGCGGTAGTCGGTAGTCTTCAGAATGCCCCGGATCAACCGGCGGTTCAGATCGACTTCGTCCAGGACGAGGATGGTCGCATGCGCGACGGAATCGTCGATCAAATCGTCAAAAGGCACAAATCGCTCGACGTCCGTTGGACCGGTGAGCGATGAAGGCTGTGTCAGGGCCAAGACTTTGGTTTCGGCGATCATGCAACGGGCAGATCCGCTACCCAGTCGGATTATCGGCACTCGTACGCGAATCGCTTAGATGAAATCAGGGTTTTTACCGCTTCCCGAACGAAGATCGCACGAAGAAAGAAAAGGTGAGAATTTTCCGCAAGGATCTGCACGTCTTCTTAGGACTCCCGCTACTCTATCGAACTGGAATCGCAGGATGTCAACAGCCTTTTCGCGCACGCTACGTGCGCTGGACGCGGATCGCTTCACCCGCTCTGGTGTTGTGATACTGCTCGTCATTCTCCTTCTCGGCGTCTGGGCCTTGTGGGCATTCCTGGCCCACGTGACTCTCTATGCGATCAGTGACTCCGCGCGTATTGAAGTGGATCGAGCCACCTATCCGGTTCAATCGCCGATGGTCGGGCGTGTTGTACGCACCTATCTCGCGGTGGGCCGCGAAGTCAAAGCCGGCGAGCTGCTGGTGGAACTCGATTCATCCCCGGAGCAACTTCAACTAGCGGAGGAATTGACCCGGGCGCGTGTTGTGGAGCCGTCGCTGGCCGCACTGCGCTCGCAGATCGAGGCGGAACACCAAGCGCGTGCACGCGAACAGGCGGCGGCACGGACGGCAGTGGAAGAAGCACGAGCCAACGCCCGCACCGCCAACGCCCCCGCCAAATACGCGGCTGCGGAGGAGAATCGGCTCGAGCGGCTGCGAACCGAAGGTCTGATCGCCGAACGCGAGTACCAGCGCGCGCGCATGGATGCCGAGCAATCTCGCGCGGCCGCCGAACGCGAGTCGATCGTCATTGGGCGGCTCGCCGAGGAGCAGCAGACGCGCGAGAGCGATCGCGATGCCCGCATCCGTGGACTCCTGGCCGACGTCGCTCGCCTCGAGGGTCAGGTCGCGACCTCGAAAGCCACTGTAGACCGCCTTCGAAACGAGATTGAACGCCGAATTCTTCGCGCTCCGGTATCGGGAAGATTGGGCGAGGCCGAAGTACTGCGGGCCGGCGCCGTCGTCGATGAAGGAGAGAAACTCGCCGCAATAGTGCCCGAAGGAAAGCTGTTGGTGGTTGCGCAGTTTTCGCCGGCGGCCGCGCTGGGACGCCTGGCTGAAGGGCAGAAGGCCGAGGTTCGCCTGCAAGGTTTCCCCTGGGCGCAATGGGGCACCGCGCCCGTTCTGGTCTCGCGCGTGGCGGCCGAGATTCGCGAAGGCACCGTACGAGTGGAACTGGAGGTGGATCCGTCGCGCCCTTGCCGCATCCCGCTTCAACATGGAATGCCCGGATCCGTCGAGGTGTCGGTGGAGCGGGTAACCCCGGCCGAACTCCTGCTGCGTCTGGCCGGGCGAATGCTTGGCTCGCCGCGCAACCCGTACGCATCGCCCTCGCCTCAGTCGTGATCGGCATGCGACGATTCCTGATCCCCGAAGCCATACAGACGTCCGCGATGGACTGCGGTCCGGCGTGTCTGAAATCCGTGCTGGAGGGCTTCGGGATTGCGGCAAGCTACGGGCGGCTTCGCGAAGCCTGCCAGACGGATGTAGACGGAACGTCCATCGATACGGTCGAGGAAGCCGCAGTCCAACTCGGGCTGGATGCATCGCAGGTAATGCTCCCTCTCGATCACCTGCTCGAGCCGGCTGCCGAGGCTCTGCCAGCCATCGTCGTCATCCGGCAGCCGAATGGCGCAACGCACTTCGTCATCATCTGGCGTCGCCACGGTTCCTGGATTCAAGTGATGGATCCGTCGGTCGGACGCCGCTGGGTGCGTATGCAGCGATTTCTCGAAGATGTCTACGAGCACGTCCTGCCCGTGCCGGTTGAGGGTTGGCTCGAATGGGCAGCGAGTGACAGTTTTCGCAATGTTCTCCGCGACAGGATGCGTAGGCTCGGGGCGGCGCTGACGGAAACGGAGCCCAAGAGAATGGCGAGGCTCGATGCCGCCGTGAGAATGGTCGAGCATCTCGCTGACTCGGGCGCGGTACATCGCGGGCGTGCGGCGGAACGCCTCATCGATGCATTGGCGAACAGTGAAGCGCCAATCCCCGACTTGTATTGGACGGCGCGGCCTGAGAACGACGGTTCCGGGCAGGTAGTACTGCGCGGCGCTGTTCTCATCCGTGTGAAAGGGCGGTCCGCCCAGCGTTCCGGGGCCCCGCTGTCGGCCGAACTCGAAGCGGCCTTGCGGGAGAAGCCTTCCCGCCCGGGCCTGGAACTTCTGCGGCTCTTGTTTTCGGGCCAGGGAGTGCTCGCACCCGCGCTGACGCTCGCCGCTATAGCGCTGGCGGCCGCTGGATCCGTGGCGGAGGCTTTGCTGCTGCGAGGCCTTTACGATCTCGCGCGGGAACTGACGACCAGCGGCCAGCGTACCGGCGCAATCGGCGCAACGATAGGATTCGTCGCGCTGCTGGTTGCGTTGGAATTTGCCATTGCGGTCGCGGTGCTGCGTACCGGGCGAGTGCTCGACGTACGTCTGCGCCTGCGGTTCTTGCACAAAATCCCGAGACTTGCGGACCGCTACTTCCGCAGCCGGCCGAGTTCGGATATGGCGGAACGAAGCCACAATGTCCACCAGTTGCGCCAGGGTCCGGAATTGGCGGCGAATTTCGCCCGCGCAGGGATCGAGACGCTTCTGACCGTACTCGCTATTGGATGGCTCTTTCCGGCGGCTCTGTGGCCTTCCGCGGCTGTGGCCTTCGCGGCGGTCGCGATTCCGTTACTGGCGCAACCCCTGTTGACCGAGCGCGATCTGAAACTGCGCAGCCACGCCGGTGCGCTCATGCGGTTCAATCTCGATTCGCTGCTCGGAATCACGGCCACTCGCGCGCACGGCGCGGCGCCCGCAGTCCGGCGAGAACAGGGTGCGCTGCTCGGTGAATGGGCTCGCGCCGGCTTTTCGCTGCAGCGCACCGCCACACTGATCGAAGGCCTTCAAATGGCCGCGAGCTTCGGACTCGCCGCCTGGGTGGTGTGGACCGGACTCACTCGTACGGCCGATGTGGCCGGCGCGCTGTTGCTGGTCTATTGGGTTTTGAATCTGCCCGCCCTCGGGCAAGATATCGCGGCGGTTGCCTGGCAGTATCCGATGCTTCGAAATACGGCGCTTCGATTCGTCGAGCCGCTAGGCGCTCCCGAGGAACCAGTCTCGCAGCAGCGGGGAGTTTCGGCGATCACCGACGCGGTATCGGTCCGGCTCGACGCAGTATCGGTGGTGGCCGGCGGGCACAGGATTCTCGAGGACGTCTCCATAGAGATACCGGCCGGCAGCCACGTCGGTATCGTCGGCCGGTCCGGCGCAGGGAAATCGAGCCTGGTGGGGCTGCTGCTCGGGTGGCACCGGCCCTCGGCGGGAACCGTGCAGGTAGACGGCCGCGAACTCGATGGAGCTCTGCTGGATGAACTGCGGCCGGTAACCGCCTGGGTCGATCCGCAGGTGCAGATCTGGAACCGCAGCCTGTATGAGAACCTCATCTACGGGACAACCACGCACAGCACGCTCGACGAAGTGCTCGATCAGGCTTCGCTGGCTTCGGTGGTCGCCAATCTGCCCGACGGAATGCAGACTTCGCTCGGTGAAGGCGGCGGCCTGGTCTCGGGCGGCGAAGGTCAGCGGGTGAGGCTTGGGCGCGCGATGGCGCGAGATCGAGTCCGGCTCGTGATCCTCGATGAACCCGCGCGCGGATTGGACCGGACGCAGCGGCGCCTGATGATCGACCGGGCGCGCGAGCGATGGAGCGACGCCACAATGCTCTGCATCACCCACGACGTCAGCGATACGCAGGACTTCGAACGGGTCCTCGTGATCGAAGACGGGCACGTGGTCCAGGATGGTGATCCCGCCGAGCTCGCTGGCGATACGGCGAGCCGCTATCGCCAGTTGCTCGACGCCGAGATGCTCGTCAGCCGCGGACTGTGGACGAGTTCGGAATGGCGGCGGCTCCGGCTGGAATCGGGGCAGCTTTGGAGCGAGGACGCGAGTGTCGAGGAGATCCGGCATGCTCGATAGAGCCGTCTGGGAGACCGCAGAACTCCCAGCGCTGATCGATGGGCTGGCGCGGCGAACCGGAATTCCACGGCTGGAGACCGGGCCGGTACACGCACCGATTTCAGGCTCCGGCATCGCGGTCTGGATCGAAAATACCTGCGCGCATATGGGCATCGACATGGATGCCGTCGAAGTGTGGGGATTTCGCGTGGAAGAGAACCTCCGTGCCGCGCCGCCCGCAATTGTTCCTGTTGAGAGCGGTTGGATTGCGCTGGTGGATGTTCATCGCGAACGCGCCACGGTGCTCGCGCCCGACCTGTCATTGCACCGCATTCCACTCGAACAGCTTCGCAGCGAAGTGGCCCGCGGCATCGAAGAGCCGTTCCGCGTCGAGGTCGATTCGATTCTCGGCGCGAGCGGTATTGAAGGGAAGCAGCGTATGCGGGCGGCAGCGGCGCTGATGCGGGAGCGATCGCGACATAAACGGGCGGGTATCCTGTTTCAACTGCGGGTGTCCCCGGGCGCGTCGTTCTGGCTGCAGTGCCGCCAGGCCGGGCTCCACTGGCGAATCGCGCTGCTATTGGCGTCGCATATGGCCGAATATGTCCTGTGGATCGTTTCCTGGTACATCCTCGGGAGCGACGCCTTGCAGGGGCATGCCGATGCCGGGTGGCTCGCCGGGTGGATGCTCATCCTCGCAAGTCTCGTGCCGTTTCGAATGCTCACCACCTGGTTCCAGGGCGTAGTTGCGATCTCCGCCGGCGGCCTGCTGCGGCAGCGCGTGCTTGCGGGAATCCTGAAACTGTCGCCCGAAGACGTGCGGCATGAGGGTGCTGGCCGGTTTCTCGCACGTTCCATTGAAGCCGGTGCGGTGGAGTCGCTCGCGCTTTCGGGTGGGCTCATGTCGGGGCTTGCGGTGCTGGAAATGGGGCTCGCACTCATCGTCCTCGCACAAGGCGCAGCCGCGATGTTCCAAGCGCCGCTGCTGGTGCTGTGGGCCGTGCTCGCGATTTGGCTGGCGCTTCGATACTGGAGCAAACGGAGCCTGTGGACCGGCACGCGACTGTCCATGACTCACGATCTCGTCGAACGGATGACGGGACATCGCACGCGCATCGCGCAGGAGCCGCCGTCGCAATGGCACGTTGACGAGGACCGGCAAATGGACGAGTACGTCGCACGATCGCAGGCAATGGATGCGGCATCGGCGCGACTACTGAGTCTGGTTCCGAGCGGCTGGATGGTGGCGGGAATCGCTAGCCTGGCACCCGCATTTCTTTCCTCGAGTGCAACATCGGCGTCACTGGCGGTCTCGATCGGAGGAACGCTTCTGGCGTGGCGTTCGCTGCGCCGGTTCGTCTCAGGCGCGGGGAACTTGAGCGGCGCCGCGATCTCCTGGCGTCAGATCTCGCTGCTGTTCCACGCTGCGGCTCGACCCGAGCAGGCGGGCTCAGTACCACATCCGCCCGAGCCCGGTGAGGTAGTGATCGACGCTCGCGATCTTGTGTTCCGGCGTGCAAAGACCGGACGATCGATTCTCGACGGAGTGGATTTGGAACTGCGCCGCGGCGAGCGGATCCTCATCGAGGGTCCATCGGGCGGGGGAAAATCGACGCTGGTGTCGCTTCTCTCGGGCATGCGGGACCCCACGGCAGGGCTCATATTGTCGGGCGGAGTCGATCGCCGCACCCTCGGCGACACGTTGTGGCGAGCCAGGATTGCCGCCGCGCCGCAGTATCACGAGAATCATGTGCTTTCGGGGCCCTTCGCCTACAACCTGCTGATGGGACGGCAGTGGCCTGCGCCTCCCGAGTTGATGGAGGAAGCGCAGGAACTCTGCACGGAACTCGGACTCGGCCCGCTTCTCGAGCGGATGCCGGGTGGGTTAATGCAAATGGTCGGGGAAACCGGCTGGCAACTCTCGCAGGGAGAACGGAGCCGGCTGTTCATGGCGAGAGCCTTGCTTCAATCGCCGGAAGTAGTAGTGCTCGACGAAAGCTTCGCCGCGCTCGATCCGGAAAATCTGCGGCAGGCTCTCGAGTGCGTGCTACGTCGCGCGCCAACTCTTGTTGTTGTCGCGCACCCGTGATCGGCGGCTCAGTCGGCCTTCACGAGTTTCCGATCCAACATCCATTCCTTCAGTCGATCGGGCCAGGTTCTGACCGGCATTTTCACATCGCGCAGACCGAAACCGTGGCCGCCGGCCGCATACACGTGCAACTCCGAAGAGACGCCCTGTTTCTCGAGATCGAGATAGAGATTCACGGTTGTGACCACATGCGATCGATCGTCGTCGGCGCAAACCAGAAACGTAGGAGGCGCATCCTTCGGCACGGAAACGGCACCGGGGCGAAAACCGGGGTAGACGACAACGGCGAAATCGGGCCGGCTTGAAACACGTTCGATGGCATCCGGCGACGAGTGGTTGCCGCTATCGAATTTCGTTTCGGCGAGAGCCGCAATCTCGCCTCCGGCCGAGAAACCCATAACGCCAATGCGGGTTGGATCGACACCCCATTCTTTCGCGCGGCTGCGCACGAGACGGATCGCGCGTTGGGCGTCCGGAAGCGCGTGCCCAGGCACGGTGTACGCCGACCCAGAAGCCCGCGCCAGCCGGTACTTCAACACAAACGCCGCCACCCCGTTCTGGTTCAGCCACTCGGCGATTTCCCAACCTTCTTTGTCAATCACCAACTGCGAATGCCCGCCGCCCGGTGCCACCACCACGGCGGTTCCATTGGCTTTGCCGGATGGCGGCAGGAACACGAAAATCGAGGGGTAGTGCACCACCGTGAATCGCTTCGGCAGCTTGGAATTGCTCGACGGCTCGAACACCTCTTCCGCCTTGAGCCCTTCGAAGCCCGGGGCTCCATTGGGCCAGAGCTTTATCTCCTCACCACGTTCGGCGGACAACATGGCGCAGGTGAACAGCGCCGAGGCAATTAGCAATTTCCCAGTCATTGTCAGATAGCGACGGTACGAGCCGGGTATTCGGTTACTATTTCGCGCCGCAGAATGTGATCGAGGTGATGCTGCATGTGCCGCATATAATCTTCAATCACGAATCCAAGCGTCATCTCCACATCTTTGACCCAGCAGCGTGCAGCGAACCGATCGGCCGGGATATTGGCCACCACTCGAGCCAGGATGGCGTTGTACTGAGACCAGAAGTCAACCAGTGTGGCCCAGGGCAGCTCATGATAACTGTGGAGGCGCACCCAGACGTTCTGATCGTAACCGGGACCGCGGAACTCCGGCTCGATGGCCCCGCGAACGAACCGGATGTGATTGTTGGCGGCGGAATCGATGAGGTGTCCGATTTCTTCCTTGCGGGACCATTTACCGGCTTGCTGGATCGCGGCCTCCTGTTCTGTCACTTGCCGGAGGGCGGCCGACTCGGTCTCTACAGCCGTCGCCAGGCGTGTTGCAAGATCGTTGGTCATTTGAATTCTCCCGATGTATCAGCACACGCCAATGTAGCAGTTGCGGGCGTGTTACTTTCGATCACTCCATTGGTTCGGAACCCGGAGGCGACACATCGGGCGATTTGCCGAAAAGTCCCGTCGCGCGGTCCTTCATGCCTTTGATAGTGTCACGCATCGTGCTTGTGGCACCTCCGACCTTATCTCTTGCGATCCCAATCATCTGGCGCCGCCGTTGGCGGAGGAATTGCCTCATGCTACGGACCTGATCTCGCAGGAGGCGACCAGCAGGCGCGCAGGCCATCGCTGTCGCTTGCGTCATGGTCCGAGTCATGTCGGGTTGTCTGCGATGCTCTTCGTCCAGCGCGAGGCATTCCGCGGCGAGCGCCATCCCGTGGTAGTAGAGGATACCAGCCGCCAGAACACCCTGCAGGAGATCGTTCGCGGTGTGCTCGACGAAGCTCCCGATCAGCCGGAGGCCCGAGGCGCCGACGCTCATTCCCAATGATGCCAGTTGGGCGAATTCTGTGAGCCCCGGGATGGAACTGTGGCCAAGCACCTCATCGAGATCGATGTCCGCCAAAGTGTTCTGCACCCCTTCCGACACAACCTCGACGCCGAACGCGGCCTTGCGAATCGCAAGGTTCAAGTAAAGCGCATCTTCGCGAGTCACATAGGTATTGAGAAAGAGGCTGGCGCCACTACGCTTCAGAAGTTCGAGCCATGTTCGGGGTGTGGGTCGTTTGCCAAGCCGTGTGAGCACGTGTAACTGCAGTTCGAATGCCGCTGCGACGATGGTCAAGCTATCGATCAGTGAATTGCGATTCAATCCAACCACCAGGCCCACGGTCACCGCGCGATGTGCTATGTCCGCCTCGATACTGCGCAGAGCCCCTGCCGCGGCGGCGCAATAACCGTTGCGATCTTGAAAGGGTGGTACCGGTTCGGGCCAATTCCAACTCGGCCGCGCGAGTAGCGCCTCAAGATAGGCGGCCTTACGCCGAAGTGTGGGCTCGCCGGCGACAGCCGGTAACTTCAGAATACGAGTGTGTGCGCGGGGCAGGGACTCTCCCCAGGTTGCGTGGAGTCTGCGATTCCACGCACTACGATACGCGCGGTAGCCCAACAGTGCCAGTAGGACAGCCGCGGTCGCGGCGAACCCCACCCCGGCAATGATCCACCAGTCGGGGCCGGTCGCAGGCGCACTAAGTCCAAGCGTTCGGCGCAGACCACGAAGTAGTTGAACCCAGCGGTCGAACAGCATTGCACAAAGGTTCGCCGCCCAGAGGAAGAGCAGAACCAATAGGACCCAGAACAGGTATCCGAGGTACCCTTGCCCGCGCCGACGAACCTGGCCCAGCATCGAATCGCCGCGAGGAGCCGTTTCTCCCTCCATACGCGAAACGTAGCACAAAGCAAGCGGCGAAGACGCAGGTGTCGGCGAGCTAGCCTGTTTTGGCGAACCGCCGGGGGGATTGCCAGCTCGATCGCGCCGATTAGCCAAGCAGCTCTAGAGACCTCAATTGCTACCAGGACACTGAGGGCAATCGGTGGGCATCCGGTGGTAGGTTTCCTTGATGACCGCACCGGGCGCCAACCTGGATGAATCCGGCGTATCTTTGAAGGGCACCAGGTTGCTACTCCACGTAGAGATCACGAAGAAGTCGATGACGAAATTCAGAGTGTTACAGTCGGTGAGATCCCCACGTTCTCTAATCGCGTAGAGTTGTGGTGTGTTGGAAGGCGAGTCCGTTCCGGGCGGCAGATCGCTCTGGTTCACCATGGCGATGATCTGAGCCCGATAGCTGGTTCCACGCTCGTTCACCAGTTCACCTGTGTACTGGGTGAGCACGGTAACTCGGGGCTTGAACGCGGCCTGGTACATGATGGTGTAGACGACTGCGAGTCGAGGGTATGGGGTGGTCATCCATCTGACGCCACTCGGGACGATAGTCAACAGGTATTTGGCGCCATTGTCCTGCCCCCCGAACCAGGTTCCAGCCGGAGTACAGCTTCCCACCGTTTGCGCGAGACATGGAACGCCTGCGATCAGCACGATTGCCAGCACGATCATTAAACTGCGACGCATATTTTTCCTTTCCGGGTCGATGATGCGCCAGCCGGGTTGTGCAAGGAAATGCTTCGGAGATCACACGTTCTACACACCACAACCCCTTGAAAAAATGAAACATTTCGAACAAAATAACGGCGGGCGTGCGGAATATGAGCGTGGCCGTCAGGTTCGGCGTGTTCGAACTCGATCTCCAGGCACGCGAATTGCGCAAGCGTGGCATCCGGCTGCGCCTACCCGATCAGTCGCTCGAGATACTCACGATGCTCCTCGAGCGTCCTGGCGAGGTGATTTCGCGCGAGGAGATCCGGGAGAGACTTTGGCCCAACGGAACAATTGTCGACTTTGAGCACAGCGTTAACTCAGCAGTGGCCAGGTTGCGGGAGACCCTCGGAGATTCGGCCAGCATACCGCGCTTTATCGAGACTCTGCCCCGAAAGGGCTATCGTCTCCTGCCGTCAGGCCAAGCCATCGAGAGATTCGAAAACGGGCCTCGCTACCGTCTCCTCGACGAAGCTGGCAGTGGAGCGATGGGTGTGGTTTACCGCGCAGAGGATCTTCGGCTCGGGCGGATCGTCGCCCTGAAATTCGTGCCTGCAGAAATTAGCCTTCGCCCGCCTGTATTCGAACGCCTCCGCAGTGAAGCTCGAATCGTCGCCTCACTCAATCATCCACGAATCTGCACGCTCTTCGGCTTCGAGGAACATGAGGGACGACCGTGCCTGGTGATGGAGTATCTGGAAGGACAGCCGCTAAGCCGGATCCTCGAAACTGGACCACTCGAATTGAAGCGGGCCATCGCGATCGCGATTCAGGCGGCCGAGGCCCTCGAGGCGGCACATAGTCGCGGTATCGTCCACGCCGATGTCAAACCAGGCAACCTGTTTGTCAGCTCCGACTGGCAAGTGAAGTTAACCGATTTTGGGATCGCGCTGCCCGCGGGCTCTTCCTCAGGTCGATATGCCGGCACACCCCGCTACATGTCGCCTGAGCAGGCCCGGGGCGAAGCCCTCGACGGGAGATCGGATATCTATTCTCTGGGTGCAGTTCTCCGAGATATGAGTAGTGGGCACTGCGCTTTACCAAGGCCGCCGAAACCACTGGCCACTATAATCGCGCTGTGCCTCCAAGATAACCCGGCAGACCGATTTCAGACGGCGACGGACCTGAAGATTGCGCTCCAAGCACTGGCGCAGGCATCCGGACCGAAGCGCAACGCTCTTATCGGAAGCACGCCCGGCCGGGTTCGGTTCCTGTCAATGTTCGCCTCGACTGTGGCGGTCCTGGCGGCGATCATCGCCGGAGTTTGGTGGTTGAATCACATCCTCAGACCGAGTGAGGAGGTCACGATCGAGGCGGTGACACGGGAGGCGGGGTGGACCACCGATCCGGCTCTTTCGCCGGACCGCAAGATGATCGTCTATGCTTCCGACCGCGCGGGAAACGGTGATCTGGATCTCTGGATTCAGCCGCTCGCGGGTGGCCTGCCCGTGCGCCTCACCGACGATCCGATCGATGAACAAGAACCTTCATTCTCTCCGGACGGGACGCGGATCGCTTTTCGATCTGAGAAGGATGGAGGCGGCATCTATGTGATCCAGACCGCTGGAGGGGTGCCAGGGAAACTGGTGCCGCTAGGTCGCGCGCCCCAGTTTTCGCCGGATGGAAAGTGGATCGCATACTGGGTCGGGGTGGGTAGCGGGGAGTTTGGCGGTCGCGCGTACGTTCTGCCCTCGAGCAGCGGCGGGGCTGCGCGGCAAATCTTTCCCGAACTCGAGAAGGCTGTCGCGCCCGTCTGGTCGGCCGACGGACGTTGGGTAGCCGTGATCGCGCCGGGGGGATTTCGGACCGAGGTGTGGGTGGCCTCGTTTAACCCGGGAACGGGCGTTACCGGCCGGCCGCAACCCATGGGCTTCGCACGACTCAAGAGGATAACGCTGGTTGCAGCGACGTGGCCTGTGCCCGTCCGCTGGATGCCGGATAACCGATCGATCGTGTTCAGCGCACTTGGGAGCGGAGTCGCGAATTTGTATCAGGCAGCTGTTTCCGGAAATCCTCCGCGCCTGAGCGGCGAGTTTCACCGGCTCACCAGCGGAAGTGGGAAGGAGATGCCATTCCAACCTGTCGGCCGGCTACTTCCGTTTGCTGGACTCTCGCGGAATTACGACATCTGGTCTATCCCGTTAGAGGCGAACCGGGGCAAGATACGCGGCGCACCCACACGGATAACTGGCGGCGGCATTAACGACTGGCCATCGTTAACCCTCGACGGTTCGCGCCTGGCCTACGTCTCGACGCGCTATGGGAAAGGCCAGCCCGGCTTCGGCGGGGTTTATAGCATTGTGGTCCGCGACTTTGCATCCGGCAGCGAAGGTGCGATCGATGTCGTGGCGAAACCGCTCATCAGCCCGGACGGCCGGCGGATTGTCTACGCATCGAAGGGCGGAATCTACACCGTTTCGGTGGGCCCGCTTCACCAGCTCGAAGAACCGCAAGTGATTTGCGCCAGCTGCGGGCGTCCTTACGCCTTCTCTGCCGACGGCGGCAAGCTGGTGTACCAGATTGCAGGTGGACTCGGGCTCCTCGAATTGGCGAGTGGCGGGAGGATGCCGCTGGTGCAATCGGCGGCGACCTTTACGGAGGTGCGAATCTCACCGGACAATCGCTGGATCGCCTTTCAGGAAGTGACCGCCGGTGCCTCTCGCATCTGGTTGGCCCCGTTCGGCGCCTGTCCCATTTCGCGAACTGGCTGGCATCCACTGACCGCCGGCACCGGCTGGGATGACAAGCCGCGCTGGTCACCCGATGGGAACCTCCTGTATTTCCTCTCGGACCGCGATGGGTTCCGGTGCATCTGGGGCCAGCGGTTAGAGCATGCGACGAAGAGTCCGCTTGGCCCACCATTCGCGGTGTACCATTCGCATAACGCGCGTTCATCACTTCTCAACGTCAATCCCGTGTACGCCGGTCTGGAGGTGGGACGAGACACGCTTGTGTTCGTGAACGGCGAAATGGGCGGCAACATCTGGTTGGCGCATATGGGCGGCAACTGAAACCGTCGATTTCACTCTGAACGAAGGGCCTCCATTACATCGACTCGTGCGGCGCGCACTGCGGGGATTAGGGAAGCGATAACGGCCGCTCCAAAAAGCACAACCGCCGAACCTGCGATGACTAGCGTCCCGGGCATCTTCATCTCGTGGATGTAACTGCTGGCCAGAGTTGCCAAAGCGTAGCCGCCTGCGCCACCCGCAACAATCCCGAGGACGGCCATAACCGCACCCTGGCCGACGACATCGGCAATCAGATGACGAGGTTGTGACCCGATGGCAAGCCGTATTCCAAACTCGCGTATCCGTCCACTCACCGAGAACGCAAGAACGCCGGCCACACCCACCACCGCAATCGCCAGTGCCACGGCCGCGAAGCCGCCGAATACGAAGGTGTTCAGACGGTCAGGCGTAAGCACTTCGGTGCGAATGTCTTCGAGCGTCGCAGCATGCTCGACGGGTTGGTCCGCCGACATATCGCGGATGATTCGCGTGATCGGCGAAACGAGCGCATAGGGATTGCCGCGAACATGCACGAACAGGTTCCCGGACCACAGTTCTTCTTGCGAGAACGGATGATATACGGTGATCGCCGGGCCGGGGACAACGTTCTCGTCGTCCACATCCGCCGCCACGCCGATGATCCGCCGTGGTTCCCCGCTGACGTCGATAAACTTTATGATCGGGTCGGTCCACGTCATGTGATGGTTCACTGCATCCTGATTCGGAAACATTCGCTGAGCGAGGCTCTCACTGACGATCACAACGCGCTCGCCGCCTTTACGATCGGAGTCGTTGAAGTCGCGGCCCGCGATGATGGGCACGCCTACCGAAGCGAAATAGCCGGGCGACACGGTCCGAAAACGTGCAAGCGGGCTCTCCTCGCCTGCCGCTTTGACGTGGCCATCTGTGGAGAACTCGAATCCCGGCCCGAATTTTCCGCCGTCCCGCCAGGGAAGGAACGTGCCCACCGCAACGCCATCCACTTGCGGCAGCGATGTTACGCGGCGGATCGTTTCCTTGTAGAAGTTGAGAATCTGTTCCGGTGTTTTACCGTAAGCCACAACGGGGACGTTCACGGTCAGCACTCGATGAGTGTCGAATCCGGTTCGCACAGCTTGAAGGGATAGAAGCGTGTTGACGAGCATGGCGGCCCCGGCAAGCAGCACGAACGACGCGGCGATCTGAACCGCGGCAAACGCTCGCAGCCGCCGTTGGGTGCTCGCGGTGATGCGGAAATTGCTGCCGGCCAGGCTGTACCCGCGAGAACTGTCGGAGGCGGGAAGTCGCGGAACAAACGCCAAAACCACAGCCGCGATCACAGCCAGCACGGCTCCCACCCAAAGGACGCTCGTGTCCACCGTAAGGCCAACCGCGCGAACCGAGAACTTGGCGGCATATCGCGCGAGAATCGAAACCATCGGTCGGGCGATCGCTATTCCGAGGAGGGCTCCGGTCACGCACAAAACCAGGCTCTCCGCCAGCAGCGTGCGGCGCAACGCTCCTGTTCCCGCGCCGAGTGCTGCCCGCAGTGCCAGTTCGCCTTCACGGCGCACGGTTCGCGCCAGGATCAGGTTCGCCACGTTCGAGCACGCGATGACAAAAATGAGTATCGAAGCGGCCATTAACACCAGCAACACCGTTCGGGCATTCATGGTGATTTGGTCGCGCAACAGCACGGCGTCGATTTGAAAGTTCGCCTTTGCCGAATACGCCTCCGGGTGCTGACGGATCATCGCGCCGTACACCACCTTCAGCTCCGCATTGGCAGCCGCGAGATCCGCCCCTGGCGCGAGCCTTCCGAAAAGCTGGGTCATGCGGTGCACCCGGCCGGTAACCATGGTGGCCGACAAGTGGTGAGGGCTCGTGACGACATTCGCAATGATTTCGGTTTCCGCGGGATAAGGTATCGATGGCTCGATGACGCCCACGATTGTCGCGGAGCGCGTCCCCAATCTCACCGTTTTGCCAATCACCGCCCGATCGGACTTCATCTCGTTTGACCAGAAACGGTACGTGAGCACAGCCGCTCCGGCAGCATTCGGACCGTCATCCCCCTTTCCCAGAAGACGTCCCAGCACGGGATGCAGACCCATCACCTGGAAGTAGTTGCCGTCCACAACTCCGGCCTGCACCTCTCGAGGTTCGCCGAGTCCGAGCATTGTGAAACCGATGGTCGAGAATTCTCCGAGTGCGCTCAGGGTCTTCACGCCGGCGCGAAGGTCCTGGATTTCCGGCACGGAGAACGGCACTGTGCCGGGTCCAAGTCCTGGCGCATGCTGGCGGATATAGATCAGCCGATCCTCATCGCGATTGACAAGCGGCCGGAGAAGGACGCCCCGTACTAGCGTGAAGATCGCAGCGTTCGCCCCGATACCCAGCGCGAGCGTCAGGACAACGGTGGCGGTCAACCATTTCGTGTGCGATAGCGAGCGGACGGCAAACTTCAACTCGCGCGCCCAGGACATCAATACCTCGGTCATGAACGATCCTCCCAGTGGATCTCTTTCTTGTTACTGTGTCGAACGGCAAATGCTAAAATCGACACCCGGCGGCGTTTATTTCTGCTGCCGCCTATGGTACCCCGACTGCCATCAGTGTTAGTGCGACGGCAAACCCGGAACCTCGACCAGCGGGCGAACCTCAATCCTCACGAGTTCAGAATTGCCCGTGAATCCCGCGGCGATATCGATTGCTTCGTTCAGATCGGCGGCTTCGATCAAGGTGTACCCGCCGACTTGCTCGCGAGTCTCCGCGTAGGGGCCATCCACTACCCACCGCTTGCCGTTTTGAGAACTCACCGTGGCCGCGGTCGATGTCGGTTGCAGCGGAGCGCCGGCCAGGAACTTGCCGCTCTCGATGAGGTGCCGAACATGCGGATCGCACTTCGCCATAATTCGCTGTTGCTCGGCCTCGCCGAGGTCCGCCCAGTGCTTCTCGTTCAGATAAGTCAGCAGCATGTATTTCATACGCGACTCCCGCCGGCTGCGTTCGTCGATGAATCGCTCCGCATACCGGTGAAAAGCGCATTCTGCAGCGCGCGGGAGCGCAGGGCGATCCCGGCCCACGCCAGCATCCCGACGAGGATCGGGAACACGAAAGGCTGGCCGGCGCGAACATGCGTGGCGGTCGCTCCGCCGAGATAGCCAGTCAGCAGAATCGCGCCGAGAAGTCTTGTGCGAGGTATTAAGTAGAGGACCGTGCTGATCAGCAGCACGATTCCCAGTGGAACGATGACGCTCTCGGAATATCCGAGGCGAACCGTGGTTTCAACGACGACTGGCGGCTTCACCAGTTTCAACACCGCATCGAATATGAGGAAGAATCCGCAAAGGGCGGTGATTGCGAGTCCGGTCCGCGACTGCCAGCGCGGCAGGGCGCGGGCTCCGCTCGCATCCTGGAGCATCACTCTTGCGTGCGGCATTGGTGAAGTCATACGGTTTCTCCAATTCGCTGCGCCTGGTGCTCGGGCAGGCCGGCAACCTCGATAACGGGCCGGATTTCGACTGTTCCGGTTCGCGCGCCGGGAATTCGGCCCGCGATGGAAATCGCTTCGTCCAGATCGTTAGCGTCGATCAGGAAATATCCGCCGAGTTGCTCCCGAGTCTCCGCGAACGCCCCGTCGGTAACCAACCGCCTACCGTCGCGGACCCGAACACTGGTCGCCGTCGAGGTGGGATGAAGGGGCGCCGCCGCCAGGTACTGTCCTCTCGTATCGAGGTCCCGGGCCAGCTGTGCCGATTCCTCGTAGCAGTGTTCTCTCTCGGCTTGCGATAACGCGTTCTCGTCCATGTAAATCAGTAACATGTATTTCATTTGCGTCTCCATTCATGAGTCGCACGAGGCCCGTGCGGATCGACAGTCGTGTCGAACATTTTCACCTTTTTCTATGATCGGTGTATGGAAATCTGCGGCGACCAGGTGATCGAAAAGCTCTACCACTCGGATTGGAGCTTCATTATCGCCGTCCTGATTCGGTATTTCAACGACTTCGAGCTGGCGGAAGAGGCGGCGCAAGAGGCTTTTGCTGCCGCAGTGGACCAGTGGCGGCGCGACGGCGTTCCCGACAATCCGCGGGCGTGGATCATACAGGCCGCGAGGTACAAGGCGATCGACCGGCTGCGACGGCGCTCGCGGTTCACGGATTCCTTCGAATCGCTGGCCGAGGCTGGGGCGATTCAATTGGTCGAGGTTCCGGACTACGACACAGCCGAAATCGCCGATGAGCGCCTACGGCTAATCTTCACTTGCTGTCATCCGGCTCTCGCGTTGGATGCGCAGGTGGCCCTGACGCTGCGGGTGCTGGGTGGACTTGAAACCGACGAGATTGCGCGCGCGTTTCTCGTCGCACCGGTCACGATGGCGCAGCGACTTGTCCGGGCCAAACGCAAAATCCGGGATGCGGGGATTCCGTACAAAGTGCCGGGCGCGAGCGAGATGGAGGAGCGGCTCGAGGCCGTTCTTACTACCATCTATCTCATTTTCAATGAAGGGTACGCGGCGACGCGGGGCGGTCCGCTGGTTCGGACCGATCTTTGTGCCGAGGCGATCCGGCTCGCTCGGCTGGTCCGCTCATTAATGAGCTCGCCGCCGGTGGAAGCAACCGGATTGTTAGCACTCATGCTGTTACACGACGCCCGCCGCCCCGCCCGGCTCGATGCGGCCGGCGATCTGGTCCTATTAGAAGAGCAGGATCGTACACTTTGGAACCGCCAGCAAATCGAAGAGGCGCTTCCGCTGGTTGAGCAGGCACTGAGGGGCGGTCCCGGACCTTACGGCCTGCAGGCCGCAATTGCGGCGGTGCATTGCCAGGCCCAGCGGCCTGAAGACACGGACTGGCTGCGGATTCTCACCTGCTACAATCTGCTCGAGCAATTGCAGCCGTCGCCAGTGGTTTCGCTGAATCGCGCTGTAGCAGTCGCGATGGTGCACGGGCCGGAACGCGGGCTGGAGTTGATGGATGCGCTTGCCGCAACCGGTGATCTGGACGGCTATCATCTGCTTCATTCGGCACGGGCCGATATGATGCGCCGTCTCGGGCAATCGCAGAGAGCTGCGGAGACTTACGCGCAGGCTCTCGCGCTGGCGACGAACGATAGCGAGCGCCGGTTCCTGGAGCGTCGGTTGCGCGAGCTAGCGCCGGCACACCCGTAACGCCAGCCGGGGTGCTAAAAAGGCTGCTCGATTACGCAGGTATGACTGGGAAACCTTACGCCGAGGTACATGATGGAATGCGAGACACCCGACACATGCCAGCGCTCGTGCACTGTCCTGGCGTTCCCCGCAGATTGCGTTTCGGCCGCCCGGACCACTATTG
Source organism: uncultured Acidobacteriota bacterium (assembly GCA_963720745.1). GTDB lineage: Bacteria > Acidobacteriota > Terriglobia > Bryobacterales > Bryobacteraceae > TMP-7. Next base: position 1,736,545 of record CAVRGO010000001.1, read on the forward strand.
ATGCAATGACGGCCGAATGTTGAGGTCTTGGGATTGTGACCGGATAGTCGAGAGCCGAAGAGGTTTTCGTGCCACCGTGAAGCTTATTGGCCTTTGGATCGGCTGCGGGATCGCGTTCGCCCACACGGCTGCCGCATTTCCCGCACTGACGCACTCTACATATTTGCGAGAAGGTTTTGCTCCCAAGGCGATCGCCGTCGATGCGGAAGGCAATGTTTATCTGACTGGCGATGCGGTCGTGGACCGCGCGACTTCGGAAGTTGACGCGCTCGTGGTGAAGTTGGATCCCACCGGGACCCGCTACATATATGTTCGGTACCTTGGCGGTTCGCAATACGATTCGGCTCGTGCGTTGACGGTGGACAGTGCGGGGAACGCCTATATTGCAGGCTACACGCAGTCACCCGATTTCCCGGTGACGAACGGCAGAAACCTGGGCGCACTTCCTGGGGCACCGAATTTCAGCAAGCGGTCGTTTATCACGAAGCTCAATAAATCCGGTGGAATCGTGTTTTCCGAGATCCTCGGCGGCGATTCTTCGAGCGCGGCTGAAGCCGTTGCGATCACGACGGCGAGCGACATCCTGGTGAGCGGATCCGTCTTCAGTGGCGCGAACGAACCTCAGTTCCCTTCGACGGCTGGGGCTTATCACAGTCCCGGCAACATCGGCGCCTACCTGCTGAAGCTCGATGCAACGGGAGCGAAAGTAATCTTCTCCGCTGCCGGCATTGGCGGCAGCGCGATCGCTCTCGACGATGCGGGAAACATTTACGTCGCGGGCACGACGACGCAACTCGATTATCCAACGACGCCGGGCGCTTATCAGACAACGTTTCCCGCTGTCAGGAATTGTTCGTCGCCCGATTGCGCGTTCCCGTTTGCGGGGACGAATCAATACGTGACTAAGGTCGATCCGACTGGATCGCGGCTGATCTATTCCACCGCGCTGACCGGAATGAAGAATACGACGAACTACGGTTTGGCGGTCGATAGCGGAGGTAACGCCTACGTTACCGGCTTCGCCGGAGCCAGTTATCCATACACCGTCGATGCGCCCTCTTTAGGAGCTGAGCCGCCGCCGGCATACCTGACGTTGCCCTTCCTTACGAAACTCGACGCGGCGGGCCAACGGTTGCTTTTCTCTATTCCCGCCGGCGGCTCAGGCGTGCAACTGAACACGAGCGGGATGGTCTATGCCGGCGGAAACGTGGGCGCGGCAGCATCGAGCTTCGGGGTTCCCGCGGAAATCCCGGCGCTCTCAAATATTCCAGCCGCGTGTCTGCCGCCGGCGAGACCTTTCTCGGAAGCTCGCGTTTCCGGCTACGTCGCTGAAGTGGACGCGAACTCAGGAGCTGTGGTTAGTTCACGTTTCCTCGGTGGTTCCAAACTCAGCCTTACCAGTGCTGCTCTGTTCGGCTCCGTATTGTGGGCGGCGGGAGCGGTGACTCTGCCCGATTTCCCCAATATTTCGAATCCGATCGCGCCGGAAGCTTTTGACATTGTTCCGCGACTCGGCGCGTACCTCGGCGCCGTAGACTTCTCTCGACCGGAGCCACCCGCCGGAACGCCGCAAATTGCCTGCATTATGGACGGGGCAGATTTCCTGCCGATTGGTCCGGCTGCGCGAAATCAGGTTTTGAGTATCTTCGGCACGAGCTTGGGCCCGGCTTCCGGAATTGCCGCCGATGATCCGGCGACGACCACTCTTGCCAGCGTCCGCGTCAACTTCGATTCGATGAGCGCTCCACTTCTGTACGTCTCGTCCACTCAGATCAATATCGCCGTGCCCGAGTTTCCCGCTTCGCAGCATTCGGCCTTGATGCAGGTGGCAGTCAACGGCGTACATTCGGACGAACTGCAGTTGTTTTTAGCGTTCGCCAATCCGAGCTTATTCCCCGTCATTCTCAATTCCGACGGCTCGCAGAATTCCCAAACCAATCCTGCGGCGCTTGGTGCGACCGTCTCCGCGTTCGTGAACGGTCTCAGCGGTGTTCCGCTCGAACTCCTTCCTGCGGGCAACGGTCCGGCACCGCTCCAAGTTGCGACAGACAACGGATGGGAGGTTGCTTCTATTACACCGGCGAATCAATTCGTTCTCCGCGTGGACCTTCGAGTGCCATCGCAACTCACGCCGGGCGTCATCTACTGCTCAGCGGGGCCGTCTCCGTGCAACGCTCTGCTTCATTTTCGACTTTATTACTTCGATCCGTACGCCAGCTTTCCGGATTTTCAGGGAAAGGCGTTTGAAGGATCCGCGTACGTAACCGTGCCCCAGTAACGAACGATATCGTTCATGATGTATTCGCGAAACGCAACAGGCAGGGGCGAATTACCACGCCGCAATACGCATTTAAGGTTGGAGTCTTCCCTGCGGTGATGCGTTAGGGCGGTGGGAGTCAAAAAGGTGAGGTGGCTCGGCCGCAAATTCTCGCTACCGGTCTCCGGTCGGCGGACCATCCGTAAGTCGATCGATTCTGCATTATTGAAGCATCCATAACCATCTGAACCCCTGCGTCAGCACGCATCGCCAAACGGCGGGTGAGTGCGGGCGCTGCAGAGGAACATCGCGCTGATGCGACCGGAAATCCGCCAGATCGGACGATACAAAGTCATCAAAGAGATCGGCCGTGGTGGATTCGGCCGCGTCTATCACGCGCTAGACCCATCCGTGGGACGGCATGTCGCTGTGAAAGTCCTGACGGAATCCAGCCCTGACTTACTGACACGCTTTCGCAACGAGGCCATCGTCGCCGGGAACCTGCGCCACGAGAACATCGTCACCGTCTACGAATACGGCGAGCACGAAGGCAGCCCGTTTCTCGCGATGGAGTTTCTGGAGGGCGAAACTCTCCAGCAGATCATCGGGTCGCATAAACCGCTCACGCTGCTCGAAAAATGCAACATCATGTCGCAGGTGGCCGAAGGTCTCGCCTGTGCGCATGAGAGCCGCGTCATCCATCGCGACGTAAAGCCGGCGAACATCATGGTGCTGCCCGGCGGCCGGGTGAAGATCATGGACTTCGGCATCGCCAAACTGCTTCGAAATGAAGAAACAACGCGGCTGACTCAAGAGGGCTTCGTCATTGGGACGTTGCTCTATATGAGCCCGGAGCAGTTGAAGGGAACGCCGGACGTTGATGCGCTGTGCGATATCTACTCGTACGGCGTGATCTTCTTCGAATTTGTGGCCGGCAGGCATCCGTTCCAAGCGGCCGATACGCAATCGTTGATGTACAAGGCCGCCTTCGAGGAGCCGCCGCCAATACGGAAGTTCGTTGCGGACTTTCCCGACTCACTTCAGGTGGTGATCAGCCGGACGCTCGCAAAAGATCGCGAATTCCGTTACCAAAGCCTCAAGCAGGTTCAATTCGACATCGATCCGATCCGCCTCGAACTTCAACGCACGCGGGCGGCGGAGTTGCTTTCCGACGCCCAGGAGCACTTCAAGAACAACGACTTGGAGCAGGCCCAGAAACTCGTGCGCGAGGTGCTGAGCCTGGACCCAGCCGACCGGGTGGCCCGCGCACTTTGGGAAACGTTGGAAAGGAGGATTCAGAGTCGAACGATCCGCCCTCGGATCGATGCGTTGCTGAAAGTTGCCCAGGGGCATCTGACAAACCGGCGCTTCACCGAAGCTGTACAGAGTTACGAAACCGCGTTGCGGCTGGACAGCGGAAACTCGGAGATCCGCGGATTCCTGGAGCATTCGCGCAATCTTGCGGAACTCAGCAAAAAGGCCACTAGCCTGCTGGCCGACGCCCGGCGGGAGTTCAGCGGCCAGAACCTCACCGCCGCGTTCCGCGCAGTATCCGAGGCTCTCAAGCACGATCCGCAGAATCCAGAGGCGAGTGAGTTGTTGCGCGCCATCCAGAGCATGATGGAGCGCCGCCAGAAGGAGCAGAGAGTCGAGGATGCGATTCGCAAAGCCGAAGGGCTGCTTCTGCTGCGCGACTATGAAAATGCTACGGCGGCACTTACGGATTTAGGGCCGGACGCGAATACGTCGAAGGTTCAACTGTTCCTGTCGCTCATTGAAGAGGCCCGTAAGGACGAGAACCGCAAAGAGCGGCTTCGTACCGAATTGGGCGATGCGACTGCCTGCCTGCGAGACCGGCGGTTCGAGGACGCGGTGAATCGCCTTCAGGAACTGACGGTCGAATTTCCATCCAATACCGAGGTTGCGAATCTACTGTCCTACGCGCAGAAAGAGGCCGAAGCCGACGTCAAGGCACGGCGGATTGCGGAAGCGGAGGCGAAAGCAAACGAGCTAACGCAAGCGCACGATTTCAATGCCGCTTTGGCGGTCGTGGATACCACGCTGAAGATCTACGCCGGGGATAGCCGGCTCATGCGGCTTCTCGGCACGATGATGGCGGCGAAGTCCTCCTGGGAGCGGGAAGAAGCGATCCATGAGGTGGTACGCAAATGCGAAGCGCTGCGCTCGGAGAAGCGATGGGCCGAGGCCCTCGACGCTGTACAGGCGGCGCTTCGCGATTATGCCGGCGATCCCGCGCTGTCGACGCTGTTGAACGATCTCCAGGTGGAACAGGTAAGACAACGCCGGGAAGACGCGACTCGCGAAGTCATTCGAAGAGCCGAGGAGTTGATGGGGGCGGGCCAGCCCGCAAAGGCTGCGACGCTGATCCGCCGGGCTCTTCGCGAGAGCCCGTCAGACGCAGGGCTGCTGAAGGTGTTGGAGCAGGCCGAACGGGAACAACAGGCCGCGGACAAGCTGGCAGCGATCGAATCGCTGTGCGACCGTTCGAAGAAATTCGGCGATGCAAACGAATTCGACCGCGCGCTGCAATTGATCGAAAGCGGGCTGGGACAGTGGCCCGGCGATCCAACCCTGTTGCAGGAGCGAGAACGACATCTCTTGAACCAGCGAGCCCGTCAGAAGGAAGACGGAATTCCGAGCGCGATCGAGCGAGCGACAAAACTACAGCGCGATAAGAAATTCTCAAAAGCTGCCGAATTGCTCGCTAAGGCGCGACGATCCTTCGGAGACGACGCGGCGCTGGTCCGCCTGCAGGAGGACAACGCCGCGCAATGGGAGCAGCAGAAGCGCGAGGAATCCGTTCGACGGATTGCAGCCGAAGCTCGGAAACTGACTACGAGCGGACAACTTGACGAAGCGCTCCGGCTGTTGAAGGATGCGCGCTCTCGGTTTCCCGGAGAACCGGAACTGATGATGGCCGCGAACGAAGCCGGCCAGACGTTGAAGGCACGCCAGAGAGCGGCGGCGGTGGCGTCGGTTATTCGTACGGCCGATCAGTTGCTTGCCAGGCAGGATTTCGAAGGTGCTATCCGATGCCTCGAAGACGCATTGCAGGAGTATCCATCGGAGGCCGCACTATTCGGTAAGCGTGCCGAGGCGCAATGTCTTCGCGAGGAGTGGGAGCAAGAGCAGGCGGCCCAGCGCGGTTCGCTGGCGAGTCAGGCTGCTTCGGGCGGTGGTAACTCGATCGAACCGGAAAGCGCCGTCGCAGAGAAGCCGGTTGAGAGCGCCGCTCCTTTGCCCGAATCTGCGCGGCCGCCTCAAACGTTTGACGATCGTGCGATCCATCTGCAAAGCGGATTGTCGAATAAGAAACTCGTGCTCTTCGGGTCCGCTGCAATCGTGGTCATCGGAGCGTTGTTTGCCGCGAGGTGGTTCTCACATCCTCATGGCGCCGTGCCGCTGGTGATTTCTGCCGATCCGGGGGTTACTGTGCAGATCGATGGTCGAGAGTGCAGAACGCCAAAGTGCAATCTTGAGTTGCCGCCGGGGACCTACAATCTTTCGGCCTCCCGGCGCGGATACGAATCAGCAACCCAGACATTCACCGTCACCGGCGGGGAACCAGGCGTCAAGGTACGCTTGCCCCTGAAGCCCCTACCGGAACTGCTCGAGATCAACAGCAATTTCGGTACCGGTTCGGTTGTCATCGATGGACGCAGAGCAGGCGACCTCGTCAATGGACAGTTTTCGGCGTCAGGACTCGTTCCAGGCCGCCACACAATTCGCGTCACCGGCGCCGATGCGGAGTTTGAAGTGGAATGGCGCAGCACTACCGGCCGGCGGCCCGAGTTGTTGACCCCGATAGTAGCAAAGCAGCTACAGGCAACCGTGCTGACGAACGCCGGGGACGACGGCGCGATCGCCTGTAACTGCGGAAGCGAACCACTCACTATCGACGGAGTTCGCGCGGGAACGAGCTCGCCGTCTGGAAACTCTCTGCAGCTTTCGCACCTGTCGGCCGGTGTCCGCCAAATTGGGATCTCCGATCAGCGGATGGTTGTCGAAGTCCGGCAAAACCCGGCGTTGAATATCTTCCTAACCCTTGACCGAAACGTCGGCACCCTCGTTGTTGACGCACGCGAGGACAACGCAACGGTATACGTGGACAATCGCCCTTACCGGCAAAAGACATCCAGCGGGATCTTGAGAGTGCCGCTGGCGGTTGGGAAATATTCGGTGCGGGTGGCGAAAGATGGATTTGCAGCGACGAGCGCGCAGACGGTCGAGGTAGTCAAAGGGCAGCAGGCGCGGGTACCGTTTGTGCTGAGTCCACTTGCGGCGATTCTTGAGATCAATGGCGCCGTTCCGGGTGCGCAAGTCAGCATTGATGGCCAGACTTCGGGCGAGGTGGGTGCTAACGGCAGTGTTCGCATGGACCAGGTGAGCGCGGGGAGACATACGATCGAACTCGCGAAGGGCGGATACGGTTCCGCACGGTTCGAAGCGGTGTTCGCAGGCGGGAAGGTCACGCGTGTGGGAGGCGCACAAGTGGCGATGGAGCGGGTTGTGCATCAATCGCCTCCGTCGGCTTCGCTCGATTCAGAGGCGCACGATTGGGAGCGCGTGCGAAACAGTGTAAAAGCGGATGAACTCGAGGATTTCATTCGCAAGCATCCCGCCGGACGGTATTCCACCGATGCGCGATCTCGCATCGGCACCTTGCGGGAACAGGCGCAACGGAACGCCGAGAAGCAAGCGGACGATGCAGCGTGGGAAACCCTCGATAAGAACAAGAAGGCCGCATTGCAAGAGTTTGTCAGTCACCATCCTGGTAGCACTCATGCCGGCGAGGCGCGTACTCTTTTGGCTCGAATCGAGAAGCAGGAAGTTGTAGCGCCGCCGATTCCTGCTCCGAAGGCGCCCGAACAGCGTCCGGCAGAGGCGGCGGACACTGCGGCGCAGGATCAGCAGGCGATCACGCACACGCTGGCAACATTTGAGTCCGTTTACAGCCGGATGGATTTGAGCGCTTTGCGGACAATCTGGCAGGGGATGCCGGAGACAACCGCGGATGTCGTTGGTAAGCAGTTCCAGTTCGCGAAATCATTGACAATGCGCCTTCAAACACAAGGTGCAATAACAGTGACCGGAGATTCCGCTTCAGTTGTGTGTTCGCGAACGCTGTCTCTCGTCCCGAAGGGCAGTCGCCGCGCGGTGGTGAACAGCGACCGGGTTCGTGTCGCCCTGGCCCGCGCCGGTACCGGGTGGGTAATTCGAGCGATTACTCCCTATTGAGAGCGGCAGGACTGGCTCGACGCCCCACGCCGCCTTGCGGACTATGCATTTTAATGGTGGTGCTCGTACACGACGGCGGTGATGTTGTCTTCCCCGCCGGCCGCGTTGGCCTTGTCGACCAGAACTGACGCCAGGTGCCGCATCGAGCCATTCGAAGCAAGCACTGTGCGAATCTCGTGGTCGCCAATGGCCTCCCACAAGCCATCGGAACAGAGCAACACGCGGTCGCCGAGCTTCAAACGAAGTTCGTTGAGTTCGGGCCTAATGCCGTGCGAAGCACCGATCGCCTGGGTGATCTTCCCGCGCTCCGGATGGTTTCTTGCCTGCTCGGGTGTTGTCAAGCCGGACATTACTAACTTCTCCCACACCCACGAGTGATCGTTGGTAACGAGTTGCAGCCGCCCTTGTGACAAGTGATAGGCGCGGACATCACCGACGTGACAGACACATAGTGCATCGCCCTCTTTTACTCCCGCTATCGCGCAACTTCCCATGCCGCGACATGTGTCATCAGCGGAGCTACGCGTGACTACGCGATCCTGCGCCTCGGCAAATGCAGTGCGGAGCCGGTCAGTCGTGTCAGTGTCGTCGTTGAATCCCACCATGGACTCAGCAATCGCTTCAATGGTGAGTGCGCTGGCAACCTCGCCCGCGGCGTGTCCGCCCATTCCGTCCGCGACAATCCACAATCTGCAATCGTCGGAAAGGAAGTATTCGTCCTCGTTGTTACGCCGGTGCCTGCCTATATCCGTCACCCCGCATAGCCAGTGTGATGGTGCCGAGAGCCTTCGTCCCGGAGATACTTCGGAGACAGGTCCGTCCTGATTCGGCCCCGATGCCGCATGGCGCCACAAACTCAGCCTCTCTCGCAACGACGTAAGCGGGTGTTTGGTGTTCATCGGTTCAGTTGGATTGGCATTCCGGGCGGTCAAAATCTGTCGAAGTGCCCACCCGTCCTAAGATTGAGGCGAACCGGGCCTCGACACGATTCATCGTTGACGCTTTTAAGGCGGCTGACTGTCTGGATCGAGAAGTAATTCCCGACGAATTCGGCATCGCTCCGCGCGATTGTATTTGCGGCTGCGGTCATATGGAGGTCGAGGTCGATAGGGGCCAGCGGCTGACTGATTATCCTCGCGAGCGGGCGGAACCGAGTATGTCAAGCCAGCGATGGAATCGGAGAATACTGAAAATCACGGATATCAATGTTTAGTTCCTCATCGAATCCTTATTAACGGCGGCAGCATCTCATCAGGAACGCGCTACGCCTGCTCACTTACAATTGCGCAATCGGCGAACAAAGTTATCGACCTGGGGGTTGGTGAAGATCGGGGCTGCCAGATTTTGTATCTGTTTTGTAAAAAGTGCTTAATCCTATTCCAAGTTTTTGGAGGCCGGTGTAAAATCGACTGAGCTACCACGCAAGTTGACTTCTTTCCTGTAAGTCTGTAGATGGAATCCGACGGTCAATAAGACAGTCTCCACCTTTTCCGCCGCAAACTCCGGCTCATACAGGCGAATTGGAGAAAGCGATCGCAAGATGAGAATTCGCATTGAGGAACTCTTTTACGAAATCGCGGATCTGTCAGCGGAAGCACGCATCCGGTACTTTGCTGATCACAGTGTTGACTCCGAGACTCAGCGCGAAGTTGAGGAACTTCTATCGTTCGACTCTCATTTCAGCACCGCATTGGAGCGAGATATCGAACAGGTAGCGCGGAAGGCGCTCGTCCATCTCGAACCGCAGACATCGCAGTGCGGGCCCTACCGTCTGGGTGATCTACTGGGTCGTGGTGGTATGGGCACGGTGTATGCCGCCGAACGAGTGGACGGCGAAGTTACACACCGCGTAGCCGTAAAGCTGCTGAGCCCTGGAGTTGAATCTCCTGCGCTGCGCGAACGGTTTCTCGCCGAGCGTCAGATCCTGGCAAGACTATCTCATTTCAACATTGCGAGATTACTCGACGCAGGCCACCGCGAGGACGGGCAACCTTACTTGGTAATGGAGTACGTCGATGGCAAGCCGATCGACACGTACACCGCAGCGTTGAGCGTCCGGCAGAAGATCGCCTTGTTTCTAAAGGTATGCGCAGCGGTCAGTTATCTCCACCGCAACCTGGTGGTGCACCGGGACCTCAAGCCTGCAAATATTCTCGTCACTGAAGACGGAGAACCGAAGTTGCTTGACTTCGGCATCGCGAAGATACTTGATCTGAGTGATGAGTCGAAGCTAACCAGTACCCGGATCCTCACCCCGGACTACGCGAGCCCGGAGCAGGTTGTTGGCGGCCCCGTAACCACGGCAACAGATATTTACTCCCTTGGCGCCGTTCTATACCGGTTGTTAACCGGGGCGTCACCGCATCAATTCGGCGGCGATTCCGCGGGCGCGATCGCGATGGCCATTTCGGGTGGCCGAATAACTCCGCCCTCGAAGTTAGCGCCCGGCCTAAAAGGCGACCTCGAGGTCGTTCTCATGAAGGCGTTGCGTACCGAACCGCAAGAACGATACGTTTCGGTGGATGCGCTCGCCTTTGATCTCCGCGCATGCCTGGAGAGCAGGCCCGTACAGGCCCGGTCTGCGGATGTGTGGTACCGGACACGCAAGCTGTTAGTGCATTATTGGCTGCCTGCAAGCGCTACCGTCCTGGTAATTGCGAGCCTTTCCACCGGGCTGTATGTTGCCAATCGTGAACGTGTTGTTGCAGAGCGGCGATTTGGCGAATTGCGACAGCTTTCGAATAAGGTTATCGACCTGGACCTTGCCATCCGAACGCTCCCGGGGTCTGTGAAAGCCAGGCAACGGCTGGTTAGTGCGTCGCTCGAGTATCTAGAAGGGCTCTCGCGCGATGCTCACGGGGATGTAGAACTGGCGCAGGAAATTAGCGACGGTTACTGGCGCATGGCTCGGATCCAGGGGGTAAACGCCGAGTTTAACCTGGGTGATCCAGCGAGGGCGGAAGAGAGCCTCAAAAGAGCGGATCACTTTATTGAGCAGGTACTTAGTTCGCGTCCTGACGATCGCCGCGCCTTATTCCGTTCGGCGGTAATCGCCCACGATCGCATGATCATTGCAGACACGGAAGAGCGCTGGGCGGATTCCGTAGCGCACGCTCAGAAGACCCTGGAGCGAATTGAAGCGTTTCTGCGCCACAACGACTTCCAGAATGCCGTGCACCTGGAGGGCTTTCTACGCGAAGGCGATACACGGCAATCGGAGATGACCGGTGCTGCCTCCCTTTTCGTAAATGTTGCACTTACTTACGTGAACATGCACCGGTACGACGAGGGGGCCGCTTACGCCCGGCGCGCTACCGCCTTGGCACAACCTATTCCGTATGCCCGCGATATTTTGAGCCTTGCGAAGAGCATACTGGCCAATGCGTTGCGGTACCAGGGCGATCTGCAAGGGGCTCTAACAGCGATTCGAGAAGCCCAATCGCTCGCTGAAACGGCCGTGTATCCGAATGAGACAACGCGCCAATTCACCATTTACGCACTTACCATGCGGGAAGGCCGGATCTTGGGTGAAGCGGATGCCGTAAATCTCGACCGGCCTGCGGAGGCGATCGACGTTCTGCAGAAGGGGCTCGACATTGTTGAATCGGTCGCTCTAAAAGATCCGAATGACTCTTCGAGCCGAGCGCGGGTGGGCACGGCGGCGCGGGAGTTGGCCGAAGTGCTCCGCGACCGGGATCCCGCGCGATCGCTGGCCGTCTATGATCTTGGATTGAAACGACTCGGGGAGATCCGCAACAGCCTGAAGGCGCGTCGAGATCGCGCAGAACTGCTGGCGAAATCAGCCTATCCATTACGGCGACTGAAGCGCTGGCAGGAGGCCTCAGCGCGAGTTGACGAGGCTTTGGAAATCCTGAAACGGACGAAGGATTACCCTGCCGCCCGCATCCGGCCTGGCAGTCACTTATACGCGGTACTGCGCGCGATTGCCGATAACAGCGCCGGCGCCGGTGATCCGACGTGTGCGCTGGAACAGTACGAAGATCTGCTCAAACACGTATTATCCTCCGCGCCGCGGTCCCAAGCCGTGCTGACTGACGCTGTGACGATGTCAAGTATCTTCAAAGCGATGGAAGACCTCAGCCGGCGTGCAGGCCGGAACGACCGGGCATCGGCTCTGGAGTCCCAACGGGTGGCGCTGTGGCGGCAGTGGGACAGCCAACTACCCAACAACGGATTTGTTCACCATCAGCTCCATTTGGCCGCCGAGCCGGTTGAATAACTCCGGATTAGAACGAATCGCAATCTGTTACGCTTTGCTAACTTTCACCGCAGATCTCGCATTAACTTATTGTAGGACGCGTCTACTTCGACTCTGCCCACAATAATTGAATTTAGCGGTGTCGTGAAATGTAACCGCTGCATCGAACTAACAAAAATAACTATGTTCTCGTCTAGAGGTTAACTATGCACATGACGGAGATACTTCAGCGGCTGCAGGACGGCGATCGAGCGGCGATGCACGCCCTCATTCCGCTCGTGTATGAAGAACTCAAGAGATTGGCACGGGCGCACTTAAGGCGTGAAGCTCGCGCAATTCCTCTGCAAACCACAGCGCTCGTTCACGAAGCTTTTCTCAAAATGTCTGGAAGCCGTCATCCTTCCTACGAGAATCGCGCGCACTTCTACGGAATTGCATCGAGGCTGATGCGCCAAGTACTTGTAGATACAGCGCGCGCGAGAAGCGCGGGAAAGCGTGGCGCACCCGAGGTGGCACTGACGGATATTCCTGATTGGGGGCCGCAACCGAATCGGCCCGTTCTGGCGCTGCATGACGCTCTTCAGCGTCTCGAGAAGACCGATCCCCAGAAAGTGCAGCTTATCGAAATGCGTTACTTCGGCGGGATGACCGCCGAGGAGTCCGCATTGGCACTATCCATGCCGGTACATACTGTTCGTCGCAAGTTACGATTGGCGCACGCGTGGCTAAGAAAAGAGATGGCCCGAAACGACACGCGGCCAATTGCATCAACTCATTCCGAAACGATGTCGATGCACCAATAGTTGTTTCAAGGCGGGCGCAGTAATAGAGCACCCGCCTGTGACATCCGGCCACCCGCCATAATAGTCCTTCGAATCAACAACAAACCGCCACTTACTACCAGAGGAGAAGCCTCATTTGGCTACTGAACGCCGGGTAAACAGCCGGAAAGAAAGATAGTAGCAGCCCGCTATTGCTAACCATACGAATCCTGCAAGTTTTGCCTGAGTTCGTAAGCTGAGCCAGATATAAAGACACACGATGAATCCACAGGCCGGAATCGCCGCCTGGCTCCAACTGCGATCCGATCTTTTTAACCAGTAGTGGTGGAAGCTGGCGGCATTCACGCCCATAAAAGCCAGGAAAGCTCCGAAATTGAGTAACTCGGCACCGAGTTGATAACTGAATGTTAGAGCTCCGAGTAGTGCGATGGCGCCGCACAGTAAGACGCTGACGTTCGGTACCTTTGTCCGCGGGCTAAGATGATTCAACAGACGAGGAAGAGCGCCGTTCGCTGCCATCCCATACATAAGCCGTGCAGCACCGGTCATTGCCGCAGTGCCGGAACCGATCGTGGCTGCAAGCAAAGTCGTGTTTATCAAACCGAACGCGAACTGTCCTCCAGCCTTTCCGGCGACGTATACATAAGCGGTGTCGAGGTCCGGAAAGTGTCGGAAGTCCGGCCACGTCAACTGCGCCGCGTACACCTCCACGGCGGCAAGGATTCCGGTTACCAGGCAGGTCAGTACAGTCGCGAGCAGTATATCGCGGCGCGGGTTCAGAGCTTCCTCCGACAACGTCGAGATACTGTCAAACCCGATGTATGTGAGTGCCGCGATCGACGTGCCGGTCGAAACTGCCTTGATTGAAAATGAGGCCGGGTTATAGAAGGGCTTGACAAAGAACGTGGTTGAGTAGGGCCCGTTGTGAAATAGATACCGGCCAAAACAGAACAACATGTACGCGACTACCACGCCCAACCCAATCGCTAGCCACTTATTCGTTTGCGCTGAGGCTTCAACGCCGCGCAGGTTCAGAAGCGTAAAGAGCAGTGCGAAGAAGATCTTCCAGGCCGGAACGGGCACCGCGGGAACGAAATTCGCGGCAGCCGAACTGCACCAGATCGTGCAGATTAGCGGATTCAGAATGTAGTCGAGTAGCACCGCCCAGCCGGTGAGGCTGCCCGCCACGTTCCCGAACTCGCCCGCGATGTAAGCGTAAGCGGACCCCGCGCTCGGGTACACGCGCGCCATTCGGCCGTAGCTGACTGCGGTGAGAAGCATCGCGATCATTGCGATGAGCACGGTAGTTACTACGTGCCCCCTTGCTTCCTGCGAGACGACTCCGAACATCGGCATGGGAGCAGTCGGCTGAATCACCACGATCCCGAAGAAGATTAGATCGCGGAGCCGCAGAGCGCGTTGCAGCTTGGGTTCGAGCGTCGGTTGTGGGGTCGCGCTCATGTTTTTCAAATGCTTTCTCAGGCGGCGGCTCTCCGATAACAATTCACTGCGACGGGACGTCCCTCACGGCTCGATTCGACTGCCGCAACGGCGATAGCCAGCGACTGACGGCCATCGTGTCCGGTAACGCGAGGCTGCCGTCCGGCTGCGATGCTCTCCACGAAGTCGGTCAGCTCCCGAAGATATGCCTGCTCGAAGCGGACCAGCCAGTGTCCTATCAGGTCGTGTCTGCTGCCCTGTTGGCTTAAAGCGACGAGCGGAGTCTGACCCATCTGACCCACCTGCAGCGTGCCTTTCGTGCCAACGATTTCCGTTCGTACGTCGTAGCCATACTTCGCGTCCATGAACGATTCGACGTTGCCGATCGCTCCGCTCTCGAACTTGAGATTCACCACGCCGGAATCGAACCCGCCATACTTCTGCATTTCCGGGATCGCGAGTGAGGCAGCATAGGCTTGAACTTCGACCACCTCGCTCCCTGTGAGCCACCGGGCGAGGTCGAAATCGTGGGAACTCGAATCGTGAAACAAGGTTCCGTTGATCGCGGTCTGAGCTGCCGCGGAACTCGGGGTCTCCTGATCGCGCCCGATCGATTTGAAAATGACAACGTCGCCAATCTCGCCCGCGTCGATGCGCTTTTTTGCCTCGACGTACGGAGCATCGAAGCGCCGCATATGACCTACTTGCAGAAACACTCCAGCGCGGGTGACTGCATCGAGCGCGCTGTCGGCATCCTCAATCGTCAATGCCAGCGGTTTTTCGCATAAGATCTGCTTTCCGAAGGACGCTGCCGCCGTGATAGCGTCTGCATGGAACCTCGGAGGCGAACTGATCACCACCGCGTCGATGCGCCCTTTTTCGATCAGTTCTTCAGCGCTGTCGAACCAGGTATCGATGCCCAACTCTCCGGCGACGGCCTGCGCTCGGGAGCGGTCCACATCTGCTACTGCGGCTAAACGAGCGCCAGGTATGCGCGAGCGAAGATTCTGGGCGTGCCGCCGTCCCATCTCGCCAGTGCCGATAACTCCGACGTTCAGCATCCCTCCCCCTTCCTGGAACCTCGCGAGCTTTTGGAGCGCGAACCACCCCGAACTACATGTCCTTTGGTGGCCCTATAGACGCCCGCACGATCAATTCACCGCGGACCCGGATGTTGTGCGTTGCTTCCGATCCACCCAGAAGATCGATCATCGCCTCCATCGCAAGCCGGCCCATCTGGGGCATCGGCTGCCGCACCGTCGTCAACGGCGGCTCCATGTATTGCGCGATCGACAAATCGTCGAATCCGATCACCGACACATCGCCGGGAATGCGCAGCCCGCTATCGAAGATCTTGCGGATCACACCGAGCGCGGTCATGTCGTCATAGGCGACGATCGCGGTCGGAGGCTGGCTGTACCCAAGCAAATGACCACAGGCACGGATTCCCCCTTCGGGAGTTCCATCACCGTGCACCACCAGTTCAGGACGAAAGGGCATCCCAGCACCCTCCATGGCCTGGCGATAGCCACCGAAGCGCTCGGTATCCGAGGTGCTCCCGTTCCAGTCCCCGATGTAGGCGATTCGCCGGTGGCCGAGTTCGATCAGCCGCTGTGTCGCCTCCCGCGTGGCGGCCGTATTCTCGATCATCACCGAATGAACGAATTCGCTTGGATGCTGATTGTTCAACAGAACGATCGGCACACGCATTTGCGAGAGCGCGGGAACGTGCAGCGCGCCGACTCGCGATGCGGTAACGATGATGCCGTCGACTCGTCGTTCCTCGAAGGACCGGACGACGCGCACCTCTCGACTGGGGTCCGCATTCGAGTTCGCGAGGAAGACGGAGTAGCCGTGATCACTGGCCACTTCCTCGATCCCGGTCACAACTCCCGCCGCAAACAGATCCGAGATGGTGGTGACGACAACGCCGATGGTCCGTGTCCTGCGTGTGGCGAGGCTGCGGCCTACGGCACTCGCGCGATAGCCCGATTCTTCTGCGATGCGCTTGATGCGTTCAATGGTTTCCGATTTTACCCGTGGACTGTTGCTAAGTGCTCTGGAAACAGTGGAATGCGATACCTGCGCGATTCGCGCGATGTCCTTTACGGACGTCGGCTTTAGAATTCCGGCGGGTTTGCTCATACACACGTTTCCAAGATTGCCCAGGGCCTGCCGGGGCCAGAGGGATCGCACGGCAGAGCTATGAAGTAGCTTATTCTCAGCGAGCTTGAGATGTCAACACCGGATTGTGATCAGCATCGCCACAAGTGCGCACACGTGTGGCAAAGAACTATTGACAATCCAGGCGCTCGGACCGAAAATAAACCCTCATTGTCGAATCGAATCACCGTTTTCGTATCCGCGTTGCTGATCGTCGCCGCGACCGCGCAAGACAGTCGCAATACCAAGCTTCCGAACACCGACACCCACTTCGCGCCGCCGGTCTACTGGAGCTTAGCGGCATGGGAGAAAAGGAAATCCGCGCTGCGCCGGCAAATCCTCTTCGCAGCCGGCCTGGATCCTATGCCCGAGAAAACGCCGCTCCACCCGGACGTCTTCGGAAAACTGGAACGGGACGGATACTCGATCGAGAAGGTGTACCTCGAAACCATGCCGGGGTTCTTTCTGGGCGGCAATCTGTTTCGACCGATCGGAAAAACGGGCAGGCACCCGGCCGTACTGCTCACGCACGGGCACTGGGACTACGGACGCCTCGAAAATCAGCCGCTGAATTCCACCCCGATGCAGGGGATCACGATGGCCCGCCATGGCTACGTCGTGTTCGCGTATGACATGGTTGGCTACAACGATACGAGCCAGGTTCCGCATGACTTCGCAGGCCGCCGAGAGCAGTTGTGGAATTTCAGCCCGCTCGGCCTGCAACTCTGGAACTCGATTCGGGCGCTCGATTTCGTCTCGTCGCTGCCGGATGTGGATCCCGCTCGAATGGGGATCACGGGAGCGAGCGGCGGCGGTACACAGACGTTCCTTCTGACCGCAGTGGACAGCCGCATCGCGTTTTCAGCGCCCGTGAATATGGTTTCGGCGATCATGCAAGGCGGATGTATTTGCGAAAATGCCGCAGGACTTCGTATCGGCACGTCGAACGTTGAGCTTGCGGCACTTACAGCGCCTCGACCGATGATTCTCATCGCCGGCCCGCAAGATTGGACGAAGAACGTGCCGCAGGAAGAATACCCGGCCATCCGGCGCATTTACGAGTTGTACGATAAGGCGGACGACGTCGAGTATGCGTTTGTCAACCCGCCCCACAACTACAACCGCGAGAGCCGCGAGCACGTTTACCGTTTCTTCGGAAAGCACGTGCTCGGGTTAAACGACGCCTCGAGCCTCCGCGAGAGGGACGAAGAGCAAATCGAGAAACTGCAGGACATGCTGGTGCTCTACGGGCGAAGTCTTCCCGCGAACGCACTCGATTATGCCGGGCTGTTTGCCGCCTGGCGCGACTGGTCGGCGCGTGCGGTCGAAGGCGAGCGCGATCCGGAACTCCTTCGCAGCCGCCTGGCTTTGGCATTGGGAACCGAGATTCCTGAGACTGTCGATGCCAGCGTTTCGGGCTCGCGCCTGTATTTGAGTCGCCCCGGACGGGGAGACCAGATCCCGGCCGAGTGGATCGGGCGCGGTACTACAGCGTTGCTGATTCATCCCGAGGGCATTGAAAGTGCAAAAGCGACTAGCGCGTTTGCAGAGCTGAAGCGCGCCGGGAGACCGGTATTGCTGATGGATGCGTTTCAGACCGGAAGCGCCGTGGCGCCCCGCAAACGTTCGGATCCTCACTTTCTGACGTTCAATCGCAGTGACGACGCTGCGCGAGTTCAGGACGTGTTGACTGCGGTTGTCCATCTCCACGCCCGGGCACGCGGCCCGGTCGAGTTAATCGGGCTCGGAAATGCCTCAGTTTGGGCACTGTTCGCCGCAGCCGCCGGTCCTCATGACGTCATCTTTTCCCCCGCCCTGAACGGATTTGAAGGGACCGACAACGATTACCTCGACCGGTTCTTTGTTCCGGGCATTCAGAAGGCTGGTGGCGTTGAAACAGCGCGACGGCTGCTGCGCGAACGCAATTCTCAGCCTTCCGGCCGCTGACCGGCAGGGCTGGCCGCACGTCGTCGAAACGAGGTGTTCGAATGAAAATTGGCTTTTCACTGATGGGCTGATGCACCTTCCCCTTCGTGAGGTTCTGGCCACTTCGGCCCGGCTTGGGATCCATGCGGTCGAGATTGGGGCAGGCAATTTTTCACCGGCCCCGCACTGCCATCTGGATCAACTCCTGAGTGATGCGCCGGCGCGTACCGAATTTTGCAAGCTCATCACTTCGAACGGATTAGAACTGGCGGCGTTGAACTGCAGCGGCAATCCCGTTCACCCGAATCCGAGCATCAGGGGCTGGTAGCCGAAATCACTCGAAAGACCATCCGGCTGGCCGGCATGTTGGGCGTCGGGCAGATTGTCTGCATGAGCGGATGCCCGGGCGATCCCGATGGAAGTAGATATCCGAACTGGGTCGTCGCCACCTGGCCCGAGGACTTCGTCGAGCTGCTCGAGTGGCAGTGGAACGCCGAGATAATTCCGTTCTGGACGGAGATGGCCGAACTGGCCGGGCGTGAAGGGGTTCGCAAGCTCTGCTTCGAGTTGCATCCGGGAAACTGCGTCTACAACGTATCGTCGTTCTTGCGGTTGCAGGCGGCTCTCGGGCCAATTGCAGCAGTGAATCTCGATCCGAGCCATTTCTTCTTCCAGGGTATGGACCCGATCGCCGGTATCCGAACTCTGGGGGGGCGCGATTGGTTACGTTCACGCCAAGGACGCTCGGGTCGAACCGTACAACCTGGCGGTTCAGGGGGCGCTGGACGTACAGCCCGGCAAACGACTCCGCGACCTTGTCTGGGCATACCGTACCTTGGGGTACGGGCACGGTGAACAGTTCTGGGCGGATTTTGTCTCGACGCTTCGATCGGTCGGATACGACGGAGTGTTGTCGATCGAACACGAGGATCCGCTGATGGACGCCGACGAGGCGATCGGGCGCGCAGTCGATCTACTGAAGCGGACGGCACTATTCCGGCCGCCGTCGATTCTGCCCGGCACTCCGCCCCCATACTGAGCTGCCCAATGCCTTGCCGAAGCCTCCACAACGCGCGTCGTCCGCTCCAGACACACGTGTGCATATTTTTGTTGACGAGGTGCCCGGACAGTGCCATACTGCTGCAATCCCGGGAAATTCAAGATCCCGGGCTTCTGGGAAGTCGGGCTGCGATTCCGCCGCTCGTATTGCAAATTCTTATCGTTTTCCCCTGACGCACACAGGGGGCGAGCCACGTTGGTGGCTTTGTCGTGTCCGAGACACACGTGTGTTCCGGCACGAGCGTAGGAGTATCCATGAATCGGTCAGTCGTGCGCGTCGCCACATTCCTGCTGTTGGTCTTCGCATTCGCCGGAACCCCGGCCGTCTTTGCACAAGCGGTCTACGGTAGCATCGCCGGAACAGTGTTCGACTCCTCGGGTGCGGCCGTGCCAAGCGCCAAAATCACCATCACCGACGTGGGAAGGGATGTCGGTTATTCGACTACGACCAACGAGTCCGGAAACTATAGCCAGATGCATTTAATCGCTGGACGCTATCGCGTTCGCGTCGAAGCGCAGGGCTTCAAGAATTACATCCAGGACATCGTCGTGTCGGTGGATACTGTGACCCCCGTTGACGTGACACTCCAAACCGGTGATCTCACGCAGACCGTCGACGTGAAGGAACAAGCGCCGGTTCTGAAAACCGAGCGGACCGACGTCGCCACTACTTTGAGCGAACGGGCCGTACTGAACCTTCCGACGCTCGGGCGCAATTTCACCGAACTCCTGTTGCTGACACCGGGCACGATTCAATTCAACTGGAATGACACGTCCACCGAGAATCCGCAAAACGGCATCGCGGTCAACGTTAACGGGCAGCACTTTACGGGTGTCGGTTATATCCTCGACGGAACGGATAATCGCGACTTCTTGTACGGCAACATGATCGTGGTTCCGGACCTCGACTCGGTGGTGCAAGCCAAAGTCACGAGTGCGAACTTCGACGCTGAGTTCGGACAGGCGCAAGCCGGTGTCGTCAGCACGTCGACGAAATCGGGCAGTAATGACTTTCACGGTTCTGCATTCATGTTCCGGCGCAATGATCTGACCCAGGCCAGAGATCCATTCTCGCAGTCGACGCCAATTGACTCGAGCGGGCGACTGCTGCCTCAGAGCCTGTGGAGCCAGTTCGGCGGATCCATCTCCGGGCCCCTTATCAAGAATCGGACGTTCTTCTTCGGCGATTACCAGGGCACGCGAGCCAAGAACGCCGGCTCCGCACTCCTCCGCGTTCCCACCGCGGCCGAGCGTAGCGGAAATTTGACCGCTCTTGCCAGCGCGACCGGGCAAGACATATTCGATCCACAGTCGGGCGCTAATCCAGCCAGCCGCCAGCCGTTCACCGGAAACATGATCCCGTTGACCCGATTGTCGCAGCCCGCGCAGAAACTGTTGGCGTTCGTTCCGTTGCCAAACATCGCGGGCGCCGGCGCAACCGATCCGAACTATACGGCATCCGGACATGACGAGTACAACGGCGATGTATTCAATATCCGCGTGGACCACTTTCAAAACGAGAAACTCAGACTGTTCGGACGATACACATTCACGCAGTTCCTGAAACAAGCGCCTGGAGCCTTCGGTGCCGAGGGCGGCGGGCCGCAACTGAACAATATTGGGTATGTAGGCAGAGGCGACACGCGCCCTCAGAGCCTCGCCGCGGGTTTCGATTACACCGTTTCGCCCAAGATCCTCACCGACTTCCGCTTCGGGCTGTACCGGCAAAGGATTTTCGTCGACCCCCTCGCGACCGGATCCTTCGCTCAGGACGCCGGCGCCCTAGGTCTGAATTTCCCGAACGATCCCACCACGCAGAGCATGCCGCACTTCGGTATCACGGGAGGATTTGCGCAAGGCGGGTTCGACTTCGGGTACTCGCTCTATGACAATTGCAATTGCCCGTTGATCGAAAAGATGCAGCAGTTTCAGTTTGTGAATAACTGGTCATTCATCCACGGCAATCACACGTTCAAAGTTGGCGTCGATTTCCGATACTTGGAGAACCTGCGCGTTCCCAGCGACCAACATCGCTCCGGCGAGCTGTATTTCACGCCCGATAGAACGCGCGGTCCGAACGGCGGCGGCCTCAGCCTCGCCAGCTACATGATTGGCGAAGTGAGCAACTTCCAGCGGTACGTATCCAACTCGCTGGATGCAGGCGAGCGCCAAAACCGCCAGTTCTTCTACGGTCAGGACACGTGGAGAATTACCCCCAAGCTGACTTTGAACTACGGCTTGCGTTGGGAGCTTTACTATCCGCAAACTGTCACCGGAGATCGCAAAGGCGGGTGGATCAACATTGGGACCGGCGAGGTGATGATCGCGGGCGTCAATGGAACGCCGGACAATGGGTTCGTTCAGAATTCGTTCACAAATTTCGCGCCGCGGGTCGGCATTGCCTACCAGTTGACCAGCAAGACGGTTGCGCGAATCGGATACGGGCGAACGTTCGACGTCGGAACGTTCGGTTCTATCTTTGGCCACAGTGTCACGCAGAACCTCCCGGTGCTCGGTATTCAACAGTTGACGCCGCCAAACGATTTCGACAGTGTATTCAACCTTTCGTACGGACCGCCGTTCCTGGATGTGAATACGGTCCTCGACAGTCAGCCCAAGGGACCGAACGGAAATCCATTGCTTCCGGCTGGCGTGAGAAGTTTTGTCTATCCCTCCAAAATGCGATTAGCCACTTTGGACGCTTGGAACTTCTCGATACAGCACCAGCTTTCATCGACACTCTCGCTAGAAGCGGCGTATGTCGGGAACAAAGGAACCCACGTCTTCGCCGGCGAAGGTCCGGACTACGACATCAACCAGCCGACGCTGGTTGGCTTTGCCGACGGACTCAGCACGGACCAGCGAAAGCCGTTCTACAACAAGTTCGGTTGGACCCAAGGCTTCCGCTACTTCGGAAACGATGCCGACAACCATTACAACTCGCTCCAGACGAAGATCGAGAAACGATTTTCGAACAGCTATTCGCTGCTGGCGCATTACACCTGGTCTCACGCGAAGAATCATGAGTCTGCCTACTACACGATCGACAGTAACGTGAACTACGGCAGACCGGAATGGCAAAGGAATCATGTATTCGTCGCGGCGAACATCCTGGAGTTACCCTTTGGCAAGGGCCGTTCGTTCCTGAGGAACGCATCGCGAAGCCTGGACCTCGTGGTCGGAGGCTGGGAACTCGATGCGAATGTCGTAGTTATGAGCGGTCAAGGTTTCACCGCCAGTTACGCCAATTGCGGAGCGGACGAGGATGTAGGTGTCTGCCGGCCTGACTTGGTGGGCGATGTCTCGGCATCAGGCCAATCGCGCGATCAGTGGTACCAGGGAGCAGCCGACGTTCTGGCCGCGAATGGCGACACCAGTGGACCTTGGAAACGTCCGGCTATCGGCACGTTGGGAGATGCCGGTCGCAATACGCTATCCGGCCCGGCGTGGTTCAACACGGATATGTCGGTCCTGAAAAACTTCGGGGTCACCGAACGGCTGAAGGGGCAGTTTCGGGCGGAGGCATTCAACATCTTTAACCACGTAAACCTCGGGAATCCGGATGGCTGCGTGGATTGCGGTAACGCAGGCCGCATCTTTTCACTTGCGCCGAATGCAATCATGCGGCGATTGCAATTTGGATTGCGTTTCGATTTCTGATGGTCCACGGAAGCGCTCTACTGTTTGTCCGGGTCGCACTCGCAACGACCTTGGCGCTTGCGTGCGAGTGCGTCTGGGCCCAGGCCGCGCAACCCGAACCGGATCGGCAGGTCCGGCAGGCTACCGCACTCATCGCGGCAGGCAAGATCGACGACGCGATCGCGCTACTCGAGAATCAGGCCACTCCTGGCGCGAAGAACGTGGAAGCCACGCTTGCTAAGGCCTACTACCGCAAGCGGGACCTTGACAAAGCAATACCGCACTTCTATCGCGCGCTGGGACAGAATCCAAAGGACAAGGAGTTAACGCAGTTACTGGCTTTGTCACTTTACTCGACCGCACAGTATGAACGTGCGATCCCATTGCTCGAGTCCTTTCGATCGAGCGTAGCAACAGAGGGTTTTGACACGGCCTATGTCCTCGGTATGTGCTACTTGAAGGTGAGGCGAATTGATAAAGCGCGCGAGGCGTTCGCCAACATGTATTCCGTGCCCGAAGGGAGTGCCACCGCTCACCTGCTTCTCGCGCAGATGATGGTGCGTCAACACCACGAGGAAGAGGCACAGCCCGAAGTCGAAGCGGCAATCAGTATCGATAGCCGGCTCCCCATGGCCCATTTCCTGCTCGGGGAGATTCACCTTTACAAGTCGCGGCCAGAGGCCGCGCTCAACGAGTTCAAAGAAGAACTCGCTCTCAACCCGTCCGTCTGGCTCGTCTACTGGCGGACAGGGGATGCGCTGGCTCGATTGGAGCGCTATGACGAAGCGGAGCGCGCGCTCAAGCAAGCCATTTGGCTGAACGAGACGTTTTCGGCGCCCTACGTCCTGCTCGGGCAAATTGCGTTGAAGAAAGGCGATCTCGAACTAGCTCTCGGGTTCCTCGAACGTGCTGTCAAGATGGATCCGAACAATTCCAAGGCTCACTACTCGTTGGCGAGAGCGTATGAACGGGCGGGTCATCTGGACCGGGCGAAAGAGCAATTCGGCATGGTGAGATCAAGCCTGCGAGATCGCGACGTTCTCGACGACCAGCGTTAACAGAAGAATTTATCTATGCAAAACAGCTTCCGATTCGCCTCGGCCCCCGTGAGTTGGGGAGTCAATGACTACCGCGATGCGTCATGGGACCAGCCGTATGAAGAGATCCTCGATGAACTGGCCGCGGGTGGGTACACCGGCACCGAACTGGGGCCCTATGGCTATTTTCCAACGGACCCGGAGATTCTTCGAAAGACATTGCAGGCAAGAGGCCTCGCCATGCTTTCTTCCTTCGTGCCGGTCGAGTTGACAAACGCCGCCGCGGCAACAGACGTAATCGCCCACATTCGCGAAGTGGGCAGTCTATTGGCAGCGCTCGAAGCGCCCGTCATTGTTCTTGCCGATGCGCAATCCAGACAGCGAGAGGCCATCGCGGGCAGAGTGCCGGCCGATGACAGTGTTTCTCTGACACCGGAGCAATGGAGGAATGTGACCAGGATTGTTCAGGATGCCGAGCGCGTTGCGGCTGATTTCGAGCTCGATCTGGTGTTTCATCCGCACGTGGCGACGTACATCGAGACGCCGGCTGAAGTGGAGCGATTCTTTGATGCGGTTTCCGGGACCAATGTGGGACTCTGCCTAGACACCGGACATTGCTATTATGGCGGCGGCGATCCGGCCGAGGAAGCCGATAAATACAAGTCTCTCCTTCGATACGTTCACATCAAGGACATCGATCGCAAAATCCTCGACGACTCGAATCAGAAGCGCCTAACCTTCGACCAGGCGGTGGAGGCCGAGGTGTTTTCCCAAATCGGGGAAGGCATCGTCGACTTCCGGGCGTTCTTTGCGACGCTCGCCCAAAACGGCTACTCGGGTTGGTGCGTGGTCGAGCAGGACGTCAAGTACGGCGTTACAAAAGTGAATCCGAAGGAAAGCATGGCGGCCAGCGCCGTCTACCTGCGATCTGTCACTGCGGAACTGGATTCGCGGGTCGCGTCTTCCGCTTAGGCCGGTCGCCACATATCTTTGTCGAGATTCGGAAACGTCACCTTACACACGCCTGCGTCGATCCCTTCCACGCGGGCTCGTCCTTTGCTGTCTAGCGTCCCGTCGGCAACGGTCGCTCCGTCCGGGAGTGTGATCCGGTAAGCTTCTCCGGGGAACGGGTTTCCGTCCTCGTCGATGAGTTCGATTTCGATCCAGTGAGTCTTGCGCTGGTTCTCCTCGCTGTCGGGATCGTGCGGCGGAGTATCTGAAGCAGCCGACCTCTTTGTCGCCGTGATGCTCTCCAACACGATAACGGACGGCGGCGTTTGTTGCGGTGCACCCACCGACGTAACTGCTCCGGGGTTCGCATTGTCGGCCTCCGCCGGGTCTGTCGGAGCGAGCGGCGCTATCAGCGAGCCAGGCGACCCGGCAAGTGCCGCTCCCGCGCTGTTGATTTGAACTACCGGCATTCCCTGGATCGCGATGCCGGACGCATCGATGGTGATGAAGTTGGAGCCTACCTTTAGTGTGATCCCCATCCCGGCTTCAATGACGATCTGCATCGCCTTGAGATAGAGATCCTGGGTGACCTTGCTGGTGTGGTTCGCCTTGAACTCTTCGATCACATCGCCCGACACAGATAGTGAACTCGACCCTGTGATCTTCACCGCCGATTTGCCGGAAACCTCGAGGTGCTGGTCGCGGCCAATCTTCTGAATCTGATCGCGCTTGACATTCAGATGACTGTCTCTCTGCACCTGCTCTGCTTTGTCTCGTGCGACAATCAGATGCCTGTCGTGGCCTGTCCATTCCCGACGATCGTTCTTTACGCGAACGTCAAGGTCCTTCTCGGCGTGGACAAATACCTGTTCGCTACCTTTCTTGTCTTCAAGCCGGATTTCATTGAATCCGCCACCCCCTTTCGAACTCATCGTCTTCAGGGTACTCTTAGTCTGCTCGTCGGGTAGCTTGTACGGGGTCGTTTGGTCAGCGTTGTAGACACTTCCGACAATGATCGGCCGGTCCGGGTCGCCTTCCAGGAAATCCACGATCACTTCCTGGCCAACCCTCGGGATGGATATGGAACCCCACCCCTTCCCAGCCCAGGAATGCGCCACTCGAATCCAACAGGAACTGTTGCCGTCGCCATTGGCCTCACGATCCCAATGGAACCGGACTTTCACACGTCCATATTTGTCCGTATAGATCTCCTCTCCTCGGGGACCAACGACGACGGCAGTCTGGCAGCCTTGCACTACCGGACGAGCGGTGAGCCGCATCGGCCGAAATGGCACGGAGGCGGGAATTGCTTCGACGTGGTTCGAGTAGGAATACGGCTCCGGTTCACCGGCGCGATAACCAGTGTTCTTAGCCGAGTGCTCCAGTACGGTGATGATGTATTGACGGTTGGCATCGTCGCGATGGAATTCCGACAACTCAAAGGTGTAGCCGCACTCAAAGCCGTCGCAATTGCTTTCACCGCCAACGGTCACCAGCCGCGCTTCCCGTTCCTCGAGCCGGATGCGCGCGTACCGGTCGCCGTCATCCCGGTTGACGTACTTGCCTGGATAATCGTAGTCTTCGCCTTTCAGCGAATTCGAGAGGCTGCTGAGTAGGCTCGTCTTCGGCTTTTCGAAATCGTAATCGGTGAGCGAAACCTTACCAACCTGCGCCTGGTATTGTGTTTCGAGCGAGAAGACCGTGTCCTCGTTGCGTAGGCCGCCGGACGCAGTCAGATACTGCGCCCGGCTCTGATTGGGACACGGCCTGAATGCCGAGTTGTGATTGGCCAATATCAACAGGTGCTGCTCGGGAGTGTGTTCGAAGAAGTAGAAAATCCCTTCCTCTTCCATCAGCCGCGAGACAAAGTTCAAATCGGTCTCGCGGTATTGAACGCAATAGTCCCGGCGTGGAAACTGCCCCTGAAGGCGGAATCTGTAATCGCGGAATCCGCGGTCGTGAAACACCTGCTCGATAATCTCGGGCACCGTCTTCCCTTGGAAGATCCGGCAATCGGAGAAGTTGTTGAGAAACCAGAGCCACGGTACGATCTCCGCCTCATATGCAGCCATCCCGTGCTCGCCGTGACGGAGCAGCCTGACGCGATTAAGGTGCCCGTGAACATAGCGCTCTGTCTCGTCATCCAGATTGAACGCGACCACAGCCGGTTTGGTCAGAAGGCTTTCCAGATCGATGTTTGGATCTGGCGAAAGCATCCTGACGGTAAAACGAAATGGGCGCGAGATGGACTCGATCCCTTCGAAACGGTCGAGAAGCAATGCATCCTCGCCCAACGGCGTTTTGATCCGAAATGGGCGTTCAATCTGGGTCGCAGGCACTCAGTACTCCATGTTCAATTGGTAAACGAATCGGGTAGTCTCAGCTTTGCTACCGTCTGTTTGTGCGTGGACGGGTTACTTCCCGCCGAACGCGTACGACAAAGCGACCAACGGCGTGATGTCCTGTCGCAAGCCCTTGTTATCGAGCCGGAACAGGACGTTGCCCGTCAGCAGTAGATTTCCAAACAGGTTGTACTTGAAACCTGCCGCGCCGCTGCTGAGTGCCACTGTGTCCTTGCTGCCGCTGATAGTGGGAAGACTCAAAACTCCAGTGCCGCCCGGAACGTCTCTCGTCGGGTAATTGGCCCGGAGCACACGAGGAGCGTCCACAAGAGTC
This sequence comes from uncultured Acidobacteriota bacterium, assembly GCA_963720745.1. Taxonomy (GTDB): domain Bacteria; phylum Acidobacteriota; class Terriglobia; order Bryobacterales; family Bryobacteraceae; genus TMP-7. Next base: position 1,763,953 of record CAVRGO010000001.1, read on the forward strand.
TGTCCGAGGTAATCGAACGTGAAGGTGAGCCTCTCGGCGGCTTTCACATCCGCCCCCACAGTGTAGAAAATTTGGGAAGGAAGGCTTCCTTTGACAACGCGCCCGTTTTGAATTGTGGCTGCGCCATTGTCATCCTCACCAACCGTCACGCCTGTCAGATCGCCGGCAAGAATGGATTTGCCGTTCCACTGATATCCGAAGTTGAGATGCGGCGCAAAGTGCTTCCGGTTAGCCGAAAGGGCGACGAAGGGCTTGATGCCCACTGCGCCGGATCCCAGGAACTTCCGAGCGTCACCCGTCGGCGTACGGACATCCAACCCAACGGAAGCCCCGCCGTTCGTGCCCCGCCAGACATTGGCTTTCACCCGGAATGTAACGTCGCCAATTCCGGATGCGTCGCCATTGCTTGCGTACGATTGCGTGAGGCTGTTCGGATCGGAGGTGAACTGATGCGGGTTCGGAAATGTGCCGGCGCCAGGAACCGTAAAGGACGGTCCGGAAACGCGTACGATGGTAGCATCCGAGGTCACGCCCATCCGCACAGAAACGAACGGGATCGACACTGAAAGGTCAACACGGTCAGTGATACCAACCGTGCCATACACCATGGTGCTGTCGATATGCAGATTGATGTTGTTCGTGGTTTGAATCACGTCGGCTTCGTAATCCACCGGAGTGTTGCCGGGCCCGGTGTTCTCGATATGAGTGAACACGGCCGGAACCTTGTGCAAATCGATTCCATCGATGCTGCTGAACCGGAAGCGCTGATAGCTGACTCCGAACGAGACCTTCCCGCGGCCGACCGTCTCGGCACGTTCCGCATAGATGGGACCGAAACTCGGCGTTGTCCTTACGAACGCCCCAGCTGCCCTGTCGTACTTATACGTGAAACCCGACGAGGGAGAAATGATGGGCAGTATCGCCAGTTGTGTGGCGATTGCGGTACTCAGCGTCTGGTTAATAGTTGTTTGCGCCGGTCCAATGAAGTGCGCATAGTGGGGCACTCGCGGATTTGGGAATACGCTCAGTCCCATGGAGCCGAACAGGTTCGGCAGCGCACATCCAGGATCCCCTTCGTGACCTTGACATTGACCTGTGACGACAGTGCCCGGGACGAGCGGCTGCGGCGCCTGCCCCAAACACAAATTAGCCGGCAAACAGGCGGCCATCGAAAGCACCGTGGCCGCTCGAAGTATGATCCCAGCGAGCACTCTTGACGAAGCGAATTGTGTCATTCTACTGGTATCTGCGTATACGTTGGGGAATCTTGTCTGGAGTGCCTCCAAGAAGAATCCTTTAGGAAGGTTCCGCTCTCCCGCCGCTTCAGCAGGCTCAGCTGAGATGATCGTCTTCCAAACGGTTGCGCGTGACTGCGTCCAGTTCCCAGGTAATATCGAGGCCCCGGAAATCCTGGAAGTGAGCCAGCGCGGTTCGTGTCGCCGGTCCCAGAACTCCATCGATCGCACCGCAGTCGAATCCGAGGTTTGTCAGCCTCTGCTGAACACCTGAGACGTGTTCGGCAGGATTCAGCTCGCCCAGCATCAACTCGAATTGATAGAGATCGTCGTCAGATGATTCGTCACCGACCATCAAGGTGGCGGTACCGGCGTCGGGTTGTATCTCGACTTCAACCAAACCGTCGGGGGAAGTGAGTCCTTCGAGGATATCTCCGTCAATCATTAGCTTGTAATTCCTATTTGCGAGCGGCTGGTCCTTAAGCCGGTGCACTTTGTCGGTGGGCGCAGAAATCTGTTTGATCTCCCGATCGAGGGATAACGATTTCATCGCCGGGAAGAAGGACATTTCGGCATTTACGTTTGTTCCGCAAGACTGTGTTGCCTGGCTCGTCCCAGATTGTGTCGGGCAGAACGCTGGAATGAAATGAAAGACTTGAAATGCAGTCTTCAGATTTTACTGTGTATCGAAACGGCATGAATTCCCCGCGGAGGCTCAGTGAGCCGCCCGCCGCGCGGCTACGTGTGGGAAGAACTTCCAGTCTCCCCTGACCGGAGCCGGTAGAGCCGTCTTGTTTTCCAGTATGTGGTCGAAGCTTGGCAGAGTCTCCGACGCGGTCACGCCTCGAGGAAACAATTTTGCGAGCCGTCCGGCAAACGTATTTCCGTCGTCGTTCTCGGCGCCTAAGAAGCATCCCCAAAGACACGCACACGCATCCGAGCTGAGCACATGCCCGACGAATGCGCCGGCGAGCAAATCGGCATCCAGAACAATTGTTGCGGTTAGCACCTCGCCTTTGGCGTTGTTCCATCCGTAGTCAATGAAGAGTCCATCTGGACTGGAATGACCGAAATAGTCGAACCGGCATTCGCGAATGTGTTTGCGGTCGACATTCGGCAGTCCGTCCCAACTCCTGAAACACGTGTACCGCGGCTTCAGCGCGTGACCGTGCACATCTTTCGAAGCCGGGCGTCCGGGAGGGTTCACCTGGACGTAGACGCCATCTTCGTTGTCGTCGATCTTCCCCTCACTGATGTAATTCAGCGCCTGCTCCTCGGTGCTGAAGAACACGAGCTTATAGAGCAAGCCGTCTTGCCATCCAGCCAACGAAAGCCTGGCCGCCATATAGTTGCGGTACGCATGCGGCTGATTCGGTCGTTTGATAATCTCGTTCTCGCGGGTGGTCCGCATCAGGATATAGAAATTGATGTCGTCTTCCGACAGCGGATTCTTCAGTTCTTGCTCGGCGCGCTTCTTGTCGCGAGCCTTCCGTTCCTGTTCCACCTTTTCGCCGACTTTGGTTGTCGTAACGGGTCCCGATGAAGCTTCCGGAACCGGTATCGACGCACCGGTCAATGCAGGTGGATCCCAGTAGGGTTTGGCCTCAAGCTTATCCTTGTGGCGAAAGTTGTACGGGGATGCGTCCCAGTCCAACTTCTCGCGCTGCTGGTAGGCAGGGTAGTACACCAGAAATGTGACGATGTCCCCGCGGCGCGGCTCGACCGGCCGCATCGGCGCCACCACCTTTCCGGTTTTGCTGTAGAGGTGGCACGCGGAGCCGATGAAATTAGCCCAGTACCGGTCGTGAGTTTCGCTCGGACCGGAGCCGATGTTCTTTGGATCCCCGCCCTTCTCGATGACGGCGTTGAGGGTATCCGCACTCCACCCGTGCCGCCTCATGTCGTCCTCATCCTTGGGATTGATGTCGTATCCCGTCACGCGGAAGTTCAGGTAATACTTGATGTCGTTGTAGGTTTTCGGCGGAGGACCTCCAACATTGAGCAGATCCTCCGGATGGTGATGCTGGCCAATCCAGGTGCACCACCCGTTGAATGTGTTGCTGGTGCCGCCAATCAGACAGATGAACTCGCGCGGTGCATGAGCCCGCAGCTTATTTTGAACTTGCCGCGCAACCGCGTAACCCTGTGCCATGTCTACCCTTAGCTGCGTAGCCGGGTGGATATTTTCGCGAGTGTTCACGAGACGCTAAGAAAACACAAGAATTGACGCCCGGTTCAAAGGCGAGAGACAGCAGTCCCTGCGCATGCGCACTATTCGGCAGGCGCTTTTGGCGAATACAACTCCGTCGCCAGAACCGGTCTGCCGTTACGTTCCGATGCCGTTTGCTGATATCGGAATCGTGCCACGCGTTTGCCTTCGGGCTTTGCGCCGAGTCTGAAGGTAGCAACGAACGACAGGCTTCCGCCGGGTTGAATCTCGAGTACCGGTTCTGCCGTCTCCGCCGCGCCGCGACGCGCAACCCGCACCTCTACGGCTTTCGTATCGATGATATCGGTCGACTGCAACTCGATGTCCGGCACATCCGGCTGTACGCGAACCGACGTCGCGGCCATTCCCGGGTACGCGGGATTCCCAATCGCAACGGTTTCGGTTCCGGGGTTCGAGAGTATCAGCGTTGCCTCCAAGTCGCCGCTGGAATTCATCTTCACGTTTTCCGATCGCATCGACAGGTTTCGCACTGGGTGGCGCTTCACCTCGTCCGCGACACGGTCCAGGCGGCGCATCAACGTTTCCATCGCCGGATCGACAGGGCGGCGGCGCCCGATCCGCTTCTCTACAGTTTCTGAACCTCGAATGACGCGTATCGCGCGGTAGCCCTCCCCAGAGGCGATTTTCCCCCAATGATCCGGAATCTGTTCGATCGGGGGACTGTTAATCGCGCTCGCGAGAGCTGATATCTGGGCAGCATCGAATCGCGTTTCGAACGTTCCTACGGGCTCCTTCCCGCCACTCGTCAGGTTCGAATACGATTCGAACCGCGCGCTTCCGTTACTGTCGAGAATCAGAGCTTCCGGCGGGCCCATCACTTCCGAACTCAGGTATTCGATTCGACTGAACATCCGTTTTTCCTCCCATCCGGTGCAGCCCGAGATGGACGCCAGGACAACCGCCGCGGCCGCGATCGCCGGCCTGCTATGGCGGGATAACCTCGTATGTATCTCCTGACGTGTTGGCATTTAGAAACTCCAGCGCCCAGCGATAATGTCGCGTAAATAAAGTCGTATCGCCGGCCGTCTTCATCAGATTGTCCGCGGCCGGGTTCGTAGGCTGCACCCCGCTCGGATCGACCCCTCCCCCCGTGTATTCGTCGAATTGACCCAACTGGTGCCCAACCTCGTGCGCGTACGAAGTGGTCGTGTCGATCGGCGGATCCGCCCAGTCCATCGCGGAACAGGAAGTATGCGAATGCGTATCGGTGGCAGACGTGTGAATGTCGAGCGAGAAGTGCTCGCCGGATGTGACGAAATTAAAGTCCAGCCGGTACCCCGCCTTGCAACAGTCGAAGGTGCAATTGCAGGTGCGACCCCGCAGGCATCCGGTGCGGTGAAACTTCTTTGCCGAAAAGCCGTTGTTCCAGGCGTTTTCGATTTTGCTCTTCGCATCCGTCTGCTTCGCCGCTCCGAAAGGTGTTCCCGTCAGTTTGGCTTTTACCGAATAGTGAACCCGGTCGGCCTCGAGTTGCGCGTCCGCCTTCTCGCAAATCGCGGCGAACCCGACGGGCGTTCCACGGTTGATATTGCGCAAAGTCCAGGTAGTCGTCGGACGCGCCCGGAATGTAACTCTGTTGGTCGAAACGGCCGTGGCGACACCAGTCATGGTTGCCCGAAATTGGATCTGGTCCGTTCGCCAACTCGCGGTCTGCGACTTCAATATCCAAGGCAACTCGACATGCCCGGCGGTCAGCGTTCCGTTCAGCGTGTCCACCGTGGCGCCCGTTGATGGGTGCAGAATTTCGACGCTCACAGGACCGTTCGGAGGCGCGGGTCTTACATCGACGGTCAACCGCACCCTATCTCCGCAATAGGCCTGCACATCCAACCACTGGCAAGTCATCGTGTAGGTGAGAGTGACTGTGACTGTCTGGCTGGTGCCCGAATTGACGTTCACCGTGGCCGGGCCGGGTTGCTGCGGGGTATAGTCCGTCTTGCTTGCGTCAACAGTATGAGACCCTGCCGCCACTTCGCCGAGATCCGCCGTGCCACTCGCGTTGGTAACGGCCACGTTGCCGCCGTCCAACTGAACGTCCGCTCCTTCAATCGGAGTTCCGTCCGGCAGTTGAACCTGCACGGATAACTGTCCCGGTGGCGGAGGCGGCGCCTCGCATTGACCCGCGCCTTCACCGACATTTCCATCGCCGGCTGACGAGTCTGCGTCGCAGGTTGCGGCATCCAACTGGTCGGCGTCCGTTTCCGAAGCCGGCGCGCTGTTGGAAGCCGACGAAGATGATGTCGAGGGATCTTCTGAGTATCCGGCGCTGGATGAATCGTCTGAAGAAGAACTCGATTCTTGGGGTGCCTCGCAGGTGGCTCCGTCCGAACTCTCCTGCGAGGACTCGCTGGAGCCGGTATCGTACGACGAGGAAGACGAGTCCGGCGATGATTCGCAGTAGCCGCTGTCTGACGAGCTTTCGGATGAATAGGGCGGATCGTCGAACATCTCTAGGCGGACCTCGATGCCGAACGGCGCAGTACGATCTTCGCGTAATTCACAAGGCTGTCGACGCGGGTGTCAGGCGGGATAGGCTGGCGAAGGATGTTCTCCGCTTGAGGGAACCGGCTATCCTTCTCGAAATCGCGCCCCAACGCGAACATCAGGTCCAGATATTTGCAAACGCCCCGCCGCGACTTGATTCCATGCTCCGCCGCCCGCTCGATTCCCTCACGGATCATCTTTCTAACCCCGTCCTCGCCGGCAGCGGCACATTGGCGGGGGAAGAAGCGGCCTAGATGATCGAACATCCAGACTTCGAACTTCTGTCTTTCGTTCTGCCCGAATCTCGCCATCTGTTCGCGCCGGATCGTCAGCGGGAGTTTTCGAGATCGCCCGGCCAACTCCACGTCCTCCGCACGCTTACTGCGGGGAACGCTTCTTTCGCCCACGCCGGACAACGGGATTTTCGCCTCGACTAACTGACCACTGCCATAGTCGAATTCCAATATCGCCCCAGGATCTTCGGATTCCGTCCAGAAGCGCTGTACGGGACCGAACACAGTATCGAGTTCCTCACGATTGCAGGACGGTAAGTAAACTCGCATGACGCGCGGATCGTAATAGCGGAACACGAGTCTTCGCCCGCCCGGGTCACGCACCATCAAAAACCCTCGCAGGTGATCGCGCAGCCGGCGCAGGCTCGTGTCGGACTTCAGAAGAATTCCCCAGGAGTTGCCCCACGCGCTCGTCAAAAGCCGCTTTGTATCGCGGTACCCTTGCTCGAGTTGCACCAGGTATGGTGCGGCAGCCTCGAGTGTTGGTGAGACCTTGCCGCTGTACAGGCACGAATATTCCAGGTGGCAGTCGAGTAGCAACGGAAATACGCGCTTATCGCGAGCGGGATCCACGATCATCCAGATGCTGCGCGAAGCGCCGTCAGGCCAGAGCTCCTGTTCCATCCGATCGATCATTTCCGTCATGTTCGTTCCGGGGTGGCGACCGCCACCCTATGCCGCCCCCGCTCATTCCGGGCAGAACGGACGGCCGTCCTGCGCCGCCGACGCCAATACAGCCGCCTGCGCGCTTTCATTTACGTTCGAATCGAAGATTGCAGTGTCGGGAGGAGGTGCCGGTTGTGACGCCGGCGCCTTGCGCGGGGGAGGTACAACGGTTTGCGCCGGTGCACTGTCCGCGGCGGCCGACGCGCCAACTGCGGTCCCTTTGCGCGCCTCAACGAATTCAGCGCGCTGGGCTTCCAGCATTTCTCGCGACAGATCCTGAGTTTCTCCAGCCCCCTTCCGAACGTGGGCGTGAAGCATTCCCGATGCGAGCAGGGCGGCTGTCTGGTTGATTACTTCATCATCTGAGAAGCCCGAAAGATGCGATCCACCTTCAAGCCACAGTAGAGCGCGCAAAGAGAACATCGCGCTGTCGTCGCTCTTCAGAACGCGGAGCCGTTCGCGGGTCCAGTGGAAGTCGCGAAGGCCAGCAACCACATCTTGGGTGCGGCACTCGGGTCTTTTGCAATAAATCCACTCCACTGCGGACATAAGGCTTAGTATCTGGTGATAGTAACACCGAAACCGTGACAATCAAGACAGAAATCGTTTGAAAAGTTAACGCCGGTCGGGTGTCGTGTCCGGTCCGGCGGACTCGGCCACGGAGTATGTTGCGCTACAGTTCTCTTCCGCCGGGTCGGACCTATCGCCCCCCGTCCTATATGCGTCATCGAGCGGAATTTTTCGCATCCGTAGCGCGCTCCCCGATTGGAATTGCCGTCCCGGTTCCTTCAAATGTCCGGTTTCGAGCTCCCTTTTCGTTTTCCAGGTAGAACCGGATCAAAGGATCCTGGTTCAGACCAAAAAAACAAAAAGGAGTAGTTTATGTCCCAAGAAAACATCATTCGTGCATGGAGGAGCCCCGAGTATCGCAAGACTCTCAGCGCATCCGAGCGTGCCGCTCTTCCAGAGCATCCGGCGGGAGCCATGGCGCTGTCCGACGAAGAGTTGGAGCGCGTTTCCGGAGGCTTCCTGAGCCTGTTCTGGTGCGATCCGGCGCCCGATCCGAATCCCAGCCTGTTTTGTACCTTCAGCCTCTCGTGCCCTGACCACTGCGGCGCACCGGATCCGAAGAAGGTCTAGCTGCCAGAACGGCGGTGAAGTGACCGGTCCCGAACTGGTTCCGCCGAAGTTGCCACCGGCGTTTGGCCGCTTCAGCCAGACGCCGCTCTCGCGAATCGAGGTAATCCACATGCGACAGTCTTTTTTTCAAGAACCTTGCTGGCATCGCGCGCGGACGCTCGCCGAACGGGCTGTCCTCGCCGCGCGTTGCTCTTTTGCAGAGGCCGGACCGTCCGAGTCCGAACGCGCCGCTCGCCTCATAAACGAATGGCGTTCCCAGCGGCCATTTTCGAAGGGCTCCTGGTTTGAGGACCGTCTGGCGATGGACGGTGTCACGGAAGATCAACTTCGGTCGCTCGCCGGAGATTCGATCCGGTTTGATGTCGAACCATCTCAATGGCTGTCGTTCCTCGAAAGAGCTTCGCGTGTGAGTCGGCAGTCGAGCACCGCCATACTCCCGGAGCCTCCGTCGGGTCGTGAGATTATGAATGTACTAAAGCCCTTCAATCCTCTGATCGCGGTTGCACTCGATGATCTGCGGAGAGGCATTGAGGCGATTACGCCCGCCGATCCGGGCGGTCCCATCGAGGGTGTCGATGTCGAGTCACTAATATTGCCCGGGCTGCCCTCACTGCTTCTCGCTACTGTTGTTCGAACCATCGTTCTCGAACTGAACGTCGCGCGCCTCGCGAACCTGCTCAGTGGTGACACTCCCGAAGATCGGTTCTGCTCGTTCATCGAAATGCTGTCGACCGAACATGCTGTTTTAGAACTGCTGCGCGAGTATCCAGTGCTGGCCCGGCAACTCGCGGTCCGCCTGCGGCTTTGGGTGGATTCGAACCTCGAATTCCTCGGCCGATTATCCGCAGACTGGCGCGAGATCGCCTCCAGGCTGAGGCCTGGGCAGCCGCTGGGCACATTGCATGCAATCGACGGAGGCCGCGGCGATAGCCATTGCGGAGGCAGGAGCGTACGGATCGCAACCTTCAGTTCCGGACTGCGCATCGTGTATAAGCCCAGGCCCACCGCTGTCGACCGGCACTTTCAGTATCTGCTCGCATGGGTCAATGAGCGCGATCAAAGTCTGGGACAAGATTGGTTTCGTGCCCTGAACGTGATCGACCGCGGCGCGTACGGATGGGTCGAGTTTGTGGAGGCAACCGGTTGCGATTCTCCTGAACAAATCTCACGCTTCTATCAGCGGCAAGGCGGGTATCTTGCTCTGCTGTTCGCGCTCGAGGCAGTGGATTTTCATTTCGAAAACCTGATCGCGTCCGGCGAGTACCCGGTCCCGATCGACTTGGAGTCGCTGTTCCATCCGCGCATGCCCGAGAAATACGACGGCAGCGCCGCCAGTGCCGCGGCCGAGCGCCTGAATGAGTCCGTTCTTCGAGTCGGCCTTTTACCGCAGCGCGTGATGGGTTCCGGCGACTCGAACGGCTGGGATGTAAGCGGATTCAGCTCGCCGGAAGGGCAGTCAACCCCGTTCGAAGTTCCCGGATGGGCAGGCATCGGTACGGATGCGATGCGGTTCTGTCCGAGGCGGGTCGAACTCAGCAGGAGTCTCAATGTTCCCGAACTCGGCGGAAAGAATGTTGACCTTCACGATTATTCCGAGGCGGTCATCGATGGATTCGCTCGAATCTATCGCCTGCTTGAAACCCATCGCCAGGAACTGTGTTCCACCGGCGGCTTGATCCAAAGCTTCGAAAACGACGAGGTGCGCGTTCTCTTTCGCCCAACGATAGCGTACGGAGTGTTACTCGATGAGGGTGTTCATCCGGATGTGCTGCAAGATGCCCTTGACCGCGAGCGCCTATTCGATCGTTTGTGGATGGCGGTCGAACACAGACCTTATCTACAAAACATCATTCGCTTCGAACGCGACGACTTGTTGCGGGGAGACATCCCGCTGTTCAGAACACGCCCGGGCTCGCGCCATCTGTGGAACAGCACCAATGAGCAGATCGCCGATTTCTTCCCACAGTCCGGACTGATTTTGGTCGAGCAGCGTTTGGCTGGGTTTTCGGACGAAGATATGGAGCGCCAGCTGTGGTTGATCCGAGCATCTCTCTGCGCACAGGCGCGGCCGTCTCACGGTCAGTTGCATGACAGGAAGTTGGGTAGCGCGAACGGTTTGCCGTTCACGAAGGAGCGCCTCATCGAAGCTGCCTGTCGGGTCGCGAACCGGATCGAGGAACTCGCGATTTGGGGGAAGAACGATGCCACCTGGATGGGCCTCGCCACGAATCGGGATTTCTCGGTGAAGCCCGCGCCGGTCGGGTTGGATCTGTACGACGGACTGCCCGGAATTGTATTGTTTCTGGCGCATCTCGCGAACCTGACCGGCGCGGATCGGTATCGCCGGCTCTGCGATGCCGGACTGGCGCGCTTGCGACGGCAAGTGGACGAGAACAGACATTCGCTGAAAGCGATTGGCGGGTTTATCGGTTGGGGCGGCGTCATCTATGCGCTCGCACATATTGGCGCCGTGCTGCAACGAGAGGACCTTCTTGAGGACGCCGCCTCTCTGATAGATCTACTGCCGTCACTGATCCCGAACGACGGCATGTTGGACCTCATCGCTGGTGCGGCGGGTTGCATCAACGGCCTGCTTGCGGTGCAAAGTTGCGCGCCGTCGTCCCGCGTCCTCGATGCCGCCGTATTGTGCGGCGAGCATCTACTCACCACTGCCCGGGATGCCGGGAATGGGATCGGATGGGTCAGCGCTGCTGCGACCAGACCGCTGACAGGTCTGTCGCATGGCGCTTCGGGATTCGCCGTCGCGCTGCTTGAACTCGCGAACACTACCGGCGACGAGCGTTTCCGTGAGGCCGGTCTGGCCTCCCTCAATTTTGAAAACGGCGAGTACTCAGCCGAATTGAACAACTGGCGCGACTATCGCGATGCGATGCCGTCCCGTGGTTCGACTGAGGAACTGCAGAGGGGCCAGACGTCCTGGTGCCACGGCGCGATGGGAATCGGACTGGCGCGGCTTCATCTGATGCGGTCGATCGATGACGAGTCGCTCCTTCCCGATGTTGCCGCCGCAGCCACGACCACTCTGAACCACGGCTTCGGCATGAATCACTGCCTCTGCCACGGCGATTTCGGGAACGTGGAACTGTTTCTCGAGGCTTCCCGGAATGTGCGTACTCGACAGCTTGGCGTCAACCTGGAGCGGCTCACAGGTGCCCTGCTCTCGGACTATGAGCATCGTGGCTTCGTTTCCGGTCATCGGTTGCGGCTAGAGTCCCCGGGCCTGATGACAGGGCTGGCCGGCGCCGGATACCAGATGCTGCGTCTTGCGGAACCCGACCAAGTTCCGTCCGTGCTCCTGCTCGCGCCCCCGAGACTTGCTGAGAAGAGCGTTGGCCGTCCGGAATCTCGTGTTGATTGGGCACTCCGATGATCCGTCCAATCTTTCGTGAATCGGCCGTCAGACGATATTCCGGCATCTGCGCGCCGGCAGCGATAGCCGAATGCGTCACGGCCCAGACCTCCCGGCGGCTTTGGGTGTTATGCGGGGTGCTCACCTGCGCGCTGTTGATGGTTGCAAGCCTGAAGCTCGCCGATTACGATACAGGGACCGCGATCGCGATCCCGGCGCAGAGGGCTCCCCGGCTCATTGCGTTCTTTCGGCGGGATGCCTTGCACCGCATTCAGTCGGGCGGATGGCTTTGGCTGCGCTGCGACAATCGGCCGGAGTTCACTCGATGCGCGATCCGGTCCGTGGAACCTGTCCCGCTCACGGCGGCAGAGATTCGCTCGCGCTTCAGGCTCGCCGTCGGCCCGGTTGCGGACTCGGCCGAGCCGGCAACGGTGGTTGAGCTTGAACCGGGCTGGTTCCCTACCGGACGATGCAGTGCGAAATTGCAGATCGGTTCGTACTCCTTGATGTCGCTTCTGCTGTCGGGCGCCCGTGATGCTACGGGAGGATCGCGATGACAGGTCTTCTGAGCCGGCGCGTTCCGGTCGTGCTTCAAATGAGTCCTGTCGAGTGCGGCGCCGCCTGCCTGGCGATGCTGCTCGGGTATTTCGGGCGAAAGACCCGTATCGCGGAATGCCGCGACCGGTTGGGCCTCGGACGCGATGGAGCCACCGCGCAGAACATCGCCCGGGCGGCCCGGAGCTACGGCTTTCGTGTGCGGTCGTTCTCCATCGAACCGCAAGACCTGACCGAGTTCTCGCTGCCAGTAATCGCGCACTGGAACTTCAACCACTTTGTCGTGATCGAGCGTTGTTCGCCGGATAAGATCGGAATCGTCGATCCGGCGTTCGGCCGCCGTACCGTCGCCGCCGCGGAGTTCGATGCCGCTTTCACGGGCATCGTCCTCGTGCTCGAGCCGGGCGATGGCTTTGAGCCCGCCACGCCGAAACCGGTTTGTTCGAGTTGGATCGCTCGCCTCCTCACTGGGCCTGCGATTCTCGGGATTCTCGTCCAGATCCTCGTGGCTTCGGCGCCGTTACAGTTTTTCGGACTTGCCGTGCCGCTATTTACGAAAGCGCTCGTCGACACCGTGTTGCCGCACCGGCTCCACGATTTGCTGAGCATCGCCGCAATCGGGATCGTTCTGCTGGTCGCAGCTCAAGCTGTCACGGCCTATCTCCGTTCCGTTCTTCTCCTCCGATTGCAAGCCCGGCTTGATTCTCAGATCATGCTCGGCTTCTTCGAGCACGTCTTATCGCTGCCGTTCGCGTTCTTTCAGCAACGCACCAGCGGTGACCTTCTCATGCGGTTGACGAGCAACATCACCATCCGCGAGGCGCTCACGAACCAGCTATTAGCCGGCGTCATCGACGGCGCCTTTGTCCTTGTCTATTTCGGAGTGCTGATGGCTATGGATATGCGGTTCGCTGGAACGGCGTGTCTGTTGGCTTTGGCGCAAATTGCTGTGCTGGTACTGACGGGGCGCCGCTTGCGCCAGGCCACGCAGGAGGATCTGGTCGCGGCCGCCGAATCGCAGACCTACCTTATCGAGGCGCTTAGCGGTGTCGCGTCGCTGAAAGCTTCAGGGGCCGAGGATCGTGCACTGGAACACTGGTCGAACCTGTTCTTCCGGCACCTCCACGCGTCCCTTCGGAAGGGGAACGTCTCTTCCACGGTTGGCACACTCCTGATGACGCTCCGGCTGTTCTCGACTCTGCTCCTGCTGTGGCTCGCGGCGTTGCGGGTGCTTGACGGTGAAATGAGCCTGGGAATGATGCTCGCCGTCAACGCCCTGGCTGCTTCCTTCCTGATGCCGTTGGGTTCACTGGTCGCAAATGCCCAGCAATTGTACCTTGTGCGCGCGCACCTGGACCGCGTTTCAGATGTTCTCGCCGCCGAACCGGAGCGCCGGCATCCGAACAGTGCGCCGGTCCATCTACGCGGGGGTATCGAGCTGCGACACGTCGACTTCCGGTATCATTCGAGCGGCGCGCTGGTGCTGCACGATCTGAATCTGGTCGTCGAACCGGGGCAGAAAATCGCGTTGGTAGGACGCACCGGTTCGGGGAAAAGTACGCTCGCGAAACTCTTGCTGGGACTGCACCGCCCAAGCGCTGGTGAAGTGCTCTACGACGGAATGCCTCTGGACCGCATGGACCTCGTCGCTGTTCGCCGCCAGATGGGAATCGTGTTGCAGGAGCCTTGGCTGTTCAGTGGTTCCATCCGCCAGAACATCACGTTCCACACTCCGTGTCTGCCGCTCGCGAGCGTATTCGAAGCTGCCCGAATCGCCGAGGTCCACGATGACGTGGCACGATTCCCGATGGGTTACGAGACGGTCTTGATCGAGGGAGGCGTTGCGTTGTCGGGCGGTCAGCGACAGCGAATCGCAATCGCGCGTGCCCTCGTGCACAAGCCCCGGATCCTCGTGATGGACGAGGCGACGAGTCATCTCGATGCGATCACGGAAAGCCGTGTTGAAAGAAATCTCGGCAGTCTGCACTGTACGCGAATGGTGATTGCGCACCGCCTCAGCACGATTATGGATGCGGATCTCATCGTCGTGCTCGACAACGGGTCCATCGTGGAACAGGGAACCCATGCGCAATTGATGTCCCGGGACGGCCACTACGCCGCGATGGTTCGCAACCAGGTGGTTGACGGACGTGCCGTGTATACGTAGCTTTACCGGGGAGAGCCTGTTCGCATGCAATCCGGAATAGAACCAATGCCAGGGATATTTGCGGAAAGAAATGGCGGGGACGACGGGGCTCGAACCCGCGACCTCCGACGTGACAGGCCGGCGTTCTAACCAACTGAACTACGTCCCCGATTCGTTACGTCGGTAGCTCCATCGTAACATCGCGCGACTCGTCTTCGCTACATCATCGGCGGCATCGCCTCGCGGCAGATGGTCCGAACGGCGCTTACTCCGCGTGACGAACAGCCGCCAGGCGACGAGCCCGGTCGAAGGCAAGTTTGCCCTGCCATTCCTGATAGAGCGTTGAAAAACCAGCCCACCAGTAGCCGCCAACGAACAACAACAGGAACGGGATTGCGAAGAAATTGAAGGTGTCGATGGCGAAGGCGATCATTGCCACGAAATAGCCGCCCACAGCGATTTCAACATAGGGTAGCCAACCGCTCCGGCGCGGGTAGGAGGTTTCCTGCAACTTCATCCGCTGCCCATTCGGGCCGACGGCGTACTTCGGAGTGCGCGCAAAGGCCGTTTGTATCCCGAACAGCGCTTCGAGGACGGCTTGGGCATTAATGATGGTCAGTCCGATTCCTGCGGAAATTAAAGCGGGAAGGAATGCCACGGCGCGCTTCCACTCTTTCGGAAACAACTCCCGGTGCGCCACAACATAGAAAAACGAAATCGACCAGAACGAAGCCACGATCAGCGGCAGATCGATCATCACCATCTGGAACACACCCATGTAAAATCGGACGATCATCACCGGAAGCGTAAGCCCCGATACGATCAGCATGAGCGGATAGGAGATGTTCGGAGTCAGGTGGAGAAACGCTTCCACCTTAACGCGCCAAGGCACCTTCGCGGCGAGGATCTTGGGCAGCATCTTCCTCGCAACCTGGGTCAAGCCCTTCGCCCAGCGCGCCTGCTGCACCTGAAACCCGTAGGTCTCCACCGGAAGTTCGGAAGGGCATTCGATCCACGGCAGGTACACGAACCGCCACCCTTTCAACTGGGCGCGGTAGCTGAGGTCCGAATCCTCAGTCAGCGTGTCGTGCTGCCAGCCGCCGGCATCGTCGATCATCGATTTCCGCAAGATTCCGGCGGTGCCATTGAAGTTGAAAAACAGCCCGCCGCCGCAGCGAGCCACGTGCTCCAGCACGAAGTGACCGTCGAGGAGCATCGCCTGGACTTCCGTCAGCAGGTTGTAGTGCCGGTTCAGGTAAGCCCAGCGGGTCTGCACGACGCCGACTTGGGCATCCGCAAACCAGTGCACCGTATTCATGAGGAAGTCGACGGGCGGTACGAAGTCCGCATCGAAGATGGCCACCAGTTCGCCGGTCGCGGTCTTCAATCCCTCCTGAAGTGCTCCCGCTTTGAAACCATGCCGGTTCGACCGGTGGTGATATTCAATGGGAAGTCCCCCGGCGCGGTACTCGGCTACGAGCGCCTCGGTGAATGGGTGTGTGTCGTCGGTGGAATCGTCCAGAACCTGGATCTGGAGCAAATGGCGCGGATAGTCCATTTTGCTGATCTGGGCCAGCAGGCGTTCGACGACGTACCGCTCATTGTAGAGGGGCAACTGAATGGTGACAGGCGGCAATTCGGCGAAGCGTTGCGGCGGTTCCGTGGGCATCCGCTTCTTGTATTTCAGGTATTCCCGGATTACTTCGAAGCGGTGGATTCCGTAGACAGAGAGGATAACCAATACGGCAAAATAAGGAATAAGCAGCGACCAGTCGAACCAATCCAGGCGGTGAATGCCCGCGAACGTGCTGTCGAAGAGAGTATCGAACACGCTGCCGCCACCGGGCGCGACCTGTGCATACCAAGCTGTTACCATAGGCTACTATTCGCTTTTACGATTGATTTCTCTATGGTCAGGCGCTGGGCAGAAATTCGTCTCCTCCTGATACCCGCACTGTTCAGCGAAATCTCCTGGGCTGTAATGCGGGGCCTGACGGACTTGCGCCTCCATGTAACCGGCGCAATCGCCCTTCTTCTCTCGACTTCTATATTCTATATCCTTTCCTTTTGGTTGATCCTGAAAAGACCTTCACCTTCGAACGGAAAAGCGTCACTGTTACTGATACTCGGGGCCGCAGTGGTCTTTCGCCTTACGGTTTTTCCTCTATTCCCCGCCTTTTCAGACGATCTATACCGATATCGCTGGGAAGGGAAGATTCAAGCAGCGAGCGAGAATCCCTACATCGTCGCTCCGGGCGACGCTCGATTGATTGCGATGCGCGATTCCGGCTTCTCCGGGATCTCGGCGAAGGAACTTCCCGCCGTTTACGGACCAATTCTCGAACTTGAACAGCATTTGGCTTACCGTTTGATCTCGATCTTCACATCGGACCCCATCCAGCAGATCCTATGGTTCAAGATCTTCCCTGGCCTCTCCGACTTAGGCACGATCGTTGCGCTGTTGGCTTCGCTCAGGAGCCTCGGCCTGCCGCTCGAGAGGGTGTTGATCTACGCATGGTCACCTGTGCCGATTTTCGAGTTTTGGGCCACAGGCCACAACGATGCATTTATCGTTCTGTTCCTCCTTTTGGCACTGATTGCTGTCCGGGGGACCCGAATGAATACCGGGTACACTTTCCTTTCGATTGCTGCTCTGGCGAAGTTCTGGCCGGCAATTCTTTTTCCAGCGTTCACCGGATGGAAGTGGCGGCAGATTCTCAGGGCGGGGGCGATACTTGGGGCGGTGACGCTCGCGAGCACGTGGCCGTACTGGGCGAACTGGACCGTGAACGCTCAGGTCACCTCGGGGTTTCTCGGCGGGTGGCGCAACAACGATTCACTTCACGGCATCGTCGCCTGGCTCGCAGGTAACCCATACCGGGCAAAGTACATTACGACCGCGCTGATCGTGGGTCTCAGTCTCGCGGTGGCGGCACTTCCGTGGAAATTGGAGGCGAAGGTGCTGACGACGATCGTCGGGATGCTGGCCTTCTCCGCGAACGTCCATCCCTGGTATCTGAGCTGGGTAGTGCCCCTGCTGGCGATTTATCCGATACCCGCGTTGCTGCTGTGGGCTGCATTGGTTCCGTTGACATATGCGGTGCTGATCGACCAATTCCTGCTAGGGCAATGGAACGGCATTACGGGGTGGCGATGGATGGTGTATGTTCCTGTCGCGGCGATGGCGGTGTTGTCCTGGGTTCTGAACCGGTCGAAGAAGCAAAAGCAAAAAGGGCGGCCGGCGAGATCTGCTGATCTTCCGGCCGCCCATATATCAACCACCTCGCCGCGACGAAGCGGGAAATGACGATTTACGAACTCCGGCGCAGTTTGCGGGCGAGTCCGGCTGCGGCCAGTAATCCACCACCGACCAGCACGGAAGTTGCCGGTTCAGGCGTCTCGTGGCTGTTAACGAAACTGCTGATGAAATCCGTGCGACCGTCAGGGAGTTGGATATCTTTGATAATCCAGGCTTCCGAAACGGGTGAGAAAGTGACCTGCGTAGTCGGAGGGTTGACAAGAGATGCGATGACGCTACCCTGCGGACAAACGCTGGAATTGGGCTGGACCGCGCAAACGATCTCCTGAATGCGGGTCGAACCCTCACCATTATGGGAGTTATCCACGCCGTACAACCCCCCGGTTATGTGATAGATGAACACCGTGTCCGACGGGGCTGGCGGTGTTGTGAGTTGGAACGAGAGATTTATCGTGCTGCCCACCACACTGCTGCCGGCGGTGAGGAAGATCGATGATCCGGGGGGGCTGGGATTCCCGCTCACCGAGAAGTTGTCGAAGACGAGTCCACCGAGGCTACATCCGTCCGCCAGCGCTGGATCCAACACGCTCTTACCCACGACGCTGCCGTCCAGACAACTGACGACGGCTCCGCTGGCGACAAAAGACAAGCCCAGCAGGACCACAAGCGCGAAAACAAACCGCTTCATTCTTAGCTGAGTCCTCCGTATTTTCGAAATGGCTTCCAATAAAGCCTATTGATCGATTATGGGATCATCTGCCAGAGTTTGTAAGTACCAAAAACGAAAAGGGTTACTCTCCCCACCAAGTACTAGAAGATGTATTCTCAGGACTATTTTTACTACGGATTATTCCTAAGAATTATCTGAGGTAAGTTCGTAGATTGTTTCGGCCAGGCGACCTGAGAGCTTATTCGTCGCTTGACTCTACTTCGGGTTGGGGTGGCAGCAAAACGGAGCCGCGTTACCGAACAGGGACCTTTCCAGGAAATGTCGATATCTCGTCCCGCTGACAGGACGAAATAATAGTCGGGCAAATGCCGGCAAAGAACAGGAACCAATCACCGGGTTTTTGATCTGCCGGGACAACAAACCTGACTTGCTGCACGCCGACTTGGCCGGGCACCAATGCAAGGTGAGTGATCTTCAGTGGCGGCGTCAGGTGCCTGGCAAAGGCAAAGCCGGGTATTATGGGCGGCAGTTCATCTTGCAGGTAGAGTTTCCGCGCCGGGACGTCCGCTGAAAATGTTATGTCCGTCGGCGCCGGGTAGCCGATCGGGGGAGGCGGCCCAGACTGTCAACAAGTCGTTCCCCCAGGCAGTAATCCCTTCGCCGGCACGAGCGGGACTCTTCGACGTTACGAGGCTGCCGTCGCCGTGAAACGCGATTACGAATCTGTCAGACGTGAGGTAGAAGCCGGGAAGGGAGACGGCGTCTGCGAATGCCTGAGTAGTGCCCTCCCCGAATTGGCTCACTTTTCGGTACCCGGCACAGCGATATCGGCGAGAGTGGCATTCCGTTCTAGCGGAACCTGAAAGTTGATTTGCCCAGTTTGGCCGGACTGCCTGGTATGACGACTGCCAGAATGGGAGCGAGCGCTCCGTTCACCGTCACTTGCACGCCACCCAACTCGAACGGAAGAGGCGTTGTGGTCGAGGCTGTCACGATGCCAGGATCTCCGGAAAGGCCGTAACAGAAGAGAGTGGCCAGTGCGCCGCCGCGCGGCATTCCGCTACGACCAAGCCCGATGGTTGCGGCGTTCCCAATATCAGTAGGCTCGGGTTGCGACCACAGGACCGGCATTGCAGCCACAACGACAAGTAGAATTCGTAATCCGCTCCTCATCGACAACTCCTTGTGCTGCACAGTTCCCATAAGTTCATATTCGGAAAACGAGTAAGCCCTACTGGATGACCGCCGTGACCTGTTGCTGGACATTGCTGTTCTGGCCGACGGTCAACACCACCGGCTGTGGTCCGGAGGCGACATTGTCAGGCACAACGGCGTTCACCTGAATCATCCCTGAGGGCTGGTAGGGCGCTGGACCGGAGTAGAGTATCTTGGCAGGCTGCCCACCGATCGTGAGCGACACTGGCGCAGTCGGAATAATTCGTGTGCTGGACAGGATAAACACGCTGCCGTCCTGAAAAGTATACGGAGTGGGATTCGGAGCGAGTTCGCTCCATAGCCCTGAACCGGTCCCGAACATGACGATCACAGACCCCCGGCTCGCAGGATTGTCAGGGCCGTTGAGGCTGAGGCCGTTGTTCAGGATCGCACCCTGCCCGGTACCCGTCCCTGCCGCGGTGAAGATGCCGGGGGACGTGTCTGCCACGGCCACCGTCAACGGCGGCGAACTCACCAGGCGGCGAGTCACCACCACATCGACAGTCTTCATGCCTGCCACCGCCCAAGGCACCATGGCGTTGATCTGGTTCGTGCTGACGTAGAACAGTCCGGCCAGGATGCCGTTGAAGGTAACCTTGCTGTTGCCGAGCGTTGTAGGGTGTAAGCCATCGGTACCGAACTGCGAGGACACAGGCGGCGTTCCGACTTGGGTCCCGAAAATGGACACGATTTGACCGGGCGAAATCGGGCCCGGCTGGAGAGTGGCCGCATGGACAACTGAGCTGATAGCCGGCGCGGGTTGACCGGGCAGTTCCAAAATCATCACAGGTCCGACGCAAGCCGGGCAGGACTCCCCCTCTTTCGCAAAGTCCACAGTGAACAAGTAATCACCCGACAGCAGGTACGGAACCACATTCGGTTCAGTGCCACTGTAACCAGGGCGGGTGTGACCCCTCGGGATGGAGTGACCACAACGAAATCCGGTGGGCGCTCATCACCGCACCCTCCGCAAGACGAATGAGCAACGCCTACGAACCGGAACGGCACTTTGCTGCCGTCCGTCGTGCTGACACCGATGATCGTAGAACGGAATGTGTTGGGTGTGTCCGCCGTTGCCGTGAAGACATGGCCCTCGCCACTAACGGACAGCGTTTGCGCAGCCGCGGGTGCAATCGCGACAACGAACCAGTACGCCAACGCGCAGACGGGCCCACAATAGAGCGCGCATTTCATAATCACCTCCGACTCGTCACTCTCGACGCTGTTGCCTCCCACGTGCATGACTCCGCCGAGTTGATTCGGCCGCACGCCGCACCCGTACGCCGGGCCCCGCGTATCGGGACAGCCGCTTCGGTCGTTTGTCTTTCAGTAAGCAGTATTATGACCTCTTGTTATCTGAATTATAAAATTTTGAGTGCCTTTAAGCCCTTCACCGAGCCCGGCACGAATCACTTCGGGTTCGGGGCCGTGATTTGGGCTTTCTCTTCGAGGTCGCGTTTCTCGGCTTCGTTCTTCCGCAGGATCGTCTGATATTGCGCGAGCATCTCGCGGGCCTTCTCGGAGTTACCCGCCGCCTGCCACGCTCGGGAGAGTTGATAGTGGAGGCTGCCGTCATCGTCGATGGGCAGTGCGGCTTCGAGATGCGGGATTGCCTCCGACTGCCGGCCCGTGCGCGTGAGTGCCAGACCGAGAGCGGCATGCGCCGGAAAAAGAGTCGGCTGCAGCTTCAACGCGAGCTTGAGGAGTGGGATGGCTTTTGCCGGTTGCTCGGCACGCAGCAAGGAATCGCCGGTGAGGAATGCAACGCCCGGCGACGCATTCGGATTCAGCTTCCCAAGTACATCGAGCGCGCCCTGGTAATCGCCTGCGTCGTGCAACTCGGCGGCGAGCGACTGTTGGATCGTGATGTCGTACGGCACGAGTTTGAGCGCCGCTCGCCATTCGCCCGCCGCCATCATGTGTTCTCCGTTACTAGAAGCGATCTTGGCTTTGATGGTGTGGAGTTCGACAGATTCCGGAAGTGCGCCGAGCTTGGAGTACGCCTCGACCGCCAGTTGATTGGCGGCGCGGGCCCGCCAGTAAAGAGATGAGCCGGAAATGGCCGGCAGGTAGCGACCGGATTGGAACTCGCAGGCTTCTTTGTGGCGGGCACAATCGGGGGGCCCGAGGGCGGAGAGTTTCTTTTCCTCGGCGGCGGCCCAATCGGGGTGGCCGGTCGAGCGGTAGATGCCTATGATGCCTCTTAGCGCAGGTTGAAACGAGGGGTCCTTCGCAAGGGCTTCTTTGTAGAAGAAGAACGCGCTTCGGAACTGGCGCCGCGCAATGCGAGATTCGGCAAGGAGCGACAACCACTCGGGGGTGCCCTCCGCCGTTTTCGACAGTTGATCGAACGCCTGGGCCGCAAGCGTCTCATAGCACTGGCCGAGTCCATGCCAGGCTTTCGGATCCGCGGGCGTGAAGGAGGTCAGCCTACGGTATTGTGTCGCGGCTTCTGCTGCGCGACCTTGACTGAGTAGCGCGGAGGCCAACATTCCTCGCGCGTTGACATGAGACGGATTTAGTTGGACGGCTTTTTCCAGCGGCGGAATCGCCTTCGCGGGCTGATTCAGTTCCAAGTGCGCCGCGCCGAGCGATAGCGCGGCAGGGAAGCTTCGCGGGTCGGTGGCGAGTACGCGCTCGAACTCGGGAATGGCATCGCGCGAGCGTCCGGACATTTGTAGCGCGAGCGCGAGATTCAGGCGGAGACCGGGATTTGACGGCAGTGCCTTCACCAGCTCTTCGCAGAGCGGAATGGCATCGTCGAAGCGCCCGGCGGACATGAGTTCCTTGACGCGGGCGGACTTCGCGGCGAGAGCCTCGGTTTGAGCGAAGAGGGCAGCGGGGACGAGGAGAAAGAAAAAGGCGGTCCGGAGACCGGACCGCCCTTGTACTACATGGATCATTGAACGGGATCAGAAGCCGATGCGTAATCCGAAACGGATCTGGCGCTCGTTGCTCGCGCTGAGAATCCGAAGAAAATTCGAACTGGTGACGCTACCGCTACTGACACCTCCAAAGACCGGATGGTTAAAAGCATTGTACATTTCGGTGCGGAACGTCACCTTCACACGCTCGCCGATACCGAAATTCTTCACAATACTCAGGTTAGTGTATTGAGCGCCCGGTTGTCGCATTGAGTTGCGGCCCATGGTGCCCCAAGTGACGCCGACCGGCGAAACGAATGACTTCGGGTCGTAGTAGTAAGTCCCGGGGCCGATGCCACCCAACTTGTTGACCGGGCCAACCTGGTTTGCAGTCTGGGTATCGCCGGGAGCATTGATGGTACTGCCGTTGTCAGCAGTCACGGTGAAGGGCGTTCCCGTGTAAGCGGCGAACACACCATCCACTTCCCATCCACCGGCAACCCAACCCAGGGCGTTCTTGTTGTTGAACAGCCTCTGGCCATTGCCGAACGGCAGTTGATACACCCACCCGAGTTGGAAGATATGGGTGCGATCATAGCCGGCCGGCGCGTAGTTCCGGCGGAAGACCGACGGATAGTCCCAACTCACGCCAGCCCATCCGTCATCGTCGGTCATGTTCATGGCCTTTGACCACGTGTAGGCGCCCTTGATCAACAAGCCGTGTGAGAACTGCTTGTTGATGGCGGTCTGGAGCGAGTGATAGTTAGCGCTGAGATAGCCATCCCAGACGTTCGTCGCGATGTTGCGGCCGAACAGCTTGGCGTACGGACGGCTGGCGTTGCCGCCGCCGGGAACGGCAGCGTTGACATCGAGGTCGGCGAGCATGTTGGTCGATTCGGTGCCCACGTAACCAGCGCTGACAACGAAGTCGGCAGGTAATTTTCGTTCGATGGTGAAATTCCAGCTTTGGATGTAGCCGCGATGGATCTCACCCCGGTACGGTGTTCTCATGTCCGCAACCGCCGGCAGGTCGACGACACCGGTGGAGAGATCGGGACCGAAAACGGGCGGCAAGCCCTGGCTGATGTTGTTGTAGGGTTTGTACGCTTCCGAGACAAAGTTGAAGTTTACGGTCAGCGGGTAGAACCCACGCAGCGGCCGCGAGAACGGAAGCGGGTCGTAGCTGAGCCCGTAGCCGCTGCGAATGACGGTCTTGTCGTCGAGGCGGTAGGCGATGCCGAGGCGCGGCGAGAACATCTTCTTGCTGACGCTCATCCCGTTATCCTGCGGCACATTGCCACGGCCGCCGAGGTACACCTGATTGGTGTTGATGTCGAGCCACTCGAGACCTTTCCCATTGCCGCGATTCATCAACGGATAATACTCGTAGCGCAATCCGAGATTGACGGTCAGTTTGCGGTTCACCTGCCAGCGGTCGCGGACGTAGAAACCAAACTGGTATTCGTTCCCCGTCATCTGCATGTACTGGATGCTCTTCTGGTACTGATACGGCATGCCAAGCAGGAACGCCGCATAGTTATTCAGGTAGTTCGGGCTCGCGCCACCTTTCAAAGCCGTGATGGTGCCGTCGAAGTTGATGTACCCGCGCGGACCGGCACCGAGTTCAGGCTGCCAGTGGTCGAGTTTCAATAGCAGTCCATCGAAGCCGAACCGAAGTTCGTGCGCGCCTTTCGTCCAGGTCACGTTGTGACTCGTCGTGTAGGTCTCTTCGACCCGGAACAGCGGCATCCATCCCGGCACGCCGGTTTGCGTGAAGCCGTTGTCGATATTCGGGAAGCCGCTCTCGCGGATATCCGAACCGTTCAATCCCGGAATCCCCAACTGATCGCCAAAGTTGGTCCCGAAGTCGGTGCCTTGCACGGTCTGATCCTGCCTTTGGTATCCGACGATGCCGTCCAGCAGCACAGTGGGCGAAAACGTGTAGGTGTGCCCGAGTGATCCGTTGTTGATCTTGGTATCGCCGAGGCCCGGGTCGGCGCCGGGTGCCGGGCCACCCCCTTGACCGAAGATCGGTGTGCCGCCGACGAGTGCCGACATGTGGCCGTACTTTCCCCAGATCTGATGCCGGTCGTTGCGGTTGAAGTTGATCTTCACATCAATGTAGTCGCGGTCGAACTTGGGAACGCCCGTCGCGAAGTAGTTGGATTCGCCACCCGGCAGGTTGGCGTGCGGATAGAACGCGTTCACCTTCGTGGCCTGCGGGACGATTCGACTCAGCGGAATCTTGTTCCCAGCAAACGGCTGCCGTCCGGTACCGTCCGGATTGCCGGTGAGCGGGTCGTAGATGCACTGGCCCGTAACACACGCGCCATTGGCGACAGTTCCATATGCGCTGAAATCCCCGCCGCGGATATCGTCGGTGGGAACCGACCAGCGTCCGACCGCGCCCTGGCGTTGACGTGTACCATCGAAGCTGAAGAAATAGAACAGCTTGTTCTTCACGATCGGGCCGCCGATGGTGCCGCCATAATTGTTGTAGATGCTGAGCGGCTTGTCTACGCCCGCAGCCTGGAAGTAGTTGCGCGCCTTCAGGTGCTGGTTGTCGTGATACTCGAACACGCTACCGTGCAACTCGTTCGTGCCCGATTTCGTCACGACGGTGACGGACGAACCACCGCTCATGCCCTGCTCGGCGTCAGCGGCGGAAGTGGTGATATTCACCGTTTCCACGGTCTCCGCAGGAGCGATATACCCGGCATGATGCGGCAGCCAGACATTGATACTCGCAGCGCCGTCGATGCGCGTGACGTTGTTGTTCCGGTTCGTGCCGTTGATGTTGGTCGACAGTGCGCGATTCGGAGTGTCCGTAGCAGAGTTCTGGAACACCGCCGGCGTAGCGCCCGGAACCAGGTTGATCAGGCTCTGGTAGTTACGATACCCAGGCAGCGGCATTTCCGTGATGGCCTGAGTGGTAATGGTCGAGTGAGTGTCGGCCTTGTCGGTCTGCAACTGAGTTGCATCCGCCGCGACAGTGACAGTCTCCGTCAGAGCGCCGACCTCGAGTTTGAACGGAACGCGACTCACCTCGTTGGCGGTGACGACGACGTCCGTCCGGCTTTGCATCTTGAATCCGTTCGCACTCGCCTTCAGATCGTACAATCCGGGCGACACATTAACAACGCTATAGCGGCCAGCTCCATCCGACACTTCGTTGTAAACATGCCCCGTCGCTTTGTTGGTTAGCGTGATCTGCACATTCGGCACGGCGGCGCCGCTAGGGTCCTCCACCAAGCCGACAACTGAACCATAAAGAACCTGCGCTGTCATCGTCTGTAGCGAGACAGATAAGAGACAGACTACGAGCGCAATGGTACTTAACCTTGTGAATGTCACTTTCCCGAAATTCCCCCTAGGAGCGTTTTATACAGCCTGACTGTTAGTCAGTCAAATGTGGTTTGGATCGAAGATCGAGCTGTCACATCTGAAGAAACCACCGGTTTTGTGGCGTTTTAGCCGGTAGGCTATCCGAAAGTACAGCGACGGCAGAGGGATTCCTACCCAGAAGATAGTCACTAACGATGTAATATCGAATCCGTCTGATCTTAAAATTTAATACAGACGGGCAGCAGCGTTGAGTATTCCGGCTACTCGGGAGACGGTTGACGGATCAGGGCGAGCACGCTTGCAGTGGCAAGCAGCGGCAGGCAACTGACGAAGAGGAACGCCGGGGTATACGAAAAGCGGTCGACCAGGCGGCCGACAATCAGCGTGACGGCGGTTCCGGCCATGCCGGCCCCGAATCCGCTCAGTCCCGTGACGGTGCCCACAACCTTCTGATCGAATAAGTCGGAAGGGAAAGTCAGGCCCATGGTGGACCACGCGGCATAACCCCAGAGAGCCACGCAAATCAATGCGATGGCCCACACAGGGCTGTGGACGAACACCGCCGGAATCCCGGCCATCATCGGAACGCAAGTAGCGATGCAGACCCGCTTCCGCGCCTGGAGCACCGGCATCCCACGCCGGATCAGCCGGCCGGATGCCCATCCGCCGCTCAGGTTGCCAAGGTCGGCGGCGACGAACGGAATCCAGGCAAAAACCGCGATCTGCTTCAGGCTGAAGCCACGGGCGTCGCTGAGGTACTGCGGCAGCCAGAAGACGAAGAACCACCACATCGGGTCGGTCAGCGAGCGCCCCAGCAGTATGCCCCAAGCGTTTTGATCTTTCCAAATTCGACGGAGTGCGACCAAAAACGGCTGCTCTCGACCGGTGTGCGCGCCGTCCTCATCGATGATGGCCGCCTCCGCCGCCGTCAACCGCGGGTGGCGTTTCCGCGGGTAGTAATTCCGTAGCCAGATTGCGAGCCAAACGAAGCCAAGTATGCCGGACAATCGAAATGCCTGTCTCCAGCCGAGCCAAAGGGAAACCAGGGGAATGACAATGGCAGCAACGGCCGCGCCGATACTCGAGCCGCTATCGAAGATGGCGACTGCGAGTCCGCGCTCGCGCGCCGGAAACCATTCAGCCACGGCTTTGCTCGCGCCGGGCCAATTAAAGCCTTCGCCGATGCCGAGCAGGAACCGGCAGATTCCGAAAGTGCGCACGGAGCTGGCGAACCCCGTCAGGAAACTCGCCAGCGACCACCAGACCACGGCGAGGCTCAGCCCGGCACGAGTTCCTATGATGTCGAGAATGACTCCGCCGACCAGCCACGTCCAGGCGTAGGAGAGTTGAAAGAGGCCGAAGATATGGGACAGGTCTTCGTGAGAAAAATGCAACTCCGACGAGATGACTGGAGCCAGCAGTGAAAGCGTCTGGCGGTCGATGTAGTTGATGGAGGTGGACAGGAAGAGGATCCAGACGATCCTCCAGCGTATTCCGATGCCGGAGGGGATCCGCATCATCCCGCAACCGCGCGGGCGCCGCGCATGAACTCGATGAATCGGCGCGCGCAACGGTCGAGGTTTTCGAGACTCCCTCCGCCGCTCAGGTGCGAGCACATCTCGTAGGCGACTGGCCCTGAATATCCGCCCGACTCCAACGCATCGAGGAACGCGCGGTAATCGATGAAGCCCTCATCGATCGCCACTGCCTGAACCGATGGCAGCAACGGTTCGTAGTTCACCTGCGCCGGATGGTAACGGTAGCGAGGGCGCATCTCATAATTAGCGGTAGTCGTGAAGGCGGTGATCGGCGCCATTTTGCGAGCGCCAATTGCGATATCGACACCGTGCAACGCGGGCGCCCATGCGTCGAACATGGCGCGGCAGTTCGGTTCGCCGATCTCATGGATCAGGTCGTACTGGCTTCGATAGTCGCAGAAGAGGTCGTGATGATTTTGCACACCGATCGTAACGCCGAACCCAGCCGCTCGGCGCGCACATTCGCGCAACGATTCCACCACCAGTTTCATTTGCGAAGCCGGAGTTGCGGCGGAATGTTCGTAGCCGGTAAAGACCCGAACCAAACTCCCACCGAGATCCCGCGCCATTTCTGCGAGTTCGACGACATGGCGGATCTGGAACTCGCGATGGGGAATGTCGCCGTGCTCGAGGTCGGCGGTGAAGTTCGTATATCCGGCGATACAGGACGTGCGCAGGCCAAGCCGCTCGATCCGTTCTCGTAGACGAGCGCGGGCGTCCGCAGACCAATCCAGTACCGACAGGTGGGGACGTTTGGCCATGAGCATGACACCCTGGAATCCGAGTTCGGCCGCCTTCTCGACAAACTGCTCCGGCGTTAGGGCGTGCTGCCCCCAAGAGCCGGAATAACTGACCGAATGCAAAACAAGTTCATGAGTCATGAAGATCACCGGAAAACGAGAATCGCGGAAATCGACTACAGCACACGGCGAATTCGACAGTGGGCCGGAACATACGTCAGACTTCGCAGGCACCTGGGCCGGTTGCGATAGTTCGATGGTAACTCAGCGAGCCGAACCGGCTGCCGGCGTCGGATGCATGCATTTCAATCGCGGCGATACAGGCGAACCCTGATGATGCCGATTCTCCCGCTGCGCAGGGCCGGGCGGCCTTCATCACCGTTGAGACGTCTCCCCGGAATCCATTTGCCGTCCTCGAACCGGCCCTCGTCGATCGATCCGATCTCCGCTATCTTCGGTCCAGGCGAAGCCGGCGCGAACGTCACCAGCATTCCGGAACCGACGATCACAAATTCATCGGGGGCCGTAGCGATGATGAAACCATACGGTCTTGTTTCGGGCGGAGGCGGCCCAAAGGGAGACGGCGGTGACTGGCGCCGCGTCGAAGATTCGAGCGGGCTCTGCCCGGCGTCGAGCGCCACAGGCATGCGGGAACTCACGATCTTCACCTCATATCCGCCGAGCGAAGACGTCTGAGTCTGTCCCTCATCGAGAAGCACGCCTGCGAGTTTCTGTTCCGCTTGAGCCTTGGTAACCACCGGCAGCATCGTCCCAAGGGTTTTGTACGCTTCGGCGAGTTGGCTATCCTCCGGCACATCTTCGATTCCGAAAGGAGAAAAACCCATGGCTGCATGTTGCCCGACGGACCAGAACAGATCGCCAACGATCGCGCGCGCCTCGGGAATGAAGAGAGGATTCCCCGATCGCGCGTACAGCGCGCAGGTTCCCTTGAAATCGGGAACGTAGATGTCCGGGGCGAGCAGGCCGGCCGAGGGCGCCGCGGCGCGCCAGATATCCATCACCCGGGCGACGGGGCCGCCGCTGGGATACTGTCCGGGTTGATCCATGCCGGGCTGCGGACCGAGCCACGCGTTCACATACATCGGAATCGGCAGTTCCGCTTTTCCCGCGTCGAGCACTTTGCCCACGTAGCGTCCGACATACCAGGCCATGAACACCTCGTCGGCATGGTTGCTTGATCCAAACACCTGTTCCCAGGTGCCGGAGGTCTTGTATCCGTTGCTTCCCCAGACTTCCTGCATCTCGGGAAGCAGATTCTGCTTGTGCTGGATGAGGTAATGCATCAGTTCGTCGGGCACCGGCTTTGCCCACGCCTGTTCGGCCAACGGCGAGCGATCACGACTGTCCCCCAGGAGCCCGGTCTCGTTCTCCACCTGCATCATGACCACTGTATGTTGGGGGTCGACTTCTCGGATGTGGCGCATCAACGCACGAAACGCCTTCGCATCCGCGGCCAGCGTCTCATCGCCGAACGCGCTGACGTTCGGCATGGGGTTCGATGATGAGAAGTACGCCGAGAAGCGCGACTGCAGATCGGGCCGGGGTTTCGTTTCGACGCGCGGGAACCGGCGCGGGTTCGTTTTCACCCAAAGCGGCGCATAGGTGGAGGTAGCATTTTTCCATATTGCGAACCAGATGAGGACCAGGCGCATGTTTCTGTCGCGCGCTTGCCTGATCTGATCGTCCACGAGCGCGTAGTCGAATTTGCCTTCTTCGGGCTCGAGCAGCTCCCAATTCACGGTACCGATGACTGTGTTGAGGTGGAGCGCTGCGAGTTTGTCCCAAACCGGTTTCATGTAGTCGATGCTCGATGCGCTCGAGTTGTGCAGTTCACCCGCGAGCATCAAGTAGGGTTGGCCGTCCACGAACATCTGCGTGACGGCGCCGTTCCGTTTGAGTTCGGGCAGTGGCGAAGCCTGGCGCGACCCGGTCTGGCCGAAGGCGGAGGAGATTGTCAGGATGATGAAGCAATAGATCAGGATGAAATGACGCATATGCGTTCCCCGAAGGGTCCGTGAACAGCATATATCACTGAGGGGAGTGTGAAAGCGGCGATTACTCGGAGCGGAGCAGGCCGGCGGGATCCACTCGCGAGGCACGTGCCGCGGGCACGATAGTGGCGACGGCCGCGATCACAAGCACCAGCAATGCGGGTATCGCAAGCAGCGCGGGGTCTAGCAGCCCGTGGCAGAAATGGGGCAAATTCGGAGACGGCAAAACCGCCTCAATAAAATCAATGACTTAGGCGCGTGATTATGTCGCATTTTGACTTGCACCACGGGCTGCTAGCAGCCCGTGGCAGTAGTAGGTGTCTTCCAGGCGGCCAGTCCAAAACAAATCACTCGATATGTGCCTGACTCGGACGGCGGCATGGGCATCGTGCCGCTACTTTGTGATGCAAAGTGTTCCATTCCCGGGCCCGTTGTCCTGGAGTTCACCCAAAGCCACGAAAAAATGCGCGCAAACAGTATAAAGGGCTGCAAAGAAAGCCCCTGTAACTGCCGGGGCTTTCCTACTCCCATGCTCTGGCGCAGGATTAACGAGAGATTGAACGCGGCTCCGTGCACCAGCAGTCGCTTCAGAATGTTCTTCCGACCCTGGAGGTGGACCCGCCGCATTCCGCCGGTCTCATACAGATGTGCGAAGCTCCGCTCGGTCAGTTCGCTCCGCAATTTCTGTAGGCGCTTGTTGCGGTCGCCGCGCACGCGCCGCCGATTCTCATACGTCCGCTTCGGCTCTTCCGCCTTCCCCTCACCCTGCCAGTTCCGCCGCCCACGCTCCGGCTCGGGGATGTAACTTCGCACTTCCTGCTCATGTACATCCTTCAGCACGGCACCGCTGTGATAGCCCTTGTCTGCTACCACCTCTTCGACGCCCTGTTCATTAATCTGGCGGGCCGCAGTCTGCGCTTCTGCCAATGTCCGGTGGATCGTCGTCGTGTCCCCTTGGTTGGCCGGTTGCAACGTCACCGCCAGCAGCGCCCCACTGGTCAGATCCACAGCATGCTCGGCCTTGTGGGCCAGATGCGTCCGCCCATCTTTCATCTTGGTGATTCGCGCGTCAGGGTCACTGGGACTCATCCACTCTTGGTTCGATCCCTTCTTCTTTCGCTTGCGGTCCAGTCGCGCCAACTGTTCGCGCGTCGGGTTCTCGATCCCGGCGGCCTTGGCCAGTTCTTTCAGGTAGTCGTTGTAGCTTTGCCCGTTGTCCCGTCGCACTATACTCTTCAGTGCCGCATTGGCCTCCAGGGTAGTGGCATCTATCGACACCGTCCGTCCGTTGACCAGCCCCTCTTCATTGAGGATTTTCAGCACCCATCGAAAAACCGCCTTGTGCGTCTCCAGCCAATACAATCGCCGCGTGCGCGAAATCGTGGAATGGTCCGGCGTCGCCTCATCCAGCGCGTAGCCCAGAAACTTCCGTAAAGACAGTGAGTCACCCGTCCGCCAGGCGATTCCGCGCTCTGAATCCAGTCCTTCGAAATACCCGATCAGCAGGGACCGGAAATACACGCCCGGTGCCACGCTGGGCCGACCGTACGGACTATCCTTGTAGAACTTGCGGCAAAGTCGCTCCACCTTGGCATCAAACTTGTGCTCATCCAGAATCTGATTCAGCCGGTCATAAAAGGCATTGGCGGGCGTCTCAACCACATCACTGGTTGCGATCCACAGATCCTGCTGCCGCTCCCGTTTCCGCCTGGTTCCCATCGCCATGACTTATAGACGCTCGAAACATTTCAGAAGTCACATGTTTGGACTTCCGATCTCACTATTACCACGGGGTCTAGTGGATTTGCGTCGCCGAGGAACCGTGCTGCGGCGGGAAGGGCCATCAAGGCCGCAGCCAAGCCGAGCACGATTCCACCAACGGCAAGGCCCAGCGTTTGACGGGCGGTCCAACCGACGACATCGGCGGCGTTTGCACCGAGCGCCATTCGAACTGCGATTTCCCTCGATCGTTCGACGACGGAGTGAGACAACAGCGCATAAATACCCGCCGCCGCGAGAATCAACGCCACGATGCCGAAGGCCGTAGTTAAACCCGCGAGCAGTTTCTCCCGCCAGAGGGACGTCCGCACTTCTTCAGCGAGTGTATGCACCTCGGTGACAGGCAGGCGGTCATCCAACGTACGAAAGATGCGCAGCACGGGTTCAATCAGCATTTCTGGACGGCCTTGCGTCCCCACGTTGAGGACGAAGGCCCACGCATCGGGCCGCAAGGGTCCGAAGACGGTCGGCTGCACCGGTTCGCGAAGCGAGCGATAACGGGCATCGGAGACGATTCCGATGATGACGAAATGAGAATCGGCGAGATTTCCGGGAGACGCCGTACCGATGGTTCGGCCTAGCGCGCCGCCCGCGGGGAACCTACTCTGCGCGAGGGTCTCGTTAACGATGGCGGGGATCGGGCCTTTTGCGGCAGTCGTATCGGCGGGGGCAAAAGTGCGGCCGGCAAGCAGGTGCATCCCCATCGCATCAAAATAATCCGGAGTCACCGCGTTGCTGCTGGAGTTCATGAAATCGGCCTGAGTGACTCTCCGGCCCGCCGGCAATAGGGTCATCTTGAATCCGTAGCTCCGCATGACACCGCGCGAAGAGAGCGCGGCACGAGTTACACCGGGCAAGCGGCGGACCTGGTCGAGCAGGCGCGACTGCAAGGACGCATTCTGTTGGTCCGAGTATCGCTGCAGACCCGGCTCGGCCGTGAACGTCACGACGTGGTCCGTGTCGAAACCGGCATCGAGGCGTTCGAAGTGACGCATGGTGCGGACGGCAAGCCCCGCGCCGCACAGCAACAGCATGCACAGCGCGACCTGGAAGACGACGAGCGCGCGCCGGCTGCGCCCCTGCGCGGTTGCGCGGGCGGCCTTGAGAGCGGGGTGCAGGTCGACTCGGGTCGACCGCCATGCGGGTGCCAAGCCGGAGAGCAGCATGGTTGCCAGGCAGGTCGCGAGTGAGAATGCGAGCACGCGGAGGTCGGGTGTCGCGGGTATGACGATTTCCTGGAGCCGTCCGTCGAACCAACGCACCGGCGGAATGCCGCCGACAAGAACGGGAGTGAGGAGGAATGCTATCAGCAGCGCTCCCACGCCGCCGAGCACTGTAAGCACAAGGCTTTCTGAGAGCGGCAGCAGGATAAGTTGGCTGCGGGATGCGCCGATGGCCAATCGCACTGCGAACTCGGAATGGCGGGCAGCCCATCGGCCGAGAATCAGGCCGGCAACATTCGCACAAACCAGCAGCCAGACTACGGCCGATGACGCGATGAGAACGACGAGCGCCGGAGCGACCTGCGGGCGCAACCACGAAACGCCGTTGGTGATGGATTCGAGATACGGACGAACGCCGCGCTCCTGGTTGCGCCACTCGGGCTCCACTGCGGTTTCGATGGCGGCCTGTCGAATGGAGACGAACTCCGATTCAGCGCGCTCGCGCGAAACGCCGGGCCGTAAACGCGCAACGACTTCGACTTCCCACTGCGACGGCTTGTAATCCGGGATGATGCGCATCGCGGCCAACGGCAGCCACAAGGCAGCGGTCGTATCGTTGGTCCATCCGGCGAAACCTGGCGGCATCACACCGGCGACCACAAACGGGTGGCCTTGCAGACGTACTTTTCGTCCAATTGCAGAACGGTCGCCAGCGAACGCTTCCTGCCAGAAGCGATAACTCAACACCACAACGTCGCCGTCGGGCGCTGCGGGAACATGCCCGAATGCCGCAGCAACTCCGAGTTCGCTGTAGAAATTCGGTGAGACGAAATCGCTGCGAACTGCTCGCGCAGTCTGACCCTCGGCTTCGAAAGGCAGCATGTCCGTGTACCGCGCCATCACCACTTCGGCTGAGGCGGCATGGTCGCGCAATGCCTCGTACACGGCGATCGGGAAACTGCTTCGGACGCCGATTGCCGGTTGGTGCGTGACAAGCCGAACCAGGCGATCCGCATGCGCGACCGGTAGCGGACGGAACAATAGGACATCGAGAGCGTGGAAGAATACAGCGTTGGCGCCGATACCGACCGAAAGCAAAACGACAACCGGCACTGTGAAACCGGGCGCCCAGAAAAGACGCCGCGCAGCGTGGACGATGTCGAAAGCCAGACGATGCATCCCTGAGGCGATTATAGGCGGACGGCGCGTACAATCGGATGAATCATGGCAAGCGTAAGAGTAGCCGTCGTGCAAGCCGGGTCCGTGCTGTTCGAAATCGATCGAACACTCGCGAAGGCTCTGGAGTGGTTGGATGCCGCGGCGGCACAAAGTACGCAACTCGCCGTTTTCCCGGAGGCTTTCCTCGGGGGATATCCGAAGGGCCTCGATTTCGGTGCCCGCGTCGGATCGCGGAGTCCTGAAGGACGCGCGATGTTCCGCCGCTATTACGAGAGCGCAATCGATGTGCCGGGCCCGGTAACCGAAGCTTTCGGCGTGGCGTGCCGGGACCGTGGAATGCATGCGGTGATCGGCTGCATCGAGCGGGATGGCGGCACCTTATATTGCACCGCACTCGTCTTCACGGCTGACGGCGAACTGGCAGCCAAGCACCGCAAGGTGATGCCGACGGCGATGGAACGATTGGTATGGGGCTTCGGAGACGGTTCGACATTACCGGTAGTCGCGACGCCGCTCGGCAGAATCGGCGCCGTGATCTGCTGGGAGAACTACATGCCGCTGTTGCGAACTGCGATGTATGCCAAGGGCGTCGAGATTTATTGTGCGCCGACGGTGGACGATCGCGACACGTGGGCTGTAACGATGCGGCACGTAGCCATGGAAGGGCGTTGCTTCGTCGTTTCAGCGTGCCAGTTTCTGCGGCGGGGCGACTGCCCGCACGATTACCCCGCCATTCAGGGCGATGCTCCTGAAACGATTCTGATACGCGGCGGGAGCATGATCGCCGGACCGCTCGGGCAGGTTCTCGCCGGACCCAATTTCGACGGTGAGTGCATCCTTACGGCGGATCTGGACCTCGGGTTGATTGCCGAGGGCAAATACGATCTGGATGTCGTCGGGCACTACGCGCGTCCCGACATCTTCGAACTGCGCGTCAACGAGGCCCCGGCGAGGGTTACATCTGTGGCGAAGAAATCCGGAACGACGGCCGGATGAAGTTCCAGTCCGGCAGTTCGTAGATCCGCAAGTTCGTCTTGCACTCGCCGGTGGTGTCTTTGGCTTCGACCGGGCCGAGCGACGGCAGCGACACGGAAAACGTACAGAATGGAGCGTCGTTCGGGCCGGCAGTGGTCGGTTTCAGCGAAACGTTGAGCCCGAGGTCGGTGATGTTGGCGTCTGAGTGGTTGATCATCACAAACTGAACGGTTAATGCGCCCTGCTTCTTCTCTGAGAGACGAAACCCTGCTACTTCGAGGTACTTCGCCAGCGGATGATTCCGATTTTCGGCGGTGACGGCGTTGGATGGAATTCTGTTGCCGGGTTGCTGAGCGGTTTTCGCTGAGTTCTGCGACGAACAGCCGGTGACGATCATCAAAACCGTGAGCAGGAAACATGGGGCGGCGGCGCGGCTCATTTGGCTTCGGATTATAGTACACAAGCGCGGCGGGGAGATAATAACGGTAGTGTTCAGGACGATCCGAGAACAGGTCGACACGATCTTCCGGGAGGATCCGGCGGCGAAGAGCGTACTCGAAGTAGTGCTGTGTTATCCGGGTTTCCACGCCGTCCTGCTGCACCGTCTCGCGCACCGCTTGTATTGTGCGCATTTCTATTTGCTGGCCAGAGTGATCTCGAACACGAACCGCTTCTTGACGGGTGTGGATATTCACCCGGGCGCGCGCATCGGCAGACGGTTCTTCATCGATCACGGCATGGGGGTGGTGATCGGGGAGACCACCGAGGTCGGCGACGACGTTCTGGTTTACCAGAATGTCACGCTGGGCGGTACAGGCAAGGAACGCGGGAAACGCCATCCCACCATCGGGAACAACGTGGTTGTGGGCACGGGCGCGAAGGTGCTCGGCAACATCCGTGTTGGCGATCACGTGAAAGTGGGTGCAGGCTCGGTGGTGATCCGCCCGGTACCGGACTATTCGACGGTGGTGGGTGTGCCGGGGCGGATCGTTCGTACGCGCACCGACGTTGCGGATGACGAACTGGAGCACGGGCGCTTGCCGGATCCCGAAGGTCAGGCCATCGACGACCTGACTCGTAGGATCGAAGAACTGGAGCAGATCGTCCGCACACTCGCCGGTGACCAGGTGGCCCGGTAGGGCTGAACGTCTAGTCTGCGCGGCGCCAGCTACCGTCAGGTTCCGGTATCCAGCGCACTCCGTCGCCATCGAGCCATTCTCCAATCGGCTCGCCGGGCGTGCAGTCGGAACCAAACCGCAGCACATGCCCATCCGGGTCGGACACGTGCACCTCACGCGAGCCCCAGGGGTAGTTCGTTGGGGGATGTCGAATCAACGCGCCGCGCGAATGCAATTCGTCATGCAGAGCGTCCGCATCGGTGACCGCTGCCCACAACCAGGTGCCGGGATGTCCCTGGTCGCCTTCGCACAGCATGAGCGAGGTCTTGCCCCTGCCGACGGAAGCCAAACCGTGGACATGCCACTGGATGGTGAAGCCCAACGCGCGCGTGTAATAGTCCAAGCTCGCGTCCAGGTTTGAAACTCGAAGAATCGGTGTCACGCCGCCAAATTCAGCAGCGGGCGTGGAAATAGAAGCGGTCCCAGGTTCAGACATTCAGGCCTCAACGGTATGGTAGCGAGACCGCCGGCGGACCGCACGGTCACTCTGACGCGCCGTAGCCGGGCACTTCGTCGATCCGATAGTACACGGGGATTCCCCGAGATTGTGCGATTCTCACGTCGTTATCCGCTCCCACGGATTGACCGTCGAGCCGCAGCACTGCATCGCAATGTTGAAGTAGTCTTCCCGCGGCCGGATGCAGTATCTCGTCGTAAAGAGCATCTCCTACCTCTTGTCCCCCGGCAGTTCTCCAGACCGGCAGCGCTACCCATTCGCCGATCATCGGAATGTGCCCGGCGCGAAAGATATCGTAGGACACGCTTTCGAGGTATCGAAGATTGCGGGCCATCAGTTCAGGGTCGTCACCGGTTCCGCTGCGGTACGGGCCGGCGATCAGAATCATCATCGGTCTGGTGCTGGAATTCATCATTTCCTGGATACGTGCAAAATCGTGCAGCATCAAGATAATTCGTGCACACAATCTTTCATATGATTTATGGCTAGAGATGCTGACCAGCCAGCGCAAGCAGATGATTCTCCAACGGCTCAAGGCCGACGGCCAGATCGTTGCAAAAGACTTAAGCGCCGAGTTGGACCTTTCGGAGGATACAATCCGCCGCGACTTGCGAGAGCTGGCATCGGAAGGCCTGCTGCTCCGTGTGCATGGAGGAGCGCTACCGGCATCTCCTGCGGTGGTGGATTTTGCCGGATGGCTGCAGTTGGCGACCGAGGGAAGGGTGGCTATCGGACGAGCGGCGGCCGGAATGATTCGATCGGGACAAGTGATCGCGCTCGACGGCGGAACGACGGCCGTTCAGGTGGCGCGTCATACGACTGCTACCATCGTGACCCACAGTCCGAGCGTCGCCGTGGAATTAGTGGAGCATTCGAATCTGGAGATCATCCTGATCGGGGAAGGCTTTTCAGGCACTCGGTTGTTGCTGTCGGCGCGAGCGCGCAAGAGCAGATCAGCCGCATTCGCTGCGACATCTATTTCATGAGCGTGACGGGAATTCATCAGAAGGCGGGACTAACCACCGGCGATTTCGAAGAGGCTGCAATCAAACAGGCCCTCAGCCGGAGTGCCGCGGAGACCATCGTCCTGGCATCGGCGGAAAAAATTGGAACCGCTTCGCCGTATGTCGTGCTGGCGCTATCCGAATTGGCGGGTATGATCACCGAGAAGAGCGTCAACCCTCGGCTGTTGAGCCACTGCCGCAAAATGGGCATCACGGTGACGACGGTTTAGCGGCGCCCTTCGAGCAGGCTATTCGTCCTCCGCAGGAGGAGGCCACCTTCGGAGAGCGTAATACTTCGCTTTGGGCTCGCCCGTCCAACCGTTCACGCCGTGGCGCGGCAACCAGATTGCATGGATATAGATGACAGGTAACATGGCGACTGCGAAGCGATGACGACTCCGCGTCTACCGAAGTAATACGAAATCGCCGCGACGACTGCGAGCGTCACCAGAAATTTCAACACTCGGCGCCACAGCGGCATGTGCGGGTCGAAGTGGCGGAAAGCGAGGTTGCCGATCGCCAGAAAGATGCCGGCTACCGCGACGTCGACCAACATTGTGCGATTCTAGCAACGATCCGGACGATCGCGGCAAGCGAGCATGTATCGGAGTTCGAATATGGTGTTCAATCGAGCTACTGATTTTCGTCTCG
Source organism: uncultured Acidobacteriota bacterium (assembly GCA_963720745.1). Taxonomy (GTDB): domain Bacteria; phylum Acidobacteriota; class Terriglobia; order Bryobacterales; family Bryobacteraceae; genus TMP-7. The sequence continues at coordinate 1,802,101 of CAVRGO010000001.1, forward strand.
ACGATCTCTATTTCGCAATAGACGCGGAGCGGCAACGCCGCGGACTTGCCTGGCGGGACGTCGTTCTCGAAATTAACGTGCACGGCAGCCAACGTGCCGGGCACCATCTCATCGCCCCTTCAACGATCCACGGTATTCGCACCCGAGCGGTTGCGGAGGGCGATGGCGTTCTGCAAATGCTCCGATGCTTGAAAAGACCGCCTGAGAGTTTCGTGCCAGGTTTCGAGGTCCAGGAGATTCACAGATTGCCCCACGCGGCGCCGGATCGAGTGCTCCGCTTCGACACTGCGAAACTTCATGCTGCTCTCGATGCAGAACGTGCGGCCCGCGGTTTGACATGGAAGCGGATTGCATCGGAGATTGGCGGGACCAGTGCCGCGAGTTTGACTTACTTGAAAGAAGGCGGCCGTACCGGTTTCCCGGGTGTGATGCGATTGACAAGGTGGCTCGCGCAACCTGCTACTAATTTTGTGCGGCTGGCCTACTATTGACCGGGTCAAAGGCGATCTCCGCTAATGTCCCGCCTTCTCGAGATCGAACAAGCGTTCGTAATCCTCCCAGTGGGAAACCATGATCTTGACTCTCCGCCGCAACTGGCTGGCGAGATCCGGACCGAGAACGCGGATGTTTTCTTCGGCAGGTGTTTTGGCGGTGTCGATCAGAACGTCTTTGGTCGACTCAATCAGGTTGGCCAGCACGATACTATCGTCCATCTCGCGGCGCGCGGTGTCCTTGATGGTGCGCCATTCGGGGATATCGGTCAGGTGCTCCTGGAATTCGATCGGCCGCAGCAGGCGCCCGCCGTTGGCAAAGTCCAACATGTATTGAAATTCGAGTGCGTCGCGGCAATTGTCCACCAGGATGCCGAACACGCGGATCCGCTTATCGAGCAAATCGAGCTGCTGTTTCAACGCGGGCGACGCTGTGGTTTCGATTGTATGAAGGCCGGCGCGGGCGCGGCTGAGATCGGCCTCCATGCGGACCAGCAGTTTTCCTGAAACCGCCGTGCCGCCCAATCCTTCGTATTGCCGTGTTCCCTGTATATCGCCCAAATCCCGCGCGCGATCTTCCGAGCGGGCCTGAAACTGGTACTTGCGGTAATACTCTGTTTCCGCCGGCTTCAATTCTTCGGGAAACGGAACGAAGGGCCGCGTCAGCCAGCGCTGATGAACCGAACCGATGTAGAACACGGTGCCGCCGAAGTTGAGGATATCCGCGTCGCGCTGCACGCGATCGAGTGCCATCCACGCATCCACCAGAGATCCTGCACCGGCCTCGCCGACGCGCGCGGCAGCGATCGCGCGGAGTAGTCCGACACGCGTGGCATCGTCGTGCGTCGGCTTCCGTGCGAAGGCGTCGTAAATCTGCAAGTACAGATCGCTGTTGTAGCGATCTCCGATCAAGTAGAACAGGCGGGGCGCGCTACTCTTCGATGCCTGTTCCAACTCCTCCAGATAGCGCACCGGCATGGGAATGCCCTGTGCCGGGTAGAACGGATAGAAATAGTCGAGCAGGAACCCGACGTCCGCCTTGTAAGGTGTTGCATTCGGGCCCTCGAGATTCGCCACCGCCATGCCAACCCCCAGTTTGCCGGCAACCAGTTCCGGTGCAGGCTCGCGAACCCACTCCGCATCGATTTCGAGCGGACCCGGGCGTGCATCCGCGGCGCCCGCCTGCAGCGCCCCAAAGAAATCCCGGTAGCGCTGGTACATGGGGAGGCCTCGGAAAAGAGAATTGCCGTTCGGGCCCTGGTACAGTCCGCCGCTCCAACTCATACCCGATCCGGAATCGTTGGTATGCAGCGAGATGATTTCGATCTCCGGACAAAACGTTAGCAGTTTCCGGATCGACTCGCGGTACAAAGCGAGCACCTCCGGGTTGTCGATGGAGGGAGCAAAGCGCGGCACGCGCGAGCGAAGTGGATGATCCACTTGAGGACCGCGCCACAGAGGGTGCGCCTCGTACACGCGTTCTGGAAGAAACTGCGGTTCGAATGTAGTGAAGGCGGCTTTCAATCCCAACTTTCGAAGCACCTCACAACGCGATCGCAGGATGCCCTGCACCGTATCGGCATAGTCCTTGGGAAGAAACGGTTGGAGCGCATCGGGGGGCGCGACCTTCAACAGGCCGACATTCGACATCGCCCAGGCCGGGTAGGGATCGCCGGGCGTATCCATCTGCCACATGGCCCAGGGCAGGTCCTCGGCAGTGAGTACGATGTGCGTTGCGCCGGACTTCTTGGCCTGCCGCGCAAACTCTTGGAAACTGGCGAGGGACTCGGAATAACGCCCGAAGACGACGGACGTGAAGCGGCTGTTCGTCGCACCGCCAGCGGGAACGGCGGCCAGCAATAACACGCAGAACAGGCAGCGGAAGCGACTCGCGAACGATTTCTCCACCGCGTGATTCTACACCCGGAGCGCGGCGTGCCGCGAAACCCGATCTCGCGGAAACGTACTATGCTGAACTCGATACTCCAATATGCCGGTCAACGAGGTTTCCTATCTTAACCGCCGGGCGGTCCGTCTGGAAGACGATCGTTTGCGCGTGACGCTTTCGGTCGAAGGCGGACACATTGCAGAGCTTCTCGAAAAGAGATCGGGAATCAATCCACTGTGGACACCTCCGTGGCCTTCCATCGAGCCCTCGGCGTACTCGCCGCAGCGAAACCCGGAGTATGGATCGGATTGGGAAAGCAAACTGCTTTCGGGAATACTAGGGCATAATCTGGCGCTGGATATCTTCGGGCCTCCCTCTCCGGAAGAGTACGCGGCTGGAATCACGGTTCATGGCGAAGCATCGGTTGTACCGTACACGTTCGAGGGCGAGGGCAACCGGCTCGTTGCGCGAGCGCATCTCCCCATCGCAATGCTGGATTTTGAGCGCACGCTCGAACTCGCAGACGATGGGGTGCTGAGGATTCGCGAGCGTGTGACGAACCTGACCGGATTGGACCGCCCAATCGCCTGGACGCAGCACGTGACCTTGGGTCCGCCGTTCGTCGAGCCAGGAGTGACGCACCTACACATACCGGGGAAGCGATCGGCGGTTTACCCGCACGATCTCAGCAAGGACGATCAGAAATATCTTCCGAAGGCCGAGTTCGAATGGCCAAACGTGCCGAACAAAGACGGCTCGTCGACGGACCTCTCAATTTATCCTTCCTCGAAGCGTTCGGCGGGCGTGACGGGACATCTGGTGGACGGGGACCGTGAAACCGGTTTCTTCCTGTCATGGCATCCGCAGACCAGAGTCCTGGTTGGCTACGCTTGGCGGCGCGCGGATTTTCCGTGGATCTCCATTTGGGAAGAGAACCGCAGTCGCACCGGCGCACCTTGGAACGGCGAGACCATCACGCGCGGCCTGGAGTTCGGAGTCTCTCCGTTCGCCGAAGGACGGCGGGCAATGATGGAGCGGGGTAGCCTGTTTAACACGCTGGTCTATCGCTGGCTTCCGGCGCACGCCACCGCCACGGTCGATTACGTTGCGTTCGCATTTCAAAGCGATCGTCTGCCGCAGGAACTGCCGGCGCAGATTCACTTCAACCGGTGACTGCGAGTCGCGGATTCCTAGTAAAAACACTCGGATCGCTTGAAACATATCGGGTGGTAAGCTAATCTACGCCTGCGGAGGGACGGTGCCAATCCGGTTATTCGACATAGTCGACCAGCATGAGAGCGAGATTCTTGAAGGATGGATAGGGCTTCAAAGGGGTGTGTGGACTGGGCCCAGAGAAAGCTTGACTGAGCCGCAACTCAGGGCCCGGTGCAGGGATCTGCTCGCCGCGATACGTGACGGGCTGGCGAGTGGCTCGACCGCTGACCCGAGTACCGGAAACTGGTCGAATGCCCGCGACCTGCTGACGGACATTTCTCGTGAATGGGCTCTTCAGGGCTTCTCGACTACGGAAACCGCCACCTTTGTATTCTCACTAAAACAGCCCTTGTTTCATGTTTTGAGGCGGGCACTAAAAGATGACCCGGAGGGGCTCGCCACCGAAACCTGGAATGCGACGCTGGTGATCGACAAACTCGGATTGTGGACGACCGAAGTCTATCAGAAGAGCCGCGAACAGTTGATTTCGCGCCAGCAGGAAGAGATGCTCGAGTTGTCAACGCCGGTGGTGGAACTCTGGGAAGGCGTTCTGGCACTACCGCTGATCGGTACCCTCGATAGCAGCCGGACACAAGTGGTGATGCAGAACCTGTTAGAAGCCGTCGTCGCCCGCAAGGCGACGATCGCAATTATCGACATCACCGGTGTGGGTACGGTAGATACGCTGGTGGCACAGCACCTGCTGAAGACGGTGGCGGCGGCGCGGTTGATGGGCGCCGACTGCATCATCAGCGGCATCCGGCCCCAGATCGCGCAGACGATCATACATCTTGGCGTAGATCTGTCGGGTGTGGTGACCAAGGCAACATTATCAGACGCGTTTCGGATCGCGTTGCGCAAACTGGGCTCCACCATCGTAAGGAATTAACGGTCCGCATGGAACGCATCCCAATCCTCAAAATAGAGGATCTCCTGCTGGTGACAATACAGGTGGACATGCACGACCGCCTGGCGATTGCGCTTCAGGACGATCTGACCAACCGGATCGTTGAGGATCGCGCACAAGGCGTGTTGATCGACATTTCCGCGCTCGACATAGTCGATTCGTTCATCGGCAGAATGCTGGGAAACGTGGCCGCCATGGCGAGGGTCCTCGATGCGGAAACGGTCGTCGTCGGTATGCAGCCTTCAGTGGCGATCACGCTGGTGGAACTGGGGCTCTCGCTTCCCGGAATTCGAACCGCCCTCAATGTGGATCGGGGGATGGAGTTGCTTCGTGCGTCTCTTCGACACCGGGAGGGCTCAAAGGATGACGGCCGAGAATCCGCGTGAGCTGCCTCTGACCACCCAGGACGATGTGGTGGTCGTCAGACAGGCGGTGCGGGCTCGAGCCGTCGAGATTGGATTGGGGCTGGTCGACCAGACGAAGATTGTAACCGCCGCCAGCGAACTTGCGCGCAATACGGTGGTGCACGGCAAGGGCGGCATCGCGTTAATCGAAACTGTTGCCGACACCACTCGGCGCGGGGTGCGTCTCACGTTCGCGGACCAGGGGCCGGGTATTCCTAATCTCGAACAGGCGATGCGGGACGGATTCACGACAGGCGCGGGGTTGGGTCTGGGTCTGGGCGGCGCCAAGCGGTTGTCGAGCGAATTCGCTATTCAGTCCGCTCCCGGGCAAGGAACCCGCGTCACCATCGTCCGCTGGAAGGTTTGATCCAGTTGTTGCCAGTTGTTGTGAAAGTCGAAGATAGCAGCCGTGTCGCCGAGGTCCGCCGCGCCGCCGCAGATCGGGCAGTGCAGGAAGGCCTGGATGAGCGGCGGGCTGCGACGGCCGCGCTGGTGGCCACGGAAGCGGCGACAAACCTGTTCAAGTACGCAGTTCGCGGAGAGGTACACATTAGCGGCTTGGGCAAATTCGGGGCACCCGGCGTGCAAATCCTTTCGCTGGACCACGGACCTGGAATCGAAAACCTGCAACAGTGCCTGGCCGATGGATATTCCACCAGCGGAACCCTGGGCGGTGGGTTGGGCGGCATCGCACGCATGTCCGACGAGTTCGACATATATTCGCAACCCGGCAAGGGCACGGCAATGGTATCGTGTATCTACCGAACGGTGGGAGTCAAACCGAGACACTCGGCCGCCTTGGCGGCGGTCCAGGTGCCGTTCCCGAACGAAGCGGTATGCGGCGACGACTGGGCATTCAAGCGAAGCGGGAATTACGCGGGTCTGATAGTGGCCGACGGGCTCGGCCATGGGATGTATGCCGCCGAAGCAGCCCGCGCGGCAGCCGTGACTTTCGCGAGATGCTGGGAATTGCCGCCGGCTGAGTTGCTGGAGATGGCGCACAGGGCACTGCGGGGGACGCGAGGAGCCGCGGTTGCAGTAGCTTCGATCGACTTCGACAAGGGTGCGATTCGCTATTCGGGAGTCGGAAATATTGTAGGGATGATACTGGGCGGACCGAAAGCTGTTGCCATGATGTCTCACAATGGAACCGTGGGACATGAGGCCCGCCGTTTCCAGGAATTCCATTACGTGCTGCCTCAGAACGGGCTTGTCATCATGCATTCGGACGGCTTGGTGAGCAGCTGGAATCCGGACGCCTACCCGGCACTTTTGCGCAGACATCCTGCGGTGATCGCCGGTATTCTGTATCGTGACGCCAACCGCGGCCGCGATGATGTTTGCGTCGTTGTTGTGAGGAGTGACGGCAGTGAGCACTCAAGCAGCGAGTGAACGAATACCCCTGATGACCGTAAGCGTCCGGGCGGAACGCGACGTCGTTACCGCCCGTCAGCGCGCTCGTCAGCTCAGCGCCGAGTTGGGATTCTCCGAGCAAGACCAGGTGCGGATTGCAACCGCTGTGTCGGAGGTCGCGCGCAATGCATTCCGTTACGCCGCTGGCGGATTGGTCGATTTCGCTCTCATGTCATCCCCCGGCCGCCGTTCTCTTCTCGTTCGAATCAGCGATCGCGGGCCCGGGATCCCGGACGTGGAGGCCCTGCTCGGAGGGCTGCTCCAGGCGACAGCAGGTTCGGGTATGGGCTTGGCCGGAGCGCGACGCCTGATGGACGGGTTTGATCTGGCGTCGAAGCCTGGGGAAGGCACCGTCGTGCACCTCTCGAAGTTCATTCCTCCAGACGTGCCGCTGGATCGCACCGGGATTCGGGAAATTGCCAGGCGACTGTCCGAGTCGCAGCTAGCGCCCCCTCTCGCCGAGATGGAACGGCAGAATCTCGAGTTATTGGACGCGCTGGAGGCGCTTCGCGTACGGGAGTCGGATCTGGAGCAGCGCCAGGCGGAGTTGCGCCGCTTGAGCCTGGAGTTGGAGGAGACAAATCGCGGGGTTCTCGCGCTCTATGCGGAACTCGACGAAAAAGCCATCGCGCTAACGCAAGCCGACGAAATGAAGTCGCGCTTTCTGTCGTACGCGTCGCACGAATTTCGAACTCCGATCAACTCGATTCTGGCGCTTACGCATTTGCTTCTGCAACGGGCCGATGGAGATCTGACGCGCGAACAAGAGCGGCAGGTGGGCTTCATCCGCCAGTCCGCACAGGGCTTGCTCGAGATCGTGAACGATCTGCTCGATCTCGCGAAAGTCGAGTCCGGTAAAACCGAGGTCCGGATGGGGCCCTTGGATCTGGAGGCGCTATTCGGTACGCTGCGCGGCATTATGCGTCCACTCGCTGCAAAGGACACCCTTGAACTCGTATTCGACGATCCACCCCCGGGAATTCGGGTTGTTTCGGACGAAGCCAAGGTCGCCCAAATCCTGCGCAATCTGGTGGCGAACGCTCTGAAGTTCACTGAAGAAGGCGAGATCCGCGTCGCTTGCGCGCAGTCGGAACGGGGGGACCGGCTGATGATCTCCGTCCGAGATACGGGAATCGGAATCGCGCCCGAAGACCAGGAGCGGATTTTTCAGGAGTTCACACAGGTCGATCACCGGCTACAACAACAATTCAAGGGAACCGGGTTGGGCTTGCCGTTGTCACGAAGGCTGGCGGGATTGCTGGGGGGCTCCCTCGAGGTCCAAAGCGCGCGAGGTGCGGGATCGAAGTTCACGTTGACGTTGCCGGTTGAAAAGCCGCAAGACGAACACGTGACTCGCGCCTCCAGCCACGCCGCGCCTATCCTGGTCATCGACGATGATGATGCCGCCCGGTACCTGGCACGGCAACTGTTCCGAGGCACGAATCGTCCGATTGTCGAAGCCGATAACGGCAGTGATGGAGCGGAGCGCGCAAGATTCGAGCAACCCGCGGTGATTCTTCTCGATCTGGGGATGCAGCCACGAAACGGGTTCGAAGTGCTCGAGGAACTGAAATCGGATCCGGCTACGGCGGATATTCCGGTTGTCATCCACACCTCGCGTACACTGCGTCCAGTCGATTTTGAGAGATTGGCCGGGCGCGCGGCGGCGATTCTCCCGAAAGGACCTGAGGGACGCATCGAGGCGCTCGAGGCAATACGACGCATTCTGGAGGAGCCACACTTGTTCGGGGACGAACTCAACCAACTGAGTTGCCGGCAGCCCGGCAGGGAGTTGATGTGAGCATTCCTGTGATCGTAAATTGCGACGACAACGAGCCGGCCCGCTATGCGCGCACTCGAATCCTTCAGCGAGCCGGATTTGTCGTGCACGACGCCGGCACTGGCGAGCGGACGCTTCAAATCGTGCGCGCGGTGCGTCCCGACCTGGTGTTGCTGGACGTGAATCTGCCGGACATGAACGGCGTCGAGGTCTGTCGGCTGTTGAAGTCGCAGCAGAACGAATCCGGCATCTTTGTCCTTCAGATCTCCGCCAGCGCAACCCAGGCATCGAACGCGACGGAGGCACTCAACGCCGGCGCTGACGCGTACCTCATAGAACCGGTGGACCCGGAGGTCCTGGTGGCCACCGTTCGCGCCCTGCTTCGGTTGCGCCAGACCGAGCGCGAACTCGCGCAATCGAATGTCGCGCTGCGGGAAGCGAACAACGCTCTTCGCCGTTCGAATGAGGATCTGGAGCATTTTGCATATGTAGCGAGTCACGACCTTCAAGAGCCGCTACGGACGATTCGAACGCACACGCAACTACTTCAGCGCGCCATGTCTGGACGCATGGGGCCGGACGAGGAAACTTTTCTCAACCACGTTGTCGACGCCGCGCTTCGCATGAGCGTGCTGATCGATGATGTCCTGGCTTACTCGCGCGTAACACGATCGGCGCCCGACTTTTCCGCGGTCCCATTGTCGGACCCCGCCATGTGGGCCCGAATGAACCTGATGCAGCATGTCGATGAGGTGCACGCCGAAATCGAAATGTGCCCGCTGCCGGTGATCTGGGGCGATCCGATGCAATTGACGCAGGTGTTCCAAAACCTTCTGGGTAATGCGTTGAAGTACTCGACTCCGGGCGTTCAGCCGAAGATCCGCATCAGCGCAGAACAGAGATTGCAAGATACCTGGGTGATTTCGGTGAGCGACAACGGTATCGGCATAGAACCGCAGTATCACGAAAGGATCTTTGCAGCCTTCAAGCGTTTGCACGGACGTGAGATTCCGGGCACCGGGATTGGCCTCGCCGTATGCCGGCGCATTATAGAGGCGCACGGCGGCCAGATCTGGGTCGACTCCGAAAAGGAGCGAGGTTCTACGTTCCGTTTCACGCTACAGACTCCGCAAGCCGCGGAATCGGAAGCCGCAAGCAACGCCGGCGAGTGAGCGGTCCCCCGCCTCGGCTACACTTGAGGCTGTAGCTATGTCAGACCGTTTGGCAACCTTGAAGGCGATGCTCGCCGACGATCCGGGCAACAGCTTCGTGCGTTACGGGCTCGCGATGGAGTACGCGCGTTCCGGCGATCTCGACACGGCTGTTACCGAGTTCCGGATGCTGATCGACAACGATCCGAACTACGCGGCGGCGTATTTCCATAGCGGCCAGACGCTGGAACGGCTCGGGCGCATCAAGGAAGCGAAAGAGATTTACGAGCGCGGCATCGAAGTGACGACCCAGAATGGAGACGCGCACACCCGCAGTGAGTTGCAGGGCGCGCTCGACCTGCTGCCGTTGTGAACCGGCCCGTATAAGATACGGGTGTGAAACCGTCTGCGTTCCTTCTGTTCGTCGCGTTACCTGCCTGGGGTGTCACGCTCGTCAGCAACGGCCGGACTGAATTCGCCATCTGTGTCACGCCACAACCATCGGCTCCCGACCAGCGGGCGGTCGTCGAACTCCAACAGTTCATCGGTGAGATGTCCGGGGTTCGATTACCTGTCGTCTCAAACTGCCAGCCGGCGAAGAGCCGGTACATATTCGTCGGTGATAGCGCGGCGTTGCATTCAGTCCTCCCGGGCATCGATGCTCGCGCATTCGGTCCGGAAGAATATGTTTTGAAGACGGCCGGCAAACACCTGGTGATTGCCGGCGGCGCCCCGCGCGGAACCTTGTACGGAGTGTATGGATTTCTCGATCGTCTCGGCTGCAGGTGGTTTACCGGGCAGGTGACCCGGATCCCGAAGCGCTCGGCGATTCGGATTGATTCGCTCGATGCGCGAGAGAAGCCCGCATTTGAATACCGCGAACCGTTCTTTACCGAGGCGTTCGATCGCGATTGGGCGGCCCGGAATCGAACTAACGGAAACAGCTCCCACCTCGACGCATCCACCGGCGGAAAGGTCGAGTATTACCCGTTCGTGCACTCCTTCTATCAACTCGTTCCACCCGAAAAGTACTTCAAGGAACACCCAGAATACTTCTCGCTGATCGACGGCGCGCGCCGTGTTGAGCGCGGGCAATTGTGCCTGACGAATCCCGCAGTATCGAAGATCGCTGTGGAACAGGTGCGTGCCTGGATCCGCGAGCACCCGTCGGCGAAGATCTTCTCGGTATCGCAAAACGATTGGGAGGGCTGGTGCGAGTGTGACCGCTGCCGGCGAGTCGAGGAAGAAGAAGGCGGACGGCATTCGGGTCCGCTGTTGCGATTCGTCAACGCCGTGGCCGCCGAAATCGCCAAAACTGCCCCGGACAAGCTGATCGACACGCTCGCGTACTGGTACACCGAAGATCCCCCGGCGAAAGTCCGGCCGCTCCCGAACGTCCGGATCCGGTTATGTCCCATCGGTGTTTGCGAAGCGCACCCGTACGAGAAGTGCTCGCGCAGCGCGTATTTCGTTCGGAACCTCAAGGCGTGGAGCCGGATCACCAATCAGTTGTACATCTGGCACTACAACACGAATTTCGCTCACTACCTGTCGCCGTTTCCTGATTTTGACGAACTTGCTGCCGACATCCCGCTGTATCATCGCAGCGGCGTGGTGGGTTTGTTTTTACAGGGAGGCTATGCGCCGGGCGGAGGCGCGGAAAATGCGGAGTTGCGATCGTACGTGATGGCGCGCCTGCTTTGGAATCCTGCCGCGGATGTGAATCGCGAGATCAGCGACTTCCTCGAAGCTGTGTACGGCGCCGCGGCGCAGCCCATTCGGCAGTACCTCGACCGTCTGCAGCGGGAAGTGCGGCCGGACCCGGACGGTGCAGGCCAACACATCTGGATATTCAACCTGCCCGACTTCTCGCCGGATTTTCTGCGAGAGGCGAACGCGCTTTTTGCGCGAGCGCTGGAAATGTCGGGCGATAATCCCGCCGTTCGCCGGCGTGTGGAGCGGGCGCGATTGCCGCTCGAGTATGTGGATCTCGTGCGGTCCCGCGAGTACCGTATGAACGGCGACTTGTACACGCCGGACGATCTGCCCGGGTGGCAACTGCGGTTTCACGAGTTCGCGAGGAAACTTCGCGGATTCGGGATCCAGAGTATCCGCGAAGGGCGAACTCTCGAGCAGGATGAAAAAGCGGGGGATGCAATGCGGGCGTATCCTGTCCTCCGGCTTGAAAACGAGCACTGGCGTCTGGCTATTGTGCCCGAACTCGCCGGGAGAATCGTCCAGATGATTTCTAAGGAGAATGCCGGACGCGACCTGCTGCGAGCACCCAAACCAGGCGAAGGAAATTATCCCGGCGTGAGTGGCGAGATCGTGCAGGCGTTTCCCGATTTTCCTCTCCGCGCCTGGGATATCGATTGGAAAGCCGCCCAGCCGGGCGCGCCCGGAGAGGTGTTGCTTGAAGGCTCGTGCTCGAACGGGCTGCAGTTGGACCGGCGCATTCGTCTGGAGGGCGATCGGATTCGAATCGAAGTGACGGCACGGAATACGTCCCGCGAACCCTTGGATGTGGTTTTACAGGAGCGGACCGATTTCGAGCCCGGCGACATCGATGCTCTTCGCATCCGGTACCGACCCAGGCGTGGGAACGATGTGGACCGAACGATACTCACGCCTGGCGAACAACCGAATGGCTCCGAAACGCAAAGGAACGAGATGGTCCCGGCGGGAGAATGGACGCTGGTACGATCGCACGAGCGCGCAATCGTCAACAGCTTCGAGCCGGATCTGACCGAGCGAACGACGTTGAGTTGGACCGCCAAAGGAGGCCCGCGTGTAACCTTGGGCGCGTGGTCCAAAAAGCGTCGTCTCGGGAGCGGCGAGCAGGTCCGGCTCACGATGATTTACCGTTGAACAGGACGGTTAGTGACTCGGTTGAACGGGCGAGGGACGACGGCCTTCTCGCTCGCCTTTTCGAAAGAGCGCGTCCTTGATTCGCACCTCCACCGACTCCGCCTCCCTGCCGCGTTCGAGCGCGGTCAGGATCTTCGCGTAGATGCGAAGCACCGGATCGAGCACTTCATCGGGCGCCTTGGCGAGATCGCCAATCTGCACCGCACGGCGAAAATGATCCTCGGCATCGGAGAGTTTCGCCTGCATCAGCAGCATCCGGCCGGCCTGATTCAAACTGCCCAGGTACATTCGCGAGCGGGCGGCGAGTGCGGTGTTCGCGGCTTGCTCCGCTTCCTCGTACCGTTGTTGCGCCGCGAAGAACTCCGCCAGCTTGTCCAGCGTGAGCGCAGTCATCGGATGATCGGGACCGCCGTGGCGTTCCCACAATGCAAGCAGTCGCCGGTAGTAAGGCTCAGCCTGACTGTAGTTCTTCAAACCGAATTCGATATAGGCCAGTGAATCGACGGTCGAGATCACCTCAGCGCTATCCGGCCCGGTCGCAGCCTCGCGAATGCGCAGCGCCCTCAGCAACAACGGTTCGGCCTCGGCGTATTGCGTACCATCGCGATACAGTGCCGCCAAGGCTTCGATTGCGGGAAGCGCCTGCGGGTCGCCCGGGGATGCGGTATCCCACTCGCGCAAAGCCTCCTGCAACCGTGCGGCGCCTTTCCGCAGGTCGAGATTAATAAGCAGCAGCCCGGATGTCGTAAGATCGCGAGCAAGATCGCTGCGATTCGAATCGGCGTGTTGCTCGCGAATGCCAACGGCCCGGTCTATCGCTGCGAGCGCCTGTTCCGAGTGGCCCTGAGCCCGGTGGATGGATGCCAATTGTTCGAGATTTGCCGCCATCGCCACGTTGGGGCTGTCAGGCCGGCTCTGCTCGACCACCTTTTTGAGAATCTGCTCTGCTTCCGCGAAATTCCCGGCGCCTTGGTGGACGGCGGCGAGCAGACGCAGTACATCGAAAACTTTGTCTTTGCCGTCTTCGGCTGCTGCCGCGAGTTCCGCGGCGGTGGTGAGCCGTGATATCGCATCGGCGTAGGCTTGCTTGGCGTACGCCTGTTTGCCTTGTTCCACAAGAACTCGCCAGTTGTCGGCCGGCGGCGCGGGCTGCGCTTGAAACAGCAGACCCGCAATGACAAAAATGCTACCGAGGAGCATTGTCTGGTTCCTTTCTGTGAGAATGCGGGGGTGATCTAGCGGGCGGATTTCAATGTGACCGGACCGTTCTCGTCGCGCCAACCCGTTTCGAACGGAACGGGGTTCGGGAATAGGGAATCGAGCGGAACGGTGCGGCCGCCCTTCGCCAGTTCCTCATCGAGATTCAAGATCATCTCGTGATCGAAATCCCGTTTGTAAAACAGGTGCAGCTTACGTTCGGTGATGTCCCAGACGGTGGAATCGAGGGTGCCGACCTCCTGGCCGCGCATCTTCGCGTAAACGCTGACCTCCTTCAACACAGAAGTGATGAAGGCGGGCAAGGGATCGCTTACATTGACGAGCATTTGCGAGCCCCTGCGGTAGCGCGAATTCGGCCCACCCGCGGTTTCCGGCTTAGACAGAAAGTGATTCGTCATGAACTGAACCGCGCCGGTGCGCCGGATAATGCGAAGTTCGCCATCCACCCATTCGACAATCGCCGAGTCACCGGATGCATCCGCCATCATGAGGTGGACGTAGGCGCCGTGCTCGCGCGGCAGCGTGTACGCCTGGATCATTGCGATCGCCTGTTTGACGTTTTCGCATTCGGCGGCGATCTTGTCGAGGAAGTTGTGCCGGAACTGCGGCTTATCGGCATCGAAAGGAGTGACCGTCCGAGGCACCACCGCATGAGTGATCGCAAACCCGCTCTCGTTCATGCACTTCATCGCGGTCGGCACCCAGCCGGGCACCGTGTCCATACTGATGCAAATCCGGCCGAGAAACCCATCGCGGTTCGGCGAGACCTGAAGTTTAACTTGCGAGGAGTACGAATAGTCGTTGTTCGCGCCGACCAGCACGCGGCCGTTCTTCACCACAACTATCCCGCTGCAAGCCACAACGGCGGCCGGAACAGCGAATAGAGCCGCGACAATCAGGGAGAGTCGCATCTTCTTATCCTGCCTGTCAGTTCTGACACCGCGCGCGGGGCAAGAGTTCCCAAAATGGCTTCGTTCCGTCAGCGTCGGAGCAGGTTCAGAATCTCCGCGTGCCCCATCCTCTCGGCCCAAGCTTGCGGAGTAGCCCACGCCTCTGCGCCGGGCTCAACCGGATCGGCGCCGCGATCGAGAAACAGTCGTACGAGTTCGATGCGGCCCCACCGGCAGGCCCAGCCCAAAGGTGTACTCTTCAGCAGGTCGTCGCGCGTTGCGAGGTCCGCGCCCGCATCGAGCAGCATGGTTGCAAACGCAAGCGCCTCGTCAGGCGACACGGCATCATCGGATGCAGCTACATCGTGGAGTACTGTCAGGCCGAAACGCGGATGCCGCACGTTGGGCCCACACCTTTGCAACACCTGCCGGAAACAATCGAGGAACAGTTTCTGATCCGGTTCCGGCCGAGGCTGATATCCGGGGAGCGGCGACCACAACATGCCGAACCACTCCGGATCGCCCGGGGGCCAATGCACACGCTCCAGTGACATTCGAACGATTTCCGGGTCGCCGCCGCGCAGGCCGGCCCACAGCAGTTCCCACTCGAGCGTTTGATTGCCGAACGATCCAGGACGCAGCCGGCCGCCATCCTGGTCGGCCAGCATCTGGCGGGCCTGTGCCGTGAGCCGGAGATGTCCCACAGTGGCGGCGTCGGCGAAACCACCATAGCGTTCGAGCAGACGAGCCATGGCCGAATCACCGGCCGCCAGCGCGCTGTACATGATTGATCCGCTCGCGTACACCTGCCCATTCGGATCGGCCCCGTGCTCGAGCAGAATCTCCGCCATGGCGTGTTTGCCGAGCCCGGCGCAGTGATGCAGCGGCATTCCCCAGGAGTAAACAACTTCCTCGACGTCATCGACTCGCGTGCGCTCGTCCGGATCGAATCCGAGTTCGAGAAGCAGCGCAAGCATTTCGGGACGGTCGTGGCGTACGGCAACCGACAGCAGCCCGCCCGGGCCCGAGATCTCGTTGACAAGTTGACCTTGAGCGTGGAGAACACGCAGCCATTCCGCGTCGCCGGAAGCTACTGCCGACCGCGGTGTCATCCGAGCGCCCGCCTGCCGCAGCAACGCAGCGATTTTCGAGTAGTTTTCGAGACCCTCGGCCCGTCGCCAACCTCTTCCGTCGGCGACATCGAGCGGCGTCTTGCCGTTTGGCCCCGCATGGTTCGGATCGGCCCCGTGCTCGAGCAGCCACCGCACGAGAACATCATCGAGGGCGGCCGCAGCCGCATGGAGGGGTGTCCAGCCTCGGCGATTCGCCGCGCTGATGAGCCCAGGATCGCGCTCCAGCGTCTCGATCGCTTGTTGTGTCTCGCCGTCGAGAATTGCCACGGTTACCTCTTCAACGGCTGCGACCGGGACCGTTGCCGGCATGCGGCGTTGCTCCGCCTCTTCGATGATTGCGACGATTTCGGAATAGCCGCGATCTTCAGCGAGCGTGTGGGCGCTGGTCGCATCGCGATGGGGGTAGATGCCGCGCCGTGCGTTAGCGCCGTGATCCATCAACAGGCGTACCATCGATGCAGATCGCTCGAGAACCGCGAAGTGAATCGCGCGGTACTCGTTGTTTGCGGCGATTTCCATGTTCGCGAGTTCAGGACGGGTCTCGAGCATCGCCCGCACCCGCTGTAAGTCGCCCGCCCGTACGGCTGCGACGAAACGCTGGATGGTGACTCCGTCGACGAAGGCTTTGAGCTTTGGCCAACTTTCGAAACCGTAACTGCGGGCGAGCACCAATTGGGCATCGTGTAGAGCGAAGTCGGGCGTGTGGGCACCGTGGTAGTGCGCGTTCACTTCGGCGACTGCAGCGGGATCGCCGGCCTGAATTCGTGCGAGCACCTCCTTCGCTTGCCGCCGGAGTTGATCCAGATCGGGCCGTTCACGGAGCGTACGGGTGGGCTTCATAAGGCCTCCCGCAAGATGGCCAGCAAGTCATAGTGCCTCATCTTCTCAGCCCAAGCGAGCGGTGCCGCCCAGGGCTCGGCGTCCGGCTCGACCGCCGGTGCCCCGCGTTCCAGCAACAATCGTACGAGTTCTACACGTCCCCAGCGGCAGGACCAGCCGAGCGGCGTGCTTTTCAGCAGGTTGTCGCGGATATCCATTCTGGCTCCGGCATCGAGCAGGGCGGACGCAAACGCCACACGATCTTCCGCGGCGACATGCTCGCGAGCGCCGGCCACACTGTGCAAAATGGTCAACCCGAACCGGCCGCGGGTGTTCGGGTCGCATCGCTGGAGCAATAGACGGAAACACGACAGGTACGTGCGGCGATCCCAATCTTCGCTTGCGGACCCGTGCTTCCAAAACCGAAGAGGTTGTTCGAGCATCGGGAACCATCGAGGATCTTCGCGACCCGAATCGATTCTTTCGAGAGCCAACCGAACGATCTCGGGATCGCCTCCGCAAGCGGCTCCCCACAACAATTGTTCCGAGAGAGTGTCACCCCCGACGCTGTCGAGGCAGTACTTTGCTTTACCGTCAAGCATGTCTTTCGCCAACGCGGTCTGGCGGAACAGACCGGCCGTCGTCGCCTCGGCGAGTCCGCCGTATTTCTCGAGCAGATGCACCATCTGTCGATCGCCTTCGCCATACGCCTGGAACATCGGTGATCCGCTTGCGTAAACTCGCGCGTTCGCATCGGCGCCTTGCTTCAGCAGCATCTCGGCCATCGCGTATTTCCGCGAACCGGCGCAGTGCCACAACGGCATTCCCCACGAGAACACCGGTTCGTCGGAATCTCCGAACCGCATTCGCTCGTCGGGATCGAATCCGAACTCCAGCAGCAGCGACAGGATCTCGGGCCGGTCGTGCGATACCGCGATCCGCAACAGCCCTCCGCTGTCATCGATCGCATTAGACAGGGCGCCTTCCAAATGCCGCGCGCGCAACCATTCGGAATCGTCCAACGTGACGGCGGCGCGGGGCGTCAGTTCGGCACCATGCTGTCCCAATGTGGCGGCGATCGTAGCAAAGCGGTCCGAGGTCTCACGATCCGCCCGTTCCGCCGCGAGGTCGAGCGGCGTCTTTCCATCGTTGGCGCGGGCAGCCGGCTCGGCTCCGTGCTCGACGAGCCACAGGAGCACGGTCACGTTTAGCGAGCAAGCGGCGATGTGCAGAGCCGTCCAACCGTGGAGGTCGCGTGCTCGGACCAGGGCCGGTTCGGCCTGCAACATCGCGATTGCCCGGTCGTCTTCTTGCGAGGCAATCGCGCGAAACAGCGCAGCCGGCGACGGCGTGCCGGGTAGTCCGGCTTGCGCGTCCATCCTCCGCTGCTCCTCCTCTTCGATGATCGCGACAATCTCGTAGTAACCGCGCTCTCTCGCGATCGTCAACGCACTGGTCGCGTCGCGGTGCGGATACACGCCCTCGCGGGCGTTCGCGCCGTATTGCATCAGTACCCGAACCATCTCCGGCAGCCGTTCGAGGACGGCAAAATGCAGCACCTGGTAATTGTCGGTTCCTTTGGCGCCGAGTTCGGGCCGGACCGCCAGCATCGCACGAACACCGGGAAGATCGTTCGCCTGAACGAGTTGAACGAGACGCCGCACAGTTGCACCCTCAACATAGGCTTTGAGCTTCGGCCAGCTATCGAATCCGTAGGTTCGCGCGATGACGAGTTGCGCGTCATGCAGTGCGAAATCTGCCGGATTCGCATCGCGATAGTACAGGTTCACTTCGGCCAGGGCATCCGCGTCGCCGGCGGCAACGGCGGCAAGCAGTTCCTTGGACTGGCGGCGGAGTTGGTCGAGATCGGGCTTCGCCGGAAGCTGGCGAGTAGGTACTGTGTGTCTCACAATGAGCTCCTTTCGTGGCTGCGCCTACAAGCGCTAGCCGTTGCGCCCGGTGTCCGCTCGCTCGGGCAGAAAAGAGTTCATTGCAGAATGCAGAAACAGGAACGATTCAGGGGGACGCAGTCCTTCCCGCGGACACGGCGGCGCCCTGATGCGCCTCGAACAGGATAGCACGCGATATTGCCCTCAAAAAAGTGCGTAACTCTGGGCGAGTTGCTTCGTATATCTTGATGTGGTGATACCACACGTAAGAGAAGCACGATGGGAAAAGACAGACTCGAACTGCTACAGGGAACGCTGGACGTAATGGTCCTGCAAACACTTGCGGGCATGGGGCCGTTGCATGGATACGGCATTGCGCGACGGATTGAGACGATGAGCGGAGAACAAGTCCTGCTGAATCAAGGGACGATCTACGCGTCGCTTGTCCGGCTTCAGCAGCGCGGTTGGATCGCGGCGGAGTGGGGAACTTCCGACAACGGCCGCAAGGCGAAGTTCTACTCGATCACCAGCCGCGGCCGAAAACAACTGGCGCGCGAAACGGAGTACTGGCAGAGACTTGCGGACTTGATGGGCCGATTGTTGAGCATGCCCCCGAAAGGAGCCGAGTGATGTTGGACTCGTTGCGCCGTTTGCGGAATCGCGTGATCGCGATGTTCCGGCGAGCACCACTGGATGCCGACCTGGAAGCCGAGATTGCTTCGCACATTGAGGCGGCCACCGAGGAGAACGTCGGGCGCGGTATGAGTCCGGAGGAGGCCAGGCATCAGGCGATGGTCCGGTTCGGGAGCGTGGCCGCGACGATGGAATTGCAGCGAGAATCGCGAAGTTTGCCCGTGCTGGACGTGCTCCACCAGGACTTGCGCTTCAGCCTCAGGACGCTACGACGCGACCGCTCCCTTGCGATGGTAGTCATTGCAGTGCTGGCCTTGGGAATAGGCGCGAATGTGGCGGTTTTCAGTGTTGTGAATGCACTGCTGCTCCGTCCCCTGCCGTTCCGAGATCCGGGCCAACTGGTTTGGTTTGCAGGCAACGAAGGCAAGGGCGGCTTGTCCGAACAAACCTATACAGTGGCGGCCTACGAGGAGTTCCAACGCAACAACAAATCGTTTCAGGCAGTGACCAGTTATCAGACATTCTTCAATTCCATTCAATACAAGCTAAAAGGCACGGGCGCGCCCGTGCCGTTAGTGGGAATCCAGGTTGCCGAAAATTTTTTCCCAACGCTGGGCATTGAACCCATGATGGGTCGTCTCTTTATGCCGGAGGAATGCCGGAAGGGCAGCCGTGCCGTGGCCCTGCTCAGTCATGAGTTCTGGCTGCGTCAGTTCGGCGGCGATCCATTGATCGTCGGCAAAGCGATCACGATTGACGCGTCCCCGGCGGATATCACCGGCCCGGTAACGGTGATCGGCGTCCTGCCTGCCTCCTTCGATTTTGGCACCGTATTCTCGCCGGGAATGCGAGTGGATTTCTATGTTCCGGCATACATGGATTTTTGGCGCACGTGGGGGAATACGGTAGCGATGGTCGGCCGGCTGAAACCGGAAGTGACGGTAGGGCAGGCCCAAGCCGAAGCCAAGACGCTGTTCCCGCACCTTCGAGAACTGCATCCGGATTGGTATTCCGACTACAAGTCGCTGCTCAGCGGTCTACAGGAGAAGGTGACCGGCCGGCTGCGACGATCGCTCATCGTGCTGTGGTGCGCGGTGGCGCTGATTCTGCTCATCGTTTGTGTGAACATCTCTAATCTGCTGCTGGCACGAGCCCTATCGCGTTCCAAGGAATTCGCGATGCGCACGGCGCTGGGGGCGGGGCGGGGAAGGCTGATCCGGCAGTCCATCACGGAGAGTGTGATGTTGTCGCTGATCGGCGCGGCGTTTGGGCTCGTGATCGCATGGGCTATCCTCTTCTACTTGAGCCGGCAGACTCAGTTCACGCTACCGCTGCTCTCGACGGTACGCGTGGATGGCGCGGCATTTGCCTGGACGGTGCTGCTCTCGACGGTATCCGGAGTGATATGCGGGTTGATCCCTGCCTGGAAGGTCGCAGGCGGGAATTTGCAGAATGCTCTCAAGGATGGCGGCGTGGGGATGAGCCGCGGGAGAGGGCACGAACGGCTGCGATCGTGGCTGGTGGTTTCCGAAGTGGCACTGGCCTGCGTGCTGCTGGTGGGTTCCGGACTTCTGTTGCGGAGCTTCGAACGGCTGTTGAGTACTGATCTTGGTTTCGAGCCCACGCATGTGGCGGCGATCCCCATCGAACTGAACGATGACGGAAAGGATGAGCGGCGTGGCCCTGTGGTGCAAGATATCCTGACTCGGGTTCGCGCGATTCCAGGAATCGAATCGGCAGGTATTACCGACATGCTGCCTCTGGACCGAAACCGCAGTTGGGGTTTTGTCGCGAAAGAAAACGCGAACGATAAGAAGCCGCACGGCGCGTTTGTGTATGTGGTCAGTCCCGGCTACTTGGGAACAATGGGAATGCGTCTGCTTGGTGGACGAGATCTATCGTGGCGGGATGGGCCGAAGGCTCAAACCGCCGTGGTCATTAACGAGGCGGCGGCGAAACGGGAGTGGCCCGGGCAGGACCCCGTAGGACGGGCAGCGTTTGGTCCGGGACGTGGCGAGGCGCGGGTAGTCGGCGTGATAGCGGATGTTCACGAGAGCAGCCTGGAAGACCGTGCGAGCGCGCAGATGTATATCGCAATTACGCAATTCACTCCCGAGGGCGCGGAACTCGTGGTGCGCAGCCGTCTCCCGATTTCAACGATCGAACCGGCGGTGATGTCGACTCTGCGAAGCCTCAATCCCGGACAGCCACGAACTCAGTTCCGGCCGATTCAGCAGATCGTGGATCATGCGGTTTCGCCGCGGCGGTTTTTGACGATGCTGGTCACTTGTTTCGCGGCGTTCGGGTTGATTCTGGCGTCTCTCGGCATCTATGGTGTGATTTCGTATTCGGTCAGCCAGCAGTCGCAGGAGATCGGAATCCGGATGGCATTGGGCGCCAGTGCGTCGCGTGTTCGAATGGGTGTTGTCGTGCAGACCGTGCGGCTGGCAGGCATTGGCATTGGGATTGGAGTCGCGGCCTCGTTCGCCGTGTCCCGGGCACTTGCGTCGCTCCTGTTCGGAACGGGCGCCACGGATCCGCTGGTATTCGGTGCGACGATCCTGTTGCTTGGCGCAGTGGCTCTGGTGGCTGGTCAGATTCCGGCGAGGCGGGCGTCGCTCATTGACCCGATCGTAGTTTTGCGCGGGTTGTAGACTCATCGCGATATGTGAGTGATGATGCTCGGGTCAGGGAGCGTGCCGAGGTTCTCCACAAGCGTCCCGCATCTGCTTCAGCAGCATGCGCTGGCCCCGGCTCTGGTAATGGTGGCGCGATGTCACAATGCCGACGATGCGCTTGCTGTGCTTTCCTGAGATCGGAACGAACTTGCATCCAGGTTGCGGCTGCACCGCCATGGCCGGCACTGCCGATACGCCCATGCCGGCTGAGACCATTGCCAATATCGTGGCAAACTGGCCGCTTTCGAAAACGATGCTGGGCGACATCCTCGCCTGGTTGCAGGCCGCGATCAGGCCGTCGCGAAAGCAGTGCCCCTCCTTCAACAGCAGGAACGGTTCGCGGTTCAGTTGCGCCAGGCTGACCGAAGCACGCGACGCGAGCCGATGTTTCTCCGGAAGAACCGCATAAAATCTCTCCTCGAACAGTTTCACGCTGGCGAGTTCGCTTCCCTCAACCGGCAGCGCCGCAACGGCCATATCAATCGTTCCTTCATGCAGGCGCTGCAGCAAGGTCGGCGTGATGTCTTCAACAATCGTGATCGCAATGAGTGGATGGCGTGCTGCGAAGTCATTCAGCAGTTTGGGGAGAAGATATGCAGCGATGGTCGGGATGATGCCAACCACGACGTCCCCCTTTTCGTTGCCGGACATTTCGCGAAGCTCGGTCTTGGCCTCGTCCAACTCGCGGAGGATGCGTTCTGCCTTCGGCAGGAAGGCCTTCCCGAATACTGTCAGCCTGGCAGAGCGGGGCAGGCGATCGAAGAGCCGCGCGCCCAGTTCCGCCTCGAGCTTCAGGATCTGCTGCGAGAGAGATGGCTGCGCGACATGTTCTATTTCAGAAGCGCGGGTGAAGGTCCCGTGGCGGGCAACTGCGCAGAAATACCTCAGCTGGTGAACTTCCATTGAGGATTCGAAAGAGCCTCCAGATCCAAATCCTATGGCAATCATAGGAAACATATATTTTACCTCTATCTTTCGCGATAGGAGAATGGGTAAATATGGAGAAAGAACTCGCCACCGCCGTGGGCGCTGGCCCCCAAGTTGAAGAAACCGCAGCGACGAACGGCAAGTGCCCCGTCGCGCACGGCGCTCCCAGACCCCAAACTAATACCGGCTGGTGGCCCAACCAGTTGAACCTGCAGGTCCTCCACCAGCACTCCCCGCTCTCGAATCCGCTGGGCCAGGAGTTCGATTATGCCAAGGAATTCCAAAGCCTCGACCTGAATGCCGTGATCCAGGATCTTCACGCGGTGATGACGGAATCGCAGGATTGGTGGCCCGCCGACTTTGGCCACTACGGGCCGCTATTCATACGGATGGCGTGGCACAGCGCAGGTACGTACCGTATCGGTGACGGCCGCGGCGGCGCCGGCGCCGGTCAACAGCGTTTCGCGCCGCTCAATAGCTGGCCGGACAACGTGAACCTCGACAAGGCGCGCCGCCTGCTGTGGCCGATCAAGCAGAAGTACGGCCAGAAAATCTCCTGGGCCGACCTGATGGTTCTAGCCGGCAACGTCGCCCTCGAATCGATGGGCTTCAAGACGTTCGGTTTCGGCGGCGGTCGCGCGGATGTCTGGGAGGCCGAAGGGGACATCTACTGGGGCCCGGAAGGCAAATGGCTGGCGGACGAGCGTTACAGCGGCGACCGTGATCTTCAGAATCCTCTCGCTGCCGTGCAAATGGGTTTGATCTATGTAAATCCGGAAGGACCGGGCGGCAACCCCGATCCGTTGGCGGCTGCGCGGGACATTCGCGAGACGTTTCGCCGTATGGCCATGAACGACGAAGAAACGGTCGCGCTGATCGCGGGCGGTCACACTTTCGGAAAGACGCACGGTGCCGGAGATGCGACATTGGTGGGTCCGGAACCGGAGGGCGCCACCATCGAGGAGCAAGGCCTCGGCTGGAAGAGTAAGTTCGGGACGGGCAAGGGCGGCGACGCGATCGGCAGCGGCCTCGAAGTCATTTGGACCACGACGCCGACGAAATGGAGCAACAACTTTTTCTCCAACCTGTTCAGCTACGACTGGGAGTTGACCAAGAGCCCGGCGGGTGCGCATCAGTGGACACCGAAGAATGGCTCCGGTAACGGCACGGTGCCGGATGCTCACGATCCCGCAAAACGACACGCGCCTTCGATGCTGACCACCGACCTCGCCCTGCGGTTCGATCCCGCTTACGAAAAAATCTCGCGGCGCTTCTACGAGCATCCCGATGAGTTCGCGGATGCGTTTGCCCGGGCGTGGTTCAAACTGACGCATCGCGACATGGGCCCGATTGTCCGTTATCTCGGCCCGCTGGTTCCGAAGGAAGAACTGTCGTGGCAAGACCCCATCCCCGCTTTGGATCATCCGGTGATCGACGAGAAGGACATTGCTGCGCTGAAGGCAAAGATCCTCGCCTCCGGCCTGTCAGTTTCCGAATTGGTTTCGACGGCTTGGGCTTCGGCAGCGACGTTCCGCGGTTCCGATAAACGAGGCGGAGCGAACGGGGCCCGCATACGGCTCGCGCCGCAGAAGGACTGGGAAGTCAACCAACCCGCTCAACTCACGAAGGTGCTGCAGAAACTCGAAGCGATCCAGAAGGAATTCAACGGGTCTCAGTCTGGCGGCAAAAAGGTCTCGCTTGCCGACTTGATCGTTCTCGGCGGCTGTGCGGCGATCGAGAAAGCCGCAAATGACGGCGGGCACAACGTGAAAGTCCCCTTCACGCCCGGGCGCATGGACGCATCGCAAGAACAAACGGATGTCGAATCTTTCGAACCACTCGAGCCAACAGCGGACGGGTTCCGCAATTACGGGCAGGGCAATCAGCGCCTGTCGCCTGAGGAGCAGTTGGTGGACCGGGCGCAATTGCTGAAACTGACCGCGCCTGAGATGACGGTTCTCGTCGGTGGCCTGCGTGTCCTGGGAGCTAATGCCGGGAACTCCACACACGGCGTCTTCACCCAACGGCCAGGAACGCTGACGAACGACTTCTTCGTCAATCTGCTGGACATGGGCACGCAATGGCAGCCGGCCAATGGTTCTCATGGAGTTTACGAAGGGCGCAACCGGACCACGAACCAGCCGAAGTGGACCGCCACCCGGGTAGACCTGATCTTCGGTTCGCACTCACAACTGCGAGCCTTGGCGGAAGTCTATGCTTGTGGAGACTCTCAGGACAAGTTCGTGAATGATTTCGTAGCGGCGTGGGACAAGGTGATGAACCTCGACCGCTTTGATGTCGGCGCAGCAAAGAAGGCTGCCGCTTAGGAGGGTTGCAGCACTGAATCGGGGGGCGCGTGCGTTGCGTTTGGCACGCGCCCTCTCACCCTAGATCGAAGTGAGCCAGGCCCGGTAGACTGGAGATCATTTTGCCGCACCCAATCGGACGCAAGGTGGCAGACAAGGTTACCACTCAGCTTATTGAAGCCGATGTGGAGATTGGTTTCGCTCTGGTCGACGAGGCGAAGGCCTACAATGCCTCGGGCCAGCCGGAATTCAGTTCGCGGGTGCGACACGACGCCGAAGAGGTCATCGCCGACATCGAACGCCGGCTGCGACAACTCGGCGATTTTGCATCCGGTCCCTTTCATCTCCTGGTCTCTGAACTACGCAACGAAATCGCAAGGTTGGGACCCGAGACTTCCTGATCGACGTCTCAGTGCAGGAATTAGACAGATTGGTAATCCGAAGCGATGCGCCGGACGTGCGATAGACCGCAAACAAGGGTCGCGAGCGCCTGCGTGATAAGCGGTCACACGTCGTGTCATTCGTGGCGGCGGTAAAGCATTTGGCGATGTCGCGGCCCAGTCAACGATTACGTACCAGCCTCCTTCGCCAGCCCGGAGAAACTACTGAACCGATCTCGCGCTGCGCCAGCCGACGTGCTATTTCAAGCTCTGCAAATAATGTCAGCCTCCCCAATTCACTTGGCTCACAATATCAGCCGACGAAGGACCGGCTGGAGCAGTTGAACGGAGATGCCTTCGACCGTGCTTACGTCGCCAACGAAGCGACCGAGCACGAAAGGGATATCCAAGCAATTCCAATACGAGGCGAAACACGAGGCCGATCCGCAAATCAAGCAGTTGGCACAGTAAACGGCGCCAGTGAGAAGAGCATCTGAAACTCGCAAGACAGTCGCAGCAAGGACTCCACAGCAGCGGGAACTCATTGGTATGAAGAGTTAACTCCGGTGCTGGGGCATCGCCTGCCGAGCAACGGTTCACCAGATGAAGGGAACAATCGCCTTCGTCCTCGCCCGGTACCCCGGGTATTCCTCCGGGAACAGCCGCAGCATGAGTTGCTCCTCCGCCCGCGCTGAGATCACGAAGAAGGTCCCGAACACCACCGCGAAGATGAACCACAGAGGGCCATCCGCCAACGCCGATCCTAGCATCGCGAGCAGCATCCCCGAATAAATGGGGTGACGGACGTAACGGTATGGCCCGGTGGTCACCAGTTCGGGATCTTCCTTGACGGACATCGGCATCCCCCAGTTCCTTCCGAGATGCCTCCGCGCCCACACGGCGAAGGAAAGGCCGAGGGCGCAAACGACGATGCCGAATACGGGCAGGGGAGGCTTCGGAATGACGAGAACAGCGCGCCGGAACGCTCGCACAGATTGGAGAAGCACAAGGATGACGACAATGCACAGAATCCTGTAAATGGCGAAGGCGCGAGCGGAGCGCGCATTTCGTTTCGCCCGTTTCGCGGAAATGATCCAGTACCCATAGAAGCTTATCCAGAGGCCGAAAAGAACGCCCAGTTCGACGCCAATCATGGTACGAGTTTAGCCCTCAGCCCATGCCACGTCCGCCGGCGGGGCGCTGTGAACAGCGAAGACGTGCAGAATGCGGCCCCAGACGCACGCGATAACGCTGGTCTGCCGCATGTGCCGCATGGACACGAGTACCGAGAAAGCCGTGCATCTGTTAAGCTGACCGTGAATTGCGGCGGCTTCGACCCGGTCACGGCCGATTCGGCGTTACCGCAAGGGTCGCCCATTTTGTTGAGAAGGGCGATTCGAAAAAAACAACTGCACTGGAGAATCATGTTCAGATCAAATTTCCAAACGAAACCGTTACGCTCATTCCGACTGCGGCTGTTCTTATTGAGCGTTGTGGCAATCGGTATGATGTCCAGCGCCTACGCTCAAAACAAGGCTATTGGCTTCAAGAAGGGCATGCCGTTCAGCGAGGGTTATGTAGCCGGCAGCACGCTCTATGTGGCCGGCCAGCAAGGTCCCGACTCGCAGGGCAAAGTCACAGGAACGGACATTTCCCTGCAGACCACAAATGCAATTGCCGCGATTGAGAAGGTCGTGAAGCAGGCGGGTTTCAAGATGACGGATATCACATCGGTAACCGTATACATTACGGACTTAAACGATGTTCCGAAGATGAACGAGGTATACAAGAAACTCATGCCGGATCCCAAACCCGCGCGAGCCACAATCCAAGTCGCGGGTCTGATCGGCGGGGCCAAGATCGAGATTTCAGCGATTGCTGTAAAACAGTAGCCTCTAGGAGAATCCGTCAATAGGAAGAGCTGTGGGGGCCGTCGGTTTCCACGTACGTTGCTCAATGTCGAAAACCAAGCTCGCGTCGCGTTGAATGTGTCTTCGAAAGCGGATGAATTCGCAATGTCATCCACTGCCGCCATAGCGCCTCTCGCAGGCATGCGAATCAGTGATCGCCGCATGCCGGCGGTAGCGTAGTACCACATAGTGACGCTACTAGAGACGTTCCGGCGGCTTTGTTGGAGGCCATTTGATTCGATTTCGTTCAAGAACAGCCGTTCGCGTGGCGGTCCTGGTCTGTGCTGCGCTCCCGTGCTGTTTTGTGCCGCTGGTCCGGACGGCCGAGAAAGAGCCGGTGGTGCAATTCAGGGACGTTCGCGGCTCCGCTGGAATCACGTTTCAGCACGACAATGCCGGCTCGCCGGAAAAATATCTTATCGAGACCATGGGCGGCGGTGCAGCTTGGCTCGATTACGACAACGACGGGTACGTCGACCTGTACCTTGTCAACAGCGCTGCGACGAAGGTGTACCAACCGGCGCGTCCGCTCAGCAGCGCTCTATACAGGAACAACGGGGATGGAACATTCGCCGATGTCACCGCCAAAGCCGCGGTCGGCGCGGAGCGACTGTTCGGTATGGGTGTCGCCGGGGGCGA
Source organism: uncultured Acidobacteriota bacterium (assembly GCA_963720745.1). Taxonomy (GTDB): domain Bacteria; phylum Acidobacteriota; class Terriglobia; order Bryobacterales; family Bryobacteraceae; genus TMP-7. The sequence goes on from CAVRGO010000001.1 coordinate 1,829,640, forward strand.
CTACGACAATGACGGCTTTACCGATCTCTACGTGATTGGATATGGCCGTTCCATCCTGTATCACAACAACGGCAATGGAACCTTCACCGATGTGACGCAGCGAGCGAAAATCGCGAATTCCGGCAAGTGGGGATCGAGCGGCGCCTGGTTCGATTACGATCGCGACGGCCGGTTGGACCTCGTCATTGCAAACTATCTCGATTTCACTCCCGAAAGAAACCTGATCTGCGTCGATAACGGGCACCGGTCCTATTGCCACCCGAACAAGTATCATGGCCAGAGCCCGACGCTGTACCACAACAACGGCGATGGAACGTTTACTGATGCGACCCGGTCCTCTGGAATCGGCGCGTTCTCCGGCAACGGACTCGGCGTCGTCACTTTCGACTTCAATGATGACCGCTGGCCCGACATCTTCATCGCCAACGACTCGATGCAAAACTTCCTCTTCACGAACCAGCGGAACGGGAAATTTCAGGAGGTCGGCGTCGAGTCAGGGGTCGCGTTCAGCGAGGATGGAAAAGCCGAAGCGGGGATGGGAGTGGACGCGGCGGACTACGACCGGGATGGGAAGCTCGATCTGTTCGTCACCCATCTCGATCTCGAACTCAACCGCCTTTATCGAAACCGCGGCGATGGATCATTTGAGGATGCTACATTCGGATCGAAAATCGGTTCTCGAAATTTCCGGATGAGCGGCTTCGGCACCCGATTCATCGACTACGATAATGACGGCTGGCAGGACTTGTTCATTGCCAACGGTCACGTTCTGGACAACATCGAACTGTTTCATAAAGAGACGGCATACGCCGAAACGAAAACCATGTACAAGAACGTTCGCGGAAAGTTTGACGACGTCACCGCCAGTCTGGGACCGGACTTTCAAGTGCCCCGTGTCAGCCGTGCTGCCGCGCTCGCGGATTACGACAACGACGGCGATATCGACATCCTAGTCACGAACAACGGACAGGCACCGGAACTACTGCAGAATGACGGCGGCAACCAGAATCATTGGATGGAAGTGCGGCTCTACGGAACGCGATCGAATCGTGACGGGATCGGTGCGCGGGTCGTAGTGAAGTCGGGCGGAGCGACTCTTGTCGAGGAGGCGAAAGGCGGGATGAGCTATCAGTCCTCTCACGATCCGCGATTGCATTTCGGGCTGGGCGCCGCCGCTCGTGTCGATTCGATCGAAGTGCGCTGGCCTAGCGGAGTTGTGGATCGCCTCGCCGGTCTTGCCGTCGACAGAATCGTCGGGGTAAAAGAGGGAGCCGGTGAGACGGCCGTACCCTACCGTCCACTCCGTTCGGTTACTGCGCTTCGGCGCGGCAACTGAAGAGGCGTACAATACAACGCATGAAAAGGCGCGATTTCCTCGCTTATTCCGGGGCGGCCGCATCGCTGGCGTTCGTAACTAAGGCCCAATCGCAAACAGTGTCTGAGAAAGTGCATCCGGCCGTGCGCCCATTCCCGCTCGGCGCTGTCGAATTGCGCCTGGGGCCATTTCAGGAGGCAGCGGCGGCGAATCGCCGCTATATGGCGAGCCTGGATCCCGAGCGCCTGCTGCTCATGTTCCGGCGAACCGCGGGGTTCTCATCGGATGCCGAGCCGCTCGGAGGATGGGAGGCGCCCGTCAACGAACTGCGCGGGCACTTTACGGGTCATTACCTGTCCGCCTGCGCTCAGTTGGCCGCCTCCGGCGATAGCGAATTCAAGCAGCGCGGCGATCACATCGTCAGCGAACTAGCAAAGTGCCAGCAAGCGCATCGCAACGGATACCTCAGCGCCTTTCCCGAAGATTTCTTCGATCGTCTCCGCCAGGGAGAGAAAGTGTGGGCGCCTTTCTACACGCTGCACAAGATCATGGCCGGACTGCTCGATATGAACGTCCTGACGGGCAACGAGCAGGCGCTGGAGGTTGTGAAAGGTTTGGCGCAGTGGACGGCACGCTGGTCCGGCCCGCTCAGCGAACCGCACATGAACCGCATCCTTAATGTCGAGTTCGGCGGCATGAATGAGGTCCTGTACAACCTTGCGGATCGGACCAAACAGGAGAGCTACCTGGAACTCGGCCATCGCTTCGATCACGAGCGTATCTTCGGTCCGCTCGCTGCACGGCGCGACGAACTGAAGGGGCTGCACGTCAATACGCAGATCCCGAAGATTATCGGCGCGGCCCGGCGTTACGAGTTGACCGGTGAGCGCCGATACCGGGACATCGCGGCCTACTTCCACGAAACCGTCACAGGCTCACGCTCCTACTGTACGGGCGGCACCAGCAATGACGAGCGTTGGGGCAGCGATCCGGGCAAACTCGCACACGAACTCGGCGGCTACACGCAGGAGTGTTGCTGCACTTACAACCTGCTGAAACTCACGCGTCACCTGTTCTCGTGGACCGCCGATCCCCGGTACGCCGATTACTATGAGCGGGCGCTATTCAATGGCATTCTCGGCACGATTCATCCCGCCGACGGTATGACCATCTATTACGTTCCGCTCGCGACCCGCTACTGGAAGCTATTCGGGCTGCCGCTGGCGGCGTTCTGGTGCTGTACGGGGACGGGCGTTGAGTCGTTTTCGAAACTCGCGGACAGCATTTACTTCCACGACAACGATGGGCTCTATGTCAATCTCTTCATCGCGTCCGAGGCTCGCTGGAAAGAGAAGGGAATTCGTGTTGTGCAGGAGACCGCCTTTCCGGAAAGCGACATGACGACCCTGACGATCCACACTGATCAGCCAGTCCGGATGCCGCTGCGAATCCGGGTGCCGTACTGGGCGGGGCATGGCGGTTTTGTCGAGTTGAACGGAACGCGGTTGGATTCTTTTTCTTCGCCGAGCAGCTACTTGACCCTGGACCGCACATGGAAATCCGGCGATCAGGTGAAGGTGCATCTGCCCATGTCGTTGCACGCGTGCCCGATGCCGGACGACGGTACGATTCAGGCATTCATGTATGGCCCGATCGTGCTCGCCGGCGAGCTGGGCACAGAGGGCCTGACATCGGAAACAATTCGGGCGGAACCGACGAAGCCTTACGATATTCCGCACTACCGCAGCAAGCCTGTGGAGGGGCCATCGTTTCGCGCTGCGTCGAAGGATCCAGGCACGTGGATCAAAGCGGGAGCGAAGCCGCTGCAGTTCCGCACCACAGGACAGGATCGGGACCTCGCGCTCGAGCCGCTATATAAAGTTATCGATCAGCGGTACGGCGTCTACTGGAAGGTGGAGCGCGGGTGAACTTCATCACGGGATCGGTTTGAGCGGCGGCAACGTACGGTACGCCTATCCAGGCCTCCTAAATCGGTGTTCAGTGCCGCGGGATCGTTGAACTTGCGGGCCTAGATCAACAACACTTCGGACGGGCTGCGTTCCCGCCAATCGGGCACTTTGAACATCGCAGCGTCCGGATCGCCGGGGCGGATTCAATTGCGATATGTCTCTGCAACAAGGTTCGACCTCCGACGGAGTCGATAGAGAACATGTCGTGCTGCAGTTCTTCGCAATTCAGATCCGTCGCGCGACGCCTATCGCGATCATTGCCATCGTTCTCGGATCTCGCCAATTCGAGAGGTTCTTCCAACGAAGAATATTGACTTGAGCATCGCACGTCCACGATCCAGACAATTTCGGCCCATAGCCCAAACGTCCGGGTGTATGACGCAGTCCCCATAATTTGACCCTGCCACTCTGGTGGCGGTCACGAATGGCGAGCAACTTGCCTGCGCCGATCAGGTGTGTAGCGGCGCCAACTGAGCCCGAAGTTCTCGGAAGCATATCGCTGCGCCCATCCAGAGCCACGTCGTTGCGTGCGGGTCGCATCATTGCCTTGTGCTTCTCGACATCTTGCGGATGATCCGCAGGCCTGCGGTTTGCACGCGCGATTTGGTATTCGGATTGGCGCCAACGGGGCGGATGAACAGTTCGAGACCCGTGGACGGGGGGCAGGCAACTTCGCTCGGATTGCCGGTTGACTTGCATGTTAACGCGCGCAAATTCGCTATTGCTTGGGGTCGCGCACTGACAACGCCTGTTCAAGCGCCGAGCGCGACTCTTTGTCCGCTGGATCCCAGGCGACGACCCGCGCAAACAGTGTTGCCGCACGCTCGAACTGTCTGGCATCGAAGGCGGCGCGGCCCAATGCTCGCATCATCTCCACCCGGCAGGGAGCCATGTCGAGCGCGGCTTTGAGTTCGTCGAGGGCGCGTACCTTCTCGCCTGTCTGCAACAGGACCAGACCGATCTGGTAATGCGCGCCGGCTCTTTCGGGATCCAGGTTCACCACGGTCCGAAGTTCGCGCAGCGCTTCGTTTCGATCGCCGCCTGATTCGATAATCGCAAGGGCCAACTGATAATGTGCTTCGGCGTAGCCCGGCGCTGTCCGGACCGCCTCGCGAAGTTCGGACAGCGAGGCCGTTCGATTTCCCGAACCTGAGTGCTGCCGCGCGGATTGCACCAGCAGCATGGCTCGGCCCAGGCTCCGCTGTTCAGCAGTCAGAGAAGCGCCCCGTTCGGTTTCGCGTTTCGCATCGGCTGTGCATCCCGCGCGTTGATATGCCTGCGCGAGATTGAAATGCGCCTTTATGAGGCTCGGGTTCGATTGGATCGCGCTCTCCAGCGATTCAATGGCGCCATTCACATCTTTCAGCCGCAGCCGAGCCAGGCCCAGGTTATTGAGCGCCTCGGAGTCGGCGGGCGTGATGGCGAGTGCGCGGCGAAGTTGTTCGGCAGCCTCTTCGAACCGGTCCTCGTGCATGAGCGTCACCCCGAGTCCGCGGTATGCCTGTGCGTGCCCTCCATCCAGGCGAATGGCCAATTGAAACTCACCGATAGCGGCCCCCGGGTCGCCGGCTGCTGCCTGCGCGAGTGCCAGGTTGTAGTGCGCCTCCGCGTTTGCTGGCGCGAGTTCGACCGCGTGTTTGAGAACCGCCACCGCTTCCGGACTGCTCCGATTTGCCAGTGCGATACCGTACGCCAGAACATAACGGCCGTTCCGCGGATCGAGCCGCGAGGCTGCCCGAAGTTGCTCCAGGGCCGCCGCAATATCGTCGCGTTTCTGAAGTGCGACCCCGTAGTTGAAGCGCGCTTCGGCGAAGTCGGGCCTCTGCCCGGTCACTTTCCGCAAAAGCCGCAGTTCACCTTCGAAGTCTCCGCGCTTGCTGCAACATCCTGCGAGTTGGTGAAGGGCAGGAGTCATGTCGGGCTGTTGGCGCAGCGCGGCTTCGAAACTCGCGATTGCCGCATCGGTTCTCCCCAGTTGCTCCTGTGTGAGTCCGAGATGGTAGAGCGCGGCCGGAAATGCGGGTGAGATGTCGATTGCGCTCTGGAACTGGGCCAATGCCTCTCGTAGCTTTCCGGCGCGAGCGAGTTCGACACCGCGGGCATCGGTTGCAACGGCATCCTGCGACTGCCCCGAGGCCACTGCCGCCGCGGCGATGCAGAGCCAGGCCAAACGAATCGTCAACGGTTACCCACTCGAATGATGTGCTGGAGTCCGCCGCGCGTGAACTGCTCGCGCTCCTCCGCTTTGGCTTTGCTCACCTTGGCGAAAAATTCCTTGGCGCGGACCCGGTCGCCTTTTCGCTGAAGCACCTGCGCGAGTTGGTATGTCGCTGTTACGTTTTCCGGATCTAATTCGAGTGCCCGGTTCAGATGTTGGATGGCTAAATCCAATTCGCCGCGTGAGGCCAGTAACTTCGCCAGAAGTATGCGGGATTGCGGTACATCGGGATTGAGCGACACGGAACGCGAGACAGCGTCCACCGCTTCCTTTGCCTCCGGTGAGTCCGCCGCAATGCCCGAGCGGTTGAGTCCTTCTCCAAGAAACCACAGCACCAGGTAATCGGCGCTTCCGGCGCGTACGCGTTCGCGCAATATCCTGACGGCCTCGGCCGGCTGATTCATCTGCAGAAGGATCAGAGCCAGTGATACGCTCGGGAGCCCTTTGTCCGGCGCGAGTTTCAAAGCGATCTCGAACTCCGTGCGGGCATCGGAAAATTGCTCTTTCATTGCGAGGACGATTCCTCGCTGTAAATGCAGCCGGTCCGAATCCGGAAGACGCTGCACGCCAATACCCGCGATCTCGAGTCCCAGATCGTAATTGCGGTGAGCGATGCAAAGTGCGATCAGGTCGAGATAACTGGCGGCATAGGTAGGGTCGATGTTCGCCGCGGTCCTCAAAGCATCGTAGGCCTCTTTCGTCTGGCCGGCGGCTTCATACGCCTGGCCGAGAACATCGTACAGTTCGGCTCTTCGGTAACCGCGGCTCCCCAGGTCTTCTCCCGTGCGCACCGCGTCGGCGGCGCGGCCTGCCTTTATATAGGCAAGCATCAGGTTGAATCCGGCGTCGTACGGATTGGCATAGCCGTTCCGTGCCAGTTCGAATTCCCGGATCGCCGCCGGGTATTTGCTCAGCCGTGCCAGCAGAAGGCCGGCCTCGAAGTGATTATCGGCGCTCGCGCCAGCAGGCATTCGATCGAGCAGAGTTTCCGATTGGCCAGCACGATTCGTTTCTGCATAGGCCTGTGCGAATCGAAGCAGGTTCGACGGGTCACGCAGAGGAAAATCGCCGCTCTTCTCGAAGTTCGACACGGCGGCCGAATAGTTCTTGCCGGCAAATTCGATCTGCGCCATGGTCAACCGCGAAATCGGATCCGAGGGAGCCAGCAGGAAGACTCGCTGAAGGTGCGCCTTTGCCTGTGCCAGCTGCCCTAGGGTCACCTCCTCCACCGCGAGAAACCGCAGTGCCGGCACGAACTTCGGATCCATGTCGATCGCCTGAAGGAATTGCCGGCATGCTTCCTTGTGGCGTTCAGTTGCCGATAACGCCATCCCGAGCAGCGTAAGCGCCTTGACGTCCCGAGGCGATTCTTCGAGGTGCGGCTTCAGAAGCGCAATGGCGGAAGTCGCCTTTCCTTGCTGAATCTCCGAAGCGGCCTGTTCGTAGATGGATTGTGCCTGGCCGGACGCGGTTGCCCATACCAGTGCGGCGACAGCGACCAGACAGCGGCCGATGTAAGCGCGTCCCATGTATCCCCTTATCTTACATTTCCAGCGAGCGACGATGAAGCGTAAATAACTAACGGCAATAGAAGCCTGGGACATTGGAAGGAATTGCTTTCTGATTCCACGAAGGCGTGTGGCAAAAATTCCTATTGACGGCATCGCCGATCAGTGGTTGAATCCGAAGAGGCTTTCTCTACTGGGTAATTCTGTTTCGTTTAATCAACGGCATTTGTATATCGATGTAAGACTCGGTACAGAGATGATGTAAGCGCTCTCTGGAAGATAGAGGGGGACCATGATGTTTTCCGGGAAGCCCTGCGCAACGCGATCCGCGCGCGCTGTTCCATTCTTAGCCGCGGCGGCCTTACTGGTGTGTTTCGCGCCGCCGGTACGAGCTCAATTCACAAGTGTTGTTGAAGGCCGGGTCAGCGATCCGTCGGACGCCGCCGTCCCTGGCGCCGAGGTGACCGTGGAGAACCCTGCCACGGGCGTCAAACGAACCGTGCGTACCTCGGAGGTCGGCTATTATCGCGTCGCGTCCTTGCCGCCGGGCCAGTTCACCATTCGCGTTTCGGCCGCCGGGTTCGACACCGCCGTTGTGGAAAACGTCGCGCTTCAGAACGACCAGACGAAAACCTTCAACGTCTCGATGAAGATCGGGACACCCTCCACCCAGGTGGAAGTGAAAAGTGAAGTGCCTCTGGTAGAGACCGGCGAGGCCAAGATCTCAGGCCACATCCAGGAACGCCAGGTCAGCCAGTTGCCGCTGGTGGGCAGGAATTTCATGACACTGGTTGTCTTGACTCCCGGCGTTACCGGATTGCCGAGCGGCGGCGGACAAGCCTACGCGCAGGCGACGGGGGACATCTTTTCGGCCGAGTACGGAGTCAATCTGAACGCGAACGGGCAGCGCGCCGAATCGAACAATTTTTCGGTAGACAACGCATCCGTGAACGGAAGCCCTCGCGGAGGCGTTTCGAATTTTAGTCCGAGCGCCGATGCGGTCCAGGAGCTTCGGGTTTCGGTCAACAACTTTTCCGCCGAGTATGGCCGCAATTCGTCGGCATCGGTCAACGTCATTACGAAGTCCGGAACTAATGAGTTTCACGGTACCGCGGGCTGGTATCACACGAACAATGTGCTGACTGGCCGCAACTCCATCTTTCAGCCGAAGGTGCCCGTCTTCCGGCGAAACGAAGCCAACGCGACCATCGGCGGCCCGATCCTCAAGAATCGAACGTTCTTCTTCGGATCCGTCGACGTTCTGAAATCCGGAGTCGGGGCGGGATTTTCAGCCAGCGCGATTTCTCCCGAGTTCGCGAGCATCATCCAGCAGCGATACCCCACGAACGTCTCGTCCACCCTGGTGAAGGACTTTCCGAGCCAACTCGTTAAACTTAGCGACGGCATCTTTGCCGGACCGACGGCGGGCGTTGTGCCGAACGTGGGAGCTTGCGCCGGTCTGTCTGGTGGCCCTTCGGCATTGGTCAATACGCCGGTGGGGCAACTGCCTTGCAACATGCCGCTGACGTTCAACGGCACCTTTTCGGACACATTGCCTCGCAACGGCTTGCAGTGGTTTGGGCGCATCGACCATTCCTGGCGCGAAGGGAAGGATCGGTTGTACGGCAGTATCGGACGGACCACGCTCGACCAAGTGGCATTCGGGGCTCCGAACGTCTATCCGGCGTTCACTGCCATGGCTAGCGAGTACACCGCGTATTGGAACGTGAACTATACTCACGTGTTCTCGCCCACCGTCCTGAACGAAGCGTCCTGGTCCGGCACTCGCGCGTGGGGGTCCGACCCGGTCAGCCACGGGGAGATTCCGCTGATCAACGTAACTGGCATCTCGTCATACGGAACCGGCTTCTCCGATGCGATCTTCATTCAGAACAATCAACAGTGGCAGGACGTCCTGAGCATCAATAGAGGAAGTCACGCCTTCAAGGTAGGCGGAATCGTGCAGTGCGGCAGCGGCTGCCCAGGAGCGGGCGCACTGTTCCACAACACCTATTCGCGGGTCGTGTACGGGTTCAACAACGTCTTCGATTTCGCCAAGGACGATGTGTTTTCGCAAAGCAATATCGGCTTCAATCCCAAGACCGGTGAAAAAACGGGCCCCGATTTTCGTCCGGTGTTCGTGAACTACGGCGTCTTTATTCAGGACGATTGGAAGGTTCGTTCCAACCTGACACTCAGTTTAGGGCTGCGCTGGGAGGCCTACCTGAATCCCTGGGATAAGGACAACCTGTTCGTCAGCGCGACGTTCCCATCCGGCAACGACTACCGTTCGCGTATCGCGGGATTGACGCCCGAAGTGAAACAACCGCACGACCGGACGGCGTACTCGAATTTCGCTCCACGCATCGGCATCGCTTGGGATCCGACCGGGAAAGGCAAGACCTCCATACGGACCGGCTTTGGCGTCTTCTATGATCGGCCGGGTGGCCAATTCTACGCGGACGCGGGAACCTCGCTTCCGCTCATCGCATCGGCCAGCGTGAGCAAACAGACTGCTGTAAAGCCGGTCTACGGCCTCGCAACGGGATCAGCAGGCGATGGCACGGGATATGTCTTCCCAACTCCGGACATCAGCGTAGGTCTCGATTCTCGAAACGGGTTGATCGGTGTTCCGGCAACCATCGGCGTTTGGGATCCGCAGATGCAGACGATGCACAGCTTCAACTACTTCTTCGGTATCCAGCATAGCCTTCTCGGCACCTGGGCCCTCGAAGCCAACTACGTGGGTTCGCAAGGCCGGAATACCTATATGGCTTACGATGTCAACCGCTACGCGGGCGACCTGTTCGATGGTCGGCTCGACCGTCTCAACACCAGCTTCGCGGACATACAGTACGGCCAGGCGCGCGGCTCGAGCTTCTACAACGGCGCCAACTTCAGCGTGAGAAAACGGTACGGCGCCGGGCTCGACCTTCAGGCGGCCTACACTTTTGGCAAGGCAGTCGACGATTCCAGTTCATTCGGACGAGGATTGGCGATTGTCGATGCCGACAACCTGACGCTGAACCGGGGTCTCGCCGATTTCGACATCCGGCATAAGCTGGCGCTGAGCATCTTGTACGAAACGCCGAAACTCGGTAACAACGCGATTGCTCAGTTTGCGGGCGGCTGGCAGGTGGGTGCGGTCACGATTCTACAATCGGGACGTCCGTTCAGTGTCAACTGCACGCTGCCTTTCAATCCGGTCCGCGATTCATCGGGAGCGATCATCGGCAACACCGGTTGCGATTACAACGCCGACGGGCTGAACAATGATTTTCCGAACGCGCCGAGCTTCGGCGGATACCTGTCCGGGCTCGACCGCTCGAAGTTTCTCACTGGAATCTTCCAGGCCAGCGACTTCCCGGCGCCGGCGCCCGGGCAGGATGGAACTCTGGGGCGCAATACGTACTTCGGTCCGGGGTTCGCCATCACGAATATGAACGTGGTGAAACGTTTTCCGTTCCATCTGATCGGTGAACGCGGACAAATCGATTTCCGCGCCGAGTTCTTCAACCTCTTCAATCGGGTGAATCTCGGACAGCCGGTCGGAAACCTCTCGAGTTCGCAGTTTGGACGGTCAACTACGGCGCTCGGAGCACGCAACGTGCAGTTCGGTTTGCGGGTCGCATTCTGAGATGTCGTTGGGTTGAGTTGAAGCGCCGGAGACCGCGCGCTGCCAGCGCGATCTCCTATTGCGTCTGGGCGAATCAGCCCGGGCAAGATGGCGGTTTGGCCCGCTCTATCTGACCTGCCAGTACACCGAATAGCGCCGGTCGAACAGGCTGTTGAGCGGCACCAGCGTGACATCGGTCTCCTGGCCAGTGGTACGAAAGGCGAGTGGCTTCGCGGCGGGCTTGATCCACGCGGCAAGTTCGGAACCCGACGAGCGGAACGTCGGAATGCGGATTTCCGGCACGGGCGCATTCGTCGAGCGGCCCAGCGGCGATCCGAACTGTACCGTGTTCGGCGCGCCGACGCGCAGGTTCGGCCCGATGATATTCGCTTCCGTCAATCCCTCATTGCCGAGATCGCCGGCAAGCACCAACGGTCCGAACAGGAATGCCTGAAGGTGCGGATCGTCCGGCATCGATTCCACCGAGAGATGCATTGGGAGGCGCATCTCGATTTTGTCGCCCGGTTTCCACACGCGCTTCAGCGCGAAATAACTGCCCGGCGCAGCGGACGCATCCAGCACTTTGCCGTTTAGCTTGATAGTGGGAGACGATTGGAGCCAGCCCGGAATCCGGAGCCGGACCGAGACGGGCTGCGCTGTCGCAGCAATGATCGTAATCGTAGTCTCGTCCGATTCGGGATACTTTGTCTGCTGCTTCAACTTAAGCCCTCGCTCCGTCCAATCGAGTTCTGAAGGAACAAAGAGGTTCACATAAATGCCCTCACTGTCGCGCCAGTAAATGCTGTCGTTGAGTTTCGAGTACTCCTCGACGCCGGAACCGGTGCAGCACCAGAACGTCTGGTCCTGCGTGCCGAATGTCTTCCAGGCGCCGGACGTCAGCGAAAGGTAGTACTGGGTAAAGCCGCTATCCGGCCGGATTGTGCCGATCCGGTGATTGAGCAGTGTTCGTTCGTAATAGTCGAAGTAGGCGGAGTCGCCCTTCCATGAATACAGGTGCCGCGCGAGCTTCAGCATGTTATAGGCGCAGCAGCATTCGGCAGTGTTCACGCTCAGCTTCAACTCGGCAGCCAGCCGGTGCGGCGGTGCTAACCACGCTTCGGCATTGCTGGTGCCATTGGTGACGTAGGACCGCGCAGTCGACACTTCGTAAAAGAAAAAGTCCGTCAGATCCCGAAACCGGGGGTCGCGCGAGATTTCATATCTCCGAGCCGCCGCGATCACTTGCGGGATATGCGTATTTACGTGAAGTCCGCGAAGTTCGTCGCGGTGGTCCGCCAGTGGATTGATGAAGCTCTTCTTCTGAAAACGGTCGCCGGCTTTGGCCCAACGGTCGTTGTTCGTGGCTGCCGACAGGTTATACAAGGTCTCCGCAATCCCACCGAACTCGATGGTGAGGATCTGCTGCATGTGCTGCTCGGTCTTTGGTGCGGTCCACTCGTCGGCCCAGGACGCCATATTCTCGAGAACCTGAAGCGCTTGCCGGTTGCCGCCCAAGCGATACATGTCGAACATGCCGGCCATGATTTTGTGGATCGTGTAAGACGGAGCCCACACACGCTCGCCCTTTTCCAGGCGATCGAACCAGGTTGTCGGAAATCCGCTCAAATAGCCGCCGCCGAGTTTGGCCTGACATTTCGCCAACTCCGCCACCATTTCGTCGCCTTTAGCTTTTGCGGCGGAGTCCCCGTTGGCGGCGTACTGCGCCAGCGCGGAAAGGTAGTGGCCGCAGAAATGGCCACGCAACTCGCTCGAGCGGGTCCCGTTTTCCGGCTGTTCCCACCCGCCTAGCGGTTTCGCGGAACCGGTGGGCAACCCGGCGTTCTCGCGGAACGTGTAAAGCAGGCGGTCCGCCTCGAGCCGCGACATGAATCCGCGATTCCATTCCCGCGCGTCATAGTAAACGCTGGCCGGAAGCAGCGTGACCTGATGCATCGGAAACGGTTCGACTTTCGGAGTGACGTTCTCTCGCGTGAACTCCAGCGGGCCTTCAAAGGCAGGACTATCCGGCGCGAGAGGCCGCGTCCAATTTCCCGGAGCGGGCCGAGTCGCATTCTGTTGCGCCGTAACGAGGGATGCGGCGGCCACAGCCGCGGCTGATGCAGTGAACAACGTGCCGAACCGGCGGCGGCTCAGATCCGGGGACTTACTCACGCCAGTTGCTTCTTTCTCCATAAATAATGCTCCGGTAAATTGAGATACAGTTAACGCGTCAGCCGAATTTCGACGGGCCGGCCTTCAAATACGAGGGGGTGCCGGGCCCCATCGGGCAGAGTTCGGACTTCGAACTCACGTTTGAATGGCGGCAGCATTTTCGAACCCTCTGCGAGAGCGAGCCTCAGCGTTCGTTGAGAATCCTGCCAAGCGATCCGAATCCCCGTCCACTCGCCTTTTCGATAGTCGAACGAACGGCCGTCATCTTCGTAGAGCAGGAACTCACCATCGCGGCCGGTATATATATCGATGCCCGGCGAACCGCTGACCGGCTGCCCGATGTACTGCTTTACCGGCGCAAGCGGCAGAATCGCGCCCGCGCGAACATAGAGCGGCATTGTAGCCAGATCAACGGGCCGCGAGAATTCGCGGCTTCCACTTAACCGTTCGTTGGTCCAGAAATCGTACCAGTCGCCCGCTGGTAAATAGAGGGTGCGCGACGTAGCACCCTTCTCGACCACCGGCGCCACCAACATGTCGCGGCCCCACAGATACTCATCTCCACGCTTCACCGCCTCGGCATCGGCAGGATACTGCAGCCATAGCGCGCGGATCACCGGCGTACCCGTCTGGCAACACTCGCGAAGAGCGCTGTAGAGATACGGCATCAGCCGGTATCGCAGTTCGAGGTACTTCTTGCAGATCGGCTCGACGGCCGCATTGTGCAGTTCGCTGGGGTCCGGGTTCGCCGCATCGCCGTAGGCCGTGATTTCGTTCGGACCCAACTCGCCCGTGTTCCAGCCCCACGGCAACCTGAGCTTCCACGTGCGCCCGTGCGCGCGGAACAGCGGATTGAACGCGCCGAACTGGAACCAGCGGACGTACAACTCGCCCGTGAGTTCTTTGGTCGGCACGAACCCGCCTATATCGGTACCCCACAATGGAATCCCTGTGAGCGCAGTGTTGATCGCGAGGGGAACATGTGTGCGCAGTGTTTCCCACGTCGAATACACGTCCCCCGACCACAGGAACGACGCGTACCGCTGCATCCCCGCATAACCGTTTCGATGCAATGCGAACGGCCGTTCGTTGGGCCGGTCCAGTTGCGGACCTTCCCAGTACATGCGATTGCGAGTCAACCGGGCAGCGATTTTCAACGGATCGCCCTCATCCGGCCACCACCCGTCCACGCCGAGCGCGAACGTCTTGCGATGTGCGTCCCAATGGCAGCTCGCTTCCTCTTCATCGAATCGTTCGACGGGGCAGGAATCCCGCACGGTCCCGTGAAGATCGTGGCCGAGGATGACATTGTGGAGCACGACTTTGAAGCCCATTCCATGCAACTCGTCGATGATCGCCCTCGGATCCGGAAACACACGGCGGTTGAAAGAAAACGAGCCGTTGGCCGTGTTCCAGCCCGACGGACAGAAGCCCGTGCCCAAGTAAATCAGCGTGTCGCAGGGCAGTTGCTTTTCGCGAAATGTCTTCGCTTCCTCGATCAGTTCTTCGCGACTCGCCAGTGTCCGGTGTGACTGCTGATAACCGAGTGACCACAGCGGAGGCATCTCGGGCAGACCCGTGAGGCGCGCGTATTCGCTCATGACCGTGACCGGGTCCTTCGATTCCACTAGGAATATGTCGAGCGGCATCGCCGCGGCGGGACTCACGGGCAGAAAACGGCCCTCGGAACCGGTGAGATCAAATGTGCCGAAGGGCTGATGGAAGAAGACAGCCCAACCGTCCGTGCCAATGATCCAGGGAACCGGCACGCGTCCGCCATGGGTCCTCAGCCGGTATCCGCCCTGCCCGCTGCGCATCGGATCGGTGGAGCCGCGGCGATCGAACTGCGGACCGCCCTCGCCGAGTCCGAGCAGCGGGCCGGTGCCCGTGCGGAACGACACGGCGCCCGATTCAGCATCGATTCGGAACGATTGGAATTCGAGGCCGGCTGCGTTCTGGCAGGCGATCGTCAACGGGTTCAACGATAGCCTCACCTTAAACGAACCTGCGGCGTGGACACCCGAACTCAGTTCGCTTGTGCGCACTTTCACCGCCGGAGCGACGTCGAACGCCTGCGCCAGGGAGCCGTCGAGTGCCACTGGTTGTGCAACGCCTGCCCGCAAAGGCAGGATGGTCAGGCGCAACGTGTGCTCGCTAATCGGCACAATGCGGATCTCAAAATCGGTACCCGCGATTCGAGCCGGTTGTTGTGCGGCTGCTTTGCGCCGCCCCATAATAACCGCACCCGCTGCGAGCGCCTCTCTTCGGCTGAATTTCCGCGCGCCCATCGTGGTCCACCCATTTTACTGTCTAAAGTCAAAGCTGCGACACGAAATGTTGAGACATCTGTGACAAACATTCTGCGCGATCATCTATCGTGAAGATCATGTTTCGAATCCTCTGGTTCCTGACAGCCGGCCTGTTGATGGCACAAGTCCCGGAGCCTCCGCCGGCGGCGCGTCGGGTGGATTTCGCGGAGACATTTCACGGCGTTCGCCTGAACGACCCGTATCACTGGCTGGAGGATTTCGAAAATCCGGCGGCAGCCGCCTGGATCCAAGCTCAGGATCGATATGCGCGCGCCTATCTGGCATCGCTTCCGGGCCAGGCGCAGTTGCGCCGGCGTTACGGTGACCTTTCGCGCTTCGAACGCCTCTCGGTTCCACGCGTGGTGGCGGGGCGATACTTCTACACCAAGACGCCGCCGGATCGTCCTCAATCGCTGCTCTGCCTTCGCCGTGGTGCGACGGCTCGCGAAGAAGTATGGCTCGACCCCGCATCGTTTGGCGACCCCAGCATCGGAGTGAGCCTTCTCGACATATCTTCCGATGGAAAGACGGCGGCGTACGCCCTCCGCAGATCCGGGCAGGACGAGGTAGAAGTGCGAGTACGGGACATCGACGCGGGCAAAGACACATCGGACGCTCTGCCCAAGGCGCTCTATGGCGGCGTGGCATTTGTTCCCGGCGGCGGAGGGTTCTACTACGCGCGGCGCGCACGCGACACCGGTTCGCGCATCTGGTTTCACCGCACCGGTAGCTATGCGTCGGACGATCGGGAGATCTTCGGGCGCGGCATGGATGCCCGCGTCTTTCTCTCGCCGTACATCACCACCGATGGGCGATGGCTGCTGGTGACGGCATCTTACGGTTGGGCGCGGACCGAGATCTGGTTCGCCGACCTCGAGAAGCCGGCGGTGACCCTTCGTAGCCTCAACTCCGGAATTGAGGCGCAATTCTCCGCGGACCAGGCCGGCCCTGGACAACTTGTATTGCTAACAACCTGGAAGGCTCCTCGCCGGCGTGCGCTGATCGTCAATCTACAGCACCCCGCGCCGGACGACTGGCGGGAAATTATTCCTGAAGCGGGCGACACGCTCGAAGATGTCACCGTGGCCGGACGCCGGATTTATGCGAACTACCTGCACGACGTGCAATCCCAAATCCGGATCTTTACGTTGGATGGCGAGCCTGTCGGCGAAGTACCGATCCCGGCCGCAAGTTCGGCCGGCATCTTTGGGCGTTGGGATCAGGACGAAACGTTCGTTATGTACACTTCTTTCGCCGTGCCGTTCCGCATCGAGCGAATGAGTGTCGTCAAAGGCGATCGCGCCTTGTGGTATCAGCCGCACGTCACGGTCCCCACCACGCTCGAGGTGCAGCAGGTCTGGTATCGGTCCAAGGACGGAACGCGCGTCCCCATGTACCTCGTCCACCGAAAGGGCATCAAACTCGATGGGCACCGCCCCGTGCTCCTCACCGGATACGGCGGGTTCAACGTGGCGCTGCTGCCGAGTTTTAACCCCGATCCGATTTTATGGGCTGAAGCCGGAGGAGTATGGGCGCGGCCCAATCTGCGCGGAGGTTCCGAGTTTGGCGAGGAGTGGCACCGGGCCGGCATGTTGGAGCACAAGCAGAATGTCTTCGACGATTTCATCGCCGCGGCCGAGTGGCTGGTGAACAACAAATACACTAGCCCTGCTCATCTCGCCATCTCAGGTACCAGCAACGGCGGCCTCCTGATGGGTGCCGCTCTTACCCAGCGGCCCGAACTCTTCCGCGCCGTTTACTGCGGCTATCCCGATCTCGATATGGTCCGGTACTTCCGCTACACGAACAACAATCCGCCTGCGCTTCTGGAGTATGGCGACGGCAGCAACGCGGCGCAGTTCAAGTTTCTGCGTTCCTGGTCGCCTTACGAGCGCGTCGAGGAGGGCACAAAATATCCCGCGATCCTGTTCGCGACGGGCGAAGGCGACACGCGTGTACCGCCGCCGCAGGCGGTGAAAATGGCAGCAAAGGTGCGATGGGCGACGCGTTCGAAGTTTCCAGTGTTGTTGCGCTTCGACCAGAAGTCCGGTCATGCGGGCGGACGCACGCTCGACGAGCGCATCGCCGACAGCGCCGCGGAGTTGGCATTTTTGATGGATGCTGTGCGTTAACGCAGCGCCGGCGGTGCTGGATCGCGACTTTCCGCGATCACCTCGTTCACAAGCGTCGCTGAGATTTCTGGCAGTTTACACGCCAATGCATCCGAGAGCCGGTCGCTTACGTGTATCTGCTGAACCGCGACCCCGAAGACGACGAATCGCACGTCTGAATAGGCGTCCGATGCTGCACGCAGCAGCGCGACGATCTCAGGAGCCGATAGGTGATGACAGTGCCGCTGGCGCCGCGTCGCTTCCGATAGATCACCGTCGAAAACCACCGCAGTGCCAGGCGTCCCGTCGTGGATGATCGCATCCACCTGACCACCGACAGCCGTTCCGAAATTGTTCTGAGTGAAAGCAGGCTTGGGCCGCCCAGTGCGGTTTGCGAAGAAGTCGTTCGCGTCGAGGTTGCGATTGCGGATGAATCCGAACACAGCGAGGTGCAAATCGTTCGTCCCCGATTTGATGGTGGTGTTGATGATCGCCGAGCTTCGTCCAAACTCGGCGCCGAAAGTCGAACGTTGCACACGGAATCCCTCTACTGCGTCGGCCGAGGGTCGAATACCCGCGTTCCCGAATCGTGAGTTCCTGGTCTCGATGCCATTCACCAAAAAACTGTTGTTGGTTTCGCGCCCGCCATCGATCGACAACGTCGAATCGCCGCGTCCCGTCCAGCTCGTGGCCGGTGACACACCAATGCCGATCGGCGCCGCACCCGCCGAAATCTGCGCCAGTTGAATGAAGTCCCGCCCGTTCAACGGCAGTTCGGTGATCGCCTGGCTGTTTAGCACCTGCCCGACCGAAGCGCTCTCCGCATTCAGCAGCGTCTCCGCCGTCGCCGACACGCTCACCTCCTGGCTGATCTGCCCGACCTCCAACTTCGCGTCTACACGCGCGCGCTGCCCCAGGCTGATGGAGATGCCCGTTATATTCGCCTTTTGAAAACCTGCGGCGGTCACATCCAGCACGTAGCGCCCGGGTTTCAGGTTGCTGTACAGAAAATTGCCCAGGCTGTCGGTTGCCCCTTCGAACCGTACATTCGTTTCCACCTGTGTCAGCACCAGCTTTGCGTTTGATATGATGCCGCCGCTCGGATCGGTCACATTCACAATCAGGTCGCCAGTGATCGATTGAGCAGACAGCACGCCTGTGAACAGAAAACACCAAGCGAGTTGCGACAGCCCGGCCACAACGGATTTTTGCATTGGACCTCCTACGCCCAGCCAGATATTGGGATCGATGCTAACCGTCAGCGCGCTTGAGGTTCAAAGGGAATCCGCGGAGGTGCCGCACGTTTCACTGGTTGGAACGGCCCGCGTTGGGAACGAGAGCCTGAATCTGTCGAATATCCAGTGAATTGGCCCTCAATTTCGAGCTCCGCAATCGGCCTTGACCCAAAACAGTTTTGCCATTAGATTTGTTCCAATGCGTAACGCGGCTGGCCGCCATCGCGAGTGCGATACCGCCGCGGGGCAAACCGGTTCAGCGCCGTGTTACTGGAAGAGTTGTGGCGCGAACTCGTTCAGGTAGTTCCGCCAGTTGATCCAAGTGTGCGCGCCGGAGCTTTCGTGAAACTCCGGATCAAACCCGTGCTTCTTGAACGTCTCCACGGTCGACTTTGTCGTCTGAATAAGGAAGTCGTCCTTGCCCGTGCTGAACCAGAACAATTTCAAGCCCTTCTTCAAACCGGCATTGTCGAGTACAGCCTGGTGCCGTTCTTCCCAAGTGGGCCCTTGTGGCGGCGGAGGAGCCGGAGTGCCGGACCGCGCCGGACGGAAACTGCCCAACAAACCCGAACTGAACACGCCGATATAAGCGAACTTGTCCAGATGCGGAATCGCGATGTTGAGGGTCTGGCCGCCTCCCATCGAGAGTCCGGCGATCGCCTGGTGCGAGCGGTCGGTGAGCACGCGGTAGTTCTTTTGGACGTATGGCATGATGTCCTGCAGGAAATCCTGTTCGAATTCGTCCTGGGGCGGCGTCGTGCTTCCGGAACCGCCGGGCGGGCGCATCATGAACGCGCGCGTATGCCCGGCCGGCATGACCACCACCATGGGCTTAGCTTTCTTTGCCGCGATCAGGTTATCGAGAATGAATCCAGCGCGACCCACCGAAGTCCAGGAATCGTCGCAATCGCCTGCCCCGTGCAGCAGATAGAAGACCGGATATTTGCCGCCTCCGTTCTCGTATCCCGGCGGAGTGTAGATGTGCATCCGGCGGAATTTGCCGAGTGCCGTCGAGTAGTACGTTATCGACGCCACTGCGCCATGCGGCACCTGTGCCGTGTCCATGAATTCGGCGCCCGGGATGTAGAACAGGCTCCAGGTGTTGTTATTCGATTCGCTGGTGGACGGGTTGTGCGGATCGATCACCGGCACGCCATCGACATTGAAGTTGTACCGATAAGCGCCCGGATCGATGGGGCCCATCGTCACTTCCCAAACACCGTTGTCGCCTTTCGTCATCGGAGCGCCCTGGTTGTTGCCGGGAATGTCGCTGCCGCTGAGTTTCACCGCTTCGGCTTTCGGCGCGAGTATGCGGAAAACGACGTGTCGATCGGGCTGCACTTCCGGTGAAACCGCCACCGGTCCCTGAGGTCCGCGCGGCTGCGAAAAAGCTGCCGGCGCCAGAACCAGCGCTGCCGCAAACGCAACACTAGACAATCTGCTGGAAATCATTGTTTCGGTCCTCTCGGCTACGACTCGGTCGCAGCTCTTTCCTCTCGATCCGGATTTTCTTTCAACTCACACTTGTTATCGAAAATCATGGTCGGGACTTTCTCGGCCGTGAACCCGGGCCATTTCGGCAACCCGGAATGATTCGGATCGCCATTGCGCGCAAACTGGATCCACGCCTCGCTGACTTTGGCGCCGAGAGATCGCGCCTCCGGTCCGCCGCCGGTCATGGTTTCGCAACGAACGGTGTTGTCGAAAACAAACGGCAGTTCGGCGCAGTGAAACGCGCGCGGCCGTCCGTCGAGAATCGGCGTTTGCCACGTGAACCAATAGAGCCAGACGGGCGCGGCTCCCAGCGCGGCCTTACGTTCCGCCTGCTTTACTGCATTCGCGCGCACCGGCGTCGCGGCAATCCGCGAGTATAGGTCGAACGGACTGGCATTCGGATGCGCGCGCCGGTAAACCTCGATCACCTGGTCGCCTTTCGCTTCGTACATCGCGCCGACCTGCTTCTTCAGGTCTTCGGCAGTCATCGCTTCCGCTTCCGGCCGTCCGAGCGCCGTGACAAATTCGTTCAACACCGTGCCGACCAACATAGGCACGCCGGCCGAAATCGCCGGACCCGTCGGGTCGAAAGGATGAGCGGGCAGCACCTTTCCATCCACCACCGGCGCCCAGCCGAGCCGCCGGGCCAACCTGCGCATATCCGGCGGTCCGCCGGTTGGCGGCGAAATCTTGCGCAACGCCGCGGTTGCCGCAGCTTCCAACCGGTCGACAGGCACACTGTGGATCTGGTCGAGCTGCGACTTGCTGAGGTCCAACTCGGACAGGACCGCCATAGCGAGTTGCTCGGAATCTTCGGGAGTCCCGGCGCGCAGCATCGAACCGCTTTGAATCGCTGCGCGATGGAATAGCCCTTTTGCGGCGGGGATCGCCATCAACGTCCCGACTTTCCCACCGCCGCCAGACTGTCCGAAGATCATCACCTTGCCCGGATCGCCGCCGAAGTTCGCGATGTTGTCGCGCACCCACTCCAACGCCGCAACGATGTCGAGCATGCCGGCGTTTGCCGATTGCGCGTACTTCTCACCCCCGATGCCCGCCAGGTTCAGATACCCCAAAACGTTTAGACGGTGATTGAGACTGACCACAACGACATTGCCGCGATGACACAGATTCTCGCCGTCATAGGACTTCAATTCCTGGCCCGACCCTGCGGCAAAGCCACCGCCGTGCAGCCACACCATCACCGGGCGCTTGCGATTGTCGTTAACGCCCGGAGTCCAGACATTGATGCGCAGGCAGTCTTCGCCCGGCTGCCCGTCGTCCCACTGGAACATGAATGCCGTCTCGTCACTGGCCCATCCGGTGCGGGGACCTTGTGGGCTAACGGGTCCATAGTTCATTGAACTGCGCACGCCGGTCCACGGGGCGGGCTTAACGGGCGGCATGAAACGGTTCTCGCCGCCGGTGGTCCCGCCGTACGGAATCCCCTTGAAGGTATAGATGCCGTTGCGCTGGTAGCCGTGGACTTTCCCCGCCGTGGTTTCGACCACACCTCTCGAACCGGAAGCAATGATGGGGGACTGGCTGGACGCTTTCTTCGGTGCATCAACCGCCGCAGCGGGAAGCAGCGATGCGCCGGACGTGGCGGTTCCGAACGCCGCCGCGGTCTTAAAGAGGGAGCGGCGGTTCATAGTCTGGTTGGATTCCGGCATAAAGACTCCTTTCTCGATGGAGGGCGCGTGCAACCGGACATCGGTTACCCGGAAGAGCCAGACTATCCAGACCGCGGAACAGTTGCAACCGGTAGGCCCGGGAAATTCGCGACCGACGCGGACTATTTTTGGGCGAGTTCTTCAGCAGCGATGCGGAAAGCCGTATTTGCGGCGGGCACTCCGGCGTAGAGGGCCAACTGCAACAGCGCCTCTTTCAACTCGGCCGTGTCCAATTCGTTCGCAAGCCCCGCGCGTAAATGCAAACGGAATTCCTCCTGGCGTCCGAGCGCGGCAGTGACGGCGAGCACCAGCAATCGGCGCGTGCGGACATCCAGCCCGGCGCGGGACCACACGGTTCCCCACGCATATTGCGTGATGAACTCCTGAAACTCGCGGGTGAAGGCCGAGGTGTTCGCGATGGTGCGGTCAACATACTCGTCGCCGAGCACAGCCCGCCGGACCTTCATCCCAGCGTCGGTCAGGCCGGCGGCAAAATGGGAGAGCAGGAATTCCATCACTGCCGCATTGAACGCGGCCGGCCGCTCGAGATTCGAGAGATGCGCCGTGGGAAGGTGGACGGCGCGCGCGCCCGGAATCGTTTCCGCAAGCACCTGCCCGTGCCCGGTCCAGGGCGTTGAAATATCCAGGTCGCCGGAGATTACGAGCACCGGGACATCGACGCGGCGGACGATCTCGCGATGATCCATGTCGCGAATCGCAGAACAACATCCCGCATAGCCCCAAGGATCCGTGGCGAGCAGAGTATTCCGGACGGTAGCGGAGAAAGGCAAACCGCGGGCCAGCGTGCGCGCCGAGAAGAACCGCTGCATCACGCCATCCGCAATGGCGAACATGCCGCCCTTGAGAATCTCCTGGCGCCGTTCGTTGAAGGATGCCGGGTCAGCGACTCTCGGCGATGTGTTCGCGAGCACCAGCGCAGTGATGCGGCCGCGGGCATTCGCACCAAGCCATTGACCGATCATGCCGCCGAGCGAGAGTCCGCAGAACGCGAATTGCCCGCCTCCGATGGCATCGGCGATGGCAAGAACGTCGCGCCCCAGCAATTCGATGGTGTATTCGTTTTGGGGAACATCCGATGCGCCGTGGCCTCGCGTGTCATATCGGAGCACCTGGAAATGTTCGAGGAGCGCCGGCATTTGCGGGTCCCATATCCCGTGGTCCACTCCGAGCGAATGCGAGAGCACCAGCAGGGGCCGGTTCGAGTTGCCCTCGAGGCGGTAATAGATTCGCGTCCGGTCGATGGTGACGAATGGCATCGTTATAGTTCTTCTTTCAGCAGGCGCGTGCGGAACAACTCCGCGCTCCCGAGATATTCTTCGGGCGATTCCAGACCGGGGATCGACTCGGGACCGAGCGCTTCGCTCAGCGATTGTCCGTCGATGCTCGCGGCAGCTTTCTCCAGTACGCGATGCGCTTCGTCGCGCCCGATCTTCGGAGCCAGCGCCATCATCGCGCGCTCGGCGAACACGGCGCCCTTCGTCGATTCGATATTCCGGCGCATCCGTTCGGGATCGGCGGTCAGACCTTCGGCGACTTCCGCGAGCGAAGCCAGCGCCAATCCGGCGGACTGCACGGTGCCGGCGATCATCGGCCATTCGGATTGCCAACCGCCCAATGCGCGCTCGTGCTCCTGCAGCATGCATTCGAGGAACGCTGCGACGAAGCCGGGTACGCGGCGCGCGGCAGACAGCACCAGCATGCACGCAATTGGATTCCGCTTATGCGGCATGGTGGACGAGCCGCCCCGCCCTTCGCCGCCGGGTTCGGCGGCCTCGCCGACTTCGTGCTGCATCATCAGCGAAAGATCGAGCGCCATTTTGCCGAGAGAGCCGGTGTACACGCCGAGTTCCGCGATGAGTGAAGCGAGGCGATCGCGGTGTGCGTGCCAGGGGGCCGCGGGAAGGGGTAGCCGCAGATCCTCAGCGAGCACGGCGCTCACGTCCAATCCGTGTTCTCCAAGAGCCGCGAGCGTCCCGCTGGCGCCGCCGAACTGAAGGATCAGCGCGGCGTCGAAAGCCACCGCGACCCGCGCCCAACTTCTTTGAATGGCCGCAAGGTAACCGGCGAGTTTGAGACCGAAGGTGATTGGAGGCGCGGGTTGCAGAAGCGTACGGGCGAGCATCACGGAACCCGCATGATCGTTGGAAAGGCGATGCAGCGCGCCGGCGAGCCGCTCGTGGTCGGCACGGAGGATATCGCGGCAGCGGCGCAACAACAGTACGAGGGCCGTGTCGGCGACGTCCTGGCTGGTGGCGCCCCAGTGTACGAAGGCCGCGCTGGCAGCATCGATTTTGCGGACTCGCGCCGTGAGCATCTTCACCAGCGGAATCGCCGGAGTTCCGGCGCGTTGCGATTGCCGCGCCAACTCGGCGGCATCGAAACCATTCGCCTGTGCGGCTTGAGTAATCGCATCCGCCGCTTGCGCCGGGATTATGCCGAGGCGGGCCTCCGCGCGCGCCAGCGCGGCTTCGCAATCGAGCATCGCCTGAAGCAGCGCGGCATCGGAAAACAGGGACGCCAGCGCTTCGGTAGTGGCGAGACTTTCGATCAGCCGCATAGACGCGCCTAGACGTCGAAGAACACGGTTTCGCTTCCGCCCTGTAGGCGGACGTCGAAGTGCCAACGACCGGGCTCGCCCGGCACCGGGTGCGCAAGGAGCGTGTTGCGACGCGTTTCGGGGACCAGCGCCAAAACCGGATCATCGGTATTCGCGGCTTCGCCCGCAAAGTATACACGCGTGTGGAGGTGGCGCGAGATTCCCCGCGCGAAAACGATCACGCTGATGTGCGGCGCCTGCGGGGTGCCGTTCGCGGCGGGTACGCGTCCCGGCTTCACCGTTTCAAAAGCGCACGTGCCATCGGCGCGCGTTTCCAGCCGGCCGAAGTTGCAGAAATTGGGGTCGGCCGTCGCACAGCGCGGATCTTCCGGATGCGCGCACATTCCGTTCGCGTCCGCCTGCCAGATTTCGATCATCGAATCGCCCGGCGTGGGTGCGCCGTCGCCGTCGAGCACGCGAAACGACAGCCGGATCCGCTCGCCGTGCGCTCCATCGCACACAAGAACGCCCAGCTTCGGATCTGTCGTGAGGCCGAAATTGAAAAACGGACCGACCGTCTGCGAGGCCGTGGGAATGAGTGTCATCTTCACCTCGCCGGTTCTTCGAACGGAGTTGCGTTTCTGCCGCGCAGGACAATGTCGAAACGATATCCTAAAGCCCACTCGGGCTCGGTGAGCGCGAGATCGAATGCAGACACCAGCCGCTGTCGCGCCTGCTCGTCCGGAACTACGTTCAATACCGGGTCGAGCGGAAGCAGCGGATCGTTTGGGAAATACATTTGCGTCACGAGGCGTGTGACGAAAGCCGAACCGAACAGCGAAAAATGAATGTGCGCGGGCCGCCACGCGTTTTGGTGATTTCGCCACGGATATGCGCCGGGTTTGACGGTGAGAAACCGGTACTGGCCTTCATCATCCGTAATCGCGCGCCCGGCGCCGAGAAAATTGGGATCGAGCGGCGCGGGATGATTATCGCCGGAGTGGCGATACCGCCCGGCGGCGTTGGCCTGCCACACCTCGACGAGCGCCTTGCGCACAGGCCGGCCGTCTTCATCGAGCACCCGGCCCGCTACGACGATCCGCTCGCCGAGTGGTTCACCGGCGAAGTGCCGCGTCAGGTCGTTGTCGGTTTCGCACAGCGGATTGTGCCCGTACACCGGACCCGTGATTTCCGAGAGCGTGTGAGGCAGCGTAATGGCGGGCTGCGAGGGCGACCGCCGGAGGGTCGATTTATAGTGCGGATAGGCGTTGTCCGGTTGGGTGCCGCGCGCCAGTGGTGGGTACTTCATGATTCTCCTTAAACGCTCTGGACTGCGCCATGCGCTTCAGCGGTTCGGGCGTGCAGCGCCCGCAGAACTTCCAATTCGTGCGCAGCCGGAGGCTCCGTCTCCTCCACGGTGAGAGCGAAACGAACGTTCCACTCCGTGCTCGCCCGGACTTGCTCGCGCGTCACGCCGGGGTGAAGCGTTGTCACCAACAGTTCGTTCGTGCCTTCTTCGGGCCGCATTGTGCAGAGGTCCGTGACGACAAACGCGGGCCCTTTTGTCTTCAGCCCGAGTTCCTGGCGCTCGCGCCCCGTTCTGCCGTGGCCGAGCGTGGTGAGGAAATCGAGTTCCTCGACGAAGGTGCGTGGCGTCTGCCGCATCACAATAAAGATCTGATTGCAGCCGGTTGCGATCTCCCCCGCTCCACCGCTGCCCGGCAACCGGACCTTCGGATTATCGTACTCGCCGATGACCGTGGAATTCAAATTACCGAAGCGGTCCACCTGGGCGCCTCCGAGGAAACCGACCGTGATGCGCCCGCCCTGCAGCCAATAGCGGAAGATTTCGGGGACCGAAACTGTGTTGAGCGCCGTCTCGCAGAGTTCGCCGTCGCCGATCGAGAGGGGCAGAACATCGGGTTTGGTTTCGAGCGTTCCCGATTCGTAGATCAAGGTGACCCGGGGAGCGTGCGTGAGCCGGGCCAGGTTACACGCGGCCGAGGGCAGGCCGATCCCCACAAAGCAAACGTCGTGGTTGCGCAGCGCGCGCGCCGCGGCCACCGTCATCATCTCGGCGGCAGTGTACGTCAAGACGCGTTCTCCACGTTCTTCTTCATCCACGCGAGAAACGTTTCGCGCTCGCGCGATATCGCGTCCCATTCGATGTAGAACGCATTGTCGCGCGAGTAGTAGCCGTGCGCGTACGAAGGGCGGGCCCCGCCCGGTGCCACACAAACGGCAGTGATAGCCCAACCGGGCAGGATCACCGCGTTGTAGCCATGGCTCTCAAACCGGTCCACGATCTCTTCCACGGTGACGATGGAAACGGGCGCCGCAAGTGCCGCTTCCTTCTGCACGCCGACGATTCCCTCGATCAGCACATTGCCGTCGCGGTCCGCTCTCTGCGCGTGGATGACGGCGACATCCGGCCTCAGCGAGGGGATGCACGCCAGTTCCTCGCCCGTGAAAGGGCACGGAACGAACCGGATGTGACTGTTGACGTTCGGAAGGTCCGTTCCTCGATATCCGCGCAGGAAGGCGCAGGGCATACCCGCGGCGCCCGCCGCATAGGCGTTCGCCATTCCGGCATGCGTATGTTCGACGATTTCGAGCGGACGCGGCCACTTGTGTTCCACTGCGTCGCGCAGCCTGTGCAAGGATCCGACACCGGGATTGCCGCCCCAGGAAAACACGAGTTTGCGCGCGACTCCCATCCCGATCATCTGGTCGTACAGAAGGTCGGGAGTCATGCGGATGAGCGTCAGGTCGCGCCGCCGCTGGCGGATAATCTCGTGGCCGGCTGCAAACGGAATGAGGTGGGTGAATCCCTCGAGCGCAATCTGCTGCCCGTCGGCAACGTAGCGCGCAACAGCCTCATTTAGACCGAGGAATTCCATATTAGTGCGATTAGCGGCCAGATGTGCGGTATTCGGCGCGCACCGCTACATTATAGACAATACGCATATCTATTCGCATTTCGCCCCCTTGTGCGATAATCGGCGCCGTGACCGATGAACTGAAGCGGTTCGCCGGCAATCCCGATTTTGTCTTGTCTCTGGCCCGCGGACTCCGTCTCATCGAGGCGTTCCACGATCTCCGTGACGGAGCGAGCGTTGCCGAACTCGCCGTGCGGACCGGGCTTTCGCGCGCGGCGGTGCGGCGATTTCTGATCACGCTCGAACTGCTCGGCTACGCGGCGCAATCCGGTTCCGTTTACCGCCTCAACAGCCGCATCCTCCGGCTGGGCTATTCGTACCTCTCCTCCACCAGCCTGCCGGCGCTCGCGCTGCCAATCCTCGAAGACATCAGCGCAACGGTTCATGAATCGTGCTCTATCAGCACGCTCGAAGGGGACGAGATCGTGTACCTGGCGCGCTCGGCGGTAAAGCGGGTGATGACGGTGGGGTTGTCGGTCGGAAGCCGGCTGCCCGCCTATTGCACTTCGATGGGCCGGGTCCTCCTGGCGGGTCTGCCCAAAGAGGAACTCGATGCGTATCTGCGACGGGTGGAATTGAAGGCGCACACGCGAAAGACAATCACCGGCAAAGGGCGGTTCCTGAAGATGATCCGGCAGGTTCGAGGGGACGGGTTTGCGCTGGTTGACGAAGAACTCGAAATCGGGCTTCGGTCGCTGGCGGTTCCGGTACACGGGCGCGGCGGGAAGGTTATTGCGGCCATGAACACGGGCGTCCACGCTTCGCGCGTTGCGCCGTCCGAAATGACGCAGCGTTTTCTGCCGGTGCTGCGAAGCGCGGCGAAACTGCTGGAGCAGGCCTTGGGCTAATATCGTACAATTGACCGGTAAACGCACCGAACGTCGGACGGCATGATGCGAACCCAAGTCGGTATTGTCGGAGCCGGACCGGCGGGCTTGCTGCTGTCCCACCTGCTGCATCGCGCCGGCATCGAATCCATGGTCGTTGAAACTTCGACCCGCGCCCGCGTGGAATCGAGAGTCCGTGCCGGCGTACTCGAACAGGGCACGGTGGACCTGCTGGTGGATTCCGGCGCGGGCTCACGATTGCAGCGCGAAGGGCTGGTGCACCGGGGCATCGAACTTCGTTTCAACCGGCGCGGCCACCGTATCGATCTATCCGAACTGACCGGCGGACGCGCAATCACGGTTTATGCGCAGCACGAGGTGTTGAAAGACCTCATTCAACTGCGGCTCTCGTCGGGCGGGCGGATCTTCTTCGAAGCCGAACGCGTGACCATCCACGATTTCGACTGCAAACACCCGCGAATCCGGTTCCAACACGAAGGCGAACCGCAGGAGGTGGAGTGCGACTTCATTGCGGGGTGCGACGGATCGCACGGCATCTGCCGCCCCTCGATCCCCGCCCGCGCCGTACATTGTTTCTCCCGTGATTACCCGTTCGCATGGTTAGGCATTCTGGCCGAAACTCCGCCCGCCTCACACGAACTGATTTACGCGAATCATGAGCGAGGCTTCGCGCTGCACAGCATGCGAACGCCCGCGATCAGCCGCCTGTATCTGCAGTGCCGGCCGGATGACGATCCCGCGAGTTGGCCCGATGAACGCATCTGGACAGAACTTCAAAAGCGTTTTGAAACCAGCGACGGCTTCTATCTCCGCGAAGGGCCGATTGTCCAGAAGGGCGTCACTGCCATGCGGAGTCTCGTCATCGAGCCGATGCAATTCGGACGGCTGTTCCTGGCCGGAGACGCGGCCCACATCGTGCCGCCGACCGGAGCGAAGGGGTTGAACCTCGCGGTCGCGGATGTGCGCGTACTGGCACACGCGATGGCCGCCTTTTATAAGGACAATAGCCGGTCGCTGCTTGACCGGTACTCGGAAATTTGCCTGAGGCGAGTGTGGCGGATACAGCACTTCTCCTGGTGGATGACCTCGATGCTGCACCGGCTCGAAGGCGGCGGTGAGTTCGAATACCGGCGGCAACTCGCGGAGTTGGACAACGTGACCAGTTCCCGCTCGGCGGCGGCGAACCTCGCGGAGAATTACACTGGACTGCCGTTTGAACCTCTCGATGGAGTCTCATGACCAGAAGCGTTCCCCCATTCCGTGCCGACCATGTCGGTAGTCTGCTGCGTCCTCCGGTTCTCAAGGAGGCCAGGGAGCGGCGCGCCGGCGGCGAAATCTCCGGCGACGCACTTCGCGAAATCGAGGACGCCGCAATCCGGAAAGCGATCGCTTCACAAGCGGCAATCGGGTTACGGAGCGCCACCGATGGCGAGTACCGGCGCGCGATGTGGCACTTCGATTTTCTCGAAGCGCTCGACGGCGTGGAGAGCTTCCGCGCCGACCACGGCATCGCGTTCCAGGGCGGCGTCGAAACGCAACCCAAAGGGCTTCGTGTAACCGGGAAGATCCGATTTTCGTCGCATCCGATGATCGGGCATTTTCGCTTCCTGAAAGAGAATACGCGCGCGGCAGCGAAGATGACGATTCCTTCGCCGAGCGTGCTGCACTTTCGTGGCGGTCGCCGTGCCGTCAGCGATTCGGTGTACCCGGACATGGCCGGCTTCTACCGCGACCTGGGCCTCGCCTACCAGAAGACGGTGGAGGCGTTTGCCGGTGCGGGCTGCCGCTACCTTCAACTCGACGAAACGAATCTCGCGTATCTTTGCGACGCGGAACAACGCAAGCTCCTGGTGGCGCGCGGCGACGATCCCGAACGGCTGCCCTCGATTTACGCAGAAATGTTGAACACCGCCATTGCCACGCGCCCGGCGGACATGGTGATCACCATGCACCTCTGCCGCGGGAATTTCCGCTCGAGTTGGATCGCGCAGGGCGGATACGAGCCTATCGCAGAGCTCCTGTTCAACGGCATCGGGGTGAATGGCTATTTCATGGAATTCGACAGCGAACGCGCCGGGGGCTTCGAGCCTCTTCGTTTCGTGCCGAAGAACAAGATTGTCGTGCTGGGCCTCGTCACATCGAAGTCCGGTGATCTCGAATCGCTGGATGGCATCAAGCGCCGGATCGACGCGGCGTCCCAGTATGTCAGCCTCGACCAGTTGTGCCTGAGCCCGCAATGCGGGTTTGCGAGCACTGAAGAAGGCAATCTCCTGACCGAAGACGAGCAGTGGGCAAAGCTCGCGCGGATCGTCGAGATCGCCGGTGAAGTCTGGGGGCGGTGATCGGCGCGCGCCGCATCCGTGACGTTCGCGTACTCCCGGCCGAGGCAGTGTTCGAACACGGCCCGGACGGCACGTTGTACGTACGCTCGCCGCGCCCGCTGGGCCCCTATGCGGACAGGATCACCGGCCGGCTCGAACGCTGGGCCGCGGAAGCGCCGGGCCGCACGTTCCTGGCGCAGCGAACCGGCGAAGGTCAATGGCGTCGCATTACGTACGGCGAGACTCTCGCCCGCGTGCGTTCGATTGCGCAGGCGCTGCTGGATCGCGGACTCAGCGCCGAGCGTCCGCTGGCGATCCTATCGGGCAACAGCATTGAGCACGCACTACTCGCACTCGCGGCTATGTACAGCGGCGTCATCTATACACCGTTATCGCCGTCCTATTCGCTGGCCGCCCGCCGCTACGAAACGCTCCGGTACATATGGGAACAGTTCGCTCCAGCGCTGGTCTTTGCGTCCGACGGCGCAATGTTCGAACGTCCGCTGAAAGCCGTGTTGAGCCCGGGCACCGAGTTGATCACCTGCTCAACTCCGAAGCACGTCCCCGCAACGGCGTTCGCAGAGTTGGAGAGCACGCCCGCGACGACGGCAGTGGATGAAGCGCACTCGCGGGTGAAGCCGGACACGATCGCGAAAATCCTGTACACCTCCGGATCCACCGGCAAGCCGAAGGGCGTCATCACGACTCAGCGCATGCTGTGTTCGAACCAGGAGATGCTGCGCACGGTGATGCAGTTCCTCGCCGACGAACCCCCGGTGCTGTGCGACTGGCTTCCGTGGAATCACACGTTCGGCGGCAGTCACAATTTCGGCATCGTCCTGTACAACGGCGGAACGCTGTACATCGACGATGGACGTCCGACCCTGGATGGATTTGCGACGACCGCGGCGAACCTGCGAGAGGTTGCGACAACGGCCTACTTCAACGTGCCGAAGGGCTACGAGATGCTGGTGCCCTGCCTGGCGGCCGATGCCGGTTTCCGCCGCCACTTCTTCAGCCGCCTGCAGATCCTCTTCTACGCCGCGGCGGGCTTGAATCAACAGGTCTGGGACGATTTGCAGGATCTGGCGGTGGATGCGTGCGGCGAAGAGATTCTCATGATGACCGGACTCGGCGCGACGGAGAGCGCGCCCTTTGCCCTCACAACGGGGAAAGCGGGTGCGCGCGCCGGTCGAGTCGGTCTGCCCGCGCCGGGTGTCGAGTTGAAGCTTGCCGCAGTAGAAGAGAAACTCGAAGCTCGGCTGCGAGGCCCGAACATCACACGCGGTTTCTGGTGCCAGCCGGAACTGACGCGCGCCGCCTTCGACGACGAGGGATTCTACAGGATGGGTGACGCGCTCCGGTTCGTTGATCCCGCAGATCCGTTGCTCGGCTTCCTGTTCGATGGGCGGATCGCCGAGGATTTCAAACTGTCGACCGGAACGTGGGTGAGCGTCGGTCCGCTGCGCATGAAGTTTCTTGCCCATTTCGGCGGGCTCGCGCAGGACGTCGTATTCGCAGCGCCCGATCGCGACGTCGTAACGGCACTGGTGTTCCCTGCCGTGGAAGCGTGCCGGAACTTCTGTTCCGACGTGCCGCGGGATGCGCCGGTGAGCGAACTGGCCGCCGACTCCGGCGTGCTGCGCGAATTCCGATTGAGGCTTGTCGACTTTGCGAACGAGAGTACGGGGATTTCGACCTGCGTCGAACGACTGGTGCTGCTCGACACACCGCCGTCGATCGACGCGCACGAAATTACGGATAAGGGCACGATCAATCAAAAGGCCGTGCTGCAATTTCGAGCGGCCCTGGTTCAGGAGTTATACAGGATTGCCGCATCGCGCCGGATCGTCGATTGCCGCGCGGCAGACGAGCGACGACGGATCGCTCAAATCTAGAGTGGAGATAGCGGCTTGGTCTCGGTTCCAACCCAAATCGGGAACGTGGCGTACTCGCTTGGCGGCAGCGCGGTGATGCGCGGCTTCAGCACCAGCAGGATGTTGTTTTGATCGCGACTGTTGACGTTGTGCCGGAATAGTTGTCCCAAGCCCGGGATACTCATCAGTCCGGCAATGCCATTGGCCGAGTTGGATGTCGTATCGGACATCATGCCCGCCACCACTGCCCATTCGGTGGTGCGCAACCGCACTTTGCCTTGGAACTTGCGCGTCGAGATCACGGGGACGCCATTGTAACTGCCGCTGCCGAGCACCTTGAACTCCGCTTCGACATCGAGGGTCACTTCGTCCAGCCCGTGAACCCACGGCGTGATCTTCAACACCAACCCCAGGTCTTCGAAGTTGAAGGAAGGCGGCGGAGCGTAGACCTGCCCCAAACTTCCCAGGTTGCTGGTTGAACCCGCCGTTCCCGCGATCGTTTGCCCCAGGCTGGTCCCGCTGAAGTCGAGCTGCGTGGTGGAGGTCAGCACCGCGGTATTCGCACCGTTCGGATCATCGTAGATCTGAATATCCCCCGACCCGCTGGAGTTGGCGACTACTTGAAGGTACATGGGGCCCGAACCGGTGGGCAGCACCGCGGCGGTTACGCTGGCGTTCGCCGCGTTGATTGCATCGCGAAGACCATTGAGATTGTTGGTCTCGGTAGAGAGCGTCAGCGGATACATCGAGTCCCCAACCTTAAGATTGAGGTCGCCGTTGGCCGACACCGCGGTCGACGTCGCATTCGTATAACTGTTCGAGATCGCGGAGACTACGTCCGGCGACTTCATCAGTTGAATCGCCGCGCCGTCCGGATCATCGATCAACTGAATCGACGTGACCCCGAGCGTGTTCGCGATCAACGCCAGCGAAAGCGGGCGGCTATTCGTCCCTCGCTGGATCGTGGTGGCATACACGCTGTTCTGGACCGAATTGATGATCGTCTGCAAACCAATCAGCGTGTTCGATCCGGCGGGCAGCACGATCGGGTATTCCAGTTCGTTGATGACGAGTTTCAGTGTGCCCGTGGTAGACACGGCCGACGTGTACATGTCGGTATACGGTGTCGTCGAGATGACGGCGCGAGTGGTGCCGCCCGGCGTGCCCGGCCCGCCGGGTCCGAGTCCGCCGCCATAACCGAAGTAGCCACCCGTGACGATCGGATATTTATCGCCGACGTGGAATGAGGCGGCCTGGCCATCCGCGGCGACAACCGTGGATCGTAACAGCGAGGTGGCCGAAGAACGGCTCGCAGTAGCGAATAGCTGTGCGTCGGTGATGCCGATGCCGAGAAACGTCTTCCCGGCGCCGAACGTTAGGAATTTTGTAAATCCGCTGGGGATGTACGGCGCCGATTTGTCGCGCTTGAGCACCCTTCCGAAATCCACCAGCGGGAACTGGCTCGGCAGGTCCAACCCCAGGCTCAGCGATGAGCTGGACCCGGTAGCCAGAAATTCCACTTCGATTTCCACCTGCGGCTTGCCGTGCCCGAGCTGGCTGAGAATCGCTTGCGCGGTTTCCACCTTCGACACACGATCGCGCAGGAAGATCATCCGCTTCTGCGGATCGAGAACAACACGCCTGATCTCCAGGGACTGCTGGATCATCATCGAGAGTTCCTGGGCTTCCTGAATCGACGACCGGTCGGCGATCGGAATGCCTACCGCCTCATCGCTCTCGAGCTCCGTCCGCTTCTGGGTCGTGTCCAGCGCCACCAGAATCGCGGTCTCCGAGATCGGAACGATGAAGGAATTGGTGGCGTCTTCGAGCGCGTGCAGCACGTCGCGGTATCCGGCCTGCGTGATGTCGAAACGGAGATTCGCGGGGGGCGGATTGTAGTCCTTGTCGAAGACGACCACGTACCCGAGCTTCTTGGCAACCTGTTCGAACAGCGATTTCGCATCGCCGCGCAAATGGTAATCCTCCTCACCAGTCACGGGTTTCAGCCGCAGCGGGGGCTTCATCCGTTCCAGATCGAGCAGATCCTGTTCCGTGAAGGTCCCGATTACCTTCTGCGCGCCGGGCACCGGCGGCGTTTTCGGCTGGGTGATGTCCAGTTCGGGCGTTTCCAGGTGTCCGGCCGACAGAGTCTCGGCCAGAGGACGCAGCGCCTCGGCCCGCGCCCAGTACTTGGGATTCGTTCGGTCCGCCGCGGCTGCTCGCGCATAAAAAAGGTACGCGCGCACCGTATCGCCGGCGCGTTCGGCCTGAAGCGCCTGCTTTTCGAGTTGTTTGGCGTCCTGTTCGGCGGGGAACGCAATCAACGCCAAAGCCAGGGCCAAACCGATGAGACGCACCAATCCCACTGATAAGAAATGACGTTACACGTGGCGGAAACGTGCAACTCCGGCCGTTAAACTTCCCGGCCACAACCGCCGATATGCAAATCAGCGACATGGCCACCTTAGCCCAAGCCCGGCCGGCCTTTACGCCTGCCATCCCCAGCAATTTCGAGGAGTTGGGGATCTCTCAGACACTGGTTCTCGATCTCGTGCTGCGGCGAATGCTGCTCGAAGGCTATAGCAATCTGCAAACGCTCAGCAAGCACCTGTGCCTGTCGGTCCCCATTGTGGACTCCGTTTTCCGCCACATGCGTCAGCAGCAACTGGTGGAAGTAAAGGGGATGATGGGGAACGACTATAACTTCGTCCTGTCCCAGTCGGGCAAGACGCTCGCTGCGGAACGGTTTCAGATCACCCAATATGCTGGGGCGGCGCCCGTTTCGCTGAAGAGCTATCAACAGGCGGTTCGAACCCAGGCCGCGCGGGTACTCATCGACCGGCGAGTACTCCAATCGGTTTTTTCCGACCTGGTCGTGCCCACGAACCTCCTCGATCAACTCGGCCCCGCCCTGATTTCGCAAAACTCGATTTTCCTTTACGGGCCAACCGGCAATGGGAAGACCAGCCTGGCCGAGCGAATGCTGCGGATCTATACGGACACGATCCTGATCCCGTATGCCATCGAAGTAGACAACCAGATTGTCAGCATTTACGATCCCGTGGTTCACAGCCGCCTTGACGATCTCAATGGCGACATGGACCCGCGCTGGCTTGCCTGTAAGCGCCCTTGCATTATCGTAGGGGGCGAACTTGTCCCGAGCATGCTCGAGTTGCGCCTGGACGAGACGTCGGGCATCTACTCGGCGCCGCTGCAGATGAAGGCCAACAACGGCATTTTCATCATCGACGACTTCGGACGGCAGTTGATGAGTCCACGCGACCTGCTAAACCGGTGGATTGTCCCCATGGACCGCCGGGTGGATTACCTGACCCTGCGTTACGGTGTGAAATTCCAGGTTCCATTCGAAGTAATGGTGGTGTTCTCGACGAACCTGGAACCCTCGGATCTGGCCGACGAGGCCTTCCTGCGCCGCATTCAGAACAAGATCTTCATCGAGGCCGTGGATGCGGGATCGTTCGACGAAATCTTCCGGCGGGTGGTGAAGTCCCACAACATTCCGGGCGAGAACGACAGCGCGGAGTATCTGCGCGGCCTGTGTCTGCGCGAAGGCCGGACCGAGTTGCGGGCCTGCTATCCCGGCGACATCTGCAACATTCTGAAGGCGATCGGGCGTTACGAGAAGAGGCCGGCGATCATGACCAAAGCGGAACTCGACCGCGCGGCGGCCCTTTATTTTGCGCGCGGGTAGCCTCGACGACGATCGCGCATCGAATCGCGCCTGTCCGCACGCGCTTGCGATACGCTGAAATCGGTACGCATGAAGGCGGTCCTGATCTCGACCTACGAGTTGGGCCGGCAACCGTTCGGTCTGGCATCGGCGGCGGCCTGGCTACGGTCGCACGGACATGATGTTCGGGCGGTGGATACTTCGGTCGAGCCACTGGAATCGGACCTGTTCCGGGACGCGGACCTGGTTGCCTTTTATCTCCCGATGCACACGGCAACGCGCTTGGCCGCGCGTCTGATTCGCCGCGTCCGCAATCTGAACCCGCACGCCCACATTGCTGCGTATGGTCTGTACGCGCCGCTCAACGACGAATACCTGCGATCGCTTGGCGTTTCCACCATCATCGGCGGTGAGTTTGAAGCGGCGCTGGCGGACGTGGCGGACCGGCTCTCCGCCGCGACGGAGCCTCAGACCTTGACGCCGCTGGATCGACTCCAGTTCGAGGTTCCCGACCGCACAGGCCTGCCGCCGCTCGATCGATACGCGCGCCTGATATCGAGCGACGGCGAGCGGACGGTCGGCTACACGGAGGCGTCGCGGGGATGCAAACATCTGTGCAGGCATTGCCCCGTGGTCCCGGTATACGGCGGTGTTTTTCGAGTAGTGCAGCGGGAGGTCGTGCTCGAAGACATACGGCGGCAGGCGGTTGCCGGCGCGCAGCACATCACGTTTGGCGATCCTGATTTTTTCAACGGCCCCGGGCATGCGTTGCGGCTCGTCGAATCGCTGCATCGCGAGTTCCCCGCGCTGACCTACGATGTGACGATCAAAATCGAACATCTTCTCGAGAATCGCCGCGCGGTTCCCGTGCTGCGCGATACAGGGTGCCTGTTCGTGACCAGCGCGGTGGAGTCGGTGAATGACGACGTGCTCCGCCGCCTCGAGAAGCATCATACCAGCGCGGATTTTCGCGAGGTGGTCGCACTGTTCCGCGCGGCCGGTCTACTGTTGAATCCGACCTTCATCGCATTCCTGCCCTGGACGACACGGGCCGATTATCTCGAACTGCTACGCGTCATCGCCGAGTTGGACCTGATCGACCAGGTCGGTTCGGTGCAGTTAGCGCTGCGGTTGCTCATCACGTCCGGTTCGCGGCTGCTGGAACTCGAAGAGATCCGGCAGGTGACGGGCGACTTCGATCCCGAGTCGCTGGCATGGCGCTGGTCGCATCCGGATCGTGCGATGGACCGGCTGGCGCACGAGGTGCTGCTGCTCGTCGCGCGCGAGCAGAAGAAGGGCAGTTCGCGCCGCGCGATTTTCGGAGAGGTTTGGGAACTCGCGTCGGGGGAGCCGTTGCCGGAGGAGTTCGATCTGCTCCCAAGGTCCGCAGTGCCGTATTTGAATGAGCCCTGGTACTGTTGAGCAGAACCCACCGAAGAGCAGTTAGCTCTTGTGTGATTATCAGTAACATTCTCCAGGCCGCGGCCCGGCGATACACCACCGTTCATAGGCGGTATCCTGATCGCAGGTCCGAATGAGCGACGCGGCGGTTCCTTCATATTTGGAGATCATCGATTTCATCGCGTCCGGCACAACGCAGCAAACGGTGGCTGAGTACCGGCCCTCGGAACAGGCCCGGCGTCGCGTCGAAGAACTGGTTGCCCGTGAAAGGGCCGGCCAACTTTCGCCCGAGGAGAAATCGGAACTCGACCGCTTGATGGACCTGGAGCATATTATATTATCCGAATGGCGAAGGCCCGAGCGCGCCAGATCCTACGCAGCGGCACCTGACGTAGATCAGATGACACGCCGCCTTGTCCATTGAGCGGGCGGGAAGACTTCGGGATCAACGGCCCAACTATCCAGACGCTCACCAGAGTTGGCGAAGCGACAACGCGCCGGTTGCGGATGAACGCGGCCGAGCGGGTCGTAGAGCGGCGGTTGCTGCAGGAACTGGGACTGTATCCGCGCGCATAGGCAGTTCCCCGCTCGATGGGCTGGTGAATTCAAGCAACACTCACTCGCATAAAGCTATATATGGAACATGCTGCTATCGAATGGCTTGATCGTGGATGGGTCCGGACGCCCACCCTTTATCGGCGACGTCATCGTCGAAGGAGAACACATCGCCGCTGCTCCCGGCGCCCCGCACCCCCCATCTGAAACCATCGACTGCTCGGGCCTCGCGATCGCTCCGGGTTTCATCGATCTTCATAGCCATGCCGACGTCCAGGTGCTCGAAAGGCGGATGGAGAAGGTCAAACAAGGCGTCACCACGGAAGTCGTCGGCAACTGCGGCTTCTCCCCGTTTCCCCACAGCGGCGACCCGCAACTGCTGCACGAGTTCGGCGACGGCATTCTCGGACGCTCCGCCGATTGGGGCTGGCAATCCGCCTCCGGCTATCTCGACGAAATCCAGAAGCGCGGCGCCAACGTTCACGTCGCTCCGCTTGCGGGACATGGCAGTTTGCGAGTCGCGGTCGTGGGCATGCGCCAGGCTCCGCTCTCGGCCGCCGAACTCGACCGTATGTCCGGACTGCTCGAAGACGCCCTGGACGCCGGGTGCGCCGGATTCTCCACCGGGCTGATGTATGCCCCTGGCTCGAGCGCGCAGCGTGACGAACTCGTACGGCTCTGCAGCGTGGTGGCGAAGAAAGACAAGCTCTACGCGACCCACATGCGCAGTTACTCGCGCGGTCTTCTGGACGCGATCCGGGAACAGATCGATCTGGCGCGCGCCTCCGGGTGCCGGCTCCAG
The DNA here is from genome assembly GCA_963720745.1 of uncultured Acidobacteriota bacterium. Classification (GTDB taxonomy): domain Bacteria; phylum Acidobacteriota; class Terriglobia; order Bryobacterales; family Bryobacteraceae; genus TMP-7. The sequence continues at coordinate 1,868,252 of CAVRGO010000001.1, forward strand.
ATCTCCCACCTGCAGGCCGCCGGGCGCGACAACTGGCATCTCCAGAGACAGGCGTTGGACGAAATCGAAGCGGCGCGCGCGAGTGGCGTCGATATCGAGTTCGATATCTATCCTTATCAGTGCGGCAGCACCGTGCTCACACAATGGCTGCCGCAATGGGCGCTGGATGGAGGGACCGACGCACTTATGGCGCGGCTCGCCGACCCGGGCGAGCGCGCGAAGATGCTGGCCGGAATCGGTCAGTCGGGTCGCCCGCTTTGGGAAGACGTCACCATCTCCAGCGTGCCGAGCCCCGGCAACCAGTGGATGGTCGGCAAGACGATGGCGGATATCGCGCGCGCTCGCAATCAGGACCCATTTGAAGCCGTCTTCGATCTGCTCTCGGAAGAGCACGCGGCCGTCAACGTCGTCTCCTTCAACCAGAGCGAGGACAACCTGCGGCAGTTACTCTCGCATCCTCTGTGCTCCGTGATCAGCGACGGCTTCTACGTCAAAGGGCGGCCGCATCCGCGCTTGCACGGCACGTTCCCGGAGTTGCTCGGCAGTGTGGTGCGCGAGCGGCGCTGGATGAGCCTTGAAGAAGCCGTTCACAAGATTACCGCAAAACCCGCTGCTCGCTTGAAAGACACCGAGCGCGGAAGCCTCACGCCCGGGTCCATCGCGGATATCACACTCTTCGATCCGGCCCGCGTTGCGAGCCGAGCCACCTACGAATCGCCGGAGGTGGATCCGTTGGGCATCGTGAAGGTCATTCGCCGAGGCCGCGTCGTCTACGAAGCCGCGTAAACAACTCTCTGCATCGCGCCGGGCATGCCGGCGCCGTACCGCCGCGCCGATTCGAGTAGGGTAAAGGAATGCTGCTCGAAAATTGCCGCTGGCCCGAACTGGCGGCCCTCCGGGATCGAATCTTTGTCGTGCCGCTCGGGTCTTTGGAACAACACGGCCATCATTTACCGCTGGTCACGGACACGTTCATCGTCTCCCGCATAGCTCAGCGAGTGGAAACCTTGCGTAGCGACCGGATTGTTATGCTTCCCGTACAGTGGCTCGGTCACTCCCCGCATCACCGGCGGTTCGGCTGCGTGAGCCTCGACCTGTTTCCTTATATCGAAATGATACGCGGCATCTGCCGTTCGCTCGTCGCCATCGGCGCACGCCGCATTTTTCTGCTGAACGGGCATGGTGGAAACGACATTCCCTGCAAAGCCGCGCTGCGCGAATTGAAGAGCGAATTCGAATCGATGCCGGAGTTGTACATCGCGTACGCAACCTACTGGAATCTGGCGGCGCAGGAATTCCTCGCGATCCGGGAATCGCCCGAAGGCGGTATCGGGCACGCCTGCGAAATGGAGACCTCCATCCTGCTCGCCGAACGGCCGGAACTTGTCAATAAAGACGTCGCCAAGCGTGGCGGACTCGATGCTTCTTCCGGCTTCGGCCCAGTCGACATGTTCAAAAGCACGCCCTACTTCATGATTAACGAGTTCGATGAACTGTCCGAAAACGGCGCCATCGGAATGCCCGAGTTTGCGACGGCCGAAAAGGGTGCGAAGTTCGTGGAAGCCGCGGCGGCCGCGACGGCGAAATTTGTCGATCAGTTCGCGACGTGGAACTTCCAAACGCGCCGGAACAACAACGCATGAGCCGGCGCTGGATTGTTGTCTCCCTTCTGTTTGCGGGCATGCTCGTCAGTTACGTCGACCGCGGCAATTTGAGCATCGCCGCCAATTCGATGATGCGGGATTTCCGTTTGACCCCCGCCGCGATGGGCATCCTCCTCTCTGCCTTCTTCTGGACGTATGGGTTCTTCCAGATGCCCGCGGGCCTGATCGTCGACCGCATCGGAATCCGACGCGTTTACGCTGCCGCATTCTTCCTCTGGTCCTTGGCGTCCGCCGGCATCGCCCTGAGCCGCGGCTCCACCGATATTCTTATTCTCCGGCTGCTGCTCGGGCTGGCCGAATCCGTCGGCCCTATCGCGAGCATCGCCTTCATCCGGCAAAAATTCGCGGGGCCGGACCAGGGTCTTCCGACCGCGATTTACATTGCCGCACAGAATATGGGGCCGGCGTTGGGCACGCTGGTCGGAACAGTTTTGATCGATAGCTTCGGTTGGCGGTTCATGTTTGCGGCCACAGGACTCGGCGCCCTCGCCTGGCTTCCCTGCTGGCTCTGGCTCGCTCCGCCCGATCCTCCGCGATCGTCCCCGCCTGCAGTCGAGCGGCCGCGACCCCAAGCGCGCTGGGATTGGGCGGCGCTGTTTGCAAGCCCGGGCTTCTGGGGCATGTCGATGGCCGTCTTCCTGTCTTCGTATTTCTGGTATTTCCTGTTGACCTGGGTGCCCACCTATCTCATGGTGTCGCGCGGTCTGTCGTTGCGCGGCATGGGCGAGGTGCTCTCTTCGGCGCTTTTCGCCATGGCCGCTCTGAATATCGCCGGAGGCTTTATCGCGGACCGTCTTGCCCGCAAACAAGGCTCGGTATTGCGCGTCCGCATCGCCTTCGCGGCTGTTGCCTATACGCTCGCGTCGACGCTCCTGCTGCTATTGATATTCCCCCAGCGCGGCGCGGTGCTCCCCGTCCTTATCGTGTCGGTATGCTCGGTCGGACTCGGCAATTCGAACTACTGGGCAATCGCGCAGCACGTCGCGCCCGCCCAGGTGGTGGGACGCGCCATCGGATACCTGAATACGATCTCTCAAGTCGCGGGTGCAGCCGCCCCTTTGATCACCGGATGGACTCTCGGCCCGCAAAAGCAGTTCGGCGTTGCGCTCGCCATCGCCGGCTTATGTCCCGTGCTGGCGGCGCTATGCTTCCTGCTCGCCGGCCCGAAGCGCCTCGAATCTCTCCGGCGGCAACAGGAGAGCCGCTACGCCTCGGCTCTTTGAAACGTGTCAGCCCGCGACGGCATTCGGCGCTGTATCGGACTATGCCGGCTTCCACTCGTTCCCATCGATGTCGGGAAAAGACACCTGGGCATTTCCGGCCACGATACTGTCGAACCGCACCTTCCCCTCGCCGTTCAAACTGCCCTCCTGAATCGAACCGTCCGGAAGAACGATCTTGTACTTCTCGTTCGGGACGGGGTTGCCATCCTCGTCCACGAGTTGTACCTCGATCCAGGTAGATGTCAGCGGACAAGCCTTCACCATCGGCGTGTTTGGCGAAGACTCCGCCATGTCCTGTCTTTGCGAATCTCGAATGGTCAACATGGGTGTACTAGTACCGCGTGAGTATCATGACAGCTTCGGGAAGAGGTATAACAGATCCTACACGGTCTCATCTCGCGGTGTGAATCGGGTGAGAAAACGCTGGGCGCCGCGAGCCGCTCCATAGCTCGCTGAATAATCGAATGTCCGTTTACGAGGTCAAGCAGGGAGATCACATCTCCTCCATCGCGAAGAAGTTCGGGTTTCGCGATTTCAAAACCATCTGGGACGACCCGCAGAATGCCGATCTGAAAAAACTGCGCGGGAACCCGAACGTCCTGTTCCCCGGCGATGAAGTCATCATACCCGACAAGGACGTGAAGACGGAATCGCGCAGCACTGGGAGCACGCACCAGTTCGTGGTTCCGGTACCCCAACTGGAACTCCGCATCGTCACGCATGATATTAACGACGATCCCGTGGCAAATGAGGACTGCACGCTGCAAGTGGAATCGGAGATCTACAAACTGCAGACGGATGGAGACGGGATGGTTGACCAGAAGATCGCCGCGGACGCCGTCAATGGGCTGCTGCAGATCGTCAAGATGGATGTCCCGGTGAAAATCGGTTTTCTCGATCCTGTCGACACGGCGCCGGGAAGCCGCGAACGGCTGACGAACCTGGGCTACTACTGGGGTCCTCAGGACGAGTCGGACCCGATGGCCTTGCAATCCGCGATCGAAGAGTTTCAGTGCGATCACGGGCTGCCGGTAACCGGCAAGATGGACAAGAAGACTCAAGACCGGCTGAAGCAGGAGCACGGCTGTTAACTCGACATGGCCGACACGGACGTCAAAGACATTCCGAACAATTTCGAGAACCTTCCGAAAGGCGATGACAGTGGCGCCACGGACGGCGGGTTTTCGGCCCACCACCAGCGAGTCGAACACCTGCTGCAAGTCGGGCCGACTACGGAGGATCAGAAGAACAAATTCCGGCCCGCGATTTTTCCGATCGGCTGCTGGCGAATCGACGACGTGCGCTTCGAGTTCGATTCCTCGGTTATCCTGACCGGCGCCGCTTCCGAATTTCGGAAACTGAAAGCGCTGATGGACGGCAACCCCGGCGCTCCGCCGGCGGTCTTCGGGCATGCCGACCCGGTCGGTTCGGACGATTACAACAAGTACCTGAGCGGACGTCGCGCCCAGGCGGTCTACGGGATGCTTACCCGGAACACCGATCTGTGGGAGGAGATCTACTCCAACAACTCGGGCGGCGATGCTTGGGGCAACAAAACCTACGAAGCGATGCGCACAGCCGCCGGTCTGGAGGCGATGCCGAACAACAAAGCGAACCGCGCCACCGTGTTCGCCGCCTACATGGACCTGGTGTGCGGCGCGGACTTCAAGGTCGATCCCGGCGCTTTTCTCGCGCAGGGCGCCGACGCGAAGGGAAAAGGCGATTACCAGGGGTGCAGCGAATTCAACCCCATCCTGCTGTTTTCTCAAAGCGAGAACAGCGCCTTTCAACCCGCTTCGATGCACGAGAAACGCAACCAGGAAAACGGCCCGAACCGCCGCGTGATGGTGTTTCTGTTCCGGCCCGGTAGCGTGGTCGATCCGGGCAAGTGGCCCTGCCCGCGCGTTAACGAGGGGACCGCGGGCTGCAAGAAACGCTTCTGGTCCGATGGAGAAAAGCGGCGTTCGTTCCAGGCGGTGCGGCGCAAATACGCGGACACGCGCGACACGTTTGCTTGCCGCTTCTACGACCGCCTCTCGAGCGGCTCTCCGTGCGAAGGCGGCACCATTCCGCCGCTGCCGAACCTGCGCATCTATCTCAAACTCACGTGGAAGGATCCCGAAGGAAAATTCCGCCCGTTTCCGCCTGACTTTCCGGTCATCGTTCGATCGCCGTTGGGCGAGCAGAACGAAAAAGTGGGCGCAGACGGTGCCCTCAGCTTCGATTTCCCTCGCGGAAACAAAGCCTTCACGTTACGTTTCGAGCACGCCGACAACTACCTTGCCTCTTCGTCTGCTGCAACCAAAGATACACGCGCGGAACGCTACCTCGAGGCCAAAGAGGTGGACGATGCCGTGAAAGACGGGTATCGTGTTTGGCGCCTGCCCCACAAGTGGTCGCTTCTGCAATCCGACTGGACCATCAACGAATCTCATTACAACAAAACCGAAGCCCGCTTCGAGGGTCTCCAGCCGTTCAGCGCAAATGTCGGCTCGAACGGGTCGCCGGTGGAGTGTCAACTCGACCCGCATTGGAACTTCGTCCGGTTCGAGTTCTGCGATCGCTTCTTCGGCACACCCGATGGCGGACGTTTCGGAGCGCCCGCCATGTTGCTCGATGGCTTCCGCACGGCGCCCACAGCGAAGGGCGCCGCACCCGATCCGGATACTCGCAGCAATTGGGCCATCAACATTACCGACAATGCAAAGCAAACTCAGGCGTTGCCGTGGTTGATTCAAAAGAAACTCGACAAATCGCTCGACGTGAAGCCCGATGCGGCCATCATGCTGCAGTTGGTGAATTCCAAGGGCACGTTTGTCGTGTCGAAGGACGCATCGACGCGGGCCATCGAAACCATCACCGATAAGGCGCGCCTCGCACCATCGGCGGAGCTTCTCAAACTGTACGACCTGCCGGAACTTTGGAAATCGACAAAGTACTTCACTCGCGGATCGGGAAACAACAAGTTCTTCGACAAGGTGACACACGGCGAGGTGCTGGCGGCGAACGATTCCTCCAAGCCGCTCATCTTCTCGCTCGATGACATCGTGCTTACCGATAAGTCGCTGAACCAGGCTGCTGTCGCAGGCGACCAACTCGCGCTGGTTTTCTTCCACCAGTTCAAGCAGCCGGCCAGCGGCGGTGCGAATATCTCGCCCGACGGCGTTTACAAGATCGGCGCCGATGCGACCAAGACTTTCTTCCCCTACACCGACATCGCGATGCCGGTGAAGTACTACGTCCACGACTATCCGGATTGGACGCGTCTGGTGATCGTCAATGGCAACATGTATGAGGCATTTGCAGATCGCACACCCGACAACGGCAGCAACGAGGTAGTCGGGGCTCGCGCCGCGGTGAACTGGGTGGACGCCGTCGCGGCGGGTAAGCCTCCGACGAATGAAGTGAACCCACGCCCTCCCGCAACAAAGAAGGACTTCTTCGCGATACAGCCGTTCTTTGCCGAGGACATCCACAAGGTCCGCAGCGTCTGTCTTCCGCAAGGGACCTATCAGGAATGGTCGTCGCCCGTGCCGTCGTTCAGCGGCTTCTTCTACGGCCGCTTCGACATGACGCTGCTGCGGTGCTGCGATCACGACGGCGATGACGAAGTCGCGATGAACATGCACTACTTCCGCTTCCATTTCGACTTCACGAACCCGCCCGCTAAGAACGGCGACGGAACCGCGTTCAATACCACCGACTACAAAAAGAAGATGTTGACCAACATCCCGAAACGGTGGAACGGACCGGAGACCATGACGTTCACCGACGGCACGTCGGGGGTAGCCAACCCCGGCGACTTCCTGATCAAGCCGCATACTGCCGGTGCGTTGAAATTCCAGGCGCGTGTATTCTTCTTTGCGCAGGAGATGCCGCAGCCCCGCGCGCATTTTAGGCTGAACATCATCAATATCCCCCGGGCCAACATGGGCGGCAGCGATGGCATCGGCAATTTCAGTGCCGACAATGAGGTGCCGAATCCTGCGAACGGATGGTTCACGGCAGCGCACGAGACCGGTCACGGTAACGGCCTTCCCGACGAATACAACGAGCGCTGGAGTGCGAACGCCTGCTCCTACGAGTTTCCCGGTTTTGGCAGCCAGGTGCCCGGCGACCCGTATTCCATCGTTTCATCCGCGCTGATGATGGAGGGTGTGTTCGTCGTGGAAGGGCGCTACTTCTGGCACGGCACCGAGTGGATTCGCACGGTGTTGAGTACGCCGATGCAGGTGGAGTCCGGCACCCACAAGTTCTTCTTGCCGCCGCACAACTCCGCGCCGGCACGGACTTTCGTTCACTTCCCAGGATTCATTGAATCGCGAGCCAGCACCGGTACGCGCGGCCTCTTCGACCTCTATCTCTTCACGCTCGGGGACGATCCGTACCGGGAGCGGATTAAGAGCGGCGTTAAATACGACGGTCTGTTATGCGTGCTGGTGAAGATTCGCGTGAAGTTCGATAGCGTGGCGGCGCACAGCAACGTCGTGAATCCATTGAGCAATTTCAAGACGCAGGTGGAGACCAACCTGAACCGCCGGTTCGTGTTCAGCGGCAGCGTGGGACCGTTTACCTACACGAATGCTCTGGTCCACTTCATGCCGCGATTCCTGGTGGAGAATCTCGTGAAGGACGGCACGCCGGCGAATAATCAATACCTGGGCGGCCTCGGCTATAATCCGCCGAACTCCGCCACTCAAGGCGACTACAACGGCAAAGTGAACGCGGTGGAGAGCAATCATCCGCGGCATTTCCTGCTGCGCGTTGTGAACTCCGGCGCTACGGGGTGGCACAGTTCGAACGAACTGCGCCTCACGGCCGCGCAGATGAACTCCGCGGCGGTGTGGAGTTGGTTTGCGGATATGGTGGGCATCGATTGCAGCGCGCTCGCGGCGCCGACTACCGGGATCAACAACGCCAAGGTGCAGGCGGCCATAGTGCGGCGGGCTGTCCCCGCTGCTACGGTGAGCACGAGTGCTTAGCAGACGATGCATGATCGCAAGCGTGCTCGGCGGAATGTGCGCCGCGCAAGTGAAGACCAGAGGCAAATCCCCGAAAGGACGGGCGATGAGTGACGCGAATGAACTGACGCTTCGAATGGTGACGGGCCGGGACCATTTGCCGCCGGCCGCCGCCGCTGGTCCGCCCGATTGTCTCAGGCCGTATGTGAACGAGCGCCTGAACTCGCGTCTTGCCCGCACGCTGCCCTCGAAAGATTGGAAGGTGCGCTGGCGAGCGAGTCTGCCCGCGTCTTCGGTTTTCGTGGCCATTCTGCATTCGAGTGGCAGAACCCTCGTGCCTGGCCGCACCGACTGGCTCTTGTTCGACGACAAAGGACATCAGTTGGCTACCGAAGGCAGCGCCGGTGAAGACGCGCAAATTGATCCGCAGCGTTCTGCCTTTTACGTCGTGAATCGCTTCAGCAACATCGCATCGCATCGTTTAGCCAACGGTGCCGCGGAATACCGTTTTCGAGTCGAGGGGACGGAAGACTATTCGCGCACATTCATCGACCGCTCCGAAAGTGTCATGACGGTAGCGAGCTTCAAACGCGCCGTGAATCCGATGAATCCGGCTCCGGTGAAGGTGTCGGCTCTTGAAGTCTACGAGTTTACCGAGCCGCCGAGGATGGACGAGGACCAACTCAGTTCGATCGAGCAGCGCGCCATCCGCCATTACGAAGTTCCACGCCTTTGGACCGCCGCGCACGGAAAGGTCATCATTGTCGCACTCACGAATACCATCGAATTTCTCGACCCGGGGTTAAAGCTCCTGCGCAGTTTCGCGGGTTCGTTCGAGCCGCTGGGCATGAGCCTCGATGAAGGCGGACGTATCCACATTCTGGTGAATCCCGGTGGCAAACAGGCATTATGGCTGGTGTCGCCGCGAGGTGAGGTGGTGGCGGTACCGCTCGAACAGGCGGTTTTCCAACGTCCTCCGGTGATCGGGTACGACCATACGGCGTACCTGCTTGGTGCCGGCCACGTGCTCGCCGTCGCAGAGAACGGGACCGTGGCATGGAATTACTCGAGCAAAGGACGGGTGTCGGGCGCGATGGCGCTTCCGGATAACCGTCTGCTCGTCAGCGCGGGAAACTCGGTCTTCGCGCTGAATCAAAAAGGTGACGCGGCCGTTGTACACGAGTTCCCGGGAGAAACGCTGACGCTCCCGCCCGTTTTAACCGGTTCCGGCGAGTTGCTGGCCGCGACTCAAAACCATTTGTATTGTCTGGCGCAATAGGCGCTCTGGACTCGTATCTCACTCTGCATTCTCTTCAGTGCGCGGACATTCCTACAATGGAACGAGCATGTCCAAAATGCTTGAAGAGATCCGGCAACAGCCGGTGGCGCTCGATCGCACGCTGCGCGGAGAATTGCGTGGAGCGGCGAGACTCGCAAAAGTGCTCGCGCGGAAGCGTCCGCGGTTGATTATGCTCGCGGCGCGCGGGACGTCCGACAACGCCGCGCAATTCGGGCGCTACCTCCTCGAAATCACCACCGGTATTCCCACCGCGCTGGCAGCGCCTTCCATCTTCACGCTGTATCGCGCTTCGGTGGACTTTAGCGATGTGCTCGTCGTCGCGATCTCGCAATCGGGCGAGTCGACGGACACGAACGTGGTTATCGAGAAGGCCCGCCAACAAGGCGCTTTGACGGTGGGCATCACGAATGAAGCCGGCAGCACAATGGCTCGACTCGCCGAGCATGTGTTTCACGTCCGGGCGGGCAAGGAGAAAAGTGTCGCCGCAACCAAGACGTACACCGGTCAGATACTGTCGATGTACCTGCTCGCCCACGCGCTCGGCGCGCGTATCGCTCTCGATGACGTTCGAGCGCTGCCGGAACTCGCCGAACGGTCGCTCACCCTCGAACCGGCTATAGAAGAGATCGCGGGGCGCTATCGGTTCATGGATCACGCCCTCGTTGTTGGCCGGGGCCTCAACTATTCGAACGCGTTTGAATTTGCATTGAAGATGATGGAGACCTGCTATGTCGTGGCGGAGCGCTTCTCCTCGGCCGACCTGCTGCACGGCCCCATCGCAATGATCGAACAGTCGTTCCCCGCGTTCGTGTTCAGTCCCGCCGGCGTCACCTGGCAGGGCACTAAGGAACTGCTCGGAAAGCTGCAGAATTTGAAGGCCGAGACTCTCATCATTACCGACGCAAGCAATCGCGAAGCGCTGCAAACGGGCGCGCGCTGCGTCGTATTGCCCGCCAAACTGGCGAAAAAGGCCTATCCGGTCGCCGAGCTATACACGCCGATACCCTACATCATTCCGGCACAACTGTTCGCGGCGAAACTCGCTGCCGAAAAGGGACTCGATCCGGATCAGCCGCGAACTCTGCAAAAGGTCACACGGACGTTATAAACAACGAGAAACGTCTTAGTAACTACATTTGTGTTTCCGTCACCGATGCCGGGACAGAATTTGTAAAGTGTGTTGATGGACTGATCGGCAGCGATTCAGCAACCGACATGCCCGATCGGCATCTAACGATTGAATGGCTGCTCGGGCGCAAGCCGCGACTCCCGATGTAAACCCTTGGCTTGTGGCAGTTTCGGTGATGTTTGGCACCTTCATGGAGGTGCTGGACACCACCGTGGTCAACGTGTCTCTGCCGCATATCGCGGGAAGTCTCTCGGCCACAGTAGAAGAAGCGACCTGGGTGCTCACTTCATACCTCGTCGCAAACGCCATTATTCTTCCCATCACCGGCTGGCTAGCGTCAGTGTTCGGGCGGAAGAATCTCCTGATAATGGCCGTCGTCGGATTCACGACGAGTTCACTGTTGTGCGGCTTCGCGCCCACGTTGGCGACTCTCATCGTGTGCCGCATCTTTCAAGGTGCATCCGGCGGAACCCTGCAACCACTTTCACAGGCCATCCTGCTCGAAGCATTCCCTCCCGAAAGCCGCGGCAAGGCCATGGGTTTTTGGGGCCTCGGAATCGTCGTTGCGCCGATTCTCGGGCCGGTATTGGGCGGCTGGCTCACGGAAACCTACAGCTGGCGATGGGTGTTCTACATCAACATCCCGGTGGGTATGCTCGCCATCTTCATGGTGCGGAATTTCGTTTTCGATCCGCCTTATATTCGCCGCATTTCGAGCAAAATCGATGGTTGGGGAATCGGGATGCTCGCGGTTTGGATCGGGGCACTGCAGGTGCTGCTCGACAAAGGCCAGCAGGACGATTGGTTCGGTTCGGCGTTCATCCGCGGGCTGGCCGTTTTGATCGTTGTCTTTTTTGCCGGCTTTCTCATTCGCGAGTTCGTTACCCGCAACCCGGTGGTTCACCTGAACGTGTTCCGCAATCGAACATATTCAATTGGGGTCGTTCTCATCACCATCGTGGGCGTGGTGCTGTATGGCAGTCTCGTTATTCTGCCGATCTGGATGCAGACGCTGCTGGGATATCCGTCTCTAGAGGCCGGTATCGCACTGGCTCCGCGCGGGATGGGTTCGTTATTGATGATGCCGATTGTCGGGGCGATGCTCAGTTTTGTCGATCCGCGAAAGATGCTTGCCGCCGGCGCGGGACTCGGCGCATACACGCTGTACGCCTTCTCAAAATTGAACCTGAATGCCGGGTATTGGGATTTCTTCTGGCCGCAGTTTCTCCAGGGCATATCGCTTGCGATGCTCTTCGTGCCGCTAACAACTGTCACCATGGACCCGATTCCGAAGGAAGAGATGGGCAATGCGACCAGTCTCTTCAATCTGATGCGCAACATCGGCGGCAGTGTTGGGATTGCGATGGTGACTACGTTAAATCAGCGTTACGCGCAGAAGCACGTCGATGTACTGACGTCGCATGTTACACCTTACGACACTGCCGCATCTCATTTGTTGCAGCAACTCCACGGATCGCCCCACGGTTCCACTGCCGCCAGCCACCGTGCGCTGGCCACGATCTGGGGAATCGTTCAGCGGCAGGCGAATATGCTGGCGCTGGTCGATCTCTTCCAGGTGCTGACCATCATGTTTCTGTTGATTGTGCCGCTCGTAGCGTTTATGAAGAGACCTACCAGCCGTGCTCCGGCGGAAATGGCACACTAATCTCGCTGATGAAAATGAAACGAATGCTGGCACGAATCGCTGTTGCACTCTCGCTCTCTGTTGCCCCGCTCTTTGCGCAATTGCCTGGCATGTCGCGTCCCGCTCCGTCTCCGATGGAGGAGATTCCCGTCGCCCCAGCCGCTCCACCGGCGCAAACCGGAGTTAGCGGAAGTATCCCCAGCGGCGAGGCTATGCCGGGAACGATGGACCTTTCACTGCGGGAGGCTTTGAATCGCGCTCTCCGCTACAACCTCGCACTCGTGGAGACGGGTGAAAACATTCAACTCCGCAGGGCGCAGCGGTTGCTGGCGCTCAGCCAGTTGATCCCTACCTTGAACGTGCGCCCGTCGATAACCGAGGAACAGATCAATCTGCGCGCATTCGGTTTTCCGCTGCCGCCGGGAACGCCGGCCATTGTGGGACCCTTCACGGTGTACGACGCGCGGGCGTATGCAGCCAGCAACCTGAGTCTGCAGTCCTGGCGGAATTTCCGGTCCGGCAACGAAGCCGTGCGCGCGGTGGAATTGTCGCTCCGCGACGCGCGCGATCAGGTAGTACAGATCGTCATCCAGCTCTATTTGCAGACCATCACCGCATCGGCGCGCATCGACGCCGTACGCGCCCAGTTGACTACGGCACAGCACCTCTACCAGCAGGCGCTGGACCGGAAGAATGCCGGGACAGCTCCGGCCATCGATGTACTGAGGTCGCAGGTCGAAATGCAGGCGCAGCAGGAGCGCCTGCTCGCATACGAGGGCAATTTCGATAAACAGAAACTCTCGCTCGCTCGCGCCATCGGACTGCCGATCGGGCAGAATTTCCGGTTGACTGAAACTGTTCCCTATGCCCCGCTACCGTCGGGCGTGACTCTGGAAGAGAGTCTCACGAGTGCGTACCGCCAGCGCGCGGACTATCAGGCTGCCGCGGCCCTGGTTCACTCGGCGGACTTGGCGGCCTCTGCCGCGCGCGCTGCCCGCCTGCCGTCGCTGAGTTTCAATGCCGACTACGGAGTTATCGGACCAAGCGTCACCAGCATTCATGGAACGTTCACAGCCAGCGCCGCCGCAAACATTCCGGTGTTCGAAGGAGGAAGAATTCGCGCGGACGTCGATCTTGCTCAGGCGCAGTTGCGTCAGCGCCAAGCCGAACAGCAGGATCTCCGCGGGCAGATCGACGCCCAGGTTCGCTCGGCATTCATCGACGTCCGTACTTCGTCTCAACAAGTGGATGTCGCAAGAAGCAATCTCGACCTGGCACAGCAGGCATTGCAGCAGGCGCAGGACCGTTTCGCGGCCGGTGTCACCAACAACCTCGAAGTCGTGCAGGCCCAGGAAGCGCTGGCGACCGCGCAGGAAACCCTGATAGCCAGCCTGTATACATATAACGCGGCCAAGGCGGCACTGATGCGCGCTCGAGGAGAGTCCGACGATGCGGTCGCACGATATTTGACCGGGAAATGAATATGGCTGATCCCACCGAACTCGAAATACAGCGATTGCGCGAGGAAGTCCGCCGGCTGCGAGAACAAAACGGACGCGGCCTGCACGCCGGCGACGATGGGAGGGCCTCCGTGCATCCGGACGTGGCGGAGGAAGAAGAACGCGAGCCCGAGAAGCCCGCCAAACCTCCGTTCGGACAACGCGTGCGGGGCGTCGTCCACCGCCATCCGCTCCGGGTATTGATTGCCGCAATCGTGCTGGTGATTCTTCTTGTCGGCGGTTACTTCTGGTGGCAGTACATGCAGTCGTACGAATCCACCGACGACGCGCGTGTGGATGGACACGTCAACACGATCACACCGCGTGTTGCGGGCGTTGTTACCGCCATACACGTGGTCGAAAACCAGCGCGTGACAAAGGGCGAGTTACTCGTGGAACTCGATCCCAGCGATTATAAAGTTGCGCTGGAGCGGGCGCAGGCGAATCTGCAGCAGGCCGCAGCGGGGGTGCAGGCGCGGCGCACGGCGGTACCGATTACCAGCACGTCCACGCAGACCGGTATTCAGACCGGCCGCAGCGCGGTACAGAATGCGCAAGCTGCGCTGTCGGCGGCCGAACACGAACGCGACGTGCAGGCGGCTCGCGTGGCCGAGGCCAAAGCGAACAACGAGAACGCGCAGGCCGACCTGGCCCGGTATCGCAAACTCGTGGCAAAGGACGAGGTTTCGCACGAGGAATACGACCGGCGTGTTGCGGCGGCGGAATCCGCTGCCGCGACGGTGCGGGCTCAGAAATCGGGGCTCGAAGCCGCCCAGCGAACCATCGAGCAAAGACGGGCTGCGCTCGAGCAGACCCGCGCGCAATTGCAGCAAGCCGTCAGCAATGCTCCGCAGGAGGTTCAGGCCCAGCGGGCGAATGTCCAGATCCAACAGGCCGGCGTGCAGGCCGCGAACGCCGCTGTGGAGCAGGCGAAGTTGAATCTTCAGTACGCGAACATCTATGCGCCGGTGGACGGCATCATCGGGCGTCGTGGCGTGGAAGTGGGCCAGCGCGTACAACAAGGGCAGGAATTGATGTCGGTAGTACAAGTGGATGATCTGTGGGTGACCGCCAATTTCAAAGAAACGCAACTCGCGCACATGCACGACGGCCAAGGCGCGACGATTCACATCGACACCTTCGACCAGGACCTGAATGGTTACGTCGAGAGCATGCCGGCGGCGAGCGCCGGGACCTTCAGCCTGCTTCCCTCCGAGAACGCGACGGGTAACTACGTCAAGGTGGTGCAGCGTCTGCCGGTGCGGCTGCGATTCAAACCCGGCCAGGAGCTGCTCGACCGGTTGCGGCCCGGAATGTCGGTGGAGCCCAAGGTCTGGCTGCACTGAACCGCCCCGTCATTACAATGCCCTGCCATAATGTAGGCGGAGGAAGTGACAATGCTCGTAGAAACGCCGGCGCTCCACGAGGGTGAAACCAACCCATGGCTGTCGGCCGAAGCTCGGTTCGATGCCGCTGCGAACCGGCTCGGCATTGAAGACGGGATGCGAAAAGTCCTGCGCTCGCCCGCGCGGGAAATATGCGTGCACATTCCTGTGCAGTTGGATGACGGGCGGCTGGAAGTCTTCACCGGATACCGGGTTCAACACTCCATTGCTCGCGGGCCGGCCAAGGGCGGCATTCGATTTGCACCTGACGTAACGATTGATGAAGTGCGCGCGCTGGCCGCGTGGATGACGTGGAAGTGCGCGGTGGTGAATATTCCGTTCGGCGGCGGCAAGGGCGGTATCATATGCGATCCGGCAATTCTCTCCCAATCCGAACTCGAGAAGATCACACGGCGGTACACGGCCGAGATCCTCGACTTCATCGGTCCGGAGCGCGATGTTCCCGCACCCGACATGAACACGAACGAGCAGACCATGGCCTGGATCATGGACACCTACTCGATGCACGTGCGCCATACGGTGACGGCCGTGGTAACGGGTAAGCCGTTGAACCTCGGCGGTTCGCGGGGGCGAGTCGAAGCCACGGGACGCGGATGCATGATCGTGACGCAGCAGGCGCTGCGGCGGTTCGGCCTGGAGCCTTCGAACACCCGCGTCGTGGTGCAGGGGTTTGGGAACGTCGGCGGCATGGCGGCGAAGCTGATGGCGCGCGCCGGATTCAAGATCATCTGCGTCATCGAGTACGACGGCGCTGTGTACAATCCGCGCGGCATCGATGTCGTAGCATTGATGAAGCATCGCACCGAGACCGGGTCGGTCATCGGATTCGCTGAGGCCGAAGATATCGATCGGGACGAGGCGATGTTCCTCGAGTGCGAGGTGCTGCTTCCCGCGGCGAAAGAGAACGTAATTACCTCCGCGAATGCAGAGCGGCTGCGCTGCAAGATCCTGTGCGAAGGCGCCAACGGACCCACGACTCACGTCGCGGATTCGATTCTGCAGGAGAAGAAGATCTTCGTTATCCCCGACATTCTGGCGAACGCCGGAGGAGTGACCGTATCCTACTTCGAGTGGGTGCAGGACCGGCAAGGCTTCTTCTGGAACGAGCAACTGGTGAACGGAAGGCTCGAAGAAATCATGGTGAACAGCTTCCGGGATGTCGTGGGCTACGCGGATAAGCACGAAGTGAACAACCGCATCGCGGCATACATGCTGGCGCTCGACAGGGTGCAGTTCGCCATCAAGCTGCGCGGCATTTACGCATAAGGTCCAAACGAATCCGGCCGCAGGTGCATCTACAAGGACATGTCCAGCACCGCGCCGGCATTTCTTTTCGACCTTGACGGTACGCTTGTCGACAGCGTGTACCAGCACGTTCTTGCGTGGCGAGCAGCCCTTGAGGAGGGCGGCATTCGTCTCGCCGTTTGGCGGATCCATCGCCGCATCGGCATGAGCGGCGGGTTACTCGTGCAGGCGCTGGTCCGCGAGACGGGCCGGAGCGTCGAACCCGATGAAGCCGAGGCGATGCAACGCCGGCACGGTGAGATTTTCCGCGAACGCTACGCCGACCAGGTACGGGCGCTGCCGGGCGCGACGGAACTGCTGCACCATCTTGCTTCGCAGCAAGTGCCGTTTGCAATCGCAACCAGCGGTAAGATGCAGAGCGCCAGCCGCAGCCTCGAGATGCTGGACGTACCGCCGGGGACGGCGATCATCACTCGCGACCAGGTGACACACGCCAAGCCCGACCCCGACCTATTCATCGCCGCCGCAAAAAAGATCGGCGCGGATATCGAGCATTCGGTCGTCGTCGGCGACAGCGTATGGGACCTGCTGGCCGGGCGGCGCGCGCGGTCGCTCACCGTCGGCGTGTTGTCGGGCGGCTACGGCCAGGAAGAACTCGAGCGAGCCGGCGCGTACCGGGTTTATCAAGACCCGGCGGACCTGCTCGAGCACCTGGACGAGATCGGCGTTCGCCGCCCGTCACTTCGGGGATAGCCGCTCTACGGGTTTTCGACCCAAACCGTCACCGGATCGCTTTCCACATTGTTCGGCGTGTTCGTGGTGAGAACGAGGGTGGACGATCCGCCTCCGGTGTAGGGATCGGGAATCCGGATATTCACCTGGACCACGCCCGCGACGATACCGGGCGAAGCGCCCGAATAGAGGACGTCGGCGGGTTGGCTGTCGATGGTCACCTGACAGCAGTAATACTGTTGCGGCCCCTGCGGAATCTCGCCGTCCGCGGGTAGAGGGCTGACGACGCCGACGCCGGTAGCCCAGATAGCCACCACCGATCCCGGCTTGGCGCGTTTGTCAGCGGAGTTGAGAGTCCCGTCCTGGTTCACGGCGGCGCCGTTTTGTGAATGCCGGAAGATCTGGGGCAACGTCGGCGTAACGCCGAGCACGAGGTCCGGCACACCGGCGAGTTGCAGACGCGTCTGCTTCTGACCATCGACCTCGAACGGGACGACCGCGTTGATTTGACTGCCGGAGGCATACAACACCGGGGCCTGCGTACTATCGAAGAGCAGTTTGGTAGCTGAACCGGCGGCGCCGATGTTTGGCCCGTACAAGGACACCACCTCTCCCGGTGCGACGCGGGTCTGGACGCTGCCCGCGGCGGCATTCGCGGCTCCGAAGATGCGCGGCGCGAGGCTTGTTCCGGGAGCGATCACGGACACGAGACCGGAGGCGCCCGCTGCGTGCAGCCGCCCATCGGCATCGACGGCGACTGACTGCGAGGCCGACCCATCCGGGAACCGCTGAACGTAGGTGAGTGAAGAGCCGTTCGCATTGAACCCGGCGAGGAAATCGCCGCCGCTGAGCGTGGGTGCCGAGGAGATTGGGAAGTCGGTGGCGGCGGTCGTGCCGCTCACCCAGGCATTGCCCGCGGAGTCGAGCACCACCGATTGGATAGCGTCCTCGTCGGCGCCGCCGAGGTAGGTTGCATAGACAAGGGCGGTTCCCTGGGGATTGAGTTCGAGCAGGAAACCGTCGGCCGGCGGCGGCTGAAACGGGTTGCCCGTGGGTGCGCCGTGGTATTGAGTCTGAAAAGAGCCTGCGGTGGCGGGGAATTTCGGATCGGTTGTGGAACCCGCAACGTACGCGTGCCCGGCGGCATCGACGGCGATTGCCGCGGAACGGTTAGCGGGATTCGAGAACGGTGAGATCACGTAGTTCGTCTCGCCCACATAGGTGAGATATCCCATCGATGTACCGGAAGCGTTGACTTTGGCCACGAAAGCGCCGATGCCGGGCGTTTTGAATGCGCCGGTGGTGACGGGTAGGTCGGTAACATTCGAATAACCCGTGATGTAAGCATTCGCGGCGCTGTCGAGTGCAATGCCGAGGCCGGCAACGTACCGGGAACTGAGGAAGCAACTACTGCCCGCTCCGCACGAAACGGCGTTGCCGCCTATGACGCTCGAGTACAGGATTTTGTCACCCGCTGGGCTGATCTTCGTAACGAATGCCGCCGTGATGAACGGAAGTGTGCCGCCGAGCGTGAAAGCCGGCAGGCCCGGGGTTGAGGGGAATTCGCGATTCATGCTGGAGCCTGTGGCGTACAGGCTGCCTGCGGCGTCCACCGCAATCGCGTTCACCGCACCGGGGAAATAGGTGGAATAAATCAACTGGCTGCCGTCGGCGCTGAGTTTGGTGAGAAAGCCGAAGGTGCCGGAGCCCGGAATGCTGCCGCTCCACGGGTACGGGTACAAGGGTTTGCGGAGCGGGAAATTTTGGGACGAGGTGCTACCGCCCAGATAAATGTTGCCGGCGGTATCGACAGCGATCGCGTTCCCGGCATCGGTGCCTTTGCCGCTGAGGGTCGTAGTGAAAAGGATTGTGCCGGTGGGATCCAGTTTCGTGACGAACACATCGGTGACCTGTCCGAAGACGCGACTGCCCGTGACGTAGGTGTTGCGCGAGGCGTCGACGAGAACGCGCGAGACTCGATATTGATAGGGGCCGGCGATGGAGACGGTAAATTCCGACGCAGCAGCAGCGGCAGGGATTTGCTCTGTTGTGCGACTGGTCCACTGCGAAGGATCATTTCCATGAAACGTGTGCTGGCGCGATGGGCCGGCAACGGCCGCGACCGTCGAGACACAGAGGATCGAGATTGAGAAAAGTCGTGGTGACATGACAATCGGGAGGGCGCGGACCGTCCTCAGAGTATCGCGCAGCGGGCGCGGGTGCAACGGTGATGGATGCCATAACCGGAAGTCGAATTAGTGGTAACGCGCGGCGCGCGCGGGTTGCGCGGGCTCGGTGACGGTGAGTCCGAAGATGCACACGTGGTCGAAAGCCCAGAGATTCATCGCGGGAATGCCGAGCCCTTGAGCGATGCGGTATTCGCTCAACCAGGGGCAACCGCCATTGAAGATGGGCACCATGTAGCGGATGGAATCGAGAGGCCAACCGAGTTTGATCGGAAACTCCATGACGTCGCGCGACAGGTCCAGGTCGCGAGAGACGGCCCCCCAATCGAGTCCTTCCATCTTGAGGCAATCGAGCCCTGAACTTGGCTTTTGTTCCCATTCGGCGGGGAAGTTGATAAACCGCAGAAGCTTGCCTCCGATGCCGCGAACGCCCGCCGGATGCGGATAGTTCACGTCGTACGGGAAGAGCACTTCGAATTTCGTATCGGGATGGCGACCGCGGATATGCGCGATCAGGGCGGCGACGTGATCGCGGAGGCGATTGCGGAGGAACAGCGCATCGGCGCTAACGTTGACGCACGGATCGTTGTCCGCGCCGGTGAAGGTGGCCAGCGGGCGGCTGAGCGCGGACTGCGCAGCTGCGGCGGTATCGGCGTCATAGAAGGCCATGGTGCCGTCCGGACCCGCGAAGTACCACCAGCAATATTCGCCGAATTGAACACTGGGGCGGAGTCCGGCGCCGGCCATCAGATCCGTGACAGAGCTGAACACTTGTTTCTGAAACGCAAGCATATCGGCGTTGAATGCGCAGTGTGACGACCACCAATCCGAACCATAGCCGACATCCGTTTTAACGGGAGAACCGTCGTGATAGCGGGCGGGGAGATTGTCGGGTGGCAGAACGAGCTCCATGGAGGAGGCAACGACGAGTTCGCGATTCCTGGAGGCGCATTCCCTGAAGAAATCGGAATGCCAGTCGCGCGCTCCGCGATTCAGTGCCGGTGTTTGCGAAGGATCGACAATCCAGCGTCCCTTGTTGTTTTTCAGTTCGTCACCGGTGAATTTCAGAGTGCCGGTAATGGTGACCTGGCCTGTGGATGACGGTACAGCGTCGATGTGTTGAGAGATATCGAATTGAAAGTCGGCGGTCGGAGAATGGGACGTCAAGGTAATAATGTTGCCTTCGACCTTGGCCCACAGACCCACGAAGGTCGCGTTGATGTAACAGCTAAAGTGACGGGCGATGGTCTCGAGGGTATCGTTGTTCAAAACACTTTTTCCGATTTTCGTACCGGAGATGTTCAACCAGATCTGGTCGCCATAGGCGAACCCGCCGGTAAATTCGACTCGCGCCTGCGGCAGGACGGCACCGACACGCGTGCGCTGATTCCACCAGAAGACGCCGATGTACTCGTTCATCGGTCCGACGAAACCGAGTTTGTCGAAGATCCACAGGATGCGCGCGGGCGGCAGCTTGTAGGTATGGTCGGTACTGTAATCGAGCGCGGGAGAGATATTCGACCTGGGCGCGAAACTGGCAGGAACATCCGACGGGACAACGATGTCGAGATAGTCGAAGTAGAACGGCTTGGAATCCTTGGTGCGAATGGTTACTTTATGGATGCCTGGAGCTATGGGCGCGCCGAGAGCCACCTTTCGACGGGTGATAACGGCTGGATCATCTCCCGTTTTCAGACAGGTGTCGAAATCGATTTCCGGCCCATTGTCGACGCGTACCGAGACGGCGCCGCGATCGGCATAGAGCGAGGTGCCGATCCAGAGGTCGTGAGATACGAAGGATTCATAGGAGATGACGATTGAGTTATTTGCCGCCTTGCTGACTTTCGCGTAGGCGAGCGAATAGAAACCGTACTCGGAATCCCAGATTCCATCAAAGGTACAGGCGCTGCTGGTTTCTTCGATGCGGAGGCTACCATTGCCGGCGACCTGGAGAGCGCGAACCGCTTCGGGTCCCACGACATTCCAGTTCGTGAACTCGACTTCCCACTCGGTGGATTCGAAAGCTTGCCCGATGGCAAGGGGCGGCGCGAACGTCAGCCACATCTTTCGGATATCGGGGATGCCCGCGGAGCTGAAGTCGATGTTGACACACCAGGTCGCATCGGAGTTGCCGCCGGCAAATTGAACGAGATCCTGCGCCACGGTTAACTGATTGTTCTTGGAGACGGCGTACATAGACAGGGCATTGCCATCGACGCCGGGTTTCGCGGCGGTGAACGTGATGACATTTCCGGACGATTGCGCTCTGACAGGAATGTCGGCTCCGATGGCGACCCAATTGGTGGCGTTGCATTGGGCGGCTAGATTCGCGGCGATGCTGGCCGCGCTCACGCGGTAGAGTTTCTGGGTGTCGGGATTGGAAGTGGACACTACCGTAAAGGGCTGTCCGTCGCCTGCAACGGCGCGGAGATTCACCTGGTTCACCGACCCGTGCTCAGGCGTGTTGTCGCCGCGGGCGGCCGTGACGAAAGGACAGACGGCAAGCGCATCGACAATTCGTTGCGCGATGGTTATGTCCGCGTCTCCGGCCTGTTCGACATACGCGTAGACGGCACCATCGACCGTGATCGAATGGGTGAAACCCTCGCCTTTGTTCAGGAAGACGTATGAGAACTCGACCTGGGGAACGACGTAATCGAAGGCGCGGTTGAGATACCAGAGCGTCAGATGGTCCCACTGGTGGAGTCCGCTATCGAGGATCGTAAAGGACGCCGAGGCGGGACTCCATGTGCCGGATACAAACGCGTCCGATTTGAAGAGTTTGATATTGGCGGTAGTGCCGTCGGGGCGGATGACGTCGAGATACGGCCAATCGAGAATGGGGTAACGGGGCGAATCGAGATTGCGCAGTCCGGAGTATCGGACGTCGAAGGTCAGGGTGAGGCCGGCGAAGTTCGTATCGGGAAGATAGCGAAGGGCCGGGTGTTCGTAGAAGTTATCCGCGTCGTACAGCGTGAGAACGCAGAAATCGGCGGGGTCGCGGAAAACGCCACTGACTTTGAAACTCGTGTCGGTGGCCGAGTGGAGGGCCGCAGAGGCACCGAGGTCGTTGAAGCCACGGAGTTGAATCGTGCGATTCGGCTGTAGTTTGTAAATACGCTCTGACACGGGACTCCTCTTCGAAGCGCAGACTGTTTCCGCTCTCAGGGTAACGGCCGTGCGGCGAGTGCCTTTGTGACCCGACAGGCGATTTTGAGGGTAAATCAATCAGTGGGTGAGCGTTAGGAATAATTGCGAATCGTGTGAACGGCGGATTTCGGGTGCCGAAAAGCGGGGCGACTAAGGCGGCTCGGGTGTCCGTTTGTGGGAATGGGTTCGGTCGGCGCGAAAGGGCGATCGAAGTTCGGCGGGCGGGTTGATCTGGCGTTCGTTGTCGGGGCGGCGATTCGTCAATGTGCACGTTCCGGGGCATTTTGCGGTTTTGGAGCCTCCGATTTCAGGGTAGCCTGGGATTGCCGATGACCGGCGATGTTGAGTGTTGATATCGCGGGCAGCCGCCTGAATCAGCGGGCGTTATTTTTTCTGGGCCCTGGTGTGAACGGAAGTTTTGGGGAGATGGAGGGGATGATCAGCGAGGCGGTGTCAAGGATTGGTGCCCGCCGGTCAGGGTGCGCATGGATCGGGACGAGGCGACGGTGTACACGTTGTACTGACGGTTTCGGCGAAGATCGGGTCCACGGTAACGGGGTGGAGGTTGCAGCAAGGGTGGCCCGCAGATTGAGCCTCCCCCCATCTCGGTTCTTTCTGTTGAATGCTGCCATCGGCTGGCCCAAGTACCGCGGGGGCGTTTGGCTCTACGACGGCGTCGATGAACTCGATCTTGGTGCCTCTGCCGATGGTACGCGGTATCAGCGACAAACCGAGTATCCACGTTTTCCGACGCGAAGTCGGTTCTCTCGCGCCACGGACTTCAGATCGTCCCGCGCGCGCAACTCCAGACACGACCCGCCGTAGACCAGTTGCTGGTACCTGGCGTCGGCGGGGAGAATGGGCCTCTCCTGCCGTCAACGCTGGGAGGATACCCTGGCACGGTGTTACGCCGTGAGGGATCGAGCGAGTTTGCGGATTGGCGGCATTGGAGGATCTTGCCGCCATCGGAATGCCTGGACGGCTAGCTACTTTCCGGCGCAAAATTCGTTTTTTGATATGAACCGAGCACCGGCGCACGGTGTCAGAAATAGCAAATTGCCCGACGGTCGTCCCGCCGGGCAGTCAAGTAATTGATTTTGGTCCACTTCAAAAAGTCGGTTTTTTGCGTTCGGCTAACACCGTTCCGAGGTGGTAGAGATTGTCCGCGATCACGCCCAGTCCGACCCACCTCTTCATACCGGCATCGCCGCGGTAAATACAACGTCGAAGGCCGTGTCGCCGCTTCAACACGCTGATGCGGCCCTCGCAGCCGGTCCGCCATTTCTGGCCTTGTTTGAACCAGCGCTTCTTTTGCTCGCGCTTCCGCTCGGTGCTTTTGGTGGACCGATTCGGGATGCACACCCGCTTCACGCCCTTGTCGTGTGCAGCGGCTTCATTGCTGGCTGAGTAGAATGCGGCATCGCCCGCCACCAGCCGGGGAACGCAGCCCAACTGTTTCTCATGCGCCTGGAGGGCCGGGATCACCAGCTCTGAGTCACTGGGCCGCTTTTCATAGACGGCATAGTCGGTGATGATCTGATTTTCGCTTTCCTGGATTTTGACCAGCTTGCCAAACTCGGTAGGCTTGCTCGCCTTGCCTTTGCGAATGATTTCGGTAGTGGGCTCGAAGATACTCACCAGTTTTTCGGCTACGTGCATATTATCGTCGAAGATCCGCTGTTTGGCTTGCCGCATCACCTGCTGCACCCTCGGCACAAACGTATCCAGTTCTTTTCGCAGTCCTTCCAAAGCGGCCTGCTGCATCACGTCCGCGCATCGTTTCACCCCTTCAACTATCTCGCCGGAAAACCGTTTGGCCTGGCCGACCACGCGGCCTACCGTGGACAGGAGTTTCTCATATCCCTGCTGCAAACGCTCCCGGTTCGGTCCACCTCTGGTGCGCGCTATGCGTCCAATCTCCAGCACGCGGAGCTTCACGCTCCGGCTCCGATCGCGGAGCTTGGCTCCCTGCTGCCCGGCGATCTCTGCGATCCGCTTCATCGCGCGGATCAGAACACGTACCCCGTCACCCAGCAAATTGCTGTCGGTCGGATAGTGGATATTCGTCTCCACTACCGTCGTATCCAGGCGCATTTTGCGCCCCTTCACAACCTGATTTTGTTGGGCAATCTCCACCACGCGTGCATGAATCTTCTCAACCGTCTCGGGCCCCAGCGCCAGTCCCCAGCGGCCCATGGTTTTGCAATCGGGCGCCTTCGCCGCTCCCACGCGCGTGAAATCGCGATACACCAAGTTGGCCCGGACCTCACGCTCCAACACCTCATAGCTCCAGTTGCGGATATGCTTCAGCAGCAGGAGCCGCATCACGATTTCCGCCGGTGTGCCATGGCGTCCGCGCGTGCGGCTCTTGGGATGACGTTTCGCCAGAGCCTCATACACGGTTGCCACCAGTTGCTCGTCTTCCAGCACCTGGTCGGCATGTTTCATCCACTCTTCGCGCAGATCACTTACCTCTTCCGCAATGAGGCCGTCGCCGAAGTGGAGTTGCTGCCGGCGCGCCTCAATCACGGGGAGTCCTCCTCGCGCCGACCGGCGTGCGCGATTGTTTCTCCTGCTGCCACTGTTTGCGTAAGCGGTCGCGGTTCAACTTGGCGAGAGAACAGCCAATCTCCCAAAAGGCCGCAAAGGCTCGTTGAGCTCGACGAGCGGTCTTGGCATGCTCTGGCGGGACGTATAAAGAGCGGCTCTTGCCGTCCTCCCGGTACGTGATGTAAAGGTGCGGTCCATGCAAGCGTTCGGGATCGCGATAACAGATACAACCGGGATTGCCGCAACGGCGAGAGGTCTCCGACAGGCCACCTTGGACCATGGTTTCCGCAGCGCGAAGGAGTCGCTCAATGAGCCGCTGTTGCTGCTTACGCATAACTTACTATTAAGATACGCTTGTCTGTTTTGGCCGTCAAGAAGAAAAACACATGGACTGGCAAAAATGTTTTAGGACGGCACTTTGTACGACCTTGCAGAAACCTGTCGCCTCAGCCGCTCGATCGAAAGGACTTAACCGCTGAATTTTGCGCCGGAAAGTAGCTAAGCTAGCCCGGCGACCCGGGACGGGTTATTCCAGGCAAGGAACGGGCGCGGGTATGATCGCTGCTGTCGTAGGCGGCGGCAGTCAAAACCGGCCGAGCAATGGTGCTACCGAGCCCGGTAGCTAGCCTGGTTCCAGATCTCGTGCTCAATGCAGTGGTGACGCTGGGGACCGGATGTATCGGTCCGCGGCGATCCCGATTAAGAGAGTGCCCGTTTTGTGCGACCTGGGCCGTCGTTCTGCGACCTTCAGGAGGACGGACGAATGGCCAGAAAGAAGCGCGACAGACAAGGTCAGCCCAGTAATGCCGTTTTGCCGGTGATGCGGCCCGACGCGGCGGGAATCGATATTGGTGCAACCGAAATATTCGTAGCCGTGCCAGCGGATCGAGCCGCCGAAAACGTGCGTTCGTTTCCCACCTTCACACAGGATTTGTATGTGCTGGCCGATTGGCTGGAGGCGAGCGGCGTGAGGACCGTGGCGATGGAGTCCACCGGCGTCTACTGGATTCCGCTGTTCCAGATTCTGGAGGATCGCGGCTTCGAGGTCTGTCTGGTGAATGCGCGGCACGTTAAGAATGTGCCCGGGCGAAGGACCGATGTATCCGATTGTCAGTGGTTGCAATTCCTGCATTCGGTGGGACTGCTACGAGCTTCCTATCGGCCGGAGCAGGAAGTCTGCGCGGTACGTTCCCTGCTTCGGCATCGTGAAAGCCTGGTGCAAATGGCAGCCACCCACGTGAACCACATGCAAAAGGCTCTGGACCAGATGAACCTGCAAATTCACCATGTCATCAGCGACATCACGGGACTGACCGGACTGGCGATCGTGGATGCGATTCTGGGGGGACAGCGGGACCCGTTGGCGCTGGCAAAGCTCCGTCACCAACCCATCAAAGCCAGCGAAGAGGTGATCGCAAAATCCCTGGTCGGCGATTACCGTGCCGAACACTTGTTCACACTCCGGCAATCGCTGATGGCGTATCGGAGTTACCAGAAACTGATTGACGACTGCGCCCAGGAGATCCGTCGTTACCTCGATCAGTTCAAGCCCCCAACGGCGCCAGACGTCGATCTCCGCAATGCGAACAACGGCCAGCCGCGCTCACCGGACAGCGTCCTGCGCAGCGAACTCCAGCGCGTGTTCGGTGTGGACCTGACGAAGATTCCTGGAATCCGGACCGGCATCGCCCAGACCTTGTTCGGGGAGATCGGTCCGGACTTGACGAAATTCCGAAGCGCATCAGCCTTCGCTTCGTGGATGGGTCTTTGCCCGGATAACGACATTAGTGGTGGCAAGGTTCTCTGGGTCGGAACACGGAAGGTGAAATGCCGGGCGGCGACCGCCTTGCGGATGGCGGCCCAGTCTCTCCACCACAGCAAAAGCGCACTCGGCGATTTCTATCGGCGGATGCGCGCCAAACTTGGCGCTCCGAAAGCAATCACGGCGACCGCGCACAAGCTCGCCCGGATTATCTTCCACCTCGTCTCCAATCACCAGGAGTTCGACGACTCACGCTTTGCGGCCGATCAACTCCGGTATCTGAAACGGCAGGAAGCCAAACTCCGGGCCAAGGCACTGGCTCTCGGTTTCCAACTCATCCCCATCCCCGTCGATCCCGGAGTAGTTCCTTAAGAGTCTAGACTCGTTCAGAATAGAGATTCACTGGAATCCCGATGAGCCCCGGCGATTTGAGGCCGAATACCGTGTCAGCGGCGGCTCGCCGGCAGATGTACTCGCCCGCGCTTTCAACCCCTGCGCAAGCCTTCCCGCGCCCAGCAGGATCGAACACCCACCTATCGTGAGGGCAAGATCGATACGCCAATTGTGAGGGTTCTGAACTCTCAAGCAGGTAGCCAACGGCGCTAGGACAGCTCCCAAACTGTATACAAATAGCGAGTTCTGGCCAACTGCGAGCACGTGTCTAAGGCCGGGGATACTCCACAACCTGCTGCTCCGGCCAATCGAGCTCACCAAAGTCACCGCGAGTACGAAATTGAAGATGCGAAGCGGTTCTGCGTTCGGTTTTCGGGTGAATGGCATCACTTGCGGAAGCGACTGCAGGAGGACCTTCGTGTGAGGAATCCTTGCAAGGACTGAGGAGGTCGGCGCAACTCTGACTATCGTAATTGCCGCGAGCACTGAGATGATGACGAACAGAATCTGAGGTGTTACTCTCACCCTCGACAGCACGTCTTTCCGTAGATCCGCGACAAGAAAGCCCAGTGCAAATACCAGTTGCCACGCCGCTGGACGAAAGAACCATGCAACGTGCCCAGGCTCCGAATAAAGATTGAACTCCGGTACGCGGTTTGCAACCAAATACAAAGCGACAGGCACAAAGAACCAAACTCGCCTATACCGCGTCGAGCCCAACGCCATCAAAGGTGCGCTCGCAAACAAACACACGTACATAGGCAGAATACTGATGTAACCGGGTAGGTGACGCAGCAGGACGACGTTAATCAACGCCCACCACGGCCGCTCGACGAAAGTGTACGCGCCGAACGGAAACCGCACGCCACGTAAGAGAAATAGGTAGAGGACCAGAAAGACACACCATGAAACGGCGATGTGGGCGAAGAGAATCTGGGCGCACCGCCGCAGAGCCTTTTTGCAACACGCGTGAAACCCGTCATTGAGAAGAGCCCTGGTATATACCAGCCCGCTCACGTATCCGGAAAGAAACACAAAGACATCCGCACAATCAAAAAAGGCAAACCGCTGTAACGTGTAACCGGCAAACTGGTTTCCGATTATGTGGTCGATGTAAACAAAGAGCAGCGCGATCCCGCGCACGATATCGATCCGCGGGTCCCGGCGAAATGCCGGGTTTGCGAGAGACCCCGCGAGGCGGGCTGATGCAGGTGCTGCCATGAACGAAATCCGGTTGCAGTTTGGTTGTCTGCGGCTGAACTCTTCCGATTTACTCTTGCTTTCGCGCTCGTGGTCTTGTCCCGCGCCCCTCAAATCCGATGTCTGCACTCGAAGTGCATTTTGGGAAGCACGATTTTGATTCCTTTATAGTAAATCCACTCGCATACCGCCCGGAATTCCAATCCTATTCTGCGTCCACCGCTCGAGAAATCGAAATCTGCCGCCTAACCCGATTCACGGCCCTGAGTGCCCCAGACGGCCTGCCCGTCGTGCCCCGGTGCTGGTCCTCAAAATCGTGTCGCGCTGGCCCGGCCTGCACGGGTACGCCATCTGACAGCCATTCAGGACATGTCGGATGATGTGCTCCGCGCTGATGAGAGATCACTGTACCCGGGAGGTGATGACTCCCAGAAGCTCGGCCTGGAGAGGACTCTGTTTCCCCTCCAGGGCGCAGTAAACCTCCGGTTCACCGTCAAGAGATCTACTGTACCCCAACTCGTCGGATGATGACAGCGAATCCGGTTACCGAAGGGGTGGGTCAACGCAAACACAAGTAAGCGCACGTTTGTCGTTCTGGCAAACTCCGATCAGGTTGATAAAGTGGGACTTGCCGCTGACTGTGCCTACCAATAATTGAGTAAGTCGGTGAATCAACCACTTAGGGCGTCTGGTAGTGACAATGTTACGGCGGTTACCGAACATACTGCAGTATAGGGTTCAAGTTTTTGGACATTACGCGTGTCGCCGACATCGATGGCGAGCTTAAGCAGTTCGTCGTGCATGTGAGGCGCTCTCCACAGTGGATTTTACCCGCTCAGCAACGAATCAGTTGCCGCTTCCTTCAAGAGAACATCCGGCCCATGCTCCTCACGGAGGCGCAGACCCGAGCGATCGATCGCAGATGTCCCGTTTGTCAGGTCGGCACGTTGCGATTCATCGGCCGGATCGAACCCGGCCTCACTCTTCCCGCGGTTGGTCGGCTGTCGATGAACACGTCCTGACATTCCCTCCGGACGATTTCACGATTCGTCGGCATTTTGCGCTCTCCGATTCACGCGCCCGAAGTGTGTCTATTCACTGTTTCGGCGTCTTGTTCGCGCCTGCTGTGAACACTACTCACGCCTCGCGGTCGCTCTTGGTGCCCTCTCAGGCCACCGTCGGGGCAGCTGTCCCCGCTACGCCACCCTGCCACAGAACTGATCAAACTGCATGGATCCGGGTTGGCTTCCTTCAAGTGAGGTCATCCGAAGTGCTCCGGCGTGGCCGCGCCTCGGAACTCGTGTCGGCTCAACGCGCCGGAGCACTTCCGATCAACCCTAATGACTTTTCGGGCCGCACGGAACTCGCACCCGGCAGGCTCGAGATCCGGTTGTGCGTGATCCGAACAAAACAGGTCGCCGATGTTGCGGCGTAGCTGTTCTTGCTGTTTGCGGCACTCGCCAGTCTTGGTCTCACTGCTGATTTTCCCTCGAACTTGTCAGGGCCTCTCAATCCGCGTCTTGGGCGTATCGATGTGTTACTCGTGACGGACGGAGGATGACGGTCGGCTCTTAGGGCAAAACCTGTCGCCTCACCGAGTGGGGAGGCCCACCCGACGGACGAGAGCGGCGAAACGGGGATCCGAGCGGAGGCTGTCTAGCATCGGTTCCAGCGTGAGATACGACATGTAGTCCGATCGCTCGACATAAGCCTTGTCCAGCCACACCAGAGCCTGGTCGCGGTCACCCAGCCCTGCATGGATCAAGGCGACCGAGTACGGCGACACATACCGGGTGGCTGAGAGACGGCCCAAAGCGTCAAGCATGGCCAGAGCCTCAGCGCGCTGGCCGGCCACCGCGAGGACATATCCCAACTCGCCCTGGATTTCCGGGTCTTGCTCGCGCCTATCAAGTGCCGCTCGTAAAGCCGCGATAGCCTCAGCATGCATTCCCTTCTGCAAGTATGCCCAAGCCGCATAGCGTCGGGTTTGCGGGAAGGTAGGGTCCAGCTCGAGTGTCTTCCGAAACTGCTCGATCGCCTGATCGTACTGGTGTGCGTAGAGATAGTGCCAGCCGAGATGGATGCCGACCACCAGATGCAGCGGTTCCAGCTCTAGCGCGCGCTGACTCTCGGCTAACGACTCCTCGGTCCGTCCAAGCGGAAGGAGACAATGTGAGTACCAATGATGGGCAGTGGTGTAGTTCGGATCGAGCTCGATGGCGCGCCGGAATTCCTTCTCGCTAGCAGCCAAATCCCAGTCATAAAGAAGATGGACCATGCCGAGGGAAGTGTGCGCTTCGGCCCGCGTACTGTCAATCTGCAGCGCCTTGAGGGCAGCGCCTTTCGCTTTCGGCATAGCCTGACGAGGAGGCAGGCCGCCGACGATCGATGAAGCGCCCAATGACGAGTAGGAATCCGCAAGACCGCTGTAGGCGGGCGCATAGCCGGGATCGGCGGCGATGGCCCTTCGGAAATATCCGAGCGCCTGGTTGAGGGCGGCCTCGGTCTTTCGGTTCAAGAAGAACCGCCCCCTCAGGTAGTCCTGGTAGGCTTCGGGGCGTATCGGACGGGCAAGCGCGAGGCGGGCCTGGGCATCGGGGGTCAGCGTGACCACAATGGCGCGGGTGACCGCCTCGGCGACCTCGCTTTGCAAGATCAGCACATCGCGGAGGTCGCGCTCGTAGATCTTGGCCCAGACCTGACTCTGATCGTCGACTTGGACGAGCTGAGCGGTAATGCGCACGCGCTCACCCGCCCGGCGAACGCTACCCTCCAGAACGTAATCCGTTCCGAGCTCTCGGCGGAGTCGCCCGATATCTCTGTCGGCTCGCTTGAATTTCCACGTGGAGCTTCTTGCGAGGACCCTCAACCGATCGGGTTCCAGCCGGCCGAGTTGGGTAATCATCTCCTCGGTCAGCCCATCACTCAGATATTCCTGGTCTGCATCGCCGGAAAGATTGTCGAAGGGAAGAACCGCGAGCGTCAATCGCCGGCCTGACCGGGGCGTCGGCCTCGGACGGGAAAGCACCCGATAGGCGACGAGGGCCGCGGCGCAGATCACGACGACGGACGTGAGAATGAGAACGCGACGAGCGGAAGTCGGCGGGCACGCCGCCGGGGACGGTAGGAGCGTAGCCCGGGCCGCGTCGGCTGAATGGGCGGCTTGCGCCGTGGGCAGCGGGGCCACGGGGGCGATGAACCGGTAACCGCGGCGCGCGATGGTCTCTACGTAGCGTGGGGTCTCGGCGGAGTCCCCCAGAGCCTCCCGAAGCTTCCTCACCGCTGTGTTGACGCCGTGGTCGAAATCGACGTTCGTGTCGGCCGGCCACAGCGTCTCCCTCACCTTGTCTCTGGTCACCACCTCGCCCGGGTGGTCCAGTAACAGGACCAATAGGCGGAAAGGCTGGTCCTGCAGCCTGATCTTCAGTCCTTGCCGGCGCAGTTCCCCGGACACGACGTCAACCTCGAACGACCCGAAGCAGAGAACCCGGTGTAGATCCGACGACTGCCCCATCCCGCGCCTTGATCGCAACAAGTGTAGCACTGGTGATCCAACTTCAGGTCTCGTTGAAACCCCCACGGCTCGTGCATCTTAGCCGGTTATCCATAGTTGATTTGCAGTTGCGCCGATGTGCATTGAGTCTTTTCCTCTCCGGCGCCATGATTAACGCCATCGGAGCCGCGCGCTCCGTTTCGAAAAGGGAGGGGAAAACATGACGCGAGATTACGAATCGCAAGCAGGTCCGCAGGCGCAGACTGCCGGCAGAGTGTGCGGAGCATTGCTCGTGCTGATCGGTTTCCCGGCGGCAATGCGGGCCGATGTCGTCACCGATTGGAACACGATCGGCGTCAGCACCGTGTCTGCCGATACACTTGCCAACCGCCAGAGCCGTGACATGGCCATGGTGCACGCTGCGATGTTCGACGCCATGAACGCGATCCGGCCGTACTACACGCCGGCCATGGTGTTGATCAAGGCAAAGGGCTATGCTTCGCGCGAGGCCGCCGCTGCCCAGGCGGCTCACGACGTCCTTCTGGCGCTGTTCCCGGCCCAGCAAGCCGACCTCGACGCGAAGCTTGCCGCGTCGCTGGCGCAGATCCCCCCGGACAACGGGCACGGCCACCGGCCGAAGCTCGAGGGCATTGTGACGGGGCAGGCCGCGGCAGCAGCGGTGCTCAACGCTCGCCAGAATGACCACGCGTTCGATCGCGTATCGTTCACACCGCTTTCGGGGAACGGCGAGTACCAGTTCACACCAGGCTGCAGCTCGACCAATATTTCGGCGCCGGGCTGGGGCAACGTCACGCCGTTTACCGCATCCGGTCCCGACTACTTCTCGACGGGGACCCGGCCCGCGGTTGACGATCCCGAGTGGGTAGCCGCGCTCGCCCAGGTCAGGGCCTACGGCGCCGCGAACTCGATAGTTCGCAGTGACGAGCAGACGCAGATCGGCCTGTTCTACATCGAGGGAGCAATGACGGTCGTGAATCGGCTGGCGCGTCAGTTGGTTGCGCAGGAGCCGGTGGAGACGAACCGCGCGGCCGCCTCGAAGCAGTTACTGGCCCACGCTCGTCTGTTCGCCGCCCTCAACATCGCGCAGGCAGACACCTACATCCGGACCTGGCGGGTCAAGTACCGCGAACACTTCTGGCGTCCATACACCGCGATCAACTTTCTCTACCCGGAAACGAATTGGACGCCGCTACGCCAGACGCCGTGCCATCCCGAGTTCTACGCCGCGCATGGCACGCTGACCCCGGCCGGCATCACCGCGATCCAGAACTACCTCGGCCACGATACCGTCGACGTGACGACCACGAGCATCAGCCTCCCCGGCGTGACCCGGCACTACACGAGCTTGAACCAGGTTATCCAGGACGTGAACTTCGCACGCATCTATGCCGGATTCCACTATCGGTCGACGCTGGCGCGTAGCAACACGCTCGGGATCGCAGTCGCCAACTGGGTGAACGGCAACATGATGACGGTCCTTCCGGAGAGCGGCCCCGGTTCCGACGATGAGGACAACGACGGCCATTACAGTGGCATCCCGGTCCAGGAAAACTACCCGCTGAACAACATTGAGAACGAGGACTGAACACCCGGCGCGAGCTGAACGGGTCCCGAGCGACTCTCGAATGGACAAGGGCTGACCAGGGTCAAGAACGCGCCTGCTGGCGCCCGCGTCCGCTTCCGAAGCCGCGGCGCGTTACCTGGTCGGACCACTCTTAACTAACCCAAGTCGCGCGACTTACTTCGCGCAAGCAGGAGGAAATATGAGAACCTGGCAATCCCAAAAGAACACGACCGCCTGTGCCTGCTTCCCGGCGCGGCGGAATTTTCCGCTCTCCGGCAGCATGCCCGCGCCGGCCCAATCTCGCGTATCCGGCGAGCCTGCTCGTCATCGCCGCATTATTACTGTCACCCTCGGCGGCCGCAGATACACTTGATCCGCCTCACTTGATTGGGGACCTTCTATTCAACCTCGGCGCGCACCAGAGCACGAATGTTTTCGGACCGCTGCAACTGGTGGATGCCAACTTTGGGTCGCTATCCCTTTCGTCCACGGCGATCCCAGCTCCCTTGTTGATCGCAGATGCGATCATCGGCCCGAATCGGATTGCGAGCGTTTTCGGTCGAGCGGACATGCTGCTGAACTATGGCGTCGAGGTGGTTGGTCCTGCCGACGACGTCCCCGTTTTGATCGACGTGACGGGCACAGCTGTTAGGGCCGGTGAGAAACAGTGCCATTATCACCGGTGATAGCCAGGACCAACGGCACCAGCGAGTGCACAGTTGGCGGGGACGCGGTAGGAACTCTACAGACAGATTCTATATTCGCCTGAGCCTGCGAAGATCTGATTTGCTCGGGGTTGTCGCCTACATCCACTCCCCCGCGCACCTGCCCCTACTGCCGGCAGAGCTTCCAACCCTTCGCCACGACGGCCGGACCAGACCGTCTGTAGTCGCGAGCCCTGCCAAACACGGCGGCGAAGTGAATACCGCCGCCGGAAACGTCAAACCGATCCCATTTACGCCCAGGTGGTCCGCGATAGCCGGGATAAGTGGCGGGCTGCCCATCCCGACTACCAGAAGACCTACTGGCAAAGCCATCCCGAAGCCGCGGCCCGCAATCGAGAACGCCAGCGCCAGCGCGATCAGAAGCGGCACGTGGGGCGTCTTGTAAAGGACACCCTGGTTCTGGACTTAAAGCATTCTGTGGCCGAGGCTTGGCTCGTCGGTCCCCTGGCCGGGGATCTTGTAAAGAACACCCTGGTTCCGTCCAACCTGCTGATTGTTCGGACCCTGAGTAGGAATTGCCCTCCGCCGGCCACTTCTTGAAAAGAACATCCTCATGGTTCTTTGTTTCAGTGGGCCGTATAAAGGAGCATGCTCAGTCCGGAACAGATCAACGAAATTCATCGTCTGTCGCCAATCGAGAAGTGGCCGCAGCGCAGAATCGCACGCCACCTCCACATCGGGCGGCACACGCTTTTGAAGTACCTCGATAATCCCGCTCCCAAGCCCTGCCGGCGCGATCGCGCCAGCAAGCTCGATGCATTCAAGCCAGCGTTGGCGGAGTTGTTGCAACAAGATCTGGAAGCGTCGGGTACGGTCCTGCTGCTCCAGCGGTTGCAGCCACTCGGTTATGAGGGCGGCATCACGATACTCAGAGACTATTTGCTGGCACAGCGCCGCGATGCCGTGCGGCGGCGCGCTTATGTCTGCATGGAGCCAGGCCCAGGTGAACGTCCTCCTTTTAGGACGTCATAATTATGCGAAGTCCCGAGATCACGGCGTGAACGAGTCGGTAGGCCTGTCGGACTTCGCCCAACTGCTATAGCCGATCGCTCCGCATAAAAGTGGACTCCGCATTAAACACACCGTTCTCGGAATGGAGCGAAGTCTTCCCGAATGCGACCTGCATCGTCTCCTTGTTGGACCGGTTGGCGCATCACGCCGATATCAGCGTCATTGAAGGAGACAGCTATCGCGCTCGCGAAAGCGAGCAGGAGACCGCTGCGCGCCGGAGGAAGAAATGACCCCGGCCGGTTCGTTGCTCGATCCCGCCTCGAATCCGGCGTTGTACGTATCCAAGGTGCTGACGTTCTATGTCGACCTTCCAGACACTCCATTGCGGGCCAATACGCAAGACCAGCGCATGGCCAGGCGGTGGTTCGATCGTCGCATCGATTTATCGGTTGTCGAGACCGCGCTGTTGCTGGGATCTCTGCGGCGGCTCGCCCGGCCGCGTGACGTAACGCCGTTGACGCGTATCCGGTCACTTGCTTATTTCCAGCCGGTCGTTGATGAACTACAGGACAACCCCTCGCCGGCTGGATACCTCCAATACCTTCGTTTCAAGCTCCGGTGCGTGGTTGAGCACGCCGACCCGAGCGATGTTCAAAAAACGACGCTTCCTGATGATCGCTAACAATACCATCACGCAGCGGCAAAATATCGGATGTGTGGAGACGATCAGCGAACGGCATATGCTGCCGGTGCTGCAGGCGATCCTGCACCAGTATCCGTTCCGCATCCTGGGTTTTCACTCCGACAATGGCAGCGAGTTCCTGAACAAGCGCGTGGCCAAAATACTGAACAAGTTGCTGGCCGAGTTCACCAAGTCACGGGCCAATCGCAGTACCGACAATGCGCTGATCGAGGGCAAGAACGGAGCGGTGTGCGCAAGCACATTGGCTACGGATTCATCCCCTCCGAGCACGCCGACGAACTGCAACGATTCCTGACGGGGCAGTTCAATCCGTACCTGAACTTCCACCGGCCCTGTGGCTTCGCAGTGCTGGTGAAGTCGGACCAAGGCCGCATTCGCAGGCGCTATCCCGCCGAGGGCTACATGACGCCCTTCGAGAAACTGCGCAGTTTGCCGAATTGGCAGGGCTACCTAAAACCTGGCATTACCGAGAAGATGCTTCAGTCCTGGGCCACCAAGCTCAGCGACACCGAAGCCGCCCGCCTCATGCAGAAGGAGAAATTGGGCATCCTGCGGCGCGTTCGGCTTTGCGTTTGATCCGGCCCTTCCGATGGGAAGCGCGTATCTCTGCATTGCTGGACGGGGAAGGGGGCTCAATCGCCGCCCCCTTCCCTCTTAACCCATCCCCGGCTGCACGGCCGGCATCCCAAACAAGGAGAAACCCTGAAGCCTTCGAGCCGTTCCCTTCAGGCTCACTCCGCATTGGAATCACTTCCCGCTTTCAGGCTCATTCCGCATTGGAATCAAACTTCACTTTCAGGCTCATTTCTGGATTGGAAAATGCTGACACAACGTTCCGGCGCATCGGTCTTCTCACGGGCTTCAAAACAGCAAATCCTTAAACATACGACCAGATGCCGCTACCGTAATTCATCCAAATTGTAACGGCGCGTTGTAGGTCCCGGCAATATCTAGGTGGAGGGCATGTCTTGGAATCCCTCGAATGCGTCACGGACAATGCCTTCGATCAGCGCCACTTCATCATCCCGCAATGCCTTGAACTCATGCTCGCGACGGTTTTTAGACAGTGAACCCTGATTCTGACGGATGAACATGACCAGGTTCTCTGCGAGACGGTCCGGCATCTCGACCGCATCCATGATCCTGTGGATTGCCTCATCGTGGCGGCGCAGGTAGTCGATTTCGCGCGGCAAATCCTCCTCAACGGTTCGCCGTACGCACGAATAGAGAAACTCGGTTTCTTCAGTGCAGTCGAAATAGCGGTAGAGGTCGGCTGTGTCGTTGAGGACTTCGACGTTCCGAGACAGTGTGGGCCGCCATTCGATGAAGGGCATTAGTGGACCGGAATGACCCTGGAGCGTCGAGCGGTAATCATCGATTCGGTCGAGCATGACGGATGAAACGGGAAACACCATGCCAGGCGGCGTAAACTTGCGCTCGGCCAGAACGTGATGAATGAGGCAGCGGTGCATTCGTCCGTTGCCGTCCTCGAACGGATGGATATAGACGAAACCGAAGGCTGTCGCGGCAGCCTTCAGGACCGGATCGATGCTGTCTTCCCGCATGCGGTCGTTTGCTTCCAGTAGCCCGTTCATCAGATCCGCCAGATCTTGCGGCTTGGCCCCAATGAACTCCGGTAACGGATCGCCGTGATGGTCTCGCCCGCCGAGGAAAACGCCGTCCGAACGCAAGCCCGCGCGAACGAACCGCGTGTCCTCGATGAGAACACTCTGCAATCGCAGGATCTCATCGAACGTAAGCGTGGTCTTGCCGGCCTGGAGGACAGCGCGCCCCCATCGCTCGAGTCGGTTCCGCGGCGGCCGTTCCCCTTCGATCTCAAAACTGGCGCGGCTGTCAGCGAGGAGGAGAAAACTCGCCGAACCGGCAACGAGATGTGCGCCAGTCCGGCCAACCGTCTCGCGCGCTTTTGCGGCGAGGTCAAGCGCGACAAAATCTTCCAGAGTCTTGGTTCTGCGTATCACCGGACAGAAGCGCGCGGTCCCAAGAAGGTTATCACGTACACGATGCCGGCGAGATGCGCGGGGTTTGCCGGTGAAGTAGGCCTTCGGATCGAGAAGATCGATGACGGCAGCGCGCGGCGCGTCATCAGCATCAAGCGTCCGCCTAGTGAGGAGTTCATACAGGTACCAAGCACGGCGCATTAGGATCGATGTTGCCTCGCCGCGAACCAGAGCCTCAAACTCTGCCGTCGGAACGACGTCGAATACGCGCTTCAAGATAACGAGGTCGAGATCTTCATGACGCAGGGCAAACTGGAGGTGGTCTGCGAAATTCTCACCCGGCCAGTAGCGCTTGTCGAGGACAGTCCAGCCGCCCTCCTCGCGCCGGCTGCCGCTGACATACTGTTCGGAGACGCAACTCGGATGGCGCACAGGCGCGGAGATGCCAAGTGCCTGCACAAGGGCCGACCACCCGGCGAGCCGGGTGACCGGCGGCAGCGATTTCTCCTGGAAGACAACGGGCGGTGCAAGATCGAGCTTCATGCGTCGAAAGAACTGTACTGGCGTCGAAAAATAGCGCAGCTCTCGACTCGCCGTCGAAAACCAGCATACCAGGCGAGGTTGTCGAAATCCACTGTCGCGTGTCGAAAAGAGACAACAAAATGCTATTGTCGCTACAAAAAACTCCGAACGCCTTGCGATGATTGGACTTGACCTGTCTTCAAGGGTTGTCCCTGGCCGTTGCTCATACGGTGGCAATCCTGCTTTCGGCTGTTGCCGCGTGGTTCAAAACCTTCGCCGAACTTCGTCTGGAGAACCTCGCATTGCGGCAGCAACTCGGGATTCTCCGGCGACCAGCGCCGAAACGGCCCCGCCTCACGAAGGTGGACCGGGCATTCTGGGTGTGGCTCAAGGGTGTTTTGGGCACACTGGGATCAGGCGCTGATGATCGTGAAGCCGGAAACGGTGCTGGCTTGGCATCTCCGAGGGTTTGGTTGTTCTGGACGTGGCGTGTCCGCCGGCGTAAGCCCGGCCGGCCCGGCATTCCGCCTGAAGTTCGGGATCTGATCCGACTGATTAGTCGCAACAACCCGCGCTGGGGCGCACCACGCATTCACGGCGAACTGCTGAAACTGGGCATCGAGATTACCAAACCCTCCGTCGCCAAGTACATGGTCCCTCACCGAAAACCACCGTCCCAAACATGGCTGGACGTTTCTGGACAATCATGTCCGCAACATGGTCTCGGTGGACTTCTTCACGATCCCGACCGTCGATTCCAGATCCTGTATGTATTTCTGGTACTGGCATCCTACCGGCGGCCCATTGTGCATTTCGCAGTCACCGCGCGTGCAACCGCAGAGGGGACGGCGCAACAGGTGCGGGAAGCGTTCCCGTGGGACAGTGCGCCGCGCTACCTTCTCCGTGATCGCGACAAGATCTTCGGCAAGGAGTTCGTGGATCAGGTGAAAGCGCAAGGCATCTAGCAGGTGCTCTCGGCGCCGCGGTCGCCGTGGCAGAGGGCTTACGTCGAACGGTTGATCGGTTCGATCCGGCGCGAGTGTCTGGATCATGTGATCGTCCTCGGCGAGAGATCGCTGCACCAATACGTCTCTGTGTATACGGACTATTATTACCGGTGGCGCACCCACTTAGCGTTGGCCAAAGATGCCCCCGAGCCGCGAAGAACGAAGCCGCCGAGCGATGGATCCGTTGTCGAGATTCGAGAGTTGGGTGGCTTGCACCATCACTACGAACGTCGTGTGGCGTGAACACCCCAGACGCGGCTCTGACGGCCCAGCCTACGGCATTCCGGACGCCTGCCTCGTAGAGCGCGCACGGGCGCGCGCAGCGCCATCGGCCGCACATGCTCCCTCGTTTGAGGTCTAAAAACACCGGCGGTGATCTGCAATCCTAAATACCGAATGTGGCCGGTGCGCTGCGCGCGCCCGGCGTGGTTCGAATTATTTGTAGGCACAAGTACCCGCAGATCTGGTTTTCGCTACAAACACGGCGACGGTTGCGGAAGCTAACTATTGCCGCATCCGAAATGGGAATCTCGACCGCACTGCGAGAACCATGTCGTGATCGCCGCTTTGCGAGCCGCTGTAGAACCCCACCGTTGCGTTCAGGCGAATGAAATAGGCATCACCCTGCTTCGCCGGATAGCGTCCTTCATTGCCGTCGGCACCTCCGCCCGCCACCATGTCGCCATGTCCTCTGAGGATGTAATAGATCTCTTCTTCCATCTCGTGGTGGTGTGGGATGTTCGTTCCACCCGGTGCGAAGTCCATAATAAACAGGCTCACCATCTGGCTTGCGGCGGCTAACTTGTCGCGCCGGCTTTCGCTGGTACCCATTAGCAGTTTGAACATCGTGCTGGGCCCATGTCCCTGAACCGGAGCGAGCGCAACGTCTGCGGCGTTGGCCAGCATGAGTTTGGCGGGCGGAGTCAGCTTGGTGCTGGATGGAATCTTGAATCCCATCACGAGTAGCCGGACAGGTCCACCGGACGTGTTCGCGAGTCCATGCTTGACCCCAGGGGGCAGATACATGAAGTCATCCTTCTTCACCGGCGCCTTCTCTTCGCCGTAGATCAGCGTCCCATCTCCTTCGAGGATGTAGTAGATCTGCTCCTCGGCTGGATAGCTCACCAACGCCGTGGCACCGTCGGGTGATACCGTCAGTTCACCGTAGCGCGCAATCCCTTTCAGTTGTCGGGCCTGGGAATCGCCCAACCCGAACACCGGTTTATACGAGACGCCTCTGGCTCCTTCAGTCAGATCGTCGGACTGCGGCTGGACCTCGGGGATATAGCGCTGGAGAAAGGTCGGGTCAGCCGCGAACAATCCGCAGCTTACCACCGATAACATTAATATGAATCGATGAATTCGCACAGAGCCCCCTTGCATTATTCGTAGGTAACGCAATTGCACCATTTGCCGGTTTCATCGTAGTGCGGCCAAGGCCCGCCGACACGGAACCCCGACACGATCGGATCGTCGAACATGGGTGTCGGCTCGAAATATCCGGGTCGCCGCAGATGTTGCTTCACAACTTCGTCGTTCAGTTCCAGGCCGAGGCCGGGCGTTTCCGGAACTGCCACATACCCGTCTTGGATGATCGGTTTCGGAACACCACTCACCAGGTCCTGCCACCACGGCATGTCCAACGCATGATTCTCCATCGCCAGGAAGTTGTTCCCAAAAGTTGCCGAGCAATGGTATCCTGCAAATCCCCCGATCGGCGAACCGGCGTGGTGCATCGCCACCTGAATGCCAGCCAGTTCGGCGTAGTCTGCAATCCTTTTCGTTTCGAGCAGTCCACCGGAGCTTTCAATATCCGGATGGATCACGTCCACCGCGTGATTATCGATTAATGGTTGGAAACCGTCTTCGAGCCCGAAGATGTCCTCGCCCGTGTTGACGGGAGTTGTCGTAGCTTCGGTAATTGTTTTGTATGCGCGCCAGTTCTGCCAGGGGAAATGAGTGCCTTCGCGAATCTGGAGCAGATCCTCGGCCCACGCGAGTTGGTACGGTTCGAACGCCTTCGCGTAACGGATAGAGTCGTTCACGTTGAGAGGTCCGAAATGGTCCGCTGCCAGCGGTGCCGACCAACCGATAACATCCCGGATCACGGCGATGAATTCGCACATGTATTCCAACCCTTTATTTGTTGCGACTCCCCGCTCGTTGACGGCATCGGGCCGGTCCTTCACCAGTGCCGTATGGAGATCCATTTTGAAGAACGTGATGCCCATCTGTTTGCGCTTCCGCATACGTTCCGCATAGACTTTCGGCTCCGGATGATCCGTCGTGTCCGCATAAATGCGAATGCGGTTGTGCCGCTTTGCACCGATCAGCCGGTACGCAGGTACGTTCAGTACCTTGCCCGCGATGTCGTGCAGCGCCATATCGACCGCGCTGTACCCACCGCTCATGCGTCCATGACCGCTGAACGGACGTACCGTTCTCAGAATATTTTCGATATCCAACGGATTCCGGCCCACCAGATAAGGCTTCAAAACCAGGGCGATCCCTTCCACTCCGGCATCGCGCACCTCGCCGAGTCCGTAGACGTCTTGGTTGGTGTAGACCTTGATGATCGGGTAATCGTAATTTGCGGCGACCCGGCACGCTCGCATATCGGTGATCTTGAGTCCGCTGGGAGTCGAGTTCCGATTCACTTGTGCGCTTACCGATCCTTCCGTCGCTTTGAACAGCGGTCCGAAAACGGCTGCGGCCGCCGCAGTTCTCAACATCCTCCTGCGTGTGATTATCGATTCTTCTCGGTTGCTGATCATGACTTATCCTTTCGGCGGCAGGCGGTCGTACGCCGGCGCTGTTCTCCGAATCGGCACACCCGCTTTGCGGTAGTCGAACACGACATCCGCGATACGCGTTCCAATCACCTCGATGCGTTTGAGATCGCGAGTGCCGGCGCCAAGATCCTCGGCGAGACGAAGCGTGCTGTCGCAGTTCTCGAACGGCGCTGTACCGCGGTCCGCCATCGGATCGAAACCCATAACGGCTGCGCCCACAGCGTCCACACACACCGCGTTGGTTCCCGCCACCAGAACGTGCGGCTTCACGTGCCGGGTGTTTCGGCCGATACCCTCGCCTCCGGTCTGCGCCTCGATGCCATCGATGATTGCGAGATGTACGGGCCGAGCCGCAACGAGATCGGCTACGCAGCGTGGAACTCGGTATCCGCCCTGACGAGGGCTCGCCGGGTCAACCTCGGGAAGCGAACTCTTCGGCGGTTGACGGTGGCCGGCGTGGATCGGATAGCGTCCGCCCAGCGGCAACACGCCGGGTTCGTCCGATGGAGCGCCGTCGCCATAGATCGTACACGGCGTTATGCCGAAGCAGTTCTTCATCGACAAGGTGATTCCGGCAGTGAGGTGCTCCTTCATCTTGCCGATGGAGACGAAAACGTCGCAGTCCTCATAGGAGTGGTTGAGATCGTAAGCCGGAAACAGATGGCCGCCGTGCGGCACCGTGAATCGGCTGTATTTTTTCCCGAAGCCGAGGAAATTCGTGTTTTCGAACTCGACACCGGCCGCGGCGCTGGTGAACATTGCAGGATCCCAACCCGCAGCCGTCATCCCCTCTTGTACCGGTTCGGCCGATTTCCACGGGCTCTCGAGAAGACGAACGCGCTTTGCACCTGCCTTCCCGATAAGGTGGACGGTGGCACCGATAACGGCAGGATGAGTCCACGTCGTGCACCCGATCGGAATGTAGCCGAGCCGGGAATCGGGGTTGCCGGTGAGGTTGATTTTCACCGCGACGGTTTTGCCTTTCACCATTCGACCCAGGCCGCCGAGCTGATCGAACATTCGGGCGAGCGTTGGGAGAAGCTCTGCATCGTACGACGTGCATCGCGCGAGCGTAACGGGAGCAGCGGGTGCGCTCGCGGCAAGACTCGTGCGAGACAGCAGGGCGGTCAATCCCGCGTTCACTAATACGTTGCGGCGTGTGATGCCGCAGGATTGATTACTCATGATCGGAACTCCAGTGCCGCGTAATGTGAGAACGGAGGCAAGTGGAACTCGGGGCGGCCGTCGACCCCGACCGGCTCCAATGCCACTGGGGTGGCGGATTCGATGGTGTGGAGTGTCGCCGAACGCCAGTGTCGAAGCGGCATCAGACTCACCGATTCGGCAGGGCGGCCCGTGAAGGCGACGAGTTGCAGCAATGCTGCGTGCGCGTCCGGCGATTCGGAATAGTGCTCCCACAACGATCGTCCATTGAATAGCGTGACGGGATCATTGCGGCGCTTTACCAGGCTATGAACATCAGCGGCCACGAAGTAGGGGTCCTCCCATTCGCGCTGGGCGATGGCCAATGATCCGTTGCCGAACGTCCGTAGTTCGTAACCGGTGACTGCGCACTGGCGGGAAGCGCCGCCCTTAAACGTCGAAGCGAGCGCTTGTGGAAGGATCAGAAGTCCGCCCACGCGCACAAACTCTTCAAGTCTTGCTTTCAGTTCAGAGGACGGAGGGTCGTTGTCGACGTACAGAACGGCGCGCAACCCGGCGAGTTTGTGGCTCGAGGGGACGGATCGATCGAGCACGCGATAGAGCAGGCTACGGCGCGCCGCGAGATTGAGGACTTCCGTCCCAAGAAATTCGTCTTTGCCGGAGAAACTGGACAGAACACCGATGGATCCTGAGGGTTCCCAGGCGGCCCAGTCGCGGTGGTTCTCAAAAAACGCGAGGGCAGCGGCAATGCTGCTCCAGGCTTTCCGAGCCTCATCGTTACCGGTTGCGATTCCTTTCGCGAGGCCCTCATCAAGGGTGACGATCCAGTGCGCGCCGGCCGCGGCCGAATCGGCAATCGCGATCTTGTAGGCAGATTCGCCGGACGGCGGCGCGTCTTTGTCGGGCTGGAACGCCAGCCAAATCGGACGATGCGGCGCGCGCACGGCGGCCAGTCTGGAGATCCAGGTGTTCGAGTCGATCCACGGAGCGCCGGTGGGACCGGACTCCGCATCGGCGGACCTTCTCGCCGCCATCTTCATGCGCGGCCATTCGAGCCCGGTGATCACGGTGCGTGGCGCGGGCGCCTTCCA
Organism: uncultured Acidobacteriota bacterium; assembly: GCA_963720745.1. Lineage (GTDB taxonomy): Bacteria > Acidobacteriota > Terriglobia > Bryobacterales > Bryobacteraceae > TMP-7. Next base: position 1,912,291 of record CAVRGO010000001.1, read on the forward strand.
TTTGACTTCACCCATTGGGGCGGCGCCCAGCGAGTTCCATTTGAGGACGGTCAGTCCTGCGGAGCGTGCGGCCTCTGCGATTTCCACACTAGAATCTTCGAAGACGAGGCAGTTGATCGGATTATTGCGAAACGAACCCAAAATCGCCGGGTCGGTCCAAGTGGACGGCCAGCGAAACGGGACGAGGCGATCGGAAGAAGAAGTCATGACATTCAGTGACCGTTCGAGTGCGCTTGCCGGTTCTCCCGAAATGGACTACCGGCCTGGTAAAGCGCGAGTCGTGATTCGAGGTCGTCGATCATCTTTCGGTTATTCTGCTTGCGGGCAAACTCCAGCAACTCCGAGGTGATGCGTACAGCCTCGGAGAAGCGGCCGGCCTCGGCGTACGAGGCAGCGAGTGTATCGAGGACATTGGGCTGCCGTCCGCCAACGAGGCGGGCCGCGCGTTCCGCCAGAACCACTGCCCCATTGCCATCGCGAAGCGCCGGGTCGGGACTGGTCGCCAGCACCCAGGCGATCTGCCTCGCAGCCGCTACGTTGTCTGGCTCCATTCGCAAGACGGAACGCCAGGCGGCGAGTGCTTCGGGAATTTTTCCTTCCAGGTAGAACAGCAAGTCACCGAGATTCAGGAATGCCGCCGCGAAATCCGGTTTCAGCGTCACGGCTTTTTCAAAATGAGCGACAGCTTCGTCCAGGCGCTTCTGCCGCACCAACACGACTCCGAGCCCATTGTGCGCTTCGGCCAGATCCGGTTTGACGCCGATTGCATCCTGGAAATGCTGCGCCGCCGCGTCGAAATTGCCCTTGGTCGCGTACTTCCGCCCCTTCGCACTCATCGCCTCGGCGAGGTTACGTTGCACCGTCGTTGCCTCGGGTGCGACGGCCAACGCTCGTCTGAAATGCGCGATCGCCTCATCGAGCCGGTCCTGCCGGGCAAGAATCTGGCCGAGGTTGTTGTGAGCCTCCGCAGATTCGGGATCGGCGATCAGCGCCTTCTCGAATTCGGCGATAGCCGCTTCGAGCTTGCCGGTCCCGACCAAGGCCACTCCGAGGTTGCTGTGCGCCGCCGGGTACTCGGGGTTGATTTCGAGTGTCTTCTCGAAATGCGGGATCGCTTCCGGGAATCGCCCAGCGCCCGAAAGCAGCAGGCCAACATTGTTGTGCGCCTTGTCACTTCGAGGATTCAGTTGCAGCGCTTTGTTCCATTCCTCGATCGCCTCTTGCTGGCGGCCGGCCTTCGACAGATCCCACGCGTTGTCCGCGAGTCGATAGAAGTCGGTCGCCGGCGTATCGATCTTCGCGATGCCATCCGGAGCGATGTTGACGAATTCCGGGATATTGACGGCGCGGTTCGCCGCCGTTGTGTTGTCGATCATAATCGGAGGACTGTCCCGCCCGTCCTTATCGATGTGCGTCAGGAACATCCGCGTGTAAGGCGACCAGCTTTTCGAAGAGAACACCAGCCAGCGGCCATTTGGCGAGAAACTGTGCCAGGAGTTCATGAGCGGTGTGTTGCATCGCATCAGCCGGGCCTTGCCGCCCTTTGCCGGAACGATGTACAACCGTCCGTCGGGCCGCATGAGAAGACCGTTGCGCGCCTGTACGAATACCACCCAACGCCCATCCGGTGAGATCTTCGGGAACGAGTTACTCATCCCATTTCCGGATGCACCGGCCAGCGGTTCCGGCCGGCCGCCCTTCCCATCGTTGAAAGGAATACGATAGAGCTCGTATCGGATCTGCGTCTCTTTCGGATCGTTTGCGTACTCGGCGAGTTTCGTGCCCTCCGCGTAGGGCGGCTTGGCTTGGGCGCGGGCGAAGATCAGGTATTTCCCGTCAGGACTCCAAGCGGCATTCGTATGCACGTATTGTGGGTCGTCAGCTCCAGGTAGAGGCTGCAGGCGGCCGGTCTCGCGGCTGTACCAGGCCAGAATGCCGCGCGTCGGATAGAAAACCTGAAGGAACCGATAGTCCTTGAAATTCGAAACGTAGTAGTTGCCCTCCAGGTCCTTGTCGAGTTTTTTGCTCGCGGCGACGCCGGACGCGGACGCGCCACTGGCTGGCTCACGGCCGGCATCCGACCCGTTGATCATCGTGACCACGTATCGGGCGTCCGGCGAAACCTGCGACATAAACCCGACTCGGATCTTGCCGCCGAGTTTGCCCCGGAACGAACTCCACTCGATGACGTCCTGGTCGCGAATGGACATTTGCTTTGAGACCGACACCAGCGCATACATGCCCTTGTCGTTCTGGGGCCCATCCATGTCCATGCCCAACGTCTTGCCGTCCCGTGAGAAGGAATGACAGTTCGCGCACGTGTGGAGCCCTTCCATCATGAGCCGGCTGCGCGGTTGGCCGATATCGCGGAGGCGCCACGCGATCAGCGGAATAGCGGCAGGCACCAGCGGCTTAATTACCCCGCGTTGCACTTCGGAAGGCATCAGCGGGACATCGCGGTAGAAAATTGGAGCGCCGACGGGATCGCGAGACGTCTGAACAGTCACTCGCCCGCGTGATAAGGGGCGGCCGGGTTCGGATTCTCTGATGCCCGTTATGTTGATGGTGGCTGTCCGTCCCAGGGAACGCTGTTTGATTTCGGACCACGTGTTTGCATCCGGAGTCCACGTGTGCGCCGCCGCCTGATCCGGCGTGAGTTGCGGAGGCTTGTTGGTGGGGGCTAGACACCGGAGATCAATCTCGCCGATTGCCATGCGCTCTCCGCGCGATCGCAGGTGCAGGGGCGCGCCTTTCGCAAAAGAAACGTCAATCATCCACGTGTCTGCGGCCGGCGATGGGTCGCGCCAGAGGAAGGTGGGAGGCGTAATCTCTGGCGGAAAGATCGTTTGATCGAGAGGGTAGTCGACTATGATGGACGCCGGTTGAGCGGCGGCAAGAATGCCGGCAATTCCGGAGATAAGTGCACAAACCAGGATTCGCATTACAGGCTTTCGCATTGCCGGCCGGTTATGCAGAACCCGCGTGGCCGCTCAGCCGCGAACACGCAGGTTCCGCAACAAGGAAGACCGCAGAGTTTCAGAAGCTCAATTTCAGCCCGAGTTGAAGCCGTCTTCCAAAATCCTGCGAGTAAATATCGGTGGATTTGCCGAACTGGCTGCTTCCGACCGTCATATTCGGATTGTTCCAGTTCATGTTATTAAGGGCGTTGAACGCATCCATGTGCATTTGCAACCGGATCCGTTCGGTAACACTAAAGTCCTTGTTCAGGGTTCCGTCGATATGGTAGAACTGCGGCCCCCGAATACCCGAGTAATACCAGGGGTTCGAGCGTCGCGTATAGGCCGGCAACCTGGTAAACACCGAGGTATTGAACCAACCGTCCGGACCGGGATTGTCGATCTTCGGATCGCCGTTCACCACCATCGCCGGGAAGTTCAGGAGAGTACCGCTGTGCCAAGTTGAGACACCCGCGATGTTCCAACCGCCCACCAGCAGATCGAGCATGCGGCTGGCGCCGGACAGAAAGGCGCGGCCCCGGCCGATCGGAAGTGCCCAAGTGCCGGATGCCACGATTCGATGCCGCGGCGTGCCGGAGTCGAGCGAACTCCAGTTTTGCAGGTAGTTGTCCACATTATCGTAAAACGTCCGATTCACCTGGACGTGATAGTTATAAGCGACCAACAACGTGTAGCCGCTGCTGAACGATTTCGTCGCCTTCATTTGCAGCGAGTGATAGGTCATATCGCCGCCGGATATGCCGTCAATCACGGTGATACCGCCGTATTGCGGATACGGACGCGCCAACGACGTCACGCCGATGGTGGCCTGATTCCACAACGCACCCGGACTCGGGTTCGGTATGGACAGGTGGTAGAACGGATTCGGCATAGTGGCATTGGTTGCCGCCCCGTACTGCAGAGCGATTCGAGGATCCACCTGATTGATGTCGTAGTTGACGTTGTTGATCATCGTCGAGCGATTTAGGAAGTAGGTCACGTCGGCGATGATTCCATGTGGCAGTTGCCGTTGCACCGAGAGGTTCACACGGTTGCTGAAAGAATGGGGACGGTTGGCGGTAAAGTACGTGACGCCGCCACCAATCGCCGTGTACGCTCCGTACTTGTTCCCGATACTCGGCTGCACCGGGAAAGACGAATTGAAGGGATCGTTCAGTGCCATCTGTGGAATTCCGAGCACCATCGGCGGAGCGTCCGTGTAGTTCGAATAGCCCAAGGTTGGAGTGCTGAATTGGTTCGTCGCGTTGTTATCCATGCTCCACGGGTTGGCGTAACGGCCATAGCCGGCGCGAATCGACATCTTGTCGCTCAATCGGTACGCGATTCCGATGCGTGGCGACCAGATTCCGCCGTCGGAGTTCCACGCGCCGCGATTACCGTCGGTGGGGAACTGGAACGTACCGGTCAGATTCCAAGGTCCGCTATAGAACTGCTTCATTGCCGCCGGCTGGGTTACTCCTGCCAATTCCGGAAGCGACCCGCTGAGATCCATCGGAGCGGTCAGACGGTTCTGCTCCTCGGTGAATGGCTGTTCGTACTCCCACCGCATGCCGAGGTTGAGGGTAAGGTTCTGCGTGATTTTCCAGTCGTCGTTGATGTAGACGCCATAAAAACGGCTGGAGAAGTTCGGCGTAATCAGCGCAGGCATGGACGTTCCGTTTGTATCCCACGCATTTGCTCCGGCTCCGCTGATCGGAACCACGGCGCCAAGCAGGAATGTGGCGTACGGGTTGCCGGACTCCGCAATATCGGGATTCACATAGGTCGAATTCGTGGGTTCCCAACTGAACCCGAATCCCGGATTCGCGAGTTGCAGCAGACTCGGAGCATGCGTGTTCAGCGTCTCGAAGCCTGCTTTTAGATAATGGGAACCCTGCTGGCGCGCGATCTTGATATTCAAGCCGTTGCCGCTCGGCAGTTGGTTCCAATATCCGCCTTGCGCCCCCATGCTCACCCAACGTCCGCCGTCGCCGCTGACGGTCATGCGGGCCTGCAGCACCGGAATGGTGGAATCCGCATACACGGCCTTGTAGAAGCTGCTGTTTGGGTACAGACCGGCGAATGTCCAGGCGTCTGCCTGAGCGCCGAAGGCCGACGCGTCGGTGAAGTCGTGATAGTCGGCACTTCCGCTGATTACGGTTCGCGCGTCGAGCGTGTAAGTGATACTGCCCGAGTAAGTGTTGCCATCACGGCTGCTTCCGCGATCGTTATTGAACAGCGGTGAACCGGTCGGATTTGAGGCCGTCACTGGCGTTCGGAAGATCTGGGCGCGGAAACTCATCGACAGCTTGTCGCTGATGTGGAAGTCCACGCGGTCCGCGAAGTTCTTGTAAGGATAGTTGACCGGCAGGGGAATAACATAGTTGTTCAAGTGATCGTATCCGGTACCGGGCCGGTTGGGTTGCCAAAGCGCCGACATGTATTTCACCGCTATCGGATCCTGGCGCGAGGCCGGAATGACGTTTCCCGGGAATGGGGTGCGTGTGACCGCCTTGCCATCGGCCGACGTCTGAGTCGTCAGCGGATCGTAGATCACGTTCATGCCGCCTTTGGCGTTGATCGATTGCGAAAAGTCGCCGGTGCGTTCGGCGGCGGTCGGCAGCGTGGCCGTGTACGGAGAAGCAGCCTGCGTCCACTTCCATCCTTCAAAAGAGACGAAGTTGAACAGGCGATTCTTCAGGATCGGATGGCCGAGAGTGCCGCCGTACATCTGTTGCCGGTCGAGGTTGAGCGTGCGGAAAACACGATCGGAAACCGCCGACACCCAAGGATACCGGCCATAGTAGTAAGCATTCCCGTGCCACTGATTCGTTCCTGCCTTAGTGACGATGGAAATTGCCGATCCGGACCCATGGCCGAATTCGGCGTCAACCGTATTTTGTGAAATGACGACTTCTTGGACCATATCGGGCGTGGGGACGTATCCGGTCTTGACGCTGATGCCCACGCGGCTGCCATCCACCTGAAGGTCGTTGGAGTAACTTGCACCACCGCCGACGCTCAGGTTGTTTGGGCCCCAACTGTTGAACGGGTTATATTCCGTGCTGCTGTCCTGCTTTAGCACAGAAGGATCCAAAGTGGCCAGAACGAATGGACTCCGGTAAATCTGCGGAATCTCTTCGGAGATCTTGGATTCAACGGAGGTTTCCAACTTACTTGTGCTGAACTGCACTTGGCTGGCCTGCCCTGCCACAGTGACCGTTTCGAGAATGTCGCCGGTTTTGAGGATCGCGTCGACGGTGATGTCGGCGCGGGCCGCCACGGGTACGTTCTCCTGAACGAATTTCGAGAACCCTGGATTCTCGGCAGTGAGGCTGTACGTTCCAGGTTCCACGAGATCGAAGATATACAAGCCGGTGCCGCTGGTGGTGCGAACGGCGGCGACCCCTGTATTGATGTTGCGCAAAGTGACAGTAGCCCCGGGAATGACTGCATCCGTTGAATCCTTGACGGTACCCTGGACCCTGCCCCGGTAATCCTGCCCCGTCACAAGCGTGGCCGTCAGTATTAGAAATGCGAAGCACCTCATTTTCCACATGAACATTTCCTTTCTCGCTTGCTACCCCTGATCGAAACCGGCGGCACTTTCCATCGGTCCCGGCTTACACCTGAGTGAATTCTCGAGCCGGCCGCGCCAGCGGACCGATCTCGATGTGATGCTGTTCCTTCCAAAACCGCAACGTCGTTTCCGCGAAGGTATCCCGTGCCGTTCTCGGGTCCCGTGTGCGCAACCCCTCCAGGATGGTCCGGTGCTGTTCTATCGCGGCCAATAGATCGGGGCGTGCGCCGGCACGCGGACGGCCCAGCAGAGCGAAAGCAAACAACCCGAACGTGACCCGCTCCAACGCCTGGAACAGACAATCGTTTCCGGTCAGCCGCCAGATAATCTTGTGAAAATCCATGTCGTTGTTGTGATAGCGGGTCAAATCCGGCTGGCGGGCGGCGACGGCTAGTTGATCCAACGACTCTTCGAGCTCGCGCAGCACCTCACTGGTCACATTCGGCGCGGCGCGCTCCATCGCCAGGGATTCCAGCGCCATCCGAACATCGTGAGAGTGCCGGTACTCCTCAGCGGTCAACTCCGTGACATAGGTTCCTCTTTTGGGCGACCTCCGGACAAACCCCTGTGCCTCCAGTTCCCGCAAAGCCTCTCGCAAGGTCGGCTGACCGATGGCGAAATGCCCAGCGACTTTGTGTTCAACCAGACGTTGCCCCGGGCGGAGCCGGTCGGTGAGGATGGCGTCCCTGATCTTGCCCGCTACCGTCTCCGGCAGAGACGGAGTCCTCGGCATCGTGTCGATATCCAGGCACCCGAGACTGTTTGCGGATGATCTATCGTCTCTAGTCATTTAAAGCGCATTCGTCGACGCCTTCACGATTCTGGGTCGCAGAAATTTTGTTGTCTACGATAGGGCGGTTCCGTAACGGCTTCGTACGTTATTGAAAATAGGAGGCCGATTCTTGCTGCCCGGCCTAACGGTTATGTACAGGGGCTCAGGCGGGTCGAGGTCGCTGCCAGCCCGCCTGAGCAGGATTCAGAACTCGAAGCGGCCCCCGATGATGAGCTGGCCGTTGAAGCCTCCCATGGTGGAGTAGCTGGAACTGGTCTGTAGCGCGTACTTCGCGAAACTTTCGGGGCTGCTGAAGTTCACAGTCGAGTTCAGCGTCGTCGGCATAAACCGGACGGGGAGGTTGTTACCATCCAACCGAATGCGGAACTTGAACCGCTCTTTCAGCTCCCACCCTTTGGAGAGGGACCATTGAGGCCAGATCAGCCACACTGCGGTGGAGGTGCCCACGCCCAACGACCCGGGCGTGTACGCGGCGGGATAGGCGAACGCATTCAAATTGAACAGCGGGTTCTGGGCATTCATCGGGAAGCGGTTCGGCCCGATGCTCCAGTCGGACACTTTGACGTCGGATGAAATCTGATTCGGGCGAAGTGGACCTGGCAGATAGCGGTACGGACTGCCCGCAAACGTAAAGGTAACCGCGGGGCCCGACTGCGCGGTCTCAATCATCACGACGTTCCATCCCCCAAGAACGGCATTCACCACACCGCCGCGGTTGAGGAACCGGCGTCCTTTGCCTACGGGCAGATCGTACATCGCCTGAATGATGAACCGGTGGCGAGTATCGAATGTCGTCGGCCCTTTTGTGAGCTGCCAGTTGTAGAATTGCCATCCGTCACCCATCGTTCCCGACAGGTTCTTGCTCCAGGTGTAGTGCGCGTTGAGAATGAGTCCGTCGGAAGCGTAGCGCTTCTCCACGCGGGTGGTGAAGCCGTGGTACGTGCTGTGGCCGGCGTTCGTCGTGTAGGTGATGGTTCCGAATTGCGGGTACGGCCGGTAGTTCTGCACCGCGGCATACACCGCGTTGAGGAAAGTGACGTCCGTCGAATCGTAGATCGACTTCGGGAGTTGGTTGAGATTCCCTGAAGCGGATAGGCCGACCCCCGACGACCCCTGGTACAGCAACTCTGTGAGCCATGCCGGTCCCCACTGCGTCTGCACGCTTCCCGACCAGTTCAGGACGTACGGGAGTCGCAGATTGGGATCAATATAGGTGGCGCCTCGTCCGCTGTAGTTGGTGCCAACGAACGGCGACGTTCCGTCGGCGTTCTGTACGAACGGGATCGTGCCCGGCCCTTGCGATAGATAGAAAGCTGGACGAGGATCGCCTGCCAGCGGCTGCACCACTGCTGTGGAGGTGTAGTCTTCGGATCCCGCTCTCGGCATCAGGTCCTGCGTGAGCAGCCCGAAGGAGCCGCGGAACACCATTTTCTGGTTGAAACTCCAGGCCATGCCGACACGGGGTTGGAAGTTATTCTTGTCTGCGGAGTAGATGGAATTATTGGGATGTGTGATTGCGCCCATCCTGCCTGTAAGAGGATCCGTGACGTTAGGATCGAACTGCGATTGGTGCCCCCACTTATCCTGGAATGGCGTTTCCAATGTGTAACGGATTCCGAGATTTAAGGTGAGGGCGGGAGTGACCTTCCAGTCTGTTTGAACGTAACCGGAATGGCTCCACCAGCGCGGCAATCGGTTCCACACCCGTTCGGTATATGTGCCGGACGTAACTGCGCCGAGCAGGAACGACGCAAATATGTTGCCGGTATTCGGAGTGAACGGAAGTGCGGTGCCGTTCGTTGCGAATACATAGTTTCCCGACGGCAGCACTTCATCAACGCCGTTCTCCCGCGTCCGAATCGATTCGTAGCCGAACTTGATCGTGGCGCGGCCCATGATCTTGGTCACGTTGTTCTGGAACGTTATGTCTTCGGCAATGGTGCGGCTGTAGGCGCCGGGACTGATGCCGTACAAAGCGGTGCCGACCGCGCCGGAACTGAACGTCGGGAAATTCTCCGGGCCCACTCCGGCGATACCTAACTTCTCGGCCCAACCGGCATTGGCAGTGGGTGGATCGACGGTAGTGACCCGACGGCCGAAGCCGAGCCGAACTTCATTGAGAAGGGTTGGAGTGAAAGTGTGGTAATCGGCAAATCCCCAGTTTTGTTGGTCGATTGGATTCGGCCGTCCAAAACTGGGCGTCGCGCTGTCGAGTTCGCGGTTGTTGAGGTAAGCGCTAATGCGTCCGAGTTGCCGATGCCGGTTCCACGAGTTCCGCACGAAGAACTTATTCTTCGCGCTGATCTGGTGGTCGATCTTCGAATCGAAGCGGCTGCGATAGGAACGATAAACGGTGTAACCGAGATAGTCGTTTGTGGGTCCGGTGCGGCTGTAGGTGGCACCCCCGGGATTGTTCGCACTCTGCCAGGGATTCAGCGCGAGGAAGTTCGCGACCGCGGAATCGAATCGCGACTTCGGAATCATGAAATTCGGAAACAGATCCGCCGTCCAAGTGCCGTTCTCCTGCCGCATGGATCGTGGATCGTAAATCGGGTACCCGCCGCCTGCGACCTGAGGGAAACTGAAGTCGCCGTTCAACATGTTAGCGTCGGGTACGGTCGCAGTCTGCGGCTCGTCGGTCTTCTCATGATGCCTGCCGTAGGCGAACAGGAAGAACGTCCGATTGCGGCCGTTGTAGAGTTTCGGTATCACTACCGGGCCGGAGATAGTCGCCTGTCCTTGATGAAAAGTGATCGGATTCTTTCGCGCGCCCTGTTCCAGATATCCGCGGTGGGTCATCGCGTTATTGGTCCAACGATCTTCGAGCGACCCATGGATTTCGTTGGTGCCGCTACGGAAGGTCATGGCGAGCATACCGCCCGAAGCGTGTCCGATTTCCGCCGGTGCGCCCGTTGTATAGACTTTCGCCTCCGCGAGCGCATCCAGAGCGGGCTGAACGCTCGTGTTCGTGTCGCCAATGGCATCGCGCACGGATGTCTTTCCGCTAACGCCGTCCAGCGTGAAACCGAGCGCACTGGATGATTGGCCGAGCACGCTGGCATCGGCGCCGCGGATCTGCAGGCCCTCGACGTAGTACAGAAGGCGATGCGCCTTCATCTGCAGAATCGGGATTTGCTGAATGGCAGTGTGCTCCATGGTCTGCGAAACTTGTGAGGTCTCGGTTTCGAGCAGCGCCGCGCCTCCCGTGACCTGAACCGATTCGGAAGTAGCACCAATATCGAGACGCACATCGATGCGCGGCACTTCCGCTGCGCGCACCTGTATTCCGGTTTGCAAATAAGATTTGAACCCCGCCGATTCCACCCTCAACTCGTACGTTCCAACAGCAAGGAATGGAATGTAATAGGCGCCTTCAGAATTGGTTTCGCCTTTCGAGATGAAGGCAGTTTCGAGATTCGTGACGGTGATTCTGGCTCCCGGAACGACTGCGCCGGTGCTGTCGGTGACAGTTCCTACCAGCGTCCCAGTCCTGGCCGCTTGGCCGAAGGCACAGCCAGGAATCAGGGAAACGCATAACAGAGTTCGTAGAACGACTTTCATTAACGTATTCCTTTCCGGCCGATGTCGACCTGAAGGTTGACCTGGTTTACAGAATTAACGGCCGCTGTCGTCGGTAACCCACTTGCCGTTCTCGTCGAAGTGGGGATATCCATGAGTGCCCTGCGGCCGTGTCATCGCGTTGTCCCAATCCGTCGTCGGCTCGAAATAGCCGGGGAATCGCAGGTGTTCTTTTACGACGGGTTCATTCAGTTCGATCCCCAGTCCTGGCGTGTCGGGGACGGCGATATGCCCGTCCGCGATGACCGGCTTGGGAATCCCGGTTACCAACTCCTGCCACCACGACATGAAATCCACCGCGTGGCACTCCATGGCCAGGAAATTGTCGAAGGTAGCCGCGGTGTGAACGGCGCCAAGTGTCGCCAAAGGAGAGCCCGCCATGTGAATTGCAACTCCCGTTCCGTGCGCGTTCGCATAATCGCCGATCCGCTTCGTTTCGCGGCATTGCCCGCATGTGCCCGGGTCGGGATGGATAATGCTGACGGCGTCGTTGTCGATGAAGTTCTTGAATCCTTCCTCGAGCCCGAACAGACTCTCACCCATGGCCAGCGGTGTGGCAGTGGCATCTCTGATCATGCGATACGCTTTCCAGTTCAACGGAGCGTCGCCGGTGTTCAGTGTCCCGACCTGTAGAATGTCCTCGGCCCAAGCCAGCCGGTACGGTTCGAACGCGCGGGCGTAGCGGATCGAGTCGGAAACGTCCAGCATTCCGAAGTGGTCCGCCGAGAGAGGATGTTGATACCCGATCACGTCGCGGACGGCGGCAATGTATTCACAAAGAAGTTGGAGTCCTTTTTCGGTGGCCACCCCCCGCATGTCCACCGCGCCCGGCTTGTCGCCGATCAGCGGTTGCGTGCGCAGGTCCATTTTGAACCACGTATAACCGGTCTTCCGGCGTGCTAGCCCTACCTTCGCATCAAAGTTAAGTAAATCCGGGTTTTGGGCATCAATCATGTACGAAGAGGTCGGCTAGTCATACATGAAAGAAGTGTTGGCATCCAGCGGTCGAGGTCGAAGATTTTCACCGCCCGGCGCTGTTGGGCTGTCAGGTCCGGTGCAAGCATCACGGTCGCCCGACGCCCCGGCCCGCGCGTCGTCGTACGCACCAGGGTCGCGCGGACTTCGGCTAGCTCGCCCATCATCGCGAGGGCGGAGTTGCCTGTTCCAAGCGCGATCTTCGCCAGACTCACAAGCATCAGCCCAAGCACAGTGGCAAAGGTATGCAGACGTAGCGACCCGTCCGCCCACTGATGCGACGGTCCCCAGGGCACCACGCCTCCCTTCTTGGCCCGGCGGAACAGTTCTTCAACGTTCCACTGACCACGGAACCCGTGCACAATCCGGCCCGTGCTCCACAGGTGTTGATCCGTGCACAGCACCCGCCGTCCGAGCCGGGTCTTCTCCAGTTGGCGGCGCAACGCCGCATCTACATGCCAGCGTAAGGTCGGATTGGTGTCGCCTCCGCCGACCTTCGTCACCACGAAGTTCGACAAATGTTCGCGGGCAAGCGTCTTCTTTATCCGTTGCTCCAGGCTGCTGCGCGAGATGCGTTTCGCTTGCACCAGTCGATCCAGTTTGCCTAACTCCGCCTTCGCTTTGCGCAACGCCACCGCAATGCCACGTTTCTGACCCGCCAGCAGTTCCTGGCTCTCCACCACCACCAGCGTGCGGTCCAGTTTGCCGACCTTCGCTCGCACGCGCGCCGCGCGTACTTCGCTCAGTTTGCCAGTCAGCCACTTCATTGCACCTCGCTTGGCCGCCATCTGCAGCGCCTGTTCCGCAGCCGCATGTCCCAGCGGTAACGAGATCAGGCTGTAGTAGCCGGCCACGTCCAGATCCAGTTCCAACTGAGGACTCCAACTTCCGCCATCCCGCACCAGCGTCCGCTGCGCTCGTGGACGTCCCTCCCCCTCGTCCAGCGACTGGTGTAGCGCACTCAACCCATCCAGGCAGTCACCCAGCACGGTTTGATCCGAACTGTTCCCCGAATAGGTCCGGTATAGCAACGGCACGTGGCCCGTCTCGCTGACCAGCACGCCAAGCCCAACCACGCGCAGATCACGCCGTTTGCTCTTAGCATGCCCGCGACGCGCCAACTTGCCGGGTGTTACCGTCGCGATGTGGGTGTCGAAGTTGGTTGTATCGAACGCCAGCACGTCGGCTGAAAGCTCGAACCGGGCCACCGCCGCTTTCGCAATAGCTACCTGCGCTTGCTCTAATTGCTCATCACTGACCTGCTGGGCCACCCGATGGTATGCCTGTCCGCTGAATGCCGAAGATGGCAGACACGACAAGCGCGGCACGCTCTCATCCAGAAACTCCGCCAAGTCCCGCTTGGGTCCGGGCGAGCACGCCCGCTGGATGGCGACCGCCACAGCCAACTCGCCGACAGAGGGGCCGTCCTTGGCGCCCAGGTTGCCGCATGCCCGGTCGATGTGGGTTATCAGATCGAGTTGCTCGGCGACCCAAATCAGAGCGCCGACATCCCCAACGGCACGCGTACCCACGGTTCGCGTGGCGGCGAGATCGGCGACCGGCGCCGCTGTTGCCGGGCCAAGCACAATCTGGCGCGCAACCGAGCGACCACGGGCCGGGTCCCACACCGACTGGGCCGCGATACGATAGCGGCAGCCATTCACATCCCGTTCGAATACATGCATATCTTTCATGTAGCACATATTCGAGGCGAAAGCACGCTGACCATCTCTTACAGCACTGGAGCCACCGACAATGCCCTTTTGCCGTTCAGGAATGCGAAGGTAGGGCTAGCATGCGCTCCGCGTAGATCTTAGGATCGTTGGACTCAGCGGTGTCGCAATACATTCGAATGCGATCGCGCTTCTTATCACCGAGTAGACGCCAGACGGGTACGCCGAAAACCTTGCCGACAATGTCGTGGAGCGCAAGATCGATGGATGAGTATCCTCCGCCCTGGCGCCCGTGCCACGCGTATGGGCGAATGCGGCGAAGAACGCCGCTGATGTCCAACGGGTTCTGCCCCACCACCCAGGGCTTCAGCATGAGGGCGGAATTCTTCGAGCCGGCATCGCGGACCTCGCCCAATCCGTACACGCCCTGGTTCGTATCGAGCCGGATGATGTTGTAGTCGTAGTTCGCCGCGACCGTCACCGCACGCATGTCCGTGATGCGCAGTTCGCTGGGCGACGAATATTTGTTGATCGGCCCGTAATGCACTCTGGCGCCGCGCATGCCGGGTCCGCCGAATATGTATCCCTGGGCGTCGCCCCCGCTGCCCCGGCTCTGCCCGGGCGGCCGTTGTTGAGCTGAAACGCTGCCCTCGGTCATTTTGAAAATCGCGCTCAACCCACCGGAAAGAGCCGCCTTACGAATCATGGAACGCCGGCTCAACGTACTAATTCTTGGAAAATTCATGAATTCGCCTCCCGCGGATGATCTATCATCTGCGATCAATAAAAGTTAGCCTGACAGTGGCGCCTACAATTCTGAGCCGCGGCGTGGGCGGCGTATACGATAGGCCGGTTTCGTAACGGCCTCGTACGTTGTTGAAAATTCGAGTCCAAATTCCCGCTGTTTTCATAACGGTTATGTGATACGATTTGCGGCGAGGTTTGCTTGTGCCGGTTCCAAAAGAGAAAGCGGCAGGATCCTGTTCCAACGCAGATTCGAGGACGGCATCTCGCTCCTCGAACGGCAACTCGACGCACACCGCTGTCCGGCGGGAATTGGAAGCCATCCTCGAGAGTTCCGAGTTCCGTGGAAGCCATCGCGGCCAGATGCTGCTGAGCTATCTGGTCGAGAACGCGCTTGACGGCTCAGTCGAGCGCCTCAAGGAACGCACGATCGGAGTCGAACTGTTTCACCGGGACATCGATTACGACACGGGACAGGATGCGATCGTGCGTGTTGCCGCCAACGACGTTCGCAAACGTCTGGCCCTTCACTATCAGAATTCAGCAGTTCCGGGTTCGGAGATCCGGATCGGGCTGGCGCCCGGATCCTACGTCCCGGAGTTTGAGCCCGTTCACGCGCCTACGAACCTTCCAAGTTCTGAAGTGGGGACGCCAACAGTTTTGTGGCGCCGCTCGTGGGTAGGTTGGAGCGTCGCCGGCGTGCTGGCGGCAGTGTGCGTCGTTCTCGCTGTGCAGAACCTGACGATGCGCTCGGCCGAGTCGAGGTCTCCTCATCTATCTGTGCTGCCGTGGTCGCATATAACCGCGCCAGGCGCGACGATCGCAGTAGTAGCGGCCGATTCGAACTTCTCGTTCTACAAGTCGCTGGTTCACTCGGACGAGTCGTTGCAGGTATACACCAGCCGGCGCTGGCTGGACGACGTGGGTACACTTGTGCCTTCGATTCCCAGTCTGGCCCGGATGCCCATCACCAGCATCGGCGACGTGATTGTTGCGGCGCGAATCGGCAGCACACTGCACGCCGGCGGATGTTCCATCGCAGTCCGTTCGGGACGGATGGTGCAACTCGACGATTTCAAATCGGACAGGTCCATCATCTTGCTCGGATCCGCTTATGCCAATCCGTGGGTCACGCTGGTGAACGACCGTCTGAATTTTCACATCGAGTACGATCCGGTTACCGGTAAGCAGGTTTGTCTGAACCGGGCACCCCGGGAAGGCGAATCCCCGGTCTATGTGGGTACTGCGGGCACGCCTATGCCGGGAATGGGGTACGCCATCATTTCACTGGTTCGCAATCTTTCGCGCAAGGGCTTTGTTCTGCTGATTGCGGGAACGAATATGGAGGGCACGGAAGCGGCTGGTGAACTGGTGACCGATGTGCCGCGCCTCACCGCCTCGTTGCGCAACTTAGGTATCGATCCAGCCGCGAAAGTGGAACAGCTCGAAATCCTGCTGCGCCATTACCACATGGGCACGCAAAGCAGCCAGTCGGAAATCATCGGCTACCGCGTTATTCCTTAGCCGTTGCGGCTTGTGGCCGGTTGCCGCAGGCGGGGAACAGCAGCTCGAATAATCCTTTGGCGCATGCGCATTTCGGATCGGGCGCCGGCGTCGC
Source organism: uncultured Acidobacteriota bacterium (assembly GCA_963720745.1). Taxonomy (GTDB): domain Bacteria; phylum Acidobacteriota; class Terriglobia; order Bryobacterales; family Bryobacteraceae; genus TMP-7. Next base: position 1,928,210 of record CAVRGO010000001.1, read on the forward strand.
TGCAAGCCGCGCCAAGGCGCATGTTGCCGCCGGTTCCGTAGACCCGAGCCCCAAGGCGGTCTCGAGTTTCCGCTTCGCCTCAGCCGGGCGCTGCTTTTCGAGTAGGAGACCGTGGACCACATAGGGCCGATCCCACTCCGGCCACAGTGCTTCAATGTTCTTGAGGCTCTGTTCGGCCGAGCCGAAGCGGTTCATCAATGCGAGCACGGCTGCCCGTGTCAACTGCAGGTCCGGATCGTCGTGCGCCGCCTTATTCAGAAAGTCGAGTGCCTTCTCGTTGCGCCCGTGCCGAACCAGCAGAAGTGCGGCTTCGCGAGCGATTCGCGGCCGCGAAACCGATGCTTCGAGGCCTTGCTCGAGTACGGTTTCCGAATCCGCGGCGCGACCCGCCGCGTCCAGAATCTTCGCTTTCAGCAGCAGCCAGTCCCCCGATCGTTGCCCGGCCGGAACCTGTTCGAGCACGGCCAGAGATGTGGTGGGCCCTTCGAGGTAGAAAACCGCGGTAGCCAAATCCAGATTTGCCGCAGGGTTCGCAGCCGCCGCCCGCGCCAGGAATTCTCGTGCCAGGCTGTATCGACCCATGCTCAACAGGAAAGCGCCACCCTGCTGCCAAACCCGACTCTGCGCGTTGCGAGTGAGCAGCACTCGAAATTCGCTGTCTGCCTCGCCCGCTCTACCCGCCGCCAACAACAGACTAGCCAGGCGTAGTTGCAGTTCCGGATCGTCCTGGTGGCTGCTCGCTTCTCTGCGAAGCCGGTCAATTTCGCGCCTGTTCCGCTCGGATGGCGATAGTCCGGCGGACTCAATCATCGCGGCCTGCCGCCAAGGCCCCCGCACTCTCTCCGGAGCCACCTTCTTGAATTTTTGAAGGTACTCCCGTGCCTCCGCGGCTTTGCCGTTCTCCATCAAAGCGCGCCCCAGGTGCATCAGAATTTCGGGGTCATTCGGAGACAGGGCGACGGCGCGACGGAGCACTGTTTCCGCGTCGGCGGCACGATCGATTGCGACGTATGCCGCGCCGAGTTGATCGAGAGCCCGGCAGTCGGTCGGTGTCAGTTCGCTTGCCCGTTCGAAGTGCTTGATCGCGTCAGCGGTTTTCCCTTCACGATTCAGCAACCAGCCGAGGTTGAGATGGGCCGCGGCGAGTCTCGGATCGAGCTTCAGAGCGGTTGTGAGCGCGTCGGCCGCCTGCTGCGGGTGATCGCGCCAGGTTAGTTGGGCAAGGTAGTAGTGTCCCAGCGGATCGGCCGGATGCTTCTGGACATACGACTCGATCTCCTTCAGCCCCTCCGCCTGCCGGGTATCCGTGAAGCCGCAGACCAATGCCCGGTCGCGCCGCGCACTATCGTCGTCCGGTTTCAATCGTAGGTATTCGTCGTACGCCAGCGCCGCATCTCCGTAGTATTCGCCAATTTGAGCCGCGTGTGCCAGCCCGAGTACGATTTCGGGACGCCCGGGGGCCAGTTGCTTGGCCTGGACCAACAGGTACACGGCGCGGGTGTAATCACCGAGCGCAGCATTGACAGCCGCGAGTTCCGTTAACGTCTCCACGCTGCGAGGCTGCAGTCTTGCGGCAACCGAAAGCGCCGACAAAGCGCGGTCGTACATCTTCGCTCGAGATGCTGCGCGCCCGAGATTGAACAACACGTCGAAGTCATCCGGATGGAGGGCCAGGACGGCGTTGAATGCCGCCACCGCCCGATCGTACAACTCGATGCGTGCGCATGTGATCGCGTAGAGATAAGTGAGTCGCGGGTCGGCGCGACTCTCAGTCTGCATTCCATCCATGACTGCGGCGGCCTCCGCGCGCTTCCCGGCCCAATGCAGCGCCTCGGCGTGGAGCATTCGGGTCGTTGGTCGCGAATCCTTGACATGAGCAAGATATTGAAGCGCCCGTGCGCCGTCGTGCCGATTTGCGGCAATGCGGGCCAACTGCAGGTTGGCATTGGGGTGCGCCGGGTTGACTTGCAGCAACCGCTCGAAATATTCGCGAGCCCGCTCGGAATTGCCACAAACCAGGTAGTGATTGCCGAGGTTGTTCAGTACGGCGGGGCTGGCCGGACCTCGAGCCAATACCTGCTGGTAAATCTGTTCCGCCCCTGCGCAGTTGTGTTCGGAATCGAGCCGCGCCGCTTGGCGAAGCAGAGTTTCTTGCGCGGAGATGTGCTTCGCCGCTCCGACGAAAACGATTACAGCAACGGCGACACTCTTGCCGATCATTCTTGGCGGGTATTATATACTGGCGTTGCCATGAGGGGTTCCGCAGTGGTGCCTGTCGGGCTCGCCATCGCTTTCGCAGCCTGGATCTGGCCGGGACCCCGGGTTGTGGCATCGACCCGACGAACTCACTTCACGGATATTGCCGCGCGGTCAACATTCTCGTACACTACGAACAACAACTACACTGGCCGGAAATATTTCCAGCAGCCGATGTGCGGTGGCATTGGCATCCTGGACTTCGACAACGACGGGCACATGGATATCCTGTTCAGCAACGGCGCTGAGTTACCCTCGTTGAAAAAGACCGGGCCTGCATTCTTCAACTGCCTGCTCCGCAACAAAGGCGATGGGACGTTCGAAGACGTTACTGCGAAGGCCGGCATTGCAGGCGAACGGTTGGATTACAGCTACGGCGTGACGGTCGGCGATTACGACAACGACGGTTACCCTGACGTGTTTATCGCCAATACCGGCAAGAACACGCTGTATCACAACAATGGCAACGGTACTCTTACCGATGTTACGGACCAGTCCGGCCTCGGCGCGAAACCGGCGAAGACACTCAGCGTTCAAGCGGCATGGCTCGACTACGATAATGACGGGCTGCTCGATCTCGTGCTTTCAAATTACACGCTCTGGACGCCTGACGACGATCGCCGCTGTAGCGTAGGCACCGTGGAAGCGTATTGTCATCCGCAAACATACCCGCCGGTTCCACACAGGCTCTATCACAACCTCGGCGGCGGGCGATTCGAGGATGTGACGGACAAGTCAGGGTTGGGGAAGTTACCCGGCAAGGGCATGGGCATCGGCATCGCCGACTTCAATGATGACGGTTGGATGGATATATTCATCGCGAACGATACCGAACCCAACTTTCTGTTCATGAATCAAGGCAACGGTATGTTCAAAGAAGTCGGGCTTGAATCCGGCGTAGCTTACAACGATATGGGCGCGACGGTCTCAGCGATGGGCGCCGATGCCAAAGATTTCGATAACGACGGTTTCGTCGACATCTTCTACAACAACCTGATGGGGCAGACGTGGGCTCTTTTTCGCAATCACGGCGGGAAATCGTTTCGATACTCTTCGCGGTCCGCGAAAATCCTTCAATTGAGCGAGCACCTGTCCGGTTGGAGTAATGGTTTTATCGATTACGATAATGACGGGTGGAAAGACATTTATTCATCGAATGGTGACGTTGACAACCTGACCTCGTCGTCGCCCCAGCACGACACGATGTTCGAGAACCAGGGTGGCAAGGAGTTCGTGAACGTCTCAGCCGACATGGGCTTGGACTTCCTCCGAGTTGGTTATCAGCGTGGTTCTGCTTTCGCCGATCTAAACAACGACGGGTTCATGGATATCGCTGTCACTTCGTTGAACCAGAAACCACGAATCCTGATCAACTCCGCCGACAACGGAAATCACTGGCTGCTATTGAAACTCGTTGGCAGCAAGTCCAACCGGGATGCCGTTGGCGCCAAGGTCAAACTCACCACTCCTTCGGGCCGTATGCTCTACAACCACGTGACGGGTTCGACCGGGTTCATGTCCACCAGCGATCTCCGACTTCACTTCGGCCTGGGCAGTGAGGTGGTCGCAGCGACGATAGAAATCCGGTGGCCCGACGGGAGGGTGCAGAGTATGAAGGATGTCGCTGCAGATCGCATTTTGAGGATCGAGGAACCTCGCGACTGAGGGCGAGAGACTTGTGGCGGGCGCGACGGATGAGGCGCAGCCGGCCCGACGTTTGAGCTTTCTGATCCCAAATTGCTCCGTCGATCAACAACGCAACCGTCGGTGTTCACCGCTCGAGCATCACTGACCCCGCCGCGAAATTCAGCTCCGATGGAAGGGTTCCCTGAGGGGCGCGTTTCCGCTCATTTCTTACGAGCGTACCTGCCCCGGTCTGCCGGCGGGCTTGCTGAATTTGCTTCTGTCTTGTTGTTCAGTTGCCAATAGCCTTGCCTACACGCACAGACTGATGCGCGTGGAGTCGTCAGTACCCCCAGGCGCTTCGAGGAATTGTTGCTGAACGAACGCAGCGATCGATGGTGACGGGCGTCGAGTGCATACAGCACACCCGCGGCCTACGCTTTAAAAATCCTCGGCTATCTGTGAGGACGTTGTAAAAGATCCGGCAAGAACTCCCGTACAACGTTGAACCCGGCCGTTGCGCCGAAAGAGAAAGCGGCGTTAACGCTGATGTTGCCTGCGCCCCGCCAACTTCGCGGACCCCAAAAACTGGCGCTCGTACTTGCACCGATCACGCCCGCCACGCTGGACACGGACAAGCTTCGCCCCCCGCCCGGTCGCCGAGCCGTTATGGTGCTGAGGACGGCATAACCGGTGCGCGGCCAGAAACCCTGCTTATGCGAAGCAAAGTAACGGTTATCCTCGTGAAACAGGACAGAGGTTCCGTAGGTGATGCTCTGGCGCACTCCATTGTAAGCGACGTTATTCGCAAAGCGCTTCCCGTACGCATTCCAACCCTGGCCCCACTCTTCGGGTCTGTTACCCCACTGGCTGATACCCGCGGCGAGGGCCTCGCCAAATATGGGGATAGGCCCCACAGTGTTCACCAAATACAGTTGGAAGCGCTTCTTTTCGGTCAAAGTGTTCGGCTCGGATGGGCCCACCATGCTCAGTATTTTGTCGATCACGTCAGGCTGAACGGTGGCGGGGGAAGGTGCTTGGAACGCCAAAACGGGAACACCCAGCAAGAACCCAATCGCCAATATTACGGATCGCGGCATTAACGCGATATTAGCAGACCAGAGCTGAGACAGAGTACCGCGATCGCGCACCGAATGGCGCCATTTCCGCACATCAATACCAGTCATCTTTGCGCGAACTGTAGATGCACCCGATCTCCAACGTGAGTTCCACGCACATATGAGGTGATACATTCACCTAGAGAGTGCTCAGACTGTTCATAGGAGCTTACAATGTCTCGTCATCGAACTCATGCAATCGCGGTGTTTGCGGTGTCCACTATTGCGCCGGCCCTGATCGCCGGGCCGCAGGCACAACGTGCGCCGAGCCAGTCGGCGCCCAAAACGGTGCCCGCGCCTGTGCACCTCTTCATACCCTATGAAAAGTATTCGCAGGAGGACAACCAGCGCATCCTCAAGCTGTTCGAACCGCTCCGCGTTTCGGACGTATCCGACGGAATGGATGTCGTCGGTCTGCAGGATATAGTGGACCCAGGAATTCAGACCAGGCAATAAGCTAAACTTTCGGCGGAGTCATTGATAAGGAGCAGTCGATGACAACGACGAGGAAACAGTACAGTCCACAGTTCAAGGCACGCGTGGCCACGGAGGCGATCCGGGGTGAAAAAACGCTGAGCCAACTAGGATCGCAGTTCAAGGTACACCCGATGCAGATTGCCAAGTGGCGCAAGGCGGCGATCGATCAACTGCCGGAGCTATTCGTGGATGGGCGGACGCGCAAGGCCCCCAGCGATGGGGCGGAAACCGACGCGCTTTACCAAGAGATTGGCCGGCTGAAGGTCGAGTTGGACTGGCTCAAAAAAAAAGTCGGCGTGCTCGACTGACGAGCTGCGCCTGCTGGTGGATCAAGACCATGCGGAGATTAGCGTTCGGCGACAGTGCGCGTTGCTGGGCGTGAACCGATCGGGCCTGTACTACCAGCCTCGGGGCGAGAGTGAAGAGAGCCTGATGTTGATGCGGCTAATCGACGAAGAATACACGCGCCATCCTTTCCTGGGAAGCCGGCGAATCCGGGAATGGCTGTGCGGCAGAGGGTACCAGGTGGGCCGGAATCGAGTCCAGCGGCTGATGCAGTTGATGGGCATCGAGGCCGTATATCCGAAACCGAAGCTGAGCCAGCCCGGTGAGGCGCACAAAGTCTATCCGTACCTGTTGAACGGGGTCGAGGTGACGCGAGTCAACCAGGTGTGGAGCACAGACATCACCTACGTTCGGATGGCGGGCGGGTTCGTGTACCTGGTGGCGGTCATGGACTGGTACAGCCGGTACGTGTTGAGTTGGGCGCTATCGCTAACGATGGAGATCGACTTTTGTCTGGCGGCATTGAATCGGGCGCTACGCCGGGGGCGTCCGGAGATCTTCAATACTGACCAAGGTTCGCAGTTTACCAGTCCGAAGTTCACCGGCGAACTGGAGACACGGGGGATCGCCATTAGCATGGATGGCCGTGGGCGCTGCTTCGACAACATTTTTATCGAACGCCTGTGGCGCTCGCTGAAGTATGAGGAGGTCTATTTGCGGGAATATGCGTTGGTGCCAGAGGCGCGAGGCGGCATCGCCAAGTGGTTTCAGTTCTACAACCATGCCCGACCGCATCAGAGCCTGGAGTATCGGACGCCTGCGGAATGCTATAGGGTGCCGTAACCGAGAACAAGGAATGGATCTTCTTAGAACATGGGGGCCAGCCCCCAACCCCCGAGGTTTAACGCATTGTGGCCCGAATAACTCGGCTACAATATTTGCACTTGAGCGGAGGATATGGCAACGCAGAGGTGCGACCGGAGCGCCGACTCAAGCGCCTGAATGGCAGGGGCGGTTACGGCCGCCCCACGAACCAGACCCGCCGACCCAGAGCGAAGCTTATTGAAGGCGAAATTTGGTCTTGCAAACCGGGGCCACTTTACGATGTCGGAATTGTCGATGAGTCGATCCGCCCTTTGTGGCGCGATACGGAGAATTTCACGCATCGCATCCTCGGCATTGCGGTGACAGCCCGATACGTTCCAACGAATAAGCGGATGCCGCGCATGGATCCGAAAGACGTCTCAAACTGGTACTCGAACTACACCGGTGAACCGTTCATGGACGAGTTGTTCCCAGGCAGCGTTCTGGTAATCGACGCCGAAGGAGACAACGACACACGGAGCATCGGCTCATCCAACATCCTGGAGTGGAAAAAGCGGGGCATGCGCGGCGTCGTCACGAGCGGCGGACTTGCCGACAGCGACGAGATCATTCACGAAAAGGTCCCGGCGTACCACAAGCGAATGGGACGCGGCTTTCGTCCGGGCCGCAACGAAATCGAATCCGTAAATCGCCCGGTTACGCTCGGCGGCGTGCTGGTGCGTCCGGGCGATGTGGTGATGGCGGACGGTGACGGCGTGGTGGTGGTGCCGCGCGAACACGCCAGGCTGTTGCGAAGGCGTCCATGCAGTTCCTCGACAATATCGGCCTCGAGAGATACAAGAAAGTGCAGCAGGAGAAGTAAGTCGGCCTTTGCCATGCGTCGTCGGGAAAGCGGGCGGGTCGCTAGATCCCGGAGCCGACCGTCTCGCGCTATCTGGAGCGGCTGAAACGTCGCACCGAGCGCGACCGCACCCTGCCGGCGGCGTGCGAGGGTTCCGCAAAACTAGCGGCACTAGCCGCACGGTGAGGCCTTCATTGCGCCGAACTCTCGCCGGTCACATTGATGAGCAGCGTTACCGAGTTTGAGTCCTTGTTCACGACGGCGAGGTCTAGTTTCTCGTTCGTCCTGTAGAAGACCGGTGCGACGAGGACGGGCGCTCTGCCGGCCGCCCAGAAGCGAGTGGGAAGGAAATTCCCGCCGCCGGTTCCGAGAAGCACTCCGACATTGTCGCCTTCGCTGAAGGGCGTGTAGTTGGCGTCGTGATCAACGAAGAACAAATCCGGGATGCCGTCCCGATTGAGATCGGCCAGATGGAACGATGTCGCGTTCCCACTGCCTCCCGGGTACACGAGAGGCGGCCGGAAAGTGCCGTCGCCATTGCCGCGAAACACTTTGATATCGCTGGTGACAACATCCATGCGGCCGTCGTTGTCCACGTCGGCAGCGAAGAGCTCGGCCGTATGAATGTGCTTGGCGATCAAGACCGGCATTTGGAACGTGCCGTCTCCGTTACCTTTGAAGAAGCGGAGCCACGCGTTCGCGTCGGCGACTATATCGTTGATACCGTCGCCGTCGAAATCCGCGGCCGTGGAGGCTCGGATATTAATGCCGGGGAAATCGAGAGTTTGCGCGGGCTGGAGAGTGCCGTCTCCATTCCCGGCGAACAGCATGAACTGCCGGTGGCCGAGGTGCGGCACGAGTACGTCGAGTTTGCCGTCGCCGTTCAGATCGATCACCGTCGGAGTACCTGTCGGCGTGAACGGGAGTTGTCGCGGCACGGAGGCGGCGAAGGTGCCGTCGCCGCGCCCGAGGAGCACCATGACTCCACGGGGCATGATGCCGAGCAGGTCGAGCGCGCCGTCGCCATTGAAGTCGCCTGAGTAGACGCTCAAGACGGCGGGTGCGGGGGACGCCGGACCGTGCGACAACCCTCCGTTTGGATTTTTGAAAAAGACCGAGACGGATTGCTGTTGTGAGTTTACAATGGCAAAATCGTTGAAGCCGTCCTGATTGAAGTCGCCGTCCGCCGCGCCGCCAGTGCCGGGTGGGAGTAAGAACGACGGGGGCTCGCGAAGAGTCCCGTCTCGGTTACCAAGCAAAACGGAAACGGTTGTCCACCCGGTGCCAACGACAACGTCTGGGCCGCCATCGGCATCTAAGTCGGCGGTCAGAATAGCGAATGCCTGAGTGCCCGAGATCGGCGGACCGGGTGCGAGAGCAAAAGTTCCATCTCCCAATCCGCGATACACCTGCACGTAGCCGCCGGCGGAGGTCACGATGTCGATTGTGCCGTCGCGGTCGAGATCGGCAGATCCAAGTACATCGGCAGGCGGTGTGAGCGGCGTGGGACTTTGCTGCTGGAAGGTGCCATCACCTTGCCCCAAAAAGATAGTGAACGAAGGCACGTGGTAGTCAAACGCGACGAGGTCCGGGATGTGGTCGCGGTTGAAGTCGCCCATTCGAAGAGTGCGCATCAGGCTCAGGGAAGATGGCGAGGTCACCGGAGGTCCGAACGTGCCATCGCCACGTCCGAGATAGGCGGTGAAATCTCCTCCGTACACTCCACCACCGACCAGATCCACGTGGCCGTCATGGTTCAGGTCGCCGGAAACGAACAGTTGCGACTGGACCCGGTCCGACAATGTGAACGTTCCGGTACCGGTGTTGAGAAGTATGTACCCGCTGCCGTCAACAATGTCGGGTTTGCCATCCTCGTTGAAATCCGCTGAAACGAAAATTCCTGCGGAAGCGTTCTGAATGGGAACCGCCGGCCCGAAGTGTCCCTTGCCATCTCCAGCAAGAAGGGCCAAGAGCCCTCGATTATTCAGAGTCGCGTCAGTAAGAATGTCGAGATGTCCATCGCCGTTGAAGTCGGCCAGAATCATGGGCTCGGTGTCGTCGGGTGTAGCGGAGGACGGGCCGGGCCGAAACGCCCCACTGCCGTTATTCAACAGAACCGTGAGAAGGTACGAACCGGAGATGACCAGGTCGACGGTTCCGTCCTCATCGACGTCTCCGGCTAGGACGCCTCTCGAGAAGACATTCTCGACCGGGTAATCGCGCAGCCCATGAAAGAAGGCCAGGTTAGGGTTCGCCGCAGTGACCACCAGGGCACCGGCCAGGAATGATAACGCAATCTGAACTCCCGGCATGACAGAATGGACTCGCCATGAACGAATTCGTTACAAGTTTCGACGATGGCAGTCCTTGCCAGTCGTGGCCTTGGCCGGGGTGAGGGTACATGCCGCACCTCACCGTGGCTCGCAAACGGTCCGCGTTCATCGTGGGCATACTGGAAGAAGACTATGAACTGGAGCGCTGTGGGTGCCGTCCTGCTTGGACTCGCCGTGATGATTGGAGCGTTTGGGGCGCATGGATTGCGGTCGCGGCTCGATGCCTATTCGATGGACATCTATGAACGCGCCGTGTTCTATCATTTCGTTCACGCGCTGGGGTTGCTCGTCGTCTCGTTTCTGCCGCGCATCTCCGCTCTCGCGCAGACCTCAAGCAATTGGGTCTGCGCACTGCTGTTTGCAGGAATCCTTCTCTTTTCAGGAAGCCTGTACGCGCTGGCGATCAGCGGAGTCCGCACACTCGGCGCAGTAACGCCTTTCGGCGGCGTGTCGTTCATCGCGGCGTGGTTTCTTCTGGCGTGGGCGCTACTGCGGCGCTAAGCGCGCGCGCCTGTCTTATTTCAGCTTCGAGAAATCGGTCGGCTCCATGAACACGGATTCGACTTTTTCGACAATTTTGCCGTTCGCCTCCGATGCCGCTTGAACCTTCTTCCATTCCGGGTCGTTGCGGAACGCGTCCCAATTCTTCGCCGCCGCTTCACGCGAAGGGTGAGAAAGAATGTAGATCAACGTGTTCTTCGAGCGCGGAGGATCGGCCGGAACCCAATAGCCGATGCTCGTCATCCCGTGGCTGTCGAAAATCTTAATCGTGTGATCCCTGAACCGCGTCAGCAGATCGTCGAGCTTTCCTTCGTAGGTCGTATATGTCCGAAGTTCGTACACGCGGCCTTTTCCTTGCGCCTGTGCGTTCGGTTGCGAGCTGATCGCGCCGACTAATGCAACCGAAGCAATCAGCGCAATTCGCGCCAGTTTGAGTGTCAGCATCGCATTTATTGTACAGTCTGCGACTGCTTGCGGCTGTCCTGCCGCGGAGCGAACAGGCGGCCCTGCGCCGGAGGTCCGCACAGGGCCTATGAAGCAGATCGGCGCTACCGGTCACGCAGTCGCAGGCTGCACCGAGCGCTTGGCCATCGGAATGACATGCCGCTCATCACAGCCCACATAGACCTGCCGCGGACGCGCGATCTTCTGCTCACCGTCCTGCAGCAGTTCTTCCCATTGCGCCAGCCATCCGACCGTTCGCGGAATGGCAAAAAGCACGGTGAACATCTCCGGCTGGAAGCCCATGGCCTGATAAATGATGCCCGAATAGAAATCCACATTAGGATACAGCTTGCGTTTTACGAAATACGGATCCTCTAGCGCGACCTTCTCCAACTCCAGAGCGATCTCCAGTTTCGGATTCTTGCCCGTGACCTCAAAAACCCGATCGGCTGTCCACTTGATGATCCGGGCGCGCGGATCGTAGTTCTTATATACCCGGTGGCCGAAGCCCATCAGCTTGCATTGTCCGTTCTTCACCTTCTCGACGAATTCAGGGACATTGCTCTTGCTGCCGATCTCATCGAGCATCTTCAGAACTTCTTCATTGGCGCCGCCGTGCAGTGGACCCGAGAGTGCCGCTGCCGCTGCCGCTGTCGAAACGAACGGGTCGGCATGCGAACTGCCGACACTACGCATGACATTGGTGCTGCAGTTCTGTTCGTGGTCGGCGTGCAGAATGAACAGAATGTCCAGGGCGCGGGCAAGTACCGGGTTGGCTGCATATTTCGGCTCCACCATCTTCCAGAGCATGTTCATGAAGTTGGCCGGGTACGACAGGTCGTTATCCGGGTACACGTATGGGTACCCGAGACTGTGGCGGTACGCGTAGGCCGCTATGGTCGGCATCTTACCGATCAGCCGCACCATATTCAGACGCCGCGATTCGATATCGAATATGTGCCGCGCGTCTTTGTACACGGTGGATAGCGCCGCGACGGTGCTGATGAGCATCGCCATCGGGTGAGCGTCGTAACGGAATCCCTCGAGGAATTTCTTGGTGGTTTCGTGGATCATCGTGTGAAGCTTCACGAGGTCCACCCATTGTTTGAGCTGCGTTTCGGTGGGCAATTCGCTGTTAAGCAGCAGGTACGCGACCTCCAAAAACGTGCAGTTTTCAGCGAGTTCTTCTATGGGATAGCCGCGATAGCGAAGAATGCCTTTTTCGCCATCGATGAATGTAACGCGGCTGCGACACGAAGCGGTGTTCATGAAAGCCGGATCGTAGCCCATGACGCCGAAGTCCTCGGCGTCTTTCTTGATCTGACGCAGGTCCATGGACCGGATGTTGCCGTCCGTCAGAGGAAGTTCATAGGTTTCGTCAGTGCGATTGTCGATGATCGTGAGCGTTTCCTTGTTCATACCAAGTGCTCCCAACTTTCGGTTAAGTGACTTAGGCAGGCCGTGCCGGAAAACGGCACCGGCCAGGAAATAGACAGTTGACTGCTGGTCACGATCCGCTGCCCCGCTCGTTCCTGGGGCAGATAGCGATTCCCCCGGCACAGTCAGTTTATTCAACGCGGGCTTCGGCGGATAGCCCCTGGATGGCTCTCGAGGCGAAAGCCTGGAAATAGGGGAGCCGAAATCACGGAGGTGCTGTATCATACTTCGAAGTGATGGCCGGTGGCGGATGAGCCAGGAGGTGTGGCATGCAATTTGCCGAGGCTGCAAATCGCGAACTTATCTGGATTGAAAATACCGGTGGAAAGTGGGCCTTCGATCTACGCGCCGGGGCACAGGACGTCGGGCACTTGCGCTTCGAAACGGATACGGGGACACGGGCCACGGGCGAAGTTGACGGGCATACATGGGTGTTGGAGTGTGAAGAACCGACGCACCCAAAGATCACGGTGCGGGAGGAACACGACCCCGAACCGCTGGCGACTTTCATGCCGAAATGGACGGGCGGCGGTGTCGTCAAATTTCGAAACGGCGTGCAGTACTATTGCACCCGGAGCCACGTTTGGAGCACGACTTATTGCTTCCGCCGCGAAAATCGCAAAGCGTCGGTTTGCGTTTCGGAGGAGCCGCCGTCGACGAAGGGCTCGCGAGTGACCGTCTGTCCGGAGGCGGCGGATTCGCCCGAAACTCCAGTGATTGTCCTGCTGGGGTGGTTTTTCGAAATCCTGATGGCGGAGAAACTCGCCGAAATGTCAGTGGCGTGGTGAACCGCCGCCCCGGCACCGGCGCCGAGGCAATCTGCCGGTATGCTTGAGTATATGACCCCCACCCAGCCCGGCCAACCGCGCATTACGCTCAACAAGGCCCAGGAGTACCGTGAGAGTTACGCCAATAGCGTCCAAGTTCGCGTGAACCTATGGGATTTCTTTTTGAGCTTTGGCCTGCTCGACCAGACCACCCCCGAGGCCGTCCAAATCCACAATTTCCAGGGCATCTACCTGAGTCCACAGCAGGCGAAAGCTTTGGCAAACGTGTTGAACCAGAATCTGCAGCAGTATGAGAACGCGTTCGGCGAGATACGGCTCGAACCGAAAGCGGGCGGTCCGGTAATTCAATAACCGGGCATGCAGGCCGCGACGGTTGAGCCGCGCAATGCGGTACGCAGCCACCTGATCGTATTCGGGGTGCTGGTCGCCGTAGTTATCGCGCTACATATTCCTTATCTGTCACTCCCGTATTTTTGGGACGAACTCGGGCAGTTCGTACCGGCGGCGCTCGACATTTTCCACGACCACGCGTGGGTGCCGCACTCGACGGTGCCGAATGTCCACCCTCCAGGGGTGGTGGCGTACCTGGCGTTCGTCTGGAGCCTGTTCGGTTATTCTGTAGCCGCTACACGGGTCGCCATGCTCCTGGTAGCAGCGTTGGGAGTGTATGTAACATTCCTGGTGGCGATCCACCTCGGGCGAAGAGCGCCGGGAGCACCCGCGTTCCTTGCTGCGGGACTTCTGATCGCGACGCCGATCTTTTACACACAGGCCATGATGGCGCAACTCGACATGCCGGCCATGACGTTCACCGTTATAGCGGTGCTTCTGTTCCTGCGCCGTGAGTATGTGTGGTGTGCGGCCGCATGCGTACTCCTGGTGTTAGCGAAAGAGACCGGTGCCGTAGCGCCCGCGCTGTTTGCCGCCTGGCTGCTGCGCGAGCGGAAATGGCGGGAGGCAGTCTGGTTCGTTGCACCGTTCGTCGCGCTCGCCATTTGGATTTACGTGCTCTGGAGCGCTACGGGAAATATTCTTGGCGACCCCGGTTTCGCTCACTACAACGTCGGCTACTCGCTTCAGCCGGTGCGATTTGCGGCGACGCTACTCCGGCGGCTCTACTACCTGTTCCTGGTCGATTTCCGTTGGATCGGAACGATCGCGATCGTCTATGGGCTTCGTAAAACGCGTTTGTTCCACACGCGGGCGTGGCTGCTCATCTCGATTTTCGTGACCGGACACATACTTCTCGTCAGCGCATTCGGTGGTGCTGAACTGGAGCGCTATCTGCTGCCGGTCTTTCCATTCCTATACGTCGCGATAGCGATTGGCCTCGCGTCCTTTCCAGCCGCGCTGTGGCGGAACGTAGGGCAGGCCGCGCTGCTGGCGGGACTCTTGGCCGGGCTGTATTGGAATCCGCCGTTCCCGTTCCCTCTCGAAAATAACCTGGCGATGGTGGACTTCGTTCAACTACAGGAAGCCGCCGCGAAGTACCTGGACCGAACGTCGCCCCAAGCTGCCGTCGCCTCGGCCTGGCCCTACACCGGGGCACTTCGAAATCCCGCGATGGGGTTCACCGATGTCGGTTATAAGGTGGTGGAGACAAGCGATTTTCATCGTGCGAACGTGATTTCCGCGTGTCGTACGAGCCACCCCGATGTGCTGATTGTTTATTCGAGGACCTGGGAACCCCGGTGGGGAGTGTTAGGGAACCGCCTGGCCGTGCGGTTCCTTCGCAAATACTACGATTATGAACCTCAGATCTCGGCGGACGAAGTCGAGTCTGAACTCGGCATGCACCCCGTACTTCGCTGGGAACAGCGCGGCCAGTGGATCGAGGTGTTCCGCCGGTGAGCGCTGGTTAGTGCCGCGATAGAGTTTCGAGTTCAGGATTGTCGGGCGTGTGAATCCGCTCGGCGTCGTGCGGGCGCTTCTGCCCGCCGTGGAGACCTTCGCGGAATTCCTCGATCATCTTTCTGTTGAATGCAGGAATGTCGTCGGGATTGCGGCTGGTTACAAGCCCGTTGTCGACGACAACCTCCTGGTTCACCCAGTTTGCGCCGGCGTTCTTCAAATCGGTTTGTATGGTGTGATACGACGTCATCTTGCGGCCGCGCACCAGTCCCGCGTCAATGAGCGTCCACGGACCGTGGCAGATCGCCGCCACCGGTTTCCCCGCTTCGAAGAATGAACGAACGAAGTTCAGGACATCATCGTTCCTGCGCAAGTGATCGGGATTCATGACGCCGCCCGGAAGCAGCAGCGCACAATAATCATCGGCTCGGGCCTGGCCGATCGCCTTGTCAACGGGGAACTCGTCGCCCCATTTCGTGTGGTTCCAACCCTTTACCTTGCCGTCCTTGAGCGAAACGATCTCTGTTTTGAAGCCGGCGCCGTCCAGGGCTTTGCGCGGTTCCGTCATTTCCACCTGTTCGAAACCGTCGGCGACGACGATAGCTACTTTGTTGTTTTCAGGCATATTTAGATCTCCCACAGGATCACTGCAAACAGCGTTCCCACCGCCCGAAGTGCTTGAATATGGGGCGGCGCTCCACATAGCTGAGGAAGTTTTTACACGTTTCCTATGACTCCGGCGGAACCGGCCGATAAGGAAATTTCAACATGTCGAACTTCCGGTTTCCTTTCACCCTCTTTGTCTTCTCCGTTTTTTTCCTTGTTGCTACTACCGCCTATCCACAAGCGATCAGTGGGGATGTTTCGGGCACGATCGCCGACACCTCCGGCGCCCCGATTCCCGATGCGCCGATGACCGCCCATAACGTAAAGACCGGTATGGTGGCTACTACCCAGTCGAACGCGGTGGGGCAATACCGCTTCGTGAACCTGCCGGTGGGCTCGTACACGATCGAGAGCAAACTGCCCGGGTTCGCGCTGGCAGCGGTTGAAAACGTGTTAGTCGAGCTCAACAAGGTTTCGACTGTAAACATCGTTCTACAGGTATCGGGGAACTCCACTTCCGTGGAAGTGACCGAAGCGCCCCAATTGCTGGACACCTCAACGGCCGACGTCCGATCGATCTACCACAGCGGTTCGATCGACATGATGCCGATGGCTTCCTCGGGCCTGGGCGTGTTGAATCTGTCGCTGTTGAGTTCGGGCGTCGCCGGCAACGGCGGTGTCGGGGCAGGCGTTGGGCCGTCGGTGGGCGGACAAAGGCCCCGGAATAACAACTTCACCGTAGAGGGCGTCGACAACAACAACAAGACGACCACGGGCCCGCAGGTACTCGTGCCCAGCGATAGCGTGGCGGAATTCACGCTGCTCAAGAATCAGTTCTCGCCGGAGTACGGCCATTCTTCGGGCGGGCAATTCAATACGGTGCTCAAGACCGGCGGGAACGACGTGCACGCAAGCATCTATGAGTACCTGCAGAACCGGCACCTGAATGCGGTGGACGTGGCGTTTCAACGCCTGGGCGTCACCGAAAATCCTCGTAGAGACCAGAGCCAGTTTGGAGCGACGCTCGGCGGGCCGATTCGCCACAATCGATGGTTCTATTTCACGAGTTTCGAATACTCGCCGTCCGCGGAAGCGAGCACGCCGGGAGGGAATGTTCTGGCCCCCACGGCCGAGGGGTATTCCCTCCTGAGCGCAACGCCGGGCATTTCCGCGCGCAACCTGTCGCTCTTCAAGAGCTATGTTCCGGCGAGTGAGGCGGCAACCGCGGCGGTGAACATCAATGGTGTATCGGTGCCCTTCGGACCCTTGTCCATCGTGGCGCCGAATTATCAGAATGCCTACGCGGGTGTCGCCAGCACGGATTATTCGATATCCGACCGCGACCAACTACGCGCCCGTTTCGTATACAACCGCAATACGTTCATCGACACGACCGGCGTTTCACTACCCGCGTTTTTCCTCGAGGACACGGCTACGAATTACCTGGCGACCTTGGCTGAGTTTCATACATTCTCGCCGAACGCCTTGAATGAATTCCGTCTTGGATACAACCGGCAGAATCAGATGTACGGCGCGGGCGACTTCCAATTTCCGGGCCTCGATGCTTTCCCGAACCTGACCTTCGACGATATCGGACTTCAGCTTGGGCCGAACCCGCAATCGCCGCAAGGTGGTGTCCAGAACCTCTACCAGGCAACGGATAATTTCACGCTCGTGCGCGGGGTTCAAACCTTCACATTGGGGTCGGAATTCCGGAAGTATATCTCGCCTTCGGTTTACACGCAGCGGCTTCGCGGAGATTACGAGTACAGCACGGTCGATCTGTTCCTGCGCGACACAACACCGGATGTCGCGGCTCTCCGCGGCCTCGGGAACGTACGATACTACGGGGATCAGATCGCGAGCTACTCCTACTTCCAGGACGCGGTGCGGATTCGCCCGAACCTGACCGTGAACCTCGGCCTTCGCTACGAATACACGACGGTGCCATTTACAGCTCGTTTGCAAACCCTGAATGCGAGCGCGAGTGTTCCGGGCGTACTGGATTTTGCCGAACCGAAGCCCCAGAAGACCGCCTTCGCGCCGCGCGTCGGTGTCGCCTATTCACCCGGAAAGAGCGGGAACACTTCGATTCGCGCCGGATTCGGGATGGCATACGACATCATCTGCGACAACCTGAACGTAATGGCGCTGCCGCCGCAGCTCGGCTCCATGGCCGACCTGACCGGCGCAGGAGAATCGAACTTCCTGGCATCCGGCGGCATTTCGCCGAATATCCCGGGCGGGTCCATGCAGACGCCGGACGAGGCTCGGGGCAACACGGCGTTCTACATTCCGATCCAGACGAAACTGCCGTACTCGGTTCAGTGGAACCTCGGCGTTCAGCGTGTATTCGCAAAAAATTACACGTTCGAGGTGCGCTATCTTGGCACGCGCGGAGTTCACCTTCCGATGCAGCAGCAGATCAACCGCGTGCCTCGCATCAGTGCCGGTTTCTCGATTCCCGAATACGCGAATGCGCCGGATGCGGCGACACTCGCATCGCTGCCCTTGACAGTCGGCGATGTTCGCGCGGTATCGAACATTGTTCCGCGGTTTGCATCGGCTGGCCTGCTGAACCCGATTACGGCGTGGACGCCCGAAGGGAAATCGCTTTATAACGGCCTGTCGTTCGATCTGGACCGGCGGTTCTCGAAGGGACTCGAGTTGCGAGCTTCGTATACCTGGAGTCATTTGCTGGACAACAGCACGAGTGAGGTTGGTTCGACGTTTCTTACTCCACGCCGCGCCCAGGATTTCCAAGACCTCCGACCGGAATGGGCCACCTCGATGCTAGACCGGCGGCACCGGTTCACGCTGATGGCGGTGTATACCTCCTCTTGGCTCCGTCACTCCAACTGGTTCTCGCGCAAGATCCTCGGCAATTGGGAATTCGGGCCGTCGTACGTTTATGAGTCGCCGGAATATTTCACGGTTCAGAGTTCGATCGATTCAAACCTGAATGGCGATTCGGCGGCGGATCGCGCCTGGATCAACGTGAACGGCGCGGCGCACACAGCAAGTGATGTTTTTGGATTGGACCGGCAGGGGAACCGCATCAGTGTGTCGGCACCCGCGACTGAAGTAAATCGAGTGGTGGCGTGGGTGGCATCCGATTCGAATGCCCGGTACGTCCGCGCGGGTTACGGTGTTCAACCGACCGGCGGACGAAACACCGAGCCAACTCGGCCGATCAACAACATCGATCTGACTGTGCAGAAGAGGTTCCCGATCACCGAACGGGTTCACCTGGAAATTGCCGGGCAAGGCTTCAATCTGCTGAATCACCCACAGTTCGTGCCGGGGTTGGTGGATTCGGCCGACGCCGTCGTTACGGCTTACACGCCCGGAGTTCGCAACTATGTCACTGCCGGCCACTCTGCATTCGGAAATGCGGAGGCGGCGTTCAGCAGCAGTCCGCGAGTGATACAGGTGGTCGCGAAGCTTGTGTGGTGAGGCCCTCACTTCACGAGTGGTTCGAAAAATGACCGTTCTTAGCCCGGCGGTCACTCCAGCAGAAAACTGTCACCGCGCTGCGGGACGATGACCTCGACACCGTAGCGCTCGCCGATGGCTTTCGCCAGACCGACCGACTGTGCCGCCTCGCCATGCACCAGGAACACGCGCTTTAGTGTTGCTGCGATGGGCCGTATCCATTCGAGCAGTTCGCGCTGGTCGGCGTGGCCGCTGAGTTCGTTTAGTTTGGATACTTCAGCGCGCAGCCGCACCGGCTCGCCGAAGATCGGCACTTCCCGTTGCTTGTCCACGATCTTCCGACCGAGCGTGTTCTCGGCTTGGAAACCCGTGATGAGAACCGTGTTTCGAGGGTCGCTGATGTTGTTTCGCAGGTGATGGAGAATCCTGCCTGCTTCGCACATGCCCGATGCTGAGATCACGATGAAAGATCCGCGGAGGTCGTTCAGCGCCTTCGACTCGTTCACGTCGCGGATATACCGCAGCCGGCTGAATCCGAATGGATCCTCGCCGTTGTGGCGGAAGACCGAGGTTTCGGAATCGAACAGTTCTTCGTGCCGCCGGAACACCTCCGTCACGTTCACCGCCAGCGGACTATCCACAAAAATTGGGATCGACGGAATCGCCTTCTCGTTCATCAATTCGTGGAGCATCACAACGAGTTGCTGCGTCCGGCCAACGGCGAAGGCGGGAACGATAATTTTCCCGCCGCGGGCGCACGTTCGATTAATGATTTCGGCGAGTTTCTCCTTAACGGGACCGAGATCCTGATGCAGACGATTACCGTAAGTGCTTTCGAGAATCAGGTAGTCGGCGGGAAGTGGACGCTCCGGGTCGCGTACGATCGGCAAACCGGGGCGGCCTACGTCGCCGGAAAAGGTGAGCCGGATCTTCCGTTTGCCCTCCTCCACGTCGATCGCCACGAACGTCGATCCGAGCATGTGTCCCGCGTCCTGACTCGTGTAGGCAACACCCCGGCCGATTTCGGTAGGCGCGTTCAGCGCAACTGGCTTGAAGAGCGGGTATGTCCGTTCTGCATCCTCAACCGAAAACACAGGCTGGATCTCTTCACCATTTGACGATCCGTCCTCGATCAGACGCCTGCGCAGAACCCTTTTGTTCAGGAACCTTGCGTCCATCTCCTGCAGGTGCGCGGAATCGGCCAGCATTGGGACGCAGAGATCCGCGGTCGCGGCGCTCGTGTAGATGGGGCCGCTGAATCCTTGCTTCACGAGGACCGGGAGATTCCCGCTGTGGTCGATGTGAGCGTGCGAGAGCACGACGGCGGATACGGAGGCTGCGGCGAACGGAAGATTACTGTTACGCTCGCGGGCTTCTTTCCGGCGGCCCTGGTACTGGCCGCAGTCGAGGAGATAGCGGTTTCCATTTGCGTCTACCTCGTGCATCGAGCCGGTGACAGTTCCCGCGGCTCCCCAAAATGTGAGCTTCATGGCGAAGCTACGATTGTGTCACATCGGTTCGCGCGGAGACGATCGCGATCGCAACATTAGGACGCGACGCGCCCAAGTGACACGGTTGATCGCAGCCTGACGTGAGAGCGGTGCTATTGCAACGGGGACGGCGCGCCAGACCCCGCCCAATCAGTGCCGCGGCCCACGCCATCAGCGCCAGCGACGGACCGATCGACCACGGTCGGTTCAGCAGCGGGCAAAGATAAACAACCGGGAGAACCGCTGTTGCCGCTGTGAGACGAATCGCGCGATTCGCTTCGAGGAAGATGCACATCAGCATCGGCGGCAACAACATCGCGGCATCGTATTCATACGCGTGAGGCGCAATCAGCACCGAGCCCAGAATGGCGCTCCAAAACCATATCCAATCCGTTTTCGCGCGCCAAGCAACGAACACGACCGCAGCGATAACGATGCCCGAAAGCATAACCCGGCTCGCCACCGTGTCGATGTTCAAGTTGATGAGGAACGCACTGACATTGATCATCCTTTCAGGCGAGGGCGACAACGTCTCAAGATCTTTCGCAAAAAGGAGCCGTACATAAGCGCGGACACCTTCCGGCCCGATCAAGACCAGGGAAATCGCCGCCTGAACCGCAGCGACAGCCGAATAGCCGCCGAGCATTCGCCATCGCCGCCGCACGATGAGGACGGGAATGACGAGCAACACCAGATGGAATTTCACGAGCGCGAGTGCGGCGGTCGCTCCAGACAACCCGTCGCGTCCGCGTTCAAGCAGGACCCAGGCAGACAGAAGCGCCGCGGCGATCCAGATGCAATCCTGCCCGTGCGCGATGCCATACGCAGTTGGAACGAAGAGCGAGCAGAATACGAGCGACTCCGGACCGAAGCGCCGGTACGCCCACCACCAGATCGCGAAGAGCGCTGCGATCTGCGCCCCGGCCCAAAGAGCGAACGCGGCCGTAAGGGGCAGCCGCGAAAGCTGAGCCAGAAGCAGTGCATAGTGCGGCGGACGGATGTAGGGCGCGATGTATTCGAGCCCGGGGACGGTAGCTTTTTCGACCGCCGTCTGATACCGCAAATCGTACAGCGCGCCGGCGTGGCCGGATCGGACGATGCTCCCGCCGGTGTAGAAACTCAGAAAGTCGTGCTGACGGGCGTAGGGCAGTACCGGCGTGCAAACCACGGTGAAAAATACGGTGCTGAGAACGGCCACGATCCACGGGGTCGAGCGATCGCCGAGTCCAGGCGAACCCGCCGCTGCCGTCGCTGAGGCTGCCATCGTCTACACTTTCATCGGACGCTGGAGTGCATCGCTTTAGCCAGGACCGATACAATCACAATCGATGCTCCTCCGCGCCTGCCTGATCGCGGCCCTCGCCGCCGGATTATTCGCCCAGAAGAAGCCCGTAACCATTGACGCCATCACTGCCCGGCCCAGCGCGGAGGCGCGAATGGGGCCGCCGGTGTGGGCGCCCGACGGCAAAACGTTCGCCTACCTCGAAGGCTCGAGACTGATGCTTTATGACGTGCCATCGAAGACCGCGAAGGAACTGCTGAACCTCAGCTCTCTCGCGAAGTCCGCGACGGCGGTGCCGCCTTCGCCACGCATGACTTGGGAAAATCGCGGCGTACGGGAGGAAGCGTTTCAATGGTTCCCGGACGGTTATGCACTTCTGATCAGCGCAGGGCACGACCTCTTCGTCTGGCGCCTAGATACCGGGAAATACGACCAACTCACGGCGACATCGCAAGCAGAACGGGATCCGAAGGTTTCGCCCGACGGCCGCTACGTCGCATTCCGGCGGGAGCACGACTTGTGGGCGGTCGAGCTGTCCACCCGCAAGGAGACCCGATTGACCCGGGACGGCTCCGATACCCTGCGGAACGGAGAGACCGACTGGGTCTACCCTGAGGAGCTCGATCTCGGAACGGCTTACTGGTGGGCTCCGAACTCGCGCAGCATCGCATATCTCCAGTTCGACGTCAGCCGCGAGCCGCTGTATCCCCAAGCCGATCTGCTCGGCTATCGCGCGGTTGCCGAGCCGGAGCGCTATCCGCAGGCGGGCGAGCCCAACGCGGAAGTGCAACTCGGAGTGGTGCCCGTGGCGGGCGGCGAAACGCGGTGGATGGACCTCGGCGCGACGCGTTATCAATTTCTGCTGGCGAGGGTGGAGTGGATGCCAGACTCGCGCAAACTCGCCGTTCAGCGGTTGACGCGCGTGCAGGACCGGCTAGAGCTGATAGCAGCGGATGCCGCAACGGGAGAAACCCGCCTGATCCTGCGCGAGACCGATCCCTACTGGATCAACGTAAGCAACGATCTGAGGTTCTTGAGCGACGGCAAGCGATTCGTCTGGACCAGCGAACGGGATGGCTTCCGGCAGATTTACCTGTATTCGAACGACGGTCAGGAGTTGCGGCGGCTGACCAGCGGGCCTTGGGAGGTCCGCGGTATTGTCGGCGTGGATGAACGCACTGACCGACTTTACTACCTGTCGAGTGAAGCGAGCCCGACGGAGAACCAGTTGTACACTGTGCGTTTTACCGGGCGCGACAAGGCCCGCCTGACGAACGAAAGCGGATGGCACTCGATCTCGATGTCGCCCGCAATGGACTATTTTCTCGATTCCTGGTCGAACATGCAGACGCCCACCCGCCGAGTGCTGCGCACGACGACGAAAGGAGAGGAGTATGCCCTTGTGCGGGAGGCGGATCGGCACGTGCTGGATGAATACGAATACTTGCCGAGCGAAGTTGTCACCATCAAAGCGGCGGACGGCAGGACCGATCTTTACGGACTGCTTACCCGGCCGGCCAACTTCCAAAAAAGTCGAAAATATCCGGCGATGGTGTTCGTGTACAGTGGCCCTGGGGCACAGAGGATTCGGGACCAGTTCGGCGGGTTCGCAGGTGACAGCGGGCTGGTTCAGGTGCTGTCGCAGAACGGCTATGTCGTTTGGCAACTGGACAATCGGGGCTCCGTCGGACGGAGCCACACGTTTGAGTCCGCGATTTACCATTCGTTGGGAGTGACCGAGCTAGCCGACCAGAAGGCTGGAGTGGATTATCTGACGTCCCTCGGGTTCGTGGATGCCGACCGGATCGGAATTTTCGGCTGGAGCTACGGCGGATTCATGACCTTGAATGCGATGCTGTACGCGCCCGGAACTTTTCGCGTGGGGGTGGCCGGTGCGCCGGTTACAAATTTCGCAAACTACGACAGCATCTATACGGAGCGATACATGGGATTGCCGGTCGAGAATCCGGATGGATACAAACGGACGAACCTCTCCCTCGCGGCGCCGAACCTGAAGGGAAGCCTGATGATCATCCACAACTTTCAGGACGATAACGTGCTTTTCCAGAACACATTACAGATGGTGGATGCGCTCGAGAAGGCGGATAAAAAGTTCGAGCTGATGTTGTACACGCAGAAGACGCACGGAGTAACCGGTCCCGTGCGCCGTCAGATGCTGCAGTCGATTATCGACTTCCTGGATCGAACGTTGAAGTTCTGATCCGACTACGTTCCAAAGATTATCGGTGATCGGCTTAGCGGCGCGGCCCGCCGGCGCTGCTCCCACCGTGGGCGCCCGCACCGCCGCCGCCACCGGCGCTGATGCCGCTCGAACCCGACGACGGCGCAGAACTCGCGCCCGAAGATACGTTGCTGACGCTGCCCATCGACGGACTCGAACCGGGACTCGAACCCATCGAGCCCATACCGCGCGAACCGATTGCGTATCCGCCTGACGACGCGTCGTAGCGTCCGCCTCCGAACCCCGAATTGTAGCCGCCACCACCGCCCGGGTACACCGGCCGAGGATGGTACACCTCGACAACGCGGGCGGGATTCCAGAAGGTATAGCCGAATGGGCTGCTGTACATGCTATAGGGCACGTAGGTGAACATCCCGAACCACGGATTCCAATACCACTGACCCGATGTGAGATACGTGCCCGAGTTTCGCAGTGCATTAGCGGCAGAGACGTTTGCAAGAGCGAGGTAGCTCGCACGCCGGGATGCCCAGCGATAGAAGTCGTCACCTGCCTTCGGGTCGAACTTGGAGGCCATCAACGCGGCGGCTTC
Source organism: uncultured Acidobacteriota bacterium (assembly GCA_963720745.1). Taxonomy (GTDB): domain Bacteria; phylum Acidobacteriota; class Terriglobia; order Bryobacterales; family Bryobacteraceae; genus TMP-7. The sequence goes on from CAVRGO010000001.1 coordinate 1,952,594, forward strand.
GAGTTCGATTTCACGCGCCTGCTTCACTGTCAGGCTCTGTCCCCCGCCTTCCACTCTCGCCTCTCCCTGATACACCCGCAGGACGCCGTTGTCTGCGTCAATACGGTACAGGCCGGGCTTCAGAAATGTGACCGTCTTATCTTTGAAGATCACGGAAACGTGATCTTCCTTATTCATCTCGCCGTGCTCGAGCATGCACGTGCCGGTGAGAGCCTCAATCCGGGTGTCGCTCAGACGATTGGAGAGCATCCGGAACGAGGAGTCCTCAGCGACCCTGAGGAATACGCCCGGGGTCAGCAGAACTTCGGCACGTCCGTCTTCGGCTTTGAGTACCTGGTTGTCCTTCACTTCAGGAAACCGGCTGTTCTTTAGCTCGACAGCGCTCCCGTCGATCGTGACGACGCCTTCGAGGTAGTGGACCAGCCCCGACTTGGCCGAAATCACGGCCTGTCCTGTCTGGGCGGTCGCGGAAAAGATAAAAATCGAACTTACGCTCGCTGCGACGAACAGCCTCCAAGCCATGATTGACTCCTTGGGTTATGTTCCCGCCCTCACTGACGTGTGTCAAGGGGGGTCGGTTTCACACCTGTCAGGAGCGTGTCCAGCCGTCACTCAACCGGCAGCGCAACCACGTTGCTGCACTTGCCGTTGATCGTCACTTTCAGGTCGACCCGCGACGATGGCAATTGATCGGTAACTCGAAAACGCGTGGCCATAGTGCCGACGAATCCTGGAGCGCCTCCGGTCCAGTCCGGCTGAAGCGTCACATCGCCCGCGTTCAATTCAACCGAATCGGCCAGTTCATAATTGGACGGGTCAGGAAGGATAAACCCATCAATGACCTTCTGCCGGTAGGGTCCGAACCCGGTCCCGTAGATGGTGACGAGTTCGCCTCTCCGCGCGGGCGATTCGTCGGTAACGGCCGAACCGTCCTCATGTAGCGCCACCGACAGCAACCGTCCATCTTCGGCGGCCTTGGTAAACAACCCCGGGGCGTTGCGCGAGATCGTGAACGTGCCGATCACGTCGGGTTTGCCGGTCCATTGGACCTTAAGCGTATAATCCCCGTCCGGCAAATCGGACAGAACCTGGGCGTTGATTTGTCGCGGCGAAACGAACAGCAGCGGCAGAATGCGGTCGTTGACCGTGACAACCACGTCCGCGATGGTTTGCGCCAACGGATTACTCGGGCCGACTTCGAGGCGTGGCGCGAGACTCTCGCCGTAAATCGCAATGATGCTGCCCGGCGCCACCGTGTCATCCGGTGTCTCTCCTGCGGCGTTCTTAACCCCCGCGGGCGCAATGTACGGAACACGATCCAGCGAGACGATGACGGATTGAGGACAGGACATCGTAACCTGTACCACGTTATAGAGCCCAGCCGCGTCGCCATTCCAGCGGCGGAACTTGAATCCGGAGCGGACTGTCGCCGTCAGAGTCACCACCTGGCCGGCGGGGAAGAAGCCGTCCGCCGAAGAAGGATCCGCATGGATGTCGGCGCCGTTCTCGGGATCAGTGGCCGTCAGCAACCGGTAGGAGTAGCCATAGTTCGCGAAGATCGTCGTCGAATCTCCCGTCATCCGGTACGAGCGCGTTGAAGCAGCGCCGTCGGACCAGCCCAGAAAGTTCAGGCGGGAGGTATCATCAACCGCTACCGATGCCGGGGCGGAGATCGAGATCTCGGCACCCGGCTCTTTGTTGATCGTGCACGGCGTAGTGCATTCCCCGCCGTCGACCATCAACTTCACACCGGACGGGTTGGTCAAAATCTTCACCTGGCCGAGTCCCGAATAGTTCGCAACCAGGCGGGCGTTCGCAAAACCGCCGTCCGCGACAATCCCTTGAGACGCGCTACCTCCGTTGGACCAGCCTTGGAAGGTCCAGGTGCGTCCGCTGGCATCGACCTGCGTGGCCGGAGCGGTCACTGTGTGCGTCGAGTCCAACGCCCAGACGAAGCTGTAGCTCTGCCAGTTGTCGCGTCCGTCGATCTTCAATTTCAGCCCGACAGGATTCGTCAGAAATGCCGCCTGCACCCCAGGTACGAATTTTGCAGTGATTACATCGCGCACCGACGTGTTAGTGTCCGCCGTGTAAACCCCGTTCTGCTCGATGCCGTTGCTGAAACGATCGAATACCCACCATTTCCCGACCCGGTCCAGTTGAGGTGTGACTGCTGCGAACATGTGCTTGGATCCCACCTGAAAATCGAATTCGCCGAGGCACAGCGCGGAGATCGTGATCGGAGGCGCCGGGGGCAGGGTCATCCCCGTCCGGCACGGGGCGTGCGTAGGCGACAAAAGATCCTGTATGCCAACAGCCGCCGTCGGGGTCTTGGTCCGATCGATCAGCAGGTTCATGCCGACCGGGTCAGTAATGAACTGAACTCGCTTGGCGGGCGCAAATTGCGCGAGTATCGTGGTGACCCGGTCTATATTAAAAGTCTTCAGGTACGAATCGAACGTAGCGCCATTGATGTTCCAGCCGATAAACACGAAGCCCGGATAGGGGATCGCATTCAGAGCGACGGCTCCACCGGGAACCCACAGGTTCGTGCTCCACCCGTAGCAGTTCCCTCCGAGAAAGACGATCCCCGTCCGCAAATAATCCTGCGGCGCATCGCCCGGCGAAGCGCACCCATCTCGCGGCGCTGCGGTATCGCCCAATGGCGGATCCATGAATCGCAGGTTGACCTTATAAAGGACACGAACACCCGCCGTAATCCACGTCAGCCCGGGACTGGCGGTGAACGTTTGAGCCGCCGCCGCGCCGGATGCCAGTGTGCCCGTTGAATCCGTCCAGCCCGTCAGACAGTATTGGTAATTCTGGTCGTTGCTGAAATGGCATGGCGTGTAGCTGCCGTCACGATTCAGAGTGGTCGGAAACTGCACGATATGCTTGCTACCCGCTGGCCAGAGAAACACTTGCGGTGCATGGTATAGCTGCCCGTCAACGTAGAATCTCGCGCCGGATGGGTCGGTCGAAATTCGAACGGAACTAATGGTCGCGGTCTGGCCCCACGCGGCCGTACATGACAGTAACAAGCCAAGCGACAGACAAATTCGGTTCAGCATTTTGGCACACTCGGAGCAGCGCGGTTCCGGCCCGTGCCGGCACCGTATCCGTTCCCTACGATCTAATCGACAGTCCAGCCCATCAGCTTTAGGGAACCACGGCGTTTCACGGCCTTCGAAATAACATCAAAGGCCGTGGTCGGCACCGAACCGAGTGGGCCCGCGCAGGGTTTGCACCCGCGAGATACATAACATATACGATGTAGCTATGCTCAGCCGGCGCGAGTTCGCAGCCGCGGTTGTGGGTGCGCCTTTTATCAGCGCGAACGCCTCGGCAAAGCGGCCCAATATCCTGTTCATCCTTCCGGATCAACTCCGTGCACAGGCACTCGGATGTTTGGGCGACGAAAACGCCCAAACCCCGAATATCGATAAGCTCAGCCGCGAGGGCCTGCTGGTTCCTGACACCTTCGCCAACACCCCCGTCTGCTGTCCCGCTCGCGCCAACCTCCTGACAGGGCGTTACGCCCACAAGAACGGTATGGTCGCTAACGACCTGCGCCTCGGGTTATTGGAAACAACGATCTCCCAAACCCTTGCATCGGCCGGTTACCGGACCGGCTTCATAGGAAAATGGCATCTTGACGGCGGTCCGAGGATGCCCGGCTACATCCCGCCCGGACCGCGGCGGCGCGGCTTCGAATTCTGGGCCGCCAACGAATGCAATCATTCCCATTTCAACTCCCAATACTTCCGCGACTCTCCGGACCCTATCCCCATCCGGAAGTTCGAGCCCGAGGTCTGGGCCGACCTGGGAATCGAATTCCTGCGGGGCGCGAAATCGGATTCCCGGCCTTTTTACCTCTCCATTCAGATGGGTCCTCCGCACGACCCGTATAAGGCGCCCCCCGAGTACTCGCGCCGTTTCGATCCCGCGAAACTACGCCTGCGCCCTGACTGGCGCGGAGGAGTGCGCGGCGCAACGCGGCAGGACATCGCCGAGTACTACGCGATGCTCGCCGCCGTGGATGACCAGGTAGGCCGGTTGCTGGGCGCGCTTGACGATCTCGGCTTGCGCGACGACACCATCGTGTTGCTTTCGTCCGATCACGGAGACATGCTCGGGTCGCACGGCCAGCGGTTGAAACGGAAACCATGGGAGGAGTCGATTCGCGTGCCGGGTATCATCCGATATCCGCGGCGGATTAAGGCGGGGTCAACCAGCAACGCCTTTTTCACGCACGTCGATTTTGCGCCGACTCTGCTGTCCCTGTGCGATGTGAAAATTCCCGCCACGATGCAGGGCGGCGACCTTTCCAGAATCTTCACGGGCGCATCTCATGGCCGGGAACCGGACTCGGCGTTTCTTCAAATATTCGGTCCGTATCAGAGCGACGGGACCGACGCTGGGTGGCGGGGAATCCGGACGCGCAGGTATTTGTACGCCCGTTACGAAACCGAACCCTGGACGCTTTACGACCTCGACAAGGACCCGTTCCAAATGAACAACCTGGCGAAAGATCCCGGGTCGAATAATTTGATCGGAATCCTGGACCGTCAACTCAGTGCGTGGATGCAGCGCACGGGCGACAGTTGGAAATTCAACTGGACCTATCCGGTCGAAGACAATGGCCGGCTATATAGGGACCGCACCTACGAGTCGGTGAGCGAATACTTGTCGGTTTTGCAGAGGTAACCGAAACCCGAGTAGTGCTGCCTTTCAATCGCCGGCAACGGGAATCGCGACCGGTTCTTTCCTGTGGCTCCGCAGCGCGCGAATCTTCGTCTGCGCTTCGCCCAGGTACAAATAAAACACCGGGGTCAGAAACAGCGTTACTGCCTGCGAGAACACCAGCCCGCCGACCACGCACAACCCGAGCGACCGCCGCGCTTCGCCCCCTGCGCCAAAGCCGAGCGCGATCGGCACCGCGCCGAGCAGCGCCGCCATCGTAGTCATCATGATCGGGCGGAAGCGGATCAGGCAACCTTCATAGATCGCCTTCAACGGAGTCTCGCCGCTGCGCTCGGCTTCCAGCGCGAAGTCGATCTGCATGATCGCGTTCTTCTTCACAATGCCGATCAGCATGATCAAGCCGACGAACGCGTAGATGTTCAATTCCATGTGGAACAGCCACAGCGTTGCCAGTGCGCCGAAGCCCGCCGATGGCAAACCAGAGAGAATCGTCAGCGGGTGAATATAGCTCTCGTATAGAATGCCGAGCACTAGATATACCACCATGATCGCGATGAACAGCAGCACCCACAGGTTCGTCAGCGAACCCTGGAACGCCTCCGCCATGCCCGAGAAATTCGTGCTGATCGTGGAGGGCACCACGCGTCCGGCGGTATTCTTCACGGCGTTGATCGCCTCGCCTAACGCGTGGCCAGGCCGCACGGCAAACGATATCGTCGCCGCGGGAAGCTGGCCCGAATGCGAGATCGCCTGCGGTCCCATCACTTCAGTAATGTCGGCCAGCGAATCCAGCGGAATCAGATTCCCGGTCGTCGGTTTGAAGTACAGCATCGAGAGTGCGTGCGGATCCGCCTGATACTCCGGCTGAAGTTCCAGCAGCACTTTATACTCGTTGACATTTGAATAGATCGTTGATACCCAACGTGGACCGTACGCATCGTAGAGCGTGTTCTCAACCGCCTGGGCATTTACCTGTAAGGCCGCCGACTTGTCACGATCGATCGTCACCTGCACCTGTGGCGAGCGTATCTGCAGGTCGCTGGTCACGTCGATCAGCGAAGGATCCTTCTCGAGTTCCCGCTCGAGGTTTTCCGCCGCGGCGTACAGAGCCGGCTTGTCCGGCGACTGCAGCGTGAACTGATACAAGCTCTTCGTCACCTGGCCGCCGATACGCAGCACCGGAGGATTCTGCAGATACGACCGCACTCCGGGCACCGCCGCGAGTTGCGGGCGCAGCCGCTCGATAATGTCTCCCACCAGGTGTTTCCGGTCGGCACGAGGCTTCAGGTGCACAACCAGCTGACCGATGTTCGGGCCGCCCAGAACAGACGCGTAGGGGCCGCCGACCGTCGCCGTGAGCGATTCCACTTCGGGATCCGCCGCCACGATCGATGCGATCTGCTGCTGGTATTTGGACATCTGCTCGTAAGCCGTTCCCTGCGACGCCTCCGTCGTGATGGCGAGCTGATCCGTATCCTGCTCCGGCACGAATCCCTTCGGGATGATGATGAACAGGAAAACAGTCGCCGCGAGCACCCCGAAGAAACTCAACAGCGTCGCAAAGCGGTGCTGCAATACCCATTGCAGCGAGCGGTCGTACGCCGCCAGCATTCTCTCGAAAAATCGCTCGGTTACACGGTAGAACCACGAATGTCGGTCTTCATGCGAGTGCCGCAGGAAGCGGCTGCACATCATCGGCGTCAGGGTTATGGACACCACGCCGGAAATGAGAATCGACGCGCAGATCGTCACCGCGAACTCACGGAACAGCCGTCCGAGAACGCCGCCCATGAACAGCACCGGGATAAACACCGCCGCCAGCGAGATCGTCATCGACACGATCGTGAATCCGATTTCGCGCGAGCCCCTGAGAGCCGCCTCCATCGGGGATTCGCCGAGTTCCATGTGACGCACAATGTTCTCGAGCATCACAATCGCATCGTCCACTACGAATCCGACCGCCAGAATCAACGCCATCATCGAGAGGTTGTCGAGCGAGTATCCGAGTAGGTACATCACCGCGAACGTCCCGACAACGGAGAAGGGAAGCGCGAGGCTGGGGATGATCGTCGCCGAAACGTTCCTGAGGAACAGGAAGATCACCATGATGACTAACCCCAGGGTCAGCAACATTGTGAACTTCACATCGTCGTAGGACTCTTTGATGGTCTGCGAGCGATCGTAGAAAACATCCATGCGGACCGACGGCGGCAACTCGCCTCGGAACAGGGGCAGAAGTTTCTTGACCGAGTCGGCAACCTTCACCGTGTTCGTGCCCGGTTGCCGCTGGATCGAGAGAATAATCGCGCGCTCGTTGCCGTCTTTGTTATAGAACCACGACGCGGTCTTGTTATCTTCCACGCTGTCGATCACGTCTCCCAGTTCGTCCAACCGAACCGGCGAGTTGTTCTTGTACGAAACGATCACCTTCTTATAAGCGCTCGCGCTCATCAACTGCCCGGAAGCCTGCAGAGTAAAAGCGCGGCGCGGACCGTTGATCGAACCGGTGGGAAGGTTCACGTTCCAGTTCTTGAGTGCCGTTTCGACTTCGTTCAGGCCGATCTGCCGCGAGGCGAGTTTGAACGGATCCATCTGCACGCGCACCGAGTACTTCTGCGCACCGAGAACCGCCACCTGCGCAACACCCGACACCATCGAAATCCGCTGCGCAATCCGCGTTTCCGCATACTCATCGAGGGTGTACAGCGGCAGCGCCTTCGAGTACAGCGCGAGATACAGAATCGGCTCGTCCGCCGGGTTCACTTTCGCGAATGTCGGAGGCGTCGGCATGCCCTGCGGCAGCAAGCGGGCGGCCTGCGTAATGGCCGCCTGAACATCCACCGCCGCCCCATCCAGGTTCCGGTCGAGTTCGAACTCCAAAACCACCTGCGTGGTCCCGATCGTGTTCGTCGAGGTCATCGACTGCAGGCCCGCAATCGTCGAGAACTGATTCTCAAGCGGCGTTGCAACGGCCGAAGCCATCGTCTCCGGACTCGCGCCCGGCAGAGACGCGGTGACGAGCAGCGTCGGAAGATCGACGTTCGGCAGATCGCTGACCGGCAGCGACCGGTACGCAACGGCTCCGAAGAACGCGATGGCCACCATCAGCAGAATGGTGGCTACGGGGCGGCGTATGAAGATTTCCGAGAGGTTCACGCCCGGGCCTCCTCAGGCATCGGCTCAGCCGCAACCGGTGCCGTCTTTCGCCGCGAGAACCATTGATTCAATCGCGCCATGTAGGTGTAAACGACGGGAGTCAAGTAAAGCGTTAACAACTGTGAAAAAACCAATCCGCCGACAACGGCCATTCCGAGCGGCCGGCGCGCTTCACCGCCCGCGCCGTGTCCGAGCGCGATCGGCAGCGATCCGAATAGTGCCGCCATAGTGGTCATCATGATGGGACGGAATCGGATGAGGCAGCCTTCGACGATCGCCTCTTCGGGCGACCTGCCGTGCTTCCGCTGCGCTTCGAGCGCAAAATCGATCTGCATGATCGCGTTCTTCTTCACGATGCCGATCAACATGATCAGTCCGACAAACGCGTAGATACTCAATTCGATGTTGAACAGCAGCAGTGTCAGCAGGGCCCCGAAACCAGCCGCGGGAAGGCCCGACAGAATCGTCAGTGGGTGAATGAAACTCTCATAGAGCACGCCCAGCACAATATAGACGACAGCCACCGCGATCAGCAGCAGCAGCGAGAGGTTCCGTAACGAATCCTGAAAGACTTTGGCGGTCCCCGAAAAATCGGTGTGAATGCGCCCGGGCAGGGTCCGGTTGGCCAGATCCTGCACCGCCTCTACCGCTTCGCCGAGCGCGACGCCTTCTTTCAGATTGAAACTCACCGTCACGGACGGCAGTTGCCCGGTGTGATTGATGGACTGGGGACCCGCGTCCTGCTTCACTCGCGAGATGGTGCTGAGCGGAATGAGCCGCCCGTCGGGACTCGAGAAGTAGAGACGCGACAGCATGTCGCCGTACTCCTGGTACGGTTCCTCCACCTCGAGCATCACGCGGTACTGATTCTGCGGCGCGTAAATCGTCGAAGCCCAATTCTGGCCGTACGCGCTGTAAAGCGTGCGCTCGATCTGCTGGAAGTCGAGGCCGTATGCAGCGGCCTTATCGCGGTCCACTTCTACCGTCAGTCGCGGCGTACGGATCTCCAGATCGCTATTCACTTCCTGGATCATGGGGAGCCGTGCCACGGCGCGCTCAAACTTCGAAGCCTCGGTATAGAGTTCGTTTGTGTCCGGCGCCTGCAGCGTGAATTCGTAGGACGCGCGCGATCCGTGCCCGCCAACTCGAATGGACACCGGCAGTGTAACCACCGCTCGAATACCGGGAAACCGTCCCAGTTGGGGCCGCAGGCGGTTCGCGATTTGATCCGCCGTGGCAACGCGTTCCGCTCGAGGTTTGAGGTTGACGAAAATCCGGGCATTCGTCGCACTCCCAAAAAAGCCGCCGCCAATAGAACTGAAATAACTTTCGATGTCCGGGTCGCGCTCCAGTACACGATTCACCTGTTCCTGCAGCCGGACCATGTGCGGGTATGAAGTACCCTGGGCGGCTTCCGTGTTCACGTACAGTTGATCGTCGTCCGTCGAGGGGATGAATCCCTTCTTCACGGCGCCGTAGAGCCAGATCGTGACTCCCACCGTGACAAAAAACACGACGATCATCACACCGCTGTGCCGGACGGCCCAGGTCAGCGTCGTCCCATACAGCCGGTGCGTGCTGTCGAACAACCACTCGATGCCCCGGGAAATGAAATTCGGCCGGTGGTCCGGACGGGGCTTGCGCAAGATGCGGCTGCACAGCATCGGGGTGAGGCTGATCGAGACGAAGCCCGACACGAGAACGGCCACACAAATCGTCACCGCAAATTCCCGGAACAGTTTCCCGAGAATCCCAGCCATGAACAGGATCGGGATGAACACCGCGGCCAGCGAAATCGTCATCGACAGAATGGTGAACCAGATCTCGCGTGAGCCCCGCAATGCCGCCTGCATCGGAGCTTCACCGTTCTCGATGTGGCGCACGATGTTCTCGAGCATCACGATTGCATCGTCCACCACGAAGCCGATCGAGAGGATCAACGCCATCATCGAAATGTTATTGAGACTGAACCCGAGCAGGTAAATGACGCTGACCGCGCCCAATAGCGAGAAAGGCAGCGCGAGTGCCGGAATCAACGTCGCCGAACCGTTCCGAAGAAACAGCGCGATCACCAGGATCACCAGCGCCATCGTGATCGACATCGTGTACTGGACGTCGTTGAACGCCTCGCGGATATTCTTCGAACGGTCGCCGCGGATGATAAGTTTTACCGACGGCGGTAGCTGTTCCTGCAATCCCGGCAGGACCTGCTTGATCGCATCGTTCACTTCGATGACGTTCGAACCGGGTTGGCGCATCACCATCATCGTGACTACGCGATGCTGCTGGCCGTCCTGGTAGAGGAACGACGAGGTGCGCTCGTCTTCCACGCTGTCGAGCACCGTGGCGACATCCGCCAAATGGACTGGCGCACTGTTACGGTAGGCAATGATCTGTTTGCCGAACTCCTCGGCATTCATCAACTGACCATTCGCCTGGATGTTCATCGCGCGCTTGTCGCCCCAGATGGTGCCCACCGGCTGATTGACGTTCCATCCCTGAAGAGCCTGCGTGATCTGGTTGAATCCGATCCCGCGGCTCGCCAGTTGATCGGGATTCACTTTCACTCGAACCGCGTACTTCTGGGCGCCGAACACGTTGATCTGCGCCACACCGGGAACCATCGACAATCGCTGGGCGATCAGCGTCTCGGCGTATTCGTCCACCTTGCTCATCGGCAGCGTGTCGGAGAGCAGCGACAGGAAGAGAATCGGCGACTCGGAGGGGTTTACCTTTCGGAAGGATGGCGGTGAAGGCATGCCGGGCGGTAATAGCGGCATGGCGGCAGCGATGGCCGTCTGAATGTCCACCGCGGCGCCGTCGATCTCGCGATCAAGGTCGAATTGTAGAGTGATCCGCGTCGAACCCTGCGAGTTCGTCGATGTCATCTCGTCGATACCGGCGATGGTGGTGAACTGCCGTTCGAGCGGCGTCGCGACTGCGGAAGCCATTGTTGCCGGATCCGCACCGGGTAAACTCGCAAAAACCGTTATCGTCGGAAAATCGACGTTCGGCAGATCGCTGACCGGCAAGGCATGATATGCCATTACGCCGAACATGCCAATGCCGACCATCAAAAGGCTGGTTGCAATGGGGCGGTGAATGAATTTTTCGGAGAAGTTCACGGTGGCGATTCCCGAATCTATTGCTGGATGGGTGTCGCCGCGGCGCCGCTCTTGGCCGCGCCCGGTGCCGCACCCGGATTCCCGGGCCGGCCTGTACCTGTGCCGCGCCGGTCGCCTCCGCCGCCATTGCCACGGCCGTTCCCCTGCCGCTCTTCGACTCGCGCACCGGGAACCAGCCGCAGCGTACCTTCTGTCACCACCGTCTCACCGGGCTCGATGCCACGCTCGATCACGCTCTCGTCCCCGATCCGCTGAATCGCTGCGACCTGTCGGACATCCACCCGCTGATCCGGCCGCACTACATAGACGAAAGTCCCGTCCTGACCCGACTGTACTGCCTGACTCGGGATCAGAATCGCATTGGGCCGCTCGCCGAGTTTCAACGTCACCCGGACAAACTGGCCGGGCCACAACACCCGGTTGCGATTATCGAACGTCGCTTTCAAACGAACCGTGCCAGTCGTCGGATCCACGGTGTTTTCGAAAAACGCCAATGCGCCGGACTGCGGCGTGCCGCCCTCCTCGGGCACGGCGCTCACCGGCAATTTCTGGCCGGCATGCTCGCGCAGAGCTCTCAGATGCACTTCAGGCAGCGCAAAGCTCACGTACACTGGCTGGATCTGGTTGATGGTCGCCAGTTCCGTAACATTCGCCTGAACAACGTTGCCCGGTTTCACCGTCAGGGTGCCGGTTCGGCCCGCGATGGGAGCGTAGATCTTCGTATAGCCGAGCTGTACCTTTTGGTTTTCGACCGCCGCGCGGCTGGCGGCAATCTGGGCCTTTGCGTTCTCGATGGCGGCTTCGTCAGCCGTTAGCGTCGCTGCAAAGGTCGCCTCGGTTGTCACGTACTGTTCGTATTGTTCTTTGGAAATGACTCCGGCCTTCGACAACTCCGCCGCACGCTCGAGTTGCTTTTTCGCGTTCGTCTGCTGAGCCTGATCGCGCGTAAGGGCAGCTTGCGCCTGCCCCAAAGCGGCCTGATCCTTAAGTACCGCTGCTTGCAACTGGTTCAATTGGGCTTCGAGCGCGCGAGGATCGATCGTGAGCATCAATTGCCCCTGTTTCACGAAATCGCCTTCCGTGAAATGGGCTTGCATGATCTGGCCGCTGATCTGCGGCTTCAACATCACCGATGAAGACGCTTCCACCGATCCGATCACTTCAGCCTGAATCGGCACATCCCGCTGCGTAGCTTTTGCAACGGTAACCGGAATTGCAAAGCTGCCCCGTCCTCCGCCTTTGCCGGATGCCGCCGCCTTCTGCGTGTTGCAGCCCGCGAGAAGCATTGCAATTGTAAGTAAACAAGTAAGATACCCGACTCGCCGCCGCGTCGCCGGAGAGTTCGAATGCTCCGAAAGTTCGTTCAAAGTGACTCCCAGTCCTGATGGGTAAACAATACTGCCGTACTTCTTATGAAAAAGGTCCAGCGTGCGACTCTTGTTCGTTCGAGCCTACTTATTAGGCGTCCTGCACGGGGGCGAAAGGTTACAGGTGGTTCTACGCGGAATGCTCACGACGGAGTGTAACAATGGCCTGAGCCTCGGCCGACCGGCCCTCGCCGACCGGGCCGACTTTCTCGGCCGTTTTGAATTTCAGCGATACGCAGTCGAGCTCGAGCCCCAGGATCGCGGCCAGCCGTTCCCGGATCACGGTCCGGTGATCCTTCAGCTTGGGCCGCTCGAGGATCACGGTGGAGTCGACGTTGACCAGTGTATAGCCCTTGGCGCGGACGAGGCTCAGCGCATGTTCTACAAACTGGACCGATCCGCAGCCCTTCCACTTCGGGTCCGAATCCGGAAAGTGCATCCCGATGTCACCCAGCGCCGCGGCACCCAGCAGGGCATCGGTAATCGCGTGGAGCAAAACATCCGCATCGGAGTGGCCCTCCAGACCGAACTCCGCCGGAATCCGGATCGCGCCGATAATCAGATCGCGATCGGGCCCGATGCGATGTACATCCCAGCCGAGGCCAGTTCGAAACTCGATCAAGAGGCCGCCCGCCCCGCTGTCTCAGCCGTCAGGTACAAGCGCGCCAGATCCATATCGCTCGGCTTGGTGATCTTGATGTTGCGATCGTTGCCCTGCACCACGCTCACCTCGACCTCTTCCATCCGTTCCACCAGGCTGGCTTCATCCGTGCCTATGAACCCGTCGTCCGACGCCCGCTCGAATGCCGTTTTCAGCAAACCGAACCGGAATACCTGGGGCGTTTGCGTCAGAACCAGATGCTCGCGCGGCAATGTGGCGCGAACCTTGTCCTTGTGCACCCGCTTCACGGTGTCCACCGGCACGATTCCGAGAATCGCCGCTCCCGTTTCCGAGGCCGTCTGAATCACCTTCTCAATAAGGTCGACATCGATGAACGGCCGCACGGCGTCGTGTACGGCTACCAGGTCGGTATCGGATGAAAGGGCCGCGAGCGCGTTCTGCACGGAGGCCTGACGGCTGTCGCCGCCCTCCACCAGCCGAACGGGCTTCGTCAGCCGCTCCTGACCCAGCAACTCCGACACCCAGCCGATATCTTCGGAACGCAGCGCCACCACAATTTCGGAGACGATCGCGCAAACATCGAATTTTCGGATGGTATGGAGCAGGATGGGCGAGCCGTCGAGCAGCATGAACTGCTTTCGGCTGGTGCCGGTCTTTTCGGGCTGAACTTTACTCATCCGGGTGCCGAGCCCGGCCGCCGGTAGTATGACGGAGACTTTCATTCTGAAGCCAGGATCTTTATTGTACCCCTGGAACTGAACGGCGCTGCAAAGATGTTAGACGCCCGCGGGCGAACTGCCGGCCGGTGATGCCGCGTGCTCCTTGTGTTCGCGGCGCTCCCCACTCTTCGGAGCGGCGTCGTACACATGATGGACGCGGTCGTCGAACCGCCCGAAGATCATCTTGCCCGCCGTGGTTTGCAGGACGCTGGTGACGCCGATATCGATGGTCTTCGAGATCATCCGCTTGGCGTTGTCCACCACGACCATCGTGCCGTCATCCAGGTAAGCGACGCCCTGGTTGTACTCCTTGCCTTCCTTGAGGATGAAGACGCGCATCGTCTCGCCGGGCAGCACGATCGGCTTCAGGGCATTGGCCAATTCATTGATGTTTAACACCTCGACGCCGTGCAACTGCGCCACCTTGTTCAGGTTGAAATCGTTCGTCACGATCTTGCAGTCATACATCTTGGCCAGCTCGATCAGCTTCATGTCCACTTCGCGGACGTTCGGAAAATCGTCCTCGAGAATTTGGACATTCAGGTGTGCCATTTTCTGAATTCGCTGCAATATATCCAACCCGCGCCGTCCCCGATTGCGTTTCATCGAGTCGCCGGAGTCCGCCACCATTTGCAGCTCACGGAGCACAAACTGAGGAATTACCAGGGTTCCATCCAAAAAGCCCGTATCGGCGATGTCGGCGATGCGTCCATCGATGATGACACTGGTGTCCAGGATTTTGAAGGCGGGTTTCATCGCCTTCTCGCCGCCGAATAGCCCGCCCAGCGCCGCCAGATTGAGCATGTCGCCCTTCTGAGCGCCAACCACCAGCCCGATGTAGGCCATCAGAGCTAGTAAGAATACCTGCAGGAACGGAACCGTGTTGTAATTGTTCGGCAGCGCCTGCGTAAGCACCAGCGACACCAGGTACGCGCCTAGTATGCCGAGAACCGAGCCGAATGCCGCGCCAATCAGCCGCTTCAGGCTGACTTCGCGGAGCCGGATTTCAAATAGGACAATTCCGGAGCCGAGAACAATCCCCGCAATTGCGGCGAAAGGGCCGGTGAGATTCAGCGGGCGGAGATAAAATGCGGCCGAACCGAGGATGAGTACAAAAACAATTCGAATTATTATGAGGTCGGACATAAGACCCCCCACAAGTGGGTCGCGCGATACATACCGACATGACAGCTTTAGCGAAGTATAGCACCCGCTCTTCTAAGATGCCGAATTATACAAATTTCGCACTTTGCGTTTGAGGCGAGGGTTGGAAGGAAAATGGAGAAGCGCGGGTAGGGTCTGGCGGTTGAGATTGGATAAACGGCCCTGGGCAGGTAGGCGGAGGGCCGCCCCGTCCTATTACAGTGCTTTGGCGAGTTCTTCGGCGAACGCGCTGGTTGGGCCTTGCGGCCGCTTGCCTGTTCTGTTCTTGCCACCTCTTCGGTTCTCCCGTTCCGGCCTAGCTGCCTGGGTGCCTGGTCCTGCGCCTGCTGCGGGTTTAGCGCCCTTCGGTTTTGGAGGTTGTGCGGGATTTGCCCGGAGGAGGCGCTCTTCAAGGGGCGCTCGGTCAAACCGCCGGATGATGGAGTTCATTTCCTCCTGGTTCGGCGCTTCGATGAAAGCGAATCCCTTCGATTCTTGCGTCTCTGGGTTGCGTATTACTTTTACGTTGTCGGCTACGAGGTTATCTGCGGCGAGCCACGACTTGATATCGTCGGCGGTCACCCACAGAGGGAGATTTCCGAGGAAAACGGTATAACTCATTCTGAGGTGCTGTTAGCTCCGTTGGGGTATTGGGGAATTGCTTCGGGGAGCTGATCCATGGAAGCAATTTCATAGTAACACACACCACTCCGCGACTCAATCCGAAAATGACTGTAAGTTGCGGGAATTCCTCTGATTACGCAGCGCCAAGGCACCTTCCCTCCGGCTCTCGATGAGACACCTCAGGCGTACGAGCCCGGCGCCGCCAACAGTGCGATAATCCCGCGTATGCGCTTGCTTCCCGGGTTCCTGTCTTTAGCCTTCATGCTGGGCGCCGCCGCCGCACCTCCGGCCTTTCGGCTGCCGGATCTTGCGCGGCCCACCCGGTATGAACTGGAACTGACCATCATACCTTCTCACGAAGAGTTTCGGGGAACCGCGCGCATCGATGTGAGCGTCCTTCGCAAAACCCGCGAAATATGGCTGAATTCGAAAGATCTGCGCATTGTCGACGCGTCCGCCGAAGCCTCCGGCTCCGCACTGCAGGTGCGCGCCACCGCACACGACGAGTTTCTGGAACTCAACTTCCACCGCGACCTCGATCCAAGGAGACCTTTGCATCTGGTACTCCGATATACCGGCAACCTCAGCGACAAAAGCAACGAGGGGCTATACCGCAAGCGCGCCGGTGAGGATTGGTACGCTTACACGACCTTCACCCCCATCGAGGCGCGCCGGGCCTTTCCGTGTTTCGATGAACCCGCCTACAAGGCCCGCTGGAAATTGATCCTGCATGTTCCGGAGGCGGACGTCGCCGCATCCAACACCCCTGTCGAAAAGGAAATTCGCGAAAACTCGAGCCAGAAGCGCGTGGAATTCTTCGAAACGAAGCCAATTTCTTCGGAGGTGGTCGCGTTTGCGGTGGGTCCGTTCGACGTCGTCGAAGCCGGAGTCGCCGGAGCGAACCGCGTACCCGTCCGGATCCTCGCTCCGCAAGGAAGAGGCCGCGAGGCGGAAGGCGCCCGCGACGCCACGGCCCGGATTCTCGCGCGGCTCGAACAATATACCGGTATCCCTTACCCCTGGCAAAAACTCGACCACCTCGCTGTCCTCGACATGCCTTACGGCGCCGTCGAGAATCCAGGCCTGATCACCTACCGTGACCGCGTGCTGCTCGCCGCACCCGAAAGCGATACCCCGGACCATCGTCACCTGCTGCGCGGAACCATGGCCCACGAACTCGCGCACCAATGGTTCGGCAATCTCGTGACCCAGGCGTGGTGGGACGATGTCTGGCTCAGCGAGGGGTTCGCAACGTGGCTCGGCACCAAAGTCGCGGACCTGGAACTTCCAATTTTCGAGCGCGGGCTCGCCGGCATCGTCAGCCGCGATCAGATCATGAAAGCGGACAGAGGAAAGGACACGCGTCCCGTGCGGCTCCCGATTGCGTCCCGCGAGGACATGAACCGTGTCTACGGCCGGATCGTTTACCAGAAAGGCGGCGCGATTCTCAGGATGGTCGAGCACTGGGTCGGCGAAGATCCGTTTCGTCGCGCACTGCAAAAATACCTCCGCGATCACGCCCTCTCCAACGCAACCACGGCGGATCTCGCGGCGGCGATCCACGAAGTCGCCGGTGTCGATGCCGGCCCGGTCCTGAAATCCTACCTCGACCAGACCGGCTATCCGGAAATCCGCGCGACGGTGAACTGCTCGGACCCAAGCCGGGCCGGCCTTGCGTTTCAGGCCAGCGGAAATTGGACAACCCCGGTCTGCTTTCATGCAACAACTGGTGTTCGCGGTTGCTTGGTGGTTGGTCCATCTTCGGCGGCCACCGTCAGTTCCGGCACTTGCCCGGCGTGGATATGGCCGAATCGCGACGGCTACGGCTACTTCCGCGTCCGCCTTTCCGCTCTGGATCTGCAAACAATGATCAGAACAGGATGGGAAGAGATGCCTGCGACAGAGCGGGTGTCGGTAGTGGAGGATGCGGCGGAGTTGGTCGTTGAAGGGAAACTGACTGCCGGCGACGTCGTCGCGATCCTGCCCACAGTCGCTCGCGACAACTCGCCGGCAATCGTGAATGCAGGCCTCCGGTTCCTTCTGTGGGCGATAGCGACGGCTCCACCCGAGGATCGGGCGAAATACGATCCGGTGGTGAAGCAGATCCTGTCGGGCCGGTAGCTCGCTGGATTACTTCGAGAACGCCGCAACGAAAGCGGTTTTGCCAAGCACCCATATGGCCCAGGGCGCCAGCACGCCAATAATTGCCTTCCCGACCGTCAGCTTCTTCGGCGCGGCCGCCTGTACGCCAACCACCATCAGCGCCATTCCCCAAAACCGGAAAATATCGAACGAGCCCGCGAAAGATTTCAGCCACTTCGGCCCATCATTGCCGACGAACGCGCCAAGATCGAATGAGGCCGCGGTTTGAATATCGATGTTCTCAGGTGGAGTCAGGTACAACACGAAGATCGCCAGCGCGACGGCGACAATCCCCGTGAGTGAGGAATATGTTGTGATCGCCATGGCTTGCGGAAACCTCAGCCCTGCCCCCATCATCACGTTAAACACCAGCATCATCAAACCCGCAATGATCAGGTAAACCACCACAGGTCCCACGATCACCGAGACGTATGAGATCGGAGCCGCGAACTTCGCACCCTGCTGGATGGCGCGCTCGCGCTGTTCGGGTGTCATGTTCTGGGTGCGATCGCTGGATTCCATCTGTTTCCGCACCATCGATTCCCATCCCACCCGCTGCGAAAAACAGTACATCATGGCCAGCGAGGCGATGATGATGAGAACCACGGGCGGCCACCACCGTGGACGCGCCGCAATATCGGCAAACGCCTTGCCGGGATCGTAGAAAACACCTCCGAGCCGTCCTGCTTCGCTCATGGGAGGTTCGGGCGTTGCTGGGTTCATGTAACTACGATACTCGCAGTTGCGGAGAATAGGGTCGGCAATCACATGTAACGGTGAGGTCGGTGCGGCCGTAGTTGGCCTGGAAGGCACATCTAACTTCCTTCGCTGAAATGGCTTGGCCTCTCCTCGGCAGCCGGGCGGAGCTCTGTAACCCGGAATGCAAAACAGATCGAAATGCAGTTTGAAACGGGGTTGTAGCGTATTGCACGTTAGCCTGCTCCTATGAGATTGAACGCTCAATTCCACGGTGTCGAATCAGATCGGACTCGGCACCAACCGTCAGATTCAACTCTCGCTGCGGCTCAGTTTTTGACGCACCCGCGCATTCGGGCGATCAGGCGCGCGGTACTCACACCGCGCCCGATCGCTATTTCGAAAGCACGCTCCCCAGTTGCGTCGAGATCATAATCACCGCCGGCCCGAGCGTCACCAGCAAAACCGACGGGAAGATCAGGAAGAATACCGGGAACACCAGTTTCACGCTGACTTTCCGCGCCGATTCCTGCGCCTGCTGCTTCATGCGAATCCTGAGATAGCGGGCATGGTTGCGTAGTGCGGGTGCGATGCTCCCGCCGAAGCGATCGGCATCGATCAGCAGCGCCACCGCTTTTCGAACCTCGGCCTCGTCCGTACGTGTTCCCAGATTGCGCAGCGCCGCGATGCGATCGTTGGAAGCGCGCGCTTCGAGGAAGGTCAGTTGTAGCTCAGCGCTGAGGTCCGGGTGCGAACGATAGATGCCCCGGCACGTTTCGAGTATCGCCTGGTCGAGCGCCTGTCCCGCTTCGAGCGACAGAACCAGAAGATCCAGTGCGGTGGGCAGTGCCCGTTTCAAGCGCCGTTTCCGTCTGGCGATCGCTCGCCGCAGTAAAATCGCGGGCAGCACGAACCCGAACCCCGCACCGCCCAGAGCCGGCAGAAGCCCGATGTTCGCCCCTCGATGGAGAACAGATCCCGCGAACGCGAACAATGCCGCAATCGCCAGCGCCGTCGCGCAGCGGAGTCCGTAAAGAATCGCCAGCCCCGATGGATCGTAGTACCCCGCCATCGCCAACTGCCGCCGCATCGGATTATTTGTGGCGCGGGCGGCGGGGCACAAGCTCCCAACCAGATGAAATATCCGGCTGAGCGATGAATCGTCCACACGCAACCCGACAGTCGCGCCGCCGCGTAACGGCGCGGGCTCGCTCGCCTCGCGTCGCCGGTTCAGAACAACCGCCCCTATCGCAATAGTCGAAGTCGCGACGAAAAGGAAAAACCCCAGCGTGATCCAGATGTCGTTCATACGCGAATGTCCACGATTCGTCGAATGACAACGTGCGCGAGCACCAGGCAGAACAGCGCCGCGGCGATCATGTGCTTGCCATAGGGGTGTCCTAGCAGGAGCCCGATATACCCCGGACTTACTACCGCCAGCATCCCTGCAATGAACACCGGCAGCGCGCTCAATATGACGCCCGTGACTCTTCCCTGCGCCGCCAGCGCTCGAACCTCACCCTCCAGCGCAATCTGATCGCGGATGTTCTCCGAGAGACTGCTGAGGACCTCCGCCAACCGTCCGCCCGTTCGGGAATGAAGCTGTACGGACGCCGCGAACAACTCGACTTCCACCAATGGCACGCGTTCGCAAAAGTTCGTCAGGGCGACAGCCACGGGCACGCCGAGGCTCACCTCCACACAGACCTTGCGCAATTCGGAACTCATCGGCGGCGCGACTTCCTTCGTCACCTGGTCGATTGCCGGCATCAACGGATACCCCGATTTCATCGCCCGCGTGATCGAATCCAGCGCATCCGGGAATTGACTCGTGAACGCCTCAAACCGCTTGGCTCGGATTCGTAGAACATACCAATACGGCCCGAGCGCGGCGAGCCAGGCTATCCCGACCTGCGCCCAGAACGGAATCCACGATGAAGTGGACACAAGCGCAAACACCACCGCCCCGGCCAGCAGCATCGATAAGGTTAGCCTGCCGGCCGACCACTGCAGGTCCGCCTGCGCCGTCTGCTTTCGCATGATCTCGATGAAATCGAAGCGCGCCAGCAGATCGTGCCATGCCGAAATAGAGCTGAGTTGGTCGTTCTTAAGCAAGAGAGCGCCGGTGGGGTCGTCGCCTTCGAGCGCGACCTGTGGCTTTCGCTCGAGCGTCGTGCCGATGAGCAGCACGGTCAGCGCGACTACCGCGAACGTGAAGATGAAAAACAGGATCAGCGCCGCAAAGAACATCGGAGACTCAGGAAACCCGCGAGATCACAACCAGCACGCGGCGGTTTGAATTCGACGCATCCAGACCCGAAACGACAATCAGATCATCGGCTTTCAGGTCGAGTTCCGTTTCCACCGAACGCGCCTCCCGGCGCCCGTCGATGACCCGCACAAGTTCGGGCCGCACCCGAATGCGCGACTTCGTATTGCCGGACAGTCCGATACGCGCCTGCGGAGCCTCATTGCCCCGGCTCAAATCGTAATAGGAGAAGCGCGAGGAACCAGCGGCGATCTCCGATTCCGACTGTACCCGTCCCCATCCGTTCGCGATCACCGAACGGAACCGCTCGACGTTGCTGGTCGAAACACCGGGGGTGCCCGGTTTCGCTAGCTGCGCGAATCCCTGGTCCGTCACTTCGAGGGTTCGCACGGTATAGCGCACGTTCAATTTCTGCACCGCCGCAGCGACCGCCTTAGGCTCCGCTACCGCCGCCGCAACCTCCGGCTCGAGCGGATTCCGC
The DNA here is from genome assembly GCA_963720745.1 of uncultured Acidobacteriota bacterium. GTDB lineage: Bacteria > Acidobacteriota > Terriglobia > Bryobacterales > Bryobacteraceae > TMP-7. Next base: position 1,973,642 of record CAVRGO010000001.1, read on the forward strand.
AGGGTGATCCGCAGCCGCGCGTATGAGTCCGCCAGTGCGAGTTCCTCGGCGTCCCGCGCAGCCGCAAGCAAAGTCACCACCGGTGCGCTGAAGTACCCTTGCGAACTCGTCTCTGGTTGCGTGCTCACCGCCAGCACGGGAATCGCGCGGAGAATGGTCCGCAATTCGTTCGGCCGTACCTTCGCCGAGCGCGAAGCAAACACCTGGACATCTACTTTATATCCGGGCTTCAGCATCGTCACCACACCGCTCGAATCCGACACGTGCACCGATACCGCCCGCATTCCCTCCGGAATGCCCGTACCCGTGCCGTCTCGCGCCACAAGCCGGGACTCCATCACCAATTCGCCTTTAGGGATGTCGTACATCGCTGTCTTTCCAACCACTTGGGCGGACGAATTGTACGTTCCCTTCGGGGCGGGGCGATTGCCTTCCCACGAAATGGTTGTCAGATCGGAGACGGTTAGCAAACTGCCGGGCTTGATATCGTGCGCCGCCACGACTAGAGAAGCCAGCGGTTCCCGCGTTGGAGCCGCTCCGTTCAACCTGCCCGCAAACAGCGAGTAGAAAATCGCTGTCGAAATAACTGCCACGACGAACGCAATCCCTACCAGGGGGAGTAGTTTCTTGATCGCCAAATCGACACGCCCTCAACTTTGTATCGGTTGAACGGTCGAAAACAGTAGGGTTTCTACGCAAAATCCTTCCGGTCGGCTGCCGGCGTCGCCTATTTCTCCGCACGCCATCCGGCAGTCCGGTCGCACCCGCCGCCAACACACCCACCAACGGGTGTACTTCAGATTTGTGATGTGGTTTTGGGGAGCAATGGAACGGAAGCCCGGTATAAGGCCCCCTCAAGCAACGTTGTCGGGCGCGTCCGACGGGCTCCGCAAAGGCCACATCCGCGATGCGGGTGCCGGGTTTCAGTCTCTGTCGGAGCCGTGGCAGATACGACGACATATGCAGGCAAGATGATCATGACGATGTTCACCGGGATTGCGGATTATGCGGAGAACCGCAGTACGCCGAGTTCGAACGAGATCTGATCCTGGAACGAACGACGGCTGGTCGCAAAGCCGCCATACAACGCGGCGTCCGCTTCGGACGGCCGCCAAAGCTGAACTCGGACCAGCGGAAGCTGATCCTTCGTCTACTAGAGAAAGGTAAGAGTGTTGCCGAAATGGCGCGGTCCTTTTAATGTTCACACGGCGACGATCTACTGACTTCAGAGTGCTAATTAACCTCAAGCGGTTGTCCATACGTTGCCCAATTGAGCCCTTGTGTACCGACGCTCATTGCGTGTCTTTCCATTGTTCCCGCCGCGGGCGCGAGGCCGTCCCGCCTGCCGCACCCTTGCACTCCGGGTCAGGCGGCGAATTAGGAGCCCGGAACTTGTACGCAGACTGCTGCGCCATCAAATGACGTCGATCCGGCGATGCTAATTGTGAGGTTGGATGCTACCCCATCGGAGGCATAGCCGGGTGTTGAACAAGCAAGTGTACCCGCTGGCGGCTCCGGTATGACCACATTAACCTGGTACAGCCCTTGAAAGCCGCTTACTAGGCCGACGTATGCAGGATGTTGAGCATTGTCGAAGAGCGGCCGGGATGGTAAAGCGTTCACTCGATAGTCGAACTGCACGCGCGTCCGATCGACATAGCCAAACCCCACCCCGTATATCACGATTTCTTCACCGGGCTGCGCTGGAGAATCTGCTTTGATGAATGTTCCGTCAGCGTGAGTAGCAATTGGCTGACAGGTTTGCTCTCTTTGTTGAAGCACCAGGTCGCAGGTGGCGAGCACGTGGATTTGATCTACAAGCGGGCTCAGGTCGACCCTCGCCGTGGTGGAATTGGGGCCCGTAAACAGGATATGAGCGGGCTCAATCGGTGCCCCGGCGATATTCGGATCAGCCGCGTGCATGCCGGAAGGAAGCAGCACGGTGATGGCGGTTAACGTGCCACAACCGGGCTGAGTATTATCCGAACACGTCGACAGCGGTTCGATCGCAAAGATCGGAACCGGGAGGTCAGGGTTGAACTGCTTGAGGACGGCGGTCATGCCGCCGAGAGTATTCCCGAGGGGGGTGCTCGTGTTAATGGCACGCGGAACTACGCCCAAGCCGGCTACCAAGAACGTCACGATCTGGTTGGGAGCCACTTTAGCAGGTACAGGCACCGCATACCCTGCACCGCTGATCGTGGGTTGTGCCGATATGACGTTGGCGGCGGTAAAAAGCAAGCTAGTCGCGAGAGACGCTAAATTCATATCCCTATGCTCCTTCCAGGCTCAGTCAAGAGCTGATCTCGACGGCTATGCAGCGGGCCATCAATGCAGCCGCCCAAACCGCCGCAACTCCTGCTCGATCATCGGGGAGATCCACGGAAGATTGCGGTCAGTTGACGCCTGTTGGAGCATTTCGGCTGTAGTCGCACTCAGCCATGACATCTCGCCACCGTATATCGGGACAATATTGGGTACGAACTGCCGCAAATTGCTCGTCGGAGGGTCTTGAACGAATGCCTGGACTACGTCATTGAGATCCGGATGGTTGACGGGGTCCAGCGGCTGTTGCAGAAACGGAATGGCTGCTCCGGTGTATGAATTCATCGTCGGCCGGAAGAAGTCACCCGACGAGTAGCACGGGTTATTCTCGCATCGGCTTGGAGCGCCGTTGATGTCATTGAAATACCACCATTGAGGGACAAGGATGTTCTGCTGAATGATCGCACCCAAATACGACGGAGGAGACCCCTGCGTTCGATACACAACACCCTGTTGAACGGGAAGCACCCGATCGCCGCCCTGGAAGGTTTGGTAACCGAGATACCAATCGCCTCTAGACGAGGTCGTGATTCCCGCCGAGAACAGATCCGTGGTGTAGTTGATATTCACCCCGCCGCCGGTCTCGGTCATCACGTTAATGGCGTTCCTGTTATTGGCGGTTACTGGAAAGGCTACCACCCAGCCGAGCCCAGACGAAGCGGCGACATCCGGAGCGACCGAAAAAGACAGGTCGCCTCCTAATCCGGCGATTGTCGCGCTCTTGAGTGGTCTCGGATAGTTGGTTGCAACGTTGGCGACCTTGGTCCAAGTGGTTCCGTTGGGAGAAGTGTAGTGCTCAAGCGAATACAGGGTCCCACCGGAGGTGTTTACGAGAAATACATGGAACGTGGCACTGGCGCTGGACCACACCAAGCGTCCTGGACCGTTAGCTGATCCCGAAACCGTATAAGGGCCACTCCACGTATTCCCGTTATCGTCGGAGTACGCAGTTGCCCATGAGGTTGAACCTGTGGTTCGCCATTATTCGATCCGCGCGCAACAGGTTGATTGTGAATGGGCTGGAGGCGAACATCGGTACAGATGCCAGCACTGATACTGTCGATATTTCGGTTCGCCCGGCTGCTGTTCAGCGGTCACCAGGCGGTCGCAATCGAGAACGCCGCCCTACGGTTGCAACTCGCAGCTTTTCAGCGACGTCGCAAGCGTCCGGTCTTGACGGTTCTCGACCGCATGTTCTGGACCACCCTCCGGAACCTGTGGCCGGGGTGGCGCAGCGCGCTGCTATACGTCCAGCCCGATACCGTCGTTCGCTGGCAGCGCGAGCGCTTCCGCCGGTTCTGGGCTCGGCTGTCAAAGGTGCCGCGCCGCCGACCTGGTCGGCCGCCGCTCCATCACGAAATTCGCCGGCTGATCGAGCAGATGGTGACGGCCAATCCTCTGTGGCTTGCACCGCGTATTCACGGGGAGCTCAAGATGCTCGGGATCCTGATCTCCGAGCGGACGGTATCCCGGATTCTCCGCCGCCTTCCGCGACCGCCCAGTCAGACGTGGAAGACATTCTTACACAATCACATCGCTCAGATGGTCTCGATAGATTTCTTCACCGTGCCTACCATCAACATGAAGGTGCTGTTCGTCTTTTTCGTGCTGGAACATCGCCGACGCGAGGTACTGCGCTTTGGCGTTACGGATCACCCGACCGCCGCCTGGACATCGCAACAAATCGTGGAAGCGTTTGCCGATCGAGACTCGGTCCGGTTTTTGATCCGCGACCGAGACAGCATCTACGGCGAGGAGGTGCGGAGCCGCATCGCGGCGCTGGGTATCGAAGAGGTGCTCACTGCTCCCCGGAGCCCGTGGCAGAATCCATACGCGGAACGCCTCATCGGGTCCATACGGCGGGAATGCCTGAACCATTTCGTGATCTTCAGCGCCCGGCACTTGCGGAAGACGTTGGCGAGCTACTTCGATTATTACCATCGGTCCCGGCCTCATTTAGCGCTCGGCAAGGAATGCCCAGTTCCTCGGTCGGTAATGAGCGCCGGCCGGATCATCCGGATCCCACAACTCGGAGGTCTTCACGGCCGTTATGAACGCCGCGCAGCGTAATGACCGTCTCGGATCTGGTTTTGGCGAATGACAGGACGATTTTCGGGGACAGTTCTGGCGGGGTACAACGTGCGGGTTTGAACGATGTCAAAGAACGCCGAACGGGGCGAGAAAAGATCAGGGGGAAAGGATATGGCGGGGCTGGCCGAGGCTGATACGGAGAAGTCGAACCAATGCGATGGCGGTGAGGCCGGGGTGGTTTCCGCGGTGGAGATAGCGGATGCGGAACAGACGTCCGATAACGAGCGCCAATAACGTGAGCAGCCAGCAGATGAGGAGGCTCCGCGGTTCATGGTGGCAGATGTGTTCGAGGCCCTGACGGGATTTGCAGTCATTGAAGCCTTGGTTCTCGATCTCCCATCGGCTTCTGGCCATTTTGAACAACGAGAGCGTGCCGACCTTGCTGAATGGCAGATCCGTGAGCCATTGGGCCTCGGCCACGATCTCGCCCTCAGCGCTGATTTCGCGATAGCGGAGTACTCTGACCCACTTCCAATGGAGGGTCTGCCAAGGGGCGAAGTCGCTGGAATCCCAGAGTTCGAGGCGGTTGCCGTTATGCTCGGTAACGCGGTGTGGCGGCAGATGGTGAAAGCGTCGCTCCACCTCGTCCGACAACTCCGGGAGATTGTCTTTTAGGCGGGCCAGGACCGGGATGCCGAGTTCGCGAGCAGTGTGCAAGAAAGTGCTGGTGGCGTAGGCGGCGTCGACGACCAGGTAATCGGCGAAGCGGGATCCCAGTGCCTTCTTGGCCCGCCGCAGCAACCGCTGACCGGCGGCGTACTCGCTGTCCTTGGGGCCGTAGGGCTCGACATCGAAAGGCAGCGACACATGAGTGCCGACCACACTGATCATAGCGAAGTGATGATGATAGCCAACCACGTCCTTTTTGGAATTGCGGTAGGGCCGGCACAACGAGCAGGAGGACTGTTCACAGCGTCCCACGGTGGTTCCATCGATGGCCAGACCAATAAAGGCGTCCTCCTGAAAGGCCTTGTTGCGTTTGGCGCGATGCAGCACTTCGACCAGTGCGGAACGCGTGGCGTGGGGATCCATGCGCTCGGTGAAGTAGGCCAAGGTGTCGTCACCGAACTCGCAACGAAGATCCAAGTTGGAGTGAGACGCCGTATGGACCAGCGCCTCGGTGGCGTGGAAGGAGGTTTCGCGCAGAAGTTGTGAAGCCAGCAAAGCCCACAGCAGATCGCGGGCCGGCTTTCTGGGTTTCCTGCGCCCATCGCCGCAGTCGGCGAAAAAGGGTTTTAGGCCCAGGGTTTTCGCCGAGTAGCGATGAATGCCCCGCAGGCTGGTCGCGCTCACGGCTGTTGGAGTTTCTGCTTGCGCGCAAGCACCAGCAACTCGGCGTTGCCCGTGAGCAGGTCTCGCACGGCGTCCTGAAACTCACGACCGGCGCGGACACGATCACGGACCTGATCGGCCCAGGCTTTGGGGATGCGCTCGACCCGGCGCCGGCCGTTGTTCATGAACGTCAAGGTCCAACTGGTATGGCCGGGATCGCCAGGTTGCGCGCAGTGACAGGTGGGCTTGCCGCAGCGGGTCGTGCTTTCGGTGAGGCAGCCGGGCAACAGGTCCTCGGGGAATGCGAAGCGGCGAAGAAGATCGTGCTTGCGTTGGCGTAATCGGGCAGCTTGGGGGCCCTTTGGGCCGGGGGTGATGAGGAACTTGGCTCTACTCATCTTGTAGCAACAATACTACAAGACAAACAAAACTACAAGCATTTGTTCTGGACGCGAAAATAGATGATCACTCGAGCATCGACGAAGAATGCGCCATTCGGCCTGATCGGCGCAGATCCGCCCCGCCAATCCCGAAACGGCTGCCGCTTCTCGATCTTGCTGCGGCCGGCGTGCTGAACACCGGCAGGCCATCGGAAGCAAAGTCGTGGGCCGAGTGGTAGAAAACAAGAACCGACCATCAATGGTGGTTTTGCGTTACTGCCGCGGCTCACTGGCGCGGAATCATGCTGTGTGCACCCCGAAGATTGCGCATCGCCCGCGGATACCCCACATGAGAAAATCTGCAGGAAGACTCACGGATTCTGATGCGCGGCGAATCCCGTGACCGCCCGTGCCGCGGCGGCGTTCCTGAAAACAAGAATCGGCCGTGCGGGTGGCGCCTCGACGCTTACTGTGCCGTTGGCGAGCGAAAAACGCGCTTGTTCGGCCCGATTCGGATAAAGCGCCAGCGCGCGGACCTCATCGGCGTTCCAGTCGGCGGGCAGCGCGGCGGACAACCTTGTAGGTTTTCGAGAGTAGAACGCAATCCGGTCGGAGCCAATGGGGCAAAACACCTCTCCATCGCGCGCGACCTCAGCGCCGCCGACCGTCACGCTGTAGTGCTTCGTTCCCCAATCAATGTCAATCCGTGAATTACCTGCAAGGCCCATCACGCTGCGATCACCGTCCCGGCGGTATGATTCGACGTCGCGATAGTGGACCTGATACCACGGGACCATCATCTCGTAGTAGAGGTCGGCGAAATGTTCTGCCGTCTCAGGGCCGCCGAAAAATTCGTGGCCATTATAGAAGAGGCTGTAGATCGCCGGCGCTTCACGCCAGGCCCGTCCCGACAGTCCCCAGATTGCGGAGTGGCGATAGATAGTCGCGGCCAGCGGGATCGCCTCGCCGCCGAAGGGCGACGGGCCTCCAGTCGGGCCGTTGTCGTTGACGCTGTTCTTCCCTATAAAGGCGTAGCGCAGTTGCTCGGAGACGATGTCGAGCCCGCACTTGCGGAATTCATCCAGCACTTTATAGCGGCCTTCGAACAGGTTCTTGATGCCGCTCGCGGGATGCTCAGGGTCCCAGTCGTTGCGGATCGGGTAATACGAGAGCACATCGATCAAATACGTATTGCGGACGGGATACTGGCGGCAGGTGTAGTGGACCCGTTCGATACCAGGCCCGCCCATATATTTGGCCAGCCCGAGAATATATGAGGTCTCACCCGTCCAGTCGCGGCTCTCCCACAGTTTGCCATCAGGCTGGCGCGCGATGTAGCGGGTGTCCCAGGCCGGGCTGCTCTTGTACGCGTCGTCATAGTTGTCGGAAAGACTGATGTTCGCGTTGACCGTGCGGGCTTCGGCGATCAAGCTCTTAAGATCGTTCAGACCACCGGCGCGTGCATTCACCTCCGTTACGGCTGGATACCCGGTATCTTTGCCGCGAAACTGCCATCCCCAGAGGTAAACATCCTGCGGCGCGTACCCGGTCAGGCCCGCCACCTGGCGGACCAGTTTTGCCGTGTCGTCGAAGCTCATGCGCGGCGCCGGCCAGCTTGGCTCGTCTACGTGGACATTGTAAGCAAGCCGGTCGTCATAGTAGTGGGTTGGGATTGGCGGCATGCGCGCGGCGACGATCTTGGCGCCATCCAGCCAATCGACTGTGCCGTTCCGGTCGTAGTCGCCTGCGAAATCCAGCCGCGCGAGCGGGCGCTGTCCCACCAATAGATTCGGCGTATTCTGATTACCCGCAGCACGCGGCTTGCCCGGGTTGGCATTCATGTCCCAAGCCAGACTGCCGTTGACTCGATGGGCCGCTGTAGTGCCGAGCTCGGCGCGGCGCTGGCCGACCTCACCTTCAACGGCAAGCTCAGTCGCGTCCATGAATGCCATGACTTCCTGCACGCACAGAGCCTTGGATGTACCGACCATTACGACAGGCAGCGTAGCGGCGACACCGAACCAGAAACGGTTGGGCGGAAGGCGGCCGGGCTTCGCATCGTCTAAACGGACTAGGTTCCCGCCGGTCTCGCCATGCGCCAACCAACCACCACCGTCCTCCTCACGAACCGTGGCCAGATCATCTGTGCCGACGTCGATGAGCTCGAATCCGGGCTTCTCCTCGACATTCTCGAGCGAAACAAACAGTGATGCGCCGTGGAGTTCATAGCGCAGGGTGAAAGACGCGGCGGGATGGCCGTCCAATACAATGGAGAACATGAAATCGGCGCGTGTCTCTGTGGCGTTCACGCGGTCCGGCTGGACCGGCGTTACTCGGAACGCGTAAGGCGAAGCCCGAAAAACCGTGGCCCTGATTGGATGCTCCGGTTCCGTGCCATGAAGAACGGCTCCGCTGGGAAGCAGGCGGTATTCGGAAGGGAGGCCAGCCGCCTGATCCAGCTTGACTTCGAGTTGCTTAGAACGAAGCGCGATTTCCCGCGAACTCTCGGCCCGCGATATGGCGAGTGAGAACAAGAGGACACCCAACAATTTCGTCATGGGGATCAAAATCCGTGTGCGCTTATGCGCGGAACTTTACCGCATCTTTTCGAGAGCGTGGTCCGAGATCCACCGGCTCAGCCGCCTTCGACAGATCGCCACCCTCTACCCTGATGCCCGAGCTGGCAGCACCGGCAACGTGAAGGAAGACGCCGGCCGCGCCCACCAGCCGCGGAGCAGTGATCAGAACATCTTGGGTTTCGACGAACCGCATTACTGAATCGGCCTGCACATTGGCCCGGGCCGTAAGGCCGCTGAGCACGCCGTCGATAACGTGATCCAACACGATGGCCGGGCGGAGATCGGGCCCTGTTACGTCCAGCCGGACCTGATTTAGCGATAGCCCGCGGACGTTACGCGCGAACAGACCGTAGGCGGGCGGTGTCCCGACCGCGAAATACTCACCGGCTACCTGCGGGACCTCTCTGCGCGACTCCTCGACGCTACCGCCCCCGCCATAGGTAATCCGTACATCGTCGAACGTGAGGTTTTCGAGGAACGCGTCGCCGATAGCGTTGAGCACAATGCACTGACGTGTTTCTCCTGGACGGTAATTCTGCGGGAACGGGATGTCTTCGAACTGCCTGCCCTCGGATACGACGTTCGCGCGGATCGCTGAGAAGCTGATATTCCGAAGGAATCCGCGCGCCGACGGCTCAACCCGCGCAGAGTTCCGGTGCGGTCGATTACTCAGATTAATGGAGATCGGACCAGTCACATCATCGAGGACCAGGTTCGAAAAATGGATGTTCTGGACCCGGGACTCGGGGCCAAAGTGCATCTTGATTGGACAGCCGTAGGTCTTATAAATAATGCAATTGGAAATGGTGATGTTTTCCGGGTCACCGCCTCCGAACCGAAACACCGACCAGCGCGTGCTGAACGTGCTGTTAGTGACGGTAACGTACTTACAACTGCCAAAGAGCGCACACGCATCGTCCTGCGTCTGCACGTCACAATTCGTGACGTGAACGTATTCGCTGCTGATGAAGTGGAAGCCATCGTTGTTCCCGTTCACGCGGTTGTAGACGCAAATGCCGTCCACCCACGCGTAACTGCTTTGGATAACGCGAATCGAATGAAACGCGCTGGCGACGAGCCTAATGTCACGGATGCGCAGGTTCTTGCAGCGGTAGAAGAGCAGGTGATACGGACGATCGGCGCCGCCACGTCCCGACGGCGGGGGAGCGTCACGGGTGGGCCGGCGAAACTGCGCGCCCTGCCCATCGATGGTGCCCGGACCTTCGACGGTGATATTCTCCGCCTCGATTGCGAAAAGAAGGCCAACGTTGCCGTCCTCGAGCGTTGCATCACCATGAAGCGGAATTGCGTCGGCCGCCCGGTACTGTTTCCCATCGGCACTTCCGAGCAGCTTACCCTGCGCTGCGATGTGGAGGGTAACATTGCTCTTTAACTGAACGGTTCCGATGACAAACGTGCCAGCGGGCACCAGCACGGTCCCGCCCTGGTCTTTGTTGCACTCGTCAATAGCCGACTGCAGAGCCTGCGTCGCAAGTGTTTGCCCGTCTGGTTTCGCGCCGAAATCGACGATGTTATAGACGCGCGTCCCCGGCGCGGTTCCGGCCGGCGCTGGCGCGGCCGCGAGCAGGCGGGATCCGAGGGTTGTCCCAGCGGTTAGCCCGAGCCAGTTGCGCCTCGACATGGGGTCGAAAGGATTGCTCATCAGAATTGGAATCTCAGTCCGAACTGCAACTGTCTCGGTGTGGTGCCTGACGCGAGCGAGGTGATCTGGCCGGCGTTGGCGGTGCCGATCGTGGTTCCGGACGGAACGTCCCAGTTCTGGATGTTCAGCGCGTTGAAGGCCTCGAAGCGCATTTGCAACATGTAACCCTCTTTGGGCAGCGGGATCGACTTGAAGACGGAGACGTCAACATTGAACACGCTGGGGCCGCGGAACGCATCGCGGCCGAGATTCCCGAAGGAGCCGGAGGGCGTAGAGAAGGCACAGGCGTTGAACCAGTTGGCGGAGTTGCCGATGATATCGGGGGCACGCCCGCCCTGGGAAATGGTGGTGTGGCATTGCACATTCGGGTTCGCCGCGACCGGGCCCGCCTGGAAGGGGTCGGCGATGAGATTGGGCCGCGCATAGTTGCCGATATTCGGCGCGCTGCCTTTCAGGTTCGCGACGTCACCGGTGACTACGAGGTTGTAGGGCTGGCCGGAGCGCCCCTGGAAGATGTAGTTCATCTGCCAGTCGCCAAGGAACCATGAGCCGGGGCCATGGTTGAGCCATCGCTTGCCGCGGCCGGCGGGAAACTCGTAGACGGTCACCCACGAAAGGAAGTGCGTAATATCGTAGCCGGATACGCCGCGCGCCGTCGATTGATCGTAGTAGTTCTGGACGGTCGAACCGCCGCCCGGACCGTTCTCCACGTTGAAATACCCGCTAGAGATGTCCGTCGACTTTCCGAACGTATAAGAGATGAGGGAGTAGAGGCCGTTGGAGAAACGGCGCTGGAACTTGGCTTCGAGTGCGTTGTAGTGCGAATAGCCAATGCTCTGCGTGTAATTGATATTCGCGTTCACCCACGGCATGGCGCGAAGCTCGTCCACCTGCGCGGCGGGAGTCCCAGCGGGTGAGGCTTGCCTCGCTGCATTGGCCAGACCGGTGTACGGAAGCCGGCCGTTGGCGCTGCCCACATAGGCCGCCGAGAACATCATGTTTGACGAGAGCTCCCGTTGAATCTCAAACTGCCACTGCTGCGAGTAGCCGTCTTGCAGATTCGGGTCGTCGCCGTAAGTGTTAGTCGGCGTCCACGGATTTGTGGGCGGCAGTGGAGTCGGGAAGTGCCCCTGAATGTCGGTGATTAATTTCTGGCCGCCGTCAGCAAAACTCGACATGGCATTTACGTTTCCGGAAAAGGCGGTCGTCGCGGGCCAGACCGTCATTTCGAGATCGTTCTGCGCATACTGGCTTCTGGCCGGCACGGCATCCCAATAAAGACCGTAGCCGGCACGGACCACAGTCTTCCGTGTAAGCTGCCAGGCGACGCCCGCCCGTGGCCCCCAATTGTCGCGAACCGGTCCTGGCGCGAAGAACTGTTTCCCGGCCAGCACGACATTGTTGAAGTGCGGATCCTGCTGGAACGCATCGGGGATGCAAGGAGATGCTTGCGCGACGCTACACAGCGGCGGCATCGTTTCCGCGCCAATGATCCAGCGCTGGTTCGGTATGTCGAGCGCATTCCAAAGCCGGCCGTCCAGGGTCTTCGGCTGCGTCAACGCGTCGTACCGCAGGCCGAGGGTCAATGTCAAACCGGGCCGGACTTTCCACTCGTCCTGAACGTAGGCCGCCCAGGCAGCATACTTGAATTTCACCGGACCACCGCCAAGGACGGGGAGTTGGCCCTGGAAGCTCGTCGGCAGGCCGAGCAATGCCGATGCGAGCGACAGACCCGTGGTCCCCGAGGACTTAGTCGGATCGCCGGTCTGATCATCGCCGAAGAAGTAGGTCTGAAACGTGTTTTCCTGGATCCGTTTGGCATCGATAAACCAGAAGCCGGTACGCAGGTTGTGACTGCCGTGGATCACGGTCAGATTCGGAGTAAGACTCCAGTTCGGATTCTCGCGCGGCGCATCACCGCGAATGCCGTAGTAATTGCTACCGCCGTTGGTCCACTCGTTCGTCGCAAGTTGGACTAGCATGCCGTGATACTTGTCGATCTCGGCAAACCCCATCTTTGTCATCGGATCGAGTCCCGCGGGATGCTGGTTCTGCTGGCCTGCATCGACTCCAGGGCGCCCGGCGTAGCCCGCACGAACGTCGAGAATGAAGCTCGGACCGAAGATGTGGGTCCACCCGCCGCCATAGTTCCTCCCCTGCGAGCCTCCGCCGGTCGAAGCCACATCGCCGATCGGGGTCAGCACAGAGACGCGCTGTTCCGTGTAGCGGAAGAAGAGACTGTCCGCGTCGCTCAGACGGTGGTCGACTCTGATATGGAAGCTGTCGGCGTTGTTCGTGGTCGAACGGCTCTGGATGAAATTGTGGGTGAGATCGCCGGCGGCAGAATAATTGGGCGCGGTCGCGTAGGTCTGGAAGAACTGCTGCATCGGAGCAAAAATCAGGCTCTGCGGGATCTTGTTGCAGGGCGACCCGATCGATTGATCCTGCAGCTTGTTGGCATCGACCGGCAGAGGACTGCCTCCGGCATCGCACCGGAAACGGTCGCGCGCGAAACCGGAACCCGAGGGGCGGGTCGAGTACGGGTTGAACAGGTTATGCCCCTGGACGACAGTGGTGCCGCTGAAGTCACCCGCGATCTCCGCCGCGGTCGGAACGTTGTAGAGGCTCTGACTGGGCTGGCTGTAGCGCCAGCCGTCGTAGCCGCCGGAGAAAAACGTCCTGTTCTTGATGATTGGACCGCCCAGCACCGCGCCGAACTGGTTCTGCCGGAATGCAGCCGGGCCTGAGCGCGTTGCGTCCTTGAATGAATCCCGGGCGTCAAAAAAGTTGTTGCGGACGTATTCGAAGGCCGAGCCGTGGAAATCATTACCTCCGGTCCGCGACACCATGTTTACGACACCGCCTGTGGCACCGCCGAATTCGGCTTTCGCGTCATGTCCGACGACCATGAATTCCTGAATCAGGTCGATGTTCGGGATCACGATATACGTCGGCCCACGGATATTCGTATTGATGATTCCGTCGAAGAAGTAGAGCTTCGAACGATTCTGCTGGCCATGGAACGAAGCATCCGAAAAACCGGAACCCGGTATCCCAACGTTGCCCTCGCAACACCCGATGCTCCTGTTTTGTGCGGTCGAGACCGGAGTAACGCCCGGGGTCAACGTCAGCAGCTGGGTGAAGTTGCGGCCATTCAGCGGGAGATCCTTGACCACCCTTTCCGCGATGACGGTGCCCAACTCCGTAGTCGTGGACTGCACAAGCGGCGCCTCGGCCGTCACCGACACCGTCTCGATCACGGCGCCCACATCGAGTTTCACGTTCAGGGTGACCGCCTGGTTCACGCCCACGTCGAAGCCCGTGACTTGCGCTTCCTTAAAACCCGTTTTCGCCACTCGAAGTTGGTACATCCCGGGCTGGACATTGACGAAGATGAAGGCCCCGGCGGCGTTTGTGGAACGCGTTGTCTCGATGCCGGTGGCTTGATTAATAAGCCGTACAACGGCTTCGGGAACGCCGCCGCCTTGAGCATCGGAAGCGATGCCATTGACCTCTCCGGTGGCCGTTTGGGCGATGGCAGACGAAGCGAGAAGCACCAGAGACGCAAGCGCGAACAGGACTGGTGTGCGCCGGGACATAAGACACCCCACCTTTCTCCGAATCACCAGATTCGGATCAGTAAGCGGCCTTTTGACACAAGGCCCGACCTAGTTTCCGATAACGTTAACGGAAATCTTCGCTAATCTTGCACCAACCCGGAGCTTGTGTCAATACCTTTCGGTCTTTCTATTTGCCCGAGGGCTGGAGTCTCACGGAGACGAGCGTCAATCCAAGTTTCTGCCGCGCTTCGATTGCCTCGGGTTCGAGTTCAAGGCGGTAGGTCCCGGGCCTGGCGATCCGGACCGAGCCGAAGTCCGACTCCACATACGGCCAGTACGGATTACTTGGATTATCTAAGTCATGTGACCGCTCGACGGTCCGGCTGACGGTATGGCCCGCCAAGGTGATTCTTACCCGGTGGCCTCCTTCCCAAGCCTTCCCGTATTTTTGCACGGAGGTGATGATGCTTAGCTGAAACGTTTGGGGACGAGCGACCTGGAACTCCCATTCGAGCGATTCGCCGGCTTCGGTCCAATGCTCGACCACACCCCTGCTGTCGAATTGCAGCGCTTGCCCTGGTCTTGAGCCGTGAACATCGGCGAGATACGCCGGCAGCGTAACGGTCCCGTCCGGCTGCTGGGCGAGCATCGTAACTACATCGGGAGCATCGGTGGTCTGTAGCACGATTACGGAATCACGGGGATCCGGCGTTTGTTCGGGAAGATGGATGCGAAGTTCGTAATGATCGAACGCCTTCTCTGAGGATTGGGTTATGTGCAGCGGCTTACGCGAAGCATCGCCGAGCAGCCATGCGGCTTCGATCTTGTTGCGAATTCCGTATAGAACGAGAGGTTGTTGCGGCCATTCGAATACATGCAGGAAAACACGAGACGGTTTGACCGTTATGACGCCCCAGGGAAACGAATACGGAAATGGGGACGCGTAGGTGCCGTAGATCGACTCGCCGTTGGTCCGCATCCAGGCCCCAACTTCGGCAAGACGCTCGAGGCTCGCAGCCGGAATAACGCCCTCCGCGGTGGGCCCCACGTTCAGAAGATAGTTTCCGCCGCGGCTGGTCACCTGCGCGAGCTGACGGATCAGGACTGCCGGTGATTTCCAGTTTTGGTCATCCTTCTTGTAGCCCCAGGTGTCATTGAGGGTGACCGGGGTTTCCCAGTCGCGGTGCACCTTGCCCACGCTGATCTGGTTGTCACCTGCCGAGTCGTAGTCGCCGACCTGGTTCCCGATACGACCGCTCACGAGGCAATCCGGCTGCAGGCTGTGGACGAGATCGGCGAGTTCCTGGCTCTGTTCCTTCGTAATGTTGCGTGGCGTGTCAAACCAGATCAGTGCGACCGGACCATATCCCATAAGCAACTCACGGACCTGAGGTTTTACCTTGCGTTCAAGATAGGCGTTAAAGCTCTTTTTGTTTTCGTCCGGAAAGTCCCAGGTGTTGCCGACGGCGTCGGGTTCGTACCAATCCTGCGTTTGCGAGTAATAGAAGCCAAGCTTCATTCCCTGTCTGCGGCATGCCGCGGCCAGTTCTTTGAGCGGGTCGCGATGGAACGGGGTGGCATCCACGATGTTGTACTTGCTCGCGTGGGAGGCGAACATCGCGAATCCATCGTGGTGCTTCGAGGTGATCACAATGTATTTCATCCCGGCGTTCTTAGCCGCAGCGACCCACTCATCTGCGTTGAATTTGACAGGGTTGAACTGTCGGGCAAGTTGCGCGTATTCGGCACGCGGGATCCGGGCATGGTTCATAATCCACTCGCCAATCCCGGAAACCGGCTGCCCTTTCCACTCGCCGGCCGGGACTGCGTACAACCCCCAGTGGATAAACATCCCGAATCGAGCCTCGCGCCACCACGCGAGACGGTTTTCACGTTCCTCCTGCGGGGTGGAAGCGCCGGTAAGAGCGCCTGCAACAATGACGGCGACGGCGAAACGGGCGATGTTTCCTATTGTCATGGCTCGAAAATGATAACGCTAACGGCAACGGGATGGTGCGACAATCGTGTCATCCTGGAGAACGCGTGTCAAGAACCAAAGTAACGACCATTGTTGACGTTGCGCAGGACCTCGGACTGTCGCCAATGACCGTGTCAAGGGCGCTCACAGGTAGCGATGAGGTTAGCGCCAAGACCCGGGAGAGAGTGTTGGAACGCGCACGGGAGCTGGGATACCGCCCAAACCGCTGGGCACGAAGCCTGGTGACGCGACGGTCGTCGATCATCGGCGTAGTAATTCCCGACATTGAACACTCGTTCTTTGCCGAGATCACGGCGGGCGTGGAGGAGATTATCGAACCTGCCGGATACAATCTCCTGCTCTGCCATTCGCGCGGCGACATCGCGAGAGAGACATCCGCGTTGTCGATGCTAGTGGGCAGCCACGTAGACGGTCTCATCGTTGCGACCGTCCATCCGGCTTTAGAGGCCGAAGAGTTCGTACGCCTGCGGGAGATGGGCATCCCGTTCGTCTTGATCGACCGTCTATACCCGAAGGAGGAGTTCTGGGGCGTCGGCGTCGACGATCGCGCCGTAGGCCGGCTCGCCACCGAGCACCTCATTGACCTAAACCACCGCCGGATCGCGCATATCTGCGGGCCTTCATTGAGCCCTGGCCTGCTTCGGCACAAGGGGTACCTGAGCGCGCTGAAGAAGCACGGAATTGAGGCAAACCGCGACTGGATCCTGCGGGGAACCTTCTATGCCGACAGCGGCGGTGAGGCCATGAGGCGTCTGCTCGAAACGCGACCACGGCCGACAGCCGTCTTTGCCGCGAACGACCCCATGGCCATAGGCGCCGTGTATGCTTGCCGTGACGCGGGCTTACGGGTTCCCGAGGACATCTCGGTCATCGGTGCCGGCAATATCGAGGGCTCGCTGCATCCGAACCCGTTTCTCACGACGGTGGACTGGCCGAGGCAGGATCTCGGGCGCACCGCCGCACGTATGCTGCTCAATGCGATCAAACACCCTCGGCACCGGCCAGAAACAACCTTGTTCGAGCCGCGCGTTCTAGTGCGGCAATCGGCGGCGAAACTTGGAACCAGCGCCGGCGCGGCCGACGGAAGGGACCGCGAACGGACTCCACTACTCGTGGGATAGCCGCAGTTATTTCCTTCGCGAGCCGGCACTCCGTACCAACGCCTCTGGCCAGACTCCCGTTCCCCCCCCGTTAACGTTATCGACACTCTCGCCGATTTGTGCTTAAATGCATCGAGCACCATTTACCGGAAGTCTTCATGTCGAACACAAGATTGTCGCTGGCCTTCGCGATAATCGCCGCCCTGTGTCTGCCAGCGGCGGCATTCGCGCAAGCAACTACCGCATCCATCGTTGGAACAGTGACCGACAAGACGGGCGCCATTGTTCCGAATGTGACCGTCGTCGCTATCCAGTTAGCTACCAATTTCTCCCGCGCAGCGGTCACCGATCAGACCGGCAAGTATGTGGTTCCCCTATTGCCGGTCGGAACTTATCGCGTCGAAGTGGAGGCCCCTGGGTTCAAGAAATTCGAACAGACGGGAATCCTGCTCGATCTCAATCGGACCGCACGCGTCGATCCGGTGCTGGAGATCGGCGAGCTTACGCAGACGGTCTCGGTCACGGGCGACGTGCCCCTTGTGAATACGACCAACGCCGTGATCGGGCGCACGGTGGAAAACGCGGAGATTGTAACGTTACCGATCGTGGACCGCGACGTCTACTCGCTTCTGAATCTCACGCCCGGCGTGGATCAGGTCAAGACAGAGAATCAGCTCGGGAGTCCGACGATCACCAGCGTCGTCAATGGCTCGGCGAGCGGCACAGGCTCCGTGAATTACTACCTCGACGGAGGAAACAATACGAGCGGACTGCGAAACACGGGCAACCCGGCGCCAAATCCGGATTCGGTCCAGGAGTTTCGGGTCATCACGAACAGCTACGGCGCCGAATTCGGCCGGTTTGCAGGCGGCGTCATCGACGTGATCACCAAATCGGGCGGCAATTCGATCCACGGATCGCTGTTCGAGTTTCTTCGCAACGACAAGCTTAATGCGAACACGTGGAATGCAAGTTCCAAATCACCACTTCGGCGTAACCAGTTCGGCGGTACGGTAGGCGGTCCGATCCTCAAGGACCGGCTGTTTTACTTCGGCAGCTACTCCGGTCTGCGTCAGCGCCAGGTCGACTTCAAAAACAATGCTATCGTCCCCACCGCGCTCGAGCGCACGGGAAATTTCTCGCAATCTGCGATCAAACCTGTGGACCCGGTAACGAAGCAGCCGTTTCCGGGCGACGTCATACCGGCCGGCCGCCTGGATCCGACAGTGCAGAACATCATCGATCGCTATATTCCTCTCCCGAACCGGGCGGGGAACTTCTTCGAATCGACACAGCCGCACCCGACCAATACCGACGAGTATCTGGCCAAGCTCGACTACAACCTCTCCGCTCACCAGGTCTCCGGATCGTATTACCGGACGAGCGGAAGCGACGTGGAAGGATTCATCGGGAGCGGAAACATTCCGTGGGCGCACCGCGCATTTACGTACGTGCAGCACAACGTGAATGCCGGCGATACGTGGACCCTGACGCCGACGCTCCTGAATCAGTTCCGTGCAACGTACGTTCGTAACTTCGGCGGCCGCCTTCCGGAGCCGCAGATTCCATTGTCGGATTTCGGCTCGGCATTCGAGGTACAAGGCACACCTTCACTGCCGCAAATCACCGTGAACGGATACTTCAATCTGGCAGACGCAATCAGCGGACCTGTCGCGGGCAGCAACTATTATGGACTGCGCGATATGGTGAATTTCACACGGGGAAGGCACAACATGAGGTTCGGGGCCGAAGCCTCGCTCGAAAAAGTGATTCACGACACGCTGCTGAACAATTACGGGACATTCTCTTTCGACGGCAGCAAGACGCAGGCGCCCGGACAGACGCGCACGAATGCACTGGCCGACTTCCTGCTCGGCCTGCCTCGCAGTATGAACCAGGACGCGCCGATCACGAAGATCAACAATACTTGGTACACGGGGTTTTTCTTCCAGGACGATATCCGGCTGCACCCGCGGTTCACCTTGAACCTCGGCCTGCGCTACGACCTGCAGACTCCGTTCACGGATCCCGCCGATCGGGCACTAACCTACATCGCGGGACGGCAATCAACGGTAGTGCCCGCTGCTCCAATGGGCCTGCTATTTCCTGGAGATGAGGGCGTGGGGCGTGGCATTATATCGGCCGACAAGAACAACTTCGCTCCGCGGATCGGGTTCGCCTGGGATCCGACCGGTTCGGGCAAAACCTCGATTCGGAGCGCGTTCGGTGTTTTCTACGGGAGCATTTCCGGAAATGAATGGAACCTGATGGCGGATCGCCAGCCGTTCGCGGTCCGGCAGCAGTTCAATAATGTCAAGAGCATCACCGATCCCTATGCGAACATTCCGGGCGGCAATCCCTTCCCGTATAGCTATTCGAAATCGGACCCGCGTTTCCTGCCGAACGCCGCCGTGAGCGGGATCTCGCCTGATTTCGTCTGGCCCTACACCTATCAGATGAATTTTTCGGTGCAGCGGGAAGTGATGCGCAACTTGAGCGTCTCGGCCGGGTACGTCGGGGCGCTTGGACACAAATTCCCGTTTCAGCGCGACATCAATTCACCGCTGCTCACTCCCAATGCAACCACTTCGAATGTGAACAGCAGGAGGCCGATATTACCGGGGACGCTCAGCAACTTGTTCCTGGTGGAATCCTCGATCAATACCGCCTATCACAGCCTGCAGTTGACAGTAGAGCGCCGGTTTGCACAGCGCGTTTTGTTCAAGGGCTATTACACGCTGAGCAAGGCTCTGGACGGGGTCGACCTGCAGCAAAGCAATGTGCAAACGAATGTGGAAGACCAGAGGGACCTAACGCTCGATCGCGGACGCACGGCTACCGACCGGCGGCACAACTTCGTGATGTCGGCCATCTGGGACCTGGATTATTTCCGATCGGCTCCCCTCGCCCTGCGCATCCTGGCCGATCACTGGATCATTTCGAGCATCGTTACTCTGCGCAGCGGGTCACCAATCACCGTTACCGCAGGCCGCGATGTGAACCTGGACGGCAATAACACCGATCGAGCAAATCTCATAGGCGACCCGCGGCTGGATCCGAACCGCTCCCGCGCCGAGGTCACCAATCTCTGGTTCGACCCGACGGCATTCGCGATACCGGTGAATGGCGAGGACGGCAACGCGGGACGCAATCTGCTGGACGGTCCGGGCTTCCGCAACGTCGACCTGGCTCTGCTGCGCAATTTCCGAATCCGCGAGGCTACCACGTTGCAGTTCCGCGCTGAGTTCAGCAACGCGTTCAACCTCGTAAGCCTGAGTGATCCGTCGGCCAGTCTGAATTCATCGAGTGTTGGGACGATACGGACAGCCCACCCGATGAGGGAGGTACAGTTAGGTCTGCGACTTGTGTTCTGAACAGATGGACACGTACGTACACCCGGACTATGAAGTGCCGGAAACCCGTTGACATCCATTTCCTCAGGTGGTATCTAAGGTGAGCATTATCGCGGATACTTCGCTAAGGAAGACGGCTTGACGTTGGGCTAAAGCGGTACTTTCGCCCGGGTCGGGCCTGCGACTCTGAAACGGTCTCTGACAGGGGTACCAAAGATGAAATCCATAACGACAAAACGTGCGTTTCGCTCCGTTAACGTTACCGGGATGCTGCTGCTGGTCAGCGCTATCGGCTCCGCCCAGCAGATCACAGGCAGGCTCGTGGGTACCGTCCTCGATCCCGCCGGCAGCGCAGTTCCCAACGCGAATGTTTCGGCGACCAACCAGAACACCGGGATCACCGCCAGCACCGACACCGATGCCCAGGGGAATTACGTCTTCCCAACGCTCCCGGTCGGAACCTATAGAGTTCGCGTCGAGGCGCAGGGGTTCCGCTCCTCTGTTTCGACCGGAAACGAAATAGGCGTCGCACAGACCGCGCGTGTCGACATGAATCTCCAAGTCGGCTCGGTTTCAGAATCGGTGAACGTGGAGGCGATTGCTCCACTTGTCCAGAGCACAACCTCGGATGTCGCCCAGAGTATCCAGACAAAACAGATCCAGACCTTGCCGCTCAACGGCCGTATCTTTTCGCAGTTGGTCAATCTGGTACCCGGCGCGGTTCCTTCCGGCAACTCGGACGCGCCGGAGTCGGCATCGGGAGCCGGAGCCCGTACGAACATCCAGTCCAGCGTAAACGGAATCAACTTCTCCGGTACAAGCTATACGCTGGATGGGGTTACCAATGCTGAACCGCTGAACGCGTTCATCAATATCGCCCCGCCGCTCGAGGCGATCGAAGAAATGCGGGTTCAAACCTCAAACCCGAGCGCGGAATTCGGCACCTTTGGGGGCGCCGTTGTCAACGTGACGCTTCGGTCGGGTACAAACGAGCTCCACGGTTCGGCATTCGAATACCTGCGCAACGATGCGCTGAATGCGCGTCCGTTCTTCTCGTCTACCAAGCCTCCATTCAAGACAAATCAATTCGGCGGAACTCTCGGCGGTCCGATCATAAAGAACAAGGCGTTCTTCTTTGGCGATTATCAGGGGCTGCGCCTGCGCCAGGGCAACTCGTTTCTGTTTGGCGTGCCCACGGCGGCGATGCGCGAAGGACGCCTGCTTCCCGAAGAGGGCTTCGCGACGATTTACGACCCGATGAGCGCCACGACATCGGCCGCGGTGCAGCCATTTACGAACAACACAATTCCGCGTGACCGCTGGGATCCGGTTACGGCTAAGGTTCTGGATCTCTGGCCGATGCCGAACCGGCCGTCCTCGCGGCCGGGCCCGTATCAGAACTACTTTGAAAACGTCAGCAACGCGCAGACGGTCGACTCCTTCGATATTAAGGGCGACTACCAGTTTGAACGTGCCGGCCGTCTATTCGTGCGGGAATCGTACACGCGGCGCAATCTCGATAACGTGCCGCCGGCGAATATATTCATGAACGCCGACCCCGATTCCAACTCGCGGAACCATAATGCGGTGATCGGTCACACCGCTTCGTTCAGACCGACACTGCTGAACGAACTGCGGCTCGGCTTCAACCGTTTCGACACCTTTCACTTCGGCCAGGATTATGGAGTTGATGAGAATAACGTCCTCGGTATCAAGAACGGCAATCTCGCCGCCTTTCCCGAGTCTCAGGGCATAGCGTAAATCCTTTGCGTTCGACCGGCGCTCCCGGCTGGACGAACGCGCAGCGTCTGGCGAATACATACGAGATAACCGACAGCGTCGCGTGGATCCACTCCGCACACACATTCAAGTTCGGAGCGGACGTCCGCTTTATTCAATCGACGCTTACAAACCCGCAGGATACGGCTCGGGGCTCGTTCACATTCTCTCGAGACATGACGAGTCAGAACGGATCCGGCGGCGCCGAGTTCGCCAGTTTCCTGCTTGGCTATCCGAACACGATCGTTCGGAGCCTCGTGAACACGCGGCCCGCTGTACGAACCACCCAGGGCGGCCTATATGCTCAGGACGACTGGCGGGTCAGCCGCTCACTCACGCTGAACCTCGGGTTGCGCTGGGATCTTTTTACGACCCCGGTCGAAAAATATAACAGGCAGGTAAACTATGACCCGTCGATCGGAAAGTTCGTCTCCGCCAGTTCCGATAACCGCGGTCCTAACGTGGATACCTACTATGGCAATCTGGCGCCGAGATTCGGATTTGCATGGACACCGGATGGCGGCAAGACCGCCATTCGTGGCGCCACCGGTCTCAGTTACTTCAGTTACAACTATGGCGCCACAGGCGGTACATTAGAACGTAATTTCCCACTGTTTCAGACTTTTAATGTAACTCCGACTGTGTCTTATCGGCCGTTCGCGCAGGTCGCCGCAAACGGCCTGCCCGACTTTGTGCCTACACCGCTTACCCCAACCATCGACGCCCCGCCTGGAATCCAGCCGTTTTACGTCTCGCAAAACTTCCGGCCGGCCAGCATCTTCATGTATAACTTTGGCGTCCAGCGGCAGCTAACCGAAAATGACTCGATCGAGGTTGCATTCGTCGGAACATCGGGTACCCACCTCTATCGCAACCGCGACATCGATATACCGCTAGTACCCGCCGCTGGTCCCCTGAATCCACGGCGGCCGTATTACGCCCTCGTGCCGCAAATTCAAAGCATCATCGAACGCGGAGCGAACGGCGTCTCCCGCTACAGCTCGCTCCAGGTGAAGTATAACCGCCGGTTTGCGCATGGCTTCCAGGCTCTGGCGTCGTATACGTTTGGCCAGGCCAAGGATGACACCTCGATCTTTTGGGTCTGGGACGACACCCTGAACTGGAATCCATCGGGCGTGGACTTCCGGCACGTTTTCAATTTAAGTTGGATCTACGAGGTTCCCGTCGGAAAGGGCCGCGGCCTGCTAAATTCCGCCCCGCGCGCCCTCGATTTGGTTGTAGGGGGCTGGAGCATCAACGGGATCACCATGATACGCACCGGTGCTCCGCTCCAGGTCCAGGCGGCGAACAATCTCTTGAACACCGGAACAAACAATCGCGCTAATAAGACTTGTTCCGATCTGAGCTACCCGAAAAGAGTCAGCCAGTGGTTCGACACTTCCTGCTTTGCCGATCCGACAAATCCGTACACATTCGGCGACGCACGCACAGGTGCTGTCCGCGGCCCCGGCCTTGTGAACTTTGACCTCTCTGCGTTCAAGAGCTTCCGTTTCACGGAGCGGCATCAACTGGAGTTCCGTGCCGAGTTCTTCAACGCGCTCAACAATCCTCATTTCAACAATCCGGTCGTCAATCGCTCTTCCGGCGACTTCGGACGGGTCACGTCAACTATACTCACTCCGCGGGAAATCCAGTTAGGATTGAAGTATCGCTTCTAAAATCACATTCGGGGCAGCGCCTGCCTTTCGGTGCGCGCTGCCGCCCTTTCTCATGACACACACGCTGGTTCCCAGGTTCGCCGTCCTCGTCTTAGCAGCGGTTCTTCTAACGGGTGCCGGCGCTCAATCCCGCTGGTTCATTGATACTGATGGCGGTATAACCTGGAAGGTTGAGCGCGGACAGGCACACCGGGACCATATCGAGATGAGCGGCAGAATGGTGTCTGTCATTCTTACTTATGGCGTAGGCGAAGATGGGGGATTATCTCTCAGCCGCCACATCGTGTTTCCCATGCTGCGCACGATTCCGAACGACACCCACGCGAGCTTGAGTTACACGTTCGCCGATGATGCCGAGCCCCAGATATTTCTCCAAGGCAGACCCGCCCGCGGCGAGTTAGTAAGCAGGTTTCACCATCGTGGCCTGATCAGGATCGACAGTACACTCGGCCGCGCGCACGACGTAGCCTGCCGGCGGATGATATTTCCATCGACGAGTAAGCCGCTGGTGATCGAGGAATACGCATTCACCAATCGTGGAGCACACGAAATTACCGTCGAGCTCGAAAACACTCGTAAAGTTGTGAAGACTGCGCCGTCGCGCGGCGTGGATGGTTCTTACCTTATCACCTTCGAGGTGGTGGACCCGGGCATTCGATCGCTTAAACCGGGCGAGACCGCCACGTTCGCGGTCGCCTTCGCGGCGCGCCAGGAGCACTCTCCCGTTCCCGCTTTCGACGCGGCGGCGGAGGAGCAGGCCCGCCGAGATCGCATCGATTCCTTTCTATCCTCGCTGCGGCTCGAAACACCCAACCGAATACTGAATACCGACTTCGCGTTTGCCAAGATTCGGACGGCCGAGAGCATATATGAGACCAAAGGCGGCCCCATGCACAGTCCCGGCGGTGGCGCGTACTATGCGGCAATATGGGCCAACGATCAAGCCGAGTACGCAAACCCGTTCTTTCCGTTTCTCGGCGATGCGCTGGCGAATGAGGCCGCGATCAACGCATTTCGATTGTTCGCCCGGTACATGAATCCGGAGTACAAGCCGATCCCGAGCTCGATCATTGCGGAAGGCACGAGTTACTGGAATGGCGCTGGAGATCGCGGGGATATGGCGATGATCGCCTATGGGGCCGGCCGATTTGCTCTTGCTTATGGTGATCGGAAAACGGCCGAGGAAATGTGGCCGCTCATCGCATGGTGCCTGGAATACTGCCGGCGCAAACTCAACCCGGAGGGTGTAGTCACCTCGGACAGTGATGAACTCGAGAATCGGTTTCCATCCGGGAAGGCGAACCTCTCGACATCGTCGCTTTATTACGACGCTCTCAATTCGGCGGTGCTTCTCGGCCGTGAATTGGGTAAACCCGGTTCCCAATTGGAGGACTACGGACGGGAGGCCCAGAGTCTTCGGACGGCAATCGAACGCTATTTCGGCGCGACCGTGCAGGGCTTCGAAACCTACCGGTACTACGACGGAAGCACGGTGCTGCGTTCCTGGATTTGCGTTCCGCTGACCGTCGGTATTCTTGATCGAAAGGCGGGCACGATTGATGCGTTGTTCTCGCCTGCGTTGTGGACCGAGGATGGGCTCGCTACACAATCAGGAGAAAAGACATTCTGGGACCGATCTACCCTGTATGCTCTGCGAGGGGTCTTGGCGGCCGGCGAAACGGAACGAGCGCTCGATTTTCTCACTCGTTATTCCACCCGCCGCCTGCTTGGTGACCACGTGCCCTATCCAGTTGAAGCTTGGCCCGAAGGAAACCAGCGGCACCTCGCGGCCGAGAGCGCCTTGTACGCACGCATCTATACAGAAGGTTTATTCGGCATCCGGCCGACCGGTTTTCGTTCCTTCACAATGGCGCCGCGGCTACCGAAAGGCTGGGATCGGATGAGCTTAAGGCGCGTGCGCGCGTTCGGTAGCGATTTCGACATCAATGTATCGAGACAGGATGAAACTGTACGTATCGAAATTGTCCGCGATGGGAAAGTAATCAACGCGACAGCATACGCTGGTGTCGAACCGGTCGCCATCAATTTGCGTTCTTAGTTACTCCGGGGTAGCGACCGTCACGGTTCCGCCCGCACCCACGGTTACTCTCACCGCGGAAGCCGATTCTCCCGAAGTACGTTTCACGCTTCGGGCCGGTGTGGGCTGCCCGTTCACGAGCAGCTTGTCGAAGCTCCCAGCGAATGTTGCATCCCAGATCAACGAAGGTCCGCGCTGATTCGTCAGAACGGTCTTGTGTAGTCCCTCGTGCCTCACCGTGATCTCGCTAGCTCGCACCGGCAGGTTCCGCAACTCGGCCCATTGCACCTTTGATCCGAGCCCGGGAAAAGTCGTCAGGATTGTTTCGACCCACCACCCATGCGAACGGGATTCGAGGGCGGAAGGGGCGTCCAGTATAATTCCCATCGTTCCGTTCACCAGCGCACCGACCCACGAAAAGGGAACCTCCGGGTACTCACGGCGGCTCTTCGGGCCGAACGCGATGTCGAGCATTCGTGCGTACGCCACGTCAGGGCCTCCGTAGCGGTACAACACCTCGGGCATCGGCCGGCCGTCTTTGAGCGCAGCCTCGGTCTTTATACCCGGATCGACAACGTTACGGTAGAGCAGCCCGGAGCCGGCGCGCCCGGCCGGTTGATGATCCTTATCGAGATGCGAATAAAAGTGCCGATCTCTTGCATTCCACCAGGTGGTGTTCACGAGGGATTTGAGTTCAGCGGCTTTCCGCAGGAAGGTGCGCGCCGACTCTTCGTTTCCCCGAAGTTCCTGAATGTGGGCATAGTCGAGGTACGCCGCGTATTCGGTCGCGAGCACATCGACCCCTAGCCCTACCTTCGCATTCCTGAACGGCAAAAGGGCATTGTCGGTGGCTCCAGTGCTGTAAGAGATGGTCAGCGCGTGCTTTCGCCTCGAATATGTGCTACATGAAAGATATGCATGTATTCGAACGGGATGTGAATGGCTGCCGCTATCGTATCGCGGCCCAGTCGGTGTGGGACCCGGCCCGTGGTCGCTCGGTTGCGCGCCAGATTGTGCTTGGCCCGGCAACAGCGGCGCCGGTCGCCGATCTCGCCGCCACGCGAACCGTGGGTACGCGTGCCGTTGGGGATGTCGGCGCTCTGATTTGGGTCGCCGAGCAACTCGATCTGATAACCCACATCGACCGGGCATGCGGCAACCTGGGCGCCAAGGACGGCCCCTCTGTCGGCGAGTTGGCTGTGGCGGTCGCCATCCAGCGGGCGTGCTCGCCCGGACCCAAGCGGGACTTGGCGGAGTTTCTGGATGAGAGCGTGCCGCGCTTGTCGTGTCTGCATCTTCGGCATTCAGCGGACAGGCATACCATCGGGTGGCCCAGCAGGTCAGTGATGAGCAATTAGAGCAAGCGCAGGTAGCTATTGCGAAAGCGGCGGTGGCCCGGTTCGAGCTTTCAGCCGACGTGCTGGCGTTCGATACAACCAACTTCGACACCCACATCGCGACGGTAACACCCGGCAAGTTGGCGCGTCGCGGGCATGCTAAGAGCAAACGGCGTGATCTGCGCGTGGTTGGGCTTGGCGTGCTGGTCAGCGAGACGGGCCACGTGCCGTTGCTATACCGGACCTATTCGGGGAACAGTTCGGATCAAACCGTGCTGGGTGACTGCCTGGATGGGTTGAGTGCGCTACACCAGTCGCTGGACGAGGGGGAGGGACGTCCACGAGCGCAGCGGACGCTGGTGCGGGATGGCGGAAGTTGGAGTCCTCAGTTGGAACTGGATCTGGACGTGGCCGGCTACTACAGCCTGATCTCGTTACCGCTGGGACATGCGGCTGCGGAACAGGCGCTGCAGATGGCGGCCAAGCGAGGTGCAATGAAGTGGCTGACTGGCAAACTGAGCGAAGTACGCGCGGCGCGCGTGCGAGCGAAGGTCGGCAAACTGGACCGCACGCTGGTGGTGGTGGAGAGCCAGGAACTGCTGGCGGGTCAGAAACGTGGCATTGCGGTGGCGTTGCGCAAAGCGAAGGCGGAGTTAGGCAAACTGGATCGACTGGTGCAAGCGAAACGCATCTCGCGCAGCAGCCTGGAGCAACGGATAAAGAAGACGCTTGCCCGCGAACATTTGTCGAACTTCGTGGTGACGAAGGTCGGCGGAGGCGACACCAATCCGACCTTACGCTGGCATGTAGATGCGGCGTTGCGCCGCCAACTGGAGAAGACCCGGCTCGGACGGCGGGTGCTGTGCACGGATCAACACCTGTGGAGCACGGGCCGGATTGTGCACGGGTTCCGTGGTCAGTGGAACGTTGAAGAACTGTTCCGCCGGGCCAAGAAGGGAGGCGTGGTGCCCTGGGGACCGTCGCATCAGTGGGCGGACGGGTCGCTACGTCTGCATACCTTTGCCACTGTGCTTGGGCTGATGCTTGTGAGTCTGGCGAAGATCGCGCTTGGAACAGGCAACTCCGCCCTCGCGATGATGGGCGAGCTAGCCGAAGTCCGCGCGACCCTGGTGCGTACGACGACGCGCGGGCCGGGGCGTCGGGCGACCGTGATGCTTGCACCGGACCTGACAGCCCAACAGCGCCGGGCGGTGAAAATCTTCGACCTCGACCGCTGGATGCCAACACTTCTTTCATGTATGACTAGCCGACCTCTTCGTACATGATTGATGCCCAAAACCCGGATTTACTTAACTTTGATGCGAAGGTAGGGCTAGCACATACTCGTGATCGCCTTCATCGTACCCGGGGATCCCGCGGCTTGCCTGGAACTTCTTTCCGGGCTCGAGCATGCCGCGTACATTGAGCAGACGCGGCCGCTTCATCACATCCGGAATTCCTAAAGCCTAGCGCTCGGTATAGTCTATGACGGTACGGTCGTAGAAATTGAGGAAGACGGGATCATTGATATACCGGATGTCGCCGGTCCACAGGTACATCCGATAGCAAGCATCGAGAACATCGAAGTTGGCCGGCAAGTTATACCAAAACTCCGCAACATTGTGGTAATCGACGGGCGCGGGCCGATTGAATCGGTCGATTTCCCAGAAACTACACCAGTCCCGGGAATCCGATACATTCTCCGCGAATCTGCTCAGCATGTTCTGGTTATGCCGCGCCAGGCCGAGGGCATGAGCTCCCATTGCCTGGTGTGCCACGTCCCGCATACAGAATGCTTCGCGGCCAGGTTCCGCCGCCTCATACCAGGGGCCGACCGGATCTCCTTCGAAGACGAAGGCCGTGGACTGGGCCTTGGCCCACTTGAAAGCCGCCACGAGACGCTCGTCCGACGAATCGAAGACAAGCCCGGAATTCGCGGTTGCGACGGAGGAGTTCACTTGGCTGGCGCCTGCGATAGCGGCGCCGACCATACGGTAGTCTCGATCTGTGCCGGATGGGTTAGTCTGTGCAACCGTGATCACGAACGTCATCACGGCAGAGACTATTGCGAACAGCCCTCGGGTGAACCCTGCTCTGAGATTTCGCGCCGCTCTCCGCGTCATCGACATCCTATGCTTCGGTGATCATATCGTGCCGGCGCAAGCAATGGAAGCTCTTCTCCGGTCTTCCCCGCATCGGGCCACGCCGGAGCCTGCAACTTCGATTTGGCTGATAGTGCGTCTGATGTCTGTGACCCTTGACCAGAAACTGCGTACGCTGCTGCGGATTGTACTCGCTGAGCGGTTGCCGATGCTGGTCTGGTGGGGTCCGGAAAGCCTTCAACTTTAGAAGATGCGTACGAGCCAATTGCCGGCGCAAAGCATCCGCGCACTCGGCCAGTCGGCCAACCAATACTGGTCGCAATCTGGATGTCCTCGGGCAGTCTGGCATCTCTCTGAGCAGAGCGGTCGTCGACAACATCATTCGCTCGTGCTGTCCCGTTGCACAGAAGGCGTTTCGAGACACCCGCAGGAGCCCGATACCGAACTCGATTTCAAGCCTGATGTGCCGCCGCTCGCGGTGGACCGGCCAGCATCCCACCGGGGTGAACAGCCTCCTGAGCGGATTCCGGCAGCAGGTCGCCTAACCGGCATTGAGAACGGAAAACGGCGAGATACTCGCGTCGAATCGTACCGATTAGTCGTTCGACGAAGGGGTGCGAGAGGGGCACCTAGGGAACCGTCTTGATTTCTTTCACTTCGAGGATCCGAAGGTTGGCCTGCCACTGCTGGAATCGGTACAGTGGGTCGTGGTCCGAGCTGAGATATTTGGGCAGCGCGTGCCCGCCAATGGCGCGGCAGAACATCCGGCACAGTGCCGCTCCGTGAACGGCTCCGCAGTGAACCCCGAACCCGACAATGCGGCGAGTGAATTGATCCATCACGACGAGGATCCAATGGGTCCGCAGCGTGGCCGATTCGCAACGAAACAGATCGCAGCTCCACAAGCTGTCCTTCGCGTGGCCGAGAAACGTGAGCCAGGAAGGGCCACTCGAGCCCGATTCGGGACGGTAGTGAACGCTCAGGATTCGGCGGACGACATCCTTGTCGATCACGACTCCGAAAACCAGCGAGATCTGTTGGGCGATGCGGGGACAACCCCAAGTGGGATTGCGGCGTTTCATGGCGAGCACGGCATCAACGAGCTCTTTGTTCGGCCCTTTCGGGCCTGGCCGGCAGCGGCGCTTGGGCGAAAACAACCGACGGTACTTCCCTTTGCACAGCAGGCTGTGGAAATACAAGAGAGTGGAGGGTTTCAGAACGATCGCGGAACGAAGAACCCGCGCCGGCCGGATGAAGAACGCGCACAGTCCGGCCAGAAGCCGATCTGTCGTGCACAGGTTTGGCGCGCGCTTGCGCCCGCGATTGAGGACCAACAACTGATGCCGGACAAGCACGGACTCGGCGACGACGGAACGGAGCCCGCCCGGCCGTGTCAGCCGCGCCAAAATCACGATCAAATGAACGAATAGGATGAGGACGTCCCGCATCGAGGCAATCCTATCAATCCGGCAGAATCGTCACGTTTTGCCCGTTTTCGGCAATTCGCCATGCACAGCTATCACGCGTAATCGATCGGGTGTTTCTCGAGCCAGCGCGCGTCGCGGATGTTATTCATTTTCGCAGCAGCTTGCCTCGCCCGCAGTCGAGTCCGTGCGCCCCAACATGAAGTTCCGAGTAGTCCTCGCGTTGCTCGTGCTCTCGAGCTTCATCTGCCTGGTGGATCGCACGAACCTTTCGGTCGCTGCGACGAGCATCCAACTCGATTTGAACCTGACGCCTTATCAGCTGGGGTGGCTGCTGTCGGCCTTCTTCGCATCTTACGCTTCGCTCCAGTTATTCGGGGTTTCCGGCTGGATCGCGACCGCTTTCCTGTCAGTGGTTCTAGCGGGAGGCTTTCTGTTATGGTCCGTGGCTACCGCATTCACGGGTCTTGCGGGATCGTTCGCCTCAATCTTCCTGCTGAGACTACTGCTTGGGGCTGGCGAGTCCGTCGCATATCTCACGTATTCGAGGATTCTCGTCGCCTACTTCCCCGAAGAACGAAGGGGACTCTCAAACGCCTTGATCGATGCTTCGACCAAGTTGGGTCCCGCCGTTAGCACGCTTCTCGGAGGGTTGCTGATGATGCACTACGGGTGGCGGGTATTCTTTTTCGTGCTCGGCGGAGCCAGCCTGTTGTAGCTCATACCGTGGTATCGATGGGTGCCGGGAAAGCGCGAGACTACTTCTCTGCGCAACGTTGCCGGGGTTCCGACCCGTCGCAACTTGAGGCGGACTGCCGCGGACGCGGAGCCGGCGTGGTCACCGGATGATCGTTGTGGTAGTGTGGCGGAGTCGGGAGAGCATCAAAGGTCAGATCAACCCTTCGAGAACGGCGGCTCCATGTTCTCTCCCGATTTCCTCGATCGGTTTGCGAAAGCCGTCGCACTACGCGTTGCCGAACATCTGGCTACCGGTCCCGCGACCGCTCAGGGACGATTGATGAGCGTCACCGACGCCGCAGATTACCTTGGGCGCAGCAAGCAGGCCATTTATCATCTCGTGAATCAGGCGAAGATTCCATGTAAACGGCAAGGTTCCCGCCTGATGTTCGACCGCCGCGATCTGGACCGGTGGATCGACGAGTTGGGTTGAGCCACGCCGTCGGGATTTCTTGCAGTCTTTTGAAGTGCTGGAGAGCCGATCAGCGCGCCCCCCGCGCCACTCTCTTATCAGTACCGAGCGACAGATAGGAACAGCTCGAAAATCCGACTCTGTACGCGCTAGCTTTTAGTGTTACGCTATCAAGGCGATATGCCAAAAGACAAGAAGTTGCTGCCAAAAGAACTTCAGCGGCTCATCCCACAATCAATTCAGAAGGGCATTTACTACCGCTTGTATGAGCGCAAGGACGGCACCTTCAGACTAATTTGGTGGGTGAAGGCCTATGATCGGGAGGGTCGGCCAATCTACGAATCATCTAAATTGTCCGGCGTCAATTACTTTTCCCGATCAACGACAACTATTTTTCCCTATCGACGACAATTACAAGCTTTACGAACTGACTTCGCCCACCTACACTGTGTCTGGCCGGGGCGGAGGGTAAGGCTCTGCAGGGATGCAACCTGAGCGCCGACTCCGGGGCCAGACCAGGGCGGGAGGCGGCGTTAGCCGCCGGCCCGCCGGTTTTGATTTTGCTTGGACAGCCTGGGATGGCAGAATCGCGGTAAATCCCGGAGGTCTGGAGGCGGAGCCTCCAGTTCCACAATGCGCTTTGCCTTTTGTCTTCCGCCATCATTGTTCGTCCGCCTTTTTCTTCTTCGCCTGTTCCATTCGATAGCTGGGAATGTTCAGTTCCAGGATCACGCTGTGATGGACGAGGCGGTCAATCGCCGCCGCCGTCGTCATAGGGTCCTTGAAAATCGCCTCCCATTTGGAGAACGGGAGGTTCGAAGAGATCAGCACGCTGCCGCGTTCGTAACGTTCCGCCAACAGCGTGAATAGCACCTCCATCTCGTCGCGGCTTTGCTGCACATATCCCAGATCGTCGATGACGAGCGCCTCGTAGTACGCCAACTTGCGAATCGCGCGGCTCAGCCGTAGTTCGTTCTTGGCCAGCAGGAGATCCTGCACCAAACGGGTGCATGTGGTGAAAGCTGCCCGGCGTCCGGCGCGAATCAGTTCCTGAGCCAGAGCAGCTAGCAGATGCGTCTTGCCGCTCCCAGGATTCCCGAACGCCAGTACATTTTCCTTGCGGTCGAGAAAGGTGCCGTCCTGAAGCGTCTTCACCTGGCGGGCGGCTTTCGGTGGAAGGCGCTTCAGGTCGAAGTTCTCCAGGGTCTTTTCCAATGGCAACTTGGACTCCTGCAACAGGCGCTCTGTGCGGTGCTGGCGCCGCTCCTGGCATTCCAACTCGATCAACTCGAACAGATATCGCTCGTAGCTGAGCGTTTCGCTTTCCGCATGCCGCGCCTTTTCCTCGAAGCACCGCCGGACCGCCGGCAGGTGCAGATCGCGGAGGTGGTCGGTCAACTGAGCCTTGAAGTCGGGGGCGCTCATTGCCGTACCTCCGGTTCGTCGCCCAGCAGTTCATCAAAGCTCGCCAGGGACACCTCGGCGACCTCGATGCTGGTTGCCGGTGGAATCGCTCGGTTCTCGTTCAGAAGGACGAGGATCGCTTCCGAGTTCAGCTTTCCCTCACCCATCTCACCCTGCTCCAGCACACAGCGCAAGGCCTCATCCACCCGCGCCTCCCCTTCCTTTGCCGCCAGCTCCAAAATCTCCAGATATCGCTTGTTCGCTCGTAGTGGCACGGTCTCGCGCAGCGCATCCCACGCCATACGGAAGCGGCTGGTGGGGAACAACTCCTCGCGATAGCGGTAGTTTTCAAACGCGCCCGGTTTCCGTACCAGCCAATCAATAATGTGCCGGTAGTCGACTCGATGTTTGCCGCGGCCCCGCAACCGCGGCAGGTGTTCCACTTTCCGGCCCGCGTACCAGACTTCGATGGTTTCCGCGCCCAGCCGAGCTTCGACCTTCTCCCCGATCAGACGGCTGTGCACCGAATAGACATTCCGGTCGACATAGATCAGGCTGCCCGAGTCCACCTTCACACGCTCGCGCTGGACGTTCTCCAATCGCCCTGCCGGCAGTTTCTGCAGATACTGCATCTCGACGCGCAGTCGGTCGCGACGCCCGGCATTCAGTTGCGCCAGCAGCAAAACAAGGAAGTCTTTGTATTCGTTCGTGGAACCGAAGTCGCAGCTATTTCGGAGCATCAGCGCCTGGCTGACGGCACGCTTCAGCCGGTAGTGCCGTTGTTCCACGTCGCCGTTTTCATTCGGTTTGCCAGTCTGAATCTTCTGCCCCGCCATCCGGTAATGGCGCATCAGTGATGCGTAGCGCGTCGTGAACTCACGCTCTTCGCTGGCGTTGTTGACCGCCAACGACATCCGGTCGGTCCGGTGTTCCAACGGCACGGCGCCCAGTTCCCAAAGCGCGTTCTGCAATCCGTCGCTCAGGCTTTCAAAGCTCTCCGAGTAACACAGCGTGACCGCTTCCCAGTTGGAATACGTCAACACGAAGTGGTACAGCATGTGCGGAAAACTCTGCGCGCCAATGGTGATGCCCAACTCGTTCATGCGGGTGAAGTCGGACTACCCAAGCCTTCCCGCCACGTGCTGCTGTGCGAAGAACACCTCCCGCTCAGGCCCATCGGTCGCGCGCCACCGCTTCAGCCGCCGCTGTAGCGTGCGCACCTGGCCATCGGCAAACTGGCCCGGATATTTCCGCTGCAACGCTTCCATCAGCGTCTTTGCTTCCAGACCCGGGTTGGTCGCGACCAGTTCACGCACCTCCTCCCACACCTTGGTGAACGGATCGGAGCGTGTTCGCCATGTCCGATCCTTTTTTCTCTCATTAGGCAAGCGCGGATCGCGCAGGTAATCCCGCGCAGTCTTCGGGTCCATGCCCGCTTTCGCCGCTGCCAGTTCCTGATTCTTCTCTGTTTTCGACAACCTCTTGAACCTCCTGACCTGTGCGTCAGTGACCATCAAAAGCGCTCCACAGCGCTCCCTCAATGGTCGTTAAGTAGTTGTCGTCGTCCGGGAATTCTAATTGTCGTTGGCCGGGAGTTTTAATTGTCGCCGATCATCTAAATCGAGCCGCTACGAGGATGCCATACGGCTCCAGAAGAAGGTAATAGCTCAAGTTGAGGTCGCGGACCGTGCTGGAGGTGAATCGGACGCGGTGCGTGTTGGGCAGTTGCTGGATGAGTTCATGCAGGACGGCACGACCGCGAGCAGGGCAACACGATACATCTACCGTCGGGTAATCGAGAGACACCTGAAGCCGCTCCTCGGAAAGAAGAGGGCCTCGAAGTTGAGCACCGACGACCTGAGAGCGTACCGCAAGCAGAGAAAAGTCGAACTTCTACAAAAAAGGCTAAAAGGGAATCCGAACCCAACCGAGCAAGAACGTCTATCATGGGAGAGATCGGCCGGGGCGACCATCAATCGCGAACTGGCCAGATTGCGAAGTGCCCTCGAATACGCCCGAACTCAGGCGCCACCGAAGGTCCTGCGTCTACCGCACTTTCCGATTGAATCTGAACTGGACAACATCCGGAAGGTGGTCCTGCAAGACGGCGATTATCCGGCTTTACGGGATGCGTTCTGTGACCCGAGCGTTCAGCTTCTGTTCATCGTCTCGTCGCACGTGGGAATTCGAGCATCGGAACTGAAGCGAATCCGTTGGGAGCAGGTCGATCTGAGCCGCAAGGTGATCAGTCTCGAAAAGGGAGAAACGAAGAACAAGGCCCCTCGAAGCGCCCCGATATTCGGCGACATGCTTCATTATCTGGACGCTGAGAAGCGTCGGCATGACGAATTCTACCCTCAATCGCCGTGGGTGTTTAGCCGCGCAGGAACACCAGTCAAGGATTTCCGCGAAGAATGGCGTAAGGCGACTGCGAAAGCCGGCGTGCCGAATCTCCACTTCCATGACCTTCGACGGACGGCGCAACGGTTGATGCGCCGCGCGGGAATTGACAGAATTACCCGCATGAGGATAATGGCTCACAAGACCGATGCAATGGACATCCGTTACGGAGTGGTCGAGGACGACGATATCGTCGATGCGGGAGCCAAGTTGGACGAGACGTTCCGCACCGTTATGGGCGATGGCAACAGTACCTCGAATGAAAAGCGTGCGGTTGGCGACGCAAGCGTCCTAGGCAAACTGGCCACATTATCCCCTGAGAAATTAAAGGCACTGATTGCTCTTCGGCACTCGCGAGAAACGACCCGGGTTTGCTCGCCAAAACTGACCCACTACATGCGCCAAAAGCAGCGCGATGACGCGAGATGCGCTTTTCAGGCCCAGACCGTCTTGCTCGCGGGCAAATCATGGCCGTACAACGCATCGCCATGAAAATACTCATTTTGCCCAGCGGCAAAAAACGCGATGCGGATGATATCGCCGGCCGCATCCCCTATGTTGCGCACCGACCGAAACGGCGCGAAATCCTGTTCTTAGTGAGGGTCACCTTTGCCGAGCACAAATGGGTAACTCTTGGCGAGCGCCGAAGGATTGCTCTATTGAGTGACTGATAGCTCATCGTAACGGCTGGCCGTTACGATTGCCGTTACGAGGACAACAAAGGCCACTCGATTCAGAGTGGCCTTTCTCATATAACTACTTTAAAATCTATGGTGCGGAGAGGGGGACTTGAACCCCCACGAGATTGCTCCCGCTAGCACCTCAAGGTACTTGACAGAGTTTCCGGGAGTATCCTGGCTCTGCGTTCTCTTGAGGTTACGCTGGGCAGGTTCACCCCAGATTTCGCAGTTCTTCCCGAGGACCGTTGCAAAACCGTTGCAGTTGAAAGGGCTCTTGCAGTTGTGGCAGGAGCTGCGTCAATTTGTTATCGGTCTGATGTCGTACTGGCACATAACCAGCAGATCATCCATCTGGCCGATCGACGCATCGACGTCGGCGGCGGCGACGGAGAGTCGCCACATAGACTCCGACTCAGCATCTTTGACGCTCACATCGACTGTTGCCATCCGGTGGACGAGCCGACCGAGCGGTGCACCGGCACTCAAGGCGACAACCGTGCCGTCAGGCTGCCGGAACTCTGGCAACTTCGCCGGTTCCTTACCGGGTATCGGGACGCCGAACAGGTCGACCTGCCCTATATGCAGGGCTCGCCGTCTGAAGAGCATCGGGAACCGGTCCGTGTTGAATGCGATGGAGGCAACATGGTCTCCATTAACCTCGGCTGCTGTCCGTAACCGGTACCACTCGGATGGAAACTCTTGTTTAAGGCTGAACAGTCGGGACAGCGGCGCGCTTTCCGCGTCGGCGACGACCTTTTTCCACTTTTCCTTCGACTTCTGGGCAAGCAGCTGTCCGCCATCCCGAGCGGTATAACTGACATGCAGGACGATATCGCAGATGCTCTCCAGGTCAAAGCGATTACAGTCCGGATCGACTTCGATCCGCCATCGACCCACAGCCCCTGCGCCCTCGAACGGCAGATACCGTTCGTCATTCACACCGGGCTCGAAAAGGCCGCTGTCGTTCTGTCCTGTGCTGGTGACAATTGCCTGGATAGGAGCGAAGTCGCTGACGAATCGGTCGTCGTCGTTCTCCAGATCCCGCTCGAACTTGCCACCGCGAAGTGCGGCAGTGATACGTGTCTCGTTTTTCAGCATTGTCAGCGTTGCGTTGAGCGAGGTGAACGGTCCCGTAACTGCCGGGATGGTGACGCTCACAGATTTCACCCGCCGCATGTAATGGCCCGGATAATCCATATCGTAGAGAAGCTCAGGAAGTTCGACCTCGCAACGTCCTAACTGCTTCAGAGAAATCAGAGCCAGGGGTGCGTGCTGGCGCAGGGAAATGTGCTTCGCGATCTCCAACTCGCGACGATCCTGTGTGTGATGTGCGCGCTCAAGCTGCCGAAGCTGGAGTTGCAGCGTATCGCCGGCGAGGAGCCCCGCGTGCAAGTTGTCCCAACCTCCCGAGCGAACGTAGTTGCTCGATGTAAGACCGCGTTCGAAACGGAAGCAGCGCTCGGCGCTCTTCGCCAGTTCCAGGGCGAGTTGGTAAGACTGGAAATAAAGGCTGGTGATCTGTCCGTGCATCCAGCCATAGAGTTCGGTATTCGTGTACTTGCTCCGGAGGTGCTGCTCGACGAGTTCCGCCTGCTCGATTTCGGTCTCGAGGTGCTTGCGCTCCTGCGTGGCGACTTGGGCGCGAATGGTTGCGGCCGTGATCTGGGCATCGATTTGCGTAATTTCGCGGGCGGCGAGGTTGGCCTGGAATGTGTAGTCCTGCTGCCGCCGTTTGTAGGTGGCCATTTTTCCCGCGTGCGAGGCGTCGTAAGAGTCCTGGCTGGCTTGGCTGTTCTGATAGCGGGCTATCGCGCCCAGCACGAAGCCGGTGGTCGCACCGCCTAGCGACATGGTGACGGGTACGCCGACGGGAAAGCTGAACATCGGAATCGAATTGACCAGACCCGCAAGAATCTCAGTCGTAGCCGCAATCACCTGCCAATCGCGCGCCGAGTGCGATGAAGCGAGTTCCTGCATCTCTTCGTCGATGAGGAAGACGCCGCCGTCCTCCGAAGGCTTTGGGTCGTAGGTCACGATGCCTGTGTCTGAGCCGCTTGTCCCCAGACCCATCAGGCCGAGGAAGTGGCGTCGGCGCTCCATCGTTACAGCGCGCGAGGCTTTGAGAACTTCAACTTGCTCCATCGCCTCCATTTCCTGCTGTTTGCGCGATTCGCGCCATGCGGTGCGCAGCGTCACCTCTTGTGTAGCCCTGAGCAGGGCGAGTTCCTCGGCATCCTTTTTCTCGAGCGTCGCCAGCAGGGCCGCACCGAGCGCTCTGACATCGGCGCAGGCCTCGAGCGCCCGCTGGAATGTAAATCGGAAACGGTGGTAGGGCAGCGGCGCACCGACATCGGCGAGCACGCTGCCGATATCCAGACCCTGTGCGGTCGCCGCGACCAGCAACGCCGGGTCGATTTCCGGCTCATAGAGAGGAAGTTGCCGGAAAACGCCGGCAAGGTTCATGCAATGCCTTACCTTAAACAGGCGGTCGGCGACAATATCCCAGTAGGCCAGCAACTTGTCGTTAGGCGGCAGGCAGAAGTAGAGCGACCGGGTGATGCCGAGCAAGCCAACGGTCTCAGGCGCAGACGCCATAGTGGTGGCGCTGATGAAAGGTATGGCGTTCTCGAACTCGACCGCGGCGTTGCTCAACGGATCGAGATTGCCGCGCATATCCGCGAAGCTCATGGGCCTGGAATCGCCGCGCGGCGGAATGCGCTCGGGCCGGTCGCCGAGCAGGTCGGCAGCCAGCACATAGAGTTGGGTGGCGGAATTGATGGACTCGATGGTATCGAGTTCGAACAGCGAATCTCCCCAAGCAATCAGGTTGTCCAGGTACTTCATCAGGACGAATTTCTTGTAGGCAGGCAGCCGCATACGGGCGATGCGGTGAGGCTCAAACGGGTGGTCCTTCCATTCAGCGATCTGTTGCTGCAAGTCCGAATCGCCGGCGTTGAGTTGCTTCAGCCAATCTTCGATGCTCTGCACCGGCGCCGCCTGCAGCGGGACAACCTTCCAGTAGCCTCCGGCGCCATCAGTGGGATTGAAGACGTAATGAAGCCATCGCCTCGCGTCCTCAAACCTCCGGTTCTGCATCAGCCGATCCGCAACCAGCATGGGCAGATGGAAGAACAACTCCCAGTTGTACTCAGAATAGGCGGTGCTGCGATAGACGCCGGCCTTTTCCGTGCCGAAATCTACGCCGCTCGTCGGGTCTGGCCCGGGCACGACCGTTCGGTTCGGGACGTATCGATTCGCGAAGGTCGGGAACAGTTGCAAGTTCTGGTTAGGGAGCTTGAGGACACCCGGGACGCCATATTGAAGCAGCCCTTTGATCCAGGTGCAGACGAACGGATGAGACAATGGCTCGAAATGCACGCTGATCTTGGGTTGTTGCACAGACGGGGGCAAACCTACGACCGTGCCTGGAATCGGGTGGTCAAACGGAGATTGCTGAGTGATGGTCGTGCCCTGATTAAAGCCCGTATTTTGGACTGGGTGGTCGAACGGGGACTGCTGAACGATAGTCGTACTCTGATTGGTGGCGAGTGTTATCTCGCTCGGGTGATAGACTTGGGTTGTCTGACTGAACAGCGCCGCCCCATTGGCGCCGACGGCGAGGTTTGACACCGCCGGTAGCGACGTCCGTTGCCCCGTGCCCGCGAGCGAGACGGCGGCCGAAGTCCATGGGCTGCGCGAGGCCTCTGCCCGCGTGAGGCTTTCCGTAACTCCGCTCCGTGCGGTCGCCGCGGCACGCGCGGTACCTTCATACGCAACCGTATCGCCGGAGTGGTAAACCGCAGAATTGTTTTGGAGGCTGGGCCCCTCAGTCGAAGTATTGTTC
Organism: uncultured Acidobacteriota bacterium; assembly: GCA_963720745.1. GTDB lineage: Bacteria > Acidobacteriota > Terriglobia > Bryobacterales > Bryobacteraceae > TMP-7. The sequence continues at coordinate 2,013,801 of CAVRGO010000001.1, forward strand.
TCGACCGAGGGCGCCGAGATCCGGGCCAGGTATGTTCGTCGACCGTCCTTGAATATGAAGTAACCGCCGTCCCCGAGTACGTACTTGTCTACAGCGATAGGGTTTAGATCGCTGCTTGCGCTCAGTAACGTAACAACATTGAGAGCCGGGAGATCACGGCTCAGGGGTTTTGCTTGTAGCGCACCGTTATTCGGATAAATCACCAGGCCGGTAGCGATATTGTGGCCTGATACGTCCCGGGACACCACGCCACCGCAATCGCCGAGCACGAAAGAAAGGCCCCACGCTGTGGCAATCAGATTGCCGTTTGGACTGGCCGCGAACTCACCGTAGTGACCGGGCAAATTCACGCTGGCGCCGCTCGTAACGAACTGTTCGGCCGTAATGCAGACGAGCCTGAGTTGGTCGCTCTCAACCCACGCCTCAAGGCGCAGAATTGCGATCCCAGGCTGGTCCGCCCCGGCCGTGAAGAGCTGCTTCGCGTCCGTCATGGACACCGGCGACCAAACACCGTCCCGGTATTCTGACCACGCCAGACCGATTGCACGCGGGTCGGTCCCGTTCGCCGTAAACGTGACCCAAAAGAGATAGAGGCGCCGGTTGAAAATGGCGGGAGCGATCAGCGTTCCTTGTATGTCAACCGGCACCGGCTCCCACGGGGTCCAGAGTCCGGCGCCATTATGGGTAACGATGTAGCGGCGATAGTGGTACGCGTAAGGCGGATTCGACGTGCGTCCGAAGATGTGTACCACCGTGCGCAGTTTTTCGTCCGGCTCGAAGTCCGCGTCCTGCACGTGTATCGCGACGATGTCCAGCTTCGCGACCCCATCGAGCTTGGCGACATAAGCGGTGAGTGAGCGCTCCACATTCGCATCGGATACGTCATTCTGGAGTAACTCTGACTCGAGCTCGCGAAAGAAGGGCGTTTTGTCGTCACGGAGCTCTGGGATTATCCAATTCTCCGGATACAGCAGCACTTTACGATTGGCTTCCCAAACGCGGTAATTCTTCATCCACTCCCAGTGCTGCGGGTCAATCGCGGCCGGAGGAACGTCCGGTTCCAGATTCAGCAGACAACGCTGGATAAAGAGCTGCGTCGTGGATATGGCCTGTTTGATGCGCGACGTCGTCATGCATGGGCTCATCCCGACATCGATCAGAAGACGTTGATAGAGCGCATTCGCGTCGCGCAGGCCGAGGCGCGGCAGCAAATAGTCGACAAGAGCGCTGCGGCGTGCATCGCGCAATGGATCGCTGAGCGTACCCGCGACCTCAAGCCATGCAGGTTCGTCGTACCTGGCCTTTACGGCTCGTCTTATCTCGTCGGCTGCGGACTGCGTGATGGGCGATCGCGCCCAGTTAGCAGCCTGCCACACCGAGACCCCGAGCTTGATGACCACTTCACCTGCCGTAATCAGGCGCTCGAGCGGCGCGACCTGCACGTCCATAAGATCTAATGCAAGTCCCGCCGGATCGCTGAGATCGGCGATTGTGCTTTCGGCCCAACCCAGCGCAGCCGCCAGCGCAGCCTGCGCGGATCCCGACGAGTCTGCCTCCCACAGCATGGCTAGCGCGCCCTTCGGTTGTCCGGTCCGCCCGCGCACCCTGGCGTAACCGACAATCGCGGCCCAGTCGTCGTAACTGCAGAACTGGCCGATCGTTGGGCGAAAGACCACAACGTGCCGCGCCAGGACGCTCACATCGGCGGCATCTAATCCAAGCGATGTAGCCAACCGGGTCAAGCGTGTGAGCACTTCATAGCCTTGCGCCGCCGCCGTCGTGTCCGCGCTTATATCGAGACTGAGAAAATCCAAAATGAGCGGCCGGTTGAGGTCCTGAGCAGGCATGAGCGGCCGTCCCCCGGTCGTCATTCCCTCCAGCAGCATCGCCAAAATAACTGCGTCGGGTTGGACGGCCCGCAGTGCCTGCTTGACAAGTGTGCGTCCGAGCCGATCGCGGAGACTGGGCAGGATAGCGCCAAGCAGCATCGCCAGCCGGCCTCGAACGAGCGGCTCCCGCAGCGCGCGATCCGGCACAAACAGCGTGTCCGTCAACAACTGATCGGCGGCGGGGGGCGACGGCACACCCAGTTGGGAGAGCGCGGCCGCGAAATTCTGAAGCACCTGGCGCGGCGCCGCGTGCAGCTTGATTACTGCCGCACGATACCCGGCGTCGGCGGAGAACTCTAAAATCGTCGCCAGTTCCGCGTCAGTGAGCGCCCCGAGGCACGACAGCGACGGCGCCTGCGAGCCGGCGTCGTATACAAGGCGATCGGCCCACTCTACGGGGATCACGGGCGCCGGGGCGGCAGGCGCAGGCAGCAGGGCGGTGGCGCGATCCGTACCCAGCAGCACCGGGAGCACGGCATCAATCAAGAGCGGATCGATGCCAAGCAGCGTGAGGGCATGGCGCGTGAACGAGCCATCGGTCTCCGAGTCGGGATCCAGGTCTGCCGCGATAGCATGAACACCGTCCTGTATCTGCGTGAGCAGCCGGTCGCGGGTTACGTCAGGACCGGGCGCGGAAACGTCGCCCAGCACTTCCTCGAGCTGGGCGACGTTCATGCCGGCCTGTTTCAGGCGACCTGCGTCGCGCACAAACCGCAGCGCCGCCCAATCATCTGTCGGTGGGCCGAACGGGTCCAGCCCGGTCAAGTCGAGCAGACTTACCAGGTCGCGTATGTTGAGGCGCAGTGCGCGCGCCAAGGTCACCAATCGAAGGAGCGCTCCGAGCCGTTCGAGCGTGAGCGCCGCGGCATCATCCGTCAGAGCGAGACGAGCTCGCAGAACCGAAAGGTCGGCGCCCGTCACGCGCAACCCGGCCTGTAGCGCGGATACGTGCTCACCTATCGTCGCACCCGCGAGCACATTTCCGGCCCAGTCGGGCTCGAATACGGGATCCAAGCGCAGCAGCGCGCGGCTGCGGAAGCGCTGAGCATACAGCGACTGTGGCCGCGAAGGATCGGGATCTGCCCAAAGCGCGACGACCTGCGGGATGGATAAATCGAGAAGCTTGGAAACATGGGCGATCTGCGCGAGTTGCCGAAGCACCGGTCCCGAGATGTCGGTTGCAGAGACCGAACAGAGGGCGAGATCGAGGTCCTCAATCGCCCAGCCGAGGGCGCGCCACAGCCGGATAAGACGATCCAGCTTCATCCACTCGGAGTCGGCCGGCGTTCCGGCCGCAGTGTCCCAGTGCCGGAGGGTCAGGTTGTCGAGGGAGCACTCCGCGTCAGCCGGGCTGTCCACCAGGATTGTTTGCCGCAATTGAGCCCCGGTCTCACCGCTGAAGTGTGTTTGAGCCCAGGCTGTGAAAGCGGCGTCAGTAACGCCCGCCGCGCCCAGGGCAGTTACGCTCGCAGCGGGTAGGTTCTGAAAACCGCCCTGGACGAACGCCGCCAGTTCGGCACCCGGGATCCCCAAAGCTCGCACGATCTCGAATGTATGCGCCTCTGGGTTGATGAAGCGGGTCCCGAGGATCTGCACCAGTTCCTCAAAACTCAGGCCGGATTGCGTGAGGAACGCCGGCACCTGCGAAAGATTTAAAACGGGCGAAGACCACGGCCGTCCGTAGCGGTCGTCCAGGGAAGCGCCGAAGTCCGTTGGTGCACCCTCCAGCGTTTCGCCGGCGATTACCTGAAACACGCCAGGACTCAGGCCGAGCCGTTCCGCCGCGAGGGCGTTCGTTAGCGGGCCATCGGTGAAGGCCGCCATCAAATCGGCACGGTTCACTTCAAGGTGATTCAGATAGGTACGCGCCGCCGCGAGCGGTGCGTCGAATGGCAGACTTCTCGGATAAACCGTGCGGTCGAGTCGCGGCCGAGCGCCGGAGCCATCAGGCGTCACGTAGGCTTCCGAGATCGTGTGTTGGGGCGCCGCGCGCAGGTCTGCCGGTGTAGCCCCGTCGGTGTCGAATGGCGGAATCTGCGATGGGTCGAGCGACACGACGAGGCTTTCGAGGATCTCGTTCACGAGGTCGACGTATGGGATCTCCGTTTCTGTGTTCTCACACGTGAGCTTGAGTCCCGCGATGTCCGGACGCCGGGCCAGAAGTACGTCCAGAGGCGACACGTTCGCGGTCTTTGCGGACGCATCAAGGAAATTGAGCAGGTCGACGAGATAGGCGGCCGGGCTGTACACCGAACGGCACTGCGTACAGTCACACAGAGCGCTTTCATTGAAGAGGCTCTTCCATGTGGCGGCGTATGTGGCCACCGCGGCGTTGATGGCACTCCCCGCCACAATGTGATCTTGACCACCGAGAACCGCCGCAGGGTAGATGCCAAACAGAGCGTCATGGAGTTGAACGTACGTCGTTAACGCAGCATCGCCCACGGTTCGGGCGCGGTTATGGATTATGGCCGCCTGCGCTTCGCCGAGCACTGCTCCCGCTTCCCGGAGGAACGTCTGCCGAGGCACAGCGGCGATCTGAGACGGGAGTTATAGCCGTGAGTATGCAGCCAGTCGAGCGAGTCCGCGCCCGTGCTTACGCGGAACAGCCTCTGGGTGCGCTTGAGCGCGGAGACAACATTCCCGCGAGCCGGCTCGGCTACGTCGGCGAGCACGACATCTCCGTGTGCGGCGATATAGTCGTCGATATGTGTGGTTCCGATGTCGAAGGCCGTGCCGGCGGCCCGCATGGTGTCACTGGTCGCTCGCGAAAGAGCGGCGAGTACTCCGGTCTTCACCGCATCGTCACCTATCACGCTTGGGGCGGCCCGCCCAAGCACCTTCGTGGCGGTCTCAGTGGGGAACGCGAGCTGCACGTGCGTGTTGATGCCGGCGACGTAGGCGTCGGCACGAGCAGCGGCACTTTCGCCAGGGATGCTTGCGGGTACACCGACGTCAGGCCGGTCGATCGTCGCTCGGAGTTTGCTCGGGTCGAGATCCAGCAGACCCCGCATGGAGGTGATCCCGTGTTTTTGCTGTAGCGCTTGCACCAGCGGGGCGTGACCGTTAGTCACCGCGTCGAGTTGTAATGCAAACTGCGCCCTCGCGACCGCACCGGGCCTCGCGAAAGCGGGATGAGCACGCATTGCCGTCCACGTGGCCGCCGCACTACTGGCGTCGCTCGTTGCGGTTGGCTGCGAGGCTGCGGGCCGTTCCGGTGCAGTTGTCCGCAACGTCCGGCTATCAGGTGCTACCAAGGTCGCACGAGCGTCCGGTTGTGCCGGCACTGTTTCTTGAGCGTGGGTAGCGGCCTTGATCACGCGAAACGAAGACGCAAGCTGCTCGGCTGCCGCGACGGCCGGCACCTGACGTCCCGGGCAGCGGCCTACGGCGGTGTAGTCTACCTGGTCACCGGCCTGAAGCCGAAGCTGAGCGGAAAAATATTGCGCCTTCTTGGCAACATCGTGGTGCAGAAAGCCCCCCACAACTGTTTGCACTGCTCCGCCGTTGACCCGGTAACGTACGGTAACCGAATTACTGGCGCTGGGCGGCTGAACTGCAACGGTGATGGTAACGGCTTGAAGGGCTCCTGCATCGGAGCGTATGGCCCCATCCGGCGCAGGGGCGTCAAGCGTGCCGTACCACAACACCATGCCGTCATTCTCGAAACGCATGGCTCGCTACCTTTCTTCTTCTCCGGGTCGATTCAGAAACGCGCTGCGGCGTTATGCGAACTCTAGGCGGATAACACCGGTAGTATCTTTAAGCCGCAACCCGAACCGTTCCACAACCCTGAACCGATAATTCCCATCGGTGTCCTGTTGCATGAAACTAGCGGTCGCGTCGAGGCCGACTACGAGATCCATCGTGTTCCCGCCAAGTGAAACAAGCAGTCCGAAAAAGCTAGCGCCGTTCGTGTTCGAGGGCAGCGTCCCTGTACCGTAGACGCTGGCTGTTATCATCGCCCGAATGCGCTCCGCGGGCATGATCACGCTGGCCGGCAACGCATGACTATCAGCGTATGGAATCGTATGGAGAACGAGGGCATAGGGGCCATACTGCGCGTTGCCTTGAAGATCAGCATAGGCCTCCGCGACTTTAGCAAACGTATTTTCGCCGTAAATGCCTGCAATATTGGGGTCTGTTCGTGGCACGATAACGCCCTGTACGTCTGGTACCGGCGGAAACGTCTGGCCCGAAAAGTTCAGGTTCAGAAGTCCGGTATCCTCAGGCACACCTCGACTGCGAATAAGCGTATTAAATAGAGATTTAGGATCGGGATCCTTAATTACGTTCTGACCCTGGAAGATTATCAGGTCCTCGGCTTGAGCCAGAATATTAGCAGCCCGAGTGGCCAGAGTTACGGCAGTGCTATGGCCGAATTCATTGATGTTGCCCGTCTCATGATCCACCTGTTGCGGCGTTAGCGAGAACTCCACCCAATACTCGTTGATCCGCGTTGTTGCACCTTCGTCGACAGTGTGCGCGTCAGTAGAAGCTTTAGGCTTCGTTATCACGTCAGACGGCACGCTTACGGTTTTCGGTGGCACCATGCGGATCGGCAGGAACTTCGCGGCGACGCGTGTGCGCATGACTTCGTCATGCACAGCCTTGTCAATCCGGTCCCAGACTTCCTGGGTCCAGTGGATCTTGTCTCTTCCGTTATTCATCATCGGCGACATTGTTGTCGTCAGTGATGTCATTGTTGGTGTAGCCATTCGTTTTCTCCTTTTTCTGTCTTTTGCGCTCGTCAAACCAAATGTATGTCCACATGAGCCAACATTGTTGGAAGGCTCCCAGGTTATGTGGACAGGCGGTCATCTGCCCTAAATAGCCAGATTCATCTAGTGACTACCGTAGCGGTCGTAAGCACCACCCCGTTATGGGTTGCGGAACTAATATTTGTGAACTTTGGGTTATTCCTGACTGCTGTTAGCCACGCGGAAGCAGTATCTCCGGGGTTATTTTGAATTGTAAGCACGCCTCCTGGCTGTAACAATCGAGCGGCTCCATCCAGTACTCTCGTTGTCCTCGCGTCATCTCCAATCACCGGGATGTCTTCGAATAGCAGCTTTGAAAAGGTCCCATAGTGTTCGGCGCCAACGTTCTGAACAAACTCTCTTATATCTGTTGGCAAAAGCTGCCCGCCGTTCTTGTTGATGATTACTGTCTGCGCAGGATGCTGCGGAAAGGGCGAACCTGGAGTGCTGTCCCGGATGCCCCCAACGACGCCTGTTCTTCCGGTCGGCACGGAGCCCCCTGAAGAGCCGCCCCCTGAAGATCCTGGGCCGCCTCCGACCGGCGCCGGGCCACCTCCGACCGGCCCTGAAACGCCGCCCGACCCGGCATTTGTAGCCGCAGGCACGCTGGACCTGGGTGTCGCCTTGGGAACTGACGATACTACCGACGCCTTATACGGTTGGTTCTCGAAAGAATTGGTCGTTGATTCGACCTTCTGTTTTCCCGCCCCGACCCCCGCAACCGCAGCAGGAAGATCGGACAATATTTGCTCACGACCTTGCAACGCGAGTCCCCACTCTACATCATCAACTTGCTGCCTCGGCCCGCTGATATACCGAGAATTAGCTCCACCGGCTGGATGTGGCACGAAGATGATTCTTCCGACGATTTCCTCCTCGGGGCGTGCCGGGCGAGCTACTTGGTCATACTGCACGTCCGGCTTGTATTCTTCCGCTGGTGCTGTGAAGCCTTTCGAGAGTAAGTAACTGCCAAGTACCTTATTTGTTGAGCCTTGAAGACCGAGCCTCGTTTTCAAGTCGGCTAGGTCCTTCGACTGACCTAGAATTGCGGCAATTTGTCCTTTCGTCAGCGCATCGGGCAGAAAACCAAAGGACTGTTCGGCTTTGCCATCGGGATCAAGCAACCCTATAGGATTACCAATGACGTACGTGTACAAATTGTTATCGGCAGCGATACCGGCAGGATCACAACTCACCCACCTCCCTAACCACGGCGCGTAGTACCGCGCCCCGTGGTAGTACAACCCGTTCTCCTCATCTCGCTCTTTTCCCGTATACCTGTACCGCTTCGGAGTGTCGGTCTGGCCGCGGAATGCCTGATAGGATGTGCTCCCGTACGGCGTGTATTCCTCGTACGAAATGATCCGCGCCTGATCGTCGAGCTCCAGGCCGGCTGATCCAAGGTGATTGCCGAACTGATAGCGGACGAGTTGCGGCATTGAGCCATCGCTGCCCGCTGTTTTGGTTTCCACCAAGGCGATTCGCCGTTTATCGTCCATGAGGTGCAGCGTTTCACGTTGAAGCGCGATCTCTGTGCCGACGAACTCGCGGTAAATCTCGAATGGCGCGAGATAAACCTGCTCCGCCTTGCGCGAACCGTTCTGCCGTTCAGTGACCTTGCGGACGCGCTGTCCGCTAGCATCGTAAACATAGAAGGTCGCCTCCGGCACCTTGTCTGGAGACGAGATCGCTTTCACCACCTGCCGCGAGGTCGCACTCAATTCATTTTTGAAGTCCCACTGCATCAGTGTCAGGTGCGGCATGCTGGTGAGGTTGCCGTGGGCATCGTAGGCATAATGTTCCGAGACCGAGTCGCCGGCGCCGATCTTGGTTGCGCTCAAGCGGTTACTCGTCTTGAGAGGCGTGCTACCGACGCCGTCTTCGATCAAGCTCGTTTCGCCATAAACATAGGTGCGCGTCCAGCTGCCATTGGCCGCCTGGTGGACCGTGGTCTCGAAATTGCCAACGGCGTCGTAGACATATTGCTCGCTGTAGTTGCGCATTTTCTGGCCGTCATCGGGGTGCGGAAGATTGGTGCGGAACTCATCGTTCCAAGAGGATTGAGACTCCGCGAGTTGACCGATGTGCTCGCGGCCGGTTGCGCTTACGAGTCGGTAAAGAGGATCGTAGGTATAGTCGCATTGAGGCAGCACGACCTGGCCATCGAAATAGATCGTCTGCTGGGCCGCGTCGCCAATATGGGTGACATTGCCGGCTGGATCGTACGTATACGAAAGGTCCTGGTACACCGTCCCGCCGATGCCGCTGGTCTTCAAACGAATGAGGCGAAAGGTCTCCTCTTCATAGAAATATTCCGTGCGAGCGCCGTTCCCGTACTCAATGCGGCACCGCCGGCCCTTGGCGTCGTAATCAATGTTGATGACCGCATTGAGATTGGCCCATGCGAGCTCCATTAATGTAGTTGGCTCGGCAGTTTGCCCGAGCCATACATTCATCCGTTCGAGTAGATTGGCCTCGTTGTAGGCTGGGCGGGTGACATTGATCCTGCTGTTCAGCTCACTACTGTGTGGCGCGATCATTTGGATCGGCCGATTGCGCGCGTCATAACGGGTGCTGCTCGTGAAAAGTTCTGTTTCCAGAGTGGGCGGTGGATTCTGTGACCAATCCGGGGTGGCCTTGTAGTCTTGTAACAGTTGCCGGGCGCCGTGCAAGATGTTGCCCTTAAAGTCATACCCTTCGCTGGTCGCCACACCGGCAGTGTCGAAGTGCTTATACAGCTTGCCTCGCAGATTCGCCTGGAGCACCTGGGCCGGAGTGAGACCACTGCTCGCGGATTCGGCGTACACGCTCTCCTCACAACGGATTTCGCGGCGAGGACTTTGGGTATCGGCGCCAATCACATAAGAGCGCAACGGACGGCGCAACTCGTCATATTCGGTGCGGAAAGCGTGGCCGCGGCTGTCCCAGCCGCGAACGGTTTTACCTGCAACATCGTTGAGCATCCAGCGCCGGCCTGCTTCCATGCCGGCTTGATGGATCCGGTTGCCGAGCATGTCGTAGTCGTAGCGCATGACAATGCGCCCCTGCGGGTCGCCTGCCTGTACGATGGCATCGCGCACCACACGCTGATTACCTTCAATGTCCAAGCCGACGCGCGTTGCGATGAGAAGATGCCGGCCCGGACGTGCCGAATCGGGTCCGTTGTCCGCGAGAGTTAAAAACGGCCGTCCGAGCGTATCGAAGTGAGCCGTCGTCGGCGTGGGCTGCCGCTTTAGCCGCCGCCGACTGCTCTTGCACTCCTAACGCCCCGCCTTGTCGCAGTGCGTGCCAGGTTAGCCAAGTGGGCGCGGGTGGAATCGCGGGCAGGCTCGCGAAGTAACCGGCGGTGTAGCCCTGGATGTCGGCATCGGTACGCGGGTCGCCCAGCACGGTGTCGTTCACATCCCACGTGATTTGCCGCCACGGGCCGAAGATCACCTTGGAATAAGTGCCGTTAGCGTATAGAGTGGCAACAACGCGCTCGGCGGGGTCGTAGAACAGGATCGGGCTGACTCCGGCCTGCACGCCGAATTCAAAGTTATGCGTAATCGCAAAAAACGGCTCGTACTGGCGGACAGGCTTGCCCTTGTTGTTGAAAATGGTCCAGCCGCCGGCAACCCACCTCGGCGGGCCTGGTGCACCGTTGATTTTCTCGGGCTCGGCCTGGATCTTCTTCTGAATCTCCCGGCCAAAGCCGTCGGAATAAGAGAAGCTATGTTGGATTTTTGTTTTTTGGCCGGGGCGGAGATCGGCATCGTGGGTCTCGCGCGTCAAGGCGTAGACCACCGCAGGCTGTGGTCCGGGACTGGTGCGAGTACGGAAATACGAAAAGAGGTCGTACACCAACCGAGTGGTGGCACGTCCGAGGACGGCCTGCGGATCGGCTAGTGTAGTGTCCCACAAATAGTTGGACAAGAAATCAACCATGGGTCATAATCAGTCATGCCCCGCCTCATCGAGCCCCTCGTCCTGTCAGTGGACCAGTCCAGCGAACTCCAACGCTGGGTGGGAGCCTTGGGAACTCCACAACAGGTAGCGCTACGTTGCCGCATTGTCCTGGCACTTGGCGCTGGCAAAACGGAGATGGCGGTCGCCGCTGAGAACGGCGTGAACCGTAAGACGGTTCGTCTCTGGCGTGACCGCTTCCGTGGCGGCGGGCTCCAGGCGCTTTGGGAGATTGCTCCAGGCCGGGGCCGGAAGCCGAGTTACGACGCAACTCGAATCAAGGCCGTCATTGATGCCACTCTGCAAACCAAACCCAAAGGAAGCACGCATTGGAGCTGTCGGACGATGGCGGTGGCGCAGGGGATCGGCAAGTCCAGCGTGAGCAGGATCTGGCGTAGCCACAACCTCAAGCCACATCGAACAGAAACGTTCAAGCTGTCACGTGATCCCAGATTCCTCGAGAAACTCACGGATGTCGTCGGTCTTTATCTGAATCCTCCTGATCAGGCGATTGTGCTTTGCGTGGACGAGAAGAGCCAAATTCAGGCTCTGCAACGCACCCAGCCCGGGTTGCCGCTGAAAAAAGGGCGCTGCGGCACCATGACCCATGACTACAAGCGACACGGAACGACGACTCTGTTTGCGGCGCTCGATGTTCTCGCCGGTAAAGTCATCGGCGACTGCTATAAGCGTCACCGCCACCAGGAGTTTCTGAGGTTCCTGCGCCGCATCAACCGCGACTTCTCCGGCAAGGCGCCGCTGCACCTGGTGATGGATAATTACGGCACCCATGGAACGCCCGAGGTGAAGGACTGGCTCAACCGACATCCCCGCTTCAAGGTGCACTTTGTCCCAACCAGTTCCAGTTGGCTGAACCTGATTGAACGTTGGTTCGGCGAGTTGACCAGCAAAAGAATCCGCCGCGATTCCTTCTTGAGCGTCGATGACCTGATCGCCGCCATTAACGAATTTCTCGTCGCTTGGAACGAGAAACCCAGACCCTTTGTCTGGACGGCCACCATCGAATCCATAGTCAGCAAACTCGCGCGCTGCAGCCAAACCCTTGAACAGATCCAACCCGGTTGCACGGCTCCAAAGACCCGTAAACGAAAGACCAGCTAATTCGGGGACACTACACTAGTCTAGTCTAGGGGATTCGACAAATGGTCCAAGATGACCGAATTGCTGAGGTCGGCCGTGAAACCATTGAGCGAATCTCCCAGACTCTCTTCGGGTTTACCCATTACCGCCGTGCCGACCACCATGCCAAGTACGTCAAAGGCGACCTGAGCGCGATTGCGGTTTGGATCCATCACCTGCACTGGCTGAAGTACGCGGTAATCATTACCGGGTTTGCTGGGGTCGATAGTGCCGTCGGGTTTGCGCTCACCCGCGGTAACCTGGTTGTCCAGCGCATCGCGCGTCCCGATGATCAGCAAGTCGTAGGCGTCGTAAGTGACGAAGCTCTCGGTGTTCACAGCAGTCGTGTGGAACGGGTCGCGGTACCGGTGCGGAAGGAAAAAATGGCTCTGGGCGTAGAGAAGTTCCTGCCCGGCGCTATCGTTTCCGTTTGGTGAAAGCAGCACGCGGCCAGAGGGGATCCACCAGTGGTCATCGGGGTCTGTTTCGGGAAAGCGGCCGTCCGCCTTGATCTGCCGGCTTAGCAGGTAACCACCGCGGTCGGGGCCTTGACCGCCAAGCACGTCGCTCGGGTTGGGCAACAGGGGCGAGCCATTGCGCTCGAAGACCTGCGCCAGCAGTCCCGGCGTGAACGCCAGGTTGTAGCTCTCGCCGGAAAAACCGAGTGAGCCCAACTCACCGAGTGGGAGCAGTCCCGTAAGGTCGTCCTTGCGGTAGAGAGTGCGCGCACACTCGATCGGTCGCCGCCGCTGCTCACCCGTTGCGGCCTCTTCGTACGCAAATTGCCGGAGGAAGATGTGGCGCAGGCGGCCCTCTGCATTGGGATCGGGTTCAACGAAATCCGCCGGCTGGAAACGGCCCGCCGGCCCTGTAGGCAAATAACCGGTCAGTTCGAACGTGCGTGCTTCGCAAAGCAACGGGTTGCGAAAAACATCGTCGTCGATCGGGTTGGTGACCCGATTCTCGGTATAAGTAATCAGTGTCCTGGTTTGGTTATCCTGATCGGTCTCTAGCGGCAGCGAGGGATCGGGCTGTCGGCGTCCATAGCCAATGGCGACCTGCTTCAGAACATTCCCGTACGCGTCGACTTCCAGCGTGAGCGCGTGCTGCACTCGCGGGTTATCTGGGTTGCGCTCGTAGTAATAGGTTATGGCCTCACGGGCATGCGTGAAGAAAACGGCATGGCGGTTCTCGCCCCGACGCTGTTCGAGGCGGACGGTGAAGTTCTGCTCGGCGACCGTGTAGGGATGCTCTTGGTTTGGTGTGCCATCTTGCGCGTACACTTCCTGGCGAAGCATCGAGCCTTTAAGCGCGCGGCAGGCTTCGCGCTGTTCATCGACCGTTAAGCCGGACGGCAGCACGGTATCAGCGAGCAGCGACTCTCTCGCTTGTGCGTCCGTGAAGCCCGGTTCACGGTAATACTCACCTTTGTCTTGTGCGTCCAGCAGCCCGGCGAAATAGTCGGAGACATGGTCGCGTCCCACAAAAACGCCCGTGTGGAACCAGGTCCTGGTAAGCACCGGGGGCAGATGCGAAGCTGCGTCCACATTGGTTAGGTCGGGCAATGTGCCGCTGCCCGTGAGTGCCGCGAGTTCTTCGGTGTCCCACTGTTCCACCATGCCGAAGCCCCGAAATTCCCGCTCCTCGCCATCGAAGTAGCCGTGATGATAGGCATAGCGGGTGACGAACCGGTTGCGGCTGATCCGATCATGGGTTTCGACGCGCTCGACCACGTGCACGGCAAACGGTAATCGCGTAATCCACGGCTTGCCGTCGCGTTTGTCCTGCAAGTAGAACTTCGTGGAGGGCGCGTACTGGACGACGGTTTCGGCTCCCAGGTTGTTGATGGTCTTGACGAGCAGATGGGGCTTTTGGCGACCCATCAGGTTCACGTAGCGCATGGGCCGCCGCACATCGCCGGCGAGCGGCGACGACCAGACCAGGCACGCTGTTCCGTTGCCAAGAAGATCGATTGGCACGATGGATACCAGGTCGTCTACGCGCGGGAACACATTCAATTGCTGCGCTTTGCCCAACTGTCGCCGGATTGGTTGAAGTAGAGTCGAACGCCCTCGCGATGCAGGTAGATGATGTCAGTAGTACCGGAGCCGTCGATATCGGCCAACCGGATGCGCCTGTGGTCGAAATGGTCGGGGTTATCGAAGTTCGGCGAATCGTCCATCGTCACCTTGGCGCCGAACCGACCATAGCCCAAGTTGGGCCAGTAACAGACCTCGCCGTTACGGATGCGTACGAGATCGGGGAGTCCATCGCCGCTCAGGTCGGCGAGATACATCGACTGGGTGCGATCGGCGAACACAATCCGAGGACCTCGCTCTTCGTCGAGAGCCTGAGCGACGTGGCGCGCCGGGCCGAAACCAGCCTCGGCCAATGAGGGGTGCCAGACCAACGTGTCGTCCTCGGTAATCAGCACGTCGGCGTGGCCGTCGCCGTCCAGGTCGACTAACTTAAGGTTTGGGTCTCGAGTATTACGGTTGAGCCGCGACGAGAATGAACGAAAGGGCTGCCAGCTTTCTTCCTCGTCATGCTCGTAAAAACCCGGCGTGGGGCCGTCCAGCACCACCAGATCTGGTAAGCCGTCGCCGGCAAGGTCCATAAATTGAGCCCGTCCGCGTGCTAGAGCAAGGTTAGGTTTGGCGGCGATGAGTTCCAGGGCAGCGAATTCGACGGGGTTCTTGCTGATTGGGCTAATGTTGCGCTTGTAGAACCAGCCACGAGCCTGCTCGGTAAGGATGCCAGGGATGCCTTCACCATGAAGATCGATCCATTGATAGCCGGCGCCATCGACGCCAACGGGCAGGTTTTCCAAGCTGGCAAGGTCAACATCCTCGACCGAGTCCTGGACGATGGGGAGCGTGTAGTCGAACTCGACGGGCGGAAGGCTCCGCTTGTCATAACCGCCGGCCCTGCGACGCCAACCGGTCTGTGTGACCGCGACTAAGAAGGTATAAATCGGGTTGCGTACGCTCGCAGGGTCCTGCTCATGAGAGTAAGTAAAATCCGTGGAGCGGGCCAGGCCTTCGTAACCCTGTTCGCCGGTAGCGAGGTCGGGGATGTGATGGAATGTCAGCACCCGCCTACACAGGCGCGTCGTGCGCACCTCGAACCCAGACCGGTAGGAAGAGAAGGGGTCGCCGCGGTACGTCCAGGAACCAGCGTCATCCGGCTTCGGTGTGTTCCCATCGTGCTCGCCGTAGTCGAAGACAACCTCGAACATCCAGCCGGCGTTCCCGAGCTGTGCTTCGGGCAGGTCGGCGAGAAACTGCGGACGCCGGGCGCTGTCGTTCAATAGGGGCGCCCGGTTGCCGTAACGGATGCGCTTTAGATATCGGTTGGTTTTCCGTCTTGGGTCATCTCGAGCGCCGCGGTTGCGCTCGCAGGCTCGGCTGAGGTCGGCGCCGTCGCCGTCTTCTGGTTTGTAGTCGTACAGGACGGCGTTACCTTTGTCGTCGCGTGTTTCGCAGATAAGCCAGCTGAAAATTCGCTCCGGGTCCTCGGGATCCACAATTCGCGCGGTGGCATTCTTGCCATAAACGGTGAGAATGTTGTCCTTGGAGATGGACCGCCAATGAACATCGCGGTCACTCTTGCGGGTCCATCGTTCGATACGAGCGAACAGGCCTTCGATGCGGGGGCGGTAGCGCCGAATCGTGTAGCCCGGGGCCCTAGTGTCGTCATCGTATCGCGTTCCGTCGCGCCTGAGTACCGGAACGAGATCCTCCGCTCCCGACAAGATGAATACATCGGATTCGTCGGCATCCTTATATTGCGGCAAGCCCTTGTCGGTCTTGCGCGTGATGGAGGGTACGAACAGGCTCCAGCCAAAACCGAACGGGCCATTGCCTGCGCCAGAATCGTAGGACAAGGAAAGTTGAGGGCCGAAGCCGGACCGTCCCGGGCTGGTGGCGATGGGCACGCTCATCGAGCCGGTTCCAGTCACCGGATTTGCGGCGAACTTCTCGCCAATCCCGCGGATGGCCCCGCCGCCCTTCGGCGCCGAGAT
Source organism: uncultured Acidobacteriota bacterium (assembly GCA_963720745.1). Taxonomy (GTDB): domain Bacteria; phylum Acidobacteriota; class Terriglobia; order Bryobacterales; family Bryobacteraceae; genus TMP-7. The sequence continues at coordinate 2,029,559 of CAVRGO010000001.1, forward strand.
AGTGGGAGACGCGGTTGCCGGTTTGTCGTCGTTAGCGGCAGGGTTATCGGTCACGGCCTTTTGGCGGGTGATCATCGTGTTTCGATTCTCCGGCAGTCTCATCTTGTCCCGGCGCAGAAACGATATCTGCTCAAGAGCTTTCGAGAATCTCCGAGATCTCAGTACCTTTCTGATGATTGAGCTGGTAATAAGGAGGAAGCCCGATCCTGCCGGTTTGCAGGACCAGTTCTTCGGTGACCAGGAAAGACACAGCTCGTTCGACTTCCGCGACCCTGCGTTCGGTCCACTCCCGTAACAACCACCACTGCGCGATGCCGTCCAGGGTATCCTTTGCTTCGGGGTGAGATCGCAGATATCGCAAGATCGCACGCGCGATCTCGAGCTCCTTCGCTTCGGAACGCCCACCGCTCATGCTTCACGAGCTCTCAATTACCCTCCACCCAATTCAGGCTGTCTCGGGATTCTGGTGGCACTCTAATGGCCGATAAGGTAAAAGGGGTAAGCTGTTGATTTCACCGGGAGAATTATGAGCGCTGCAAACGTGGTGACTTGAGTCGGGATGTTTTTAGCCCGGAACTCAATCGCTCAACGCGCCCTGGAGCGGTCCTCGATTGAAAATCTGAGGTGGGTAAATTTCGGCCCGGTGGTGGGCTGGAATGGGACCGCTTCGGAAAGAGATCCGGAATTTGAACGGCTAGCAGTCCGTGGCAGAAGTGACTGTTGCCCAAGCTCCGAGCCCAAAGCCAATCAGCCAATATAAATCGGAATCTAGCGACAATAAAGTCCCCACATCTTCACTTGGTATCGCAAAGTCGCCTTCTGCCCTCTCCAGAGTCCTCGAGACGAGCCATAGGCACGAAAAAATGCGCGCGACAACCATAACGAGGTGCAAAGAAAGCCCTTGTAACCGCCGAGGCTTTCCTACGCCTACCATCTTTCGCAAGATCAGCGAGAGATTGAAGGCGGCTCCATGTATCAACAGTCGCTTCAATATGTTCTTCTGACCCTGTAGGTGGACCCGCCTCATTCCGCCAGTCTCATACAGATGCGCGAAGCTCCGCTCGGTCAACTCACTACGCAGTTTCTGCAGCCGACGATTGCGCTCTCCTCGCAGCCTCCGCCGATTCTCATACGTCCGTTTCTGCTCTTCGGCCTTCCCCTCGCCCCGCCAATTCCGCTTTCCTCGATCCGGTTCGGAGATGTAGCTGCGCACCTGCTGCGCATGCACCTTCGCCAACACCGCGCCGCTGTGATAACCCTTATCCGCTACCACCTCTTCGAGGCCCTGTTCATTGATCTGTCGAGCCGTAGTCTGCGCTTCTTTCAGCGTCTGTTGGATCGTAACCGTATCCCCTTCGTTGGCCGGTTGGAGCGTCAGTGCCAGCAGTGCGCCGCTCGTCAGGTCCACGGCATGTTCAGCCTTGTGTGCCAAGTGGGTGCGCCCGTCCTTCATCTTCGTGATCCGCGCATCCGGATCGCTGGGGCTCATCCATTCCTGATTGGACCCCTTCTTCTTCCGTTTTCGATCCAGTCGCGCTAATTGCTCCCGCGTCGGGTTCTCCATCCCCGCCGCCTTCGCCAATTCCTTCAAATAGTCGGTGTAGCTTTGCCCGTTATCCCGCCGCACAATGCTCTTCAGCGCCGCATTCGCTTCCAACGTCGTGGCGTCAATCGACACCGTCCGCCCACTGACCAATCCCTCTGCACCCAGAATTTTCAGTACCCAGCGGAAGACTGATTTATGCGTCTCCAACCAGTACAAACGCCGTGTCCGGGAAATCGTGGAATGGTCTGGGGTGGCCTCATCCAGCGCGTAGCCCAGGAACTTCCGTAAGGACAGCGAGTCGGCCGTCCGCCACGCGATCCCGCGCTCCGAATCCAGCCCTTCAAAGTAACCGATCAGCAGAGAACGAAAGTACACCCCTGGTGCCATGCTGGGCCGGCCGTAGGGACTCTCCTTGTAGAACTTGCGGCAAAGTCGCTCCACCTTGGCATCGAACTTGTGCTCATCCAGAATCTGATTCAGCCGGTCATAGAACACATTGGCTGGGGTCTCGACCACATCGCTGGTTGCGATCCACAGATCCTGCTGCCGCTCCCGTTTCCGCCTCGTTCCCATCGCCATGACCTATAGACGCTCAGAACATTTCAGAGGTCACATGTTTCGACTCGCCCATCTCACTATTACCACGGGCTGCTAGTGCTTCGCGATGTTGTGCTTTTTGATCAATCGGCCAAACGCTCGCCGATCCTTGTCAGCTTCGGCAGCCGCGCGTGTAACGTTGCCCTGGTGCGTCTGCAGTAGATCCGTGACATACTTCTTTTCGAACTCTTCCATTGCGACAACCTTGCTTTGCTTAAAGGATCTCCGCTTGGATCCCTCGAGTGCCGGCTGGTGGGAAATCGGAAGATCTTCCGGCCGGACTGCATCGGTTTCCCCTAACAGAACAATCTGCTGAACGAGATTCTGTAGCTCCCTGACGTTGCCCGGCCACGAGTAATGACACAACACTTCAACTGCCTCAGGCGAGAGGTGTCGCTCGACCCGATCGGTATTCGCTATATAGAGCTTCCAGAAATGAGCTGCCAAGAGCGGGATATCCGATGCTCTCTGACGAAGGGCAGGTACAGCGAGGCTAATGACCGCCAACCGGTGATAGAGATCCTCCCGAAAAGTACCCTTCTCGATATTGGAGCGCAGTTCAACATTTGTTGAGGCCACGATACGAACGTTGGCCTGTCGTGAACGAGGCGAACCAAGGGCGTAATAGGTCTGATCTTGAAGGAAACGTAGGAGCTTCACTTGAGTGATCAAGCTCAAGGCCTCGATCTCATCCAGGAAAAGAGTCCCGCCTTCCGCCTCTGCAATTAGTCCGGCTTGGGCAGTCCAAGCGCCTGTAAAGGCTCCTTTTTGATGGCCGAACAATTCGTTTTCAAAGAGCTCGACGGGGATTGCCCCGCAATTAACAGGAAGAAATGGGCTACGCGCGTGACAGCTCAAATAATGCAACGCGCGTGCACAAAGTTCCTTTCCCGTACCAGTCTCTCCGGTGATGAGTACCGTGCATTCGGATTGAGCCAAAAGGGAAAGCTTTCGCTTCATGGCAAGGAAGCTTGGATGTTCACCAACAAGGGGCGTCAATCCAACCGCTGCGGTGACTTGGTCGATCACGTTGTGCCCGACCTGAATGCCGCCCGAGTCCATGAGCCGACGGACACGGGCGCAGACCTCCTGCTCCCGGAGCGGCGTGATGAGGAAATCCTCGGCGCAGTCGACTAGCAGCCCGTGGTGGAAGTCAAAATGCGACATAATCACGCGCCTAAGTCATTGATTTGATTGAGGCGGTTTTCCCGTCTCCGAATTTGCCCCATTTCTGCCACGGGCTGCTAGGCCATCGAAGATATCAATCAGGATCTCGAGCCTGACCACGGGCAGAAGGCACGCGCCAGCCGTCGCCGCCTTCAATTCGGCGAGTAGAGTTTCCGCATGTTCCTGGGAGGGCGGGAGGACGGGGATGACGATTTGGTGCTGTTCTTCAGCGCTGATTGAGCGTGCGGTAGCGACTTGATGAATCAGAGTGACCTGATAGGCGCCGTCCCGTTGCAAGAAACCTCGGAGCTCGCTGCCGAGCGGCGAACCGCGTTCCTCGTCGAGAACGATGATCGGCAGCGGCATGGCCGAGCTCCAGTCTGCAACTCTGCCAGCTTGAGCGAGAGTCGGAACGACTCCTGGGAAAGGGCCGACGGAATAGGCAATTTAGGATATCACGGTTATGAGTGGGTCAGATCGAGTTCGCCCGACCTGACAGATGTTCGAGGAACAGCAGTGCATCTTCCGCTACCCCGACGAACTTGACCGGGCCTCGCCGATATCAGACCGTCCGACTCCATCTCGTTTCGAATCTGTCGTTCCTCGACCAGGTTCTTGTGCGAATGGAGGCACGAGTGGATGCGGCGGTTGTGGGCAGGACTCCTTACGCTTATCGGCTCGCGAAACCTAAGCCGAAGGCTTAGGGATGGTGTCTTTGTTATCTTTGTTATGGCCACGGTTCAACGAACCGGCAAACGCGCCGCGCCTGGGCACTGTTCGGCCCGTGTAACGCGAACGTTCGCCGAACGTTCGGCGAACGGCGACCTGACAGAAACCTGACAATGACCGAACGCCGAACCGAACACTTACCGAACACTCCTGGGCCTTGCACTGCCGCGCGTTGCTGTACAGGAACTCAGATGGGTTACTCTTCCAGGTGAAGCGGCTTGGCTGGATCGAAGCGAAAGCCGGTCTCCTCCGCCTGCGGCGCCGGCTTTTGGCGCTTCAACGCCTCGATGCGCTCGCGGATTGAGGAGTCCGCACCGCGCTGCTCCGGACTTGTGCTGGGAGCGGACGCCACCGGCGGCTCTTCCGCGCCGCTGGGCTTCACCAGAGGCGGCATGGCGCCGTGCTTTCGTACGAAATCGTGGATCGCGCTGTGGCTGATTTCGAAGCCGCAGCGGTCCGCGAGAAGTTTCGCGATCTGCCGGTACGAGAAGCTTCGCCGCCGCAACTCAAGCACCAGTTCGCGGTAGGGCTCCAGGCCGGACCGGATCGCGCGCTCGGGCAGGTCTTGGAGCAATGCCTGGATCTGAGCCTCGTCGAGCATCAGCTTTCCGCTTTCGTGACGACCAACTCCCGGATGCTCATGCCGGTCCTCATCGTGAAGCGCTCGGCGCGGAGCGGCTCGTTAACTCCGACCAGGCGGTGTGCTGCCACATCGGCCAGCAGCACCTGGAGGCCCGCCCCTCGGATCACGACATTGTGTGTTGCGAAAACGAGGTGGACCTCATCTTCGCCCCCATCGGCGTAAAGGAATTGAGTCCACGGCAGGACGTAGGTCCGGCCGATCAGCACCAGTTCCAGAGAGTTCTGATTGGCTTCCCGGCCGGTTCGCCACGGTCGCTCGTTATCGACTGATGCCATGCTCACGGACCGTCCTTTCCGGCATCGGCCGATTCAGAGTCTGTGGCGGGGGGCGACGCACGGTGCAACGCGACGCATCTCACCAGTTGGCAGGCCGCGTCGAAACCCTGCCGGATTCCACGCTCAACTTGGCCCAGGGCCTTTCGCGCCAATTCGGTGGCAGATTGTCTCGCCCCACTACGCTCGACTGAACACCGAAGAGCTTCTGCGTCGCTGGTGATCACCGAAATCCGGTCACGTCCCCGCGATGCCGCTACGTAGAACAACTCCCGGCTCATACCATCGGCGGATACGATCACCTCATCGACGGTCTTACCTTGGCTGCGGTGCGCAGTCACCGCATACCCGTGCGTCATCTGCGTATAGTCCCCGGGCACCACCCGCCCATCCTTCAGGCACACGCGCCCGCGCTCATCGACATGACTGACCGTGACAATCTCGACGTTCGTGGCCCGGAATCCCGATTGGCGGCGGTTCGCTGTGAGCAGCAACTGATCGCCGGCAGCCACCTCGATATTCTTCCTTTCGAACACCTCGAACGATTGGACCTGACTGACTCCGTGGATCTTGAAGCAGGCGTTCGACGGACATCGCCTCAGGGAAGCCGACCGCCTGCAACTCGGCGACGGCACTCATGGTTGGAGCAACCGCGACGACGTCGCGGCCGGCTTCGGCCAGTCCGCGCCGAAGTTCCTTGAGAGTGGCGGTCTTTCCAGCGCCTGCCGCGCCGCTGACGGCAACGGCGCGATCCCGGCTCTCCAGGACGAACTCGACCGCCCTCTTCTGCTCGGGGCGTAGGATGTCCGCAGCAACGAACTTCCGTCCTCTGCCCAGTGGATCGAAAGAGCCTTGGTCCCGATTCACGGCCTCGATCATGTCTCGCTCGCGCTGTAAGCTCTCGGCTGTCGCCACCTCTTCACCATGCCGTAGCAGTTGCCCCGTCGATTCCTGCGTCGCCATTCGCCCTTTCAGTTCCTCGATCCGAATCCGTCCGCGGCCGTGGCGAAGAGCCTCGGCGAGCAAGTCGTGGTCGCGGGCAACGGATACACGCTCAAACACGTGGTCCTGGGCATGGCGCAGGGACGGCTCGGCGCTCCTTGGGGCGAATTCCACCTCTGCGCCGTCTTGCCTCATCTCCGTCAGCTTGGCGCTTTCCTCATTGGAGAGCCGGCTCCGCTGGTTAAACCGAACCTCTTCCGTCGAGATCTCGATCAACTTGTCAGCGCGGGTCTCGCGCACCAGGACGGCAACTTCGTTGTCGGTGGGTTGTCGGCCCGTCTTCTCCACGAACGCCCGAATCGCGTCGTCTCGTTGCCGGCTTCGCTGGCTGAATCGGGTCAGCAGTTCGTCGGACACCCCGCGGATTTCGAATCCGTTGTCCCGGCCGCGATGGTCTCTCCGGCTATCGATTTCATATCCAAGACGGAGGACCTGCGCAGCCAGAGCATTCCGGTAAACCTCCGTCAAGTAGGCGCGGCGCTCGTAGATCCCGCTCGCCTGGAGGGCCTTCCATTTGGTTTCGACGCCGTCGTAGGTCAGGTTGGCGGCAACAGCGTGGGTGTGCAATTGCGGATCCAGTTCGCGGCTGGTGTCGTGCTCGTAAACCGCCACCGCCAGATTGCTGGTCCGCCGATCGGAGTTGGCTCCGCCCTGTCGAACCCGGGCGCACGCGTGATCTTCCAGTTCCGCCAGCGCTACTGCGAACGCTTCCGTATGCGCTTCCCGCAACCGCGTATCGCCGCCGAGAATCGCCATCACGGACACGGATTTGGGGGCCGAGAACGTGAAGTCGTACAGATGGCGCGCCTGGCTTTGGGTCGCCCCGTCCTTTCCAACTCGATCCGAACCCTGGCGTTGTCGAATGAATTCGCCTGTCCGCGGATCGAGCCCCTGCCGGAGCGCCTCGAAATCCTGATCCTGTACAGCCCCCTGCAAACCCAGCATCTCTGCGCCTCGCCCCATCCACTTGCCGACGACACGTTCGCCTTCGGCATAGTAGTCGCTGTGTTGCAGGTGGCGCGTCGAGTAGCCCTTTCCGTCCGACATGGCCCGAATAGTGAGCATGAGAGATTAGCGCATCGTTTTCGGTGCGACCTTCTGCGGGACTGAAACGTCGGCAGGTCGAGGCTGGCTTCCCGCCATTTGCGGAGTGCTGATCCACTGATCGAACAACATTCCAACCCCGAAAGCCGCTAACGCCGTGAGGCTGAGCAGTGTGTAGATCGATCTGTGCAGGCTCCTGTGGAAGGACTCGGAAAGCTGCGCGGCTGCATGGTGCGCAGTGCTTGCCGCCCGCGAAACCGCACTCTCCAGTTCTTCAATCGTGCGCTTCGCCTGAGCCGCCGTACTGCGGTGCTCGTTGTGGATCGCAGCCGCCATCCTGGTGAAATCGGCGACCGCCGCCTTCATCTCGGCTGCTGCGACCGTCATCGCGTGGGCCGTCTGCGGAATCGTGGAGGCGGCGAACTGCTGCCGCAGGCTTTCGTTGACTTCACGGGCCACCAGTTCGGGGCGAATGCCCTCGGCGACAGCGGCCGGCAGTTCGACCAGCCGGTCCTCGATTGCCGACCGATACGCGCCGGCTCGCTCGGCGAACCCTCGTAGCTCCTGAACCGCCTGGCTGAAGAGTGCTTCAAGCCGCACCCGCTCGGCGGTCACCTCGTCCGGCACTTGCCTCATCAGCAGCGTGAGGAATTGCATCGCCCGCAGGATGCGCAGCATCTCGTCGCTTTCGGGGAGCGAACGGCAGTGGTTCAATTCGCGGTAGTACGCCGCCCTTACGTCCGCCGGCAAATCCTGAGCGATGCGATCCACCAGGTCGGCTTCGGGATCCGGACTCATGGCAGTAGCAACTCCTTGACGCGGTCGAACTCGGCGAACATGCGCCGGCGGTAGCTCTGGGCGCGCATTACGAGCGACGCTTTCTGAAGCTCCGGCGCTGGCGTCGCCCGATCCGCAATGCTGGCCAGCGTGACGCCGTGATTGCGCGCCGCGTTCTCCAACTCCGGGAGGCGGTAGTCCATTGCGATTACCGCTGGCTGGAAGATTCGTTGGAAAGCGAGAGCCTCGGTGCTTTCCCTCCAATACCGGAAGTCGGTGTGCTGGGCAACGCTATTTTCAGCGATCAGATACTGCGTTCGCTTCTGCAGCCGCGCTGCCCAGGCCAAGACGGATTCGACGCTGGCCGGATCGGAGGTGACCACGCCGATTGCGGTGAACGCGATTCCGGCTTCGGCCACATCCGGGTACATCCGGTCAAACCAGTCGTACGTCACTTGCCCGGAGCCGGCCCCCATGTCGGCGAGGATTACGGGCGCGCCGTCGACGAGTCGATCGACGAACGCATCGAGGCCGGCCGGCGTGTGGATATTGACTTTGGGCGCCCGTACGCCGAAGAAGTGGGCGAGCGAGCCTCGTGCTTTGTTTTCAGAGTCCAGGTCGAGCAGTTGAGCCGGAATCTCTTTGGCGTCGAACCATTCGGTCAGAGCGGTCATGAGGCTTGTCTTGCCAACCCCGCCTTTACCGCCCATCGAAAGAATCACTCGTTTTTCCGCGGTGAGCGCGGGCACACCACGACCTTCGTTGTTCTGCTGCGGTTTCATTTCGTCCCCTCCGTCTGCGGTGGGTTCGCTACAACTCGCCGTAGACTAGTTCCAGTTCCTCCCAGAAGGGCCGCAGCTTTGGCGCGGTTAGCGCCGCAGCAATCAAGCCCCTTAGGTGCTGCCACTCCTCAATCGAAAATCCGAGTGCCACCCCATCGCGATGGCGCCGGAAAACCAATTCCATCGACTTCTGGGTCGAACCCGGCACGGTATATCCATGGAAGTGAACGCCGTCCCAGAGGCCGCCCTCCCTCATATATTCCAGCATCCCCGCGAACTCCCGGATTTCCGGAAAAGCGCCAAGCGGGTAAGCTACGTTCTTTTGCTCCATCGCGATGGAAAGCGAGATCTCGCCCTTGGCGTTCACGTTGCCGGACAGAAGAAAGCCCCCTTGCGCGAACTGTGGCACAGAGGCGATGATCACGGGATCTTCGCGCGGCGAGCGCACCGGGCGATGTTCGCGCCTCCAGTGCCCGCGCGCTGCCAGCCGGAACAGAGTCGGCAAGTGTGGTTCGAGCGCTCGGTTCAAGGCGATCAGGTCGGCAATCGACTCATCGCGTAGCGCAACATAGAAGCTGCGGCCGGCGAGGAGAGGCTTGCTCCCCCCGGGATCCTTGCGAAGGCCATCGATCAGCCCGCCGACAGTCCGCGACACGAGTTCCGGATCGAGTTGGCGCTCGTTGAAGGCGGCGCCTTCGGGGATACCGAAGTTTCCGAGGTAATAGCGATCGAGCAAGACTCCGCGGTCCGTGCGGAGTCCTCGCACTGCGAGAAATCCCTCCAGCAGACTGATGAAGCTTGGAGCGGGCGGCGGCGCCGCGTTCTGGGCTAGATCTTCGGTTGCGACCTGGATGTACTGGCTGAGAAACACCCACTCCGATCGCGCGAGTGGCTGCTTGCCCTGCCACTTCCTTCTGATGCCGAGGAGCGATGCTGTTGGATCTTGTTGAAGGTCAGCGACCTCCAGGCGAAAATCGAGCCGGTCCTCTTTGGCCGACTCCAATAAGATCTTAGCTACGTCGGAGGTAGATACGGACTCACCGCGCCCGCTCGAGAGGATCTGTCTCGAGCGCTCAAGGAACTCGCGAAGCGTATCCGAGATCCGGATAGACAACGTCTGCTGCTGCGGCTTGCGCTCCACTGCCCCAATATTCCCATGAAACTCGGTGGGTATGCAATACTGTGTCTCAATGCACTTGTATCGATACAAACTTGGTGTAACATCAGGAACGTGGGAGGGACTCATGTTTGATGATCGGTTCGTAAGTGCGCTCGCAACGGAACTCGCCGCGAAGCTCATTCCTCAAATCGAGCAAGGCCAGTCGAAACAGCGGCCAGCGGCCAGACTGCTCACGGTGAAGGAGGCGGCGGCTTATATAGGCCGATCAGAGCAGGCCGTCCAGCACATGATTCACAAGCGGGAACTAGTTGTCGTGCGCAAAGGGAGGCGGGTACACTTGGACTGCGGCGACCTCGACCGCTGGATCGAAGGAAATAAAGTCTAAAACTTGGTCTAAACTTCTGGAACACGCACACGCTGGGCTTGATAGGGCCCTCGGCAGGATTGAAGCCGCCGCACTGCGTGGGAGAAAAGCGCTTTTGGGCCTAGCTCCGGACCACCTGCAACCCGGGGATCTGCTCGAAGTGGCGCACATTGCCGGTGACGACTCCGAATCCGAGTTGCAGAGCAGTCGCGGCGATCAGCAAGTCCTCGAAGGCGATCGTCACGCCGTGCGCGGCCTGATCGCCCTCGATCCGCCCGGCGAGCCTGGCCACTTCGAGGGTGACGGCGTGCACCGGCACGTCGCGGATTAGTTCATCAACGAAAGCCTGGCGGCGGTGCTGGCGTTCTTCCGTTCCGGCGCGCTGAACTCCGTGGATGAGTTCCACAATGGTCACCACAGACAAGCCGATTTCGGTCTCTCCGTAGTCATTCCTAAACTGTTCCAGGATCTGCCGGACGGTGTGGCCTCGTCGCTCGCCGGCGATGACCACGCTGGAATCAAGAATCAGCCCCACGTCGGCGGGTTCCACGGCTTCCGGTCGCGCACGATCTCTTCCACGTCGGCCGCGAAGTCCGGATCGAGCACGGGCCCTTCCCCAGATTCCTTCTCGTGGGCTTCCGCGAGTGCGATGCACTGCGAGATCGTTCGCCGCTCGGGAGCGGCGGCGCGGATCACCGCGAGAGGCTGCGCATCGCGCTCGATCACGACTTCCGTACCGGCCTGCACACGTTGCAGAATAGCGGCGAGGTCGCGCACCGCGTCGGCTTCACTTACACGCAGGATTCGCGGCTCCATACCTGCCATCATAGCGTTTCTCCTCCTCCGGATGCGTCGCCTCCGGCGCCTGAGTCGTCATTGGTCTCGTGGTCTCCTCCTGTGACGCCAGGGGAGGTGCGGTTCGCTTTTGGCGCGTCCTCCGCGGCGGTCTCTCTCCGTCGCTTCTGCATCAGTTCCTTGGCCGACTGGATATCGTCGATATCGACGATGTTGTATCGACGCTCCATCGAATCGGTGCGATGGCCGGAGATCCGCATCCGGACGACCTGAGGGACACCATCGCGGCGCATGTTCCGGACAGCGGTGCGGCGCAGATCGTGGAACTTCAGTTCGGGAACGCCGGCGGCGGCGCACGCCTTCCTCCAGGTAAATCGAAACTCTTTGATTGGCACTCCATCATGGTGGAATAAGGCCGGGCAGCCGTCCGCGTTCTCGCGCGCCCACTGCAGCCAGCGGCGCATGTCTCCATCAAGAATCGGAACGGCCCTGCTGTGCCCACTCTTGGTATCCGCGGAACTCAGCGTGATGAAGCCCTGCTCCCAGTCCACCTGGTCCCATCGGATCGCAAGCAATTCGCCGAGCCGAACGCCTGTGAAGTAGCCCGTCACGAACAATGGCCTCAGGTAGTCCGGCAACGCCTCGCGAAGCTTCTCGTATTGCTCGTCGGTGAGGAACCCTTGGCGAACATGAGCCTCGGCGACCATGGGGAAGTACGGGACGATCAGGATTTTCGGAGGGGTGCACTTGCGACCGAGGTTGAACGCGGTTCGGAGCATAGACAACTCCCGGTTGCAGGTGGCTTCACTCCGTCCCTCCGCCAGCCGTTTGCGCCGGTATTCCTTCAGAATTGCGGTGCTCAAATTGGCGGCTCTTCGATGCCCAAAGAACGGCCGGAGGCTGGCCTCGACCACCAGTTTCCAGATCTTCTCCGTGGACGCCTTCACGTTATGCTTGGCGTGCTCCAGCAAATCTTCCAGCAGTTCGCCGCATGTCACCTTGTCGGCCGCCGCCGGTCCCATCTCTCCCCTGGCCTTTTTGCCCAGGAGCTTGTCCCTCAGTCGAACCGCATCCTGCCGCTTGGTTGAACCCGAAGACTTCTGGATCTGCCGCCCGTCAGCCCAGAAGGAAACGTACCAGATCTTGCCCCGTTGGAAGATCGTGCCTGCCCCGTAGGATCGCCCCGCCATACGCCGGAATCATATCACGGGAAACCGTTGCAGACCGTTGCAAACACCGTTGCAGTCCAAACGTAAAACGGGCCGCCCATCAGTGAGCGGCCCGTATCTAACTGAAAAACTTGGTGCGGAGAGGGGGACTTGAACCCCCACGAGATTGCTCCCGCTAGCACCTCAAGCTAGTGCGTCTGCCAATTCCGCCACCTCCGCAGGTGTGCCTTATACCAAAACTATGTTACTTCTTTGCCGGCGCCCCAGCTTGAGCTGGCGGCTTGATCGGCAGCGGCATCGTCTTCGACGCGCCGGGTTGTCCGCCTGACGTCATTGGCGTGACCGTCACGCTCGGCTGCCCTGGCGCGGGTGCCTGCTGAGATTGCGCGGGTGCGGGTGCGGGCGTCGTCTTCGCCGGAGTCGCCGATGGAGCGGACCGCTCAGTGACGCTGGATGCAGCGCCGGCTCCGCGCGATGCCATGATCGCCAAAGTTAACGATGTGATCATGAACAACGCAGCGGCGATCGTGGTCGCTTTGGAAAGCACAGTCGCCGACCCGCGCGGCCCGAACGCCGTCTGAGATCCCATTCCGCCGAATGCTCCCGCGAGATCCGCCGCCTTGCCGCTCTGCAACAGAACGACTATCACGAGAAAAATACAAATGATGATATGGACGATCGTCAACAGTATGACCATACAAACGCTCTGATCGCGACGGGACTCTAGACGGGGAGTTGAACCGGCGAAGTGCTGTTCACAGTATATCAGTCGCAGAAGCGTTTCGCGATTTCGCTTCTCCCGCCAGGAAGAACTCACGAACCTCACGTTCCAGCCCCGGGGTGCACGCAACAGCGTTCCCCGCATCGCAGCGGCGCGATCCGTCCATTGCGAAGTACACGCCCCCAGCTTCTTCGATGATCACCTGGAGCGGCGCCAAATCCCACGGTTCCGCTTTCCGCTCAAACCAGACATCGACAAGTCCCGATGCCAGCAGACCTGCGTCCAAGCCTCCCCCGACACTCCGGACAGCCCAGAACCGCGACATAAAATCCACCAGGCGCGGAGCGTACGGTTCGGCGGCAACAGCGTGCAATCCGTTCGGACTGAGAACAGCCGATTCCAACTGATCTACCGCCGAAACATGGAGCCGCTCTCCGTTCCGGTACGAACCCTGCCCGCGCGCGGCCCAATACGTCTCATCCAGTTTCGGGAAATGGGCCACGCCGACGACGCTTTCATCGTCCTCCATCAGCGCAATGAGGATGCACCAGAATCGATTCCCTCGAACGAAATCGCGCGTGCCGTCGATCGGGTCAATGATCCACCGCCGCCCGCTGGCACTTGCCTTCCGTGCTCCCTCCTCGCCGAGGATCCCGTCCTCGGGGAATTCGCTCTCGATCAGTTCGCGAATAAGGCGCTCGTTGTCGCGGTCGGCGTTTGTCACCGGCGAGAGATCGGGCTTCTGATCGGCCACGATACCGGACGCCCGGATCCTGAGTGCGTTGTCGCCCGCCAACGCGGCAGCGCGGCGAGCAAACTCAACTTCACGTTCGTAGCGCATGAACTACCATGATGCACTATGCCGCAAACGCAAAAATAGCCAGGAATGAACGCAAATTAACGCGAATGGGTCAAACAATTCGCTTCCACTCTACTTTGGACCTTTGGAAATCTATCAGCAAAGCTAGCGTCAGGCCGGATGCCCGCAAGTAGTTGATACATTGCGCGATGTGTTCATTCGAGAGCTGTTCGATGCATTTCAGTCCGACCAGCAATTGTTCCTCGACAATCAGGCCCGCGAACTACTCGCCGACACATTGTCCCTTATACATCGATGCGAAACGGTACCTGCGATCGGGTGCGCACCCCCCACGAACCGAAAGCTTGGCAACCAATACCCGTTCGTAGACCTTCTCCAGGAATCCAATGCCCCAGGCGTTGAAGACCTAGTAACGTGCACCTACAGCACGTTCGAGAATCTCATCCGGAAATTCGCGCTCATTTGCGTTCATTCGCGGCCCATGGATTTAGTGCCGCCCACAGCCTCACCCTCTCGCCAGGTGACGATCCGATCCCCTTCCACCGCCTCGTAATTCTCCACCAGCCCGCGCGGCCAGTGAATCTCGACCATGTCCGCACGCTTGGCCGGTCCCAACCCAAAATGTAACCGCAGATCGCTCTGACTATAGAAGCTCGATTGACTTACAACGTCCTGTCTCTGCTTCCGACCGTTGACACTAACCAGAACCTTTGCTCCAATCGCACTCCGATTCGACTTAGTGCCGACTAACTTGACCTTCAGCCAGTGATTCCCAGTCTTCGTATCGTTCCTGAGCAGCGATGGCGGCTCGTTCATGTTCATGATGAGAACGTCCACGTCGCCGTCATTATCGAAATCCCCTAATGCGCAGCCGCGGCTGGAGTGAGCCGCCGAAATACCCGATCCGCTCACGGCGCTCATGTTCTCGAACGCCCCACCCCCAAGGTTCCGAAGCAGCATGCGGGGATTCCGATATTGATACTCGGCGAAGTTCTTTTCGATCTCCGGATAAACGCTTCCGTTCACGAACAGTAAATCCATCAATCCATCATTGTCGAAGTCCGCAAAACCGGCGCCCCAGCCGACATACCGCGTAAAACCGCCTAACCCCGCGCGCGCGGTGATATCTTCGAACGTGCCCTGACCCTTACTGCGATATAGAATCGGCGTATCGTCTGCAAAGTGAGTTTTGAAGATATCCAAACGCCCCGAATTCAGGGCATCTCCGATCGCCACTCCCATCCCCGCCTGTTCGCGGCCGTCTTCGTTATACGCCACGCCGGCTTCGAGCGCCGTGTCCGTAAACGTCCCGTCGTGATTGTTCCGGTAGAAGATGCTCGGCGTCGAATCGCAGGCTACGAAAATATCCGGCCATCCATCATCGTCGAAATCTGCCGCGACTGCCGTCATTCCATACCGCCGATCGACCTTCGCGATGCCCGAAGAAACAGAAATATCCGTAAATGTGCCGTCCCCGTTGTTGCGATATAGAAAGTTTCGCCCTGTCGGAAGCCCTTTCGGGCCGCAGTTGACCGGAATGCCTTTCCACATACAATTCTCGGCGGCCCCCGGCAACGGTATTGTCTTAAAGTCAAAATTCAGATAAGTGCTGACGAATAAGTCTAAGTTACCGTCGCGATCGAAATCCAGAAATGTGCAGCCGGCCCCCCACTCGGGTCTGGGATGCAACAAGCCAGCCGCTTTCGTGATTTCAGTAAATGTACCGTCTCCGTTGTTCCGGTAAAGAAGGTTCTGCCCCCAGCAACTGATGAACAGATCGTCGAACCCGTCGTTGTTATAGTCGCCCACGCACACGCCGGACGCCCACACGACGCGCTCCAACCCCGCTTGCTTCGTGACGTCGCGAAAGGTCCCATCGCGGTTGTTTTTGTACAACCGGTTGGTCGCGCCGGCAGGTGCGCCTTCGATCAACGACCCGCCGGGAACGAAAATATCCAGCCAACCATCGTTGTCATAGTCGAAGAACGCAATACCGCAACCATTCGTCTCGAGGATGTACTTCTTCGAGGTCGCTCCGCCGTATATGACGGGAGACGTCAAGCCGGCTGCACGGGCAACGTCAACGAACCGAAATGCCGGTGCCGCCGCTACAGCTTGCCCAGCCGGCGCAATCCACAGGCCGGCCCCACAGCGCAGGAAGCTTCGGCGATTCATGTCGACTTCAGGCCCTTGCCTTCCACCACCGTGTGAATGCGGTTCACTGGCAGGGACGTCAGCTTGTCGACGGTGCCGCTCGGCCAATGTATCTCGACATGCGCCTCCGTCGCCGCACCCACCCCGAAGTGGACCCGCAGATCGTTCTGAGAAATGTAACTGCCTCCACTGCGAACTTCGTCCATCTGGCGGTGCTTATCGACTGAGCAGTATACCCGCGCGCCGATGCCGGTGCGATTCGACTTAGTCCCGATGCACTTAATCTTGATCCAGTTATTCTTCAGCGTCGTGTCGCAACGGAGCAACTGAGGAACGTCGTTGACACAATTCACCACGACATCGACATCGCCGTCGTTATCGAAATCGCCGACTGCACATCCCCTTCCCGGCACCGTTTGCGTGATACCAGGACCTGCCTCCATCGATACGTCTTGAAAACGGCCGTTCCGAAGATTGCGATACAGCACCTTCCGCTGGCGATATCCGTATTCGATCGCCGTCTCCGCCACCTCGGGATAGACGTGGCCGTTCGTCAGCAGGATGTCGGGCCAGCCGTCGTTGTCGAAATCCAGGAACATCGCGCCCCAACCGAGGAACCGCGTGTTCCTGCCCAACCCCGCCTGGAATGTCATGTCTTCGAAAAAGTTCTTGCCCGCATTGTGGTACAGGCTCGATGTGTCGCCCGCGAAGTTCGTCTTCACGATGTCGAGATTGCCGTCGCAATCGTAGTCGGCGGCCGAAACTCCCATCCCCGCCTGCGGCTTACCATCGGCGCTATAGGCAACACCCGCCTCGATTGCAATATCGGTGAAAGTGCCATCGTGGTTGTTCTTGTACAACGACGATGACGTCGAGTCGTTCGCTACGTAGATATCGGGCCAGCCGTCGTTATCGAAATCGGCAACCAGGACTCCCAGTCCATAGGTTCCCGGACTCTTCAAAATTCCCGATTTCTCGGACGCGTCGGAAAACGTACCATCGCCATTGTTGCGGAGAAGAAGGTTCTTGCCGCCGTCGAGACCGGGAGGGCCGCACGCGACTTTGATCCCTTTATACAGGCAATTCCCGGACTCGGGAACCGGCACCGTCTTCAAGTCGAAATCGATGTAATTCGCGATGAACAGATCGAGCCACCCGTCTTTGTCGTAATCCACAAAGGCGCAGCCCGTGTTCCATCGATTCTGCCCTTTCGCGCTGACTCGAGCTATCTTAGCGATACCGGACTTCTCGGAGACATCGGTGAACTTACCGTTGCCATGATTCTTATACAGAACACAGTCACCCCAGTAAGTGACCACTAAGTCGTCCAACCCGTCATTATCATGGTCACCAATACAGCAACCTTGTCCCCACCCGGTCCGGGCGAGTCCGGAACCCTCGGTGACGTCTGTGAAGGTGCCATCCCGGTTGTTCTTATAGAGCCGGCTGGTGGGACGATCCGCGTTGGTCCATTTCGCCTCGAACCGCGTACCGTTCACGAAGAAAATGTCCAGCCAGCCATCGTTATCGTAGTCGAAAAATGCGACTCCGCAGCCGGTAGTCTCGAGTAGGTAGCGGTTTCGCGCTTCTCCTCCGAACACAGTCTTCGCCCTTAGCCCAGCCTCACGCGCGACATTGATGAACTGAACCCCTAGCGGAGCGCCCTTGATCAACTGATCGAACGTGAACACCGCCGCGGTACGGCAGATCGATTGTATGAATTGACGGCGCTTCATGGCCCCGTTTTCGCGAACTTCGGATCAATTCTCGCGGCAAATGCGAAGGATTGTTTCGATTCACTCGTCTTCCCCTGGCGTTCATACACTTGGGCCAGGTTGAAGTAAAGCGACGCGGTCAGCGGATTCTGAATGAGCGCTCCGCGGTACGCGCCGGCGGCCTCGTCCAGCCGTCCGGCGGCAAAGAGAGCGGCGCCGAGGTTCAGATAGGCCGGGATCAGATCGGGCTGCAACTCGATGGCCCGCTGATACGATCGAATCTCGTCACCCGCCCTTCCGAGCGCACCATAAGCAATGCCCAGGTTATAGTGGGCCGCCGGATCTTTCGGATAGAGACGGATCGCATAATCAAGAATGGCTGCCGCCCTCGACGTATCTCCTTTCTGGCCGAACGTCACCCCAAGGAAAATCAACGACCGTAAGAAGCGAGGGTAAATTTGAAGCGACTCCTGATATTTCGCCGCCGCCTCGTCCAGCGCGCCGCGTTCCCGCAGCCGCGTCGCCTCCAGTTCCAATTGTTCGGCTTGATATCGGAAGTCGCGTCCCATCCGATAGACGATCATGTGTTTTCCGCCGATATCCAAGGCATCGCTGAACTCGCCGCGTTCCAGTTTCATTGCCGCGCGCGCCAGTTCCGGTTCCAGTTCCTCTACAGCCATGTCGCCAACATAGCCGCCGGTGATGCGGGAGTTATCCACCGAGTACTTCTGCGCCACCCTAAAAAACGGCACACCCGCGGCAAGTTCTGCGTGCGCTGCCTCTGCCTTCACCTCGTCCGCCGCAACGATCAGTCGAAGGTACAGCCGCTTCGGAGTCATTCGCGAACGAGAAGCGGCATCCCGCCGGTTCACCTTGATGCCCTGCTCAGGATGGACGCGAATCCAGTGATCCACCATGTGGAACGAACCCTTCTGCTGTTCGGCCATGTGGCACTTCATACAATCGGTACTCGAGTTCACCGGACACAACGCGGCGCGATGCTGTGCATTCGCCCCATGGCAGGTGAGGCACGTCTGAACAGCGCGGGTGTCCGCACTGGAAGCGTCGCGATGAGGATCGTGGCAACTCGTGCAACTGAGTCCCCCTCCGCTCTGTATGTAGCATTGCGAGTTGCGTAGCGCGTTTACCTGGTTCGAAATCAGCAGGTCGTCCGGCAGCGGATCGTACAACTCGCCGAACCCCGCATGACACTGCGCGCACTGCTCCAGCCGCTGGGCGTTCGAAAGATTCTTCGGATTAACAATGGCCTTGTTGGCAGCATTCGCCTTTACGGCTTTCAGGTGTGCGGAGCCCGGACCGTGACAGGTTTCGCACCGCACGCCCGTCTCGTGCGCGCCCGTCGATTGCGCGGCGCCGTGACAGGTCAGGCACTTCTGCTCGAAATCCGGACTGAGAACGCGACCAATACCGGTTTCCCATGTTGAAGGAGTCTCGGCCGGAAATCCGGGCGACAGGACAAGGCTGCCGCTGGAACTGTAGTGCAGATACCGGGCTTCCACCAGCGGTGCCCGTTCTAGTTTCATTCCCCCGATCTCGTGCACGCGCACCAGGAAACTCAGCCCGTGCCGCCGGCCCCCGACAACCGTGTCGACCGGAGCCTGAAAAGGTTCCTGCCCCACGATGCCCACCGTGTACAGGAGTGTTCCATCCTTCTTCACCACCCTGTACTTATCCGGACCTTCTTTGATCTCGCGCGAATAGCCGGGCGGAAACGCGCTCGTGTTCACGCCCTGAAACGTCAATGCCATGTTGCTGCGAGATTGCTCGGACGCAATGTCTTTGTGACATTGCCCGCAGGTGCCGGAACCGACGAAATCGGGACCTGCTGCGGCGGCCGAAAAGCAGACAAGCGCGGCGACTATGAGATGGGACAACCTCATCAGGCGAGTTGTACCAGCTATTTTACCGTTGATCGGCGCAGCGGAAAGTTCCGCACAAGAACGCCGCGCCGCAGTAGCTTTGCCGCCCGAAAACGGATCAGTGCCCGGCGCTGGCGATCTGCTTTTGCACCCGACCCAATCGAGCGTTCAGGTCGTTGAGTTGACGCAGATCCTCATCCGCCATAGCGATCGCCGTCTGAATGCGCGCCATCTCGGGACCACCGCCCGCGCCGCCGCGAGCCGGATCGTCCGAACCGGGCAGCGATCGCAACAAATCGGTCACTTCCCGGTAGCGCCGCATAATGCTGGTGAGGTGCAACTGTTGCCGCCGGGACAACTCCTGCAACTCGCGTGTCATCTCCGCCACCAGTGCGCCCTTATGGTCCGATTCCGACCCTTGCGCGCGCAAACGAGCCACCTCGGCTTCGAGATCGCTAATGCGCTTCTCTCGCGCCGGTTTCTCATTGGTTGCCGCCTCGAGTTTCCTGTCCAAATCTTCCAGCTGATCGCGGGTCTGGCTCTCGGCAGTTGCCAGCCGCGCGCGATCGGCGGAAAGGTTCAGAACCTGGGTTTCCAGTTCGTTCACACGGGCCTGTGCCCGCGCAACAGAGGCTGTCGCCTCGCTCAACCGCGCTCCTAATTCCTCCACTTCCGCTGAAATCGCGGGTGAGCTCGCGGGCTTCTCCGGCGGTTTGACCGCGACGACTGGAGGAGGAGCCAGAGTCACGGGCGCCGGTTGCACAACCGCCTTCGGCACCTGCGAAGCACGAGCCTTCGCCATCGCGAGTTCAGATTCGAGAGATGCAATCCGCCGGTTTTGCGCCGATGCGCGGATACCCAACCAAATGATTGCCGCCAGCAGGATCGCGGCAATTGCCCCAGCGGCAAGTGCAAACCGCACTTTGCTCGACATCATTTCTCCTTCAGCGTGAGCCGCGCCCGGTACATCAACGGCACGTCTCCAGCCGATACTTGCACCTGCACCGTGTCTTTCGCTCGTCCCGGAAGGGCCACCAGCAGGGCGTACTCCGCCGCTACCGATTGAAAAGCCGTATCGATCTGCTCGGCGATCTCCGCGCGCGACCGGCACAACCCCATGGTGCCCGCCATCGATTCCACCAGTTGCCGCAGACCGTTGTCATAGGCATCGTTCAGGCGGTCGCCCCGGTAGGTCAGTTGCACGATGTGCAGCGGCGTCCGATAGGCCGCGAACAACATCTGCAGTTTCGAGATCTTCTCCTGAATCAGAGTTTCCGGAAACCGGCGGCTTAAATCGTGAGGATCGCTCGAATTGATCACGGGATTCGTGAAGTCCTCGCGGTACTCCCGCACATCGCTGTCGGTCACATAAAGCACTCCGACCCTCACCTGCGCCTTCCGCCCAATCGAATCCGCCAGGCGCTCCACGGGCTCGAGCGCCTCCAGCAGTCCAGGACGGCCGCTGACAGTCAGATTCGCAATCGCGCTCGCTATCGCGTCACGGTCCGGCGTGGGATCCAGCAGCACCGTCACCCCGTTTTCGGCGCGCAGCAGACCCACGTAGGTGCTCGCGGGAAGTCTCGCGACGGCCGACGATACGGCACCCTTGGCCGCATCGATCGACGCCAGGTCGCCGGCAAGATCCAGCACTACCAGAATCATTTGCGGATCCTGAGGCGTGAGAACACCCACAATCCGCACCTGCTCGCGATCGAGCGTCGCCTGAAACAGCTTCGCGTCGGGCTTTTGTCCGCTATCCGCGCGCAGAGGGATTCGCACCACTTTCGACGGGGCCGGCGGGGGCGCAGCCCAACTTCCTGCCACCACCAAACAACTCGCAACCGCCATCCTCATCAAAAGCTCAACCTCATTCCCAACTGTATAACCCGCCCGCCGTGCGAGCCAATGATCTTGCCTGCATTCACGTTCGGTGCGCTCTCGGGACCGATGGTCACATCCGGATTGTCCCAATCGGCCCGATTCAAAAAATTAAACGCCGCAGCGCTGAATTCCAACACGCGGTCGGCATCCAGGGGCAACCGTTTCGTCAGGCTCAAGTCGTAATTCTGCGCCGACGGTCCGCGCAGCACGGGATGAGTGCGCGGTCCATCGCCAATCGTGAAATCGGCCGGCTGATCGAACGCGGCCGGGTTGAACCAGAGGTCCGGACCCGGATCGGGCACCGTTGGATCGACGCCGGGAACCACGTTCACCCGCAGCCCGGAAATGACGCCGCCGGTGTTGTTGAATTCGGGCCGCAACGCCAGCGGAAGCCCCGAGGCGTAAAACCCGCTCCCGCTCATCGACCATCCTTCAACCAGGTGCTTCCGCCAATCCGAATAGTTCATCAGCGGCTTGTTCGGTCCGAGAGGTAGTTCGTACACGTAGCTGAAATTCAAATATTGCGGACGCGCGTACGGCGTCAGTGACCACTCGTTCTGCCGGTTGAAGAAATCCTGGGCGCCGTACGGACCCGAATAGTCGTCCATCTGCTTCGCGAATTCGTAATAGGCGCTGACCGAGAGACCTTTCGAAACCCGCTTCTCCAGCCGAAGATAACCCGCATCGCGCTGATAACTCCCGTACGGGTACAGGCCGTCCAACTGAAAACCTTTATATTGCGGGAACGGCCGCAACGAGCGGTTGAATTGCTCGTCATTCAGTTGATCGCGATAGACAAGAGCATCCGGCGAAATCGCGTTGGGATTCGCCGCGCCGCTGCCGACCAGCAGATTGCGCCCGCCCGAATATGCAGCGCCTACCGTCACCACCATAGATCCGGGGAGTTCGCGTTCCACCGAGAGGCTCGCCGATTGATAAAGCGGATCGGTACCGGACAGGTCCATCAAGTCCGCCACGGTGTCGTTGGCAGCATCCGGCCGCAGGTCGGGAAGCGAGTAGGGCGGAGCCGGAATCGAGCCGGTCAAGGGCAGCGCGGGATCGAGTTGCACGTTGGGCGAAATGAAGCTCTGGTATCCGTTGAAGCCCTGCGTTCCCCATTGCCCGAAGCGCAGCGGAATCGGCGAATGACTCCTCCCGTAGGACGCGCGCACCACGGTCCGGGATTTCGACCCGGGACTCCAGGTGATGCCGACGCTCGGGTCCAAACGTATCACCGCGGGACGGAACCCGCTGGATACGCCGTTGCGGCCCGCCGCAATCAGCGCTCCCGGCAGACCGTTCGCCGGATTGGGCGCCGTCAGATCCACGGTCGATTGGCGATCGTATTTTTCGATCCTCGGCGTTCGTCGCGCCGCCATCGCCGAAAGCGTGATAGTCAGGTTGCGTCGCAACTCGTATTGTTCGCGCGCGCTGAAATTCAGTGAAGTCCGCCGGAAATACGATGGGGATGTGACGATGCTCTTCTCTGCATAATCCGGCAGACCCAACAGAAAGCTCGCGAATCCGTGACCCGTATTCACAATTCCCGGAAGGCTCGTCAGTCCAGCCGAAAAATTGTAATACCCGTCCGGGTATCGCTCCCACATCGTGTTCACCTGAAAATCGGAATAGAACAGGCTCAAACGAAGCGAGTGTTTGCCCTTTCGAAGCGAGATTCCGTCGCTGAAACGAAACTCGTTGCTGACATTCGTGCTGAACGGCGAGGGACGTCCGATGTTCAGGTAATCGGGCAAATCGTAGACCGGGTATTCACGATCCGGCGAACCGGAGTTCCAGCGTTCTGAACTCGCCTCCATGGATGCCGTGTTAATGATCTGCGGCGAGATCGTGAAGACGTGCTCGATGGAGGCGCGCCGGGTGGATGAGTCCGTATCAAGTGGGCCGGGATTGGCAACGTTGTCGAACCAGCGCGACGCGCCCAGCAATCCATTCGAATAGTTCACCTCTCCCGTGAGACGGTGCTTCTCGTTGATCGAATGGTCGATCTTCACGATCACGCCATTCGCGATGTTCGTCTCCGGCGAATTAATAAAGAAGTTGTTTTGGAAGAACGGACCGACGGATGCATTCGGCAGCGGGTACAGGTCCATCGTTTTCATCGCCACCGGATTCAGTCGCGACAACGGAATCCGGTTGCCCGGGAACTGCTCGCGCGAGTACTGAAGGTTGTCGGTGGAAACCGGTTGCGACGGATCGTACGCCGGATTCAGTTGCGTCGTCGACGGGTCATAAATCGGCAGCAGATTCCCCGCCTGATCCACCGTGG
This sequence comes from uncultured Acidobacteriota bacterium, assembly GCA_963720745.1. Lineage (GTDB taxonomy): Bacteria > Acidobacteriota > Terriglobia > Bryobacterales > Bryobacteraceae > TMP-7. Next base: position 2,053,024 of record CAVRGO010000001.1, read on the forward strand.
TCGAAAAATCGCCGGTCCACTCCGGCACGATCGGAATGGTACGCAGCGTTGTTCGGGAGATCCGCTCCCGCACGCCTTCATAGGAGAACGAAAAGAATGTCCCCGGCCGGCCGGCAAATAGTTTAGGAATTTCAAGCGGCCCGGTAACATTAAACCCAAACTGATTCCGGCGCAATACCGATTTGTCGCCGCCCCGCTGTACAATCTCGTGCGGGACCGCATCCAAAAAGTCGTTTCGGAAGTTCTCGAACAACCGGCCGTGCCAGGCTCGCCCCGCAGCGCCACGATTTCTGTGTGCTTTAGGCGAATCGCCGCGGGCGCCCATCTCCGCGGTCTGAACTTTGAATTCCTGGAGGGCGCGGTCCATTTCGCGATCGGTTCGCGTCTTCCCGGCTTGGTCTTCTTCGGCGGCAAAGCACCCGACACACAACAAAAACCCTAAGGCGCACCACAGCCGCATATTTTTAGTGTAGCGGGTGGCGCGCCCGGGTTCTGAAGAAGAGCCATGTCACGTTACTTCTTATCGGCAGGGCGGCCGGATTCTAGCGTCCCATCCAGCCCCCATCGACGACGATGATCGATCCGCTGACGTAGTCTGAGGCCGGCGACGCCAGAAAGACGGTAACGCCTTTCAAATCATCGGGATCGCCCCACCGCCCGGCGGGAATTCGCGCCACAATCGAGGTGTAGCGTGCGTCGTCGGCACGCAACGCTGCGGTGTTATCGGTCGCAATATATCCTGGCGCGATCGCATTCACCTGCACGTTGTGGGGCGCCCATTCATTGGCTAAAGCTTTGGTCAACTGGCCGATAGCACCCTTGCTCGCGGCGTAGCCAGGAACGGTGATGCCTCCCTGAAACGTCAGCAGAGAGGCGGTGAAGATGATCTTACCGCTGCGCCGTTCCACCATCCGCCTCCCGATCTCCCGGCTCAGAACCCACGGCGCGTGCAGATTCGTTTCCAGAACTTCGTCCCACCAGGGGTCCGGATGTTCCGCGGCCGGTTTGCGAAGAACAGTGCCGGCATTGTTCACCAGGATGTCAATTGCCGGGTTGTCCTCGGTGACCTTTCGGGCAAACTCGGCCACCGCGCTTCGATCGCCGAAATCGCACGAGTACGCCCGGAACTCCCGGCCGGCGGCGCGAACTTCAGCCTCTACCTCGCTGCCCGAAGCCTCCAGCGAACGGCTTACCCCGAGGATGTTGGCGCCGGCCTCAGCCAGTGCGGTCGCCATCGCCCGCCCGATGCCGCGGCGGCATCCGGTAACCAGCGCAAGTTTGCCGTCCAGCCGGAAGAGATCCATCGCCTTCATGCGCACACCATCGTATCCCGCCGTTGGGATATACTTCGACCATTCCGACCTTGAGGGGTCCTGAGACCGAAGGAGAAGAGCATGAAAGCCATGCACACCCGAGCCCTTACTGCGGCAGTTCTATTGCTGGCCGCGTCGCTCGCAGCGAATGCAAAACCGAATCTCACGGGCGACTGGAAACTGAATACCGAAAAGAGTGATTTCGGCCAGATGCCGCCCCCGAACAGCATGACGCAGAAGATCACCCATGAGGATCCGAATCTTCAGATCCAGGTGAAGCAGTCATCCGAAATGGGTGATTTCGATTTCGAAGCGAAGTACACCACGGACGGCAAGGAGTGTACCAACACGATTCGCGACAACCCCTCCACCAGCGTGGTGAAGTGGGACGGCGACGAACTGGCGTTCGAAACGAAAGGCAAATTCGGCGACAACGATTTCACGATGAAAGACAAGTGGAGCCTTTCAGAAGACGGCAAGGTCCTCACTATCAACCGCCACTTCTCGAGCAGTTTTGGTGAGGGCGATCAGAAACTCATCCTCGAGAAACAATAGCCCCGCGGCAGCGGCAACATCTGCGGCCGGTGACGGCACGTCCGTGATCGGCCGGCTTTCCCGCCCACCTCCAGGTAACGGTTCCGGCCTTTTTTGGACAACCCTTTTCGCCGACAATCACTGTACGTACCTTTTCCACTGGGACGCACTGCACAAAGGAGCTGACTGTCATGGCGGCGAATAAATCACCGATCGTGTTGATTCACGGACTCTGGATGACTACTCTCTCCTGGGAGAAGTGGATTCAGCGCTATGGCGAAAAGGGCTATTCTGTCATCGCGCGAGGGTGGCCCGGGCTCGAGGGGGATATTGAGGAACTCCGGCGCGATCCCAGCCCTATCGCCGGATTGGGTGTCACCGAAATCGTCGATCACTATGAGGCGATCATCCGCGAATTGAGCGCTCCCCCCATCATCATCGGGCACTCTTTTGGCGGCTTAATCACCCAGATCCTGCTCGACCGCGGGCTCGGCGCGGCCGGAGTCGCCATCTCATCGGCGCCGGTGAAAGGGATTCTGCTCCTTCCCTTCTCGACCCTGAAGGTCAGTTTCCCCGCGCTCAGCAATCCGGCGAATAACCACCGTGCACTGCCCTTAACACCCGAGCAGTTTCATTACGCCTTCACGAACACGCTCTCGGAGGGGGAATCGCTGGCAGTTTACGAACGCTACGCCGTTCCCGGGCCGGATCACATGCTGTTTCAAGCCGCTCTTGCAAATTTCAATCCTCACGCGGCCACAACAGTGAATTTCGATAACGGCACTCGCGCTCCGCTGCTTCTCATCGCGGGCGAGAAAGACCATATCTCTCCACCCTCCGTGATCAAAGCGAACTACAACCTGTACAGGAGATCGCAGGCCGTAACGGCGTATAAGGAATACCCCGGCCGCAGCCACTTTATCCTTGGTCAGGATGGATGGCAGCAAGTGGCCGATGACGCCCTGAATTGGGCGGAATCTGTCTCCCAAAGTACGTCTTCGCGTGCGGCGACGCAGTGAATTCCACTGCCTTACGATAATCATCGTTGTGCCGTGACGGACACAGGTGGGTGCGGCGCGCCACCTTCATCGTTTAAAATTCGCGTCGCGCCATAGTCGAAATCGGTTTCTTTTACAACGCTCCGCAAAGAAGGATTGCGTCACATCGCGCGGATTTCGGTTGCCACGCGGCGCGGCACGCAGAATGCTACCAACACCGCGCGGCGTGGATAGCCCGGCTAGGGTATTTCGCTATTTGGGTCCAGGAACCTATTTACAATTTTCACGTCTAAGCGATCAGTGCGCGAGAGCAGGCTCCCTAACGTCAAGCCTCAGGAGGACTCTTGCTGCGTCGTCCCATACTTCGCACGCTGGCGGTGGTAGCGTGTGTCACGCCATTCCTTCTCTCCGCAACCGCTTGCCGCAGAACGGTCAGCGTCGCGGCGAAGGAGAATTCTCCGTCTGGAACGGTTCAACCCACCAGGCAGTCCACGCCTCATCGCATCGTGCGCGCCAGCGGGACCATTCAGGCCGTTCAAACCTACAAGGTTCGTGTTCCGCAACTCTCTCAAATTACCGGACGGAATTCCCAACTCACTTTGACGACTCTCGCGCCTAACGGGACCGCCGTGAGAGTTGGCGACACCCTGGTGGAGTTCGACCCCACTACGCAACTCGATGACGCGCGCGACGCCAACGCCAAACTGGACGACCTGCAGCACCAACTTGAAGAAAAGCGCGCCCAGGTCAATAGCGACGCTACCAAGCGTGTCGCAGGTATCCGCGAGGCCGAAGTGGACCTCGGTAAGGCTAAACTCCAACTGCAGAAGGGTCCCGTGCTGGCCGATCTCGACCGGCAGAAGAACGAGGTCAAGGCTGCAACGGCGCGCGACCGTCTGGCCAGCATGAACAAATCCCATGCGGCCCGGTTGAAAGCGGAAGCCGCTGCCGTCCGAATCCTCGAGTTGAAGTGCGAGCGCCAGAAACTGGTGGTCGAGCGCCTGAAATCGAACATCGAGAGGCTTTCGATCCGTGCGCCGCATGATGGCATGGTCGCGCTCGAAAACGTATGGCGGAGCGGATCGATGGGACCTCCCCAGGTAGGCGATCAGATGTGGCCGAACCAGCCGGTGCTGCGCATTTTCGATCCCTCTGAAATGATTGTCGACGCGCAGGTGAACGAGCCCGATTTCGCTGCGATCGGCAACGCAACGAATGCGAGGGTATTCCTCGACGCCTACCCGAATGTCGCGTTCGATGCCCAACTCGAATCCGCCAGTCCTGTCGCGACGGCGGGCCTCGAGTCTCCCGTGAAGAGCTTTTCAGCCAGGTTCCGGATCATGGGACGTGACGTCCGGCTGCTGCCCGACCTGTCGGCTTCGCTGGAAATCGAAGCGAACCAGGCCTCGGCGCCGGTCCGAAGCGCAAGTGCGGCGGGTCCGGCGAGTGCGCGGCCGATCGTTCCTGGAGGCAAGTGATGAAGCTGCCCTCTGATTTCCGAACGAAAGTCGGCGGCTGGATCTTTGCACTCCTGACGCTAGCCTGCGTAGCCGGAATCGGCGCCGTCACGCTGCGTCAGACACAAAAGGTAGCAGCCAATACTGACCGGCCCCTTGCGCAGGCACGCAAAGGAGAGTTCCTGGTCATCGTAACGTGCCGCGGCGAACTCGTCGCCGGGAAGTCGGTTTTGATAGCAGCGCCGACCAACGTCCCGGATCTGCGAATCGTCTGGATGGCGCCTCAGGGCGAACCCGTGAAACCCGGCGATACGATCCTGCGCTTCGATGAATCGAGTGCCAAGCGGCAGTTGCAGGAACAGGAGGCGACGCTGAAGCAGGCCCAGGCATCGCTCGACCAAGCGATCGCCGAGGGGCGCATCAACCAGGAGAAGGACAAGCTTGATTTGGCCGACGCCCAACACGCCGTGCAACGTTCGGAATTGGAGGTCCAAAAAGCGGAGGTCGTTAGTGCGCTTCAGGCCGCCGAGGATAAACTGCAACTCGGGCTCGATCAGGAGAAGCTACAGGTCCAGCAAGCCACCAACCGCCTGAATACGGTTTCTTCCGAATCCAAAATTGCGTCGCTGCGCACGCAACGGGACAAATCGAAAGGCGAGGTCGAGCTCACTCAACACCGCATCTGGCAGATGACGGTCGTGGCTCCATCGCATGGCGTCGTCACCTATTTAATGAATTACTCGCAAGGCTGGATGAACGCCCGGCCTTTCAAAGTCGGCGATAACGTCTGGCCGGGCAGTGCCGTGGCCGAGATACCTGACCTCACCACTCTGGAGATGAAGGCCAAGGTGGAGGAGATGGACCGCAGCCGCATGCAACTCAGCCAGACCACCCGCATCGTGCTCGATCCTTTTCCTGAAAAGCAGTTCCCCGGCAAAGTGACGCGCATCTCTCCTTTGACCGAACAGAATTTCGAATGGCCGCCGTCGCGGAACTTCCGGGCGTTCGCGGGTTTCAACGAATTCGACAACCGGCTGCGTCCCGCGATGAATGGCCGTTTGGACGTAATTGTGGATCGCATTCCCGATGCGATCAGCGTTCCCGCGAAGGCGGTATTCACCCGGAGCGGACGGGCCGTCGTCTTGGTGCCGGCCGAGAATGGCCTCAAACCGATGGATGTCGTGGTGGTGGCCCGCAACCCCGACGAGGTGGCAGTGCGCGGAATCCCCGCTGGATTGACCGTTGCGCTGACCGACGAAACCGCCAAGGAGAAGAAGCAGTGATTCGGAAACGGATCGTCGCCTTCCTGGTCATCGTCGGTTCGGCCGCCCTGGTCGCCATCTCTACGGCGCGGATCGTTCGCACGGTGGATGCACCAGCGGAAGCCCCCATTCCTGTTGCCGTGGTACGCCGCACGTCCGTGGGTTTCAGCGTTTCGGCGAAGGGCGAACTGCAGGGAGGCAACTCAAAGATGTTGAATGCGCCCATGACCGGCAGCGCACAACTCATCCTCACCGAACTGCGGAAACCCGGCGAACTTGTGCAGCAAGACGACATCATTGCGCAATTCGATACCACCGAAGAGACCTACAAACTGCGCGAGGCGGAAGCCGATCTCGCCGAAGCGGAACAACAGGTGATCCAGGCCGAGAACGAAACGATCGCCAAACAGGAGGAGTTGAGCGAGGAACTGATCAAAGCCAGATCCGACGTGCGTTTGGCGGAGTTGGACTGTGCGCGCAATCCGCTACTGGCGTCGCTCACCGCCAAACAGAATGACCTCGCATTGTCCGGCGCCCGCGAAAAGCTCGCGAAGCTGGAACACGATTACCCGGAAAGGAAAGCGGCGGCCAGCGCATCCGTCGCAATTCAGGAAGCCGGCCGGAAGAAAGCTACGGTTCTCGCCGGCACCGCGCGTCAGAACATCGAGAAGATGACTCTGCGCGCGCCGGTGAAGGGATACGTCAACGTCGAGAGGAATACCAACAGCAACTGGTTTTTTCCCGGGATGACCTTTCCGCTGTACCAGGTCGGTGATGCTGTCCGTCCCGGGATGGTGGTCGCTCAGATTCCCGACCTCGGAACATGGGAGGTGAGTGCACAAATCGCCGAGCAGGATCGCGGATATCTGGCCGTCGGCCAGGTGGCGAACTTCACAATTGTGGCGCTTCCCAAGCGGAGCTACCACGGCAAGATCATCAACCTCGGCGGCACCACCGGTCCTCCGTGGAATCGGCGCTTCGAGACGAAGCTCGCCCTTGAATCGCCGACGCCCGATCTGCGCCCCGGCATGAGCGCGGCAATCGTGATCGCCACAGGGCAAATGAACAGCGTGCTGGCGATACCAGCCCAAGCCATGTTTGAACGTGACGGAAAGCCGTACGTCTACTTGAAGAAGTCCGATGGTTTTGCGCCTCTCGATGTAAAATTGGTGCGCCGGAGCGAGAGCCAGGTGGTAGTTGAAGGAGTCGCCGAAGGCCAGTTGGTCGCGCTCGCCAATCCCGATCAGAAACCGGATGCGAACCGGAATGCGGGCGGCTCGGCGACGAAGGCCATTGCGCGATGATCGCCGGTACGCGTTCCGCGTTGCGCCTCATACCGCGCCTCCTCGGCGACTCCCTAGAGGCTTTCGCGAATCTTCGCGCGCAGAAGCTGCGAAGCCTTCTTACGGCTCTGGGAATCGTATTCGGTGTTGGCAGCGTGATTGGCATGCTCGCGATCGGAGCCGGGGCGCGCGAGCAGTCGCTTCAGTTCATCGAGCAACTCGGCGTGCGGAATATCCTGATCGATTCGCGCCCCGCGACGAACGACCAGGAGTTGCAGCAGCGCCGCCGCGTGTCTCCTGGATTGACCGAACGCGACATTCGCATTCTTCAGGCGAACATCGATCAACTGGAGAGCCTTTCGGTCCGCCGCAGCCTGTTTCCTGCACGGGTTCTGCCGAAGCCGAACGGGACCATACCCGCATTGCTGGGAGTTCGGGCGAGCTACGGCACGATTCACAATCTGCGCCTGGTTGAAGGTCGCTTTCTCACCGACGATGACGATACACAGACGGCGGCCGTCTGCGTTCTGGGTCAGGCTGCGAAAGTTAGCATGCTCGGCTATGGTTCCGCCGTGGAAAAGTATGTCAAGGTGAACGACATCTGGTTGCGGGTGATCGGCGTGCTCACCGAGCAGTTGCCCGATTCATCCTCGGCGGGCACTCAAACGCTGGACCGCAACAACACCATCTTCGTTCCGTTCAACACGTCGATGTACCGTTTCTGGGATGTGACGCGCTATCTGCGAGACGACTTGGACGGCGTCGATCTTCGCTTGAAAGCAGGTACCGACAGCGTCGAAGTAGCGAAGGTGGTGACGGCGATTCTCCAATCGACACACCGTTCCGCCGACGATTTCAGCGTCACCATTCCCGCCGCGCTGCTCGAACAACAGAAGCGCACACAAACGATCTTCACGTATGTCATGGTGGCGATCGCGGCGATCTCACTGTTGGTCGGCGGCATCGGCATCATGAATATCGTGCTGGCAACGGTTCTCGAACGCACTCGCGAGATCGGCGTCCGGCGTGCGATCGGTGCGCGGCGCCGCGACATCGTGCGCCAGTTTCTCATCGAGTCAGTGTTGATCTCCGTGGGCGGCGGACTATTGGGAATCGGACTCGGGTTGGGACTGTCGTGGCTGATTGCGAATTCCGCGGGATGGAAGACCATCGTCACCACCGGCTCCGTCATCGTGGCGTTCGGGGTCGCGGTTGCGACCGGCGTGGTGTTCGGGATCTATCCTGCAATGAAAGCGTCGAGGATAGATCCCATCGAAGCCCTGCGCTACGAATGAGGACCGCGTGTCAGGCCGCCTTCCTGAGCCTGGCTCAGCGGCAGCCGGTGGCTGACAATAAAGCTCGGCTTTGAACGGCCCGCGATGATCATGTCGCGGAGATATTCGTTGTACCGCTTCACCGGAGCTTGTCCCTGTCCGATGGTGACTCCCTTCCAAATCGCCGAGCCGGAACAGGTATTGGCCCTTCTTGGCGTGTTCGTCTTTCGCTCCGGATCCTCGTTGAAGTAGATGCCGATCAGTCCGACGCTCCCGGTCGGATTGATCATCTGCGAAATTCATCGGATCGTCCGCATGGGACCTTCACGATCCGATCCTTTCCGCTGTGCGCCGCCAACAGACCCACCGGACCTGAACCGAAGATCGCCACCGAATCGCCTCGCTGAACGTTGGCAAGTTCGATGGAGTGCCACCCGTCGGAAAGATGCCGGCGAGCAGAACGAAATCGTCTTCGAACTCCCCTCCCGGCTTGCCTCATCACTAAATCTCATGTCGCGGGCGGACGGACCCGGCGTATAATGCTTTCAATACTCTGGGATCCTGCCATGACACTGCGGACCACTCTGTCAGCTGCTCTCGTTTCCAGCGCTGCGTTGTTTGCGGCCAACACGGCGGCTACAACCCCGCCGACGTACACAAAAAACGTCGCCAAAATCCTGAACGAACACTGCGTGGAATGTCACCGCACCGGTGAAGTCGCGCCAATGGCGTTCACCAACTATAAAGAAGTCCGCCCGTGGGCGAAGTCGATCCGCGAACGCGTCGTTACACGGTCGATGCCTCCATGGCTCGCCGACCCGGCGCATGGCGAATTCAAGAACGACCGCCGTCTGTCGAAAGAAGAGGTGGCGACGATCAGCGCCTGGGTTTCCGCGGGAGCACCCGAAGGGAATTCCGCAGACCTGCCCGCTTCGCCCACGTTCGTTATTGGATGGAACATCGGAAAGCCGGACCAGGTCATCGACATTGGCCGCGACCTCGATGTGGCCGCGGAGGGCACGATTCCGTATCAATACTTCCGCGTGCCGACCAACTTCACCGAAGACAAGTGGGTGCAGGCCGCCGAGATTCGCCCCGACAAGCGGGACGTGGTGCATCACATCATCGTCTTCATCCAGGAACCCGGGAAGAACAACGCGATCGGCGGCGAGGGCGGCTCACTACTGGTGGGATGGGCGCCTGGAGATACGGCGGCCCAATTCGAGCCGGGAACCGCTCGCCTGATCAAAGCAGGCTCGACCCTCGTTTTCCAGGTGCACTACACGCCGAACGGAAAACCGGCGAAGGACCGTTCCTATATCGGATTGAAGTACGCGAGTGCACCGCCGGAATACCGGGCGATGACGGGCCGTGCTTTGAACTTCGGCTTCCGCATTCCGCCGGGCGAGCCGAATCACGAGGTGAAGTCCAGTTGGACTGCGAAACAGGATGTCGAAGTGGTGGCCTTCATGCCGCACATGCATCTGCGCGGCAAGGATTTCAAGTACACCGTCGTGTATCCGGATGGAAAAGAGGAAGAGCTCCTCAGTGTGCCGAAGTACGATTTCGGCTGGCAGCTCAATTACGAACTGAAACAGCCGCTGAAGTTACCGAAAGGTGCGCGGATCGACTGCGTGGCGCACTTCGATAACTCGGCGAACAATAAGTTCAATCCCGACCCGACGAAGGAAGTCCGCTGGGGCGATCAGACTTGGGAAGAGATGATGATCGGCTGGTTCACTTACATTGTGCCGGTTCAGACCGAACAACGAGCGAGCCTTCAATAACAACCCTTAGAAAAAGAATGGCCGGCGTTCACTGCCTGAGTGGTCAGGAGCGCCGGCGTAGGGGGAGTTGCTTCGGGTCGTCAGTTGCTTAGAATGTGAACCTTAGTTGTAAGTCGATCTTCCGGTTGTAAGTTGAGTTCCCGCCGAACGGTCCGAAACCGGCGAGGCTGCGATAGTCGCCGAAGTAAGGCGAGGACAGATCGCCGCTCGGAGCCGCATAATTCGCGTGATTAAACAGGTTGTGGACTTGCGCGCTGAGCGTCAGCGTATATTTGTTTCCGCTCGAACCGCCGCCGAACATACCGCGCGGCCCGCCGCCGCCCGGTCCACCGAATCCGCGTCCGCCGCCGCCACCCCGCGGGCCACCCATCATCGGGCCGCCGCCGCGCGGACCGTGATCGCCACCCGGACCGCCGGGAGGCATATCGTCACGAGAAGCAGACTCGCGACTGCCGAAGCCCCACGATCGCGCGATACGCATGTTGAACATCACGTTCGCCGGACCGCGGGCGAGGTTCCGGCCAATCGTGGCAGTGCCGGGAGCAGGATTCAGGTCGAAGCAGCCGTATCCGGCCGCATAGAGAAGATCGCCGCCGCCCGTGCAGTTGCCGGCGGCGAGATTCGCGAGCAACGCCGGACGTTCGGCCGCGATGCCGTCACCGTTCAGGTCGCGGCCGATCGTTATGTTGTACGGCGCTCCGCTCGAAACCATGATGAAGGGCATTACCGTGACTCTGAACGGCAAGGGCAGGCTGGTGCCGGTAACGAAGCGATGCCGTACATCCATGTAGGACGACGGTCCCCACTCAGCCCGCAGATTGTAAGGATCCGCCGGCGTGCCCTCGGCGTTCGTATTTCCGTGTGAATAGGCATAGAAGCCGAACAGGAACAGCTTCTTGTAATTGACGTTCGGAGCGATCACCAGTTGGTTCGACCGGCTGTATCCGGTGGATTCGCTCAACATCCGAAGTTGCTGATCGCCGAACGGATAGACACCATCGATTGGCGTGTTGATGTTACGCCGCACAAGCAGATGCACACCGCGAGTCGAGATGTACTGCGCGCTGAGCTTCACGTACCGGTTCACTTGTCTCTCAATCGACAAGCTCGCCTGGTAATTGCGCGGCGCCTGAATGTTGCTATAGATGTACTGTAACTGTTGCGGCTGCGCGCTGCCCTGCAACGTAGCCAGCGCCGGGATCTCCGGGAAGAAGTCCGGATTCTGAATCAGATAGGACTGCTGCGTAATGCCGTTGAACCGAAGGGCCGAAAGCGCGAGCGTATCGCCGATCCGGTCATAGAAGATACCGAAGCCGGCGCGTAGAACGGTTTTGGCCGGCTTGTTCGAGCCGCCGTCAACGCCCCATGCAATGCTGAGGCGCGGCGACCAGTCTTTCCAATCGCTGATGTTCGTCTGCGTCTCGTAACGGAAGCCGTAGCTCAACGTCAGGTTGGGACGAACACGCCAGTCGTCGGTAGCGAACAATCCGATGTCGAATTGATTCACCGAGGCGATGGGAATGCCCGCGGCCAAGCTGAACTGCGATGCGCCGCCGCCCAGGGCCTGGATCTGTTCGGCCGAATATCCGAGCTGCTGGAACAGAAGCGTTCGGCGATAGCGCTCGATGGCGAGTAACTGAACCGCGGTTCCCGCGATGGGCTGATTGTTCGCGTCGAGTTCCGGACCGACGCCGCCAAAGAAGGTATAGGTCCCACCGAAGTTGCTGACCGACGTATCGTCTAGGAATGACTGCCGCAACCGGCCGCCCCACTTGAACGTGTGCGTTCCGCGAGTCAACGTCGTGGTGTTCGTCATTTCCCAACGGTTGTCGAGAGTCCCCGAGTTGCCAATCTGGGGGCCGCCGCCGTTGAAAGCGCCCTGAACGTTGATGGCCGCAATCGAATTGTCTCCAATGTTGCTGGTATCGGTGCGCATGTACTGAAAACGCGTTTCGTTGATCGCATGCGGACTCAAAACCGCGGTCTCGGTGATTTGCAGCGCATGTTCCGTCTCGGACTGGTTGTATGCTTTCGAAGCGAGATTGAAACTGCCGATGCCGTCGTTCTCACTGCTAAGCTTAACGTTCTGATACCGAACCGTCAGGGTGTTGGAAGCGTTGATCGTGTAGTCCAGCCGGGGCGTGATATGCGTCCTGACCTGCGGAGTCGTCACGGCCTGGTTGATATTGACGATGTTCAGATTGTTGTCGAGCGTAGTAGCCAGGATAAAAGCGTTCTCGTCGATGGAGCGGCGTTCGAAATCGAAGCCGAACGAAGCTTTCTGAGGCTTGATGGGGCCGGTCAGATTGATGCCGAAGAACTTCTGTTGATAAAAAGGCCGGTCGGACTGCGTCAGCAAAGGACTTCGGGAATTCAGCAGCTCATTATTAAATTGCAGGAAAGCCTGGCCGCGCAATTTGTCCGTTCCCGGCTTGGTGAAGATTTCGATCCGCCCGAATCCGGGGCGATCGTACTCGGGTGAAAATGGGTTCGAATTGATCCGGACCTCACGGATCGAAGCCTTAGCGGGCAGATTTCCACCAGTAAAACCATCGATGTAAATCTGCCCGCCGTTTGGGCCGGCTCCGGGACCGGCCATGGCCTGCAGTTGCTGCTGCAGTTCGTCGGGGTCGTCCGAAAGAGCTTCGAGTTCTTTTTCTTTCAGCACCAGGGCGCTGGCGTTCGAAGCGGCGTCGGTACTTACCGCGTTCACTTCGCTTTCGACATTCACCACTTGCGCCTCGGATGCAATGGAGAGCTGCACATCGACGCTGGAGCTGGAATTGACGTCGATGTCCTTCCGTTCCGCGATCGTGAACCCTTTCGCGCCGATCCTCAACGTATATTTGCCTCGGGGAACATTGGCAAACGTATATTGGCCCGATGCGTTCGTTCGGGTTCGCTGGTCGCCTGCGGAACCGCGAAGCAGCACGACGGCATCGGGGATGCTGGCGCCGGACGGATCGGTCACCGTACCGCGAAGTGTCACGGCTGGTGAGGTTTGCGCCGCCGCGCGGGGCGCGAAGGTCAGGCCTGCAAACAGGCACACACTTAGGGCAAGCAGCTTTATACGCATATATAAAATTCCGATTGGCTTCGTTCTGTTTTCCGCTATGTCGCGGCTACGGCATCATTCCCGGCATCTCCAGGCCGCCCATCATTCCGCTGAGTCCACCACCACCGGCGCCCATTCCCATACCGCCGCCGCCATTCATCATGCCGCCACGATTTTGGCCGTCACCCGACCGCGCGGTGGCCATGCGGATGAGCATATCGGCGTTGGCAACCAGCATGATCGCCGTGATGCGATCGCTCTGGGCTCCCTTGGTGCTCGACACAACTACCTGTTGCCCCGGCTTCAAATCGGCGATAGTTGTCGCGGGCATGCGTTCGAGCATTTGCGCAAGATCGCCGCCACCGGGCCGGCCGCCCATCGTGCCGGGGGCTCCACCGCCCGGACCCGCGCCTGCGGGACGCATTCCGTTGCCAGCGGGCGCTGCGGCGGGACTGCTGCCGCTGCCCGTCCGCATACCAGGGCCGCCCATACCCGGAAAATCGGGCATCCTCTTAAGTTGAGAGTCCGCGGATACCTTAATGATCAGCGGCTTGTTGGTCGCCAGATCCTGAATCGTGATCTCGTGTTCCTCGGGATTCACCGACTTGATTTCGCCGGCTTTCGTGACGAAGGTCCCGAAGACAACCTCTTGCGCGTCCACCTTGAGCCCGTCCTCGCTCTTCACGCCGCGGGCGCGTAACTGATCTCCCACCGAGACCTCGTCGAGAGCGCTCTGCTTTGCATCGGCAAACTTCACCGAATCCGGCGCATACCGACGGAACAAGGTCTTATCTGAAACGGTTACCACGGCCTGCCGTTCTCCGCCAAAGGTGCGAGTACGAACCGTAATTTCGCTACCTGTTTTTGTAACAACCACGCCACCCACACCGCGACGGGTCCAATCCATGCGATCGGCTTCGTTTCGTTTTGCAATATCAGTGGCGGCCATGACGATGATCCGCCGCGCGTCGGTGGTTTCCGGAAAAACGCTGACAAGAACGCGGTCGCCTGCGGCAATGTCTGTAGCCTGAATGGGTTTCGCGTTCTTCAAATCTTTCTCGCCTGGTTCGACACGTTGAACGATCGTCTCTGGTTTCAGCTTCAACGGTACCTCGGAGCCGTTGTCAACTTTCACCTGAACAGTACCGTCTGCGGCGTTCGCTGCAGTAACGGTGCCGATGAAAGTTGTTTTGGCCGGAACCTGCGCAGCGGCAACGCAAGCGACTGCCATCAGTGTGGTAGCGATCAGAGATGCACGTTTGATCGTCATTGCTATACGGACATTACGAAGAAAGGGCTGCCGGTGTTACGCGTTCGCGCGGGAACTTAACAATGCTTTACAGACACCCAACATTGCTTTACAGAAGGAATCGGGGAGGGTACGTCGAAGGGAGAAAAGAAGGCGGCACCCAAAATGGAATGAGCGGGTGCCGCCGCGGCGAATGCTCGCCAAAATCGCCAACCAAATGAACGCACACACAAGGAGGAAAATCATCGAGCGCGACATACGCGCGGAACGGAGTTCAACCCGGTTCGGGTGGCCGCCAAACCTACCCGAACCGGGGAACTCATGGACTCCCGCAGGGGGCCTCATTCCCCCGCAGGAGCGACTACCGGAGCTCGCCAACTCAACGGTCGTCAGCGCTGCGCTCATCAGCGCTCCTCTCTGCCTTCATTGTAGAAAACCGGCACCAAATTACCGGCTCACATTTTCGGGGGATTTATTTTTCGAATGAGGCGGTTGTGCTGTGGAAAAAACAACGTGAACGCCTCCACGGGGAGGCGGATATTTTTCAGCAAGTCCCTCTAAGTTATTGAAGCTTAAGAAGTTATTCAATTAAAATATTGAAAGGCGAATGTGGGGCGCTGGTCCGGCTGGGCGATCACAGAAGTTTTTCCACAGCGTATTCAATTAAGAAAAAAGAAAAAACCGACTGAATTAACGCCTGCAATTTGAGAGATAATTCATACAATGAAAGCAAAGAGGGAGTGCCGCTGATCCATTCGTGGCACTGACCGGCCGTTGAGTATTCCTCCGGCGGTCACCTCCGCAGGGAATCCGAGGCTCCCTGCCGGAGTCCCGCGCTGAACTTCCCCGGTCCGGGCAGTTGGTGGCTGTCTGGACCGGGTTGAGAGGTTCAGCGGATCGCGATCATGGCAAGTGTTTCAAGTTTGAACGCGTCCTCGATCGCAAGGACGCCTACCGCTGATGGGAACGGCCCTGCCCTGTGGAAGCGGTGTTGCGGGCTTGTACATTGTTGCAGGCGTTCCGGTCTGAGAACGAACTGCTTCGCCTGCGCGACCTCGTCGCGCGCACCGGCCTCAGTAAAGCCACCGTTTTTCGTATCGTCGATACCCTCGTTTCGTGCGGATTTATCGAACGCGTCGGCGAGCGTCAATATCGTTCGAAAGTAAAACCTGCACGCAAGCAAAAATACAGGATCGGCTACACGGCCCAGAGCACGGAGTTCGCCTTTTCACGAGACGTCACCGACAGTATCTGCCGCGCGGCCTCCGAGGCGAACGTCGATCTGGTAGTTGCCGATAACCGCTATAGTCCGAAGATCGCTCTCCGGAATGCCGACATGATGGTGCGCGAGCGCGTGAACCTCATCGTCGAATTTCAAACCGACCAGGACATAGCTCCCGAAATCTCCGCGCGATATTTGCAGGCGTCCATTCCGGTAATCGCCGTGGAAATCCCCCATCCGGGCGCCGTCTATTACGGAGCGAATAACTATGGCGCCGGTCTCATCGGCGGCCGCCACCTCGGACGTTGGGCGCGCAAGCATTGGGAGGGTGAAGTGGACGAGGTGCTTCTGCTGGAACTCCCGATGGCCGGTCCATTACCTCGTTCGCGGCTCACCGGCACAGTGGCCGGCATTAAAGAGATGGTGCGGCTCCCCGATTCCAACGTCATTTTTCTGAACGGCAACGGCCAGTTTGGACACAGCCTCGAGGCGGTTCGAAAGCATCTTCGTTTCACGAAGGCTGAGCACGTTCTGGTTGGTGCAATCAACGACCCGAGCGCTCTCGGCGCGCTACGTGCCTTCCAGGAAGCCGGGCGCGACCACTGTTGTGCCGTTATGGGTCAGAACGCTTGCCGGGAGGCGCGTTCGGAATTGCGGCAGCGCGACACGCCCTTCATCGGGTCCGTTGCGTACTTCCCCGAGCGCTACGGCAACGGTATCGTCCACCTTGCGCTCAACATGCTCGCGTGCAAGCCCGTCCCTCCGGCCGTGTTTGTCAAACATCAATTGATCACCCCGGAAAACGTCGATCAGGCTTACCCCCACGACGCACTGCTGCCATCGATTGATTAGCGACGGGCACTCGCTCCCACGCAAGAACCTCTTCGTGAAGGAGTTTGGGGCAAATTCATCTTATTGACTTGAATCGTGACCTGCCATATAATCCGGCCTGTTCTATCACTACGGAATTTCTCGCATTCCGTCAGGGAAGTCACAGGCGTTTGACAACCTGCGAACGTAGTTTGGACCGCTTGGGAGGCAATGAATGGAAGCTGGAATTCTCTCCTCGCAAGGCAAGCTGTACACCTTCGCGTTACTCTTCTCTCTCTCAACTCTTACCTTCGCGCAAGACTACCGAGGCAAGGTGCAAGGCACCGTCACCGATCCCACTCAGGCTGCGGTGACCGGCGCAACCGTCACTCTCAAAAACATCAACACAGGTATCGAGAGCGTTAAGGAAACAGATTCGGCAGGACATTACCTGGTCGACTTCGTGCAACCGGGTACTTACTCGGTCACCATCGCTGCGACCGGATTTCAAAAATATGTTCAGGAGAACGTCACTGTCTTGACGCGCGGCGACGTTACCGTCAATGCCAGCCTGACCGTAGGTGCTGTTACTTCGGCAGTCGAGGTCAACGCCGGAGTTACTGCCGTGGAGTTCAATACCTCCACCATGACCACCACCATTCAAGGCGGAATGATTCAGGACCTTCCCGTACTCGCGCGAAACCCGTTCACGCTGGCGCTGTTGAATCCAGCCGTCGTGAACCAGTATTGGGATATCGCGCACCGCAATCCGTTCTACATGTGGTCGAACGGCGGAATGAATATCGGCGGGCCCACCGGCGGCAAGAACGATCAGGAAATGGACGGCACCACGTTGAACATTTCGGCGCGCGGCTCTTACAACGCGCCAATGGATGCCGTGCAGGAAGTCGCGGTCCAGCAAAACGCAATGGATGCCGAGTTTGGTTTCAGCGCGGGCGGCACCATCAATCTCTCCACGAAATCGGGAACAAACGATATTCACGGCACCGCCTACTACTTCGGACGCAATCCGTTCTTCGACGCCCTGACGAACCGGATTACGCGCGACGTAGGCGTCGTGCGGCAGAACATCTACGGTGGCACCATCGGCCAACCAGTAAAGAAAAACAAGTTGTTCAACTTCTTCTCGTACGAGAACTGGAAAGTAAAGCAGCCCTCCAGCAATCAGTCCACGGTGCCAACCGCGGCCGAACGCACCGGCGACTTTTCTCAATCGCTGACTCCGCAGGGCAGTTTGCGGCAGATTTACGATCCGTTCAGCACCATCTTTGACGCGGCTACGTCCACGGTTACCCGCACGCCGTTTCCCGGCAACATGATTCCAAAAAGCCGGATCGACCCGGCGGGCGCCAAAGCGGTAAACGATCTCTGGATGCCCAACAATCCCGGCAGCGACCTCTCGGGACTGAACAATTTCAAGAAGGCCTATCCCTGGTGGGAGAATTACTGGAACCTGCTGGATCGCGTCGATTACAACATCAACGATAAATGGCGGTTGTTCTCCCGGTTCGGTAAATTCCAGACGCGGCTCGATAATCCGAATTGGGGCGACACCATCGCCGTCCCCTCCGATAACGGCGGAGTCATGGACTCACTGAACGCGACGGCGGACGTTCTCTACATGCTGAGCCCCAGGACCACGATCAATGTCAGAATGGGTGTCATTTACATGGAGGACGACTACGCCTCCCAGTGGGCTCAAGTTCCCACCAGCGTGTGGGAAGGATTCTGGCCGAACAGCAGTTGGTACAAGGGGGTGATCAACGCCGCCCAGGGAATTTATTACCCGAATTTCAACTTCACCGGCAACGGTGGCGCGCGTTCCGGGATAGGCGGGTGGTGGCTGGTTCATGGCCGATCCTATAACCCGACCGTGAATGTCTCTCACGACACCGGAATGCATCACTTAAAGGCCGGTTGGCAGTTGAGATACTCTTACGACCAGGACAACGCCAGCTCCGGTCCGGGTGGGTTCACTTTCAACTCCATCGATACAGGCAAGTCGTTCCTGAGCTACGATGCGACGCAATCCGGCAACATGTACGCGTCCGCGCTACTCGGTGTGTTGAACACGGGCAATGCGAATATCGCCCCCAACCTGGATGTGCACCAGCAGCAGTGGGGCTTTTATTTCCAGGACGACATCAAGTTGACGCGTAACTTGACCCTGAATCTCGGATTGCGTTGGGAGCGGGAGACCGCGCCGGCCGAGGAGACGCGCCAGTTAGTGAAAACTCTGGACCTGACGCAGCCCATCCCCGAACTCCAGAACGTCTCCATCCCGTCGGAGGTTACCAACCTTGCCAAGGTCGCGTACAAATTCAATGGCGCCATGGTCTATACCAGCAACAACGATCCGCGAATGTACTCCGCGCCATGGACCACGTTCCTTCCGCGGGCCGGCTTCGCCTATCGCTTGAACGATAAGACCTCGATCCGCGCCGGATACGCCCGCTACGCAGTGCCGTGGATCACGGTTCACCCCGAAACCGGCGGCCTTCCGACCTACGGGTTCTCGCAATCCACTTCGGTGCTCGGACCGCTTGAGGGTACGCCCCGCGCCCTGTTGAGCGACCCGTTCCCATCCAGTAACCCCGTGCTGCAGCCGTCGGGAAGCGGACTCGGCCGCTACACCCAACTCGGGAATGGGGTCAATTTCTGGGATGGAAATGTCATGAAGACTCCGGTCAACGACAGGATGAACTTCAGCGTCCAGCGTCAAGCCATGAGCAACTTGTTCACGGAGGCCACATTCTTCATTCACCTCGGCCATAACGTGCAGGACCCGAGTATGTGGGGCGGCAACTACAGCTTCAACCTGAACCAGGTGGACCCGAACCTCATTTACCAGTACAAAGGACAGACGGACCAGTCCGTTCCTAATCCTTTTTACAACCTGCCCGCCAATATCATGCCGGGCTCGCTGCGGACGCAGCCTACCGTTTCGGTTAATCAGTTACTGCGGCCTTATCCGCAGTACGGCGATCTGAACCTGTACGGCTGGCCGGGTGGCACCGACCACTACTACGGCCTCGCTCTCAAGGCGGAGCGTCCTGTCTCCAAGGGTCTGGCGTTCATGTTCGGCTACAATTACAACCGCGAGTATCACTCCCAATACTTCAATCAACTCGATACCTACGCGAACAAGTTCACGATGTGGGATCGCGGGCAGCCGCGGCACAATGTTACGATCGCGGGAACCTGGGACCTGCCCATCGGGCGCGGCCGCCCCTACCTGAACCAGATTAACCGGGTCGTGGATGCGTTTATTGGCGGCTGGGCGACGAGCCATATCTTCATGGCCCACAGCGGACCGCTATTGTGGTTCGATCAGGCCACGGTCACGGGCGACCCACGTCAAAACGTTCCCGCTGGGTACTACTTCAATCCGGACGTTTTCGCCGTCGCGCCGGCGTATACCCCGCGAACGAATCCTTTCTATTACGACGGTCTGCGTGGACCGAATTTCTGGCAGTTGGATTCGACCGTTGTGAAGTACTTCGCGGTCACCGAGCGCGTGAAACTCGAGTTGCGCCTCGAGATGTTCAACTCACCGAACGTCTTCATGCCGAGCAATCCGGATACCGGGATCGCGAGCGGCACCATGGGGCAGAGCACATGGGTGGCCGACGGCAACTACGGTCGGGAAATTCAGTACACGATGCGCATTCATTTCTGATGCGCCCGTTTTGGTAGGAAGAGTTCTGGAGGCGGGCACCACAACGTTGGTGCCCGCCTTCGGCTGGAGTTCTACACGGGTTCCTAACAGGTCCAGGAACTGCGCCAGCCATGCCGGATGCGCCGGCCAGGCGGGTGCCGTAACGTTCGCTGCGGGAATCTGTGCGCCGTGGCAGATGGCCGCCACTGGTTTGTCCGCCTGGAAGAAATACCGGACGATCTCGAGCACTCTCGGATTCAAACGTAGATACTCGGGTGCGCGGCGTCCCGGAATCACCACCTTGTCGTAATTTTTTGCGTTCACCTCGCTGAATGTCGCGTTCAGAGTGAAGTTGTAGCCCAGAGATGCGATCCTCAGCTCTGAGCTTAATTGCTTGTCTCAAGCATGAAAACCTTCTCGACCTCGTCGCGCTTACTGTGGAGCTCCCAATAAAGCGGAGCGATTGCTTCGGGCGTGGCGCCGGGCTGCTGACCGATCCACGCGCCGATGGCGACGTGTCCTGCCTGTACACCGGTCGCGGCGAGCGCTGCGTGAAGCGCATGGGCGTAGGCGCGCAACGCGGCGCCGGTCATCGCGAAATTCGCGAACATCTCGTTGCCGAAGTGCGGGTATACCGAAGACGCCCCCGTGGTGAACAGGATCGTGCCTGTGCGGCGGGCCTGCATGTCCGGCAGTACAGCCGCGACGGCGGCCAGCGCGCCGTGCACGTTGAAGTCGAACGCTACTTGAACATTTTCGTGGGTCAGTTGGGAGATCGACACAAGCGGCAGTCCCCAGTCTGCGGGCGAGTACTCGAGCACGTCGATGGAGCCGAAGCGCTGCTTGACAGACGCGAGACCGGAGGCGATCGATGCACGGTCGAGCACATCCACAGTGAAGGCGGCCGCTTCGATGCCCTGTTGGGCGAGTTCGGTTACGAGCGGCTCCTGCTTTTGCGGATTCCGCGACAAGAGTGCGACCTTAAAACCTTGGGCGCCAAAGGTCTTGGCAATGGCAAGCCCCATCCCGGGGCCTGCACCGATGATGGCGATGACTGGCATGGCGATATCCGTTTGGTCCTGACGCACAAAATGTGTTCATAGTGTACGATTTTCGCGAAGTTCGCGTTCCGCGCCGAAGGCGATTTCTGACCGTGGTGGCCGAAAACCTCTCACGCTTTTCCATAAACCCAAGGTCCGTCTTACGGGCTTTTCCGGCGCGCAGTTCGTGTGGCCATGATTAATCACTTTCGGCCATACAAGGACTTATCCCTACTTCAACTCGCGCCAGTGTCTCGCGCCAGTTCCAGGCCATCCATTCAGCCGAGTGTGTCAGCATGGGTAATTTTCTGGCGCCGTGAATGCGTCTCCACTGCTCATCGTGGCACAGCCGGGAGGGGGAACTGCGGGGGATCGAAGGAAAGAGCCCGCCCGGCCATGCGACCGGGCGGGGGTTGCTGATTGGACTAGAAATAGAAGCGCAACGACAACTGCAGGTTGCGGACGTCGTTGTTCTTGCCGGTGATCTTGCCGAAGGAAGCGCTGGTCGGATCGTAGCTCGGTCCGTTCCAATTCGGGTGGTTGAAAGCGTTGAACGCTTCAGCACGGAACTGGAAGCCCATCCGCTCGTTGACCGCGAACTTCTTAAACAGACCAAGATTCCAGTTGTCGAAACCGGGTCCGTGGATAAGATCGCGAATGCCCTGCTGGGTTACGAACGTGCCCTTGGCCGGAGCCGTGAAGATCGGCGTGCCGTCGGAGTTCGTGGTCTGGAACCAGTAGGCGTTCTCGCTAGCACCGTTGTGCGCCATCTGCCCGACGATCGTGGGATCGCCATTGACGGCCCAGAACTGGCCAATGCCGCACATGCTACCGTCCTGGCCGACGCCGGCATAATCGTTGCTCTTGCCGACGCTGCACGGGGTGCCCGTCTGCGCCTGGAAGATACCGCTGATCTGCCACCCACCGGCGATCTTCCCGAACAGGTTGTTCTGTGCCCGGAAGAACGGCAGTTCGTACAGGAAGTTGGCGATGAACACATGGCGGGAGTCAAACTCCGCCGGTCCCCACAAGTTCCCGGCATAGTAAGTGTTGGGAATGATGTCGCGCTGGTTCGAGCCATCGTCCATGGTCTTGCTGAGCGTGTAGGCCACGCCGAACAAAAGTCCGTCCGCGAAGCGGCGGTTCCACGCAATCTGGAGTCCGTTGTATCGGGAACTGGCGATATTGTCGGTCTCGCGAATCGAGTTGTAGCCCTTATAAGGCCGCAGCGCATCGATGTTCACTCCGGGATTCGCCGCAATGACGTCCGGCGTGGGCTGATTAATGTTGGCTTCGCGCTGCGAGTGCAGTCCGCGGCGCCCAACATAACCGACGCTCACTACCGACTTGAAGAAGGTCTCGCGTTCCACCGTGACGTTCCAGTTCCAAGCTTCCGGATTCTTGAACTCACGGCTCTGCGTGGTGACTGTTAGCGGCAGGCTGTTGGCCGAAGTTCCACCCGGATTGTCGACGTTGCCGAAAGAGACGTTCGCGGTCGGCTGGAACGGCGGGTTGCCGCCCAGGAACACCGAGTCGCTGACGCCGAGGCGCGTGAAAAATCGTCCGCCACCGGCGCGGATGACGGTCTTGCTATCCATCTGGTAAGCGAATCCGAGACGCGGTTGCCACTGGCCCCACTGGATCTTCGAATAGTAGTCGGGGTAGGAACCGCCGCGGAACAGGTAATCGTAGGTGGGGTCGGTCGCCTCGGGAACCCGTCCCTTGGCCGAATCCGGCCAGGCATTACCCGGGATGACCATGCCGTTGTACCGGTCGCCGGAGCCCGGAACGATCGCACCGGTCTTCGGATCCACAGTCACCGCCTTTGATGGGTCATAGAGCGTCGGATCGAACACGATCATGTTCGACCAGAGTGCTTTGTACGGCACGATCACGGTGTAACGCACACCGTAGTTGAGGGTCAACTTCTGGTTGACCTTCCAGGAGTCCTGGAAATACGGTTCGTACGAACTGCCGCGGAAAATCGTGTAGGCGCGCTGGCCCAGTTCGGAGTAGCTGTCGAAAAGGCCCAGTGCGGCGTTGGCGATGGCGTTCCCCGAACTCGGTTGTCCGGAGCGGTTGTCCGTAAAGGTGAACTGGCCATTCTGGTTGTTCGTGCACGTCGGGCAGGCGCTGACGTTGATCTCATCGTTGTCGTTCTCGCCCGAGCGTTCGAAATAGAACCCGAACTTGAACGTATGCGCTCCCTTGATCCATGTCATGCTGTCGGAGAACGTGTAGATCGGTCCCGAGGAGTGCGACGGATACGGACCGCCGTTCAGACCGTTCAGACCGGTGATGTTCGCCGTCGGGATGCGAGTCGGAATCAGTTTGCCGTTCGGGAAAATGTACGGGTAGTTGATGCCGGCTTTGGTCCGATCAAAGTAGTTTGGCGTGTCTACTGGAATGTAGACGTCATCGAGACTCACGGTCGCAATCGCCTCGTTCACCAGGGTCGGAGAAAGCGTCCAAACATAGTCGAGCGAGTTCGTCTGGTTCGGGCGGTCGAAGAACTTCGGCGTTCGGCCTGGAGTTGCATCGAGTGGCTGATATTCCCAGAACGAGTAGTTGTTGCGGCGGAACTGCAAGCGCTGGCTGTCGGTCACATTCATGTCCACCGCGAGCGTGTCTTTCCGCTGATTCTGCGGGTGCAGCGCGGTCAGGTACATCAACTGGTTACCGTTGATGGGCGTCGTCAAATTCACTTCCGGATAGGCTTTGAGGATGCCGAGACCGCTCTGGCTCAGCCGGTTTGGCGGGATGATGTTGCCCGGGAACGGCTGACCCGTTTCTGGATCCTTGATCGTTACCGTCTTTCCGTAGAAGAAGTTGTTGGGGTCCAGCAGTTCGCTGAAATTCCCCTGACGCATCAGGTTCGTCGGAACAGCCCAATTTGCGGTGTCCGTGTACCGGTACCGCACCCATTCCTGGCCCCAATACCAGAAATACTTGTTCTTGTCCTTATTGAACTTTTGGGGGATGTAGAATGGGCCACCGACGTTGTACCCGAATTGGTTATATCGGAAAGGTGGAACGTAGCCCTGACCGGGGGTGTGATTTCGAGTCCAGGTGTTAGCGTTGAAAACGTCGTTGCGGACATATTCATACGCCGCGCCGTGGAAATCGCTCGTACCGCTCTTGGTGAGAATGCGGATCTGGGCGCCGGAGGTGCGGCCATACTCGGCAGCGTAGGCGGCCGTCAGAATCTGCACTTCCGATGTCGAGTCGACGTCGGCGGATCCGAGGCTGGTGCCGTTTGAACGTGTGCGGGTCGCCGGAGCACCGTCGTAAGTAATCAGGTTCTCCTGGTTGCGCGATCCGTTGAAGTTCGAGGGGCCTTGGCCGAACGCAAAGTTCAAGCCGGCAAGGTTGCCGCCGCGAGCACCGGGGACCAGAGACGCCAGACCGACCGGGTTGCGACCGTTCAGTTCCAAGGCATCGATCTGTTGGCGGGTCACCAGTTTCTGAACCGAAGCTGATTCGGTTTGAAGCTGGGCCGCCGATGCGGTGACTTGCACCGTCTCAGTCGCGGCGCCTACCGCCAGGGTTGCGTCGATCGCGAGATTAGAACTCGGATCGAGTTTGTTGTCATTGCTTTCGTATCGCTTGAACCCGGCGGCTTCCACGCTCAGCGCGTAGATTCCCGGCGGGATATTGGTGATTTGGTATAACCCGGTCTCATTCGTCGTTGCCTGACGCTGAAGACCGGATTGATTGCGGACTGTCACTTTCGCATTCGGAATCGATGCCCCGGATGGGTCTTTGACGAATCCGGTAATTGAGCCCAGGTCCGACTGCGCGAAACAGAAACCTGCTGCGAGAACAAGCATGCACAAGACAGAGCATGCCGATCTCAGTGAAACGAGTCTGATCATCTGAAGCAACTCCTAAAGTCTTCGTTTAGTGTACCTCCATCCAAATCGAAAGGACAAACCGGGCGATCGTTTGTACTTTCAATGTTACACCGACGGTGTAACATTCTAGCCGGAAGATCAATCCGAACGTCGCAAAGCAACAGCGGACCTTCTGGTATGATTCTTCCAAGTCTTCGGGATTGTTTGATCGGGCGAAACGGCATTTGGCCGTTTTCGTAGGGGGTGTGTCTATTGGTTCTCTACGTCCTCAGAAAACCCCTGCCTGTTCGTTCGCCAGTTCCTGGACCTGCTTTGCACGCGTGGTGAGCCGTGCGTGCGGAGCCCGATTAACGCCTGATATTCGGGCCTTATCCAGGTAGGCTCCGGCGCGCTGTCGGGAAAGGGGTCCCGCCTGCCGCTTGATCTGCCTCGAGTTCAGCAAACTCCAGGAGGTTAGTCCAGTGAAAATCCTTGTGCGCTTCTCGCTGCTCCTGTTGTCAGCCATTGTGCTGTTTGCGCAATCTGACAATTCATCGATTACGGGAGTCGTCAGAGACCCGAGCGGTGCATCAATCGCCGCCGCGAAAGTCACGGTTAGAAATGAGGGAACCGGGTTTGAGCGTCAGTTGACCACCAACGAAAGCGGGGTCTATAACGCCACAAACCTGCCGCCCGGCTACTACACGGTTGCCGTCGAGGCTCCCGGCTTCAAGAAGTTCGAGAGTACGCGCAATAAACTCGAAGCCGCAATCCCGCTGGCCGTGAATGCCGAAATGACAGTCGGCGCACTCGCCGAGACGGTAAACGTCGAAGCAACGGCGGCGGTGTTGAATACCGAGACCGCCACGGTGGGCAAGACAGTCGAACAGGCGCAGATCATGAACCTGTCGTTGAACGGCCGCAATCCCATGTTTCTCGCCATGCTGAAGCCCGGCGTTCGCCGCGGCGGATCGCTGTCCGATTTCAGTTATAGCCTCGATTCCGGGGGTTTCACCATTAACGGTGGCCGCTCCCAGGACTCGCTGATCACGTTTGATGGCGCGGTCGGTGTTCGCACGCGCGCCAACGGCACTTCGGTCGGTGTCGCGGATGTCGACACGGTCCAAGAGGTCCAGGTTCTGACCGCGAACTATGCGGCGGAGTACGGACGATCCGGCAACGGTCAGATCCGTATCGTCACCAAATCCGGCGGGAAGGACTTTCATGGAGTGCTGTACGAGTATTTCCGCAACAGCGCTCTCGATGCCAACAGTTGGTCGCGGAACCGCAATGCGACCACGAACTTCGTCGCGCCTTTTCGCTACAACCAGTTCGGCTACAACTTCAATGGCCCTGTAAGCATTCCCGGCGTCTTCAATAAGAACCGCGAGAAGCTGTTCTTCCTGTGGAGCCAGGAATGGGTCCGCCGCCGGTTCGAAGACACGCTGTTCAACCGCGTTCCGAGCTTAGCAATGCGCGATGGCAACTTCAGCGAACTGCTCGGCTCCAACATCTACTATGGCAGTCCGCGCGCGATCATCGACCCGGAAACCATCACTGCGGCGAATCCGAGTGGCACCGCCTTCGCGGGCAACATCATTCCGGCGAGCCGGCTCAGCCCGAATGGCGTTGCGTTCCTAAAAACCTACTATGCTCCGACGGGCTCCTACCAGGGCAACAATAACTGGTTGCGTACCCGTCCGGGCTGGCAGAATCAGCGCAAAGACAATATCGCGATCGATTACAATCCCTCGCAGAACCACTTCTTCAAGTTCCGGCATTCGAACCTGGCGTATACGGCTCTTGACACCAGCCGTAGCAGTTTCGACTATGCCATCACGAACTGGTCGCGTCCGAACAAGACCGCCAGCCTGGGCCACACCTGGACGCTCGGCCCGACGACGATCAATGAGTTCCTCGTTTCCGCGTCGGTGGACCGCGTGTATATCGGCGTGGACCAGGAAGGCCAGCGCTATCTCCGTTCCCGCAGCGGGATCAATTACCCGTACATCTTCCCCGACCGTAAGGAGATCTTCGACAAAGTCCCGACCATCGAAATTCCCAACATGGGCACGATCGACGGCGGTCCCTATCCGTCGCAGTCCACCGGGCCGATCTATCAGATCTCGAACAACTTCACAAAGCTCCACCAGAACCACACTTTCAAGTTCGGTGCTTTGTTCGAGCGCTCCGGGCAGAACGACTTCGACCAGATCAACGTATCGGGCGTTCCGGGCGGCACCAACAACCAGAACGGCCGGTTCATCTTCAACGACGTTCGTCCCGGCGGTGCACTCGGAACCGGAACCGGCGTG
The DNA here is from genome assembly GCA_963720745.1 of uncultured Acidobacteriota bacterium. Taxonomy (GTDB): domain Bacteria; phylum Acidobacteriota; class Terriglobia; order Bryobacterales; family Bryobacteraceae; genus TMP-7. The sequence goes on from CAVRGO010000001.1 coordinate 2,080,135, forward strand.
GCCAATGCTGCGCTCGGCCTGTTCTCCACCTATGCCGAAATCGGTCCGCGCAGCTACACCCCGTATCGCAGCCATATGTTTGAGTTCTTCGGCCAGGATTCCTGGCGCGTAAACAACAAACTAAAACTCGAACTCGGGTTCCGTGGTACGTGGATGAACGGCTACTACAAGTCGCTCTGGGGCAACATTGCAGTGTTCCGCCCGGACAAGTACAATCCGTCCCAGTCAGCCGTCGTTGACCGCGCCACCGGAAACGTGATCAGCGGCGATCGGTTCAACGGCGTCATTATCCCCGGGTCGTCTTTCCCGGATGCGGGAAAGGGCCGTGTTCCGGCAATCGACAGCGGCGAGTACAACCGCCTGCTCGACGGCGGCAGCCCCTATCCATCACCGAGCCAGTTCAATGTGATGCCGCGCGTCGGCGTTGCCTACACACTAACGGGCAAAGATGTGATCCGCGCGGGATTCGGCGGTTTCATGTCGCGTCCTGGCGTGTACGACAGCGTGTTCCTGGGCGGCAACCCGCCATGGCAGCCGATGGTGTCCGTTTCCAACGGCATCGCGGACAATCCGGGCGCTGGTCCCAAGACCGCGTTCCCGCAGTTCTTCATGACCATCGATCCGGTCTACAAGGTGCCGCGCGGTTACAACTGGAACGCGACGTATCAGCGGCAGATCACCGGCGATACCACTGTTGAGCTCGGTTACGTCGGGACGGTCGGCAATTACCTGTCGCGCGAGCGCGACCTGAACCAGTTGCCCACCGGCACAACATTCAAGTCCGAGAATTCGGGCGCGAACGTGAACGCTCTTCGCCCCTACCTCGGCTATGCCAACATCCCGATGCTGGAGCACTCCGGCCGCAGCACCTATCACGGGCTGCAGGTGGAGTTGAACCGCCGCTTCAACAAGGGCCTGCTGTACGGATTTGCGTACACCCTGTCGAAGGCGATGGACAACAACTCCGGTCCGCGCGACGGCTTCATCGATGTCTACAACCAGTCGCTGAACTGGGGCAAGTCGGGCAACGATACCCGCCACGTCGCGATCATCAACTTCGTCTGGGAGATGCCGTTCTTCAACCACGGCAACCGCATCGTGAGGTTCGGCCTCGGCGGCTGGCAGCTCTCGGGCGTCACCCAGTTCCAGACCGGTAGCCCGATCACCATTCAGAACGGTGACGATTATCTCGGTATCGGATCCAGCAACAATAAGCCGTGGAACCTCAACGGAGATCCGGAGCGGCCGCAACAGTTCGCGAATGTGAACGCGAGCGGCAACTACAGCGGCATCACCGATTTTTGGTTCACGCCGACCAAAGGTGGTACGAATTGGGCCACCAAGCCGGCGAACGGCACGTTCCCGAACCAAAATCGCAACTCCATCAGCTTTAACAACGTCGGCTTCCAGAACTGGAACCTGTCGTTGTTCAAGGCCTTCCAGATCAACGAGCGTCACGCGGTGCAGTTCCGCGCGGAAGGCTTCAACTGGTTGAATCACCCGAACTGGGGCGGAGTGGATACGAATCCCACGTCCTCGACTTTCGGAATGGTTACCAGCAAGAGCAGTAACCGGTCGCTCCAGTTGAGCCTGCGTTACTCTTTCTAGCGCGCGCTCACATCCGACTGCTAATCGGCCGGGCCCGTCCAGTACGGTGCCCGGCCGTTTTGCGTTTATGGCCGCCTGAAGGTGGGAACCTCAGCGGGGCGCCACGAGGCCCCTCACAGCAGCGATGAGAGCGCAAAGAATAGCGAATCCTACCAGCCCGTAATGCAACCAGCGGCGCGTGTATCGGACAACCAGCCAGACATCGCTGAGTAAGGGCGCCTGCGTCTCGTCGTGCTGTTCCATGACAGTGAAAGTCGAGAGTGCCAGAGCGCGGTACGAAAGTTTATAGCCGGTCGGTAGGGTAACGGCCGGCGAGAGGTTTTAAAACTGATCGATCTTCGCCGTCGCAAAGACAGTAGCCGTCATGGTATCGCGGCGTAGGTTCGCTCAGAACTGGATTACTACTGGAACTCGCAGAGGCTCTCCACCCACGCGGCGGAGCCGTCGCGCAGCCATCCGTCGAGTTGCGCTGGCTCCTTGAGTTGCTGACCGCGCACTCGGGGCACGACGGCGAACCGGCAGTTCACTCCGGGGAGCGCCGTCATGTCGACCCACAACTTCTCGAACTGCGTCACCGGGTAAATGTCTTCCTGGCCTTTGCCCCAGCGTTTCTTCACATCCTTCAGCGTGATGTACGTCGGCATGCGCGTCGCGATTCCGCGAACGGCGGCGGCGACCTTCTCGGTGTCGCCAAGATCCGCGCGAGTAAGTCCGAAAATCGCGAGCACAGCGTCGATATCCAGCCAGAACGTGTTTGAATTGTAATACGACAATTCAAACTCGATCTGTTCGTGCGGCAAAGCCATGCCTTCCACGAGTCGGATCTGTCCATCCACGCGCGCCAGTCCACCCCCTCGATCGTCGATCTTTCGCGTGATCACTTCCACGGTCATCGCGGCGCCCTGTTCGATGTGGTAGCCGAGAAGACCTGGCGCGAGGTCGGCGCCCATCGTATCGATGTTGTGCATCATCAGGTAGCGCAGCGAAGGCCGGTCCCTCAACATCGATGCCAACACTCCGTTGCGGATGAGGTTCGGTATCTCATACCAGTGCCCGACCGGATGAAGACACTGATGCGGCAGATTGTCCGTGTAATTGCCGCCTTCACCCATTTGTTGGGCCCACCCGATCAGCGCGGCGCGCGAACTCTCCCGAACCTTCTGTGCTTGCGCGTCCAGCATCTGCTGCGGCATCTCCTCCCAGGCGAAGCGCAGATCGCGAGCCATCGGGATCAATCGCAAACCGACGATCCGTCCTTCCGAGAGGTGCAGCGGGCCTTCGTAGCCGTAGTTCTGCTCGGAAGCCAGGAAGCGCTCGATCGGCCCGTGCGTCATGTAGCTGGTGGTGATCACGTGCGGCACCGGCGCGCCATAGAGGCGGCTGGTGCGCCGGCTTTTGGCAAGGTGGACCTCGATGAAGCTTCGATGATGACCGGCCAGCCGGCAGAACGGGTTCAGTGCCTTCACCACCCCTGCGCCCTTCGTCCATCGGGTGCCGGCGCCGCCCGCCAGCGAGACCACGCCGACAGCGCCATCGCGGAGTGCGCGGATACCCGCTTCCCGATAGCGTTCGGCGCTGGCGTCGAATACGTCCGCGCTCTGCACATCCTCGATGCGGCTCGAAACGGGCAGGCGGTTCTGTGCCAGGCCGATGCGGCCCGCTCGAAGGTCGGATTGAATTCGCTCATGCTGGAGCGGGTCGAAGCCATATCGGCCCAGAAGTGTTTCGAGCGATTCGCCGTCCCTCGCTTCGAAATCCGAGCGAGGAAGCAGGCGCTCGAAGAAGTTCTGAATCCGGGCGCTTCCGCCGGACTCACTCCGGCACAGGGCTCCGAACTGTTGCAAATCGGCGCGCTCGGACAACGACAACGAGCGGCTGTCCTTTCGCAAAACAACGGGCAGCGACAGGTTGTAATAGCCTTGCGGGAGCAGAGCGCAGTGGCCGATGAGAACTTCCGCCCACGTGCCGCGTTTGTTGATCGCGAAATCGTAAACCACCGGTTCCATCGCGAACGGAACGCCGCCTTCGAGCCTGCGTTTCGTGTCGCGCATGATGGCCTGCAGGCGGTCCTGGCCTTCCGCCTTGCGCACCGGGTCGAAGATAAATCCCATGCCGCCGCCGGACATGCCGCCCAGCATCCAGAATCCCCAGAAAGCGCTTCCGAACTCTTGGCGCACGCGCCGGATGAGCGACTCCGTGTACAGGTTGCTCGCCCAGGGGATGATGGTCTGGATCGGGCCGCGGAAGTTCCGTTCCGTTGCGCGGCCGATACCCGAGATGTCGCCGGCTTCGAGAAGTCCCACGATCTCGTCGAGCGTTCGGCAGGCCTCCTGTCTGCCGAGCCATTCGGCTTCCGAACGCAGCAGGTATTTTTCGGTCACCATTTCGAGGATCGGGCCGACATCCTGCGCCATCCCGCCGTGTACGAGCACCAGGCTGTCCTGAAGCCGTTCGCGCGTCTCACTCGAGACGTCCTCATCGGTGAGGATGCGATGATCCGGAAGCAGGTGGCCGCGGCTGATGCCGTACTCGATATCGCCTTCAGCGGCGCGCACGCCCTGAATCAATTTGATGCCCGGCCAGACGCCCCCCGAATCCTGCCAGCCGCCGCCCGAACCGCCCAGCCATTCGCCGAGAATCGCTCGTGCCGCTACCAGGCGCCGTTCGTTCTCCGAGAGTTGCCCGGTCAGCGATCGCGATTGTCGAGTGGCCCGCATGCAAACCGCAATGAGGCACGCGAGCAGATTCGTCGAGACCGCGAGGCGCGATCCTTTCGGAATATCGTTCACGTGGCTGACGAGTTCGATGCCGAAACCTGCGCGCCCGATCAGGCGTTCGAGCAAGCGCGCGAGCGGCTGGCCGGAGCCTTCCATGCCGGGCGGCACGATGCCGGAAGCAATAACGGCGGCTTTGAGCAATCCGAGGTAGTCGCGGCCGAAATCGAACAGCACCGCAAGATCTTCGATATCGACGCTCGATTCGAGATCGACGCTCACCAGGCGCAGCACCGGACGATCGATGATCCTCAGGTACGCTTCGACGGGCGGCTTGGGTTCAGGCGATGACGAGCCTCGAACCGCGAGGTCAATCGAAACATTCAGGACACGGGCGCCTTCCGGGAAATCCATCCCGAGGAAAAAGATGTCGCTCCATCCGCTGTGGGTCAGGTCCATGCGGACAGGCGTCGCTTCGTGCAGGATCGGAAACGGGTCGGCCGCGCTGTCGCGCGCGAGAAGTTCGGGACGAATGCGCAACGCGTAGTCGTCGGGATGCCCGGTGCGGAACATCCACTGGTTGCCGCGAACGGAGCGGACGCTGCGCCGCACCTGGTCTGCGAGCGTCTGGAACGCCAGCCCGCGATACGCGGCGGCCAGTGCGCTCGACACTCCTTCACTGGGACCTTCCACGGACTGATGGGCGAGGAAGTCCGTGATCGCTTCTTCGAATCGCCGCTTCAGCAGATTCTCGTAGCCGTGGAACGGCAGTAAGGCGCGGTTCTGAATGCCAGGCTTGAACGGCAGGTGAAACCGGTGGATCGCGTAGAGGAAGAACAGCGCCCGTACGCGTTCGTACAGATTGGCGCTGGCGCGGCGATGTTGGTCGAGTGCGGCACATTCGGCCAGGAGTTCCCGTGCCGATGCGGCGCGGCAGAAAGCATCGAGCGAACGGTTGCGGACCTCCGCATCCGACGAGGTGATGATCGGCCAGAGTTCGCTCACGCGCGGGCGCCTCCGACGACTTCGAGCAGTTGGCCGAGCACGCGGTCCCGGTCCTGCCCCGCCAGCGCGAGGGCGAGTTGGGCTTGAAACAATCCGTACTTCACGCCGACATCGAACCGCCGTCCGGACTGAATCAGCGCGAGGTATTGTTCGCGATGCGCTAATTCGGCGAGAGCCGACGACAACGACGTGCTGTTCTCGAGCAGCTCCATAACAGTGGGTGTGAGAACGTGCATGCCGTAGAAGCAGAGATACTGTCCGCTGCGGAGGCCGGGAACGATCAGGCTCTGTTCGGCTTCGGTCGGCGTTGGTTTTTCGATGACTGTTTCGATGCGAAATAAACCCTGAGTTCCAGCGACGCTCTGGCCGCCCACAGCGCCGTAATACGGCAGCAGATTCTCGCGGGTGACCTGTACGCCGGAAACGGAGCAGGAATTCGCCGCAGCCACTTCGACCAGCGCCTCGGCGCAGCCTCGTCCGGACTCTCCGACATAGATGTGATCGCCCACCAGGTGAAGAAACGGATCGTTCTTGACGAAGTCGCGGGCGCAATACACGGCGTTGCCGTAGCCCCGAGGCTCGGGCTGTCGGACGAAGCGGAGGTGCGAAGCGCCGTGATCGGACAGTTTCGAGTAGGATTCTTCGTCGCCGGGCCATACCACAACGCAGATCTGGTCGATGCCGGCTCGCAGCGCCTCCTTGATGATCAGGCTCAGCACCGACCGCTCGACGCTGGATTCGTCAATCAGGGTCTGCATCGGCAGGCGCCGTTGATTTCTGGCCGCCGCCGTAATCACTGCTTTTTTTATCTGCATAGTGGGACATATTGATTGTAAAGACGTTTGCTGCCTCGTCGCGCGTCCGAACGGATTTGGCAATTAACCCTCTGCCCAGCAATGTGTTGGAAAGATTGCACGTTGGGTTCGTTTGGTAAAATCCATCGTCAGGTATCGATGCTGTTCCGTTTTGCCATTCTCGTCTTCTGTTGGGTCGTCTTAGCGCATTCTCAGGAGCCTCGTCCGGCGGCGAAGATCTGCTTCCGCGATGTCGGGGAGAAGTCCGGCATTGGCTTCGTTCTGCAAAATTGCCCGACGCCGGAGAAGCGAATGATAGAGACGATGGCGGGCGGCATTGCCGTTTTCGACTACAACAACGACGGCCGTCCGGACCTTTACTTCACGAACGGAGCAGCCATCCCCAGCCTCACCAAGACCGATGAAAAGTACACCAACCGCTTGTATCGAAACGATGGGAGCCTGCACTTCACCGATGTCACCGCCGGTTCCGGCCTAGCCGGTTCGGGGTATTCGATGGGGGTTGCGGCGGGAGATTTTGACAACGACGGTAATGTCGATCTGTTCGTTGCCGGAGTGGAGCACAATCTCCTGTTTCGTAATTTGGGGAACGGTAAGTTCGAGGACGTCACCGCCAAAAGCGGCATCAAGAGCGATGAATGGAGTGTGGCGGCCGGGTGGTTCGATTTCGATAACGACGGACTGCTCGACCTGATTGTGGTGAATTACGGAAAGTGGGAATCGGACGTGAGCAAGTACTGCGGCGATTCCTCGCGCAACTTGCGGTTGTATTGCCACCCGAAGTGGTTTCCTCCGCGGCCGAACCAGTTGTATCGGAACCGCGGCGACGGCACGTTCGAGGACGTCTCCGCGAAATCCGGTATTGCAGAACATCCCGGCCGCGCCATGGGACTTGCGTTCGCCGATTACGACGGGGACGGGCGCATGGACGTTTTCGTCACCAACGATAAGCTGGGCAACTCGCTCTTTCACAATCTTGGCGGCGGTAAGTTTGAGGAGGTCGGGCTACAGGCGGGAGTAGCTCTGCTCGACCACGGTAGACCGGTGTCCAGCATGGGCGCGGATTTTCGCGACTACAACAACGACGGGCTGCCGGATCTGAATATGGCAGCGCTGAACGGCGAGACGTTCCCGACGTTCAAGAACGATGGGGGCGGCTTGTTTCGGGATGCGACTTACACTTCGCGGGTCGGGTTGTTGTCCTTGAATCATGGAGGTTGGGGGCCGGGTCTCATCGATTTCGACAACGACGGTTGGAAGGACCTGTTCACGTCGGGTTCGCACGTGAACGACATGGTGTCGCTGTCCGAACCCGCCATGTACAACCAGGCCAACACGGTTTTCCGAAACCTGGGCGATGGGACATTCGGCGCAGTGAACTGTCCAGCGCTCGAGGCCGAGAAGAAACCTCATCGTGGCACGATATTCGCGGACCTCGATGGCGATGGGCTGATGGATGTCGTCGTGTCGTCGTTAGTGGACAAGGTGGAGGTCTGGCACAACGAGACTGCGGATGTGGGCCATTGGCTCACGCTGAAACTGCGCGGGACCAAGAGCAATCGCGACGGCATCGGGGCGGTGGTACGGATCGGCAAGCAAGTGAATCACATGACCACCAGTTGCGGATACGCGTCGTCCTGCGATGCGGGCGTCCACTTCGGGCTGGGCGCGATGGAAACGGTACCGCGCGTCGAGGTCCGGTGGCCGAGCGGTAAGACGCAGGTATTGGAGAACGTGAAGGCGAGCCAGGCGTTAGACGTCGTCGAACCGTAGCGAGGCAGAATGCTCGCGCTATTCCTGGCGTAGCGCGACCAGCGGGTCTAACGAGCGGCCTGACGTGCCGGGGCGTAATTGGAGGCGAGATCCACGGCGGCCAGAATCAGCACGGTCGCGAACAACGTCAACGGATCGCGAGGTTCCAGACCATAGAGCAGGGAACCCGCCAAACGTCCAGCTGTGAGCGTCATCGCGAGAACCGCCGCCACACCGGCGCCGCGCAGGCAAATCGACTGCCCGAGGACCAAGCGCACAACTCTGCCGCGGTCCGCGCCGAGCGCCATCCGGATACCGATCTCATTGCGGCGCGTAGTAACGGAGTAAGACAGGATCCCACTCAATCCGACTGCGGCCAGCAAGCCTGCAAGCAGACCGAACCCGCCCGCCAAGGCGGCCAGCCCAATAATGCCCCGGGATGGAGGCGAAAAGGAACTATGATCCGTCACGCTGCAGCGTTTGGCGTGTCTTCGGGTCCGATACTGGCGCTGCCGGTCGCGATGGTCGAGTCGCCCTTCCGGGCTGCGTTGACAGCGCTGGTTCGTGCGCCGGCGCTGCTCGCGCCGCGCCCAAAGGCTGCATGTGGCGATGCAATACCGATAGCCGCGGTCGCAATGCGAGCAGAGGAAGAACATCGCCCGACAATCCGCGAAGACAAGACGTTGCAGCAAAACCGTTTCACGCGCCGCCATGCGAGTCGCAGGCGGGGCTGGGCAACGGCGCCGTTTCGTGTCAGCTTAGGCCTGTTTGTTCGGTCTCACCTTTGGACACGAAAGGTGACGACATCGGGGCCTCCACGTTAGCGCGGTAGGGGCCCTTTCCTGCAACCGCCTCCTGTCCACCATACAGCCTCCTGATGATCGGACGGACCTCGCGCCTTCGGCGCTGATGATGTCGCCCCCGGCCTAACGCTCGGAAAAAGATGTTTTCAGATGATGACAGACAGCGAGTCAGTTGTCCGCCAGGCGATCCCTTTCGAATCCAGCCCCTCAAAGTAACTGATCAGCAGAGAACAAAAGTACACCCCAGTGTTATGCTGGGCCGGCCGTACCGACTCTCCTTGTGGAACTTGCGGCAAAGTCGCTCCATCTTGGCATCGAACTTGTGCTCATCCAGAATCCGATTCAGCCGGTCATAGAAGACATTGGCAGGAGTCTCGACCACATCGCTGGTTGCGATCCACAGATCCTGCTGCCGCTCCCATTTCCGCCTGGTTCCCATGGCCAGGTCCTATGGACGCTCAGAACGTTTCAGAGGTCACATGTTAGGACATGGGGTCTCGCTAATACCACGGGCCGATAGACAAGGACGCTCTAGCCGTCGTCGCCGAACTTCAGCAACAATCACTACCCGGCGGCTACCTCGACCGTCTCCGCCTAAGTTCCGGACAATAGCCGACCGCTCTGCCGGTTGAACCTCCATTCTTCAACGTTCTTAGTTTAGGTGATCGGTAACATATCGCGCTCCTCCAGGAATCGCGCCAGGTCCTCGCTACGAATGCCGCTATTCTTCATGAGTGAGTCGCGCCGGTCAGAAATTGTAGCCCACGATCAGGCGTAGCGTTGGAGATGGATCGGAGTAGACTGAGGTCTTGAGTTCCGTAAACATGCCGCTGCGAAATCGGATTCCGCCAAGGATGTTCAGTCCGACGTCGCTATGAAACTCGCCAAAATCGATCCGTTTGCCGCCTCTGCCGTTCTGTTCGAAATTCTGGTGAAGGAAGTTGAAGCCCGGACCGACGCCAAAACATGTCGACCACCGTGCGTGCCGCGAAGAGAGAGGGAGCCGGTTAGATTACCTCCGGATTCAAGGCGAACAGAGCCGTCACCTCACCGTTGGCGAAATCCACGTTCGGTCTGCAATAGATATTGTTGCCAAAGAACGGGCCGATCTGGCTCTGCACGCCGATAAGAATCAACTCGGGGTCAAGGGCGACGCCTGCGCGGACGCCAAATTGGAATCGCCGGGCCTCCCGTTCAATGTCACGCTCGATTCGGCGAACTTCTGGAGACACAACTGGGGCCGCTGCGCTATCATCGATTCGGCCCCGAACCTCTCGAGGGTGGACCGCGTATGCATCGAGAGAACGGCGCCGATCGCAAGGCCAGAAAGAATAATCAAAGGAGCGGATCGCCAACCGATCTCAAAGACCTGTTTCAGGATTTCAGTGAACTCCAGCGGCCGGCGAAAGAACTCCCGAACCACCTGCCACGCAAACAGGCTAAGTCCGCCAAACCACTCAATCGCTTCTTCGGCGCTCGATATCGCTTTCACAAACAACGAACACCTCGCCAGGCTTCGCAAACACTGTCCGCGTAGCCACACCGCACATTGCGTCCCGGCGCCGGCCTCGCCGGCCTGGATAACTCTCCGGCTAGTGTTGAACGTGTGCTTCCAGGAACCACAACTGCTTGTCCGCCACACGCGAGATCTCGGTGAACAGATCGGCCGTGGATCTGTCATGACGCTCGTCCGCCACGTCAATCGCCTTTCTGATGTTGGCGGCGAATACTGCGTACCGGTCGATCAATGCTTTCAGGTGCCTTGGCCCCTCCGTTGCGTCCAGGGGATATTCGGGCAGCGCGGAACCGGCCGCCGCCATTCGCACGGTTCCCATCGCCACTCCGCCCAGTGCGGTTGCTCTCTCGGCGACGACGTCGACAAACGGGAATAGTTCCGCTGCCAGTTGGTCAAACAATTGATGAAGCTGGAAGAAGGCCGGGCCCTTCACGTTCCAGTGCGCCTGTTTAACTTGCGAATACAGGTCTGCCGTGTCCGCGAGTCGTTCGTTGAGCAGGGCAATGAGCGGCTGTCGGGTGTTCTCGGGGAGGTCGAGTTTCGTCGGAAACGTCGCTGCTGGTGTAGTCTCTATAGCAGATATAGGGGTCCTTTCATCGGTATTGCCGGCCTCTGTTGTTGCACGGTAAGGGCCGCGACTCGGCACGATCCCCCGCAGGCGGGTAGGGCGATTCCCGCGACTCAGACCGTCCACACTCAATTGGCGGGACGGCCGACGGCAAAAGGTGCACTTTCCGATGCAAATATTGCGGCGCCCGTTGGCGAACCCCGCGATGCCGTCAGCGGAGTTCGTGGTTGGGAGGAACCGCAAGTGGAGGGTAAGGTGCATTCGGTGGAGTGCGGATAATTCGGAGTGTCCGCACAGAAAGGGCTTCTTCGATGCCGCCACGAGGACCACTGATCTTCCTCGCCGTCGCACCGATAGCCTTGCTACCCTTTCTCGTTCTGGTGGCATTGCCGTTCCTTACGTCCTTCATCCTGGCGTCGATTCTCGCCGTCGTGATGCACCCGGTAAAAGGAGTGGCTCGTCCGAAGGATTCATCGGCCTGGACTGGCCATGTTCCTTACCACCTTTGCGACCGTGCTGGTGGTTGCGTTTGCGGGTTTCACGATTGCCCGGGAACTGACGGCCGCCTACGATGCCTTGGGCCGGCGTTCTTTGGAGGGGGGAGGTTGGCCACTCTTGTCACCCACACGGCGGACCGGATCGTCGATGCAGTGGCCACTCAGCTACCTGTCAACAAAGGAGCGATCCGGACGGAACTGATCGACCGAATGAAGGGTGCCAGCGGCTATCTCCTCAATAGTGTCGGCGCCGCAGTTGGGAGCGTTGCAAACATTTTGATTACCGCCTTGATGGTGGCCGTGGTTCTCTATTTCCTGCTCCGGTATGGGAAGGACTGGATTGCCCGGCTGGCCATCCTGGCTCCGCTCGACCCTCGCACGACCGCCAGTATTCTTCGAACAATACACGACTCGGTCATGGCGAACGTGAACGGCGTGTTTGCCGCTGCCGTCGGGCAGGGCCTGTTTCTGAGCCTGGGGTTTTGGTTTGTCGGCCTTCGGTCGCCCGCGCTTTGGGGCGCGATCGGTGGATTGGCTTCCATCATCCCGGTGGTCGGCGCCCCACTGGTCTGGGTACCAGTCGCAATCGCCTTCCTTTTGCTGGGATCGTATTGGAAGGCGGTGCTGCTGACCCTGTGGGGTTCGCTTGTGGTGGGTTCCGTAGACAACGTGCTGCGGCCATTTGTGGTCGGCGCGCGCGAAAAGCAGCACCCCATGCTGATCGCATTGGCAGCAATCGGCGGGACGTACGCATTCGGTCCTATGGGAATTCTCTTGGGCCCCTTAGTAGTTTCCCTCGCCGCCGCCCTGCTGAAGGAGATTCAAGGGTTGGCCTCGCCCAATCCGGGCGCCGCGACAGACACGACAGACGAGGTTTCGACGGGGCCTGCCGGCGCACCGGGTACGTGACTGGCCGGCGTCGGCCGATGAAAGCGTTTCATCAGGAATTTCGTCGTCTCAACGATCCACAACACGCTGCTCGCGACGACGATCGCGCGCGCCCAATCCCAGGCGCCCAGCCTTACGGTCCCGAACGCAGTCTGCAGGAACGGAACATAGACGACAAGCATATGAAGACCAACAGAAAGCCATACCGCCGCCCATAGCCAGCGATTTCGGAACATGCTGCGGAAGGCGCTATGGACATCCGACCGGGAATTGAAGGCATTGAACAGTTGAAAGAGCATCAACGTCGTAAACGCCATTGTCCGGGCATATTCCATTCCGCCGGTTCCCTCGATGAAACCGCCGGGCAAGGCGGCATCGAATATCAACAGAGTGCCGGCTGCCATGACCATGCCGACGAGAGCAATATCAGCGCGCATGCGACGGTCGATGACACCCTCGCTGCTGGGACGGGGAGGCTGGCTCATCAGATCCGGATCTGCCGGGTCGATGCCAAGCGCGAGAGCGGGGGCGCCATCCGTCAATAGATTGATCCAGAGGATCTGAGTTGCCAGGAGCGGCAACACGAGCCTGCCATGGCGGCCAAGGCCCAAAGGACCGGCGAGCACCACGGAGAAGAACACCGTCAAGACCTCGCCCGCATTCGATGACAGCAGATAACGGAGGAACTTCCGGATATTGTCGAAAACCGCGCGTCCCTCCTCGACCGCCGCAACGATGGTTGCGAAGTTGTCGTCGGTCAGCACCAGGTCCGCCGCCTCTTTGGACCCATCCGTACCTGTGATGCCCATGGCCACACCAATGTCCGCAGCTTTGAGCGCCGGAGCGTCGTTCACGCCGTCACCGGTCATTGCTACGACCTCACGGTTGCTCTGTAGGGCAGTTATTATGCGCAACTTGTGTTTAGGATTGACGCGCGCATAGACCGCCACTTCGCGCGTGGCAACCGCCAGTTCCCGATCGGACATAAGGTCGAGTTGGGCGGCGCTGACGGCGCGATCGTCCGTTGCGATTCCGAGTTCCTTTGCGATCGCCACGGCTGTGCCCGGGTGATCGCCAGTGATCAGGATTGCCCGAATTCCAGCGGCCTTCGCCCGAGCGACGGCTGCGCGCGCCTCCGGGCGAGGCGGATCGATCATGCCAGTCAGCCCCAAAAAGACGAGGTCGCGCTCGAGCGCATCGGCGCTACCGGCAGAGGGCGCGGCGTCATCGCCGGGGTCCAATGACCGGAATGCTACCCCCAGCGTGCGCAGTGCCTCCGCGGCCAGGACTTCCGCTAAGTGGAGAGTGTGTGCTCGGCGCGCAGGGGTAAATGGGCGCCTCTCCTGGCCGCTCAGTTCATAAGTACAGCGCTCCAGCAGCATCCCCGGTGCTCCCTTGGTGAATACGACCCGGCCTCCTGAAGACCCGGTATCCCGGTGCAAGGTGCTCATCCGTTTGCGCTCAGACGAAAACGGCGCCTCCGACAGACGTGGGAATCGGGCCTGCATCGCAGCGCGATCGATACCCGCTTTTTCGGCTGCGACCAGGAGTGCCGCCTCTGTCGGGTCTCCCTGGATGCTCCAAGATCCATCTTGTTCGGTGAGTTGGGCGTTGTTGGCCAGAGCGGCAGCCTGGAGCAACCGGTCCGTTTCGGTCTTCCAGTCGCCCGCGAGTTCTTTGCCGCCTTCCGGCCGCAAGTCACCATCGGTAGAATAGCCTGTACCAGTCAGATCCACACGGCCGACGGCGGTGACGATAACACGCACCGTCATCTCATTACGAGTCAGAGTTCCTGTCTTGTCCGAAGCGATCACGGTGGCGGAACCGAGGGTTTCCACAGCTGGGAGCTTACGCACAATTGCGCCGCGCCGGGCCATCCGCTGAACCCCCATGGCGAGCACCACGGTGACAATGGCGGCCAAGCCCTCCGGTGCAGCCGCAACAGCGAGGGCGACGCCAAACATTAACACCTGGACAACTGTCCTCGCATCGCGCACGCCGTAGAGGACAAGAAGAGTTGTGACAACTACCGTCGCAAGGGCGATGACCGCGATCCCGAGTTGTTTGCCAGTTCGGTCGAGTTCCCGCTGCAACGGCGTTGCTGGAGATTTTGCCGCCCTCAACATGCCGGCAATCTGGCCCAGTTCGGTACCCATGCCGGTGGCTGTCACAATAGCGCGGCCGTGCCCATGGCTGACGGTGGTACCGGCGAACACCATGTTTAAGCGGTCGCCGATTCCGGCGAAGTGATCCACTGGTCCCGGGCTCTTCAACACCGGCACGCTCTCGCCTGTGAGCGAAGCTTCAAGGGTTTGCAGTTCGACTACCTCGGTGAGCCGCGCATCGGCGGAGACCGTGTCACCTTCATTGATGACGAGCAGGTCACCAGGAACCAGCTCTCGAGCAGATAGGCGGCACTCCTCGCCGTTTCGCACAACGCTAGCCTCGGGCGCCGTCATAGATCGCAGAGCGGCGAGCGCCTTTTCCGCGCGTCCCTCCTGCACAAAACCGAGGATCGCGTTCAATAGAACAATCGTAATGATGACCAGGCCCTCGTAGGGCAGTCTTGCGTCGCCCTCCACGGCCCAGACCGCGCACGATATCACCGCAGCCGCTACAAGCAGGAGAACCAGTGCGTCTTTGAACTGAGCAAGAAACTGCCGCCACGCGGGCGCCGCGCCTTCAGTTTTGAGTTCGTTCGCTCCATATCGCTCCAGACGAGCCTTGGCCTCAGGCGAGCTGAGGCCGACACCCGTGTTGGTTCGCAAGCCGGCAGCGACGTCTTCAGCCGATTGTTCATACGCTCCCACCTGATCTACGTCAGCGTGCTCGCTCATTTGTGCTCCTGCGAGAGAGTCCATAGAGGTCGAATTCGATGCCCGAAGTCCCATCAGGTTCGTCTTGGGCGACTTGTTGCTTCTCGGAGTTGAACCCAGGAGAGTGAGCATTTCACGGGCCCAACCGGAAGGGGCCGAGCGGTCTGAAGATCCGGCAGATTGGAGCTGGGCAGGGTTGCGGTAGCCGCCGGTCCGCCCATGAGGATGCATACGCCCAAAGACTGGCCTTTGACGTGCCCTCCCAGTCGCTCCGAAAGTTTCGATGGCATCACAGGCAGTAGAGCGCAAAGTCGGCGACTATTGGAGATTGCGCAAGCAGCGGTGTCCGGAACACGCATTTCCCAGAATCCTCCAAGATCTGGCACGAGCCTCGACCTCACCGGGCTTTGGGCCTCAGCGAGGACGACGCCCGCCGCAACATCGCAGACGACGGGCCGAATGAGATTGCCTCTCAGGAGAGCCGCCCTGGATCATGCGCCCGGCGATCCCTGGAACCGGGCATGAAGAAACGGCCTGATCGGGCCGCACCTCGCTGATGAGCCGGCGGATGCCGCACCCCACGCTTTCCTCGGTATCGAGAGGGAATCCGATGATATAGCCGAACAGGGTTGTGACCCACGCGTTGTGCCATGCCTCGATGGAGGCCGGTATTCCTGCACCCGATTTTGAGTCTTGCCCGCTGCCTCGAGATCCCACGGATTCAAGCTCTCCATCCCAATAAAAACGGTACAGCAACCCGCGCGGACCGATTTGTCGATAAACTCAGGCATCTTATGGGAGACAATGTCCGCCTGGATGACGAACTTGATCGCAATGCCTTCCTCTTCACGCAGAGCGATAAGTCCGTCGAAGGTCTCTTCCCAGGCCGGGTTCCGGGCGAAGCTGTCGTCGGTGAAGAAGTAGAGATTAATCGCCGGAGTCCCGGTACGCCTGTCGAATTGTCCTCACTATGCACTCCGGAGACCGGTAGCGGCTCTTGTGGTCCTGAACGTTGATAATAGTGCAGAACGAGCAGTTGAAGGGACAGCCACGGCTGCAATCAATAGTGCCGAAGTTCGTATGAAAGTGCTTTGCCGTGAACTGTTTGTGCTTACCAGGACGAGACGCTTCGGAGAGGTCGGGAGGATCGTCAAGGAAGCGATAGATGGGTTTCAGCTTCCCTTCGCACGCATCCCAGAGCAGGTCCGCCCAGCGGTGTTCCACCTCACCAGCCACCACACTCACACCCTCGTCCACGAGTTGCTGGATCTCCGGTGACACGCTCGGAAACATGCCAGCATGCAGCTTACATGAAAACCGCCGGCCATTACCGCGGCCTGTTTTCGCCGCAGAGCCAAGGCTATGTGCGGCGCCCGGCGACCTGGTTGGTTTGCACTCCAACTAGACAGACCAGCACCCGCTCGCCGACCCGGCGGTTGAGGCGGAAGATCCTGTCCAAAGGCACCTTGTCTAAGGGTCATCCACTAGGTAGATTCGAAGATCTACTTCGCCGACCGCGCGCCGTTGAACATCCTCGGTTAATCCGTACAGACAAGCGAGGCTATTGCTGGGCACCACGGCGCGTCAGTGACGGACGGCAAGGCCTCCTCATACTTGGAAGGCCTGACCAGGAAAACATGCAAAGAACGAAGGGCGCATCGCGGGCTTCTTATTCGACTCGCCAATTTCGAACCAGATCGCCAACTGACGCCACAGGCGCCACGCCAAGCTGTGGTTGCCTCCCCTCTCAGCGTGTTCCCGGTACACCTCGGCCGCTCGACTATGCCGCACCGCAGGCTTGCCGGTCGAGTCTCGCTGACTGGCAGGCTGGGCGCCCATTCGCCTCCGAAGGGCGAAACCGGCACCCAGCCTCCGGGTCGAGCTCCTCCGATTGGCGCAATTCCTGTTCGGCCCCAGATTCATCGCCTTCACACAAGACCCACTCAGTTGGGAATCTCTCCTTTTTCCGGGCCGCCACTTGGTATGTTGTTGCAGCCATATCCCTGCTCCTGCTCATTTAACAACCGGCTCCTGGGCCATGATCGTGGCATGTCTCCCGCGTGCATCCGGCTTGACCAAAGCGTCAGCTCGTCGAAGCCAACCGATTCGGCCCTCGCCTGCCGGGCTCGCCGCCGGAGGAAAGAAACACGACCACTTACGCGGCGCGGACAGTCCCCGCTCGAGCCTCCAATCCGTCTACCGATCTTGCATTACGTGGTCACGCTCGCAGCGGATCTTTCTACGCCGCATGCGCTGAAATGGAATGTTACCCTTCGATACCAGCCGGTAGAACTGGACAAATGACTAGCCCTGATTCGGGACCGGGAACCGCGGGGTTGCCCCCGGCCTAATCCCAGACCCAATGAGGGTCGCCCCATTCCATTTCCCACACCTCCCAATGTCCCCAGCATCGGATCTCAACGACCATTTCGGCCTCTGTGCGAGTATCGCGGCGGGCTCTTTTGAGCGCCGCTTCTGCCCGGAACCAGTCTTCTTGATCCGATCCAAAGGGGCAGCCCTTGTCCAACCACAATTGATACGCAGCGGCGGCGATTTCCCTTTCCGTTGGGCGCAACGTTGCGGCGGTCTCTACGAATTCGTTTGCTGCGCTACCGGCAGCCATCATCTTTGCGGCGTAGATTGGCTTGGGCTCGAGCGAATCTTGGAGCGCTATTGCGCCCGAGCCCATTATCCTTCCTTGCGTTGACATGGTTCACTTACCTCGAAGCCCTGTGATTGGGCGCCCGTCCGCGATACGGCCACCGCCGGCGAATCTGCTGTGCAGGGGCTCCCGATCCCACGGCACGCAACGACGCCATAGACGGTAGTCACATACCGGCGGGGACGGATTGTTTTGGGGTTGCATTTCGCTCCTCGCGCAGTCCGGCGATCCGGTTCTGAAGGGTCCGCAGGCTGATCCCCAACATCTCGGCGGCACGTTTGCGATTGCCATGCACGTGCTCAAGGGTGAGCTGGATGTAAGCCTCTTCGATTTTCATGAGTGACTGGCCAGGCTGGAGCGTGACGCAGCCCTCACTGCGGGATGATCGGCGAGTATAGGGATCGGGGATTAGCCCGAACCCGGAGGAAGCGAGGTGTAGCGGCCGGATCAAACCTTCGCATGCGACGATGGTGGCCCGCTCCAGGACATTCCGTAACTCCCGCACATTGCCGGGCCAATCGTACCGATGAAAGACATCCAGCACTTCATCATCGATTCCTGTGACGCGCGTGCTGTATTTCCTATTCAGATTCTGCAGCATGACCTCAGCGATCGGCGGGATGTCTTCTCTATGTTCACGCAGAGGCGGGATTACGATCTGGAACACGCTCAAGCGATAGTAGAGCTCTTCCCGCAAATGTGTTCCGGGGTCCTGGCTGGTGGCGGCTAATACCCGAGCGTCTACAGGGATCTCGTGCTTTCCGCCAATTCGTCGTACTCGTAAGTCCTCGAGAACCCGTAGCAGCTTTGGTTGCGTGGACTGCGGCATCTCGCCGATCTCGTCGAGCAGCAGAGTGCCCCCGTGAGCCTGCTCAAAGCAGCCGGTCGAACGCTCCACGGCGCCCGTGAACGCGCCTTTCTCGTGACCGAACAACTCGCGCTCAATCAGGGTGTCCGGTAAAGCGGCTGCGTTGATCGCGACGAACGGTCCATCGCCGCGAGGGCTACCCCTATGAATTTCCCGGGCAACCAGTTCTTTTCCGGTGCCACTCTGTCCACAGATCAATACGGGCGCCGAAGTAGGCGCTACCTGCCTGACGAGCGCGAAGATCTGCTGCATCGCCGGGGAGGTTCCCACCAGGTCTCCGAGCACACCGCGAAGCCTCAGGTCGCGCCTGAACTCGTCGGTTTTTTGCAGCCTCCTTTTGCAATCGACGGCGCGTTCGAGCAGGGACTGAAAGGCGCGCGGTTCCACCGGCTTCTCCAGGTACCAGAACGCCTTGAGGTCATGAACGGCCGACAACGCCTTTTCGATGCTCCCAAAGCCGGTGAGCGCGATCGCGGGAGTGGGGTCGCCGCGTTCTTTCAAATGCCGGAGCAGTTCGAAGCCGTCCATGCGCGGCATGACGAGATCCGAGACGATGACGTCTGCATTGAAGGCGGTGAGCCGTTCCAGCGCTTCCAACCCGTCGGCCGCGACCCGCGTGTCATAGGCACCTTCGGAAAGTATGGCAGCCAGGGCGGTTCGCTGGGACTCGTCATCATCGACGATGAGGATCCGGCCGGGCGCCGAGCGAATGGGGCCGGCGGCAGGTACTGTGCGGCTGGCCTTTTCCGAGTCGAATGGTGGGGCGCGCATACTGAAGCTTCGTAGGTTCGGCACCTCCCGCCCAAGCGCCTCGGCCATGGCATCGATTCCTCTTGGCAACCCGCTAGTGACCTCCTCAGCGGGATGCGCTACTTCGAAGCTTAGACTTCGGTATCACTCGGCGGAACTGGGCAAATCTCCAGTTCTCGGGGGAAACAAGGATGCTCGGGATTGCCTCTGCTCAATGGCGATCAGGATCCGCTGATGCCGTGTTCCAGAGCGTATTTCGTCAATTCGGCAGTGCTGCGGATACCCAATCTTCGCATCACATTCGCCTTGTGAAAGGCCACCGTTTTGCTCGAGATGTTGAGAATCGCCGCGATTTCTTTGACGGGATGTCCCTCCGCCACCAGTTGCACAACTTCCCGCTGGCGAGCGGTCAGCTCGCCGGACGCCTCCCCAGCCCCAAGCGGCCATCCTGGCAATTCTCCAAGATCTTTCCCGATCAAGGGGGTGACGTATTCACGCCCGCTCAGCACCTGGTTGATTGCCTTCAGCAACTCCAGCGAGGCGCACCGCTTCAAGACATAACCGGATGCTCCCGCGCGAAAGGCACCGACGACGTAAGTAGCGTCCGCGTGCATCGTGACAAAGATGACCTTGGCGCCAGGCGCGGCGGCGCGTAACCTGCGGGCGGCTTCCACGCCATTCAGCAGGGGCATGGAGATATCGAGCAAGATGATGTCGGGCTGCAGCTGTTTCGCGGCCACCAGCAGGGAACGCCCGTCTTCCACCGCTCCCACGACTTCACACTCGGGTTCCAGAATCTTGCGCAGGCCATCCAAGACCAGCGTATGATCATCCGCGAGCAGGACGCGCGGCCTCTTCATGGATCCATCCTCTTCGTCAAGGGAACTCGAACCTCGATCTGTGTTCCGCGCGCTGGCTGCGAGTGGATCAAAACGGTCCCATCCACAAGCCGTACCCGTTCCCGAATGCCCACGATGCCAAGGCCGTTTTGGTCCGCCACCAAGCCGGGATCGAACCCCGTTCCGTTATCGGTGATTGATAAGAAGATATCGCCTTCCCTCTTTTCAATAGCCACCGCCGCCTCCCTGGCTCCGGAATGCTTCGCAACGTTGTTCAGGCATTCCTGCGTGACCCGATAGAGGCATAACGCGACTTCCATGGGAATGGATTTCGGCACGCTACGATGCGTAAGCTTGACCTGGATCCCGTGCAATTTCATGAAGTCGGAGCAGTGAGACTCAATCGCCGCCACCACGCCGAAATGCTCCAGGGCCGAAGGATGGAGCCGGTGAGCCGCATTGCGAAGATCATCCGAGAGTTGATCCACCCGCTCGCGAAGCGATCGGAGCTGTTTGCGCAGGAGACGAGCGGAGGCGGGCGCCGTCTGTTCCAACGTGGACACCTCGTTTGCCAGCATGGCCATTCTCTGGTTCACATCGTCGTGGAGTTCACGAGCCACGCGTTTGCGCTCCTCTTCCTGAGCGGTAATGAGGTTCGCCGTCAATCTCCGTAGTTGGTCCTCGCTTCGGCGCAGGGCGTCCGCGTCGAGTTTGCGCCGGGTGATGTCGATACCGGTGCCGATGATCTGCCGGACGCCATCGTCCGCGCCAAGGCGTACAATGGCCGACCATGCGATCACCCTGCGCGATGCGTCCTTGCAGACCCACGTCCTTTCGTAAGTCCTGGCGGGGTGGGCGCCTTCGAGAATGCGTGCGACCGCGCCTTTCGATTCGTCCACTTCTTCCGGTGGGAGCAGGAAGTCCCAAAGCGCCCTCCCCTTTACCTCACGGAAGGAGTAGCCCGATATCTCCTGGCAGGCGCGATTAAATCCGATAATACGGCCCGCACGGTCGAGAATGACGATCAGGGCGCCGCTCATATCCAGGAGGCTGGTCGACAGGTCCCTCTCCGCGACTGCGTTATCAAGGGACATCCGCGCCTGATCGAGGCCGCGCTTCATCACGTCGATATCCATGAGCGCCATCAGAACCCCGTCGATCTTGTTCTCGGCGGTCTTGTATGGTCTCATTCGAAGGGAGTACCAGCGTCCGTCCCGGCCCTGGACCTCCCGATCCACCAGGCTGCCTTTGCCGCTCACTTCCGAGATCAGGCTGTCGAGCTCGGGCATATCGATGTTGGGTCTGATATCGCTGATGGGCCGGCCCACGTCGGCGGGGATCAGATTCAGCAGCGGTTCCGCCGCAGCCGTGAAGCGCCGGATTCGCCGATCGCCACCCACGACGATCACCGGGATGCTCACGCCGACAAGTAGATTGCTCAGGTCGTTGGCGAGATGGCCCAATTCCGCGTTTCGGTTTTGCAACTCCTCATTCAGCGTGGTCAATTCCTCGTTCGTGGACTGCAATTCCTCCTTAGCGGTCTCCAGTTCCTCGTTGGTGCTCTGGAGCTCCTCGTTGGCTGAGAGGACTTCCTCATGTTCCACCGTCAGCGCCTCATTGGTCGCGTCCTGAGTTTCGATGATGGACTGTAGATGTTCCCTGGTGGAAATCAGTTCCTGTCTCAAGTCGTCGAGTTTGCCATCGTCTGCGTTTTCGCGCGTCCTTGCGGTTTCGCGCGCTGGAGCCTCCTCGATCAGAATGAGGAAGTCCGCCCCCTTGACATGACGGCCTTTGATTGGGATGACTTCCAGATTGACTATGTTCGACCCACCGTCCTGCGGGAAGCGAATACCTTCCCGCCGAACCGGGGTTTCCTCCTTTTTCGCCCGGTGCAGCGCCGTGCGGAGATCGAGCGCAAGTTCTTCCCTCACCAGTTTCAGCAAGTGGAGGGTTGCGGCTCCGCGGGCCGGCGCCAGGTAGGGGCCGGCGTTCCCATCAAAATGAAGCACCTGCAGGCCCGAGTCAACCACCAGGGCTGCCGGGGCGTATCGCTGCCAGATGATGCGCTCGACGGCCTTTTCCAGGTTGAATGCGGCGCTGGTCAACTCCGCCGGAGCGGCGTGCGCCGGCGCTTTTTCATATTCGGCGAGCGCCAACGCGGTTCTGGCCACGGCCGCCGCCGGATTCCGCGAATAGATCTTACACCGGTGATCATCCTGCACAAAAAGACGTCCCGTCGAACCCGGGGTCTCCGATTTGCCAAGCAAAAGGAAGCCGGCTGGCTTCAGGGCGTAATGAAAAAGGGAAAGCACCCGCCCTTGAAGAGCCGTACTCATGTAGATCAATACATTGCGGCAACTGATGAGGTCGAGCCTGGAGAAAGGGGGATCCCTGCCCAGGTCATGCCGCGCAAACACGCACCTGTCCCGGACCGGCTTGCCGATCTGATAACTGTCTCCCACCTTCACAAAGAAACGCTTCAGACGTTCCGGGGAGACATTGGCCACGGCAGTTTCCGAGTATGTTCCCGCCCGCGCAGTGTCAACGGCCGGCGCACTGATATCCGTGCCGAAGACCTGGACAGGGGTCGCCGGGGCACGCTTTTCCAGGAATTCCAGAAGCGTGATGGCGATCGAGTACGCCTCCTCGCCGGTGGAGCATCCGGGGATCCACACGCGAAGGGGCTCGCCCTTCGGCCGTTTCGCGATCAGCTTGGGGAGAACCTTTCGTTGCAGCGCCGCAAAGGTCTCCGGCTCGCGGAAGAAGTGCGTAACGTGGATAAAGATGTCCTGGTAAAGCGCCGTCACCTCGCTGGGATTGTGCTGAAGAAACGATTCGTAGCGTTCCAGGCTTTCGATTCTGTGGAGGATCATCCGGCGCGCGACTCGCCGCTTGATCGTTCCGATTTTGTAAAGACTGAAGTCGACCCCCGTGGCCGTCCGCAGAATCTGGATGATCTTTTGAAGATCGGCGGCGCCTGCCAACATTGGTTCCGCATCGGGCACGGCGGCTCTCCTGGTGTACGGCAGGCGCCCCAGCCGGACAAGCTCGCGGGCAATCTCCTCGGGCGGCAGAATAAAATCCACGCACCCCGTCAGAATCGCGCTCTCCGGCATACCCGGATATCCTGCCGACTTAGGATCCTGCGCAAAGGCAACGCCGCCTTCGGACTTGATGGCCTGTAGTCCCAGCGTTCCGTCGGACGCCGTGCCCGATAGAATGACCCCGATGGCGGCGCGCTTCTGGTCCTTCGCGAGGGACGCAAAGAAGCGATTGACCGGCAAGTGTCTGCCGCCGGTCCGTCGTCGCGACAGCCGCAACGTAGTCTGCCGGACGGCTATGTCGTGTTGCGGGGGGATGACGTAGACATGGTCCGGCTCCAGGACCATTCCGTCCTCGACCTGGATGACGGGCATCTCCGTTGTCCTGGAGAGAAGCTTGTGCAGAATGCTTTCATGGTGGGGATTAAGGTGCTGGACCACCACGAACGCCATCCCTGGGTTGACCGGGAGGGCCTTGAGCAACGCCGTGCACGCTTCCAGGCCTCCCGCGGAGGCGCCGATCCCCACCACCGGAAACCGAGCTCTGGAGGTTGCGCCGGAGGACTTCCCTTCAGCGCCCGGCAGGCCTCTCGGGCGGGAGACGACAGCTTCCGTCGGCCGCTTCTCCTTTTTCGTCATTTGGTCCTCCGCTGCCAGGTCATCCCAAGCAACGTCAGGCGTGTGCTGTCATGCGGCAGAACAGCGGCCGGTTTTGGGCAGTGTGCAGCGCCGGTGCCGGTATGAACGCTGCCTCGCGAACAGCGCCTTGCCACCTAAAGTATAAGGTACGAACGCCGGCGGATCCTGGTTCGACCACGAACTCGGGCTTTCAGGGCTCCCAGCCAGGCCCGCCAGCCCGAAACCGAGCATGAGTTGCCGTCAGGTGCCCGCGACTGCATGAGCGGACGGACCATGGAACGTCTGACTGGCAGAGCCACCGCGTCCGCGTCAAACGGCAGGCCTGTTTCTCCTGCTGCATCGCAGCCGACGTCCTCAACACGAATGACGCGAAACATCGCAGATGGGCCGCAGGACGAACTTCCTGGCCCTGTGACATCCAGCACTGCCTACATGCCCGAAGGTCTGCACCGACTTGATCGGAGAACTTCAGGATGCGCCATCACTTGGGCTACTCCTTGTCGTCCTTGTTTGGAGGGCTCTTCTTCCCTCGATCCGGCCGCTGTTTCTGTTGCTGCTGTCGGTCGGCGTCCTGCTGCTGCTTCTTTTGTTGCTGCCGCTGGGCGTCCTGGTGCTGCTTCTGTCGCTGCTGCTGTTGGGCGTCCTGCTGCTGCTTCTGTCGCTGCTGCTGTTGGTCGGCCTCCTGCTGCTGCTTCTGTTGCTGCTGCCGGTCGGCCTCCTGCTGCTGCTTCTGACGCTGCCGCCGTTGGGCGTCCTGTTGCTGCTTCTGTTGTTGCTGCCGTTGGGCGTCCTGCTGCTGCCGCTGTTGTTCCTGTCGCTGGGCGTCCTGCTGCTGCTTCTGACGCTGCTGCCGTTGGGCGTCCTGTTGCTGCTTCTGTTGTTGCTGCCGTTGGGCGTCCTGCTGCTGCCGCTGTTGTTCCTGTCGCTGGGCGTCCTGCTGCTGCTTCTGTTGTTGCTGCTGCCGGACATCCTGTTGCTGCTTCTGTTGCTGCTGCCGGTCGGCCTCCTGCTGCTGCTTCTGTTGTTGCTGGCGCTGAGCGTCCTGCTGCTGCTTCTGTTGTTGCTGCCGTTGGGCGTCCTGCTGCTGCCGCTGTTGTTCCTGTCGCTGGGCGTCCTGCTGCTGCTTCTGTTGTTGCTGCCGCTGAGCCTCCTGCTGCTGCTTCTGTTGTTGCTGCTGTTGGGCGTCCTGTTGCCGCTGCTTCTGTTGTTGCTGCTGCCGGACGTCCTGCCCCTGCTTCTGTTGTTGCTGCCCACGCTGAGGTTCTGCACCCACAATCGGTTGAACACGCTTTACCCGGCCTATATCCACCACGCGAACCGGCGCACTCGGAGCCGGCGCACTCTGGCGTATCTGCCGGACCTCGATTGACGGAAGAGGGCGGCCGGGGTTCTGCGCAAGCGCTGCCTGCTGCCGGTCGAAGGGGACCGGAGCCGGCGGGGGAGGTGTCCGCGCCACGACGGCTCGGCTCAGCACGTTGGCTGGGGGACGCGCAGCATGGGAGGCGCTATCCGCACCCGGCCCCAGAACGCTCAACCTTTGGGGCGCAATGGGCGGAGCGGCGACCACCTGGACCGAACCTAGTTGAGCGGCCGGCACCGCGCGCGCGTACTGGTTCACCCTGCGCCCGCTGGCGAACGTGTTTTGCGGCACCGCAGTAACGCCGTTCTGGACCCTCTGGTTGACATAAGTAATCGCCGAATGACTGGAATCCCGTCTGTTGTAATAGTTATTGATGGTGGTGCCATTGATTACCGTGTTGGTGGTGTTCACCCGCGTAAAGTAACCCTGACTCGCCTGGTAAGACGGATAATACGGCTCACGAGGGCCCAGGGGAAACCATCCAACTGCCGCTGCCGTGCCAATAGAGAAGCTCAGGTTGAAACCGGAGCCCCCTCTCCCTCCACCAATCCACGCCACCAACGCGGGCGCGTAGACAGGAGTCACGCCATAGGGTCCCGGTATCCAGCCCCACCGGCCGTCAAAGGAAGCCCAGCGTCCATAGTGGTAGGGCGCGAATCCCCACGGAGCATCGTCCACCCAAGTCCAACCCCAAGGGGAAATCCAGGCCCAATGCCCGTCATGATAGGGCGCCCAGCCTGCCGCGACTGTAGTCGGCATCCAGACCTGGCCATAGCCGGGCTGATTCCCCCAGTGGCCGTATTGATCGAAGTCGTCGTAGCCGGGGACTTCGCGCGAAACGTAACGTGCGGACTGGGATCGGTCCTCGCGGAGGTCACGCGAAGAGCACCATCGGTCAAAGTCGTCGCTTCCACCGACGGCCGCGACATTGTAGTCAATTTGATCGTCGCCCCTCACCACCGCCTGTTGCCGCGTGTAAATCGGGAACGACTGGCCGCCGCCGGTCACCTCGCCCCTTCCATCCCGGACCGTGACAATGGTGGTCCGCGAATCAGGGTTCGCGTCGATGCGGTACTGGCCAGGCCGGCCTACGGAGAAAGCAAGGTTGGGTGTGTCGACCTCAAAAACCTGGCTCTGTGCGAGATTGCGAAGACGGATCGTCAGCGTCCCTTCCGACAGACGGATCTGAACGGTCCGATCGTCCAGATTTAGTAACTGGAAGTCTGAGTGTCCGCTCAGGCGTAAAGCCGTCGATCCGATGTGAAACTCGGCTCTACCGCGGTCACCGACCCAAACACCATCGCCAGTAGTAAGCGGCCGGTTGACATTGCCATCCACCCATTCATTCATGCCGGCCGGTTGGACAGAGACCGGGCCGTCACGGTAATTGAGGCGGCCCACTCGGCTCGGGGGATCCTGCGCCGGCAGGAACGCGGCTGCCGCCGCCATCAGGACCACGGCCATATTTACGTGCCCCATAGATTTCTCCTTCTTGATCATTATTTCGACGCGTCGAGCGCCAGCATTCCCCACTGCACGAACACTGCCGCGTCTTCCTCCCGCCTGCGAGCGGCACAACCAGCCGTTCGACTAGCTTGTGAGGAGGTCTGCGGCGCAAGCCGACATGAACTCGCCGGTCGATGGGTCGCTTCCGGGAGCAATCTTCAGGCCTGAACTCGACACTTCTTGCATTCCGGATGGCAGGAATTGCACCTCCTCTCGGGGCGCTTCAATCCGCGCGGCATCATGCGCTGTCGCTGCGGATTTGCGGTTGAAGGGCCAACCGGAATCACGCCGGCTTTGCGCCGCTTGGTCCCCACTTCCACTAGCAGGCTGCGGAAAAAGTAAGTGCGCTCTTGGCGTATAAAACAATACACAGTACAATTGTTTTATGCGTGGCTCCGATACCCAGCAGTCGGCGATGTTCAGTTATGTGTCGCCGGAGGATCGCGTCCCGGCCGATCACCCCTTGCGGGCCATCCGCCAGATCACCGACCGCATCCTGTTGCAGATGTCCGCGTTGTTCGGCAAGATGTATTCGACTTTCGGTCGGCCTTCGATTGCACCCGAGAAACTGCTGCGGGCGTTGCTGTTGCAGGTGTTGTACTCGGTCCGCAGCGAACGGATGCTGATGGAGCAATTGAACTACAACTTGCTGTTCCGTTGGTTCGTGGGATTGAACCTGGATGATGCGGTATGGGATGTCACGGTGTTCACCAAGAACCGGGAGCGGTTGATCGAGGCGGAGGTGGCCAAGGAGTTCTTCCATCAGGTGGTGGCCCAAGCGCGGGAACTGGACCTGATGTCGGACGAGCACTTTACGGTGGATGGCACACTGCTGGAAGCCAGCGCCAGTCTGAAAAGCTTCAAGAAGGTAGATGGAGGCGAAGAGACGCCGCCGGACGATCCCGGCAACCCGACCGTGAACTTCCACGGGGAGAAGCGGAGCAACCAGACCCACCAATCGACGACGGATCCGGATGCGCGACTGGCCCGCAAGGGCGGGGGCAAAGAGGCGAAGTTGAGCTACAGCGGCCACGTGTTGATGGAGAACCGCAACGGACTGGTGGCCGATGTGGAAGTGCTGCAGGCCACGGGTACAGCCGAGCGGGATGCGGCGTTGGTGATGATGGAAACGATTCCAGGCAATCATCCGGTGACGGTGGGCGCCGACAAGGCCTATGACACGAAGGACTTCGTGGCCGAGGCGCGGAGTCTGAAGGTAACGCCGCACGTGGCGCAAAACAACAAGCGCCGCAAGAGCGCGATTGATGGGCGGACCACCCGGCACGCCGGGTATGGGGTAAGCCAGCGGAAGCGTAAGCGGGTGGAAGAGATCTTCGGCTGGATGAAGACGATCGGTGGGATGCGGAAACTGAGGCACCGCGGACTGAAGTTGGTGCAGTGGGGATTCACGCTGGCAGCGGCCGCCTATAACTTGGTACGCATCCGGAATCTGTCGCCGGTCTTTGCCGGAGGGACTGTATGAGGAGTAGTGTGTCTCCACGCCGGAAGGCGGAGCTGAGGGCCACTAAAACTCATAAAATCAGCCGTTTTAGGCACGCCCACGCACATGTGGGTCTGTGTGTGCTGTCGCTTATTTACTAACCGGACCAATTGCAAGTAAGTGGGATCATTCGCGCGACTTACTTTTTCCGCAGCCTGCTAGCGGACTTCGGGTAGGTCTTCGCCGTTTTGTCGATGTATTGCTTGTGCTCGATCAGCTTGTCCTTGAGTTGCTGCTTCAGGTAGACCCTTACCGCCGGTCTGCGGCAGGCGGTCGATAGTGTTCATGACGAGGTGAAAGCGATCGAGATCGTTCAGCACCGTCATGTCGAAGGGCGTCGTGATGTTCCCTTGGATGTTGTCGTGGTTGGCGCGGCGATATGTGAGCCGGTGGATCAACCATGGGTACGCACGCCTGCACGGACCCCCACTTCTTCGAGTGGTTCCGCAGGCCAAATAGAGCAGCCGAATGGCAGCTTGTTGATTAGGAAAGAGCCGCGCGTTTTGATGATTTTCCGGAGGCTCAGATTCAGTGACTCTACGGCGTTCGTCGTGTAGATCACCTTTCGGATCTCCGACGGGAAGGCGAAGAACGTCGCCCGCTCCCAGTTCCGACGCCACACTTGGCTAATCGTCGTATGGCTGGCGTCCCAATTCGCCGAGAACTCATCCAACGCTACTTCACTTGCCCTCTGCAATTCCCTTTTCAAGATTCGTCTGGTGATGTTCATGTTTGTAGCGCTTAGCGTCCGGAGACTGATCCTTACGCCTCAGGGACATCGGTTTGGGCCGGTGCGGGTTTGTTCTATCGGCCTTGTGGAGGCTCGGTGAGCATAAGCGCCATGGCAGCCCAACTGGTGCCGGCAGTCGAAATGAATTGATCCCGTCCGTGCGGAAAACCGCTTTCCAGCGGTGGTTGAATCGCTATGGCGCGAGTCTTGACGAACCAGGACCCATCCTCTAACTGGGTCCGCCTGAGAAACTCAACGCCGCGCTGATACTCCGGGGAGCTCACCGGCAGCCCGGCGGCCTGGTTCAGCGCGTAGAGCGCTTGGCCGGTAGCATACGCATCGCTCGGTAGCGTGTCGAGTTGAGACCATCCGCCATCCTTTCGCTGGTGTGACAGCACGTCGCGTGCGAGGCTCTGCAACACCGCAGGGTCGGCTTTCGCCCACGCCAGCCCGAGCAGTTTCATATTTCGCTCCTCGGAATACTGGGGCGCGTAGCGCAAGAGCCAGGCCTTGGCCCGCTCGATGCGCGTTCGGTAATGGGACTGGCGATTGCCTTCGCCATACAACGACAGCGCGCGAATGGCCATCGCCGTGGCGGGAACCGGGCTGTACTCCATGGGCGGACGGGCAGCAAGGACATGCCAATTTCCCGCCGGCAACTGCCTGAGGGCGATGTTGCGGACGAATGCGGCGGTGGTGGCGTTTGCGGAATAGCCCATTGCTGCCAATCCGGCCAGAGCATAGCCGCCCGATGAAGGCGGGCCATCGTCCTCCATGAGTTGCAGGACTTTCTCACGCTGGGCAGTCATAATGGCGAGCACGAAATCCGACTGGCGTCGCGCCACTCGTTGATCGAAGGGGAACCCGCGTTCGCGCGCCAGGCCATAAGCCATCGCGGGCAGCGCCTGGTTATGGCAGGACTTGCAACCGGTCTGTTCCAGAAACCGGACATCGCTTTTCTGAAGAAGGGCAAGGCTTCGTCCCACCGCGGTTCGGATGGCCGGAGGCCCGCCTACGGCCGGACGAGGACTGTGCGCCTCGGTGCCAGTGGGCTCGCGGGCGCCGGCGGCGAGAAGCAACCGGACCACTTCCGTCTCGCCCTTCTGTCTGGCCCGTCCCAGCGCAGTCTGCCCTTCCGGAGTGGCTAAATCCGCTTTCGCGCCGTGAGAAAGCAGCAGTTGCACCAAATTCGGCCGTAACGATTCGGTATATGCGGCCAGCATCAAAGGTGTCCCCGGAGTGAAGGCCCAGATCGCCTTGGTGTTCTTATTCGGGTCCGCCTTCTTGTCGAGCAGCAACCGGAGGATGTCCTCCCGGTCGAAAACGGCAGCCACGGCGATTGGCGGCATCCCGAAATTGCCGTCGATCGTGTTCACGCCCGCCCCGCTCTCGACGAGGAGGCGTGCGACCTCCGTGTGGCCGTACCACGCAGCAGCCGTGAGCGGCGAAAAATTCCCGGAAACCTGTTCAACTTTCGCTCCGCGCGCAATCAGAAGCCGGACCATCTGAACGTCGCCGGCGGAAGCGGCTTTGACGAGCGGCGTCCACCCGTCGGCATCCGTTGCGTTCACATCCGCGCCCGCGGATACGAGGCTGGAGACGACGGGGGTATTCCCAAAGATGACAGATGCCGCAAGCAGAGCCGTGGTTCCGCGGTTTGATCGGGCATTGACGTCAGCGCCTGCTTTCAAGAGTTCAGCCACTTTAGCAGCGTCGTCAACCGCCCACATCAATGCCGTCGCACCCGCATGGCTGGGGGCCCTCGGATCGGCTCCATTCCGGAGCAGCAGCTTTATTGAATCGAGGTTCGCATTGAGAACAGCGTGCATCAACGCCGTAGCGCCGTCGGCATCCCTGCTGTTCGCGAGAGAGCGATCGGCGAGGAGCGAACGAGCCTGTGCGCGATTGTCACGATCGATCGCACTGATGAAGCGGCGGCTCGCCGGAGACGGTGTGGCGTCCTCCCATGGGCTTCCGGCGGCCGCCCATCTCTTCAGAATCTCGACTTGATCCGGAGCAAGCAGCAGAGCCGTCGGCCAAGGCGGCATTCGAACACTCGGATCCTTGCTGGTGATGCGCCGGATCAGTTCGCTGCTGCCTTGCGCATCGGGAATGGAAACCGAACGAGCCGCCGGCTCGCTGTCCAAACGGAGGCCGGCCTTCTGTTGAGTCGGGCCGTGGCACATGTAGCAGGTTTCCGCCAGAATGGGCTTTACCTGCGTGAGGTAATCAGGAGAGTGATCCGCCGCACGTGCCGTCACGCCCGCTCCGATCAAAACTGCAACGATCCGTATTCTAGACCCAGACATGCGGCCCTCCGCAAGGGATTTTAGAGATAGTACACCTAAGTGGGTCGCTTTGTCTGTATCTTCCTTCGTTCGCTCCGTAGCGGGTAACGACGTTTTTAGTGACTCGGCCACCACCGGCGGGAGATGTCTCGCAGTCACAGGAGCGCCCCGCACTCCATAAGGGGGCATCGCGACAGCGGGAGACTGGAACTCAGTTCTTTGGCGGGAGAATCTTGTCGAGGCCGATACGGTGCATGATCGCTCGGAACTTCGGGTCGTTCCGGATGGACGCGAAGATGGGGTCCACCCCGAGGTAGATGCTATGGTACGGGTGGACCTCGAACACGTTTCCCAGTTCATCGATTGCGCCCGGCCCCTCGCCCGCCCAGGCACGCAGCGAAGCGCGATCGTAGCATTGCCCTTTGCGGGCGAGACTGTTGGTAGCGTCCGCTAAGAGTTCGGCCACCAACCGCGGGACGCCCCGATCCCCGATATGCCGCGTTCCACCGACGTTCCTGGTGGTCGCGCCATTCCGGAGACATGCCGAAGAAATTGGCCAATCAAGGCCCCTCTGGCCGGCAAGGCTTCCTCGACGCCCCGCGCCCATGCCGGACCGGTAAATCCAATCCAGAGCGCCGGCGTGTCCCGGATTGAGTCCAAGCGCAAGCCTGCCGGTAGCTATCGAATCGTTGTACCTGCCCAAGAGATACAGAATTCCAGCCTTCGTGGCGTGGGTGGACGCATCCGTGGCGCTCAATGCCACCGCATGCTCGATCTCTCGCCGCACTTCTCCGAGACGCCCCGATCAGGCCAGCGCCTGCGCATTCCAAAGTTGAATTCTGGCATCCGCGGGTCTTTCGCGGGCAGCGGCCTGCAAATGTTGAATGACGTCGCGGAATCGCCACTGATACGTCAACTGGATCCAACCGGCGATGGCCGGACAGGCTGCGCACACAACCGCAGCCGGATCCAACTCAACCTTGCAGCGCATCCTCTTGTTGCGCGCCGCGCTTCGAGCCGCACCCACACCGTGTCCTCTCCGATACCGGTCCCGGGCGGCTTCGCGACGCTGACTCTCGTCAGTTCCCCCCCAAGCCATCCGGCAATCTGACGGAAGTGCCGGTGGCGCCTCCGTGCGCGTCTCCAGCCGCACCAAAGGCATGAGAGCTTCCAGGAGCCTGGAGTCCTTTACCGATCCGCTGCTACTTGATAGACCCGTCGTCCGAACTCCACCAGCAGGTTGTAGCGGTGCCAGTCCTCCAGCTTTGCATCTTTGGCCACCACCACAATCTGTCCGGCCCCGGCGGCGAGCCAATAGTAGTCCCACTTGCGCGCGAACCTTCCCCAAAAGAACCTGCGGTCTCCTGCTTCCGCATCGATGAAGTCGAGCTTCTGCCGGATCAGATCCGGCGTAGCCTTCCGAGCGTGGAGCACCCGGGAAATAGCGCTGCGGACCGGCACTACAATACAACGATCGAAAGCACGGCAGCAGCTACTGCAATTGCCGATGCGTTTTCAACAGTCGGAATTTCTGTCATTGGTCCTCACTTCCCCGGCGAACGCTTTCGTCTCTTTTTCATCTTCTTGATTTCTAACTCGAACTATATCCTTAGTCGTATGTATCGTCGCTAAACAGAGTCCTCGACCCAAAACGAATCGCATATGGTCTAGCAGCCCGTGGCAGAAATGGGGCAAATTCGGAGACGGCAAAACCGCCTCTCATCGCATCCATGGAGCAGTTCGCCAAGCAACAGAACTTGCCCCTGGTGACATTCGAGAAGAACCAGCGCAAGGACGATGTGGCGGCCGCTTACCGGCGCCAGTTCCAGGGTCAGGAAGGGGTTCTGTTCATTGGCAAGGCGCAGGAAAAGACGCCCGTGTTCCGCACCGAGCGGCGGCGCAACGAGAAGACCGGCGCCACCTATCCCTGGCTGGTGCGTTCCTCGGCGATGGTCAATCACTTCTATGTGTACTGCATGGACCGCGACTTTGGCCCATTTTTCCTCAAGTTCTGCACCTACTTCCCCTACAACGCCAAGCTGTGTCTGAACGGCCACGAGTACGTCAAGCAGCAGTTGGGCAATCGTGGCCTTGCCTATGAGGCGCTGGATAACGGGATTCTGTCCTGCAACGATCCCAGGCGTGTGCAGGCCATCTGCGACGGCTTATCGGCGGAAAAGATCGACGCGCTGTTGCGCAAGTGGTTTGGCAAGTTGCCCCATCCGTTCACCAGCAAAGACCGGCAGGCCGGGTACCGATACCAGATCTCGATCCTTCAGGCCGAGTTCTCGCTCACGCAGGTATTGGATCGTCCCGTGACAGGGCGGGTGTTCTTCGAGGAAGTGATTCGCGAAAACCTCGATATCGGGCGGCCCAGTCAGGTGCAACTGGTCTTTGACCGCCGCGTCAGCCGCCGTACCCTGGTCGGTTCCGCACGCGAGTGATCACCGATGGCGTGACGCCGTCGTTGCACGTCGACTACAAGAACTCCCGCATCAAGCAGTATCACAAGGAAGGGCGCGCGCTGCGCACCGAGACCACTATCAACAACACACGCGACTTCGGCGTCGGCAAGCTTTTGAAAAACCCGCCGGAACTGCGGCAGATCGGCTTCCCAGCCAACCGGCGTCTTCTGGACGTCCAAACCGTATCTCATGATTGCTCGATTGGCGAAGGCGCGTTTGAGAAGCTGGTGCGGCCGATTGAAGTCAATGGGCAGAGAGCGGCCGCTCTCCGCTTCGATGATGCACGGGTGCAGGCCCTGCTCAGTGTGCTGGTGTTGTTCAGCTTCCAACTCCGGGGTTTCACCAACCAGGAAATGCGAGCCTTGCTGGCTCAACTGCTGGGCCTTGACCCGGCACAATACCCCGCAGGCCGGATGACGTACGATCTAAGCCGGCTTCGCCTGCATGGACTGATTGAGCGCATCTCCAAAACTCACCGGTATCAGTTGACCGAAGCCGGGCTGCGTATCGCTCTGTTCTTCACCCGCACCTACGCCCGATTGCTCCGTCCCAAGCTCGCCGAGATTATGGCAGTTGGCCCACCGATGACCTCACAACTTCGCGACGCCTTCGATCGCGTCCAGGCCGAAATCCAACGCGCCTGCCGTGACCAAAAACTCGCTGCCTGAAATCTGACTCAATTACACTACAATCCCTTGGGTAAGGACTCTAGCATATGCGTCGGGGATGCGAGGGGCATATGGGTGCGCGACATACAAGGATGAATTCGGCAGTTTTCTTTTTTTGGCGCTATAATCCTAACGTATCTATACGTTAGGATTGGAGGTGCCCTTTTGTCCGTATCCCTCGAAGCCCTGGAACAGCAGCGTTCCGCCATTCTGATGCAGATCCTCGAATTGGGCGATCTTCGAAGTGGCTCTATCACCGCCATCAATGGCCGCTGTGGAAAGCCAACCTGCCATTGTCACCAGCCCAACCACCCCGGCCATGGCCCAAACTTCCGGCTGACTCGCAAGATCAATGGAAAGACGGTCAGCGAGAGCTTCTCTTCGGCCGCCGAACTGCGCAAAGCACAGCGTGAGGTAGAGGCATTTCATCGCTTTCGGCAACTCAGTCAGCAGTTGCTGGAAGTGAATGAAAAAATCTGTCGGGCACGCCCTGTTGCTGAGACTCTCTCACCCGAGGAAAAAAAACCGCGCAAACCATCCGCCAGGAGGTCGCCCGCGAAGTAGAACAACTACTGCGCATCCTCTTCACAGGCCGCCACAAGACCGGACGCCTGGATTTGGAAGCCGTCGAAATGGCGATTCGCTCGGCAATGCACCACGCCGGCGCCACAGCCCTGACCGAACTCTTGCAATTTACAATCCCAGATGCCGATCAACGGACTCTTGCTTGCGCTTGCGGGCACGAGGCTGGCTACCGGGAATTACGCAGTAAGCCCGTGCTGACCGCGGTCGGCCCAGTCAGAATATCGCGGCCCTACTACCTTTGCCCGCACTGCCCTAACGGACAATTTCCCGTCGACGTCGAACTGGACATCGAGAGCACGGAGATCTCTCCTGCGGTGCGCCGCATGCAGGCTGTTGTAGGACAGGAGGCTTCTTTCGATCATGGCCGCCGGCAACTGAAACTGCTTGCCGATCTGGAGATCACCACCAAAGCGGTGGAACGCACGGCCGAGGCCATCGGGGAGAGTGTCGCAGCCCGCGAGCAGGTGGCGATTCAGCGAGCCGTCCAACTGGACCTGCCCATCGTGGTGGGCGAACCAATTCCCATCCTGTATGTACAGATGGATGGGACGGGAGTTCCGGTGGTGAAGAAGGAAACCGTGGGGCGGAAGGGCAAGACCGACGGCCAACCCGCCCACACCCGGGAGGTCAAGTTGGGATGCGTCTTCACCCAGACCGGCTGGGACGAGGAAGGCTATCCGATCCGCGATCCGGATTCGACCACCTACACCGGCGCCCTCGAGACCGCCGAAGAGTTTGGCAAGCGCATCTACCTGGAGGCTTGGAATCGCGGCTGGAGCCGCGCCGAAAAGAAGGTAGTGATGGGCGATGGGGCCGAATGGATCTGGAATCTTGCTGAGTTGTACTTTCCCGGCGCGGTGCAGGTCGTCGATCTATATCACGCTCGCCAGCACCTCTGGGAGTTGGCTCGCAAACTCTACCCCAACGACACGTGGGAGCAGAAAGTCTGGATCAAGACCCACCAGCGCCGTCTACTCGACAAGGGCAAGATCGAAAAGCTGGTGGTCTCACTTCGTTCCATCCCTTCCACCCATCCCGAGGTCAGCGAGAAACTCCGCATCGAAGCCGACTATTTTGAGCGCAACGCCGAGCGCATGCGCTATCCCAGATTTCGCCACCAGCACCTATTCATTGGCTCAGGTGTCATCGAAGCCGGCTGCAAGACTGTAATCGGTTCCCGGCTCAAACAGTCCGGAATGTTTTGGACAGTTCGGGGAGCCAATGCCATTATCGCCCTGCGTTGTTGCCACCTCAACGGCCGCTTTGAGGACTACTGGGAGGCCCGCCGGGCGGCGTAGGCTCCACTTCTACGTCGCGCACCCGGGGCATATTCGCAGAAGTACTCCCACCGCTCGCCCGCACTCATCCCCATCACTTCATCCGTAGACAATGCTGGTAATGCCATCAGACTTTGAACCCCCGTCGTTGTTTGATCTTCATAGCCTCTACGTTGATCCGTCGCCGGATGTCACCGAACGTTGTGCCGGGAGGGACCTTCACATTGTGTACCCGGCACCAGGATAACTGCGCTGGTGTGGGCGGTTCCGCGTCCTTCTTCAGTTGCCGCTTCGCCGCGTTCATGAACGCTTTGCCGCCGCACAGGAACACCTGGAGGTCGCCCTCCTTCACCGCCCCCTCGAACGTGGGTTTGTGCTCGTGGATCTGGTACTTGTTCACCTTGCCGTCAATGTCCCACCCCAACAGGGTCTGCGTCAGCACGCAGTAGTCGCCGTCCCTCAGCAAGAGCACGTACGATCCGATGCTCGTCTTGTGCCACTGGTACTCCGAGAGGGCCACAATCTCAGGCGCGTACTCGACATTGAAGAGGTTGACCTCCTCTGCGAACACCTTGATCTTGGACAGGTCCTCGATCTTGGATGTGTCGAGCAGGGGTTGGCCTTCTGCACCTCCTCGACCTCATCGAGGATCTCCGTCATCGCCCGCCCCTTCGGATCGGCCTTCTCGTTCAGACCGAACAGGCTGGGCAGAGACATCAGTGTGTGCCGCTTCGAGGCGTCCACCACATCGATGACGAGACAATCTTCCTTCTCGATATGCAGGCCGCGCTGCTTAGCCTCTAAGAGGTTGTCGATCCCTTCTGGGATGCGTGTGCCCCGACCAAGCGCTTGGGTGTATACCAGCGGGCTCTTGGTGTCGCGAGCCATGATGATGCAGGCCACTCGCCAATCGTCGTTTCCCTCGGTCAAAATCGAGCCGCCATTCAGGATGACTTTGATGTGCCCTTGCCGGTGGTACGTCAGCTTCTCGGCTCGCAGTGGATCGTCACCCCAGATTGCCTCTGCCGCGACCCCATACCGCTTGAACGCCTCGGCCAACGTCTGGGCGTGCTCGATGCCTGCGGTGAACCCGATGGTTTGCCTATCCTGCCCATGCTTCAGCCAGGACTGTACAACCAACTCGTTGCGCTTCGGGTTGTTGATCTTGTTCGCCAACTGTCCCGGCACGAAGTCGCCGCCCCGCACCTCGACCTCACCGATGTTGGTGTCGGAAAAGACCCGGATGCCTCGTAGGTCGGAGAGGTAGCCGTCCCGAATCCCCTTCAGGATCGGGTAGCGGTAAACGATTTTGTCGTAGACCTCACCGAGGTCCCCGGTCGAGCGGAACGCTGTGGCAGTCACGCCCAGGTTCAGCATCTTCGGGTTCTGGTGTGTGCCGAAGTGCTGGTAAATGGTTTTGTAGCTGTTCGCAGCCGCGTGATGCGCTTCGTCGGTAATAACACCCCCAAAGTCATTCGGGTCGAACTGGAGCAACCGTGGAGAACCGGCGCGGCCAATCGTCGGAACGCTCGCTACCACCCAATCATCGGTCGGCTTCGAGCGGTGCGAGGCCATCTCGATCCCCACCGTGGCTTTGGGGTTCCAGCGGCGGATCTTGTCCGCTGCTTGCTCCGCTAACTCTTCCCGGTGGACGAGCACGAGCATCCGCCCGTCCAGGTTGTACCGGTCCTTCGCATTCGACAGGAGAGGCGTCTTGCCAGCGCCGGTAGCCATCTCAATTATTTGGTTGTTGACACCCGCCTGATAGCGCTGTGGGCCGACCGTCAACGCCTCGTCCTGGAAGTAGCGAAGGTGCATGACTAGTTGACCGTCTTGTACGGAATACCCGCCAGTGCGTCCATGAACGCTTGGGGAAGCAGCGGCACCACCAGCGACCGCTCAACGCATGTCAGCGTCGTGCTGCGCTTGGAGGCGACAATTCCAGCGTCAAGACTATTATCTGCTTGATGAACGCGTATCGCATCCGCATGGCCACCATGGGTCCGGACAACCCGCGCACAGCCGATACGGCCGAAAGCCTGGCGACGACCTGCGTCAGCCTCGGGGACATCGAACGCGGCCGCATGCTGCTCGAACAGGCCTCCACGCGCACGAGCGCAGCTACGGTCCGAACCACTTCGCGACGCTCGAGACTCAACGCTCTCTCGCGCTCGCGCTCATCAAGGCCAAACGCTACGACGAAGCCATTGCTCACCTCAAAGCGGTAGTCATGCGGCCGGACCTACCAGCGGCAACACGCATCAACTTCGATGATCCGGCGTTTCAACCGATACGGCACATGAGGGCTTTCCGCAAGCTTCAGGCCGATGCCGCGCATGGTGCCACAGCAGCCCATCACCAGAACTGAGCCCCGGCGACCTCGCAAGTCACAGGTATTACCGTTACGGCGAAACACGTAACAAAGGTAACCAGTCTCATCGGCAACGGCGCTACCTTAGCGCCGGTTTCTGGGGGTACCAGTGCAAAACAGAATAACGGAACTACGTTGTTTCGTCGCTTTGTCGCTCGGGATTTTCCTGGGGCTCTCGGCTTGGGGCCAGTTGTATACGGGATCGATCACCGGAACAATCACAGACCCCACCGGCGCCGTAATTCCGAACGTGATTGTCACAGCCACGGACGTCAGCCGCGGGCCTGACCTACAACGGCGTTACCGACGCGCAGGGCCGATACGTGCTCCGTTCGCTGCCGCCAAGCACGTACAACGTGCAAGCTAAAGCGACCGGATTTCGAACCTACACGCAAGAGAACCTGACGCTCAACGTCAATCAG
The DNA here is from genome assembly GCA_963720745.1 of uncultured Acidobacteriota bacterium. Classification (GTDB taxonomy): domain Bacteria; phylum Acidobacteriota; class Terriglobia; order Bryobacterales; family Bryobacteraceae; genus TMP-7. The sequence continues at coordinate 2,119,089 of CAVRGO010000001.1, forward strand.
AACGCAACGGTCGATATCGCCATGGCCGTTGCCGGAGCTGAGCAGACGGTAGAGGTAGTGGCGGCCGGCGCGCCCGTTCTGCAGACGCAGGACGCCGTCACCGGCCAAACCGTCAACCGCACATTCATCAACGACCTGCCGCTCATTGGCCGGGCCGTTTTCGACTTGGCGCGACTGGCTCCGGGGATATCCGAACCGCGCGGGAGCAGCGGATGGGGAAACAACTTTATCTCGCAGGGCAGCCGCAACGCGACCTCCGACGTGCTGATCGACGGTGTCAGCACGGTGGCCGCCGAGCAGAATGGCAACTTTCAACTGCCCCTCTACACGCCATCCGTCGACGCCGTGCAGGAGTTCCGCGTGCAACAGTCCGGTTTTAGCGCTGAGATCGGGTTCAGCGGGTCCACCGTCATGAACGTCGTCACGCGCTCCGGCACCAACCAGCTTCATGGAAGCCTGTACGAGTTCGTTCGAAACGAGAAATTCAACGCCAATAGCTTCTTCGCAAATACCGCCGGGCTCGACAAGCCCTCGATGCGTTGGAATCAGTTCGGCGGCACTGTGGGCGGGCCGATCAAGCACGATCGCGTCTTCTTCTTCGCCGATTACCAGGGCACGCGCGAGCGGCAGGCCCAGACCTTCCGCGCGGGCGTCCCGAGCGCGGCGATGCGTGCCGGGAACTTCGCCGAAATATGCTCGGCAGGCTTCGATGCCGCGGGCCAATGCCTCGACACCGAAGGCCAGCTTTGGGATCCAAACGTGGCGACGTGGAGCACGTCGGCGGGCGGCCCCGTCCGCACCCAATTCATCCCGTTTAACAACATCGGTAACTACATCAGCCCGGGCAGTCCGGCTCACCCGCTGCCGCAGACCCCCGGGAACCTGATCGATCCTGTCGGCCAGAAGATTATGAACGCTTTTCCATTGCCGAACCTCGGAATTGGCACCGCGGGCTACAACCGTTTCAGCAACTGGGTCGGTACCGGATCGAATGCCAACACCGGCGACCAACTGGACGTGAAGATCGATTACCGCATTACGGACTACGATCAGTTGAGCGGGAAATTCGCCTGGGGCCGCGCTAACAGCAATCCCGCGAATTGTTTCCCGAACGCGCTCGACCCCTGCAGCTCCGGACCGACCATCGGCGGACCGAAGCTCGGGGCGCTGAACTGGACGCACACCTTCTCGCCCACAACGGTGCTGGCGGTGTCGTTGGGCAGCACGCGCAGTTTCCAGGACCGTCCCGGTGTCACCGGGCAGTTCCCGGACTACAACTACATCACCGAACTCGGATTACCGGAGTACATGACGGCCTCCGGTCTCAATGCGGCGCCCACCATATACGTGAACAACTACGATTCGGCGGCGTGCTGCGGAAACATCGGCGGACAGGGTTGGGGCATCATGAAGTACGCTTCGGAAGTCCATCACCTGATCGGCAGTGTCAGTCAAATCGCGGGCAAGCACGAACTGAAACTCGGAGCCGAAGTTCGCTTGCATCGCATCAATTTCCGCCAGGCCGGATATCCCGGCGGACTGGCCATATTCCAGAACAACTCGACCTCTCAGCAAGCCTTTTCGGTGGGTGGTGATCCGATGGCCGGACTGTTGATCGGCTTCCCGGGACAGGGGCAGTGGGGAGGTGTTGAACTGCCGCTGTACACGAGCACTTCGGCCTGGAAGTATGCCGGCTTCGTTCAGGACAACTGGCGGGTAACCGAAAAGCTCACGCTGAACCTCGGCGTTCGCTACGACCTGGAGATGCCTCGCACCGAGCGCTATAACCGGATGGACTACCTGGATCCGAACGCGGCGTCGCCCATTCAGGGCATGAACCTGACTGGCGTTCCCGCCTTCACCGACGAGAACCATCGGACACAATGGGACCCGGATACGAACAATATCGCGCCGCGGTTCGGATTCGCCTACCAGATCACGCCCAAGTTTGTCGCGCGCGGCGGCTACGGCATCTTTTATCTGCCCAGCCAGATCGGAGCCGCCGGGACGGGCGCGGGCGGATTCATGGGATTCCTGCAGGTGACACCCTGGCAGGACTTCGATCCGCAGATCGCGCAATCGCCTTATCCGTTCGCCACGCTCACCAATCCAGCCCCGCTCGGGATCATACCGCCGCCGACCCGGGCCGAACTCAACAGCAGCTACAACCTGGGACGCGATATCGAGGGACCGATTCCCGGTTGGAATACCAGTCCCTACGAACAGACGTGGACCTTCGGCCTGGAGCGCGAATTGCCGTTCGCCGCAGTTGTCGAAGCCAGCTACATCGGAAAGAAAGGCACACACCTGTTCTGGGGCGGCGCTAACGAACTGAATCTTGCGCCGCAATACGTAGGGCAAGGGTTCATGCAAGGACAGTCCGGCTACTGGAACGATCAGGTGGCGAATCCGTTCTACGGGATCATCACCGATCCGAACAGCAGCCTATCGACCGAAACGGTTGCACGATGGCAACTGGCCCGTCCCTTCCCGCAGTACACCAGCTTCAGCGGCAACAACCCCCCGTGGGCGAATTCCATTTACCACGCCCTGCAAATCCGGCTGGAGAAGCGGCTCTCGCACGGCTTGCAGTTCCTGACCACCTACGTCTTTTCGAAATCTCTTGACGACACGTCGAGTTCCGGTTCGAACTCCGACTGGCTGGGCGCGATGTCCACTTCGATCCAGGATCCGTACAACCGGCACCTGGAGCGCGCTGTTTCGCTGTTCGATCAGACGCACCAATTCCAGTTCAGCTGGGTCTATGCCCTCCCGTTCGGCCACGGCCGGTTGTGGGGCGGCGGCGCGCCCGGTGTGGTGGATGCCGTTCTCGGCGGGTGGCAGTTGAACGGAATCTATCGCTGGACCAGCGGATTCCCCATCGCACTTTCGCTGGCAAATGGTCAGAGCGCCCCCACGTATGGTTCGCAGCGACCGAATCTGAACGGCACGCTCGAACGCGCGGACAACTGGCAACAGAATTTAAACCAGTACTTCGCGAACCCGAATGTGGTTTCCGCTCCGGCTGCGTACGATATCGGCACCGCCGCGCGCGCGCTGAGCAACATACGGCTGCCGGGAACGAACGTCGTCTCGGCGTCGCTTTTCAAGCAATTCAACTTGGGCGCCATCCGCGAGGGTTTGCTATTCGAGCTCCGTCTGGAGACGTTCAACACACTCAACCAGGTGCAGTTCTGCGGTCCGAACTCCACTTACAACAGCGGCAGTTTCGGCGCGGTCACGTCGCAGTGCAACACGCCTCGCGAAGTTCAGTTGGGAGCCAAACTCTACTTCTGACGCGCTAGAATCGGCTGAGAGAGGGAGCGCCTGCGCGGTGCTCCCTCAGAACAATCGTGATCTTTCCTGTCGTTTTAGTTCTGCTGTTCCAAACCTCCGCCGCGGCTCCTTCCGATCCCGCAGTCCTGTTCCAACAAGGACGTCTAAAGGACGCCGAGCAGATCCTGACGAAACAACTTGCCCGTACTCCTGACGATGCGCGGTCGCTGATGCTGCTTGCGCTGGTGCTCGATGGCGAGAAGCGATTCGCGGATGCCGAGCGCTACTACCGCCGTGCCGCGACAGCCGCTCCGAACGCGCCTGCGGTTTGGAACAACTTCGGCAACCACTGGCTGGCGCGCGGCAATCTCGCCGAAGCGCGACAGGCATTCGAGCGCGTGCTCAAGCTCGATGCGAATCATGCCAATGCAAACCTGCAACTCGGGCGCATTCTCGTGGAACAGAACGGTGCCGCGGCGGTGCCGCTGCTCGAACGCATACACGCCGGCTCAAGTGACGATCCCGCGGTGCTGGCGCTATTCGGCCGCGCGCTGGCCGAATCCGGTGCCTTCGCGCGCGCCGAAACCGTCTTCGCAAACGCTGTCGAACGCGCCCCCGCCGAACTCGCGCTGCGCACCAGCCTGGGGCTCGCGGCCCTGAACGCCGGGCATCTCGAGCGCGCTCTCAGCGTCTTCGAAACCGCTCGTACGCAAGCGCCGGGCAACCCCGACGCGCTCTATGGCCTGGGACGCACTCTGGTAGAAACCGGCGATGTCGACACTGCCCTCATGGTGATCGCTGACGCTCGCCGGGCCGCGCCGAATCGCACCGACATCGTCGCGCTTCTTGCGCGTGCCGCCTCCGCCGCCGGCTTCCACGCCGACGCCGCCCAGGCCTGGGCCGATTACCTGAAACTCGACTCGTCTTCAGACATGGCCCGCCGCGAACGGGGCTTCTCGCTGATACGCTCCGGCGGTTCGAAAGAAGGCCTGCCGCTGCTCGGCAGTTCGTCACCGCGCATCCGGATGACGCCGCGGGCCATTTCGAACTCGGCATCGGTTACAGTGTCAACGATCCGGCGAAGGCGACCGCCGAACTGTCGCGAGCCATCGAACTAAACCCGAAGTTCGCCGAAGCTTTGTACGCGCGCGGCGCGCTCCAAGCGCAGAACGGCAGCAACGAACAGGCGCGGCGCGATCTCGAGCAAGCTGCACAACTCAGTCCCGATAACGCTAAACTGCTCGACCGCCTTGGCCAGGTCTATCGCGCCGAACGCCGCCCAGCCGACGCCGAACGCGTCCTGCAACACGCCGCTCAGCTCGCCCCTCGCGACGGCACCATCGCCTTGCACCTCGCGTTTGCGCTCCGCGATCTCGGCAGACGCGACCAGGCGAAGATCTATTTTGAACGCTTCCGCGGATTCGGCACCGAGGACAAGCGCAACATCCGTACCGGTCTAATCGATTTTCTGAGTCTCGATCCCGCGCGGCGGCGCGATCGCTCCATCGAGGGGCTGCGCCGCGCGCTGCAAGACCAGCCCCGCAACGACGACGTGCGTCTCCACCTCGGTCGCCTCCTGCTCGAAGAGGGCGATGCCACCGAAGCCGCCACGACCTTCGCAGCGCTCACCGATCCCGGCGCGATCGACGCCGCCGGAGACGAACTCATCAATGCCGGGTGTTTCGAGGACGCTGCCGCCTTGCTGGGGCACGCCGGACGCGAAACCGCCGATTACGCCATCGCTGTCCTGCACACAAAAGGGCCGCAAGCAGCGACAGCCGTTCTCGATCGGGTCCCGCCGGAAAATCGCGAGGCGGCATTCTGGATTGCGCACGCCGAGATCGCGGATGCCGCCGGGCGCGTCGATTCCGTCGTGGATGCGCTGAAGCGCGCGGTGGACGTTCAGCCGCCGAATGCTCGCGTGTTTGCCGAAGCGGCCGCGATGCTGCTCCGTTATCAGCGACTGCAAGACGCGGCGGCAGTTGTCGATCAGGCGCTGCGCAGCTTTCCTGACGACCCGCAACTGAACCTCGACCGGGCAACCGTTCTCGAACTGCAGCAAAGGTTCGAGGAATCGCGCGCACTGCTCGAAACAATTGAACGCCGGTGGCCCGAATGGTCCCGTCCCTGGCTCGTGCACGGCATCAGTTTCATGAGCCGCGGCAAAGCGTCCGAGGCGCGCCCCCTGCTGGAGCACGCGCTCGCACTTGGCGAGGACTCGCAGGAGTTGCACTTCTATCTGGCCGAGGCGCTCGCGGCCGGTTCCGATGCCGACCGCGTTCGCGCCCGCGACGAAGTCCGCCGCGCGCTCGAGATGAATCCGGATGATCCGTATGCGCTCGCGCTAGCGGGCCAACTCGAAGTGGACGTGCGCGATTACGCGTCTGCCGAATCACACCTGCGCCGGAGCCTGGAACTGCTGCCCAATCAGAAGGAGGCGCACTATCAATTGCTGCGGCTGAACAATGCAACCGGGCACAAAGACGAGGCTCGGGCGGAAGCGGAGATTATCAGGCGGCTTGAATCGAGCGGCCGCGTGAAGTGACTGCAGGGAATGAGCGTAGCCGGGCCGCATTCCGAGCATTACATACCGATGCGCACCAATCGGCACGCGAGCACTGAACCAGGGTCTATCGAAAGTCCCCTCATCTTTTTGCCGCCATCGTAGATGAAGTATCGGACGTTCAAATCCGGCGCGGGCTTCCCATTCAGGGTCTGTTTGTACTTGACTGTTCCGGTGCAGTCCTCGTTTACCACTGCCTGGCCCTGAACGGCTTGGGTAAGCATCATCCCGCCCAAGCTGAACGTGGCCTCACAAGTTATTTTTCCGTCAACGGCAATGGCGCATGTGCCAAGAAGCCCTGCGGACGTAAGGGGCGCGTCAGGGCCGGGCGTGATCTGTCCGCTGCAGGTGACACCCCAGCTTCCGCGTATGGTATCCGAGCGGCAGACCATACCCTGACCCGCTGCCGTCAAAATGCTGAGACTGAAAACTACGCACGAAATTGTGAGCTTCATATGTTTCTCCTGAAATGAATCCCGGATGTTCCGGGAGCAATAGTCGTTATACCCGCGTCAACGATCAGGCGGCGAGACCTGCGCGATGCGGGTCCGCCCGAGTGCGGCACTGCCGGCCCCGGCGAAACCGTGGATCGTCAAGCGTGACAAAATCGTCCGCGCCAGCGCTCGATCGCTAGGAAGGCCGAACGCGGAGACCTGGATATAGTAGTTGCGATAGAAGATGCACAAGGCCGTTCCGGTACCCCGAAGGTGCAACGCAAACGCCTGATCACCGAGTTTCTCAACCGGCCGGTACGTGGCGGCGGACCGGCTCATCCGGCCGGACTGCTGCTGAATCCACTCTGGTCTCGTGTTGCGCCGCATTAGTACCGAGATCGTCCCGCCGCCGGGAGCGGCAAACATGCACACGCTGACCTTTCCGTCTTCCACTCGAGGCCTACCTTCGCCGACAGATATGCCAAATGCGGCTCGCACGTCCTCTCTGACGACGACATCGCAACGGCCCAATGAGCTTTCGGCGAAGGCGGTACCCGAAATCGATACCTGCCCGACCAAAACGGAAATCAGCACGGGTGCCGATTCGAAAACGGAAGTTACCAGCTTTACGAACCGCATAGACTCGCTCCTACACGGATAAGCGAGATCGCGTGAGATTCTGGTTCAGCTACCCGGCACGGCAGGGCCGGGATCCGGTCAAAACGTACCCGGGATTCGAACTCGTTCCATGGGTTTGCCGCACCCGGCGAGGGCTAGTTGGGCCTGGAGGTGGTGCCTCAGATTCGCGGAGAGAGAACCGACTGCGGTTGGGCTTGCCTCGGCTCCAGGTGACCGCAAAGTTTCCATCGCTCGCCTATAGCAAAGAACGGTTTGATCGGGCTGGCCGGCCCGCAGGTAGAGATCTCCAAGATTCGACCAGACCCACCCGATGTGACCGCGGGTGTCCTCGTTACCAGGATCGTGTTTCCAAGCCGCCTCCAATTCCCGGGCTGCCTCCTTCAGCATTCGAATGGCTTCTTTGCGCCGGCCGTCAGCTTCATAGGCCGAGGCAGCGGTGTTCAACAGCTTGGCGTATTCGATCCGCGACCAGTAGTCCTGCGGATCGGCGTCCGCCAACTGCCGCTGGATAGCCAGTGCCTCGGCGTAGTGGGCAATGGATTCCCGGTGCTTTCCCAACGTATGCTCGAGCCAACCAGCTTCCAAAATGGCGAATGAGTACTCCATGCGGGGCCAAACCAGAGCTGGATACCGAGTTACGAGGTCCGCCCCAAGGCGCGCCCCGCGGCGGCAAAGCTCCAGCGCCATCTCTGAATTTCCCAGTTCCTTATACGCTCGCTCAAGCTCTTGGTACAAATATAGGAGCAGCCGCTCGAAGTTGGAATCGGAAGTCTGCGCGATTGCGTCCTGGTACGCGCGCAGCGCCTCGGAGTGAGCGGCGACGACGCCGGCCCAGTCCTGGTCCATGGCCAGAAGTTCCATTTTTGACGCGAGCGCCTTGGCTTTCCATCCGGGAACCTGCGGTTGGCGGGCCGCTAAACTCCAGAATCCGTCTCTCGATTCCCCGCCGAACTCTTTCGCGGCGCGGGAATCGCCTTGCCAGTCCATAATTCTGCTGAGGTGACCGTTTGATCCCGCCAGAATCGACAAGGCATTCAGATTTGCGGGATTGGACCGCAGCACCTCGAGCGCCAGTGCGCGGGCCCTCTGCTCGCTATCATTGGCCATCTCGACGTTTCCGAGATAGCCGGTGTTCACGTTGGCCAGAACGGATCCGATCTTGAGATAGGCGGCAGCAATCTCCAAATCGAGCTCAGGCGTCCTGCCGCCGGTCGCCTGAAGTTCCTTCAAGTAACGAAGGGCCTGATCGATCAAGATGCGGCGCGCGCGAGTGGCGCCCGGCAAGTCCTGGATCGCATCATGGATATCGAAGATCACGGCGTGTGCGATCTGCCGTACCAGGTTGAAGCGCGCTTCGGCACGGGCCCTTTCGCGCTCCGCAAAACGGGCATAGCCGAGCGACACCGCAGCACCGGAGAGGACGGCGAAGAGTGTAACGGCGGCGGCGATACTCTGCACCTTGTTGCGCCGCATGAATTTCAATGCGACCCGTACTCGAGAAACAGCGTGTGCTGAAACGGGTTTTCCGTCGAGCCAACGCGAGAGGTCGGCGGCGAGCGCGGCTGCCGACGGATAGCGTTGCTCCGGTACTTTCCGCAGGCATTGGAGTACGATCGCGTCCAGTTCACCGCGGAGTTCTTCCGGACCGTCCGCGAAAGCGCTGGGCGGCCGCACGTCCTGCTCGCAGATTGCAAGCATCATCTGAAGCGGATCGTTCGTACCCCAAGGATAGGGCGGATGTCCTGTGAGAACCAGGAACAGAGTAACGCCCAACGAGTAGATGTCGGTTGCCGTCGTTGAGATCTCGCCGCGGATTTGTTCCGGGCTCGCGTACTGCGGCGTTAGGAATCGGTGGAGAGTGCCGGTGCCGCCGCGCGAAAACACAGCCCCGGAATCGAGCAGTTTCGCGATACCGAAATCGAGCAGTTTCGGCCGGCCATCGGGTGTCACAAGGATGTTCCCGGGTTTGATGTCGCGATGAATTACGAGGTGGCGATGGGCATAGTCGACAGCCTCGCAAATCGGCAGGAACAACTTCACTCGGTCCCGCAAAGAGAGCTTACGTCCGGCGCACCACGAATCCAGCGGTTCCCCCTCGATGTATTCCATCACCAGGTATGGCGATCCGTCGTCCGCAGTGCCCCCATCGAGTAGCCGCGCGATGCCCGGGTGGTTGAGCCGCGCAAGGATCTGCCGTTCGTCGCGGAAGCGCGCGACATCGACCGCTGAGAATGCGCCGGACGGCAGCAGCTTGATGGCTGCACGGAATTCGTATTCGCGGTCGGCTCTCTCGGCTTCCCACACCAGCCCCATCCCGCCACGGCCGATCTCGCGGACCAGCAGCCAGGGGCCGACGCGCCGTCCCGCGAGTGCGGAATGTTCCGGGGCAGTCTCGCCGTCATCCGGCAGCGCGGGCGAATCTCCTTCGAGGAAGTCGGGGGACTCGTCGTAAACGCGCAACAGAGACTCGACTTCGGCGGCCAATTCGGCATCACCAGACCCCGCCAGCAAGCTCTGCCTTTCGGCAGCGAACAAAAGCAGCGCCTGTTCGAACAAGGAACGGACACGGCTCCATTTGGCGGGGTTCATTCCGATGCTCCGGGGGCGAGCAATTGACGGCGGATCCAGGTTTTCGCGAGAATCCAATCACGCTTGACGGTGCTGGCCGAAACGCCGAGCACCTGCGCGGTCTCCTCAATCGAAAGTCCGCCGAAGTAGCGCAGTTCAACTACGTGTCCCTGTTCCGGATCGAGCTTTTCCAGGGCTTCGAGAGCGCGATGGAGATCTATCACGTCAACTGGCGGCGGCTCTCCCTTCAGATGGTGATCCGCCAGCGTAATGCTGATCGCTCCGGCCCCCCGTTTCGCGGTTAAACGTGCGCGCGCGTGATCGACCAGAATGGAGCGCATCACGTGTGCGGCGACTGCGAAAAAGTGCGCGCGGTCATTCCACTGCCCTTCCGGCGAGTTCACGAGCCGCAGGTAGGCTTCGTTGATGAGAGCGGTGCACTGCAGGGTGTGGCCGCTGCGTTCGCGCTGGAAATAACGTTTCGCAATGGCGTGCAGTTCGGGATAAGTCAGGTCGATGAGCGGCACCAGGGCACTTCGATCGCCGTCGCACCAGGCCTTCAGCAGCACAGTGACATTCGGACTCGCCGTGGCTTCTGTCCGATACATTATCAGTATTTCAGATTCATTAGTCCACAATAATGTGCGGAGTGTTCGAGTTTCGATATAAGGAGGTGCGCTTTAGATTCGAGCCACTGCGGGCGGAGCGAATGCGGGCGCCACCATCAGGCGGGACGCGGCACGCGGTCGAATGCGTGCCGCGACGTCGAGGGTTAGTGAGGACAGGTAAGCGTGACCGAGCCGCGTGTCAGGACCGTTGCGTCGCAACTGTAACTGCCCAGTGTCGTGGTCTGGACATCGGCCCGGGCACCGAAGGTGAGCTGCAGATCCTTGCCCGTATTTCCAGTCAGAGTGGAGTTAATCAGGGTCGCCGCGGCCCCGTTGTCGACGAACAATCCGAACTGTGTGTTTCCTGTTGCGATGAGCTTCGCGTTATTTGAGAAGGTGAGTGTCGAGTTGCCCTGCACTCGCATTCCGTTGCCACGATTGTCGTGAGTGTTGACGGTGCTGAAACCCGGCGCTCCAGAGAATTGCGGGATGTTGAAGACGGTCATCACCGAACCCTCCTGCAATGCGACTCCCTCGCCGTTCCCCGACACGTTGAGCTGGGTTCCGGCGTCGAGGTCGAGGCCGGCCTTCGAGTTGAGAGAAACGCCGTTGAGGCCATTGCCGGTAGCATTAATGGTTCCGCCGAACGAGACCATGTGCGCGCCGGAAACGACGGTCGGGCCGGTGGCGATATTGCCGGTAAAGTTGAGAACTGTTTTCGAGTCGTTCAGAAATGCGTTAGCCGACGTCGCGACCTGCATCCCGAGGGCATTGCCATTCATTGTTGCGGTGGCATCCGAAAATGTTAGCGAACTGCCATTCACGTTGATGCCAAACACTCGATTCGACGAAGACGAGAACGTGTCGGTGATGGTAGCCGCCGAACCGGTTTCGAGGTCGAACCCGTGGACGCCGCTTCTGGAAATAGACACGCCGGAAAGAAGGGCGCTCGACGACGTCTGGAGCGAGATGCCGAAGACGAGATTATCGTGAACATTCACGTTCTTGAGCGAGATATGGCCGCCGTTCACGGCAATGATCCCATTGACGCCGTTGCGCACCTCGATGTTGGCGAGCGACACCATATGGGCTCCGTCGACAGTTACCGCATCCTGACTGGCGCCATCGATAACCGCCGTGCCGACACCCTGAAGCGACAGCCCGTCCACGCGTATGACTACGGGACCGGAACAGACGCCAGTGAACTTAATCACGTCGTCCGTGTGCGCGTTCGCGACGGCTTTGGCGAGAGATTTTCGATAACAGTCGAGCGGGGGCTGATCGGCGAATGCGGCGGCCGCTCCCGCTGCGATCATTACCAATGAACCCAGTATTTGCCGGTGATGCATGCTGCTAATCCTCCTCTGAAGGGGTGGCGCATGGGCGGCGCGAAACTTCTGCGGTCCCAGAGCCTCGTGGCAGTATACAACGCGGTGACATGCCGGCCCGAGTGCGCAATCCAAAACTACATTGCGAGGACGCCGGATTGGCCGGACTTGTATCCTTTACATTCTCAAAGTTACGGCGCATTCGCGGAACACGCTGTTCCAGATTCAATAAGTCGCGAATTCAGTGGACAAGGATTATCAGAGCCTGGACGTTTCCGTTCTGGTAGAGGTGGACGGCAAGGCCGTAGCTGACACGAAAGCTCCAATCCTATTCCGGATCGGGGTCGGGGGATGCATGTTCGTGAACACATGTCCTTGAACGTCTGCTCTACGTCTCGCGACAAATGAGGGCGCCAGGAAATTACGCGCACACGAGCTGAAACAAATCGGTGCCGATTTGTGATAATACGAATGCTGGCGGGAGGATGCTGCCTGGCGACGAGGTCTACGAGCTTTACATTGACGCGCTTACGCCCACGACGATTTCGATGGCGCGCTTGGCGGAGTACATGGCTGACTTTGCCGAACTCCTTGGCCACCAGGAGCACGTCCACTTTGAGGCTCTGAAGCCAGGAAGCCTGTCGCTGGCATCTCGGGTAGCCTATCGCCCAGAACAAGGTGCGGCACCGGGTGGACGAAGTCCGTTACGGCAACGGACCCAAGCCAGCGGTGAGAGCCTACCAATCCCTCGACAACCGACTGGCTGAGGACAACGCCGTAGGCCGGATCGTTCACCGCTCTGCGAAGCTAAGTGAGTTTCCTGGCCGCACGCGCGTAGTGGAGCGCAGTATCGGGCCGGTTGAGCAGGCTGGCACGCTGGACGGCGAGATTATCCAGATCGGCGGGCGCGACGAGACCATTAACGTCCATCTCAAGACCGACGACGATGTGGTTCACTGCATCACCACGAAGGCCATCGCGCGCCTTTTGGCACCCCACATTTTCGGACCTCCTGTGCGGTTGAGCGGTCTTGGCAGGTGGTCCCGGTCGGAGTCGGGAAGATGGACGCTCCGTAGTTTTACGATCCAGGATTTCGATCTCCTCGATCAGACGCCACTTCCGAGGCTGTTTGAGAATCTCCGGGCGAAGTTGGGGCCTGGTCCGCATGGCCGATCGAATCCTGTGACCTTCCTGCGCGAACTCCGAGAGGAGCAATGATGGTCGCGTTCGATAACACGATCCTCTCCATCCTCATATTTCCGGATGCCGAGGTTCACGAAGGACAGGATCCGAAGCCGGTTGAACGGGCTCGGGACAGGGTCAACGCCCTAGTGCAAGAAATTGCCGATGCTGGCGAACAGGTTTGGTCCCATCTCCCGCTCTTGCAGAAGTCCTGGCAACTCCCGACTGCGACATGGATGAAGTATTGAGTACCCTACGAGGGTCGGCCTACATTCGAATCGGTGATTTCGACCAGCGCGCCGCAGTTGAACTGGCCGTCCGACTTCGTGCTGCCTTCACTGCCGGAGACATTCGGGAAGGCCGGAACACCACGAAAACCAGGATGAAGTTCGATCGGCAGATTGTTGCCATCGCACTCACCAACGGCGCCCGGGTGTTGTACTCCGACGACGATGGCGTGAAAAAGTTCGGAGAAGGATCAGGGCTGAAAGTAAAGCGTACGTCGGAACTACCGCTTCCTGCGACCCAGCAGGATTTGTTTGAAGGCGAAAGTCCGACACAAGCAGAAGCGCCACGATCTCTGGATGTAGGCAAGCCAGCGGGACCAGAAGCCCAGCCGAAATAACGACCCGCACCCGGAATTGAAGAGCACAGCCCGAATGTAAGATAGGGCTATCCATGCACTCACAATACCTCGCGGTTACCGCACTGGCCGCCGTGATGCTTTCGCTGAACGCGGGTGCCGCGCCCGTTCCTCGGTATCCCGGTTCGATCCTGTTCGGCGCGGCCTATTACGAAGAATACGAACCCTATGAGCGCCTCGACACCGATGTGAAGTTAATGAAGTCGGCGGGGATCACGGTGGTGCGGATCGGCGAGTCTACGTGGGGCACGTTAGAACCGCGAGACGGCGTATTCGACTATTCGCACATCGACCGTGTGATCCGGGCGATGGACAAAGCCGGCATCGCGGTGATCGTGGGCACGCCGACGTAAGCGATACCGACGTGGCTCGCGCGCAAGTATCCCGACGTGCTCGCGATGACCCCGGCGGGGCCAAGCCGGTACGGTCCGCGCCAGAACATGGACATCACGAATCCGCACTTCCGGTTCCATGCCGAACGCGTCATCCGCCAGTTAGCCGGACACGTGAAGGACCAACCGGCGGTCATCGGGTTTCAGATCGACAACGAGACAAAGTCGTACCACGTGAGCAGCGCAGGGGTGCAGCACGGATTTATCGGTTGGCTGAAGACCAGGTTCAAAACGCTCGATGCGCTGAACCTGGCGTACGGGCTCGATTACTGGAGTAACCGCATCAACGATTGGGAAGATGTTCCGCCGATCGAGGGCGCGGTCAACGCGAGCCTGACCTCCGCGTTCGCGGAATACCAACGATCGCTTGTCACCGATTACCTGGGGTGGCAGGCTGCAATCGTGAGGGAGATCAAGCGACCCGATCAGTTCATCACGCAGAACTTCGATCTCGATTGGCGCGGCTACTCCTACGGCATACAACCGGACGTCGACCATTTTGCCGCCGCGCGCGTGGTGGACGTCGCGGGCATCGACATCTATCATCCCGGACAGGATCACTTAACCGGCGCGGAGATAGCATTCGGTGGCGACCTTGCCCGCTCCATGCGCGGAGGAAAGAACTACCTGGTCATCGAGACACAGGCGCAAGGCTTTCCAGAATGGACGCCGTACCCCGGGCAACTTCGATTACAGGCGTACAGCCATCTCGGCTCGGGCGCTGAGATGGTTTCGTACTGGCATTGGACCACCACCCACAACGGTGTCGAAACGTACTGGCGGGGCCTGCTGAGCCAGGATTACGAGCCGAACCCCACATTTCGCGAAGCGGCGCAAATCGGCGCCGAACTGAAACGGCTCCAGCCCGCACTCCTGGGTCTTCATAAGAACAACCAGGTGGCCTTTTACTTCAGCAATCGCGCACTGACCGGCTTCAACTCGTTTCGATTCGGCTGGACCTCCAGGCTCACTTACAACGACGTGTTTCGACCGTTTTACGACGCGCTCTACCGCTCGAATGTCGAGGCAGACTTCGTCGATCCGTCGACGAAAGATTTGTCCCCGTACCGCCTGATCGTCGTGCCGGCCCTATACTCCGCTTCCGATGCTGAGATGGCCGCGCTGAAGGCCTACGTCAGCGGAGGCGGACACCTCGTGCTCACGTTCAAGTGCGGCTTTTCCGATGAGAACCTGAAGGTTCGCGCCGTCAAACAGCCTGGCGGTTTCGCCGATGCGGCGGGCGTCAGCTATAGCCAGTTCGCGATACCGGAAAACGTCTCCATCAAAGGGGGCGGGAAAGGCGACGTTCGCTGGTGGATGGAATTGCTGAAGCCGACCACCGCTACGGTACTGGCCTCCTACGAGCACCCGGCCTGGGGCGAGTACGCCGCTGTCACGCGGAACCGTTATGGCAAGGGGGAGATCACTTACATCGGCTTCATGCCCAGCGATGCTCTGATCGAGAAACTGCTCGCCGAGGCGATCGGTCGCGCCGGCGTGAACCTTCCGAGTTCCGATCTTCACTTTCCGACCATCGTGAGGAGCGGGGTAAATGGCCGCGGCCATGCGCTTCACTATTTCCTCAACTACTCCGCCGGTCAGCGGAGCATTGAGTATCCCTTCGGTCCGGGAAGTGAACTTCTGTCGGGTAAGCCGGTCGCGGCACACGCAAAGGTCGGACTCGGGCCCTGGGGAACCGCCATCATTGAAGAGACGGCGTCGGCCCGGTGAGTTCGAGTAACCCCTACTGCCGCACGAACTCGACGCGGCGGTTTTGAGCGCGACCCTGGGCCGTGTCGTTGGAGTCGATCGGTTTGGTGGCGCCGAGCCCGGCGGTGGACAGGCGATCCGGTTCCACTTTGAACTGCTCGCTCAGCACCGCTTTGACCGCTTCGGCACGACGTTGTGAGAGATCCATGTTGTGCGCGGCGTTGCCGACGGAATCGGTGTGACCTTCGATGCGAAGCTTGAAGACCGGATTGGTTTCCAGAGCGCGCGCGATCATCTTGATGACGGAGGAAGATTCTGGTTTGAGCCGGTCACTATTGGTGTCGAAAAGAATGCCGTGGCTCACATAGCGTCCGGAGGAGGCGATCACCTGGCTGAAGTCGGGTGTGGACTCGGCGAAGCGGGCGTAGAGAATCCCGATATACTTCTCGACCTTGGGATCGGAAAACACAGTGAGGGTTCCCACAGGGGCGACGAGTTCAGGAAATTGAATTTGATTCACATCGAAGACTCGCTCGCCATTCACATACAGTCGCAGCCGCCCGTTTTGTAACCAGAGGGCGGACTTCACCGGCTTCGTCCAATCCATCGGGATCATCTGGTCGCCGATACGCTCGGTGGGGGTGGCGCAATGGACGGAGAGTTTGGTGTAAACAGATGCAAGGCGCAGTACCATCGCGGGTCCGCCTGTTTTCTTCCGGAACTCCCAAATCATTGCGTCATCATGACCGGCGAACTTGAAATCCACTTCCATCGTGAAGTTCTTCGGTAACTCGGCGAAGTTCGGTGTGATGTCAGTGCGACGGTTGGTAAAGGTCAACTGGCGGATGTCCCCGCCCTTGCGTAGCTCAGCCGTACCGCCGCGGAGTTTCCAGTGCGGTGGCGGTTCGTCGCCTGCCATATCCGTGAAATCGTCCACGAGGATGGTCTTTTCGACGGGTACGAACTCGGATTTGACTGCGGTCAGGTCGGGCTGGGCCGATGATGCCGCAGGAGCCTCGGCAGGCGCGGCGGGAGGACTGGGCGGCTGCGGCGAACTTGTGCCCGGGGCGAGTTCAGAGGAAGCTATCAGTTGGGGCCGGGCGGCGACGGGTGCGACGGCAGCGGGTTGGACTGCCTGCGCGCGGTTCACCGGCAGACTGGTCAAGGATTGGTTGTCTCTCGCGCGCGCGGACAGCACGATGCGGCTGCCGGGAAGGACGGTGATGTTGGGTGCGTCCGCCGCAAGCGAAACAAGAGCGATGCCGGCAACGGTGTCCGCGCTAGCACCGATCAGCGCGCCTTTCCGGCCGCCGGCGATACCACCGATGACAGCGCCAAGACCCGCTCCACCACCGACTTTGGCCACATTCCCCGTACCGCGTTTGAGAGCGCGGCCCTCATTGTCGACGTTCACGCGGCCTTTGGAGTTCGTTGCCGATTTCATCTGGGAATCGATTGGAATCACGGAGCCGCCATGCCGCAGCATGTCGAAGTGCAGGATCAGCACCGATTGGCCACCCAATTTTGGCCCCGGACTTCGATTCGCTGACGCGGCCTTCGACGATGTCCGCCGTCAGGCTGTCGGGCGCCAGCACTCTCGCGGAAATCAGGTCTCCTTTATGGCTAACAGCCGTTCCAACCTGATTCATCAGTTCCACCTGCAGTTCCACGTCCTGGCTGCAAAGGTTACCGGCGGCGAGAAGTCCGGTGCACAGCAGAAGCCCAATCCGCATTTGTCCTCCGGTTGCGCTGGAGTGCTTAAAATTTAGAATTCCTCACAGGATAAATCAGACCTGAATATCTTTTACAAGAACCTCCAGTAATAGCCTGGGAAAGGGTGGGGCTTACAAATTGCGCCGACGGGGTTTATTTCTTCGGTAGGGCTGGCGGCATTCGCCTTCGTCTTATAAGATGTTCCGCATGCATAAACTTCCCGCATTGCTGCTGGCTCTCGGAATCGTGGCGTATGGTGTTGAACTGCCGACGAAGAAGTACCTGAATCTCGCCGCTGTGAAAACGATGGTGAAGGCGGCGGAGGACGAGGCGGCGCGCCGGAACGTTCAGGTGACGCTCTGCATCGTGGATGAAAACGGGACCGTGATCTTCATGCAGAAGGCCGACGGACCCGGAATTAATACCCTTCGCTTCGCGGAACGAAAGGCGCGGCACGCGGCGCTGTACCGGAGTCCGTCGAAATCCGCTGCCGATTCGGTAAAAAACGGCAATATCGCCACACTGGTGATGCCGGACGCGTTTCCGAACCAGGGTGGCGTTCCGGTGAAGGTCGACGGACAAACCATTGGAGGAATGGCGGCAAGCGGCGCAGCATCCGAAGTGGATGAGGCGATCGCACAGGCGGGCGTGGATGCGCTGATGAAGTAAGTCGCCGGGGACTCAGTCGCCTTCGCTCAACTCCGGTTGGGACGGCGTCATCCGGGCCTTGATCGCGTGCCACACGACGGGAAGTACCGAAATGAAGATGATGCCGAGGACCACCTTCTCGAAATGGCGGCGCACGAACGGGACCTCGCCTAACGAGTAGCCGAGGATGGTCATCGATAACACCCAGAAGATGCCGCCGAAGACGTTGAAAGACAGAAAGCGCGAATAGCGCATTCGTCCTACGCCGGCCATGAACGGTGCAAAAGTGCGGACGATGGGTACGAATTTGGCGTAGATCAGGGTTTTGCCGCCGTGCTTCTCGTAGAACTTCTGCGTCTGGCGGACATACTCCTGTTTAAAGAAGCGAGAGTCCGGACGATTGAAGATTTTCGGCCCCGTGCGGTATCCGATGAAGTACCCCGATTGATCGCCGAGCACCGCCGCAACCATCATGACCGCGCAAAGGGCCACAACGTTGGCATCGCCCGCGCCCGCGACCACGCCCACAGTAAACAGGAGCGAGTCGCCGGGGAATACGAACCCTACCAGCAATCCCGTTTCGGCGAAGACGATCCCGAACAGCATCGCATAACCGATCCAACTGGTCAGTACCGTCGAGAGGAACGGGATGAGACGCTCCGGTGTCCAGAGCGTCCGCATGAATTCGAAGAGTGTCTCGATCATAGGGAGAAGCGCCGCGGTGAGCCGGAAGTCTACCCGCGGTAAGCAGCGACCAGGCGGCGGATGGTGTCGTTGTGCTTCTTCACCTTGCCTTCCTTGATCAGCTCCGCCAGAATGCTGTCGTAGAACAATTCCCGGCGCTCCTGCGCCTTCTTCTGCTTCATCTGCTGCACGATGTTGTCCCGGTCGGCCGCCAGCTTCGACAGGTCCGCCGGTGTCTTTGCCGCCAGCTTCGCCACCACCGTCGAGTTCGCCGCCGGCACCGGCCCGATCACCGTGCCCACCGGCTTCGAAAACGCATCCTCGAACAAACTCCCCGATCCGATCCCTTCGATCGCATCGTTGATCGTGAATTCCTGCGAAGTCAGCGCCTCGCCCCCCAACTCCTTGGCCACCTGCTTCACATCCCCGCCCGCCTTCAGCTTCGCCACTGCTTGCCTGGCCCGCTCGGTCGCCAGCACCTGCGCCTTCTGCGTCTGCACCGCTTCCTTCACGCGAGCCTCTACCTCGCTCAATGGCTTCACGTGCGCCGGATATATCGCCGTCACTTCCGCCACCACCAGCTTGTCCCCGGGAGCCTGGAACATCGGCGTCACCTCACCCTTCTTCAACCCCGCCAGCGCCGCATCCAGATCCGGCACCGTCCCCACCTGCGGCAGCGCCGTCCCCGCCCCTACCTTGTCCGCCTTCACCAACTCCAGGTTGTACTGGTTCGCAATCGCTTCCGCGTTCCCCGGCGCCTTCTCCAAGGCCGTGTGCGCCTGGTCCATCGCCGTCTGCATCCGATCGAACACCAACTGCTTCTTCATCTCCGTCGCCAGTTGGTCCTTCACTTCCTCAAACGGCTGCGTGTGCGCGTCCTGCTTCTCTTCCACCTGCAAGATGTGGAACCCGTACTCGGTGGAAATCACGTCGCTGGTCTGGCCCGGCTTCAGCGAGAACGCCGTCGTCTCGAAGTTCTTCACCGTCTGCCCCCGCACCACCCAGCCCAACTCGCCCCCGTTCACCGCCGAGGTCGTGTCATCCGAGTTCTTCTTGGCCAACTCCGCAAAATTCGCCCCGCCCTTGATCTGCTTCAGCAGATCCTCGGCCTTCTGCTTGATCTTGGCCACTTCGGCCGGCGGCTTGTCAGTGGTCTTCAGCAGGATGTGCCGCACCTTCACCCGCTCCGGCGTCCGGTACTGGTCGCGCCGCGCGCTGTACTCCCGCCGCAACTCCGACTCCGGTATCGCGATGGTCGCCCCGATCTTCTCCTCGGTGGCCACCAGCAGCGCCAGGTCCCGCTTCTCCGGATCCATGTACAGGTTCTGGTTCGCCTTGTAGTACGCCTCCAGATCCTCCGGCTTCACTGTCACCGCCGATTTCAGGTTCTCCGGCTTGAACGTCATGTAGTTCAACTGGATCTTGTCGTGACTCTTGGTGTACTGCTGCTCCACTTCCTGCGGCGTCACCACCACCCCTTCCATCGCCAGGTTCTGCAACCGCATCAGCATGATCTGCTTCCGCACGTTGCTCTCGAACTCCGGTATGCTCATGCCCCGCTCGGCCAGGAAGTTCTCATACGACGCCTTGTCCATCAGCTTTCCGTTCTGAAAAAACTGCGGGAACATCTCCCGGATCCGCGCCGCCAACTCCGTATCCGGAACGTTGAATCCCATCCGCTGCGCCTGGTAGGCCACGGCCCGTTCCGTCACCATCTGGTCGATGTACTGCGGCGCGTATACCTGCAGCATCTCCGACGGGATCTGCCGCCCGCGCACCAGCGCCTGCAACTCGCTCTGCACCTGCCGCACCGTGATGGCTTCTTTCCCCACCACCGCCACCACGTCGTCCTCGGCTCCCGTGCTGCTCCCAAAGCCCGGAATCAGCGTTACCACCATCGACAGCGCGACCAGCATCAGCAGTCCGCCCAGCAGATACCGCACAGCCTTATCCCGGCTGCGGAACAAATCAAACATGGGATTCAATACTCCTAAAGGAAGGGGGTTCCTACTTCAGTATAACGCCGCCGCTTGAAAAAGCTGCGGCCAGCAACGAAGAAGCCTATGAAATCAGCAGGTTAGGAATTATTCCTTGGTAATCCAGCCGTCCACGATGTTGACGATCCGGTGCCCGTACGATGCGTTCACTTCCGAGTGCGTCACCTGAATGATTGTTGTACCTTCCTCATTCAGCCGCTTGAAGACCTCCATGATTTCCTTGGCCTGGCTTGAATGAAGGTTCCCGGTCGGTTCGTCCGCCAGAATCACTTTCGGGTTCGCGATGATCGCGCGGGCTATGGCGACCAACTGCTGCTGCCCACCCGAGAGTTGATTCGGGAAGAGGTCCTTCTTGCCCACCATCTGGAAGCGATCCAAGGCATCGCAGACAATTCCGTCCCGCTCGGACTTCTTGACGTTCCGGTAGGACAGCGGGATTTCGAGGTTCTCGTACACCGTCAGAGAGTCCAGGAGATGGTAGCTCTGAAAGACAAAGCCGAATTGACGCTTGTACAACTCCGACCGGTCCTTCTTGTTCATCCGGTGAACCGGTTGATCCAACAGGAAATATTCTCCCGTCCAGGCGCTGTCATGCATCCCGATGACATGTAACAGGGTCGATTTCCCGGCGCCGGAAGGTCCCATGATGGAAATGAATTCGCCTTCCCGGACCTCGAGGTTGATCCGGCGGAGCACGAAGGTCTTGGTTGGACCGTGCTCGAAGTACTTCTCAACGTTCCGCAGACTGATCATGGCTAAGTAGTAAGAATACCGCGAACGCACCGGCCGGTTTCGCGAAGTCGCCGCAGTGCCTTTGTGCTAAGTTGTCCCCGTCGGTGCGCCTAAGACGATTTCTTGGCGTCCTTCAGAACCTTCTGCAGTTTCTGGTTGAACGTCTTGATTTCCTTCGTCTCCGGCACACCCTTCATGGCTCCGATGGCCTCTTCGGCAAACAGGGCAACTTTGTCGGGTTCACTGAGCTTTTTGGGACCGTAGAGTTGCGCCTGATCATGCAGCGATTGCGCCATCGCGTACATGAAATCGTTCAGGGGGACTTTTACTTCGCCCGCCTTGAACATCTCCTGCGCTTTGGCGGAATCGTCGCCGGCCCCCGCAGCGAGCGAAGTCTGAAGAATCACGGCGCGCGACAGAACGGCGCGCTGAAGAACATCCACGTCCGCCTGAAGCGGCATCAATCCGCTTGTGATCTTGCTCAAGGTTGGGGGTTCCGCAGCGCTACCGCTCGGAAACGGGAACGCTAATGTGACTTGAGGCTCTGGGTTCGATTTAACGAAGGCTCGCAGGTTCTCGACGTATTGAAGCGATGTTACGCGCGCATACCGGCGCAGATCCATCACCTGCTTTCGAAATGCGGACGATTTGGTACGCGCTGCCTTCGCGCCGATTTCGTACGAATCGGCGAGATCCATATAACCGCGCACCAGACCCGAGGTGACCACCAGCGACCAGGGCCGCGCCCTGGCCGTGTACTCGGCGCCTTTCATGGCGCGATCCAGGTTGTCCATTGTCTTCAGGTAATCACCCTGGGTGAATGTCTCGCGCGCGCCAATCCAATAAAAGCCCGGCGTGCCCGGCTGGGGCCCGTTCGATCCGCTGGAGCACGAAACGATGAGCAACGACGCGAGCGATAAGACGATAGCTTTCAAGAAAGACTCGGAGTGCATTGCGACTGCCTCCCGGGAGGATATCTATCACAGCGGGCAAGCGCGCGCAACCGTGTTGACACACCGTGTCGTTAGCAGGTGAGTTGTCCGGTCCAATTAGCACGTGAGTTGTCCGGTACGAGTTTGAGGCGGGCGAACCTTGGGAGTGGAGCCAGGTCAAACCATACCCGCTTCGGAGATGGAGCGGATGATGAAACTGCAAGACGTGATTCTGAAGGCGATGGCCAAGAAGATCAGCTGGATCGACGCGGCGGAGATCGCCGGGATGAGTGTGCGCAACATGCAACGCAAGCGGCAGTCGTATCAGGAGCATGGCTACAGCGGGCTTTCGACCAGCGCCGCGGCAAGCGCAGCATCCATCGGGTGCCGTGTCGACTTACCGTGTTGACTTACGTTCCGGTCAGTTCGCCGAGAAAGCCTGTTGCGGATTGACGTCCGCCAGGTACCCGCTCATGGTCGGCGCCAACCGGGAAGCGATCTCCAGATTGTCGCTCTTGGGCAGGTCGGAAACGACGTATGCAAAGAACGATCCCGCCTCGAATGCCGCCACTTGATACTGGTCGACCGTGGCCGTTCGCATAAATCTTCCTTGCGCCTGCTGCATGGAAGCAAGGGTCTCGCCGGGTTCGCGCGCTGTCGCAATCAGCGAGATGAGTGCCGACTGATTCCGGAAGATCATGTGCATGTAGTGCCTACCGCGGACCGTGCAACGGTGAGCCTGTTCCAGCCGGTATCGCTGTGGGATGTTGTCGCGTACGACAGGGATGAGATCCTTGAACTTCGGTCCCATATCGCTGATCATCTGTTCGCGCGGAGGCGGATTCTTCGGATACGCCCGGAATACCGCGCAATGGATGTGGTCGTTCATGGCGACACGAACGACGCTCACCAGCCGCGTCTTCAATCCGTCCAGGAACTGGTCGGTAGCGACTCGTCGCGCATCCTGGCCGTTCCAGGTTCGCAGCGTGCTCCAACTCACCAGGAAGGCAATCGCTATCGTCGCCGCCGCCGCGAGCGGAGTCCAGAATTGGAATCCAGCACTTCTTTCCTTCTGTTCCCGGATACTGAGCGTCACCCGGCGACGCAGGTGTTCCGGCGCAACCTCGGTTTGTATCGCCAATCGTACGCGGTTCTGTACGTCCTGCATTGCTTGCAACTCCCCGGCGCACTCCGCGCATTCGGCGACATGACGTTCCACTCCGTGCGCGGCCTGAGGCTCGAGTTCACGATCCATGAAGGCGTCCAGCCGTTCCCGTACTGTGCGGCACTCGCCAGATCCGCTCATCGAGTTCCTCCTTCCTTCGCCGCCCGGCCGATTCCCCAAGCACTCGCAGTTTCCGTCAGTTCGCGACGTAGCGCCGAGCGAGCCCGGCTGAGACGCGACATCACGGTGCCGACTGGCACTCCCGCAATGTCGGCGGCCTCCTTGTACGAAAATTCCTCAACATCCACCAGCATCACCACTTCGCGGAAGGGCTCCGGCAAACGGTCGAGCGCGGCGAGAATCCCCCGGTCCGTCAGTTTTTCCGGCATCACCGCCGGCGCGGGAATGTTCTGCTCGGCGGCCTCATCGGAATCTCCAAACAGCCGGAACCGGAAAAGCTTTCGCCGGTGGTGCCGGATGACATTAAACAAAATGGCGAACAGCCAGGCCCGCATGTTGGTTCCCGGCGTGAACCGAGCAAACGACCGCAGCGCCTGAAGATAAGTCTCTTGAACCGCGTCTTCGGCCCGGCTGCGGTCGCCCAGGACATGCGCCGCCGTCCGGAAAAGATCGTTCAGATGCGGCAGTGCCGCCCGTTCGAATTCGTCAACGCCTCTCGTAGCTTGTACCGTCACGTTCGGATAAACGGCCGTTTCTCCAGCCCATGAAGAATCCACACAAGCGACAGCAGCTAGCATCGTTTCCCCGCCTCAATGGGAAGATGACCAGCGACTCTCGGTTTATTCCGATTATCGTCGCACAACCCGGGCAACGGGAGCCCGAATTCTCTCAAGGTTCCCGGCTCGTTCGGGAAAATGTGCGACATCGTACTGAAAGAATCGTCGCGTTGCCCCCATTCCATATACATGCGACTGCCTTTGAGGGGCCGGTCGAACACAATCGGAGGAATGCACAAGTGACGAATCGTACGCAGCGAACTCTCGCTGTGGTCAGCATAGGACTGGCAGCGTCGGTGGCCATGTTAGCCGACTTGACCGGGACTGTTTCCTTGGCGTCCGGCGGCTATTTCAGCCTGGACACAGCGAAGACCACCAACGAGCAACCGTCCGGCGGTGACACCTATGACTTGTTATGGACTGCCACCGGCCTGGCCCCGCAGGGCAAAGCGAAAGCCTTTAACGTCGGCAACCTGCGAAGCCTCAACGGGTTTACAAAATCCTATTTCGATAACCTGAAGATCGTCGCCTCGGCTTCGGCGATTGCCAACCGCCTGCTGGTCGCTGGGGATGTTTTCGCGATCTTTACGAACTCGGGCCAAACTGCGGCGGCCCTGGTTACCGCCAACAACGGAACAACCCTGACGCTCCAATACGTCACGTTCACGGGAACAGCGGCCGGTGGCGGAGGTCCGGCCATCACGGCCATCGAGAACAATTCCAGCCGTGTGCCGCAGGGCTACACGAATTACGGCATTGCGCCCAGCAGCCTTTTCATCGTCGTGGGAACAGGGTTGGCCGACGCCGGCAAACCGGTACTTCAGTCGAGTGAGTCGCCTGGCCTGCCAACCGAGTTGAATGGCGCCAGCATCACCGTCGTGGTGAACGGCGTTACCGTACACCCGGCGCTGTACTATACCAGCCCGACCCAACTCGCAGCGGTGATGCCCGCCGCTACACCGATCGGCTCCGGCACTTTAACGGTCGCATACCGGGGCGCGACCAGCGCACCGGCGACCATTCAGGTGGTGCCCGTCGCACTCGGATTCAACACCTATAACACGAGTACGGGGGTTGCGACCGATGCCACGACCGGCGCGCTGCTCAGCTACAACAACGCGGGGTCTCCAGGCGAAACCATCGTTCTCTGGGCGACGGGGCTGGGCGCCGATTCCGCCGATAGCGATACAACCTACACCTTGACGCCGCATCGAGTGGAGACGCCTCTACAGATTTATATCGGGGGAGTTCAGGCAAACATCCTCTATCAGGGTGCCTCGGTGTATCCCGGTGTGAATCAAATCAATCTGACCATTCCTGATTCTGTTTCGACCGGCTGTTGGGTACCCTTGATTGCCGGTTCGGGAACATTCATCAGCAAAGCAGTCACGCTGCCGATTCATAGGGGCGGCGGCGCGTGCGTCGATGCCATCAGCGGCCTGAACGGAGATCAGATCTCGCCCGGCGGCGGCCGGACCTTGCGAACGGGATTCGTTGGCCTGCTTCAGGTCGATGCACCGAACCGCGACGGTACTCGAACCAAGACCAACTCGACGGACGGGGCTTTCGTCAAATACACGGGTCTCTACGAACCGGCGAATTCGGTTTCGCCGGGCGGCTGCATCGTTGGACCGGTTGTCGCGAGTCCGGTTCCCGGCCTGTCGACAATGGACCCCGGCAACATTTCACTGACCAGTTCAACCGGCGTCAACACCACTCTGGCTCCCGTCTTGGGCATAAAGGGGACTTTCTACTCTCCGCTCTCGGCCGACGCGATCCCGTCCTCAGGGGGAACGTTCACCTACAAGGGCTCAGGCGGAGCGGATGTCGGACCCTTCACATCGACAGTCACGTTGTCGAACCCAGTGATGACGTGGACGAATCCGCAGGCCGCAGCCACGGTTATTAAATTGCGAGGGCTGGATATCACCTGGACCGGCGGCAACCCGGACACGTACGTCTTGATCACCGGGGTCTCCCTACCAGGCTCGCGCCCGGCCGGGGCATTGGGGGCCTCCGCATACCATTGTTTGGCGCCGGCTGCCGACGGGCATTTCACGGTACCTGCGTATATCCTCCAAGCGCTCCCGGACGGAACCGGTTCCACTCAGGTGCAAAACAACATTCAAGTGCCGCTGACCGCCGACGGCCTCGATATCGGCGTCGCACTCGCCAGTGTTTCGTATTCGGCCAACTCGACTTACGGCAGCGGAGCCACGAGGTAAGCCGTTCTTTTGCAATCCACTCGTGCATCGGCGAAAATGTATGCACTGTGAACGGTCAGGCTGGTGGCCCTGCCGGGCGAATGCCGGTTTCGACGCTGGGAACAAAGGGGCGAGGCGCCGAGTACCGGCGGTTACTGGCCGTCCTATCTTCGCGCGCGCGCCGCCTCGGATCGCGGGACCCTGAGAGCGCGGCACAGGAAACACTCAAGAGGTCGCTGGAGCATGCGTGCTCTCAAACGGCCGTTGCGTATTACTTCGGCCAGGATCCGCGGAGCGGCGACGAGCCTCCCGAGTGGCCCCTCGATCAACTGCTCGCCTGGCTGCATGGAGTGCTTTATTACGTGGTGCGGGAAGAACACAGCCGCGCGAGCAACCGGCGTGAAATATCGCTGCACCGGATGAGAGACCCCGACCCCGGCGGCGAGCGCGGCACGGATCCCGCCGACCCGTCGCCGGATCCTCTCGCTGTCCTGATCGATAGGGAGATGCAGGAAATCGTCAGCGACTGCTTCCCGAAACTCGAGCGCGATTATCGCACCGTGCTGGCATTGCGCGCCGACGGCCTGAAGTACGGCGAGATCGCCAATCGTCTTGGCGTTAACGAGAACACCGTTGCTACCTGGGTCAGCCGCGGAATCCGGGACTGGGGCCGATTCGTCCGTGAGCGCACAGAGCGGCTGATCAGTATGCCGCGGAGGCCGGAGCAATGAGCGACATCCCTCGAGCAGATTCCGCCGATCGCATCGACCGATTTGTGCGCGGCGAATTGACTTCTGCCGAGGCGCGAGCACTTGCGCAGGAGTCGCTAGGTTCCGCCGAACTGTTCGATGAGTTGACGTACGCGAGTGTGGCCAAGGCGGCCGCCTGTACTCGGCCGCTGCCCAACGCGCGGCTGATGAAGTTCCCGCGCAAACGCAACCTGCTCTACGGCGGGGCGATCGCGGCGGCCGGTCTCATTGCGCTCGCGTCGGTTTACTTCCTGCACACCTCTGGAATTCCTCGCGCTCCGTCAACGCTGAAGCCTGCGCTGGCTGGGTCGGCGACCGCGGGGCAGCCAATCGTGCTTGCCGCCGGGTTCCCGACGAAGCCGGATGCTACGGCCGTATTCCGCGGAGTTGATGCGTCGCGCCGAACGCCGCGCGCAACCGGCTCGGTGGTCTCGCTGGAAGATGGTCAGGCGACCGTCGATCTGGGTCCTCTCGACGGCGTGACGAAAGGAACCGAGTTGGAGATATTTCGCGTTTCGAAACCGGCGACGAACTCGGGCCGCCTGGCCGTCGTTACAGTTTTTCGCGAGCGTGCCCGCGCCCGCATCAGCGGTGCGGCGGCGGTCCACATTCACGATGAGGTTCGCGTTCCCGCGGAGACGCACGCTCGCGCGTTGCTGGATGAATCGCGCGCACTCTCCGCCCAAGGCGATCTCCACGCGGCTCTCCAACTCGCGACCACGGCGGCCGCTTGGGCGCGCGACCACCGGTTGCAACCCGGCCTGTCCCGTCAGATACTCGAGAAACTCGCCGAACTCGAATTCCAAACCGGAGCGCTCGACTCCGCGGAGAAGCACTATGCGGCGGCGCTCGACGGAGTCTCCGGAGATGCCGGCGCATGGAACAATTTGGCCGTCCTGCGCATGTTGCGCGGCGATTATGCCGCGGCTGAAGCGCCGTTGCAGCGTGCCGCGCGGGATTCCGCCAAGACCGGTCTCGAAGTGACACTCGCGAAAAACAATCGGGCTGTTCTGGCCGAACTACGCGGGGACAAGAACCAGGCGGCAACGTTGTACGCCGACGCGCTGGCGGCAATCAACAGCCTTCCGAATGCTCCGGAAGACGAGCGGCGAGCGGTAGAATCGAATCTGTCTCGAATTCAGAAATCGCGTTGAACAACAGTGACTACGTGGAGCTGTGCGGCTATCGGAACATTGCTCTTCGGAGCGTTCGTTCCGAACCTGATCGCGCAGGCCGGCAATCAGGACGAATGGACAACGCTCGACCGCCAGGCAGAGGAACGGTATAACCGCGGCGATCTGAAGGAAGCGATCCGCTTTGCCTCACTCGCTGTCGATGCGGCTTCGGACACAAAACAATCGGCCCACAGTCTGGACCGCCTGGGCTTCTTTCAATACACCTCAGGAGATTTGAAGAGCGGCGAAAAGTCGCTGAGGCAAGCGCTCGAACTGCGTAGAACGAAAATCGGAACCGATACCATCGACTACGCCGAGAGCGCTAACGACCTGGCGTTGTTCTGCCGCGATTCCGGTAAGCTCCCCGAGGCCCGGCAACTCGCCGGGCAGGCGGTGGCCATAAGAACCCGCGCGTTCGGGCCGCACTCCCCGCTGGTTGCCGAGAGCCTGGATACGCTGGGCAGCATTTATGCGCTCGACGGCGAATACGAACTCGCGATCGACCGCTTCGAGCAGGCTCGGGCGATTCACGAGTCGGGCAACGGCCCTTCCGCATTGGGAGAAGAGTACGGAACGCTGTGCATCAATCTGGGGGGCACATACCAGCGCGTCGGGAAATACAAACAAGCCGAAACGATGTTCGAAAAGGGACTGGCGGTGCTGCGGCGGAGGCCCGGCATCAATCATCCGGCCTATTCGTCGAGTCTCACCGCGTACGCCTATTTGCAAACGGAGCTCGGCCATTACTCCACGGCGGAGAAACTATACGCCGAAGCCGGAAACCTTTTACCCGTGCAACTCGGCGAGGAGCATCGAGTCTACGCGGCGTTCTTGAACAATCGCGCGGCGCTCTATACGGCGTTGGGCAATCGAAAGGTGGCTGAGGCGGATTACCGGAAATCGCTCGCGTTGAAGAGGAAGTTATACGGCCCTGACTCTCCGGCCATCGGCGCTTCGCTTCGGAACCTGGCGCGACTGATCTACGCAAGAGATCCCAACGAGGGTGAGCGATTGTTCAACGAAGCGGTCGCCCTGTACGCCCGGAATGCGCAGCCGCCGCCCTTCGACTACGCGGCCGCACTGCTCGGGTTGGCGGAAGCGCAGAGGAACCGCGGCGATTTGCACGCCTCGCGCGGGACTTTGGAGCGCGCATCCGAGGTCGTCACCAAGGGCCTGGGCACCCGGCATCCGTTATACGCCGCGACACTGCGCGACCTGGCACTGGTCGATCAATCGGCGGGCCGGTATGACGAGGCGGAACGACGGTTCCGGCGGGCGATCGATATTGTGGAGCAGGTACAGGGCGAGAATCATCCGGATCTCGCGCAATACCTCGAGCGGCTCGCAGCCTGCTACGAAGCGGCAGGCGATTATCGTGCCGCTGAACCGCTGTACCGGCGGAGTCTCGATATTTCCAACCGCACCATCGCCGACATGTTGAGTGTCGGCGGCGAAAGAAACAAAAGCGCGGTGCTGGAGAATCTCGACGATCCGGTTCCGCGTCTGATTGCCTTTCAACGCCATGCGGGCGGCGCGACACCCGGCGCCCGAACCCTGGCGTTCGAAGCCGTGGCATCGCGAAAAGGACGCGTGCTCGATGAAGTGCACGACTGGGGGCAGCGGCTGCGTGAGAGCCCGGATCCCGGCATTCGTGCGCGCTTCGGGCAGTGGGAAGCGATGCTGGCGTGCGAAGCATCGTTGACCGTGGCGCTCGGGTATCGCGACTTGAAGCCGTCCGTGGTGGGCACGTGCTCGCTTCCCGGTACCGAACTCGCGGACCGCTACGAACGCCTGCTCCACGATCTTCGGGCAAAGTGGACCGATGCCTCGGGTTCCCAAGCTCTTGAAGCGGTCAAGACGCTACGCCAGCACATCGATACACTCGAAGCCGCGCTGAGCCGTGATGTTCCGCAGTTCGCAACCGTTGTTCGAGTACCGCGATTCGAAGACCTATGCTCGGATCTGAAACAAGACGAACTGCTGATCGCGTTCGTGCTCTTCGAGGATCCGGATTCTCGAGTTCACACCGCGCGGTACGGAGCGTTCGTGGTGTCGCACAGCGGTGCCCTCGAATGGCAGGACCTGGGCGCCTCCGCACCCATCGACACGGCCGTGCGGGATCTGATCGCAGCAGCGAACGACTGGAGCGTTTCACTCGCAGGCCGGGAATCGCAAAGCGCGCTGTCGGCTGAGGAGACTGCCAACGATGCTCTACGGCTGCTCTCGGAAAAGCTGGGACCCGTGACCACGTCAATCGCGCGCACGCCCGGGATCCGGCGATTGCGAATCGCTCCGGACGGCATGCTGAATCTGATTCCCTTCAGCGCGGTTTCACCTCGCGCCGGCCGCTTTCTGCTCGAACGGTATGCGATCAGTTATTTGCCGGCGGGACGCGACCTCGTCGCCGCAAGCGACCCCGCTCTGAACACCACGGCGCCTGTCGTCGCCGTCAGCCCCGGGCCATCTGCAACCGGCGGTGTAGCCGACCCGTTTGTCCAGACTGCATTCCGTTCCGGGCTGCTCGATCGCCTCGCTGGTGCAGATCTGGAGGCTCGGGATGTGAAGAAATGGATTCCCGGCGCACGTCTGCTCGCAGAGCGCGAATCGACGGAGCAGCGTGTGAAGCAACTGCGCCGGCCTGAGTTGCTCCACATCGTGGGACACGGCATCGTGCGCGGGAAAGAGGACTGCCGTGCTGACCCTTCGAGTCCGGGCTGCAAACTCGCAGCCATGGATGCGCCTTCGCGCGTGATGAGCCTCTCGGCTATCGTACTCGAAGAAGCTTACGGCCGCGGCGGCGCTTCGCGGGAGGACGGTTTGCTGACCGCGCTCGAACTGCAAACCCTCGACCTGCAGGGAACCGAGATGCTGGTGCTGTCGCAATGCCGCATGGCGGACGGTGTGCCGTCGTCAGGCGATGGCGTGTATGGCATGCGCCGAGCGGCGGCGATCGCCGGCGTCCGAACGTTCGTTGCTCCGCTTTGGAGAGTCGCCGATGACGCCGAGCGGATGCTCATGGACCGTTTCTACCGGGAGCTCAGCACGGGGAAGGACCGCGCCGGCGCCCTTCGCGCGGCCCAGTTACAACTGGCTGAAAAAGCCGCCACGCGCAGTTTCCTGCTTTGGGCGCCCGTTATTCTCTCCGGCGATCCACGTCCGCTTCCGCACCATCTTTTCGCTCGCTGAGACCGGCTAACCCACCCGCGCGACGCTTCTTCGCAACTTAGGCGGGAATACCGAGCGGCCCTCCCCGGATATACAGCCCGTGAAGCAAAGAATTTTGATCCTCGGCGCAGCGGTATTGGTCACTGGGCTTGCCGCCGACGCTCAAGATAGCGAAACGCAGAAGACGGAAATTGGCCTAACCCTTAGCGCATTCGTCCCAACCGGGAAAAGCGCGGGCTCGAATCGGGCCGATCTGACCAGCGGACCCGCTTTCCAGTTCAACTACGGCCGCCGCATCGTTGAAAGACGTTCGGCGGCGTTTTTCTTCGAGGTCCATTTCCTTGCCAACCCGCTGCGGGACATTTCTTCGAATGTGCGGACGGCGTCGCGCGATGTGGCAACGCTTTATGCGACACCCGGATTGCGGGTGAAATTTGCGCCGCGCAGCCGGTTCGCGCCATACGTGGCCGCCGGCGGCGGATACGCCCTCTACGAGCAGAGCCGCAACTCGATAAACGGCGGCGTGAACGCCGCGCCCCGATTTCGCCATCGCGGGGCTGTCAACTTCGGCGGCGGATTCGACATATTCCCGATTTGGAAATTCCTCGGCGCCCGTGTCGAGGTGCGTGACTTCTACACCGGCCTGCCGGCGTACAACATCGGCGGACTCTCCGGCGGGCAGCACAACCTGCTCGCCGGCGGCGGTTTCGTCCTGAAATTCTAACCTCACCAGTAAAACGGAGCGATCACCATGTTGAAACTCGAAGGGAAAAACGCACTGATTACGGGCGCATCCACCGGAATCGGACAAGCCATCGCGGTGCGTTTCGCACAGGAAGGCGCGAACGTCGCCATCAATTTTCGCAACGGTCCCGACCAGGCGAAAGCCACTCAGGTAACGGTTCACGAAGCATGCCTCACGGCGCGCAAGAATGGATGCCGCGATCTTACGGTTCAAGCCGACATATCGAAGGAAGACCAGGTAAAAGAAATGTTCGCCAAAGTAGCCGGCGAGTTCGGCCGTATCGACATTCTCGTCAATAACGCCGGAATTCAGAAGCCGGTAGCGAGCCACGAACTCACCGTCGACGATTTCGATCAGATCCTGAACGTCAACCTGCGCGGCGCCTGGCTGTGCGCTCGCGAGGCGATCCGCCACTTTCTCGGAGACGGCAAAGGCGGAGTGATTCTCAATAACTCGAGCGTCCACGAAATCATTCCGAAGCCGAAGTACCTCCCCTATTCGGTAAGTAAGGGCGGCATGGAGAACATGACCCGCACGCTCGCACTCGAGTACGCAGGCCAGGGAATTCGCGTGAATGCCGTCGGCCCCGGCGCCGTCGTGACACCGATCAACAAGGCGTGGACTGACGATCCACAGGCGCGCAAGGTTGTAGAGAGCCACATCCCAATGGGCCGCGCCGCCGACGCCACCGAGATCGCTTCCGTGTTTGCGTTTCTCGCTTCCGATGAAGCCTCCTACATCACGGGTCAGACAATATTCGCCTGTGGCGGACTTACCCTTTATCCGGAGTTCCGCAGCGCCTGGTCGTCCGGGGAATAAGTCATGACTAACTTAGCGGATAAGATCGTACTAATTACCGGCGCAAAGGGCGGACTGGGCACTTATGTGACGCGGAGTTTCCTGAACGCCGGCGCCACCGTGGTGGGAGTCTCGCGGTCGATTCAGGCGCAGGATTTTCCGCACGCGAATTTCACTGCTCTCGCGGCCGAACTCACCTCGGCAGAGAGCGCCCAGCAGGTGGTCGATTGCGTCGTTTCCCGGTTCGGGCGGATGAATGCTGTCGTTCATTTACTCGGCGGATTCGCCGGCGGCAAAGCCGTCCCGGACACGGACGACGAAACGCTCGATCGCATGATCGACCTCAACCTCCGGTCCGCGTTTCGAATCATTCGCGCGGCCATACCTGCGATACGAGCCGCGGGCGGGGGCAGCATCGTCTCCATCGGAAGCCGTGCCGCAATCGAACCGGCACCCGCCGCCGCCGCGTATGCAGCGTCAAAGGCGGCGCTCGTCGCGCTGATTCGCGCCGTTGCCGCAGAGTCGAAGGGCGATGGCATCACGGCGAACGTCCTGCTGCCGGGGACCATGGACACCCCTGCGAACCGCAAAGCGGACCCTGCGGCCGATTCTTCGAAATGGGTGGACCCGGCGGCTGTTGCGAGCCTCGCCGTTTGGCTTGCTTCCAGTGCGGGAGCGAACGTCACGGGCGCCGCCATTCCCGTCTACGGCCGCGATTTTTAGGAGTGCAAAAGTCATGCTGGTTGCCGAAGCCGTTAACGTGGTGCTCACTGCATGGGCCGTTCTGGGGATCCTGTTCGCTATCCCGTTCCTCATTGCCGGCGTCGGCCGCATTGATACGCAAGCGGGTGAAACAGGCTTGGGGTTTCGCCTCATCATTCTGCCGGGCGTGGTGATCTTCTGGCCGCTGTTGCTGTATCGCTGGGCTGCCGGGATTCACGAACCGCCCGAAGAGAATAACGCGCATCGGCGGGGGCCGGGCAGAGGGTGCCGGCCATGATCGCCCCACTTCGGCGCACACATCGCCACGCGACGATTGCATTGGCAATCGTACTCGCCATCATCTTTACCCTGGCGCTGTGGTTCCGTCCCGCGCTTCCCGTGCAGCCGTTCCCGAACCAGATTGAGGAGAGTGTTCACGATGAGCGTCCAATACAAAGCCATCTACTGGAACCCGCAGAAGCGCGTTTATGACTGGACGATCGTAGCGGGTGTTGCGTCCTGGCTCGTACTCTTCGTTTGCGCAACCGGCTTGACGAATCCGAATGCGACCATTGAAACGCTTCTGATCCGGGCATTAGGAACGTGCGCGTTCGCGTTGCTGCACGTGATCCTGGCGATCGGTCCGTTGTGCCGGCTGGATGCTCGATTCCTGCCGCTGCTCTACAACCGCAGGCACCTGGGCGTGACGATGTTCGTGCTTGCGCTCGCCCATGGGTTATTCGCCGCCGTCCAGTTTCATTCGCTAGGCGATGTGCCGCCTCTGGTCAGCGTGCTTGCTTCCAACCGGCGGTTCGAGAGCATCTCCCAATTCCCGTTCCAGCAACTCGGGTTCATGGCCCTGCTGATCCTGTTCGTCATGGCAGCGACGAGCCACGACTTCTGGTTGAGGAATCTGACAGCCCCGGTGTGGAAGCGGATGCACATGCTGGTGTACATGGCGTACGCGCTGATCGTCGCGCACGTTCTTTTGGGTGCGCTTCAATCGGAACACGCGCTCGCTTTCACACTTGCGCTCGCACTCGGCAGCGGCACGATCGTCAGCCTGCACATCGCTGCCGCGATTCACGAGCGTCCTCTCGACCGTGCTCCAGAAAAGACCGCCGCCGGCGAATACGTCGATGTGTGCGACGCAGCCTCGATTCCCGATTGCCGCGCCGTGATTGCGACTGTCGGGGAGGAGCGCGTCGCGGTGTTCCGTTACGGCGACTGCGTCTCGGCGGTCTCGAACGTTTGCCAGCACCAGAACGGCCCGCTCGGCGAAGGACGGATCATCGATGGATGCATCACCTGTCCGTGGCACGGTTATCAGTATCTGCCGCAGTCCGGCGCCTCGCCCGCGCCTTTCACAGAAAAAATTCCGACCTTCCGGACGCGCATCGTTGATGGTCGCGTGTTCGTCGACCCTTCTCCGCTCCCCGCCGGCACGCGGGTCGAACCGTCGAGGATCGTATGAAGAATCAGTTCATTCGACGCATCGTTCTTGTTCTGATCGCTGGCGCGGGGATGCTCGCTCTCACGCTTGCGCTGAGTCAGTCGGCGCTGCCGCGATCCATGTTTGAATACGGAAACAACCACGAGTACCGCGGCGTGCTGACCGCGTGGCCCTACCCCGCAATACTCGATTCAACCGGCGCGCGCTACTGGCTGGTCGCGCCCGGCAAGCACGGGTTGCCTTTGCCTGCCGCCGAATTATCGTCCATCAGCATTCGCGGCGCGCTCACCGAGCGCGACAGGACTTACATGGTGGAAGCGATTCCCGGCACGGCGCGTTCGCTGGCAACCCATTCTCAAACACCGGCGTGGATGGACCTTGGCGAAGTGACGCTCCGAGGCCAGATCGTAGACAGCAAGTGCTGGCTCGGCGTGATGAATCCCGGTGAAGGGAAGGTCCACCGCGATTGCGCCGTTCGCTGCATCAGCGGCGGTCTGCCGCCCGGCTTTGTGATTCGCGACACCAATGGCCGCACGCGTATTCTCATGATGACCGGATCTGACGGCCGTCCGCTGTCCCGCGAGTTGCTCGATTTTGTCGCCGAACCGATCCAGGCTACCGGTCATATCCGGCGATCCGGCAACTCACTGGCATTCGAGACCGAACCTTCAAACTTTGTGCGCCTCTCGCGCTGAATGGAAATCCTATGAAATCGACGAAAGCCCGAACCATTGCCAGCTACGTCCTACGCGGAGCGGTAGCTGTGATTCTGTTACAGACGCTGTACTTCAAATTCAGTGCGGCGCCTGAGTCC
Source organism: uncultured Acidobacteriota bacterium (assembly GCA_963720745.1). GTDB lineage: Bacteria > Acidobacteriota > Terriglobia > Bryobacterales > Bryobacteraceae > TMP-7. The sequence goes on from CAVRGO010000001.1 coordinate 2,154,845, forward strand.
GTCTACATTTTCAGCACCCTGGGTCTGGAACCCTGGGGCCGGATCGGTTCCGGCGTGGCCGAGTTGATCGCTTCGGTGCTCATCATGGTGCCGCGAACCGTGATCCCGGGCGCGGCCCTGTCGCTCGGTGTCATCTCCGGAGCGATCTTCGCGCACCTCACGAAGCTGGGAATCACGATGCCGGCGGTGGGCGATCATGGCGAACTGTTCACGCTGGCCCTGGCGGTGTTTGCCGGGTCGGCTGCGCTGCTGGTTCTGCACCGGAACGAGATCGCTCTTCTCATACCGTGGCGCGCCTAAATGGCAGGCTTGGCCGGCCCTTCCAACGGGCCGGCTAGCGAACCCGGCGCACCGGGCAACGCTCAGGGTTGGACCGGGTCGGGTTCTCGCTTGGGAAAAGCGAGCGACAAGCCAATTGAAATTCCGAGCACCCCGCCGATGATGCCGAGCGAGATTCCAATCGGGAACTTTCCGCCCCACATGGCATTCAGGACGGCCATCTTTAATCCGACGAAAACCAGGATTGCCGCCAGCCCGTATCGCAGCAGATGGAATTTCGTTACCGCGCCAGCGAGCAGGAAATACATCGATCTCAGCCCGAGGATCGCGAAGATATTCGAAGTGAATACGATGAGGGGCTCGTGCGTTACGGCAAAGATCGCCGGAACCGAATCCACCGCGAACACGAGGTCCGTGAACTCGAGCATTCCCAGCGTCAACAGCAGCGGCGTCGCGTAGGTGGCCCCGTTCACTTTCGAGAAGAAGTGCGGGCCTTGAAAATCCGTAGTCACGGGAAGGAATCTGCGAAGCAGCCGCACCACCAGGTTCTTCTCGGGTTCCACCTCCTGGTCCGCCCCGAAACACAGGCGGATGCCGGTAATTACCAGGAAACCGCCGAATAGCCAGACCACCCATTCGTAGCGCAGCAATGCAGCGCCGACCGCGATGAAGCCCGCGCGAAATATGAGCGCGCCGAGAATCCCGTAGAACAGAACCCGGTGCTGATATAGCGCCGGCACAGCAAAATAGCGAAAGATCAAGACGAAGACGAACATGTTGTCTACCGACAGAGTCTGCTCGACAACGTAGCCCGTCAGAAACTCCAGCGCGACCTGCCGCGACACGTGGTGCGGCATGTTCAGGCCCAGCCGCGTGTATTGATACAGCCCGAAACAGAATGCGAGGGCAAGCGCGATCCAAACCGCTACCCACAGCGACGCCTCGCGAAAGTGCACCACGTGGGCCTTGCGATGAAAGATGCCAAGATCCAGCAGGAGCAGCAGCAGGATCATCCCGGTAAACGCGAGATAGAACCACCAGTAATCGTGCAGCGGAAACAGATGCGCCATTCAAGGCCGCCTCTTTCCCAGTAGGCCGGCCAGCGGGCGTGTGATCGGGTGATTGGGACCCAACAGTCGAATGCCGACCAAAAGGAACGGAATGCCGGGGAGGATCGGCAGAACGATACCGGCCACCCCGGCGGCAAGCATTACATAAGCGACGATGCTCTTCAGCGGCATCTGACTCACGCGGCGAGCGGTGTGCCGTTCAACGCCATGGCTTCCAGTCGCGCGATCCTTTCTTCGGTGGGCGGATGAGTGCTGAACATTCTCAACAGCCCTCCGCCTGTCAATGGATTCACGATAAACATGTGTGCCGTCGCGGGCGTGGCATCGGCCATCGGCAGGCGCCGGCTCCAGGTTTCGATTTTGCGGAGCGCGTTTGCGAGCGCCAGCGGATTCCGGGTGACCTTCGCCGCCGTTTCATCGGCCACGAACTCGCGAGTTCTCGAAATCGCCATCTGAATCAGAGTCGCGACCAGCGGTGCCAGCAGCATCCCGAAGAGTCCGCCGAGCGCGCCGCCCTCCGATTCTTCATCGTCGCGGCGTCCGCCGAGCATCATGGCCCACATGGCCATGCTCGCCAGGTGGCTCAAGGCTCCGGCGATGGTCGCGGCCACCGCCATGATTAATGTGTCGCGGTTGCGAATGTGGCCGAGTTCATGCGCGAGGACACCTTCCAGTTCATCACGCCGGAGCATCCGTAACAAGCCCTCCGTGACAGCCACTGCGGCGTGCTCCGGATTGCGGCCTGTCGCAAATGCATTCGGCGTATCGCCGGGAACGATGAAGATGCGAGGTGCGGGTAGCCCGGCGCGCGTGGCGAGTGTTTGCACCGCCCCGAACAGATCCGGCGCCTCAGCGGGACTGATCTCCCGCGCGCCGTACATTCCGAGCACAATTTTGTCGGAAAACCAGTAAGCGCCGAAATTCATCGCGGCGGCGAAAACGAGCGCGATCACCAGCCCCGTTTGTCCCGCGAGCATCTGGCCCGCCCCTGCGAGCAGAGCCGTGAGCGCGGCCAGCAAAGCCAAAGTCTTAGTACGGTTCCACATAGCGGTCACTCTCCTCCGGGTAGGGTGCCGCCATCCGTGTGACGAAAAAAAAAGACCTTTCGCGAATTTACTCGCGAAAGGTCTTGATCCGTGGGCAACGCCCCGTGATGTCCCGGACCCCGTCTCCGGGATCGTATTGACGGGACCATCACTCCTCACAAGGAGGCGATCTACTCCCCTTTCAAACTTCTCACTGAGAGAGACGAAGCGATCCGCGCATTGGATTCAGAAATCTTCATCATTCCTTCGCGGTTTCTTTTCCTGTCTGAGGGGCCGTGAGCGGGATTACTACAATGAGGAGAACTACAATCGATCAGGCCGGACAGCGTGATCCTCTACGCGACCTTCTGAACCTTGCCATTCTTAATGCACGAAGTGCAGACCTTGATCCGCTTGTTCGTGCCGTTCACCACCGCGTGCACCGACTGTAGATTCACGTTCCAGCGGCGTTTGGTTACGTTGTGGGCATGGCTGATGCGATTCCCGAAAACCGGACCGCGACCGCACAAGTCACAATTCTTCGCCATGTTCAGACACACTCCTATCGTTCGTTTACAAAGTATCAGTGTAGCAGGAGGGCGAACCTTAGTTCAACGCGACTTCTTCGCCGCCATCCAGACCCGCTTCAATCGCGACGTTAAGGTTGTTCCGTTTTCCGAGCGTGACCGGCCGGGTGATGAAGCGATCTCCGCGTTTCACTTTCACCAAAGCTTTGCCATTCTCTTCCTGTACGGCAGCTAGCGGAACCTGCAGCTTGTTTTGAAGCGTGCCCAACAAGACGTCGCAATGGGCCGAGAGGTCGGGAATCAACCGGGGATCCTGCCCATCGATCGAGATCCGGACGGGAATGCTACGGATGTAGAAATTCTCGCGCCAGCCACCCACGGCCAGTGCCCCGATGCTCTGCACTTTGCCGGTGAAGTGCATTTCGGGAAACGCGTCGAACCCGATCGTGGCGCGCTGAGCGAGGCGCAGATCGCCGCTGTCTGACTGGCTGACCGATCCCTCCACCTGCATGCTCGTCGTATCGACAATCTTCAGAATCTGCTGCCCGGGCCAAACCTGGTCTCCGAGTTGCACCTGCGCCATATCTCCGCCGCGGAAAATTGTGGCCATCACCGCAAGCCCGTTCATCGGAGCGCGCATCGTGTACTTTTGAATATCGCTGAGGTGCCGGCCGATGTGCCGTTTGTGGCGTTCGAGCGTGAACTGCAGGATCTTGATCTCGGCCGCCTGCGACGCTCTCCGCTGGGCAACGTCCTTCGACTGCTCCTGGTATCTCGCCTCAGCCTCATCCATGTCGAGTTTCAGCAGTTCGCGCTCGACGTCGGTTTTTACTTCGGCCGCCGAGTAATCCAGTTTCGCCTTCTCATACTGCGCCTTGGTGACACGCAGCGTCTGCTGCATGTTCTCCCATTCCACTTTTTGCTCGGCCTGCCGCTTAACAACGTCGTTTTCGGCGGCTTGCACGGTGTCGCGAAGGTCGTCGATATGATCCTGCGCGGCCTGTCCATCCAACTTCGCCACCAGGTCGCCCTTCTTCACGTACGCCCCCGCCTTGGCGAGGTCCAGCAATACCAGCGACCCCCGGCTCTCCGGTCCACGGAGAATCGGAGCGGTAATGTTCGCGAAGTTTTTGGCCGATGTCTGACCGCTCACCCGAAGCGTCACATCCAATGTGCCGACGAACGCCTTGGCCGTCTTGATGGTGGCAACCGCCCCGGCCTGCTGGTTCACGGACCGTTTTGCCGCAACCCGCCAGGCGATCAACGCGCCCACCACGATCACCACACCTATCAGCAAGATCGGCCATTTGCGTGACTTGTCCGGCCGCCCCGGAACCAGAACAGGTTCCACTTTGTCAGGCGGTCTCACGGGCGCGGGATTGGACAGTGCGGACATGAGAGGTTACCTAAAGGATACTAGACGGCTACAGATAAGAGAAGGCGAACGATCACCGGCTCGGGTTACCCGCTCCGGTGTACGATCGTTGCGACCGTCGCTTTGATCCGCCGGCGCCGCGAAATCTGAGCTGGTCATCCGGCCGCACGGGCCGGCACTAACGGGCTCAGCTGAAACCGCCGCCCGAGCCGCTGCCGCATCCGCCAGCGGCGAACGACGAGATAAGACGGATTATTTTCTGCGACTTACAGTCGGGGCACTCCAGATCGCGGTCCGCCTCGCTTATCCGCTTCAACTGCTCGTAGGTTTTGCCGCAGCTCTCGCAGCGGTATTCGTACATCGGCATCCTACTTCGATGATAGACTTCGGGGCCACAACGTGACAGCCTCTTCCAAAACGTTTGACAAGTGGCGAACAAAAGGCGAAACTACGGCTAGAGGTGCCCTTTGTTGTTCCCCGACTGGACGCCACCCAGTAAGTTGGTGGGAATCGCCAAACTGGCGGCCGAAGGTCCGCTGCTGGAGGCGAAGCGCCGCGTCGAATATCACGAGTTGCCTTCGCGAACCTATATCGGCCGCTGTTCCAGTCCGCGCATGCCGTTCCGCTTTACCATCAACCCGTATCGCGGCTGCGAGTTCGCGTGCAAGTACTGCTATGCGCGCTACACCCACGAGTTCATGGAACTGCGCGATCCTGCTGATTTCGAACTCCGGGTCTTCGCCAAGAACTGGAATCCGCAAACGTTCCGCGCGGAGCTTGGCAAGACACCTCGCGACGAGCCCCTGGCAATCGGGACGGCGACCGACCCGTACCAGCCCGCCGAGCGGCGTTATGAAATAACGCGCAGGATGCTCGAGATACTGACGGAAGAACGCGGGCGGCGTGTTTGGATCACGACGAAATCGGACCTGGTGACGCGCGACCTGCCTCTGCTCCAGGCGCTTCACCAGAACAACGAAGTCCACGTGAATATCACGGTCACCACCCTCGACGAACGGCTCGCGCGCCTGCTGGAGCCTCTCGCGCCGAGGCCATCCTTACGCATCGAAGCGATTCGGAAGATCGCGGCGGCTGGGATCCCGTGCGGAGTGCTCTGCTGCCCCCTGATGCCATTAATCAACGACAGCGTGAGAAGCATCGAAGCGGTTGCGGGCGCGGCGGCGGAAGCGGGCGCATCGTGGCTGTTCGGGAACGTCCTGTTCCTCAATCCCTGCGCAAAGCAGGTATTCCTTCCATTTCTGGAGCAGGAGTTTCCTCATCTCGTGCGGCGCTACAAGCAACGGTTTGAAAAGAGCGCCTTCCTGCAGGGAGAATATCCGGCAATGATCTCGCGGAGAGTCGCCGAGATACGCGAGCGGTTCGGACTCCACCGTAGAGAAACGCTGCGCTACGACCCTCCATCGTTCGCGACGGATACTCAATTGGCGCTATTTGAGGCCGGCGGCTCTACCCCGCCGCCTTCCGAATGACCTTGGCGCCTGCGCGTTTCGGCGACCGCCGGGGCGTTGCCGGCTTTGCCGCCGCGTCTTCGAGGAACCGGCGCCAGTTCTGGCTTGCGCCGTCGCCGAAAAGCTTCGGCCACGACTCCTGAAATTCGTGAAGACGCTTCTTCTCTTCCTCGCGCAATGGCTCGAGCGTCGCTTTGTCCAATCCGAGTTCCTTCAGCATCCGGCGGGTTGCGACGCAATCGTTCAGATCGCCGAGCACCGTCTGGATCTTGCGCACCGGCACGATTCGTTTTTCAAGCGCGGGCCCATAGCAATCGCCAAACGGCTCCAGGCTGTACCGGAAGTGCTTCGCCGAGATTCGGAAGCGATGCAGCGCCCGTTTCGATTTCGGATGGTCCGACAGCTTTCCACCGGCTTCGATGAAATCGTCCGCCATCCGGGGTAGCCTGTCCGCCGCGAGGTTGGCCATGGCCCGCGAATCCTCCGGCCCCGTATCGGCAAGTTGAAGACGGCCCCGGCACCGGGCCGCGAAATCCGAGCCAATCACCGACTCGATCGCGCCCAACAGGTTCGCGGCCGCGCCCTCACGGTTGCCGGCTACTGTCTGCTTCGATTCATCCGGCAACTCGATATTCAAATGGTCGGTCAACTCCAGAGCTATATCGCAGTCGCGTACTGCGCCCGCGAGTTCGAGAACTCCGTGCGTCCTTTCCCGCACTTTGCGCGCCTGCTTCTTTGGCACCCACAATTCGAATAAGCGCAGCCTCTGTGCAAACCGCCGGATCGATACGCGCAGGTCGTGTACTTCCTCCGGTCCGGGTTGTTGCCTGCATCGTGCGCACTCGGAGAGAAAGCGCTCGAGCGCCTGGTCGATCCTCGATGATGCTTCAGCCGGAATACTCAAGTGCGGGCTCCTCCTTATCTAGCGCACGCGCGTCACCACCAGCGGCACATTGTACACCTGACGGAAGATGTCCGCCGTACGCTCAACCGCCCAGATCTCCAGGTCGACATCCTCTTTGGACCGGATGCCTACCACAATAGCCCCATTCCGCATCTGGCATTCGATGCTCTCGACGCGCTGAACGTGTCCCCGGTCGAGTCCGTCGGCGATTCGCAGGATCGGGATCAGCATCAACAGGACGCGCCGGCCTTCCACGCTCATGCCGTTGTAAGCGCTGTGCCGGGCCGCCGGCATCGCCTTGCGGTGGAATCTGCACAACAGCGCCACGATCCGCCGCTCTTCATCCGTGAACCCGGGCAGGTCGCTATTGCCCACGATATAGGCCGAATGCTTGTGATGTCCGGTGTCGCTGACGAAGTGCCCCACATCGTGCAAATGCGCCGCGGCTTCGAGAAGCTTTCCGTAGCTTGCGGGCAGCCGGTGCAATGGCCGCAAGGCTTCGAAGAGATCGACCGATAGCGCCGCCACCTTCCGGGCATGCCGTAGCAGCACGCCGTAGCGCCGCGCCATCTCCTCCACTACATGCCTTTGTTCGCCATTCAGCCGCGTGAGGTCCCGTCCGACGCCGCGCGACGCGAGATCGGCGATGATTCCGTCGCGGACTCCCGCAGCCAGGTAATACATCGACCGGTGTTGAAACGTCTCGAGCGCCTTCAGGAACACCGCCGTGCCCGCCACGATGATCTCCGCCCGGCGCGGCCCGACGCCGCTGACCTTCCGCCGCCCCGCAAGATCGCGCGTGGAGATCTCTTTGAAGAACGCCCGCATCTGTGGAGCGGTCGCGCGCAGCCGGTCGGCCTGTTCCCGGCGCGCCCGCGGGACCCGGTTTATCGCGCAGACGATCGCCGCCGCCGTTGCAGAGGTCGCGATCATCCGGTCGAAAGCGTTGCCGATTCGAGCCGCCGGCGCTTTCAGCCGCTCGTCAATGAACTGCGACAACCGGTGAAGTTCGAGCGCCGAGGGAGGGTCGTTCTTGAGCAGGACTTCGGTGAGCCGCACGGCTCCCAGCGGCTTCGAAAATGCCGTGACGAGCCGCCCGTTTTCACTCAGGATCATCTCCGCGCTGCCACCGCCCACATCGACGATCAGGATCCGTTGTTTCGGGTGAGGCCAGCGCGTTTGCACGCCCAGGTGAATGAGTCGCGCCTCCTCCTGGCCCGAGATGATTTCCACCGGCGTCCCAACAATGGCCGACGATCGCTCGAGGAATTCCTGCTGATTACTCGCGTCCCGAACCGCCGCCGTTGCCACCACCCGCACCCCGATCACATCGAGTTTCCGAAACGCCGCCGCCATTCGCTCGAGATGGACGCACACGAGTTGCATGGCCTCTTCGGAAAGCCGTCCCGTCTGGAACACGCTCGCGCCGAGCCGGGTGACGCTGCGATCCGCCTGCAGGGTCTCGAGCTTGATCTGTTTGTTATCGCCCGATATCGATGCTTCGGCGACAAGAAGACGGATAGAGTTGCTGCCGATATCGACGGCAGCGTAGCGCGGCATATACCTCTATGATAATGGCCGCTCTCGGAGGTGCTCGTTCCGACCCATTACCGGCGACGCCTCGTGCGCTTGTGATGTTGATGACGTGGCCAGAACTCGCGGGCCACATTGACTCCCGCGTCAGCAGCCAATCCGAGCCCGGCCGTCGACGCGCCGCTGCCCGCGTTTAGAGCCGCTTGCGTAAATGCACCCGCGGCAGCATGCCCAGACATTTTTCCCACCGCAGGACGCCGCTTGCCGGTTCGGGTACTGCGAGTGACTACAGTGCTCACCAGCGCGTGCCGCAACCGCGGACCAAAGCCCCGTTTGCGCGACCGGTGATACTGCAAATCTTCGTGGAGCGGAGCCGCAACCGCGTGCTCGACGGTAGTTCTCACCCCGTGGGTGGCGAATCCAGCGCCGAGCCTTTTACCGAATCCTGCCACTCCAGACCCGTACCGCCGCGGGTGATGAAACAACTGGCCCACAGTTGAACGGGCGACCACGCCGCCGAGCGCAGCTTTCCCGAACATCGAATGTTTCCAGTGCTTGCGATACGGATGTGCGGGCCGTCGCTCCACTGCGCCCGCAGGTACCATCGTGAAAAGCGCGATGATCAAGACGAGTTGGAGCGCTGAGCGCATACCCTGACAAGTGCAATACGCTGGCCAACCCGTCGGGGCGGTCACGGTTAGTCGGTTCGGCGGCGTCACCGCACGTCACTTCACACAAACGAGGTATCGCCACCACTTTCGGTGAACGAGAACCACTACGCCGATGGGCACCAGCAAGAGTCCCGCCGTGCCCGGTTCAGGGATGCTCAGGTCCAGCAACTGCCAGGAATCCACCGGCGCTCCCCCACAGCAGGTTCCGTTGTCCTGCGCAACCAATTGGACGGCGGTCACTGAGAACAGAAAACTCGCTGACGCGCTCCCAGAATGAAACTGGGCTCCGCCTCCCCACGGGTTTTTGGCCTGAGCCGTCAGTGCGACGTGGAACTGGATCGGTTCGCCAAATTGGAAAGGTACTATCAGACTGCGCCCCAGACAGGTGGTAATTGGAGCGCCTGGCGAAGCGGTCCACGTGTGGGAGGCACCGCCGGTGGTCAGAGTGGCTGCTGCGGTGGAGGTCGAGGCGCTATCGCCGCCAATCGATAGTTGGAAGCATGGCTCGAAGAAGCCACCCCCGGGATTGGCCCAGGTAGGCAAAGACGGGTTCGAAACTCCGCCGAAGAAAGTGATTTCAAAATCGTTGTCGTACGACGCACTCGGAAAGGCAAGGCCTACAGCCTGATAGTTTGACCAATCTGCTGTCACCGTGGCCTCATTTATGGAAGCGGATGCAGAGGAATCGCTGACTCCGTAGTGCTGGCAAACCTGCAGCCCGCAATAATACGGATTGTAATCCAGGATGTGACAGTGTTCGTAGACGTATGATCCCACGACGCCCTGGGTGTAGCCTGCGTCCGTTGAATTACAAGAAACAGAGGTGGAAATGGTCGCCCCATAAACCACCGTCGAAAAGAAAGTAAGAAGAAGAATCGCAAAAAGCTTGGTACTACTCATGGCGGGGATTCTATACCCGCGCGAGAACGGTGGCAATCACCCTTGACGCTTGTTGCCCGAGCGACGCAGCTTGCTGTCATTCATCACCGCCGGTCTGGAGACTTCGATCACTGGAATCAGCGAGTGCTGCGTCTCCTCGCGGACCGGGTGCGCACGACGCGAGATCTCGCTATTCAATTGGGAGACGAACTCCTCGATCTGCTTCTGCATCGCCGACATCTTTTCGCGCATGTTCAGGATGATCTCGACCCCGGCGAGGTTCACACCGAGCTCGCGCGTCAGCTTCAGAATCACTTCCAGACGCTCGAGATCGTCCTCCGTATAGAGCCGCGTGTTACCCTCGCTCCTCGACGGCGCCAACAGACCTTCCCGCTCGTAGAGGCGCAACGTCTGCGGGTGTATGCTGTACTGCTCAGCCACCGCCGAGATCATGTACGCCGCCTTCGATCGCTTTCCCATATCTCCTCTTTAGTTGGTTAACCGCCGACCTTGTCCCACATCTCGGCGCGCGGGTCCACACGGTCGGCGCGCGACAACTCGCGCAGGATCTCCCGCGTACGCTCGTTGCTGGTGTCGGGCACCTGAATGGACACCTCGACGATCTGATCGCCGCGAGTTCCCTTCCTCGCGTTGTACACGCCCTTCTCACGCAGGCGCAGCCGCTGCCCGTTCTTGGTTCCTTGCGGAATCTTCAATAGTGCGCGACCATCGACAGTCGGCACTTCCACCTTCGTGCCCAGCCCCGCTTCATCGACCCGGACGGGAAGCGTGATTTCTATGTCGTCGCCGTTGCGGCGGAACAGCGGATGCGGATCTACCCGGATCGTAATGTAGAGATCGCCCGGAGGCGCTCCCATCGTTCCCGCGTTGCCCTTGCCCGCCACGCGCAAACGCGAGCCGGTCTGGGCTCCCGGCGGTATGCGGACATCCACTTTTTCGGAGTGCGGCACCCGGCCGTCCCCGTGGCATGTCGGACAGACATTCTTCAGCCGGCCCGTTCCGTTGCAGCGCGGGCAATTCAGGCTGAAGCGCATGGCGCCCGCCATCTGTGTCACGTTTCCGCTGCCGTTGCACTCCGGACAAACTGCCGATGTTCCCCCGGCCGAACCGCTTCCGTTGCAAGTGCCGCAAACATCCTGCCGCGTGATACTCAAGGGCACTTGCGTGCCCCGGATCGCCTGCCAAAAATCGATATTGAGCGCGTATTCGAGGTCGGCGCCCTTCTGCGCTTGCGGGGTTGCCTGCCGCTCGCCGCGCCCGAACATCTGGCTGAAGATGTCGCTGAAGCGGAAACCTCCGCTCTCCGCGCCGGCCCCACCCGCTGACGCACCGCGCCCGGCGCCGCCGCCCGCTCCCTGCGTGAAATCGCTGAAATCGAATCCGCCGAAATTCGGGCCGTTGCCGTAGCTTCCTCCCGCCGGACCACCCTGCGGAAATCCATTCTCCGAATAGAAGCCGAACTGGTCGAACATCTGCTTCTTCTTCGGGTCGCTCAGGATGTCATAGGCTTCCTGGACCTTCTTAAAACGGTCCTCGGCAGCTTTGTCCCCCGGGTTCAAATCCGGGTGGTGTTTGCGCGCAAGCCTCCGGTAGGCCTTACGGATGTCCTCCGTGCTGGCGTCCCGGGCGACCCCGAGCGTTTTGTAATAGTCCTGCTGCTGTGCGGTAGCCATAGATTACAGAGAGGCGGGCGGCTTTCACCACCCGCCGTACTTACTGACACTTACTTCTTGTTTTCATCGACGTCGACGAACTCGGCATCGACGACATTGTCTTTCTTCTGGCCCGCTCCATCGCCGGCCGTGGACGATTCACCGCCGGGGGCACCTGCGCCCGGAGCCGCGCCTTCACCGCCCGGAGGAGGCGTCGCGGACTTGTACATCGCTTCGGCCAGTTTGTGGCTGGCCTGGGTCAGTTTGTCCGTGGCCTGGTTGATGTGGTCGGCATCGCCCTCGGCGATCGCCTTCTTGGTTTCTTCGATCGCGGCTTCGACGTTCTTCGCGTCGGATTCAGAAATCTTTTCGCGATGCTCCTTCAACATCTTCTCGATGTTGTAAACCATCGCATCGGCCCGGTTGCGGGCTTCGATCGTGTCTTTCTGCTTGCGATCTTCCGCCGAATGCGATTCGGCGTCCTTCGCCATCTTCTCGACCTCGTCCTTGCTGAGACCCGAAGACGACGTGATCGTGATCTTCTGTTCGTTGTTCGTCGCCCGGTCCTTGGCGGTGACGTTCAGGATTCCGTTGGCATCGATGTCGAACGTGACCTCGATCTGCGGAATCCCGCGCGGAGCCGGCGGAATGCCGACCAGTTGGAACACGCCCAGCAGACGGTTGTCTCGAGCCATCGCGCGCTCACCCTGGTAGACCTTGATCTCCACCGAAGTCTGGCTATCTGCAGCGGTCGAGAACACCTCGCTCTTGCGAGTCGGAATGGTGGTGTTGCGCTCGATCAGTTTCGTGAACACGCCGCCCAGGGTCTCGATACCGAGCGAAAGCGGAGTGACGTCGAGCAGCAGCACATCCTTTACTTCGCCACCCAACACGCCGCCTTGAACCGCGGCGCCCACCGCCACCACCTCGTCCGGATTCACGCTCCGGTTCGGCTCCTTGGCGAACAGGTTGCGCACGATCTCCTGAACTTTCGGGATACGTGTGGATCCGCCCACCAGCACGACCTCGTCGATCTGCTGCGGCGAGATACCTGCGTCCGCGATGGCCTGCTTGCAAGGCCCGACCGAACGCTGGAGGATGTCGTCCACCATCTGTTCGAAACGAGCCCGGGTCAGTTTGATCTGCAAGTGCTTCGGGCCGGTAGCATCGGCCGTCAGGAACGGCAGGTTGACCTCGGTCTCGAGCAGCGTGGACAGCTCGATCTTGGCCTTCTCGGCCGCGTCCTTCAAGCGTTGCAGCGCCATCTGATCTTTCGATACATCGACGCCGGTTTCCTTCTTGAATTCCTGGATGAGCCAGTCGATGATCCGCTGGTCGATGTTGTCACCGCCCAGGTGAGTATCGCCGTTGGTCGATTTCACCTCGACGACACCATCGCCCACCTCGAGGATCGAGATGTCGAACGTACCGCCGCCGAAGTCGTAGACCGCGATGGTCTCGTCCTTCTTCTTATCGAGCCCGTAGGCCAGCGCAGCCGCGGTGGGCTCGTTGATGATACGCATCACTTCGAGACCCGCGATCTGTCCGGCATCCTTGGTCGCCTGACGCTGGGCATCATTGAAGTACGCCGGAACGGTAATTACCGCCTTCGTAACCTTCTCACCCAAGTAGGCTTCCGCGGCTTCCTTCAGCTTGCCAAGGACCATTGCCGAGATCTCCGGCGGCGAGTACTTCTTCCCGTTCGCCTCCACTCGCGCGTCGCCGTGATCCCCCGACGTAACCTTATATGGCACCAGCTTCATCTCTTCGGCGACTTCGTTATATCGCCGGCCCATGAAGCGCTTGATTGAATAAATGGTATTCTCGGGGTTGGTGACGGCCTGACGCTTGGCCACTTGTCCTGCCAGGCGCTCGCCGCTCTTTGCAAAACCCACGACAGAAGGGGTTGTACGACCGCCCTCCTGATTGGGGATGACTACGGGTTGGCCGCCTTCCATCACCGCTACCACCGAATTGGTGGTTCCAAGATCGATACCAATGATCTTGCTCATGAAACTCAGTTCCTCCCTCAAACCTTCTCTGATTGCCCTACGACGTGCAGCGCGGAGCAGGGCGGCGTCCGCACTCTTAGCACAATCTTAGTATCATATGTGAGTGAAGCATTGTCAAGTCAGTATGAGCCTCCTACCGCTTATTCTTTTGATATGCAATGCACATGCCAGCTCAGCTCACGCCGCCTCCCTCATCGTCGGGGCGGCAGCCGATCTCACCCGGGTCGCTCCTGAGCTAGCCAAAGCCTATCAGCAAGCTACCGGACAGGAGGTCCGGTTCAGCCTCGGTGCCAGCGGCATCCTGGCCCAGCAACTGGAGCACGGCGCACCGTACGATGTCTTCCTCTCGGCCGACGAAGTGTACGTAAATGAAGGAATAAAAAAGGGTTATCTAATTTTCCAAACGAACCGAACCTATGCCTTCGGCGCACTGGCAATATGGTCCCGCTCGGGCGAGTACCGGACGCTGAAGGATCTTGTTGCACCTTCGTTGCTGCACCTGGCGATCGCCAATCCGAGCCATGCGCCCTACGGTGCGGCTGCGCTGGAAGCACTTAAGGCAGCCGGGGTTTGGGCGTCGGTCCAAAGCCGGGTGGTGTACGGGGAGAACATACGCCAGACCTTACAATACGCCGAGAGTGGGAATGCTGACGCAGCGATCGTCTCCTGGTCCCTGGTCTTCGACCGGGGCGGCGTTCCGGTTCCGGCGAATCTCTACTCGCCGATTCGGCAGACCGGGGCCGTGGCGACAATTACACGCCAACAGAACGAAGCCAAGCGATTCTTACAATTCCTGAGCAGTCCGGCGGGGCAGGCGGTGTTGCAACGTTACGGGTTCCAGCCGCCGCGCTGACCGCCTCCAGTCAGACGAGTGTACCCGTCAGGCCGCGACGTCGACGAGTCCAGGCAGCAACTCCACCTTGATCCAGCCCTCCTGGCGCGCATCGAAAGCCTTGTACGCCTCGATCACCGACGTCAGCGGCTGTACTTGCGTTAAAATGTTGGCCGGCCGGATCGATCCGTTCCGGACCAGTTCCACCAGCTTCGGAAGATACTTGCGGTGGTTGCAGTTCCCCATGCGAACGGTCAGATTGCGGTTCATCGCCATCCCGATCGGGAACCACTTCGCTTTCATCGGATAAACGCCGACAATCGAGAGAGTGCCCGCTTTGGCGAGCGACTCCACCGCCCATTCCAGCGCTTGCGACGGAGCCCGTCCGGGCCGCCAATTTCCGTCCTTCGCGTTCGTTTTGGGTGCGATCTTCTCGACTTGCCGCTTGTACTCCTTTTTGGACAGCTTCGCGGTCTTCGCGGCCGGCCCGTGTTCGGCATGGTCGGCATCGACACCCACGCAATCGATCGCGCGGTCCACTCCGATGCCGCCGGTCATCTCGCGGATGGCGAGCACCGGGTGTTCCTCATCGAAGTTGATCACCTCGGCACCTTGGCCTCGAGCCATTTCGAGACGCGATGGAATGCGATCCACCGCGATCACCCGCCCGGCATCCATCAGGAACGCGCTGGCGATCGCGAATTGGCCCACCGGTCCGCAGCCGAAAATGGCAACGGTGTCGCCGGGCTTGATCTCTGCCAGGTCGGCGGCGAAATAGCCGGTGGGGAAAATGTCTGATAGGAGAATGGCTTCGTCGTCGCTCACTTCCTCGGGGAGTTTCACCAGCCCTACGTTGGCGTACGGAATCCGCGCATACTCTGCCTGAAGCCCGTCGAACGATCCGGTTTCGGCCGGTCCGCCGAAGAATGCCGTCCCGCCGAGCTTGCCGAGAGGATTCGCGTTATCGCATTGCGAGTAGTATCCGGCCCGGCAATAGGAGCAGTTGCCGCACGCGATGGTCGAGGGGATCACGACCCGATCGCCGGGGCTGAGGTTCCGCACTCCGCTGCCCACCTCTTCGACAATCCCAACACCTTCGTGCCCCAGGATTGTCCCCCGCTTCATCCCCGGCATGGTGCCGCGAATCATGTGGAGGTCGGTTCCGCAGATCGCGCTGGCGGTGAGCCGGACGATCGCATCGGTGGAGTCCTTGATCCTTGGTTCTTTTACGTTCTCCAGGCGAATATCGCCGATTCCGCGAAAAACAACAGCTTTCATCGAAGGTCCTCTTGCCCGGTTGGATGCCGGGACCGTTAGTTTGTTTCCCCACATCAGCCCGTCCGCGGCTTGAAACATTTCGAGGTTCGAAGGATCTCATGTGAGGCATTCACGTGCCTCGAACCGGAAGTGACAAAGGGTGAACGATGACGGAGCAAGGAAAACGCCTCGCGATGTTCAGTGCGGCCGGCGCGGCTGCGGGACTGGCCGCCTGGAGATTTTTCGGCAATACGAAACTCGCGGACTTACGAGGGCAGGTCGTGGCGATCACCGGCGGGTCGCGCGGATTGGGGCTGCAACTGGCGCGCGACTTTGCCGAGCTCGGATGCCAGGTCGCGATTTGCGCGCGGGATCGCGAGGAACTCGACACGGCGAGAGAGGATTTGGAGAGTCGCGGTGCTCGCGTCTACAGCGCAACGTGTGATGTGACTCTCCGGGAGCAGGCATCGGACTTCATCCGGAATGTTCGTTCGCAATTCGGCCGTCTGGATATACTCGTGACGAACGCCGGCGTTATCGAAGTCGGTCCGGTCGAGACGGTGGAAGTCGAGGACTTCGAGAAGGCGATGAATGTGATGTTTTGGGGCACGTTGTACCCGATCCTGACCGCGCTGCCGGAAATGATCGAGCGCGGAACCGGCCGCATCGTCACCATCACTTCCATCGGCGGCAGAGTCAGTGTGCCGCATTTGATTCCCTACAGTTGTGCGAAGTTCGCTGCCGTCGCGTTGTCGGAAGGTCTGCGAACCGAACTCGGGACCAAGGGGATTCAGGTTCTCACGATCATCCCCGGGCTGATGCGCACCGGCTCGTTTCTCAAGGCCGAGTTCAAAGGGCGGCAGGAGGACGAGTATCGCTGGTTCGGATTGGGCGCGACTCTGCCGGGAGTTTCGATGGACGTGGAGCGTGCATCGCATCAGATTCTTCGCGCGCTCAGGACAGGGAAGAGCGAGCAGATCCTCGGCTTGCCGGCTCAGATTCTGGCAAAGTTCCACGCCACGTTCCCCGAGGTGACCGAAGCAATCCTCGCCGCTGTGAATCGCCTGCTTCTCCCCACATCCGATGGCGGCAGCCGCGATTCCGAAACCGGCCATGAGGCAGACAGCAACATGGATTCGCCGGTGTACCGCGCATTAACGGCTCTTGGGCGGGCGGCCGCGCGGCGAATGAACGAGTACGCTCACAGCACGGCCGGCTAGCTGAATACCTCGAAGGCCGCGCGCGAACTTTGCTCACGGTTATTTTGTCCATCGATCCGCGGCTCGGAGTCTCATTTCCGAGCTTGGCTACCGTGGTTTCAAAACTGACAACAACACAGAAGCATAATGTCGGTGCGACAGAGCGCATCGCATCGGCCGCAGTGGGCGGTCTGCTGCTCACGTGGGGCATCCGGAAACGGTCGCCCACGGCGCTGGCTGGAGCGCTGGTGGGGGCGGACCTGGTCTATCGCGGAGTGAGCGGCCACTGCCATCTTTACAATGCAATGGGCGTGAACACTTCCGAAACTCGTAAAGACGGATCCGAGATCCGGAGCGATGCGCCCTCCGTTCATCGCGCCATCACGATCGGCAAGAGCCCCGAGGAATTGTGCGCCCTTTGGCGCGATCCCAACCGTCTTGCGCAGATCATGGCTCACTTTGCGGACGTCACACCGCAAGGCGAGGGAATAACAAATTGGAAGGTACACGGCCCGTTCAAGCAAGCGTTCGAATGGAACAGCCGTACCACTGAAGATGAACCCGGGCGTAAGCTGTCCTGGCGATCGCTTCCCGGGACGGAACTACCCAATCGCGGCTTCATCCGATTCGATCCCGGTCCGGAAAACGTTGGGACGGTGGTGACATTGCAGATGCAGTTTGAACCTCCGTTCGGAAGCGCGGGCGCAGCGGTAATCAGGACGCTGAACAAAGTTCCGCGAGCCATAACCGGCAAGAGCCTGCGACGGTTCAAAAGCCTGGCCGAAACCGGAGAAATTCCCACGCTCGAGAAGAACCCGTCCGGGCGCGGAACTTCGGATTCCTTTTGAAGGAGACACACCATGCGAGCGCTTTGCTGGAACGGAGTCAACGATCTGCGGGTTGAGACAGTGCCCGATCCATCCATCGTGAATCCGCACGATGCGATTCTCCGCGTCACGATGTCCACCACCTGCGGGTCGGACCTGCATTTCATCGACGGCTACATCCCGACGATGCGCGCGGGCGACGTGATCGGGCACGAGTTCATCGGCGAAGTGGTGGAGACCGGGCGCGAGGTCGCGAAGGTGAAGCAAGGCGACCGCGTGGTTGTCCCCTCGTTCATCTGTTGCGGCCAATGCTGGTATTGCCGGCATGATCTCTGGTCGCTGTGCGACAACACAAACCCGAACGCCGAAATGCAGGCGGCGCTGCTCGGCTATCCAACGGCCGGCATCTATGGCTATACGCACGCGTTCGGCGGATACGCGGGATCGCACGCCGAGTACGTCCGGGTACCGCATGCCGACGTGGACTGCTTTCCGATTCCGGAAGGCCTGCGCGACGATCAGGTCGTCTTCTTATCGGACGCCGCGCCGACCGGCTACATGGGAGCCGACTTCTGCAACATCCACCCGGGCGACACAGTCGCGGTGTGGGGGTGCGGCGGCGTGGGACTGATGGCCCAGAAGAGCGCGTACCTGCTCGGCGCACACCGCGTCATCGGGATCGATCGTTTGCCTGAGCGGCTCCAGATGGCACGCGAAAAAGTTGGTTCGGAAACCATCAACTATGAAGAGGTGCCGAGCGTTCTGGATGTGCTGCAAGATATGACCGGCGGACGCGGACCCGATGCCTGCATCGACGCTGTGGGCATGGAAGCTCACGGCACGGGAATTCAATACAAGTACGACCGTGCCAAGCAGATGTTGCACCTGCACACGGACCGTGGCGACGCGCTGCGCGAGGCGATCATGGCGTGCCGCAAGGGTGGAACGCTCGCGATCCTCGGCGTGTACGGCGTCATGGACAAGTTCCCGGTCGGCGTGATGATCAACAAGGGATTGACGGTCCGCACGGCGCAGCAGCACGGCCAGAAGTACGTCCCCAAGCTGCTGGAGCATACTCGCCGCGGCGAACTCGACGCGTCTTTTCTGGCGACGCACCGCCTTCCGCTGGAACAGGCCGCGCAAGGCTACGACATGTTCAAGAACAAAGCAGAGGGATGCGTGCGAGTGGTGTTCACACCCCAAGCCGCTTGAGAGGGTAGCGAGGAATCATTCCAGCAACGGGTTTGCCTCGCGACCGGTGCATCGAGCGGCATCGGTTATGAGCGTTCAAGTTGACCTTGCCGAATATGATGGGGTCGAGAAGTTGTACCGGCAGATTCGCTCGTCGGGCCGCCCGGTGGACGCCATCGCGACTAATGCCGGTGCCTGCGTCCGGCGATTTCGCGCGCGAGACCGACCTCAATGCGGAGGCTGAATCTCATCAATCTGAACGTGGTCTCGCCGGTGCGCCTGTCCAAGCGCGTGTTGAAAGATACGACCCCGCGAGGCGAGGGGAAAGTCCTCATCATCTTCGATCGCGCCGGCATGCAGGATACGAGGCTCGGGCAGAGTGAAAAGGACTATCCAGCCGATGTTGCCAGGGACGGGTGCGAAGCGCCGATGGCGGGCAAGGACCGTGTCGTCGCGAACTCGTTCAAGAACAAAATCCCGGCGACACTCGCGCACGTTTTCCCCGATACAGTGACAGCGCAGATGCACCGCAAGCAAGCGGAACCCGGAACGGTCAAGAAGTAGCGTCTACTCTTTGGGTGCGATACCGAGCGACTTCATTTTTCGATACAGATTGCTGCGTTCGAGCCCGAGCATCTCGGCCGTGCGCGTGACGTTGCCCTTCGCTTCCTCGAGTTTCTTCAGAATGTACTCGCGTTCGGCCGCCTCCCGGACCTCCTGAAGACTGCCGAAGCGATCGAGAGGACGTTCGAACACCGCACGGCGCGACGGATTCAGCGGGATGTGCCGGGCGTCTACCCGGATTTGCGGATTCATGATGACGATCCTCTCCATCAGGTTCCGCAACTCGCGCACGTTGCCCGGCCACGAATAGTCGGTCAAAACGCGGTAGGCTTCCGGTGTCAGCTCTTTCGGCTTGCGCCCGTACTCGGTGGTGAACTCCTTCAGGAAGTGATCGGCCAGCAGCGGCACGTCCTCGACGCGGTCGCGCAGCGGCGGCACGTAGAACGGGATCACGTTCAAACGATAGAACAGATCCTCGCGAAAATTGCCTCGCTCGATCTCATCCTCCAGGTTCTTGTTCGTCGCGGCGATGACGCGAACATCTACCTGAATCGATTGCGACGCTCCGACCGGCTCGAACCGTTGTTCCTCCAGAGCGCGCAGAACTTTCGCCTGCGTCTTGAGGCTCATGTCGCCGACCTCGTCGAGGAACAGCGTGCCGCCGTCGGCTTTTTGGAGTTTGCCGACCTTGTCCTCCTGGGCGCCGGTAAAGGAACCTTTTCGATGACCGAACAGTTCGCTCTCGATCAACTCTTCGGGAATGGCCGCGCAGTTCACTTCGACAAACGCCTCGGCGACGCGCAGACTCATGGCGTGTATGGCGTGCGCAACGAGTTCCTTGCCCGTGCCGCTTTCGCCGAAGATCAGCACACGGCCGTTCGTGGCTGCCATCAGCGTGAGTTGCTGCCGCAGAGCCTTCATCGAGATGCTCTCGCCGATGATGCGCGGACTGTTGTCGGTCTCCTTCAGCCGTTCGACTTCGAGCAGCAACTTGCGCTGTTGAACGGCGTTCTTCACCACCACCGAAACCTTTTCGATGGTGAGCGGCTTCTCGACGAAATCGAATGCCCCGAGCTTCGTTGCCTTTACCGCGGTCTCGATGGTTCCGTGCCCTGAAATGATGACGACCTCGGGCCGATCGGTGCTGGGAATCTCCTGAATACGCGCGAGCGTCTCAAGTCCGTCGAGGCCCGGCAGCCAGACATCCAACAGCACGACATCGTACGGTTGGCGCGCGACTTCTTCGAGGCAGGCTTCTCCGCTATCCACGGCATTGCACGAGTACCCGTCGTCCTCGAGAACGCCGCACAACGACTGCCGGATACCCGGTTCGTCATCTACGACGAGGATGCGGGGCTTCCTCATCCGCGATTCTCCACAACCGCCGTAACCGGTGTTTCCGCGCTTGCGGGCAACGCCGCGATCTCAACAATGAACCGCGTTCCGACCGGCTTGTTGTCTTCTACGCGGACCGTTGCATTGTGTTCGCCGATGATGCGGGCAACAATCGCAAGGCCCAATCCCGTGCCCCGGCGCTTGGTCGAGAAATACGGCAGAAACAGCTTCTCCTTCATCTCCGGCGAAACGCCCGGTCCCGTATCGGCCACGATGAGTTCGACCACTTCCGGGGCCGGCGAGCGGGTGGCCACCAACAACTCGCGGACGAGTGACGATTCCATCGCTTCGGCGGCGTTATCCACCAGGTTCACAACCACTCTCTTGAACAATTCGGAATCGACTTTGACCGGAGGCATCTCCGGCTCGAGCGACACGTGTACATCGATGCCCTCGAGACGTCCGGAAAAGACCTCCATCGCGGCGCGTACGATCGTATTCAGATCGGCGGCGACCGGATTCGAGGCCGGGAAGCGTGAGAACTGCGAGAACTCGTCGACCAACGTTCGCACCGATTGGACTTCGCGCGCGATGGTGACGGAACATTCCCGAATAATCCGCTCCGCGTCGGGAGTCATTCCTCGCTCGATCTGGCGTGCAATGCGCTCCGCGCTGAGTGAAATGGGCGTCAGCGGATTCTTCAGCTCATGGGCGATACGGCGGGCCACCTCCTGCCAGGCCGCGGCCTTTTGCGCCCGCAACAGTTCGCTTGTATCTTCAATCACCAACACGAATCCGGACGGTGCATTCGCTTCGAGCGCGGCGACGGTGACCGCCAGGTTCATGACTTTCCCGTGGGCCTTCAATTCCATTTGAGTGGCTGCGACACCCGTGCGCCGGGTCCGGTTCATCAGGTAGCGAACCTCGGCTGCGTCCTCAGGGGGAAACAGGTCCCGGATGTGGAGCGCACGGTTGACGCGCTCCTCTGGAAAGATGCCGCGCAGGGCGCGATTGATGCGCTGAATGCGACCGTCGGCGGTGAGCGAGATGACGCCGGTCGGAATACTTTCGAGAATCGCTTCCGTGAAACGCCGCCGGGCCTCGAGTTCTTTGCTGTTGGCTTCGAGCACCTGCATCATTTCGTTGAAGCCGCGCACCAGAGTCGCCAGTTCATCCATGGCGCGGATGTGGAGGCGATAGCCGAGATTGCCGCGCCGTACTTCACCCGCGGCGCGCAGCAGTGCCGATATCGGATTACTGATCTGATCGGCGAGAATACGCGCGATCCAGGCGGCGACGAACAGAACGAACAACGCGATCAGAGTGATGTAGAGCAGATACAGGTTTCGCATCTGGCCGCCCATGCTCGCGATGCGATTGTAGTCCGCCACGTGTTTGTTGATGATTTGCTGCTCCAGCGCGAGGTCGACAGGCATGTGGGCCGTTGCCGAAAGGGTCACTCCCGCGGCGCCTTCGACGGGCACGCGGGCTGTGTGCGAGGGATTCGGGGGTTCCTCGACGGAGCGGCAAAGGTCGAGACGCGAACCGTCGGAAAGGTTCAGCCACAATGCGGAGATCCCCTGTTCGATGCACTTCTGGTTGTAGAACCCGATATTCACATCACCGCCGCCGGCAGCGGAGTAGGTTTGGGGAAGTCCCGCTAACCAGCGCGCCTGCGCGTTCACGCGACTCTCGAACTCACCTTGCAGCGCCTTGGCGACATTGACCAGTTCGAGTTTCACGCCCTCGCCCGGGCGGCTGAACCATTTCGCCAGATTGCGGTTCAGAACGCCGTACCCGAACAGGACCAGAAAGATCACCGGGGCGAAGCTGAGCGCGAGGGCGCCCACCACGAGTTTCGAGCGGATCCGCGAACCTTCGCGATTGCTCTGCCGTTCGATGTAGAGCTTCACGCCGGTGCGGAACAGCATGAAGCCGACGATTACGGTTAGCAGCGCAACGAGCGTCGACACCGCCCAGAACAGGAACGTCTGCTCAGGGCTGGCCGGGCCATAGTCACCGAAAGAGAATGAGCCCTGCCACACGAGCATCGCGACCAGAAAGGCCAGCAATATTGCGCCGAAGCCGATGAGGACGCGTTTTCGCATGCGTGTTTACAACAACAATTATAAGTGGCTCTGTATCGATGCTCGCTAATTAGAAGTAAAGGTCCCCATGTCTCCGAACTGATTGCGATGGAGAGCGGACAAGACGGCATGATCGAAAACATCAAGGGAGCCGGCGGGCGAATCCGTTCCAGCAGTCCCGTTAGCCTTCCGCATCGGGATTCGCACACAGGTCGCGGCGCGCGAACATGTACTCCTCCACCGGCCTGCCACGGATCAAGTGCTCCTGAATTATTCGTTCCAGCACCTCGGGGGTGCAGGAGTGATACCAAGTACCTTCGGGGTAGACCACAGCGATCGGTCCGCTCACACAAACGCGAAGACAGTTTGCACGAGTTCGATACACGGAGTTCGGGCCCTTCAACAGGCCTAGATCCCGCAAGCGTGTCTTCAGATATTGCCACGCTTCGGCTCCGACCTCGGGCGTCGCGCATTTGGGCTCCGTAGCGCAAGCACAAAGGAAAATGTGACGTCGAATCTCCGGGATTCCGAGTGTTTCGGCGATACGGACCAGTTGATCGTCGGGCATTTTACTTCATCTGGTTGCGACGGTCCCCACCGGCGGCTTCGCGCTCGAGCGCCTGCCGCGCTGCTTCCGGTTGGATACGCCAGTTGTTGTCCGGCGCTGAAGGCATCACCTTCCTCGCTGTGTAATAGTCGATGATCAGATCGCGGATTTCCTCGGTCGAACGCCACAGTACCTTCGCACCGCGAAACATTGTGTAGCCTCCGCTACCGCCCGCGCGATAGTTATTCACCGCGATGCGCAGCGGCTGATCGTCGCTCAACGGCTTGCCGTGCCAGCGAAGATTGCGGATGCGCTCGCCGGCGGGCCGCGACAGATCGATCTCGTAATCCACTCCCTGTGCAATATCGAAATTGAACCCGGGTATGCGTTGGTTGATCAAGCCGGCGTGGGAGCAATCGCCCTCGCATGGTAAAAAATAACGTGCGGCGTTCTCGAGCGCTTCCCGCACCATGCGGCCGCTGCCGTCAATCGCCAGGAGCGTGTTTTCGTACAGGTAGAGCGCTGCAATTTCACGGACGGTGACCGGTCCCTTCGGAACCTTTACACGCACATTGAAAGCCGCGGTGAACGAGACGTCCGCCTCGGCATCCGCAAGCTGCACCTGCTGGATGGCATCGATGACGGCGGTGTCCCGTACTCGTGCGTATTCCGAACTGAGCGGCGAGTCCGCCCGGGCGACGGGCGCCGTCAGATACTCCTCGGCGGCTTTCAAATATGGTTGTGCGAGTTCCACCAGGTGTGCATTTACCGGAGTTTCGTCCGTCACAAGGAGTAGCACGCTCGTCTTGTTCACGATCTTCCAGTGGCCCGAGGAATCATCGAGCGTGAAATCCATGCGCCCCAGAGAAATTCCCCAGTTCTTCGGCTGCATCAACAGTACGTTCCTGATGGTGCCGCTCGCGAGTTGTTGATGCGTGTGTCCGAACACGATGGCGTCGATACCGGGCACATCCGCGGCGACATCATAGAGCGAGTTCTCGCCTGGAACTTCGCTCGATTCCACGGCCCCGGTTTTCAGGTCGCGGCCCAACCCCGCGTGTCCGGCGACGATCACAACATCCGGGTTGTACTTGGCCCGCACTTCGCCGACTGCTTCGGCGGCGGCATTCTTCAGAGGCAGGAAACGATAGCCGCGGATATGCGCAGGTTCTTCCCACATGGGGATGCCGGGCGTCGTCAAACCGACAATCGCGACATTCACGCCAGCGAGTTTTCTTACGAGGTAGCGTGGAAACGGCCGGCCAGCGCCCGGTTCCACAACGGTGTTCGCGGAGAGAATCGGGAAGTGCGCCTCGGAACGCGCCTTGTCCAGATTCTCGAGCCCGAAGTTGAACTCATGATTGCCGAGCACCATGGCGTCGTATTTCATGTAGTTCATGGCCAGCATCATCGGATCGGCCGGAAGCGGAGCGGGCAAAGACAGGCCGAGCGGCATTTTGCCGGTTTGAACATAGTGCTGGTAGACGGACTCGAGCGGCGTTCCCTGAATGGTGTCCCCGCAGTCGATCAGGAGCGTGTTCGGATTCTCATCCCGAATCTGCTGCACCATCGACGCAATCTTGGCGAGCCCGCGCGGCGCGGGGCGCGCCGTGTAAAAGTCATACGGCAGCAGATTCCCGTGCAGATCGGTGGTTGCGAGAAGTGTAACCGTAACGGTTTTCGCCGGCGCTGCAGCAATGGCGAGCAGCGCGAGATAAGCAACCCGGAAAATGCGCATTCAGCAATTTCAGTATAATCGGCGTGATGAAAACCCTGATTTTATTGGTCCTCATAGCGGCTTGGGCATTCGGGCAAACACCGGCCAAACGGGCGCCCGCGCACAAGGCCGGGGGTGCGGCAAAATCGACAGCCGCGAAAAAGACGACGACCTCGGCGTCCTCGGCGCGGTTGATGAACCCGGCGCTGTGGAGACAGAAGGCTCCGGCGGAGTTTAAAGCAAAGTTCACCACGACGAAGGGCGATTTCGTCATCGAGGCCCATCGGGACTGGGCGCCGCTTGGCGTGGACCGGTTCTACAACCTCGTGAAGAGCGGTTACTTCACGGATGTGAGCTTCTATCGCGTGGTGCCCGGCTTCGTTGTGCAGTTCGGTGCGGCTCCGAATCCGAAAGTCCAGGCGGCGTGGGAAAAAGCTCCGATACATGACGACAAAGTTAGTCAGTCGAACACGCGGGGGAGAGTGACGTTCGCTATGGGCGGTCCCGGAACCCGGACCACCGAAGTGTTCATCAATCTGAAAGATAATTCCCCACTCGACAAGTACCCCGGTGCGGCGTTTGCGCCCATCGGCGAGGTGGTTGAAGGGCTGGAGATCATCGACCAGATCTACAGCGGCTATGGGGACATGAAGGAGCAAGGAGGTCGCGGGCCTTCGCAGGAGCGCACGCAGAAGGAAGGCAAAGCGTATCTGGACAAGAACTTCCCGAACCTGGACAGCATCAAAACCGCGACGGTAATCGAGAGTGCGGCAGCCGCCCCGGTTCCCGCGGCTGAATCGAAGCCCGCGTCGGCAAAAGCTGCTCCGGCGGTGAAGAAGAGCCCGGCTCAGAAAAAACCTGCCGCAAAGTAGATTGAGAGGAGTCAGTGGCGATGGCCACTACTAAGTCAAATAGAGAGAATGTCCTCCGAACGGATGGCTGAAAAGTCCTCGGCTCTCCGAATTCTCTAAACACGATTAGGGCGTCTTATTGCACCCGTCTCGAAGGTGCACCACCACGGACGCCTTTTTCATTTTCCAGACCAAAAGACAAGGCGAAACACGGGTTGGCGCCCAGGAGTCCCTACTTATGGAGTTCCCTTAGGGGGACGGCCAGAGAGGCGGGCATGGCTGAATTTCCGGTTCAACGCAAGGTTCCTCCGATCTGGGCGTGGCTGCTCGGGGTGATGGGAGTAATGATCGTGGTGGCAATCCTGTTGTGGCCACGTGCAAGTTACACTCTGCCGTCGGGCGCCGCTGTAACGTCCGATGGCACAGCGGAACGCAGTGCGGGAGGGGTGGCCGAGACCAACGGCATCACCGAACTTTCCGCTCTCGTCAATCCGTCGAAACCGGACATGCTCGCAGGGAAATACGTGCATCTGACGAACACTCTCGTGCTGGTTTCGAACGGCGGCGGCAGAACGTTCTGGGTGGGCACCGACCCGAGCCATCAGGTGCTGGTGGTGTTGAACGAGAGCCCTACATCGAGCCTTCCGTTCCGCGGCGGACAGTACGACATCAAGCCCGGTGAGACGGTATCGATCAAGGGCGAGGTGATGAAGTTCCCCGGATTTCAGCGGGCCCGCAAAGAGTGGAACGTAAACCCCAATCTGAAATCCGAATTCGACCGGCAGAAGATTTACATTTACGCGAACGAAGTAGAGGCCACAGCAGGCCCGCCAGCTTCGCATTGAGGAGGTGAGGGATGGCTCATGTGCCGTTACGCGATCTGACAAATTGGGAGCTCGCGGATTCCGAGCAGGACATTCGCGGCAGCAGAGTGGTGGATGGAACCGGGAACACGATCGGCGAGGTCGATCAGTTGATTGTGGACACCGAGAGCCATCGCGTGGAAGAGATCGTTCTCCGCGACGGCCAGCGCTATTCGACCGCCGATATCGATATCGTCGACGGCGTCGTCCGGCTGAACGCGCCTTCCGAAACCAGGGTTCGCTAAAGCTGGCGGATTCGAAACGGATCAAACCAATCCAGCGCCCGCCGACGGCCGGCACTCGAAGACCTGAGCTTTGATATTGAACCGGCCTTCATACAGTTGGGAGATCCGCTTTTCAAACTGCTGGAGCTTGGCCGGATCGACGAGATTCACCGTACAACCGCCGAAGCCGCCTCCGGTCATGCGAGAGCCAAACACTCCAGGGATTTCGACGGCCGCATCCACCAGGAAATCAAGCTCCTCGCAGCTCACTTCGTAATCGTGCTGGAGGCTGCGATGGGAGGCGACGAACAACTCGCCCATTCGCTTGCGGTCGCCGGCTCTCGAGGCCGCGGCGAACTCCACGACGCGCTGGTTCTCCGATATGACATGCCGCGCGCGCTTCCTCGGCGGGTCCGGCATCGCATCGGTCAACATGTCGAGATTAGCGTCGCGCAGACTCTTTAAATCCGGATGCGTTTGTTGGATGAACTGAACCGCGGCCGCGCACTCGGCTACACGCTGCCGGTAGGCCGACGATCCGAGTTCGTGCTTCACCATCGTGTTGACGGCAACGATCGCCACGTCTCCGGGTAGGGGAACTTCCTCGTGTTCGAGGCTCCGGCAATCGATTTTGACGGCGGCGTGGGGACGCCCGAATACGGAGATGAACTGATCCATGACGCCGCAGGGCAATCCGACAAAATTGTTCTCCGCGCTGTGACCGATGCGCACGAGCTCCATTTTGTCTTCGATGAGGGCGCCGCCGGACAGGGCCAGGGCCGAGGAAATTTCGAGCGCCGCGGATGAACTCAATCCGGCGCCGACCGGGACGGTGGAATGGATGAGAACGCTCGCCGGGGCAGGCGTGTGTCCCCGCTTCGAGAGCTCGCGGGCGACGCCAACGACATAGTCCGTCCAATCGTGGCGCGGCTGGGCCGACTCGCTACCGGCGGCTTTCCACTCGTGTCCGCTGAGCAGGTCCTCGGAATAGATACAAATTTCGTCACCGTTGCCGTTCGGCGCCACGGCCGCATAGCAAGCCATTTCGATGGCGATGGGCAGCACGAACCCCAAGTTGTAGTCCGTGTGCTCACCGATCAGGTTCACGCGTCCAGGAGCGCGAAAGATTCTCGGAGTGCCGCTGTTTGGGAAACGCTCCGGAAAGCGCTCGCTCAGGACGCTCGCCGCGCCAGCCATAAAAGAATTCCTCCAAACACGAGCATCGAGAGGCCGGAATACAGATTTGCATTCACGACCGTGAGCGGGGCGGAATAGTTGGTCATCAGGCCGATGGTCGTCAGAATCACGCCCATCAGCACGAAGAACCACCCCGAAGGGATGCGAAGATCCAGCATTGGTTCACCTATGACTTACCGGAACAGGAAATTCAGACCGATGCACAAAATGGCCACGGCAATAGCGAGCGGCCAGGGGCGCCGGTACCAAGGTTCATTCGCCACGTGCGGAATCTCGCTCGTTCCGTACACGAGACCTTTCAAGTCGGCCAGCGGCTTAGGTTGGGTGGCCATGCTCACGACAATTGTCACCACAAGACATACGACGAAGGCCGCGACCGCAACTGCGAAACTCTGGGCCATCGCTGAGCGGAAATGGTACATCTGCGAAATCCAACCGCCTTTTCCTTCCGCCTCGGTGAGACACAATGTCAGAACCGCGGCTCCAGTGCCTGTTGCAAGACCCGAAAATGCGCCATGACCGGTGCTGCGCCGCCAGAACATGCCGAGCAGAAACGTCGCAAACAGCGGCGCGTTCACGAACCCGAACACCAACTGCAGCAGGTCCATCATGTTGTTGTAGCGGGTGGCCAGATATGCGGCGCCGATGGAGAGTATTGTGCCGACGATGGTCGTCATGCGCCCGACCCTTAAATAGTGACTATCCGGCGCGTTCTTTTTCAGGTAACTTTGATAAATGTCGTAAGTGAAGACCGTATTGAATGCGGTTACGTTCCCGGCCATGCCGGACATGAACGACGCCATCAAGCCGGTGAGGCCGAAGCCGAGCAATCCCGAGGGGTAGAACTTAGCCATCAATGTCGTCAGCACCTGGTTGTAGTCGAGTTCGCCGGAGGTTTTCACAGGAATCGAATATCCGGTGCCCATGCTGTTTAGCGCCACTGCAGCCACGCCTGGGATGATGACGATAAACGGAAGGAACATTTTCGGAAATGCGCCTACCAGCGGCGTCTTGCGCGCGGCGCCCATCGAATCGGCTGCCATGGCGCGCTGTACGACGAGAAAGTTAGTACACCAGTAGCCGAAAGACAGTACGAACCCGAGACCCACGAGCATCCCGATGGTGTCGATGCCCATCGGATTATCGGCCGCGCTCCCCATGTATTTCCAGGAGTGAACGAATGTGGCAGGCACTCGCGCAGCGATGCCCTCCCATCCTCCGGCCTTCCAAACAGCCAGCATTGCCAGCGGCGCGAACCCGAAGACGATGAGGAAGAACTGGAGCACTTCGTTGTAAATGGCGCTGGTGAGTCCGCCAAGGTAGGTATAGACCAGCACGATGGCTGCCGACAGCAGAACGGATGCCGTGAAACTCCACCCGAGTACGAGTTGGAAGAGCAGCCCCAGGGCGTACATCGAAATGCCCGACGAGAAGATCGTCATGATGGCGAAGGTGATGGCATTGAAGCCGCGTGTCTTTTCATCGAAGCGGAGTTTCAAATACTCGGGAACGCTGCGGGCGCGGCTGCCGTAATAGAACGGCATCATAAAAAGGCCCACGAAGAGCATGGCGGGAATTGCGCCTACCCAATAGAAATGGGCGGTCATGATTCCGTACTTGGCGCCCGAGGCGCACATGCCAATAAGTTCCTGCGCGCCGAGGTTCGTGGCCACAAACGCCAGGCTGGTAATCCAGAGAGGAACCGACCTGCCGGACGTCAGAAAATCTTCGCTTGTGGAAACACCGCGCTTGAGCACCCATCCGATGCCCAACACGAAAGCGAAGTAAATGATCAGAATGATGTAGTCAATGTAGGCGAGGTTCAAGCGTTACGAGTCTATCACGATGAAAAGGCCGCAATTAAAAACTGGCCGCGATTCAAAAGTCGAGCCGTGACGCAGGCAGTGCAGGGCATGTATGATAGACCCGATCGACTGACATGTGGCAGCCCCCTCAAACTCCCATCGCGAATAGCCTGGCGCTTTCGGCACTCGTCTCAGCGTTGCCGATCGTAGCGCTGCTCATTCTGCTCGGAATCATGCGGCGACCCGCTTGGATCGCCAGTTTGTGCGGACTCGGCACCGCCGCGCTGGTTGCGTTCGGCGCGTACGGAATGCCGGCCGGCGCGCTGGCGGCCGCGGTGAGTTACGGAGCCGCGTTCGGATTGTTCCCGATCGGCTGGATCGTTTTTTGGGCGATCATGCTGTACCGGATCACGGTGGACACCGGCAAATTCGAAATTCTGAAGGATTCGATCGGCGGCCTGACTACCGACCATCGTTTACAGGCACTGCTGATCGCGTTTGCGTTCGGAGCATTCATCGAAGGCGCGGCGGGTTTCGGAACGCCGGTAGCGGTTGCCGCGGCGATGTTGACCGGATTGGGATTTTCGCCGTTCTACGCGGCGGGGATCTGTCTGCTGGCGAATACGGCGCCGGTCGCATTCGGGTCCATCGGTATCCCGCTCGTTACGTTACAAGGTATCACCGGTTTGCCGATGCACAGCCTCAGTTCGAATGTGGGGCGAATCTGCGCGCCGTTATCGCTCTGCATTCCCAGTTACCTGGTAGTGATCATGTCGGGTTGGCGGGGACTGGCGGGCGTGCTGCCGGCGGCGGCCGTGTGCGGACTCGGATTCGCGGGGGCTCAATTTCTGGTCTCGAACTACCTGGGACCGTACCTCACCGATATCATCGGCTCGTTGACGGCGATCGCGGGCATGGTGTTGCTGCTGCAATTCTGGAAGCCGGCACAGGAGTTCCAACTCGATGGGCACCAATCCCCGGTGCACCAAAGGCGGGCCACGGGCGAAGTGCTATCGGCCTGGGCGCCGTACGCGCTGCTGGTGTTGTTCGTCGTCCTTTGGGGGGTTGGGGACATCAAAGCAATCCTCGAGCGCGCCACGATCAAGATTGCCTGGCCGTCGATTCCCGCCACTTATAATTTCAACGTTCTGAGCGCATCGGGTTCCGCCTGCATGTTCGCAACAATTGCGGCCGCTGCGGTGCTGGGCATAAGCCCCGCGAGGTTTTTCGCTCTGCTGATCGCGACGATGAGGCAACTCGCGCTCTCGATGTTGACCATCGCCAGCGTGCTTGCGCTCGCGTTCCTAATGAATTTCTCCGGAGCAACGACAACGCTCGGTCTGGCGTTTGCCGCTACAGGGCGTCTATTCCCGTTCTTCAGTTCGATGCTCGGATGGTTGGGCGTGTTCCTGACGGGGAGCGACACCTCGGCAAACGCGCTGTTCGGCAAGCTTCAGGTGGTGACGGCGAACAGCCTGGACCTGAACCCGGCGCTGATGGCAGCTTCGAATTCAAGCGGCGGTGTGATGGGCAAGATGATCAGCCTGCAGAGCATCGCGGTAGCAGCGGCGGCGACCGGAATGAAGGCGACGGAAGAATCGATGTTGTTCCGGTTCACGCTGCGTCACAGTATCGCGCTGGCGACGATGATCGGTTTGATCACGTTGTTCTACGCTTATGTCGCGCCAGGATGGGTGCTGTAAGCCGGTTTCGTCGTCCGATATTTCCGTGGGTGTCGCGAGATGCGCAGTGCTCCCGCCCACGGGACCATAGCTGCGAGTCGCATCCACAATGGGTAACCGGCTCCGCGTATCGGGCCACATCCCCTCGACGGCGGCGCCGGTTTACTAACACCCGTCGCAGTATGCTGCCGATCTGGATGCGGCGCCGCACGTCCGGCGGGAGAAGGCTCGACGATGATCCCACTGCGCACGTTTTGTGAGTATCGAACATATCAGGGCCTGTGCTCGGGCGCCGCTGGGGCACGCCCAATGCCCGGCCGCCATCAAGACAAGGGGGCTAAAGCTATTTTGACCGTATCGTCATTCGGGGCTACCTGCCGTTGCTGACGCGGGAAGAGCACATGTGTATTTCTTCGGCGACGTCTTGGGGCTTTACCCGATCACCAAGGACGTTCTGTCCCGCAGGACCACCGAATATAAACATTGGGCTGAAGCCTTCGCCCGAAACCACAAGATCCCGATGGAATGGGACACAGAAAGAGGTGCGGAACGAGGATTACGATCCGGGATCAAGCGCTCGGCCCGGTGGCTTTTGGACCCCGCCGGGAAGCATTGGCCGGCTGGCAGGGGGTAACCGTAGGTGGTCAAGTGACCAAGGGCGGTCAGGGCTTTGGGCGACTGTCAACCGGCATCGGGCGGCAGTGGGCGCGGGGGCGCCGCCCCATTTCCGCCCGTCTTGCCCGAAGTCAGCCATATCAATGCCAGCAGCCCGGCAGTCCCTGAGACAACGGATGATCCCAGGATGCCCAGCTTTGCGGAGTTGACGAGGCTTGTCCCAAAAGCCAACTCGGCGATAAAAAGAGCCATGGTGAAGCCGATACCAGTGAGCAAGCCGCCAGCGGCTAGCACGCTCCATCTGAGGGTAGGCGGCCGTACTGCCAGTCTAAGGCGCACTGCCAGAACGCTGAACACGACCACGCCAAGAGGTTTGCCAATCACGAAGCCGCTGAAGACAGCAGTCGCGATGGAGCGGTCGAAGGTTGCCGTGGAGACAGGTACGCCGGCGTTGGCCAGCGCGAAGAGGGGCATGACTGCAAATGCCACCCAGGGATGCAGGGCCGACTCCAGGCGCTCGACCGGGGACAGGGACTCGCGGGTCGCGATGCCTGCCCGTTGCAGATCTCGCCGGTCATCGGCGTCACCGCTCCTGCCGCCGCCGGACGGATAGGCGCGGAGGCGGTTGAGGATTGCGTGCAGTCGATTGCCGCTGACCCATCTGCGGGTTGGCGTCATTAAGCCGAGGGCGACGCCCGCGAGTGTCGGATGGACTCCCGACGCATCCAGCGCGAGCCAGACCAGACAACCAAACATGAAGTATGCAGGAACGCTCCGGATACCTAGTCGAGCCAACGCCGCCACCATTCCGAGCCCGAGCGCCGCGAGCGCGAGGGCGGACCAGTTCAGCGCGCTGCCATACCCGATTGCCACCACCAGAATGGCTCCGATGTCGTCGAAGATCGCTAGCGACAGCAGAAACAAACGGAGACTCAGGGGAACCCGGGAACCCAGCACCGCGAGGCAACCGATGACGAAGGCCGTATCGGTCGCCATTACGGTGCCCCAACCGTGTGCGCCTGGGCCGCCGCGCACCAGCAAGAGGTAAAGACTCGCTGGCACGGCCATCCCGCCCACGGCGGCGGCAAGCGACAGAGCCGCCATGCGCGGATTGCGCAACTCTCCCAATATCAACTCGCGCTTCAGTTCGAGAGAGACCGTGAAGAAGAGAAACGTCATCAGCCCGTCATTGATCCAGTGTCTTAACGAGCGGGAGAACTCGACAGCTCCCAGATGAAGGCCCACCGGCATTTCCCAGAACGTGAGAAAGGGGACCGACCAAGCTGAGTTGGAGACAGCAACCGCGGCAACGGCGAAAATCAGCAAGACGGCACCCGCCGCCGCCTCGATGCGTATGAACTGCGCGAATGGCTTGGTAAATCGGTCTGCAGCTTCCTGGGGCAGTTGGTTAAGGGTTTCGGTCATCCCATTCGGGTCCTCTTGAGTGTCCGGCGTTCTTCTCTCACTCCCTCAGCCCCATGAAACACCCAGGCATACCGTTATGTAGGCCTTGATAGAGAACGACAACGGAGTCGCCGACGCAGAAGCCGGCACGCGTGTCTGTTGCTAGACTCGTGTTCATTCGGGCAATCCTTTCCACCCTCTCGAACTCTCCGGTCCTCTGCGCCGCGACGGCTCCACCTTCAGGCACGCCGCCAGTGCGGACCGTGGCCACCTGGACGTGGTCCGGCAGACCAGCGGTCGAATCCAGACCTATGTCTGTTTGGCTACCCATCGCTTCAGGACCATAGCGGGCATCTGCGCGCCGATAGCGACCGCAAACCACAACTGATAATGTGAGAACAATCCGTCCGCGATGAAGAAGCCGTTGGCCCAGCCCGCATCCGCGGCGAACCGCCAGGCGCCCAACGCCCCGGCCATCACCGCCATTGCGGTCAATAAGAACGCCGACGCTGCCGCGGACGCCGCCACTGGAGCCGGCCTCACGCCCGGCTCGAAACGGAAGGGCTCAGCCATTGATTGTGCCTTCGGAACTCAATGGTTCCTTGGCTGCTGCGGCCATGCTTAGCCGCTGTTTCGCCGAAGGTTCGACGAACGGGTGAGCCCTCACCGGTTCAATAACATCCAGGAGGGCATTGGACCATTCGTCGACCTGCCGCTCCGCCGCTTCCCGGGTGATTCCGTACCGCTCCTGGATGCGCGCGGTCAATTGCTCCTTCTTGCCAGTAGTTGCTTGCAGGTCATCGTCAGTTAGTTTGCTCCAGTGCGCACAGGCCGAACCTGCGAATTCCTTCCACCTGCCTTCGAGTTGTTCCCAATTCATTGCTTTCTTCCCCTTTCGATGGGCGGGACGCTTCCTTTGGGCGGACTCCGCGTCATTCCATCTCTCACGTGCATGTATCGCACCAACTCCGTCAGGACGTTGTGACTGAGCGTAGCCGCCGGTACGGTTCAATAGGTCCAGACCGGAAGGGCCAGCAAAATGGGATCCGGGCTTTGCGTGGCCGAAACTGGCGAAGGCCGGGACGATCGAGTTGCCGGTACGAATGGTTCAGTCGGTCGGCGATGGTTGTTCTCTCGGTTCCGGTTTTGGAACTGCGGCAGGTTTTGCCAGGCGCGACCGGTTCCACCGCCTAATATGTTTCCGACGGGCACTGGCGGCTTGATTTCCGAGACCTTGACAGCTGGGGGCGGCTTGTCCCGACAACGGCGCGTCACAGGTCCCGGCCGCTCTGGGCTCCTGCCGTCTTGGTGTACACCTTACTAAACTCGACGCCCCAAAAGAATAGCTGTGCCGAGTAGTACACCCATAGCAGTACCACGATCGGAGAGCCGGCAGCACTGTACGTCGACCCGGACTTCGCATGCGCGAAGTACAGAGCCATCAACTGCTTGCCCACCATAAAGAGCAGTGAGGTGATCGCCGCTCCGAGGGCTACGTCGCTCCACTTCAATCTTACGTCCGGAACGACTTTGTAAAGGGCTGCAAACAGCGCCGCGACAAGCAGAAATGTGATTGTGAACGTGGCGCCCCGCGGCACAGCGATCCTCATTGCCGCAACCCAGGCGTTCAACACCAGAGAGAGCAGCAGCAGGAAACCTATGGCTAAGACTGCCAGGAAGGAATAGAAGCGATCCCTGATCAGGCGAATGACGGTGGCGGCATTGGTTCGCTCTTGCGGAAGCGGAGCATCCCAGATTGTGTTCATCGCATCGTGCAACTCTACGAACATCGAAGATGCGCTAAATGCTAATGTTGCCAAGCCGAGTAAAGTAGCAACCAATCCTGACCGAGGTTGATAGGCTCCCTTGATGATGACCTCGACTGTCCGTGCTACATCAGGTCCAGCGAGGTCACGGATTTCCAATGCCAGCCGGCCTTGGGCCGCATCCTGCCCATAAACAACGGCCGCCACTGCGATAGCAATGACAATAATGGGAGCCAGCGACAGCAGAGCATAAAATGCGACGGCGGCACCGAGACGCGGAGCATTATCGTTCATCCATTCGCTCGATGCCTGCTTGAACATTACCGGCAAAGCCTTGAGCAGAAGCCATGAAGGCCTGCCGCTGTGGCCAGAGGCGTTTGGCCGCGGTGGGTGCAACTCTCCGCCCATCTGAGACTCAAATCAGAGGATTACGGTCCAATCATAGTGTGGAACCGGCAGAACGGGATCGGAACCGCAGGATGGTAAGCCGTCCATTAACCGGAAGCTGCCGTATCCGCCACTTCGCGCAGTTCGGCGATCCGCTTCTGCAATGTCCGCAGGCTGATCCCCAACATCTCGGCAGCACGTTTGCGATTGCCCTGCACGTGCTCGAGGGTGAGTTTAATGTAGGCCTCCTCGATTTTCGTGAGTGGCTGGCCAGGCCGGAGCATTCCAGGACCCTCGTAATCGGGCGATCGGCGGATATATGGGTCCGGGCTTGCACCGAACGCATGGGAGGGAAGGTGCCTCGCCTGGATCAAACCCTCGCCTGCCAGGATGGTAGCTCGCTCCAGAATATTGCGGAGCTCCCGCACATTACCCGGCCAATCATATCGATGCATCAGGTTGAGCACTTCGACGTCGACCCCTGTTACGCGCGTGCGGTACTTCGCGTTCAGATTCTGCAGCAGGACATCAACAATGGGCGAGATATCGTCTTTGTGCTCGCGCAGTGGCGGAATCAGAATCTGGAATACACTCAGCCGATAATAGAGTTCTTCGCGCAAATGCGATCCGAGTTCCTGGCTGGTCGCTGCAAGTACCCGGGCGTCTACTGCGATTTCGTGCTTACCGCCAAGACGGCGCACTCGCAGGTCCTCGAGAACGCGCAGCAGCTTCGGCTGCGTGGATAGAGGCATCTCGCCGATCTCATCGAGAAATAAGGTGCCCCCGTGGGCCTGCTCAAAGCAACCGGCCGAACGCTCCAAGGCTCCCGTAAATGCACCCTTTTCGTGGCCGAACAATTCGCTCTCGATCAGAGTCTCGGGCAAGGCGGCAGCATTGATCGCGACAAAAGGCCCTTCACCGCGAGGGCTACATTTATGGATCTCCCGCGCAACCAATTCCTTTCCAGTGCCGCTCTCGCCGCGGATCAATACTGGCGCTGAGGTGGGCGCCACCTGCCTGATGAGCGAGAAGATCTGTCGCATCGCGGGGGACGTTCCCACCAGATCTCCGAGTACGCCGCGAAGGCTCAGGTCGCGTTTCAGCTCGTCGGTTTTCTGCAGACTCTTTTTGTAGCGAATCGCGCGTTCCAGTAGAGTCTTGAACGCGCGCGGTTCTACCGGCTTTTCCAGGAACCAGAATGCCTTGAGATCATGCACCGTCGACAGCGCCTTTTCCATGCTGCCGAAGGCCGTGAGCACG
The DNA here is from genome assembly GCA_963720745.1 of uncultured Acidobacteriota bacterium. Classification (GTDB taxonomy): domain Bacteria; phylum Acidobacteriota; class Terriglobia; order Bryobacterales; family Bryobacteraceae; genus TMP-7. The sequence goes on from CAVRGO010000001.1 coordinate 2,191,872, forward strand.
ATGGTCGGCGTGAGGTCGCCGCGTTCCTTAAGGCGCCGGAGGAGTTCGAAACCATCCATGCGCGGCATCACCAAATCCGCAACAATGACATCTGCGTTGAAGGCATTGAGGCGTTCGAGCGCTTCCTGCCCGTCGGCTGCGACTTGCGCCTCAAACTCGCAATCGGAAAGCATGGCTATCAGGGCGGAGCACTGGCGTTCATCGTCATCAACGATGAGGATCCGGCCCGAAATCGCGCGCATATGGGGCATCTACTAGCATTTTACCGCCTTGCAAACCGGTGATTTGAACCACGGCTGGTTTCGTGCCGAAGGAAGTTGAGGATGTCGAAGCGCTTCAGTAATCGATCCAGGAAGACGCTCTTCACCGCAGCCGGTCCATCCTCGAGGAGTCCGAAAGGCAACGGACAACGTTGGTCAATCAATACAGGTCCGGACGCGCGCGGGTTCGCTCAACCGACAATCGTTTGCTGAAGTGGAATGCCGGCATCCACCTGGATCGCACCGAGTAGGGCGACCCAGATCGTTGTTATTCGGGCGTGAACGGTGAATCGCGGTGACGCTCAGTGGACTCTATAAGCAGTGATGTGGCCCCACACGCCGAAAGCCTGCAAGACCCATACAGCGACAGCAACCACCACTACTACATTCAAAATGGTCTTGATACTGGAAGCCATCGGGATGTAGTTATTGACTAACCACAGCGCGACGCCGACGACGATCAGCGCAATGACGATACTTAATAGAGGCATATTGTTTACACTCGCAGTCTACAACTTGCAATTCCTTGACCAGTCTGGGCCGATGGCTTTCAGATTGAACTAGCTCCTCGGCATGCTAACCCATGACCCTGCGCCCCTGGATTAAGCGGATCACGAGGACTACCAAACCGACGGCCAGCAGGATGTGGATCAGTCCGCCAGCGGTATAGGATGTGGCGAGCCCCAACGCCCACAAGACCAGCAGAACTATACAGATTGTCCAAAGCATATTTCGCTCCTTACTCCACGGCAGAGTGCAAGCCGGGGTCCAAAGAGAGCTGCAGAGCTAGATCGGCGTACGTCAAGCACCACACTTCCGAATCGGGAAGACACCAGGCGCGCAAAGTGCAGATCCTGCACTGAAGCCTGCAGGCGGTGCATGTCAGGTCTCGAGAGCGAAAAGTTGTTAGCGCAATCTCGACTGCACCGCAATTCAGCCGTCCAAAGCCGCGCAGGTCCTGTACGGCGTAAGGTCCGATGTCGGAGGATTTGGCAATAACCGTGCACCAGGCACGAGGTCGCCGCCACCCGCCGCCCGCCGTGGAAGGCGCTGCTCATGAAGAAACCAGATAAGCTACTGGACCGCTTCTGGGACATGCCCGTGCGGGATCTCCTCGATCTGCTCCAGACCACTCCGGCAGGGCTGAGTTCCGGCGAGGCGAAACAGCGACTGCGCCTCCATGGCGCCAACAGCCTGGTAGAGGAATCCCGCTTCGCTGCCCTGATCGGTTTTCTCCTCTTTTTCGCCAACCCCCTTGTTCTGATTCTTCTGGCGGCCAGCGCCATCTCGATCGCGCTTGGTGATCCGGTCGCCGGAGGGATCATCATCTGCATTGTCCTGCTCAGCGTGATCGTGAACTTCTATGTCGAGTTTCAGGCCCGGCATGCCGTGGACGATATTCGGAAGCAGGTTGCTACAAGTGCCGCCGTTGTGCGTGATGGGCGGGAACTGGAGTTGCCGGTCGCCGAACTGGTCCCCGAGGATATTATCCGGCTCAATGCCGGGGACCTGGCGCCCGCCGACGCCCGCTTATTGGAGGCCAAGGACCTGCACGTCCGCGAGTCGGCGCTGACGGGAGAGTCTTTACCGGTTGAAAAGGCACCAGATGATTCATCAAGGGGGCAACACAGCATTGCAGACGCCCGGAATAGCATTTTCCTGGGGACTGCCGTTCAGACGGGAATCGGTATCGCAGTCATCGTTCGCACCGGCAAAGACACCGCCTTCGGCGAGATTGCCCAACGCTTGGCCATGCGGCCGCCGGAGACGGAATTCGGCCGTGGCATACGCCACTTCGGGCTGATGATCACGCGAGTGATCATGCTGCTGGTGCTGTTCGTCCTGCTGGTAAATATTGTCCTGCATCGTCCGCTGCTCGAATCGTTCCTGTTTTCGGTCGCCCTTGCGGTGGGGATGACGCCGGAGATGATGCCGATGATCATCACGATCACGCTGGCCCAGGGCGCGCGGCGGATGGCCAGGAAAAAGGTGCTCGTGAAGCAGCTTTCGGCGATCGAGGACTTCGGAAGCGTGGAGATTCTCTGTAGCGATAAGACGGGGACATTGACCGAAGGTGAGATCGTGCTGGACCGGCACGTGGACGTCCACGGTCAGGACGACGAGAACGTGCTTCGGCTTGTATACCTGAACAGTTATTTCCAGGCCGGCATCAAAAGTCCACTGGATGACGCCGTCCTGAAGCATGAGCACCCCGCTATCGCAGAGTACGAGAAAGTGGACGACATTCCCTTCGACTTCAACCGCAAGCGGCTCTCGGTGGTCGCGCGTCGCGGAGGCGAGCACTTCCTGATCACCAAGGGCGAGGCGGAAAGCGTTCTCGCCATTTGCGGACCGTCGTGATTGACGGGGTTCCGCAACCGTTCGACGAAAGCCGGCGAGCACAGGCCGCGGAGACCTTTCCAGAAATTGAGTGCCGGCGGCTACCGCACCCTTGGAGTCGCAGTCCGGAAGGTTGCGAAAAGCGGCGGTTATGCGTTGTCGGCCGAGCAGGATATGACGCTCACCGGGTTTCGCCGCTTTCCTGGATCCGCCCAGGGACGGGATTGCTGCCATTCTCGACGCGCTGAACAAGAACGGCGTTTCCGTTGAGATCATGACCGGTGACAACCAGTATGTGACCCAAAAGATAGCTCACGATGTCGGTCTTGCGGACGATCGCATCGTCACCGGAAACCAGGTGGACAAGATGGACGATCCCGCCCTGGCCTACCAGGCGGCGCCATCTTCGCCCGTGTGTCTCCAGAACAGAAGAACCGGGTGATCCTCGGCCTGAAGGCGCGCGGGCACGTTGTCGGGTACATCGGTGACGGCATCAACGACGCCCCGTCGCTTCACACTGCGGATGTCGGCATTTCTGTAATGAATGGTGTTGATGTCGCGAAAGATGCCGCGAAGTTCATCCTGCTGGAAAAAGATCTGGAGGTGTTGAACGAGGGAGTGATCGAAGGCCGACGGTGCTCTGTCAACATCATGAAGTACATCATCATGAGCACCAGTTCGAACTTCGGCAACATGTTCAGCATGGCCGCGGCATCGCTGTTCCTGCCATTCCTGCCCATGCTGCCGACGCAGATACTCCTGAACAACTTTCTTTATGACACGTCCCAGGTCACTGTCCCAGGCGATAATGTCGATCCGGCGCTGCTGCACAAGCCGAAGCGGTGGCAAATCGCATTTATTCGCCAGTTCATGATGATCATAGGCCCCATCAGTTCCATCTACGATTTCCTCAGATTCGGCGTGCTCCTGTGGATGTTCCACGCCTCAACGAACGCGCCACTGTTCCGGACCGGGTGGTTTGTGGAATCCCTCGCCACCCAAACGCTGGTCGTGTTTGTGATCCGGACCGCGGGCAACCCATTCGGGAGCCGGCCGAGCGGGCGGTTGCTGATCGGGGTTGCTGCCGTCTCCCTTGCAGGCGCCGTGCTGCCGTACACGCGCCTGGGCGCCGTCCTCGGGTTTATACCATTACCGCTGGCATTGCTGGGCGCAATTTCGATACTTGCACTGACTTATTTAGTTTTGGTGCAAGTGGTCAAGACCTGGTTCTATCGCCGACATGCATTGCTTTGAAGCGCGCGAGGTTCAACCATACTTACGAACGGCTGTTAGTCAGTTACAGCACTACGGAGATGGCGAGCCAGACGTTCGGATACCTGCGGTTGTGAAGATAGTACACGTCCCTGTAATCGACGTAAACGTCATCGGAACTGTACCAGTTCTCCGACCACTATTCCGGCCAGGGATCCACTACAGGAACGAGTATCCACCGTATTCGAACCGGGGATAACCCATATACATTGTCGGGCGGTTGTAGATTTCGGAACCAATGTTGATTTCCAAAACTGAGACTGAATCGATCACTGGATTATTAAGTATCCACCATAGCCTCCACAGTGCGCTAGCGCCCAGGTGCGATGATCGCGATCCCACTGCCGAGCACGACCTCGCTGCCATGTGTTATGTCCTCGCCAGCCGCCGCCTTGCTGTAGCCATCCCCGCTGCTGTTGCCACGCCATTGCCTGCTGTTGAGTACGCCGCTACGGCTGGCGTTGTTGCCGGGCCTGCCGGTAGCCTGGTCCCTGGCGCTGCCGTTGCTGCTGTTGAGGGTGTTCGGCCCGCTGCTGCTGCCGTTGCCGCTGGGCGAGTGGCTGCGCGCGACGCTCCTGCCGTTGGTTTTGGCGCTGCTCGCTACGGGCGCCCTGTTGGCGCTGCGGTTGTGCCTGTGGCGGCGGGCCTTTGGGTTGCCACGCTGCTTTTCACGCGGACGTTGTCTTCTCCCTGCGGTTCGTGCTAGGCGTGCACGGGTACCAGTGTTCCGAAAGGCAGAATCAGGGCAGTATTGGTAACTCGAATGAATCGTATAGTTATGGTGTCTCTTCGGTTCATCGTCTACCGATGCACCACTCCTTCCGCTGCCTCCGCCGCAGCCTTCGTCTTGTGCACCGTCCCATCCGGATGATTGGGTGGAGAGTAGACCGTATACAGCTTTAACGGCACTTCCTTCGATGTGTTGATCACGTTGTGGTAAGTGCCTGCGGGAATCACCACCGCATCTCCGTCTCGCACCAGGCGCTCTTGCTTCTCATTGAAGACGAATTTGGCCTCCCCCCGCTCAATGCGGAAGAACTGATCGACATCCGGGTGTACCTCATCGCCAATTTCTTCCCCGGGCCCCAGGCACATCACAACAAGCTGGGAGTGTTTCCCGGTGAATAAGACCTGGCGGAAATACGAGTTCTCCAGCGTCTGTTTCTCAATCGGTCCAACATATTCGATCATGGTTATGCGTCCAATTTCCCTACTTCGTGAGCCACGTATTCTGTCGTCTGCTGGACGGGCGGTTCAACAAGGACAGCCGGCGGCGCGGGCGCTCTCTCGGTCGGCTTATCCGTCGTTCCGTAATCGGCTGCGGCCTCCGCGAGGGAGGAGATATGGCGGGCGCCAGTGTCCCGGAGGGTCTTCTTCGCCCGGTCGCACCACTCCTGACTGTCGCAGTGTACGGAGAGAAGAATGCCGCCGCGCCTGATCCGGCCAGCGTACCGCTTGGCGACGTATTCGGGCCGACCCATTCCGGCCAGCAACCCCGCGATCCAACCCAGAGTTCCACCCGCGCCGGCGCCAGCCAGAGCAGCCACCACGGGTCCAGCAGCGATGAGCGGCGCTAAAACGGGGATGGTCGCAGTCTGAATGGAAACCAACCAGGCCAGTACGGCGCCTACCACCGCGCCCGCGACCGCTCCAGCCGCCGCACCCTCCAAAGCCTTGGTGCGTTTCTCATGCGCAAAATCCTTTGAGCCTTGATTTTCGGATGACAGGACCGAGATGTCCGTTGCCCGATACCCCACCTTCTGCAAGACATTGATGGCATCCGAGGCGGTTGTGCGATCCGTATAGATGCCCATCACCGATATGTTCTTCGCCATTTTAGGTACTCCTTCGAAATGTCGCAATGGTCTCTGTGCACGAGCCGGGCCACGCTCTGGAGACGTGCAACCTACCACGCGGCCGGAGGGCAGAACATCGCTGCCGGGCCGCGGACAATGTGGTGAATGGAATGCAACCATTCAGCATTGTTGTGAAACGCACTAAGGCTCAAGGAACTCCGGCTGACCGCACAATCTCCGTGTTTGTCGCATCTTCAGATCCCGCCGACTCCTGCCCTAACCCGCCCCCAGAACCGCGTCCTTGAGCCTGTGGCGCGTGGCCGTCCGGTCATTCCACTGCTGTGAGCGCGGGCTGTACTAGCACAACGCTCCGCACATCCGAAATGAGAAGTGACACCGTACGGCCAGGTGCAGAATCTGCGATGGAGATGCAGGTTCTGCTCATCCAGTCGAGTTGCGGTCTTCCCCGCGGGGCAGGGCTCGGCGAGCCACCGTGCCAGATTGACGAGTCCTGGAGGATTCCGGACGATGGGCAGGTCGAACTCCGTCCGCTCGTCGCCGAAAAACATAAGTTGGCGTGGTTCGTGCAGCAGAAACAATGTTGTGAAAACGCTGTGAACGGGAGGCTATCAAAAATGAGCACTGAATCGCATCTCGGCAAAGAGTTGAGTGACGGCGTAAAGCGCGTGGCGGATTTGGGGCGCACCACGGGCAAGAAGGTGGACGAAGTCCGGCACGGGACGGCAGACGCGCTTGCCGAAGCCGCGTCCTCAATCCGGTCGACCGGGCACCAGGGATCCGAGGCAATCGACAAGCTGGCGGAACGCACCGCGTCCGGACTCGATTCGACGGCCGCATATGTTCGAACTCATGAAATCAGGGACATGTTCGGCAACTTGCGGCAGGTTCTTCGCCGGCATCCGACAAGCTTCGTCGCGGGAGCCGCGGCACTCGGTTTCCTCTTGGGATCCGCCGTCCAGCGTAAATACAGGTCTCCACTATGACGGGGCGCTGGCACATCTTTGCCGGTGGTCGTATTTGAGGGAGCAGGTTTGCGACTCGTGACGTATTGCGCTTCCAATGTGCTCCCGGGTTGGTGCGTATGCAGCGGACAATAACTCTCCTCGTGGTGGCGGTCTGCGGTGCCTTTGCCGGGGTGGCGGCCGGGGCCTTCCTTCGAGGTCAAACCGGAATTCAATACCGGACGGCGAGGGTGGAACACGGCGACATCAACGTGGCCGGCGGCGGCCGCTTGATCGCGTGGATCGATGCGGCGGCGTTCCGGACCAAGGCCGATCACGGTCAGACGAACCTCGACGCGGCGCGAATCGCGAGGGCCAAGACGGCGGCCGCCATACCGAAGGCCCGGGCGGGAATCGAGGCTTCAAACGCCGGTGCTGCAGCCGTGGCGAACGTGGTGAAGACAACCGCAGCAGAGGCGAGTTGCAACACCGCCGACCATGACGCAATGGTTGCACATCAACCCGCGGTAGAGGGTACCGTGGAAGTGGCACAGGCCGACCGGGGGTTCGATGCCTCGCTGCGGTCCACCCATTCCCGCTTACCGGACGTCCGCCAGATCGTACGGGCATCGATCGCGGCGACGCAACGTCACTGGCAAGCCCGGCTCCACTACACCTATTTGGAGCGCGACGAGGACCGGCGCCTGGACGCGGAGGGGCGAGTAACGTCGAAAGATGTTGATGTTTCGCGAACGATTCTCGTCAACGGAGTACCGTTCGAGCGACTCATCGAGCGGAACGGGCGGCCTCCCTCGGCCGTAGATGAACGGAAAGAGAAGGAGAAACTCGACAAGTTGAAGCGGGAAACACCAGCGCAGCGCGCTGAGCGGTTGCGCACGCGGGACGAGGGGAACACGTCGCTGGTCCGGGATGTGCCCGAGGCCTTTGACTTCCGGCTGGTGGGCGAAGAGGTAGTCGACGGCCGGGCGGCCTATGTACTTCAAGCGACTCCGCACCCTGGCTACCACGCCCCGGGCAAGTACGGCAAGATGTTCGCCAGGTTGGAAGGCAAGCTGTGGATCGACAAGCAGGACTTCGGATGGATCAAGGTCGACGGGGAGGTGATCCAGCCGTTCTCAATGGGGTTGTTCCTGGTGCGTCTCCTACGTGGCTCACATATTACGATGGACCAAAAGCGCGTTGACGATGGGATCTGGATGCCGGAACGCGTGGAAGTTCGAGCCGCCGCGAGAGTGTTATTCGTGAAGAGCCTCGTTATCAATCGGGTCCTGACGTACTCGGAATACAAGCGCGCAGAAGGCGGCGTACTTACGGCCAGAGATCCAGCTAGCACGATTCGGTGAGCTTGCCGGGTGAAAGCCAAGAAGCTACAGTGAACCCAGGAGGCGCAGGTCATCATGCCTACCGGGAATAGCTTCTGTCATGCACTTACTTTTTCAGCGCTCCTGTTGTTGATCTCGTCCCCGGTCTGCCCAGCCCAGGAGACCGATCGCTTTAAGCTTTCTCCCTCTGCACTGCAGACGGCGCGCATCATCGGTGTTGAACCTCTCCTCGCGAGGCTTTCCGCACTGACCTCCGCGAAAGACCCGACCGACACCTCCATGTCATTGGAGGAGTTGTCGCTGCACCAACAAATCACCGAGGCCGTGGTGGTTGCATCGCTGGACGCCGATTCCGTCATGGATCAGATCGATAACGAGCGCGCGCAAATCGTGGAGTTGCAGAGCATCCTGCTAGCGCGACGGCAACGCGCCATCGGCACGACCAACCTCGCTACGCTGGCCCTGAGCACCGGACTCGGCGCCCTGAGCGGCGTCCTGCAATTCAGCGATACGACCAAGGGCGCAGGGAACGCAATCGGATTTGCAGCCGGAGGGCTCTCCACCCTGCTTTCTTTTCATAGCTTGCGGCAGCAGCGTAGCGGATCACGGCCGGCATGGATTCTTCCGAGCATGCTGGCACCCTTCTTCAGCGAGCCGAGAGAGCGCCGCGTGTACCCGGCTGAAGTGTGGGCCTATTTGAACAGCGCTCCAGAGGGATCCGCTTCCGAAGCGAGCAGGAGGGAGCAATTATTGTCGCAATGGCGCAAGGCCGGCCGTTTCCCTCCTTTGGGTTCTCCGCAGTCGACGCTACGAATCGCGCTACTCACGGGCACGGATGCGGCAGACAAGAGGCTCAACATGGATTTGTTATCGGAGCGCGCAGCGATGCTCGCGGATGTTAGTGATGAAGTGGCTGGGATGAAACGGGTTCTCGGCGGGATGCTTCGAGAAATTAGATTTTCCCGCTGACTAACAGACTAAGCGGCAGAGACCAATCCGTTGTTCTCCGGGACCAGCCCCCCAGAACATCAAACTACGTTATTTGCGATGAGTGCCACACATCACCTAAACGATGGCTGGCTGTTGAGTTCCGAACATCTTCAGGACGCCGAAGTTCACTCAACCTCGAACCAGTAGTTGTGTGTCGCACCGGTCTTCCGGATTGGGAGAACGAGGGCGGCGTTGCCGCGCTACCGAAATTCGAATTGGACGACCGTAGAACTGAAAGGAACTGGCAAGCCGTAAGCGCGCGAATTCCGGAGAAACACCTCGGTTTTCGAGTGGTCCTCGATTCGGTCGCCGTTACCAAGTCGCTTTGAGCCTGTGTCTCGTGGGCAATAGCGCCACGCGCGATATGGAGGTAGCTCCAATGGATCAAAGGCGACTAATGCGGCGCAGATTCGGTTGGGTTGAGCAACTGTCCGGTGAGAAACAGTCCAGCCTCCGGCGCCAACGATATGCGTGAGACAGGACCCGCACGATGCAGAATTTGCCTTTGTAAATGCACATTTCGGCGAGCCAAGATTTCTACCACTATCGGCGCCTCGCACCTGGGACCCAATTTACCTCTCGAATTTAAACGGAGGCAAACGTGCCACAGCCGAGTTACGCCGGGGAGCCGAAGCAGAAGCCGAAGGGAGCAAACTGAGTTGGGACCAAATCAGGACCTGGCGGAAGCGCCTCGCCGGCTCTGTCGGCGAAAGGCACGCTGCCGCCGCCTTACGTCTGACCGTACGGCGCCAGAGATGGTGGATCGATGAAGAGGACCGGAGCGAGAATCGGGGATCTCTGGTGCAGGTTAATGCATACGGAGACGATGTGGCCCTCACACGGCCAATACGAGTGCCGGACCTGCGGACGGCGGCATCGGGTGTGTTGGGAGGTGCCCTCGCCCTCCATATCGCGCGTGGCGCTATTGCCCACGAAACACAGACTCAAAGCGCCTTGGTAACACCGACCGAATCGAGGACTTGTTTTCGTGAGAATAGGCCTGGCAAGAGCAGGAGGACTCTAATGAAGGCTCTCATCTATGTAGGTCAGGGCAAGAAGGCGCTGGAAGAGCGCCCAATGCCCGAAGTCAAGGCTCCCACCGACGCAATTGTGAAAGTTTCGAAAACCACGATCTGCGGCACCGACCTGCACATTCTGAAAGGCGACGTCCCTACTTGCAAACCCGGGCGCATCTTGGGACATGAGGGCGTGGGCGTGGTTGAGAAGGCGGGGCCGGACGTCACCACCTTCCACCCGGGCGATTCCGTCTTGATCTCGTGCATCTCGGCTTGCGGCAAGTGCGAATATTGCCGTCGCGGCATGTACTCCCATTGCACGACGGGCGGGTGGATACTCGGTAACGAGATCGACGGAACTCAGGCCGAGTACGTGCGCATCCCGCACGCCGACACGAGCCTTCATCGGATTCCTGCCGGCCTCGACGAAGAGGCCCTGGTGATGTTGAGCGACATCCTGCCAACCGGTTTCGAGTGCGGCGTGCTCAATGGCAAGGTCCAGCCCGGCAACTCCGTTGCAATCGTCGGCGCCGGTCCGATTGGTCTTGCAGCCCTGTTGACGGCGCAGTTCTACTCGCCCGCGGAGATCATTATGGTCGACCTCGATGATCATCGTCTGCAGGTGTCCAAGCGCTTGGGCGCGACAGCGACCATCAACGCTGCCGACGGGAAGGCGCCGGAGCGGGTGATGAAGATGACAGGCGGGCGCGGCGTCGATACCGCCATCGAAGCAGTGGGCTTGCCGGCATCCTTTGCCACCTGCGAGGACATCGTAGCCCCCGGCGGCATTATCGCCAACGTCGGCGTGCATGGCGTCAAAGTTGATCTACATCTGGAACGTCTGTGGTCGCGCAACATCAGCATCACTACCCGGCTCGTCGACACTGTTACGACGCCCATGCTTCTCAAGACCGTGCAGTCAGGCAAAATCGACCCCAAGCTCCTGATCACCCACCGCTTCAAACTCGACGGCATCCTGGAGGCTTACGTCGCTTTCGAGCAGGCAGCGAGCACCCATGCGCTCAAGGTCCTCATCGAGGGCTAGCCGTGCTGCCGGCGCTCGTATCGGGCAGACTTGTTGCGCGCTGCGAAAGTCGAAACCCGGGGCAGGACCACACGGCCTCGAATCCGCGCTCAGCCAACGTTTTGTGTAATTGTCATTCGCAGCAGATCCTGCATTTCGCGCGGCAATAGCTGCATCCGCCGGCAGCTCATGTGGCGAGACTGGCTTTGAGACTATAGCTTTGCCGCTTCGCCGTGTGTCCCTCAAGGTGCAGCAAGCACGACCCTGGCAGGAGACGCCATCCCACTCTTGGCGCAGCAGTTCTACGGACGGACCTCGGAGTGCTTCTCATCTTTGTACGCGACCAGTGATCCGATGTCTGCCGCTTGTCGCGGTGGCGCGAGCAGCCGGTTGCAGAGACTTAAAAGGAGAAGAAGCAGATGAGTGTCTTGAGAACAGTAACAGCGTCCGTGTTCTGCCTAGGACTGTTGGGCGTAGTACTCGCGCCAGACGCCAAGGCTGATGAGTGGGACAGGAAAACCGTGATCACCTTCAGCAGTCCGGTGGAGATTCCCGGCGTTCACCTCGCCGGGTGGGGTGTGTTGCCCGCCGGCACCTATGTATTCCGGATTCTGGACTCGCAGTCCGACCGCCACATAGTCCAAATCTTCAACAAGGACGAAACAACCATTTACGCAACGATTCTGGCAATCCCGAACTATCGCCTCAAGGCCACCGATAAGACCGTAGTCACATTCAGAGAGAGACCGGCCGGCGAGCCGGAAGCACTCCGCGCGTGGTTTTACCCCGGCAGAAATTGGGGCGAGGAATTCGTCTACGGAAAGGCGAAAGCGATCGCCCTGGCTAAGGCAACAAACACGCCCGTCCTTTTCACCCCAGTCGAGATTCCTCTCGAAGTGGCAGAGCCGATCAAATCTGCGGACGCTCCAGTTGTAAAGGAACTGAAGCAGGCGCCGGTTATGGCTATCAAGCCAAGTGGAGAAGAGGTCCAACTCGCCGAGGTGGTTACGCCACCGCCAACTGAGCCTGAAGCAACGGTGGCGAGCGTACCGGAGAAGACTCTGCCGGCTACGGCGAGTCCGCTGCCGCTGATTGCGCTCCTCGGGTTCCTGGCGTTGGGCGGTGCCGTGACCCTCGGATTGGTGCAAAAACGCGTCCTGTAACGAGCTTGTCACCCGGAAACATATCTAGCACCGGCTGGTTCTGTCGTTCGCCACGGATCGGTCGTGCGCGACGGAGTCGGAAGGAGAGCCGCCGTGAGGAAGAGGCTGTTGCGGACGGGAGAGCACAGCGTTGCGAAAGCGATGACTCTCCCCGCCCCTCTCCGGAGTGTTCTAGTGTGCTCCGCCGCGGATCGGGCGGCGCCGGCAAAACAGGAGGCGGACGGTCTTTGACTCTCCGTGGATGTTGCCTTGGTCGTGTTGCACGCTACAGTGAACGGCCGAGACGGCGGCTTTGTCCATAGCCTGGGCGAGCAGGATTTTGAGGTCTATGAGGACGGTGTACGGCAACGCATCAAGCTCTTTAAGGACGAAGATATTCCGGTCACCGTAGGATTGGTCAGCGACCACGGTTCGACGATGCACCGAAAGCTTTCAGAGGTGCCGGCAGCCGCCCGGACCTTTGTGGGGTCCAGCCAATCTGTAAGACGAGATGTTCGTCATCAACTTCAACGAGCGTATGTCGTTGGGCCTGCCCGGCGCCATCCGATTCACCAATAGCGCCGTCGAACTCGAACGCGCCTTCCCAAGCAGTTCAGTGAAGTGGTGGCCATCCGCGAGCGCAATCGCTCGGGACATTCGTCATTACACGGTCGGATATGTTCCGCTTAACACCACTCGCGACGGTACTTATCGTGCCATTCGGGTGCTGGCCCGAGGAAAGGCGGCATGGCAGGTGGTCCGTGCGAACACGAACCGGCTATTTCATTGCCGATGGCGAACCAGAGCTTGATTACAAGGTCGCCAAATGAGTCTTGTAGCACGGATGGAATCGCTGACTCTATTTGTGAAGTGGGCCCAGCGTGCCGCTTGTTGGCTGCGCCGTCTTGCTTTTGGGCTATTGCGGGTTCGCTGTGACCGACGCCTGGATCTTCCAGAGGCGCGAGAGTGCGGATCTCGATCGCCTGATGCGGGATCAGCGCGCGGTCAGCCGGGGCGCGCGTCGACCGGAGTCCTCCAAGGAAGCACCGGCCGCCGGAAGGGACGGCCTGATAGGCCGCCGCCTTGTAATTCCACGCCTCTCCCTCTCTGTGGTCGCGGTCGAAGGGACCGACAAATCTACCCAGCGGCGGGTTGTCGGGCATATCCCCGGCACGGCGCTGCCGGGAGAGCCAGGCAACACGGTCCTCGCAGGCCACCGGGACACACTCTTTCGGCCGCTGAAGGATTTGAGGATCAAGGACGAGATTCAATTCTCAACGTGTTATGGGGATTTCAAGGTATGTAGTCGAATCACTCGTCGTGGTCGATCCAACAACGTTGGGGTACTCGCGCCCTCCTCTGAGAACACGTTGACGCTGGTGACCTGTTATCCCTTCTATTACATCGGGGCTGCACCCAAGCGGTTCGTCGTAAGGGCCCGGCGGGCGCCATCGCAGGCGCTGGCGAAGTCAAGTATGGAATGATGAAAGGCGGCCCAAGGGAGACTGAGATTTGAAACGCGCTTCGACTGGTCACGTTTCCCGAATCCTTGTCATTGAGGACAACACCTCCGACGTGTTCCTTCTGGAGCGCGCCCTGCATAGGCACGAACTCCGTTTTCAACTGGTTCACCTGCTCAGCGGCGGTGATGCCCTCGCTTTTATTCGAAAGCAGGGGACCTATGCGAATGTGGCAGTTCCAAACCTGATTCTCGTGGACCTGAACCTGTCCAAGTATTCCGGAGAAGACATCTTGCGCCAGATTCGTAGCGCCGGCCACCTCGACGGTGTTCCGGTGTGCGTCTGGAGTTCTTCCCGGTCCAAGCGAGACGAGGCCCTGCTCAAGGATCTCGGAGTTGCCCAATTCATCAGCAAGCCCACCGGTCTGGGTCAATTCATGGAGATCGGCAGGATAATTAAGGACCTGCTCGCAGATTCGGGCACTGGTTGAAGCGCTAGAATTCAGTCAAGTGGCTGGCCGCCAGTCGCGAGGAAACAGACACCGGAGCCGACAGGGGTCTGAGAGTGGTGCTCCACGTGCCGTGGAGTCACGCGCTGCGTGACGACGCCCGTTGTTCCGGCGAGAAAGGTCTTGGTGGCATTTGGCAAAGAAGACTCGTGGCCGTCGGCCAGGTATTGTGACGCGTTCTACGGGTGCGCCTGATTCGCCCCCGAAGCGAACAACCTCGATCAGGAAGAACTCCACAGCACCAGTAAGGCTCCTTCCCGCAGACCAAGGCAGTTCGTGCCCCACTGTTGTAGGCGTCGGCGCTTCCGCCGGTGGATTGGAGGCCTTCACGGAACTGCTCAGCCATCTGCCGGGCGATACCGGTCTGACATTCGTGCTGATTCAGCATCTCGATCCGAGCCATGAGAGTCATCTGACGGAGCTGCTTTCCAAGGCAAGCAGAATGCCGGTTTCTGAAGTGAAAGGCGAGACCCCCGCGCAGGCAGATCATGTTTACGTGATACCGCCGCGATGCAACCTGGGCATCACCGGGGGGGTCCTTCACACTCTGCCCCGGCCAGACCGCGGCCGCAATTTGCCGATCGATTCTTTTCTACGCGCTCTGGCCGTGGACCGGGGGCACGACGCGATCGGTGTCGTTCTGTCGGGAACCGCATCAGATGGCACGTTGGGCCTCAAGGCGATCAAAGCGGCGGGCGGTGTCACCTTCGCTCAGGAAACGCAAACCGCGAAGTTCGACAGCATGCCGAAGAGTGCCATCGCGGCTGGTGTTGTGGATTTCATCCTCGCGCCTGCCGGAATCGCTCGGCAACTGGCGGCCATCGCGTGCACGTCTCAGGTCCCGGTAGAGCATCGAGAGGGGGTCGAGTCGGCGGGGGATGCGGAACTAGCCCGGATACTCCGGCTCGTTCGGAGCGCCACCGGAATGGACTTCACGCAATATAAGCACAGCACGCTTGCGCGACGTATCAAGCGCCGCATGGCCCTTCGCGGATTCGAGACTCTTGACGACTACCGCCGGGAGCTGGAACAGAATCGAGAGGAAGCAAGCGCGTTGTGCGAGGACTGTTTCGTAACCGTCACTTCATTCTTTCGGGAACCACCGGTGTTCGAGGAACTGAAGAATAGAGTGTTCCCCGTTCTGGTGGACAATCGAGAACCCGACGATCCCATCCGAATTTGGGTGCCAGGGTGCGCCACGGGGGAAGAAGCCTACTCCATCGCGATCTGCCTGATGGAATTTCTCGACGAAAGGAAAGCGTCCGTGCCGTTCCAGATCTTCGCTACCGATGTCAGCGAAAGTGCGATCGAAAAGGCTCGCGCCGGCACATACATCGATTCCGAGCTGGCCCATGTCTCGGCGCAGCGATTGACGCGGTTCTTTAACAGAATGGAACGCGGACATCAGGTTACGAAGAACATCCGCGACGTATGCGTTTTTGCCAAGCATAATGTGGCTCGCGACCCACCTTTTTCCAGGCTGGACCTCATCAGTTGCTGTAACGTCCTGATCTACCTCGGTCCCGTTTTGCAACGCAAAGTGTTGTCGATCATGAACTACGCTCTCAAGCCTGCAGGCTTCCTGGTGCTCGGCCCGTCGGAAAGCATCGGCACGCTTTCCGAATCGTTCCATCAAGTAGAGAAGACCCACAAGATCTATTGCCTGCGGCCGGCCGCGAGTGCGCCCGCGCCACGCCTGAGTGAGGGCCGCCGCGTCGAAAGCCGGATGGGCGGCGGCGAGAGCATTGCGCGGGGCCGAGCGGGGCAGAACCTGCTCGGAGAAGCCGACCGGCTGGTGCTGGCCGAATATGGTCCGCCCGGCGCCGTCATTGATGATGACATGAACATCGTCCAAGTCCGCGGCCGCACGGCGCCCTACCTCGAGCTCTCGCCGGGCGAGCCGACGCAGAATCTTCTAAGGATGGCGCGGGAGGGCTTGATTGCGGGACTGGGGAAGGCGATTCAAAGCGCCAGAGAGACGAACGCCACCACCAAAGAAGGCGGCTTCCGGATCACGGACGACGGCCAAGTGAGCGACGTCAGGATCAAGGTGACTCCATTCAGCGGCCCGCCGGCCTCAAACGGACGGCATTTCCTGATCCTGTTCGAAGAGCGCGGACCAAACGATGGCCTAAGGACGACGCACCAGCCGCCGAACCTGGACAAGCACGCAAGCGCTCGGCTGCGGCGCGAGCTGGTAGCAACTAAAGAGTGCCTGCGAGCCATCGTCGAAGATAATGCAACCACCCTGGAACAGCTCAGGGCAGCGAACGAAGAGGCGCAGGCGGGCAACGAGGAGCTGGAAACCGCGCAAGAAGAGTTGGAATCCGCCAACGAAGAATTGAACACGCTGAACGAAGAGCTGAAAGTCAGCAACGTGGAGTTCAGCAAAGTCAACCGGGACCTGACCAATCTTCTCGAGAGCATCAGCATACCCCTCGTGATGGTTGGTCGAGATCTGCGCATTCGCCGCTTTACGCGCGCCGTGGAACCGATGTTGAATCTGATCGCCTCGGACGTCGGACGGTCGATCACTGATCTTCAGCCTCAACTGGAATTGCCGGACCTGCGGCGGTTACTGCTGGATGCGATGGGGGGTGGCAATCGGCACCCGCGCGATGTTCGCGACGCGCACGGCCGCTGGTATTCCTTACGCATCCTCCCGTCCGTGGGAGCGGATGGCAAAACCGATGGAGCCGTGCTGATGTTGATCGATATCGACGCCGCAAAGCGTGGTCGTGACTTCGCCGAAGCTATCGTCGAAACAGTGCGGGAGCCGCTCGTGATCCTGAACCAGAACCTGCAAGTTCTGAAAGCGAACAAGACGTTCTACGAAACCTTCCAGGCCGCGCCGGAGGAGACGGAGGGGCGCCTTGTCTACGACCTCGGGAACGGTCAATGGAATATCCCGAGACTGCGCGAGTTACTGGAGAACATCCTCCCCACGCACTCCTCGTTCCGGGACTTTGAGGTGACCCACGAATTTGAGTATGTCGGACGGAAGGTGATGCTACTCAATGCGAGCGAGATCTTCGATCCGAATGCGCAGGCGCGGACGATCCTGCTGGCGATTGAGGACATCACAGACCGCAAGCGGGCCGAGGAAGCACTCCGGACAACCAACGCTGAACTGCAGCATTTTGCGTATGCGCTCACGCACGACTTACAGGAGCCTCTGCGGATGGTGGTGAACTTTACCGAGTTGCTCAGCCAGGAGTATCGAGGAAAGCTGGACGGCCAAGCGGATCAGTTCATCTCCTATTCCGTCGAAGGGGCACGGCGAATCGAGGCGCTGCTTAGGGCCTTGCTTGCCTATTGGGAGGTTGCCGAGCGGGAACGGGACATCTCTGCCTCGACCGATTGCGGCGCGGTTCTCGAGAAAACGCTCTTGAACCTCCAGACGGCTATCGCGGAGAGTGGCGCCCTCATAACCTGCGATCCGTTGCCCACTGTGGTGGCGGAAGAGGTTTTGCTGATGCAGCTTTTCCAAAACCTGATCTCGAACTCGATTAAATACAGAGGCGAGGAAGCACCAAGGATCCATGTCTCGGCCGAGAGAGTAACGGAAGGGTGGCTGTTTGCGGTGCGGGACAACGGAATCGGTATCGCTCCGCACGATGCTGACAGAGTGTTCGGCCTGTTCAAACGTCTGCATGGTAGCGAGATTCCGGGCACCGGCATCGGTCTTGCGATCTGTAAGAAAGTTGTCGAGCGTCAGGGCGGACGAATCTGGGTAGAATCGGAAACCGGCCGGGGCGCTACGTTCAAGTTCACAATTCCGGCCGGCGGGATCCGGCGCAGTAACTGATATGGGCAACGCTGATCAAAGCCGCGCGACAGACGAAATGGAGCGCTTATGCAAGGCACTCGAAGAGGAAACGCGGGAACGCCTCGATGTGCAGAGGCAGTTGGACCAGGCCAACTCAGAATTTGAGGAATTTGTTTCCATGGCGGCCCACAACCTCCGCGAGTCTCTCCGGTACGCCGCTTCGTACAGTCAATTGGTGGCCGAAACCTATGCTGATCGTCTCGACTCCAACGGGGCAATGTTCCTCAGCCGAATCCAGGAGGAAGCAGCCAAGTCGCAGTCACTGCTCGCCGGCGTAGTGGACTACTGGGCCGGTGAACTGGCGCAGGGGAGTCCACCCGGACGGACATGGAAGCAGTCCTTCAGCAAGCGCTCCTCTCAGGAGACGTTCAGATAGAAGAACCAGAGCGCAAGCGTTACCCATGACCCTTTACCGGCGGTGATGGGGGACTTCGAAATTCTGAGTAAGGTCCTGCACCATCTGATTAAGAATGCCATCGGATACAGCGGCCGGCCTTCTCCACGAGTCCACATTTCATCCAACCGCTTCGATGACTACCGGGGCATTCTCGGTGAACGATAACGGCCCCCCGGGATCGATCCGGCAATTGCAGGTGCCGCATATTCAGGGTATTCGTGCGCCTGGACGGAAGAGAGCACCCTGGAAACGGACTCGGCCTCGCATTCTGCAACAAGGCCGTCGAATCGTACGGCGGTCGAATGTGGTTGGATTCGACACGTGGTGCAGGATCGACGTTCTATTTCACGCTTGCTGGCCGCTTGAAGGATACTCCGGTACGCCGACGGACAATTCCATTCCCAAACGCGCTATCTATGCGAAATTCCTGCGCTATCGATGACAAGAATTGCACTTGCCTCCGGGCTGCTTGCATCTCTGCGGTTGTGTTCACAAGCGTTCTGCTTTGGCACCAAATCTGCTTCCGGGAGCTCTGGCGAATTGAAGGATGAAGAGATCTGTTTTTCTTGAGGTCGTGCAACACACCGGTTCCGCGGCTTCGTAGTGAGGCGATCTCGTAATCTGTTCAATCTGCTCAATTCCTAATCTGAAGCAAGGAGGAATCATGCCACAAGTGAAAGACGCCAAAGGACGGTGGATGCAGAAGGTTCTGGCGGCAGATACCCTTACGGGTGACAAGGTCGTGAACCGTCAACAGGAGGATCTCGGAAGCATCGAACATTTGATGATCGACGTGGAGACCGGTCGCGTTGCTTACGCGGTTCTTTCGTTTGGGGGATTCCTGGGTATGGGCGATAAATTGTTCGCCATTCCCTGGAGTGCCCTAGCGATAGACACCGGTGAGAAACAATTCATCCTGGATATCGACAAGACGTCACTCGATCGCGCTCCCGGTTTCGACAAGGCTCATTGGCCGGACATGGCAGACCGCGCCTGGGCCGCCGAAGTCAACAAGTATTACGGCGCCAAGCCGTACTGGACCTGAGATCTCAGGCCGCACTAGGCAACCTCGAGAAAGAGAGAAGACAAATGAAGTCAGGCACGAAGGATCAAACGGAAGGCAAATTTCACGAAGTGAAAGGCAAGCTCAAAGAGAAGGTGGGTCAGGTCATCAACGATCCTGACTTAGAGTCAGAAGGCAAATCCGAAAACATCGCAGGCAAAGTTCAGAAGAAGATCGGACAGATCAAAGACGCCCTCAAAGAGTAGGCCAGGGCAGGGGATCTCCGCTATTGCCCCAGCCTACGGAGGGTGTACTGGGTGCTCGAGCGCCTGCGCGGTGGTTTGCCTCCGAGCAGGTGCTCTTCCGGACCTCCGTGCTGGACAGGTCGAACTTGACGACATCGCTCTACGCGCGTTTTCGCGCGGCGTCCTCTTCGTTTTGAATGACTGGGTGCCAAAGAAACTCTTACTGCATGGTCGCAAGCCGTGGCCGCCTCCCGGGTGCCCCGGTGTCAGGTCGCAGTTGTCGCATTGGGTCGGCCGTGAGTGTAAGGCTTTTGCCGGTCCTCGCATATCCGTCCGAAGGCGTGCGAGGTGTTTGGAGCTGGCATTTGCAGGGGTTTGACATTGAACCGTCTGGCGGCCGGTTGGATAACTAAATAGAGCGTTATGAATATCTCACTGCAGATTCTGTCTTTGTTTATCATCGCCCTTCCGATTGCATCCCTTTCGTGGACCATCACCCATGAGGAGGTTCTTCGGGAATTCCGCGAGTTTTGTGTGGCCGAGAGCAAAACGCGCCGGCACATCTACGTGCGGAAATTCTTCTATCTCTTTACGTGCGAGTTCTGCCTCAGCCATTACGTCGCGGCGGTATTTCTGATCGTCACCCGCTACAAGCTTCTGTTTACGGACTGGCGGGGCTACCTGATTGCGGGCTTCTCACTGGTGTGGGTGGCAAACGTGTACATGGGTCTGTTCGGCAGGATTCGACTGGACTTGCGGAAAGAACGCGCCGAAATCGCAACCGAAGAAGCAGTCTTGGCGCATACCAGGTAGCGCGCCAAACGGGTTGGGCATTCCGGGCGCCTGCCGGGCCCGCTACCGTCGATTCACTTCCAGCAACCGAATGTTCCCGTTCTCCGGATTGACCGAGCAGCGGATCTCGAAATTATCGGCGCGTCCGTTTTTGCCCCGTTGGCCGGTGGCAGTCCCGGCAATCCCTCCGTCTCGACGATTGTCGGCGTTCAACAAGCCGAATTGCACGTTCCGGTATCCATCTCGTTGGATCCGTTGCTCGGCCGCCCGTTGGCATGCGGAGATCGCATTATCGCGGCCGGCGTCGCGATCAGCCCTCTCCGCGTCCCGTCCTCGGGAGATCTCGACGCTCCGTACTCTGCCAGTGGTCAAGTCTACCGAGCACGAGAATCGGTATGTTTCGAGATAGTTGCCCCGGCGCACATCGAAGGAGCCCACGATCGCGTCTTTGCGGCCCGGGTTGTCGTCAGTGTTCAGGTCCCTGAAATCGATGTCGCGGAAGCCGTACTGCTGATTCGCCCTCTCCCTGACGGATTCCTGGCAGGCACGAGCAGCGGGGTTCGGGGTACGGCCGCGAGCCCTGCCGTCCAATCGCTGGCCCGTGGGATTGGAAACAAACCCTGCCCCGCGCCACAGCAAGTCGAAGGTGTAGCCCTCGGCCCCGCCATTGGAATCCTGAATTCTCACGACCGCCGCGCCGCGGCCACGGCTGGGGTCCTGGACCAACTCTTGTCTTCCGCGGCCATCGACGCCGCTGAACCTAAACTCACCCGGATTGGTCGGCATCGCCCCAGAACACTCGAACCGCCGCCATTGCGCCGCCTGCCCGGATAGCGTTCGAAGGAAGCCTCGGTCGCCGCGGATCTCAACATCCGCGGAGCCGTCCACGTAAACCTCGATGGTGCACTTGCCGGCGTCGTTACCGCCACCGCCCGTGAGGGTCGCGCGGCGGTCCGCGGTTTGGGCGCATATTGGCACAACCAGGACCGTAGCCGCCGTCAAAACCAGGAAGCGGCGTTCGAAGATGTTCATAAGATAGAGGAGAGCACGCATATGGCCTAAGTCGCGTCTCATTTCGAGAGCGATCGCCCGACGACGGCAACCGTAGGATGGCGCAAGTCCGCATCCACAGATTGCAAGTGGACGAGTTCTATGAGCAACCTGGCCCAGTCGTTATCCTCGAAGGCTCGATCGAGCAACGGTTTCGATACTCAAATCCGATGAAGCTCTTGTACGCAGCGGAGGTAGCCCCTTAGCTGCCTGAAAGACATCAAAAGCGAATACCGTCTTACCGCGGGAAAACGGATCCAAAAGACGCGGTGCCCGCCGCCACGCAGGCCGTGCAAATTCCGCATTTCAGGTGCAGCCTTTGCACCTCGGATCCCACGGATTTCTCCTGACAGCGGCCGATGCGTTCCAGATCGGAGGTTCAGTTGTGGACCATCCCGTGCTAACAACGGTAGGCCGCGCGGAACGGCGAAGGGATGAAATGAAAACAACACCTACGGAACTGGCCGAGTTTCAAGCGATCCTCGAACGAAAACAGGCGGAGCTGACGCGGGTATGGCGAAAGCGGGCCGATATCGCCATCGAGAAGAGCGCGGATCAAATGGACGAGATTCAGTATGCGTCGGAACGCGATCTGGCGATTCACGACGTAGACCGCGAGTCCACCCTGCTGCGCCACGTGAAAGCCGCATTGCGACGAATTCAAGACGGCCGCTTTGGAAACTGCATCGATTGCGACTCGGAGATCAGCCCCAAACGCCTCGCGGCCGTGCCCTGGGCGCCTCGTTGTATTAAGTGCCAGGATACTGCCGATCGGAGCGAACGGGAGGGAGCGGATGTCAGCGAACTTCTGGTCGATGCCGCGTAATCCGCTTGTGAAACCGGCCCCCGACCTTCAACGTGTCGCGTTTGTCGGCAACTACATGCCGCGCAAATGTGGGGTCGCCACGTTTACGTCCGACCTGCTCGGAGCTGTGGCGGCGCGGCGTCCCCAATGCCAGTGCTTCGCGGTAGCGGTCAATGACATCAAGGCGGGCTATCAATATCCGGAAGCCGTACGGTTCGAGATTGAGGAGCAGAATCTGAGTTCTTATCAGCGGGCTGCCGACTTCCTAAACACCAGCAACGTGGACGTCGTCTCAGTCCAGCACGAGTTCGGAATATTCGGGGGGCCAGCAGGCAGCCACTTATTAGCCTTGCTGCGCGAAGTGAAAGCTGCGGTCGTCACCACGCTGCACACCCTTCTCCTCAAGCCGAACGCCGACCAGCGTAATGTAATGCAGGAATTGATCGCGCACTCAACTCGCCTGGTCGTGATGACGGAACGAGGACGAACGATCTTGCAGGAAATCTATGAGGCGCCTCCAGCCAAGATCGACCTCATCCCGCACGGTATTCCCGACGTGATATTGACCACCCCGGACTATTACAAGCACAAGTTTGGTCTGGGCGGCAGGAAGGTGTTGTTGACATTCGGGCTCCTTTCACCGAACAAGGGAATTGAGCATGTCTTAAACGCTCTTCCGGATATCGTGGTCGAGTTCCCCGAAGTCGTCTATATCGTGCTGGGGGCGACGCACCCTCACGAATTGCGCACACGCGGCGAAGCCTACCGAGACGCCCTCGAAACCGTCACCCGGAACAACCATCTCGAGAAGAATGTCATCTTCCACAACCGCTTCGTGGAACTGAGCGAACTGACCGAGTTCATTGGAGCCGCAGATCTTTACATTACTCCTTATCTTGACGAAGCCCAAATTACGTCAGGAACATTAGCGTATGCGTTTGGCGCGGGCAAAGCCGTGATCTCGACGCCCTATTGGCATGCAGCCGAATTGTTGAGTGACGAGCGGGGCCTACTGGTGCCATTCGCAGACGCGGCGGCAATTGCGCGTGAAGTGAGCGGCTTGATGCGCGATGAAGCGCGCCGGAAAGCCATGAGCGAAAACGCCTACAGGCTAGGTCGCAAGATGGTGTGGAGCAACACAGCGGGGCTCTACTTGAGCTCTTTCCAAATGGCGGTACAGCAGGGAACGGCTCTCTGCCGAACTGCTGCGGCTAACAAGTGTTTGCCCAGGCCGCATGAATCGCCCGAGTTGAATCTGGATCATCTTTACCGTATGACCGATTCGACCGGCATTTTCCAACACGCCAGCTTCACTGAGCCGAATCTTGCGGAAGGCTACTGCACGGACGACAATGCGCGGGCGCTGATTTTGGCGGTGTTGCTGGGACAGATGGAAGACGCACCGAGACGTGTCCGGACGCTCGCCTCAACCTATGCCGCCTTCTTGAAACATGCCTTCGATCCCAAGACGGGACGTTTTCACAACTTCCTCGGGCTTGACTGCTGTTGGCTCGACGAACTCGGGTCCGAAGATGCTCATGGCCGGGCGATCTGGGCTTTGGGCACAGCACTGGCGCGCTCGCCACATTGGAGTTCGCAGGCGTCGGCGGAATGGCTATTCACGCACGCCTTGCCAGCCGTGGCTCACTTCACCTCGCCACGGGCCTGGGCGTTCAGTCTGATCGGGATCGACGAGTATTTACGCCACCGTGACCATGACTGTCCAGCCAACGATCTCCGGAAGGACCTAACGAACAGGCTGGTGACGATCTTCGACAAAGTCGCGAGACCGGACTGGAAGTGGTTTGAAGATGGGTTGACTTACGACAACGCCAAGCTGGCTCACGCCTTGATCGTCAGCGGACGCGCCACTGCACAAACGGGCGTCTACGAACGAGGCATACAGGCGTTGCGATGGCTAGTGGGCGTGCAGACCTCAATCCATGGACAACTGCGGCCCGTTGGAAGCAACGGCTTCTATCAACGCAACGGCGTACGCGCCGATTTCGACCAGCAGCCGATCGAGGCGCAGAGCACAATCTCGGCTTGCCTGGAAGCATACCGCGCAACAGCCGACTTGTGGTGGTATGAACAGGCCCAACGGGCCTTCGACTGGTTCCTCGGCTGGAATGTCCTTGGTCTGGAACTCTACTCCTCCGAGACGGGCGGCTGCCGCGATGGATTGCACGCGGATCGGGCCAATGAAAACCAGGGGGCGGAATCAATGCTAGCTTTTCTGCTGTCGTTGGCGGAGATGCGGCTGATACAAAGCACCGCAAGTAGCACTAGACGAACCGGCATCGCAGTTCCCATCACCTGATGAAGCAGATCGACGTTACGCGCAGCACCATCATCTTGGACCCGGACCGCACTCATGTGCTCGCCCGGCCCTTTCGTCTTATGAGCGACCAGCGTTCCATCAAGATCGCGGCGCGTGTAATGGCTCTGCCCGAGGACCAAGTCCATACGCTCTTGGAGGGGGTCCGGGCCGAGTTTGCTGACCGCCAACTGAAGATCGACGAGTTCCTCGGCCGCCGGTTTGACGAGGTCAGCCCCTATCTCGGCAATGGCCAGAGACTGTCGGAGGAGCGGAAACTGTTGCTGGGCGGCTATTTCACTCACGAATATTCGCTGGAAGCGGCGGCGTTGTTCAATCCCTCGATGGTGCCCCACCCGATCAATCGGACGTGCCAACCGGTTCTTTGCGTTTCATTCTGAGCTTACGCGCCACGGCCGAAGGACACGTTTCCTCGATCGCGTTCCGTAGCGGCATGTTGGACGCCGACAGCAACATCACAATGGACTTGCCGTCCCGCTACAGCATCGAGCCGATGCAACTCCCGAACTCGACATTTGAGAAACCTCTGTTCGAACGGAAACTCCAGGAACTTCGTCTGATGGGCGATTTCAACCGGGAGGTACTCAACGGCTTGCCAGACGCGTTCACCATGGAAGATCTGCGCGCCAGCATTAGTCGCGCCTCAAAACAGCTCCCGGACGCCGAACATCAGGCTACTAAGAACATAGCCAGACAAACTTTGATGCTCGCCAGTTCCAATTACGAAGTGCAGTTCAAGCCGGAGTCAGGTTTGTCCGAGCGGGTTATGTTCCCAGTCACTCCTTCGCAGAGCAACGGGATTGAGGATGCTCGCTTCGTGCTTTTTCACGACGAAGACGGCAAGCAGAACTACTATGCGACTTATACCGCGTATGACGGAAGAATGATCCTGCCACAACTCCTTCAGACGTCCGATTTTCTCCGTTTCAGATTCATCACGTTGAACGGCCCGGCCGTCGAGAACAAAGGCATGGCGCTTTTCCCCCGGAAAATCAGGGGACTCTACGCGATGCTTGGCCGGCAGGACGCGGAGAATATCTACGTGATGTTCTCCGATCATCTTCATTTCTGGCACAACATGCAGCTCATTCTGGAGCCGAGGTTCCCATGGGAATTCATTCAGTTGGGCAACTGCGGCTCACCGATCGAAACCGAAGCCGGCTGGCTCGTAATCAGCCACGGCGTGGGGCCAATGCGAAAGTACTGCATCGGCGCCTTCCTGCTCGACCGTGATGACCCGACAAAAGTAATCGGGCGCCTTCCCGAACCACTGATCAAGCCAAATGCAAAAGAGCGGGACGGCTACGTGCCGAATGTGGTTTACTCCTGTGGAAGCCTCGTGAATGGCCGGCAACTCGTTATTCCCTACGGTATCTGCGACTACGCCACGACGTTTGCGACTTTGCCGCTCGAGCAAATTCTGGCCGCGATGGAGTAGCCGCAAAGAAGTTGAAGACGCGCGCGGCGCCGGCAAGTACAACTCCCGCCCAGTGCTTTCGACCGAGAGCGACAC
The DNA here is from genome assembly GCA_963720745.1 of uncultured Acidobacteriota bacterium. GTDB lineage: Bacteria > Acidobacteriota > Terriglobia > Bryobacterales > Bryobacteraceae > TMP-7. The sequence goes on from CAVRGO010000001.1 coordinate 2,217,957, forward strand.
CCTTGACGCGCGGTTCAAGGGTGCTGCTACCAATACATTCTCACAACAACTGCTTGCGCGTTGCTTCGAAGCAGCCCCAGTCAAGCGGAACGCCGCGCCGAGCGCGACGTTCGCTTGACCTGAGCCAGTACCGGTGTGGTGTGTTATGTCGGGCCAGTCGAGCCGCACCGCCAACACACCGAGAGTATAAGCGTACCGCCGATCGCCCCGAAATCGGACTAAGCCTGTGTGCGCCGCCCTTCGGCGCTTGGATGAAGTTACCCGCCTATACTCGCCAAAAGTGGCCCACCCAGACTGAGACAGCCGCAGCCGCTACGATGCTGGCACGGTGACTATGAAACATCATCATGCCAGAGGCGCGAAAACGGCCTTGCATCGTGAGTTTTCGGTGGGCGTGCGTAATTCAGAGGAGATAGCCTTGCGCTGTCCAGTAATGCCAGTCGTCAACGGCCTCGTCGGTTGATTCGTCGGGATCGATGGCGACCAACTGGGATAGAGGGACGGCCATCTTTCGACCTTGCCATTTGATCTGGACGAGCATGTCGTGTTCGCAGACGTCTTCCGGCGCCATGCGGATGACCTCGACGCATTCACCTTTTAGAAGTGGCGAAACAGCATTTGCAGCCCGGCACTTCGCTTGGAAAGTGAACCGGATTTTCCCCTCCAAGTAGTAATACCAGCTCATTGCCTGCTCATCTGGCCCGGCATCGACGATAGCTTCGTTTTCCATACGGTCTTCTCGAACCGGGTCTCGCTTGGGCCTCTTCATGACTTATTTCCCAGGATTCGGCGGACAGACGTTCGCCCGATCTGCAGCCGCCGTGCAATCTCTGACTTGCTGATGCCGGCGCGATGTAGTTTCCGGACTTCTCCAGCGTGCGCGACCGCGGTTGCCGGCCGGCCGAGTCGCTTGCCGTTTTGCCGCGCATGGGCCATGCCAGCCCGTGTTCGTTCCTGTAAAACCTCTCGTTCGAAGGCGGCGAATACGGCGAGCATTGCCGCCATCGCTCGACCAGCCGGGGTGGTCAGGTCCAGAGCCTCAGTCAGCGAAACGAACCCGACACCGAGATGCTCGAGTTCCTGAAGAGTGGCCAGCAGATCCGTTACCGAGCGGCCCCAACGATCCAGGCGCCAGACCAGCACTACGTCGATCTCCCGGCGGCGGACAGCTTCCAGCAGTTTCTCGCGGGCTTCGCGCCGTGCCCCGCCGGAGTTCACTTCGCGCACTTGCAGGGCAACGGTCCAACCCCGCCGAGCGGCATACTCCCGCATCGCGCGGCTCTGCATCGCCAGCGTATTCTGATCGCTCGTCGAGACGCGGGCGTACAGCCCAACCCGGAACATTTTCGCCCGTCGTCGTGCCTGGCCAAAAAGGCGTTCGGATTTTGCGTTGGCGGAGCCCCGTTTTACGGGCATTTCAGCAGGTCCGTTCCGTCCGGCCGGATTGGATCATTTTCGGCCAGGAAGGATTCATCATATTATGCCGCCGCAGGCGTGGCGAATCGTGCCAGGGTATCGCGGTAGGTCCAGGGCATCCATTCTGAGGGGACTTTCTTCAACTCTTCGGCATGGCGCTGTAACTCGATGAGATAGTCGAATGGATTGATGCCGTTCAACTCGCAGGTGTGAATCAGACTCATGAACAGATCCCCCATCCGCGCTCCCTTCCGGGTCTTGTAAAACAGCGAGTTCCTTCGATGAAGAATGGCTTTTTTCAACGCGCGCTCGACCAGATTGTTATCGATCGGGGCCCCGGCCACTCGCAGGAACAACGTCAGTTTTCCCCAATGTTTCAGCAAGTAGGAGATCGCCTGGCCCAGGCCGGAGTTCGGCTCGACGTTCCTTTCCTCGAACTGGGCGCTCGACCACGCACGCAGTTTTTCCATCACCGGTCCACTGTGCTCCTGGTGGAAATGCAGGCGCTCATCCGGTGACCGCCCCCGCACCCGCGCCTGCTCGTCGTAGCCGAAGACCTCGCCCAGCGCTTCCAGCACGAACCGGCACTCGACCGGAAAACTCGCCGTGACTTTCACAAAGTTCCGCCGGTTGTGAGCGTTGCAGTTCGCCACCAGCGTGGCGATGAGTTTCGGCACATTCCTCGAGAGTGCATCGCACATTTGAATCGGAGGCGAAAGGCCTTCCGGCCGCTGCTTCAGCACCTCCGCCAGATTCTCTCCGGCGTGTTTGCAGCCGGTGAAATACAGCGCAATGCGGCGTTCCCCCGCAACCCATACGATCCCGCTGGTGAACACCCCGGTCCGCTCCGGGGAAAGATCCGCATCCCGGTCCAGCGACAGCACGCGCATCGAAGTGTCGTCGTTGTGCGCCACTTCTCCGCGCGCCGCCTGGCGCATCAGTTCATCGAGCGCGGGCTGAAGCGGGGCCGCCGTTTCCGCCATGATCTGGCACTGCGTGGCAGCCGGCAGCGGGATGCCCAGGTTCTCTTCCAGGGTTTCCAACCGATTCCAGGGAAACCCGCTCCCGTATCGCAGCAGGGCCATCATGGCGGCTGCCGACTCATCGTATTTCTTCTCGCCCGCGCCTTCCGGAGCGGCGGCGGTGAAGACCTTGCCACAGAGAACACCGCAACTTTTCCAGCTCATACACCGTCGCCGCGATCGGCGCCTGCCCTTTGACCCGAACCAATACACCCGGATCGCGCTGCGCATAGACTTTGCCGCCGCACTCCGCGTCCGGACACGGATCCCCCGCCTTCAAGGACTCGTGCGGAACCTGAACCTTTCGCGCCCCGCGATACGCGGCGGCGCCATTGCGCCCATGCCCCGAAGAGGGCGCACTTGTTCCAGCCTGGTCCTTCGGCGGCGCTTTGCGTTTTTTATCGCCGGTCTCAATGCCAGCCTGCTTCAGCACCGCCCCGGTCTTCTCCGTGCTGGCATGGCACAGTAACTCCCGCAACGACGCCAGCGTCGTTTCCTGTTTCTCCAGCAACCCGGTCACGTAGCCCAGCGTGCGAATCGCGGCTCTCAACTTTTGATAGCCGTCTTCTGAAAGCATCGGCCGGGCTTGCTCCAGCAATCCCTCCAACTCTTCAGTGGAAACGTCGATTCGCTCTATGTCTGGCCGCATCCTTCCGTCTCCCCCAGTAACTGCCGAAAGCGCCGCGTCAAGGGATACCCCAGCACTTCTTTAATCGAACGGTTCGGCACGTAGCTGTTGGATTGCTTGCCTCGTCCCGTGGTCTTGCCGAGCAACACCCAGTTGGCCGCCCGATAACACGTTCCGCGGAACCGCTCGGGATCGACAAAGGTTTCCAAAAAGTAAATCGGATGCCCGTACAGGGCCTGCCAGTCTTCCGAAATCCGGGCCGCCATCCGTCCCAGGATGTGCGACGCAAGGTGCGGCACCCTCACCCACGGCAGAATCAGAAAGCGCGTGTTGTAGGCAACGAAGCGGATGTTGCGACGACGCGCTTCGGCGTTCCAGCCGATGTAGTGGTCGCGGCTCGCCAGATGCCGCGGGGCCGAACTCCACGCCAGGCAGGCGATGGGACGGCCTTGCGCCCACACCAGATACTTCAGGTGTTCGCCCACCGGCTGCTCATAGCCGAGGTAGTGATAGTGCTCCATCAGGCTATTGAACAGCGGCTCGTCCGCCGTGCGCCGCACCGGTAGGGTGTCAATCGGCCCCAACGCCTTCAGCGTCGTCGCCAGCGGCGTGGTGTCCAGCCGGACCGCTTCCGGCCGTGGGCGTCCCGTCCGGCGCTGGCCCCGGATGAGCCGGCGCACGGGCGGCAACTCGATCTCCCCGGCGCGCTCCAGCATCAGCAGTAGGCCGCGGCAGACCACGTCCCGCAACGCGCCATTAGCCTGCTTCCAGTTCAGGGCTTCACACAACTGCCGCGACAGCTTCCAACGGCTGCTGGTGGGATGCGCCCGAATGAACTCTCTCAGAAAGGCAATCTGCTCGCCGGAGATCTCCTGCCCGCGGTAGCGCCACGTTTCCGGCATAACCGCAGCATGCCAGAAGAATCATCAGAACGTAAGGGTTTTGTTTCAACTCACCTTCCGCCACACGGGCGCCGCTTCGGTCTCCGGGTTACCCGCCGCCAGCAGCAGCTGGGCTTGGTGCGCCTGCAACACCCGCGCAGCTTCGTTGCCGGTCGGCCACCACTTGAAACGCCCTTTGGACAATCGCTTAGTCGCCAGCCAAAATCCCTGGCCGTCGAAAGATGTGGAGCTCCACATCTTGCAGAGGATTTTAAGCAGGGTGCCATAGCTGCAGAACTGCCGCCCGGCACTGACCGCGCGGCACCCTGCTTAAAATTCCGTTGTGCTAAGCCGCGGCAGACAGCCTCGACCTATGTATTTTGGAAGGTGGGCAGTGCCCGTATGAGGTGAGGAGAACGCCGAAGTGCGGACGCAACGAACCTCGGAAGGGAGGCTGGGCATTGCCTATTTTGACGGGTAGCTGCGAGCAAAGCGGAATTTCGACGCTTTGAAACCCGCGACCACATGGTTCTAATCGCGCGGACGCAGACCTCTCCCATTGCGCGAATCGGGAACTCCATGCGCGCACGGTGTTGTGGCTGAGATCGGCATTCATGAGCTGTCCCATCCGACTGAGACTTGTGCCTCCAGCACGGTGATCCGTAGCATCTGGCCTATTCGGCACTGCGGGCACTGCAACCGATCCTCGCCGGTGAGTTGCCGATAGCGTTCCCGATAGTCTCGTTGCGGTTCGGTCGTCGGGGGCAACACACCAAGCAGTTCTCGGCAGCGGGCTAGGTTCTCAGCGCGGTGACGATTGCCGAGAAGGCCGTAATGACGGATCCGCTGAAAACCATCCGGGAGGACGTGCATCAAAAACCGGCGCAGGAATTCGTCCGCCGACAACGTCATTACTTTCTGCCGCTCCGCGTGCCTATAGTCCTTGTAGGCGAAAGTCACCTTTCCGTCTTTGAGCTCGATCAGTCGGTTATTGGAAATGGCGATCCGATGAGTATAGCGTCCCAGGTAATCCAAAACCCGCTCCGGACCGCCGAACGGAGATTTGGCGTAAACAACCCATTCGATCTCCGCAAGTGCTGCCACATACCGGGCGAACTTTTTGGCATCCGCAAATCGCTCCAGATCACCTTGAAACCGCAGCTTTCCGGCCGCATACTCTCGTTCTAAATAGCGGAGATAGAGCTTTCGAAATCGGCGCGACAGTACCTTCACCGGCAGGAAGAATCCTGGGCGGCAGGCGATCCAACGCTGTCCATCCAAGGCGATACCCCCACCGGGCACCACACAGTGGAGATGAGGATGAGCGGTGAGAGTCTGCCCCCAACTGTGCAGAACGCAGAAGAAGCCGATGTGCGCGCCCAGGTGCTTCGGATCTGCCGCGATTGTCAGCAACGTCTCGGCCGTTGCTCGAAACAACAGATTGTACATCTGCCGTTTGTTTTGGAAACTCAGTTTAGCGAGGGCCTCGGGGAGTGTAAAGACAACATGAAAATATTCACACGGCAGGAGTTCAGCCTGACGTTTCTCCAGCCACTTGGCTCTGGCCAGAGACTGACACTTGGGGCAATGCCTGTCCGCGCACGAGTTATAGGCATTTCGCTCGTGGCCGCAGTGAGCACATCGTTCCAGGTGACCACCGAGGGCCGCTGTGCGACACAATTCGATCGAGCGCAACACCCGCTTCTGCCGTGCAGACAGAGAGCCCGCATGCGCCTGGCGAAACTCGTTGCCGTGGGCGCGCACGATATCGGCGACTTCCAGGGCCGGCCGCATTGGAGTTGCGGTCTACGCTTTGGAATCAGCAAGAGCTAGCGGCAGCAGATCCAAGGGGCTGGTCGTGGCACAAACCGCCGTCGTAGCAAGCCGGAGATAGCGGGCAGTGGTAGACAGACTGCGGTGCCCCAGCAGGAGTTGAGTTCTCCGGACGTCCGTCCCGGCTTCGAGCAAATGGACCGCGTAGGCGTGACGCAAAGAATGCGGTGTCGTATGCTTCTTGAGGCCCGCGCGTCTGCTGGCCTGAGCCACGGCATCGCCCACAGCCTCACGCCCGAGAGGTTGGTCGGGAATCTGGCCCGGGAACATCCATTCTCCCGGTCGCACTTGCCGCCAATAGCAGCGAAGGAGTTCCAACAGCTTGGGCGAGAGCTGGACATCGCGGCCCTTATGCCCTTTACTCAACTCAATACGAATCATCATCCGCTGGCTGTCGATGTCGGTCGCGCGCAAATGCACGGCTTCACTGACGCGCATCCCGGTACCGTACATGGTGCTGAAAATGACATGGTGAGTAAACGAAGGAGCCGCTTGCAACAATTGCAAGACCTCTTCTGGGCTGAGAACGGCCGGTAACCTGTGATCTTTCTTGGCGGTAGGAATCAGTTGCACGCTCCAATCGCGTTGCAGAGTGACACGGTAGAGGAACCGCAGCGCGCTGACCGCGACGATTCGCGTTCCCACAGACACCTGCCTCTCGTCCGCCAGGTAGATTTGATAGGCGCGAATTTCTTCGGGACCCAACTGGTCCGGCGATTTACCGAAATACCGGGCGAAGAGACTGACCTGATGCAGGTAACTCTCCTGCGTATTCGGCGCGAAGTTGCGCACCGTCATGTCTTCGATCATCCGTTGGCGCAAGGGCGACACCTTGCGGACGGCAGGAATCGTATACCCAAGGGCGTAGTTTCGATTGCTCATGGCGAGCAACGATATCCCAACAGCCGCCCTGGAGAAAGTCGAACCTAGTCGATCCTCTCACCTGATGAAAGAAACGTCGCAGCAAGTGAACTCCCGCGAAGCGGGTTAGTACAAGTCGAAAGATGTGGAGCTCCACATCTTTCGACGGCCAGAGATACTGGCTGGCGCAGAAACGGCTTTCGAAGGGGCGGTTCGTGTGGTGGCCGGAAGCGACCGGACCGACCAAGCCGCTGGAAGCCTATGAGACGCAGTTGTTGATGGCGGCAGGCGACCTTTCCAGGGTGCGGGCCGCGCCGATGTGGCGGCGAGTGGGCGTGCTGAAGTAGATCCGCAAAAAAGTGCTTCAGCCCTTGCGTTCCAACAAAAAGTGGCTCATACTGCGATCAATGGTCGAGTTCAGATACCGCGGCCGGCAGATCAGCCAGGAAGACATCCTTTATATACGCGCACTGGTCGAGTGCCACCCGAACGAAAGCCGACGCACGCTATCGACCAAGTTATGTGAAGCCTGGCAGTGGCGCCAGACCAATGGCGCGTTGCGCGACATGGTGTGCCGCGGCATGCTGCTGATGCTGGAACGGGCCGGGCAGATCACCTTGCCACCGGTAAGTTACGTCCGGCATAACCCGCTGGCAAAGAGAATGCCTCCGCCTCCGGCGCAGATTGATTCCACGCTCATCGAAGACCGGCTACGCAAGCTCCAGCCGCTGGAGTTCGAGCAGGTTCGGCGCACCGCCCAAGAGCCCTTGTTCAACAGCTTGATGGAGGAGCATCACTACCTCGGCTACGAACAACCGGTGGGCGAACACTTGAAGTATCTGGTGTGGGCGCAAGGCCGTCCCGTGGCTTGTGTGGCATGGTCGAGCGCACCGCGACACATCGGCGCGCGCGACCGCTACATCGGCTGGAGCGCCGAAGCGCGGCGCAGGAATATCCGCTTCATCGCGTACAATACGCGATTCCTGATCCTGCCGTGGGTACGAGTGGAACACCTGGCGTCGCACATCCTGGGGCGAATGGTGGCGCGGGTCTCCGAAGACTGGCAGGGGATATACGGCCATCCGCTTTACTTTCTGGAGACGTTCGTAGATCCGGAGCGATTCCGCGGAACCTGTTACCGCGCGGCCAACTGGATACTACTTGGCCAGACGACGGGACGGGGCAAACAATCCAACAGCTATGTACCGAACCGATCGATCAAAGAGGTTTTGGGATATCCGTTGAGGAAGCGGTTTCGCGAACTGCTCGCGGAGGTAGGATGAAGTCCACCAAACGGCGTCGTGTCGATGTGAACCTGGACGAACTGGACAGGGTGCTGGATGGAGCCCGAGAAGCACCGCTGAGCGAGGCCGATTGCGACAAACTCAAAGGCGCCTTGCATGCACTGGCGGCGATGCTGGTTCGTCCTCGCAATACGGAGAAGACCAGCGCCGTGCTCGAGGAGCCGGAGAACCCGGAAGCCGGCGGCGGGACTCAACCGGAGACCAACGCTTCCCCGCAACCCGGACACGGGCGCAACGGAGCGGAGGCGTTTGGCGGTGCGCGGAGAGTCGATATTGCACACCAGAAGTTGACGCATGGGGACCGCTGCCCGGAGTGCGGAAAAGGCAACGTGTACGGCCAGAAGGAGCCGAAGGTGCTGGTGCGGATCGTGGGCCAGGCACCGCTGGCGGCTACTGTCTACTCGCTGGAGCGGTTGCGATGCGGCGCCTGCGGGCAGGTGTTTACGGCACAAGAACCGGAAGGAGTGGGTCCGGAAAAGTACGACGAGACCGCCGCGGCGATGATCGCGCAGCTCAAGTACGGCAGCGGGACCCCGTTCTACCGGTTGGAAAAACTGGAAGGTCAGCTGGGGATTCCCTTACCGGCAGCGACGCAGTGGGAAGTGGTCGAAGAGGCCGCCGAGTTGATGAAACCGGCGAGGGATGAGTTGATCCGGCAGGCGGCACAGGGCGAGGTGCTACACAACGACGAGACCAGTATGAAGGTTCTCACGCTGGAACGCGAGCCCGGCGACGAACGCACCGGTGTGTTCACCAGCGGAATCGTCTCGACCGGGCAGGGTCAGAAGATCGCCTTGTACTTCACCGGCCGCCAGCATGCGGGCGAGAACATCGCCGATGTGCTGAAGCAGCGGGCGAAGGATTTGAGGCCGGTGATCCAGATGTGTGATGCGCTGTCGCGGAACGTGCCGAAACTGCCCCGCGGAGCGGAAATACTGGTGGCGAACTGTCTGGCTCATGGAAGGCGCCAGTTTGTGGAAGTCGTTCAGAACTTTCCCGAGGAGTGCCGGCATGTGCTGGAGATGCTGGGCGAGGTGTACCGGTACGATGCCGAAGCGCGCGATGGCGGCCTGACAGCGGCGGAGCGGTTACGGTTTCACCAGGAGCACAGCGGTCCGGTGATGGAGAACCTGCACGGCTGGCTGGAGGCGCAGTTCGCCGGGCGGAAGACAGAGCCCAACTCCGGTTTGGGCAAGGCGATCACGTACTTGTTGCGGCACTGGAAAGCCTTGACAACATTCCTCCGTGAAGCCGGAGCTCCATTAGACAATAATCTTTGCGAACGCGCGCTCAAGCGCGCGGTGCTGCACCGGAAGAATGCTTTGTTCTACCGGACGCTGCACGGGGCCGAGGTGGGCGACGTGTTTATGACGCTGATTCACACCTGCCAGTTATGTGGCGCCAACTCGTTCGATTATCTGACCGAGCTTCAGCGCCACGTTCAGGAACTGACGGCCAACTCCGCAGAGTGGATGCCGTGGAACTATCGCGAGACACTGGCGCGGGTTGAAGTATGATGAACCTGCCTGGCCGAAAAGGATAGGCTTTGGCCATCAGGAATCGATCCGTTCAGATGCCCCAAAACCGCACCCCGGCAACGCTAAATCCGGCAGGGTTTTTGGCCAGCCACGAACTTCAGGCGAAAATGCTCCGGGCCGACCTGTATGCCCGCGTCTCGACGAATGATCAACAGACCCTAGCAGGCTGCGGAAAAAGTAAGTCGCGCGAATGATCCCACTTACTTGCAATTGGTCCGGTTAGTAAATAAGCGACAGCACACACAGACCCACATGTGCGTGGGCGTGCCTAAAACGGCTGATTTTATGAGTTTTAGTGGCCCTCAGCTCCGCCTTCCGGCGTGGAGACACACTACTCCTCATACAGTCCCTCCGGCAAAGACCGGCGACAGATTCCGGATGCGTACCAAGTTATAGGCGGCCGCTGCCAGCGTGAATCCCCACTGCACCAACTTCAGTCCGCGGTGCCTCAGTTTCCGCATCCCACCGATCGTCTTCATCCAGCCGAAGATCTCTTCCACCCGCTTACGCTTCCGCTGGCTTACCCCATACCCGGCGTGCCGGGTGGTCCGCCCATCAATCGCGCTCTTGCGGCGCTTGTTGTTTTGCGCCACGTGCGGCGTTACCTTCAGACTCCGCGCCTCGGCCACGAAGTCCTTCGTGTCATAGGCCTTGTCGGCGCCCACCGTCACCGGATGATTGCCTGGAATCGTTTCCATCATCACCAACGCCGCATCCCGCTCGGCTGTACCCGTGGCCTGCAGCACTTCCACATCGGCCACCAGTCCGTTGCGGTTCTCCATCAACACGTGGCCGCTGTAGCTCAACTTCGCCTCTTTGCCCCCGCCCTTGCGGGCCAGTCGCGCATCCGGATCCGTCGTCGATTGGTGGGTCTGGTTGCTCCGCTTCTCCCCGTGGAAGTTCACGGTCGGGTTGCCGGGATCGTCCGGCGGCGTCTCTTCGCCTCCATCTACCTTCTTGAAGCTTTTCAGACTGGCGCTGGCTTCCAGCAGTGTGCCATCCACCGTAAAGTGCTCGTCCGACATCAGGTCCAGTTCCCGCGCTTGGGCCACCACCTGATGGAAGAACTCCTTGGCCACCTCCGCCTCGATCAACCGCTCCCGGTTCTTGGTGAACACCGTGACATCCCATACCGCATCATCCAGGTTCAATCCCACGCACCAACGGAACAGCAAGTTGTAGTTCAATTGCTCCATCAGCATCCGTTCGCTGCGGACCGAGTACAACACCTGCAACAGCAACGCCCGCAGCAGTTTCTCGGGTGCAATCGAAGGCCGACCGAAAGTCGAATACATCTTGCCGAACAACGCGGACATCTGCAACAGGATGCGGTCGGTGATCTGGCGGATGGCCCGCAAGGGGTGATCGGCCGGGACGCGATCCTCCGGCGACACATAACTGAACATCGCCGACTGCTGGGTATCGGAGCCACGCATAAAACAATTGTACTGTGTATTGTTTTATACGCCAAGAGCGCACTTACTTTTTCCGCAGCCTGCTAGTGATGCAAAACCGGGCCATAGCATGCGGCCACGCATATAATGGGTCCGTTTTCGGGAGCGAAATGGCTAATTCCTTTTGTACGCCGGCGCGATCTCGCAGAATCGAAGGGTGCACTTGATGAAATACGTCGCATTTATCTCCTACAAGCACAGCGCGACCAGTCGGCCTCATGCCGAGCAGATCGAAAGCGCGCTGAAGCGTTACGCCAAGCCGCTGTTGAAACCGCCGATCGCGATCTTTCGGGACGAACGTGTATTGCGCCCAGGCGACGACTTGCCGACGCAGATACGAAGCGCGCTCGAGGAGTCACAGTTTCTGATTTATCTCGCGAGCCGGGAGGCCGCAGAGTCAAAGTGGGTGTGTGACGAGCTAGGAATCTGGTGCACGGATCTCGGTCGAGCCGAGCGCCTGGTGATTGTTCACATCGCAGACCGAATCTGCCTTGAGCTCGAAAGGAAGCAGATCGACTGGAACAAAACCGACTCAATTCCCGAACTACTCAAACCGTACCTACGCTCGATCCCGATCTGGTCTGATCTGTCTTGGGCTACTGCGCCGGAACAACGGGACCTACAGAACATCGAATACAAGAAGGAGATCAACGCAATTGTAGCGAGGTTCCGCGGGAAGACGCCTGGGAGCATGAACGACGAGGAAGTTGTGAACCACCGTCGCAACATTCTCTTGCGCAACGCCAGTATCGGCATCGTGTTAGTGTTTGCGCTGCTGGTCGCATTCTTCGGCGATCGAGCTCGCCGCAAAGGAGACGAGGCCGTGGTGGCAGGCGCGAAGGCCGAGAAAGCACGCGTAGAGGCCGAGAAAGCACGCGTGGAGGCCGAGACGGCACGAACCCAGGAGAGGCAGCAGAGGATAAATGCCGAAGAGCAGGCCCGGATCGCGCTGGCTCGCCAGTTAGCAGCCCAAGCCTCCAGCACTCTGGGGGAACGAGCTAGCGATCTTCATGTGGCTGCTCTTCTGGCATTGGAAGCGGCGCAACGAGCGCCGGTCCACGAGGCTGCTCATATCCTTCGACGCATCGAAAGCCTAATGCCCTACCCGGTATTCGAGCGCGAGCGGCTCGGCCCCGTTAACGCGATAGCCGTCAGTCCCGACGGGCGGAAACTGGCGATTGCGACCGGTAGCGTGAACACCGAATACGATCCTGGAGAAATCGAGTACCTTGCTCTGGACGCAACTGCTTATTACGCTAGTCGTCCCCGAGCCGCGATCCTCGATCTCCGCACGGGCAAAGTCCTGTATGACTTGACCGGGGACAGCTTGGGCGAATGGAACCTTCTCGCCGTCGCATTCAGTCCCGACGGGCGCACGGTGCTTTTCGGCAGCGCCAGGGGCACGGCATCGCTGTACGAGGTCGCCACCGGTCGCAAGTTGTGGCAAGTGCGCGTCGGAGCCGATGTGCGTGCTCTTGCGTTCGCGCGAGATGGCTCGGCTGCCATCGTCGCCGGCCAAGCCGTCCGAATCATCGATCCTGCGGGACGCGAATTGCTTGTGCTGCAGCACGACGCAAACGTGTCGACCGTGGCGTTTAGCCCGGATGGGAAGCGTCTCGCTACGGGCAGCAACGGTGCCCGCGTCTTTGAAGCTGTCTCGGGAAAGGAACTCCTGCGTCTGGCCCAGGGCGGTGCGGTCACACGGGTGGTGTTCAACACCGACGGCACGCTGCTCGCTACTGCGAGTGAAGATCACACGGCACGCGTCTTCGACATGACCGGGAAGGAGTGTGCGCGCTTTGTGCACGACGATGACGTGGTATCGGTGAATTTCAGTCCAACGGCGGATTGGGTCGTCACCGCCAGTAGTGATCACAGCGCGGGAGTGTTCGATGCCCGCTCCGGGCAGCTGATCGCTCGCGTGACCCACGATAGCTCTGTCATAACGGCTCTGTTCTCTCCGGACGGTCAACGCTTGCTCACGGCCGGAGGTGACATGACTGCGCGGATTTGGCAAGCATCATCGGGGCGCGAACTCCTTCGAATTGTTCACGACGACGCGGTCGGGGTTGCCGCTTTTGCGCCCGATGGGAGCACAGTGAGCACCGGGTCGCGGGACGGCAGTGTGAAGGTATTTCGTGCAGAAGACCGTATGCCTGTTGGTGCCGAGGTTGATTCGTCCGACGCCTTAGCGCTTGACGATCGGGCAGAGGCCATGTTGACCGCTGACGGGAAGGGCCTTACCCGCATTTTCAATGCAACCACAGGTCACCTGATGCATCGATTCTCGCAGGAAGCATTTGCGACAGCGATTGCTGGAAGCCCAGATCGACACCATCTGCTAATGGGTCGCTTCAATGTCGTGATGCTGGATGCCCGAAACCAGGTCATGTGGTCGCACTCACTTAAGACCGATGCTGACACCATTAATCGTGAAGTCACGCGACTGTCGTTCGACAGCACGGGTCGTAGGATTGCGGTCGGAACTGACTACAGAGATATCCATGTGCTAGGCGGCAGGTCGGGGAAACCAGTGTGGATCGGCGAGGTCCGTTCCGGAAAACCGCGCCGCGTCGGCTATACTCATGAGCGCATTACTGCAGTCGCCCTCAGCCCCGACGGGCAATACCTTGCGTTTGGGGTGGATGATGGGTTCGCTGGCGTGCTCGACATCGCCAGAGACAAGTTGCTCTTTCGCACAGACTTCGAGCATGCGGTTGCCGCTTCGGCGTTCAGTCCGGACGGCGGTTTGGTCGTATTCGGCGGTGAGGACCGCGTCGCGAAGGTGTTCCCGCGTACCGGAGGCGAGCCGACGGTAATACCGCAGGACGACGAGATTCTGGCCGTGGCCTTCAGTAACGATGGCGCGATTATCGCGACCGGTAGCGAGGATCACACGGCGCGCCTGTTTGATGTCAAATCTGGACAGGAGACCGACAGGATCAGGCTCGGCGGTCCCGTGCGCGCGGTCAGGTTTTCGACCGACGGACGAGAGTTGAGGACGCTGTCAATGGTGCCGCTTGGGGGCCCGTTCACTGCCACGGTCGACCGAATTCTCCTGAGGAATCAGGAACTGATCACCGAAACCTGTCGGAAGCTGAAGTCGCGTCGGCTGACACAGGCTGAATGGACGCGGTTCATCGGTAGCGCAGCCGCCTATCACGATAGCTGCAAGTCTGTATTGTGAATTCTCTCAGACGTCGATCAACTTTCGTTCCAATGGATGGACCCTTTTCACGCATCCTTGCCGGAAGCTCGCAAAGCAGTGAGGCTGTAGCGGCTTCTGGAGGCGTCCCAATATAGAAACTGATCCAGCATGGGGTTGCCGGCCGCGCTGTGTACAACAGGGCTCGACCAGGAGGATCCGTTCCAAACACTCGTGTATGCGCGAACGGCGCTGGGTTTGAGAAAGCCATTACGAGTGGTGCCGAGTTCGTGCCAGCTTGTAACCCAACCACCCGTATCCGTCGAACTCGGTTCCCATCTATACTGTTGCGTTGTATTGTTAACCCGAGTCACGGGGATCACCAGTGAGATCGTTCCGTTGCTGGCCAGCACCGCTATAGCCAGGGCGACCACCGCGGCCCCGGCCACGATACCGTGGCGGAAACAGGCAATGACCGATTTAATGAAACCGACGGTAATACTGAACATCGTTTTCTGGTGAGAACTATCACGCGTTCTCGTCGCGGTCAACGGGGGGCGGGCTGGGCGAGCGTAGACAACCGGCTCTTCTTCGCCTGCGATTTCTGAACACAGCGAATGCATGCGGCCGTACAGATTCGGGAGCGCTGCGCAAACCCGAGTACAGCACTCTGGTTGTGCTGCCCACGATTTAATCCTTATACCGGTTTTCTGTTTCGTTGCTCCCCGACACCCATGTAGCGTCACGCGGCAGCCTCGACCGGCGTTGAGCGCCGTTCCCAGAAATCCTCGAAACGCCCGCTGAGCTTGGCACACCGCAGAGCGATGATCGCGTTGGCGCCGGGGGCGGTCCAGTGCATGCCGGCCCGCTTGAGCCGGGTCCCGATCACGACTCTGCATCCGGCTTCCAGAACGCCGGTGGAGGTGCACAAACCCTGCGCATGGAACTTGGGGTAGCGCATACGTCGGCGGTTGCGAAAGATGTAGAGGGCGCACTTCGCCGCTTCCGTGGAGGACGCGATATGGGGCCGGAGCGCGCGGACGATGGCGTGCAGCTTTCCGTCGTCCAGTTCCGTGCAGCGTGCCGTGGCCCATGATTTTTCTTGTGCGGCGGTTGCGCTGAAGATCGAGTGAGCGGTTCGGTGCAAGGTTTCTTTCGCATGGTAACGGTCGAGGATCTGGGTGGCTCGAGGAAATAGTTCCCAGGCCGTGTTCCAGATCCAGAGAGAACCATCGCCCAGCACTACGCACCTGGCCGCCTTCGTAAAGCCGCGCCGCGTAGCTTCTCGCAATACGCGCTCGGCGAGGTCGGATCGTGTGGAACTGGTATCCAAAGCGGCCGCGCTTTCAATGGCGGCCGTATATGTGATCGATCCCGGATCGCGCATCGGCTTCCCTTCGGCATCCCGCGCTTCCGCGGTCCACACCGTGACGACCTTGGCCTCGCGGGTTTTCGCCGAGCCGTCCGGCTGCTTGCCCTCACGGCCAGCGACTTCCGCCGCACGCATCGGCACGCCGGTGCCGTCCATCCCAAGGTACATGGTCGGAGCGACCTCGCCCATTCGTTCCACGCAGGCGCGTTCATCGGCGGCGATTTCGGCGCCCAGCATTTCGGCGGCTCGTTCCACTTGGCTGGCGCTGACCTGAACTCCCGCCAGCTCGTGCAGCAAGGCGCTGCTCTCCTCAAAGCTCACCAGCGCCGCCGTGCTGGCGGTCATGCGCAGAACGCCGGGAGTGAGCGAAAACAATTCTAGCCGCAGAGCGCGGTCGCGCGGACAAAATCCACCCTGGCAGACCACGCAGTGATAGTAGGCCCGTTCCAGACGCAGCGGCCCCAGCACGCTTTCGAACGTCTTCTCGTGACGGCCCCGGTACTGAGCCGGCGCTCCGCAGGAGCACGGCAGTTCCGGCCCGGCATGATCGGAAGTGTCGGCGTTCAAGCGTTGTTCCAGCGCCCGCGCGGCCAACCGCAGAGCCTGCCGCCGACCGCCATTTCCACCGCTTCGAAATCCAGATCTGCGACCGCTTGACGACCTAAGAGGGTTTCGATTTCCCGGACGATTTCGTCTTGGAGATGCGTTTGGAGCCCCCTTTTTTAGCCTCCTCGGAGGAGCCTGAGGCATCCGCCAATTGACTGTCGGCCCATTCCTCGCACGCTTCCCACAATGCGTCCACACGACCGCGAAACTTACGACCGGCGTCGATCTGCTGGCGGACCAGATCGGCCTGTTCGGCGGTGAGGAAGCGCGAGTGCGTCTTGCCTTCGACAGCCTGCGTGAGGCTGTAGTACGGGCCATGACGAGCCTTGGGATCTCGGGCACAAGCGCACCCTGGTTTGCTGCACTTGATCGTTCGTTCGGACACCGAACCCCGGCGCATTGGTTTCGCATCGGCCAACTCCGTGGCGAGTTGACGGACGTTGGCCGGCACATCAGAAGGAGCAGTACTGGGCATGCCTTATCTTACGGCATAGTAAGCCGTAAGAACAACTCCCAAAAGGTGGCCCTTCGGTGACACTGCATTCTGGTGACGTACACCCCCCACCAACTCTTCGTTTGCTGCCATCCCACTCCGCATGCTGAAATGATAATGATCACCCTCCTGGAGGACTCTACGAATTGAACAAAGCAGTACTTGCCCTGGAGGACGGCACGGTCTTCGAGGGCAGAAGCTTTGGTGCGTCCACGGATACATACGGCGAAGTCGTCTTTAACACCGCCATCACCGGGTATCAGGAAGTCTTCACCGACCCCTCATACTCCGGTCAGATCGTCGTTCTCACGAACCCGCAAATCGGGAACTACGGCGCGAACCATTTCGACAGCGAATCGCGAAAGCCGTTCATCGAAGGTCTGGTGGTTCGCGAATTTTCGCCGATTGCCAGCAATTGGCGTTCAGAAGAGGAAGCCAACCGGTTCCTTTCCCAGGCCGGGATACCCATCATCGGAGAAATCGACACACGCGCCCTGGTCCGCCACCTCCGGTCCCGCGGCGTCATGCGCGGCGTGATCTCGAATTCCACCACCGATCACAATTCCCTGGTCGAGCGGGCCCGGCAGATTCCCTCCATGGCCGGCCTGGAGCTTGCCACCCGCGTCTCTACGGAAACCCCCTACGAATGGACCCAGGGCGTCGTACCCGGATCGCCGTCCGATATCGTTGGCGAACCGGTGGAGCCCTGCTGCCACGTCGTCGCCTACGATTTCGGCATCAAGCACAATATTCTGCGGCGCCTCGTTCATACCGGCTGCCGTGTCACCGTGGTTCCCGCAACGGCTACGGCCGGCGACGTCCTCGCCCTGAAACCCGACGGAGTGTTCCTGTCGAACGGCCCCGGCGACCCCGAGCCGCTCCACACGCAAGCCGCGGAAGTTCGAAAGCTGATCGGCAAGAAACCGATTTTCGGTATCTGCCTTGGCCACCAGGTGCTCGGTCTCGCGCTCGGCGCGAAAACCTACAAACTCAAATTCGGACATCGCGGCGCGAACCATCCCGTGCTCAACCGCGTCAACAATCGCGTCGAGATTACCTCGCACAACCACGGGTTCGCCGTCGATCCCGATTCGCTCAATCAAAACGAGATCGAACTAACCCACGTGAACCTGAACGACGACACGCTCGAAGGCTTCCGCCACCGCAACTATCCGGTGTTCTGCGTCCAGTACCACCCCGAGGCGGCGCCCGGTCCGCACGATTCGCATTACCTGTTCGACGAATTCTTCCGGCTGATGAACGAATCCAGGGGGACGAAGTAGTGCCTCGCCGCAATGACCTTCACCGCATCCTGATCGTCGGCTCCGGCCCGATTGTCATCGGCCAGGCCTGCGAGTTCGACTACTCCGGCGCTCAAGCCTGCAAAGCGCTGCGCGCGGACGGCTACGAGGTGATCCTGATCAACTCGAACCCGGCCACCATCATGACCGATCCCGAACTCGCCGACCGCACCTACGTCGAGCCGCTCACCGTCGAATTCGCCGAAGAAATCATCCGCAAGGAACGGCCCGACGCGCTCCTCTCGACCGTCGGCGGGCAGACCGGCCTCAACCTTTCCGTCGCGCTGGCCGAAGCCGGCGTCCTCGACCGCTACAACGTCGAACTGATCGGCGCCAAGATCCACTCGATCAAAAAAGCCGAGGACCGCCTGATGTTCAAGGACGCGATGCGCAAGATCGGGCTCGACCTTCCCGAATCGCTCCTTATCAACAACATCGATGACGGCGTCGAATTCGCCACCCGCATCGGCTTCCCCGTGATCCTCCGCCCCAGCTTTACCCTCGGCGGCACCGGCGGCGGCATCGCCTACAACCTCGAGGACCTGTACGAAATCCTCGAACGCGGCCTGGAGCTCTCGCCTGTCCACGAGGTGCTGATCGAAGAAAGCGTCCTCGGCTGGAAGGAATTCGAACTCGAAGTGATGCGCGATCTCGCCGACAACGCGATCATCGTCTGTTCCATCGAGAACTTCGACGCCATGGGCGTGCATACCGGCGACTCCATCACCGTCGCACCCGCCCAGACCCTCACCGACCGCGAGTATCAGATGATGCGCGATGCCGCGCTCGCCTGTCTCCGCGAGATCGGCGTCGACACCGGCGGATCCAACGTCCAGTTCGCCATCAACCCGGCCGACGGCCGCATGGTGATTGTCGAAATGAACCCGCGCGTCTCGCGCAGTTCCGCCCTTGCTTCCAAAGCCACCGGATTCCCCATCGCCAAAATCGCCGCTAAACTCGCCGTCGGCTACCGCCTCGACGAAATTAAGAACGATATCACCCGCAAGACTCCCGCGTGTTTCGAACCGACCATCGATTACGTCGTCGTGAAGATCCCGCGCTGGCAGTTTGAAAAATTCCCCGGCGCCGAACCGGTGCTCGGCACACAGATGAAATCGGTCGGCGAGGTGATGGCGATCGGCCGCACATTCAAACAAGCTCTCGGCAAAGGCATGCGCAGCCTCGAGACCGGCAAGAGCAGCGGTGCTACCGTCTACGATCCCGCGCTCATCAAGCGCAACCTGATTACGCCTAACCCCGACCGTCTCGGCTATATCCGCTTCGCCTTCGAACAAGGCTACTCGACAGAAGACGTGCACAACGCGACGTGGATCGACCCGTGGTTCCTCACGCAAGTGAAGGAAGTGGTCGATTTTGAGCGCGACCTCGGCAAAGAGTCTCTCAATGGGATCGCCCGCGACACGTTACTGAAAGCCAAACGCGACGGCGTTTCCGATTCGGCGCTCGCTCGCATGTGGGGCGTCGATCCGCTCGATGTTCGAGAGAAGCGAAAATCGCTCGGGATCAAAGCCATTTTCAATCGGGTCGACACCTGCGCCGCCGAGTTCGAAAGCTTCACGCCGTATCTCTATTCGAGCTACGAATCCGAGTGCGAGGCCGATCCCTCCGACCGCAAGAAGGTCATGATCCTCGGCAGCGGTCCGAACCGCATCGGCCAAGGCATCGAGTTCGATTACTGCTGCTGCCACGCCTCCTTCGCGCTGCAGGATTTCGGCACCGAGTCGATCATGGTCAACTGCAACCCCGAGACCGTCTCGACCGACTACGACACCAGCGACCGCCTGTACTTCGAACCGTTGACCCTCGAAGAAGTGCTGAACATCTATGACACCGAGAAGCCTGACGGCGTCATCGTTCAGTTCGGCGGGCAGACTCCGCTGACGCTCGCGCTTCCGCTGAAACACGCCGGCGTCCCGATCATCGGCACCGACCCCGAGAACATCGATCTCGCGGAAGACCGGAAGTTGTTCGGCAAACTGCTCGACGATCTCGGCATTCCTTCGCCCGCCAACGGGACCGCCACCAATGTCGACGAAGCCTGTGCTGTCGCCCGCCGCCTCGGCTATCCCGTGCTCGTTCGCCCCAGCTACGTTTTGGGCGGTCGCGCTATGGTGATCGCCTACGATGAGGAGACGGTCCGCCGCTACATGCAGGAGGCAGTGATCTTCTCGCAGAAGCGTCCGGTCCTCGTCGATCGCTTCCTTGAGGACGCGACTGAAGTGGACGTGGACGCCCTGTCGGACGGCGAGGACGTGCTGATCGCCGGCATCATGGAACACGTTGAGGAGGCGGGCATCCATTCGGGAGACAGTTCGTGCGTGGTTCCCGCGATCAGCCTCTCGGACAACGTCCTGCGCACCATCGAGGACTACACCACCAGGCTCGCACGAGCGCTGAACGTCATCGGTCTGATGAACGTGCAGTACGCCATCAAGGACGGGACCGTTTACGTGCTCGAGGTAAATCCCCGCGCCTCCCGCACTGTCCCCTACGTCAGCAAGGCCACGGGCATTGCGCTGCCGAAAATCGCCGTCGCGCTCATGCTCGGCCGCAAGTTGAAGGGACTCTCGGAACTCACCGGCGGCCAGTTCTCCGGAGTGCTTCCGGTGCCGCAGTACTTCGTAAAATCACCCGTCTTCCCGTTCAATAAGTTCCCGGGCGTCGATCCGGCGCTCGGACCTGAAATGCGTTCCACGGGCGAAGTGATGGGCGTCGGCGAGAATTTTGGCGAGGCCTTTGGAAAAGCGCAATTGAGCGCCGGCACTCCGCTTCCGGACGGCGGCTCCATCTTCATCAGCGTGAACGATGTCGACAAGCCCGAAGCGGTCCGCATCGCGCAGCGTTTTGCGGAACTCGGGTTCAAGATCACAGCAACACGCAGCACCGCCTCAGCGATTCAAGCCGTCGGCATCAAGTGTAAAACGGTGTTCAAGGTGAACGAAGGCCGGCCGAATGCCGTGGACTTGATGAAGGCGGGTTCGGTTCACCTGGTGATTTACACCCCCACCAGCGGAGCCACATCGTTCAGCGATGAGCGCGCCATCCGCCGCACCGCTGTTGCCTGGCGGGTTCCCATCATCACCACGATGAGCGGTGCGCGCGCGGCGGTCGAAGCCGTTACCGCAAGGCGCCGCGATCCCATCCGTGTCTGGAGTCTTCAGGAGATCCACGCCAAAAACGCCGAATCGAAGGTCCTCTAAGGCCACACCCACAACAACTCACTGCTACCATGTAGAGTTCATGGAACTCCACAGCTATACGATCACCCAGGGCCGTGATCGCGCCCCCGCGCGCGCCATGCTGAAAGCCATCGGATTCACCGATGAGGACCTGCGCAAACCGATCATCGGCGTCGCCAATACATGGATCGAAACCATGCCTTGCAACTACAACCTCCGCGACCTGGCGGTGAAGGTGAAGGAAGGCGTTCGCGCCGCGGGCGGCACACCCATGGAGTTCAACACCGTTGCCATCAGCGACGGAGTGACGATGGGCACCGAAGGGATGAAGGCGTCCCTGGTGAGTCGCGATCTCATCGCCGATTCCATCGAGCTCGTCGCGCGCGGCCACATGTTCGATGGCATCGTCGCCCTGGTGGCCTGCGACAAAACCATCCCCGGCGCCGCCATGGCATTGCTCCGCCTGAACGTTCCGGGCGTGATCCTCTACGGCGGCTCCATCATGCCGGGCCACTACAAGGGCCGCGATCTCACCGTTCAGGACGTTTTCGAAGCCGTCGGAGCGAACGCGGCCGGCCGTATCGACGACGCCGAACTCCTCGCTATCGAGAATGCCGCCTGTCCGGGCGCCGGCGCCTGCGGCGGCCAGTTCACCGCGAACACGATGGCGACCGTTATGGAAATGATCGGGCTCTCCCCTATGGGCACCGCCGCCGTACCTCAAGTCGATCCCGCCAAGAACGATGTCGCGTTCCGTTGTGGGCAGGTGATCGTCGATGCGGTGAAGGCCGGGCGCAAACCGCGCGACATCGTCACCCGAAAAGCTTTCGAGAACGCGATCGCCTCGGTCGCCGCAACCGGCGGATCCACCAACTCCGTCCTCCATCTGCTCGCGATGGCCCGCGAAGCCGGAGTGGACCTGACGATCGACGACTTCCAAACCGTGAGTGCGCGAACCCCGCTCCTCGTCGACCTCAAGCCCGCCGGCCAGTTCGTCGCCGTCGACGTCCACTACGCCGGGGGCATCCCCGTCATCGCCAAGCGGCTCGTCGATGGGGGTTATGTTGACGGCTCGGTCCCGACGATCACCGGCCGGTCGTTTGCGGAAGAGGCGGCGGACGCGAAAGAAACTCCGGGTCAGAAGGTGATCCGCCCGCTTGACCAGCCCATCAAATCGAGCGGCGGCCTCGTCATTCTCAAGGGCAACCTTGCTCCCGAAGGTGGCGTCATCAAGGTCACCGGCATCGAGCGCAAGGCTCAGGAAGGTCCGGCGCGCGTCTTCGATTGCGAAGAGGACGCCATGCACGCCGTGACCGCCGGAGACATCAAAGCCGGCGACATCCTGGTGATTCGCTACGAGGGTCCGCGCGGAGGGCCGGGCATGCGCGAGATGTTGGGTGTTACCGGGGCAATCGTCGGAGCCGGTCTCGGCGACAGCGTCGCGCTCCTCACCGACGGCCGATTCAGCGGAGCAACGCGCGGGTTCATGGTGGGGCATGTGGCCCCCGAAGCCGCGGCCGGTGGCCCCATCGCCGCCGTGCGCGAGGGCGACATCGTCCGCATCGACATTCAGGCCCGCACCATCGACGTCAAATTGACCGATGCGGAACTGAAATCGCGCCTCGCCGCGTGGAAGAAGCCCGAGCCGAAGTACTCCACCGGAGTATTCGCCAAATATATAAAACTGGTGTCGTCAGCCGCGGAAGGAGCTGTAACCGGCTGACATCGGAAGGACATTCGGGGACCCCGCGGATCGCGAGGATTCCCCGCCTGAGCGATTACGCTTATATGTGCTGATCGATCATTTTCTGGACTTCGGACTTGCCCATCGCTCCCACCCGCTGGTCCACAACTTTGCCGCCCTTGAACAGAAGCAGCATGGGGATTCCCCGCACCTGGTAGCGCATTGCCGTCCCATTATTCTCGTCGACGTTCAGCTTGCCGACTTTCAGGCGGCCATTGTAGTCCTCCGCAATCGAGTCCACTGTCGGCGACATCATGCGGCATGGCCCGCACCACTCAGCCCAAAAATCGACCAACACCGGAACATCCGAGTTGATGACGTCCTGGTCAAAACTCATATCAGTAAACGTTAGTGTATTCTTACCCGCCATTCACAATCTCCATTTAGAAAGATGCAGTTTCCGCCGGTATGGATTCAGGCCGCTACCGTTGACGCAGGACTCGTAAGCCGCCGGTATAACGCCGAGTATTCGGCCGCCGAGACATCCCACGAGAAGTCCGCCCGCATGGCGCGTTGCACCATCGCGAGCCAGCGGTCGCGATCGTGATAGGCATCGAGAGCTACCCGGATGCAGTCGTACAACTCGCTCCCGGTGTAGCCCCAGAACTTGAATCCGGTGCCTTCTCCAATCGTATCATCGAGGCCCCCGGTAGCACGCACCAGCGGGATCGTCCCATACCGTAAGCTGTAGATTTGATTGAGTCCGCACGGCTCGTAGTGGCTCGGCATGAGGAACATGTCCGCCCCGGCCTCGATCCTGTGCGCCAGCGGGTTGTTATAGCCGATCCGCACCCCCACCCGGTCCGGCCGCGCCGAGGCCAGATCCTGGAACATCGCCTCGTAAGCCGGATCTCCGCTCCCGAGCACGGTCAGGTACAGATCGAAATCCAGCAGCCGCCGCCCGAGTTCGGCGATCAGATCGAACCCCTTTTGCGCCGCAAAGCGCGACACGATGCCCACCACCGGACGATCCAGATCGTCCTGCGGAAGCCCGAACTCCTCCAGCAGGGCGCGCTTGCACTCCCGCTTCGCCTCGAGCGCACCCACCCCGTAATTTCGCGCGATATGACGGTCGGTCTCCGGATTCCACTCCGTGTAATCGACGCCATTCAGGATCCCGGTTAACACATCCGATCGCGACCGCAGCAGTCCATCCAGCCGGAATCCGAATTCCGGCAACTGTATCTCCCGGGCATACGTTCGACTCACGGTGTTAATCGCGTCCGCGAATTCGATCCCGCCCTTCAGGACATTCAGGTCGCCGTAAAACTCGAGTGGTCCGTTCGGGGCCACCAGCGCCGGGTCGAGCCCCACCTCCGCCGCCTGGTAGGCGGCGAAAATCCCCTGGTACCCAAGATTGTGGATAGTCAGCAGAAGCCGGATGCCGGCGAACGTGGGATCGCTGCGATACGTGTGCTTGATGTACGGCGCGATCAGCGACGCCTGCCAGTCGTGATAGTGAATTACGTTCGGCCGGAAAATGCACCGCACAATCTCCATCGCCGCGCGGCAGAAAGCGGCGAAGCGAATGTGGTTGTCCGGGTAGTCCTCGTTGCCGACGTTGTAGATACCGTCCCGGTCGAAAAGCGGGGGACAGTTCGCGAACAGGTACGAAACTCCGCGGTCCACCACCCGGTCCACCGACATCGTGAAGGAGGTGGTGCCTCCCACCCATACCGGCAGGTCGTGATAAATACGCTCAGCGCCGAACAACTCCACCTGCCTGTATTTCGGAATTACGACTGCAACCTCTTCGCCGAGTTTCACCAGCGCGGGAGGAAGTCCGCCCAGAACATCCGCCAGTCCGCCCGTCTTCACGAACGGAGCCGCTTCACTGGCCACCATCAGTACTCGCGCCATAACGTTCTAATGATACCCGGCGAGGCACATTCCCGATTACCCTGTAGGTTTGGACAATCTCACTCACACCCTCACCGGGCTCATGCTGGTCCGAGCCGGAATCGGCAGGTGCGTTCCGCGCGGTGCGCTCCTGATGATGGTGGCGGCCAACGCCCCGGATTTCGACGTTGTCAGTTGGTTCGGAGGGCCGCTTACTTACCTCCATTACCATCGCTGGATCACCCATGCCATCATTGCCGCGCCTGTGATGGCGCTCATCAGCGTGTTGATCGCGCGAGTCTTTGCCAAGGGACACTTTCCCTGGCGTGTCGCGATGATCGCCGCCACCATCGGCGTCGCCAGCCACCTGCTGCTCGATTGGACCAATACCTACGGCATCCGCCTGCTGCTGCCTTTCTCGGAACGGTGGCTGCGGCTCGACATTACGAACATCGTCGATCTGTGGATTTGGGCGATTCTGCTGCTCGCGGTGGTCGCGCCTGCACTGGCCCGCCTGGTCAGTTCCGAGATCGGCGCGAAGCCGGGCACCGGGCGTGGGTGGGCGATCTTCGCGCTACTGTTGCTCACCAGCTACGAGTTCTCTCGATTCGTGCTGCACGAAAGGGCAGTGGCGGAAATGGAGGCGCGCGTCTATGACGGGGCAGCGCCCTCTCGCGTGTTCGCGCTTCCGGGTCTCGCCGACCCCTCCAAGTGGCGCGGTATCGTCGAAACACCGGACGCGTATCGCCTTTTCAATTTGAACCTGCTTGGCACTTTCGACCCGGCCACCGACCGCGTGTACTACAAACCGCCGGCCAGCCTCGCCGTCATCGCCGTCGAGAAGAATCCGGTGATTCAACGGTACCTGAACTTCGCCGTTATTCCGCTCTTCCGCACTGTTCCCGTGGCCGAACCCGAGGAAGCCGTGCGCGTCGAAATTCAGGACCTGCGTTTCGGAGACCCGCAGGAACAACGGTTCGTCGCCTCCGCCGTCGTACTTCCGTCCGGCAAGGTTCAGGACGCGGGGTTCTCGTTCGGCGAAATACGGCCGCGCTGATTCGAGCGGCCGGCCCGAGGTTAGCCAACGAACTACCCGAGATAGTCGAACAGACTCGTGCGCGGCGTTCTGGCCTGCGCCTGCAAAGCGGCAGACTGCTGCAATTGCGCCTGGTTCAGTTCGAGGATCGCCTCAGTGAGGTCTGCATCCTCGAGGCTGCTCAGGTGCGTCTTCAGCTGCAACTGGAGCTGGTTGCCGAAATCGGTCGCCGCGGCGACCTTGTTCTGCACCGTCCCGTAATACGCGAGTTCGCTGTTCAGGTGAGTGAGCGAGGTCCCGACGTTCCCGAGAGCAGCCGTAATGGCGTCGGTATCGTTGGTCTGCAGGCCCGTCCGCAGGTTTTGCAGCGCGACAAAAACGTTGTTGCTCGGGTCCGGTGAATCGAAGATCTCCTGAGCGGTCCGTGCCACCCGGAATCGAGTCCCGTTGGGGTGTTGAATGTCGCGCGTCACGCTTCCGCCCAGATAACTGCTGACCGGCGACGCTTGCGTCAGGTCGATCGTGTACGGCGCCTGTTGATCGCTGTCGCCGCTGAAAACATACCGGCCTTCGACAGTCGTCCGAGTCAGGCCCACCAGTTGTTCCATGATCGAGCCGACCTCATCGGAAAGCGATTGCCGTGTCTCCGCCGACGCTGTGCCGGTCAGGCCCTGGCTGCCGAGCACCTGTACGCGCTCCACCAGTTGCACCGCCGTCTGCATGGCCTGCTCCGCCGCATCGGACTCCGCTTTCACTCGCCCCAGGTTCGCCTGAATCTGCTGGGTGGAATCCAGATCTGCCCGCGCCTGCAGGATCGTCGAAATCTGGTCCGGAGCATCCGAAACCGAGGACACCCGCAAGCCCGTCGAAATACGCTTCTGGGCTTCCCCCATTCGCGCGCTGATCCGGTTCATGTTATTGACGAACGCTTGGGATGTGGGGTCGAGTGATGAAATCATGCAACTACCTCAACAGCGAAATCACCGTGTCCAGAATGTCGTTCAGGATCGACATCAGCTTGGCCTGTGCCTGGTATGCCCGTTGCACTTCCAGCAGATGTGCAGCCTCGTCATTCAACGAAACGCCCGATATCTGATCGCGGAACGTGCGAGCCTGGGTCACCAGCGATTGACCCGTATCCTGATCCTCCTGCGCCGTCGACAGGTCGCGCCCGAGCCGTCCGCCGAGTTTTCCGAAATACTCCGTGAAAGTGAACCCGTTGACGGTCTTGGTATCGAGCATGGCCGCGATGTCCAGCGCGTTGCCGTTGCCCCCGGGCGCATCCGGCGTCGCCGCCGCGATCTCGTCCGCCGTGATAGCCGTGATCCCCATCGACATCGACGCGCCTTGAGCCGCATTGTATTGAAACAGATCCACCGTCGGGCCTGCCCCATTGGCATCCACTCCCGCCGCGAGTTGGTTATTCACCGCATCGGCGAACGTGATCGCCAGCGTGTCCAGGTCGCTCATGTACGACGGGATCAGAACGTTTTTCTCATCCAGCAAACCTTTGAGTCTTCCGGACGAAAGCTGACCGCTGATGTCCGCCCCCGTCGAATCGAGAATGGCCGTTTGCGGCGACGAGAAATCGGCGCTGATCTCGAACTGATGGTCCCCGACTAACAGGGGCGTCTGGCCCCCGATGTAGACCGCCACCGTACCGTCGGGCGAAGTAATCGTCGAGAAGTCGGTAAGTTCCGACAGTTCCTCCAGCGCCGCGTTCATCTTCGCATCCAAACCGGCGTCGCTCGTGCTCTGTGAGTTCTGCCGGTAAGTCGCGTTGATGCTGCGGATCTGCGCAGCCAGGCGGTTAATCTGCGAAACCGTGTCCCGAACCTGCCGGTCGGCTTCCACCCCCAGATTCGTAATACCCGTCGCAGTCTGATTGAACGCGCCCGCAACCCCTTGCGCGCTGTCGATCACTGCCTGCCGGGCAACCGAGTCGTTGGGATTGACGCTCAACTGTGAAAAGCTCTTGAAGAACTGATTGATGGATCCCGCGACTCCATAGGTCGCCGACGTGTCGAAGAGCGGCTCGATACGCGCCAGGTCGCCCGCCTGCTGCTCGGCATACCCCAACTTCGAATTTTGAGTGCGGACGCTTTGTTCCGCATAGCCCGATCGCGCACTCATTACCGGACCCGCCGCGACGCCTCCCGCCAGGCCCGACTGAAGATCGAAACGCATCGCCTCGAGACTCTGAGTCTGACGCACGTATCCCGGAGTGCTGACGTTGGCGAGATTGTTCTGGATGGTCGCCAACTGCCGGTCGTAGACGCTGAGCGCGCCAGCCGAGTTCAGTACGGAAGTGAATAGGTTTCCCATCGGCGGTTCAACCACTTACCGCGAACGAGCCACCGTTGCCCGGCGCTGGCTCCCGACCCTCGGGGGTGTAACCCGACCTTTCAAGCGCATCGATTCTCAGCAGCCCGGCATACAAATTCGTCGCGCCCTGGGACAGCCGGGCCGTTCGCTGCAATTTCCGCCGGAGTTCCGTAATAGCCGGATCGTCCGGTTTGCCCGGCATCGCCAAGTCACGGCCTGACCGCACTGCCTCTTCCAGCGCCGCCATAAGCCGGTCCAGTTCGGCCGGCTCCAACGTCACCAGAGCCAGACACAGCTCGTCCAGCCGCCTCGAAAGCGCCTCCATGTCAACTCCCCGTCATCGCGTCATTCACGATGCTCTGTGACACAGCGGACGCATTGACGCTGTAACCGCCTGATTTGTATTGCGCAGCCAGCCGGTTTACGTGATCCGCACGCCCAGGACTCTCGGCACTCGCACTCGCGACCATGCTGCTCAGATCCGATAGCGAAACCCGATCCTGGCTCCCCGCTCCATGCGCTCCGCTATTGCCCGTCCGGCCGGATTGCGTGCTCTCGGCACGCCCCGCTTGCCGCGACCCGATCGTTACTGCATTCAAATTGGAATCTTGAACTCTCATAGCCGAGCCTCTGCCACTCCTCAATGTATGTATCGGCGGGAGTTCAAAGATATTTAGAAAAAATGTAGTTTCAGGGTGGGACTAGGTGAAAAAAGTGGAGGGGAATACAGCGGGCGCCCTTCAGCGCCCCGCCACTAATGACTCACGAAACCAACGCATGATCCCCCGGTTCGGCCGCCGCTCCAATGCCTCGCCATCCTGCTCGGAAGGCTTTATCTGCTCCGCATAATACGTCAGCAGATCCGCTTCGTCGAACCCGATCGCCGAGGCGTATTGCCGCAGGTAACTCGTGTTGAAAATACCCCCGGGCAACTTGTCGAATTCTTCGGCTTCAATGGCGCGCAAGAAACGAATGCTGATCTTCGTATTCTCCGCTATCTGTTCCAGGGTTAACCCCTTGCTTAATCTGCGAGAACGGAGGTTCAATTGCCCTTGTCGCGAAGGCAGCGTGCCTTTCGATTTCTTCGCCATTGGTACTTCCTAGGACTGCAGTATCAGAACCTCCATAATAAACCACAAGTCGGCCGCAAGTGAACAGCCCAATAGGCTTAACCTCGAAAATTTCGGGTCTCGGGTGTTACAACCCCGCGTAACGGTATCCTGCTCCACTTCCCTCAGCTTGCCCCAGCCCTTCGGCACCCCTGTGATCTAATCAGGATGTGCGCTCGAAGCTCGAATCCTACTTCGAATTTCAACGCCTCCGCACCGACTGGCGCACCGAGATCCTGGCCGGGTTCACCACCTTCGTGACCATGGCCTATATCATCTTTGTAAACCCGTCTATCCTACAAGCCGCCGGAATTCCCTACGCCGCCGCCATGGCCGCCACCTGTCTGATCGCCGCCTTCGGTAGTATCCTCATGGGCGCCCTTGCCCGCTATCCCATTGCTCTGGCACCTGGTATGGGACTCAACGCCTACTTCGCCTACACGGTGGTGAAGGGCATGGGAATCTCGTGGCAAGTGGCGCTTGGCGCCGTCTTTATCTCCGGCGTCACATTCCTCCTGTTGACCGCCGTCGGCGTCCGCCGCATGATCGTGTCGGCGATTCCCACAGAACTCTACGCCGCCGTCGCCGCCGGAATCGGGCTCTTCATCGCCTTGATCGGACTCCGCAACGCCGGGCTCATCACCTCCAGCAGTGCCACCCTGGTGACATTGGGAAATCTCCGCGATCCTCAGACGCTGCTCTCTGTCTTCGGTCTCCTGCTGATCGCGGCACTGCTCGCCTGGGGCGTGCGAGCCGCCATGCTCATAGGGATTCTCGCCACCACCGCCGTTGGCGCCGCCTTCGGACTCGTCCGCTGGAACCCCACCTGGTACTCCTGGAGCGAGATCACCGCCACCGCCTTCCGCCTCGATATCCGCGGCGCGCTCCACACCGGAGCCCTCGAGATTATCTTCGTCTTCCTGTTCGTGGATCTGTTCGACAACATCGGGACCCTGGTCGGCGTCGGCAAGAAAGCCGGCCTCTTCAACCAGGCCAACGAGATCCCCCGCATCAACCGGATCCTCTTCGCCGATGCGTCGGCAACGGTCGCCTCGGCACTGGCCGGCACTTCCACCGTCGTCAGCTACATCGAGAGCGCGGCGGGCGTTGTCGCCGGCGGCCGCACTGGAATCCCCGCCATCGTCGCCGGACTGCTGTTCGCCATCGCGCTATTCGCCGCGCCTGTCGTCGGCTTCATTCCCGCCGCCGCCACCGCACCCGCCCTCATCGTCGTCGGTTCGATGATGGTGTCCCACGTGTCGGAAATCAATTGGGACGAACCCGTCATCGCGCTCTCGGCGTTCCTCACCATCCTCGCCATCCCGCTGACCTTCAGCATCGCCAACGGACTCGCCTTCGGCTTCACCGTCTACACGCTTCTAAAGACCCTGCGGGGGCAGTATCGTGACGTGGGCTGGCTGCTCTATCTCCTCACAGCGCTGTTCATCCTGCGGTTCGTATACCTCACTGCCGGCTGAACTTCCTGCCCGCAATTGGCGTATCCTCAGTGAGGACTCCACCATGCTGACCTTCATCCTGTGGCTTTTTCTGTTCCTGTTGTGCTGGCCGCTGGCGATTGCCGCGCTCGTTCTCTATCCGATCGTGTGGTTGATCCTGTTGCCGTTTCGGATCGTCGGCGTTGCGGTGGGAGGGGTGTTATCGCTGGTATGGGCCGTCATCACGCTCCCCGCCCGAGTCGTCCGGCGAATCGCGTAACGCGGCCCTTTCCAGTCCCTGACGGAAGTCTAGAAGCTCAGCTTTAGCCCGATCTGCAGCCGGCGCGGCGAATTGATCAGATTGCTATTGCTCAGCACCTTACCGAAGTTCGGATCCTGCAGCGACAACGACCCGCGGTTGAACCGTGTCCGGTTGAACAGGTTGAAGGCCTCTCCGCGAAGTTCCGCCTCGAAGCGTTCCTTGACCCGGAAACCCTTCTGTACCGAGAGATTCTCGTTGTAATTGCCGAACTCCCGGAACTTCGGATTGAAGCGCGTCATGTTCCCGATCGAGTTGTTCGGCTGCGCTCCGAAGAACGACGCAGGCTGAATCGTCCGGTCCACGCCGGGATCGAAACTGCCGTTCGCGAAGGCCGGCTGCCAGCCGTCGTAGGTCGGCACGAATGGAACTTTGCGTCCGTTGAAGATCGGCGGCCCGATGCTGGTGCCAAGCGCCTGCGGACGTCCGCTCGCATAAGTCGTGATCGCCGACAATCTCCAACCCCCGACGATCCACGGCAGCGGACCGCCCTGGTTCAGGAATCGCTTCCCCTTACCGAACGGCAGTTCGTACGACGTTCCCGCCTTGAAGTTGTGCGTCGTGTCGTACGATCCGATCGACTTCTCGATCTGCCGGTTGTATTGGTCCGCCGCGCGAGGATTATCGGTAATCCAGTAAGTGTCCGCATCGGTCAGAATCTTCGAGAACACGTACGATGTCGTGAAGGTCAGGCCCGCCGCATAGCGTTTTTCCAACTTGATGATCGCGGCGTGATAGCTCGAGTGGCCGCTGTGGTCGCCGTTGCCGTCCCACGTATTGATGTCCGTGTACTGCGGGTACGGCCGCAGCGCCTGCGCCACCGTCGCCCGCGAACCGAACAGTTTCGCGAAGTTCGAGAACGGCGCGGAAATGCCCGCCGCGGCCGCTGCCGGCGAATCGATCCGTGAATTCAGTACGTCGGCGCCGTACTGCGCCAGGTAGCTCGGGTTCACCTGGTTATAGGCGAGAATACCCGCCTGAAGGTGCGTTCCGATCAGTGCGTTGTAACCCACGTCCATCACCAGCGTGCTCGATAACTGGTGCTGGATCGAAATGTTGTACGCGATGTTCTCGGGCAGCCGCGTGACTTCCCGGCCTTGCCACCACGGCATGTCCGAACCGTTCTGGAATGTCGGCGAAATGAACGGCGGCACCGGATACGGCGGCAGGCCGTCTTTCAATAGGAAACTCGGCTGCGTGTTCGATCCGGTCGGGAAACTCGTCGTCTGCGTAAATCCCTTCTGGTGCGTCGATCCGGTAGTGGTCGTAACGGCCGAGAACGACCGCGCGAAATTCGCACGAATCACCGTCTTGTCGCTCCAGGCATATGCCAGCCCAATACGCGGACCAAAGCCCCCAAACCACGAATCGGCCAGCGTGCGCGAACCCTGCCGGCCTTCGCCCGTTCCCGCGTAAATCAGAATCCCGGGACGGCCGTCGGCTCCTGGATTTGGGCTCGTCGGATCGAAATCGCTCCACCGGTCGTCGCCTTCCACCGGCGGCAGCGTCGTCTCCCACCGCAGTCCGAGATTCAACGTCAACTTCTGGCTCACGCGCCAGTCGTCCTGCACATAGCCTGCGAAATACGGCCACTGCTGCGCGATGTACCGGACCGTATCGATACCGCCGTTGGTCGCCCAGCCGAGCAGGAACGACGCGAACGAGTTTCCGCCATTCGCCGAGTTCGTGTCACCCGCGGGTCCCGTGCCGATGATGTCGAAGTTCGCCCGGCCCGCTACATCCTGCCGCCCGAATCCGTTGTAGGCGCCCATCTGGTACATACCGCCCCATTTCCAGGTGTGCTTGCCTGCGATCTTCGTCATGTCGTCGTTGAACGCATAGATCGCGTTCTCCGACCCGTTGTTCGCCGGTCCGCCCCAATCGCCGTAGCCCGAGAACCGCAGGTTCACCAGGTTCTGATCGCAGTCCGGAGCGTTCGGCAGGCAGATCTTGTCCTTCCAGTGGATGCCGCTCTTCACCGTCGCCTGGATCGGGTCGTGATTCTCGCGCCAGTTGTTGCCGCCCGCGTAGAACCGGTTCAGAAAGGTCGGGCTGAAGTTGTGATCCCAGCTCAAGCGGTACACTTCGCTGTTCCGCGTCAGGTCGTTGTAGTTGCTGTAGAAGCCGGGAAGCGTGCTCGGACCGTTGGACCCCGGCTCTTCGCCGCTCCGGTTCCACCCGATGTAGCCGCTCAAGCGGTCGCTCTCGCTCAGCGTGTGGTCGATCTTGGCGCTGTACTTCGTCTGCGGCTGTACCACGGACCCCGACGCGATGATGTAGTTGTTCAGGACATAACCCACGGTGCCCGGGGCCGCGCCGTTGTTCGGCTTCAGCACGCCTGCCGGTCCGCTCTGAAAGGCCGCTAGCGCCTTCACCGATAACGGATCAAACATGCTCTTCGGAATCTGGTTGCCCGCGAAAACATCGCGCACCGGCTTGCCGTCCGCGTCTGTCCGCAGGCTGAATGGATTGTAAATCGGCAGCACGTTGCCGCTCGCGTTTACCCATTTCGAGAAATCGCCGTCGTACATCTCCGCCGTGGGCACCGTCGTCGTGGAGGAACTCGCCCCGTTGCGGTTCCGGAACGCTTCGTAGGAAAAGAAGAAGAACGTCCTGTCCTTGCCCTTGTAGATCTTCGGAATCCAGATCGGGCCTCCTACCGCCGCGCCAAAATCGTTCTGCTTGTAGATCTGCTTCTGGCCCGGCCGGTCAAAGAACCGCCGCGCATCGAACGCATTGTTCCGCACGAACTCGTACCCCGTTCCGTGCAGCGTGTTCGTCCCCGATTTAGAAACGAAGTTGATCGCGCCGCCGCCCGCGTGACCGTATTCCGCTTTGAATCCATTCGTATCCACGGCAAACTCCGTGATCGCCTCGAGCGACGGCGTATTCACCGCCACCCACGAATTCGTCAGCGCGCGCGTCGTATTCGCGGAGACGCCGTCCAGGTTCACCGCGTAGCTCGCCGCCTGTCCGCCGCCGATCGCGAAATTGTTATCGCCGTAATTCTTCGTTTCCGGGGCGAGAATTGCCAGGTCGAACGGACTGCGCAGTGCTCCGCCCACCACCGTCGGCAAGTCTTCCACCAGTTTGTCGGTGATGATGGTTTGCGATTTCGCGTTGTCCGTTTGAAGCTGGATCGCCTGCGCCGTCACCTCCACGGCCTGCTGCTGCGTCCCAAGCTCCAGCGAGACGTCCGTTCGAACCGTCGCGCCGGCGTTCAGCACCACGCTGCTGATCACTGCGGGACGGAATCCTTCCCGCTCGACTCGCACCCGATACGTTCCCACCGGTAGGTTCGGAAACCCGAACGTTCCGGCCTCGTTACTCATTGCGTTTAGCGAGGTGTTCGTGCTGACGTTCGTCACAGTCACCTTCGCGTTGGGAATGACAGCTCCGGTGGAGTCCTTGACTTCACCGGTGATATTGGCACGGTCTGCCTGCGCCAGGACAACGCCCGGCAGCAGACAACCCACAAGTGCTAGGGCGAGGATCGCCCTAAACGAAACCACCATTAGAAAACCCTCCCTGCGAAACCCTTTTCTGAAAATCTGCGTGGCAGTATATCATCTGTAGGTTCTCGGAATTCGCGGCAATTTTGAGTAAAGTCAAACGTGCCGACAAAGGTGGCAAGATCCTACCGCCTGTCGTACGGCGCCCGTGTCACCCGATTTCCACATCGTCGTTGGGCAGCTGAGCGGCTGGTTGAGCCGAAAATCCGGAACCAACCGGCTGCGGCACTTCAATGGCTTGCGCGTTTTCCGTCAAGTTGACGGGCATGCGTCGGCCTGGACTGACTTCATACAACCCAGTTTCTGAATACATTGCGGTGGTTGGCGAAGCCGATTGCCAAAGCCGCCTGCTTCAGGAGCCCCCGCTTTCCGATGGAGGAAGGGCTTGGCTATGTACGGTATTACCGTACAGAATGGGGGAAGGCGGTGACGTGCAATTCGCTCGGTTTCGCCACAAAGGGCTTAAGGCGCTGCATGACAACGATAACGCCAAAGGTGTGCCCGGCGCGATGGCCGACAAACTGCGCAAGCTGCTGTTCGCGCTTGAAACAGCCTGACAGCCTTGACCAAGTCGCCCGGTTTCCCGGCTGGAAACTGCATCCGCTCAAGGGCGACCTGAAGGGCTTTTGGAGCCTGACCGTCTCGGGGAACTGGCGGCTGATATTCACCTATGAGGAGACGACGAACACCGCCGACGATATAGACCTGATCGACTACCACTAAAGGAGGCGCAAGATGCCGATGAAAAACCCGCCCCATCCGGGCGACCTGATCAGAACCGAGATCATCGAGGAGTTGGGCCTGACCGTAAAGAGGGCGGCCGAAGTTCTCAAAGTGCGCCGCGCGACGCTGTCGGACCTGCTCCACGGCAAGGCCGCGCTCACGCCGGACATGGCCTTGCGCATTGAAAAAGCCTTCGGCCACGACATGGACCACCTGCTGCGCATGCAGCTTGCATATGACGTCGCGAAAACGAGGGAGCATGCCCGCAGCATCGATGTTAAGCGGTACAGGCCGGCATAAAGCACCAGTGAGTTCGCTACTCTGAATTAGAGTAGCGAACTCAACCAGACGACAACGTAGGCTCTACGTTGATTCGAGTATTCGAGTGACGTGCCCCAGCCTATGGAGGTAGGGGAGGTCCGCAATCATTGAGTTTGCGGACCGATTAGAGGTTGTTCGAGGCTGAAAATGGTTCCTACGTGTTCCACCTTTCGTCCGGGAGCTACCCCTAACTTAGGGGACGAAAGTTGTCAGCATTCCAAAAGGCGGAAGGTCCGCTGTTATGCCGAAAATACCCGGAATGCCCTTGTTTCTATGTGCTAGCGTTCTTGAGCGAGGTTCGAAAGCGGAATTGTCGCGGGCTGGACCCCGGAAACTCGCCCGAAGTTCGCTCCACCGCGATGCGACATGGCTATCCACGTTTTGCACAATATCAACATTGCCTGGTGTGCAATATTGCGTGAATGGCAAGTCTGCACATTATGCAAAAGTGCAATCGTTCCATACCGAGTACAACCAAGCCCTAAGAAAGCGGGCCGCCGCAGTCAGTTTGGGGCGGTGGACAGAGCGCTGGGGGACTCCGATCTGATGGCGCAGCGCGAGGATCTCCAGGTAAAGAGGGCACGCGTCCGAAACGAGGCGCACCAATGAGGGCGAAATGGGCCGCGACAACAGGTTCGAGCGAGAACTGAGGAATCAGCGACAACTCTCACTCTATCAACCCGATCGGAGTTTGCGAGAACCACAATCAGATGCGATCATCGAGCCTGCCGGATCGGCCGCTTGAGAGTTCGGGATTCGGTGCCCTGTCGGCATTTATCGGCGTTGTCGGCATTCGGTGCCATCGCGCGCGATGGTTGCGGGCC
Organism: uncultured Acidobacteriota bacterium; assembly: GCA_963720745.1. Classification (GTDB taxonomy): domain Bacteria; phylum Acidobacteriota; class Terriglobia; order Bryobacterales; family Bryobacteraceae; genus TMP-7. The sequence continues at coordinate 2,254,199 of CAVRGO010000001.1, forward strand.
GTATAATGCTCCCGGGTCAATACTCGGAAGGGATTCTGTCTATGCTTCGGCTTTGCTCGCTTTTTCTAATTCTCATTGCTCCTGTTGCTGCCGGCACAATCGTTCTGGACCCGAATGGTTCACAATATCCACTCTTCGGTACGTCAGTCTATAACTGCTTTTCGAACTGCCACGGGCACGAATCCGGAACCTTCAGCTTCACGTTCTCTGGCGGGAGTGGTCCAGGATCGTTCCAACTCCTTTTCCACGTTTACGGCAGCCACTACCCGGGAGGCTACGCGTCGGCCAGCGCCAATGTGAGCGTCGACTCTGGCGAGGGGTACGGCGCATTCGTGGGCTATGGTTCTTATTGGAGTGCCCCCGTCATACCGATGGAGTTCGGCGTTCCGGTGACGGGCACTTATTCCGTGGATGCAGACGCATCGGCGGGCGCGCACAGAGGCTATTATGCGGAAGCCTCCGCGAGCATTTCAATCGTGAGGGCCTTCGATGCGGACGGACAGGGCATTCCCGCCACTGTCGAATACTCGTTCGTCAGCGATTCCGCCGCCAATATTCCCGAACCCGCAACGGCAGTAACGGTCCTCCTTGCATTCGGAACGTTGCTGGCAAAACGTTGCACCCGCGCACGGCAATAGCACCCGCCGAAGTGGCCCTCTGCATGCTTTCATAGCGGCATGGAGTGTTCATGATCAAGGGCCACGTCGCCATTCAGGCCGAGGGTTGCAAGGGCTGCGCTTTCTGCGTGGAGTTCCGTCCCACCAGGGTGCTCGCGTTCGCTCCCACTTTCAACGCAAAGGGTTATCATCCTCCACATGTTGTTGCAGCAGATAAGTGCAACGGCTGCTATCGCGGCGCAAGTGGCGGTGAAGTATCTGGTCCCGGTGGCGCGCGTGAGTCTGGAGCAGGGCGCAGCCGCGTGCGGCACTATTGGTTTGTTAAGGTGCTCTGTGTCTCCTCGACCATCGGGATAATGAATGATCGTATCGAGTGAGACGACGGAACGACCGGAATTGGCCTAGATGGGCCGCATCTGAACCGATCTGAGCCGAACAACTGAAGCCTGCGGTCGGCCCAGCGCCGCGGATCGGATATCGCGACATTGGTTTCCTCTCGCCAGTGCTTCTCGTCGGCCCCGCACGTATCAGCAACGATACGAGGTCCGCAAGTTGGTGTCGGCGCTGATCCCGGAGAAGGTTCCAGAGAGGGGCGAAAAAGCAAAGTTGACCACTACCGCCTTTCGGAAGCAGCCGTTGTCAGCTATTCTGACGTCCTAGACTTTCGTGCGGGCCCATTCGCGGTACTTTCGCCCCGGTTCCGCGCCCGCCCCAAACGCCCATTCACAACCGATATTTCCCTTCGCCACAACGCATTATGAACCACGCAGAACGTTTTCGCGATTTCGATTGCTATCGTGGGGGCGAGAAGAGACTTCGCATGCCCTCTGAAGCTACAGCCCGCAGGGAAACCGCCGCCGTCGGTCCTTCACCGCGATCGCTCGAGTTCTATCGCACTCGCGACGACATGATGCGTGCCTACGCACCCTCGACCGACGAAGAACGATTGCTGGTTTCTCAGATCGCCCGCGCCTGGCAGCACCTGCAGCAAATGTACGAACTCGAAACGAAACTGCTCGAGACCCACAACCTGCTCGATCTGTTCACCAACGATCTTGACCGCTATAAACTCCTCACGCGCGGCATCGCCGAAGCGGAAAGAATGTGGCGCTACGCCGTCCAGGAGTTCCAGCGTGCCCGGCGCCGCCGCGAATCCCGCGATCCCGCACCCGTTCGTAGCAGCGCCCGCCGAAACCCGCTCACCCCCACCGATCCTGTCGTGTCACGTGTTACAAGCGCTCCTGCATCCGAGAACTCCGGAAACCTCGGCAGGGTGAGCGAACGTCACCAGATTAGTGCGACTGAACCGCCGCCGCAGGCCAAGACGCCGCGTGCTGGCAACGGACATCCTTGATTGCCAGCCTCGCAAACCTTTATCATGTAGAGTCTGTAGCTTGCCGCAGTTCGCCGCAGCAACTTTTCCGGTTTATCTATGATCAAAGTCGAAGGGCTGACGAAGCGCTACGCTCGTAATGTCGCGGTCGACAACATCTCTTTCGAAATCGAAAAAGGTCAGATCGTCGGATTCCTCGGGCCAAACGGCGCCGGGAAAACAACCACCATGCGTGTGCTCACATGCTTCCTGCCGCCAACCCTCGGGACGGCGCAGGTCGCGGGCTTCGATGTTATCCAGTCGCCCCTGGAAGTGAAGAAACGCATCGGTTATCTGCCCGAAACACCTCCGCTCTATCCCGAGATGGAAGTGATCGAGTATCTGGATTTTGTCGCCAACCTGAAAGGCATTCCCTCTGCGGACCGGAAGCGCCGGGTCGATGAAGTCATGCAGCGGTGCGCCGTCGCCGATGTCCGCAACAAGCTCATCAATAAGCTGTCGAAAGGATACCGGCAGCGCGTCGGGCTCGCTCAGGCCATCATCCACAACCCCGATGTCCTCGTGCTCGACGAACCCACCGCCGGCTTGGATCCCAAGCAGATCAACGAAACTCGCGAGTTGATCAAGCACCTGGCGGGCGACCACACCATCATCCTCAGCACACACATCCTCTCGGAGGTGGAAGCCATGTGCGAGCGGGTGATCATCATCAGCAAAGGGAAACTGGTTGCCACCGATACAGTCGCCAATCTCACAAGTCGCCTCCGCGGCGCTGAAACGGTGATGATCGAAATCGGCGGTCCCGCCGACGCTCCCCAAATGCAGCAGCGCCTCGAGCAGGTGCCCGGCGTCAGCCGCGTCATGTTCCGCGATGCGCGGGACGGACGTTCGCGCTTCCACGTCGAAAGTCTTCAGGGGAGATCCGTCCGCGCCGAGCTCGCTCGCAGCATCGTGTCCGCCGGATGGGATTTGCTCGAGTTACACACCACAGGCCTTAGCCTCGAGGAGATCTTCCTGCAACTTACCGAGTCCGACAAGTCCGACGTGGCGGCTCCCGCTCCACCAGCCGCTCCGGCCGCGGAGGTTTCGCAATGAAGAATATCTGGGTGATCTATCGCAAAGAGATCAACAGTTACTTTGTGTCGCCCATCGCTTACGGCCTGATGGCCTTCTTCGCCTTGGTGGCCGGGTTCTTCTTCTACGCCGCCGTGGCCACCTTCGTCCAGCAATCGATGCAGTCGCAGATGATGGGCCGAAGCTTCCCCATGAGCGTGAATGAATGGGTAGTGCGCCCGGTTCTCTCGAACGTAAGCGTCATCGGACTGTTCATCATCCCGATGATCACCATGCGCCTGTTCGCCGAAGAGAAACGTTCCGGAACTTATGAATTGTTGGCCACTTCACCCATCCGCGATTACGAGATCATCGTCGGCAAATGGCTGGCGGCGCTCACCATGTACGCCTGCATCCTCGCCGTCTCGCTGCTCGATCTCCTGGTCCTGTTCGCATACGGCTCTCCGGATTGGAAGCCCATGCTGGTCGGCTACCTCGGGTTGCTGCTTCAGGGCGGCTGCCTGCTGGCTATCGGTACCTTCATCTCGAATACCACGAAGAGCCAAATCGTCGCCGGTGTCGCAACCTTCGCCATATGCCTTCTGTTATGGGTGCTGGATTGGGTCAGCGCGTTCGAAACCGCTGCTTGGGCCAAAGTGGTCGCCTACATTTCAGTTCTGACGCACTTCGAGAGCTTCTCGAAAGGCGTCATCGACACGAAAGACGTAATCTTTTACATCACCATGATTTTCCTTGGTTTGTTTCTGACGGCGCGCTCCATGGAGTCGCTCCGCTGGAGGGCGTAGATCGATGAATGCGGAATGGTTGAAAGCTCGTCAGACGAAGTACACGGTTTACGTCGCTGTTTACATCGCGGTGATCGTTGCGATCCTCGCGCTCGCCAACTTCCTGGCGCAGCGCTACAACAAGTCCTGGGATTCGACAGCGAACAAGCAGTTCAGTCTCTCCGACCAGACCAAGAAGGTGGTGGGTAACCTGAAGCAGGATGTTACCATCACTTACTTCGATCGCACCTCGAACCTGACCGATCCTCGCGGCAACGCGCGCGACCTTCTCGACCGATACTCGAATCTGTCGCCGAAGGTTCACGTCGTTTACGTCGATCCGACCAAAAAGCCGGATATCGCCAAAGCCGCCGGCGTTCGCACCATCCCGACGATTTTCGTCGAGACCGCCGGCCGCAAGCAGGAAGCTAAGAGCGTCAGCGAAGAAGACCTCACCGGGGCCCTCGTTCGCGCCGAAAAGGGCGGCGAGCGTACAGTCTGCGTCGTTACCGGCAGCGGTGAGCATTCGCTCGACGATTCCGGCGAGAACGGTTACTCCTTCTCCAAGGAACTGCTCGAAAAGAATAACTATAAGACCCAAGTTATCAACCTGCTGCAAAAGCAGGAAATCCCCAAGACTTGCACCATCGTGTTCATCGGCGGTCCGCGCCTCGACTATGTCGCACCCGCCGTGGACGCCCTCAAGAAGTACGTCGAAGGCGGCGGCCGCGCGCTGTTTGCCCTCGATCCGCCGCTGAATTTCCAGGGCGAGTCGGTGTCCGAAAACGCGGCCCTGGCGGGACAGATCGCGAATTGGGGAGTTACCCTCGACAAGGATCTCGTCATCGACACGAGCCCGGTCAACCGGCTGTTCGGCTTCAGTGCCGCCGTCGTACTCGTCAACGACTACGAGTCGCAACAGATCGTGCGCGATCTGAAGGGCGCCGCCACGGCCTTTCCGTTGGTCCGCTCGATGGACACTAAGTCGGGTGACAAAACTTCGGTCGATAAGTTGTTCACCAGTTCGGGAGATGCTTTCGGCGCGGTGAATCTCTCCTCGCCCAAGATCGACCCCAACGACAAGAACAACAAGAAGGGTCCGCTGACGCTCGCCGCCGCCGGCACTTACAACAACGGCCAGCCGAGTAACAATGGCCGCTTCGTGGTCGTCGGGTCGTCATCCTGGATCGCGAATAACATCATGCCGTCACGCTCGCTCGCCAACCGCGACCTGTTTCTCAACATGATGAACTGGCTCTCTTCGGACGAGGATCTCATCTCGATCCGGCCGAAAGAGCCCGAAAACCGGCCGCTCACGATGAGCGTCAGCCAGATGCGCGTGCTGTTGTACTCCAGCCTGATTGCATTTCCACTGATTATCGTTGTCGCCGGACTGGGTGTCTGGTGGCGCCGGAGGTAGTTGATGGACGTTCGTAAGCTGCTGATCGCAACCGTCCTGCTGGCAATTCTGGGAGCCGGCGTTTGGTGGTCGAACAAGCAGAAGGCGGCCGAGGAAGCCAAACCTAAGCCGGATACGACACCGAAGGTCGTCTCGATCCCGAGCGATCAGGTTACTCAGCTTGCCTTCAAGCCGAAGAACGGCGAACAGACCGTCGTTAAGAAGACCGGCGAGAACAAATGGCAGATGTTACAGCCGACGACTTACCGGGTCGACAACGACACGGTCTCAAGTGTAACTTCTACCCTGAGTTCGCTGACCGCCGATGAACTCGTAGCCGAGAAACCGGTTGACCTCAAACCCTTCGGCTTGGCTGAACCTTCGTTCGAGTTGGCAGTCACGAAGAAGGACGGGAAAACCGACCAGATCCTGATCGGCGACGACACTCCCACCGGAGGCAACGTGTATGTGAAACTCGCCTCCAGCCCGCGTGTGTACTCGATGTCGAGCTCGCTGAAATCCAGCCTCGACAAGTCCGCTCAGGATCTTCGCGACAAGCGTCTGCTGACGTTCGATTCCGACAAGCTGACTCGCGTTCAGTTGACCGCCAGGAAGCAGAGCATCGAATTCGGCAAGAACAACCAGAACGAATGGCAGATCCTGCAGCCGAAACCCCTTCGCGCCGACGGCTGGCAAGTGGAAGAACTGATCCGAAAACTCCGCGATGCGAAGATGGATACCTCATCTTCTTCCGAAGAAGACAACAAGAAGGCGGCTGCGGCATTCGCTTCCGCGACACCGGTCGGGACCGCCAAGGTGACCGATAACTCCGGCACCCAGACGCTCGAGGTTCGAAAATCGAAGGACGATTACTACGCGAAGTCGAGCGTGGTCGATGGCGCCTGCAAAGTAACCAGCGAACTCGGACAGGGTCTCGACAAGGGACTCGACGACTTCCGCAATAAGAAGGTGTTCGATTTCGGCTTCAGCGATCCGACGAAGATCGACGTCCGCCGCGACAACACGACCAAGACCTACGCAAAGACCGGCGACAAGTGGTACTCTGGGCCGAAACAGATCGACTCCGCGAGTCTTCAGAGCTTCATCGACAAGCTGCGCGATCTCTCTGCGACGAAGTTCCCGGAGACCGGCGGCGGTACTCCCGTGATGGATCTCACCGTGACTTCCAACGACGGTAAGCGCGTTGAGAAGGTCCAAATCACGAAACAAGGCAACGACTACTTCGCCAAACGCGAAAACGAGCCGGCCATTTACCAACTCGACCAGAAACCCGCCGAAGACCTGATCAAGGCCGCCGGTGAAATCAAGGAAGCCGCGCCGGAATCCAAGAAGAAATGATTCGCGTTCATTCGCGTTCATTCGCGGCTCATAACTATGCAAGGACTACTCACCGACCTATACCAACTCACGATGGCAGCCGGTTACTATCAGGCCGCCAAGGTCAATGAGGTAGCCACATTTGAACTGTTCGTCCGCCGCTTTCCGCAGAACCGCAATTACCTGATCGCCGCGGGTCTCGAACAGGCGGTGGACTATCTTCTGAACGTCCGTTTCACCGCGGAGGAGATCGACTATCTCCGTTCTCTTCCGCAATTCCGTCAGGCGCCGGCCGGCTTCTTCGATTACCTGCGCGACTTCCGCTTCACCGGCGACTTATTCGCGGTGCCCGAAGGAACGCCGCTGTTTCCTGGCGAACCCTTTCTGACGGTCCGTGCTCCGCTAATCGAAGCGCAGATCCCAGAGACGTACCTGCTTGCCACCGTCGGATTCCAATCGCTGATCGCAACGAAAGCGGCTCGCACCGTAGAGTCCGCGAATGGCCGCTCGGTCGTCGAGTTCGGAACCCGCCGTGCCCATTCGCCCCAAGCTGGAGTATTCGCCGGCCGTGCCGCTTACCTCGGTGGATGCGCCGGCACCAGCAACGTCGAAACCGGTTTCCGATTCGGTATTCCCGTTTTCGGAACGGCCGCCCACTCCTGGATCCTTTCGTTTCCTTCCGAGCACGAGGCCTATCAGCAGCTTCAGAAGTTACTCGGTGAAGCTACCGTGTACCTGATCGATACTTACGACACCATCGAAGGTGCGCACATCGCTGCTTCGCTGGGCCGCCCCATGTGGGGGGTCCGCCTCGACAGCGGAAACCTGAAGGAACTCGCTCCGGCCGTTCGCGGCATACTCGACCGCGCGGGCTTGCGCGACGCGAAAATCATGGCTACCGGGGACCTGAACGAATACAAGATCCTCGAATTGATCGCAGGCGACGCGCCGATTGATTCCTTCGGCGTGGGAACCGAACTGGCGACCTCCTCCGATGCCCCCAGTCTCGGAGCGGTTTATAAGTTGGTTGAAATCGAATCCGAGGGCGCCCGGCGCTATCTCGCCAAGTACAGCCCCGACAAACATACGATGCCCGGCGGAAAGCAGGTCTTCCGTTTTGCCGATCGCGACGTCATCGGCTGCCAGGGAGAATGTATGCCCGAACCGCAGGGCACCGGCGATCCCGAAGCTTTGTTGCGTCCGGTGATCCTGAAGGGCGAACTCGTGGCCGGCCTGCCGTCCGTTCACGAGGCTCGCCTCCACCGGGAGCGTTCGTTGAAAAAGTTCCCCTCGGCCGTACTGAGCCTCTTCACTCGGGAAGATGCCTGGCCAGTGGACTACAGCCGGAAGTTGATCGGTCTCGCGGACAAAACCCGCGATCGACAGAAAGAGGTGCTGGCATGAAGACTGTCTTTTTCGATGTCGATACTCAGATGGATTTCATGTATCCCGCCGGCTCCCTCTACGTTCCGGGCGCCGAGAAACTCGTGGATACCGTCGCCGCGCTCAACCGGCACGCCGCTTCGTCGAAGTCGTTTCTCGTTTCTACGATGGACGCCCACTCCGAGAACGATCCCGAATTTCGCCGGTGGCCGCCGCACTGCGTCGTCGGCACGTTCGGTCAGGCCAAACCGGCGCGGACTCTGCTTGCAAAGCGGTTGGTAGTTCCATCCGAACCGTGGGCCGAACGCATCGACGGCTTCGAGCAGTTGTTACTCGAGAAGCAGCACAACGATTGCTTCACCAATACGAACCTCGACGGATTACTCGAGGCCTTCAACGCCGATCGCTACATCGTGTACGGCGTGGTTACCGAGATCTGTGTGAAGCTTGCCGCCTTCGGGTTGCTTGAACGCGGCAAGCGTGTCGAGTTAGTGACCGACGCTGTACGCTCGCTCGACGATGTCGCGGCTCGCAACATGGCCGAGGAGTTCACTGCCCGGGGCGGCGTTCTTATCAGCTCGGATAACATCCTCTACGGCCGCCCGCAGTAACTCCGCTACGCTCCAGGCTTGCGCAACGCAGCCTCGCGGAGTATATGGTGCACCGGCATCGGCGATCTCCGAAATGTGTCCGAGCCCCGCGGTCTTTAAATGTTCCGCGAACGGTTCGAGCCACCGCGATGCCTGTCGCCGCGCGTCGTCCGAGTAATTGTGCACGCGCAGATAAGCGGTAATGAACGGCCCCATCAGCCAGGGCCAGACGGTCCCTTGGTGGTAGATCGAATCCCGGCCGCGCGAGTCGCCTTCATACCGGCCGCGGTATCTCGGATCGGACACCGGCAGGGTGCGAAGGCCCAGGGGAGTTAGTAAGTCCCGCTGCACGGTTTCGACGGCTTGCCGGGCCCGTTCGCCGTCGGCGATCCTGTGATGCAGGCTGACGGCGAGAATCTGGTTCGGCCGGATTGTGCCGTCCCGGTTTTCGCCGTTCACAACGTCGAAGAAACAGCCTGCGGCGTCGTTCCAGAACAGGTCGTTGAAACTAACTCGCGCCCGTGCAGCAAGTTGCCGGTACGTCTCGGCCTCGCCACCTTCGCCGGCACGTTCCGAGATAGCCACCATCGAGCACAGTGCGTTGTACCATAAGGCTTGGATGTCCACCGGTTTCCCGTTTCGCGGAGTTATTGCCACTCCGTCCACCCGTGCATCCATCCAGGTAAGTTGAGTATTCGGATCTCCGGCCATCAGTAACCCGTCGCGGTCGCACCGGATTCCGTATCGGGTTCCCAACCGGTGCCAGAAGAGTATGTCCTTCAGCACCGGATATAACTCGCGCTTCACGAAATCGAAATCGCCGGTGTAAGCAAGGTAAGCGCGGACCGCTTCGAAATACCAGAGCGTGGCGTCCACGGTGTTGTACTCGGGTGTCTCGCCGGCTCCGGGGAACCAGTTGGGCAGCATGCCTTGGTCAACGAAGCGGCCGAATGCGCGGAGGATGTCGCGCGCCATCTCGAACTGCCCGGTTACGAGTGTAAGCCCGGGGAACGCGATCATCGTGTCGCGGCCCCAGTCGCCGAACCAGTGATAGCCCGCGATCACGCTCTTGTAGCCGGACCGCTCGACGATGTACTGGTCCGCTGCAATGGTCAACGATCGCACGAAGTCGTCGTCCGCGGGAGTGCGGGCGGCGATCACGCGCCGGCGTGCGATTTCAGAGCCGCGCAGGTAATCGGCATTGTCCACGTTCTTCGCTTCGGTGGAAGCGATGACGACCGCGCGAGTGTCGCCTCGCAATGTAAACGAAAGGAGCAACGGATTGAATAAGTCTTCTCGAAAATCGAGCCCGCGCTCGCGTTCCGCGTCGTACTCGAAATTGAAATACCACGAGCCGCCGGCGTGCGCCTTTCCATTGTGCGCAAAGAACAAGCGCGGCATGCCCTCGTACGGCTCGACGGAAGCGAGTTGGCACGCTTGCTCCACCGCCGGGTTCAGCGACGGATTCGAATGCGTCATTGAATGGAAGTCGCGAAATGCAATCAACGGACGTAGCTCGAGACGGCAATCGCCGGGCGAGAGCAGATCGTATTCCACCACGACGGTGTTCTCGCCCCGCACCATGAAGACTCGCTTTTCGAGTTCGACGTCGCCGGCCCGGTACACGAACACCGGGAAGGGATCGAGCCGGAATTCGACCAGGTATTCGTACCCGTGCGGATACACCGCTCCGGGGTACCGGTTGGCAGAGAGATCGAAACGTTCCTCGCCGACGACGAGCGTCTCCTCGAATTTCGAAAGCAGCAGCGCACGCCCCGCCGGCGGGTGTGTCGCCGCCATGAGAAGCCCGTGATACCGGCGCGTGTTCACTCCCGCAATCGTGGACGAAGCGAATCCACCCAGACCGTTGGTTTCAAGCCACTCGCGCTGAAGCGCTTCGTCCAGATTGCCGCACACAGATCGATCAAAGCGAATCATGGCCGGTCACTCTCCGCTCTGTTGCAGAAGTTTCGCAACCAGTCCGGTCCACCCGGTTTGATGATTCGCGCCGACGCCCGATCCGGTGTCGCCGTGAAAATATTCGTAGAACAACACCAGGTCGCGCCAGTGCGGATCGGTGTGGTAGCGTTCGTCGTTGCCGTGAACCGGCCGGCGTCCGTCGCCGTCGCGCAGGAAGATGCGGCTCATGCGCCGCGATATCTCGCCGGCCACCTCCCACAGCGTCATGTAGCTTCCCGAACCTGTCGGGCATTCGACCTTGAAATCGTCGCCGTAATAGTGGTGGAACTTCTGTAGCGACTCCACCAGCAGGTAGTTCACCGGAAACCAGATTGGACCTCTCCAGTTGGAGTTGCCGCCAAAGAGTCCCGTCGACGACTCGGCTGGTTCGTAGTCCACACGGTATTCGCCGCCGCCCGCGTGCAGCACATACGGGTTGTTCTTGTGTATGCGAGAGACTGCGCGAATCCCATATGGAGAAAGGAATTCGTTTTCATCGAGCATCACCTTCAATACGCGGCGAAGCTGTTCGCAATCGACCACCGACAGCAGACGGCGCTCGCCCTCGCGCGGCTCGTTCATGTGCGGAATGTTGTTCGTCAGGTCGCGCCGGTTTTCGAGGAACCAGTCCATGCGGCGTTTGAAACCCGCCAGACGGTCCACGCGTTTTGGCTCGAGCGTTTCCACCGCGAACAGCGGGATCAGCCCGACCATCGACCGGATGCAAAGCGGTACGTGCTCGCCGTTCGGCATGTGCAGGACGTCGTAGAAGAACCCGTCCTGTTCGTTCCACATCGCGGTGCCGTCGTCGCCCAAATGATTCATCGCGCCGGCGATGTACAGGAAATGCTCCCAGAACTTGCTGGCGACATCCTCGTAGCTCGGATCCTCGCGGGCGAGTTCCATCGCGATAGCGAGCAGGTTCAGGCAGTACATCGCCATCCATCCGGTGCCGTCGGCCTGCTCGATGAACCCGCCGGTCGGCAATGCGGAACTCCGGTCGAAGACACCGATGTTGTCCAGCCCCAGGAAGCCTCCCTGGAAGATGTTGCGGCCTTCAGTATCTTTGCGATTCACCCACCAGGTGAAGTTGAGGAGGAGTTTGTGGAAGACGCGTTCGAGAAACTCGCGGTCTCCTTTGCCGTGCCGCTTCTGGTCAATCTTGTAGACGCGCCAGGCCGCCCAGGCATGCACCGGCGGGTTGACGTCGCCGAAGGCCCACTCGTATGCAGGCAGTTGCCCGTTCGGGTGCATGTACCATTCGCGCAGCATCAGCACCAGTTGTTCTTTCGCGAACTCGGCATCCACCAGCGCCAGCGGAACGCAATGGAACGCGAGGTCCCAGGCCGCGTACCACGGGTATTCCCACTTGTCCGGCATCGAGATGACGTCCGCGTTGAACAGGTGAGTCCATTCGTGATTGCGCCCGTGCTTTCGCGCTTGTGGAGGAGCCGGGAACGCCGGGTCGCCGTGCAGCCAGTCGCGAACCACATAGTGATAGAACTGCTTCGACCACAACAATCCGCCGAACGCCTGGCGCATGACGTTGCGCGCGTCTTCCGTAAGTGGCTCGGGAATGAGGGTCGCATAGAATTCGTCGGCCTCTTTGCGCCGCTCCTCCCATACGCGTTCGAACTCGGCGCCGAACGGGTCGGCCGGAAGATTGTCGGAATAGCGCAGCCGCACGCTCACGGAATGGCCGGCCGGAATCCGGAAGTGATAGTGCGGCGAGGCTTTGGTGCCTTTCTGTTCCGGATTTACCGCATCGTGCTTGCCGTGAATGACATAGTCGTTAATGCCGTCCTTCACGTAGGGAGAAGTATTCTTCACCCCGTACAGTCGCTCGGAGTTCGTGTCGTTATCCGTAAAGAGGACCTCCGGGTTGCCTTCGAAGGAGAGCCATCGTGCGCCGTAATATGGGTCGACGCTTTCGATCGTGCCGTGCGTCGTGTTCTCCGCAATGAGGCGCAATTGCGGCTTCTTCACCAGTTGTCCCCAGCCCCATGTGTTGCGGAACCAGAGCGTCGGCAGCAGATGGAAGTCGGCATCCTCCGGACCGCGGTTCGATACAGTGATGCGGACCAGCAGATCTTCCGAGGTCGCCTTCGCGTACTCGGCCTGCACATCGAAGTAGCGATTGTCGTTGAACACCCCGGTATCCTTGAGTTCGAATTCCGGAGCGCCGCGGCCACGCCGCTGATTCTCTTCCACCAACGGCGAATAGGGAAACGCCGCCTGCGGGTACTTGTAGAGGTACCGCATCCAGGAATGCGTCGGAGTACTATCGAGGTAAAAATAGTACTCCTTCACGTCCTCTCCGTGATTGCCCTCGTTCCCCGTGAGCCCGAACAACCGCTCCTTCAGGATCGGATCTCGGCCGTTCCACATCGCCACCGCAAAACAGACCTGCTGATGGCGATCGCAGACGCCCGCAATCCCGTCCTCGTTCCATCGATATGCCTTCGACCGTGCCTGGTCGTGCGGCACCGATTCCCAGGCCGTTCCGTAAGGACTGTAATCCTCACGAACGGTACCCCAGGCGCGTTCGGAAACATAAGGCCCCCAGCGCTTCCAGTGGACCTTGCGCGCGTTGGATTCCTCCAACCGGACTTCTTCCGCCGTCCTGGCATTCTTTCTGACAGCTTGATCGGCTCTCATATCTGGAGTCGTAAGTATAGATGGAACGAGGCTGTTCATGGAAGCACAAGATCCTTTCCCGCAGTTCTGCGAACGTTACTTCACCGGAGCCGGGAAACTGGCTTCTCCCAGCAGCGCCTCGGCCCACGCGCACCAGATCTGCACCTTCGCCACGTCCTTTACATAGGACGGAACGACGATCGACTGGTTGAGCTTCTCGCCGATGGTCGCCTTCACTTTCAGCCGCTGCAGCAGGTAGACGTTGCCCTTGGAATCCACCACCTGCCAGTGCGGCGCGGGGGTGTCCGGCACCTGGAAATCGGACGAAAGCGTCAGCACGCTCTTGCCGTCCTGGGTGGAGTGAGTAACGAATCCGCCGTTAACCTTCACGCCTTTGAATTCGCTGGTCTGGTGCGGGTTGGAACCGATCGATGCCGCCGCTGCGGTCATCACAAACATCGTGGTTGCGGCGAGCCCGAGACGGACCAGCCGGCCAAAGTTCATTTGAGGTACTTGCATGGTGTTCTCCTAGTGAGTTGGTGTCGAAATGATCAGGGCGTGCCCATCCGGGTCACGCACAAGAAAGCCGTTGTCGTAACCGAAGAGTTCCGGCGTGCGGACCGCTCCCGGCGAAATAAACTGTGCGCGAGCCGCGAACAGCGCGGCAGAGAGCGCATTGGCGTCGGTCGTTTCGAGACGCGTTTGCCAGTGCGCGATATCGTTGGCCTTCATTCCCGCCGGAGCGGGACGGCCGTCGTTCGGAGCCAGGTATTCGAGAAACTCGATGCCGGGCCCCGACTGCGCGCGAAGACTCGTGATGTGCAAACGCGCTCCGAAAACGTTGTTCAGGTGCTCCTGCTCGGTGCCGTAATTCTCGCTCTCGCCGGCGACGCGAAACCCGAGCTGGTCGCGGTAGAACGCCAGGCTCTGCGCCGTGCTGCCGACCACGATCGCCGTGTGATCGATTCCAAGAAAGAGGCGATCCGAAGAACGGTGCCATTTCGGATCGCCTTTGTCAGGAGGGAAAGCGAGAATCTCGAGCGAGTGCCCGTCGGGATCCTTGAAATAGAAAGCGCGGATGCCGCCCGCGTTCGGGTTCCATGCCGGAAGCAACTGCGGACCCGTCGAAGCGTGCTGGACTTTGAACTGCCGCAGCCGGGCGTAGGCGCGGTCCATGTCGCTGACGATGATCGCGATGTGTTGGAACGTCCGGTCATTGCTGCGCGCATCCTCGGGTATGGATCGCCCGCGGGGCGCAAGATATTCCGTCAATTCGATAAATTCGCCGCCCAGTTGCAGCATCGCGATCCGCATGCGAGCGCCGAACACGCCTTCGAGCCGTTCGAATTCGGGGCCGTACACTTCACGCTCAGAGACCTTCTCGAAGGTCAGCACCTTGGTGTAGAAATCGATCGACCTGTCGAGGTCGGAGACGGTCATGCCCACTGACGCGACCGCGGAGACCCGCGCATCCGCGAGCCCGGCGGCGGCTGTCAGTACGATCGTGAGAAAGGTTCGGCGGATCATGCGGACAACCTTTCCAGCAAGTGATCGCCGACGCGGAGCGCGTTCGCCATGATGGTCAACGCCGGATTCATCGCGCCGCTAGAGACGAAGAAACTGCCGTCCACCGCGTACAGGTTGTCGATGTCGTGGGTCTTGCAGTTGGTATCGAGGACCGACTGGCTGCGATCGTCGCCGAACTTGAGGGTGCCTACCTGGTGGGCCGTCTTTTCGAGCGGCATCTTCTTGCCGATGTAGTAATTGCAGGGCAGCAGTTTGTTTTTGCAGCCGATGTCGGAGAGCATGCCTTTGAGCTTCGCGGAGAGGCGCTTGTGGCCTTCGGTGTTGTTCTCGCGGTAGTGCAGGCTGATCTGCCCGTCGTTACGCACGACGACGCGATTCTCGGGATCGGGCAGATCTTCCGAGGTGAGCCAGAAATCGAGCGCATGCCGGGCCATCTCTTCGAACGTCACGTCCGGACCGGGGACGGGAGCACCGCTGCGAAGCGCGTCGGCATCGGATTTGTTGACCATCGAGATATGGCCGAGCGGGTATTCGAAATCCTCGGCGCCGAAGTAGAAGTCGTTCAGGCCGATCGTCTTTTGGAACCTGGTCGGGTTGGGCGTAAACGAAATCGCCAGCAGGACCGAGTTGTGATGGCACATGTAGTTGCGGCCGACGAGGCCGGATCCGTTGGCGAGTCCATTCGGATGACGGTCGTTGGCGGAGCGAAGCAGCAGTGCGGCGGAGTTGATTGCGCCGCAGGCAGTTACAACAATATCGGCAGAAAATGTTTCGGCCGCGCCGTTGTGCTGGACGACCACCTTCGTGATTTCTGTACCCGCCGAATTGGTTTCGAGCCGCTCAACGTAAGCGTGAGTCATCAGCGTGACGTTGTGGTGCTGCTGAAGAGTCGGATCAACGCAAACCACCTGCGCGTCGGACTTCGCGTTCAGCGCGCACGGATAGCCGTCGCAATGGGAGCACCGGATGCACTTGCTGGTGTGCGGGCTCTTTGCGTTGTACATCACGCCCACCGGCAGATGGAACGGACGGCGCCCGATGCGGGCGAGGTCGTCGTGCAGTTGCTGGATGCGCGGTTCGTGATCGAGCGCCGGCCAGCAGTAACCCGTGCCGGCGGGCGGTTCGGTGGGATCTTCGCCGCGATTGCCGTGAACGCTATAGAGATGTTCGGCCTGCGTGTAATAAGGAGAGAAATCCTGATAGTCCACGGGCCAGGCCGGTGAGACTCCGCCGTGATGCCGGATCTCGCCGAAGTCCTCCTGGCGAAGACGGACGAGAGCGGCGCCGTAGAGCTTGGTGTTGCCGCCGACGTAGTAGTGGATGCCGGGATGGAAGACTTTGCCGTCGCGGTCGGTCCAGTTTTCGTGGGCTTTGTATTTGCCGTCGATGAAGACGGCGCGGGAGCTCATGTTGTCTTCTTCGCGGGGCATGTAGCCGCCTCGCTCGAGAAGGAGGATGCGTTTGCCCGAAGGGGCCAGCTTCCAGGCGAGCGTTCCGCCGCCGGCTCCGGTCCCGATGATGATGACGTCGTAATGTTGATTGGCTGTCATGCCGTCGCTCCTTTGGCCTTGCGGTAGTTGCAGCGGAAGATGCAAGGTTGGTCGTTGTCGTGGTGAAACTTGGCGCAGAGCACGTTGTGAGCGCCTGCGCGGGAACGGTAGATCTGTTGGGCCAGCAGCATGCCCAGAATCGGAGCCGTGAAGTAGATCCAAAGTGCCGTGTAGGTGTGCGCGGGGATGGCCGATCCGAGCGTTCGAGCCGGATTCATGCTCATTCCCGAGTACGGCGATTCGAAACTGATGTAGAGCGCGATCAAAACGCCGGCCACCAGGCCCGTGTAACGGTTGAGGTTTGGCCGGTTCGACATGACGAGGATGACCGTCATCATCAGCAGTGAAATGGCGAACTCCGCGAGGAAAGCAACAACGCCGCCCGTGGGCCCGGGCACGGTAACGGCGTAGTTCACTGACGAATCTCGAAGGCGCGTTCCGGTGAAGAGTTCGCTCAGGACGACACCCGCGTATCCGCCGGCGAACTGGGCCAGGACATAAAGGATGGCGTCGGTGCCGCGGATCTTACCGAGCAGATAGAAGGTGGCGGTAATGGCCGGATTCATGTGCGCGCCGGAGCGCTTCCCGAACGGCGAATAGATGATGCCGATCGCGGTGAGCGCCATCGCCAGCCCGCTGAGTACGCGCCGGACCGCGACATTCGGCAGCGCGGCGTGGACAGGCGATGAAGGATGTTCGAAGACGGCCGTGAACGCGCAGGCGGACACCATGAAGGTGCCCAGCGCGGCGGCTTCGATCAGATATTCGGGCCAGTGTTTGTTCGATTCCATGGCGAGTACGCCGTCTTAATCGCCACCGGCCGGGCTGTTATTCCCGGTTTTTTGCAGGAATAAGTGGGGACCTTGGTGGATTCAACCTGTAAGCCAATGAACGAGCCACTGATTGAAGTCAACTCAGAACTGCTGCAGCAGGGCAGCGATTTGCTGGCGTGCCTGGACGACACGCAGTACGCACAATCGCCGCAGCGAATCGGCGCGCACTTCCGCCACATCCTCGAGTTCTACGAGTGCCTTTTGCAGGGGCTCGACGATCGGGAAGTCGATTATGACCGGCGCCGCCGGGACATTTCAGTTGAGAAGTCGCGCGCCGTGTGCCTCGCGCGGATCGAGTCCATCCTGGACCGGTTGAACGAGTGTTTGGATCTCGATCCGGATGCGCCCGTTCGCGTGCGGATGGAAGACGGCGAGATCTGGATGGGATCGACGATCGCCCGCGAGTTACAGGTTGTCGCGAGCCATACGACGCACCACTATGCGTTGATCGCGATTGCCGCGCGGTCCCTCGGCGTCGAACCAGACGAGACGTTTGGAGTGGCGCGGTCGACACTGCGCTACATGGCGATGCAGGGGCGGTAGTCAGGATGTGCACTGCAACCTGGCTCCGTGAATCCGACGGATATCAGTTGTTCTTCAACCGGGACGAGAAGTTATCCCGGCCGCGCGCGGTTGGGCCGCGCGTACAGGATCTCGGGGGCGTCACGGCTCTGGCGCCCACCGATGTCGCGGGCGGAGGGACGTGGATCGGGGTGAACGATCACGGCGTTTCGGTGTGCCTGGTGAATGCTTACCCCGGCGGTGCGAAGCCCGGAGTGCAAAGCCGCGGGATGATCGTGCGCCAGGCTCTGCGCGGGCGGGACATGTGGAGGGCTTTGGATCGTGCGCTCGAACTCGAGCCGCGGGAATTCGGGCCGTTCGTCTTGCTGGCCATCGATCTGAAACACGGGCCGGCGCTGGTGAACTCCGATGGACGGCGCTTCACAGTGCGGTATGCGACGGCGGATGACCTCCCGCTGACTTCGTCATCCATTTGCGACCCGGCGGCACGGACCGTGAGGAAAGCGCAATTCCGTTGGTCGGGGAAGATCACGCCGCAGGCGCTCGCTCGATTTCATCGGAGCCACGATCCGGTTAAGGGTGCGTTGTCACCCTGCATGCACCGGGATGATGCAGCGACGGTAAGTTTCACGCGCATCCAGGTTACTCAGAACGATGTGCGAATGAGTTACATCGACGGTTCTCCTTGTTCGGAATTACTATGCTCCAATACATACTTATTGCGGTCTCGACTCTCGCCAGCGAAGATCTGGCATCCATCGGCGCTGGGTTGCTCGCAGCCGACCGCCGTATCAGTTTGACCGGCGCGATCCTAGCGGCAGCCCTCGGTATCTGGGCAGGGGATCTGATGTTACTCGCTGTAGGCCGGATCGCGGGACGTAAGTTGCTGCCGAAGTTCGTTTCGGGCGATCGCATTGCGCGGGCGAGTGACTGGCTCGAAGCTCGCGGTTTTTGGGCGATACTCGGGAGCCGCTTCGTGCCGGGCCTGCGGTTGCCGATGTATCTGATCGCGGGAAGTCTGCCGACCGACTTAGGTAAGTTCGCGCTGTATCTTTTGGCGGCCGCGGCGATCTGGACGCCGATGCTGGTGGCGGCAGCATCGATCGCAGGGGCGCACGGTGCGATGCGCGTGCAGAATATCGTGGTGCGAGTGGCGCTTGCGGGAATTTGCGGCCTGGCGTTGCGATGGATCGTCGTTAAGCTCGCGAACCCGCTGGCACGAAGGCGCGCGGCAGGTTGGTTCAAACGGGTAACTTCGTGGGAATTCTGGCCGGTGTGGGCCGTCTATCTTCCTCTGGTCCCGTGGCTGGTGATACTTGCGATCCGGTATCGCTCGATCCGCGTGTTCCTGTGCTCGAATCCCGGCATCCCGCTCTCCGGGTTAGTGGGAGAGTCAAAATCGGCAATCCTCGAGCACCTGAAGCGGTCAGGCCGGGTGGCGCCGTTCCTCGTTGTCGAGAAGTGCGCACCTCGGCAGACGTTCCCGGTGGTCGCAAAGCCGGATGTCGGAGAGCGCGGGCGGGATGTGAAGATCATTCGCAATGAGGCGGAGCTGGCCGAGTATCTTGAGCTTGGTCATAAAACAATTCTACAGGTGCATGTTTCGGGGGTTGAGTTTGGTGTTTTGTATTACCGGAGGCCCGGAGACGAGTCGGGCCGGGTGATTTCGATAACGGAGAAGACGTTCCCATCGGTAACCGGCGACGGTAAGCGCTCGATCCGGGAATTGATACTGGCGGATCGCCGGGCGGTCGCGCTCGAGCCCGCCTATGCCGCAAACTGCCGGCGTGATCTGAACGATGTGCCGGAGCCCGGCGAGCGATGCTCGCTTGTTGAAATCGGCTCGCATTGCCGGGGCGCGATCTTCTGCGATGCCTCGACGCTGATCACGCCCGAACTGGAGCGTGGCGTGGACGAAGTGGCGAAGAGCCATCCCGGGTTTTACATCGGGCGCTTCGACGTGCGCACACCGTCGGTTGCCGCCTTTCAAGCGGGCGAGTTCACGGTCCTTGAACTGAACGGTGTGGCGGGCGAGCCAACACATGTGTACGACCCGGAGGTGAGCATCATCAGCGCCTATGGTGCGATGTATCGCCACTGGGCGATGGCCGCGTATATAGGCGCTAAGAACATGCAATCCGGCGCATCGCTACCGGGGTTCCGCGATCTGAGTCGTATAATCACAGTCAGATCGTGGAGGGAGTTTGTTCCGTCATACTTTTACTGTCTTTACTCTTTATTTAACACTCGCCACAGTGCGGGCGCAGACACCGGAAGCTCAGCGCGGACAACAACAACAGCGACCGCAGCAACAGCGTCCGCAAGAGCAACCGCCTCCGGCCGCCGCTCCGGCGCAGCCACCCGGCGAAACGCCACAGACGCCTGCGCCCACGCCGGGTGAGCCCGGACGCCGGCCCGGACCCAACCGGCAACAGGAAGCGCCGGGCGCCGCCGAGAGAGGTGCTACCGGTCAAGCCGGTGCGGCCGAAGATCGCCGGTTCCCGGCACCTCCGGCGGTCGAGAGATTCTCGAAAACAGACCACTCTATTACGGTGAACGGGCAAAATATCCCGTACACGGCAACGGCGGGAACGCTAGTGTTGCGGCGCGAGGACGAGAAACCTCTGGCAAGCGTGTTCTTCGTCGCCTACACGCGGACCGACCGCGCGGACAAATCGCAGTGGCCGGTGACCTTCGCGTTCAACGGCGGCCCGGGTTCATCATCGGTCTGGCTGCACATGGGCGCTTTGGGACCGCGGCGGGTAGTGATGGGCAGTCCGGAAGGAGTTCAACCCTCGCCGCCGTATCATCTGGTGGACAACGAGGGCACGACGCTCACGATGAGCGACCTGGTCTTCATCGACCCGGTCACCACGGGGTTTAGCCGTCATGCGCCGGGGGAGAATCCCGCGCAGTTTCACAGCGTGGAAGGCGATCTGGACTCGGTAGCGGATTTCATTCGTCTGTATTTGACTCGATTCGACCGGTGGGCGTCGCCGAAGTTTCTGGCCGGCGAAAGCTATGGAACGACGCGCGCGGCAGGTCTTTCGCAGGTGTTGTTGGAACGCGGTATTTACCTAAATGGAATTACCCTGCTCTCGTCCGTGTTGAACTTCGAGACATTGAACTTCGCGACAGGTAACGATCTTCCGTATATCATGTTCCTGCCGAGTTACACAGCGGCGGCATGGTATCACAAGAAGTTACCCGCCAACTTACAGGGCGACTTACAAAAGGCAATTACAGAATCGCGGCGCTACGCAGCCAATCAGTATACCGTCGCACTGATGAAAGGCTCCGAGTTAACTGCGCAGGAACGGGCAGACGTGGTGCAGCACCTCGCGTCGCTAACCGGGCTGTCGCCGCGGTTTATCGAGGAAGCCAACCTGCGTGTCTCCATGTCGCGTTTCGCCAAGGAGCTATTGCGAGAACGGCGCCGGACCATCGGCCGTTACGACAGCCGCCTGGAGGGTATCGATCTCGATGCGGCGGGCGAGCGCGCCGAATACGATCCGAGTTACGCCGCGGTGCAGGGCGTCTACACGGCGATGTTCAATTCATATGTGAAGACCGAGTTGGACTACAAGAGCGATCTCCCGTACGAGATCCTGACCGGCAAAGTGCGTCCCTGGAGCTATGGCCGGGCTGAGAACCGGTATCTCAATGTCGCCGAACCGATGCGGCAGGCGTTGACGCAGAACCCGGCGATGCACGTGCTTGTGGGCGCGGGATATTACGATCTGGCGACTCCGTTCTTCGCGGCGGAATACACCGTTGACCACCTCGACCTGGATCCGACCCTTCGCAAGAACGTCAGTATGTACTACTGCGATGCGGGCCACATGCTTTATATGAAGAAGGCCTGTCTGGATTCGTTCCACCAGGCGATGGTGAACCTGTACAAGGCGGCACTCCCGTAAACCGATCGATGCGGATTCCCGAATAGAGACGCCGGCGCTTCTCAGTTGATCCATAATTGACGTCGGCTGTCCTATTCGGGAGTCTCATGTCTGAATTAACGAAGTTCATTCGGTTGGCGGCATTCTTTTTGATCTGCGGTGCCGTGCTGGCACAACCGCCTTACGTCTATCAAATTTCACACGCCGCGAGTTATACAAAATACATTGCTCCCGGCTCAATCTTCGTAATTTTTGGCGACGGTCTCGGCCCCGAAACTCTGGTTCAGGCGGCACTACCGCTGCCGTTGAAATTGGCCGGTACCTCCGTGCAAGTCAGCATCGGGGGCACGAAAGTCGATTGTCCGGTGTTATATGCCTCCAGTGGCCAAGTGGCGGCCGTGCTGCCGTCGAACACACCCGCCGGTGAAGGCGAACTCACAATCACGGCGGGAGGGCGCACCGGCTGGCCCGAATTTCTGAGAGTCGCAACGTCCGCGTTCGGGATATTCAGCCAATCCGGCACCGGGGCAGGCGCGGGGTCGATCACATCGGCCGACTACAAGCTGAACACTGCGTCGGAACCAGCGGCGGCGGGGCAAGCGATCATCCTATGGGGCACCGGGTTGGGCGCGGTGGAAGGCGATGACGGAAGCATGCCCAAGCCGGGCACCTCGCTCGATGGCGTCGAGGTATGGATCGGCAGCAAGACGGCCAAGGTGTTATATGCGGGACGGTCGGGTTGCTGCGCGGGACTGGATCAGATTGTGGTGGAAGTTCCGGATGTGGCGCCCGGGTGCGTCATTCCGGTGTCGGTACGCAGGGCGGGACGGACCAGCAATTTCGTTTCGCTAGCGATGGCATCTTCCGGCGAAGCCTGCAAATCCGAGATGGGAATTTCGTCGAACATCCTCGCGCGATTCCTGGCGGGCGATCCGGTGAACGCTGGAGGCATCGCGCTAGGGCCGGCGGGCGTACTGGAGGGCGCCGGGTTCGATTATTCCGCGCGGATAGCTGCTCAGTTATCGGCGGCTCTCAAGACGAAGGTCAATCCGGGCGATGTGCGGAGGTTGGCGCGCGCGCGGCTGACCGGCGACCGGCGCGCGTTGAGAAACATTGCGAGCAAGTACGCAGCGGCGATCGCAACCGCCGGACCGAAGGGAAGAAGAGCGCTGCTGCGCGCGGCTGCCGAGTTCAGCGATATGGGAATCGCGGCCGGCTTCAGCACGTTGAATGGCATGCAGTACCTGGGGCCGGCGATCGCGGCCGCTCTACCGGAATCCGGAACTTGCACCCTGGTGCCGAAGCGCATTACGAACGTCAAGGCCGGACAAGGCAAGACGCTGGATGCGGGGCCGACGCTGCGGTACGAAGGGCCGAACGGCGTCCGCACCATCACCCGGAACCAGCAAGGCCAGTATCTGCTGACGTTTTCGTCCGGTCTGCCCGACACCGGTCTGCCGGCCGGGATGTACGAAATATCCGGGACCGGCGGCAAGGATGTCCCGGCATTCAAGGCGTCGCTTCAGATCGGCGCACCGTTGGTATGGACGAACAAAGCTGCGCAGGGAACGATTGATCGCTCGCAGCCATTGACAGTGACGTGGTCGGGCGGCCGCAGCACCGGACACATCGTATTCGGCCTGACGTCCGGCAATTGGGACAAGGACGACGAGACACTGTTGGCGTGCGTCGCGGAGGCGAGCAAAGGGACATTGACTGTGCCGGCGTTCGTGCTTGCGGCGCTGCCTCCGACGGAGAGAGGCTACGCGTTCATCGGAGCTCATCCGCTCGAAAACCGGCTGACGATCCAAGGGCTGGATATCGCATACATCGCGAATGGAAGCAGCGATTACAAAACAGCGGTCGTCGTCCGGTAGCGCCGTCGCGGCCTGAGGCGATGTTCTGAGCGCGAACACGCCGTGGTCTAAACCAGTGCGGTCTCGCGCAACTTATGACCACGGTATCGGCTCGAAGCGAGGAGTTCGTTTCCCCGGATTTTGTGGGCGCGCCGATGCCCATAGCGGGTGTCGGAATCGTCGAGCGCCTGGCAGGCGTCGCGGCACTGGCTTTGAGCGCGCCTGCAGTGATTGCCGCTGGAATCGCCGTGAGAATCCTGTCCGGGAAGCCGCCGCTGGTCGCACATCGGCGCGTGGGGCTGAATGGCGAGGAACTGTGGATGTGGAAGCTGCGGACGATGTGGGGCACCGAGAACGCAGCGCCTGCGCGCACTACCGGATTCGTGGAGCGGCTTGCAGAGCCCAGAGTGCCGCCATCGAAATTGGATCGCGACGAACGCGTCACCAGCCGGTTCGCTGCGTTCCTGCGCAAGTATTCGATTGACGAATTGCCGCAGTTCCTGCATGTGGCGGCGGGCAGGATGTCGATCGTCGGACCGCGGCCGCTGACGCGGGTGGAACTGGATACCTATTACGGGCGTGCGTCTCGCGAGGTACTGCGCGTGCCGCCTGGGATCACGGGATTGTGGCAGATACTCGGACGGAACCGCCTGACCTACCCACAACGCCGGCGGTTGGATTTGTTTTACGTTCGAAATCGCTGTTCGCGGCTATACGCGATGATCCTGCTGAGGACGCCCGGCCGGTGGCTTACCGGC
Organism: uncultured Acidobacteriota bacterium; assembly: GCA_963720745.1. Taxonomy (GTDB): domain Bacteria; phylum Acidobacteriota; class Terriglobia; order Bryobacterales; family Bryobacteraceae; genus TMP-7. The sequence continues at coordinate 2,278,238 of CAVRGO010000001.1, forward strand.
CGGGATGCATCATGAGCCTACTGAGTGACGGCGATGACGACCTGGTCCGAACTCCGGACGCCTGACACATCAAGCTGAATCGGGAGCGAATTGCCGGGTGTGACACTCGGAACCACGACATTCAACTGATTCACACCGGGAAATTGCGGACTGAGTCCCGCGAAGCCGACCTGCGCGGCCTGACCGGCGATGAAGACTCCGGGTTGGATGACGGCCTTCCGCAACTTATCCGCGGATGCGGCGCCATTGGCTAGTGGTGAATCCACGCCGCCGAGTCCGGTCCCCAGCAGAATCAGCGTGTCGCCGACTCTCGCGGGGTGTGTTGGGAAACCGGGGATCGCGCCATCGGGAGCCGCAAGCGAACCGTCGGCGTTGATGGCAATCGCGTAGCCGGCGCCGGGCGGGATGCTGAACAGTCCGGGCGTGGACGGTCCGATCTGAACCATCATAGCGGCGGATTTGTTGCCGCCCCGAGTGACCACGACATCAGCGACGCCCGTTGTGACTCCGTCGGGCAGGACGTTCCACGGCATCTGTGCGTTAATCTGGTCGGGCGATACGAACTGAAGCGGCGCCGGGACGCCGTTGAACGTCACGCTGACGTCCGTAAGGGTGGTGGTAAGGGGAACGGAATCCGCCTGAGCAAGGCCAGCCGCTAGTTGTGAGCCGAAAATCGAGACCAGCGACCCGGCGCTCACGGCCTGACCTTTTGCGAAGCTCGCGGCATTCAAAACTCCTCCATCCGCCACCGACGGGATCTGCGCGAACAGACCAGCGGAAAGAGCGGCACCGATCAGTGCCACGCGCGATAAACGCATGAATCTTTACCTCCTGTGGTGCGACCGCACCGCATGTATTCAGACCGTCGGGGAGCGTACGCGGGAACAGGAGGGGCCGGAGGACGCTGCATCGGCTGCGATCAGTCAAACACCCGAGTTGCCAAAGGAACTAACGGAGAACATAATGGCCGCTATGGAGGGATGGGTGTTGTTTAGATTGCATTTCGTTCTCACGTCGGTCCTGGTTTTTCCGCTGTCGGCACAGCAGTATAGGTTTGACCCGTTCACAGTCGACGGCCTATGGACGTATGCGCAGGCGATCAACAATCGGGGGGCCATTGTCGGCCACTACACCTTGACTCGCGACTGGGGCACTCACGCGTTTAAGCGGCATGCAAACGGCACTATGGAACGAGTCGAACTCTATGAGCTCTACTATGATTCTCTTGTCCTAAACGGAATCAACAACTTTGGTGAGATGGTTGGAACGGGTGCATTCTACGAGAGAGGCTGGAGCGCAGTCTATGCTTTTGAAGCCGGCGGCTCACCGCGAACGATAAAATATTTTGGATATCCGTCGGATGACGTTTTCCCAGAGGAATACGGAGTAGCCATCAACAGTGCTGGACACATAGTCGGGCGACTGAGGGGGGATGGCGGACCCACGATAAGCTATTTGAAAATCGGCTCCGACTATCAGGAAATTACATTTCCCAACGGTGATGCTACGACAGTGTACGGGATAGCCGCGGATGACACGGTGGTCGGCTGCGGTCGCCGCGGCAGTGAATTTCCATTCCTGCGAGGGCCGAAGGGGAACTATCTGGAACTCATCATTCCCGGTGCGCAATCGGCCTGTGCGCTGGGAATCAGCGATCCTGCGGGTAAGATAGTCGGGCGATTTGAGGATATAGCAGGAAAATGGCACGGATTTGTGTACGACTACCTGACCGACCTCAGGCCGACTGAAATGGCTGTCAGCGCGGTCCGTAACATCCCGGTCCAGGTCGTTGATTATCCTGGCGCTGTCAGGACCGAGGTGACGGGAATCAACGGGAAAGGTGTTATCGTCGGCTGGGCGATCATGCCGGGCAAGGACAAGGCGGCGATTTCATTTACCGGCACACCCACGCTGTAGCATCACTGCGGACGCCAGCCGTTCAGTAATAGAAGGTTAGCGGAGGGTTGAGGTCGCTCCGATCGTGCGGGCGGTTTCGGAGACTTCCGGATTCTTGCCGGCGTCGAGTTGGACGGCGCGGGCCGCTTCGGTGCGGGCTTCGTCGATTCGACCGGTACGATCGAGAAGGCGGGCGAGGGCCCAATGCGGCTTGAACCAGTTCGGGGCGGCGGCGATTGCGCCGCGAAGGGCGTTCTCGGTGCCGCGGAAGTCGCCGCGGGTGGCTGCGAAGGCGGCGAGATTATAGAAGGCATTCGGCCGCTGTTCGGGGTCGTGAAGGGCGCGGGCGGAAGCAAGGTTCGCGAGACGGGAGTAGTAGAACTTCGAGAGCGCGTCCGGGGCGGCTGCGGCCGCGGCGGCCCACCGGCGAGAGAAATAGAGATCGGCGCTTCCGGCGGTCCTGTTTGTGCCGAGCGCCTGATACAAGAGTCCGGCGGCACGGTAGTCGTTGCGGTTCATCGCGGTTCGCACCGCCGCGAGGTCGTGGTCCGGCCGCCCGATTCTGTAGGCTGCCAGAACGAGTATCGCGGCGACACAAAGGCTTATTGCGAAGGCCGGAATGCGCCAGAAGAGCACTGGGCCTTCGCTGCGGACGGGCTCGGCTGCGGCGACCAGCAAGCCAATCACTGAGTAGAAGAATAGAGCGTCGGGGACGGTGAACACCGTGAACTGGTGAGCTACAACCGAGGCGACGACGGCAGAAGTCAACGTTCCCGCCAGCACCGGGGCGGAGGCTCGCATGCGGTAACCCGTACCGATGGTTATGAGGCACAAGCCGAGCAGAAGGACTGCACCGGGAATGCCGAGAGAAACGCCGGCGTCCAGAACGAAATTGTGAGGAGACTCGTGGTAGAAGTCGGGATACGCACGCGCGAGATCGATTGACTGGTATCGCGGGAATTCGGCGATGAAGTTTTCGGGGCCGGCACCGCGAAGGGGTTCAGCGGCGATGACAGACAGAGAATCGCGCCAGAGGAGTATGCGGGCGCCGCCGGCGGGTTCTTCGCCGATCCAATGGATGCGCGCGCGCAGGCGCTCGCCTGCGGGCGATACATAGAAGATCGCCACCAATGCGACCTGGAGCGCAACGAACGCGGCTACCCTTCGCGGCTTCGGCCGAACGAATAGTGCGAGGGGCGCCAAGCCGAAAATCAGCCCGAACAAGGGCGCGCGCGAACCGCTGAGCAGGATTCCCGCCGAACTCGATAGGACGGACGCGATCCCGACGGTTCGCCATACGCGGGCGCGGTCCGAGAGCATCAAAGCGAATCCGGCGAAAACAGGCCAAAGCAGAAATGCTCCGAGGTAATCGGCGTGTCCGAGCGTCGCCGGGGGACGCACGATGCGGAATGGGCCTTCGCCAGCATGATAAGCGGCGGCGGGAAAGAACGGATCCAGCCCAAAATACTGGAACGACGCATACAACGAAGCGGCTATCCCGGAGACACAGGCGGCGCGAAGGAACCAGGTTGCGATGGAGCGGTCGCGAACCGAGGCCGCTGCGAACGAGACGGCCAGCAGCATCACGGCGATCTGCTCGACGGCGCCGAATCGCCGCCAATTCGAACCGTACCAGGCCAGTTCCCGATGGGGGGATAAAGCGGTCGAAAGAATAGTGACGAGAATCGACGCGGCGACAAGCCCGAGGAACCAGCGTCCCGGCCGCGTGCGCAGGAGTGCGACGATAGCCGCCGATTGCCATGCGGTGATGGCGCAGGCGATAGCGCACGCCAACAGCAGAACGATAGCCTTCGGCGTAACGTCGCCGAAAAACGAAACTTCAGGCGCGATGGCGAGAGGCAGGGCCAAAGCCAGCGCCGCGGCGAGAAGTCGCATCAGAAGGAATGACCGGAAGCGAAGCGCGACGGGAACAGAGCCATGAGCGACGCATTCGAGCCGTTCGAATTTATCGACTACACGAGGCGCCATTTACGGCTGGCCGCGATTGTGGTGGCGTCGGCACTGGCAACAGCGGCCGCGATCAGCCTGGTTCTGCCGAAGAAGTACACGGCGACAGCCACCGTGGTGATTCAACCGCCGGCGGGCGGCGATCCGCGCATTTCGACGGCGGTCAGTCCGGTGTACCTGGAATCGCTGAAGACGTACGAGCAGTTTGCGTCGAGCGATACTATGTTCGCGTCCGCGTGCGCCCGGTTTCATCTGCTGCCTGCAGCCGGCTCGCCGCCGATCGAGACGTTCAAGAAGCGGGTGCTCGAGGTGACCAAGCCGAAGGAAACGAAACTCCTGCGGATTTCGGTGACGCTTCCGAACCCGCAGCAAGCACAACAAGTGGCCGAGTATCTCGCTTCCGAAACCGTGAATCTGAGCAATGGGATCGGTGAGGCAAGCGGACAGAAACTGGCGGAGCAAGCACGCAAGCGCGAGGACAAGGCTCGAGCCGCGCTAACCGAAGCCCAGGCAGAACTGGCCGGCGTTACGGCGTCCGGGCGCGAGACGTCGCTTGAAGCGGAAGTGGACCCGCTGGCGAATGTGCAGACCGACCTTCGGGGCCAACTGGCCGAAGCGCGAGCGCTCGAGGCAGAGTATGCGGCCCGTGAATCGCAGGTTTCGAAGGCCGGTTTAGAGCAGCGCGAGATTGCATCGATCCGTTCGGAGTTGAGCGCACAGCGGGCGAGGGTGGCCGCGCTTGAAGCGAGCCGCTCATCCGTCGCTAGCGAGCTTGCACGGAAGAGCGCGTTATTGGCGCAAGCATCGGCGCGGCGCGAGAAAGCGGAAGAATTGCTGTACGTGGCAAGAGCGGAATTTGACCGCGCCGCAAAACGCCGCGCGGAGGTAGACGCGATTTCCGGAACGCAGGCTGAGCAGTTGCGAATCATCGACCCCGGAATTGTGCCGCAGCGTCCGAGTTCGCCGAATCTGCCGCTGAACTGCGCGGCTGCGTTCGTCCTGTCGATTGTGACGTGGCTGGTTTATTCGGCTTTGCGATTCGGCCTCGAGAAGCAGCGGGCGCGACACCTACGGACGGCGTTCAAAGTGGCCCAGCGTGACAGCGCATAGCGGACGCATTCCCGCACGAACCTCCGGCACCATAGTGCTGCTGTCCTTCATGGGAGTGGCTGTGGGCGTGGTGGCGTGCAGCCGGTGGGAATACGCTGGAGCGTTCGCGCTGGCTATGTGTGCCGCACCTGTGCTGTGGTACGCATTCGCGGCAGAGCAGGGTTGGATACGGGTGTTCTTCGCGGCCGCCCTGTTGTTGCCGCCGCTGCCCGTACCGTGGGGCGATTCAGGGCCACATCCCGCGGCGGTAGTTGCGGTGGCGGGAGTGCTGGCAGCGCTCGTTCGAGCGGGCACATGGCGCATTCACGCAACTGTCCTGAACCTGTCGATCCTGTGGCTGTTCGCGGCGCTGCTGGCGAGCGTGGGATTCGCGGCGGCCTATTCCGGACCGGTGATCGCCGCGAACTCGGCGGTGCGGGTGATGCTGTTCGGGATTTCCGTGCTGGTGTACTTCACCGCGGTTCAGGAAGGCGGCGCGGACCCGAGGCAGCGGACGCTACGCCTGCTGTTCTGGTTGGCGGTGGCGGCCGCCGGGTTCGGGTGCATCGACTTCTGGTTTCAATTGCCGGCGCCGGCAGGGTATGGACCGCAATACATCTGGCTGGATTCGGGAGTTTACCGGCGGGCGCAGGGATTGTTCTACGAATCGAGCACGCTGGGGACCTTTTGCTCGCTCTTTCTGGTGATGGCCGCGGTGGCGCTGCTCGAAAGAAGGGAGCGGCGTGCCATCAAGAGGGTTTGGTTGTGGGCCGGAGCGGTGGTGTTCGGACTCGCGCTGCTGTTGTCGTACTCGCGCGGAGCGCTGGCCTCGGCTGGGATCGGGATCGGAACGCTGGCGGTGCTGGAACGGAAACGGTGGCTGCGAACAAGACCGGTGCTGGTGGCGATGGCGTTAATGGGCGCGGTGGCGGCGGTGTTTCTGCTGGCGTTTCCCGAAGTAGCGTTCTCCTATTGGGCGCGGTTGGGGTTCACATTTGAAAATGCGCTATCGCGGCCGGACCGCGTGCTATCGGGAAGACTCGATAACTGGCGAGTGCTGGTGGATTTCGTCACGAGCCATCCCTGGCAGACGGTGGCGGGGGTCGGGTACAAGACGCTGGCCTACACGCAGCAGGCAGGGCGTCCCGTCATCGCCGACAACATGTACCTGTCAGCGCTAGTGGAGACCGGAATCGCCGGTTTGGCGGGATTGATTGCGTTGAACGCGGCGATCTTCCGGGCGGCGTGGCGCGGGCTGCGATCGGAGAATTCGTTTTATGCGAAATGGATGTTTTGCTTTCAAGCAGGTTTTGCCGTGCAGATGCTTTCGGGCGATCTTTTGACGTATTGGCGAGTGCTGCCGGTGTTCTTCTGGGTGCTGGCGCAAGCGACGAAGGAACAGAATCATGCGAATCCTGCTGATTGACCAGTACGCCGAAATGGGCGGAGCACAGCGCTGCCTGGTGGACACAGCGACGGGATTCGCGGCGAGGGGATGGCAATTGCACGCGGCGGTTCCGGATGGCGACCTCGCCGAAACGCTCCGGCCGCTGTGCTCATCGATTCAGACAATACCGTGCGGCCCCTTGAGCTCCCACCGAAAAACGGCGGGGGACGCGGTGAAGTTCGCGCATCAACTACGGCGGCAGCGGGCGATGATCCGCGCCCTGCACCGGGAACACCGGTTCGATGCGATCTACGTGAATGGACCGCGGATGATGCCAGGGGCGGCGCTCGCATTCACCGGGACCGCGGTGGTATTTCATGCGCACAATGCCGTGACGCAAACGAGCGCCGCGGCACTGCTGCGCGCGTCCATCCGGATTTCGCGAGCCACCGTGCTGGCAACGTCCCGCTTTGTGGCAGAGCGTCTCGAAACGGCGGCCAGCAAGAGATTGCGAGTGGTTCCAAACGGCGTACGGCAATGCGCGGGGCGCGATACAACGCTGCGCGGGTATCCGACCATCGGCGTGCTGGGCCGGGTGGCGCCCGAGAAGGGCCAACTGGAATTTGTGCGTGCGGCGCAAATCGTTTCGAAGTTAATGCCGTGCCGTTTCGTGATTGCGGGTGGGCCCATGTTCCGCGGCGAAGGCTACTATGCCTGGGTGCAGCGCAAGTCTGCGGAGGCGCGCGTAGAGATGGCCGGTTGGGTGGACGCAGCGGAATTCCTGGCCGGCATCGATCTGCTGGTGGTTCCGTCCACGGCGATCGACGCGACGCCGCGAGTGATTCCAGAGGCGTTCTCGGCCGGCATTCCGGTGATCGCGTATGCGGCGGGCGGCATTCCAGAGTTGATCGAGCACGGCGCTACCGGCTTGCTGGTGCGGGAGCGATCGGCCGAAGCGCTGGCCGCCGGAATCATGAAAGCGGTGAGGGCGCCGGAGCGACTTCGCGCCATCGCCCAGCGTGCGCGGGCGGCATGGCGCCAACGGTACACGGTGGAACGATTTCAAGAGGACGTTTGCGGAGTGGTTCTGGAGGCGGTGGACCGCCAGCACCAGCGGAAGCCACTGGCGAGCGCGGGCAGGATCGCGGAGGCGTGATAGCTGGCGCGCTCGCCAACACCGCCCCTACCCGGGACATGCAAAGGCAGCAACCGGCGGCGCAGGACGGTGAGGCAGTCGCGCACCGACGAGAGCAGCGCCATGTGCAACCAAAGCACGTCCTTGTTGGGCGCCAGGAGATTCAACACCGGGGACCAAGCGAACTCCTCGAACCAGACCCGAGCGCGCGAACTGAGCCGGTCCACTTCCTGTTCGGCTGCGGACGGCAGGCGGCACTGGAACCATTCGCGCGCGAAGCGGAAGGTGACTGCCTGCATGGCCCGGAGCCGCGGATCGTGAAGATCCTGCCAGTGCCTCCAGAAGCTGTCGTCGCGAGCACGTGTTTCGAGGAAGCACGCCAACTCCATCACATGAGCCGGACGGGCGTCATTACGGAGGATGTGGCGCAGCGCATGTAGTGACGCAAAGGCCAAACGGTCGGCGAGGATGAACGCCGGGAAATCGAGCGAGCGGCGGTTCCAGAACATGTCAGGGCCCTGGAGCCGGATGCGATCGCCGGAAGCGTTCCAAAGGGCGGTGTGGAGTTCGACGGCGATGGGCATGGCGGGGTCGAAATAGTCGCCGGACCATTTCCATTGATGCGGCTTTACGAGCGGCGGCAAATGCTGATCCGATAGCGATCGCTCGGAGTGGGGAGCATATCCGAGCTTGCGGAGCAGGTCGAGTGCGGCGGCGGCGCGATGGGGTTCGCACAACAGGTCGAGGTCGTACTGGACGCGCTGGAGCAGGTCGATGCCGAAGGCTTGATGCGTGAATCCTTTCAGAAGAACGAACGGAATTGCGGCGGAAGAGAAGGCTCCGGATATTTCGCGGTAGGCGATTTGTAACCGGCGCAGCCGTTCGGCATTTTTCACCGCGCGGAGTCCGACCTGCTGCTGAAACCATACCGGTTGCACGGAAGCGCCATCGAGAAAGAGCGTCAGTTGAGTGCGGTCGGCGAAATCGAGGATCCGGCGCCAGGCATCATCGGGCGGCCGCGCGGGCACACGCAGAGCAGTACACACGAACCGGAGGACGCGATGGGGGTTCACGCCAATTGCTCCAGAAGGCGGAGAGCATCGTCCATGCGGCTGTAAACCAGTTCGTGACATCCGTGGCGGAGCGCGAGGTCGAACGCGGGGTGCTGCGATTGCGGATCGCCCCATGAGATGTACGCCGCGAAGTACGCACGCGCTAGGTGGGCCGGGCTTGGCCGGAGTTCCGCGAGCGCATCGGGTTTCCTGGACAGGAACACGCACGCACCGGCTTCGGCAGACGCCGCGCCATTCATCGAAATCTCAACAGCGCGCTTTCCATTCGGCAGCAGGCGCGAAGGCAGCCGTTCGATTTCGGGAAAGAGCGAGGCGGCCGACGCGCGAAGGTATAGACGGTGCGGGTTCCCAACCACGAGACCGTCGCCACCGTGAAGGACGTGGACGGCATCGTCGGAAATGAAGGTCCAACCCTGGCGGGCGCAGGCATAGGCAAGCGAGCTTTTTCCCGAGCCCGAACTACCGCATAGCAGAACACCGCGCCCGCCGCGCGCCACGCAGGCCGCATGGAGCGGCGTGAACGCAACCGTATCGAGGGCGGTGAGGGTCAGGGCCTCGAGGAAGTGGTAGCGGAACCATTCGGGCTGCTCGAGTGTGCCCTGGGTAATGCGAAGTTGGGCGGTTCGGTGGCCACAGCAGAACGTGCCGCGGTTCGACGCGTCGGCGAAGAGTTCGATGACGCAAGGATCGGCCTGGAATCGCGGCGGAGCAGTGGCTGCGGCGCCCGGGCATACTTCGACGGATACCTGGAGCGGCGGCTGGTGGAATCGAGGCTGCCACCGGGCCCAACTGCACGCGGCCGCATCGAGTACGGCGGGTACACCCGTGTCGACCCGCACGGGGTAACCCAGAGGGTAGAATTCTGCCACTATGCGAGTAGTCTCCGCTCCCTCCGGACAAGCAGCAGTATGAGTGAAAGCAGCGAAAGCGCCTGAACCGCTGTGGTTGCCAGAGCAATACCAGCGATGCCCATCCAGCGTGCGAGCCCGATATCCCCAATGAGGTTCGCCATGAAAGCTATGACCGCCACTTTGGCGAGTATGGAACTCGCTTCGAGGGAGGCAGTGAGCCGCATTACGAGTGCGAGGGCGAGCGCGAAGGGGACTTGTGTGAGGGAATACACCTGGACGGTGGTGACGAGGCCGGTAGCGCCGGCCCCGAAAGCGCCGCGTTCAAACATGAAGCGAACGAGCGGCTGTGAGTAGTGGATGAGTAAGGCGGTGGCGGGCAGGCTGAGGGCGAAGGCGGAACCGATGAAGAGGGCGGCGGAATTGCGGAGCTGTTTCCAATCGCCGGCTGCGGCGAGCCGGGAGAAGACGGGGAGCGCGGCGGTTGCCGAAGCGGTGGCCGTGATGGCGAGGCCCACACTCACGAGTTTGCTGCCGTAGGCGAGGGCGGAAACGCTGCCGGCGCCGAGCATACCCGCGACAGCCTGATCGACGATGATGCAGGCGGAGGAAACCATCGCGCCGGCGGTGAGCGGCAGATACTGGCGGCAGATAGTTGTCAGGTCGGGCGTCCAGCCGTCCCATGCGGGGAGGATTGCGAAGCCCTGGCGGCGGACTGCAATGGCGAGAATGGCCGCTTCGGCAAACGCGCCGGTAACGGTTCCCGCGCAGAGTGCATAGACGCCGGCTTTCGGAGCGAAGACGTACAACGCCAGGATGGTGAGCAGAGGCGTGGCGGCCGGAGCCGCGGCAGGCAGCGCGAAGATGTCGCGGGAGTTCAGAACGGCTCGCCAGGTGGCGATACAGGCGCTGGGGGGCAGGCAGAGGAGCAGGGAGAAAAAGATGACCGTGGTCAGCGAGAGCTTGTCGGGAGTGAAGCTCGAGCCCAGCAGGGGAAGTGCGAAGGGACTCACAATGGCGAGCAGCAGGCTTGCCGCAATCATGAACCCGAGGCTGACGGTCAGCGCTGTTCGCGAAAAGCGGATGGCGGCGCGTTCGCCGCGGGATGCACCGATGCGGAGAAGAGTGGGGATGATGCTTGGGGTCCAGCAGCCGGCGACGACATCGGAAAGGAACGAAGGCAACAAATAGGCGATGAGAAATGCATCCAGGGCATCGCCGGTGCCGAAGTAGCGGGCCATGACGGCGACTTTCACGGCGCCGACCAATTTGGCGAGTGTTGTGAACGCGCCTACCGTTACAGTGTCGGTAAGCATGCGCCAGGAATGTGATCGTTGCCGGAGGGCCTCAGCCGCGCCCATGTGTTGTGACCGTAGCACAGGCGTGTGGTGATGCTCAATTCGTGGAGCGTGACGGGTGGGTGTGACACGGCCCGAGCGAAACCCGGGGAGCCTTTGGCTCGCGGCTGAAAGAGCGGCGGGCCCGACGAGGATCGCCACGATGTAGCGAAGGCAACCGCGTTTCTTAGAGGGTCTTTAGAAAAGCAATCAGATCCCTCTTGTCGTCCGGCGCCAAATCAAGGCCGAATTCATGTCCCTTTACGGGCCCGGGACCGAGATGGAACCCCGTCGGGACATAATCTTCGCGCAAACGGGAGGAGTCAAACCAGTCCTCCAATGACTCGCACCAGCCGCCATGACCAAAGCCGTGCCGGTACCAAACACCTTTAAGGCTGGGGATTTTATAGTACCCCGTGCCACGGCGCGACCGGAGCGCGACGGAAGATTCGGTGCCGACCGAAACCGGCAGAACGTCGTATTTTTCGTAGTGATCGCGCGGGACGCTAAACCCGGCTGCCGGTGTGAGTTTGTTCGCCGTGTACAGCGGAGGCGTATGGCATCCGCCACAGCCCTGACGTTCAAAAACCTGTTTCCCACGACGCGAATGCTCATCAGGGGTGTTTGGATTGCGGGGCGGTTCCAGCGCATAAAGAAATTTTGCAAGCGCGTAGAGTTGTTCGTCGCTGTAGCGGGCCAAGGTTGGGGCCGGCGGCAAGGGTTGGTAGTCGCCGAACCAGGCATGCATCTGCAATGTCTGATTTACGATCGCATACCGCATGAGGTCCCGAATGTCGCGATGTATTGCCAATCCGGTCGCATCCAGGTATTTCCGTCCGCGTATTCCGATCAAATCGGGAACCTTGAACGGCGTGTAAAGAAGGCCACCCTCGCGTTCTATAACATACGACGGCGTTGCCCACCGTATCGCGAGGAGCTCGTCGTAGATCCCTGTTCTCGATTGCGAAATCGGGATCAGCCAAGGGATGGCGGTTATCTGTTCGACGATCTGCATCTGCCGTGCCTCGCGGGCCGCGCGGTCGCGGCTCGCGATCCATGCGCCGCTGCGTTCGAGCGGAAGGCTACTTTGGCCGCCTTGCAGCACTGTGCCGTCGGGCAGTACTTGAGTGTGGCACATACCGCAGTGCGCGCTGCCGTACTCGATCTTGCCCTTAGGGCTGACGCAAGAATAACTATTCGCAAGTAATCGGTTATCGGTCAGAATCAGTAGCTGCTAAGACGCCGGATGGCGAGCAGGCCGTTTCTCGTACCCCGCTGCTTGCAAGGTAGCAAAGCACATTGCGCAGAAGTGGTTAACAGCATCCAGTTCTGTTATAGTTCCGATAGAAGATTTCATATAGTCGGAACTATAACATTATGCGGCCGCTCTCCTACCACTCTGAACCGTTGCACTCACTCCTGCTTCGTAACAAAGTTGCGACGCTCGAAGAATTCAAAAAGGTTCTCGGCACATCGGTCACCATCACCGTCTTCCGGAAACTGAAACCACTCGATTATTTGACCAGCTACTCGCACCGCGGCCGTTATTACACCCTGCGGGAACTCGCGCTTTTCGATGCGAATGGCCTTTGGTCTCACAATGGGGTTTGGTTCTCCCGCTTCGGCACTCTGCTGTCGACCGCGGAGGCCTTCGTCAACCACTCACCGCGCGGTTATTTCGCCGAGGAGTTGGCTCGTCTGCTGCACGTCGACGTGCAGGATGCGTTACATCAACTGGTACAGCGCGGCCGCATGGCGCGACAATTTGTCTCCGGCCTGTATCTCTACACTGCCAAGGATCGCGGCCTCCAAAGACAACAAAGCCTGGCGCGCCGCACGATCGAGATTATTCCCGCTCTCGCCGATCCTTCCGTCTTGGAAATATCGCCCGAAGAACTGAAGACGGCCATCCTGTTGTTTTATAGCTTGCTCAATGAGCAGCAGCGACGTTTGTTCGCCGGTCTGGAGTCGCTCAAACTCGGACATGGGGGCGACCGCCAACTGGCCGACTTTCTGGGCCTCGATCCTCATACGGTAAGCCACGGACGCCAGCAGTTGCTGGCTCAGGATGTAGAAGTGGACCGTGTGCGTACAACTGGTGGTGGCCGCAAGCGCGTGGAAAAAAAACGCCTGAAATAATCGAGGCCATCGAGATTTTGCTGGAGCACGACACGGCTGGCGATCCGATCACCGGACTGAAGTGGACCCACCAGACTCCGGAGAAGATCGCTCAACTGCTACAGTTGGTCGATATCCCTGTCTCCGCCAGCACGGTCGCACGTTTGCTCCATCAAATGGATTTCTCACTGCGTGTGAACCGCAAGCAGATTGCCACCAACTCCAGTCCCGACCGCAACCAGCAGTTCCACTATATTTCTTCTCTTCGCACCCGCTTTCAGCGGCAAGGTCTACCGATCATTAGCGTGGACACAAAAAAACGCGAGCTCATCGGCAACTTCAAAAACTCTGGCGCCAAATGGGATCGTGTGCCCGTCTCGGTGAATGACCACGATTTCCGCACCGATGCTATTGGGGTGGGCATTCCTTACGGCATTTACGACCAGCCCCACAATCGAGGCTCGGTATTCGTCGGCACCTCCCATGACACCCCTGCCTTCGCCGTTCACTCTATCGCCACCTGGTGGAAACGGGAAGGATCACGCCGCTACGGCCGACCTTCGAAGCTTCTTGTGCTGGCCGACACCGGTGGTAGCAACGGCTGCCGATGTTGGGCCTGGAAGACCGAACTGCAGTCGCGGCTATGTAACCACTTCCACATCTCTGTCACGGTGGCCCACTACCCCACCGGTGCATCGAAATGGAATCCCATCGAGCATCGGCTGTTTTCAGAAATTTCCAAGAACTGGGCGGCCGAACCACTGGACAGCTATGCCAAGATGCTCCATTTTATTGGCAACACTACCACCCAAACCGGCTTGGTTGTGAATGCCTACCTGGATCCCACCTTCTATCCCACCGGCCTCAAACCAGACCCTCACTCCATTCGTTCCCTTCATCTCAAACCCAGCAAAACACTACCCGCCTGGAATTACACGATCGCACCACATCTGTGATGTTATTTTTACGTCAGCCCTAAGTCCTGATAAAGTAGCGCCGGAAGGGAACAACCCCGTTCGGATCAGCCGGTATGTTGAGATCCTTGTAGAAGGTGACCGAATGATAATGATTCGTCGCCGGATCGAAGGAACGGTCTTTCCGGGCAGTTATTTGAACTAGAGGGCAATAATGAAGGCCGACCCTAAATTTCTGGCCCCTGGAGCCGACGGAGAACTCGAGCCCGAAGCGAATTTGTGGAGAAAGGGGCTCGTTTACACCAGTAGAATAGAACGGGACAGTCGGACCGACTCTCTCGCGATACCTACCGCGTCTCAGCCGGCTTCAAAAAGGGAGTTGAATCCGCGCGTTCGACAGCTGGCTTTCATGACGTTTACGGGAGGGTAGTCACCGTCGCAAGGCAGAGAATCTCACAAATGACATGCCCGGAGGCGGGAGAGGTTCCAAGCAGTATCATCTTAGGCCACGTGGCGTCCTCTCGGGGAGAACATCGTCGCCTCCTTGATTACCCTATGCCTGCAATGCCCGATTCAAAGCGGCATCGAAATCAAAGGTGAATCGCCGCCTACTGCGGAGGTTCTGCGTTCGCCGGGAAGTGCGACCCCGGAGGAACTCAAGCGCCTTGCCCCACAACGCGGGGACGAAATCTTCAATGAGTTCGACTTCACCGATCCATCAGCGCCAAATCCTGGCCCGATTACCCTGAGCTACGGCGAATCGATTCCCACGAACAAAGGGATTTTCGATTTCTGGCCATTCCTGGAGCGAGCCGAGAAGGTGGCGCAATCTTATCATTCCCTGCTGCAGACGTTCGGCGAAGTAAGTTCGGAAATACTTCGAATCCGGCGTCGAGAGTGGTTTCTCGCCAGCGAGCAGTTTGTCACCATTCACATTTGCTTTGACCGATAGTGCCGGACGGGCGCTCTGCCGGCCTGGTTACTGCGCACTTACAACGGCGCGGATCACTGATCACCCCCGAAAATTGACTGTAACTCCCGGGTCAGTGTGACATTGAACAGTTTCGGTTCTTCGAACGGGATGTTGTGCGCCGAGTTCTCAAACCAGATCAAGCGCTTACGAGGGGCATGCAGTTCCTCGAAATATGCAGACGCGAAGGCCGCATCCGCATGCCGGTCGTAGCGGCCAAGAAAGAACAGGACCGGTACATCGACCATATGGAGTGACCGGGACAAGTCCAGGTTGAGGAGTTCCTGGTGCATTGCCTGTAGAGACACACGATTGGCCTTGACGTATTTCGGGATCTCCCACGGCCAGACAAGACCGCGAACAAGCGCACGAAGCATGATCCACAAGCGAGACGGGGATCTATGAAATACACCGCCATACTTCCCGCTCAGTTTTTCCAACGCCAGCACCTGATGGGCGTTTTGGTAGGGAGGGGGGCCAATCTTCGCGGCGGCCTGGATCGCTTTGGCGTCGTGTCTTCTCTCCGCCTCGCCGAGAACGAAGTTGTATTCCGCCCACCGCTGATCGCGTGCGGAGATCAGTGGATTCACAGCGACAACTCCCGATATTTTGTGCGCATGAGCGCCGGCGTATAGAAGGCTGAGCGCCGCTCCCCAAGAATGCCCGACCAGGAAGATCCTGGTGGACGGAAGGGTGCTGCTCAGATGATCGACCACAGCGTCGAGGTCGGCAAGGTGCCTGGAGATGGTTAGTTGGCGCGGGTCCTCCTTCGGATCGTAAGAGCGTCCCGCTCCTCGCTGATCCCAATACACGACCGTGAAGTTCTTCTCCAGTTGTTCGTTGAAGAAACGGAATAGCGGCCGCTCCGCTCCACCGGGTCCTCCGTGAACCCAAAGCAATACCGGTAATTGCTGGTCAGCGCCGCGGATGAGTAAATAGAGTTTCTCGCCATTCACCGGCAGATATTCGGAGCGATTGACGGCCGCCGGACACGGATGCGTCGCGAGCAGGAGCAAGGCGGTGACCGTCAGACCAAGGTCAATCAAGCGGCAAAGCCGCGTTCGTCCGGTCCGATGGTCCGCGATGGATGTGCAAAGCCTCATCGATAGGCCAGTTCGTTGGCCGCACGCTCACTTGAAAGGTGCCTTCGCAAGTTGCGCGGGAACGGTCCACACATTTATTGTCTCGATCGATCTAAGTGCACTCAAGCTTTCGTTGCGGTGTACGCCTGCGCGAAGAACCGGGCGATTCCGGACAAAGACCGAGTGCGGACATTCGTCAAGCCGGCCGCTTTCATCCACTCGAGGATGAGTGCCGCGGGGTAGGGTTGGTAGTGATACTTTCTACGGAAGTAAGAATCGGGAGCGCCGCGGCGTGTGGCGACAATCACCAGCGATCCACTGGCGGTCAACACGCGTGCCATCTCACGCACGGCGTCGTGCGGATGAGGGACGTGCTCCAGCACGAGCGCGCTGATCACCAGATCCATTTGTTCATCCCGGTACGGCAGCCGGCAGACATCGCCGAACGCCAATAGCGCCTGTGCACTTTCGCGGTTAAGCTTTGCCGCCGCCCTCTCCAGGAGCTTCGAAGATAGATCGATCGCATTCAGTGCGACCGGCCGACGGATGGCGTGCAAGAGCGCTTCGCTCAACAGTCCGGCGCCAACTCCACCATCGAGCACTCGCACTGGCCCGCCCCAGGAGCCTTCGCTCTGCAGTGCGCGAAAGAGGCGGACGTACGGGCCGTAGTAGACGGTGCGGTACAGCTTCGAATCCCAGTACGCCGCGTTTCGATCGTAGATCTCCCGGAGTTGCATCGCAAGGCGGACGGTCAATCTCAGGTTAGCTCGCGATCAAGTTGTGAGTACTACGATAAAGAGTCTTGGCAGTTGAGGAAAGACTAGAGGCTTGCGCCGAAAGCCAACAGACGGCCATCGCAATCCTTCACGACGAACTCGCGCGAGCGCCATGGCATGTTGGCAAGCCCTCGCGTGAATTCTACGCCGAGGGCTGAGTACTCCGCATAGAGCGCGTCGGCATCTTCAACGAAGACGTACGCATCCAGTAGTTCCTCCGAGTATTTATGCGGATTGGCTGTGGGCGGTTCGGCGCAGCGGAAATGAATCACCTGCCGGTCGCGGGCCACGATCGCGTAGACCGGCGGATCCTGCCACGTCCCCAGACATTCAAAGCCAAGCTTGTCCTGGTACCAGGCGAGCGTAGCTGGAATATTCGTCGAGAAGAACAGAGGCGCAATCTGACGGACCATTGGGGAAGTCTACAGCAGATGGCCGTCAAAGAGCACATGCGCGGACACAACCGGGAGCCTCTTTTCCGCTTACAGTCCCGCTGTGTTACATATACTCGCAATGGACATTTTGATCCGATATTCGCTGTTGAGCGTGCTGATGGCGGGAAGTCTCTGCGCCGCATCGGTGATCACGACCCGGCTGGAGGATTCCAAGGCGGTCTATCTCTCTGCCGCCGAGTTCGCCGCCGCGGGGGACGGCCAGGCGGACGACAGCGCGGCACTTCAGGCGGCGATCGACAAGGCGGAGAATCACTCCCGGCAGGGCATTCTCTTCGTGCCATCGGGACGCTACCGGATTACCCGGACGATCTACGTGTGGCCCGGCGTGCGCATCTTCGGATACGGCACGACACGGCCTGTCGTGGTGCTCGGGCCGGGGACTCCGGGATTCCAGAAGGGCGCCGGCGTGATGGTGATGTTCACAGGAGCGCGGTTTGGCGGACCCGCCGCGGGCGGCCGCGGGTTCCGAATCCCGTTTCCTCCGGTGGGCAGCGTGCCGCCGAACGACCGAATCGCGGACGCGAATCCCGGCACCTTTTACTCCGCGATGAGTAACATCGATCTGGAAATCGGCGATGGCAATCCTGCGGCCATTGGTGTCCGCTTCCACGCGGCGCAGCATGCGTATCTGACCCACATGGACTTCCATACGGGATCGGGAGTGGCGGCGCTCACCGAAATCGGAAACTACGCAGGACCTGCGGTTCTACGGAGGCCGCTACGGCATCCTCACCGACAAGCCAGCGCCCGCATGGCAGTTCACGCTGGTCGATTCGGTTTTCGAAGGTCAACGAGAGGCGGCCATCCGCGAGCACGAAGCGGGCCTCACGCTTATTCGGGACACGTTCCGCAACGTTCCCGCCGCGGTGGATATCGATTCCGGATACTACGACCAGTTATGGGCCAAGGACTGCCGGTTCGAGAATATATCGCGCGCGGTTGTCGTCATTGGGAACGAGAAGAGTTACCTGAACGAGATCGGCTTCGAGGATGCGGTCGCGAAAGATGTGCCGACTTTCGCACTCTACGGCGAGAGCGGGAAGAAGGTGGCGGGTAAGGGGGGGATGTACCGAGTGCGCAGTTTCAACTTCGGCCTGATCCTGCCCGGATTGGGCACGCCGGGCGTGCTTGGAGAACGCTATGACGCCATCGCCTTGAGCCGCATGCCGGCGGCGGCGCCGTCTGCGATCCAGCCGCTGCCGCCGGCGAGCGCGTGGGAGAACGTGCGGATGCTCGGCGTTGCGGGCGACGGCCAGACGGACGATACGGCCGCTCTACAGAAGGCGATCGACAGCCACCGCGTATTGTATTTCCCGAGCGGCCAGTATCTGGTGAAAGATACCATCACGCTCAAGCCCGAGACGGTGCTGATCGGCTTGCACCCGTTGATGACGCGTATCGACCTGCCGGACGGAACGGACGGGTTCCAGGGCGCCGGCTCGCCGCGCTCTGTGATCCTCGCCCCGAAAGGCGGGTCGAACATCATCAGCGGATTGGGCGTCTACACGGGCGGCATCAATCCTCGGGCTGTGGGAATCCTTTGGTCGGCCGGGGAATCGTCGCTGATGGACGACGTGCGGCTGCTCGGCGGCCATGGGAGCGGAGTGGCGAATCCGTACAACGCAAACCACACCGGCGATCCCGACCTTCGGAAGAGGTGGGACGGCCAGTATCCCAGCATCTGGGTAATGAACGGCGGTGGTGGGACGTTCGCGAATATCTGGACTCCCAGCACGTTCGCGCAGGCCGGCTTCTACGTTTCGGACACGAACACGCCGGGCCACGTGTACCAGATGTCGCTGGAGCACCACGTGCGGAACGAGTTGAAGCTGGATCGCGTAGAGAACTGGGATTTCTACGCTCCGCAGACCGAGGAGGAAGCCGGCGAAAGCGCGGAGTGCCTGTCGCTCGAAATCAGCCGATCGAAACACATCACCATCGCGAACTATCACGCCTACCGCGTAACGCGGTCGCGGGCGCCGTTCCCGGCGGCAGTGAGGCTGTATCAATCCGAGGACATTCACTTCCGCAACGTACACGTGAACGCAGAGAGTGGATTTGCCACATGCGACCAGAACGGCTGCGGCACGTTCCTGCGTGCCAGCAAGTTTCCATATGAGAACGCCATACAGGACATGACGCATCACCTGGAGGTGCGGGAACGGGAGTTCGCGGTCCTGGATGTTCCGGCCGCGCCGGTTCGTCCGCGGGCTGCCGATACCTCGGCCGTGCTGGCGGCGGGCGCCAAGCTCCGGAAACTCGAGGACGGTTTCTTTTCGATCAGCGGCGCTGCCGTCGATGCGGCAGGGAAGCTGTACTTCGTCGATCACTGGCAGCAGCGGATCTATGGTTGGTCGGAGGGCGAGGGGTTGACCATCGAGCGCGACCATCCCCTGGATCCGGTCAATCTTGCTTTCGATAAGTCGGGCAATCTGCTAGTGCTGTCGTCGGCCGGTGCGCAGGGAACGGTGTACAGTTTCCGCCCCGGTTCGCAAGGAGGAGATGTGACGGTGCTGGCCTTGCAAGAGGCGAAGCCGCGTCCGGGCGCGCGGGCGATCCTGCCGGTGAATTACTGGAATAACGGGGAGTTTGCGAATCAGCTCGACTTCGAGGCCATGACCTACACGACGTTAGGCCAGATGTTCCGCCGCGACGTGACTGCGCCGAAGACCAGGCAATATGTGTCGCCGGATGGAAGCGTGTTTCTGCCGGCGGCTCGCGTGTTCCGGCAGGGGCCGCCTGACTACACGGGCTGGAGGTTCTCGGACAGCTTGGACACGCACGGATTTATCAGCGCGGCTCCGGGAGAACGAGTGTATCTCAGCAACGAATCGGAGGACGTCACATACCGGGCGACGGTGACACCGGAAGGGGCACTGAGCAATCTCGAACCGTTCGCGCCGCGCGGTGGCGAGTGCGTCGCGGTAGACGGACGCGGCAACGTCTACATCGCCAACGGTCAGATCTTCGTGTACGACCCAGCAGGCAAAGAGATTGGGCGGATCGACGTGCCGGAGCGTCCGATCGACATCTTGTTTGGGGGAGCGGGGAAGCGCACGCTATTCGTTCTCGGACATCACGCGCTATTTGCGGTTCAGGTCGGGGGGAAGTAGGGAATCAACGGGTCGGCGACGGCTGGCGTGGTGTTGCGGGATCGTGAGTTAGAGGGCCCGTGATCCTTGCTTCATCACTAAACGCTGGGCGACTCCTCGTTACTGGTCCGCTTCAAATACATTGTTTGCGGGTGGTAGCGGGCAAGCGAATGAGACGATTCAGTCTGACGCCAGTTCTCAAACTTCAACTTCTGTGCCGCGAGCTCCGGATCAGCTCGCAGGCGACAATCCAGCAGTAAGGGAACTATCGGAACGAGCGAAGCCGATGGGCACGCGGGAGCGACTCCTTGTGTGCGCGTTGTTGTCAGAAGACGAAGGGAATGAGGGCCTTCGTCTGTGCCTTGTACACCTGGTACTCCGTCGGGAAATGCGTTGTCATGAGCCGCTCCTCGGCCCGGAGCTTGATCCATAAGCCGGCGATCGCGACCGCGACGACGATGATGCCTTCGATGCGTCCGATGAAGATCATCGTGCCGGTAATCATGAGGAGGAATCCGGTATAGATCGGATGGCGCACGAGGGCGTACGGGCCGGTGCGGATCAGCTCGTGACCCTTCTTGAACGTGACGCTGGCACTCCAATTGCGGCCGAGCGTGACGCGCGCCCAGAGCGCGAGCAGGAGTCCGAGGACACAGAGGACGTCGCCGACGGCGCTCCGCATCGGGGTGGGAGGCAGCGCGGACAGATGGAGCCCGTGCCCACGGCGCGTAAGGAGGAGGAAGATGCCGATGAACAGTGCGATTCTGACGAGGATCGCGGTCGAGGATGTTGCTCGCTCAAGGGCCGGCTTCACGAAGAATGCGCTGCCGATCCAGAAGAGGAGGAAGATGGCCCAGCAGCCGGCGATGATCTGGTAGGCGAGAGTCACGTCCCGAGTGTACGCGAAAGTTCGTGGCGGTCGATCATGCGGATGGCGTTCCCGCTTCAGGCATGAATGATGATTGCATTCTCTGAGACATCGAATCCTGTGAGGCCCGGCATCTGAATGTCGAGAAAAAGAACCTCTGGTGCGAACTGTCGGATCACGCTGAGTGCCCAGTCGCCATCCTTCGCTTCTCCGGCGATTTTGACATCAGGAGAGCGCGGAGCAAGCCCCGCAGTTCAAAACGGGCAAGTTGTTCGTCATCCACGAGAAAGCACCCTATCGACACCTATTACAGGCGCTGCCAAGACAACGCTAATTGCGACAGTACTCAGCGCAAGCGGCGGCCACAGGCGCCTGATCGGCGCGTTGCGCGACCGGTGCGGGTGAATCTCGTGCCGGAGGAGGTGAGTCAGCCCGATTCCACCTGACACCAGCACTGCATGCCCGACGAGCAGGGGCCCGAGTTTGCCGCCGCCGAGGAGATTGATCGTGATTCCGACTATCGAGTACCCGAGCCACCAAGGCAGTTGAAGGATCCAATACCCTCTAATGGTTGCCTCTTATTGAGACCGTTACGCTTCTGCCCGCATGCTGCCCGCTACGGCCGCTGTAGTTTGTGATGAGCGGCACAACTGAGGGATGATCGGTGCTTGCCAACGAATCACTCCGGTTACGCTTCATCGCGCACCCATGTTGACCGGGCGGGAAACACTGCTATTCTGTGATCCGTTGGTGAGAGCGGCAATCGTCCACTTCTGGCTGTTAGGCATGCGCGGCGGCGAGCGCGTCGTCGAAGCCCTCTGCGGGCTACTTCCGGATGCCGATATTTACACGCTGTTCTACGATCCCAAGAGCGTTTCGGAAACGATTCGGTCCCACCGGGTGATCGCGTCGTATCTGAACCCGTTACGGCGATGGCACCGTTCGACGCTGCCGCTCATGCCGGCGGCCCTCGAGAGTTTCGACCTGCGCGGCTACGACCTGGTCATCAGCAGCGAATCGGGCCCGGCCAAAGGCGTTTTGACTCCCTCCACCACACGCCATATCTGCTATTGCCATACGCCGATGCGCTACCTGTGGGAACTCTACCCGGCATACGCGAACGAGTGGACGCGAAATCCGTTGAAGCGGGCCTTTTTCCGAGGGATGGCGCAACGGCTGCGAGTCTGGGATTACGCGACGGCGGCGCGGGTGGACGAGTTCGTTGCTAACAGCGAGAACGTCCGGCGGAGGATCTGGAAGACGTATCGGCGAGAGGCCCAGGTGGTGTATCCGCCGGTAGCAGTGGAGACGTTCCGCTACGAGCGAGCCGAGGATTACTTCCTGATCGTGTCCGAATTGGTTGCGTACAAGCAACTCGACAGCGCGATCCGGGTATTCCGCCGCACAGGGCGCAAGCTTCGCATCGCAGGCGATGGTCCGGAGTACCGGAAACTCAAATCCGCGGCTGCGAGTACCGTAGAATTCTGCGGGCGGGTGACGGATAGCCAGCTCCGCAATTTGTATGCGCGGTGCCGGGCTTTCGTGATGCCGGGGGAAGAAGATTTCGGGATCACGGCGGTGGAAGCACTGGCGAGTGGGAAACCGGTGATCGCGCTTGCCCGCGGCGGGGCCATGGAGAGCGTACCCGTTCGAAATCCCCTGGGCGGTGTGCTGTATTCCGAAGCAACGGATGATGGACTCGAGATGGCGCTGAGGCAGTTTGAACGCATCGGCGGCGAAATCGATCCGGCTGCGTTGCAGGCGTGGGCCGGCAGGTTCTCCGAGTCCGTTTTCCGCGGCCGCATGCGAGAGATTATCGAATCGGACTCAAGAGAACGCGCGGCTGTTCCGCATGCGCTCGCCTGACTGTCTAATCCTGACAGCAGCGATTTATGACGAGGACGAGGAAGGTCGTATTCTTTTTTCCCGCGTTCTCGAGTCAGGAAGCAACGGCTCCGCTTGGAATTCTGGCCGTGGCGACACCGTTGCTGCGGGCTGGGTACGACGTCCGGATCATCGATTCGACGATCACGCCCGACTTCAAGCGCTGTGTGCTTGAAGAGCTTCGAGATGCGCTATGTCTCGCTGTATCCCTGGTAACCGGGCCAATGATCAGGGAGACGGTGGACATAGCGCGCGAGGCAAAAGCCCGATATCCGGACCTTCCGATCGTGCTCGGCGGCTGGCATCCTTCGCTCCTTCCAGATCAGACGCTAGCCGCCGCTTTTGTGGATGTTGTAGTGGTTGGGCAGGGCGAGGACGCATTTCTCGAAGTGCTTCGCCACATCGAGGCGAACGAGCCGCCGAAGGGCGTCGCGGGTGTCGGATACAAGGACGAAGGGGGACTTGTCTTCAATCCACGGCGCCCCCTCCGGCCCATCGCCGAACTGCCCCCGAAGGCTTACCACCTCGCCGATTTCGATGCCTACCAACGCGTGTGCGGACGCCGCTGGGCAATGTACACGAGCAGCCTGGCATGTCCTTATAGTTGCGCGTACTGCACGAATGAGGGCGTCTACGGGCGCAAGTGGAACGCGCTGCCGCCCGAGCAGGCGAGCGAGGAGATGTGCGACCTGGCGACGCGATACGGCCTGGAACTGCTGTGGGTAGTGGACGACAACTTCCTGGTGGATCGCGAACGCGCGCTCGGCATCGCCGAAGGGATCTGCCGGCGCGGCGCACGTTTCGACTGGAGTATTCAGGCTTCGACGAATCTCGTGGTTCGTTTGAGCGTCGATGAATGGAAGCTGATGCGGCGGGCGGGGCTTTCGCAAGTGAGCCAGGGCGCGGATAGCGGGTCGCCCGAGATCATGCGGAGGATGAACAAGACTTTTCAGAAGCTCGAAACCGTGTACGAAGCCGCGGAGCGCCTGAGCGATGCGGGCGTGCGGCCGTCGTTCAACATGATCTTCGGGTTTCCGGGCGAGGGACGGTCGCACCGGCGAGAGTCGATCCGCCTGATCATGAACATTTGCAGGCGTTACCCGGGCGCCGAGTTCTGGACCAACATCTTTACACCCTACCCCGGAGCTCCGGTGATGGAGCGAGCGTTCGAGCTGGGAATCGAGGTGCCCAAGACACTGGAAGGCTGGTCGGACTTCTTCCCCCGCTATACGGAACTGCCGTGGCTGCGCGGACCGGAGCACCGGCGTGTACAGGTAATGCGCGAGTATCTGCGGGTGGCGTTCAACCGGGTTCCGATTGGACGATCGAAGAAACATCCCATCACGCGCAGGGTGCACGAATGGATTGCGGCGCCGGCCCGACTGCGGCTGGACCACGACTGGTACAGTTTGCCTGTCGAGTTGTGGCTGAAGAACGCTGCCAACCGTTACTTCCCTCCGGCGAAACCGAAAATCGACGCGCATCAACTTTCGGCCGAGGTCGTGGCGTGCTGATCCTGCTGACCCACGCGAACCACTTGTACTCGGACCGCAAGCAGGTTCAGAAGATGCAGCCGCGTCCTCCGCTGCAAACGCTGGTGGCGGCGGCGGTGCTGCGCGAAGCGGGATTCGAAATCGCGTTCTGGGACACGACATTCGATGGCAACGTGTCGAGCGCCATCAAATTACTGAAGCCGGACATCGTCGCCGTCTGCGAAGACAATTTCAATTTCCTGACGAAGATGTGCCTGCTGCAGAATCGGGAGCTGGCATTCGAGATCGCACAGGCCGCCAAGCAGTGTGGAGCAAGAACTGTGGTGAACAGTTCGGATGCCACCGACCAGGCCGGACTGTACCTCGAAGCAGGGTTCGATACGGTGATCGCCGGAGAACTGGAAGCGGCACTGGTGGATGTTTGCAGCGGTGAATCGAATGTTGCGGGAACGGCATTTCTGGCGAATGGGATGGTGCGGTATGGCGCTCCGCGGAAGCCAATAGAGCATCTGGATTCGCTGCCTCTGCCCGCCTGGGATCTGCTGGACGGATCGTCGTACCGGGTGGCGTGGATGGGGGCACACGGTCATTTCGACCTGAACCTGGCCGCGAGCCGAGGGTGCCCGTATCGATGCAACTGGTGCGCAAAACCGATTTACGGCAGCAGCTACCGCCATTTTTCTCCGGAGCGTGTGGCGCGCGAAATGGCCGAGGTGAAAAGGCGCTTTGGGCCCGACCGGTTGTGGTTTGCCGATGACATCTTTGGGCTTTCGGCGAAGTGGACGGCGGATGTGGCCGATCATGTCGAAGCGCTGGGAGCGTGGATTCCATTCAAGATTCAGTCGCGATGCGACTTGATGACGCGGGATACGGTGAAGTCGCTGCGGCGGGCGGGCTGTTACGAAGTGTGGATGGGCGTGGAGTCGGGCTCGCAGAGAGTGCTGGATGCGATGGACAAAGGCATCCGGGTGGAGCAGATTTATGCGGCCAGAGAGAACCTGGGCCGGCATGGAATTCGCGCGTGCTATTTCCTACAGTTCGGATACCTGGATGAATCGTGGGAAGAACTCGAAAACACGATCCGCGTCGTCCGTGAGACGCGGCCGGACGACATAGGGATTTCGGTTTCGTATCCGCTGCCGAATACGCGATTCCACCAGATCGTCAACGCCCGGATGAATCAAAAAGCGAACTGGTCAGAAAGCGGCGACCTGGAATTGATGTACGAGGGCGCGTTTTCCTCAGAGTTCTACCGCGCGCTCGCGGACGCGCTGCACCTGGAGGTGCGGGGGGCGGTGTCGAGCGAAACCGTGCGTCGCGCATGGGACCAAGTGGAGCATCTGCGATGCGCCTGTTGCTGACGCACGCCTATTTCCTCTACGAGGACGCAAAGGAGATGCAGGTGATGCGGCCGTATCCGCCGCTGGGAATCCTGTATCTATCGTCGTATTTGCGCTCGCGCGGATTCGACGTCGAGATCTACGATTCGACGTTCGGGTCGCGGCAGGAATTATATTCGCTGCTCGAGAATGGCGAGCCGGGCGTGCTGGGCGTGTACGCCAACCTGATGACGCGCCCGCGTGCCGTGGACATTATCGAGAAGGCTCGGGCATGCGGCTGGACGGTGGTGGCGGGTGGCCCTGAGCCCGCGAATTACGCCGAGGAGTACCTGTCGGCAGGAGCGAAGTATGTCGTGCCGGGCGAGGGCGAACTCGTGATGGAGGAGTTACTCCGCGGCGAGATCGCGCCGAACGGAGTGGCGTATCTCAACGATGGCGGGCAGGTGGTGCGCACTCCGCCGATGCCTCAAATTCACGACCTCAACGCGCTGCCCTGGCCCGACCGCGAACGCATCGATATCGAACGGTATCTTCAGGTGTGGCGAGAGCGTCACGGCACCGGGTCGGTCTCGGTGATCACCGCGCGCGGATGTCCCTATCATTGCCGCTGGTGCAGCCATTCGACATACGGCAAGACTCATCGGCGACGGTCGGTAAACGCGGTGGCGGATGAAGTGGAGTGGATCCTGGACCGCTACCATCCGGAGATGCTGTGGTACGCCGACGATGTGTTCACGATTCATCACGGCTGGACATTCCAATACTCGGAAGAGATGCAGCGCCGGGGCATCCGCGTGCCCTTCGAATGCATTACGCGCGCGGACCGCATGAATCCGCGGGTTGCAGCGGCGCTGGCGAATATGGGTTGTCAAAGGATCTGGATCGGCTCGGAGAGCGGATCGCAGCGCGTGCTGGATGCGATGGAACGCGGTGTCGGCATTAAACAAGTGCGTGAGGCGGTAGCCGCGGTACGCAGCGAAGGAATACAGGCGGGCATGTTCCTGATGTGGGGTTACGAGCAGGAGCAACCGGAAGACATCGAAGCGACTGTCGACCACGTGGCGCGGTGCCGGCCGGACGTGTTTTTGACGACGATCTCGTATCCGATCAAAGGGACGGCGTATTTCGAACAGGTTCAGTCTCGCCTGGTGGGAGGCGGGGAGTGGCGGTCCCGGACCGATCGTGATTTCGGGATTCGAGGCCGCCATTCACGTCGGTATTTTCAATTTGCAGACGAGTTGCTGCGCGCTTCGGCTGCCGAAGAACCGGATGCCGCGCGCATCGAGTCCGCGCGCCGGGGCTTAGCAGAATCGTACGACGAGGTAGAGGCATGACCACGCCGTCGCCTTTCGACAGGATTGCGCCGCAATACGAGACGCTGTGGACGAATACAGAAAGCGGCTGGCGGCAGCGTACGGAAGTATGGCGGGAACTCGACGTGCTGTTCTCGCGTGGCGACATCATCCTCGACCTGGGATGCGGAACGGGAGACGATGCGGTTCACCTGGGGCAGACTGGTATCCGCGTCATCGGTGTGGATGCATCAGTGGAGATGGTACGCATCGCACAGTCGCGCGGGGTAGTTGCGCGGCACCTGCCGATCGAGCAGATATCGCAGTTGAAAAAGACATGGGATGGCGCCCTATCGAACTTCGGCGCGCTGAACTGCATTCCGGATCTTCGAGCCGTAGCGAAAGAACTGGGGCGGCTTGTGCGGCCGGAGGGACCCGTGGCATTGTGCCTGATGAACCGGATCAGTCTTCGTGAAACGGTGTCAATGCTGATGGCAGGGAAGTTCAGAAAAGCGTTTCGACGCTGGACGGGCCGGGCGGCGTGGCGCGGGACAGAGGTGTTCTATCCGACGAGTCTGCAGGTGCGGAGGGCATTTGCACTGCATTTCCGGTTCGAGCGCCGGGTATCGATCGGAGGAGGCGACCACTCGCTGTACATCTTCACGAGGAGGCGTTCGTGTTAACGGCGGAGCGCCGGAGGTTTGTATCGGAGTACGGACGAATCCGCGCCGCGGAGGGCCGCGGATCCGACGATTCCGAATACTATCGCGCGCTGCCGTATCAAGATCTGACCGGGCGCAATTCCGATCAGTGGAAGATCCGAGCACGAAGCTTCGACTACTTTGTGCGTCATTTGCTTCCGGCGCGAAGCTGCGACATTCTCGACCTCGGCGCCGGGAACTGCTGGCTGTCGTACCGGCTTGCGGAGCGAAATCACAGACCGGTGGCGATCGACATTTTCGCGGACGCTCGCGACGGTTTGGGCGCGGCTCGCCACTATCCGATTTCTTTCCCAACGCTGGAGGCGGAGTTCGATCGTCTTCCTCTCCCCAATGCATCGTTCGACCTGGCGGTGTTCGCGTCGTCGTTTCACTACTCGCCGGATTACGCGCGCACATTGACGGAAGTGCAGCGGTGCCTTCGCCCCGGCGGACGCGTCGCGATCATCGACAGTCCCGTGTACGGCAAACACGAGCACGGCGCGCGAATGGTTGCGGAGCGTCACGCGTTCTTCGAACAACAGTATGGTTTCCGGTCGGATGCGGTGCCGAGCATCGAGTTTCTGGATCGCGAGACGCTCGAGTGCCTGTCGCGCGACCTGCATTTGAGATGGCGCGTTCACCGGCCCTGGTACGGCCTGCAATGGCATCTGCGTCCATGGAAGGCACGCATTGCGCGGCGGCGGCCGCCATCGCAGTTTTGGATTCTGGTGGCGGACTTCGATTGAACGATGATCATCCTGCTTCATCCGCGTAGCACGCGTCCGAAGAACCGGCGGTTTCCGCTGGCGGTGCTGGCGCTAGCAGCGACATTGGAGGGAGAAGAGGAATACGAGATCGTCGACGGCAACGCGGATGCGGACGCCGGGGCAACGCTGGATCGCATCATGCAGGAGCGGCCGGCGGACCTGCTGGCCGTGTCGGTGATGCCGGGTCCGCAGATGGTGGCGGCCATTCCGTTATGCCGCGAGTTTCGCGCGAAGTACCCGCGGGTGCCGATTGTATGGGGCGGTTATTTTCCGACGCTCTATCCCGACGCTGCGCTGAACGCGGGGTACGTCGACTTCGTTGTTCGCGGACAAGGTGAGGAGACGTTCGCGGAATTGCGGCGAGCGTTACACGATCGCCGTGACTACAGCGGCATCGCGGGATTGTCGTACAAGGATGCGTTCGGGCTTCATCGGCACAACGGAGAACGTGCGATCCGATCGCCGGGCGAGTATCCCTGGATGCCGTATCACCGGTTGCGAAACCCGGAAAAATATATCGCGCACACTTTTCTGGGCCGCCGGACCGCAGTTCACCAGGCGAGCTTCGGGTGCCCCTTCCGCTGCAAATTCTGCGGAGTGGTACCGATGTCGGGCGCGCGGCAGAAGTGCGAAAAACCGGAGCGGACCGCGGCCATTCTGGCGCACCTGCAGAACGAGTACGGAATCGATTCGGTGCAGTTCTACGACAACAATTTCTTCCTGCGAGAGGCGGACGCAGCGGAACTCGCGGAGAGGATTGCGCCGCTCGGGCTGCGGTGGTGGTGCGAGGCGCGCATCGACATCCTGCTGCGGTATTCCGACGAAACGCTGCGTGCGATCCGCAGAGCAGGGTGCGAGATGATCTTCTTCGGTGCGGAGTCGGGCTCGGACGAAGTGCTGCGCGAGATGCGGAAGCAACTGACGAGCGAGCAGACGCTGCAACTGGCGGAACGCATTCGCGGCTTCGATGTTATCCCCGAGTTCTCATTTGTAGTCGGCGACCCGCGCGACCCGGAACGCGACGCGCGCGATACGGAGCGTTTCATTCGCCGGATCAAGCGGCTGAATCCGCGCGCCGAGATTATCGTTCAACATTACATTCCAACCCCGCATCCCGATGGCATGTACGGCGATGTGGAGCAGCAGGTGAAGTTCCCGGGAACACCGGAGGAGTGGGCTTCAGAACGCTGGTACAACTTTACGATCCGGCGGGATCCGAACATGCCGTGGCTGCCGGCGCGCACCAAGCGCTGGATCGACGGTTTCGAGATGGTACTCAATTGCCGCTGGCCGACCGTTCAGGATATTCGGTTGGGCGAGCGCGGACGGCGATTGCTGCAAATGCTCAGTTCGTGGCGTTACCGCGCCGGAGTTTATCAGTGGCCTTATGAACTCGAGATGGCTCAGCGGTTGTTGCGGCTGCGACAACCGCGAGTGGAAAGCCTATGAATGCCATCGAGGCTCATGCGGCATGGGCAGCGAGTTACGATTCCGAACCGAACCCACTGCTGGCGCTGGAATATCGCACGGCGGGGCCGCTGCTGCCCGATGTGCGAGGCCGCCTGTCGGCTGACGTCGCGTGCGGAACTGGACGGTGGGCGAAAGAGTTGAAGGCTCGTGGAGCGCGCACGGTGGCTGTCGATCGATGCCGCGAAATGCTGGTGCGCGCGCCCGCCCCGGCAGTAATCGCCGATGCCGCGAAGTTGCCGCTGGGCGACGCGTGCGTCGATCTGGCGATCTGCGCGTTCGCGTTTTCGTACACGGGTCCGTGCCTCGACGAACTGGCGCGCATCACACGGCCAGGGGGGACCGTCGTTGTCAGCGACATGCACGCGATGGCTGTGGACTCAGGTTGGAAGCGGTCGTTCCGGGTGAACGATCGGGTCATTGCGATTCCGTCGATCCGTTATCGAGTCGAAGGTCTGCGAGTTCCGGGGCTGCGGTTGGAGGAAATGGTGGAGGCGTGTTTCGGCGACCCGGAGTTCGACCTGTTTGCGCGGGCAGGGAGGCGGGAGTTGTTCGATGCGGTGCGCAAAATCCCGGCGGTGTTCGTAGCGAAGTGGATCCGGCATGCGAGTTGAAGGGTTCGATTTCGATCTAACGGGCCTGCGTGTGATGCCGGGTCTGATCAATGCCCACGATCATCTGGAGTTCGCGCTATTCCCGCGTTTGGGGAACGGGGTTTATCGCAACGCGGGCGAGTGGGCGCGCGATATTTATCGTCCCGATGAATCGCCGGTAAGGGATCAGTTGCGAGTTCCGAAGCGGCTGCGGCTGTTGTGGGGAGGCCTCCGAAATCTGCTGGCAGGTGTCACGGCGGTGTGCCACCACAATCCGTACGATGCGGTGTTTGACGCGGGGTTCCCGGTGCGTGTCGTAAAGGAATGCGGGTGGGCACACTCGCTCGAGTTCGCACCGGACCTGGTGGTGCGTTATCGCGCGGCAATGGAGCAGGCGCAGCCGTTCGTCGTGCATCTGGGTGAAGGCACGGATCAATCGAGCGCCGAGGAGATTTTCGAACTGGACCGGATGGGCGTACTGGGCCCGGGAACTGTGCTGGTGCACGCTGTCGGACTTCAAACGGATGGATGGGAGTTGGCACAGCGGAGGAGTTGTTCTGTTGTGTGGTGTCCCCGTTCGAATTTCTTCACGCTGGGGCAAACATTTTCGGTGTCGAGCGTACTGGCGCTGAAGGTCCCGCTTGCACTGGGCACCGATTCCGCGCTGACGGCGGAGGGCGATCTTCTGGACGAGATCGAGTTCGCGAGGCGCGTGGCGGGTTGCGATGATACGGTGCTGGCGCGATGGACGGGGGTGCAGGCTGCACGGATATTTGGCTTGACTGCGGATGCGGGCGATTTCATTGCGGTGCGCGAGTTCGGTGCCCCGCCGGAACTGGTTGTGGTCGGCGGCCGGGTCGAACTCGTCAGTGAGAGTTTGGCCTGCCGTCCCGATGGCTGGTCCCAGTTGTGTGTTGAAGGGCGTCCGAGAGTGTCTGTGCGACTAAACGTTCCATTGCTGATGGAGGAGACTCGACGGGCGCTCGGGTGCGAAAGGATTCGCCTGGCGGGGCGCGAGGTGAGTGGGTGAACGACGACCTGCTCACGCGGCTTCCGATCGTCGTGCTGGATGTGTACTCGCGCTGCAACTGCCGCTGCGGGATGTGCGACATCTGGAAGGCGACGGATGCGCGTGAAATGCCGGCATCGTTTGTCGAGCGGCACGTTGATGAGCTCGTTGAGTTGGGGACGCAGTGGGTAGTGCTGACAGGGGGCGAGCCGTTGATGCACTCCGAACTCTTCCGGTTAACGGCGAGTCTGCGTGGGTGCGGCATTCGAGTGACCGTGCTGACCGCGGGGCTTCTGGTTGCTCGTCATGCTGACCAGATTGTCGAGCACGTGGACGATCTGATCGTGTCGCTGGACGGGCCGCCGGAGATTCACGACCGGATTCGCGGCGTTCGCGGGGCGTTCGAACGTCTGCAAGAGGGAGTGGCCGCCGTGCGTCGGCATCGTTCGGATTTTCCGATTGCGGCGCGCTGTACGGTGCAGAAAGAGAATCATCGCTGGCTGGGCGCCACGGTGAATGCAACGCGGCAGTTGGGGCTGAATTCGATTTCTTTCCTGGCGGTGGATGCGGGATCCACTGCGTTCAACCGGACTCTGGTCTGGGATGGGGAGAGGCAGGGCAGAGTCACGCTATCGCAGCAGGAGGTTGCGGAACTCGAGCGAGAGGTGGAGGCGGTAATCGAGGCTGCGGATCCGCTGGTTGTCGATAGTCCGTCGCATCTGCGGCGGATTGTGGAGCGATTCCGTGCGTATGCCGGCTTGGCGCCGCACACCGCTCCCCGGTGCAATGCTCCGTGGGTGTCGGCGGTGATCGAAGCGGATGGCCGGGTGCGGCCGTGCTTCTTTCATGCGCCGGTGGGGGTGGTGAATGGGAGCGTGAAGGGCGCGATCAACGGGGCGGAAGCGCAGGCGTTTCGGCGAGGGCTGGATGTCGCGAGCGACGAGGTTTGCGGGAGGTGTGTGTGCTCGCTGGTTTATCAGGGGTGAGCGGTAGTGGCGGGTGAGTTCGACTGGTGCAGAGAGGGCCGTCGAGCGGCCATCGCGGGCCCGGACGCCGACGTTCAGTTCCGCTCCGGTCAGATTCGTATTTCCCCGCACTCCTGCACAAGCAGCCAGGATCGCCGATCGCGCCGCAGCGTTCAGCGGTCAGACCATTCCATCTGGTTCGGCACGCATTTGATCTTATCGACTGCCCACCCGAATGCGCGAATGCTTCCGGCAGCGGCGCGGCTCATCCAAGCCGTCCATCCGGAATGTTGCTCCCCTAAAGGTGCGGCGTCGCACCACGCCGGAGACATTGCCGTTAACTGCTGGACGTCGGCTATGTTCGGATATAACCTGAGGTAAAGGCCCACGCGCAGGGCTTGGATAGAGGAATTGCATCGATCCTGAACGCAAGGAGTTGATATTTGGGATTTTCAAACTGCTGCACAACCACTGTGATTAGCCAGGAATTTCCGCCTGTCTGGACACTCGTGGAAGGATTGTGGCGCGATAAGAGGGTGGAATCTGGGTGTGGTTCCGACCCAACAAGGAAAGTACCATCTGTTTCGGATCGGTCGCGCGAAGAAGCGACGCAATCGGGGATGCAACGCATTCTGCTGGTAGAGGACAGCAACTCCGACGTCTTCTTGATTCGCGAAGCGCTTCGCACGGCAAGTGTCTCAGCGGAGATCCAGGTAGTCAGCGACGGGGAGAAGGCGATCCGGTTTTTCGACGAGTTGGATGCCGATGAGCAGGCGCCGTGCCCTATTCTGATCCTTCTCGATCTAAACCTGCCGAAGAGAACCGGCGCTGAGGTTCTACAGCATATTCGAAAAAGCCGGAGATGTGCGAATGCTCTCGTCGCGATTGTCACTTCCTCCGGTTCCGATCGCGACCGGCGAGACGCGTCACGGTTTGGAGCTGACCGGTATTTTCAGAAGCCGTCCAGCTATGACGAATACATCGACATCGGCAAAATGGTGCGCGATTTGCTCGCAGGCCGGCAGCAGTGACACATCGGCGGGTATCTTCGCGGCTCGAGCGGACAGGCGCACGCTCGTCGAACTAACCTGCATTCATCGCAGTCGAGCGGGGAGTACTCCGTTACTCGTTCCGTAGCGCGGCCATCGGATCGATTCGCGACGCTCGGCGCGCGGGTGCCCAACAAGCCAGGGCCGCAACGATCAGCAGGACCATCACAACCGTAATGATCGCCGCAGGATCGCGCGGCGTCCGCGGCCGCTGCCGTCACTTCCGCTTCCGCGGTTGCCTGATTCGCGCCACGCCGCAGCCGGATCACTGAAGCGAAATTGAACTGCCCGACCCGGCTGAGTTTGGCCCAGTCAAATCCCATGGGTTTGAAGATCTCGGTGTGCTTCGGAAACTGATTCAACGGACCAATACCGTCACCTGATGGAAACCGAAAATCCGGGCGCAGCACGCCTACCACAACGTGAGGCACGCCCGTCGATGCGCAGGGTCTTCCCAATTACGCCGAGATCGGCACCCAGCCTTCGGTGCCAGAGGGAATCGCTGATCACCAAGTAACGGTTCGTGCCGGGTTGATCGTCGCTTTCGACGAAGGTCCGGCCGAGTTGTGGTACAACCCCCAGAACTTGAAACAGCGGCCGCGTACAGGTGGCGCCTTCGATCCGTTCCGGATCGCCTGCGCCCGTCAGGCTAAACGAAGCAGGGTTAGCCAGCGCGCCGAGTTCGCACGATCGCACTGTTCCTGCCACATCCGGACATAAGCCGCGTTTACCGGGAATCGAGGATAAGCCGCCGCAAATTGCGGTGCGGATTCCGCCGCCGCGTAGAGCCTCCCCGGTTCCCGGTAAGCGAGTGGTTTCAGCAATACGCGATCGACGACGGAGTATATCGTTGTGACTGCGCCGATTCCCAGCCCCAACGTCAAGATGGCGAATGCGGCAAATGCTTTCTCGCGCACAAGGACACGGAACGCTTGCTTCATATTCAGCTCTTACGTGCATGACGGTTTACGTTTGCGGTATTCCCGCTACCTTCCCAACTAAGTGAGCGGTCAGAGATATCTCGATTATCCCGCCGTGCGAAAGCCTCTTGAGCAACCGAATTCTACCTTTCGATACCTGCTGAAAACCTGGGAATCTGTTGTTCTGTGCGCACGGAAAGACAAAGATAACCGTTAGTGGAAGGTCAGAAAAGATCAACTTAGATTTACCATGGTCCGAGTGTTCAAAGAACCTTACTGGGAAGGGGAAAATTAGATGAGTTTTGCGATTGTCCGGCTGCTTTTGTCTTCGGCTGCGACTGCAGCCCTGTCCATGGCGACTATCTCGGTCACTCTCACGCCCGACCTTCCGAGCCCCCAGCCGCTGGGGACGTCCATTCACTGGACCGCCACAGTAACAGACTCCTCGCCCGGCGAGCATCGCTACAGATTCCTTACTCAACCGACCGGATTTGACCAGCAGATCCGGCGCGACTTCTCGCCCGACAACACCTGGACCTGGACCCCGAGCGGTTATGAAGACACCGTTCGAATCATCGCGATCGTAGTAAATGGCAACAATAACACCTATGCCTTTGCCACCTCAGATTACACGCTGACGTCGAGGCTGATATCAGGACACGCCGCCGTGAATGCGACGGGCAATCCGCTGGTGGCTCTCTTCTCGGCTCCACCGTGCCTGATGCCGAATCTCATGCGGGTCCGATTCCATAAAGTCGGCGAGACGAAATCGTCCACAACCAACATGACAGCCTGCCGTGTAAACGGCTCATCGGGTTCACCGGATTTAAGAAGCATGAACTTCTATGTCGCCGGCATGTACCCCAAT
Organism: uncultured Acidobacteriota bacterium; assembly: GCA_963720745.1. GTDB lineage: Bacteria > Acidobacteriota > Terriglobia > Bryobacterales > Bryobacteraceae > TMP-7. The sequence continues at coordinate 2,313,594 of CAVRGO010000001.1, forward strand.
ACCACGTATCTGATGAACTTTGAGACCGTGAATCCCGGGGGATCCATCGTCACCTCCGGCACGGAGTACGCTTTCACGACGGGCGCTATTCCGGCCTCGGCGCATTTCCCGCCACTCACGGTCACTGCGCCGCCACCGCCCGGAGATGACGATCAGCCAATCCTTCTATGGACCGCAGCCGGAAGCACGTACAACGCGGTCGCAACCGACCTGCTGGGAAACCCACTCTGGTATTACGGCGTACAAGGCGCTTCACCCGACCGGACGTCCTTCGGAGGCAACATGATGGTGCGCGACGGCACGACGCTCCGTGAGATCGATGTCGCCGGAAACGCGCTGTATGAGACCAACGTCAATCGAGTCTCGACACAGTTGGTTGCCGCAGGTTATCCGGCGATTCAGAATTTCAATCACGATGCTCGCCGCATTTTCGCGCCGGGTCATCCAGTTGACGGATACATCATGGTGATTGCGGGAACCTCGATTCTCACGGAGCAATTCCAGGGAGGCACGCCCGGAAATCCCGTTGAAATCGTAGGGGATGAAGTGGTGGTCCTCGATCGCAACCTGCAACTGGCATGGGCGTGGAACCCTTTCGCTCATCTCGATCTTTCCAGGCCTGCCGTCCTAGGCGAAACCTGTGCGCCGACGGGTGCCACGTGCCGGCCGTTTTATCTCTCCATTGCGAACGATTGGACTCACGCCAACTCGATTCAGTACACCGCCTATGACTCGAACCTGATCATGTCGCTGCGCCACCAGGATTGGGTGATCAAAATCAATTTTGCCGATGCCACTGGGAACGGGGACATCCTCTGGCGAATGGGCCCGGGTGGCGATTTCACCATAACGACCGCCGGTACCGGAAACACGTCCGACATCGGTTTTCCGTGGTTCTCCCATCAGCACGACGCCGAATTTGAGCTCTTCGGCAAGCTATTCGGGGGCCGCCGCGTGATGACCGTTATGGACAATGGAAATACGCGCATTGAGACGTTCGACCCTGAGGGCCACACCCGTTGCCAATCCTACGCCGTGGATGAAACGAATAGGACTGTCAATCTGAATATCAGCGCGGACACTGGCGTATACTCTTCCTCCCGTGGCAGTGCGCAATTACTTACTAATGGAGACCTGAGCTGCGATGCGGCAGCCATCCAGGGTCCCACCGGTGCGACCTCGCAGACCTCGGAGAACGACAAGATGGGCAACCTGCTGTACATTATCCAGTCGCCATTGCCGACCTATCGCACGTTCCGGATGCATGACCTGTACACGCCGATTACGCCGTAAGGAACCTCCATCGGCGGGTCAACGGGCAAGCCGGCAGTAGCAATCGTGCCGGTGAGCAGGTGGCCCGCCGAATCGCGCAAGGCGCTACTCCGAGGCGTTTCGCCGGGCCGGTTCAACAGACTGCTTTCAGCATCAAAACAGCAGACTCAAGGCGATTCCATATCGTCTTGGTTCAACCGGCTCGTCCGGTTTGGTGGATGGCTGAATGACGTCAGCGTGAGACGGATGCGGATGCGGTATTCGTCTTCCGTATCGCCTCGAGTTCTTGTGCCCGGTTCAAAGACACCCGGCCGAGAAATGGAACCATGAACAGGTCGAATAAAGTCGTGCCGCCTAAACGGGCCAGCACGGCCATTTGGGAAAACCACATTTTCCGTATTCCTTTATATTAACGCCAGACATGTCTGCCCGCGCACACCCTGCGGCGGTTTTGTAGAACCGCGAGCCGTGACCGTGCATACGCACACGGCATCAGCCGGGCGGCTCAAAACCGGCGCATTCTGGAATACGCTATTCTGATCCCTGATCGCCAATTGCAGGATTTGGCGTCTATGAGCGGGATGTCAGGCAATAAAGCAGCAGCGGTGTCCCAGGCAACAACAAAAGGGGACACGCCCGCGCGAGACTGCGGATTGCCGGAGCCACTTTTTCCGCGAAACGCCTTCACCACGTCCTCCTTGCCGATTGCGGCGGTAGTCCTGATAATCATCGGACTCATACTGCAATGGCAAGGGAATGCCTTCACGTCGAATTTCGGCACTGAAGAGCCGGACGAGCCGGCTCACTACGTGACCGGGCTGATGATCCGCGACTATGTTGGCGACGACCTTGGCGGCGCTCCGATGGCGTTTGCCAAGAATTACTACCTCCATTACCCCAAAGTGGCGCTCGGGGCGTGGCCTCCGTTCTATTACATTGTCGAAGGCGCGTGGATGCTGATCTTCTCGACATCCCGAACGTCGGTACTCGCGCTGTCGCTGCTGATCTCAGTCTTGAGCGCGCTGACCGTTTTGTTGATAGCAAAACGACTCCTCGGAACGATACTGGCGTTTATGGCCGCGACCGTTTACATGATGCTGCCGCTAGTCCAAAGCTCGAGTTCGTCGGTGATGATGGACGGGTTGGTTGCGCTTTTAGAATTGCTGGCCGCACTGGAACTGGCGCGCTACCTGAATGTGAAAAGGGCCTGGGATGCCTATCTATTCGGTATCATCACGGGGCTTGCGGCGCTGACGAAGGTGAATGCTATTGCGCTGCTGCTGCTTCCGGGCATAGTGATGGTGCTGACTCGCAGTTTGCACCTGTTGCGGCGCAAGGAGATCTGGATTGGTTTCGCATTCGTCGTGGCGGTCGCCGCCCCCTGGAATCTCTTTCTCCTGCGCCTTGCCGCCGGTTCGGTGAACCTGCTCCAATTCGATGCGGGCTCTTTTCTCAGCCGTGGAATCCTATATCTCAGGCTGTTGGCGGAGAGCGTTTGGGTATTTCTTCCGCTGGCTGCTCTCGGTTGGTATGCGGCCTTTTGGGCGCCGTGGCGGCAAGGCACCTTGAGCACGCTGTGGGCTTCGATGTTTGGCTTGATTGCGGCGGGTTTTGTCTTCCATATGCTCGTTCCGGTTAGGGTGATCGAGCCGCGGTACCTTCTGCCATGCGTCGCCCCTGTCCTGCTGTTCGCGGCGGCCGGCGTCCGCTGGTTGGCGGAGCGGGTGGAGGTGCCGCGATGGGGACTTTCATACCGGACCTTGGCTGCGGCCGTGATCTTGTGCCTGTTTTTTTTCGCGCTGCAATTCAAGATTCCGCGGCGCCAGGAACCGCGATTCACGCAAACCGCCCAGCGTCTGGCGCGACAGCCGGTGTCGCGGACCATCCTGGTGTCGGGGCCGGTTGAAGCCGAGGGCATGGCTGTGTCGGAAATCGCAATGCAGGATCGCCGGCCGCGTCACTTCGTATTGCGAGCATTGAAAGTTCTCGCTCAATCGGATTGGAACGGCGATGGGTATCACTCCCGGTTTCAAAACCCGAAAGATATGTCAAAGTATCTCGATTCAGTACCGATTGACTATGTGCTTACAGCTAACGGTGACGTGAATAATAAGTTTCTCCATCACCGTCTACTGTTGCAGGCACTCGAGTCACATCCGGAAATATGGGCCCGTGACCCCGCAGCTCAAGGACCCTTCGCCGTATGGAATCGCATCCACCCATTGAATCACGGTCAGCCGCGGTTCAGCGATGACATGAGGTATACGTTCCGTGGTTCGCTCTCGAGCGAGGGTAACTCCAGATAGTACGACAGTTCCCGCATAGGTACCGATTAACGGACCTGGCAATTCTTGAAATCTACAATGAAGGACTCTGAATGAAGGCACTTATTACAGGCGTAACGGGAATGATTGGTACCCACTTCGCAGGAGCCGCGCGCGCCGCTGGATGGCAGACGGTCGGCATTGCAAGAAGTAGCGCATCCAGCCGTCTGGCCGTGGAGGAGACGGATGTCATGCGCTGCGACATTCTTGACCCTTTCGCACTGGAAGATGTCTTTCGCAAGATTCAACCGGACGTGGTCGTTCATCTCGCGGCACAGGCTTTTAACGGCACATCGTGGCAAGCGGAATGGGGCACGCATCAGGCCAACTACCTCGGTACCGTCAATGTCCTCCGTTGCTGCCGTACCGTTTCTCCGCGGGCGCGGGTACTGCTCGCTTGCAGTAGCGCAGAGTACGGCGATGTCAAACCGGAGGATTGCCCTCTCCGGGAGGACCGCCTGCTCCGCCCCATAAGTCCCTATGGTGTCACCAAGGCAGCTACCGAAGCGCTCGGGTTTCAACACTTCCACAATTACGGCTTGCAGGTGTACCTGCCCCGGTTGTTCATCCACGTCGGCACCGGCCACCCTCCGGCTACCGCCATTCAGAACTTTGCGCGTCAAATCGCGATGATCGCGCAGGATCGGATACCTCCGGTCGTTCGTGTCGGGAGACTCGATACCGCTCGAGATTTTATCGACGTTCGCGATGGAGTAAATGCTTTGATGCTCCTGCTCGAAAAGGGCCAACCTGGACAGCCTACGAACATCTGCAACGGCGAAGCTGTCTCGATCAGTGACGTTCTGCGAATCTTCATCGAAATCTCCGGCCAGCAGGTCAAAGTAGTTCAGGACGAGGCCTTCATGCGGCCGTCCGATGAACCGCTTCTGCTCGGAGATAACTCACGCATACGCCAACTCGGTTGGACTCGCAGGTACACGTTCCGGCAGACGCTCGAAGACGTTTACGAGGACTGGATGGAGCGCGTGAGACGCACACCTCGAGCCGAGGTAACGGCCTTCGCCTGAAGGCCGAACGTGGATGGCCAACTCCCAACCCGCAGGTTAGCGACAATTACTAAAGGATGAGATCGAAGAAGATTACGCGAAAGGACGCGCTGCGCTCGGCATTGGGTACCCTTGGCGGCGCAGCATTGCTCGCGCCCCAACCCCTGAGTGCTGCGTCTCCGGCGGGCCCCGGAGGGTTCGGGCTCAGCGCACTCCCGATGCTGAACGGTTGTGAAACCCGTTCCGTGTCGCCCGAGAATCCAACCGGTGAGAAGGGCGGGGGTGGTCGTGCCGTTCCGAATCCGAACGACCCGGACCTGCCGTATTCGCGGGCGGCCGTCGCATTAGGACGAGGTTGGAAAGTACGCCCTTTCGTAAAACCAAGGGCAGGCCAGACACTCGCGTTGATGGACGTGGAAGGCCCGGGCATGATTCAGCACATCTGGATGGCGACAGAAACCACTTGGGTCGGCAACGGCCGTGCCTGCGTGCTGCGCGTTTACTGGGACGGCGAGAAGACACCATCCATCGAGGTCCCCCTCACGGACTTCTTTGCGGTCGGGCACGATCTGTTCGCTCCCGTGAATTCGTTGGCTGTCGTGGTCAACCCGGCCTCCGCGCTCAATTGCTACTGGCCGATGCCGTTTCGCAAACGCGCCCATATTACGTTCACGAACGAATCCGAAAAGGACCTTTCGCTCCTTGCATACCAGATCACTTACAGTAAGGGCGAGATTCCGCCAGAGGCTGCTTACCTACACGCCCAGTGGCGACGTTCCACAACTCAACGAAGCCACCCGGAACACGTGATTGTGGATGGCATCCGCGGAGAGGGCCGGTATATAGGAACGTTTCTCGCCTGGACTCAGTTGTCGGAGGGCTGGTTCGGCGAGGGCGAGGTGAAATTCTATATGGACGGCGACCGCGAGTTTCCGACTATCTGCGGAACAGGAACCGAGGACTACTTCGGCGGAAGCTACGGGTTTCCCGCTTATTACAGCAGTCCGTATTCGGGCTGCACTCTCCGGCGTCAAGGCCAGGAGGGTCCTCCGAAGTGGAGTCTCTACCGGTGGCACCTGATGGACCCTATCTGCTTCCGGTCGGACCTTCGAGTGACGATACAGGCACTCGGATGGTGGCCTAACCAGACGTATCAACCATTGGCTGACGACGTCGCCTCCGTGGCTTACTGGTATCAACATGAGCCGCACGCACCCTTCCCGGCGATGCCGCCAGTAGCGCAACGTTGGCCACGCTAGCATTGTGGGCGGGCGAGAGTAATTCAGGGAATTTGGCAGGTCAGGCGGCCGCGCCCTCGGCTTCCGCCTCGAGCACCGCGATATCCTCCACCCACGCCTCAACGAGGCCCAGTTCCTTTTCCGGGATCACGCCCAGACGAACCATGGCTTCGTAACAACGCATCAGGTTATCGGACACCGCCTGCTCGCCGCCGCGTAGAGTAAGGGCGTCAAGAGCACTTACGATGCGGTCATTGTTTAAGTAGCCTGAGATCTCATCTTCAAAATCCCGCAGTAGGTTATGCTGGTTCCGTTCCTGCTGAACCTCCGCGGCATGAAATACCAGCCCGCATCCGAGTTCCCAAACGCAGCGCTGCGCCACGAAACTCCGCCAGATGTCCGTCATGCGGAACGAGCAGTAACTCGGCAAATACAATAACGGGAACACCGGCTTCCACCACCATGTAGTCTGGCTGTTGAATGGGCACCAGGTTCCGGGTGGAAGGTGAACGCTCGGCCGATCGTCAAACCGGAACGAGCGATCCAGCGTTAGGCGCCATACTGCATCCACATCGGGTGATCCATCCGCAAGACCCTGCTGGATGGGAGCATCAAACATCTCTAGCGAGTTTTGATCTTCCAATTCGAACGTTGCCGGATCGGTAATTCGATCCAAGGGAAAACCCCGGGGCCAGATGTGCTCCTCGGAGAACATCCGGTACACGTTCGCCCAAAGGCGGGCTGGGCACTCGCGCGCTTCCGTCGTACGATTGCGAGGGGTCCAGCTATCCTTGGGCGCGTTGTCATCGTCGGATTCGTAAATGCACTCGGTGCCCTGCCGCATTGCCTCGAGATAGCCGACATTCTTCCTCGCATAGTGCCCGGTAGGAAGAGCAGTGGCGAGTCGAAAGCCCGATTCCAGCTGATCGGAAAGAGACAGGAACCGCGCCGTCGGCAACGGATAAGCACCCGGCCCCTTCTTGTCTCCCGCCACGATCAACTCGCCTCCAATGGAGTCGATCCGCTCGCTCAAAAGTACCACGCTCGGCGTAGGCTTCTGAATCGTCGTTATTACTGCGATCAACATTAACCCTCCGGCCAAAAACTGTGAGTACGAGGTGGCGATCACCCATTCTCGGACAGGCCCATTCTGACTCTCAGTGCTACGCTGACGTATTCGAAGTTACGGAAAAAGGAATTGACGCTTTCGCCTTCGCGGCGCCCAATCCACACGGTAGGGATCTGCTCGATCCGATAGCCTCGTTGCAGCGGCTTGACAGTTGTCTCGATATAAATGGTGTGGTGGGTGGATTCCCAATCAATAGCGTCGATTACGCTCTTGCGGAGAAGTTTGAAGCCGTACGTGAGGTCGTTGATCGTTGTGCGGTAAACGTACTGAAACACCTTCTGAAAGATCCAGTTACACACTAACTTGACTCGGTCGTAATTCTGGAAGCCTCCGCCATTCGCCCACCGGCTCCCGATTACTACGTCCGCGCCGCTCTCCCGCATCTTTCTGCACATCCGCTCGACAGCTTCGGGTTCGGTTTCGAGGTCACCCGACATGATGGCGACCCATTCACAGCGGGCACTCCGCATCCCTTCGCGAAGAGCCCGTCCAACGCCCGGCCCCGTTTGCTGGATGAGAACCCGCACCATGCCGTGCTGCTTGGCTAAACGCGCGCAGATGTCCTTCGTCGCCCGTGACGCCTTAGGTGAAACTACCAGTATGATCTCCTGGAGGGTGTCACAGTCGCTTCTGAGGAGCCGATCAACAGTCTCAATAACCGAAATCGTCTCCGTATAGACCGTTACGATAACCGACAGTCCTGGCTCAACAAAATTGTTCATCTTGTGCTTCTCCATCCAGCAAGTTGGACAAACAGCCGTACGATGAATCTAGATGCGCTTGGACCCGGTTTCCTTTCGCTTATAAATTTGGTAAGGCAGGTCGGACGTTCCAAGCGTTCGAAACGCATCGTCGGTCTGGTCAAGTACTAAGTCATAATCGTTGTGCAGCAGATTGACAATGTACCGGTAGGTCTTCGGTTCCGTGTCGGAGAGCCAGGAAAACCAGAAGACTCGATAGTGCGCTTCGAGAACGATGTAATCCGCGACATGACCACTGGTGAACCCGAGCCGGCAATCATCCAGCACGTGTGAATCGAATCCAAGTCCGAAAGCCAGTTCGCCGCTGCCCACCACCACGGATTGGGGTGAAGCATGCTGCGTGAGGTACTCGATGACTGGAAGATATCGATGGCGGTAATCGTTGTGCCAGACGCGGAACAGATTCACCGCCAGTCCAAGCGCGACCACTCCGGCAATCGCCAGCGCGGCCGGCCACTTAACCATGGCGCCTTGCCCCCAGAGCCACGCTGCACACATGGCAACCGCAGCGGAATACGCGGGTAGCACGTACACTAAGTAATACCAGTTTGACTGCAGGCAAGACAAGAGAAAAATATCAGTAATCGCCAAGACGAGGAAGAATTTTGCCTCGGGCAACTTGCGGAGACTCGGAATAACCCCCAGGCCCACCAATGATAGGAAGTAGCAAATCACCGGCAATCCAGTAAGCTTCACGAGAATTGACGAAGAGTATAGATGGTAGGCGGCGGCGTACCGCGAACTGAATTCCTCGCGGAAGTGGCGGAAAACATTCCAGTCGAACTCAAAGCGATGTGGAATCTTAGACTGTGCCTGCATCTGCGAAATGAAAATTTCCGGCGCTCTGGAAATATAGACGCCCCATAACCCCAGCACCACCAGGAACGGAATGGCCGCGAGTATAATCGTTACCGGACGAATTTTCGACCGGTCATGCAACAAGACGATCAGAAACAATAAGATCGCTCCAAAAAGGGCGTTCGGATGCGTCATCAGCGCCAACGCGAGGATTGAACAGGCGGCAAAAAGAGCAACGTGGAAGCGGTCCCGTAAGCGGAGATACACGGCGGCAGCAAGCAGACATAATGAGGCGCACATCATGTCCATACGGCCACTGGCGCCTGAAACAACAAAGTGCTGATCCACCGCGAGTACGAGTGCTGCAATGATGGCAATTTGTCGTTTCTTGGTTACTTCGTGTACGACGACATACCAGGATGAGACGGCCACCGCGCCCCATACAATGGAAATCGCGCGCATGGTGAACAAGCTCAAGCCGAAAATCTTGTACCAGATCGCCTGCAGGAGAATGTACCCCGGCATCACCCAGTAAGTGTAATGGCCAATCCCTTTCACCACGGGAGAAAACACGAAACCGTGCGGGTCCAAAATCGTCAACCCCATGACCCCGTTGTGAATCAGGTTGTAAGCCATGTCCGCGAACCATCCCTCATCGCACCAGGGACGTTTCGTAAGCGCGACGCCGGCCGATATGAGGCAAAACGTTGCAACCGTAAGTGCCGGTGCCAACCAGCGGCGAAGCCGCAGATGATGAGTAACACGAGTAACTAACGAGTGTAGGAGCAGCATCGGGAGTGTTCGTGAGGATAAACAATAGGCAGGGCTACCGGACGACCGAGCCGCTCATCGCTCATTGTGTAACATCGTGTCACGTGCCTTATATTGACCGCCTTAGTCCTGTCCATTATAATCGGGCCGTCGGCTGTGGCCTCGTCGGCAGTTCTCATCGCGTCTTCCCAGGTCTCGCCCGTCACCGGAACAGCCCTCGAGCCGGGTCTTCCGTTTCTCGCCTGATGCTCCGACACGGAGGTGCCGTGAGATGAAGTACCTGTCCATCGTGCTCGTTCTTTTCGCCCTTTCCGGTTGTAGTCTGGACCCGCGCAAAACGGCTGGAAATTATGTCGCTGTTGCCGAACGCCGCGCTTCGAACGGAATGTATGAACAGGCAATGACCCTCTATGTGAGGGCCATCCACATCGACCCGTTGAACGGTGAGGCGTATCGGGGGGCCGGCCTGACGGCTCTGAAACTGGAACGATGGGGAGAAGCCGCACAGTACTTGGAGCGCGCGGTCGGACTCGAACCAGAGCGCGCCGAGCTTTACTCGCAATTGGCGAACCTGTACCTGTTCGCATACGGCGTCTCTAACCCAGCCGTCCGTCAAGCGATTATTCTGGAGCTTCAGTCCCTTTCGAGCCGGCTCCATTCCCACTTTCCGGAATCCTACGATGACATCCGGTTGAGGGCTTATCTTGCCTGTTTCGGTAACGACCCAAAGACGGCACTGGTCAACTTCGAAGTGGCCGATCGTCTCAAGCCACACCAGCCGGAACTCGTGCTCGCATACGGGCAGACGCTGATCGCGGCCGGTCAAGTCGACAAGGCGGAGGCACTGGCGAGATCGTCCGCCACTGACGATCCAAGTACAGCCCAGTTATTCGATGCCCTGGTCGTTCATTACCTGCAGTCCAAACGGCCGGCCGACGTTGAACGAATTCTGAAGTTCGAAATAGATCACCATCCGACTCTTTCGAGTGCGCGCCTTGAGCTGGCTGCCTATCAATTCTCCGCGGGTCGCATTCCAGAGATGGCCAACGTTCTTCGCGATCTCGCATCCGATCGGGCGCGCTTCCCCGACGGCGCGATGCTTGCCGGCGATTTTTATCTTCGTATCCGCGACCTGCAGCACGCGCGCGAGTTCTACCAGGCCGGCATCGACCGTGGCGGGGATGCGCGATACAAATACCAGAAGCGCCTCGCGGAAGTGCTGGTGAAGGACAACAAGCTTCCGGAGGCCCGGGAACTCATGCGTGAGTTCCTGCGTCAATTCCCGAACGACACGGAGGCGCTGGCCATCGACGCGTCAATCAAAGTCATTTCGGCGGATCAGAAGGAACTCCACTCCGCGATCGCCGAAATGCAGCCCCTGATCTTGCGGCTTCCGGACGATTTCGTCCTGAAGTATGTTTATGGCCGGGCGTTGCTTCTGAGTGGCGACGCCGCAAGCGCAGTCCTCCAGTTCCAGGACGCGCTAAAACTGCGGCCGGACTACTTGTGGGCGCGGGTGGCGCTCACTCACATTTCGGTCCTTTCGGGCGATTACGGCAAAATGATCGTACTGGCAAAGGGCATTACGACGGATCCCGGATTGAACGTACCCTTTGATACGGCAGGGCAGCGCCCGCAGGAAAGACCGCTTTACGATTCGATGTTGGCTATCCGGCCGTATGGGCCGGCTGTTCTCGGCAGGCTCGCGGCGGAGATCGCCGAAACGGGCACCGGCGTCGACGCGGCATACGAACTGGCGCAACGCGCGACCCAACAGCGTCCCGACGATCGGGACGTTCAATCCGACCTGGGCTTCGTCTACGTTAAGATGAATAACCCGGATACCGCGATCAAGCTTCTAGCGCCCTTGGTTCAGAGTGACCCCAAACGCGCGCTCTACCGCTACCGTCTTGCCATGGCTCTCCTCGAGAAGGGAGACCGCGAAAAGGCCAGGCAGGAATGTAGAGCCGCGATGCAAGGCATCGCCTCAACAGAAGAGATTGCAAAGATAAAGGACTTGCTCTTCAGGCTCGGTTGAATCTCAGCCATGCGATACTGTCGCGCGCAACCCGGCGGAGAAGAAAGCCAGGTCCACCGGCAAAAACGATTTCATTCGACTGCAATTCCGACGTTCTCAAATCCTCGCGGCAATCAATTATCGGGACATATATAGAATGCGCTTGCGAACCGCCCTGTCGTTCTGTCTATTCTTGACGTTGGCCATATCTGAAGGCTTCAGTCAAAGTGTGAGCCTGGTTCCTGACAGTACCGAGCCTCGCCTTCAACTCACAGGCGAGAGCTTTCAGATCTTTTCCCACGGAATCTACTTTACAACCCCACTGCTCTCCCCGACACTCAGTCAATTCGGTGTAATCGGCGCCGATCTCGGGTATCCCGTCGTCTATCCCGACAAGATCGTCTTTCTGTTTGGCGATACTTTCGGTGCGTACCCGTCCGACTCCAAATACTTCTCGGCTCCCGGCTCCGGCGGAGATGACAGTATTGGCTACATCGCCAATACGGATCTGAATGCTTGCCATTACATCCGCGATGTCGACCAGGCGATCGCAAACGGTAATCCAGCGCCATCTGTGCCGGGGGACGGGTGCCCGAAGTTCGCTTTCTACAAGAATCCGAATGCCGGCCCAACCGACCACCTATTCATGCCAACCACCATCGCTGGGTTGCAATCCGGAGAAGACTTAGGGCCTCTCAAGACTCCGAACGGGGGTATCGACTACAACGGACGTCTCTACATGTCGTACGTTGTGACCGTGCAGTACGTTCAGCCTCACTACGCGTTGGAGTCGGTTCTCGTCAAGGCTGACCAGCCGAATTCCGAGTGGAGCGATACCAGACCTCCGACGTTTACTCGACTCTATCGAATCTCCGCCCATCCGGCAGTCCAAGACCCAAAGAATACCCCCCCGGAAGCAAATGACACCGGCAAATTCATGTTCAATCCAATGGTTGCGCTGAACGCTCCGACGCTGCGCGATAGTGGATTGAGTTCAGGCCTTCCTGACGTGCTGCAGAATGCTTCTACCGTTATCTTTGTTTTCGGCAGTTCCTGGCGATACAACCGGAGTAACCTGTATTTGGCGGCGTTCTCTGCGGACGACCTCGAGGCGGGTACATCTAGGTGGTTCTACTATTCCGGTATTCAGAACGGATCGAATACTTGGAGCAACGATGAGAAGTCTGCCGTTCCACTCCTGAACGAGCCCGCAAACATCGGTAACCATTCGGTAGCTTGGAACCCTTCCCTGCATCGATTCATTCTGATGGCAGGTAATGTCACGACGCGCTTTTCCATGGCTCCTTGGGGGCCCTGGAGCGATCCGATTATGACCTTCTCGCCTCAAAGTACATGGTCCAATAAGCTCATCCACCACTCCGGCCAAGATCCTATCAGCAGAAGCCTCATACCGATCTTTGATCCTGGTAACGGGCAGGTTGTGGATCTGAGTTACGACACCCAAGGAGTACCGTATGGCCCTTATCTGATTGACAAGTACACCCAGAACCCCGACGGCTCGGTCACCATCTTCTATACGATATCCACTTGGAATCCCTATGAGGTATTCCTCGTAAGCAGCACCTTCCTGCTGGGCGTGCAGGGTGGTGCGATCGTATCGGCGGCTGACTTTGACCCTGCTGCTCTCTCGCCCGGCTCCATAGCCTCCATTTTCGCTCTCGGACTCTCGGACACGGTCTTCATAGCGGCACCGCCAAAGACGGAATCCCCGCTCGGTGGCAAGTCCGTGACGGTCCGCGACAGCAGGGGTGTCACCCATTCCGCCGGCCTCTACTACGTCTCTCCGAACCAGATCAACCTCGTCATCCCCCCCGATACGGCGCCAGGTTTAGCGACGATCGACGTCATTCAGGGTTCATCGAGTATCCTCTCGCTGACCGCGCAGGTCTCGCCTGTAGCTCCGGCGCTATTTTCGAGTAACGGTAGGGGGCGCGGCGCGGCTGCGGGCTTCCTGGTGACGTCCGATTCGGGTGGTAACACCAGAACACAGCCGCTCTTTTCGTGTGACACAACCGGATCGTGTACACCGAACCCGGTGAATCTCGGTGGAGTTCAACAGGCTTTCCTCGAATTGTTTGGCACAGGGATCGGCGGCGTGTCGGACCAGGGCTCCGTGAGTGTCATGGTGGGCGGCGTTGCAGGTGTAGTGACCTATGCGGGCAAACAGGGCACATACCCTGGCCTCGACCAGGTCAATGTGCAATTTCCCGTTAGCCAGTTACGCGGCCGCGGCGTTTCGAACGTCACAATTTCCGTGGGAGGCAAGATTTCTAACTCCGTTCAGGCGAATTTCCAATAAGCCAACGTCGCGGCTTGGTAATCCTGAACAGTGATCGATGCCATGATTTCATTGCACACGCCCGCCCATTCATATCTCCGCCTCCTGGCGTTGCTATATCTTGCGGGTCAACTCAGCTTCAGCCAGACAGTAGCGTGGAAACCGGATAGTACCCTGCCGATCATTCAGCTCACAGGTGAACACTTCCAACTCTACTCGGATGGCGTTCATTTCACCGATCTCACCACATCGCAAACCGTCACGAGCGACGGTCTCCTGGGCGCGGACCTCGGTTACCCCGTCGTCTATCCCGACAAGATACTGTTCTTCTTCGGCGATTCACCCGGCGTGTTTCGCGGGTACCGCGAACGGTCGGACCGTTTCTATTTGGCTGGCGGACCCCGCGGAATCGATAGCATTGGGTACATCCCGAATATGGATCTCGATGGCTGCAACTACATCGTCGAGACGCAACGTGAACTCCAGAACGGGAAGGCTCATCCGAAAGCGAGTACGAAGGACTGCCCCACGCTGCGGCTCTATCGAAATCCGCATCCTCGTCCCGGTGAACCGGCATTCATGCCCACTACCATTCACGGACTCAAGAGTGACGAGGGTACGGGCCCATACGAGACTCCGAGCGGCGCTTTTGACCACGACGGCAGGATCTATCTGTGGTATGTCGTTAAAGTTCAGGAGGCCAAGCCTCACTTCGCGCTCCGGTCGATACTTGCCAAGGCCGATCAGCCAACGAGTTCCTGGAGCGATCGCCACCCGCCCACGTTCACCAGGCTGTTCGCGGTCTCATCTCACGATGCGGTCGCCGATCCTGCAAACCCTCCCGACGAGGCAACCGGTCCTGGCAAGTTCATGTTCGATCCCGTGGCCACGATGACCCACGACGAACTCGACAAGAACCACTTACTTTCCGGGTTGCCGTCGGAGTTGGCGAAGGCCGGCGAAGTCGCGTTCGTGTTTGGCAGTTCGTTTCGGTACAACCGCAGCGATCTGTACCTGGCGGCATTCGCAGCCGCCGACGTGGAGAAAGGCATGGACAGCTGGTTCTATTACTCCGGAAAGGACCAGTCAGGCCCCTGGTCTAAGGATGAGAAGGATGCTGTTCCTCTACTTGGCGGACAACCAAATATCGGCAACCATTCGGTCGGGTGGAATGCGGCGCTGCGCCGGTTTGTGTTGATGTACGGAAACATCATGGTCCGCACTGCACAGAACCCTTGGGGTCCATGGTCGGCAGCGACACAAATCTTTCCTCCTCGAGGGGCCTGGGCTCAACGCATGACCCGGCACACGGAAGACAATCCCATCGAACAGTTTGCGACTCCGGTCTTTCGCCATCGGACAAACCAACGGTTTGAATTCCGGGAAGACAAGCGAGGGATTCCCTATGGACCGTATATCCTTGACAAGTATTCCCGCAACTCAGACGGTTCGGTGACGCTTTTCTTTACGATGTCGACCTGGGTTCCCTATCAGGTTTTCCTCATGAAGACGACATTCGAAGCGAAATAGCTTCCCATCGCCTCCGTTCGGCAATTACGGAGTAACGGGACTATACAGATCGCGCATTCGAAACGTTCTATAAGCGTTTTGGCCCGACGACAACTCGTAGACTACATTCCCGTTCTGCAGCGCTTCGACACTCTGCGTCCGCGGATTGGTCGTGGCGTTCGCGATGCCGCCGATGAAGCCCGAATCGCACGAGAGACTGCCATTGGCAAGTATCTGGGCCGATCCGATGGCGAATGAGTAACTCCCCACATCTACATTTGTGTTCAGGTTGCCCACTAAAGTATTCTCGTTGATCGCCCAAATCTGACAACGGCTATCGGCGTTTGGATCGAAGTTTGCCTGCCGCGTATTGCCATTGTCGAAAAGCGTCAGGACACGAAATCCGTTGAACTGAAACCCGTTGAATTCGACTTCTGCATCGTGCTGGTGAGAGAACCAGGGATAGCCTAGATCGTGGCCGCCTTGCGTGCCATTTGCGAATAGGGTGAAGGTTGGCAACGGCGTGCCGCCGATCCCTTGAATCGGCCCATTCCCCAACTTCCACATAATGTGGCCATCACCCGCCAGGTTGGCAAAGTTCACCTTAATTACGGCATCCTGGTGCCGAATGGAGAGGACAAGATTGCCGTCATAGGGCGTGTACTGGACGGAATTACTATGCAGCCAGTCCTTCGCCGAGGCGAACGCAGGATTGAATGGCTCACATCCGGCAACTCCCTGGCTGCATAACTCTCCCAGGATCGCCGGCTGATTGATATCCAGGTATCGAAAGGCATCCCATGCCCAGACAACATTCAGGTTCTGATCCAATACGATAATTTCGTCGCCCATGATATCGACGGGATTCGTTGGCGTTCCACCCTGTGCCGAGTTTGAAACTTGCTCCGTCGATCCTAGGGTAAGAATGTACCCGTTTGGAGCTTGGCCGTTGGGCCGGATGATGCGGCGTACTTCATGATGAAATGCGGTGATCTTGCGCGCGCCCATCGCCTGTAGCTGGTCATTCACATCGCCAACGGTCGTTTGCAAAACAGGGTTGCCGGCCAGATCGTTTTCGTGTATGCCTTGAGTGTAATCGTCCGGGCCGTTGACAAACCCCCAATAGTTCCCGTTCGGCTCAGTACGAATCGGAGGCAGACTACTGTACCAAAGGACGTTCCCGGCAAGATCGGTGGCCGCGGCCGCCAGGATCGAACCGTTCACTGGAATTGTGACGACACTGTGAAGCACGACCGGCTGCTGCGGATCCGTAGATGTGCCCGCAAAAGAAAATGACGGCAGATTCGCATTGATGGCGCCGGTGGTGAACATTTGGTCCGGCCCCTTTACCACTAGGCTCCCTTGCGGGGTAATCGTCTCAAAGTGCATCTGGTAGGCTGTGTTGGGGTACATGCCCGCCACGTAGAAGTTCATACTCGTAAGATCGGGAGCCGATGCCGACCGGTCCGCTCGGCATGGCGTGATATTCGTGATCGTGGGTGACGTGATGCCCCCGGGCGGAGCCGATGTGGGTGTGAACCGCACGTACATGAGATTCGGCACTAAGCATGGCGGCGCGCTGAAGAACGCTACTAGAGGATGTACAGTTGAGTTCACTGCCGATGGCACACCTGCACCGCCCTGGATCAGGCGACTGCTGAGTTTATAAAAAATGCTCGTATTGGCCACCGCTCCTGAGTGCCGGTTTTTGACAAAGATGTCCACTGCAAATGTGCCTTCAAAGGCAGAGGGCGTCCAAACCCACGTATTCGCGTGCGCGTAGCCGCGTCGTACTTGAATCGGGGCTCCCGCGGGTTCCGCACTGAATCGGTAAACGTACTCCGGCGAAGCATCCGCATCTCCGGAAACGGTAGCTGTAAATTGAATGGAGCTACCCACGGGTTGTGGACTAGGCAGATTCGGCGTCAGTGTAACGGTTAGCGCCGCCCACAATGGGCTCATGCCGACAGCCATGACACTCAATAGCGGCTTGTATGTCAAGTGGACAATCCTTTCTCGATTCGTCTCGGCTGACGATTCTCGTTTACTGTAGTCGGCACGAGGTAAGTAGTCAAGTAATAAATTGCTGTTTGCCCACCAGTAAGTGGATGTCCATCCGCAGGCAGTCCTCCGGTTGTTCCAAAGCCACTGATTAGTGATGAGGTGGGTCCAGCACTCGCACTCCCTATCCTATTGTTACGCGCGAATACGTCTATTCGGCCACCCACCACGACCGCGGCTGCTACTCCGGAATCGCAACCTGCATTTGCAATCCACCTCGATTTGTAACCAGAAGTATCGCATCCGTCGGTTCCCTTGGGAATTGTGTTTCAACGACGGCTCGGATGCTGTGCGGCTCAGGACTGCAAAAACCGGACTGCCCGTTCGGAATGCGATGCCGTTCGGCCGCGGCCACTCGCGAGCGGTAGCGCATTGGTCCCGACCCAAATAGACGAACGCGAAGCCACTGTCACCTTCCGCTCCTCTGGCCAATTATGGACGATCTCCAACCGGTGAGCCGATCGGCGCCTTGTCACCCCGTTCATTTTCGAACACAGCTACCAGGAACTGCGACATAATCAGATAATCAGAGGTGAAAGAATGGGTACAAGCAAAAGTATCACTCTGCTCAACAGTGCGGTTGCCGACGAACTTCAGGCCGTTCACCAGTACATGTATTTCCACTTCCACTTGGACGACCAGGGTTTCAGGCCTCTGGCGCTATTGTTCAAAGGGATTGCTATCCAGGAAATGGGTCACGTGGAAGCCCTCGCAGAACGCGTGCTGTTCTTGAAGGGCGATGTCGATATGGCGCCGGCCGGCCCGGTAGAAAGAATTCTCGATCCGGAAGCCATACTCGCCAAGGCAATCGGCATGGAACACGAGAGCGCGCAGGCGTATAATCAAGCCGCCCTCGAGTGTGGCGCCAACGCCGATTCCGCCACGAAACACCTGTTTGAGCAATTGGTGATGGACGAAGAAGGACATTTCGACCAGTTCGAAAAGCAGCGCGACAACATCAGGCGATTTGGTCTGAGCTACCTCGCGCTGCAGTCGTTCGGTAACGGCGTTCCACAGCCGGGTGCACCAACCGCGGGATGATGCACATGGCATCCGCCCGCCGCGCGTCGTACGTCCGGCCGTTGGACATTATTGGCAGGACTGCGAGTTCGCGCCGTCTTCCCGTAAGCCATTTTTAGCGCTGGAGCACCTGTTCCGGCGATTTAGTCCCCCCCGCGGACGCGGCTGACCGTACAATGGCAACCGGAGGACACGACATCTGACTGCGCCGGCTCTGAGGCTTGTGACTTCTCTCGCGGGGGTCATCGGAATAACGATTATCGCCACTCGCCTGATCCCGTTGAATGCCACGACTGTCGGCTTTGCATACCTCATACTGGTCCTACTGATCGCCAGTACCTGGGGGTTCACCGAAGCTGCTTTTGCTTCGGTTGCGGCGACCTTCGTGTTCAACTTCTTCTTCTTCCCTCCGGTAGGCACGCTCACGATCGCGGATCCGCAGAACTGGATCGCCCTCTTCAGCTTCCTGACCACTTCGCTGGTAGCGAGCCGTCTTTCTACGAAGGCTCGGCAGCGCGCGCGCGACGCACTCGACCGGCAGCAGGATGTGGAGCGCTTGTACAGCTTCAGTCGCGCGCTTTTGCTGATCGAATCCGGCGACTCTTTTCCGAAACAACTGTTGCTAAAACTCGCGGACGTTTTCCAACTCAACGCCGCCGTACTGTACGACCGCCGAAGCGGACAGTTCTTCCGGGCGGGACCGTCTGAATTCGAGGGCCTTGACGAGCAGTTACGCGATGCCGCTTTGCGTGGCACATCGTATTCGGACTCCGAGCGAAACCGGGTGATCACGGCGGTTCGACTGGGCTCGGATCCGGTTGGGAGCCTCGCCATCCAGGGAACGCACACGCCCGATGCGGTTCTGCAAGGGATAGCGAATCTCGTTGCGATCGGTCTCGAAAGAGCGCGGGCTCAGGAACTCGCGCACGAGATCGAAGCAACCCGCCAAAGTGAACAACTGCGGACGACGCTGATCGACGCGATGGCGCACGAGTTCAAAACACCTCTGACCTCAATCCGCGCCGCTACTACCTCACTGCTATCCTCACCGGAGCAACCCGTCGAAACCAGGACGGAGTTGCTTCAGGTTGCCGACGAAGAAGCCCAGCATTTGGGAACCCTGATTGAGGACGCCATTGAGATGGCCCGTCTCGATACGTCCAACATCGAAGTGCAGTTGGAACAGGTCAGCGTCCCGGAGGTCGTTCGCGATGTGCTTCACTCGATGGAGAAACAGATTGACCGGCGTCCTGTCGAGGTGCACGTCGCCGGCGAAGGTGCAGTAGTTGCAGCCGATCCCCGGCTGATTCGGCTGGCGATGAAGCAGCTTATCGATAACGCGCTCAAGTATTCGTCTCCGGGCGCTGTGGTGACTATCGATCTGCGTCAAGCCGAAGCCGCCGCTATCATCGAAGTGACGGACCACGGCGCCGGAATTGCCCCGAACGAGCGGGCTCGCATCTTCGATCGATTCTGGAGGAGTCCGTCTGTGAAGACACGCATGCCGGGCTCCGGCCTTGGACTCAGTATCGCCCACGCGATCGCCCGCGCCCACAACGGCGACTTGACGGTTGAAAGCCGGCCGGGGGAAACCACGTTCCGCCTCAGTTTGCCGCCGGCAGCCCGAGGAGCGCGGCCTTGAGCGCCGGTCGGATTCTTGTCGTCGACGACGAACCGCAGATCCGCCGGATCATGCGCACCACGCTCACCGGTGCCGGATATGAAATCGATGATGCAAAGAGCGGTGAGGAGGGTCTGGAGAAAGTCCGAACCTTCCGTCCGGACCTGGTTCTCCTCGACATCAACATGCCAGGCATGGGCGGTATCAGTGCATGTCGCGCTATGCGTTCGGACCCGAATATCGCGATCATCATGCTGACGGTTCGCGACACCGAAAAGGACAAAGTGGACGCACTGGACGCCGGAGCCGACGATTTTGTGGTGAAGCCGTTCAGCACCCCGGAACTTCTGGCGCGCATCCGTGCCGTATTCCGCCGAGTGCCTACAGCGCCGCAATCCTCGCCTCAACTCATCCGTGCTGGAACGCTGACCATCGATTTCGCGGCGCGAACTGTGATGAACGGGAAAGAGACGTTCCATCTCACCCCTAAGGAACTGGAACTCCTGAGGTATCTCACGCAACACGCGATGAAAGCAGTTCCCCACCGCGAACTTCTGCAAGCCGTGTGGGGGCCCGACTACGGCGACCAGGTCGACTATTTGCGAGTCTTCATCAAGAGTCTTCGCAAGAAAATCGAGCCCAACCCCGAAGAGCCGCGATACATAGTCACCGAACCCTGGGTCGGCTACCGCTTCAATCGGGCTATCGATGCCATAGGACCTCTTTCCAACGTCCTCTAAGCCTCAATCCTATTGACTCAGAGGCGACAGCGTCGTGCGGCCGCAGCTAATCAGTTGAACGGTTCGGGCCGCAGCCGGACAACCGGTTCGTACTCCATCGGCTTGACGCAACATTCCCTACCCGTTCTCAACCTGGCGAAGGCCGTCGTTTACGCCGAATCCTTCACCTCTCCGCCAGCAATGTAGCTGCCATACAATGATCAGGAATCTCTATGGCCCGGATCATCACGGTGTTTGTCGCTTCACCCGGGGACGTTGCGGCGGAGCGGCAGCACGTGCACGACGTTGCGGCTGCGCTCAATCGCAACACCGCTCCCGAACGCGATGTGCAGTTCCGAGTGCTTGACTACAAGACCGACGCCCGTCCCCGCCTCCACGGGCGCGGGCCGCAAGGGCCTATTGACGAAGACATCGCGATCGGGGAATGCGATATTGTCGTCGGCATCTTCTGGAAGCGCATCGGCACGCCGATCCCGGAAATGGACGGTGAGAGCGGGACCGTGCATGAACTTCGGACCGCGATTGCGGCAGAAAAACCGGAGGTCGTGATCTGTTTCAACGACGCGCCCTACCGCCCGAAAGATGTGGCGGAGGCGAAGCAAACGATGCAGCTCCTGGAGTTCCGTGAAGAGATCCGAGGACTCGAACTAGCCTACGACGGCGCGGCCGATTTTCGCGAGAAAATTCGCGATTATCTCGAAAAATACATGATTGCT
Source organism: uncultured Acidobacteriota bacterium (assembly GCA_963720745.1). Taxonomy (GTDB): domain Bacteria; phylum Acidobacteriota; class Terriglobia; order Bryobacterales; family Bryobacteraceae; genus TMP-7. The sequence continues at coordinate 2,334,877 of CAVRGO010000001.1, forward strand.
CATCATCCCCTCAAACCTGGGACAGTTTCGGCCTCTGTCGAGGGAGACCCCACGCGTTACCTCAAAGCCGTACGGGACGAAACCTCTTACTTCGACGTACAGGGCCTCAAGTTCGGGGACAACCGCGCCTACCGGTTCTCCATCGAGGAGTTCTACATCCCGCTCACCACCTCGTCCGGAACGGGCGCCGTCGCCAGCGCGGATGCCGCCCACCGCGGCGATGTGCGTGCCACCGGACCGATTCCGCTGCAGGAAGCGCTGCTGGCGCACCCTACACTGCTGGTGGTGGGCGATCCAGGCTCCGGTAAAAGCACCTTCCTGAAGCGCGTCGCATTTCAGTTGTGCAAGGACTGGAGGCAGGGCGCGCCGCTCCCGGTGCGGATTGAGGCGGCCGTGCTTTCCGCCTACATCGCGCAGCCGCACACCGGGAGGATACCGGCTGACCCCTCCTCGCCGGAATGGATTCCGCTATTCCTGGGCACACAGTGCGAGGAGAAGAATCGTGGCCTGACCGCGGAGTACTTTCGAGCCCGGCTGAAGGCGGGCGGCTGCCACGTGCTGATCGACGGGTTGGATGAAACGCCGGACGAGCTCTCTCGCGCACGCATGGCGAAACTGATTCACGAAGCAGCGGCGGCGTTCGACGGGTGCCGTTTCGTGGTGACATCGCGGCCGGAAGGAAAGACCCCGATCCACGGTTTTGACGAAGTGTTGATCGGGGATCTGGACCCGGACGCGATCCAAGGATTCCTGAAGAAGGTGGCGAAGCAGTTGTACGCGGACGACGAAGCCAGGGAACGGACGTTCCGCGAAGATCTGGAGGCGGCCGTGAACGGGCGCCGCGAGATCCGCCGGATGACGCGGAATCCGGTGATGCTGACGGCGCTGGCGGTGCTGCAGCACAACAACGTGCAACTGCCGGAGAAGCGCGTGGATCTGTATGGGTCGATCCTGGAGTGGTTGTCCAAACAGCGGGCAAAGCCGAAGCGGATGCCTGCGGGCGATTGTCTGCTGCGGTTGCGTGAACTGGCGCTGGAAATGCAGAACCACGACGAGGGGCGCAAAAGACAGGTGGCGCTCGCGTGGGCCGCGGACAAACTGGCGAAGCACTTCAAAAATCGCGAGGCAGCAGAGCAGTTCCTGCGGGCGGAGCAGAACGATAGCGGGATCGTTGTGAGCCGTGGACGGGACATCGCATACTGGCACCTGACGTTCCAGGAATTCTTGGCGGCGCTCGAAATCGCCGGCTGGGAGGACGCGACACAACACGAACTATTGTTGAGCGGGGAAACGAGGATCTACCGTCCGGAGTGGCGGGAGACCGTTTTGCTGTACTGCGCCCTGTTGCACAACCTGGGTTCGCGCAAAGTGGACGCGCTGCTGCGGAAGGTGCTGGACCAAATGGGCAAGCAGCCGACTCTTGCAAACCGGGCGCGGTGCGTGGGGCTGATCGGTGCGCTGCTGCCGGATCTGTTGGGCTACACGGTTTCGGACGAACGCTACGGCGAATCGTTGCGGCTGGTGATGGGTATTTTCGACGCGAAGAAGTCGGAGAGCGTGCCGTTCCAGGACCGGCTCGCCGCGGCGGAAGCCCTCGGCCAGGCGGGCGACCCGCGTCTGGTGAAACATGAGTGGGTGACCATTCCTGCCACCCGGGATTATTGGATCGGTGCGCAGAAGGACGATCCGAATGGCCGGAATTACGACGAAGAGGCGTACGGCGACGAAGCGCTCCGGAAAGTGAACCTGCCGCCGTTCCGAATCGGGAAGTACCCCGTGACGGTGTCGCAGTATCTGACGTTCGTGGAAGAGGGGACCGCGCCGAACCGCGAACCTCAGCGCTGGGAAGAGCAGCAGGAGCATCCGAACTGGCCCGTGGTAGGCGTCACCTGGGATCAGGCATCGGCGTTTTGTAAGTGGGCGGGCGCAAGGCTTCCCACTGAGGAAGAATGGGAGCGGGCGGCCCGTGGTCCGAAATGTACGAAGTACCCTTGGGGGAACGTGGACATCGATCCCTCCCGCGCGAATTATTCTGACAGCGGGATCGGACATCCCACACCTGTGGGCTTGTATCCGTCGGGAGCGAGTCCTGATCCTGAGGGCGTGTGCGACCTGATCGGTAATGTGCTCGAGTGGACGTCGTCGGAGTGGCCCCGGGGAAGTGGGACCTTCGTGTGGCGGGGCGGTTCCTTCGTCGACGGTCGGAGGGGCGCGCGCTCGTCGTATCGCGGCAGCGAGCAACCGGACGAGCAGGGCGATACTCTGGGGTTTCGGCTGGCCGGGGGAATCCCTTGAAATTTTTCCCTTTTCACTTGACGAAGTATGCAGAAAAGCGCATGGGGGGCCCGAGGGGGCGAGCCCCCTCGGCGGAAATATTTCGGTGGACCAGCTCGGTGGCAACCCTGGCTGGTATACTGTGAGCCGGAACGCGGCCAGAACGTGTGGCGGGGCGGTTCCTTCAACAACAATCGAAGGAACGCGCGCTCGTCGTATCGCAACAACAAGCAACCGGACGAACAGAACGATACTCTGGGGTTTCGGCTGGCCGGGGGATGTGGAACAGGCGCTCGGCGCCTGCTGCCGGAGTTCCGCCGAGGCATCGGCGGGAGCGTGCGATTCCACTTCCGGGCCGCGGTCCCGGCGCGGGCAGTATCCGCGTCAAACAAAAACAGGTCCTGGTCTTGAGCCCGGCTCGCGGCCAGGACCGCGCTATCCACCGGGCTGATAATCGCCTGCAAGAAAAGGGAAAGCCTCGAAAATTTGCTCCCGCAGCCGCCAGGTATCTCCGTGCATGGCATGGCCGATCCACGCTTGCACGGACTGATTCACGGCTTCTCGATCGACGAGACCTGAATGGTAGTCCGCGTGAAGACGTCGCAGGCGCCGCCGGAAGCGGACCACGTTCGCCCGCGCCAGTCGCGTGTGCGTAGGTAACAACCGAAAGCCGAGGAACGAGAAGCCGTCGCGACACCGGTAGACATGGCTCTTGCCCGGATGCAGCGTGAGACGAAAGCGGCACAGGAACTCGCGGATTTGTCGATGCATGTCCGCGAGTTGTTCCTTGCTGTCTGAAAACAGCAGGAAATCGTCCACGTACCGCGCATAGCTCGAGGGGCGAAGATTGCGAACGATGATGTGATCCATGGGATTCAAGTAAACGTTGGCAAAGAACTGCGACGTCTGGTTGCCGAGCGGCAGCCCGTGGCGGCGCTCGTACGGAGTGAAGAGCGTGTCGCCAGGGAAGTATTCGATCGCATCCTCTTGAGGGTTGGAACTCGCGATGATGATGGCGATGAGCCGGAGAGTGTCGGGGCAGTCGATCACGCGGGCTAAGAGGTTTCTCAGAATCTCGTGGTCGATGGACGGGAAATACTTACGGACATCCAGTTTTAGAACGTACGAGTACCTCGCGCAAGCACGCCGGGCGTGGGCGAGCGCTTTGTGGGTTCCGAAACCCGCGCGGCAGGCGAACGAGTAAGGAACGAAGCGGCGTTCGAAAAGAGGTTCCACGATATTCGTGACGGCGTGATGCACGACGCGGTCGCGGAAAGGCGCCGCTGAGATGAGTCGCGGCTTCGGGTCGGCAATCCGAAAGGTGCGGTAGGCACCGGGGCGGTAAGAGCCGCCGGCGAGTTCACGCCGCAGCCGGAACAGTTCGGGTTCTAGATTGACCTGGAACGCAGCCACATCGGGACGCGACTTCTTGCCTTTAGCGGCTCGGCGTGCGGCTTCGAAAAGGTTTTCGAGCGATGACAGTTGTGCCCACAGCGGAGTCATTGCGATTTCCTCCATCCACCGATCATGCGGCCAATTTCGTCAAGAAGACCGGTGGAGTAGGTGTAGGGTTCGAATGACAGAAGGCGCACGTCCTTCGCCAGGCGGAGGAGAATGCGAAGCGAATTGACGCGATCGCTGGCGATCTCCAGAGCGCCCAACTTGTCGCGATTGAAGGCCGCTTGGGTGAGCGCGGTGACGAGGTCGAGCGACTGCGAATAAATACGATCGCCGAGAGTGAAACGGTGAGCGCGCGGCATCGCGGCGGTCTTGGCGATGAGCCATAGGGAGAGGGCGTACGCTCTGTCGAGAGCGACGGGTGCTGTAGAGCGTGGTGAAGGCATAGATCAGTGTCGCCGATGCCCACTCCCCCGGTGGGTCTATGCGCATCGCGATGCGGAGCCCTTTCGTACGCTTGCGAGCCGGTCGTTGTTCAGAGTTTGGATGTTGCGTCGCCATATCGCGCGGCGGCCCCGCATTTGACAGGCGGCGCCCGGCTGGATCGGGGAGAAGCTGTACCTAAAGTTTCAATTCCGGGCAATCCGGCAAGTGACTGAAGACCGCTCGCACCATCGCCCGTTCCTCGCTGGGCGGATTGAGGTGCGCCATCAGCCGGCAGGCCTGCTTCCACGTGCTCTCGTGCGACCCGATTTCTTTCGGAGCTATCGCCTTCGCGGTTGCATAGACGCGGGCCGCATCCGCATATTGCTTCCGAATTAGATACACCTCGGCTACGGTCGCACTCCACCAGTAATCGCCTGTGCGCGCTTCGGTCCCAACTACCTTCTGAACCTTGGCTGCATACTCATCTGCGCTCGTCAGGTCCTCCACCGTTCCCAATAACACGCTCTTTGCCGCCGCATTGATGCCGGTATAGTAATCGTCCGGCGCGCGCTCGAACGCTTCCGCGTAGTAGTCTCGCGATTGTCGCAAATCGCTCGAATCGCGCGATGCGGCGTATCGGTCCATCCACGTCCTCGCGAGTATTCCGAGAGTCTCCGGATCGCGCTGGTTGCTCTCGTACAACTCGGCTAAGATCTCCTGGGCATTGTCGAGATCGTCATTCTCGCCGCGCCTTGCCAACGCCAACGCATACAACTGCCTGGGACGTACGGCGCGCGGAAAGCGCCGCCGGGCGCTGTCCAGAAGCTCCAACGCCTCGTTGTTCTTTCGGAGTTTCGTCAACGACTCCGCGGCCACGCAGGAAAGTGCTGGACGTGTCCCACGGCAGCCCTCCTGCTTTCGCTACTTCGAGGATTCGATCGGCCCGGCCATTCCGCAGCGCAGCCCGGATCTGGACGGTTGCGATTTGCGCAGCTTCGTCCTGCTCGGCCGCGAAATGCGCCGCTTCCTCGCTCAGTGGTTTGCCGGCGATTCCATGCACCAGGCGAAGTAACTCGCCGCCATTTGGACCGTCGGGATAGGAGCTGAAATCGAGATAGACACGGTTCTTGAGAAAGAGCGGTAGGTCCGTGCCGTCCAGAACGATGGGAACAAAACGAAATCCGGCCTTGTTCATCGACAAGGCGTCAAGTGTATTGTACTCGCGCTCCACCCATTCCGAATCTGCCGTTGCCCGAGACCAGATCAGTACCCCGGACTGGCTGGCGCCCAGCGCTTTTTGTAGCCTCCTGGCCAGGAATTCCCCAGGCGTCAGGGCACATTGGTCAATGAACGTCTTGTAGCCCAACTGCCGGAGATTGTCGTAGAGGTTAAGGACCCAGGAGCGGTTCACCGACCGGTAGGACAGGAACACGTGCCACTCGTCGCCGCCGCTGAGCGGAGGTGGTGCCGGTGCGTATCGGAGCCACTCGGAAGAAATGCTCGCGGTACTCAGATTCATTGGGCCGATTCTACACGTCGAGAAAGCTGGTGACAACAGCGCCGGCTTCGAAAACTCCGAAAACTCTCCCGCACCCCCTGCTCGCGATCTTCATAACTTCTTCATGGCTTTTCTATGACTTCTTTAGCCCTTTCCTCATACCCTCAGACATGAGAGCGCAGGACGAAATGGCACTTGCACTGCATACCACCTTGATACCGGCACCGAACTTGCCCGCCCCTCCAACCCCGGCCCGCGCATTCGCCCCGGCTCTGAACATCGCGGTCGTGTTCACGTCAGTGGACGCCACCCTGAGCGCATTGAAGGAAGCGGCTGAGTTGGCGAGCCGGCTCAATGGCCGAATTACACTTCTGGTTCCTCAGGTGGTGCCGTACCCTCTCCCACTTACCAGTCCGCCCGTGCTGATCGATTGGAACGAGCGAAGGTTCCGCATGATTGCGGCGAACTCCGCTGTGGAGACTCAGGTTCAAATTTACCTGTGCCGTGACCCGCTAGAAACACTTCGGAGAACATTGCACCCCCATTCACTCATCCTCATAGGGGGCCGCAAGCGGTGGCTGCCCACCCCCGAAAGACGCCTCGCACGACAATTGCGCCGTGTGGGACATGAGGTGATTTTCAAGGAAACGGAGTGAATTCTATGTTGGACCTCTTCTATATCGCGATCGGATGTATGTTTCTGCTCGCTTGCTGGGCCTTCACCAAAGCGTGCGACAAGCTATAGGAGAAGACAGATGGACTACGTTATCGCCGGAATCGCGTCGGCATTGTTATTTATCTACCTGATTTATGCGCTTCTGAAACCGGAGAAGTTCTGAGAGGAAACATGACCACCGCTGGAGTTTTTCAAATTCTGTCGTTCTTCGGGCTCATTCTGCTGTGCACCAAGCCGCTTGGGGGGTTCATGGCTCGAATCTTCGAAGGCGAGCGCACATTTCTCCACCCGGTTCTGCGGTGGCTCGAAGTGTTGACTTACAAAGCGGCAGGCATTCGCGAAGATGTCGAGCAGCGGTGGACACACTACACGGCATCTCTGCTCAGCTTCAGCATCTTCGGCTTTCTGTTGACTTATGGGCTTCAGCGGCTCCAGGGGGTGTTACCGTTCAACCCGCAAGCCTTCGGCGCAGCAAACGTCACGCCCGATTCAGCATTCAATACGGCGACCAGTTTCGTCACCAATACTAACTGGCAGTCCTATTCGGGTGAATCCACGTTGAGTTATCTCGTCCAAATGGCTGCGCTCGCCGTACAGAACTTCGCGTCAGCCGCCGCCGGAATCGCGGTCGCGGTCGCACTCATCCGCGGATTCGCACGCCAGGAGAAAAAAACGATTGGCAACTTCTGGGTAGACGTTACTCGCGCGACCGTTTACATTCTGTTGCCGATCTCGATCGTCGGTGCGCTCTTTTTCGTGTCGCAAGGAATGATCCAGAACTTGCACCCCTACACGTCGGTGACAACGCTGGAGGGGGCCAGGCAGACTATCGCCCAAGGCCCAGTCGCTTCCCAGGAAGCAATCAAACAACTCGGTACAAACGGCGGCGGATTCTTCAACGCAAACGCCTCTCATCCGTTTGAGAACCCCAACCCGCTGACGAATCTTGCATCGATGTTTCTGATCTTCCTGATCCCCGGCGCGCTCACTTACACATTCGGCCGGATGGTGAGAGACACCCGGCAGGGATGGGCCATCTTTGCCGCCTTCTCAGTCATGTTTCTCATTGGAGTCTTCGTGTGCTACGGCTACGAATCGGCCGGAAACCCGATCCTCGAGAGACTCGGACTGCAAACGTCCGCGACCGCCGGTCAACCGGGCGGCAACATGGAGGGCAAAGAGGTCCGGTTCGGTATCGCGAACTCGGCGCTGTACGCGACAGTGACGACAGATGCCAGTTGTGGCGCGGTCAATTCCATGCACGACAGCTTCACGCCGCTCGGCGGCTTGGTGCCGCTGTTCAACATCTTGACGGGCGAAGTGATCTTCGGCGGTGTCGGCGCGGGCCTGTACGGAATTCTCCTCTATTGCATTCTCGCCGTCTTCATCGCAGGCTTGATGGTAGGCCGCACGCCGGAGTATCTGGGAAAAAAGATCGAGAAGAAAGAAGTAAAAATGGCGATGCTCGCGGTAATCGCGGCCGCCCTCAGTGTCCTGGTCTTTGCGGCTATAAGTTCCGTCATCACATTCCCAGCGAAAGGATACTGGAATCAGGGCGCGGCAATTGGGAATCTGAACAACAACGGCCCCCACGGCTTCGCGGAGATTCTGTATGCCTACGCCAGCGGCACTGGCAATAACGGCAGCGCATTCGCCGGCATCTCTGCGAACACTCCCTGGTACAACCTGACTATCGGCCTCGCCATGTGGATCGGCAGATTCCTGTTCCTCATTCCGCTCTTAGCCGCCGCCGGCAGCCTGGCATTGAAAAAGAAGGTGCCGGCCACCGCGGGTACCTTTCCCACTCACGGTCCTCTATTCGTCGGATTACTCGTAGGCACAGTGCTCATCGTTGGAGCACTTACTTACTTCCCGGCACTCTCGCTCGGTCCGATCGTAGAGCACTATCTCATGCATGGTGGCCGGTTGTTCTAATGTTTTCGGAGCACACAGGAGTTCAGATATGTCCACAACGATAACGGCGACTGAGTCGAAACCCGACAACCTTCCGCATGGCGATCCCACTTCGTTGCTGCCGAAGAAACTTGCGCGGTCGAGGCCGCTGTTCGATCCCGAAATCGTCCGGCGGGCGTTCCGGGCTTCCTTCGCCAAGCTCAATCCTCTGACGTTGTTGAAGAACCCCGTAATGTTCGTCGTTGAAGCAGGCGCCGCACTCACGACGATCTTCCTGATTCGCGATCTCGCCTTCGGCGGCGGCGCGATCGGGTTTCAGTTGCAGATCACGCTTTGGTTGTGGTTCACCGTGCTGTTTGCAAACTTTGCCGAAGCCATGGCCGAGGCCCGCGGCAAAGCCCAGGCCGATACGTTGCGCAAATCGAAAACCGATGCCACCGCTAGGCGAGTCGTCGGCGGTGGACGAACCGAGAACGTGCCGGCATCTGCATTGCGCGCCGGAGATCGCGTCGTTGTGAATGCGGGAGAATTGATACCCGGCGACGGCGAAGTCATTGAAGGCATCGCGACCGTCGACGAATCCGTAATCACTGGCGAGAGTGCGCCCGTCATCCGCGAGTCGGGCGGCGACCGCAGCGCAGTGACCGGCGGTACAAAAGTGCTGTCGGACCAGATCACCATTCGCATCACGTCGAACCCCGGCGAAACATTTTTGGATCGCATGATTGCGCTCGTTGAAGGTGCCCAGCGGCAGAAAACGCCGAACGAGATTGCGCTGAACATTCTGATCGCCGGGCTGACCTTGATCTTTCTTTTGGCCGTTGTCACGCTCCAACCTTACTCCGCGTTCAGTGTCGCCCAGGCAAACTCCGGATCGGTGCCGGCCGTTGCAGTACTTATCTCTCTGCTCGTATGTCTCATCCCCACCACCATCGGCGGCCTCTTATCGGCCATTGGCATCGCCGGAATGGATCGTGTCATGCAGCATAACGTTCTGGCCATGAGCGGGAAAGCGGTGGAGGCCGCCGGCGACGTCAACTCGTTGCTTCTCGATAAGACCGGCACCATCACTCTCGGAAACCGTCAGGCCGTGGAGTTTCTGCCGATCGCAGGAGTCTCCGAACAGGAACTCGCCGACGCCGCGCAGTTGTCCAGCCTCGCCGATGAAACTCCGGAAGGGCGCTCCATCGTGGTCCTCGCAAAGGAAAAGTTCGGCCTCAGAGGCCGGCACATACCGGGACACGCCTTCGTTCCGTTCTCCGCCTATACGCGGATGAGCGGCGTCGATGTGGACGGGCGTCCGCTCCGCAAGGGCGCAACGGATTCCATTTGCAAATTCGCCGCGGAAAACGGGGGACACATCCCTCCGCAGATTCAGGAACTCAGCGACCGCGTCTCTCGCAACGGCGGAACTCCTCTTGCCGTCGCCGACGGTGGACGATTGCTCGGTGTCATCCACCTCAAGGACATTGTGAAGGGCGGCATGAAGGAGCGCATCGCTCAACTTCGCCGAATGGGCATACGCAGCGTCATGATCACCGGTGACAATCCCCTTACGGCGGCTGCCATAGCTGCCGAAGCCGGCGTCGACGACTTCCTTGCCCAAGCCACGCCAAAGGACAAGCTCGAGTACATCAAAAAGGAACAGGCCGCCGGCCGCCTCGTCGCCATGAGCGGCGATGGCACAAACGACGCCCCCGCGTTAGCCCAGGCCGATGTCGGTGTGGCTATGAACACCGGAACAATGGCCGCCAAAGAAGCTGGAAACATGGTGGATCTCGACAGCAATCCCACCAAGCTTATCGAGGTCGTCGCCATCGGAAAACAACTTCTTATCACGCGCGGCGCTTTGACCACATTCTCCATCGCCAACGACATCGCCAAGTATTTCGCCATCATCCCAGCGATGTTCATGGCCACCTATCCGGCGCTCGCAGCCTTGAACATCATGGGTCTACACACGCCTCAAAGCGCCATCCTGTCGGCTGTCATATTTAATGCGCTGATCATCATCGCGCTGATCCCCCTCGCTTTGCGCGGCGTCAAGTACCGCCCGCTCGACGCTGCCAGCCTGCTGCGGCGAAATCTGTTGATCTACGGCCTCGGCGGCATCGTGGCGCCCTTTCCGGGCATATGGGTCATCGATCGAATCTTAGGACTGCTGCACCTCGCGTAAGGAGGCTCAACATGTGGGAACAAATTCTTCCAGGGCTGCGCATCAAACTCTTCATGACCCTCGTGCTCGGGGTCATCTATCCGCTCGCCATAACAGGCGTCAGCGAGCTTGTCTTCCCTCATCAGGCGAATGGCAGCCTGATAATCGCCGGCGGTCGAGTCGTCGGTTCGGAATTGATCGGTCAAAACTTCACCAGGCCGGAGTACTTCCAGCCTCGACCGTCCGCCGCGGGCGCCGGCGGATATGATGCAACCTCGTCAGGCGGCTCTAACTTAGGTCCGACGAATCAAAAACTGATCGATCGGGTAAAAGCATCCGTCGAAAAATTTCAGAAGGAAAATCCCGATTACCACGGCCCGATTCCAGCCGACTTACTCACCGCCTCGGCCAGCGGCCTGGATCCCGACATCAGCCCCGCTTCGGCCTTGGCGCAGGTTCCTCGCGTCGCGAAGGCTCGCGGTATCGGTATCGACCAACTCCGGTCCATCGTCTCGCAGCGCATTGCCCGCCCGACCCTCGGATTGCTCGGAGAACCCCGGGTCAACGTACTGAAACTCAATCTCGAGTTGGACAGGACCTTCCCGGTTCGAAAGTGACTTGCACTGCAGCATCACCGCAACGCACCGCGCCTTCAAACATGAAAAAGTATCGGACGTTCCGCATTCTCGCTGCGGCCGCGTTGCTTCTCTCGACGACCCCGGCCCAGACGCAGCCGGACTCGCAATCCGGCCCGCCTAGCCCGGCGCGCCCATGGTCCGCGGGCGGCATCGATTTCAGCGGTCTCATTGACGGATATTACAGCCTGGATTTCAATCACCCCGCCTCGCGCAACAACAACCTGCGCTACTTCGACGCCAAGGCCAATCAGTTCTCCCTCGGCATCGCGATCTTGACGGCGGAGCACACCGCCGCCCCAGTCGGATTCAAACTCGAGACCATCTTTGGCCGTGCCGCCGAGTTGTTTCACGCTAGTGAACCGGCGGGTGTCGAGGTCTATAAGTACCTTCTTCAGGCCTACCTCAGCGTTAAACCCTCCTCCTGGAAGGGTGTCCAATTGGACTTCGGCGAGTTCGCCACCAGCGCCGGCGCCGAAGTTACTGAGACTTACTTGGATTGGAACTATTCGCGCGGTCTTCTCTACGCCAACGGTCCGTTCTATCACTTTGGCGCCCGCCTCTCCGCTCCTATCGGCAAGCGACTGACCCTCGGTTATCAACTCGTCAACGGCTGGAATAACATTGAGGACAACAACTCCGGAAAGACGCAGGGCTTCACAGCTGCGATTTCGACCGCTAAGGTTACTTGGTCGAACACATACTATGTTGGACCGGAAAAGACGAATACTAATGAAGGGTGGCGCCATTTTTATGACACGGTCGTCGCCCTGAACCCCAACAGCCGCGTGAACGCCTTGATCAATTTCGACTACGGCCAGGAGAACAACCCCGGCGCGCCCGCCTCGAAATTCTACGGCTGGATGGCGGCCGTCCGTCTGCCCTTCGGCGATCGCTTCGCGGTAAGTCCGCGCTACGAGTGGTATAAGGATCAGGCCGGCCTCATCACAGGTCGCGCCCAAACGCTCCAGGAAGCCACCCTGACTTTCGAATACAAAATGCGCCAGGGATTCCTCAGCCGCCTCGAGTACCGGCGCGATTGGTCCGACCGTCCCTACTTCGATCGGGGAAACGAACCGGCGAGCTCGCGGCATCAGGATACCGCCCTCATCGGCATGGTGGTGTACTTTGGCCCGAAATAGACTCGCAGCTTCCGAGTCGCGCGCGTCAGCGAGTGGTTATCCACCGCCCGTTCGACTCCCCGGAGCCTCACATGCCCCCTGAATCACCGCGCAAAACACCTGAGGATTATCTTCGAGAAGCGCAAGCCGAGGAGGCCCGCTCCTCCAGGCGCGGCCATCTCAAAATATTCCTCGGCTATGCATCGGGAGTCGGCAAAACAGCGCGAATGCTGAACGAGGCGCACCGTCGCCGCGAGCGCGGGCAGGACGTCGTAATCGGAGCCGTCCAACCCGAGCGCCCCAAGGAAATGGAAGAGCTATTGCGCCAGCTCGAGGTCATCCCGTTGAAGACCATCGGCTCCGGAACCGCCATCGACGTGGAAGCCATCCTCCGGCGCCGTCCCGCCATCTGCATCATCGACGGGCTGGCCTATGACAACCCTCCCGGCGCTCGCCACCCCACGCGCTGGCAGGATGTCCAGGTCCTCGTCGCCGAAGGACTCAAAGTCATCGGCTCGATAAACATCCAGTACATCGAAGAACTGCGCGAACCGGTGCAAGCCATCACCGGCAAATACGTAAAGGAAACCGTGCCCGTCGCCTTCATCCGGAGCGCCGAGGAAATCGAAATCGTCGACGCCCCCGCCGAAGAGCCCGCCGAACGCTCGCCCGAAGAGCAGCACCTCGCCGAGGCGCGGCGCTTGAAACTCTCGAAGCTCCGCGAAATGGCACTCGTCTTGGCCGCCGACGTCGTCGATTACCAGTTGTCCGAGTACCTCGAGCGCAACTGCATCCGCCAGCAGTTCGGTACCCTCGAACGGATCCTCGTCTGCGTCACCCCCCGCGCGAACGTGCGCGAGATGCTCGAAACCGGTCACATCATCGCCGAGCGGTTCCACGGCGAGCTGATCGTCGCCTACGTCAATCAACCCCAGATCTCCGCCTCCGACCAGGCCATCCTGAACGAGAAGCTCGCCCTCGCCGCCGCCGCCGGAGCCCGCGTCGAAATCCTCGATGGCGGCGATCCTATCGACACCCTTCTCGATTACGCCCGAAACAAAGGCGTTACCCAGCTCTTCATCGGACACACCCAGCGCAGCGGCCTCTGGTCGCGCCTTTGGGGCAGTCCCGTCGACCGGCTTATTCGATTATCTCGAGGCATGGATGTGCGAGTATTTCCTCAGTAGCCGATGGCCGAACACCACCGCGGAAAACTGACGATCTATATGGGATACGCTGCCGGTGTCGGTAAAACTTATAAGATGCTCGAGGACGCTCGGGATTTGAAGGCGCAGGGCGTTGACGTCGTCATCGGCTACTTCGAGCCGCACGGTCGTGCCGACACCATCGCCCGCACCGAAGGCCTCGAGGACATCCCCAGAAAACTCGTCGAGTATCGCGGAACGCAGTTTGAGGAGATGGACACAACCGCCATCCTCGCGCGCCGCCCCGAGGTCTGCCTCGTCGATGAGTTCCCCCACACCAATGTGCCCGGTTCCGGCCATACCAAGCGATGGGAGGACGTCGAAACCTTGCGCGCCGCGGGCATCAATGTCCTCACCACCATGAATATCCAACACCTCGACAGCTTGAACGATCAGGTGTGGCACATCACCGGGGTCCGAGTCCGCGAAACCATCCCCGATTGGGTCGTGCGCCAGGCCGACGAAGTCGTCATGATCGACCTCACACCGCGCGCCCTCCTCCACCGGCTCGAGCGCGGCGTCGTGTATAGCCGCGAAAAGTCTCAGCAGGCCCTTCAGAATTTCTTCCGCGAATCGTCCCTCGCCGCCCTGCGCGAGTTGACGCTCCGCGAGGCCGCGCACGAGGTCGAACACCGCAGCGAGGACAACTCCGGCGCCCCTGCCAGCCTTGAGGATCGCATCCGCCAGCTACAGCGAAAAGAGCACAAGATCCTCGTCCTCGTTACGCCCGATCCTAAAACCGCAATGGTCATCCGCCGCGCAGGACGCGTCAGCGATTTCCTCGGTGCCGAGTGCTTCGCCGTCACCGTACAACCGTCCGACGATCTCAATCACCTGTCCGAAAGCGACCGCGAAGCGTTGCAACAGCACCTGAACTTCGCCCGCAACCTCCACCTCGAGACGCGCATACTCGCGGGAGCCGATGCGGCCGCCACCCTCATCGACTTCGCACGCCGCAACGGAATTACCCAGATCTTCCTCACTCGTCCGCGCACCCGCAAGTGGAGCCGGTTCGCCGCGAAGAGCACCGTTGAACGAATCATCAGCCGGGCGAAAGACATGCAAATCGTTGTTGTTTCCGATCGCGAACCGGCCGCTCGCTGATGGGAATCATTTTGGAAATCGTCGCCCAACCCCAAATCGATACGGTGCAGTATCGGTTCCTCCCTCTATCCGATCTCTACAACAACGATCCCGCATGCGGGGCGCGGATTGTCATCATCTTCAGCTCGCACCGCCAGGCGGCAACCGCCTTACACTGCGCGCGTCTGCTCGTCACCGCGGTGAACTCTGAAGTTTGGGTCGCCTGTCCCGCCGCAGCCTCCCTCGCCGGCCGCCTGCAATTTCTACGGTTCGTCCGCTTCGTCGGCCGCTCTTCGAACAAGCTGCCCCCCGAACTGATGGGCCGTGTCCGTTTTCTCTCCTGTCCGTGCTCCCCCGGCAGCGATCCGGTCGAACAGTTCTCCGGCCCTCGTTCGATAGTCCTGATCCGGACACCGTGGTGGCGCCATTGGCAGATTCCCGAACGGCGCCGGACATTGACACTCTCCGGTCGATTGGCCATCGTTCTGTGACCCCCACTCGCCCCACCGAACACGCCGAATACCTCCGCCGTTACCGCATTCGAGTTCTTCTGTTCCTGGCCGCCGTCTTCGCGATCATCCTGATCCTCAGCGCCTTCTGGCAGTTCGTTCACGCCCTGGCCCGCCTCGACGTCGTCGAATCCGATCGCGATCGCTGGCAGCGCCCCGCCGATGTCGTCCGCGCGCTCGATCTTCACCCGGGCGGCACAGCCGTCGATCTCGGCTCCGGCGCAGGTTATTTCTCCCTCAAACTTTCCACCGCCGTGGGAGCCTCCGGCCGGGTCTTCGCGGTGGACTTGCGCCGGCTGCCGCTTTTCTTTCTTGCCGTCCGCTCGCGCTGGCTCGGCCTCCACAACATCACGGTCATCCGCTCCACGCCCGGCGGCCTCTGGATGCCTCCCGGCCGGGCCAACGCGCTTCTGGTCGCCAACGCCTACCACGAATTCGACGACCGCCGCGCTATGCTCGCCCGCATCTCCCAATCGCTCCTACGCGGCGGTCGACTCGTGATCCTCGACCGCCCCAGCGCCCCCGATCATCGCCTGCCATTCCGGACCGCGCTGCGCGAGTTGCTCGACGCGGGCTTCGTCCTCATCGAATCGGACGAGAACTTCATCCGCCACCCCGACGACGGATCCTGGTACCTCATCGTCTGCCAACGCTGACCGCGTCGCACACCCGTCGGCAAACGCCTGGCCCCCACACCTGATATAAAAGTTCCATACGCGCATTTCACCGCCCGGCCGCCGAGCCCGCGGCGATCCCTGCGCGTCTGCAACGCTTCAGGAGGCTCACCGTAGTTTTGAAAACCAATTCGCGCCGGCCCGCTACCGGGCGAAACGCCCCCGCTGTGCCCCGCCAACCCGCAGCCACCGCCGCTGCAGCGCTCTGCCTCCTCGTCGCATGCCTCCCCGCCGCCGCCCAGCAGTCCAAGAAAAACGGCGAGTACCAACTCCACATCCACCGCGCACCGTCTCCCATCGTCATCGACGGCAGCGCCCACGAACCCGCCTGGCAATCCGCCGAAGTCGCGGGCAACTTCTGGCGCGTCCTCCCCATGGACACCGGCCACGCCACGGTCCGAACAGACGTCCGCATGGCCTACGACGACCGCAACCTCTACCTCAGCGCCATCTGCTACTTCGGCGACGTCCCCGGCCCCTACATCGTCGAATCCCTCCGCCGCGATTGGGCCTTCGGCAACAACGATAACTTCATCTTCTTTCTCGATACCTTCAACGACCTCACCAACGGCTACACCTTCGGCGTCAACGCCGCCGGAGCCCAGTGGGACGGCCTCCTCTATGAAGGCGGCAAAGCCAACCTGAGTTGGGATAACAAGTGGACCTCCGCCGTCCGCACCTACGACGATCGCTACGAGCTTGAAATCGCCATCCCGTTCACCACCATCCGTTACCGCAGCGGCTCCGCCGAATGGGGCGTCAACTTCAGCCGTCTCGATCTCAAAACCGCCGAAAAATCCTCCTGGACCCCCATTCCCCGCCAGTTCCCTACCGCCTCGCTCGCCCTCACCGGCAACCTCCTGTGGGACGAGGCGCCCCCGGTCCACAGCCGCAACATCTCCCTCATCCCTTACACCCTCGGCGGCCTCAGCCGCGATTACGAAGCGCAAACCCTGCTCCACACGCGCGCCGACATCGGAATCGACGGCAAAGTCGCCATCGGTCCCGCCCTCAACCTCGACGTCACCGTCAACCCGGATTACTCTCAGGTGGACGTTGATCAGCAGGTCACCAATCTCGATCGCTTTGAGCTGTTCTTCCCCGAAAAACGCCAATTTTTCCTCGAAAACGGCGACCAGTTCGCCAACTTCGGATACGCCACCGTCCGCCCCTTCTTCAGCCGCCGCATCGGACTCGACGGCGTACCTATCCACTTCGGCGCCCGCCTCAGCGGCAAGCTCAATCAGGATTGGCGACTCGGCATCATGGATATGCAAACCGGCTCCGTGGATCGCGCCTCCATACCCGCCGCGAACTTCTACGTGGCCGCCCTCCAGCGCCGCGTCTTCTCGCGCTCCAACATCGGCTTCCTCCTCGTCGGCAAGGAAACCGCCGACTACACCCTCGCACCAGGCACCGCGAACGCGGCCGCCTCGAGCCCCCAGCCCTCCCGCTACAACCGCAACGCCGGTATCGAATACAACCTCGCCTCCTCCACCAATGAGTGGACCGGCAAACTCCTCTACCTGAAATCGTTCACGTCCGGTTCCAACGCGAGCGGCGCGATCTACGCCGGCAACCTCCAATACAACACCCGCCGCTGGCTCCTCAACGGCCAGTTCCAAAGCGTCGATCCGAATTACGAAGCCGAAGCGGGTTACGTCCCCCGCCGCGGATTCCACAACGCCCTCGCCAACATCGGGTATACCTTCCTTCCCGAAAGCACGAAGATCCTCAGCCACGGCCCCATCGCCACCGCCACCGAATTCTTCGATTGGTCCGGCCGCGTCAGCGATTACTCCGCCTCCCTCGGCTACACCGTCACCCTGCGAACCCAGGACGTCTTCACCGCCTCAGCCGGCGCCGACTATGTCCGCCTCCTCGCCCCCTTCGATCCCACCAACTCCGGACGCCAACAACTCCTGGCCGGTAGTCTCCATCGCTGGCGATCCTGGACCACCAACTTCAACTCCCGGCCCCAAAGCGTCTTCCGCTACAGCTTTTCGAGCCTGTACGGAGGCTACTATGCCGGCGGCCGCCGCACCAACCTTGCCGGCTCCATCGGCTATCGCTTTCAGCCCTTCGTCAGCCTCTCCGGCACCGTCTCCTACAACCACCTCCGACTGCCCCAACCCTGGCAGAACGCCAGCTTCTGGCTCGTCGGACCCCGCTTCGATGTCACCCTCACCAACACCCTCTACCTCACCGCCTTCGTTCAGTACAACGATCAGCAGCGCAACATGAACGTCAACACGCGCCTCCAATGGCGCTACCGTCCGGCATCGGATCTGTTCCTGGTCTGGACCGACAATTACTTACCCGAATACCTGCAGCCCGGCCAGGATATTCCCGGCCTCTTCTCGGTCCGCAACCGCGCAATCGTCCTGAAATGCGCCTATTGGTGGAACTTCTGACCGCCTCTTAAAACCTCGCCGCTTATTGCCATCCACACCTGCGCTCTATTCGCTTGTTCGTGAATACGCTGTAAAACATTCGTGAAACGTCGCCCCCTTGCACAAACAAACACCTCGAATCTCGCCTGTAGAGGTGAACGTGTGAGATTCGAAAACGAATCTGTGACGTTCTAATCAGAAAGAAAGATGAAACATAAACAACGATGAGCTATCAGAAGCCAAATAGAACGGCGCCGCGCAAGCGTGCGTTGTTCGTAGCCGCGCTGGCGTTGGGATGCGCGTTCGGGACAACGGCGCACGCACAGAGCCAGTTGATTGCTGTGCCACCCACTCCGACATTAATCACGCCGCCCGCGGGGAACTCCGTGTTCTTGGTGGGCCACGCGCTGGGAACTCAGGGCTATGTTTGCCTGCCCACCGGCACGAGCAATCCTGCCGCATCGTGGACCGTCAATAACGCCCGGCCCGAAGCCACGCTATTCGTGCGAATCTTCGGACAGGAGTTCCAGATCATCACCCACTTCCTTAGCCCCGACACGAACCCGAACAGCAATGCCCCCACGCCGCTTCCCTTCGGCAGCGCAACCTGGCAGAGCTCTTTGGATAGCAGCAAAGTGTGGGCCCAGGTCTTCAACGGAGCTTCGATTGGCGCCGGCACCGACCTCGCCAGTTGCCCGAATACCGGCTCCATTGCCTGCCTTCTGCTCACGTCGATTGGTTCCCAGCAGGGACCGTCAGGCGGCACGACACTCTCCAAAACCACTTTCGTCCAACGCCTGAACACCAAGGGCGGATCGGCCCCGGCGGAAGGTTGCTCTACCTTGGCGGACGTAGGCAGCCAGACGCTTGTGCCGTACACGGCAGACTACTACTTTTACCGCGCGGACAAGTAACCGCGCTGCTGCTCTCTGAGCGAAAACCCTGTTTGACCGAAAACGGCACAGCCGTCTGACGCGCCAGGGTTTTACCACACGCCAACGCGGGACCGGCAAATCCGGATGCCGTCCCGCCTACCTACCACACGTACGGCACCAGCCGGTACCGCACCTTCTCCGTATACTCCGTGTACCCGGGCAGCCTCTCCCGCAGGAACCTTTCCTCATCCAGCAGCCTCCACATCAGCGCGGGGATCAGCACCACCAGCGCGGCCAGCCCCCACCACGACCCCAGCGCAACCGGCGCGCCGATCACAATCGGCAAGGATCCCGCATACATCGGGTGCCGCACCAGCGCATACGGGCCCGTTGAAATCACCTTCTGATCCTCGGCTACTTGGATCGTCGACGCGGCGTACGTATTCACTCTGATGACGAAGAAGACCAGCACAAAGCCCAAGGCAATCAGTGCATCTCCCAACCAACAGGCATACGCCGGCGGGCCAGACCAGCCGAACCGTCGATCGAACGCCGCGATAACCAGAAGCCCGAGGAATCCCACCATCGCGAAAAACATGATGAGCTTCTGTGACCGTTCCTTCTCCGCCGCCGGACCCCCGCTCATCCGCCTCTCTAAAAGCGTGGGATCGTGGATCGCAAGGTACACTGTCACCGCGGCCGAGGCACTCACGAAGACAGCCATGAACACCCACGCCTGCCAGTACGCGAGCGTCCCCGCGGGAAGGAAAAGTAGGGCCGCCATCGTGAGAGTACCGAACACCGACGATCGGAATGCGCGAATGTACAGGCTTCGCATCTCACCCTCTCCTCAAACATCCTCTCAAACCCGGCTAACCTGAATCTGCTTAAATGACAAGGAGCCGTGCCCATTCAAACCTGCCCGACAGCGATGATTCAAGCGCCCGCTGAACGCGTTTGGCGCCTCCTCGCCACACCCGCGGGTTTAGAGCGCTGGTCTGACGCAAAGATCGTCAAAGCTCCCGAGCGTCCGCTCGCCGCCGGCGACGAAATCGTATTCCGTGCCGGCCCGGGCCGGTTCCTCGAGGTACGCTTCCAGGTCATCCACCTGGAGCCGTTGCGGCGTTTGAGTCTTGAGGTGTTCTTGCCGTTCGGTATCGTGAATCACGAGGTCGTCGTCATCACTCCACAATCGGATGCCGCCTGCCGCGTGACCTTCAATTGAGATTTCCGATTCCCGCCGGGCCGGCGGGGCCGCTGGATCGAGAGGATACTCGGGCCGCTGTTCGTCAAGGGGCCGGCGGACTCGCTCGCCGGGCTGCAGCGCGCCGCCGAAGAAGCCGCAGCGCGATAACTTACGCGACAGTGCGCGCCCGCTCCGCAGCAGCCTTCAGGTACTCCCGCCGGGTGCCTTCAAGCGTCGCCACCAGCGATTCGCGTGGCAGTTTCTTCACAATCGGCTCGATCACCCAGGCCAGCGCCTTCGGCACATCGCGCGTCAGCGAGATGGCGCGGCATTCGATCCACGCCCCGTCGTCGTGTTGCTCGAACCGCCAGAGTGTCGCCAGCCGCCACAGAAAGCCATACCCTGTGTCCGGTTCCCCAACGCGCTCGGCGGACTTTCCCGCATCCTTCACTTCCGCAACCCGCGTCGTGTGCGACCAGCAGCACCATCGCGACGCCGTCACTTGACGATATTCAACGTGATGGTCGGTCTCCAGCACCACCGTGATGATCTTCTTCTTCCGCACCCGAAGATAGATGTCGAACGTGTCGCCGCTCCGCGCAACCAGCCGCGAGTCCACTACTTCCGGCGCATAGAATTCCTTGTGACGGTCGTAGCTTTGTATCAGCGCCAGCGTCTCCCCGACCGTCGCTCCAGGTATCCGCGTCGCTCCAATCCAGTCGTGAATCAGGCCGCCCGGCACATGAATCGGGTGGGTGCCGCTCCACATCTCCGCCGCTGTCTCGCCTTTGAGCACAACCGACGCCCGTTGCTTGGAGCCGCGACACCACAGAAACTCGCCCTCCGGCTCAAGCGTCCGCAACCATTCAACCTTTGCCGCGTCCACGTGCTCGCCATAGGCGTCCAGTGTCTCCCGCGACAGTTGTATGATTTCAGCGGAATCCGCCATAACTCTCTCCCGGCCGGCCGTCGCTGGTACGCCAGTCGAACCGGGCGTTCGCGGCCGGAGGCATCTGCCCCTCCGGCCGCGCCGTTAGCCTCAAACTCCCTGGTCTACCAGCGGCGTCCGCCGCCGCCACCGCCGCCTGAGCGGCCGCGGTTCGGCCGGCCGCCGCCGCCGCTTTCCCGTGGACGAGCTTCATTCACATTCAACGCGCGCCCGTTCAACTCCTGGCCGTTCAGCACCGAAATGGCCTGGTTCGCTTCCGCCCCGTTGGTCATCTCAACGAAACCAAAGCCGCGGGATTGCCCGCTGTCGCGGTCGCGCACCACGCTGGCACGTTCTACTGAGCCATAGGCGCCGAACGCTGCTTGAAGATCCGAGTCAGTCGTGTCATAGGACAAGTTACCGACGAAAATATTGGTCATGATAATTCATTCTCCTGGCTGCCATGCAGCACTTGTTGGGTTTTGATGCGAGCTAACTTGGCCGGACATGAGTGATAGGCTAGAGGATAGAACGCGGACAGGCCGCACGGTTGCAGCCTGGTAGTTGGATTCTTACTGGCGGATTTTCGTACCACGTATTTCGCGCCGTAACGCGAAATCCAAAACGCCCGCACATTACTTCGGAGCACCCCTCCACGCTTGCCCGGCAAGCGGCGACGGCCGCCGGGGTGCTTTGTGGGATCCCTTTTCGGCCGCGCTGCGCGCTTCCGTCTGAATAGCGATCATCTGATCTTCCGTCACCGCTAACGGGCCCGCTACCCGCCCTTCTTCGAGACTCTCCAGCAGCCTCAGGCAGATCAGCGGAAGTTCCTGCAATCGAATGTCGTGCTTGCGCGCCAGCCCCACGTCCGCGCCCACGATGATCGTCGCTCTCGGCGGACTATCGGCGACGCACTCGAAAGCGAAGCGCCTGAAACCGTCCCGCTGCGTAAAGCCGCGAAGTGTGAATTTCATTGGGCGGCGCTCCTGCTGCGCCAGCGGTCCGGCCGGCGATTGCAAACCGGCTCATATTGCTGAATTAGACGGTCCTGACGGCCTACCCGCGCCGGCCGGTCGCATAACTCGAAAGCGAATCCCGTCGGCTCTTGCGATTGAATCTCGGTGCCGCTCTTTTCCCCCAGGTGTTCCAGCAGCCGCTCCCGTATGTTGTCCGCTTCGCCGATGTAGATCCATTCCCTCCGGTTCGTGAGCCCATACACGCCCGAAGCGGCGGGCGCATGCGCGCGGATCGATCCCATCGAGAACGCATGCGGTATGGAAAACCCGGCGTTCATCTGCAATGCCCGGAGAGGCCGCCGTGTGGCCAATGTTGTTTGAGATTTCGCTTCAAAAAAGGGATCGCTCCTTCTACCGAGATGAAAGAGGAGCGTTGAGACGGTCAACGGGGCTCTTGAATCGAGGTGACCTTATTATTGCACAGATCACGCTCGAAAGCTTGCCTCACCCCGCGTGGGCGGCCGCTCGAACAAGTCAGTTCAGTATCTCGAACGCCGCAGCCGGCGCCACATCCGCGGGACGCGAAGGCACCTCCAGCTCGGGCATCGGTTTCGCCTGAAACAGCCTTCTGGTCAGCTTTGCAATCCGCCTCGCCCACGTGTTCGCACGTTCGCGCCGCGCGCTGTCCGTGGCGATCCCCGTGCTCGCATACATCTGCCGGTACAACTTCGAGATGAAAACGAAAGCCAGGCGCGCTTTCAAGCTGGTCGCGCAGCGCGATCGCTTCCACACCTGCGGAAGACTGTAGAAGGAATCCCACACCGCCTGCGTCCGTTCGCGCAGTTCCTCGGAACTCATCGTCGGATGCGGCATGAACATCTTCGGCCTTTGCTCCGGAGGGATCAGCCAGTACCGCGTAATCGGCACACCGCCAACCTCAGGCGGCTTCTCGCCCAGCGATTTCTCCCACCGGTCGAAATCCACCGTGCCGCAAAACGGCGTCAGCATCACGAACTGCGCAAACGTCAGGCCTGAGCGGTGCGCCAGTTCCTCGGTCGCCTGAAAGGTCTCCCGGCGGTCCGTCGGCAGCCCGAAAATGAACGATCCCAGCACGTGGATCCCGTGTTCCTGGAATTTCCGCAGCCGCTCCACCAGGCTCTCGCCCGATAAGTTGAATTCCTTGAAAACCGCTTTCAGCCCTTCCTTCGTCACCGCCTCGATACCCACCAGCGCGCCCCGAATCCGCGCCTTGCGCATCGCCTCCAGGAACTCGGGGTCTTCGGCGGATTCCATCGTAATCTGCGTGAAGAACACCATGTCCTCCGGCAGCTCCGCCAGGCGCCTCATCATTTCGAAGCGGTCCTCGCGAATCGCTTTCAGTTGCGCCACGCGTTCCGTGTTGTGTTGTCTCTCGGCCAGCGCGATATCCGTCAGCGAAACGGGATAGAAGTTATCGTCGGCCAGCGCGATGAATCGGAAGCCTCGCCGCCGCAGCTCCACAATCTCTTCAATCACCGGATCCGAGGCGCTTTGCCGCGGCCGCTGGCCGTCGGTCCGCCACACCGAACAGAACGAGCAGTGCTTCGGGCAGCCGCGGACCGTTTGCACCGACGCCCACATGTAATGCGACTCGTTCAGCAGGTCCCACCGCGCCCGCTTGAACTCGCCGCCATCCACGTTGCCCCCGGCATAGATTCGTTGCGGGCAACCGTCGGCATGGTCCGTCAAAAGTTGGCCCCACGCCAGGTCCCCATCCCCGCGCACCACGCAGTTGGCTGCTCCGCGCTCGAAAGCTTCTTCGGGGTACAGGCTCGAATGAATCCCGCCAAACACGACGAACGCCCCGCGCTCTCTCGCCAGGCGGCCGATCGTATATCCGCGGAGCGCATTTCCGGTATGAATCCCGATCCCCACCACGTCGCCCGCTTGTATGGAATCGGGCTCCAGGTGGTGGACCGTTTCGTCGCACAGCAGCGGGTCGCCGAACCGCCGCGGAGTCGCCGCCGCTAAAACAAAAAGCCACCGGGGCGTAATCACGGCGGTTCCGAACGCCGTATCGCTAGGGTTAATGAGATGAACGCGCATTGATAAGGTAAACGCGCGTCTTCGCCGCCACGCGACCGAAAGCCCGAATGCTAGCCGGGTGGTCGATTGGCGCGTCTACCTCATTGTACGTGGAAGTACGGCTCCGGTTGTCGGAAAATGCATCGAAGAGCCTTTTTTCAGAAATAGAACAGGCCAGTCGCAATGATACCTGCGACTGGCCGAATGACAGCTTGACAAAGTACGACAAGCTTCCGCAAAGGCGAAGCCTTCAACTCTTCAGACGGAAACGCCGCCGCACCGCGAGCCCCAGCCCCGCAATGCCGCTACTCAACAGCACGCCGGACGCGGGTTCCGGGATCGGGTCTGCATTGATATTGTCGATCGCCGCATAGCCCTGCCCGCCCGACCCGTCCGTAGGCAGGAATACCGCCCGTGTGACAAACAGCCAGTCCGGGTCCGTCAGTACGATCTGCTGGAAACTGGATGAGAGTTGGAAAGTCTCCTGCGCAACCACCACGCCCATCCGGAAACCGGTCACCTGCAGTGTCGTCGCGTTCGGAACACCGTTTGGGCCGCACAGGGGACAACCGCCCGGACCGAAAACCTGGCTCGCATCAAACGTGTGGATTGCAAAGCCACTCCCCGATATCGGGTAGAAACCGAACGGATCGGCCGCCGCGAGATACTGGCTGCCGTCGCTGACACACGTCGTCCCCAACTCCGCACTACAGCCCGCCGGATCCGTTGCGATCGACAACTCCGGCTGTGTATTCAAACTGCCGGTCACTCCAGCGGTGAACCCGCTGAACGTGAACCCTTGCGTCACAAACGTGTTGGGGGGCGTCAGCGTCGGCGTATCGTAATCCAGCGAGACCGGGCTGACGTTCGGCGGAACGGGACTCATGAACGTGCCGTCGAATGTGATCGTTGTAGCCTGCGCCGCCGGTACCACTCCAAACCATGCGGGCACAATGAACGCGAAACTCAATCGCCGTAAAGTGGCCGTTAACATCGGCACCCTCCGAATACAGACAAATTGTTTGTGGGAATACTTTTTTGGCACGGCGGCCGTGCCCCTCTAGTTCCGATCCGAATATTCTACTTACCGCCCGCCCATCCTGCAACGGGAAAATGATTGTTCCTCGTACCGGAACTGCTATACATGCGACGCCTCGGCCGCACATCTGAATAAGCGGTGGCAACGATCGTTTCGGGAAAAAGAATCGAATGAGGTGGGCTGAGATCGGCGGTATCCCGCCATCTCCAATTTCAGAGTAGCAAACTAAATCATTGAAAACAAGACTAGATATACCGCCCGGGTTGGTTTAACATCGACCCACGAAACTCTCGCTTCCCGGGACCGTGCGCCTGCCCGCACGCCCGCTGCACCGAACAAAACGAATGGAGGACCTTATTATGATTCCGCAAGACAAGATCGCGGCCGTGGCTCGCGGCCTGAACGAGGCTTTCCATGTCGCCGCATTCGACGATATTCGCGACTTGACCGAGCGCCCCGGCTCCAACCGGGCCTTCCGCATCGTCGTGCGAGGCTCTCCATACCTGCTGCGGATCAACACGCGTGCCGGCGACATGACGCGCCACTTCGCCTGCATGCAGGCGGCGGCCCAAGCCGGACTCGCTCCGCGCGTCCTCTACGCCTGCCCGGAAGATCGCGTCTCCATCACCGATTTTGTGGAGGCGGTGCCCTTTTCCGTAGCGGATGCGCTCCGTCGCGTACCCGCCGCTCTGCGCGCCCTGCACGCGCTCCCGCCGTTTCCCCTAGCCCCTTTCAACACCACCTGCACCTTCCTGCTGAATCGCGGACCCGTCCTCGATGGCTTCCTCCAGAAGTTTCGGTCCGCCGGCATCCTGCCCCAGCCCGATCTCGAAGAACTCCTCGCGCAATACGCGCGCCTGGCCGCGCCCCTGTCATCGCTACATCCGGACTTGGCGCCGAGCCATAACGATCTGTTCAAGCCGGACAACATGCTCTTCGATGGAAACCGCCTCTGGCTCGTGGATTGGGAGGCTTCGTTCCAGAACGACCGCTACGCCGACCTCGCAGTGGTTGCGAACATGCTCGTCTCCAATGAGGCGGACGAACAGATCTATCTTCAGGAATACTTCGGAGCGCCCCCTAATCCCTACCAGTCAGCCCGCTTCTATTTAATGCAGCAACTCGCCCACATCTTCTACGCCATGGCGTTCCTCAGTCTGGGTTCCACCCCCAACGCCGGTAGCGGCACCAATCCCGTCGATTGGAGCGAACCCGTCCCCCCTTACAACGATTTTCAGCGCCGCTTCTGGTCTCGCGAGATCGCCTTGTCCGATGACCCTTCGAAAATCGTTTACGGCCGGGTTCACTGGCATCGGCTCAGGCACAACCTGTGTCAACCGCGATTCGAGGAAGCCTTGAGTACCGTCGCAAACCGGCGCGCGGCTTCATGATCGCCGGCCAGTCCACGCACAATCCCGAAACTTCTTCGGGCACGTTTCGCGGCCCCATATCGCGTCTGCCTCGACCTTCGTTCCTCAGCCGCTAGAGCGGGAGAGTGGGCGACGCTAATAGTGCGCCGCCCGCTCCCCCTTCCTCGAACCGGGGATGCGCTGGTTCCGGCCAGGAGAGACGCGCCGGCCAGGCCCACCCCCGCGCTTCGAGGTAAGAACACTCGAAAACAGAGCCAATATTTCCTCTGAACCTTTACAGCAACCTTACCGTTTCCTAACTTTCGTAAGCGGCAAACCACTCTATTCTGAGTCGGTGCATACACCCATTGAATCGAATCCAACCCGCGGCTCACCGTTACCGGAGAGCGGCATTCTTCCCTCGGAAGGCCGCCTGCGAGTGACACCCCTCTACCCGAAGCCGCGGCGATCGTCTCTATGCCGCAGCCTTTGGCTGCTTCGATGATCGCAAAGGCAAGCCGGATTCCTCCGGCCTGCCTCTTGCTCCACGCTACCGGTCCGCGCGCGTCCACCAGCGGTTACGTGGACTCCCGCCGCATGCCGCTAAGGATTGCAACTGGCCGGATTCGTTGTGTTGTTCGGATTCGTGCACAGCGGTCCCAGGTTGGTCTGAGCGTTCGGCACGGTGATGAACGCAACCGGCCCGGCGTTGTGTTCCCCGTTAAAGGGTGTCGGCGGTCCGTTAAACCCGCACGCTTGCGCGTCAGCGGGATTGTTGAACCAGATGCCCAGGTGGAAGGTATTGGTTGGCGGCAACCCGACGGCTGGATCGAACCCGAAGATCTGATCCAGCAGAATCGTCTGAATTGTAGTAGACGCGTTCCCCTTGGGGCCTACCTGCACGTCGGATTGATACCATGCCATCCCGAAGTTTGTGAATGCCGGATCGACTGTCCCGTTCGATTTCAAATTCGAATTCTGAACCGTGAACATGTCGAAGGCGAGCAGAGGTTTGAAATGATGCGCCGTGAGTGTCAGAACATCGTTGTCTCGTCCGCGAATAACCGTCGCCGACACGCTGGGCGGTATGCCCGAGGCGTCGCTCAGGCACGGGACCATCGCTGGATTCGGATACAGATTGAAAGTCTTGGTCGTCGTCTGTGCGACCAACGCCGCGGAATTCAGGAGAACGGCTGCACCGAGCGCCGTCATCAATCGAGCTTTATTCATAAAGGTCTTCCTTTTTGGTCGAATCTGGCGGCGGTAGCGATTCGCTCCGCCTGCCTCACCCGAATAATGCGGATTCGCCTCGTCTCAAGCAATGAACTGCGCGTGGTCTCCCTATGAACCTTATCTGTCCCGCTAAGCCATTCGAAAACGAGCCCTCCGAGGTGCAGCCTGTACCGCGCCGCCGGGTTCCTGCCGTTCCTCAAAAACTCATTTCGATCGTCCGTTTTGGTGTTTTTGAGGTGGATTTGCTCAGAAGGGAGCTCCGCAAGTGCGGCGTCAAAATCAAGCTTCAGGAAAAGCCTTTGCAGATACTCGAGGCGCTGCTGGACGCGCGAGGCGAAATCGTCACGCGCGAGCAACTGCAGGCGCGCCTTTGGCCGTCCGGCACGTTCGTGGATTTCGACCAGGGTTTGAACACTGCAATCAGGAAACTGCGCCGGGCGCTGAACGACCCCGCCGGCACTCCCCGCTATATAGAAACGATTGCCCGGAGAGGCTACCGGTTCGTTGCCCCTTTTGAGCTGCTCGAACAACTGCCTCCCTCATCTCCCCCAGAGGATGAACCTGTGCGGGAACCCTCGGTCGCCACTCCGCCTCGCCGCGCTCTTCGTCCGCACAGGGTTGTTCCGCTGCTCATCGCCTTCGCCATTCTCGCTGCTGCTGCCGCGCTCACACCCAGGCTCGGTCCGCCCGGCCGTCGCCGCGGTCCGGCGCAAATCGGGTCCATCGCGGTTCTGCCTCTCGCGAACCTCGGCGGCGGCCCGGAGGAAGAGTATTTCGCGGAAGGGTTAACGGACGCGTTGATCTCACAGTTGGCGCGGCTCGGCGGGCTGAAGGTGATCTCTCGAACTTCGGTAATGCATTACCGCGGGACCCAGAAGCTGCTCCCGGAAATCGCCCGGGAGTTGCATGTGGATGCCATCGTGGAGGGCTCGGTTCAAAGGGCGGGCAATCGCATCCAGATCAGCGCCCAACTGATCGAGGCATCGACGGACCGGCAGCTCTGGGCCGGCTCCTATCGACGCCGCCTGAAGGACATTCTAGCGGTTCAGAACGCGATCGCGGCAAAGATCGCACGAACCATGGAAGTTCGGCTGACCGCGCCCGAAGAGAAGCGGCTCCAGAGAACGGCGAGCGTCGATCCCGATGCCTATGAGGCCTGGCTGCGAGGCCGGATCTATTCGAATCGGCAATCCGCGGACGCACTCCAGAAAGCGCTGGCGTTGTTCGAAAGTTCGGTAAGCAAGGACCCCGGCTTCGCCCCTGCTCATGTGGCCATCGCGGACAGTTACAACCGGATGAGCCAGCACGGCGATGCGTCACCGCGCGACACGTTTCCTAAGGCTGAAGCGGCGGCGCTCGAGGCCCTGGAACTCGACGATACGCTGGCCGAGGCACACGCCGCGCTGGCCTTCAGCCGCTTGCATTACGACTGGGACTGGCCCGGTGCGGCTGCCGAATTTCAGCGCGCCCTCGCCCTCAACCCTGGCTATGCGCAAGCGCACCATTGGTATTCGGAGTATCTGCGCGCCACCGGATCCCTGGACGCATCGATCGAGGAGGCGGCCCGCGCGTTTGCCCTCGATCCGCTCAATCTCGCCATCGGCAATCACCTTGCCGATGAGTATCTTTCCGCGGGACGGCTCGACGATGCCATGGCACAGCTCTGGAACATACTGGAACGCCATCCGGAGTGCGCGCGAACGCACACGCTTCTGGGAGACGCTTACGCCGGAAAACGACAGTACCGCGAAGCGGAGTCGGAGTTCAGCAAGGCAGTGGAGTTTTCCGCCGGCGACGGCGCCGCGCGCGCGGGGCTCGCGAGCCTTTATGGTGCCGGCGGAGAAACCGAACTTGCACGGCGTCTGCTGAGGGAACTCGAAAACTCGGCCGTTCGCACACACACCGGTTCCTATAATGTCGCCCTGGTACACATCGCGCTCGGCGAGCGGAGCAGGGCACTGGAGTGGCTTCGAAAAGCTTACGACGAGCGAGCCGGCGAATTTTTCAATATCCGGGCCGATCCGCGCCTTAACCCGTTGAGGCGCGACCCGGCCTTCGTTTCGCTCCTCCGGCAAATGGGATTGGACACTGTTCCTGGCTCCCCTTGAACCGCCGTGGAGCCGGAACATATGGGGCTGCACAGGAGTTCTCTATCGTCCACGTCTTCACCGGCCGCCCAATGACACCGGCTACCGCCGCGGCCGGCCTGCGCCGTCGCGAACGCGAGTCGCGGCTACACTCGCGCAGCGGCCCGAACGCGTTCCATAACGCGGTTCGTCATCCGGTCGCAAAGGTCGCCCATAAACGCGAACGCCTGGCCGGCAGCGGCCCCGATCGCGCGTTCCAGCCGCGCGCGCAGCAGCGAACGCGCCCGGTGCGCGCGCGTCTTCACGTTCTCCTCGCTGATGCCGAGGCAATCGGCCGTTTCCGCCACACTCATCTTCTCCACCTCGCGCATCACAAAAACCGTGCGGTATGAGGGCGGCAGAGCGTCCACGGCGGATTCGATCGCTGCCTGCAATTCGCGCGAATATGCAGCGCGTTCGGGGCTATCGCTCGGGTCCTTTGTTTCTGATAGCTCCTCCTGCCGTTTTGCTCGCCTCAGCCGCGCGAATGCTTCGTAAACGGCAATCCTCGTCAGCCATGTCGCGAATTTCGCCTCGCCGGCGAATTGATCCAGATTCACGAACGCCCTGACGTACGCCTCCTGAATGACATCCTCGGCATCGCTGTCGTTGCGAAGGATAGCCCGCGTCGTCCGAAACAGCCGCTGGTTGTAGCGCCGCACGATCAGTTCGAATACAGCAATTCGGAACTTGGCCCGGCCCTCGCCTTCCTCTTGGCTGGCCCCTCGGGAGGAACTGAACCCATACTGTGAGTGGGAGCGAGTGAGAATGCAATATCGGAAGCGGCACACTCCAACCAGCGAGGACTACCTGCGGGCGCACACAATAGGCGAATTGAGGCCGTTGTCCGCCCCGATTGTTCTTGTGCCCTATGACCCCGTGTGGCCGGACAGATTCCAGCATGAGTCCCCGAAAATCCGAACGGCGCTGGGAGAGCGGGCATTGCGGATTGAACACGTGGGATCCACCTCCGTCCCCGGCCTTCCGGCTAAGCCAATCGTCGACATCCTCCTCGTCGTGGTCGCCTCCGCCAACGAGGTGGAGTACGCGAGTGCATTGGAAGGAGCCGGTTTCAGGCTCCATATTCGCGAGCCGGGCTGGCACGAGCATAGGATGTTCAAAGGTCCGGAAAACGATATCAATCTGCATGTCTTCTCGGCAGGCTGTCCCGAGGTGGGGCGAATGCTGGACTTTCGTGATTGGTTGAGGACCAACGAAGCCGATCGCGAATTGTATGCCGAATGCAAGCGAACCTTGGCTCAGCAGGATTGGAAATACACGCAGAATTACGCCGACGCCAAGGCTCCCCTGATCGAAGAGATTCTGTCGAGGGCGCGCGCGCGGCGGGAGGTGGGCGAGTAACGGGCGGAAGCAATCCGGCTCCAGGACGCAAGCCGACGTCTCGGTACTAATCCGAGCAACAGATCTCTGGGGCGGTGATTTCCGACTCGCTGCCCACCTGAACAAGAACTGTTGCCAGTGGGGGCTCCGCGTTTCTGGCTATGATGTTCCGGAAGAGCCGCGGCCCAATTGCTGCCGCGCGACGCGAACGGAGAAGTTCGTGAGAGCAACTCTGCTGCCAAGCTGATGGCGGCAGCGCTGAAGTGCTCAAGCGAACGCAGTTCTTTGCCTTTTGCCGATCCTTACTGTCCTGCGACTATTCAACGGTTTCCCCATTCGCCCTGAGCGTTCGGAGATGACGGTCCCACGGTTGACTCGAGACCCCTTGACCCATTCGGGTTCTCTGCTGAAATCGTGTTCCAGATTATCGAGCCACTTCCAAAATGCCTCGATCTCATCCTGTCTGGTCTTCATCGCTGCTTGTTCCTGCCCTTCGATACTATGCCCTTGAAGGTGACCGCCGCAAGTAGTTCGCGATGCAAGTACGTCACGGGCTGCATTTGAAGACGAGGTGGAGCATCCTGTCGTCTCCATTTTGCCAAATCTCCCTTGTCCGTCTTGCGCTCAACCGGATATCCACTGCCCAATTTCAGCGAGAATAGATCGACGTATCGGCGAGGCCCGATGCCCATGAATGGCACGAACGGAACTTTGCCGGGCTCCTCGCTATCGATCGATATTTCATTCACGTGCAACGTGGGCGCTTTGCTCTTCGGGTAGGGTTCTATATAACGGACTGATGACAGACCGGCTCCTACAATGTGGCGCGTACAGTTATGACAAGGGAACGTCGTGGTATAGAGAATCGCATTTCGTAGAGACCGCCCAGTTCGTGCGCACGACAGGATGGCTTCCATCTCAGCGTGCGCTGCCCGCCCGAACTCGGTGATATCCAGTAGCCCTGTCGGTTTCAGCTTGCGCAGAGCCGTTTTGTGGTCAAGCTTGCCGCGATAGAGCGCTGCGACAACCCTGTTCATCATCTCGTACTTCTCACGGTCATTTGAATCGAAGCCAAGCTTTTGATCTCTGAAGTCCGTCGGACTGTCTGGTCCATAAATTCCGCCACCCGGTTTGGGTACCTCGTTGCAGCCGACAGATAGCACATCGCCCGTTTGATCGACGATAGCCGCGCCTACCTGGCGCGCAAGATCGCCCGACCGGAGCGAACTTGCGTAGGCCAGAAACATCCCGTGTTCATCCCGTGTTGGCGTCACGGTTGGGCAACCGAATATTAGGTCGAGGAAACGGTTGACTTGTTCCTCTGCACCAGCCTGTGAAACAAAGACATCCGCTAAGTGAAACGCATCGCGAGTGCGCTGGCCATACTCCTCGTTTGGTTCACTCGTATCCGAATCGATAAGGGAATCTATTGCCGCTTGTTCATCGAGACCGTGAGCGCGAAAGAACTGTTCGCGCTCGCTCTTCGCTGCGTACAGCCCGATAAGGAAAAATCCGGACCCATACAGTCGGCGAAGGGTTGTGACTTCCTCCGTTCGCTTCAACGTGCACACGACGAACGATCGGCGATTCAGGGCCTGCGGTGTCCGCCCGCCTTTGCGGTTGCTCGCTATGAAGCTTGCTGCCGCGAGACCAAAGACATCATTTTGTCTCGCTCTCTTCCTAATTTCATTGCCGGCCGCGATTTTCCAACGCGCTCGGTCAGCAAGAACTTCCGGCATACTCCTAAAGCCTGGTGCCAGTCGGCCCAAGAGCGAAGGGAAATGATCACTAAGGGCTGAC
The DNA here is from genome assembly GCA_963720745.1 of uncultured Acidobacteriota bacterium. Taxonomy (GTDB): domain Bacteria; phylum Acidobacteriota; class Terriglobia; order Bryobacterales; family Bryobacteraceae; genus TMP-7. Next base: position 2,367,735 of record CAVRGO010000001.1, read on the forward strand.
GCAAGAATAACTATTCGCAAGTAATCGGTTATCGGTCAGAATCAGTAGCTGCTAAGACGCCGGATGGCGAGCAGGCCGTTTCTCGTACCCCGCTGCTTGCAAGGTAGCAAAGCACATTGCGCAGAAGTGGTTAACAGCATCCAGTTCTGTTATAGTTCCGATAGAAGATTTCATATAGTCGGAACTATAACATTATGCGGCCGCTCTCCTACCACTCTGAACCGTTGCACTCACTCCTGCTTCGTAACAAAGTTGCGACGCTCGAAGAATTCAAAAAGGTTCTCGGCACATCGGTCACCATCACCGTCTTCCGGAAACTGAAACCACTCGATTATTTGACCAGCTACTCGCACCGCGGCCGTTATTACACCCTGCGGGAACTCGCGCTTTTCGATGCGAATGGCCTTTGGTCTCACAATGGGGTTTGGTTCTCCCGCTTCGGCACTCTGCTGTCGACCGCGGAGGCCTTCGTCAACCACTCACCGCGCGGTTATTTCGCCGAGGAGTTGGCTCGTCTGCTGCACGTCGACGTGCAGGATGCGTTACATCAACTGGTACAGCGCGGCCGCATGGCGCGACAATTTGTCTCCGGCCTGTATCTCTACACTGCCAAGGATCGCGGCCTCCAAAGACAACAAAGCCTGGCGCGCCGCACGATCGAGATTATTCCCGCTCTCGCCGATCCTTCCGTCTTGGAAATATCGCCCGAAGAACTGAAGACGGCCATCCTGTTGTTTTATAGCTTGCTCAATGAGCAGCAGCGACGTTTGTTCGCCGGTCTGGAGTCGCTCAAACTCGGACATGGGGGCGACCGCCAACTGGCCGACTTTCTGGGCCTCGATCCTCATACGGTAAGCCACGGACGCCAGCAGTTGCTGGCTCAGGATGTAGAAGTGGACCGTGTGCGTACAACTGGTGGTGGCCGCAAGCGCGTGGAAAAAAAACGCCTGAAATAATCGAGGCCATCGAGATTTTGCTGGAGCACGACACGGCTGGCGATCCGATCACCGGACTGAAGTGGACCCACCAGACTCCGGAGAAGATCGCTCAACTGCTACAGTTGGTCGATATCCCTGTCTCCGCCAGCACGGTCGCACGTTTGCTCCATCAAATGGATTTCTCACTGCGTGTGAACCGCAAGCAGATTGCCACCAACTCCAGTCCCGACCGCAACCAGCAGTTCCACTATATTTCTTCTCTTCGCACCCGCTTTCAGCGGCAAGGTCTACCGATCATTAGCGTGGACACAAAAAAACGCGAGCTCATCGGCAACTTCAAAAACTCTGGCGCCAAATGGGATCGTGTGCCCGTCTCGGTGAATGACCACGATTTCCGCACCGATGCTATTGGGGTGGGCATTCCTTACGGCATTTACGACCAGCCCCACAATCGAGGCTCGGTATTCGTCGGCACCTCCCATGACACCCCTGCCTTCGCCGTTCACTCTATCGCCACCTGGTGGAAACGGGAAGGATCACGCCGCTACGGCCGACCTTCGAAGCTTCTTGTGCTGGCCGACACCGGTGGTAGCAACGGCTGCCGATGTTGGGCCTGGAAGACCGAACTGCAGTCGCGGCTATGTAACCACTTCCACATCTCTGTCACGGTGGCCCACTACCCCACCGGTGCATCGAAATGGAATCCCATCGAGCATCGGCTGTTTTCAGAAATTTCCAAGAACTGGGCGGCCGAACCACTGGACAGCTATGCCAAGATGCTCCATTTTATTGGCAACACTACCACCCAAACCGGCTTGGTTGTGAATGCCTACCTGGATCCCACCTTCTATCCCACCGGCCTCAAACCAGACCCTCACTCCATTCGTTCCCTTCATCTCAAACCCAGCAAAACACTACCCGCCTGGAATTACACGATCGCACCACATCTGTGATGTTATTTTTACGTCAGCCCTAAGCTTGATTGCTGTGGTCCGATAGCTAAATAGCCCAAGGCGCGTTGTGAGAGCACGAACCACGATTTCGTAGTCAGCACCGAGCGGACAGACGATTCCGAAAACGAGCTCGGCGTTCGGGTACCACGGCAGGTAGGGGGTTGCAGTGAGATTCGATGACACGGCATTCATCAATGGATATAGGTTGATTCGTCACGACGATATCACAGAAGCGGTCGGAATAAACCAAGTAAGAACGCGAGATGTCAGACCGCATTATTAATTCCATAGGCGCCCGAACGCGAGCTGTATCATGAGGACGTCCGATGATATCCTCAAACCATGCTGGAGCGGATCACGATCGAGCCGGGCAAGCGTTCCGGACAGCCTTGAATATGTGGTCTGTGCATCACCGTCTGGGATATCCTAAGCTGGCTTCCGGCGGGCCTGTCCGAGAGCGAATCCTTGACGACTACCCCGAGCTCGAGTTAGAGGACTTTCGCGCTGTCTACGATTACGCGGCCCGAATGGGCAGGAGCGTCGCCTTGTGAAGCCGCTGCTCGACGAGAACCTCTCGCGCAAGCTCGTGCACGCCGATCTGAACTGTGCCCGGACTCGGCTCACGGTAAGTCGAAGTCCGCGACGTCATCCGGAGTGCGCGCGAACGCATACTCTTCGGGGCGGCGTATACGTCGGAAAACGACGGTGTCGCGAAGCGGAGTCGGAGTTCTGGAAGGCACTCGAGATTTCGCCGGCCCATCGGGGCCGCACGCGCGCGGCTGGCGAGCGTTTATGCTGCAAGCGGACAAACCGGAATCGCACGGCGGCTGCTGAACGAACTCGAAAACTCAGCCGTTCGCACACACACCGGCTCTTATTATAAGGAGTCATCCCGCGCTCGAACGTTCGCGACGCTCAATCGAAGAAAAGAACTTCCTTCATCGGGTAATGCTTCCGATTTCGTGTCCAGAGCATGGCGCCGCTGGCGACGGCAGTTGCTGCGATCAGCGCGTCGCCCAGCTCGACATTGTGGCTCTTATGGTAGCGTCGCGGATAGTCTCCAGCCCGCCGCCCGACTGCCGCATCGGCCGGGGCGCACACGAGCGCGTCGAACAGTTCCTCCAGCCTGTCATGTTCGCTTGGACGCGCTCCCGCCCACAGTTCGGCCTCGTTCACGGGCGAGAAAAGGATGAGCGCGTCGGACCTGCTCAGATCCGCCCATTTGGACAAGATCGACTCGTCTCTCCCTCGAGAGACCTCGATAAGGACGTCAGAGTCGACCAGAACGGTCACCGTTCACCGAGCCTGTCCAGTCGGCTGCCCCGGCGCAGGCGGCGAACCTCCAGACCTGCGTCACGGTCTTTGCCATCGGCCTTGCGGATTCCTACGAAGCTCTGCATTGCTGCCCTTCGCCTCTCGAGGTTGCCGATGTAGCGCTCCCTGACGGCCTGCCGGACCAACTCTGAAATCGTGGTTTTCTCGCTCTGTGCCCGGGCGTGGAGCGCGCCCCACAGTTTGTCGTCCAGGTAGAGTTGAGTCCGCCTCACGATGTACATTATACATCACCCCTGGCCTACCTCGACCTCATTTGGGTCAGGAAGACTGACCAATAGCTCAGTACCGGGGATCACGACGGGAGATTTTTTCAGCGGTAGCATTACGAGACCTCGGGTACGGTAATTGGCAGCGGCGCAAGGGAAGTGAATTACGGATTCTTTGAGGCAAGCGACGGCGTCTCGGTCGACGTCGACGGGTTCTCATTCGCAGGGAGCGGTTTTCTCAATATGGCCGTGGCGCTTGGCCCCCACAACAGCGCTGGTCTTGGCGGTCTCAATACTGACTTCTTGCAGGGCAGTTCCGACGGCGTCTACAGGGCGCTATCGACGACCTACCCTGGGCTGACGCTCGACTTCATTTTCGTGAATTTCCTCGGTGCCCGGGGCTTTCTTCGCTCGTACGCCTGTGCCGAATCCGTTCGATGTGAAGGACGTTATCACTCCGGGAACGTCGGCAAACCCGACCGCCGTCTTTGTGCAACTGGACAACGGCATCACCGGCTTCAGATTTAATGGATACATACAGGCTATCGAGGTGGTACCGGAACCATAGGCACTGTTTCTTGTCGGTCCGGCGTTGGGTCTAATGTGGAAGAAGAGTCGGTCAGGCTGATCTCAAGTCCTCGCTGATATCCTGGTGACTTGCAGTACTCATCCGTGCAACCCGATCCCGGAGAGCGAAAGACCTGCACGGAACATGCTACCGTACATTCACTGGAACCAAACCTTCGGTGCAGTGCGACAAACAATACATCTTCAACGATGCCGTGCAGGTCTGCAGAACAGCATATCATGCTGATAGTCGTTTCTGTATTGTATGTCGAACCGCACAAACGAAAAACTTCTTGACAGTGCGGTGAATCGACCTTAGCCTAGACTTAGGCCAAAAAAGGTAAGTCCACCCAGATGTTGACGCACCCGAGTGGACCTAGGCCGACGGGAGTCGACCTTCGCAATTGCAAGAATAGCACTCCCGCGGCCGCAACTAAAGCCAAAGGAGCATCTGTCGATGCAAATTTCTAGTTATCTGATTCTGTCCGACGCTGCGGGCGCAGCGGCACTTTCAAAATTTTCCTCCTCCGCCGGTGGCTTCGCAGTTACCGACCAAGCATGGATGATCCCGTGGACTCGCGACCACCACGAGCTCTGTCTGGCACTCCGTGACGCAGCCCCCGTTGGGACAACGCTCGCTGCGGAATGCATAGGGGAATTTCGATACTAAAAGCGCCGCGAAAATGGCGAGCGGCTCGGGAATACTCGGAAATTATACCTGTCATTCCCGGAGTATTCCCTTGCCCTCTCAGTTGCGCATCGGATATGATGCACATCGGCATTCAATCGTAACGCACGCGACAGTAGAAATCCTCGCACGGGGACGAATGTTTGTCACACCAGAGAGCCGATGTATTCTCTCTTTGCGCAGAGCTCGCACCGAAAACCGCCGAAAGTGAGCTGACAATTGAGCGAACTCCAAACTTACTTCGAAACCGAATTCATCCGCATTACCGGACATCATCCCTATCCGTGGCAATCTGAGCTCTTCCGGCACATCACCGTGAATCGCTGGCCCGACACTCTCGACCTGCCCACCGGCGCCGGCAAAACCAGCCTACTCCCTATCTGGTGGATCGCATGGAACGCGTCAAAGAGCAACGAAGGCTTCACAGTGCCTCGCCGCCTGGCATGGGTTGTCAACCGCCGCGTCGTCGTGGATCAGGTCACCACCGAAGCCGTACACCTTCGCGACAAGATCGGCGACGATTCCCCGCTAGCCATCAGCACGCTCCGCGGCCAGTTCGCCGACAACGAAGAATGGTGGCGCGATCCAACTCGGCCAGCGATCGTCGTCGGCACAGTCGACATGATCGGCAGTCGCCTGCTGTTCCGTGGATATCGCGCTGGACCCTACCACCGCCCCATCCACGCCGGTCTGCTCGGCGTCGATTGCCTCATCGTCAACGATGAGTCGCACCTCACCCCAGCATTCGCCCGGCTCCTCACCACTATCCATTCCATGCAGCCGGCGGGAAAATTGCCGGAAAAGAGCTTCCGTGTGATGAAACTTTCGGCAACTCCGGAAAGTTCTGGCAACCAGAACCGCTTTGATCACAATCCCGATGAAGACGCTGAACGGAGTGAACATTTCCGCGATATCTTCACTGCGCCGAAAAAACTTACCATCCACCAGACTGATTCAAAGGGTGCGGAAAGCACCCTGCGCAAGCTCGCTACGGAACCTCCCGTCCCACGAACCATCGTTTACATTGAGGAACCACAGAGAGCCCTGGACTTCGCTGAGCGCCTCACGCAAGAGGGCCGCCCCGTCGCCCTGCTTACTGGCACAATGCGCGGGTGGGAGCGCGATCAACTCACCACCGCCCGTACAACTAACGCATCCGCAGCCATCTTCCAAAGATTCCAGTCCAAACAGAGTGGGGTTGATCCGGTCTGGCTGGTCGCAACCTCGGCAGCCGAAGTCGGAGTCGATCTCTCCTGTGATCGCCTCATCACGACACTCGTCGAAGCTGACCGCATGCTTCAACGCTTCGGCCGCCTGAACCGTTTTGCCGAGGCCGCCAGTGCGGAAGCTCATGTGGTCGTCGTCAATCCAATCAAGAGCGATCGCCTGCAAGCCGCGCTCGAGTACTTGACACAATTGAATGGAGATATCTCCTGCCAGTCGGTCTGGAACAAGAAGCCCGAATCTGCCGCAACCACCGAAGTGCCACGTTTCGCCCGACTCGAGCCCTGGCGAATCGAGTCTTGGGCGCAAACTAGCTACCGCGACCGTCTCATGACGCCCGTCGCCGCTTGGCTTCACGGCAAAGAGGATCCAACGGCGCCGGAAGCCGAACTGGCCTGGCGCGAAGACGTTGGCATTCTGAATCAATGGGAAATCGACGAAGACGAGATCTCCGCCGTCCTCGAAGCCTATCCCGTCCGCGTGCATGAGCGCGTCCGCGAACCGGCCTCCCGAATCAAGAAGAAACTCGAGGAACTCGCAGCGCTGACCGCGCAGGCTGGCCTCGATCCCGGTCACGTGCCCGTTCTACGCGTCGCCGTCGATCTCTCGGTAGAGCGAACGTCGCTGGCCGGGGTCGCGGATGCCACCGATCTCGCTAACAACCTCATACTTCTCCCCGCGGACTGCGGCCAGCTTCGTCACGGGATGTTTCAGCCGGCGCTTTCCGGCGGTGACACGTCTCACGATGTAGCCGACCTTTACCCGCTCATTCCCGGCAAACCTTTTCCGTGCCGTCTCTTGCACGACGGCAGCGGCTGGCGGCGCCTCGGACCGCCTCCTCAGACCGATTCCGATGCTTCACAGCAAGATTACCCCGAAGACACCACGAAAGACGCCCTCGCAGCCTGGGCCGATCTTCACGAGTTGCGTCTCCGCAGAGTTGTACGCCACTCTCAACAAGATTGGCTGATCGCCTACTTTGGCGCCGCCCCACAGAAGAGAAAGGCTGTTCGCGTTTGCCTGAAAGACCACCAGCCAGCCGTCGCTCAACGCGCGCAGGGATTCGCATCGGAACTGCTTCCTGACGAGATGGCCGCTTACTTCGAGCAGGCGGGCCAGTTTCACGACGAAGGCAAGAAAAACGAGGTGTGGCAGCGCGCGATGGGCGGTTCGCTCACAGAGCCACTCGCCAAAACTCCAGCCCCCGCTAACCTGAGGATCCTCGACGGATACCGTCACGAGTTCGGCTCGTTGCTCGACGCAACCAGCTTCAGCGATCCCCTTCCTCTTCACTTGATTGCTTCCCACCACGCCGCCGCCCGCCCCTGCTTCGAGTCGCGTCAACACGATCGCTACAGAATCCGCGACTCAGAACTAGCTGCCGCTCAGGTACCATCGCGGTTTGCGGTGCTCCAAGAGCGCTACGGCCCATGGGGACTAGCGTACTTGGAGGCCATCTTCAAATCTGCTGACGCCGCCGTATCGAGCGAGGAGGGGGGCGAAATCAGTGCCTGAAAACCTGTCCATCCGGATGGATCCGCTCAATCCTGGTCACTTCTTTGCCTGCTGCGGACTGATGGAGTTGTTGAACATCGGCAACCCCGGCCTCGAAGCCCATTTCTCAGTCGAAAATCGTCGTCCCCGCGAGGGCCGCTTTAACCTTCCCGCCAGCCCGTCGTCCCTACCTCCCCTGATCGCTGCCTTACGCTCATCAAACCTCAGTTTTGTCCCGCACGAGAATGAAACCGTTCGTCCGGCTTCGCTCCAAGCTGCGGATTTTGGCGAACTCCTGCTCGACTGGTGGCTCGACGAGTTTCAGGAAAGAGCCATCAGTCTCAAGTGCTGGGCGGGACAGGTGACGACCAGGAATCTGTTCGAAGAGTTGATTCCGCTCCTCGATCCCAAAACCGCCGGCGAATCGCTCTTCTACGCTCCGCAACTGACGAAAGCCAAGTTTGGTGTCGATCCCAGGTCCGCCTGGAATGCCCTCGACCTCGGATTCTCACCAAATGAACATGGCCGGGACGCCGCCACCTTCGTGGCGGTCGAGATCCTGGCCGCCATTGGGCTCCAGTCCTTCCGGCCCGACTACTCGAGCCGCAAAGGCGTCCCCTACAGCCTCTGGCTCGTTCCCCTTCCGGCCCCCGTCGCGCGGGTTGCCTTTGCCCAACCGTGGGACGGATTGAAGGCCGTTAAGTATGCGTTTCGCATCGAGAAGCGAGGGCAAAGTTACAAGTACTTTACCTTCGCTCAATTGAATACCCAGGATCGGAGAAAACCATGAATTCTAATGAACTTGACCGTTGGTTGACGGGCGCCGATACTGTCGCGCTCATTCTTGAAGAGGAACTGGAGCCGGTGCTCGGAAAAGGAGCGGTTGTCTTCCCTCCGACGTTCGCTCCGCCCGAGGGAAGCGATGACAAGCCCAGCTATCTGATAGACGAGCTAACGGACCACACCAAAGTCGCGCTGATTGATACGATCGGCAGCCAGGCAAACCGGATGGAGCCCGTATTTCAGCAGGAGCCCTATCGCACCTTGGTCCCTAAAGTCACCATCCACATCGGCGATCGCAAAGTCGACCTTCTCGAAGTAGGTCACCGGGCGGCTGATGCCGTCGTCCGCTTTTCAAATCGATGGGCGTCTCTTCGCGAAGCGTTTCTCGAAATCCGGGAGAAGGCCGACGCAACAAAGCTTGCTAAACTCGCGCCCACATCCCTCGTCTTCGGGGTGTGGGACTCTCGCGACACTCAGGTCAAATTGCCGCGCCTGATCGGGTCTACGGTTCGCGCCTACAATGTGGAAAAGCTCACCCGTTCCGCCCAGTTCTTTGCGTCTACTGAGAAAGAAGAAGTCGCGGATCTCGCCTCCTCTGATTTCCTTTCGGGAGTTGGTCTCAATGATGCACCAGCGGGCCGAACGGCGGGCGGCGTAATTGCCAATGGGGGCATTCGCCGTCAAGCCGTGCTCAACCTCATCGCGCTGCGCGCGCTGCGGGGCAGCACCCCCGACGGCACCAAGTCGCTCCAAAGATATATCCTCGGCCTGGCTCTTGTCGCATTGCTCACCCGCTTTGAAAAGTTCCTCCGCGAAGGATGTCTGTTGGTATCGGCCGCGCCCGGCAAGTTGCAGCTTGTTCTCCGTTCAGGCGAGCATGAGCCGGTCTCGATGGATGAGCAGAGCGCTTTGAGCTATGCCGAGACAGCCGCCGCGGAGTTCGGAGTCGGCGAGTCCTGGGAAGCCTCATTCAGCAAGGAAGACGTCTCCAAGGCAGCCGCCGCGAAGAGCGAGAAAGCGGCCGCCAAGAAGGCAGCGAAGAAGGCGAAATGACCAACGGAAACATCTGCATCGCGGTCACTTTCCTCAATGGCCGCTATCACGGCGAAGAATGGCCGCCTTCCCCCGCTCGCTTGTTTCAGGCTTTAGTGGCCGGTACTATGACCTGCGGCTACCGTGAGCACGCACCTCAAATCGAACCCGCGCTGGCGTGGCTGGAGAAGCTCCAGCCTCCCTCAATCCGTGCTACCGGCGCTGCGCTCGAAACCGAGCATCGCCTCGCCGTCCCCAATAACGACATGGACGCAGTAGCCCGCGAGTGGCTTCGCGGTAAACCCGGAGATCCGTCAGCCATTCGCACCATGAAGACCGTCCGCGCTTGGCGCGTCGAAGGTAACGGGCCGCACGTGCTCTACTACTGGCCCCTGCCCGGTGGCAGTCCACCAGACCACCTCGCCGGTTCACTCCGGCTCGCCTCCGAATTCCTCTATTCGCTCGGTTGGGGCGTCGACATGGCCTTCGCCGACCTTCCGGCGCAGCCCGCTCCGCCGCTCCATACCCTCCATTACCCTGTCGGAACACAAACCGACCTTAGCTTGCAGGTTCCGATCGAAGGTACTCTCGCGGACCTGCACGATACCTATTCCCGATTCGCTGCCCGCACGTCCGGCAGAGGTGTCGATGCATTCACGCGGCCATCGATGCTTCGCCTTCAGCCCTATCGCCGGCCCGGAGCACAATCCCGGCCGTTCTGCCGCTTTCGCCTCGTTTCCGCCGAGGGAACGCAAACATTCGTCCATCCTTGGGAGACCTCCATGAAGCTCGCTGCCTGGATACGCCACGCAGCAGGTCTTGCACTTGAGAACGAGACCACTTACGACCCCGCCTTCCTCTCCGCTCTGGTCCATGGACACGGTGACGGGGAAAGTGGGCAGTTGTGCTATGTCCCGATCCCCTCGATCACACCGCCTCACGGCGACGGCATGATCCGCCGCTGCCTAATCGTCGAACCGCCCGGGTCGGACGGCGAGATCATCCGCCTTCTGGACCGTAAGCTCTCAGGGCGCGTGCTCACTCGCGACTCCGGCAGCCAGGCCTGCGCCCTGGAACCGCCTGAACGGAACGACTCAGTGTTTAGGCTGTACACGGACGCTCGCACCCGCTGGCGCTCCGTCACCCCGGTTATCCTACATGGCCATAACACCTCCCGGAAAGGAGTTATCTCTGTCTCCAAAACTGAGCGTCTCCTTCTACGCGCATTTGAAATTGCCGGTTACCATCCGGACCAAATCGAGTCACTGTCGTTCCAGCGTGCTCCGTATTGGCCCGGCTGTGGTGGCGTCTCCTCCCTTGCTACACCCGCTCACCTGAACGGATTGCCTCGCCTCCACGTCGAGGTGAATTTTCGGTCCCCGGTCCGTGGGCCCGTTCTCGCCGGTTTGGGCCTTCACTACGGTATCGGACTGTTCGCCGCCGTTCAAAACACCCAATAGATATGGAGGGTTTCTTCGGTGCGTTCTTCTTTCATCGTCTGCTATGACATCTGCGACGACAAGCGCCTGCGCAAAGTCTTTCAGATCATGCGCGCCTATGGCGACCACTTGCAGTACTCGGTCTTCGAATGCCAGCTCGCTCCTTCTGACCTGATTCGCCTCCGCGCCGAACTCTCAGGCGTGATCCACCACGAGGACGATCAAGTCCTGTTTGTCAATCTTGGGCCTGCCGAGGGCCGTGGCGACCGCGTCATAACCGCCCTCGGCAAGCCCTACACCGCCCTCGACAGCCCCTGCATCGTCGTCTGATCGAAATCGTAGGAGTTCTTCTATGGCCGCCAATCCGTTACCAGCGCCTGTCCGTCAACAGCTCCCGGACTATCTTCCCGCCCGCATGGTCAATGAGTTCGTCTACTGTCCCCGCCTGTTCTTCTATGAATGGGTCGATGGTGTCTTCCGCGAAAGTGCGGATACCATTGAAGGCTCTGTCCAGCACAAGCGCGTTGATCGTGAGGGTAAAGGCCTCCCCGCCTCCGGCGATCTGGGCGAAACCCAGATTCATACACGGTCCATCACCCTGTCGAGCGAATCCGATCACGTGATTGCAAAAATGGATCTGCTTGAAGTGGAGGGCGGTTTGGTAACGCCGGTCGACTACAAGCACGGCCGCCCACGTGAGATCGATGGCAAGCTTGAGGCTTGGCCGGCCGACCGTGTTCAACTTGCTGTCCAGGCCATTGTTCTCCGAACGAATGGCTACCGCTGCGAAGAAGGCATTGTCTATCACTCCGCCACCCGGCAGCGCGTCCGCATTGAGTTCCGCCAAGAGGTGATCGAAGAAGCTCGAAAAGCCATCACCGACGCTTGGAATCTCGCACGCGTCGGCCTTCTTCCGCCCCCTTTGGAGGACTCACCCAAGTGCAACGGCTGCTCCCTCGCACCTGTGTGTCTGCCGGACGAGGTAAATCAGTTTCAGGATCAGGAGCCGGGTCCCGAACAGTTGACGCTCTTCGCCGCCGGCGAAGGCAAGCCACCGCGAAAGAGAGCCGCTAGAGAGGTGCGGCGCCTCGTAACACCGCGCGACGATCTTCGGCCGGTCTACTTGAACACGCAAGGCCTTCGTATCGGCAAATCCGGCGGCGTCCTCCAAGTCAAGGAGAACGACCGTGTCATTCAGGAGATTCGCATCAACGAGGCCTGTCAAGTCAATCTGATGGGCAACATCCAGATCTCTACCCAAGCCGTGCAGGAACTGTGTTCCGCGGAAGTCCCCATTTGCTACTTCTCGATGGGCGGCTGGTTCTATGGCATAACGTCAGGACTGTCCACCAAAAATGTATTTCTCCGGCAGCGCCAGTTCTCTCTCGCCTCACAACCTTGGTTCAATCTTCGTGTCGCTCGCGAAATCGTCTCCGGCAAGACCAGAAATCAGAGAACGATGTTATTGAGAAACCATATTGAACCAGATCCCCGCGCTCTTCAGCAGTTGAAGGGTATGGCGGATCGGGCAGAACGAGCACAGACCCTGGAAGAATTGTTAGGCATTGAAGGCAATGCCGCACGCCTGTACTTCGGTTCGTTTCAGGGACTCATCAAGGCCGAGCCGGGCGAAGACGTCCCGAAGCTCTTCCGTTTTGATTTCAATGGAAGAAACCGGCGGCCACCCCGCGACGCGGTCAACGCGCTGCTCTCACTCGGCTACAGCCTGCTCGCCAAGGACCTGACGATCGCTTGTTACTCAGTGGGGTTCGATCCCATGATGGGGTTCTATCATCAGCCGCGGTTTGGACGTCCCGCGCTCGCGCTCGACCTCATGGAGCCGTTCCGGGCTCTCATTGTCGATTCAGCAGTTGTCACCGCTATCAATACAAAAATGGTCAACTCGCGTGATTTCGTCCAGGTTAGCGACTCGGTCGCGCTCTCACCCGGTGGCAGAAAAGCATTCTTCAGAGCTTACGAGTTAAGGATGGATACGCTCGTGACTCACCCATTATTCGACTACCGCGTCAGCTACAGGCGCATGCTCGAAATTCAAGCCCGCCTTTTGGCGAAAGTCATGGAAGGAGACATCCCCCGTTACCCAGTGTTTATCACCCGATAGCTTCGCGAGCGTCGGGTTGCTTCAGCAAACCCGACCCTCGCTCGCTAAGATGAAAGTGGTGCCGAATCAATGACTTCCTCCAATTAGGTCGTTCCTTGATAGACGGAGTACGGCGCGTCCGAACGAACCGCTCGCAAAGCGGTCGGCAGCTCATTGAAAATAGAATATGTTACAGCAGCGGCTATTTCCGCGATCAGCTGATCGCGGCCTCATTGAAGCGGCTGGTCACGCGTATCGCCGTGCTCAGTGCCAGGCCGCATTTCCGCGATCAGCTGATCGCGGCCTCATTGAAGCGGCGGATCACGCGCACGCCGTTCTCATCCAGGTCGATTTCCGCGATCAGCTGATCGCGGCCTCATTGAAGCTCGAGCGACACGATGTTGTCGGCCATGTAGCCTTCGAATTTCCGCGATCAGCTGATCGCGGCCTCATTGAAGCGCGGCAATTCTCGAGTGCTCATTGGTTATGAGCAAGATTTCCGCGATCAGCTGATCGCGGCCTCATTGAAGCGCGACGAACCACGCTTCTCGTTCCGCCTCCCCGCCCGGATATTTCCGCGATCAGCTGATCGCGGCCTCATTGAAGCCCGAGTGACCCGAGCGAACCTGTATTGTTCGGCCACAGAATTTCCGCGATCAGCTGATCGCGGCCTCATTGAAGCCGGAGGACCATGCCGCACATGAAACGGCGGTCAGGCGGTATTTCCGCGATCAGCTGATCGCGGCCTCATTGAAGCTCCATTGCCGCCTTCAACGAAAGCGTCGAGTAACCCGAATTTCCGCGATCAGCTGATCGCGGCCTCATTGAAGCACCGCGGGCGCGGGTACCGCGGCGGCAACCGCCACGGATTTCCGCGATCAGCTGATCGCGGCCTCATTGAAGCGAAGGAGGCACGACGGCAGGGGCCGACACGGGGCCATTTCCGCGATCAGCTGATCGCGGCCTCATTGAAGCGAAGGAGGCACGCCGGCAGGGGCCGACACGGGGCCATTTCCGCGATCAGCTGATCGCGGCCTCATTGAAGCAACGTAGCGATGTGCCTGGGGACTGCCCGAGACTGACACATTTCCGCGATCAGCTGATCGCGGCCTCATTGAAGCTGGGAACTGCAACGTGACATGGCAAAGGCCACCGGCATTTCCGCGATCAGCTGATCGCGGCCTCATTGAAGCGTAGACGCTGTGTGTCGCGTCTACCCTGCAACTGAACCATTTCCGCGATCAGCTGATCGCGGCCTCATTGAAGCACGGAATACCAGCGCCACAGCCGCGTCAGCGTCCGGATTTCCGCGATCAGCTGATCGCGGCCTCATTGAAGCAGGGATACCGTCATGACGGCACTAGCCCGTCAGCTACAGCATTTCCGCGATCAGCTGATCGCGGCCTCATTGAAGCCTACTGTACCACTGATCATAGCCTCGTGACCACGTAGAATTTCCGCGATCAGCTGATCGCGGCCTCATTGAAGCTAATGACAGCCGTCAAGTTTCTGAAACGGCGCATCAGATTTCCGCGATCAGCTGATCGCGGCCTCATTGAAGCGCAACGTTGCTGAACTTGCGCCCGCCGACGTAGTACATTTCCGCGATCAGCGATCGCGGCCTCATTGAAGCACATAATATTCGTTCTGTGAAGTCAGCCGACCAGGACATTTCCGCGATCAGCTGATCGCGGCCTCATTGAAGCTGGTTTACCAAGGCCGCAGCGCAGACAGTGGGAACCGATTTCCGCGATCAGCTGATCGCGGCCTCATTGAAGCACCGGACACGATGGCTTCACCCGCGCCATTCTTGATGATTTCCGCGATCAGCTGATCGCGGCCTCATTGAAGCGCGCGTCCACCGTCCCGGTGCGGTCACAGACCTTCATGGATTTCCGCGATCAGCTGATCGCGGCCTCATTGAAGCCGCTGATACGGTCGAGGTCCCGCAAGCCCAGTGTCGATTTCCGCGATCAGCTGATCGCGGCCTCATTGAAGCGCGACCAGCCGGCCTGCGCGCCCGCTCGCGCCGGGGATTTCCGCGATCAGCTGATCGCGGCCTCATTGAAGCCCCTAATCGCAGCGCGCGGTTTTCGGATCTTTAAAATATTTCCGCGATCAGCTGATCGCGGCCTCATTGAAGCCGCCAGTTCCTTCTGCCCCATCCAGTCAATCTGCATAGCATTTCCGCGATCAGCTGATCGCGGCCTCATTGAAGCCAGCAGAACGGCCTCGTTCCCTTACCGCGACAGCCCGACATTTCCGCGATCAGCTGATCGCGGCCTCATTGAAGCGCGACCAGCCGGCCTGCGCGCCCGCTCGCGCCGGGGTATTTCCGCGATCAGCTGATCGCGGCCTCATTGAAGCGCCCAGGACGGTATCGATTTCGACGATGACGACGAGGGATTTCCGCGATCAGCTGATCGCGGCCTCATTGAAGCCGCATCGTTCACGACCCGAGCCCCAAGCGGGCGGGCTTATTTCCGCGATCAGCTGATCGCGGCCTCATTGAAGCCAGCCGCTCGTAGAGTCGGCCCGCCGCCGTCCTACGATTTCCGCGATCAGCTGATCGCGGCCTCATTGAAGCTTTTCCGTCCACGTGATTTCATCGGACAGGAAGGTAATTTCCGCGATCAGCTGATCGCGGCCTCATTGAAGCGCGAGATCGTCGGCCAGCTTCGCACGGATGCCTTGTATTTCCGCGATCAGCTGATCGCGGCCTCATTGAAGCCATTCCTCTTCTGCCTCCTGTGCGGCCTGCCGCTTATTTCCGCGATCAGCGATCGCGGCCTCATTGAAGCCATTGATCCAAGCATATCAGACCCTAGTGTATGAATTTCCGCGATCAGCTGATCGCGGCCTCATTGAAGCCCCACGATCCACGACCACGGCACGGTGAAGCGTGGCCATTTCCGCGATCAGCTGATCGCGGCCTCATTGAAGCGTGGAACGCCTTGGCCGCTGCGTAGACTTCCGCGTCATTTCCGCGATCAGCTGATCGCGGCCTCATTGAAGCAAACGCCCGCGGGCTGTTCGCGCGGGCGGGTCTTTTATTTCCGCGATCAGCTGATCGCGGCCTCATTGAAGCAATGTCCGCGATGGCCAGCCTGCGCATCTGTTCATACATTTCCGCGATCAGCTGATCGCGGCCTCATTGAAGCCCTTTGCGCTTGGGTGCTACGGGTGCCCCCACGTCCATTTCCGCGATCAGCTGATCGCGGCCTCATTGAAGCCCTTTGCGCTTGGGTGCTACGGGTGCCCCCACGTCCATTTCCGCGATCAGCTGATCGCGGCCTCATTGAAGCAAGCTGCCAACCGGTGGATAGAAATGAAAAAGCCCCCATTTCCGCGATCAGCTGATCGCGGCCTCATTGAAGCCGCCATACCTCGGTCGATTCGCTTCCGAAGAGCCAGAATTTCCGCGATCAGCTGATCGCGGCCTCATTGAAGCCGGGCTTGCGCTTCCGCCGTTTGACAGGGTCTGCGTCATTTCCGCGATCAGCTGATCGCGGCCTCATTGAAGCTTTCACTGTCGGTTTCTCCTGTTGTGGTGGTGGCTGTTATTTCCGCGATCAGCTGATCGCGGCCTCATTGAAGCCTGACCATCATGCGCTCCCCCAGATTGATACGTTGGATTTCCGCGATCAGCTGATCGCGGCCTCATTGAAGCGCGGCCCCCGCGATGGCACTCGGTAAGATTCACATCTTCATTTCCGCGATCAGCTGATCGCGGCCTCATTGAAGCACCTTGGAGCTGACGCAGGGCAACGCGGGAGGCACCCATTTCCGCGATCAGCTGATCGCGGCCTCATTGAAGCCGCAGGATCAGCCCAAAGAAGGAGAGTAGTATGGCGATTTCCGCGATCAGCTGATCGCGGCCTCATTGAAGCCACAGTCGGACGAGTATGGTGTACGGGCAGTTGAGTATTTCCGCGATCAGCTGATCGCGGCCTCATTGAAGCCCGAAGATCGACTACACCCAGTTGAGTCGATACGAGATTTCCGCGATCAGCTGATCGCGGCCTCATTGAAGCATCGCGCTACTCTTCAGCCGTGCATGTGGGTTTCCCCGATTTCCGCGATCAGCTGATCGCGGCCTCATTGAAGCTCAGCCCCAGCGCTGTTCCGTTGTTAATCTCCTTGTAATTTCCGCGATCAGCTGATCGCGGCCTCATTGAAGCAAGCGGCAAAGCGTGAAGCCCACGTGCGCGCTAATCTATTTCCGCGATCAGCTGATCGCGGCCTCATTGAAGCGGGACGATGGTGTGCTGGCATGACCGCTACAACCTCATTTCCGCGATCAGCTGATCGCGGCCTCATTGAAGCCGTTCATTTCACGCCCTCCCGATTGCGTGTCTAATATTTCCGCGATCAGCTGATCGCGGCCTCATTGAAGCGAGCGTCATTTCGTCGGGTCGCATGTTACGCGGCCTATTTCCGCGATCAGCTGATCGCGGCCTCATTGAAGCGGAACTACCTCCAGTCGTGGGGGACGTTCGAAGCGTATTTCCGCGATCAGCTGATCGCGGCCTCATTGAAGCTCCTTTTTGTGCAGAGACGTTCAGAATGGTTCATCGATTTCCGCGATCAGCTGATCGCGGCCTCATTGAAGCAGGACTTCGTTCTCGGGAGGAATGTTCGATGTACGTGATTTCCGCGATCAGCTGATCGCGGCCTCATTGAAGCAGGACTTCGTTCTCGGGAGGAATGTTCGATGTACGTGATTTCCGCGATCAGCTGATCGCGGCCTCATTGAAGCCGCGTCCTGCTTCCACTTGTTCCGCACAGCCGGGGCATTTCCGCGATCAGCTGATCGCGGCCTCATTGAAGCTGTCTATCAATAGATGGATCACACGCGTTTTGCACCAATTTCCGCGATCAGCTGATCGCGGCCTGGGCGCTTGGCAAGAGTAGACCAGTAGAACTCGGCTGAAGTGACCCACTCAGAGAACGGGACTGGAAACGGGAGCGAGATCCGGGGGCATCATCCACGCCGAAGGCGTGTGCTTGTTGGGAGTGAAACGAGCAAGCAGTATTATCCACGCCGAAGGCGTGCGGGTTGGTGTTCCATCATCCGCGCCAAAGGCGCGCGTAGTGGCCTACCGATCACGGGCGATCTGTTCGAGCTTGCGGCGTACGTGCTGGAAGTAATCCGGGCTGATGCGCATGTCGAGCACTTCCTCGATCACCGGCAGGAAATAGGCCAGCGAACGAATCGTGCCCAACGGCGGGGCATCAACAGGCCGCATGAGGCGGCGCGCCGCTGCCAGTACGAACGCATTTTCGATCACGGCTACAGCCACGCCGCGTTGGTAGAGTTGTGCGGCCAGCATCCGGTCCGCACGGCGGACGGTTCCCATCGTACCCGGTGTTTTGCGGTACGCCGCCAGAACCTGGCGAATGTATTCTTCCTGGCTGCGGCCTTCATCCTTCATCCACGCGCATCCTCCTCAACTTTGTGGCGGGCGCAGCGACGGCCCGTCAATGTGCACGGTGTGGCAGTAGTGCCGCAGACGGCTCAGCAGCGCTTCCACCATCGGGCGATTGCCCAAGAAGTTCGGCCACTCGTCATACACCAAATTCGTTGTAATGATTGTGGAATGTTGTCGGTAGCGCTCCTCCATCAGCTTGAAAAAGATGTTGGACTGCTCCGGTTTCAGATTCAAATATCCAAATTCGTCGATTAAAAGGACGTCCAGTCGTGTCAGGCGCTTGAGCAACTGCCGCGAGGAACGATCCGCCAGCGAGGCGTACATCTCGTCGAACAAGTCCTGGGCCTTGACGAACTGACAGCGGTAACCATTCTCCAGCGCCTTTAGCAGCAGACCACACCCCAATCCGGTCTTGCCTCTTCCGGTTTCCCCGACCAGGACGATATTTTCCGCCTTGGTGATGAACTCCAGCTCCGCAAACCCACGAATCTGCTTGCGATTCACGCCCGGCTGGCGGGCGAAGGGGAACGTCTCCAGCGACCAGCGCTCGGGCAGGTTGGCACGCCGGATGCGCCACTCCAGCGCACCCTCCTGCCTGGCCTGGAACTGCGCGCGCACCAGGCGGGTGACAAACTCCGAGTAACTGATATCGTCCTTGTCGGCGGCGCGCAGCTGTTCGTCATAGATCTCCAGCATGCGCCGCAGCTTGAGATTCTTCAGTAGTTGTTCCAGTTCTTCAGTCATCGCCGGAATCCCCTTCGAGCAGAAAGTACTCGCGCGTCACGCGGCGCAAGATCATCCGTTCCAGCCGGTCCAGATCGTAAAGACCATACCGGCCGGCCTCGCGCACGGCGCCCAGCAGCGGTTCCCGCGGATACTCCCGCACCAGACGTAACAGTTGCCGCAGGGCAAGCGTGACTACCTTGTGGCTCCGTTGTTTCAACCCCGCGACGTAGTCGGCCAGTTCGGGCGCGGCCGTGACAATGGCCTTCTCTTCGGGATGCGGATCGGGCCGCGCGTCTCTCTGGCCGCGCGGAGGACGATGCTCGGCCAGCATCACTCGCTGGTGCTCGGCTTCAGCAATGCGCCGGTGCGTGACCAGGCGGCGGGCATCGAGTTGAATCTCGATCTTATCCCTGGTCTCGCGCACCTCCACGCGGCGGCCGATCCAGTCCACCGGGACCGAGTAGCGGTTGCTGTTCAGCGCGACATACCCTTCGATATCGACCAGGCGTTGATGCAGTCGGTAGACTTCCGGAATCCACGCCGGCAGCGGTTTCAGATGCAGCCGCTCGACGGCGAACAACTCACGGGGAACCGCGCGGATATGTTTCTTGTAAGTCGAGTTGACCTTATCGCACCACTCCCGCGCCCGCTGATTCAGATCCTCCCAACTGCTGAAAGTGCGCCCCGCCAGAAAGTTATTCTCGATGAAATGGAAGGGACGTTCCACGCGCCCCGAACGGTTGGCATTCCCAATCGCGTGCGCCACGAACTGAAAGCCGAAGCGTTCTCCAAACGCGGCCATCTCCGGCACCGGCACCATGTCGCGTCCGCTGCCGCGCAGCACTACCACGTGCGTGTTATCGATCATCACGCGAGTGGTCGCGCCACCCAGGAATCGCAGCGCCTCGCTGAGAAACACCTTGCAGTCGAAACGCCGGAAGTTCGGATAACACTGGAAGAACAGCATCCGCGAATAGCACAGCACCGCCGATGCGGTCTGCACCTTGCGTTTCTTGCCGCCCAGTTCGAGTTCGTGGGGAGACGTGTCGTGCTGAAGTTCCTCGCCGGGCGCGAACGCATACTGGCCCGCCGGCGTTGGCGGCGCGTAGCCGATTCCATGCCGCCTGCAGAACGCCGTTAACGCGGTATACGATAACTTCGCGCCGCCCGCCACCAACTCCTCATGGACTCGCACGAGATTCCCCTTGCACTGGTCGAAAAGCTCCAGGATCTGTTGCCGGTGCGGTTCGGCCTTCTCGGCTCGGTGTAGTTCCGGCACTGCGTTGGAGTTCGAGCGGAGGACTTTGCGCACTGCTACGCGGGAGATTCCCATCACCCGTGCGATCTCCCGCCTGCTCACTTGCTTTGCATTCAGTTCCAGAATCGTGGTGCGTTGCGCTTGGCTCAACATGAGGTCTCTTCTCCAGTTGGATTGCTTCGTCGATGCGGCGGAGTTGGCTTTGAATGCGCTCGATCTGATGCCGCGCGGCCTTCGATTGTTGGTCATCCAACTCCGTCACAGCGGCGCCCGCCAGTCGCCGTTGCGCGCGGTTCACAATCGCCACTACCATTTCCAGATCGCGTATTAGTTCGGCGGCGTTCCCGAGCGGAGCTTTCTCCTCTGCTTGCCGCTGCGTTTTGAAAAACAGCTCGGGATCGTCCAGAATGCGTTTGCGGACGGCGGGCGAACCATTGCGCCACGCGACATACAGTTGGCCGGCTTGGCGCGTATTGCAGTGATGCTCGGCGAAGATCCCCGCCATCCGCTGGCAGTCTTCCAGGCTTTGGCGGGCCACCGGCACCAGAAACTTCATCGCCACCTGCGCCAAGATTTTGCCATCGCGCACCTGGTGTTGGATCGCTTCCGGCAGAACCTCTGTCAGCGCCAGTCGTCGCGATACCCAACTCACACTGCGATCGAACCGCCGTGCCAACTCGTCCAACCCGTAGCCAAAACGCTGCTCCAACTCCGCCAAGAGCCAGCCCACCTCCAGCGCCGTCTCGTGTTCGGACAGTCGCAGCGAGCGGTCCAACAGCACCGCCGCAGCCTCGCTCATCGGCCACACCACCGCTTCCACCGTGTCCCGACCCAGTTGCTCCAGCGCCGAGATTCGTTTGTATCCGTCGATGACCACGTAGCGGTCCGCCTGGCCTTCGGCAGCCACCACCACGACGGGCGTTTGCTGCCCGCTCTCGGCTAACGACGCCAACAGCCGCCGCTGCCGCGCCGGATGGCGCACTCGCAAGTGCTCCCAGCGCCGGTCGAGTTGGTGAAATTCCAGTTGCATCGGACTGGCTGAATGTAAGCCCAGCGCCGCCAGCCGATCAATATCTCCGGATTAAGTCGCGCGCCTGCTTCCAGCGCTGCTCCCGTTCCCGGACGCACTCCAACGCGCGCCGGCACTCTGCCGAACAGAAGTGCTGCAAGGGACTTCGCCGCTGGGGCGCGAATCTCTCATAGCAGCCAGGCCGGTCGCAGCAATGGCCGAAAAAAATGTTCTGTAGTGATTACCCTCGCGGCCTCGTTAACTGGCTCTGGCTTTGGGGACTTTCGGCTTTTCGCCCGCCCCCGGTAGCGCCGACTTTGACCGTTCCGTTGCTGCTTGCTGGCCCTGGTCGCCCGGTATCTTTCCTGGGCCTTCCAGAGCGACCATTCCCGCGCCGCTTCCCGGCACTCTTCGCTGCAATAGCGCTGCCGCACCCGTTGTGGCCGAAAGCTCCGCTCACATCCTTTGAGCAGACATCGCCGCGTCCGCGGCCGACGGGGCAATCTCTTCCGCCGACCCTCTTGATTTTCGGGAGCTCTTGTAGGACTCTCGATCACTGGCCATTTTGACACGCAATGCGTTTACTGTATACTGTATTTGCACAGTGCACAGATGGCAAAACGGACGCCTACAATACGAATCGATCTGGATTCACCTGTCCCGAACTATCGACAGATCGTGGATTCACTTCGAACGCATCTGGTAGACGGCGAACTCGTACCGGGAGACCTTCTCCCCTCGGTTCGCCGTTTAGCCCTGGAACTTGGCATAACCTTCAATACTGTGGCCCAGGCCTATCGCCAACTTGCTGAAGAAGGCTGGCTGGACTTGAAGCACGGCCGGCGCGCCACGGTGATTGACCGCCGCCTCCCGTCCGGCGCGAGTCACAAAAAGGTCACTGGATTCCAACGGCGGATCCGCCAGTTGGTCGCGCAGATGCGAGCCGAGGGACTGGCCCCCCGAGACATTGCCATCGAGCTGCGCCTGGTTGCCGAAAAGCTGGAAGCATGATGTCTCTCCGACTCTATCTGTTGTTACCTCTCGCCATTGCTCTCGCGAGCCTGCATGCGCTTCCCTTCCTGCCGCGACCCGATCGCCTCTTCGGAGTGGCGGTTCCACGCGAGATTCGTTACGGAAATGAAGGCCGGCAAGCCTTGCGGCGCTATCAGCTCCAGCTACTGCCATGGACGGCCGCGGCCTTGTTTGTCTCACTGTGGCTGCCAATGTCTTGGGCTGTCCTGTGGATGGAGGCAGCCTTCCTGATACCGCTCATCCTTGCAGGCTGGCTATTCTCCCGGCGGCGGATCGAAATTCGCCATCTTGCCTTGCCTGCACTTTCCACGCGCGAAGCACGATTGACGGATGCCGACGATCGTCTATTCCGGCAAGTTCTGTTGTTTGCGATCCCACTTGCGATCCTGGCCGGAACAGCACTCTACCTGCATTTCCACTGGAATCGAATCCCCGCTCGTTTCCCCGTGCATTGGGGGCCAAACGGGATTCCCAACGGCTGGTCCACGCGAAGCTTTGCGGGTGTCTACGGTCCGTTGCTCTTAGGTGCAGTCATCATCCTGTTCCAATTGGGAATATTCGCAGTTACGTCGTGGGGTTCTCGGAGAAGCGCGCGGCACCCCGCGGGTCCGATCATTCTGATTGTGGTTGCCTATGTGATCGCTACGGCCTTTTCGGCAGCTGGACTTTTGCCCCTTCACATTGTCCCCGCACGGAGGCTGGTGGCTTTCTACATCGCGTCTCTCAGTTTCCTAGCCGTTATGATCTGGCTCTGCCTTCGGCGCCACGCGGAAACTGGGGCGGAAGCCGGAGAAATTACGCCTAACGCGTGCTGGCATGGGGATCAGTTCTACTACAACCCGCAAGACCAGGCGTTGTTTGTCGAGAAGCGCATCGGCTTGGGATTGACGCTCAATTTTGGCAACCGTGTGTCGTGGATTGTTCTCGCCCTCATCCTCCTGATTCCCGCCGGGCTGGTGTTCTTAGCATTCGAGTTCACGAAGGGGTAAGTCGCATAGAAGTCGCATAGAAACTGCTTGAGAGTCCCTACCGCGTCCCCGCCGATGGGGTCTTAAGAACAGCGCCGGTCACGCCCGTCTCACATCGCCCAATCTGGCCGTATTTCTTTCTTGCCGCCGCCGACACCCGTGACGTCGCCAGCCCCGCCCACGGCTCGGCAACCGACTGACCGGGTCAATTCTGGAAAGCCGAGCTGGGTCACTTCCCGCTGGCGCCGAAGTCGCGGCCTCATTGAAGCGACTCGCGGAGTATCAAGCTGGTAGGACGGCGGTATATTTCCGCGATCAGCTGATCGCGGCCTCATTGAAGCCTGGCGGAATGGAGAACCCTCATCAAGAGTCAGTCTATTTCCGCGATCAGCTGATCGCGGCCTCATTGAAGCAAGAAATGTCTTCAGGTCCGGTGACCACAGAAAGTGATTTCCGCGATCAGCTGATCGCGGCCTCATTGAAGCCATGCGCCGGTCAGTCGCCTTATCCCGTGCTTCTACATTTCCGCGATCAGCTGATCGCGGCCTCATTGAAGCCTCGCGCATGGTCGCACGTGTAAGTCGGACCCAAGAATTTCCGCGATCAGCTGATCGCGGCCTCATTGAAGCGGACACCTCTGCCCTCCGGTGTGAGGAGATCGGTCATTTCCGCGATCAGCTGATCGCGGCCTCATTGAAGCAGCCGAATCGACTCTTGAATCTGCTTCTTGCTGACTCCATTTCCGCGATCAGCTGATCGCGGCCTCATTGAAGCAGCGAAAACCTCGAGCGCATCGACCGTTTCGCCCGCATTTCCGCGATCAGCTGATCGCGGCCTCATTGAAGCGCACATTCGCCTCCAAGATGGAGCCCAACATTTCGCATTTCCGCGATCAGCTGATCGCGGCCTCATTGAAGCGTGAGCTCCCCGCCCCCAAACCAACGACCGGCCTGGGATTTCCACGATCAGCTGATCGCGGCCTCATTGAAGCGAGATCCAATTTCGCGAGCTCGATCCGCTCGCGGCTATTTCCGCGATCAGCTGATCGCGGCCTCATTGAAGCGGCCACACTGCCTTGGGGCAGGTGGGGATGAACTTGGATTTCCGCGATCAGCTGATCGCGGCCTCATTGAAGCCCCGGGGATCGCATCCCAGAGCGCCGCGCCGAAACTCATTTCCGCGATCAGTTGATCGCGGAGTCAATAAATCGGCGCTCTTTCACAACACATTCGCACACCAGAGCGGACTTGCTGATGCGCCTTGCTTTTGCTTCGCGCTCCAAGTCCGGGTCAAGTTCCTCCGGCATCCAACGAGACCGTGCGCATCTTTTTCATCGTGATACCGATCTATCGGATGCGCATACCGCGGCAGCCATCCCCGCGCCAAAAACGCCCCTCACAACAACCGGCCCGTATCCTGCAAACCCACACTCGGCTGACGCGCCCTCCAACACGCCATCGCCAGCGCCAGCACCAAATCGTCATGCGCCGGCCCCCGAGCCCCATACACACTCCGCCCCCTCCGCGTCCGCCCCGATTGCATCGCCATCATCTCTTCCACCAGCCTCCGCCGCTCCGGCAGCTTCGCCGCAATCTCCAACTCCCCCTCCTCCAGCATCATCATCAGCGTCGCCAGCAAATCCTGCTTCGGCAGGTTCCACCCATCCTTGTGCCGCTGCGCCCGCTCCCCGCCCGTAATCGTCACCGCTACCACCGGACACTCCAGCCGCGACGACCCCTTCAACATCTCCACCACCGGCCAACCCACCCCCGTGCCGTCCACCACCACCGTGCACCGGCCCTCTAACTCCGGCTTCCGCGTCAACGCCGCCACACTCTCCACCACCTTCGGGTACGGAGTCCCTAATGGCACCCGCTCTAAGTGCCGCAGCCGGAAAGTCTCCTTCGGCACGTCCCATGGATTCAACCAGTGCGGCAGGTTCGCCGGCCGGTACTCCACCACCGCAATCGCCGTGAAATCGTGCTTCTGCCCTAAGTCCACGCCAATGTAAAAATGCGGGATTATTAACTTCATCGTTCGCCCCTGACTCCCGGGTTATTCCTCACTTACTAACTGAATTTCGCGGCACTTACTGAACCAACTTACGAACAGCCCGGCCATCCCCTTACAACAGCACGCTGACATCCTCCCGAAACGCCCGCTCCACAACGTCCCTCGAAAACATCGACCCGTCCACGTCCACAAACTCGCAGCAGTACTCCTGCCGGAAATAGTCTTCGCCCCCCGTCTGCCGTTCCTCTTCCAAAAACTCCGCCGAAATCCGCGGGCACTCCGCCGCCGGCACCCGCACCCGCTCCCACCGCTCGCCCCCGTGCTGCCATTCGTGGAAGAAGAACCCGCGCTTGCCGTACGGCGTGCTCAACAGCCAGATGTCGCCGTCCCGTACCGCCACCATCGGCCGCACCGCATAGTACACTTCGTCCACCACCTGCGCCGCCTCGTCCAGAATCAGCAGGTCCACCGCCGAAAACCCGCGGATCTCGTTCCCCGACCGGCCCGGCAATCCCACCAGTCGCGACCCGTTCGGCAGCACCGCCGACACCGGGTTCATCCCGTCCCCCCGCATCCGCACGCCCATCCGCATCCCGAAACTCTTCACCTTCGCTACCAGCTCACCGCTCTGCCGCAGTGTCTTGCTCCCCACCAGCACCAGCGCTCCCGGCCGCGATACCAGCAGGTGCAGCACCTTCACCGCCGTCACCGTCGATTTCCCCCACTGCCGCGAGCAGTTCAGCAGCAGCCGCCGGTGATGCCCTCCCAAAACGTGACACTGCGCCGCGTCCGGATCGAAACCCAGCCGCGTCCGCGCAAACCGCACCGGGTCTGCCTCCACTCCCTCCTGTTGTGCCGCACACTGGGCCAGCGGCAGCACCTCCCGCTCATCCGATAACGCGTACACCGACACAATGCTTCCTCCACTGCCCCCAACATACGCCCCCCATCCCGCGTGCCCCCAAAACTGCGCACCCGGTTTCATACCTTTCTATCTGAATTTGCGGGATTTATAAAAATATGCCAAACGTGTGATCGCCGTTTTTCCATCCCGCCGCGCCTCCGGATTATCGCCGTTCACACCCCTCCGCGAATTTTCTTTCTTTCGATCCCTCAACTACTTATCCCCGATCCCGGCCTTCCGCCATCCGTCTTTCTCCCGAATCGCCCTTTACCCTGAAATCGGAGGAGAATTCATACGAATATGTCTGAAATTAGCGTTTCCGATAAGCCGTCTCGCGGGAAGAAGACCGTCTCGCCCCGTCAGCTCGCTGCCAACCGCGCCAACGCGAAGAAATCCACCGGCCCCGTCTCGCCGGAGGGCAAAGCCGCCTCCCGCTTCAACCGCCTCCGCCATGGGCTCACCGCGGCCATCGTGGTCGTCCCCGGCGAATCCCGCGAGGTCTACAACGAGCGACTCGCCCAATACCTCGAGCTCTATCAGCCCCAGACCATCGCCGAACACGATGCCGTCGAGGACCTCGTCGTCGCTCGCTGGCGCCGGCGCCGCGCCGTCAGCTACGAGAGCGCTGTCTTCCACGAACACTTCATGCAGCGCCGCGTCAACGTCCATGCCGGCTACGCCACCCTCAGCCTCGATGTCGAGGCCGCCCTCTCCTTCAAGGACCTCGCCGATAAGGACGCCCGCTTGCTCGAACTCCTCGATCGCTACGACCTCCGCACCATGCACGCCATCGTTCAGGCCACCCGGCGTCTGGATGACCTTCAGTCCCGCCGCCCGCCTGCCTCGCCCTCCGCACCCCCCATCGACCTCGGCGAATTCCCCGAAACCGACGACGCGCCGACCGAACCCATTCCCATAAACGAACAGTCCCCGGATCCCGCCCCTGAGCCCGTCGGCGGCGCCCATGCGCCCCGCACCATCGTTCTCCGCGAGGAGCCGCCCGCTTCCGGCGCCCCTGCTCCGCGAACCTTCGCGGCCGCCGGTGCGTCCTCTGCTCCCGCAACCGAAGCGGCCGCCATCCGTTCCCCTGCGGCCTCTGTCCCGGTTCTCTATACTACGTGTGGATACCACAGCACTTGATTCGGACCCGAAAATCCCGGCTCGCCCGAACGCGTTTGAATACAGGAAAGAGTAGCTGCCGATGACAACTCCTACCCCACCCATTCCCATCCGTCGAACCCTGCTGGCGCTCGTCTGCCTGGCCGCGGCGGCAGCGGCGCCCCAGTTGATACGTCCCGGCGAGGTGTGGCCCGATAACCGCGGCCAACACGTCCAGGCGCACGGCGGCGGAATTATCAAGCTCGGAAATACCTATTACTGGTTCGGTGAAGATCGCTCTCAGGGACTCGACCCCGAGAAACGCTACGTCGCCTGCTACGCTTCAACCGATCTCGCCCATTGGACCTTCCGCAACCGCGTCGTCCAGTTCAGCGACCCCGAGAACCTCGGACCGCATTGGGTCCTCGAACGCCCCAAGGTCTTCTATAACGCGAAGACCCGCAAATACGTGATGTATATGCACCTCGACGACGCCAAATACAAGGTCGCGCGCGTGGCCGTCGCCGTCGGCGATAAGATCGACGGCAGCTACAGCTATGTCCGGAGTTTTCGCCCGCTCGGGCAGGAGAGCCGCGACATCGGCCAGTTCATCGATGACGACGGCACCGCGTACCTCATCTTCGAGGACCGCCCCGCCAAGGGCTTCCACATCGCGAAACTATCCGCCGATTACCTCGATGTCGAAAAGGATATGAGCCTCATCCGCGCTCCCCTCGAAGGCGGCGCGGTCGTTCATTATCAGGGCCTCTATTACACCGTCGGTTCCGCGCTCACCGGATGGGCCCCCAATCCGAATAAGTACGCCACCGCTTCCAGCCTCGCAGGTCCGTGGTCCGAATTCCGCGACATCGCGCCGCCGGAAACCAATACCTATGGCTCCCAGTCCACCATGCTTCTGAAGGTAGTTGGCGCCAGGGCCACCACCGTCATCTTCATGGGAGATGTCTGGAAGCCGAAAACGCAGTGGGATTCCCGCTATCTTTGGATGCCGCTCGAGATCGGCGGCGGGAAGCTCTGGCTCCCCGCGCCGAAACCCTGGACTCTCGATCTGAAAACCGGTCAGGCGGTCGTCGAAAAGTGATTCCTCACCCGGCCGCGGCGCTTCTTAAGCCCCAACACCGCCAGCCCCGCCCCAAGCAGCGACAACGTTGCCGGCTCGGGCACCTGTTCGATCCTCGCGAACAACCCATTCTCCTCATCGTTCAATCCGGCGGTGATGTACAGCGAGTTCGGATCTCCCCCGCTGCCTCCGTTGCCGAACGTCAGTCCCCACAACCCGTCGTTCACCAGCGGGTTCCCGTTGGCGTCCGCCAGCGTTCCCAGCAGGTTTCCGTTCGCGTCGAAAGCGTTGATCGTGCCGTCGCCGAAATTGCCCACCAGCAGGTTGCCCGCCAGGAATCCCCAACTCGTCGGCGCCAGCGCCATACCCCATGGGGAGTTCAACGCACCGTGCGCGGCCAGGCGGTTCAGCAGATTCCCGTTCAGGTCGAACACGTTCACGAAACCGTTGCCCGCCCCCGCCACGTCGTCTTCCGCATCCGCGTCCTGCTTGGCGTACGTGACATACAACTTGCCGTCGATGTTCTGAATGTTGAACGGCGCGAAACCCGACGGTATGTTCGGATCCAGAAACTGGCCCGCCAGGTCCGGAGCGCCCGTGCTTTTGAACACCGTAATCGCACCGTTGTGAAAATCGGTCGCGTACAGATAAGTGTTCGCGCCGATCGACCCTATCGCCAGTCCCTTGTAAATCGCGTCGCTTCCCGAATTATCGAAAAGCACCTCGGCCGTGCTCCCCAATCCCGGGTTCCAACCCGCCACCGTCCCGTCCTCGCTCGCGAAAATGAAAAGGTCGGCGTTGAAGCCCGGTCCGCCATTGAACACCTGCCCCGTCGGAGCCGCCGGGTTGCCGCCTGCTCCCGGAATGCTGACCACCAGCGACTGCGGCGTGCCGCTCGAGTTGTACAGCGTCGTCAGCCCCGTCGCATTGTCCGAGACCCAGAACGGCGACGTGGAACTGAACGAAATCCCCCACGGGTTCTTGAGATTGGGATCGGTCACCGCGGCCATGCCGGGAATGTCCGATACCAGGTTCGTTTGCGAGTAAGTCGAAATCGGGCCCGCCAGGGCCACGCTCGTCATTGTCAGGGCTGCCGCGAAAATGCCGGCAAACTGTCTGCGAAGCAACATGATTTACTCCTCCACGTTGGTTCGTGTCTGTGTTGGGCGGCGCCGCCGCACACGTGTTCGTGCGGCGTGCTCTTCCGCCGATATCCATCGACAGTAAGCCCGTCCCGCTCCCGGGTTGTGAACGGAAAGTAAAATTCGTGTGAAAAGTCGCGGCCGGCCTAGTAAATTGACCAGACTCCCGGCGTCGCCAGTTCGAGTAAGTGCCGGTCCGGGTCCCGGAAATAGATGCTCGTGCCGCCCCGCTCCCAGGTCTTCGTCTCTTCGATCGCGATCCCGTTGGCCGCCAGGCGCTGCTCCCACGCCTCCAGGTCGCTCGCCGCGATCGCAAACGCCAGGTGCAGTTCCCCGTCGCCGTCGTGCGGCGATTCGATCGTCAGCGAGCCCTTCTTGCGGAACAGCAGCAGCACCTGCCGCTCGCCCCCGGCCGCCATCGCACAGCCGCGCTCGCCGAAGTCGCTGATCACCCGGAAGCCGAACAGGCTCTCGTAGAATTTCGCGGAACGTGTCACGTCGTCCACATACAACGACGACTCGAGAATGTAGTTGATCGCCGGAGTCACGCTCTTCACCATAGCGCCTCGCTCCGGTACCGCAGCAAACGGACCTCCGGGTCCGATACTATGTCCAGGAGGATCCTCCTATGCAACGTCGTGATTTGCTCAAGTCCGTGGCCTCCACCGCGGCGGGCCTGACTATTCTGAAAAGCGGAACGCTGCGGGGCCAGAACGCCCCCAGTAACAAGCTGAACATCGCCCTCATCGGCGTCTGGGGCCGCGGGACGGCACACTACAACGTGATGCGGGACGAGAACGTTGTCGCCCTCTGCGACGTCAACGAACTGCGGACCAAAGAAGCGCTCCAGATCTTCCCCAAAGCCAAGACCTACTGGGATTGGCGAAGGCTGCTCGACCAGAAAGACGTCGAGGCCGTGATCATCTGCACCGCCGATCATCACCACGCCTTCATCGCCAATTGGGCGCTCAACCGTGACATGCACGTCTACTGCGAAAAGCCGCTCGGCATTAGCGTCGAAGAGGCCCGCATCGTCCGCGCCAATTACCTGAAGCGGAAAGCCAAGGTCGCCACCCAGCACGGCACCCAGCGCCATGCCTATCCGAACTTCGAACGCCTCCGCGAACTCGTCCTCGACGGCTCCATCGGCGAATTGAAGACCGTCCACAGTTGGGATAGCCGCCGCCTTCCGCGCCCCGGATACCCCGTCGCCGAAGGCATGCCCCCCGCCGTCCTCAAATACGAGCAGTGGATTGGACCCTCTCACTATCACCCCTACAGCCCGCAGTACTTCGGCGGATCCAACGGCTTGAACTGCCTGTTCTGGAATATGTACCGCGACTTCGGCGTCGGCCAGATGGGCGATATGGGCGCCCACACCATGGACCTCGTCTGGAACGTCATCGATGCCGGCGCTCCCTCCTCCATCGAAGTCGATCAGGAGGTCAGCGACAAGTACAACCCCGACATTAATCCCGTGAAGCTGAAGGTCGCCTTCGAACACCCCGGCAACGCCTGGCGCGGCCCCGTCACCCTGGTCTGGTATCAGGGCGGGCTCAAACCCGAAGCTCCCAAGAGCTACATCGATCTCGAACACGTCGGCAACGGAGCGATCTTCGAAGGCACCAAGGGCACCATCTTCGCCGACTTCACCTCCCGCGTCATCATCCCCAACAATGACGACGGCGATTTCACCTACTACAAGCGCCGGTCGAAAGACCAGCTGCTGCCGCTCATCATGGGCTCCGGCCAGCCCACCCAGGCCCCGCCCCGTCCCCGCCCGCGCCGCGCCTCCGCTCCCAAACTCCCGGCCGGCATGACCGCTTTCCCCAGCGCCGAGGTCGGACCGAACGGCTTCCCAACGATCCAGTTCGTTGACGGCAAACTGCCCGCCGCCCTGGGCCTCCCGAACACCAACGTCGAGGAGATTCTCGAAGCCGAGAAGAACGGCCACACCGGCAGCGCCGGCGGCGATGTCTTCCAGCGCGAGTGGATCAAGGCCTGCAAAGGCGAGAGCAACAGCGTCACTCACGGCACCAGCAGCAAAACTCACTGCGACTTCGATTATTCCGGCACCATGATCGAGCAGATGCTTCTCGGCCTCGTCGCCCACCGCGCCGGCAAGCGCCTGGAATACGACGGCGCCACCGGCCGCGTCACGAATTCAACCGAAGCCAACGATTATTTGAAGCGCGAATACCGCCCCGGCTGGACCCTGAACGGCTAACCCGTTCCTACGCCCCCGGCACCGGAGCAACAATGATCGGCGTGGTGGTCGGAGCCGTCGATCCCGCCTCGGGTTCGACGCTCACCGCCACCGCGCCGGTCGTGGCCACATCCACCGGCCCCGCCAGCACGTGTATCGCATTCCCCTGCGTATCGGCTTGGAACAGCCCCGCCGGCCTGGGCGCGCCGCCCTTCGGGATCACCCACATCTCGTAGGTCTTCCCGGCCGGTAACACCGGAAGATTTGACGCGACGATCAGGACGCCGCTCGACGGGTTCACCAGCACCGTGCCGCGCGGCGGTTGCGGCGCTCCCTTACCAAAGGTCACTTGACGTGTCTCCGGCGAATTCAAGAAATTGAGCACCGCTTGCACCCGCGTCAGTTCGCTCGCGGACCTTGTCAACTGCTGCCGCGCGAGTGCGAGTTCCGATTCAGTGCGCCGCGCATCCGCGCTGAACCAGAGCATCCCGACCAGCAGTCCCGCCGTCGCGACACCCCAGCCGGTCATCCAGCCCCAACTTGGTCTATCGGCCCCCACGCTCGCCAGCACCCGCTTGCGCAGTTTCCGCGATGGAGTGCTCTCTGGCGGCAGCGCAAGCACCAGAGCATTTGTCGTCTGCGCCCGGCGGATCCCTTCGCGGCATGTCTCGCATCCGTCTCGGAGGTGTGCCTCGATCTCACCCCGCTCCTCCGGCTCGAGCACGCCGAGCGCGTAGAACTCGTACAGTTCCCGCAGTTCCTCGTGTGTCATGCCACCACCGCTTCTCCGAGTTCGGAGCGCAGCGACTTCAGCGCCGTCCGCACCCACGTCTTGATCGTGCCCAGCGGTTGCTTCAACCGGTCCGCCATCTCGGTCTGCGACAGCCCTTCGTAATACGCCAGTTCGATCACCGTGCGCTGATTCGGCGTGAGCCTCTCGAACGCCTCTCTGAGCTTCCGCGTCCGGTCGATATTGAGAATATCGCTTTCGAGATTCGCGAACAGCCCCGGTTGCTCCATCTTCTCGAGTTGGATCGGCGACTCGACTTCCCGGTGTTCGAGCGACCGCAGGTAATCGATCGCGCGGTTTCTCGCGATCGTCAGGATCCACGGACCCAGCGCCCCCCGTTCGCTGTCGAACCCGTGAACGCGGTTCCAGACCCTCAGGAACGTCTCCTGTACCAGGTCCTCCGCAACAGCCTGGTTCCGCACAACCCGCAGTATCAGCGAGTACGTGATCCGGCCGTAGGCATCGTACAACGTAGCCATCGCATCGGCATCCCTTTGTTTCAGCCGGGACACCAAATCTCCGTCATCCCGATGTTTCAGGATCGCGGACAGCAGCGGAAAGAGAAGTAAAGAGATCAGCAGTTGCATGGCACACGTCGCAAGTCTTCAAATACTTGTACGGAGTACCTGCCCGAAGTGGATGCCTGCGCCATCCGATTCTGCGAATTATAACAGCAACGCAGCGGCCCGCTGCGTCGTTATATATTGGCGGTGTCTTCCGAAGGAATCATTCGAATGAAACTCATCCGTTCTCACCAAACGAATACCATCCTGTGCGCAGTGGCGCTCGTGCTCGCCGGCATCGTCGCCCGGGCGCAGACCTCCGCGGAAACCACCGGCATCGTCGCGCCGGGAGCCAAACTGGTTTTGCTCGCCGATGGATTCAAATTCACCGAAGGACCCGCCGCCGACGCCGACGGCAATGTTTATTTCACCGATCAGCCGAACGACAAGATTCTGAAATGGTCCGTGGACGGGAAGCTGTCGGCATATAAGGATGGCGCCGGACGGTCCAACGGGTTGTTCTTCGACAAATCTGGCAACCTGTACGCCTGCGCCGACCTCAATAACGAACTCTGGCGAATCGCACCCTCCGGCGACGTTACTATCCTTGTAAGGGATTACCAGGGCAAGAAACTGAACGGGCCGAACGACGTGTGGGTGCGCCCCGATGGCGGCGTCTATTTTACCGACCCTTTCTATAAGCGGGATTATTGGACCCGCGGGCCGATGGAACAGGACGGTCAGCACGTTTACTATCTTTCGCCCGACCACACGAAGTTGACCCGCGTCATCGACGACCTTCAACAACCGAACGGACTCATCGGCACGCCGGACGGTAAGCGTCTCTACGTCGCCGACATCCGGGGACGCAATACCTATTCCTATACCATCAATCCCGACGGCACGCTGTCGGACAAGAAGCTATTCGCGGACATGGGTTCCGATGGAATGACCATCGACGACCAAGGCGATGTATACCTGGTCGGCAAAGGCGTGACGGTTTTCAACTCGCGCGGGGAGAAGATCGACTACATCGCAGTCGATAAGCCCTGGACCGCCAACATCACATTTGGCGGCAAGGATCGGAGCACGCTGTTCATTACTGCCAGCGATGCATTATTCTCCATACAAACCAACGTTCACGGCGTTCGCTAGTTGACTAATCCTGCCGGTTCAGTACCCGGCGACCTTTTGCGTTAACGGTTCCATTCCGGGGGCCTCATAGCTGTCGATTCGCACGTATGTTATTGTTCCCCTTAGGCGCTACCCGCGTGCGTCTCGCGTAATCACATGCAAGCTAAAGCTATTGGTGTGCTCATCGCAGCATCGCTCTGCGCTATCGGACAAGTCCCGACTGTTTTCAATACACTGCCGTCGCGCACTTTCGGGCAGGCGCGCGCGGACGCAACCACCGGAAGTCCCAACCTTGTGGAGGGTCGAGAATTCTATCTTCCGCAATCGGTGGCCATCGACAAGTCGGCGAACCCGCCGCGGATCTGGGTCGCCGACACCGTCAATAATCGTGTGCTCGGATGGAAGAACGCCGCCGCGATAACGAAGGCGACTCCCGCGGACATCGTGCTCGGGCAACTGGACCTCCAGTCAACCGTGCCCGGCGGTCCCGCATTCTCCGGGCAATCGACCGGTTTCACCGGACCGACCGCAGTCGGCGTGGATGCACAAGGCAACGTCTACGTCGCTGATGCCGGCAACAACCGAATTCTGCGGTTCCCGAAGCCCTTCGATCAGAACGGGACGCCGCAGCCGGACAAAGTCATCGGACAGCGAACCTTCACGAGCGGCTACTCAGCGAACGAAGGCAATGCCGTCCCCTCCGCGAAGACGCTGTTCCTATCCTCGAACGCGACATACCGGACTTCGCTCGTGTTCGATCAACAAGGCAACCTCTGGGTGGCCGATGCGGGCAACAACCGAGTGCTCCGGTTTCCGGCGTCCGCCCTTGCCGGTTCGTCCAGCGAACCTGCGGCGGACCTGGTTCTCGGACAGCAGACGTTCGACTCGAACGCACTGAACGAAGGATCGAGCAACGCCCGGCTGAATAAGGCGACGCTAGTGCAACCCGCGGGCATCGCCTTCGCCGACAATGGCGATCTCTACATCTCGGATGCGCGTTCCCGAGTGCTCTATTACAAGGCGCCGATCGGGACGAACGGTCAAGCGGCGAACCGGATTCTCGGGATTCCGACGCCGACCGATAAGGACCCGAATCCGCGTGCGCTGAACGGTTGTCCGAACACAGCCCCGCAGCTTTGCGAAGCGGCCTTGGGCGCACAAGCGAATGGCGGCATCATCCCGCCCGAGGGCCTGGCTGTCCTCAATAACAGCCTCTTTGTGGCGGACACCGGAAACAATCGCATCGTAAAGTATGACCCGCCCGCGAACTGGCCCACCGAGTGCGCCTATACCGGGCAGCAGGTGTGCCCCACAGGGACTGCGATTTCCCCCACGGGCGCCGCATTCATCGGCCAGATTGGCGGACAATCCGTAAGGGTCAACCAAGGGGGGTTGCCCACCTATACAAGCCTGTACGGGCCGGTGGGACTCGCTTTCTCAGGAACCGACCTCTGGGTTGCAGATGCGAATAATCATCGCGTGCTGATGTTTTCGCCGAATTCGGGAACGTATTCGGTGGCCACCCGCGTTCTCGGCCAACTCGACTTCAACTACAACGCGCCGAACCTCGTCGAAGGCCGCGAACTATTCATCTTCGATCCGCTGACTCGCATCAGCGCCGGAGGGATCGCGGTGGACAACACCACCACGCCGCCGCACCTCTACATCGCGGACACGCTGAACAACCGCATTCTCGGATTCCGCAACGCCCGCACCATCAAGCCCGGCGACATCGCGGACCTCGTCATCGGCCAGCCGGACTTGTTGAGCACGACTCCCAACACCGATACGAAGGACCCGGACCAGCCGAACGACCGAACGTTAATCGCTCCCGTCGGAATCATCGTAGACAGCGCGGGCAACCTGTACGTAGCGGACTCGGGAAATTCGCGGGTTGTGCGATTCCCATCGCCTTTCCAACAGGACAAGCCCGTCCGCGCAAACCTGGTGCTCGGACAAGCGAATTTCACGAGTAAGGTTACCGATCCACGGAACGATCGTATGCAGGTTCCGTGGGGGCTCGCGTTTACGGTTGAAGGACACCTTGCAGTGGTCGATGCCGGGCACAACCGCGTGCTCCTGTTCAAGAAGCCGGATGGCGGCGATTTCACCAGCGGCCAGGCAGCGGCGTCGGTAATCGGACAACCGAACTTCACCACTTCCGCCGCGGGAAGCGCCACGAACCGATTCAACTCACCTCGCAGCATCGCGATCGATAGCAGCAATCGCCTGTATGTCGCGGATACCGGAAACAGCCGCATCTCGATCTTCAGCGGCATTCTCGGTGGAGAGGTCGACCCGCAGGCGCGCTTCACTTATTCAATCGGCCAGCCTCTGGCCGTGGCGGTGAATTCGATAGGCCAGACCTGGGTCACCGATCTCGGTTCAAATCCGCAGCGCCTGCTGCGATTCCCCATCTTCGAAGATTGGGTGCTCGGCGGCCAACCCATCTCGCAGTTGCAGACGTTCGGCGTTCCGATCGCGCTGGCACTCGATGCAAACGACAACCCCATTGTCGGCGAGAGCATCAACCGCATTTCGATGTACTTCCCGCAGGCCACCTTTCAGAATGCGGCGAGCTTCGTCACTCGCGGCTTGACACCGGGGATGCTGGCCTACCTCTATCGATACGCTCCGGACTTCGCACCGGGGGCAGATTCCTTCGCGCCGAACCTTCCACTACCGAAAAGTCTCGGCGACATCCAGATCACGCTGAACGG
This sequence comes from uncultured Acidobacteriota bacterium, assembly GCA_963720745.1. Lineage (GTDB taxonomy): Bacteria > Acidobacteriota > Terriglobia > Bryobacterales > Bryobacteraceae > TMP-7. The sequence goes on from CAVRGO010000001.1 coordinate 2,404,511, forward strand.
TTCTCCGGTTCCGCTGTACCACGTCGGTCCGAGCCGCGTCGATTTCATCGTGCCGTGGAGCGCGCCCAATACCGGAACCGCGGACATCGAACTGATCCGCCCCTCGACAGGGCAGATCCTGGCCGCGGCAACTGTGCCGATGCGCACCGCCGATCCGGGGTTCTACACCTTGAATCAGCGCGGTGATGGACAAATCGCAGCCGTCAACGAGGACGGTTCGGTCAATGGGCCTGACCACCCAGCGCCGCGCGGAAGCGTGATTTCGCTATATGGGACAGGCATCGGCCCCGTTGATAATCCGCCGCCGGACGACGGTGTCGCAAGCGCAGCAACTCCGGCGCCTGGTAAACCGCGCGTTTCGCTTGCCAATCCCGGCCCCGGTGTTCTGTCGGATTCCGACGTGCAATATTTTGGATTGGCTCCCGGCTCGCCCGGTGAGTTCCAACTCAATATCCGGATTCCCGAATCGGTTCCGCCCAGCAACACCGTGAACGTCGGCATTGTCTGGAAGGATTACTTCAGCACCGATGGGCCGAACGGGCGAGTGACCACGACGATCGCGGTCAAGTAGCTCAAGGCTCGAAGAGGACTTTCAGGACCCCACGCTCCGCGGCGCGCTCGAAGGCACGAGGCGCCGCGGAGAGAGAGAACCGGTCAGAGATCATCCCGTCCATTCGCAACTTCCCGCTGCGCAGCAGTTTCAACGCAGGCTCGAACCGTCCGCACCGCGAACCTACCAGGGTCACTTCATTGACGATGATCGGGGCCGTATCCACGGACACCAATCCGTGAACCGTCGACTTCATGATGATGGTTCCGCGCGGACGCACCATCCGGACGGCCTGCGTCAAGCCATCGGCCGACCCTGTCGCTTCCACCACGAAGTTGAACGCCGCTGCCGGCAGTTTGGACTTCGCGACCTCGACGTGCACGCCGGCCCGCGATGAGATGGCGAGTTTCTGCTTGTGACGGCCGAACTGGTGAACGGCTGCGCCATGCGCCTGCAGCACCTGCGCGATCAGCAACCCGAGTTTCCCGTCCCCCAGCACGGCGACCGGTTCGCCGCGCGGGATCTTCACCTGGTCGAGAATTTCGCAAGCGGCGGCGATGGGCTCGACGAACACCGCTTCATCGGTCGAGAGAGAATGCGGCAGCACATGCAGATTGCGCTCCGGCAGCGTGAGGAATTCGCGGAACGCACCCGGGTGTTTCACGATGCCCAACACCGTTCGTGTCGGGCAATGGCGTCCGAGGCCGCGGGCGCACCACTCGCACCGGCCGCACGCAAGGTTGATTTCGCCGGCAACGCGCTTGCCCAACAAATTCGACGCATCCGCGTCCACGACCTCACCGACGAATTCGTGGCCGGGCACGCCCGCAAATCCGTAGTAGCCGCGTTTCAATTCGAGATCGGTGTTACAGATTCCGGCCCGCAACAGCCGGATGATCGCGAACCCTTCGGGACGGCGCGGCCGCGGCATCTTGCGAACTTCGATACGACCCTGCTCGAGATGGACTCCGATCATTGCGGCAGTTTCGCGAGTCGTTCTTCGAGTTCCGCCGGCTTGAGACCGAACGGCCCAGGCCGGCTTTTGTAGACCACTTTTCCGTCGCGATCGATCAGATAGAGACGGTCCGGCCACCCCGTATATAGCGCCTCCACCTTATTGTCGACGCCGTCGATTACAGCCGGGAAACGGATGCCCAGTTTGCGAACGCACGACTCGGCGACTCCGCTGCGCTCAGCCTCGGTACGAGGGTTTCTAAAGATCACCCCTTGTTCGATGTTGCTTCGCATTTGCCAGATGTCGCTCGGATGCGCTTCCTGGATATACACCGCGTAGAACGCCACGCGGCCGCTATAGGAATCGTACAGGCGATTGAGCACGGGAACCTCCCGGCGAAAGGGCGGTCAAGTATAGCTCCCGAATACCAGCACTACCGGGCGCGATCCCTTGAACGAGGCGAGTTGCACGTATCCGGAATGATCGAGCAGGGGAAGACGAAAATCCGGGGCGTCGTCGCCCGGGTTCACGGTTCCGCGGCGTGCCGCGTTCCACAGCGTTTCGAAAGGCAACCCCATCATGAGAGGGAAGGGAGTCTTCGACATAATGCGCCCGAACCGGTCGGGCGGTTGCCGCATCGCCCAGTAGAGGCCTCCCGCCAGCAGCAGGTACACCGTGATCAGGAGTTGTAAAACGATTACTCCCTTGCGGCGCGGCTGGCGAGCGCGGCGCGTTGCAGTTGCCATGACAAATGCGATTCTACACCGGGTACGGCTGGTAACGTACAATTTCACCGTATGAGAGCGATGAGCGCCGTCTTATTTGCCTTGGCTGTCGCGGCTGCGCAGCCGCAGCGTCCTGCCGATTCATTTCAGACGAAAGCGGGACCCGTAACGATCACCCCTATCCATCACGCCAGCCTGATGATCCAGGCCGGCGGGAAAGTGATCCAGGTGGATCCCTGGAGCCAGGGCAATTACGACGGTCTGCCAAAAGCCGACCTGATTTTGATTACGGACATACACGGCGATCATCTCGACGCTAAGGAAATCGCTGCCATCCGGAAGGATTCAACCGAGATCGTCGCTCCCCCGGCCGTGGCCCAGACAATCAAGGAAGCCAAAGTGCTTCGCAATGGCGAGAAGACGAGTTGGTCGGGTTGGGAGATCGAAGCGATGCCGATGTACAACATAAAACGCGGGCCCGCGGAAGGGAAGTTCTATCACGACAAGGGCCGCGGAAACGGCTACCTGTTGACCTACGGCGAGTCGCGCTTTTACATCGCCGGTGATACCGAGGGCATCCCGGAAATGAGAGCGCTCAAGAATATCGATGTCGCTTTCATTCCGATGAATCTGCCTTATACGATGACCCCTGAAGAAGCGGCCGATGCGGTACGGGCGTTTCATCCCAAAGTCGTCTATCCGTATCACTACCGCGGTTCGGATACGAATGCGTTCGCGAAGGCGTTGGAAGGCAGCGGAATCGACGTGAGGCTCCGCAATTGGTACTGATTCCATTGCTCTCGCTGTTGGTTGCCGCGACCGCTGTGAGCGCCGCGGAGCTTCGTTCACAATTGCCCGAGATTCCGGTATACGAAGTTCATCGCGCCACGTCGCGCGTGAACCTGGACGGCAAAATGGACGACGCTGCGTGGAAACAGGCGGCACCGATCGTGTTTCAATTCCCGTGGGAGCAACAGACGGGAACGAAGCAGAAGACCACTGCGCGTTTTCTGTGGGACGACGATTTCCTCTATGTCTATTACGATTGCGAAGACAAGGACATCGTCGCGCTCTACAGCGAACGCGACGATCCGACCTACAAGGACGACGCGGTGGAGCTTTTCATCAACCCCGATCCGAAACAGCAGTTCTACTACGGAATGGAGATCAACGCCCGGGCTGTGGTGTACGACTATTTCTACGCTTTTCCGAAGCTGCTGATCAAACGGGTGGATTTTCAAGGATTGCAGCTTGCGAGCTACCTGCGGGGGACACTCAACGTTCGGGGCGATGAGGATACAGGTTGGACCCTGGAGCTGGCGATTCCGTGGAGGAATTTCGTGGAACTCGCGCCGAAAACGCCTCCGGTTCCCGGTACGACGTGGACCGCCAATCTGAATCGCTGGGACGGGGTTGAGCCGGACCGGCGGCTGAGTCAATGGTCGGACTCGGGACTGGTCGAGCCAAGTCCACACAATCCAGATCGTTTCGCGCGGCTGGTGTTCGTGCCATGATGAACGAACCGCTGGCGGTTATCTCCGATGTTCATGGGAACATTTGGGCACTCGAAGCAGTGCTGGATGACATTCATCGCAGGGGGATCGGTTCGACGGTCAACCTTGGCGACAGCGTTTATGGCCCTCTGGAGCCGGCCGCTACAGCCGACCGTCTGATCGACGCCGCCATTCCCGGCATTCGCGGAAACCAGGACCGCATCATCGTCGAGTATCTTCCGGCAGACCCGCATCCCACTTTGGTCCACACGCGGAGTTCGCTTTCCCGCGGTCATTTCGACTGGCTGCGCGCACAAGCACCGAACATCCACCGAGGGCCGATTTTTGCGTGTCACGGAACACCTTCCGCCGACGACCGGTATCTGATCGAGCGAATCGACCGCAACGGCGCCGGACTGCGAAGTCCGGACGAGATCGACGGAATGCTCGACCGCCTTACAGAGGACTTGATCCTGTGCGGCCACTCGCACACGCCGCGATGTCTGTTGACGGCTAACGGAAAGACAGTGGTGAACCCGGGCAGTGTCGGTCTTCCGGCTTACGCCGATCATCTGCCTTTCGAGCATCGAATGGAAACCGGGAGTCCGCACGCCCGGTACGCGATTGTCGAAGAGACCGAAGTGGGTTGGACGTGCTGTCAGGTTGCGGTTCCTTACGATTGGGAATCGGCGGCAGCGTGCGCGCGGCGGAACGGGCGTGAGGATTGGGCCGCGGCTTTGGAAACCGGGTACGCGGCCTCGTGAAGACCTGGAAGCTCACGATCGAGTACGACGGAACCAAGTATCGCGGCTGGCAGGAGCAGCCGAACGCGCGAACGGTGCAAGGGGAGTTGCGGCGAGCGTTGGAGCGATACTTCGGACGCGAGGTGGAACTGCACGGGGCGGGACGTACCGATGCCGGCGTACACGCGATCGCACAAGTCGCGCATCTTCGCGTGGACACGCGCGCGCGGCGCCCGGTCGAGGAGATGCGCCGCGCGCTGAACGACGATCTGCCGGCGGAGATTGTCGTAACGTCGATTGCCGAAGCGCCAAACACTTTCCACGCCCGTCACGATGCGGTAACGCGGAGCTACGTTTATCAGATCTCGACCCGCAAGACGGCGTTTTCGAAAAAGTACGTTTGGTGGATCAAGGAACCGCTGGACGTTGCCGCGATGGCGCGGGCGGCGAAGATGCTGGTGGGACGTCACGATTTCACCTGTTTTCGCGCCGCCGATCCATCGAAGCCGGGGGAATCGACGGTGGTCGTGGTGGAGTCGGCGGAGGTGGATATCGAAAACGACCTGATCATATTTCGTGTCGAGGCATCTCATTTTTTGTGGCGGATGGTGCGGCGGATCGTCGGCGTATTGGTGAAGATCGGTAAAGGGGAAGTAACAGCCCGGGATTTCGAGCAGTTGTTATCGGGGAAATGCGAGGGGAGATTTGATATTGCGGCCTGGACAGCGCCGTCTTCGGGTTTGTTTTTGGAATCGGTTACTTACCGCGAACGCTAGTTTGTCACGCATGGACACGTATTTCGGGCGCATCTGCGACGCGGTATGCCAACATGGATGTTGGACATGAAATCGGCCCGCCTCACGCAGGTCCGGCCCAGCGTCAAGCGGCGGCTACTCATCGCTTTTACCTACCTCCTTTCGTTCGTTTGTTTGTGGTGGGTGCTGCACGATATCGACTGGCGGGAGTACCCGACCGAACTGCGCGAGATGAATTGGTGGTGGGTCAGCGTCGCCGTGATCTCGGACATCCTGGTCTACGTCTGGCATGGCTGGCGCTGGAAACTGATTCTGAAGCCCATCGCCGATGTTCCGGTGCTGCGGACCGTGCGCGCCATTTACGTCGGCTTGTTTGCGAACGAAACGCTGCCGCTGCGCGCCGGTGAGGTGGTTCGGTGCTACCTGCAGGCGCGTTGGAACGAACTGCCGTTTTCCGTGGTGTTGGCGTCGGCCTTCATCGAGCGGATCTTCGACGGATTCTTTCTGGTCATTTGCATGTTGATCACGGTGAAGCGCGTGCCCGGGTTGCCGCGCTACCTGCTCGACGGCACGATCGTTCTCGCCGTCCTGGTGACTCTGGGCGCTCTGCTCGCCGGCATTGCGATGTTCTACAAGCAGCACGCCCACGCGGCGCTTTCATCCGAGCGTGGTTGGCACCGCCAGTTGCGGATTCTGATTGAAGATCTGCACCTGATCGGGCACTCGCGATTTCTTTACTACTCGGCGATGGTCACGGTGCCTTATCTGGTGACGCAAATCGTACCGATCTACGCGCTGATGAAGGCATACGATTTTGCGGATGCCTCCTGGGGCGTCGCGACCGTGTTGATGATCGTCTTACGCCTGAGTTCGGCCGTACCCCAAGCGCCGGGAAATGTTGGAACGTTCCAAGCGCTGACCGTCGTCGTGCTGAGTCGCGTGTTCGGGTACGACAATTCCTTTGCGAAGCGGTTTTCGGTGGTGATGTGGGCCGTGGTGACGCTGCCGCTCTTGATCGTCGGTTTCCTCGCACTGGCAGTGACCGGAGCGAAGATCGGGGAACTCCAGCACGAAGCTCACTCCGAGATGCCGACGAACAAGGTGTAGCCGATCGGCGCGTGAGCGGCCAAAGCTATCATTCAGATTATCCGTAACAGTTCTCGGGATTCCGCCATATCGGTGTGAATGTGAACTGCGGTGCGGCCGCAGATCGCATTTCGAGAATGACGGAGGCTCCATGGCGGATATCGGTACTCTTCTGTTCACATTTGACGAGGACGGCACGATCAGCCTCGTCTTGCGCGGGCCCAAAGTGGAAATCGTTAAGAAGCCCAAAATCGAGTTGCAGCCCGCAATCGGCGTCTCGCGTGATAAACAGGGCCGCCTGCACTTCCTGGTAGGCAACCAGGACAAGGTGGTCGATCCGGTTCACGTTGGTGAAGATCTCCGGAAATTGATTGACTCACCGCCGACCAGTTCGAAGGCCGCTCTCAAGATGCCGTCCTGCCGGGACCTGAAGAACGGCAAAGGCGGGTTCAAAACCTTCGAAGAGTTCGATCTGAACCGGCGTCTGTGGCACGCCGATTTACCGATCGGAACCAGGTGGCCGGCGTTGACTCCGGAGTTGTACGAGGCCCTTGTGCAGTCGTACGCGAAGTCGGGATGCAACGGCTCGAATTGACGGCCACCGTCCATCCATAACCGGGTTATGGGGCGGCCTGATTGAGGAACAGCCGGTGCTGACCATCAGACAGATGCAAATTGCGGAGTTCGAAGCGCAGCGGGACCGGCCTGCGGTCATCTCGTGCGAACGCCTGAAGATCTGGGTTCGCCTTGAAGTCGATCCCGAAGATCCGAATCACGTCGCGGAGCGGTTTGTGCTGCGGGGCCCCGGCTATCGTTCGGAGTTAGATGCACAAGGAAACTGCGAGCGTCCTGCTGCCGTCATCGATCTCGTCTACCACGGAATTCGACGAGGCGTGCGTTACACGCTCGAAGTACGCCCCGACGGCGACCGGCCAGCGTACACCATATTCGAGAACCTGACATTCGACGAGATATGCGGGTTCAAGAGCTAGAGCGTTATGGCAAATTCTTCATCGTCAAAGGAAACCTTTCTCTATTCCGACCGGCCGAGAGATGAAAGCGGCAAATCCGATATCTACTGGGTGCCGCTTCAGCAGCCGACAGCGGCTCTCTCCCCGGCCGCCGACACTGCGGCCATTGCCATTCGACGGCGTGTCTGCCGTTGTCCGGTTTGCCAACCGCGGCTACCCGGGCTTTACCGCGCCTCCGATGGAAGCGCATATCCGCGCGGGGCGCGCATCGGAAAAGCAGGCGAGCAGGGCGATCAGTGGCGGGATGCTCCGGCGGATATCAAAATTGAATCGGCGCGCCTGATTGATGACGCGATGTTCTCGAAAGGTGGCCCGGGCATCCGCTTGCCCATCGAGTTCACCGAGGTCAAGAGTCCGAAAGTCCTGACTCTTCACTGCCGGCAGGAGCTCGATTCGGTATTTCACCGAAAGACCTTCGAACACTTCACCGATCAGTACAGATTCCGCACGGACAGAACGGATGTAGAGGTCTCGTTCTTCTGGGCAGACAAGAAGGCGCGCGTCAAGCAGTGGAGCCATTCGATCGAAATCAAGGTTGTGCTGGTATTCCAGACGGAGTTCCAGGCGGCGCGGGGAGATACAGTGCGCATCATCCTCGAACGCCGGCTGGACGAGGCGGGAAACTTCCACGACATTGCCTGCCTTCCGCAAGCCATCACCTTCGTTGCGCTTTCGGAATATCCGCGTCTGGCGCGGTATTTTGGTGCGCCGGATTGGTCTGTTGGCGACCTGGCCCTGTTCATCGAACCTTCGGAAAACTTCGCAGTGTTCAGGCTCACCAAACAGCGGCGGGACGCGATCCGCGCTTGGTTGAACAAGCCGCTGGTTGACGGGATCGACATCGGCGTCAATTCACGGGAAACGGCATTGGTTGCAGCTCTGCTTGGGCTCTGGTACCTCGATGACAAGTACGGCGACAAGATCGACGAGTTCTTTGCGTCGCCGGTCAAGTTCATTAAAGAGAAGCGTCTCGAGCGCCTGAAGGAAAAGGCGAAAGAAGAACTCAGCAATACTGTGCGGCCGTATAAGAAGGCGCTGGTTCGAACCGCCTACGGCGCGGTGCTCCGAAGCATGGATAAGGAGACGCGGGAGGCGTGGATCGGTCTGCGCACCGAGTCGAGCCGGATCTATCTACGCGGCATGGCGATCCTGCAACTGCTCGAGAAACTCGAGAAAGTATTGCCCGTCCTGATGGAGGGCTTTCGAATATACAGATTTGTCGAGTCAGTGTTACGAAAGGACGTCTTCTACTCCACAAAGGACGAATACCTGTTCATCTCCTTCTTTCTCGACAAGGACCTACACGTACCGAACGGGATCGTCTGCACAAACCTGATACCAATCGGCGCTCTTGCCAAACTATTCACGGCGACGAATATGGTCGAGAATCAGTTCCTGTTTTGGGAAAGCTCCGACGCATATTACCTCGAGCTTCTGGATATCGACCGGCATGTGCGGAACGTAATCTCAGCCAAAGCGAAGGAGGAGACCGAAGGAAAGGACGTTTGTTACATCTGCAAAGAGGATGAAAAGTGGACGCTGCTGTCCGGCGAGGAGAGGTGCGATTCCCAGTGTAGTATCTGCAGCCAGAAGTACCACCGGGATTGCATGGAGTTCGAGTTCGGAGATGCAGATTGCCCGCGATGTATGCAGCGCGACGTGGTGGGCACGATGTAGTCGAGCTGTAGCGAAGGTCGAAATGCCGGCACTGGGCCAAGGCAGGTTTCGACTCAGATAAAGGAGGCGGCTCTGAACTTTCGCGGAGATCGAGGTGACGAAAGGCCGGTATCCCGCAGGAAAACAGCCGCCCTTCGCCGGAGGATTCGAAGCTGCGGCGGTCGCCGTGATGGCTGGCGCGGAAGTATCGAACATCCGTATAGGCGAAGGGTGGGGGCACCGGTGGCATGCAGAGGTTTCGCCGAATACGCAGCCGCGGACCGCCGGTTGCATACCGGATTTCTGCAACCAGGACTCTAGCGCGCGTGCAAGATACGCCACTCACATGCCGGGCTCCGCCGGTTCGGTTGCGGCTGATCGACGTTAGCGATCACTGGCTGACACCGCCGGTCTGCCGAGTCTTCCAGCGAACCAGTCTCGCCAGGATCGCCAGCGTCCACGCGCCGTCACCAGCCACCACCGCGTAGCAGGTTCAGGAACGGCAAAGATGCCTACGTCAACAAAGAACCGTGCGTCCCCCAGGGTGTCCAGGGCAAATTCGTCGATCCCGCCCGGAATCGTGAATCGGCCGGGATAGAATCCTGTCGGCAGGTCAGCGGGGAATTCGAATCGTCACAGATCGATGGCCGGAGCCGCTTTCCCCGGATTGAAGAATGGGCGCTCAGGTCGGCCGGTGCAACACGCCTGCGATATTGATGCTTGGCGAATTCAGGAACACGGTAGAGGATAGACAGCCTGCCAGTGAACGTCAGCATGTCGCCCGGCCGGCCCCTGAAGGTGTTTGATGTCCGGATATATTGTTTATTCGATCTGCGGCGGGCCGGCGCAGAGGCGGGGCGAAGCACGCCAACGAAGCAGCCGCCGCAGAATCAGGAGGCCGCACCCCGTCACCAGCCGCCACACCGTCGCGGGTTCAGGAATAACAAAGAAGCCTACATCAACGAAGAATCGCGCGTCCCCAGCTGTATCCATGGCGAATTCGTTGGCCCCGCCCAGAATCGTGAATTGACCGAGATATATTCCAATCGGCAGGTCAGAAGGAATTCCCACCGTAAACAGATCGATCGCCGGAGTCGCTTCCCTCGGATCCAGAAACAAAGGAGCATCGGCGAAGAATGGCAGGACGCTCAGGACGCTCAGGTCGGCCGGGGTAAACCGCCTCCAATGTTGACGCTTGCCGAATTCAGGAACACTCCTCACGCGCAGGGCACACGAACAACCCGAGACCACGGATAAAATCTGTGCCGGCGCTGAATATATGCTTTACGTGCTTGACAGGTCGCTGAGAGTGAGAAGGATAAGGGCAGATGAATTTGAGCAGCCGAGGCTCGAACCTGTCAGGCGCATCCGCCGAGTATTGTAGATCTCAATGTAACGATAAGCAATAAATTTAATATCTCAATATCTTATTCATTCGAGTTGCGATCCGGCGGACCCATGAAAGGAACTCAGATACACAGCCTCACGAACCGCCGCTGGTGATAATCTAGCGGCATGCAAGATACGCCACTCACACGCCGGACCTTCGCCGGTTCCGCAGCGGCTGCGTTCAGCATTGTGGCACCGCAGGCGGTTCGCGGATCGCAGGCCAACTCGAAGATCAGCGTCGGCTTGATCGGCACGGGAAACCGCGGCAGCTACGATGCGACGATCGTCAACGGCGATCCCCGGGCGCGCGTCACCGCACTGTGCGATCTGTTCGACGACCGCATGGAGAAGGCGGCCAGCGATATACGCATCCCGAATCCAAAGAACTACAAAGATTTCGAGAAACTGATGGCAGCGCCGGATATCGACGCTGTGATCATCGCCACTCCGCCTTTTGAGCATCCGAGAATGCTCGAGGCCGCAGTCGAAGCCAAGAAGCACGTCTATTGTGAAAAGCCCATGGGCGTCGATCTGGCAGGCGTTCAAAAGGCAATGGCGGCGGGGCGGCGTCAGGATCCGAAAAAGAACCTGTTCGTCGGGTTTCAACAGCGCTACGGTCTCGAATACCTGGAGGCATACAAGCGGCTCACATCCGGGCAGATCGGCGAACTCACGAATGCCCGCGCCTTCTGGATCGCAGGGGATCCGTTCAAGAGAGTTCCGTACCCCGACCCGAAGATCGACAAGCTCCGGAACTGGTTCTGCTATCGCGATTACTCGGGCGATTTCATCGTCGAGCAGGACTGCCATAACTTCGACGTGCTGCACTGGTTTCTCAATGCCCGCCCGATCAGCGTCGTGGGGATGGGAGGACGCAAGGTGCGCACCTCAATGGAGATCCTCGACCACCTGAGCCTGACCTACGAGTTTCCGAATGGCATCCACGTGGCCTACGAAGCGAATCAACTCTCGCCGCCTGGCTTCCGGAGAGTGGGCGAGGAGTTCACGGGCACAAAGGGGGTACTCGAAACGTCGCGTGCCCGGCTCATTCACATCAAGGGGCCGAAGCCGGAGGATGTGGAAACGATTCCCACCAAGCGCGACATCACGAACGACGCATTCGAAAAGTTTCTCGATAACATTCAGAACGGCCGTGCCGAAAATGTTGCGGAACGCTCCGGTATCAGCACGTTGTTTGCGATTCTCGGGCGTACCGCGATTTATGAAAAGCGGCAGGTAACTTGGAAAGGCGAATTCGGTAACGTATGAAATCCGCACTGTTGATTTTTGGGGCAATGTGTTTGAGCGCGGCAGCGCAGACGAGTCCTCTTCGGATCATCGTGTTCGGGGCGCATCCTGACGACTGTGACATCCGGGTGGCCGGTACGGCTGCGAAGTGGGCCGAAATGGGCCATAAAGTGAAATTCGTCGCCGTGACGAATGGCGATGCGGGACATCAGTCGGAGGGCGGGGGAGCGCTGGCCAAACGGCGCCGCGCCGAGGCGATGGAATCCGCGCGGCGTCTCGGGATCGAGTACGAAGTGCTGGACAACCACGATGGCGAACTGCTGCCGACGCTGGATGTTCGCAGGCAGATCATCCGGCAGATCCGGTTGTGGAATGCTCAACTGGTGATTGCGCCGCGCCCCAACGACTATCATCCCGACCATCGCTATACCGGCGTGCTGATTCAGGACGCAGCGTACATGGTGGTGGTTCCGAATGTCGTGCCGGATGTTCCGCCGCTCAAGGACAACCCGGTGTTCCTGTACCAGCAGGACAACTTCCAGCGTCCGAACCCGTTCCGTCCGGATGTCGCGGTGGACATCGACGGCACGTGGGAGAAGAAGGTCTCCGCGCTCGACGCTCACGTATCGCAGGTGTACGAGTGGCTGCCGTGGGTGGATCACCAACTGGACAGCGTTCCGCGAGATCCGGTAGCGCGGCGGAAGTGGCTCGAGCAATCGCGAAGCGGCCGGATCAATTCCGAAGTACGGCAAGCCCTGGTGAAGTGGTACGGCGCGGAACATGGAAACAAGGTGCAGCACGCCGAGGCGTTCGAAGTCTGCGAATACGGGCGCAGACCGACGGAGCAGGACCTTCGCACGTTATTCCCGATGCTCGGGAAGTAGCGTCCGGGTCGAACCAGTAAAGTGACGCGGCGCGGCTCGGAAGCCTACAGCAGCATGCTGGTAAGGTGGACATAGATGCCAGACCAGCGCACGGCACTACTGCGCGCCTTACCCTCCGTCGATGAACTGGTCGTGCGCCTGGAGGATCGTTATCCTCGCGCGCTGCTGGTGGCCGAGGTGCGGCGGGTACTCGCATCACTCCGCGAAGAGATTCGCGCCGGGCGGGAACCCGACCTCGATTCGGTGGAGACACAAGTGGTGGCGGAACTGAACCAGCTCGCCACCAGCTCCCTAGTCCCGGTGATCAACGCCACGGGCGTCGTGCTGCACACGAACCTCGGGCGGGCGCCGCTTACCGAGATCGCCTTCACAAAGGGCTATTCGAATCTCGAATACGATCTGGCAACGGGGCAGCGCGGTAAGCGGGACGTTCATGCGAGTGTGCTGCTCGAACGGCTGCTCGGCAGTCCGGCGATTGTGGTGAACAACAATGCCGCGGCCGTGTATCTCGTTTTGAACGAACTCGCGGCGGGCGGCGAGGTGATCATCTCCCGCGGTGAATTGATCGAAATCGGCGACGGGTTTCGGATCCCCGATATCATGGCGCGGTCGGGCGCGGTGCTTCGAGAAGTGGGAACGACGAACCGCACGCGCATCGAGGATTACCGGCAGGCGATCAACGGCAATACGCGGCTGATTCTCCGCGTTCACCCGAGCAACTTCCATATTTCCGGGTTTGCCGGAAAACCCTCGCTCAAGGAACTTGCGCAGCTTGCGCAGGAGCAGAAGGTTCCGCTTTACGAGGATCTCGGCAGCGGGTGCGTGGTGGATCTCCGGAGTTATGGAATCAACGAACCGCTAGCGACGGGCAGCCTGGAGGCAGGCGTCCAAATCGTAAGCTTCAGTGGCGACAAACTGCTCGGTGGTCCGCAGGCGGGGATTATCGCCGGCGAGCCTGCACTGGTCAAACGCGTCCGCAACAACCCGATGTACCGCGCGCTGCGCGTCGATAAGCTGATTTACCAGGCGCTCGAAACCACGCTGCGGAACCTGCTGTTCGAACGCCATCATGCGATCCCCGTGCTGCGCATGCTGGCGCTTCCGGCCGAGGAAATTCGCAAGCGAGCCGAAGATGTTTGCGCCGGTGCCGGCGATTTGCCGGCGCGAATCATCCCTGGCGAGTCGGTGGCGGGTGGCGGGTCGACACCCGAGCAGGCGCTGCCTACATGGCTGATTGCGATTGACGGAGATGCGGTTTCGATGGAGAAGAGGTTACGGGCGGGAGATCCGCCGGTCATCGCGCGTATCGCGGACGACCGGCTGGTGTTGGATCTGCGGACCGTCGCCGCGGAACAGGACGCCGCGATTATGGCCGCGCTTCAGGCTCTTTCCTGATAGGTACCTTCCGCGGTTGAAACGCGGATGCGCTCGCCCTGATTGATAAACGGTGGAACCTGAACGACGAGTCCGGTTTCCAGCTTGGCGGGCTTGGTGACGTTCGACACCGTTGCCCCCTTCAGGCCCGGCTCGGTTTCGATGACGGTCATTTCGACGGTCGGCGGCAGTTCGACACTGATTGCTTTTCCTTCGAAGAACTCGACGGTCACGTGGAGTTGCGGGATCAAGTAGTCGATGGCGTCCCCGAGCAGATCTTTCGTGAAATGCATCTGCTCGAAACTCTCGATGTCCATAAAGTAGTAATACTCGCCGTCGTCGTACAGATACTCCATCTCACTCTCTTCGAGAGCGGCTTTCTCGACGCGGTCTTCGGAAGAGAACCGGTGTTCCAACATCGAGCCGGTCCGGAGGTTGCGCATTTTCACCTGCACAAATCCACGCAAGTTGCCGGGCGTGCGGTGGGTCATGCTGAATATGGAGCACAGATCGTTGTTGAACTTAATGACCATGCCCGGGCGCAACTGTGTCGCTGAAATCATTCAATACTCCTACCCTAGATCTTAGGATTTTCTCGGAGGCGAGAGGTAGAAACCTCTAGTGTACTGTAGTCGTTCAGCGAATCGCGACTTTCGCTCCGGTGCGGAGCTTTCACGCGCGATCAGGAAGCGGCAGCGGCGCGAAGGTGGTTTTGCAAGTGTTCCTTCAACCAGTGGACCATCGCTTGCTTGTATGCGTGCGCCTCGCGGGGATGGGAAGTCTCCCACCAGCGGATGCCATGGCCGCCGCCGCGCACCGGATACAGTTCGCAGCCGACTCCCGCCGCCTTCATGCGGCCGCACATCGCCGACGATTGTGCGAACGGAACGAGAGCGTCGGCAGTGCCGTGAATGAGTAGAAACGGCGGAGCACCGGGCCGGATATTGTCTACCGGAGAGAGCTGGCCGAGCCGCGCCAGTACAACATTCTCGAACGGTGTTCCGCGAATGGAATCGCGCAGTTGGGCCGGCACAAAGGTCGAGTGTTTGGCGAGTTCCACCAGATCCATCGGCGCGTAGAGTGCGACTACGGCTTTAACGCTCGTATCGGGTGAGCCCGAGAGTGCAGCCATCGCGGCAAGTTGGCCGCCCGCCGATTCGCCGATGAGCGCAATGCGCTCGGGATCGATGCGATAGGCGCCTGCGTGGGATCTGACGAAACGGATAGCGTTCTGAACGTCCTGAATGGCGACTCCGAATTGGGTGAAGTCGCTGGTCAGCCGGTAATCAATCGAGAACCATGCGAGGCCGGCGTGAGTCAGAGGTTCGAACAACGGTGCGACATCGATGCGCCGGTCGCCGCGCACCCAGGCGCCGCCGTGCACGATGATAACTGCCGGAAACGGGCCAGATCCCTTCGGGATTTCCGAATCCATGTACAACGGCACGCCGCCGGGCCGGGAATATTCGAGCGTCTTGGGTACGCTCGCAGTTGTAGCGCTGAAAGCCATAGAGAGGAACCCCAGAAATAGCGCGGGCATCCAACTCCCACGTTTGAAAAACATCTGGAGTATTGGATGTCACAGCCCCGGGGCGCGTTTCCGGGTTGGTGCTCAGGGGAGCTGTTCGCGGCGTTTCTTCTGCGCTTCGGGATCCGGGCCGCCTTTGAAGAACAGGGTCACATCCACGCGCCCGGTCTTTTCGTCGATGGAAGGAGTGAATCGAGTGGTGCGGAGGTTCTCGAAATAACCGTCTTCCTTGATGCGATCGAGGAACATCTTGGGGTAGTCGGCGTTGTAAGGATCGCCCGGTTTCATCGTCCACAGCTTGCGGACGACAGGTTCCGTGACCAGGTCGAGCCCGTCGACTTTCAGCGCGCCCATTTCGAACCGTTTGCCGGCGGCGGAGACGAACGTGACGTCAACTGTTTTCTGAGCGTCATTGATCTGCCGTTCGGCGTGGGTCTGCGAGCGCATGTACCCGTTTGCGCGGAGCCGCTGTTGGATACGGTCGATGGCGGCGTTCACCGTGTTGAAGTTCGCGATCTCGCCCTTCTTGAGCGCTGCGAGATCGATCACTTCCCTGGGGGGCAGAGGGCCGCCCGAAGCTTTCACCGCTCCGAAGTTGAATACCGGACCTTCGTCGACGTGAATAGTCACGCTGACGCCGTCGATGTTGTGGGCCGGCGCGGAGGTGATTTTCGGGAAGGTGACGCGCAAACGTCCGCGACCGTCGTACATCGGCCGGATGCTGGTTTCAAGCAGTTGACGCACCGTCTTTTCGCGATAGGGGACACCGACGGCGACCCCCGCAAGGGTGTTCTGGAGCGCCGAGGCGGGCAGTGCCTCACAGCCGGTGAACCGGACTTCGGCAATCGCCGGCGGCTGTGTTTTCGGACGGAAGAGGACGGTGAGTTCGCCGGGCTTGTCCGCAACGATCGCCGCCGTGACCGTGTCCTTGAAGCCCTTCGGATCTACGAAGGCCTGTAAGTCCGAGACGAAGCGGTCGAGGATGGATTTCGTTCCGGGGATCTTGTCGTGGAACAAAGGCTCGCGGTTGGCGAGGAATGCGCGGAGGTCGGCGTCAGTGGCGGGGAGATCCTCGAACCGGAAGGGATAGAGTTGCTCGACCTCCGACACTTCGAACGTCGCCTCGTATCCTTTCCCATCGGCGGTGGGGCCGTATTTGTAGCTGATGGTCTCGAAAGCACCTGTTTTCATCAGCTTGTCACGGGCGGCCTCAAAGCCGGCTTTGTCCAGCGGTTCTCCGATCCGGATACCGGAGGCGGCGACGATCTGCTGATCGGTGTACACGTTGTTGCCGATAACACTCACTCTTAAAAGGGGGAATTCGTGATGAGCGGAGGTTTGGGTTGGTTTTGTTGCGGCGGGCCCAGGCCGCGGCTTGCGCTTCTGCGCGGTCTGCGGGAATGCGGGGAGGCTCAGAAGCACGAGGAAGCAGAGAAGGCGCATGAGTATCTGTACTTGCGATGCACACCGGCGCGTGGACGTTGCGTTAGGACCGCTTCCCGCGTGGGTTCGTTCTGCGAAAGTCGTTTGGGGCAGGGGGCCGCCGCCGCGCACTCGGACGGATCCAATTTAGCATGACGCAGGTAAGACAATCTCGGATGGGCCGGTGATCGATTGATCGGAAATACGCTTTCGAAGCTGCGTCAGTACCCCGCCGGGTGGCATGGAAGCGTTCCGCGACACCCTCTATCATGGTTCATGGATGTCTGAACCGAGAACTCTTAATACCGCAGTATTGCTGCACATCGCACAACAAATCTCCGTCTCGTTGAAAAGCCTGGTTTCCACGATTGCGTTGCTGGATGAAGGCGCCACGGTGCCGTTTATCGCCCGCTACCGCAAAGAGGTGACGGGAAACCTGGACGAGGTGCAGATTCGGACCATTCAGGAGAAACTCGAATACTTCCGCGAGTTGGAGGACCGCCGCGAGACCATCCTGCGAAGCATCCTGGAGCAGGGCAAATTGACGCCCGAACTCAAGGCGCGCATCGAAGCCACACTCGAGAAGAACGAACTCGAAGATCTGTATCTGCCCTACAAGCCGAAGCGGCGGACCAAGGCGATGATTGCGCGCGAGCAGGGGTTGGAGCCACTTGCCGCATATTTGTGGGAACAGCAGCCCGGCGAGTTGGGGATCGACCAACTTGCGGCAACCTTCGTCAGCGCCGAGAAGGGCGTTGAAACCGCGGAGGACGCGCTACAAGGGGCACGCTATATCATCGCCGAGACGATCAGCGAGAACGCCGACTTCCGCAAGACGATCCGGCAGTTCATGATCGAGGACGGCACCGTCGTCAGCAGGGCGATCGAAGGCGTGGAAGATCCCGAAGGCAAATACAAGATGTACGCCGATTACCGGGAAGCGGTTTCGAAGATCCCGTCGCACCGAATGCTGGCGATCCGCCGCGGCGCCAAGGAAGGATTCCTCACCTTCGAAATCGAGTTGGATCGTGAGAAGCCCACGCTTTTTCTGAAGAACAAGACCATTCGGCAAACGGGCGATTGGGTGCCGCAGCTCGAACTTGCAGCCGAGGACGCCTACGACCGCCTGATCAATCCGTCGATTCAAACCGAGGTTCGGCTGGAGTTGAAGGATCGCTCCGACGAAGAGGCGATCAAGGTGTTCCGTGAGAATCTCGAGAACCTGCTGCTTTCGCCTCCCGCGGGAATGCTGAGCGTGCTGGCGATTGACCCAGGTCTTCGCACCGGTTGCAAGATTGCGGTGGTGGACGATACCGGCAAGTTCCTAGAGCACGCGGTCATCTATCCGCTGGAACCGAAGAACGACCTGGCCGGCGCGGTTCGTACGCTGGCGGGTCTGATTCACAAGCACAATGTTCGCGCGATCTCGATCGGCAACGGGACGGGTTCGCGCGAGGCCTCGGCATTCGTACAGGACTTTCTGCGGCAGGCTGGGCTGAACAACGTTTTCAGCGTGGTGGTGAGCGAGTCGGGCGCGTCGGTGTACTCTGCGTCGGACCTGGCGCGGCAGGAGTTCCCGGATCTCGACCTCACGGTTCGCGGTGCAATTTCGATTGCGCGGCGACTTCAGGATCCGCTCGCCGAGTTGGTGAAGATCGATCCGAAGTCGATCGGGGTCGGCCAGTATCAGCACGACGTCGATCAGAAGAGACTCCGCCAGAGCCTCGAGAGCACCGTCGAAAGCTGCGTGAATCGCGTGGGTGTGGATCTGAACACCGCATCGTGGGCGCTGCTGCGCTACGTCGCGGGCATCAACGAGCGCACGGCGCTGAAAATCGTCGAGTACCGGAACGAGAACGGCCGGTTCAAGTCGCGTGTCGAGTTGCGCTCGGTGGCGGGATTCGGGCCGAAGACGTTCGAACAGGCGGCGGGATTCCTGCGCATTCGCGGAGGCGCGCAGCCACTGGACATGACGGCGGTGCATCCGGAATCGTACGGGATCGTCGAACGGATCGCGGCATCGCTCGGCGTATCGGTCCCGGAACTGATTGCCAAGCCGCAACTAGTGGAGCAGATCAAGATCGAGGAGTTCCAGACGGAAACGGCCGGCATCTACACGCTAACCGATATTCGTGAGGAATTGCGGAAGCCCGGGCGCGATCCGCGCGATCAGTTCGTCGTGGCGCAATTCCGTGAAGACGTGAAAGAGATCGCGGATTTGCAGGCGGGCATGCTCCTCGAAGGCGTAGTGACGAACGTGACCAAGTTTGGCGCGTTTGTGGACGTGGGTGTGCATCAGGACGGACTGGTGCATATCAGCGAACTCTCGCAACGGTTCATCAAGGAGCCGTCGGAAGCGGTCAAGGTGGGGCAGATCGTGAAGGTGAAGGTGCTGTCGGCGGATCCGAAAGCCAAAAGAATCGCGCTGTCGATCAAGCAACTGCAGGAGCCGGCTCCGCGGGGGCAGCAGCGGCCTGCGCAAGCGAAGAAGCCCGAACCTCAGAAGCAGACGATGGAGGACAAGTTGGCGGCCCTGGCGGCGAAGTTCAAGAGCCGTTGATGCTCTTTTCGTGGAACGTCGTAGCCAACTCGTGTTCTTGTGCCTGATCCTCGCTCAGGCGGCGCACCCGATCGAGGAGTGCCTGACCAAGCTCTACGCGGTATTCGCTCCGGCTCGTATGGTGAGCAGGTTGGTCAGTGACAATCCCGCTGCGGGTTTTCTGGTTCTCAATGCGGCGCTGGTCGCGTTCGGCTTGTGGTGCTGGATAGTGCCGGTGCGCTCGAAATGGCCGGCGGCTCGCGGTCTGGTATGGTTCTGGACGCTTTTGGAACTGGGCAACGGACTGGGCCACATCGGGCTCGCCGTTTCGCGCGGAGGATACTTTTCCGGTGTGGCGACTGCGCCCGCGCTGCTGTTGTTCGCGGGATGGCTCGCGGTTCTTCAAACGAATCAGCGGAGTCGTCGTGTGGCGACGGGCGGGTAGGAGCTGCGGCTACGACAGCCGGATGAGGCTGAGTTCCAGTATGTTGTCGTTGCCCCGCTGAATGCGTTCGAGCACTTCGGCCGCGGGTGCGGTCTCGAGGTTGATGTGCGCGACCGCGGCTTCGGCACCTTCGAATACGACGTTGTCCATCTCCTGCACATTGATGCGTTCCGCGCTGATGGCGTCGAGCACGCTGGCGAGGACTCCCGGGCGGTCCATGTGGCGCACCACGAGCGAGCAAGTTGCGGGAGTGGATCGCGCAAGGTTCACGACGTTGGGCACCTTCCCTGTTTCCTTGAACTCGCGAACGATGCGCACGGCTTCGGCCGCGATCGCCTCCTGGGCTTGATCGGTGGACGCGCCGATATGGTGCGTGCCGTAGACGCCCGGCTCGGCCGCGATGGCGTCGGCAAACTCACCGGTGCCCGTCGAGGGCTCCGCCGCGAATACGTCGAGTCCGGCGCGGATCGCCTTGTCGCGAATCGCCGTGGCGAGCGCGTTCTGATCGACGATCTCGGCGCGGGCGGTATTGACGAAGTAGGCTCCGGGGCGCATGTTCGAGAAGAACTCGGCGCCGAGCAGGCCGCGTGTCGCCGGATTGAGGGCGAGGTGGACGCTGATGACGTCGGATGCCGCCGCGACTTCAACGGGGCTCGACTTGTACTCGATGGCCAGCGCCTCCGCTTTTTCGGCGGTTAGGCTGCGGCTCCACGCGATGACGTTCAGTCCGAACGCCTGAGCGCGCGGCACCATTTCCCGGCCGATCTGGCCGAGGCCGATTAGACCCAACGTCTTTCCGAACAGGCCGCGAGCCTTTGAGAATTCGGCCTTGTTCCAGCGGCCACCGCGCAGCGCGATTACGTTGTCGGGAATGCGACGGTCGAGCGCGAGGATGAGTCCGAACGCCAGTTCCGCGACGGCGACGGAGTTCTTACCGGGGCAGTTCGAAACGTAAATGCCGCGCCGGGAGGCTGCCGCAACATCGATGGTGTTGTAGCCGGCGCCCGCTCGAACGATGAGCTTCAGAGGGCCGGCGGCGAGGATCGCTTCGGAGACTTTGGTCGATCGCACGACCAGCGTATCCGGCTTCCACGCCGCAACTTCCGATGCCAGCGCATCGTCCTTGAGTCCAGGCTTGAAAGAGACTTCACACCCGGCAACTTTCAGACCTTCGATGCCGGACTGCTCGAATTTATCCGCAATGAGTACGCGCACGATTGAATCATATACCGCACCGTGCGGTGTGGATACGGGCGTCTCAGGCTTCGGCCGTAAGTGTTGCCGGGCCCAATCGTCCGGTGTGCTTCTGCAGGCGTTCGCGGAGTTCCGTGCGAGCGCGAAGCAATCTCGATTTCGCCGCGGCGACGGAGATGCCGAGCCTCTCGGCGACCGCCGGCATCGGCAGTTGCTGCACGTCGCGCAGCAAAAAGACATTGCGCAGTAACGGAGGAATCCGGCAGATTTCTTTGTGAAGCACCTCCGCCACCTCGCGGCGCGCGAGGTCCTGTTCCGGCGTTCTGCCTGGACTCTTCAACTCGACGGTGGCGATCTCATCCTGCGAGAGTCCTTCATCGAGATAGAGGAACCGTGCGCGCTTCTGGCGGCGGATGTGCATGAGGCATTGATTCACGACGATTCGCGTCAGCCAGGTGGAAAATCGCGAATCGCGCTGGAACTGTCCCAGGTGCTCGTAAGCTTTCCAGACGGCGGTCTGGATTTCGTCCTCGGCATCCTCGCGATCGTGCAGCATGGAGAGCGCGACTTTCAAACACCCAGGCTTGTGCCTGCGGACCAGCTCTCCGAATGCCCTGTGATCGCCCCTCTGCGACCACTCGACCAAGAGATCATCCTCAATACTTGAAAGATCCCAGTGCCAGTTTTGCATCTGCCGTCCGCTCCATGAATCCAATTCGACGTGCTCTATGCAAGAGACTAACAACGACACTGAATCCGTTCCAGTGCCAATGAAAGATCATTTCAGGAACACAGAAAATACTCCGTCAGAATTAAGTAATGATAAAATTGATTTATTGAAGTCGGAAAACAGCGAAGAGACGATCCGCCGGGTGCTGTCTTCGTACGATATCGGACGCAAGCTGAAACAGCTTCGTCTGCGGAAGAAGATCGCGCTCGTCGATTTGGGAAAACACACGGGCCTGTCGGCGTCGATGTTGTCGCAGCTCGAGAACGGTAAGCTGATTCCCACTCTTCCAACCCTCGCCCGAATCGCCATGGTGTTCGACGTTGGCGTCGATCACTTCTTCGTGGACCGGCGACGCAAGCGCACCTTCGCCATTACCCGCGAGAACGAACGTATCCGGTTTCCTGAACGGCCCGACATCGAGCATCCGTCGTACTTTTTCGAGTGCCTGGCATTCGCGGCGCAGGAGAAAACGGTGCAGGCATACCTGGCGGAGTTTCCCAGACGGGCCTCCGAGCATCCGGCCGAACATCTGCACGAAGGCGCGGAATTGATTCATGTGGTCGATGGCGTGCTCGAGCTGCGGTATGAGGATGAGATACATACGATCCGTGCCGGGGACTCGGTGTATTTCGACTCCGCGGTTCCGCACAGCTATACCGGCGTTTCGAAAACGCCGGCGCGTGCTATCGTGATCACCACACCCCCGCGATAGCACTCGATTACAATCGCTGGTAGGTGGCATCGTTTCGTTTTCTTCTTCCCGCGTTACTCTGGGCGGTGATCCCGCTGCACGCCGACGATCACTGGATCCGCATTCAATCGGGACCATTCGAGGCGGTGTCGAACGACGGAGACCGGCCCGCGCGCGAAGCGATGGTGGAAGCGGAGCAGTTTCGCTGGACATTCGGGCAACTACTCGGGGTCAGCGATCCGAAGACGGTGTGGCCGGTTCGGATCGTCATCGTCAAGAAAAGCCAGGCCACGGTTCCGAATGCGTTGGCGATGGGCCGCGATTCCTGGATATCGACCGCAGTCGATACGCCTGAGTGGCGCAAGGCATTCACGCGCGTGCTGCTCGACGACAACACGGGACGCATCCCCGCCGGCATAGAGAAGGGCCTGATCGTCCTTCTTTCAACTCTCGAAATCAAAAGCACGCGGATCAAGCTCGGCATTCCCCCACCCGTGCCGGAACGATCGAAGGATTGGGCGCGGCTCCAGTTTCTGCTGACCTCGCCCGAGCTTGCGACTCGCAGCCGGGTGATGTTGAACAATCTCAGCCACGGCGCGGATTACGACACGGCGTGCCGCAACGCTTTCGAGAAGAGCGGCGCAGAGATCGACAAACTGGTGGATGCTTACGTAGCGGCGGGCCGGTTCGAGCCGGTTCCGTTTGCGGGCCGCGCGATGAGCGCGGGCGATTTCACGGCGCGCGATATCGAAGGCTACGACGGGAACATCGCGATGGCGGATCTCCTGCTGGCGAACCCTTCGCAGTCCGCGGCTGCGGAGGCGGCTTACAAGGCACTCACCGGTCCGGAAGCGACCGAGGGATTGGCTCTGCTGGCTGCGCGGCGTAAGGACCCGGACGCGGCCAAGTTATTTGAGGCGGCGACCAAGGCAGGATCGAAGAATCCTCGCGCATGGCTCGGGACGGGAGACAAGGCAGGCGCGATTCACGCCATCGAGTTGAATCCGAAATGGGCCGACCCACATGTCCGCCTGGCTGAACTCGGTACGGCACCGAACGTGAAGGCAGCGGAACTGATGAAAGCCGCAGCGCTGGCTCCGAGGGATTCACCGCTGTGGCAGCGCGCTGCGACGGCCTGCGAGGAGGCTAACGAGTTTGTTGAGGCGGCCAAAGCATGGTCGGGCGCGGAACGTGCCGCGGCTTCGGACGAGGAACGCCAGCGTCTGCGGCAAGCGCGGATCGACAATGAGCGCCAGAGAGCGGAGTTCGAGGCTGCCGAACGCAAGCGCATCGCGGACGAACAGGCGCGCGAACTCGAGAAGGTGCGGCAACAGTCGCTGGCGGAAATCCACGCCGCCGAGGAGAAGGCGAACAAGGAAATGGCCGCAGGCGGTCCGGTGCCCAAGAATCCGCAGCAGTGGTGGGACGGTCCGGGCGGTCCTGTAGAGAAGGCGAGCGGGACCCTGCGTCGTGTGGATTGCCTTTCCGGCGGGAAAGCGAGACTGGTCATCGAAACCGCGGAAAAGAAAACCGTGCAGCTTCTCATTCAGGATCCGGGGAAGATTGTGCTGACGGGCGGGGGAGAACTCGGGTTGGGCTGTGGTATTCAGCGGACAACTCGGCCCGTTACCGTGGAGTACGCGCCCGAGCGCAACGCGAAACTGGGCACGGCCGGCAACGTTCACATCGTCGAGTTTCGCTAATGCGTGCCATCCCTCTGCGGTGGGTGGCAGTTCTTGTTTTTCTTTTTTCTTCGACTCTCAACTACCTCGACCGTCAATTGCTGGCGGCTGTCGCTCCGGCCCTGAAGAGCGAGTTTCACCTGACCGATCGCGATTACGGCTACATCCTGCTGGCGTTTTCGATCGTTTACGCGGTGGCGGCTCCGTTCGCGGGACTGTTCATCGATCGAGTCGGATTGAATCGCGGGATGACGGTGGCCGTGGGATTCTGGTCGCTGATCGGAATCGCAACAGGATTCGCGGGAGGGTTCGAGTCGCTGCTGCTGTGCCGCGCGTTATTGGGCGCAGCGGAAGCGTCGGGGATTCCCGGCTCGGGAAAGACCAGCGGGACCTACCTGTTTCCCCACGAACTCGCGCTGGGCAGCGCCGTGAGCCAGATCGGGCTGAGCATCGGCGGCATCGCGGCTCCGCTGCTGGTGGGCTATCTGGCCGGGCCGTACGGGTGGCGAGTGGTGTTCATGCTGTGCGGCGCGTTGGGATTCCTGTGGATTCCGATGTGGCTCTTTACGGCGCGTCGCGTGCCGAAGCAGCGGGACCTTCATGGACCGTCGGCCATCGCCGTCGAAGGCATGCTCCGCGACCGCCGCTTCTGGGGGCTGGTGGTTGCCAATATTCTGTACATGACGATGTATACACTCTGGACGAACTGGACGACGTTGTACTTCGTCGAGGCCAGAGGAATGACTCAGGCCCAAGCCAATCGCCAGTTCGCGTGGATCCCGCCGATCTTTGCAACCGCCGGCGCCCTCGCGGGTGGCGCGATAGCGTTCCGGCTGATTCGAGGGGGGATGGCGGTAACCCCCGCGCGATTGCGAGTCTGTCTGCTTAGTGCGTTGCTTCTACTGGCGACGGCGGCAGTGCCGCTGATGCCGGATGCCGCCTGGGCGGCCGTTGCGATCTCATTCAGTTTCTTTTGGGTGACCGCGATGAGCACGAACGTGTACGTTATGCCGATCGATTTCTTCGGCGCGGGACGTGCCGCATTCGGGGTATCCGCGCTGACCTTCGCCTATGGTGTGATGCAGGCCGCGGTTTCACCGCTGATCGGCGAGTTGATCCACCGGTACGGCTTTGGGGTGGTGTGTGTCTCATTCAGCGCGTTGCCCCTCGCAGCGGTGGGTGTACTGTATTGGGCCACTCGGGAGAACAGATGACGATCCGCGACGGCACGGCGGACGATCTCGAACCTGTTGCTCGAATCCAGCAGGCAACCGGGAGCTCGTCGCACTGGCCTGTGGCGGACTATCTCCAATACACGCTGAAGGTGGCGGAGGTCGAGGGGCGTGTCGCGGGATTTCTGGCGGCGCGCACCGTTGCCGAAGGGGAGCACGAGATTCTGAACCTTGCCGTAGCGTCGGAATTTCGGAGGCGCGGCGTGGCGGAGGCCCTGCTCGGGGCGGTGATGGATGGGCTGGCGGGAGAATGGTTTCTCGAAGTCCGGGCGTCCAATACGCCGGCGCGCGCGCTGTATCGAAAACGTGGATTTCAGGAGGCCGGAGTACGTAGAAACTACTACTCCGAACCGCCCGAAGATGCTGTTGTCATGAGAATTAGTTCATGATACTGTCATAGTGCGGTCGGCCATCGGTGACTGATCCGCACGTTAACGGGTAATGTTCACAATACACTCACCGAACCTGCCTTCTCCGCCGACTATCGTCGGGATAATAACTAGCAGCCAAAGGAGATCCGCTTGATGGAGAAAAATCAAGACGAACTGAAAGCGCACCTGATAGCCACAGACGAGGCATTTCGTCGTCTGGCAGAACAGCACGCTGAGTACAAGAAGCAGATCGAGGCCATCGAGGCGAAGCCTCACCTGACGGAACAGGATGAGGTTGAGGAGCACCGCCTCAAAAAGCTCAAACTCCACATTAAAGATCAGATGACCGCGATCATGGCCCGCCACCGTGCTCAGCACGTGGCTTGAAGCTATCTGGTGCGCGGTATAAGACCGCATGGCCCGGTGCCCGCAGAGGTGCCGGGCTTTTCGCATTTCTAGCGCCATCACTGTGACTCCTGTCACTGGATTCCGGAGTGTCCGCTGATAGTCTGGGATCGCATGAGTGAAGTCATCGACAACCGAGCCCACCGAATCCGCAACCTGAAAGACATCATTCGCCACTTGCATGCCGGCAAAGCCCCCGACGAGGTGAGGACGATGATGCGCGAACTGGTCCGGCAGACGGATCACTCCGAGATCGTCGCGATGGAGCAGGAACTCATCGCCGAAGGAATGCCCGTCGAGGCGATTCAGAGCATGTGCGATCTGCATTCGCAGGTGACGCGGGACGTTCTGGTTCAGTTAACGCCGCCATCGATTCCTCCGGGTCATCCGGTGGATACGTTCCGGCGGGAAAACGAGGCGTTGCGGGACGCGGTGAACTCGATGCGAGCGGCGATGACGGCGATCGCCGAACTCGACGACGATGCCGGCGCGGACGGGCTGGTGCTGAAGTGGCGCCAGTCGGTGAACGAGCTGATGGACATCGATAAGCATTATCAGCGTAAGGAGCACGCGCTGTTCTCCTGTCTCGAACGGCACGGCATCACCGGACCGTCGAAAGTGATGTGGGCGAAGGACGATGAGGTTCGCTCGCTGCTAAAGAGTCTCGCGCGGGCTTTGGACCAGGCGCACGGGACCACTGCGGAGTGGAAGCACGTGGTTCAGACGATCGGGAATGCGGCGGCGGGAGCGGTGAAGGAGATGATCTACAAGGAGGAGGACATCCTGCTGCCGATGGCGCTGAATACGCTGACCGAAGACGAATGGGGCGAAGTATGGGCGGTATCGCCGCAGTACGGATGGTGCCTGGTGGAGCCGCGGACGGGCTACCGGCCCACCGATTCCGTAGTGCGCCCGGGGATGCAGTTGGCCGCTTCCGAGGCGATCATGATGCCCACCGGGAATCTATCGCTCGCGCAACTCATCGCGATCTTCAAGACACTTCCGGTGGACCTGACGTTCGTGGACGCCGACGATCGAGTGGCATTCTTCTCCGAAGGACCGGAGCGCATCTTCGCCCGCAGCAAGGCGGTGATTGACCGGAAAGTGCAGCATTGTCACCCACCGCGCAGTGTTGAAACCGTGGACCGAATCCTCGCCGATTTTCGGGAAGGGCGGCAGGACGTGGCGGAGTTCTGGATTAACTTTCAGGGACGTTTCGTACACATCCGCTACTTCGCGGTGCGTAGTGAAGGCGGTGAGTATGCAGGAACGTTGGAAGTGACTCAGGACTTGACGCGGATCCGAACGCTCGATGGAGAACGACGGCTACTCGAGTACGACGCAGCAGTGCCGCAGGCTTGAAAAGGCCCGCGGCACCACATCCAACTTAGTGACTATCGCTTCAGGCTCCGACGAGTTGGCTCTTGTAGCGGCGAGCCATCTCTTCGAGCGGTATCGGGGTGTAATCGCCCGCGTGCCCGGCCTGGCCGAACGCCGTCATTCGGGCCATGACCACCTTCTTCATCGCATCGCGCGCGGGCTTCAGGTAGTCTCTCGGATCGAACGCTTCCGGCTTCTCGGCGAAGACTTTGCGGATTGCGCCAGTCATGGCCATGCGGTTGTCGGTATCGACATTGATCTTGCGGACGCCGTGCTTGATTCCGCGCTGGATCTCTTCCACCGGCACGCCGAAGGTCGGCCTCATCTTTCCGCCGTACTGGTTGATGATGTCCTGCAAATCCTGCGGAACGCTGGAGGAGCCGTGCATGACCAGGTGGGTGGTGGGAAGATTGGTGTGGATCTCTTCGATCCGCTTCATCACCAGCACTTCACCGGTCGGCTTCTTGCTGAACTTATACGCGCCATGGCTGGTGCCGATCGCCACCGCGAGTGCGTCGATGCCGGTCCGTTCGACGAATTCCACCGCCTGGTCAGGATCGGTCAGATGCGCGAGAGCATCCACGTCTGCCCCGTGCCCGTCCTCAATACCGCCGAGGCAGCCGAGTTCGCCTTCCACGGTCACGCCGCGTTCGTGCGCCATCTCGACCACTTCACGCGTCACCTTTACGTTGTAGTCGAAGGTCGACGGCGTCTTGCCATCGTCCATCAGCGAACCGTCCATCATAACGCTGGTGAAGCCCATTTCGATTGCGGATTTGCAGGTGGCGGGGCTGTTGCCGTGATCCTGGTGCAGGGCGACGGGAATTTCCGGGTAGACTTCCGTCGCAGCTACCATCAAGTGGTACAGGAAACGATCGTTGGTGTAGGACCGGGCGCCACGGCTGGCCTGGATGATCACCGGCGATTTCGTCTCGCGAGCAGCTTCCATGATCGCCTGGATCTGCTCCATATTGTTGACATTAAAAGCGCCGACGCCATATCCGCCCTTCGCCGCCTCGTCGAGAAGTTGCCGCATCGATACCATTGGCATAGAAGTATCTCTCCTGATAGGACCCGAGAATGTTGCTCAACGCAATTCGAAATACTGCAAGGAGCAAGTTAAAGAGCCAGCAAAGCTGCGGGGTCTTTAAGTCCCAATTTATCACACCTGGTTGTCTTGAATCCTGGGAGAACTCGGTAGTTCACCGGCACCAATCATCCAGCAGTGGTACGTGCATTCGTGTGGTTGCTGTACCGCCGGTTGAGGCTGTTGGCCTTCTCGCTCTTCGAGCCGGGCTCGCTTGTTGCGGAGCACGCGCCGCGATTCGGTGACGAGTGGCGGAGTGTATTCGGGTTAACGCGCGCGCTGCGACGCACCCCCGGGTGGTCCGGTCGGGACCGCAAGGCATATTGTGGAACACGGCATTGGGTGAAATGCTGGCGCCGGATGGCGCGAACCGGAGCTATGTCCGGCGCCTGGCGGCGGAAATGATGTCGGGGGTATACGCGCTATCTTCCGACGATAAGGTGGTGCTCGATATCGGTGCGAACATCGGCATGTTCAGCCTGTATGCGTTGCGCACCGGAGTCGAGCGTGTGATCTGCGTGGAGCCGAGCCCCGGCAATGTTGAATGCATCCGCGCGAATCTGCGGGAGTACCTGCGGCCCGGGCGTGTGAGCCTGATCCGCAGAGGCGTGTGGAGCCACGAGTCGATCCTCCGCTTCAGCACCGAGAGCAAATCCAGCCCCGGAAGCCATCACGTGACTTCCGACGGCGATACCGAAGTTACGGTGATTTCGGTGGACCGGTTGGTCCGCGAGTTGGGGCTGACGCGTCTCGACTACATCAAGATGGATGTCGAAGGCGCGGAGTTGCGCGCGCTGGAAGGGATGCGCCAGACGATCCGGCGTTTTCGGCCCCGGTTGTGCATTGCCACCGAACACACGGACGATCTGTTCGAGAACGCATCGGCGGTGATCGAAACGCTGGCCGAAATGGGGATGACCGAGTACGTTTGCACGGAGTCGCACATCTATAACAGCCCCCGGTATGGACTGCGGCTGACGCCGTACTGCCTGCTGTTCATTCCGTCGCGAGCCGACGACCGCCGGGAAGTGCCGACCGCCGCTTACGCCTGATCACCCAGGTGGCGCACGCCGCAAAACGGATCTATGCTGCCACAGGAGAGAACATCATGTCGAGATTCCGCGCACTACTGCTGCTGGCTGTTACCCTTCTTCTTCTTGCGAATTCAGCGCCCCGGCAAAATCCGGATACGGGACGCCTTTGGCGCGACTTTTTGGAATGGGCGAAAACTCAAACCGGTTCGCGGATCGCCCCTGAGAACTATCGCGGCCGTTTGCTCGAATCCGGATTGTCCCCGGCCGAAGCGGACGAGCGGATGGCACTGTTGCCGCAACTCTACCGCACGGTACCGGAATTCCGGGAGCAGTTGGATGCCGTCAGCTACAACAAGCTGTACCGTTTACCGGAGCAAACGCGCTTCACGTTCGAACCGAACGCCTTTCTCGTGGCAACGCTCAAAACGCTCAAGCCCGGCAAGGCGCTCGACGTCGCCATGGGTCAAGGCCGGAATGCCGTCTACACCGCAGCGCAGGGCTGGGACGTCACCGGGTTCGACATCGCCGAGGAGGGACTGCGGGCGGCTTGCGAGAACGCGGCGAAGGCGGGCACGCACATCAATACGGTCAAGGCGCGATTCGACAATTTCGACTACGGCAAGGATCGTTGGGACCTGATCTACTTCGTTTACACCGATGCGCCTATCGTGGACCCGAACTACGTTTCTCGTGTCCGCGAGGCCTTAAAACCCGGCGGTCACATTCTGATCGACCGTCCTTTCCGCTCGCTGACGAATCCCGAGTGGCCGGAGACGGAGCAGGACAAAATTAACGCTCTCGTGAAGGCCTGGTCGGACCTGCAAATCGTCTTCTACGAGGACACCACGGGCTTGGGCGACTGGCAGCAGACCAGCGCGGACCGGCTACAACACCCGCTGCGTATTGTCCGGATGCTGGCGCGGAAGCTATAGCAGGGCGCGCCCCGCTGGAACCATCTGCCTAGGACCATTTTCGTGCGGCTATCCATAGACTTGGAGGCCGCTCGGAGGTAACATTAGCAGGTTCACCTGGGAGGAGGACCTTATATGGCCCTATACGCCTTTGACGGCACATGGAATTCCGACAAACCGGAAACCGCGAAAGATACGAACGTAGTTTGGTTTTATAACGCTTACACCGGGAAGAAGCATTACTGGTCCGGAGTGGGGACGAGACTTGGATTTCTCGGGAAATTAGCGGGGGGGATTACCGGCGCCGGCGGACATCAGCGAATTCGCGAGGCATTGATCGAACTGACGAAGAACTTCGCGGCCGGCGATACGGTGGTGGACATCGTCGGCTTCAGCCGGGGCGCTGCCGTGGCCGTCGATTTCGCCAACGAAGTTTCTAAACAGAGCGGACTGCCGGGACCGTCGCCCGCGGCGGTGCGCTTCGTCGGTGTCTGGGATGTGGTTACATCTTTCGATATTCCCGGCGACGATATCGACATCGGTTTCGATTTCAAAACACCGCCCACCGCCCAACGGTGTATCCATTGCATGGCTCTCGACGAACGCCGCCTGTTTTTCCCGTTGACACGGATGTCGGGAACGCGACCCAGCGAAGCCGGCCGCCTGCTCGAGATCTGGTTCCGGGGCGTGCACTCGGATGTCGGGGGTGGAGACGAGGCCGCGGGATTGTCGAGTATCGCGCTGAACTTCATGTTCGTGGAAGCGGTTCGCGCCGGCGTTCCGATCGATCCCGCAGTCATTGCGGAGAATGCGAAGCGTATCAATGCGGATTGTCCGATTTGCCTGCATCCGCAGCACGCGCTGGAGCAATTGACGCCGTTCCGGCAGATACGCCACGGCGACTTGATCCACTGCTCGGTTATGGAGCGCGCGGACGGCGACGGGCGGCATCACAATAACGCAATCACGTCCTGCGTGCGTGTCGACGATACGGGTCAACTGGCGGCGACGGCTTAAACAGCCCGTCGCAGAATCCGCTCCGTCAGCGCCGGGCTCCGGGAGGTATTGGCATTCCGGAGGCGATTTTCGACAATTCGGTCTGATAGTATGACTCGCAGCAGGAGGTGAGCGAGTCATGCAGAGACGCGAATTCCTGAAGGACTCCGTTGTGGGCGCCCTCGGTATTGCGGCGGGCGCGTATGCGGCGGGGTCCGACATCATCCGGGTTGGAGTAATCGGGTGCGGCGGCCGGGGCACGGAAGCGGCGCAACAGGCGATGGCGGCCGATAAAGGCGTGCGCATCACCGCCATGGCCGACATCCTGATGGATCGCGTGCACGAGAAGCGCGCGATTCTGCGGGGCAAGAATCCAGAACAGACGCAAGTCGACGATGACCATTGCTTTGCCGGGTTCCAAGCTTACCAACACGTCATCGAGAGTTCGGATGTTGTCCTGATCGCCAACGCGGCGAAGTTCCACCCGTTTCACATGTCGGCGGCTATCAATGCCGGCAAGCACGTCTTTGTCGAGAAGCCGCATGCCATCGATCCCGCGGGAATTCAGATGGTGCGCAGTGCCTGCGAGAAAGCGAAAACGAAAAAACTCGCCGTACTGTCGGGGCTTCAGAGCCGCTACTGGACCGGGTACCGCGAGACCATTCAGCGCGTTCACGAAGGCGCGATCGGCGATATCATCTCGGTGCAGGAGACGTGGCTGCGCCCGCCCTACGGTCTGTATCCGCGACAGCCCGGCTTGACGGAAGCCGAGTGGCAGGCGAGCAATCAGTATCACTTTCACTGGTTGTGCGGCGACGACGTGCCGCAGACTCTCGTCCACAATCTCGACCGCGCCAGTTGGGCGTTGAAGGGCCAATCTCCGTCGCGCTGCTACGGGATGGGCGGACGATCGACACTGCGCGGCGCGATTTACGGCAGTGTCTTCGATCATCACTCGGTGGTGTACGAATACGACAGCGGCGTGCGTTTGTACGCGTATTGCCGCACCATACCGGACTGCTACGAAGAGAATTCGAGCCTGTTGCTCGGAACCAAAGGCCGATGCAGTGTCACCCGCGGAATCATCGAGGGCGAGAACGCGTGGCAATACTCGGGTCCGAAGATGTATTCGACTCCGCTCGCCAACCCCTATCAACTCGAGCACATCGAACTTTTCAAATCGATTCGCGCGGGCAATCCGGTCAACAGCGGCGATTACATGCTGCGGGCCACGTTGATTGGGATCATGGGCGAATTGAGCTGCTACACCGGGAAAGCGATTGCGTGGCAGCAGGCCGTGACCTCCGAATTCTGTTTTGCTCCGAAGCCGGAAGACGTGCGGGCCGATACCGTGCCTCCCGTTCTTCCGGATAGCGATGGCATTTATCCCGTATTCACACCCGGAGTGACGAAGCTGGCGATATGAAACCGCTGATCCTAACGTTGTGCGCCGCGGCTCTGGCGTGCGCCGCCGAGCCTGCGCGTATCCTCCTCATTACCGGCGAGAGCGACCAGCAGTACCACAGTTGGCGCGAAACAACGGCGTTCATTGAACAGGCGCTGACGAGGACTGGGCGATTCGAGATCCGGCGGCTGGAGGACCCGCGGCTGTTGTCCGATCAGGCGCTCGAACGGTACGACGCCGCGATCCTGAGCTATAACGGTCCGCGTTGGGGCCCCGCTGCCGAAGCCGCGCTCGAGAAGTTCGTCCGATCCGGAAAGGGGCTGGTGTCGTATCACGGCGTGACCTACGGGCCGCTGATGGGCACAACGCTGCAGAGCAACGGCGCGTGGCTGTCCACCGATCCCTGGAAGGCGTTCACCCAAATGATGGGAGTGACCTGGCCGGGACCCGCGATCGGCCACGCTCCGCGCCATGCCTTCACGATCAAACTCGACCGCGCGGATCCGATCACGGCGGGTATGGCTCCGACTTTCGAGGTGAACGACGAACTGTATCACAAGATGATCCACCATCCCGGCATCCACCTAATTGCGACTGCGTGGGACGATCCGGAGCGCGGCGGGACCGGCAAGGACGAACCCGTGGCCTGGACCAATACGTTCGGCAAGGGCCGGGTGTTTCATTCAACGCTCGGGCACGATATCAACGCGCTGTATTCAGAAGAAGAGATGGCGCTCGTGGCGCGCGGTGTCGAGTGGGCCGCCACAGGCGCGGTGACACTGCCTCGTTCAATTCCGGTGAGCGACGAGCCGCGGAAGGATGCGGTCCGGGTGCTGGTGGTTACGGGAGGGCACGCCTACGATCCGTCCTTCTACTCGGTTTTCGAAGGCTACGGCGACATTCGCTGGAGCCACGCCATGTCTCAGAAGCAAGCTTTCACGGCGAAGATGAAGGATGAATGGGACGTGGTGGTGCTCTATGACATGTACAACGAGATCGGGGAGGCAGAAGCGCAGAACCTCCGTGCGTTTGTCGAGGCAGGGAAGGGTGTCGTGGCGCTTCACCATTCGATCGTCGATTACACGTCATGGCCATGGTGGTACGAGGAGGTCATCGGCGGCAAGTATTTCGAAAAGCCGCTCGCGGGACATACGGCGTCGCATTACAAGGACGACGTGCCCATGGTGGTGCGTCCGGTGCGCGGCAAGGAGAATCATCCGGTGGTGCGCGGGGTAGGCGAGTTGGTGACTGTCGACGAGTGCTATCGGGGGATGTGGTTCTCGCCGAAGATCACGACTCTGATGGAGATCACGAACGAGTTGAACGATAAACCGGTGGTGTATATCGGCCCGCAGCCGAACTCACATGCCGTCTACATACAACTCGGTCACGGGACGTACACGCACCGGCACCCCGGATATCGCAAACTGGTCCACAACGCGATCCTGTGGACTTCCGGGCGGTCGAATTAAGCAGCGTGAACTGAGATTCAGGCGCGGTACTTATTGCGGCATTCGGGAGAGCAGAAGTAAACCGTCTCACCACCGACGGTCAGTTTGTTGGTAGTCGATGCGGGAACGAAGGTCCCGCAAACCGGGTCTTTCTTGAGTTCGCCGCCGACCGGTACCTCGGTTCGCTTCTGAGCCGCTGTCTTGGGGCCGGCCCCACCGCTGATCAGATCCGAAAATCCGCGCACGATCATCCCGATGATTGCTCGAAGAAGAGAAATCAGGAGG
This sequence comes from uncultured Acidobacteriota bacterium, assembly GCA_963720745.1. Taxonomy (GTDB): domain Bacteria; phylum Acidobacteriota; class Terriglobia; order Bryobacterales; family Bryobacteraceae; genus TMP-7. Next base: position 2,439,188 of record CAVRGO010000001.1, read on the forward strand.
ATGGCGACGATCAGTACCGCAATAAATCGAAACATAAAAAAGGACGAGCGCTCATCGCGCCCGTCCCGACGAAATCAGGTTGAATGGAGCCTATTTCTTTTTGGCTTTGCTCTTAGGAGCATTCGGGTTCTCGTACTTTGTCGAGATCGAGCCGCCGATGGTCGCAAGCAGGTCCTTTGCCGGCTGTGCGAATTGTCCGTCCGGCTTGAGCTCGAGATACTTCTCGAGAGCTTCCTTCATGCCCGCAGGCGCAACAACTTTGCCGTCGCTGCCCATAGTGATGCGGGATGAGAGGGCAGTGGCATACCAATACTGCGCTTCGGCGTGATTCGGATCGGTGTCGATGGCCTGCTTGAAAGCCGTGATCGCTGCCTCATACTGGCCGGTGTTCTGAAGAACAGCGCCGAGGTTGTAGTAGTACTTACCGGCGTTGGTCGGATCGAGGGCGGCCGCCTTTTTCAGTTCCTCTTCCGCCTCGGGCACCTTCTTGGCGCGGGCGAGCAGAAGTCCATAGTTGTTCAAATACGCTGCGTCGTCGGGCTTCAGTGCGATCGCTTTACCGAAGGCGTCGATGGCCTTCACGTAAAGATCCTGCTGCTCCTGACCGCTCTTGGTTGTAGCCAGGCCAGAGTAGGCATCGGCCAGGTTGGCCCAGACCACGTGCTGGTTCGGATCCATTTCGCCGGCCTTCGTGAACGCCTGTACTGCGGCGTCGTACTGCTTGGCATTCAAGGCCTCGCGCCCGGTGTTGAAGGCGTCGTTCAACTCCTTGTTCTTAGCGAGTTGCGACGCGCGTTCCTTCATCTGTTTCTCGAGAGCGGCTTTTTCCTGCGCACTCAACCCGCGTTCCTGCTCTTTTGTCAGCTGACCTGACTCTGCGGCTTTTTGCATCACCTGCTGCCGCTGCTTTGCTTCCTGCATGTTGAAATTGATCGGAACAGAATCGCCCAGGCGGCTGCGCACGTTGTTCACGTGGTCGACTTCCTTGCCGTCGACTTCCAGGGTGATGTTGTAATTTCCGATGGGAAGGCCAGCATGAATGTAGTGGCCTTTCTTGTCGGTCTTAGTCTTATAGTTACCTTTAATGTCGGTACGTTCGATTTTAATGATGGCACCCTTAAGTGGCTGTCCATCCTCGCCTTTGACGTCGCCCTCGAGGGTTGTCGTTTGGGCCCACGCTGCGGCGGAAACGAAGAGAAATGCACCACAGAGGAGTGCCAATCTGCGGAAGGATTTTTGGTAGGGGAAGTTGCCCATTGCGGACCTCCGGCTCTGATTACGTAGTCTTCTTCAGCATACTACAGCAGTACTGTGTCTGGCGCATCGCCCGGGCGGCGGCCGGTCTCCGATCTCCGACGCTGCAGGTTGGCGCACGGAGACACCCGTAGCGAAAGGCGATACTCTGGTTGTTGCTGTACGTAATGGACCGAGCCCTTGCTTATGGTTCGGTCTCGTAATTGCTAGCAGTTTCCCGAGGTGAGCTTTGCGTAGTTCTCAAGCTACCCGTATTTGGAACGGTTTACGGGCATTCCTTCCCCTGTTCTTCCTCTCATTGCTGGTGGTCAGTCCCAAACCGGGATATGCCGCCGTGTCTCCTGGACTCAGCATCGTCTCGGGCAATGGGCAGGTTACCTTACAGTTCTTCAACACGACACTTCCGCTGACCGTCCAGGCTCGTGACGCCAACGGGAACCCGTTGGCTAATCTGCCGCTGACGTGGGCTGTCACACAGGGGAACGGGACAGTGGTGGCAGCTCCGGACCACACCGATTCAAAAGGAATGGCTAGCGCGTATTTCCGTGGCGATGTGCTGCCGGGCTATTCGTTTTCACAGCAGACAGTGACGGTGAGTTCGTCGGCCGGCAGTGCGAATTTCATTATCACTACGGTGATCAATCGTCTTCCGAGCGGGAGCATAGCCGAGTTGCCGCTGGTTGAACTGTTGAGCCCGCCCGCGGAGAACAGGAATCTCACGGCCCGATCCGGCGGTACGCTCGCGGCTGCGGTGAAGGTTGGTGTTTTTGTGCAGAGCGGCCCGCAAAGCGGGGTGCCGATTCCGAATATCGGTATGCGAATCGTCGACGCGCAGGACCCGACGGCCACTCCGGTGGCGCATTGCCTCGGCGATCCGATGACGAACGCTCAGGGCATAGCGCAGTGCGACCTGGTAATCACGGGATCGCCCGGGACCTACCTGATCTCGGTGGAGGTTGGGGAGTTCCGCATTACACCCGGTATTTTCCTGAAAATCGAATCGGGTGCCGCTTGTACTTACACCGTGAAGGCGAGTTCGCAGCAGTTTGCTGCGTCTGCGGGTTTAGGCACTCTCACCATGACAGCGCCCAGCGGTTGCACCTGGACTGCGGTCAGCAACTCGAATTGGATCACGATCAGTTCGGGTGCCAGCGGCTCGGGCACGGGGAGCGCTGCATTCTCGGTTGCCGCCAATACCGGAGCGGCGCGCAACGGTTCGATTTCGATCGGCGGGCAAACGATCAACATTTCCCAATCCGGAGCGACGGGCGGCGGCACCGGTGGTTTGACGATCACGAGTTCGGCGAGTCTGCCGTCGGCCGTGGTAGGCAGTGCGTACAACGCCACGCTGGCCGCCACGGGCGGCGCCCCGCCTTATGTATGGTTGGCCAACTCGAGTCTGCCGGCGGGGCTCACGTTGAACCCCAACACAGGAACAATCTCGGGCACTCCAACGACGGCCGGGACTTACTCGACTCCGATCACCGTATCGGATCAGGTGGGGCAGAGCCGCTCGCAGACATTTTCGCTGACCGTGGTTACAGCGGGCGGCGGGGGCGGACAGCCCGGGCCGAATCCCGCGATTACGAATGGATCGTTTCCGGGAGGTGAGGTCGGAACGGCTTATCAGCAGACTCTGATCAGCGCGGGCGGTTGCCTGTCGCCGTTTTCGGCTCCGCCGAAATATGCTGTTACAGCAGGCTCGCTCCCACCCGGTCTGTCGATCCAGCCGGTCGGCAGCCGCGATTCTGGCATTTCGGGTACCCCGACCACAGCCGGCACATTCAATTTCTCCCTGACCGTCACGGATCCATGCAGCAAAACGGGCGTTTCGAGCTTTTCCATCACGATTGCTGCCTCCAGCGGCGGCGGCCAGACCGGCCCCGTCACGACAAATCCGACGCGGCTCGATTTCAACTTGGCGAACGGATCGGCAGGCACACTCCAGGAATTGTCGCTTGCGGTGAACGGACCTTCCGGTACGGCGTTCAGCGCGGTTGCCTCGGTGAATGGGGGCGGCAGTTGGCTCTCCATTGTCAGCCAAAGCAGCGGCACGCTGCCTGCAACTCTCAGGGTACGTGCTGCCGGGACGGGCGGGTTAACGAACGGGACGTACACCGGCACGATCAGTATTTCGTCGATCTCCGGCCAGGTTGCGGTTCCCGTGACGCTGACCATTGTGGGACCGTCGGCGACTCTGACCGTGACTCCCACCAGTATGAACTATACGGTTCAGATAGGCAGCGATCCGCTGCAGCAGGTGGTAACGGTCGCCAATACTTCCGGCGCGGCGCACTTTACGGTTCGGGCTACCACCGTGACGGGTGGCGCATGGCTGTCCGCCAGCGTGTCTTCGGGCGATACTCCGGCCAGTTTCACGGTCACGTTGAATCCGGCATCGCTTCAGCCGTCGATCTACACCGGCAGCATTGCGATCACACCCGTGAATCCCATTGGGGCGACGCAAGTGATTCCGGTAACGCTGCGCGTGATGCAGCCTGCCGGGGTAGCGATCGCGCCCGTGAAGCTTTCGTTTGTGACGGAGGACAACACCGGCTTGCCCACGCCTCAGACGCTGAATGTAACCAGTACCGGCATGGCATTCGACAGTTCGGTTGCGGCAACGACCTCCACAGGTGGAGATTGGCTGATTGTGACCCCGGCGCAAGGCTCGACACCGCTCAGCGTGACTGTGCAAGCGAACCCAGTCAAGCTGACGGCTGGAACCTATCAGGGATCGGTGATTGTTTCCTCGACAACGCCGGGAGTGAACCCTGTTTCGGTGCCCGTAACGCTGACCGTAAACCAGACGAGGCCCGCTATTCTGTCCGTCACGAATGCGGCGAGCTTCCAACCGGGCGCGGTTGCTCCCGGCGAAATCGTGACGATTTTCGGCGCGAGCATCGGACCCGATCAACTCGTGCCGGCGAAAGTCAACGACTCCGGCTCGCTCGACTCGACGCTCGCCCAGACGGTGGTGTATTTCGACGGCGTCGCAGCGCCGCTGGTCTATACGTGGGCGAACCAGGTGGCGGCGGTGGTCCCCTACTTTGTCGCGACGCAAGATTCGACGGCAGTGGAGATCGAGTACCGGGGTCTACGTTCTCCGGCGATCACGATGCGGGTGGTGAAGTCCGCGCCCGCCGTCTTCACGATGCCCGACAGCACGCAGGCTGCCGCGCTGAACGAGGATGGGACTGTCAACTCCATTGAAAACGGCGCAGAACCTGGGACGGTGGTGGCCGTCTACGCAACGGGCGAAGGACAAACCGATCCGGCCGGTCAGGACGGCAAGATCGCGTCGGATGTGTTACCCAAGCCGATACTGCCCGTCAGTGTTCGTGTTAACGGGCAATACGCTGAAGTTGTCTACGCTGGTGCCGCTCCGGGATTTACCGCCGGTGCCATGCAGGTGAATTTTCGCCTCCCGGCGGACTTGCCGCGCGGTGTTGCGGTCCCCGTCATACTTGCGGTCGGCGATGTGGCGAGTGTGCCGGTTACGATCGCGACGAAGCCGTAGCCAGCACGACGCCGTTTTTCAAATACCAACGGTAGGTCTGCGCGATCCCATCGCGCAGGCTTATCTCGGGCGACCAGCCAAGCTTCTTCAGGCGCGAGATATCGAGCAGTTTCCGCGGAGTCCCATCGGGCTTCGAGGTATCGAAAACGAGTTGTCCTGTGTATCCGACTATTTCCCGCACCAATTCGGCAAGTTGGCGAATCGTGAGGTCTTCGCCGGTCCCGACATTGACGATCTCCGGTTCGTCATAGACCTGCATCAGGCGCACCGCCGCTTTGGCTAAATCATCGACGTGCAGAAATTCGCGGCGCGGCGATCCGCTGCCCCAGATCACAACCTCTGGCAGCCCACCCGACATCGCCTCGTGGAATTTTCTAATTAGCGCGGGCAGAACATGCGAAGTTTCCAGGTCGAAATTGTCGCCTGGTCCGTACAGGTTGGTCGGCATCAGGCTGATCGCGCTGAATCCATACTGCTTGCGGTAGGCCTGACACAGCTTGATTCCGGCGATCTTGGCCACCGCGTACCATTCGTTCGTCGGCTCCAGCGCTCCCGTCAGCAGTGAATCTTCGCGAATGGGCTGCGGGGCGAATTTCGGGTAAATGCAGGACGATCCGAGAAATTCGAGCTTTCTCACGCCGGTCCGCCACGCCGCGTCGATGACATTCGCTTCGATCATCAGGTTGTCGAAGAGAAACTCGGCAGGACGCGTGCTGTTCGCGACGATGCCGCCGACCTTGGCGGCTGCCAGGAACACGTACTCCGGCGACTCTTCACTGAAGAAGCGGCCCACGGCTTCGCGGTCTCGAAGGTCGAGCGCCGCGCGCGACCGCACCACGAGATTGGAATAGCCGGCGGCATCGAGTGTCCGCACGATGGCCGAACCGACCAGCCCACGGTGGCCGGCGACGAATATGCGGCTGCCTTTATCCATAAGCGGCACCCCGAATCAGTATGCGATGGCCGGCGTTGGCGAGCGTGCGTTCCTGCGTCGCCAGATCCGCGTCGTGCTCCACCATTAGCTTGACGAGTTGTTCGAAGTTCACCTTCGGCTCCCAGCCGAGTTCGCGACGCGCCTTTGACGCATCACCCAGCAGGTGGTCAACTTCCGATGGCCGATAATAGCGCTTGTCCGTTTCGACGTGCCTGGTCCAATCGACGCCGCTGTAGGCGCCCGCTACGTCGAGCAAGTCGCGAATGGAGTGCGACACTCCGGTGGCAATGACGAAGTCCGAAGGCTCGGGCTGCTGTAGCATCAGCCACATCGCGTGGACGTAGTCGCCTGCGTAACCCCAGTCGCGGCGCGAGTCGAGATTGCCGAGAAACAGCCGGTCCTGAAGTCCGAGCTTGATGCGAGTCAGCGCACGCGTGACCTTCCGCGTGACGAACGTTTCGCCGCGGCGGGGAGACTCGTGATTAAACAGAATCCCGTTCGCGATGAACATGCCGTACGCCTCGCGGTAGTTCACCGCATACCAGTGCGCCGCAACCTTGCTGGCTGCATACGGACTGCGAGGGTAAAACGACGTGCTCTCGTTTTGCGGAGGCGGCGCCGCTCCGAACATCTCCGATGAGCCGGCCTGATAGATCCGAACCGGCTTGCCGGTCGATTCAACCAGGTCGCGGATGCCTTCGAGCAGCCGCAGTGTGCCCGTAGCGACCACATCGGCGGTGTATTCCGCCTGGTCGAAACTGACGCGGACATGCGACTGTGCGGCGAGATTGTAGATCTCGTCGGGCCGGATGTTCTCGAGAATCCGTCGCATTCCGGTTCCATCGGCGACATCGCCGTAATGCAGATACAACCGGGCTTCGTCCTCGTGCGGGTCGGAGTAGATCCCGTCCAGACGTTCGGTGTTGAAGGTGGAGGCCCGGCGAACGATGCCATGGACCTGGTAGCCCTTAGACAACAACAGCTCGGCGAGAAACGAGCCATCCTGGCCGGTGATTCCTGTGATCAGGGCTTTTTTCATAATCGACAACTCTGGCAATAGCTCAACGAATGTAGATGGAGGCGACAAAATGAATGTGTCAGTTGTTACAGTATCTCACTTCAAGACCGGCTGGAACCCGGGAGATTCCATAGTGGCTCATTTTGTTCGGTCGCTTACGCGAGTCGGAGTTTGGACCGAAGTTCCGCGGCATTCTGTGGCGCAAAGCCCGACATGTCGTTGTCGAAATAGAGGTAGACGGCGCGCAGGCGTCGTTTCCATGCCCGGATTCTAGCCGCCCAATTCTCGAGTGCGCTGTCGTCGTAGAGGCCCTGATAGGGACCCGGTCCCGGGCCGTGAAGCCGGATGTACGCAAAGTCGGCGGTCAGGAGTATGGGCGATTGGTAACCGGCCAGATCGAAGGGGCAGAATGCGGCGTTGTGCGCCGTGAGTACGTTGTAAACCTCTTCGCAGTGCCAGGACGGATTTCGGAACTCGAATGCGTACCGGCGGCCCTGCGGCAGCGCGGAGAGGAACCCCTGGAGACGTTCGAGATGGAGATTCCAGAACGGCGGCAGTTGGAACACGATCGGTCCCAGCTTTTCCTCGAGTTCTCCGATGTGTTCGAAAAATCGATGGAGACCGTCCGTAGCGTCACGCAACTTCTTCATATGAGTGAGAAACCGGCTCCCCTTAGCGGCGAACAGAAATTCGGGCGGCGTTTCGTTCCGCCAGGATCGAACAGCGTTCTGCGGAGGGAGGCGGTAAAAGGTCGAGTTCAGCTCCACTGTGTCGAAACGTTGAACGTAGAAATCCAACATCTTCGAGGCCGGGAACTTTTCGGGATAGAAGGGGCCGCGCCAGTGAGCATAGTGGTATCCCGAAGTGCCGATGCGAATTTCCGTCGCCACGTCCTCTTTGTGGATGCGAGTCTGTGGCAATGTGCTACGCCCCTCTTGATGGGGAACGCATCAATAGTGTAAGAATATTATATACTTTAAGAGCTAAAAATCTGAAAAGGGGTTCGGTTATGACATGGTCCAAGCGGCTGCGCTGCTTTCTTATCGCAGCATTGGTTCTTATCCTCGGCGGGGTGGCGCTGATTCAGGCGCAGAGCGGAACGGTGAAGGTGAACAACCGCGCCGCGTACCTCAGCCCGTCCGAAATCAACTTTGTACGTCCCGGTCTCGTGATTAAGGTGACCGGAGCGGAGATCGCGCAGGACGGGACGATCACAGCCCGGTTTAAGCTGACCGATCCGAAGGGGCAAGCACTCGATCGGGAAGGAATCACGACTCCTGGCGCTGTGTCCGTTAGCTTCATTGCAGCTTATATAGGGAAGGGCGCCACGCAGTACAGGACCTACACTACCCGGCCTCAGACGAGTCCGATTACGGGCGTGACGGCAGTGCAGGCATCCGGCGAATCCACCGGCACGTTCACCAAAGTCGCGGAAGGGGAGTACGCGTACAAGTTCACAGCCAAAGCCCCGAGTGTGGACCGGACTGTGACTCATTCCATCGGTGCGTACGGCTCGCGCAATCTCAGCGAATTCGATCTGGGTACGCAGTACGACGACGACGTCTACAACTTCGTGCCGAACGGCTCCGAGGTGAAAGTGACGCGCGATGTGATCCGAACGGCCACTTGCAACAAGTGCCACCAGGACATGGCGTTCCACGGCGGCTCGCGCAAGACGATGGAACTGTGTGTCCTTTGTCACCAACCCCAGACGGTCGATCCCGACACCGGCAACTCGGTGGACATGGTGGTGATGACGCATAAGATCCACATGGGTTCGAGCCTCCCGAGCGTCCACGCCGGTACGCCATACAAGATCATTGGGAACCGGCAGTCGGTGAACGACTATTCGGATATTTCGTTTCCTGCCGACGCCCGCAACTGCCTGGTGTGCCACGAGCAAGGCACCGCCGCACAGGCCGACGCAGTGTTCAAGGCGAACCGGACCGCTTGCGGCGCTTGCCACGACAACGTGAACTTCGCGACTGGCGAAAATCACGTCGATCTGCCGCAAGTGTCTGACAACCAGTGCGCAAACTGCCATGTCAAAGAGACCGAACAGCAGTTCGATGCCTCGATCCTTGGCGCGCACACGATCCCGCGGTTTGCGAAAGCGCTTCCCGGCGTGGTGCTCGATATTCTCGAGGTTACGGATGCAGTTCCGGGCAAGAATATGACTGTCGCGTTCTCGATCAAGGATAAGTCGGGCAATCCGATTCATCCGTCCAAGATGGCCCGGCTGAACTTCCGGTTGGCGGGTCCCACGAGCGACTACACGACGCAGATTTCAGAAGACGCCCGCAAAGCGGATGGCGTGCCCGGTCAGTACTTCTGGACATTCCTGGCGCCTTTGCCCGCGACGGCGAAGGGCAGTTGGGGATTGTCGCTCGAAGGCCGTACTGAAATCACGGTGATGCCGGGAACGAAGAAGGAGCAGTTGGTTCGCGATAGCGCCGTCAACCGGACGGTCTATGTTTCGGTCGATGGTGGGCCCGCGACGGCGCGGCGGACGGTGGTGCAGACGGAGAAGTGCAATGCCTGCCACTACAAACTCGCGGCCCACGGCGATGCCCGCAACCAGACAGAAAACTGTGTCATCTGCCATAACCCGACCCTGGTCGCCGGTACGGGTGCAGCGGCGCAGCCCGTCGAGTTCGCAACGATGATCCATAAGATCCATCGCGGCAAGGAACTCGTGAACCAATACAAGATCGGCAACACGAGCTTCAACGAAGTCGGGTATCCGGGCGACTTGCGGAACTGCTCGGCCTGTCACGTGAATGGCTCCGAGCAGTTGCCGTTGAGCACGGATCTGGCGACTGTGAAATCGCCGAACGCTGCGATCCCGGTGATGGGGAAGACGACTGCGGCGTGCCTCGCTTGCCACGATAGCTTGCCGGCCGCAGCACACGCGTCCGTCAATACCGGGAGTCTGGGCGAGTCCTGTGCCACGTGCCACGGCTCGAGCTCCGATTTTTCGGTTAGCAAAGTCCACGCTCAATAACGTTGTTCATCCGGGGCGGGCATGTTCCGCCCCGGACAATCACTCCGCTCCTCGCCGAGCCTGAACTTCGCGCAAGTAGTTCGCCAGATCTCCGTGACCGCCGTGCTCGGCCCAACCAAGGGGCGTGCCCTTCCAGATCTTGTCCTTGATGTCCAATCGCGCGCCGCGCGCCGCCAGCAAATGTACAACGGCATGATGGCCCGCCAGGGCGGCCTGGTGCAGCGGTGTTGAATGCGAATGCATCCCGTCGGGATTGAAGCGATTCGGATCCTCGCCGGCATCGAGAAGCATGCGGACCAAATCCACATGGCCCAGTTGCGCCGCCAGAGCCAAAGCGCGATGTCGATCCAGCGGGCTGGTGCCGGGTATTAACGCTTTGGCTTGCTCCAGCTGCCCGAGTCCAGCGGCGATCGCCAAGCTATCCATCCGCGCCCCTCGGGCCACCAGCGCGTGCGCCGCCCCGGTGAAACCGAACACCAGCGCCGTCAAGACATTGCTCACCCACTTGCCGCTTCCCTTGCCGTCCGGATCGGCTCCGTAGTCAAGCAGCACATCAACCAATCGCACCTGGACTCCGGCAGCGGCGGGCGGCGAACTGGAAACGAGCATCGACATCGTCGTGCATTGTCCCTCGTACATGTCCGCCAAAGCATTCGGGTCGGCGCCGCCATCGAGTAATATCCTTGCGAGGTTCACCGCGTTCGGCGGAGATTTCTGCCGGTACCCTTCGACTCCGTTCGCCGCCACATAGTGTAAGAGCGTGGCGCGATGTGCCGGCGGATCGTGCGGCGTTACGCGGGACGAACGAGCCTGCACCAGATCGGGTTTCTCGCGCAGCAGTGTTCGGAGTCCGTCTTCGTCACCCCTGATGACCATTTCAGCCGCGAGTTCGAATTCGTATATCCCGGCGGTGCGTGCCGCGATCGCATTTACCAGGCCCTCCAGCGCGGCCCAGTCCCGGAAGCTGTACCATCGGGCCAATGTCAAACGCGCATCGGTGGCGTCGAACGGTGCGGCCCGAATCTCGTCATCGGAAAGCGGCAACGGCAGCCAAGGCACGTCGCGGTCGAGGAATTTCGGGTGATTCTGGTGGATGAGGCGAAGAGTTTCCGGGTTTCCGTCAGCGTGTCCTTGCAAGAGGTTGGCAGATTGCTGCTCGTAATCGCCGAGCATCGCCGTGATGGGTAGCCGGTCCATTTGGGAAGTCACCTCCGTTTGCCGGTTTCTTCACTCAGTCCGCAGCGCGGGGATCAGTTCAATATAAACCGATGTTGCGCCGGTGATTGCGAAGACAGAGAACCGGGGGTGCATCTGCGCGCCGATTTCGCCGGGCGCTCGATAGGGTGGTCCGCAGAAGCACGATTGCCACGGACGGCGCCCGCGCCCGTGATGTCCTGCCAGAGAACACGACCCGATGACCGTTGTGACCCTCGGCGCCACGATCCTTGGAGTAGTCTGGGTAGTCTGGGCTTAGCCATTCCGCAGCAAACGTTGGACGCCTATTCTTCCGCTCGGATTCTTCGTGAGCCCGAAGCCTTTTTTCGCAGAACGGAGTCGAAGATTCGCTGCGGCAGCAACACGCGGCGGTACGGAAGCCAAAAAGCTTCGCTGCCGGCGCCATACCGCAGACGCGGCGACTCGGCGCGAGCAACTCTCAAGATTTGCGCGCCACACGCACAGGGTAGCCACCCGCATGGAGGCTCTTCTGCATCCTTTCGCGGACCGCGCCGCGAATTGCGTCATAGTCCTGAATCAATGTGCTGCTCTCGGTGGCCGCCTGGAGAACATGGTTGTGAAGGTGCCGGGTTCCACCGGGGAGCCATCGATGCCGAGCGGCCACAACTCATGCCTCAGCGCCTCGGAGTATCCCGCAAGCGCGTGTTTCGATGCCGAGTAGAACGCTTCTCCCGGTTCCCCGACCCACGCGGCCAATGAGCCGACATTGATAATGCGGCCGCGCCTGCGCCGGTGCATGTCCGGCAGCACTGCATCGATCATGCGCACGACACCGAAAAAATTGGTTTGGAAGACGGTTCGCGCGTCGACATCGAGGTTTCTTCGGCGACATCGAGGTGCATGACTCCGGCGTTGCTCACCAAAAAATCGACTCGTCCGTTCTCCGCAAGGAGCGCCGCCGCAGCCTTGCCGATACCGGAGGAAGCGCTGGTAATGAGAACGTTCTCGCGAGACATGCGCGATGAGAGGATAGCGCCGCGATACAACGCCTGCTATGCCGTTCTCTATTCTTGGATCGCACTCTCCAGCGGATTCGGCCGCGCCGGTCCTTCGGAGAAAGCCCCGGCCCTGCTTGGGCCGTCACGGTGCGCCGGCAGGTAGGGTTCGCCGCCGATGGCCACGATGTTGTAGCCGAACGTTCCACCGAACTGTTTCCAGCAATCGAACGTAACCCGCACGGGATTCCCCAACCGGGTCAGGCGGTCTCGAAGCGCGGGGCTCCAGTCTTCGAACAGCCCCTGCCCCGGGTCGTCGACGAAGCGTAATACGATCATCTTCTCCCCGGAGCGCAGAGGCATGCCCGCGAACTGTGTTTCTTCCGACCACGTCATCAGCCGGCCCGTGCGGGAATGCCGCGCACAGGACACGGCCAGCACCGCCACAGCGAGTGCCGGCCAAAAGCGATGGTTCATACGAAACACAGAATGGTCAGTCGAAGAACTGCCGGTCCGCGTCTGCGAGATGTTGTTTTGCCGCGGCCACTTTGAAGGTCACACCGAGGCCGGGGCTGTCCCAAACATCGATGAAGCCCTTCTTCACAATCGGATTCGGTAGGCCTTCCACGATGTCGTACCACCAATCCGGCTGACCATAGGGGTACTCGAACGCAATGTAGTTCTGCGGCAGCGCCGCGGCCATATGCACATGGGCGGCCAGGCCGAACAGACCGTCGAAGATGCCGTGCGGGGCAACCGAGATGCCGTGGATGTCTGCGTACTCGGCGATCCACTTGAGTTCAGCAATGCCTCCGACGTCCTCAGGATCGGGTCCGACTACATCGACCGCTTGCTTCTCGATCAGGTCCTTAAAGTTCTCCCGCAGGTAGATTTCCTCTCCGGTGTGGATCGGGACCGACGTCGATTGCTTGAGGTCGCGGAAGAGGTCCGCATTCGGATAAGGAGTGTAATCGCCTGTGAGGATGTCTTCGATCCAGGTGATGTGCATCGGTTCGCAGGCGCGCGCAAATGTGACTGCGTCCTTGAGCATCCAACCGGGGCCGCAGTCCAGCGCGAGACCGACCTCGTCGCCCAGCACCTTCTTCATCGCTTCGACGCAGGAGATGACGTGCTTGAGGCCGCGTTCGGTCATCATGCCGCGGTTCGGGTGAGACGCTCCCTTACGTGCCTCGTCGTACCACATGTCGGGAATGGCGTTCATCATCGCGGGATTGTGGAAGCCGACCGCCATTTTGATGAGCGTGAAGCCCTCCTTGGCTTCCTTCATCTTCTGAACGTTCTCGGCATAGTCCTGCGGCATCTGGCCCTTGAAGGGCGGGCGGAAGCCTCCGTTGTAGATGCGAACGCGGTCGCGGATTTTGCCGCCCAACAGTTTGTAAACGGGCACGCCGGCCACCTGGCCCGCAATATCCCAAAGTGCGATCTCGATGGCGCTGACGGCCGCGCCCCATGGCTTGAAGGCCCCGAGCCTGCGGATCTTCAACATGACCCTTTCGACGTCGGTTGGATCCTCGCCGAGCAGGTAGTCCTTATAGAAAAGGACCATCGGCTTCAGGTAGGCCTTCGATGCTTCCGCCTGGCCATAGCCGGAGACGCCCTGATCGGTGACAATCCGAACGACCGGATTGCGGCCGATGATGGCACAACGCAGATCCGTGATCTTGATTTTCGGTTTACCTGTTCGCGTGGCCTGCGCGAAGAGCGAGGTCGCCGACGCCGCGGCCGACAGCGATCCGAGGAAACCTCTACGTGTCGAAGTAGTCATGAGTTCCTTTGGTAGCGACCTCATTCTATACCGTGCGGATGGGAATCTGTCGGAGGACGCGCTGGCTATACGGAGGCGGCGGTCCACAGTCGCCACGCGAAGTAACAGACGAACGCAAACAGCAGGAATGCTCCTTCTCCGCGGGTCAGCGTTCGCTGGCTTCTGATGGCTATGGGGAAGAGGACGACGCTTAGAAACGTCATCATGACGAGGTCCGCATGACCGGCCTCAGGGATCGGCACCGGGCGAATCAAACTCACCAGGCCGCCAATACACAGCAAGTTGAAAATATTTGAACCCACGATGTTGCCGACAGCAATGTCGGGGTTGTCTCTACGGGCCGCGACGATGCAGGTGGTCAACTCCGGCAGAGTCGTGCCCAACGAAACAATGGTGAGACCAATGATCGTTTCCGAAACACCGAGATGCCGTGCGATCACCACGGCTTTGTCGACTGTCCAATCAGCTCCCAACGATAAGCCGATCAGTCCGATCAGCGTCTGGAACAAGTTTCGCCAGATCGGGCTTCGGCGCGTCGCCTCACGTTCTTCGTCGACCTCCGCGATGAAGATATCCGTTCGCCGCGACGAGACGGCCTGCCGCGTCGTGTAGTACAGGAATATCGCGAAGAAGAGCAGCAAAATGAGGCCGTCGCTTCGCCCCCACTGATCCGGCGCAGTATGGTCGATCAAACGGTCGGAGGCGAGTACCACGATCGCGGCAACCGCCACGAGCAGCATCGGAATTTCGCGTGTGATGAGAGACGGTTCGACCTTCAGCGGCCGGATGATGGCCGTAATGGCCAACACGAAGCCGACGTTCAGAATGCAGGAGCCGACAATGTTGCCGAAGGCCAGATCCGTTGAACCTCGCCACGCCGAGAGCGAGTTGACCACCAATTCCGGAGCACTTGTTCCGAACGCCACCACGGTCATGCCGATCACGAGTTGCGGTACTCCCAGAGCCGCGGCAGCGCCCGATACTCCGCTCACAAAGTATTTCCCCGCGATCACGAGAACGGCCAAGGCGCCAACCAGGAGAATCAAGTCGACGATCATCAATCCTAGAATCCTACGGTGACCGGCGCCTCAAAGTCCAACGTCTGGCGCGCGCGTACCCGAAAGGTTGTATAGTCCGGGGCTTCTCTATACCAAACCGATGCACTGGAATCGTCGCCGGAAAGGCTCCAGAATGGCCGGCATCTTCATTTCTTACTGTCGAGAGGACGCGGAATTCGCCCCGCTTCTTAAAGACCGATTGAAACGCGAAGGACTCGCCGCGTGGCAGGATCGCGACCCTGTGCCCGGCGACGACTGGCGAGACGAAATTGACCGGGCGATTCAAGATGCTGACACCGTGGTTATCGTTATGTCGGCGGCAGCGTTACCGTCTGCATACGTCAGTTACGAGTGGGCATTCGCTCTGGGTGCTGGACTGCGCGTGATTCCAATATTGATCGGGTATCCGATAGAGATCGGTCCGCCGTTTGGTCCAATTGCAGTGCGTAGACTTCACGAACGCCGAGCGCCGGTCGTGGACCGAACTGCTGGCGACATTGGAAGATCCGCCCTTCCATCGCACCTTGGGTGAATACGCGAGAAAACGTTCGACCGGTGCCCTAAATGTAAAAAAGACTACTAAACGGGCACCCGCTCCAATGGCATACGATTTTTCTTGACTGTAATTACATATTGCAATAATATTATCGCAGATTGCGATAGACCCATGAAACTCGGTGAAAAGCTTCGGTATTTGCGGGAGGTGGAAGGCACCCTTCGCGGCTACGGACGCGAGTTGACCCAACAGGAAGTCGTCCGCGCGATGAAGACCGAACTCCGCGACTCGATCAGCCAGTCGTACCTGTCCCAGATCGAAAGCGGCGCCCGCCCGCACCTGACAAATGACACGCGTCTGTTGTTATCCAAATTCTTTAAGGTTCATCCGGGCTACCTGGTGGACGATCCGGACGGGTTCCAGACGGAGCTCATCTCGGACGTACGTGCCCGTGAAGACCAACTCGACCTATGGCTCATTGAAGGAGCCGAGCGTTTCCGCCGCGACCCGGAAGTGAGTTCGGCACTGTTGGAACTCGCGCGCCACGAGGATTCGCGGAAATGCCTGGTGCTGTTAGAGGCGATCCTCCAGACACCAGGACTTGCGGACCGGCTCATGAGCGTACTCAACCCTCACAACGGAAACGGGAGGCACCCGTCATGACGTTCGAGAGTTTTTATCTGATCTGCTTTCTGGTGGGCTTCCTGCTGAGCCTGGTTTCGTTTTTGGTTCAGTCAGTCGACCTCAACCTGCCCGGCGCGGACGGGGGCGGCCATGGCGATTTTTCCGGCGCCCACGCCCATGCGGGCCATCTGCATCTCGACCACGGCGACTCGACTGGCGCCCATGCCCATGGCGGCGGCGGTCATGGCGATACCGAAAACGTCCGGGTAGCGGGTGTCGTATCAAAGATGAATTTCAGCACGATCACCGCCTTCCTGGCGTGGTTCGGCGGTACGGGATATTTGCTGGACCGGTACACCAGCATCTGGACTATCGTCGGCGTTCTTTATCTCTTCGTTAATGGGACTCGCAGGGGCCACGATCGTGTTCTGGTTTCTTTCGAAACTGATGGCTCGCGATCGCACCTTGAATCCGGCCGACTTCGAGATGGTCGGAGTTCTTGGGCAGGTCAGCAGTCCGGTGCGCCAGGGCGGTGTGGGAGAGATGATCTTCACCCAGGACGGCATTCGCCGCTGTGCGCCGATTCGGAGTGAAGACGAGATCGAAATCGAGAAGGGCACGGAAGTGGTGGTGACCCGGTACGAGAGAGGAATTGGATACGTGCGCCGCTGGTCCGATTTGACCGGTATGGCGGCGGGTCTCTAAGGAGGATCCATGTTTCACATTTCAGGTGACGTATTCGTGATAGCGGGCTTGATGGTTCTCACCATCATGTTCCTGCTGATGATCATGGCCAAGTTGTATCGCAAGGCCGGTCCGCACGAGGCGCTTATCGTTTATGGCTTTCGCGGAACGCGTGTCGTCAAGGGCGGCGGCACGGTGATTTTCCCGCTGGTGGAAAGCTGCCGCGAACTGTCCTTGCAGCTGATGTCGTTCGATGTAGCGCCGCAACAGGATCTCTATACGAAGCAGGGTGTGGCGGTCACGGTGGAAGCCGTCGCGCAGATTAAGGTGAAGTCGGATCCGGAGTCGATCCGCACCGCGTCGGAACAGTTCCTGACCAAGACCGATCAGACTCGCGAAGCGATGATCCGGCTTGTGGCCGAAGGCCATCTGCGCGGCATCATCGGTCAGCTCTCGGTCGAACAGATTGTGAAGGAGCCCGAGATGGTTGGCGACCGGATGCGCGCCACCTGCGCCGAAGACATGAGCAAGATGGGACTCGAAGTCATTTCGTTCACCATCAAAGAGGTTCGCGACAAGAACGAGTACATCTCGAACATGGGCCGCCCCGATGTAGCGCGGATTAAGCGCGACGCCGATGTGGCCGCCGCCGAAGCCGAACGCGACACCGCGATCAAGCGCGCCGAAGCGATGCGCGCCTCGGCCGTTGCCAAGGCTCAGGCGGACCAGGAGCGGGTGCTCGCCGAGACCTTGTCGCTCGCGAAACAGGCCGAAGCTCAGCGCGACCTCGATATTAAAAAGGCGCAGTATCTCGAACTGACGAAACGGCAGCAAGCGCAGGCCGATAAATCCTATGACATTCAGTCGAACATCATGCAGCAGCAGGTAATCGCGGAGGCGGTGAAGGTCCGGCAGATAGAGAAGGAGCAGGAAATAAAGGTGCAAGAAGCCGAAATCCTGCGTCACGAAAAAGAGTTGATCGCTACGACCCTGAAGGAAGCAGAGATCCAGCGCAGACGTATCGAGACGCTGGCGGAGGCCGAGAAGCAGCGAGTGATCGCCGAAGCGGAAGGCCGCGCAGCCCAGAAACGGCTGGATGGCGAGGCGGAGGCGGACATCATTCGCAAGAAGGGCACCGCCGAGGCCGAGATCATACTCTCGAAAGGCGAAGCCGAAGCCAAAGCGATGAACGTCAAGGCCGAAGCTTACCAAGGATGGAACCAGGCCGCCGTTGTGGACAAACTCCTCACGGGACTCCCGGAGGTCGCGCGCGCGCTGGCTGCGCCGCTGGCCAACGTCGACAAGATCACGGTCGTTTCCACCGGCAATGGGAACGGGGCCGGCATGAGCAAGATCACCGGCGATATGGCATCCATGGCCGCCCAGATTCCGGCACTCTTCGAGACTCTGTCGGGGATGCAAATGTCGGACCTGCTTGGCAAAGTCAAACAGATTGGAGACAAGGCAAAAGGGGCATCGCAGTAACGGACGGCGCTAATGGCGGGACCTTCGGGTCCCGCCGATTCGCTATTTCTGGAGGGTAGTCATCATGGCATTGCTGGAAAGAGTAAGCACACTGGTTCGAGCGAACCTGAACGATCTCATCGATAAGGCCGAGGATCCTGAAAAGATGCTCAGACAGGTGATCCTCGACATGCAGAACCAAATGCTCCAAGTGAAGACGCAGGTGGCTGTCGCGATGGCCGACCATCACGTTCTTCTCAAAAAGAAGCAGGAGCACGAGCAAAACTCGACGGACTGGATGCGCAAGGCCGAACTCGCCGTCGCAAAGAAGCAGGACGACCTGGCGCGCAGCGCCATCGAACGGTCGATCGCCTTCCGCCAAATGGCCGCCAGTTTCGACCAGCAACTCGCGGATCAGACGGTTCAGGTGGAAAACCTGAAGTCCGCCTTGGGCAAGTTGGAGATGAAACTGGCCGAGGCGCAGACGAAGTGCGAACTTCTGATTGCGCAGCACCGCCGGGCGCGGGCCATCGACGCCGCGGGCGATGCTCGCATGAAGGCGGACGAAGGCACCTGCGGAGTCGCGTTCGATCGAATGAAACGCAAGGTCGAGATCACAGAAGCGCAAGGCGAGGCCAAGAACGAGTTGATCCGAGATTCGGTGGAAGATCAGTTCGCCAAGCTCGAAAAGGAAGACGAGATCGAGCGTGTTTTGTCGGAGATCAAAACCCGAAAGAACGGAAGCTAAACGCGGTCTCCGGCGGGACAGTCATCGCGCCGGAACCTGCTGCGCTGACGGCATCATCTCGACGATCTGACTTCGGATGCGCTCCGTCACCGCGGCACGTTCTTTTAATGCCAGGCCGGCGGTTTCGATCGGCTGTCCAACTCTGAGGATCACATGGCCAGGGCGGATGTGGCCTGAGCCGAACGGCAGCACTTCACGAGTGCCGACGAGAGCGATCGGAACAATCGGCACACCGGCCTTGATTCCGATGTATGCGGCGCCGTCCTTGAAGGGCCGCATGGAGCCGTCGCGGCTGCGGCCGCCTTCGGGGAAGACGAGCATCGAGATGCCGCGGGTCCGCAACATTTCCGCTGCCTGCGCCATCGTCTTTACCGCGGCGCGCGGATCTTCCCGCGGAACCGGGATGTGTCCAGCCCGCGCCAGGTGAGTGCCGAGGAACGGAATCTTGAACAGGCCGCGTTTGGCCAAAAAACGGAACTGTACCGGAACGTTAGCGAGCACCACCGGAGTATCCATATAGCTCAAGTGATTTGAAGCGATCACATAACTGCCGTCGGGCCGGATGTTCTCGAGCCCTTCCACCCGTACCCGCACGCCGCCCGACACCAGGAGCGACCGCGCCCATCCCCGAGCCATCTTCATCTGCTGCCGCCCGTTGGAATCGAAGAACGATACGAGCAGGCTCAACGAGCCCCAGAAAACCGTGCTGATAACAACGAACAGTGCCCGGAAAACGAACATGGTTGAAACTTCATTGTACGAGCAGCGCTCGGGCCTCACCTACCAGGAAAAGCGAACCCGTTATGAACACGGCATCGTCTGGCCGCGCCTGTTCGCGCAGCACCGCCAGTGCGGATTTGAGGTCTGGGGCGATGCGAGTGTTCGCGCCGGGCCAGATCTGCCGTATCGCTTCGGGTCTGAGCGCACGGCCGAATTTCGGGGCGGTCACGATTACTTCGGCCGCCAGAGGGAACAGGGTTCCTGCGATCTCCTCCACGGCCTTGTCGCGCATCGAGCCGTACACTATCCAGAGGCGCCTTCCCGCGAAGAATCGCTGTATGTAGGCGGCGAGCGCACGTGCTCCCGCCGGGTTGTGCGCTCCGTCGAGGAAAATTTCAGGACGCGCCGACACCTGTTCCAAGCGTCCTGGCCAGCGTACGGATGTGATACCCTCGAGCGGAACGCCGAGGCAATCGAGCGCGACAGCCGCGGTGATCGCGTTCCCGCATTGATGCTCGCCTGCCAGCGGACAGAACACTTCGCGCCCGTCGATCTCGAAACGGCTGCTCCTGGCATCGATGCGAATGTTGTCGACTTCCCGCGCTGCGACCAGTTGGAACGGCGCGCCGATGCGATTCGCCTGCTGGACCAGCACGCGCTCGGCTTCGGGCCGCTGCCTCGCGAACACTGCCGGAACACCGGACTTCAGAATGCCGGCCTTCTCCGCTGCGATGGCTTCGATTGTGCTGCCGAGGAACTGCTCATGATCAAAATCGACCGGCGTCACCACGCATAGCTCGGGCGTGACGACGTTGGTTGCGTCCAACCTTCCGCCGAGTCCGACTTCGAGAACGACTCGTCCGGCGCCGAATTCGCGGAACAACACGAAACCCATGGCGGTGACGGTCTCGAAGTAAGTGGGATGGAGATCGATCTTTCCTTGCGCCAGCAGCGTCTCGGCAGTTGCATGCACCTGATCGAAAGCGGCCGCAAACCGGCCGGCGCTCACCGGTTCCCCCGCGATCCGGATCCTCTCGGTAGGTTCAAGGAGATGTGGCGATGTGAACAGGCCCGTCCGATCGCCCGATGCGCGCATCGCGGCTTCGATCATCGCCGATGTCGAACCTTTACCGTTAGTGCCCGCGACGTGAACGAAGCGGCAGGCGCGTTCCGGGTTGCCCAGAGCGTCGAGCACCGTGCGGATACGCTCGAGCCCCAACTTGGCGGTTTTGATCTCGTTGCCGAGAGCGTAGAGAAATCGAACGGATTCGGGGTAGTTCATCGCCGCGAGCGTCTGCTCCGGTTATACAGTATTCGCGCGGACACGATGAGCGCCGCCGTTAAAACCAGCAACTTCACTTCGAACCAGATTACCGAGTGCACGTCGCTGCTCGGCAGGAGCACACACACCAAAGCTACGAGCGTTACAGCGATGCCGGATGCCGCACTCCACCGGGCTTGATTTTTCCAAGCGGCCGCGAAGATGTAGATGAAAGGGATGAGGCCGCCGATCGTCATCATGTCGATCATGATCTGAAAGGTCGCACGTAGCGTCTCGCCCATTTGAACCAGCAGGAGGAATCCGGCAGCGAGTGCGCCGAACAGGATGGTTGAGATGTGCGGCGTGTGCCATCGCGGATGAATGCGCGAGAGCGGCGCCGGCAGCAGTCCTTCCACTCCCACGGCATACGGCAGCCGCGCCGCCGACGCTCCGAAGACACTCAACTGTCCTAACGAGGCGGCGAATAACAGCACTGCAGTCACGGGAGCGATCCAGCTAAACCCGGTGAACTGACCGGCCGCATAGGAGCTCTGCGCGATGCCGTGCAGCGGACTTACCCGCTCCGGCGGAATGATGACCAGTATGGCGATCGTTTCAATGATGTAGTAGCCCGCTGCCAGCGGTGCGACGATCGCGCCGGATAGCGGCAGATTGCGCTCCGGACGTTTGATCTCGCCTCCGAGAATGGGTGCGAGTTCGAGCCCGGTCAGCGCGAAGGCGATCTGCGCAAAAAAGGTCACGCGCTTCCAATCGAGGTCGAGCGTCCAGCGGATCGGGGTTGCCGATCCCTGCTTCAACCATACGAGAACCGCCGTTCCGGCCATCGCGGCGCACAGCAGGTACGTTGAAATCGCGCCCGCGTTGTCGAGCCATTTTCCAAACCGGAGCCCGATGACGTTCGCGCCGATTGCCGCAGTCAAGGCCGCAAGCGACAATGCGATCACGTAAACCGGCGATTCCGCCAGGTGAACGAATCGCGAACCGAAGGCGTACACGGTCATGCTCGACGATGCCATCAGCGCACTGGTGAACAGGAACGCGAGTCCGAGCCAATAAATCCAGAAGCAAAGGAAACCGTGCCATTCGCCAAAACATTCGCGCGTCCACACGTAGAGTCCGCCGGTTTGCGGATACCGGCGTGACAGCGCACCGATCGCGAATGCCGAGGGGATGAAGAAGAAAAGTGTGCCGAGGATCCAGAGAGGGATCGAGGCCACGCCCATCTGTGCGGCCATGGCGGCGCCACGCGTGCCTGCCACGCCAACGAAGGAGAAGAGGATGAGGTCACGAAGACCGAGTTCGCGTTTGAGTTCAGGTGCGACACTCGCGCCGGTCACGAGTTGAATGGTAACAGGACCGGCGCGAGCAACGCTCCGTATTCTAGGTGAATTTGTATACGCCGGGGACGGGCAGCGGCGGGACCTCCATTTTGAGATCGTAGTCGAACTGCTTCGGCTGCAGGTCGAGCTTCGAGCCCATCATCATGTCCCAGGTGATCTTCTCGCCCGAGTACGCCGCCTCGCGGCCCATGATGCAGGTCATCGTGGTTTCCGCCACCGGCATCGCATGGTTGATGTACGGTCCGTCGCCGCGAATACTGGCGATCAGCGCGGTATGCTCGCGAACGTACGGATTTTCCTTTTGGTTCTGGAAACGCGTCCGGACATCCTGTCCCGTACCGGTGCCGAGGTCGTGGCCGTTACTCTTGCCCTTCGTTCCGATGATCAATTCGCTGACGTTCTCCGCCGATCCACGAGGGTATTGGCGGCAGTAGCTCGACATGTGAACGCCATTCGCGTAGATGAAATCGGCGCCGATATGGTCGTAGATGTTGCCGTACCATTCCGGATCCTCGTTCGGCTTGCGCCAGGCTACACCGCCACTTGCCACACATTCCACAGGATGCGTGCCCATCACCCAATTGCAGACGTCGATGTTGTGCAGGTGCTGCTCGACAATCTGGTCGCCGCAGATCCACACGAAACTGTACCATTGGCGGTGTTGCCAGGTCATCTCGCCCCAACTCGGCTTCCGGTCCTGCGGAGTCCGGATCGGGAACACGGGACTGCCCACCCAATAAGCGTACAGAGCCGAGACGTCGCCGATTCCGCCGTCCTGGATCTTCTTGACGGTTTCCTGATAGTCCGCGGCGTGACGTCGCTGCGCGCCCGACATCACCGAGAGTTTCAACTCCTCGGACTTCCTGGCTGCCGCCATGAAGCGCTTCACGCCGACCGGGTCCGTGCCGAAAGGCTTCTCACAGAACACGTGCTTCTTGGCGTTAATCGCGGCTTCAAAATGCTCCGGGCGATATCCGGGAGGCGTAGCCAGCATCACGATATCGATGTCGGAACCCACAACTTTCTTGAATGCATCGAATCCGATGAAGCGGTGCTCGGGATCTACTTTGATGCGATCTTTGTAGGTGCCGTAGTCATCCTGCTTCGCGATGTTGCCGAGCGAAGCCTCCAGTTTGTCTTCGAAAATGTCGCCCATCGCAACGACGTCGACGTTTTCGGTACCGCGCATCATGTCGATGATGGCCTGCGTGCCGCGTCCACCACAACCGATCAAGCCGGCCTTCAGTTTTTCCTTGCCCGCACCACGAACCAATTCGGGCTTAACTATCATAAAAGTCGAAGCGGCAGCCGCCGCTCCGGATTTTTGCAGCAATCCTCTTCGGGATATATTATTCACGTTGCCTCCCTTTGCGGAGTCCTTTCAATGGTTAGCCCTTCATTCTATAACCGTGCCGGGCGCGCATGCTGAAGCGCGGTGAAGCCCTTCCGGTTGCGGGACTGCACGTGGCAGCCATTACGCCGCGCCGCGAGCGTGACGTGGAGGTGGATCTCGGGGCGATGCTCGAACTGGTGGACTTCCTAGGCAGGCAGCCAATCGAGGGAATCACGCTTTTTGGGACCACCGGCGAGTTCGTTCATTTCACCATCGAGGAGCGCAGCCGTTACGTCGCGTTGCTGGCCAAGCGCAGCCGAGTTCCTGTCTTGGCGAATGTTTCGCATTCGACGCTGGATGGCGCGATCATGATGGCGCAGGAGGCGGTGAGCGCCGGAATCGCGGGCATCCTCATCATGCCGCCGCACTATTACCGCTACGGTCCGGGAACAATTGAGGCCTACTTCCTCGAGTTCGCTTCCCAGATCGCCAAGTGGCTGCCCATTTTTCTATACAACATACCGGCGTTTACGGATCCTATATCCGTGGATAGCGTTGCGAGATTAATGAACACGGGGATGTTTGCCGGCATAAAAGATTCTAGCGGCGACCCTGACATGCTGGATGCACTGTTGCGCTTGCGATCCGACCATCCGTTCACACTGTTGGTGGGCCACGACCGTATGTTTGCGCGAGGCCGGCGCGCGGGTGCGGATGGAGCGATTTCCGGCGTTGCATGCGCTGTTCCCGAGTTGCTGGTGGCGCTCGACCGGGCCGTAACTGCGGGGGAAAACGAAAGGGCGGGAAGGCTCGACGCGCGCTTGCAGGAATTCCTGGAAGCGATCGCTGAGCTGCCCGTGCCCGCCGGTATCAAATGCGCCATGGAAGCCCGAGGAATCAAGGCCGGCCCGTTGTGCTCACCGCCCGGAGCCGAGTTACAGGAGAAGGTCAACACGTTTCAATCGTGGTTTCGTGAATGGCTTCCGGTTGTACAGAACGAGTGCAGGAATGCGGTCACTGCTTAGCCTCCTGCCTCTGCTGGTGATCGTCGCAAGCGTGCTGAGTGCACAGCCGTTGAAAACGGGCCCGCAGGTCCTGACGTTCTTGTCGAATGTCGACGACACGGACCAGCCCTATGCGTTGTACCTGCCGCGCGACTACACGCCATCGAAGAAGTATCCGCTCATCATCAGCCTGCACGGCGAGAACTCGACTCATCGGTTGAATCTCCGGCGCGTCTTCGGAAAGGGCAACATGATGGGCGAGACCGAGATGGAGGCAGCGAGGTACTTCCCACGACTTCGGGACGTCGATTTTATCGTTGCCTGTCCCCTTGCGCGTGGGACTCTCGGCTACCAGGGAATCCCCGAAAGGGACGTCTATGACGTTCTCGCCGACGTCAAGAGCCGGGTTTCCGTGGATGAGGACCGCATCTATCTCACGGGCATTTCGATGGGCGGCGGTGGTGCCCTGTGGCTGGCGCTGACCCGTCCGGATATCTGGGCGGCGGTCGCCCCGGTGTGTCCCGCGCCGCCCGAAGAAGGAATCTCACTGGCGCCGAATGCATTCAATCTGCCCATACATCTGTTCCACGGCAGCGCCGATCCGCTGGTTCCGGTGATTGTTTCGCGCTCGTGGAACGACCGCTTGTCCGAGGTCGGCTCGCCGGTGGCATATACGGAGTTTCCCCACGCGAGACACAACAGTTGGGATTTCGCGTACGGGAACGGAGCGATTTTCGATCTGTTCATGCCCTTCAAGCGGAAACGATACCCCGCGCGTGTGCGATTCGTCACCGATCGGTACAAGTACCGGCACGCATACTGGGTCGATATCGATGCGCTGACGCCCGGAACTCGCGCGACAATCGATGCCCGTTTTTCCGCTCCAAACAGCGTTGAAGTGAAGACCGGCGCGCTGGATGGCTTCTCCCTCGATCTCGCAAAGCACCCCGAGTACTCGTCGAGACACGCGCTGCATGTGACGATTGATGGTACTCGCCTTGTCGTGTTGAAGGCAAAGCCGGCGTTCGTGCGTCAAGGCGGCAAGTGGAAGCAGGGTGAATACCGGTTTGCCGCGCGTGAGAAGCGCCCCGGTGTCGAGGGGCCTGTGGCGGATGCCGTCGCCGACCGTCACATTTATGTGTATGGCACGGCCGATTCGCCAAACGCCGAGGTGCTCGAGGCTCGCAAGGAGATGGCAACGCGTGCTTCCGAATGGGGCAAACTCCTGCTCACGTTGCGGGTTTTGGCCGACCGGGACGTGCAGCAGAGTGATCTCGCCAACTCGAACCTGATGCTTTTCGGGACGAAAGAGACGAACAGCCTGATCGCGAAGCTTGTGCCGAAGCCCCCGGTGGAACTGAATGCGGGCGCTGCCGATTATGGATTAGTGTACGTGTTCCCGAATGGGGACCACTACGTCGTGGTCAACTCCGGCCTTCCCTGGTGGACCGGTGTGGAGTTTATGCGCGGCTTTTCGTTCCACTATTTGCCGGGACCCTACGTGCTGCTTTCGAGTCTGCAGGACTACATTTTGTTCCGCGGCTCGATGGAGCATGTTGTGGCACAGGGCACGTTCGACCGGCACTGGAAAATGCCGGCGGCCGATGTCGAAAAAATGAAGGCCACCGGTGCGGTTAAGCTGAATCCATGAGCTTCGACATGTCACCGGAAGAGTTCCGGCGTGCAGGACACGATGTCGTCGATTGGATTGCGGACTACCTTGCCCGCATCGGCAATTACCCGGTGCTGCCCGACAAGCGTCCTGGTGATCTGGTACGTGCGCTTCCCGCGTCCGCCCCCGAATCAGGCCAGCCGATCGAGCAGATCCTGGAGGACTTCCGGAATCAGATCGTGCCTGATGTGACGCACTGGAATCATCCGCGCTTCTTTGCATATTTCTCCGTTTCCGCATCCGGCCCCGGGATTCTCGGTGAGATGTTGACCGCGGCCCTGAACATGAACGGCATGCTTTGGAAGAGTTCCCCGGCGGTAACGGAACTCGAACAAGTGACGATGGCATGGCTGCGGCAATGGCTCGGACTTCCTGACGATTTCTTCGGCCTCATTTATGACACGGCTTCGATGAGCAGCATGCACGCCATCGCCGCTGCCAGAGAACGCGCCTTCCCGGAAGTCCGCACGGAAGGAGGCTTGCAGGAGGCTGTCCTCTATACCTCCGAACAATCGCACTCATCGATCGAAAAGGGAGCGATTACGTTGGGTGTGGGGCAGAAGAATGTTCGCAAGGTCGCGGTGGATCGGGAATTCCGCATGAGCCCCGACGCACTGGCATCGGCAATCGAGCAGGATCGGTCCGACGGCCGCCGTCCCTTCTGCGTTGTTGCAACCGTCGGGACGACGTCAACCTCGAGCATCGATCCCATTCCACAGATCGGCGATATCGCGCGCCGATACGGAATGTGGCTGCACGTGGACGGGGCCTATGGCGCGTCGGCGTGCGTGGTTCCGGAATTTCAGAAGTACCTGGAAGGAGCCGACCGCGCCGATTCGCTGGTGGTGAATCCGCACAAATGGCTGTTCACGCCCATCGACATCAGCGTTTTTTACACGCGCCATCCCGATATCCTGCGGCGGGCCTTTTCGCTGGTACCGGAATATCTGCGGACCACCGAGGACAGCACCACCATCAACCTGATGGACTACGGCGTCCAACTCGGACGCCGCTTTCGCGCATTGAAGTTCTGGTTCGTACTCCGCTATTTCGGGCACGAGGGCATTTCGCGCATCATCCGCGAGCATGTCGCGATGGCCCAGGAACTGGCCGCCTGGATCACGGCCGACGAGCGGTTTGAGGTGGTGGCTCCGGTGCCGTTTTCTCTCGTATGTTTCCGGCTGCGGGGCGGTGACGATCCAAACCGGAGGCTTCTGGATGCTATAAACGCGACCGGCAAGGTGTTTCTGTCGCACACAGTGTTGAACGGCGAATTCGTGCTCCGCCTGGCCATCGGCAACATCAAAACGTCTCGCGAGGATATTGTGCTCGCCTGGGATCTGATCCGCGAACAAGCGGAGCGCGTCGCTGCGGCCGGAGCGTGACAACGATCGCGCCGGATATACTGCTCACCATGCGCACTGCTATCGTGCCCCTCACCGCGCTCTCCATCCTCCTTGCTTCTTGCGGATCCGAGCCGACGCCCGCCGCCAAACAAGAGCCCGTTAAGAAAGCCGCGGCGCCCAGGCCGAGAGATGAAACCCGGCGTTTGCCGATGACTGATTTCGTCGACAGCAAGGTAGTGCCCGAGCATCTGCTCGGCAAATCGTTCATGCCGGGCGGTACACTCGCGCACTATAAAAAGGGGAAGACGGAGTACGACATGTTTGTGGCGAAGCTGCCGTCTTCTCTGGATGCGGCGACGGTGCTGCCGGATTGGAATAAGGCACTCAAGGATTCGAAGTTCGTCGCGTCCTTTGGTGGCTATTTCGGAACCGACGAGGGCAGGCCGGTGTTCGTATTCACGAAAGGCGACTGGATCGCGGGCGTGGCCGGTCTGCCGGAAAAAGAAGCCGACCTGCAGGCGCGCGGGTTGGCTTCGAGACTCGATTAGCTGGGCGGCGCTTAAGCCGACCCGAGCGCCTGGAATCCGGCTCGCATGCGTGCGTGCCGCTGCATCAATCGAAGATAACGAGCCTCGGTTCCTGACTCCTTCATACGAACGATGTCAGCGGCGCTCTGCGTCTCCGCTTCGGTCCACTGTCCTCGCCCGGGCAGGTGGCGCAGAACCGAAGACAGTCCGTCATATGCGTCGTCCCCGGCACGCTGAAGCGCGAGTGCCAGATGCCGCACACGGAAGCGGTCCCACGCTCCGGGTTCAGCCCCCGGACCGTCGAACAGGATGTAGCCGTCCGCCAGTTTCTCCAGTGCTCGCTTAGAACTCCGGTGCGCAGGATCTTTTCGCATCTGCTCCTCCTCGCGCTCCACCAACCGCACGATCGCCGGATCCACCGGACGAAAGCCCAGCTTCCGATAAAACCAGAACGCGCCGGAGTTGATCGCTTCGGGATTCTCGTGCCCGATCTGGTATGGATCCACGGAGAAGCAATTCACTCCGAGTTCCTGGCGGAACAAATGCAGCAGCCGCGCATAGATCCAGGCGGACTCGCCTTCTCGAAACGTGTAGTAGAGGTTGAATCCCACCTCGGCGCGATCAAACAGCGAGAGCAATTCCACATAGCCGGCCGGGACTCCGTTTTTGAAAAACATCCCGGCGTGATAAGCGCGCATCGGCAGACGCCATTCGGGCGGTATCCCGAAGAAATAAATCTCGACGCCGCGCCCGGCATCCGCATGATACACGCCGCGCTCATCGGGATGGCTGAACCCGTACAACTCGCGATAGCGCATCGCCGATGTCTCCACGATCAAATCGACAATCTGGCGGCCTTCCTTGACGGTCAGCCGGCGGACGGGAATCGGCGCTCCCTGAAACTCTTCGATCAGCGAGACCGCCCTCCGGTCGATGAGAGGCTCGCGGTGGACAAAGAGTTTGCGGCCGGGCAGCCGCAGACGTGATCGCGATCGCGCACTAGCGCCGATGTTCCAGGTGAGAGGCAAACGCGCGGTATCGTAGTAGTGCGCCTGGTCCCGGGGCGACAGTGGCAGACGACGAACCCGGTTGATGACGGACTGGAGATCGCTCGGTTCGTCATGCCGGACCGCGGCGGTCCACTCGCGCAATGGAGCGTGCGCTTCCACCGGCCAGTCCTCACCGGCCAGCGGCGCAATGCGCGAGATCAGCGCGCCCAAGCGATCATTTTCGTCGTAACGATCCCATGCGATTTCGATGTCGCCCGGATGAAGGGCGGCGAGGCGCTCGGCAACGTCAAGGGTGAACACGGCCGAGAGTGACGTGCCCGCAATGCCCGAGACCTCGGGCTCTTCAAATGGCGTCAAGTCTACGCCGGCCCGTGCCAACCCTGCCACGCGGCCCGCAAATGCGAACAGGATCCTGTCCGCGAGGCGTGCCACTTCCGGCGACTTCGGGTATGCGCGCAGGAACAGCAGCGTTTCGTGCAGACGAATCAACTCGCCGGGAGTGCGAAAACGGTGGCGTTCAACGCGAAGCAGTAGACGTTCGAGATCGCTTGTGCCGGATGTTTCGTACCGGCGCTTCCATTCATCGAGTCCATCCAGGAGATCGCGAGCCATGTTTCAGCGCCGGTGATCGGGTCGCTAAACGCGGAGTTCGAACCCCGCCGAGTGCATCCCATCGATGACGCGGCTGCGGATCGCACCGACTTCCTCGGAAGACAGAGTCCGATCGGCCGAACCGACCGTTAGCCGGAACGAAACACTCTTCGTGTTTTCGGCGAGCGGCGGCCCAGTGTACTCGCGAACGAATTCGATGGAGAGCAGATCCGCACCCCCCAATTCTTCGAGCAGTTGCTGAATTTCGCCGACCGGACGCCGCAGATGGGCGACCACCGACAGGTCGAACGCGCTCGACGGATAGCGCCGGATGGCAACATGTCTAATCTGTTTGGGCTGAGCTTCTTCGAGAGCGCGCAGATTGATATCGAGAACCGCTGCGCGGCCGGTTTCCACCATAGAGGGATGAAACTCGAACAGCCGCCCAATGGCTCGATCGTTGATGAACAGATTCGCAGCGCGGGCCGGGTGTTCGAAGGCGCGCGCCTCCGCCGCCTTGACAACGATCGCAGGTGAGAGGCAGGCGGCGACACGTTTCAATTCGAAGAGCGAAGCGCGGCCGTCGCCGGATTTTGCATACATGGCCGCAGCGAGATGCGCGATCTCCTCGGGAAGGCCCTCTGGCTGTTTATGGACTTCATGCCCGATCTCGAAGAGCCGGAACATTTCGAAATGCTTCAGGTTTTCGAGCACGTTCTTCCAGATATTCGGCACCAGACTTGGACGCAGCAGGTTCTGCCCGGCCGCGATAGGATTGGCGACGCGGACGAGGTCGCCTGCGGAATATCCGAACCTCAGCGCGGTTTCATCGCTGAGGAACGAATAGTTGTACACCTCGGTGAAGCCTTGGTCCGTCATCAGATCGCGCACGCGATGCTGAAAGGCGCGCTCTTCGTTTGAGAGCGGCACCGCGGCGGCGACCAGCGGCGGACGCGGAGTAATGGAGCCGTAGCCGATCATGCGGCCGACTTCTTCCACCAGATCGTCCTTCATCGAGATGTCTTTCGTCGCGCGCCACGACGGCACCCCTACCGAGAGCACGCCGGCGCGCTCTTCGGTGACGCTGAACTCGAGCGATTCCAGGATTCGGGACACTTCTTCCTGGTCCACTGCCCGTCCGAGTTTGCGCTGCAGCCACGGAATGGGAAGCTGAATCGGCGGCGGCTCGGGCTTTTCATGCCACGCATCGGCGAGTCCCCCAACGAGGCGGATTCCTGGAGATACCTGTCGAAGCAAGGCGATGGCACGGGCCAGTCCGCGGACAGTGTTGGCGGGATCCTGAGCCTTCTCGAAACGCATCGACGCGTCGGTACGAAGTTTCAATGCCGTCGAGGTTTTTCGAATGCTACCGGCTTGGAAGTTGGCGCTTTCGAGCACAATCCGGGTGGTGATTTCGGTGATCGCGCTCTCGCCTCCGCCGATGACTCCACCTATGGCAATCGGGCCGCCCTCATCGGCGATTACAACGTTCGCGGGGGACAGATCGTACCATTCGCCGTTCAGCGCAAGGGCTCGCTCACCGGAACGCGCGGGCCGCGCCCAAATCGTATTTCCGCGCAGCTTGTCCGCATCGAATGCGTGCATCGGTTGCGCGAGTTCCGCCATCACGAAATTCGTGACGTCGACGATGTTGTTGATGGGATTCAGCCCGATCGCTTCCAGCCGGTACTGCAGCCATAGGGGAGATGGGCCGACTGTGACGTTGTCGAAGACCAGCGCCGAGTACCGCGGGCACAAAATATAGTCTTCGATCTCGACGGCGACAGCGGGCGCGGCGGACGGAATGAGATTCAGATCCACAGGATCTTTCAGCGCGGCTCCCGTGATGGCAGCCACTTCGCGTGCCATCCCGAAATGGCCCCACAGGTCAGGACGGTGGGTCAACGACTTGTTGTCGATTTCGATGACCGCGTCGGGCGCCAGCGGAAATGAACCGGAATCGAGTTCGAGAATTCCGCTGTGATCCCGGTTGATGCCGAGTTCCGCGCCGCTGGCTAGCATGCCATCGCTCTCGACGCCATCGATCGTCAGGCTTTTGATCTCGAGTGCGCCAAGCTTGGTGCCGGGGGGCACATACACCGTGATCATCCCCGCGCGGCAATTCGGCGCGCCGCACACGACGGTCCGTTCACCGTATTTTCCGGCGTCGATCACGGCCTTTCGGTTGTGACTATCGGGGATCGGTTCGGCCGACAGCACACGCGCGGCGGTAACCCCTGTCAGATGGGGCGCGAAGATCTCAACGCCTTCGCACTCCGCCGTCTTCATGGTGATGAGCTGCCCGAGCGCCGCGGGTTCGGCATCGAGTCCGCTGACTAACTCTTGGAGCCAGGTATAGGAGAACTTCATCGCTCAGAATTGATTCAGGAACCGGAGGTCGCCGCCGAGCAACAGGCGAATATCGTCGATGCCGTAACGCATCATCGCCAGCCTTGTCAGGCCCAGCCCGAAAGCAAATCCGTTCCACTCTTCAGGATCGATACCGCTCATACGCAGCACGTTCGGATGCACTAAGCCACAGGGCAGCAGTTCCACCCATCCGCTGTATTTGCAGACGGCACAGCCGGGACCGCCGCAGATCAGACACTGTATATCGAGTTCGAAGCCGGGCTCGACGAAGGGGAAATATCCCGGGCGAAGCCGCACCGTGGCCTCTCGCCGAAAAATCGAGCTGAGCAGCGTTTTCATGAAGAAAATCAGGTGAGCCACGGACACTTCGCGATCCACCATCATCCCCTCGAGCTGGTAAAACGTGTGTTCGTGCGAGGCGTCCACTTCCTCATTGCGGAAGGCACGTCCGGGCGCGATCATCCTCAGTGGCGGGCCAAGACGCCGCATACCACGCACCTGCACCGGCGACGTGTGTGTCCGCAACAGGTTGCCGTCCGTCAGCCAGAACGTATCCTGCATATCGCGCGCCGGATGGTCGCGCGGTATATTCAACGCGTCGAAGTTGTTGTGCTCGGTCTCCACTTCCGGTCCGTCGAGCACGGTGAAACCCATCGAGACGAATAAGTCTTCGATCTCGCTCTGGATGATAGTTACCGGATGCAGGCTGCCGCGGCGTGGCGGTGGCGCAGGCAGCGTCAGGTCGATCCACTCCGATTCGAGGCGCGCGTTCAGAGCTTCGGCGGCGAAGGCACGTTTCTTGTCTTCGAAGGCAGCTTCGAGTTCCTGCTTTACGCCGTTCAATAGTTTGCCCACGCGGGCGCGCTCCTCGGGGGCGAGCTTGCCGAACTCCTTGCTGACGCCAGCCAGTGTACCTTTGCGGCCGAGAACCTCGACCCGCGCGGCTTCGAGTTCTTCCTGGGTTCGCGCGGTCGTTACGCGTTCGAGGGCCGAATCGCGCGATCGCGAGATGATGTTATCAATAGATTCCGCCACTACTCGGCTCCGTAGTGTTCGAGAAGTTCGACCATCGCTTGATGCCCCTTGGTCAGCGCCAAATCCCACGGGCGCTGTTGATTATCGGCACGCGCGTGTACGTCGGCTCCCGCTCCAATGAGGAGTTCGGCCATCGCCGAGTCGCCGTTCTGTGCCGCTGCATGCAGAGCCGTCCACCCGCCGTGCTGCCTGGCATTCACCCACGCGCCGCGCTCCAGCAGAATTCGCACAATTTCGAGGTGGCGACCCGCGGCAGCGGCATGCAGCGGCATGTTCTGCATCGGATTGTTGGAGCGTTCGGTGACTTTCGCCCCGGCGTTCAGGAGTGCGGTAAGGCATTCGACGCAGCCGAAGAAAGCCGCCAGGTGCAGCGGCGTCCACCCGTCGGAGCTGAAGCTATTCACCGCTTCGGGCGACGCGGAAATAATACTTTGGACATCTTCCGCGCGCCCGGCGATCGACGCCGCGAAGATATCGATATGAGCTCCACGATTCTCAAGCAGCCGCGCAATGTCCGGTTTGCGGTGATAGAACGCCACGGTCAGTGCGGGCAAGCCGGCATCGTCCTGTGCCGACACGAGTTCCGGCCGCTCATCGATGAGCGACTGCACCGCGGCGAAATCTCCGGCCCGGATGGCCTCGAATAGCTGCTTCATGAACGGCTACGCCTGTGCGGCGGGTACAAACAACTCGGTGGCCTTCTGTACTTCCATCGCGAGGTGGTTGATATAAAACAATAGCAGCGCGGACGCGTATTGTTCGCGGAACTGGCCATGAACGCGGTCCTGCCAACCTTCGGTCAAGTACTTGGACGCGTCCATGTCTTTCGCGAAAAACCCATCCTCGTTCGGAATCTCGAGGAAATTGAGAACCGCGACGATCATGTCGAGGTGCGAGACCAGGATTGCCTGCGAGAGTTCGGTTGCAAACTCCTCGTCTTTGTCGTTGATGCGCTGCCAGGACCGTGGCGCGGATTTGCGCAGCGCCTCGGTATTGAGTTTTTGGGTGTGAAGACGGGCCTTGAGGCGCTCGAAAAGCTGATAGGTCTTGAGTTTCCCGATCGAGATCGACCGCAGCAACTCCCGGAATGAGTCCTCACCAAGTCCCAAGAATATGTCGGAAAGCTGCATTTCGTTGGATAAATGAATCGAAACAATCAGTGTAGCGCACGAACACAACCAGTCGAGGATCTCGTTACAGCTCGGATACAATACGTAGGGAACTTCCCTTCAAGAGCGAAAAAAACGAATGAGCAATATCATTGTGCTTGGTGCGCAGTGGGGCGACGAGGGCAAGGGGAAAGTGGTCGATTTGTTCTCGGACCGGTTCGATATCGTCGCGCGGTACCAAGGCGGGCATAATGCCGGACACACGGTTTATATCGGCGAGCAGAAATATGTCCTGAAGCTGATCCCGAGCGGGATTCTGCGTCCGGGCATACAGGCCGTGATCGGCAACGGCGTCGTGGTGGACCCGGCGGCGCTGCTCGAAGAGATTGAGAAGTTGGAGACCGCCGGCGTTGCGGTGAAGGGAAACCTGTTCGTCAGCAATCGGGCGCACATCATCTTCCCATTCCACCGGCTGGTGGAGAAGATGTCGGAGGCTCGCGAGAACCGTATCCCGATCGGCACCACTTCGCGCGGAATCGGGCCTGCCTATGAAGACAAGATCGGACGGCGGGGCATTCGCGTCGCGGACCTGCTGGACACCGATGGATTCCGGCTGCTGTACGACACTCTTGCCGAGGACAAACGCATCCTGGCCGAGACGTTCAAGCTCAACGAGCCGATCGATTACGGGCAGATCCGGGAACAGTACGAACAGTTTGCCGATCGCATACGGCCCATGGTGTGCGACACGGCGAAACTGCTGAACAACGCGATCGCTGCAGGCAAGCGTGTCCTGTTCGAAGGCGCGCAAGGCACGATGCTTGACATCGATCACGGCACTTATCCGTTTGTGACGAGTTCGAGCGCGGCGTCGGGCGGCGCGTGTACCGGCACGGGAGTCCCGCCGACGAAGATCGACGGCATCATCGGAGTGTCGAAGGCATACATCACGCGCGTGGGCAGCGGTCCGTTTCCGTCCGAGAGCCTGGATCAATTCGGCGAGATGATCCGGAAGGCCGGCAACGAATACGGCGCCGTTACTGGGCGGCCAAGGCGCTGCGGCTGGTTCGATGTGCCGCTGCTGCGATATACCGCCACCGTGAACGGGTTCGACAGCCTGATCATGACGAAACTCGATGTGCTGGACGAGTTGGAAGAGATCCCGGTGTGTGTCGGTTACGAAGTGGATGGTAAGCAGACCGGCGAAATGCCAGCGACGTATCGCGGAATGCAAGCCGTCAAGGCGTTGTACAGGAACTTGCCCGGGTGGAGGAGCTCAACTCGCGGTTTTTCGGAATTCAACGCCCTGCCTTCGAAAGCGCGCGCATATCTCGAGTTTTTGGAGCGGCAGACCGGCGTCGAGATCGGCTGTATTTCAACGGGTCCGGAACGTACGGAGACCATCGTGAAGAAAGGCTCGAAACTCGAGAGTCTCTTCGGGATCAAATAGTCAGGTTCCTTTATGAAGATGAGGATACAGGGCAACGCGATCCGGTTCCGGCTCAACCGTCCCGAGGTGGCCGAATTCGAGCGAAGCGGGAAAGCATCGGCATTCGTCGAGTTCCCCGGTGGCGGTCGGCTGACTTATTCGCTCGTGCGCGGGAACGCTGCAAAGTCGTCAGCGGCGTTTGAGGACGGGGAGGTGCGGATCGAAATCCCGGAAGCCCGGTCGCGCGAGTGGTGCGGGACAAACCAGGTGGGGATTACAGAACGCGCGGCGGTCGGAGAAGGCGGAGAGCTGGAAATCATCATCGAGAAGGATTTCCAGTGTATGCACAAAGGCGATGGCGCCAAGAATCCGGATGCGTATCCGAATCCGATAGCCGCCGAGAGCGCCTGACCCGGCCGGATTCGTCTAGCGCCGCGTCACGTTTACGATGCGCCACGCCATATTGCCCGCTGCATCGAAAGCCCGAACAACAATCGAATTGAACCCCTGAATCAGGGGTACGGGCTGCGTTTGCCAGGATGTAGTGCCGATCGCCGTGCCCGAGTCCGAATTCGAACTGAACCACGTCACCTGAACGACCCCCACATTGTCGAACGCGGTACCTTTCACAACGACCGAATCGGCCGACGTTGTGTAGCTGGACAACGCAGGGTTTGTAATCGCGAGCGTCGGAGCTGTGATGTCGCGGACGCCGCCGCCGCGCGTCACCGGAACGGCGCGAGTGGCCACCCTGCCGTCGACAGCAACCGCGCGAATCGTAACATTGTTCGCACCGGGCTGGAGCGGAATGTTTCCTGTATCCCAGGAAATGGATCCTTGCGCCGTGCCCGAGCTCCCGCGGTCCGTCGACCACGTGACCTGGCGTATGCCGGACGAATGAGATGCCGTACCGCGAATATGGATTACGGCCTGGGACGTCGAAAATGCTCCGCCCACAGGATCGGTGATTTGCAGGTTTACGGGCGTTGCGGCCACCTGTCGCGTGATGCTCACTATTTTCGAAGCGGAGACCTGCTGAGAGTCAACGGCGGTAAGCGTCACAGTATTCGCGCCCGTTTCGAGTAACACTTGAGCGACCCACGATTGCGAGCCGACGGCAAGACCGGAGTGGCCGCGATCGGTGGCCCATCGAACCGTAATTGTGCCCGTTCCGCCGGACGCATTGCCCACCAGCATCACGGATTCCGCCGTGACAACCGACGGAGGCAGATTGACGCTCAGCGTCACTGGCTGCGGTGTCGGCGCGGATGGTGTCGGATCGGGATCCGGATCCGGATTGGAAGGGGTCGAAGGTTGAGCCGGCTGATCGGGCTGGGTCGGCTCGGTTGGCCATGCCGGGTCCTGGTCTCCGTCCTGAGCGGCGTACAGTTGCTGGATGGCGGCAATATCTTCGGCCGTCAGCGTCTGCGCGCGCGAGTAGTACGGATACATCACGGAGCCCGGCTTATCCGAGTGCCCGAGCCCGAGCGCGTGACCCATCTCGTGAAGCGCCACTGCAAAAAGGTCGATATCGGCTCCAACCTGCCAGTGCTCGTCATCATCGAAGTGCATATCGCCGGCAATCGGTTCGGGATTTGGTGGCGCTGGATAGAACGTGTGGGCGAGCGCTCCGCCCGGTCCATCGAAAGGATAAGGATCGCCGTGGTCGCCATGCCCGAACAGAACATTGACGGTGTGCTGCGCTGTGGTGGAATCCGCTGGTGTAAGCGTCACTTTGACGTAGCGGGACCACTCGGCAAACGCGCGCAACACCTCGGAGCGAACCTGTGCGTCCGAAAGTTGCGCCGTGGTGGCTGAAAAATGATACCCGAGAGTCGCCGAACCCTTTCCGGGGCCGTCCCACCCGTCGCCCGCAACCGCGGTGTATTGCGCCGCATTTCCTAACGCCGTGACGGCACCCGTGCAAGGAAATACCGGCTGCCCGGCTCGCAGCGCGTCCGATGCCGGGAAGACGTAATCCACCTCGTCGCGCGCGGCGGCCGCCAGGATCTGATCGGCCGATCCGTCTGCCAGCAGATGATGCGGCGCAAGATCCGGATTATCGATCTGCTTCAGTCCAAGGTCCGCGATCAGATGTCGCGCGTCATTTATATTGATATCCGCATGGAACTCGAACACTGCCGGACCGCCATTGCCGGGAAGCAGCGGACTCAGCTTATCGGCAACCTCTAACATCGAAACCCAGGTCAAGCCGAGCCCTTCGAGCGACGTAATGTCGTTGCAACTAACAACGAGACCGTTCTCGTGGACATAGCTGGTGATGGTGACCCCGCGTTCATCGAGCGCCGCGACATCTGCCGCGTCGGGTTGGTGATCGAACTGGACCAGGAGGTGCACCTTCGCCGTAGTGCCGGTGCGCAGGTGCGACGATTTGACCCGAACATTCGACTGGCTCGCGGTCGGATCGATTGTCCGATTCTTCAGGTGTAGCTTCGGAGCGCCCGACAGCGCGACGAACGAACTCAGCAGAATCAGAACTGCGCGCCGCATACAGCACATATCGACTCTCGTTGAGAGAATTGAGTCCGAATTCCCACTTAGTACTCTGAGGGCTACTTCGGTGCCCCATCTCGTCTGCGCGGCACGCTATGTGGTTTTTGTTCTTGTTCATCGCCGCGACCGCCGCGGCCCAGACAAACGCGGTCAGCTACCAGCTTCAAACGCTTGTAGGGGGCGACTATGCCGGTGATGGTGGACCGGCGTCGATGGCATTGTTGCTGCAGGTGGAAGGCGTCGCCGCCGATTCACAGGGCAACGTCTATATCGCCGACGCAGCAGATCATCGGGTCCGCAAGATCTCGTCATCAGGCATCATCACCACCGTTGCGGGCAACGGCCACGCAGGATTCAGCGGCGACGGAGGCCCCGCCGAGAACGCTGAACTGCGGACACCCTACGGAATAGTTATCGACCGAAACGGGAATTTATATATTGCCGATCTCGGGAACGCCCGTATCCGGAGAGTCAATCCGCAGGGCATCATCGCTACAGTTGCGGGCGGGGGGACGACACCCCCGGCGGAGGCCGATGGCCGAGGTGCAACGCAGGCCGCTCTATCGAGCCCGCGGAATCTCACCATCGATGCATACGGGCAGGTCTTCTTTTCCGATTTCGGCGGGAACCGCGTGTACCGGCTCACCGATGCGGGTACGCTCTCGGTGGTAGCGGGAACCGGGGAGCAGGGATATGCTGGCGACGGTGGCGCGGCGGCACACGCCAAGCTGAACGCGCCGGCGGGCCTTGCGGTGGATCCCTCGAGCAATCTCTACATCGCCGACAGTTCCAACGGTCGCGTCCGAAAGGTGACGCGCGGCATCATTTCAACTCTCGGAGATGAAGGCATCCCGGGAGGAAAATCGTCGATTCCGATTGCGATGCCGGCTGGGCTGGCCATGGATCCCGACGGCAGCCTTTTCATCGCGGACATCGGCGGTAACCAGACGCTGCGAGTCACACCCGACATGAAGACGACCGCAATCGCGCAATCGGGCCGCGACCTCGCGATCGATGCCCAGGGAAACCTTTACGCCTGCGCCGGCTCCATCGTGGAGCGGCGTCCCCGCGGAGGAGATGCAACCATCATCGCCGGCGGCACGGCCGTTTCCTATCTCGGCGACGGCGACATGCCCGAGAGAGTCCACTTCCAACGGGCCGCCGCGATGGTCCGGGATCAAGCGGGCAGTCTGTATGTCGCCGACACCGGCAATCACCGGATTCGCAAGATCACTCCCGACGGCAATGTGACCACCGTCGCCGGTAGTG
Organism: uncultured Acidobacteriota bacterium; assembly: GCA_963720745.1. Taxonomy (GTDB): domain Bacteria; phylum Acidobacteriota; class Terriglobia; order Bryobacterales; family Bryobacteraceae; genus TMP-7. The sequence continues at coordinate 2,478,500 of CAVRGO010000001.1, forward strand.
GGGTGCAAGGTTTTTCGGGCGATCAGGGAACTGCCACAGCAGCCCGGCTCGACAGTCCCGGAGGTATCGCTATAGGTAAATCGGGCGACCTGTACATCGGCGACACGGGAAATCAGCGCATTCGAAAGGTGGATGCCTCGGGCGTCATTACAACGATTGCGGGCACGGGAGCGCGAGGCCATTCGCCCGACGGGACCATCGCAACGCAGGCACAACTGAACTCGCCGGCATGGATTGCTATCGGCGCGGACAGCACGTTGTATGTGTCGGAAACCGGTGGGCATTCCGTGCGAACTATCGGGGTGAGCGGGATTCTCGGGACGGCGGCGGGAACCGGAACCGCGGGGTCTAAAGGTGATGGTGGGAATGCCGTTACGGCCGAGCTGCACACCCCGCAAGGGATAGAGCTGGACGCGGATGGCAACCTCTTTATAGCCGATTCCGGGAATCACCGGATCCGGCGTGTCACTCCACGAACTGCAAAGAGTCCTTCCATCATCAGCACAGTGCCGGAGGCCGATGCCGCGATTTGGAGGCGTCCCGTGGGACTTGCTGTCGCGACGGATGGCACGCTGTTCGTGTCCGATGCCGACGATGCGCGAGTGTTCCGCATTGACACTGCCGGACGGCTGCTGACGATTGCCGGCACCGGCGCGGACTCGTTCAACGGAGAAACGGGCGCGGCATTGGACGCTGCGTTGAGCAACCCTACTGGTATCGCAGTGGACTCGAGCGGCACGGTATTTATCGTGGATTCCGGCAATGGGCGCGTTCGGCAGTTGACGCCCGTCGTCGATATTTCGCCGCCCCCGCCCATCTCCGTGGGCATCACGGTGGTGAACGCCGCGAGTCTGCGAACCGGGCCCGTAGCGCCCGGTGAGATCGTCACGATCTTTGGCGTGGGATTAGGAACGCAGGGCGGAGTTTCGGCTTCGCCCCCGGCGGTGGATCTCGGGGGCACGCAGGTGCTCGTCAACGGAAGAGTCGCGCCCTTGTTCTACGCAAGCGACGGCCAGATCAATTTGCAGGTACCGTATTCGATGGCCGGCTCGAGTTCCGCCGATATTCAAGTGATGAACAATGGCGTCGCGTGCGGGAGCACCTCGGTAGATGTCGCTGCCTCCGCTCCGGCGATCTTCACCACGGCGGCGGGCAGCGGCCAGGCTGCCGCGCTAAACGAGGACGGATCCGCGAATTCCGAAACGAACCCAGCCGTGCGCGGTTCGGTGCTGGTGCTGTATGCCACCGGAGAGGGGCAGACGAATCCCGCTGGTGTCGAGGGTGTTCCAACTTCGATGCCGGCACCGGTCCCGATACTTCCTGTCTCCGTAATGATCGGCGATTATCCTGCGACGGTTTTGTACGCGGGGCCCGCACCGGGTTTTGCCGGCCTGATGCAGATCAATGTGCGAACGCCCGCCGGATTCGCTCCGCCGGGCGTTCAGCCGGTAGTCCTGAAGGTCGGAACCGCCGTGAGCCAAACGGATGTCACTATCGCGGTGCGCTGATTCGGGCGTCTCGCCCGAACGTTCAGAACTGTGCGTCACAAACGAAGTTCGCGGCCTCGTCCGTGCTGCCGGTTCCTTTGTATCGCGCCCCCAACGGGTAAGGGCACAACGGGCGTGTACGCACGATGTTGCCCGAACGATCGCGGAGTACCGCGTCGAGTTGGTCCGGCGCCTTCCCGTGTTCCACCCACTCGATCAAACGGCTCAGTTGTCCCGCAGGCTGCGGCCCAGGACCGCCCGCACAGTGCCCCACACCCGGCGCCAGGAATAGCCGCACAAACTCCTGCGTGGTCTGCGGCCCGCCCATCTGTTTTTGCACGCGTTCGAAGTAGTCGATAGTGCCCTCCGGGTAGATCAGCATGTCGGCGAATCCGTGCCACAGGATCGCTTTGCCCCCGCGAGCGCGAAACGCAGACAGATCCGGATTATCGGTCGCGATAACCGCGCTGAATTCCTCGACCGACTGCTGATAGTACTGTTCGTAGGCGTTGTAGTCGAGTGTCGTCCAGTCCCACTGGGGGTTTTGCGTCAGAAAGTACTTCCACCACCCCTGCGTGATCGAGTGCGGTGCGCTGCCGTTCAGCGCCGCCATGTCGGTGCCGCGAGTCAGGCCGTACCAGAGAAACGAACCGTCGGTGCGGCGCGGACCCTGCCAGATCTTGCGAACCACGCCGGCATCGGCTTCGGTGAATGTCCCGCAGCCTGCAATTTCCGTGCCCACCAGGGGTTTCGGATCGTAAGTGCAGCGGCGGGGATCCTCGAGCACGCGGTCCTCAACGTGATCCATCGCGTCACACGCCGCGATCGCAACCGACTGCGCTGCCGCAAACTTGCAGGCGGGAACGAAGTTCTTCGACTCGAGCATCACCAACGGTCCCCAAACCTGCGCGATGTGCAGCTTGGTCCAGTTAATCGCGGGTGCGCCGGAGACGATCCCATCGTAGTCGGCCGGATAGCGCTGTGCCTCCATCAATGCCTGGCGCCCGCCCGTGGAGCAGCCTTCGAAATAGGACCGGCCTGCGGGTCTGCCGTAGAATGCTTCCGCGATCCGCTTGCCGAGTACCGTCATTTCGTGAATCCCGAGATAGGCGTTGTCGCGGATGAGCATCCAGTTGAGCCGTCCGTTTGCATCGAGAGCGAAACTCGCCGTTCCTCCCGTGTGCCCGGTGTCGGTGGCGCCCGCCGCGTAACCGTGTGCGAGCGGTTGGCGCAAGCTGTTCGCGCTGCCTCCGACAAATCCGCCGCCGCCCGTGCCTCGAAACCGCCCATTCCAATTCGATAGCGGCAGTCCGATAAACACGCGCACCTGGTCGCCTGCCGGAGCGTGCGTGATCGTGGCATCGACGCGGCATGCATCCCCGTCGGCGACTGCGGACTCGATCGTGGTTCCAGCGAACTCGAGTTGAGCGAGGCTCTCACAGGAGTGTACGGGCTTTGCTTTTGGGAACAGCGGCTCGGGCGGAGTCTGAGCCGCGACGCCGAGCGGCAAGAGAACGAAGGCCGCAAGAAAACTGCCAGATGGCATGTCTATTTCGCGCCGGAAGGTTTCAGGAAACCAGACACGTCGAGCCAGCCGTGGAACAGGTCGATCCAGTTATCCGTGGGAATGTTCAACTTCTTCATCCCAAACCCGTGCCCGCCCTTCTGGAAGATATGCAGCTCGGCAGGCTTTCCGGCTTTGTGCCACTCTTCGTAGAGGCGTGCGCTGGAGTTCGGCGAAATCAGCGGATCGTTATCCGCAATGACAATGAACAGTGGAGGCGCGTCTTCGGGAACTGGCGTCGCGGCCCGATAAGCTCCGTAGATTGGCGCTGCAAAGTCGGGACGACTTTCGACATCGTGCTGCATCACTGGACCCATGACCACCCCGCCTCCCGCCGAGAACCCCATAATGCCGATGCGATGCGGGTCGAGCGACCACTCGGCGGCGTGACGGCGGACATATCGGATCGCTTGTCGTCCGTCCTCCTCCCCGAGTGTACGGGCGCCTTCGGTGGCCTGATCTCCCACCGGCGGCTTGTCCGACTTGACATCGCGTCCGCTGAGCCTCTTATTCAAGTCCTGCAGAAAGGCGGGCATATCGGAGTCCTTCTCCGGCGTATGCATGACGCGATACTTCAGAACGAATGCGGTGATTCCGTGGTGCGCAAGCCAGCGTGCGACATCGCTGCCCTCATAATCGACCATCAAAAATCGGAACGCTCCGCCGGGTGCAACGATCACCGAGGCGCCGTTCGCCGCGCCCTCGGGCTTGAACATCGTGAGGGTGGGCGTGACCACGTTGCGTACCATCGTGTTCGGCGGTGTGCCCATGGACTGCTCGTGCCAAGTCGAGTTTTCGGACCCCGGCGGTACACCGGGCCAGATCGGGGAAACGCTCGCCGAACCGGCGGCAGGTTGCGCGGTGAGCGGCGCCAATGTCGCGCTCGCAATCAGTGCAATGACAGGCCACGTACCAAGTCGCATGGTTCTTCCATGTTACTGAACCGTGGTTCGCCGCGGATCGGCCGTGAACCGCTTCCCGGATTCCGATCCTATGCCGGTAAGTTCGGGTTCGCCTTCCAGTAATTCCCCGGCAAGTATGGGAACTTACTCGCGATCCCGGCTTCAACTCCTCGCCGAATCCTGGTTTGTCGAACAGGTTCATGAACCCATTCCGCACCGTAAGTGGATCCCTTAAGAGATCTTCCTTGAACGGACTGTAGGTCTGGTTGAGCTCGAGCACTAAGTGGTTGGGGATTGCCGCCACTAACGCCGCGTTGGCCATGGTCGTAAGTCGACCGTGCCAGTTATGCGGGCAGCACGGTTTGCCTTTCACTCCTGCGATGCGCGCAATGTGCCAGGCCTCGGTGACGCCGGTCACGTTGCAGTCGGGTTGCACGATGTCGTACCCGTCGCGGTCGATCCACTCCTTGAAGTCGAACCGACTGCCACGGCTCTCGCCGCCGGACACTTTCACTGTACGCAGAGCCTCACGAATACGCAGATGATTCTCCAGGGCGCCCGGTTCGTTGGTCCGAACGGGTTCTTCGAACCAAAGAAACCTCAGTTCTTCCAGCACGGCAAAGAGCTCGAGACATTCTTCGAGCGAGAGCCGCATGTTACTTTCCTGCATCAGGTCCATATCCGGACCGACCGCTTCCCGAAGCTTATAAACGCACGGGATGTATTTCTGAGTCGTCATCCGCTGTTCTTCCACTCCGTCCCAATCCGGAACTTGAACGCCGTGTGGCCTTCCTCTTTATGACAGACCGCTTCGTCGATCAGGTCTTCAGGATGCTTGTACCACGCGTATTCGACTCTCCCTGACATGTACATTCGGACATGCGGCTGCGGCGGAGCATCGGTCGCCAGAAGCCGGTACACCGGGAGATTCGCGGCCTTGCCGATGATGTCGCAACAGGCAGCATCGCCGGCCCAGGCGGCGTAGCCCGAACGGGCGCCGGCCCAACCGGTAGCGAGGTGCTCCACGTCAAACGGAGATCTTGCCGATGAGACGTGGACGGAAGATCTCTTCGATATTCTTCTTGATAGATTCCGAACCGGCGTACGGGCTCGATTCTCCGATGAACCCGACGTCGAAAGGGTCGCGCAGTTGTTTCACTTAGCACGAACGGCGAACTCAGCGCTGTCCCGAGCAACGTGCGGCGTGAAACCCTGTTCATCTCCTCTCCTCGTTGAGCGTGGTTGGTCCACGCTGCGGTTGATGTGCCCGGCGAATGACGGTGGCTGCGGCAATCAGCACGATCCCGATCGCCGCAAACCCAGCCGTGGACGGCTCGGGAACCGCGGATACCTCCAAAACGAGTTGGCGGGTGTGGTTGTCGACGAACGAAGCCATACTGAAGCCGAAAACGTACTGATCGGCTGGGCCGCTAATGGTGCCCAGCGCGCCACCGATGACGAAGAGTCCCGTTCCGCCGTTCAGCGCCGTAATGGCGGATGTATTCAGACTGATGCTGAGGAGTTGACCGCTATCGGCTGAGCTTACAGTGCGAGTCCCGAAGAGGGTTCCCGAGCCGAGGTCGTTGAATCCGGCGATTCCGGCAAGATTGCCGGTGATGTCGGCGGCTGGGGTGGTTACGTCGTAGAAGTTCAGCGTTTCGGTGGGATCGGGGGACACATACCGATGCAGAAATTGCGAAACTTCCGGATTGAAAAGCCGCAGGGTGGCCGAATTGATCTGGCCGGTTACCGATAAGAGGTCGAAGACAAAGAAACTCCGGTCTCGATTGTGAATTGCCCAGTCAGGTAATTTTCGATGTTCGGATCGTGCAGACCGTTTGAGGTATAGTACCCCGAATCGACAGCGTCCAGAATGACGGTGTCTCCCCAGCAGTTGAACGCGGGGACGAGAACGAGCACCGACGCAAGCAGCAGCGTTTTCCGAAACTTCAATGCGCACGCCTCCAGCAAAGTAGTCTGATCTGGACCCGGGAGCGGGCCTTCGTTCGTGATCTGAAAGGTGTACGCGGAGCGTGAAACGGAAACAGCTCACGTCCTGCAGAAGAAAAACTGCGCCGTGGAACATCCGAACAGACCGCCGGTTCGTAATCCTCTATGTCGCGGCCGGGGCCTAGCCCGCCGCCGTAACAGGAGAACAACCTTTGAAAAAGATGAAGCCCTTCGTGTGTCTGTCGATGGCGTGGATGATGATGCTGCCGGTGAATTCGTTCGCCGCCAGCCATCGCGAAGCTCCCATCACCGCTCTCGACACCAAAGCCGATATCACCGACTTTTACGCTTTCGTCAGCTACGACGATTCGAGTAAGGTCACGTTCATTCTCAATGTCGATCCGTTTCTGGAGCCGGCAAACGGTCCGAATTACTTCCCGTTCGATCCGAACATTTTGTATGCGATCCGTATCGACAACAACAACGACGCGGTGGAGGACATCACGTTCGAATTCCGTTTTCAGACCGAGATTCGCGCTCCCGGAGTCTTCACCGGATTCGTGGGCGTGAATGAAGGGATCAACGCGCCGGATGGGTCGCCCGCGCCGATCGCCGCGGGCACTCCGCTGATACCGCCCGCGATTACCGCGCTCGACGGACCGGGGTCGGAAGGATTCAGCCTGCGGCAGAGCTACACGGTAACGATGGTAAAAGGCGGGAGTCGCACCGAACTGACGAATGCGAACGGCGGATCGCTGTTCGCGGTGCCGAGCAATGTCGGCCCTCGCACGATGCCGAACTACGGGAACCTGTGCAAGCAAGGCATCTACGACGCCGGCAACGGCATACGCGTATGGGCCGGAACGGCGGACGATCCTTTTTTCATCGATCTCGGCGCGGCGTTCGACACCCTGAATTTCCGAACGATGGCCGGGGGCGGAGTGCTCAGCCAGGCGCAGGACTCGAACGATTTGTTCAATTGGGCGCCGGATTCGGTGTCCGGCTTCAACGTGAACACGATTGCGATCGAGGTGCCGATTGCGATGCTGACGCGCACCGGCAAACAGGTGCCCGCAACGGACCCGGCCGCGACGATCGGGACGTGGGGAACGACCTCGCGGGCCCGCATGACGGTCCGGCGCTCGCCCGATGGCGCCGAGGACAGCGGCGACTGGCAGCAGGTGCAGAGGCTCGGCAATCCATTGATCAACGAACTCATCGTCGGCACGGGTTCAAAGGACAAGTGGAGCATGTCGGAGCCGAAGAACGATAGGGATTTCGCGGCGGGAGCGCTGGATCCGCTGCTGGCGCGCGTGTTCAATGCGGCACTCGGGTTGAAGGTGCCGCCACCTCCGCGGAACGATTTGCTGCTGCTGGTGCAATACATGCCTCCGATCGCAGCACCCGGAACTCCGGCCGGTCCGGTTGCCGATTTGCTGCGTCTGAATACGGGAGTGCCGCCGACCTCGGCGTTTCAGCGAAAGCGCATGGCTGTGCTGGCAGGCGATCTGGGAGGATTCCCGAATGGACGGCGTCTCACGGACGATGTCGTCGACATCGCCGCGCGAGTGGTGGCCGGAGCGCTGGTGGACGGGTACAACACGCCGCCGAATACGCGCATCGGCGATGGTGTGAACACCAACGATGTGCCGACACAGAACAAATTCCCTTATGTGGCGTGGGCGCACAGCGGGCGCGGACGGCGGCACATCGATCCGGGCGAATTCGGATGCACGCGCGGCGCGCTGTTTCCGTGTGCGGTGAATTGAAGGAAAGTGCGAGGATCACATGAAGTTCATAGGCATACTCATGCTGGCGGCAGTCGCTTATTGCGGCGAGCCGCCCTCGCCCGCAGCCAGGAAGGTTGAGGCGGCGCGGCAGGGGATCGAGAAGCATCCGAAGTCGGCGCAGGCCTACACGGATCTCGCGCTGGCCCTGGCGCGGCGGGCGCGAGAAACGTCGGACACCGACTTCTATACTCAAGCGGAAGAGTCGCTCGGGCGGGCGCTCGAAATTGAACCGGCGAACTTCGCGGCGCTGAAGGTGCAGGTGTGGCTGCTGTTGGGGCGGCACGAGTTTGCAAAGGCGCTGGAGAAGGCGACGGAATTGAATAAGCGGGTTCCCGACGATGTTCTGGTTTACGGCTATCTGTGTGATGCGAACGCCGAACTCGGGAACTATGCCGATGCGGAGAAGGCGGCGCAATGGATGCTGAACCTGCGTCCGGGCAATATTCCCGCGCTGACACGGACCGCCTATCTGCGCGAGTTGTTCGGCGATCTGGATGGCGCCATCGAGGCGATGAACATGGCGCTACAGGGGACTTCGCCGACAGAGACGGAGGATCGCGCGTGGATCCTGACCCAAATCGGCCATCTGCGGCTGATGCAGGGCCGCACCGCCGATGCAGAACACGTGTTGATGCAGGCGCTCGCGATCTTTCCGGATTACCACTACGCGTTAGGCAATCTCGGCAAGGTTCGTGTCGCGCAGAAGCGTTATCCGGAGGCGGTGGCGCTGTTCGAGAAACGTTATCAGAAGGCTCCGCACGCCGAGAATCTGTTCGCTCTCGGCGAGGCGCTGGAGATGACCGGGCGCGCGGAGGACGCCCGGCCGGTTTTCAGTGAGTTCGAAGAGAAGGCGCGGGCGGAGATGAACCGCGCCGACAATTCGAATCACGAGTTGATCGCATACTATGCGAATTACGCTCACCGGCCGGAGGAGGCGCTGCGAATCGCGAGGATGGAGTTGGCCCGGCGGCACGACGCACACACGCTGGCCGCGTATGCGTGGGCGCTGTACGCGAGCGGCGAGGATGCAGAGGCGAAGAAGCAGATGCGATCGGCGCTGAAGGTCGGGGTGCAGGATCCGGACATGCTACGTCAGGCCGCGGTAATCGGCCTGAGTTGACGATTTCGTTTTAACCCGCTTCTCACCAGCCGCGCGCCGTCCTATACTCAGTACATGGCTCGCGGCTGGGAAAGTAAGTCAGTCGAGTCGCAGGTGGACTCGGCAGTTGCCGTTCGCACAGCAAGTAAAGAACATCACCATCGGAGAACCATGGAAGAAATCGAACACGATACGAAGTTGAATGGACTCATGCTGTCTCGGACTCGTGTTATGAACGACCTCGAAACTGCCTGCAATCCGCGCTACAAAGAGCAGTTGCTGCAGGCTCTGGCATTTCTCGATCACGAGATCGCTGTTTTGGATCCTGGATCGATTTCGTCTGAATCGGCAAGCGCCTGAAGGCCGGGCTTCGGCACCCTGCCGGAAGGCTCGAAGCGCGGCAGTGCGCGCATGCGGCAGTGCTACATTGAAGACTGACGCATGAAAAAGACCTCTGACGTCCACGAACTACAGGCGATTGCAAAGGAAACTCGCCGGCACATTATTGAAATGATCACGGCTGCGAAGTCCGGGCATCCGGGCGGTTCGTTGTCGGCCGTTGAGATACTCGTCACACTCTTTTTTGACGTGATGCGTCACGATCCCGCCAACCCCAAATGGCCGGACCGCGATCGCTTCATTCTGTCAAAAGGTCATGCCGCTCCAGTTCTGTACACGGTTCTTGCCGAATGCGGATACACGCCTATCGATCAGTTGAACTCGCTGCGGAAACTCGGATCGATCTATCAAGGCCATCCGGACGTGCGGTTTATTCCCGCGCTCGAAGCGTCCACCGGCTCACTGGGGGAAGGGCTTTCGCTGGGCATCGGCATGGGTCTGGCTGCGCGGCTCGACCATAGTCCCTCACGGACGTACGTCGTTCTCGGGGATGGCGAGAGTCAGGAAGGGCAGATTTGGGAAGCCGCGATGTTCGGGGCGTACCACCACGTCGATAACCTGGTGGCCATCGTCGACTACAACAAGATTCAACTGGACGGCTTCGTGAAGGACATCATGGACCTGGAGCCGCTGGTGGACAAGTGGAAGAGTTTTGGCTGGCACGTCATCGATTGTGACGGCCACAGCGTTCCCGCGCTCCAGAAGGCCTTCGCCGAAGCTAGCGCAACGAGAGGCCAGCCGACGGCCATCATCGCCCAAACCATCAAAGGCAAGGGCGTTTCCTTCATGGAGAACAACCCGAAATATCACGGAGTGGCGCCGACCAAAGAAGAGGAACAGAAGGCACTACAGGAGCTTGCGTAACCATGCCGACCAAAACGAAATTCGAACTCAAACTGGGAGCGGCCACGCGCGAAGCCTTTGGCAAGGCGCTGGTCGAATTGGGCCGACAGAATAAGGATGTCGTTGTTTGCGATGCCGATCTATCGAAATCGACCTATACGAGTCTTTTCGCCAAGGAGTTTCCGGACCGCTTTTTCGAGTGCGGGATAGCCGAGGCCAACATGGTTGCGATCGGGTCGGGGCTGGCGGCCTCCGGCAAGATCCCGTTTGTGTCCAGTTTTTCCTGCTTCGTTCTGAACAAAGGGTTCGAGCAGTTGCGTGTGACGGCGGCGTTTCCGCACGTGAACCTGAAGGTGGTGGGCACGCACAGCGGCATTTCGATCGGCGAAGACGGTCCTTCGCAGATGAGCATCGAGGACCTGAGCCTGGCGTGTTCTCTGGCGGGCTTCACAGTGATTTCGCCAGCCGATGAGTTCTCGATGCACGCTCTGGTAATTGAGGCCGCCAAGATGTTCGGGCCGGTATTCATCCGTGCGGGACGCGCGAAGGCTGCGGTGATTTATTCGCCGGATCAAAAATTCGAAATCGGCAAGGGGATCGAATTGATCGACGGCAGCGACGTTACCCTGATTGCAACCGGGTTGCTGGTGGCGGAATCAATTCGCGCGGCGGAGACACTGGAAGCCGAAGGAATCTCGGCGCGCGTCATCGATCTTCACACGATCAAGCCGCTGGATAAGGAGTTGATCGGTAAGGCGGCTGCGGAGACCAAGGCCATCGTTGTCGCCGAAGAGCACTTGGTGGACAGCGGTCTCGGTGTTCGCGTGGCGCAGGCGGTGGGTGAAACATCGCCGTGTGTCATGGAATTCGTCGGTATCGAGAACACGTACGCCGAATCCGGCACGCCGGAAGGGCTTCTTGAAAAGTACGGCCTGGTTGCAAAGAACGTCGCCGAGGCGGCGCGCCGGGCCATCAGCCGCAAGAAGGCCGGGTGAATTCGCGCTCGTCCACCGGGTTCGAAGCCGTCGCTGCGCTGATCGGCGAATTCGATGACGAGCGCTCGCACATCGCGCGAGTGCTGCACGACGAAGTCGGCCAGACGTTGAGCGCGGCCGGTCTTCAACTGGCTGTGTTGCAACTCGATTTCGCGGACAGAATCCCCGAACTGGGGGAGCGAACGCGGGAGATCCAAGCGACTCTCGAGCAGGTGATGAAGTCGGTCCGCGAGCTGAGCCATTCGGTTAATCCCGCGCTGGCCGAGCGAACCGGACTTCGGTACGCTCTCGAATATCTCGTCGAAAGAGCGTCGGCCAAGGGATTGCGGGCGACTCTCGATTTTCCGGAGAGCACCGCATTGCCGTCCACTGGGGCCGTGGCGTTCTTTCGGGTGGCCGAGCAGGCGCTCGAAATGGCTGCCCGGCAAGGCGCGGAGAAGGTAGCGGTCAGCTTTCGACGAGCGGATCGATCGCATGTTCTCGAGATCCGATCCGAGGGGTCTCAACCCGACAGGCGGGCCAACAGCGCAGAGCGTAGTTTGTTGCTGCTGCACCATTATGCGTTGAAAGCGGGTATCGTAGTGTCTGTTACGCCGCACTGTGAAGGCGGCGCCGTGATCCGGGCAGAACGGGTAGTGGGCGAAATCGATGGCTGTTGTTGAAGTACTGCTGGTGGACGATCACAAGATCCTGCGGGACGGGATCAAGGCGATCCTTCGCCACTCCGGGGATTTCAATGTCATTGCCGAAGCCGAAAACGGCGCGGAGGCGGTACGAATCTGCCGGCGTTCGAATCCGCATTTGATTTTGATGGACATCGGATTGCCGGGCCTGAACGGAATCGAGACTACGCAAGAGATTCTCCGTTACCTGCCGGGGGCGAAAGTCATTATCCTTTCGATGTACGATGACGAGCATTCGGTGGTGAGCGCCCTACGGGCCGGGGCTCGCGGCTTTGTATTGAAGAGAGCCTCCGACAACGATCTGCTCGATGCACTTCGTGCTGTCGCGCGGGGCGGTACCTACTTCAGCCCGCAGGTTTCCGACCGTCTGTTGGACCGAATCCAGCGCGGGGATGCGGTGATCGGGTTGTCGCACCCGAAGCTGGCGGATCTGTCGCCGCGCGAGTTGCAGGTGCTGCGCATGGTCGCCGAGGGCAAGACCAGTAAAGACATCGCGGTGCTGCTCGATTTGGGGCTTCAGACGGTGCGGAGCTACCGGAAGACGATGATGAAGAAGCTGGGTGTCAGCAACATCGCAGGTTTAACGCAATTCGCCCTGGCAACGGGATTGACGCGGCTACCCTCCCATCAGGGGGGCGAGTATAAGCGCGCCGCTCGGGCGGGCGAGGACTGAGGACAATGATCTCATCTCCGTGGGGGCCAATACACGTCTCCGATGCGCACGTACACTTCTTTTCGCACGGATTCTATTCGATGCTCGCGCACCAGAAGCCGGGGCTGACGTTCGAGTCCATGGGGGCGACGCTGGGATGGCTGATGCCGCCGGAATCGTCCGAGGAACTGGCGCGGGTTTGGGTGGAAGAGCTGGATCGTCATGGAGTGGACCGCGCCGCGCTGATCGCGAGTTTACCCGGAGACGAGAACTCGGTGGCGGCTGCAGTTGCTGCTTTCCCGAAGCGGTTTCTCGGGTATTTCATGGTGAACCCGCTCGCATCGGATGGCGTGCCGCGGGTACAAAGCGCGCTGGATCGCGGAATGCATGGCGTGTGCCTCTTCCCTGCGATGCACCGGTATTCGATGCAGGACGATGCCGCGCAAGCGGTGCTGGACGTGATCGCGGCGACGCGGCCGTCCACGCTGGTATTCGTTCACTGCGGCGTGCTGACCGTGGGAGTGCGGGACAAACTCGGATTGCCTTCCCCCTTCGACATGCGGTTCTCGAACCCGATCGACCTGCACTCGGTAGCGTTGCGCCATCCAGGATTGCGGTTCGTAGTGCCTCATTTCGGAGCCGGGTACTTCCGCGAAGCGCTCATGTTGTGCGAGATGTGCCCGAACGTTTTTCTCGACACTTCGAGTACGAATCGTTGGATGCATTTCGAAGGATTATCGCTGCGCGACGTGTTCCGGCGGACACTGGAATTGGTGGGTCCGCGGCGGCTGTTGTTCGGCACCGATTCGTCGTGGCTGCCCCGCGGATGGAACCAGGCGATTTTCGAGGTACAGGCTAAGGCGTTGTACGAACTCGGGTTGGCCACCGAGCAGGCTTCGCTCATATTCGGAGAGAACTTGCGGGCGCTTACCGGTGTCTAATCCGGTTGATGAGGCTCCGTCATGTTGTTCTTCTAGCCATTGTGCTGGTGATCTTCCTGGCGCGATTCCGGCCGGCACGATTCCGGCAAACCGCGGCGCCGGCGCCCTCGGAAGGACCGGGAGCGGTTCGAATTACGCAATTCTATGCGGCCCAACCGCTGCTCGCCTCAGGCGAGAAGACAGTGTTGTGCTACGGGGTCGAGAATGCCAACTCGGTGCAACTCGATCCGCCGATCGAAAAACTGTGGCCGTCGCTGGTGAGATGTTTTGAGATTGCGCCGCCCCATACCACGACGTACACGTTAACCGCGAAGGGCACGGATGGCGCGGGCGTGACCGAGACCGCTGTCGTCGAGGTGGGACCGGCACGACCGAAACTGATCGATATCTCAGTGAACAAACTGGTTGTCGCGAAGGGCGAGCAGGTGGTGCTCTGTTTCAAGGCGCAGAATGCCAGCAACTACGATGTCGGCGGCTTACGGCCGGTTTCAGTGCGTGCGGGCGGTGGAATGGGGCAGGTGATTGCCACGCCGGAACGCGGGTGCTTCGCCGATTATCCAAAGAAGACCACGACGTACATCGTGAAAGTGACCGGACCGGGGGGAATGGACTCCGAGCAGGTGAAGGTCACGGTCAAATAGGCCGGCGCGGCAGATCCTCCAGTTGGATTTTCGTGTGGTTTGGCTGTCGGTACTTCACGATGGCGGGCGCGTACACCGAGCTGCACCAATCCTCGCGGGGATCCGTGCGTGCCGGCTTCGTGGACGCCTGGAAGACGCCGCGGGATTGAAGTTCGTCGATCCGGCATCGCGCAAAGTCACGGTAGTGACCACGCTCCCCATGTGACCACGCTCCCCAAACCACCTGCGAAGGATAACTGATACGCTTGAACGATCGCGTCGACGCGAGCCCAAGTGGGGTTTTGCTGTTTCACCCGCTGTATCGCAAACCGAAGGAGGACGGCGGCAGGGAAGCGAAGGCGTTTGCTCGACCCCATAGGTAGATGGTCTGGTGTGGAGCAGGGTTCTTGCCGTCTCCCCTGCTTTGCAGCGACTCCGGGAACGGTAAAATCGTTCTCAGAACAGCCCGGGGAGTTGACACTCGAAAGCCGAATCATCTACCTGCGTGGGTCTGCGTGATATCGTGAGCACGCTTCATTTCATAACTGCGATTCCTTGGGATGTGCGGCTGGGCAGCGGCTGCTACGTGGGAACGCGGACTTTGGCCGAAGCGCTTCGACGGCTTGGCATCGAGGTAGCGTTCGTAACGCCGCGCTTACGGACGCCGGTCTATACCGCCACGCGCGTGCTGTTCAATGAGACCTTGCGTTGGAGGAAGTTCAGCGGCGACGCGACGATCGGGATAGACGTTGACGGCTACAGCATTGCCGGCCGTAGAAATTCCCTGCCGCATGTTGCTTGCATCAAAGGTGTTTTGGGCGATGCAGTGCAATTCGAGCGTGGGCGCACGCGCGCGAGCCTGGCGTTTCAGGCCCGGCTCGAGGCAAAACACGCGAGACGTGCCGATCTGGTCATCACCATAAGCCGTTACTGCGCGATGCGTCTCGAGGAACTCTATGGCGTGAGCAATGCCGTGGTGGTGCCCGAGTTGATCGACCTGGATACCTGGCGGAAGATGTTTCGCGCGAGCCCGGCCGCACCGGATCCGCGGAAGTTCACGATCTTATCGGTATGCCGGCTGTATTCTCGCAAGCGCGTCGACGTGCTGCTGCGGGCAGCCGCTTTGTTGCGTGATCGTATTCCAGAACTGGAGATTCGAATAGTCGGGAATGGCCCTGAGTACTTGAGGCTCCAACAAATCTGGATCGATCTGCATCTCGAGTCAACTGTCCATTGGGTTGGTGATGTGAACATGAGCACACTCGCCACCGAATACAGACGGGCGGACGTCTTCTGCCTGCCCACCGTTCAGGAAGGTTTTGGGATCGTGTTTCTGGAGGCGATGGCGGCGGGAAAACCGATTGTAGCTGCGCGCGCTGCCGCCGTGCCCGAAGTGGTTCGCCATGGGATGCTGGTAGAGCCTGAAAATCCAGAAGCGCTCGCGGAAGGAATTATGCGCCTGTATCGCGACCCGGACCTGCGCGGTTCTTTAGCATTGTCCGCATCGCGCGACGTTGAAGAATTCGAAATGAATCGCGTAGCCAGCCGTTTTTTGAGCACGGTTGCAACCATCGCGCCGTTAGAGATCGCTGAGTGCCAGAGGTAGAGTATGCGGGATGCACGGCGGCACAATCCATGGAAGGGCCTTATCGCGGGCGCCTTGGGAGGCTTTGCAGCCTCATTCGCGATGAGCCAATTTCACTCGCTTGTGCTTCCCCCGAAGAAGGTAACCCGGCAGAACAAAGAAGATTCCACAGTCCTGGCCGGTTCCTTTATCGCGCAATGCCTTTTGCATCGCAAACTGAGTGAACGAGAGAAGATGATTGCCGGACCCGTAATGCATTACGCTTTTGGTGCGAGCATGGCGGCGGCATACGGAACGATCGTCGAATTGGAGCCGATTGCCGCTGCGGGATGGGGAATCCCTTTCGGGATCGTGGTCTGGCTGGGAGCGCACGTAATTACCGTGCCTGCGGTCGGACTTTCCGAGCCAATTGCCCGGTCAACACTTCCGGCTGAAGCCGTGGAATTTGGCGCCCATCTCGTGTATGGAGCAGTCACTGAGGCGGCCAGGCGCCTCGTGCGAAGCTGCGTGCTGCCGTAGGTTCTTGTTTCGGGGCTCACCGCCCGCATCACTGCTCTAATTATGTCCAGCGGCAACGCGAGCTCAGGCCGGTGAAACGGGTCGTCCGGAATGTGCAGGGCCCCAGAGACGCGCATGTCAAATCCTCCGGATACAGCCGCGGCGCAATTGCCAGAGAATCGAATAAACCCGCGATCGGAACGCGCTTTGTCGCTGCACTGAGGCCTAACTGATTACGCCGTGCCGCCAAACGATGGTTCAACTCCCATATGAACCGCCGCTCAACAGATCGTAAAGTGGCCCGCCAAGCGGAATCGATCCGATACTTCAGCGCAGCAGATCCTCAAGTTGGATCTTCGTGTCGGTTTTGCTGTCGCGGTACTTCACGATGACGGGCGTGTACAGCGAGATCCCCCAGTCCTTTCCGGGTCCGTGCGTGATGGCACGGGAGCCCGCAACGACCACCGCCTCTTCGGGGATGATCAGCGGGTTGTCGTCAGTCGCGTGATAGACCTTGCCGCGAACCAAATCGTACACTGGGGTCGAGCGGTTGAGAATCGTTCCGGTGCCGAGAACGGCGCGGCGCTTCACAATCGTGCCTTCGTAGATGCCGCAGTTTCCGCCCACCAGCACGTCGTCCTCGATGATCACCGGCAGTGCGCCGATCGGTTCGAGCACTCCACCGACCTGCGCAGCAGCCGATATGTGGCAGTTGCGGCCGATCTGCGCACAACTGCCGATGAGCGCATGGGAATCGATCATTGTGCCGTCGCCGACGTACGTTCCCGTGTTGATGTACATCGGCGGCATGCAGGTGACGCCGCGGCCGACATAACAACCGTCGCGAATCGACGAGCCGCCGGGAACGATGCGCACGCCATCGCCGGTTGAAAAGCGTTTCACAGGGTACGTCGACTTGTCGAGAAAGGGCTGCTTTTCCGCGTTTATCGACATGTCAGTGATAACGCCCATGCGGAAGCCGAGCAGCACGCCTTTCTTCACCCATCCATTCACGCGCCAACCGCTGGGCGCGGCGGCGTCGGGTTCGGCGGCGCGAATCGCTCCGATGTTCATTCGATCCTTAAACTGCCGGAACAGTTCGAAGTCCGCGTCGGAGTAAGAGTCCGGTTTTGAGTCGAAGAGCTGTTCGATTTCAGCTTGCATGTACGGTCGCGATCAAGTTCAGGGAATTGAGGACAGCGTCGATTTTATTGCGGCTCGCTTCGGATGGTGGCACCAGCGGCAGCCTCCACACGGGCTCCAACAGGCCCATCTGCGCCATCGCGTATTTCACCGGGATCGGATTGGCTTCGACGAAGTTGACCTCCATCAGCGGGAAATAGCGACGCTGAAGATCGCGGGCGCGCGTCGAATCGTTCGAGAGCGCGGCCTGCACGAGACCGGCGGTGAGCGCGGGGATTTCGTTCGCAACGACGGAGATGAGCCCGCATCCGCCCAGCGAGATCAAGGGAAGCGTGATGGCGTCGTCGCCGGACAGCACCGCGAAGTTGTCGGGAACGGCATTCAGCACAGCCGCTTGTTGCGCGATGTTGCCCGACGCTTCCTTCACGCCGACGATATTGTCGATGTCGGCCAGGCGTTTGAGAGTCGCGGGTTCGACATTCACTCCGGTGCGGCCCTGAACGCTGTAGACAATGATGGGCAGGGGCACGGCTGAAGCTATCGCGCGATAGTGCTGATACAGGCCTTCCTGCGTGGGCTTGTTGTAGTAAGGGGTCACCGACAGGATGCCCTGGACACCCATGGCTTTCAGTTCTTTCGCGAGGTAGATAACTTCGCGCGTGTTGTAGCCGCCCGCGCCGGCGACCACGGGGACTCTGCCGCGTGCCTCTTCGAGCGTGATTTCCACGACGCGCAAGTGCTCGCGGTGTTCGAGCGTGGGGCTTTCGCCCGTTGTGCCGCAAGGGACGAGAAAGTTGATTCCGGCGTCGACCTGGCGTTTGACGAGGCGGCGCAGCGCGGGTTCATCGAGGGATTGGTCGCGCCGGAATGGAGTCACTAATGCAGTTCCGCATCCATTGAACATGTTTTACCTTCCGAAGAGCACTTCGCCGAATTCGAACACACCGCGGCGTCCGGCCACCCACTGAGCGGCTTTGAGCGCTCCGCGGGCAAACCCTTCGCGGCTGCGTGCTGTGTGTTTCAGGGTGATGGTGTCGGCCGCGGAGTCGAAGCCGATTTCGTGGGTGCCGGGGTGGGCGCCGGCACGATTAGAACTCACATCGATTGGACGCGTGTAGCCGGCGGATTTCATTGCCTGCACGAGTTTGAGCAGCGTTCCCGAAGGCGCATCCTTTTTCGTGTGGTGGTGAATTTCCCAAGCCCAGGCGTCGTAATCGGTTTCGCCGGACAACAAGCGCGCGGCCTCGGCGGCCACGCGAGTGAAGACATTCACTCCGATGGAGAAGTTGGGGCTCCACACCAGAGCCGAGCCGTTGGCTTCGACGATCGAAGTCAGCCGGGGCAGTTGATCGAACCAGCCCGTGGTGCCGCATACCACCGGGATCTTCATGCCCGCGAGTCGCTCGACGTTGCCGGGAGCCGATTCGGGTTGTGTGAATTCGATGGCGACGTCGGCACCGGCGGCCTGAGAAATGTCGTCACCTGCATCGATCCGCGCGACTACCTCTAGCCCGAATTGCGGCGCGAATTGGTCGAGCATCCGGCCCATTTTTCCGTAGCCGACGAGGGCGAGTTTCATGCGAAAACCTCCGGGTCGAGATCGGTGAAGAATTCCGAATGCAGCGCTTCGGTAGCGCGCTTCAGATCGGCCTGGGCTACGACGAAGCCGATGTTCAATAAGGAAGCGCCTTGGGAAACCATGCGGACGTTGATGTCGCCGAGCGCGGTGAAGACGCGCGCCGCCACTCCAGGAGTGTAGCGAATATTGTCGCCGACCAGGCAAATGATGCTCTGATCGCTTTCGATCGACACTTCGGAGAACTGCTCGAGTTCGCGGCGAATCTCTGGAAGCCGGTCCGGATGGTCCACCGTGAGCGAGACGCTGACTTCGGAGGTCGCGATCATATCGACGGGTGTTCCATGGCGATCGAACAGTTCGAAGATTCGATGCAGAAAACCGTGCGCCATCAGCATTCGGGTGGAGTGGATGTTGACGAGTGTGATGTTCTTTTTGCAGGCGATACTCTTGGCGACATTGCGGGAGTGGACGCTTTCCGGGACGATGCGAGTGCCCTCGACCTCGGGGCGGCGGGAGTTGAGGATCAGCACCGGGATGTTTTTGTCGACTGCGGGAAGGACGGTGGCCGGGTGCAGCACCTTCGCGCCGAAGTAGGCAAGCTCGGCCGCCTCGGCGAAGGAGCAGGCGCGGACGCGATGGCCGCCGGCAAGGATCGTCGGATCGGCGGTGAGCATTCCGTCGACGTCCGTCCAGATCTGGATCTCTTCGGCGCCGATTCCCGCGCCGGCGATCGAAGCGGTAAAATCGGAACCTCCACGGCCCAGCGTGGTAGTGACTCCGGTTTCCGTGGATCCGATGAAGCCGCCCATCACGACGACGGCGTCGCGGGCAAGCGGAGGAATCGTGCGGGAGAGGCGCTCGTAGGTGATGTCGAACAACGGCGCCGCTTGAGTGTGGCGGTTGTCGGTGATGATCACCTTGCGGGAGTCCACGTGGGTGGTCTTGATGCCGTGACGTTTGAACTGATTGGTGACGATGAGGCTGGAGAGGCGCTCGCCGAAGCTGGAGATTGCATCGATGGAGCGGGGCGTAAGCTCGCCGAGTATGGCCAGCCCTTTCACCAGTTCCGTCAACTCCTGAAAATGCTCGTCGACGGTGCGCTCCATTCCCGATTCGCTGAGATGAAAATCGCGGAGCGCCAGCAGTTCGCGCAAGGCATCGTCGCGGTGCGCATTGACGGCGTGGTGAGCGATCGAGAGCAGCCGGTTGGTGGTTTTGCCCATCGCCGAGACGACAACGATCGGCCGGCGGGCCAGCCGTGCGCGCACAATTCCCGCAACTCGTTCGATGGCGGCCGCCGATTCCACAGACGTGCCGCCGAATTTCATGACGATCATAAGAGTAAGTGGCCAGTGGCTAGTTGTTAGTCGAGGAGTCCCTCCGAGTACATAAGTTCGGCGTTCAAGACCGCGGCACCGGCGGCGCCGCGGATGGTGTTGTGGCCGAGGGCGATGAATTTATAGTCCATGACAGGGCATTCGCGGAGCCGGCCGACGAACACGGTCATACCGTTTTCGCGTTCGGCGTCGCGGCGCGGTTGCGGCCGGTCCTGCGCGTCCATGTAGACCACCGGTTGAGCGGGCGCGCTCGGAAGTTTGCGCTGCTGCGGAACGCCCCGGAATTCCTGAATGGCGCGGATCGCTTCGTCGCGGGACGGCTTGCGGTCGAGCTCGACCGAAATGGTGACCAGGTGCCCGTCTACAACCGGGACGCGATTGCAGTGCGCACTCACGCCGGCGGCGAGTGGCTCGATGCGATCGCCGGCGAAATCGCCGAGGATCTTCTGCGTCTCGATCTGCATCTTCTCTTCTTCCCCGCCAATGTACGGGATGACGTTCGCGTTGATGTCCATCGATGCGACGCCCGGATAACCCGCGCCGGAGATCGCCTGCAAGGTCGAGACGATCACGTTTTTGATGCCGAATTGCTTAAACGGGGCGAGGCCCATGGTCAACACAACGGTAGAGCAGTTCGGGTTCGTCGCGATCTGGCCTTTCCAGCCTCGCTCGCGCTGTTGGAGGGGGATGATCTTCAGGTGGTCGGCATTGATCTCGGGCACCAGAAGCGGAACATCCTTCTCCATACGGTGGTTCTTCGAGTTCGAAACGACGACGTGACCGGCCTGAGCGAAGGCGCGCTCAATTTCGGTGGCGACCGAAGCGTCCATGGCCGAGAACATCAGGCGCGGGGCACCGTTCCCGGGAGTCGATTCCGAGACAGTGATGCGGCGAACTGCCTCGGGCATTTCACCGTCCAGACGCCAGCTAGTCGCCTCGGCGTATTTCTTTCCGGCGGAGCGGTCGCTCGCGCCGACCCAGGTGACTTCAAACCAGGGGTGATTGCGGAGGAACTTGATAAAATGCTGGCCCACCATTCCGGTGCCGCCGAGCACGCCTACTGGGATGCGATTTGCTGGACTGTTCATTGCTGAAGTAATTGCCTCACCATTTCTTGATAGATGTGTACAGCCTGTTCGAGTTGCTGTTTGGGGACGCGCTCCTCACTGGTATGTGCGACGTGAATGGTTCCGGGACCCAACAGGTACGGCCGTCCCCATGTGTCGCCGAAAGCCGGAATATCGGTGGTGTAAGAAACGATTGTCGTTTCCAAGCCGGGAAGCGAGCCGAGGTGTACGGCCGGAATCATGAGAATTTCCCGTACCTCCACCAAGTCGCTCAACAAGCCGCGGAGGGTTTCGCGTGTAGAGTTGCCGTCGTCCACCAGGCGAATAAACAATTCGGCCTGTGCCTGGTCGGGAATCACGTTGGGCGCGCGACCTCCGCCGATGGTGCCGATGTTGAGCGTGCTCTTCCCGAGAATCTGGTCAACGGGGAGCGGCATGCGTCGAATCTTGTCGAGCGCGTCGAGAAGCTTTTCGATCGCGGACTCGCCGAGTTCGGGGTACGCCGAGTGCGCCATGCGGCCGGAAGAATGCAGTTCGAAGCGAAGCGCGCCCTTGGAGCCGAGCGCGAGTTTGTTCTCGGTCGGCTCGCCGTTGATCAGGAATTTCGAACCGCGCGGCTGTTTCGCGGCGGCGAACGCACCGGCGCTGTTGCGCTCCTCACCAACGACGAACAGCAGGCCGAAGTTGCGGGTGCCCTGCTCGAGAAGTTTGCCGGCCGCAAAGATCATCGACGCGATGATGCCCTTGGTATCGCAGGCGGCGCGGCCCCAGATGTTTTCGTCATCCTCGTGCGAAGCAAAGAAGGGTGGCACGGTGTCCATGTGTGTGGAGAGCGTTACCGCGGGTTCTCCCCAATGCGCGAAGACATTGAATCGGCCGGTTTCGACGTCCATCACCTCGACGCGCCCATCCGTTCCGGAGGCAACATCGGAGAGGTGGGTGAAGAGAAAACGTCCTACCTGCTCTTCGTTGCCGGTGATGGATTCGATGTCCACCAGCGCGCGCGTGAGTTCGAATAGATTCATGGCGTCGTCACAAAACGATAGGAGACGCCTCAAGGGAGGGTAAACGAAGGGTACGTTGACCGATCCTGATAGCGCTCCATCCGAACCTTTCGATCGCGGATGACAGTGGACAGGTTGTTTGCCTGCCCCCCAACCGGCGTCCTACGAGCCAGAATCGCCGATTTCGGCGGCGGCCCCTTTCGCTTCTGCCACCGGGCTCACCGGCTTTAGGCAGGGCTACTGTTGACCAGCCGCTCCTCTATCGTTTTACGATTATAGCATTCGACGATGTTCCGGTTGCCGATTTTCTCGAAGAGATTTTCTCGGCTGAGGTGCTTCCGAATTTTGTAGCGCGCAGGTGGCGAGCGACGGTTACCGCGCTGAGGTCCAACCACTTCGGATTCTATTGTTTTCTGAGCGATTCTTTCGAAATTTGAATCTTCACGAATTTATGGAGACGTAACGGAGTCGCGGGTAAACTGTTTTTATGCTCAAGCCCTTTACACGCGTTGTAGTTGGTGTGTTTGTGCTCGCCGGTGCTCTGTTCGGGCAAGCCGAAATCGGCGGCGCAACACTCAACGGTACCGTGACCGACCCAACCGGGGGCGCGGTTCCGAACGCAAAAGTAAGCACGACAAATACAGACACGGGATTGACCCGTACGACAGTGACGAACCAAGCCGGCGTATACAGTTTCACCCGGCTTCCCGTCGGTCCTTACGATGTTTCCATCGAAGCGCAGGGATTCAAGACCGCAAAACGGTCGGGCATCACCCTGAATGTGGGCGCCGTTCTGACTTATGATGTTGCGCTCCAGGTCGGTACAGCGCAGGAAACGATCAGCGTGACCGCTGAAGCTCCGGTGGTGGAATCGACACGATCGCAAACGAGCACCACGGTGACCGAACAGCAGGTGCGGGACCTTCCAATCAACGGGCGAAACTTCCTGGATTTCACCGTGCTGACACCCGGAGTTGTGCGCGACCAGACGCGGTCCGGCGACCTGTCCTTCGGTGGACAAAGGGGGACGTCGAACAGTCTCCTCGTTGATGGCTCCGATACGAACAACATCTTTTTCGGACAGACCACCGGGCGCACCGGCACGGGCCGGAATCCGTACAGTTTCAGCCAGGATGCGGTGCAGGAGTTTCAAGTAAACACGAACGGATACCAGGCGGAGATCGGACGCGCGGGCGGCGGCGTGATCAACGTGATCACGAAGTCCGGCACGAACGATTTCCACGGGTCGGTGTTCGAGTTCTTTCGCGACAAGGCGTTGAACGCGAACTCGTGGGAAAACAATCGCCGCGGGGCACCGAAACGCGCGTACCACTTTAATCAGTTCGGCGGGAACCTCGGCGGACCGGTGATCAAGAACAAGCTGTTCTTCTTCTTCAACTATGACGGGCAGCGGAATACGACTCCGAATACGGTGATCCTCACCGTCGGTCCCGATGCAGCGGATCCTCTTTCAGTTCAAGGCTATCAGTCGCTTCAAAAGTACCTTGCGCCGTATTCGAACGCGTTGAACAATGACGTTTATCTGGGAAAGGCCGATTGGGATATCAGCGGTAGCCAGCGCCTTTCTGTTCGGTATAACGCAAACCGGTTCAAGGGCCAGAACTTCGAAAATGGCGGTCAGGCCAGCGCAGCGGAGCACACCGGGAACAGCAACGTTACTACCGATAACGTGGCGGGCTCGCATACGTGGATTCTCAACCCGAGCACGCTGGTTGAGACTCGACTCGCATGGACGCGCGATAACGAACCGGGAGAATCGAACACGACCGCTCCAGAAGCCGTGATCCGGCAGGGCGGCACCACGGTTCTGTCGATCGGGCGCAACAGTTTCAGCCCGCGTTATACGAATGCGCGCACCGTGCAGTGGGTGGAAACGTTGTCGACTGTCAAAGGCCGGCACTCGTTCAAATTCGGGACCGACAACAACTTCCAACACATAGATAACTTTTTCCCGGGGAACTTCAGCGGAAGCTACGTTTTCAATAGCTATGCCGATTTCGCGGCAGGCAGGCCGTTCTCGTTCACGCAAGCATTCGCCGGCGCCGATACCGATGGGCCGCTCACGAATCCAAACGTGAACGAATTCGCGTTCTTCGCACAGGATAGCTGGCGCGCGACGGGTCGTCTGACCCTCAACTACGGCATTCGTTACGACTATTTTGCGCTGGCGCAACCAAGCGTAAAGAATCCCGATCCGGGGCTCGCGTCGTTGGGGCTGGACACCTCGCGCATCAATCTCGACCATAACAACATCGCCCCACGGTTTGGATTCGCCTACAAGGCTACGTCGCGCATCGTTCTGCGCGGCGGCTACGGCATGTTTTACGGGCGTACGCCCTCCATCCTGACGGGCACAGCCTTTTCGCAGAACGGAATCCAGGTGCAGACGTATACATTGAACGCGACAACGGGCGGGTTGCCGGTCTACCCGAATGTCTTGAGTGCGCCGCCCGCGCTGAGCCGCCGGCCGGATATTTTCGTATTCGCACCTGACTATGTTCAACCGCTGACCCATCAGTGGAGCTTCAATATCGACACGCAACTCGGCGCCAATTACGCGATCACGGTCGGTTATCTGGGCGTACGCGGCGAGCATTTGTCGCGAACACGCGATATCAACCTGTCGGCTCCCGGCGAGATACAGGCCTCGTATGCCGACGGGACTCCCGTTACGTTCCTGCGGTATTCGGGGACGCGCCCGAATCCGAATTTCGGGCGAATCAGCCTGTTCGACAGCGGCGCGGATTCCATTTACCATGGTGCGTTCGTTCAACTGACAAAGCGCTTCTCGAAGAGCTTTTCGGTGCAGGGCTCATACACCTTCTCGCATGCTATCGACGACGCGCCGGACTTCACATCCGTAGTTGTCGGCGCGGATGACCTGAAGAATGCGGCCTACACGGTGTATCCGAATCTGGAACGCGGGAGAGCCAATTCGGACGTGCGGCATCGCTTCGTGCTGGCGGGGCTGTGGCAGATCGACTATGCGAAGAGCCTTCAGAATCCCGTTGCGCGGGCTCTGTTGCGCGGCTACGAATTTTCGACAATCACGCAACTCCAGAGCGGGCGTCCGTTTACTATCAACGCCGGCAACGATCCGAACAACGATGGAAACAGCCGCACCGATCGTCCGCCGTACGTGGGCCGGAACACGCTGGATGGTCCGGGATTCGCGAGTGTCGACGTGCGGTTCGCGCGCGACCTTTCGATCTGGGAGCGTGCGCGCCTCCGGCTGATGTTTGAAGCCTTCAACCTGACCAACCGCGCGAATTTCAGCAGCATCCTGACGGCGCAGTACAACTACAACGCAACGACTCGGGTGTTCGCACCGGCCGCCGGCTTTGGCACGCCGACCGCAACATCCGATCCGCGCATCCTTCAGCTATCCGCGAAATTCACGTTTTGAGAGGAATGAATGTTGGGGCAGGCGAGAGTCTGCCCCGCGCTCTATTTCAGAACCGCGGCTCCGGTTGCAACCTTGGCGGCCGGTTTCGGGGCCGGTGCGGTTTTTTGGCGCGAGTTGATGATCCTCCACAGCAGCAGCATTGCGAGTAGAATCCCATAGAACACCGGCAGCCGGATGTCGGATTTCACCAGCCAGTAATAGTGGATGACGCCTGCCACGGCGCTGCCGTAGATGAGTTGGTGCAGCCGCTTCCACTTCTTTCCGCCCAATCTTCGAATCCACCCGGACGTTGACGTTATCGCGAGCGGCAGCATCAGCAGGAATGCCGTCATGCCTGCGGTGATGAAGCGCCTCTTCACAATGTCGGCCCACATTTCGGCGGGATCGAAGAACTTGTCCAGCCAAAGCCAGGTCATCAGGTGCAGACACCCGTACGTGAACGCCCAGAGTCCCAGCATGCGGCGGAAACGGATCAGGTCGGGTTCGTTCAGCACTTTCCGGAAAGGGGTGATGGCGAGCGTGATCAGCAGTAACCGCAGCGTCCAATCCCCCGTCGCGTGGGTGATGTACTCGATGGGGTTAGCCCCGAGGCCGTCCGTGAACGCGGCATAGATGAGGTGTATCGCGGGCAATAGCGCCAACAGAAACACAACGGGCTTGGCCCAGCGGCTCTTCAGGACGGCGCGCATCAGTAGTTCTTCTTCAGGTCCATTCCGTTGTACAGCGCAGCCACCTGGTCGCCGTAGCCGTTGAACATCAGAGTCTTGCGCTTGAAGAATTCGCCCAGGCGGCGTTCTTTGGCCTGACTCCACCGGGGATGGTCCACTTCGGGATTCACGTTGGAATAAAAACCGTACTCGTGAGAGTTGGAGAGATTCCAAGTGGTCGCAGGCTGTTTTTCGACGAAGCGAATTTTGACGATGGATTTGATGCTTTTGAAGCCGTACTTCCAGGGAATGACGATGCGCACTGGAGCGCCGTCCTGGTTCGGCAGCGTTTGCCCGTACATACCGACGCAAAGCAGCGCGAGCGGGTGCATCGCTTCATCCATCCGCAGACCTTCGCGATAGGGAAACGCAATGCCCGCGGCCTCGGCCGGCAGCATCGACCCGGGATCGTAGTAGCTTTCGAAGGCCACGAATTTCGCCTTTTCGTTCGGCTCGGCGGCTTTCAGGACGTGAGAGAGAGAGTAGCCGATCCAGGGCACGACAATCGACCATGCCTCGACGCACCGATGGCGATAGACGCGCTCTTCAAGCGGAGCGAGTTTCATAATCGCGTCGAGATCGTAGATCGCCGGCTTGTTGCAATGCCCCTCGACCTTCACTTTCCACGGATTCGTTTTCAAACGGCCGGCGTTCCGGGAAGGATCGCCTTTGCCGGTTCCGAACTCGTAGAAATTGTTGTAACTCGCAACGTCCTTGAAAGGTGTGATCTCCTCCCCGGTAGTGCTGAGCGGGCTCTTTTTGACGTTTTCCAGGGTGCCGGCGCGCGCCTGTCGCGTGGTGAGTAGAACCGCGCCGGCCGCGGAAGCCAGGAACCGCCGCCGGTTGAAATAAACTTCCGGTGGTGTAACTTTCGCCAGATCTGTTCTCGATGCGCTTCTGACCAGCATCATCCCCCCTGACTCTTATGATGCCACCAGCCCCGTACTCTATTCCCGACGCAATGTGAAATAGGTCGTGGTTGTTTCCTTACGGACGGCGTAGTACGGCCGCAAGAGCAGCGGCGCGTCATCGTCAAGCGGGAAATGATAGTCGGACGGACCGGTTCCTGCCCGGCTAAGTTGACGGGGAGGCGGCAAAGGGCGCGTGGAGATTTCGGGCGGCGGATCCACCGCCACCATCATTCGCGGACCCTGCATGAGGGCGGCGATGTTCGGATTGCGATCGTCGATCGCTTCGGTACGGAATTCGAACGGCAGTCGAACATCTACCGTGTCGTGGTTGCGCCAGCGCCGGCGGATTGACGCAAACCGCGACGGTAGCATTTGCGCCTCAAACCGCTTGCCGTTTACGGAGATTGCAGGTGGGCGGGAGAGCCAGGCCGGTATTCGGACGTTCAGCGCGAATTCGGCGGGTTGAGGAACTTCGATGCGGAGTTCCGTTGCTTCCTCGTCGGGGTATTGTGTCGTCTGCGCAAT
The DNA here is from genome assembly GCA_963720745.1 of uncultured Acidobacteriota bacterium. Classification (GTDB taxonomy): domain Bacteria; phylum Acidobacteriota; class Terriglobia; order Bryobacterales; family Bryobacteraceae; genus TMP-7. The sequence continues at coordinate 2,506,208 of CAVRGO010000001.1, forward strand.
CGTAACGGGCGTTCCCGCCGCGGTCCAACGTACTTCCGATGGAGCGAACAGATTCACGTACAGCGCCCGCGGCGCATGGAAGTAGATGCCGATGACGTAATCGGCAACGCCCTGCGCGAGGGTCCCGGAGCAGCACGGCCACTTGCGATGGTAGTAACCCTTTTTTGCGTTCGCCTGATATTCCGAATAGTAGAAGTACTCGCCGTCCGCGCCGGGATCGATCGAGGCAAGAATCGTGTTGTACAGAACTCGTTCGAGACCGTCGCCGTAGCGACCTTCGCCGGTGAAACGCAGCAGGTAGCGCGCGAGTTTCATGTGGGCATAGCATCCGCAAGGGGTTTCGAAATGGGCGTTCGTTGTCGTGAGGCTCTCGGCGAGTTTCCCTTCGTGCGGTACGACGAAAGTCTCTTTCGGACCCCAACCGCCCGAAGCGTACTGCTGAGTCTGTTCGAGCATGTCCCACGCGTTCCGGATTGTATCCAGATACTTCGGGTCGCCGAGCACCTGGTAGGCTTTGGCCGCCGAACTGAGGGCGATCACGTGGCTGTACGCATGTTTTCCGGGAAGCACGTTCCTGCCGTGTGCCAGCGGATCGAAATACTCCTCGTTCAGCAGATACAGCTTCGCCATCTCGAGGAAGCGGCGATCTCCCGTGATTTCCCAAGCGTGGAAGAGGTTCTCCGGAAGGATATACGGCTCGTCGTAGGGCGCCTGTTTCGGGCTGTTCGGCCCGCGGTCATAGGTGTGATCGGGGATGTGCGGAAGAGCGCCGCGGATCACCTGCGGCAGGATCAGTTTCGCCGCCCGAACACCGGCAAGGCGGAAGGCATCCTGCATGCCGATTTCGTATTTGTCGAGGATGTAGCACGGCCAGGTGACGGCTGCCTTTTCACTCGCGTAGGGATAACCGTCGGCCCCGAGCGTGGCCTGAAAACCTTCGACAAGCGCCTGCACCTTCGCGCGCGTTGCGGGATGTTGCGTGGTGCTGTAGAAGCGCGACAGGCCCGAGATGTACTGCCCGATGGTGTGGCCGGGAACGAACCCGTCCGCGTCGTACCAGCCGCCCATATCTTCGCCGGGGGCGGGCAATCCTGCACGCTGGCGATAGACCTTCAGGAGACGGTCGTTGTCGAGAGTGAGGAAGTGGGCGTGCGTGCGCTTGTGATGGTCGTGAAGCGGCCCGCCGGTGAGCTTCACGGCGGAATAAGGAAACTCGCGCAACTTTTCACGAGCCACGCTCGCGCCGATTGGCAGCGCAGCCGCCGCGGATTTCAGGAGCGTTCTTCTGGAAACCACCGGCCCTCTTTGTGACGGTTATTCTACCGCGGCCGGAATGGACGGCGAATGCGTGCAGCCGCGGGCGGATTCAATCGGTTAAGATGCGTTAGTCATGGCCTGCAAACCCGATGTCCTCCGGCGCGTTCCGCTCTTTGCCCTGCTTGATGATGAAGAGTCTGCGGTGTTGGCTGGCGAGGTCGAACTCAAGACGTTCGCACCCCGGCAGCGCATCTATAAGATCGGCGCTCCGAGCGGGGCGGCCTACATCATGGTGTCCGGCCGAGTGCGGATCACTACCGTCGACGACGATCAGCAGGAGGTGATCGTCGACGAACCGGCGCCCGGCGAATTCTTCGGCTTTGCGTCGATGCTCGACCAGACCTTGCACCAGACCGGCGCGATCGCGCTCGAGGAGTCGGTCTGCATCGAGGTGGACCGGAATGACATCGCGATCCTGCTGCAGCGGAAACCGCTCGCCGGTATGGACATGCTCGCCGTTCTGGGACGCCAGTATCACGGCTCGCAGCAGTTGGTGCGTCTGCGGTCGGCCCGCAATCCCAACGAAGTGATCGAAGCGAAAGCTACTTTTGGCGATCATCTGTCCGATGCGATCGCGCGTTTCGGCGGGTCATGGTCGTTCATCATTTCGTTCGCCGTCGTGCTGATGGTTTACAGTTCGCTCAACATATGGCTTGGGCGTTCGGCCTGGGACCCGTACCCATTCATTCTTCTCAACCTCTTTTTGTCCATGTTGGCGGCCATACAAGCGCCAGTGATCATGATGAGCCAGAACCGGCAGGACGCAAAAGACCGTCTGCGCGGCGAACTCGATTTCGATGTGAACCGCCGGGCCGCATCCGATATTCAGGGTCTCTCGCGCAAGTTGAACGCCTTGGGCGATCAGATCGGAGACGTCGAGGAGTTGCTGCGCGATGCCTTGGCCGGAAAGGCCGGCCATTAAGGCTCGCGCGAAGGTTATTACTGGTTGAGTAACTCGGGGTACGAATGTTCTAACTTGCTCAGCTTGGGCCGGGAGTTCGCCAGGACGTACGGGTGCATGGGGTGATGCTTCACGAAGTCCTGATGATACGCTTCGGCCGGGTAGAACGCGGGCAGTGGAACGATTTCGGTGACTATCGGCGCGCCGAAGACTTTGGCGGCCGCTAACCGTTTCACATATGCTTCCGCCACTCGTTTTTGCTCGTCGTTCACATAGAAGACCGCCGAACGGTACTGACGGCCCCAGTCCGGGCCCTGACGATTTAATTGCGTGGGATCGTGCGCCACGCTAAAGAAGACCTTCAGCAGAGTTCCATAACTGATGCGGGCCGGATCGTAAGTGATGCGAATCGATTCGGCATGATTTGTTGTTCCGGAACTGACCTGATCGTAATGTGCGCTGTTCGCGTCGCCGCCGGCGAATCCCGACGTTACATCTTCAACGCCTTTCAAGCGCTCGAACACTGCTTCGGTGCACCAGAAGCAGCCACCGGCAAACACGGCGGTCTGACGTCCGGTGGCAGGCGTAGAATCCAGCGCCGGGTTCGGGAAGTCCGACGCACTCACACTTCTCGTGCAACCCGTTAACAATCCGAAACAAAGAATCGCAACGACACAAGCTCGCATGCCCCAGGCACTCCCAGTGCCTACTCACAATATGCGCCAAACAGGACGCGAAATTCCAGGCCGGCGCCGTTTTGTGGTCCGGCGGGGAACAATTGGAGGGTCGGAAGCGTACTAATAGGTGGAGAACGGCAATGTACTGTACGAGATGCGGTGTCCAACTTTCAGATCGGGACCGGTTCTGCTCCCAATGCGGGACTCCCACGGGCGCAGGTATGCAACAGGCGCCTGGCACCGTCTACAACAGGCTGAGCCGGCCGCGCGACGATCGCAAAATCGCGGGTGTCTGCTCCGGTTTGGCCCGGTATTTTGGGGTGGATCCCACGCTGCTGCGCATACTCATGGTGGCGCTCGCAATCTGGCCGACCGGATTGGGCCTGATCGTCTACATTATTTGCTGGATTGCGATGCCGAATGACCCGGTGCTGTTGCCGGCGCCCGCAAGGCCAGCGACGAGTTCTTAAGGTTGCCTCCTAATTGTCTCCTGCGAGCGGGCCGGACTTGCGTGAATAGCGCCGGTGCGGCCCGCCTCTTTTGACCGGCGTTACGAAGCTGCGTGCGATAGATCATCGAACGCCGATTCTCAGGCCGACCGGTTCACCACTTTCGGTTACAGCCCGTTAAAGAGCTTCAGACGTGAGGCGACCACCTCGCTCACGGCATCGACCGCCGCGGGAAGTATCTTGTAAGGCACGATGTCGTCTGGGTTTTTAGCCAGCCCTGCTTCCAGGCCGCGCTTCCACGCGACACGCAATTCGGTATTGATGTGGACGATGGTGATGCCCGCGCCGATCGCCGCGCGCAAGTCCCGATCGTCGGTGCCCGAGCCACCATGCAGCGTCAGATACGTGCCGGCGGCACGGCGAATCGCGCGGATTCTGTCAATGTCCAGGTGCTTTCTGGCTTCGCCGCTCACCATCGCCTTCAGCATGCCGTGCATGTTGCCGACGGCCGGTGCGAGTACGTCAACTCCGGTAGCCTGAACAAACTCGCGCGGCTGTTCGGGGCTCGTCAAACCTCTAGTGAGGTCGGGTGCGCTCTCGTGAATCTCCGAGCCCGTGCCGATATCGCCGATCTCGCCTTCAATTAAAATCGCCGGATTTACCGATTTCAACGCCTCAACCGCTTGCCGGGTCTGACGAATGTTCTCCTCGAACGGAAGCGCGGAGAGGTCGAACACGATCGAATCGAACCCAGCTTTGGCGGCCTCGAGCGCCTTGTCGAGCGAATGTGTGTGATCGGAGTTGAGGAAGATCGGAAAGTCGAACTCCTCGCGAAGACTGCGCACCAATGCGGCGACCTGCCGGACTCCCAGGAACGCCCTTTCTCCATCGGAAGCGCCGACAATTACCGGCACGTTCAATCGTCGTGCCGATTCGAAAATGGCTTTTAGTAACACCAGGTCGGAGATGTTGAAGTGTCCGACCGCAACCGACTTCGCTCGCGCCCGCTCCAGAACGTCGCGTAGTGACTGCATAACCGCTCCTCACACGACTCTAGCAGTCCCGAGAATGCGCTGAGTTCGGAGCGGCTGTCTACTTCTTCAGTGCCGCTTGTGTCTGGCGAAGCGTCGAAGTGATGCCCTCGGCCGGGAAATCGCGAATCATCGGTTTGATCGCCCATCCGAGTCCGCGCGGGGTGTCGCGGCTCAGTGAAACAACACGCAGTTCCACCCAGGTGCCGCCCGAATCTTGCCGTAGCAGCCAATCGGAGTTCATGCGCCAAACGAAGCCATGTCCGGTATCGACGGGCAGCGCCTTCTCCTTCGGCATGCCTGCGTCATCGATCTCTACAACTTTGCGCGACCGGACACGGTACGCCCATTTATCGGGTCCTGGCGATTCCCAAGTGTTCTCATACTGGATATCCAGCACAGCCGTGAGAACCTTCTTTTTGACAATCCGCAGTTCCGTCACCGAGTGATTATCGTTTCGCGACAACTGCTTCGCGGATTTCACTTCGGTGTAGGCGCGCGCGTGTCTCGGAGTGTCGAGCAGGAAATCGCGAACGGCGGCCAACTTCACGCCATCCAGATAAATGACGCCGATCCAATCGTGGATCAGGCCGCCCGGAACACTCTGCCCGTTTTTGCCGGTAAACGCGTAGGTGACCACCTCCCCCGTCTTGGCGCGCTGCTTGAGGTCGCTGCGTTGATCCACCCAGAGAAAAGCGCGTTTGCCGGTGGTTTGAAGGTTGAGTTCCTGATCGACGTTCGCCTGATATTTCTGGAACGCCGCGACGGTTTCGGGTTTCAATTCCGTCGTAAATTGCGCGAATGCACCGGCGGGAAGAACCGCAAGAACGGACGCCAGCAAGAACGGGAGACGGCGCATATACCTATCCTGACGCTTTTGCCGCAGCGGCGGTTGCCACAGCCGGGGCGCGCCGGGTTCTCCCGTGGCGTTGCCGTCCCGATTCGCCTCCCGATATCGGGATCCGGGCGCCATGCCGCGGCGCGCCCCAAGCTAACCGTCAGGTCCGTTCCTCGTCTTGCTCAACCTTCAACCGTAAAAAGTGTGTTGCGCAGGAGATACACGGATCGTAGTTTCGAATCGCCTGCTCACATTTCCAGGTCAACTCCTCTACCCCTGCGTTGGATAACCTGGGGATCAGCGCCCACAGATCGTCCTCGATGGTCTTTTGGTTTTGCGCCGTGGGTGGCACGATCTTAGCGGAGGTGATGAGTCCCCGGTCGTCGATCTCATAGCGGTGGTAGAGCAACCCGCGCGGCGCCTCCGATGCGCCGTATCCACGCGATTTGTGGGGCTCCGCGGGGGATCGCGCCGCCGTCAGGGGTTCGTAAGCCTCCAGGATGCGCAGGGCTTCGTGACAGGCGAAGATCGTCTCAATCGCCCGCACGATGATACTGCGAAACTGGTTTCGGCACGGCGGCGCAATCCCACACTCGCGTGCGGTCTCCTGGGCGATCGCTGGTAGAAGATCGAAGTTGAGGTTATACCGCGCAAGCGGACCCACCAGGTACGCTCCCCGCTCGCGGAGGCGCGAATGCAGAGCGTGCGAGTGTTTCACCTGGTGTTCGACGAAATAGTCCTCGAACTGCTCGACCGCGATATCGAGTCCTCGGTTTGAAACGATGCGACCTTCCGTCATAGCGTATTCCGACGCGTGGCGTAGTGAGACAAACTCGTAGTCGCGTTCGAAGTCCGGGAATTCGAAGCCGGAGACGAGTTTCGCCGCGGCAATGGAGAACTCGAGGGCCCACTTCAATTCGTCGATGAGAGATAGCAGATCCTTCCGGCGCGGCATGCGATGGAAGCCGCCCACGGCCGCGGATACGGGATGAATCTCGCGTCCGCCAATGACGCGGACAATCTCATTGCCGATTCGCTTCAGCCGCAACGCGTTTTCCACCAGCGGACGGTTCTTGGCCGCGAGTTCCAGTGCGTCCTGCGCCCCGAAGAAGTCCGGAGCGTGCAGGAAGAAAATGTGCAGCGCGTGACTCTCTATCCACTCACCGCAATAGAACAGACGCCGCAGGGCTCGCACCATGGGGTCGATGGTGATACGGAGCGCCTGTTCCATCGCGGCGGTGGAACTCATTTGGTAAGCGATTGGGCAGATGCCGCAGATGCGGGCCGTTATATCGGGCGCTTCGCTGAAATGACGCCCGCGTAGAAAACCCTCGAACAGACGCGGCGGTTCGAAGATTTTCAGCTTCACGTCGCCGATACGCGATCCCCGCAGCTTGATAATCAGCGTGCCGTCGCCCTCAACGCGCGCCAGCGTCTCGACATGAATGGTCTTGTTCGGTTTCTCTTCAGTGACGCCCGGCATTTTGGCCTCCACCCTCCACGGCACGGCGGAACTGCCACGCCCAGGCGCTATAGGAACGGAACAACCGCTCGATCTCTTCGCGGCTGGCGCCCTTCTCCGACAACTGCTCGGCCAGCGCGGTTGTGTTCGGCGCCTCCATGGGCCCGTAGCACCCGTAGCAACCCCTGCCGTTGGCCGGACAGATCGCGGTACAGCCCGCCTGTGTCACCGGCCCCAGACACGGCAGCCCTTGCGCAACCGCCACGCACACCGTGCCGCGCCGCTTGCATTCCATGCACACGCTGTACAGGGGGATGTTCGGTTTGCGGCCCGCAAGCAGCGCGGACAGAAGTTCGATGAGCTGGTATTTGTTAATGGGGCAGCCGCGCAGTTCGAAATCCACCGGAACGTGCTCGGGAATCGGGCTCGACATCTTCAGCGTTTGCACGAAATCGGGAGTCGGATAAACCGTGCGGACGAATTCGGCGCAGTCGCTCCAGTTGCGGAGCGCCTGAATGCCGCCGGAGGTCGCGCACGCGCCGATGGTCACCAACGTCCGGCACTGGCGGCGGACCTGCTGAATGCGGTCCGCGTCGTGGTGTGTGATGATCGAGCCCTCCACCAATCCGATATCGTAGGGCCCCTTCTGCATGTTGCGGGACGCTTCGGGGAAGTATGCGATCTCGACGTTCTCCACCACACTCAGCAGTTCGTTCTCGGCGTCTAGCAGACTCAACTGGCAGCCGTCGCACGAGGCGAACTTGAACACTGCAATGCCCGGTTTTCGACGGCGACTCTCAGAGTTCATAGCGGTCCATCCATTGTGCGATTCTGCTGTACGGAAACACCGGGCCGTCCTTGCAGACGAATAGCGGGCCCATCTGGCAATGCCCGCAATGGCCGACCGCGCACCGCATGTTGCGTTCGGCCGAGATGTAAACGTCTTCCGGGCGGAAGCCGCGATTGCGCAACTCGAGGACAACGAATCGCATCATCACCTCCGGGCCGCAGATCATCGCCGTTGTGATCTCCGGGCGGATGCGAATGTAGCGGAACAGGGTCGTAACCACGCCTACGTGGCCGCGCCAACTCAGGCCTCCATAGTCCACCGTTGTCAGCACCTGCGTATCGGGCACATAGTTCCAGGCAGCAAGCTGTTTGCGGAACAACAGATCCTTGGGGCTGCGCGCGCCATACAGAACCACCAGGCGCCCGTAGTCGCCTCGATGCCGGAGAGCATGAAAAATAACCGGCCGCAGCGGCGCGAGCCCGATGCCGCCCGCCACTACCAGAAGGTCGCGCCCGCGCGCATCGCGCATCGGCCAACTGGTGCCGAACGGTCCGCGCAAACCGATGCGGTCGTTCGCCCGGCTGGTGACGAGCGCGTGCGTGGCCTGGCCGACCGAACGGATCGTATATACGAGATGCCCGCGGTCCTCGGGGTCGCCGCTGATGGAAATCGGGAGTTCGCCGATCCCGGCCGCATACAACATGCTGAACTGGCCCGGTTCGAACACCGGAACCGGGGCCCCATCGTCATCGGCCTCAACGGTCAGCGTGAATGTATCGTGGGTCTCCTTCTCGACCGAAGCAACCCGCGCCGGCGATGGAATCATCACGGCCGTGGATATAGATGGTGTCGCCAAGACGGCCATTATCGCGTCCCCGCTGGAGCGTATACGTCGTACAGTTGCACACGGATGGCGTGGAGCCGCTCCGAAACGATGTCCAACAGACGCTTCATGATTTCGTAGCCGAACACCGGATCGGCTTCGCAGGCGTCACGCAGTTTCCTGGCGTCGATCGCCAATGCAACCGTGCTCTCGAGCGCGCGCGCCTGCAACTGCTTCCCCTGGCTGGGCAGCATTGACGACCAGCCAAACTCTTCGCCTTTCTCCAGCGTGACGATCCGTACCGCCCGCCCGAGGGCCGTCACCTCGAGCGCCACCCGGCCGGTCAGAACCAGATAGAAGGACGTGGACGCGTCGCCTTCTCGAAAGATGATCTGCTCGCGCTCGAAGCGTACTTCCTGCGCAAATTCTGATAACCGCTTCTGATGACCCGCCAGGAGCCCGCGGAAGAACGGAAGATCGTGATAGCTCTTCTTCAGATGTGCGCCGGATTTCGTCATTTTGCCGCTTCCTCCCGCCTGTCGTTCGACTTGCTGCCGTTGAAACCGCGAATTGCGCCGAGCACCTCCGTGAGGTCGATTCCGGCCGGACACCAGGTGATGCACCGGCCGCATCCAACGCATCCGCTCATACCGAACTGTTCCTGCCAAGCGGCGAATTTATGCGTGGCCCACTGGCGATAGCGAGCCTTCGCAGATTGGCGAATACTGCCGCCATGAATATACGAATGGCCCAGGGTGAAGCAGGAGTCCCACTTGCGCCATCGTTCGGCCCGCTGGCCGCCGATGTCGCTGGTGTCCTCCATAGTGATGCAAAAACACGTGGGGCAAGCCTGGGTGCAGTTGCCGCATCCGAGACATCGGGAGGCCGCACGCTCCCATTCCGGATCCTCGAACCGTTCGTACAAAATCCGCGCGAGTTGTGTTGTGTCGACCGTGCGCTGGATACGGTTTCGCGCCTCGGCGAGAGCGTTGGCCGCCGCGCGGCGAACTTCATCGGGTGCGGGGAATTGTTCCAACTCGCCGGCGACCTCGCGCCCAATTGCGGTTCCCGTTCTCATCAGGAACAGGTGCCGCTCGTTGACACTTACCTCGGTGAGGAGAAGGTCGAAACCCGATGCGGTATCCGGCCCCGCGCCGAAGGACGTGCAGAAGCACGTCGATCCGGGATCGGTACAGGTAACCGCGACGAAAAAATTGCGTTCGCGCCGGTGTTGATAGATTGCGTCGGGATAGCGATCGCCGATTAAGACGCGGTCCAAAACAGCGAGAGCGGCGAGGTCGCAGCCGCGTACTCCGAGGAATGCGAGCGGAGGCGTGTCGTCCTGATGCTCGACGATTTTGAATGGCGAGCCGTTCTGCTCCACCGAGAACATGCGCACCTCAGGCGCGTGGAGAAAGCGCTTCGGGCTGGAAGGCCCTGTTGCATACGCAAACAGAAACCGGTCTCCGCGCTGCTTCAGGCGATACTTTCCGGGTTCCTGTTCGGAAGTCCAGCCCTGCGGGAATTGTTCAAACGATTCGACTGGTTGCCAATCGATCGCGCCATCCGTGAGGACCGGACCGATTACGGAAAACCCACGGCGTTGGAGCGCCCGGATGAGAGCTTCAAGCGCCTTCGGTTCGATCACGACCTCAGTTGTGTGCGGTCGCGGGTTCTTTGCCACTGGCCAGCCTCCTCACGGCTGATCGCGAAGATCGCATCTTCGGCATCAACCCGTATTGCGAACGGCCAATTTCAGATGTTCCAGTCTGATTATTTTGGAAGTGATGCGTTCTTGGCAAGGGATTTCAACAATCGTTGAGGAAGACAACAAGAATACCGAAAACTCGCTGAAGATCTCAACGAAGCTGATGAGATCTACAGCGTTAAGAGGGCGACTGCGGGTTTATTCACAGCTAAGGAGCGTTGACGTTACCGCTCGCAGGCGAAGCCCACGCTAGTGGCCCCGCACTGGTAAAGGGAAGACCAGAACGAGAGTACTGGCTTGGCAGCGGATTCGAACCCGCGATATCGTTGCGGTGTGACCGATTACGAAATTGCACGGCGGCGGTTCCTTGCCGGCGGAACCGGACTCTTCATCCCATTTGCCGCGACGGCGGCTGTGCAGCCTGCCTTCACCGACGCCTGGTTCCTGCCTGTTCTGAACGGATTTGTGAAGAACGCCGCCGAGACGTCGAACAGTTTCGCGGTGTGCGATTTTCCTGACGGGACGAAACTCGCGGGTGGCCTGGCTCAGTCCGGGAAGACTTACGATTCGGTGAGTCGCATGATGCCCGCGGTTGCCGCTTGGGTCGCATCCGGCCGTTCTCCCAAGACGTTCAACATCGGAGGCAAGGACGTTGCGATCGAAGACGTCTTGCTGTCGATGTTTGTCCACTCCTTCGATCCGGTACATCCTGATTTTTGGGGAAATGCGCCCGCCGCCCGGCAGCACCAGTTGCAGGTTGAATCGTCGATCGTCGCCTGGTCGGCATTCATCGCCGCCGGCCGCCTGCTGCCGCGAATGAGCGGAACGCAACGCACAAATCTCCAGAATTGGCTCGCGAGTTGTACTCGCGTTCCCGTTCGCAACAACAACTGGGCGTGGTTTACGGCAGTGAACCAGGCGGTCCGGATCGCCCTGTCGCGCAAATGGAAAGAGTTCGGCGGCGATGCAGATTGGATGGCTCAGGACCTGCAGGCGCTCGATCGCATGGCCGCGCCAGGGCAGGACGGATGGTACACGGACTCGATACACGAAGAGGTGTACGACTATTACAACTTCTGGGTATTCGCCACGCACTTTCTGTACTGGAACCGTATTATCGGTGTCGAGTATCCGGAGTGGTCGGCGCGGTTCGGATCGCGACTGTCGAAATTTCTTGAAAGGACCCCTTACTTCTTCGGAGCGAACGGAAGCCACGTGCTGTTCGGCCGGTCTCTCATATACCGGTGGGCTGTGCTCTCGCCGCTGATTCTCGCTTATCAGCAGAAGATGTGGCCGCACTCGCCAGGGCTGCTGCGCGCCATCGTTCGCCGGAATCTCGAGCACTTGTGGAATGCAGGGGCCTTCGATGGGCAGCGCGGGAAACTGAGGGAATCGCTAACACCGGAGGGAAACCTCGAAATCCGCGAGTCGTATATCGACAACGGCCATCCGTATTGGGGCATGCAAGCTTTTGCACTGTACCTGATACCGCCATCCGATCCTTTCTGGACCGCCAACGAGGAACGGCTGCCGGTGGAAGGACGCAGTTTTGCCATTCGGTTCGAAGGTCCGAAAATGATGCTTCGCGGCGACGGCACATCGGGCGAGGTGCGTTGGGTTCACTCGGCCAACGGGCATAATGACGGCGAGTATCGCGATAAATATACGAAGCTGTCGTATTCGTCGCACTTTCCATTCGCCATCGATAAAGTGAAGAATCACTGCCCGATCGATGCCGCTTTGGTCTTTCGCGATCCTGCAACAGGCGAGTTGGCAGGGCGCTCCGCCACCGGCGGCGGGCGCTTGTTGGAGGATGGAGTCGAATGCGAGTGGTCAGCGAAGTTGGGGTCGGGAGAGATTCGAGTGAAGACCACGCTGCGTTATGCGGGCTGGTGCGAGATTCGCCGCCACGAAGTCGAAGCGCCGGAGGGGATCGAAATCCGTGAGGGCTCCTACGGAGTCAAAACTGGAGCGGATCTCATCCGGAAGCCATCGCCGGAGATCGGCGTCTTCCTGGGCGCGCACTCAGTTGCGGTCGGACTCTACGGGTTGCGCGGGTGGCGCCGCGCTGGTGTCGAATCGCAGGATGGACTGAATGTCGTGCATGCGCGGGTCAGTGTGGGTGTGTTGTACGCCGTTGCCGGCCGTGGAGTAACGATTCTCGAAAGTGCGCACATCGCGCGTGCGGTCCCTTCCTCGGCTGAAGCTTTCGAGCGGGAAGTACGAAAGTTGCGGCCCAAGAAGCCGCAGCGCGCCTGACCAATTCCCTACGGGAGTTGCGTCGCCTGGCCGCGATCTTCCAACAAGCGGCGCAGCAACTCCCGCTCGCGTAGATCCTCGTCCGCGTACCGGCGCGCCCGGGCGAAATCGTGATGGGCGATCGCGTACTCCATCCGCCGAAGATTGACCGCGATGCGTAACCGAGCCTGAACGACAGGGTCCGGGCTGATGCTGCCGGCCGCGGTTTGCTGGCGCACGTAGCCGCCCGCGCCGCTAAATCTCTGAGCCCACTCCGCGCCCGCGCCGAACAATAAGCCCGCAATCTCGGCGATTACGAACCTCGCAAAGGCGACACCGCGCAGCTTGGCCGCCGTCGCATCGAGCACGGCCAGCATCTCGTCGCCGAAAATCTCGTTGTGCTCGCGCGGGTAGAGGTTCAAGAACCAACCGAAGATTCGTCTCATGCTTCGCTCCGTCGAAGGCGCGCAGCGCCCGCCCGTGCTAATTGCCGCATACGATCCAACTCCGCGTTGAGTTGACGCAAACCCGCGCCGGTCAGGCGGTAAGCCTGCTTTTCCCGGGAGGTGTCCTCTTGCTCGTATCGCTGAATCCAGCCATCGTCGAGAAGCCTGCGCAAAGCCCCGTACAGGGTGCCTGTACTCAAACGAACACGCCCGCCGCTCAGATCCTCGATGTCCTTCTTCAGAGCGTAGCCATGACGCGGCTGGTCTGCGAGGCTGATGAGGATAAGCAGAACCGGTTCGGTCAACGGACCCGGTAGCGGCTCGCTGTCATGTCGTTCAATGACCTGTCGCATGACGCCATGCTAGCCGAACGTGGAGACCTGGTCAAGCAATCTTTAGACTCGCCCGGTCAGAACGTAAACCGCATGATCAGATCGATCCGCCGGTTTGACGCTGCGGTTGCGCGGCTTCCGCCCCACCCGCTTCCGAGCGAATTCGCCACTCCGAAGTAGGGCGAACTGAGATTCCCGCTGAACTGCCCGTAGTTCGTGTTGTTCAGAAGATTGCGAGCGCTGACGCTGATATTCACGTTGTAACGGCGATCCGTGGTTCCACCGCTGAACAGCCCGTGGTGTCCGCCGCCCATTCGCATACCTCCCGGCCCGTGGTGACCGTGGTACCCGCCGCCGCCACCGCTCGGGGCTCCCGTTTCCTCCCGCTTTGCCCCAAAACCAAAGGTGCGGCCGACTCGCAAATTAACAGTGAAGTACGACGGCCCGCGGCCGTAATTGCGCGGGATCATCTGATCGTTGGGCCCGGGGTTGGCGTTGAAGATTCCCCATTGCGTCACGTGGATTCCGGGCTGCCCGATCTGCGCGGCAGAGGCGAACGACGGCCGGTCGTTGATAATCAGATCGCCGTTCAGATCCCGCCCGGTATAGATATCGAACGGAGCACCCGATCGCGCAATGATGAACGGGCTCATGTGGATTCCCCACTTTGTTTCTAGCGATCCGCCGAGAAAGAAGCGATGCCGGATATCGAGCGACGATGGACCGTATTCGGTGCTGAGGTCGTATTGATCCGCCGGGTAAGCGCCGGACCCGTCGGTGTTGCTCTTGGCATAATTCAGCACGTACCCGGTGAATAGAGTGAGATATCGCGACGCCCGCATGTTCCAGTTGACCATCGTCTGATTCTGGTTGAGGACACCAGTCGATTCGTACAGCCCGAGCATTCCCAGATCGGGATACGGCCGCTCTCCCGTCGCGGGGTTCGGAGCGTTGATGTTTCGTGAGCGCAGCAGGTGAAGCCCGTGCGTGTTCGTGAACGTGACCGCGAGCGTCGATTTCAGCGGCAGTTGCCGCTCTACCCCGATTGCGCTCTGAATGATGTAGGGCGCGCGCAGATTCGAGTACAACTCGCGGACGGTTTCCGGCCGGCCTTGTGCCTGCAGAGTTTCCACGGACGGAACATCAGGATAGAAATCGGGGTTCCGAATCACAAATTGCTGCTGGTTCACCCCGTTGTAGCGCAGCGCCGCGAGGGTTAGCGATTCGTCCACGCGATCGTAGAAGACGCCCGATCCTCCGCGGATCACTGTTTTCGACCGGTGCTGCTTGCCTCCACCGGGCGACCACGCAAACCCGATTCGAGGCGCAAAATCGGTCCAATCATGAATGTTCGTCTGCGTCTCGTAGCGCAATCCGAGGCTCAAAGTGAAATTGGGTTTCACGCGCCAGTCGTCCTGGACGAACGCTCCTAAGTCCAATTGATCCACGGCCGCGACGGGCTGACCTCCGTTGATGGTGAACTGGCTGGGTCCGCCGCCGAGGGCGCGAATCTGGGCCGGCGTATAACCCAGTCCCTGGAACAGCAGCGTTCGCCTGTACGCCTCAAGCGAGGTAATCGAATCCAGCATGTTGCCGGTCGGCTGGTTATCCGGCCCGAGTTCCGGCGCCGAGTACCCACCGGCAAACACGAATGTCCCGTTGAAGTTCTGCAGCGATCCCGTGTTCAACCGCACCGCCCGCACCCTGACGCCGAGCCGCGTGGTGTGCCGGCCCTCCGTCAACGACAGATAATTCTGAAACTCGTAATGATCGTCGTTGTTGTAACCGGCGCCGATCGTCGATCCGCCTCCGACAAACGAATCGAGGACGTCCACTTGTGGCGCATTGTTCAGCGGCGTCTGCGAGGCGCGCTCGGCGATGTACTGAAATCGTGTTTCGTTCACTGCCTTCGCGCCGAGGATGGCAGTGCCGGTCAACTGCGCCGTGTGTTGCGTGTTGCCGGAGTTGTAGCCGGTGCCCGGCAGGGAGAACTGCCCGATTCCGTTGTTGTCCCTGCCGTGCTGCGTGAACGTGTAACGCCCGGTCAGCGTGAAGTTCGGTGTGAGCGCGTAATCGATTCGGGGGCTGAACGTCGTCCGGCGAATCGGCGTCTGAATCGCTTCCTGAACCGGCACGATATGTAAATTCGAGTCGAGAGTCTGCGCGTTGATTACAGCGTTCTCATCGGTTTCGCGCCGCTCGAAATCCAAGAAGAATGACGATTTGCTGGAAACCGGACCACTCAGGTTTCCGCCATATTGACGGTTTTGAAAGGGCGCCTTGTTCTGCGCGAACGGATTGCGCGAATTAAAAGTCGCGTCGGAGAAATTGAAAAACGTTTGTCCCCGGAATTTGTCGGTGCCCGGCTTCGTCAAAATCTCGATCCGGCCGTACCCCAGGCGGTCATACTCGGCCGAGAAGGGATTCTGATTGATTCGAACTTCGCGGATAGACTCTTTTGGAGGCAAACGGCCGCCGGTGAATCCGTCGATGTACATTTGAGGGCCATCCGGACCGGCGGAAGGCCCGGCGAGCGCCTGAAGATCCTCTTCCAATTCGTCGGGATCGTCGGGTAACGCGGAAAGATCCTCACCCCGCAGCACCAGTGCGTTCGCATTAGAAGTCGGCTCCGTGCTGACCTCGTTATTCCCCTGCTCCTGCACGGTTACCTGCTGAGTGGCCACCTGTACCCGCAATTGAATATTCACCGTCGACGTAGAGCCGGCGCTAACGGTCACCATTGTGTTTTGAAATTGCGCGAGCCCCGGAGCAGTGGCGTTAACGGTGTAATTGCCGGGAGCGAGCCCGTTGAACGAATAGGCCCCATCCGCGGCGGACACCGTAGATCGATTCGTCTTGCCCGCGGTTACATTGACCTTGGCATTCGGAATAACAGCTCCCGTTTCATCGGTAATCTGGCCTTTCAAAGTGCCGGTGGTGTTTTGAGCGGCCAGCGGGATGCTCGACAGAAGAAGTAAAGACAAAACGGCCCAGTCATATTTCACGTACATCTTGATTCCTGCTGTGCCGAGTAACCGTGAATAGCGCGACCGTGAAGGTCAAGTTACTCGCGGGGCCGTTCGTACTTCGCAAGCGGCCCCTGATGACAAGGCGAGGTTGGGTGGGCGGCGGTTACAGCGTAGTCTGACTCAAGGGTACTCGACCCTCAATTCATTCACGACGTTGGACACGCCTTTTACTTTTTTGGTGAGACGTTCGGCCCTTTGTTTCTGCTTTTCCTGCTGAACTTTTCCGCGGAGCGTGACCACTCCGTCGTGAACGGCCACTTCAATAGCGCCGCCTTTCACCGTAGTGTCGGAGGCGAGCTTCAGTCGTACCTGGTCGTAGATTCGATCGTCCTTGGGGTTGCCCTGACCGACGAGCAGCGCTGCGGCGAGCGCCATCACAGACAACAGCCTGAGCTGGAACATGATACCTACAATCCTGCCATAGACCGCCAGTCGATCTCATTAAGGAAGCGGGGATCCTCGCGCCAGTTTTCGCGAACTTTGACGAATAGCTCCAGGTAGAGCTTGCGCCCGAGTAACTGTTCGCCTTCAACTCGAGCGGCCGTGCCGATCTTCTTCAGCATCGAACCTCCCGCACCGATGATGATGGCCTTTTGCCCCGCACGCTCAACGTAGATGGTCGCGTAGATTCGAATAAGATTGGGAGTCTCTTCCCATTTCTCGATCAGCACCGCCACGGAATGCGGCACTTCCTGGCTTGTGGCTGTCAGGATCTTCTCACGAATCAGTTCGGCGACGCGAAAACGCTCCGGCTGATCGGTGATGTAGTCGTCGGGAAAGAACGGTTCGCCTTCCGGCATACGGGCGACAATCGAGCGTTGAAGATCGTCGAGACCGCTGCCCCCGCGTGCCGAAATAGGAATATATTCGTCGAATTCGTGAATCGCCCGATACTGTTCGATGCGCACCAGCAGGTTGCGCTTATCTTCCACCTTGTCGATTTTGTTCAGCACCAGAAAAGCAGTCGTGCCTGATTTTTTCACGACCCCGATCGCCTCCGCATCCTCGCCGCGTGGTTCCCGCGTCGCGTCCGCGACGAAGAGCAAAAGGTCGCGGTCCTCGGCGGCGCTGCGGATCGTATCCATCATCCGCTTGTTGAACATGCTGTCGGATTTATGGATTCCAGGGGTATCGAGAAACACGATTTGAGCTTCCGGAAGATTTAAAACTCCCTGCACAGTGGTGCGCGTGGTTTGCGGCTTGGACGCGACAATCGACAGTTTGGTACCCAGCAGCGCATTGAGCAGCGTGGATTTCCCGGAGTTCGGACGCCCCAGAATTGAAACGAAACCTGACCGGAACAAATTATGATTTCTCGACTTTCTCGACGGTTTCTTCAACCGCCGGAGCGCGGGACACGCGCACTTGCTCCACTCTCAATTCATTGCCGGCGAGCACTTCGATTCGAATGCCGTCCCGCTCCGCGGCTTCGCCGACAGTCGGCACGCGTCCCAGCCATTCGGTGACTAATCCACCCACGGTAGTCGATTCGGTTTCTTCGGATGGCCGGAATTTCAAAAGGTCCTGGAGGCGGTCGACATCGAAACTGCCGGACACAACGAACGACCCGTTGGGCTCTTCAGTGACGTCGCGCTCCGGTTCGTGCTCGTCGTGGATCTCCCCGACGATCACCTCCACCATGTCCTCCATGGTGACAAGGCCGGCCGTATTTCCATATTCGTCAATGACGATCGAGAGGTGCGCGCCGTCCCGTTGCATCTCTCGCAAAAGGTCGTTCACCGGTTTGGTTTCCGGAACAATCCGGATGTTGCGCATCAGTTCGCGAACTGTTTTCGTCTGGCGCTCGTTGTCGTCGAGTTCGAACATGTCTCGCACGTGGACGAACCCGATCGCCTGGTCGATGGTCCCGTCATAAACCGGAATTCGCGAATATTGTTCGTTGATGACGAGTTTCCGCAAATCTTCAAGGGACCTGTTCACTTCGATGGCGACGATGTTGGGGCGCGGTGTCATCACCTCGCGTACCGTTTTATCGCCGAAAGCAACTACCGATTGGATCAGCCTGCGATCGCCTGCTTCGATTAAACCTTCTTCTTCGCCGGCGGAGATCAGCGCTTCAATATGCTCGGCCGCGTCCGGCTCTTCTTTGTCGCCGTTTTCGGGATTTCCCAACTCCGCCAGTGAATAGACGAAGTTCAGCGCCCACGTGAACGGCCGCATCAGCAGAGCCATCACCTTCGCGATCGGGACCAGCCTGGTAAGCCAGGACAACGACGTCCGCCGGTACAGAATCTGGGGGATCAGGTACGCCGCGAAGACCATGGCGCCAAGGCTGAGGAGCGCGGCTCCAATCGCAGCCTCCCAAACGGGCGAGTTGCTCGAAAACGCCACGACAAAGGAAACAACGCCCTGGAGCGCCAGTGTCGTGTGCTTGATCAGCGAGAAAACGGTTGCGCCGTCTTCCACCTTCAGCCCGATCTGTTCCTGCAGGGTGTCTTTAAAGAATTCCAGCGAGTGGTACTCGCGCGTCCGCAACCGGAGCGATTCCAGGTACAGCAACTGCAGGACGCTCGAGAACCACAAAATGAGCGTCATCACCAGGCTGATGCTCAGGAAAAGGGCGCTCATGCTCGAACCCTTTCAATGAGTCCCGCCGGCAACCCCAGTTGCCTGCGCCACTTCGATTCGGCGCGGCGCATGCGCCCGCGGTCGCTCTCGTGGTCCATGCCCATGAGGTGGAGCACGCCGTGAAGCATCAAAATCCGGATCTCATCGTCGACCGCGTGCCCGTACTCCTTCGCCTGTTCGCGCGCGCGGTCTGCCGAAATGGCGATCTCGCCGAGTGGACCATTTGGCTCAAGCTTGGGAAACGACAAAACGTCGGTTGGATAGTCGTTGCGCAAGAATTCGCGATTCAACCGCTGCAGCTCCGCATCGCGGCTGATCAGGCAATCGAATCCGCGACCCCCCGCAATTTCTTCTTGTAAGCGCGATGCGAACGCACGAATCCCTCTCCGGTCGAGCCGGAGCGAACCGCACTGGAATAAGACACTACTTTCGCCGGGGGACATTATGAGCGGATCAAGCGACGGGTATGGATCCGTTTTCGACGGCCGGTTCACCGGACCCGTTCGGCGGCGGCAGAGCGGCCGGTTCGCGTTCCGGCGCTGGTTCGTCCGTCAATTTCAGCGTGAGTTGCCGCCCGGTGATCTGTTCCTGGTACCGTTCGTAGGCCTTGACGATTCGGGCCACCAGTTGATGGCGAACGACATCGCGTTCGTCAAACTGGACGAAGCTGATGCCTTCGACGCCGCGCAGGACTTCGAGCGCATCGATCAACCCGCTGCGTTTTCCAGTAGGCAGGTCGATTTGCGTGATGTCGCCGGTTACCACCATCTTTGAATTGAAGCCGACACGGGTCAGGATCATCTTCATCTGTTCGGGGGTGCTATTCTGCGCTTCGTCCAGAATGATGAAGCTGTCGTTGAGCGTGCGCCCGCGCATGAACGCGATGGGAGCTACTTCGATGACGTTTTTTTCGAGCAACTTCTCGACGCGGTCCGCTTCGAGCATATCGAAAAGCGCATCGTAGAGCGGACGCAGGTATGGGTCGACTTTCTCCTGAAGGGTACCCGGCAAAAATCCGAGTCGCTCTCCCGCTTCCACCGCCGGCCGCGTCAGGATGATACGGGTGACGCGTTTGTTCAATAGCGCCGAAACTGCCATGAATACGGCGAGATAGGTCTTCCCGGTGCCCGCCGGTCCAACGCCGAAAACAAGATCGTTCCGCTCGATGGTTTCCACATATCGGCGCTGGTTGACGGTTTTCGGGGCAAGCGCCTTCTTGCCGAAGTTCCGCTGACGACCGCTCTCGACGAGGCGGCGCAGGGTCGTTTCGGTGTCGCCGGTCACGACGCGAAGAAAGCTGTTCAGGTCGCCGTTGTTGAATGTGTACCCCTCTTTGATGAGGGCGAAATAATCTTCGAGAATGTTCGCTGCGCGAGTGACGTTCTCGCTTTCGCCTTCGATCTCGAGCGAGTCGTTCAGCAAACGCGTTTGGAGGCTGAGGTTTTCCTCCAGAACGCGGATATTTTCATCTCTGGTCCCAAATAGGGACTCGATGCCGCGACTGATCGGTACGCTAACTTTCATTCTTTGGAATTGGCGAGGCAGGACTACGGTGTGGACTGCAAAGCATTTCCGCGTGCGCGGAGCAAGCCAACATCTGGTACTAGTATACCATCAGACGCGAAAATGGACCACGTTTTTCGGCTCGCGGTCCTCGTCGGGGTGTCGTTGAAAAGAGTGGTCGGCCGGGTGCCGCTCGGGCATTCAGGCACTCGCGGTTTGAGAACCGATTGCCACCAACTGACGCAGGTGGTTACGGTCATGACCGCCCATCGTTTCTACGATCGTTTGCAAGGTCATGGTTCCTCGTTCGGGATGGGTCGCCGGGCGCGAGAAGTCGTCCGCGCGGAAGGAGCGAATCAGCGTCAGGTTCCTGCCTCGGACGGCCGTGAATACCGCCAGGGCGCCAGGGGCGTCGAAGGACCCGTAGCGCGTCGCCCAGGCGTCCTGATCGTAGGGTTGAATCGTATGGTGATCCTCGGCCAGGGCTTGGCGCAACCGGAATGCAAATACGAGTTCGTTGTCGGCCAAATGGCACAGGATTTCGCGGGCGCTCCATTTGCCCGGCGCGGGTGAAGCCATGGCCCGCTCAGGCCCAATGGAGTCGAGCAGACGCGCCAGCTCGGCAGGTGTTGAGGCGATGATTTCGACGGGGTCGCGGCCGTCGAGAAAAGACGCGTACGGGTTCACAGGTAGACGGTAGCACGGGAGTATCTCGACGCGACAGAACCCGCGCTGTGTGCTCCGAAATGCGTCGATTCCGCCGCGTCTGGTACACTAAAATTGTCCGCAACTTCTTCCCAAAGGCCAGGTAGCTCAGCTGGTAGAGCGCAGCCCTGAAAAGGCTGGCGTCGGCGGTTCGATTCCGTCCCTGGCCACCATCAAATCAAGAACTTACAGCCCGTTTCTTCCTCGTTCTTGTTCCATTTTGTTCCAATTCAAATTCAGTGCTCGTCGGGGTTCGTCTCTCCAGATGGCAATCGGAGCGCAGGCGAACGGGTTATGAAAGTGTCTGGGGCCAGTCGCATTTGAGGCTGGCCCGCTTTGTTAAGAGGCGTCGGCGAGCGGAACGAAGACGGCATCAGTCCACGGAATCGCCCGACAAACGTCGCCGTGTTCCGCCTCGGGCGTAAGGTGGCTCAGGCGTGTGGCGGCACGCCTATCCTGACTCTGAAGTGGCGGATCCGGCCGCCTCAGTAACGCTCTCCGGAAGCGAGCGTTCACCGGGCGCAGGATTCCTCTGATGCTTTCACTTTTGTGCAGTGTCCGGTAACGCCCACCTACCAGGAGTTGGAAGCTTCCTGAAGCCCACGCGCAGACACCAATCTGCGGTAGTTTAAGGAACTCGATGCCTGCCGTTCGATTCGTCCGAATAAGTGAAGATCGCACGCCCGGCGTGATCGATGTACGCCCATTTAGCGGAATAGTAATCGACTCCGTTACGGACGTGCGCACGTCCCATAACGAACTTGCTTGCGGCTGTGTAGAACTGGGGTATTGCCTGCCGCCCTGTCCGATCAATGAACCAGTACTTGTATTCACCGTCGCCCACAACCGCCAAACCTTCCGAGAAATCATCGGCACTCGCGAAGGCAGCCGGTATCACCATCTTTCCCTGCTTGTCGATAAATCCCCACGCACGACCGGTCCTTACCCGCGCCAAGCCTTCCGCAAAAGGTGCGGCGTCGTCGTAACGTAGTGGGATTGTTCTGCGGCCAGTGCGATCTATGAAGCCCCACGCCTTGCCATCACCGACGGGCGCGAGTCCCTCTGAAAAGTCTTTCGCATCGGGGTATTCTTCGTCGAATAATGGTGCCCCTGTCCTGTCGATGAATGAATACGTGCATCGAGGTGCGTTGGGGTTAGGGCGAGTGCTCATCTTCGGATCGTACGGAAGTATCACGGGTTGAAGCCAGCGCACGGCCCGTACCCGATGTATGCACACTCCCCGCGCTCGATGACCCTCGCAGCGCCGTCTGCGAAAGCTTCGGCGTGAACATACTTTGGCTCGATTGCAAAGTGGCCTTCTTTGTTGATGTAGCCGTATCTATGTTTCGCGTACGCGAACGCCAGTCCTTCGGAGAACTGGCCGACTGAATCGAAGACCAGCGGGGTATGACGAGTCTTCCCTCACGGTCGGCAAACCCAGCCTTAATATTTCCATGAATGCTAACCAGCCCTTCGGAGAATGTGCCCGTGGATAGGTAATGAGCGGGGAATATCCGCTTCCCGCTCGGGTCGATGTACCAGTCCTCCCCGTTCATTCTTACTTTCGCTAATCCATCGAAAAAATCATCGTCTCCGTAGTTGCCGAAGTGAAACAACGTCGGTGGAATCACGACGTGCCCTTCCCGGTCGATGTAGCCCGCTCCGTCGCGCTCTCGGACGACGAACCGAAACAGTGGCGTGTCTGATCTTTTGCTCTTGGGCCAAACCGGATAATCCCATGAACATGCCAGACCAAGGATTGCTGCCGCCACGATAGAAATGCTCTGTGCTGTAACCCGCCACGCTACACGCACCGGGTGCCTCCTGTCACCCTATTACAGCACCTTGACGGTCAACTGCGCGTGAAACCCGGCTATCGCCGACCGGGCGGTTTGGTTGTGGGTAGTCAAAACCCAATCTTGTCGTTGGCGCTCCGAACTGTATTGCTGAGCACGAGCCAGTAACATAGGTAACAATGTGACTTGAACAGGCGCCAAGTAGCTCATTCTTCGTGCGACAGAGTTCCCGAGAGGCACAACCGCCCAATTAGTGAATCTGACGTGGCGGAAGTTGAGCAGGTCGAGCCGGAGTTGCTTCTTCTGGTAGACCCGGACGCTGGGCATCAATTCACCTGGCGCAACCTCAGCACGGCGGCACCTTCGGCATCGGCCTCGATGTCGAAGACCTTGTACCGGGCACCGCCGATCTCGACCCCATCGCCGCGGACGGGCACCGTCGTCAGATCCGCCAGCCGAACGAACAGCACCGCATAAACGCCCGGTGAATCATCCTCGGCTTCCTGCACCGCCTGAAACACCGCGGACAGTGGTCTGCCCACCTGCCTCGGGCAGGTAGAGGACGTCGCGGCCGAATGTGTTCACGACGGCCGCGTTCATTCCCCTTACTGCCGACTCCCAACTGGTCTTGGTTAGGTCTTCGTGCCCTTCACGAGCACTTCCGGCCGCAGGCAGATGGGCAGCGGGTTCTGCTGCGTGTGCAGGTCAGTGCCGCGTCCGAACTTCCGCGGCTCCTGCTTTGCATAGAGCGCCAGGTCCAGAGCGTTCGCTGTCTCGTTGAAGTCCGCCGGCGCGAAGAAAGTCCGGAAGGTGTTGGCCGTCCCCAGAGGGAAGAAGTGCGCCTCGTCGTCGGCGATGAACTTCCGAACGTTGCCGGAAGAATCGGTCGCCTGGCCGCGGTACTCTTCGAAAGTCACGCCGCCGAAGGTGAAACCGGTGCGGTAGTCGTTGCCGAGTTGCTGGTTGCGCTGATCGTACTGGAACGCTTCCTTCACCTTCGCGTGTGTGGTGAAGGCGTCGTAGAAGAGCTGCGAGCACTGGCACAGGATGCCCGTCATGAACTCGCCTTGAGGTTGTCCTCGATGTGGCCCTTCACTTCGAGCACCTTCAGCAGCACTTCGGTGCCGGCCGTGCCCAGCGCAAAAGGCCACGGTCTTGGCCGTGATGCCGAACTCGCTGTACAGGTCGTAGAGCGTCGAGCCGTCCGCGTCGAGGATCACGCCTTTGAGTGCGCCCATGCGAAGGTACTCGAGCGTGATGGCGTGCTTGTTGCGCATGTTCTGCAGCTTCAGGGCCAGCAGGTTCGCAATGGCGCCCGCGCCAGGCTTTAACCTCCAGCGTGTCGAAGAAGGATCCGCTGACCAGCATGCCTTCGGCGGGACGCATTTCGCCGCCGCTCGCGAGATTGAAGCATCGCGAACTCCAAGCTGTGAGGGGGAGAACGCCCGCTGACGGGCTTGGATCTGTTCCCATTGGGGATAGCTCAGGTGGGAGTAGCGCGATGTGAAATTGCCCGTTGGGCCGTCGCCGCAGATGCGGATCATTTGCAATTCGTCCGGCGACTCGACGGGCAGAGTGCGTAAACGAACGGAGTCGAGCAGTTGAAACATCGCGGTGTTCGCGCCGATTCCGAGCGCGAGCGAGACGATGCGGACGGCCCCGAAGGCTGGATTCAGCCGCAGCATCCGCACGCCATAGCTGAGGCCCTGAACGAGTTGTTCGAACCAGCGCGTGCCGCGCGCGTCGCGGCACTCCTCTTTCACCTGCGCGGGAAAACCAAATGCGAGGCGGGCGCGGGGCGCGGTTTCTCCGGGTGCCACTCCGGCGCGGATCAGTTTCTCGGTCTCGTATTCGATGTGGAATCGATTTCGTCCGACAGTTCCGATTCGACGGACTTGCAGCGCAGTAGGGAGCGCAGCGGATATGCCCCATTCCGCCTGGATCCATCCGCGACGCTCGAGGCGTCATGCCGATCCATTTGTAGACGACCGGCACCTCGTATTCGAGCAGGCGCTGAACCAGAGCCTCAGGGCGAGTATCGGATATAACCAGCCCGCGGTGAACGAAGGAGTTGGTCGTAATAGCCGTCGACACTCAGGATTCCGCACGGCTTTCGCTGCAGTCCGAGTTGGGACCACGTCAGCACCTCGCCGAACTCCTCGAAGGTGCCATAACCTCCGGGAAGCGCGAGGACCCATCCCACAGTTCCGCCATCTGCCTTTCGTTCGTGCATGGACCCGACTACCCTCAACGACGACAGACGCGGGTGTGATATTTCCCTCTCGACGAGAGAACGGCGCATTACGCCGATCACCTCCCCGCCGGCCTCCAGGGCGCCGTCCGCCAGCGCACCCATCAGCCCGACTTTACCTCCGCCGTAAACTATGGTGATCCCGTTTTCGGCAAGGTGCCGGGCCAATGAGACTGCCGCGCTGGTGGAACTCTCGCGGGCGCCCGAACTGGAGCCGCAAAACACGCACATCCGTCTGTTCATCGCTTCCCGAGAATAGGGACAGCGAAACCGTTCTCAATCGAGAACGGGCCGCTTCAGATGGCGGCTCCTCCCGAGACGAAGATGGTTTCGCCCGTTATCCATCGCGCATCTTCGCTTGCAAGAAACGAAACAGGAGGCGCGATATCATCCGGATTGCCGGCGCGCCCGAGCGGTGTGCTCGCAATGGCACCCTTCTCGAAATCACTGCCCACGATTCCCGCCGAATGAGTGCCTTCCGTGATTACCAGACCCGGATTGATGGCATTCACGCGGATCTTGCGAGCGGCGAGTTCCTTGGCTAACGCCTTGGTGATGGTGTCAACGGCACCCTTGGTGGAGGAGTAGACCGACGAGGCCGGCGGAGCGAGCGAACTGGCAACCGAACTGATATTCACGACACTGCCTCCCTCATCCGGGAAGAAGGGCAGAGCGGCCTTGGTTGTCAGCAGAAGTCCCAACACGTTGGTGTCGTACTGCCGCCGGTAATCATCGACGGTGACCTGGTCGAGTGAAGCGAATGAATACACGCCCGCGTTGTTCACCAGAATGTCCACTTTGCCATAGGCCTCACGAGCGGCGCCGAACAGAGCGCTCAGCTCGAATTCCTTCGAAACATCTGCTCCTACGGCAATTGCGCTGCCGCCTGCCGCTTTGATCTCCGCCACAACCTTATCCGCGCCTTCGCGGCTGGTTGAATAGTTGACGATTACGTTTGCGCCATCGGCGGCCAATTGTTTGGCGATTGCGGCACCGATACCTTTCGATGCACCTGTTACAACTGCGACTTTCCCACTGAGTTTCTTCATTTCATCCCAGCTTTCCGATGAAGTTCCCACGCTTCATCATTTCGATCTCCATCGAATTGATGTGGTTCGATTCTCGAAGGATTCACCGATTATTTTTGAAGGTTGGGCCTGCCCGCACGCGCGGCAGCGCTTCAAATCGAAGACAGCCGCTTTACGTAGGCAGCCAGAACATCCCGCCGCAGCGTGATATACGCGAACTTCCCGTCGCGCTCGACATGGACGAGCCCGGCCGCTTCGAGTTCTTTCAGATGGTGCGAAATGGTGGCCGGCGCAAGCCCCAACCATTCGCGTACGCACGAGCAACTCGGCGCCGTTTTGGCCTCAGCGATTCTCTCGAGCATTTCAAACCGTTTCGGATCGGCAAGCACTTTACTGATCAATGCGAACTGTTCGGGATCGAGTTGAAGCTTCCGCGGTGCCATCTGATTCGATGGTAACGCCCGAATGCACTCACGGGTCCACCGGCGCGCTGAAAGACCCACGTGCAGGTGCTTACGATCTCGGGAACATCCGCCTCCGATCCCACGTAGACCTCAATGTGATTAAGCGAACAGGAGCCCCGCCGGGCCCACTCCAGGCGTGATAGTCTTACCGTAACCTCAGGAATTTGCTAGGAGAAGCTCGTATGAGCAAGAAGTGGTACAACTACTTCGTCTCGGTGGATCAGGGGAGCCTGGAGGGACCGCCAGACGCCGCCCCGGGACAGGGCTCACCGCCCTCCGCGCCATCGGCGGCGCAAACAATCGCCGAGATCGCGGCTTCGATAAAGCCGCAGCCGGCGTTTAAGGAGCCGGTGGCGGACCCGACCTCGTTCGACCAGATCTATCATGCGGCCGAGGTTCAGGTTCCGGCTCACGGATTCACGATTTTCAAGATCGCCGACATGTTGAAGAGCGAGCACATACGGACGCTCCCGGTGGAGATCAAACGCAGTTCCGTACTGCTCGCTCTCGATGCCGCGGGCGTGAAACTACAGGACGTGATCGAGGACGCCGTCCGGCGCGATAGGGCGCTGGACACTTTCGAAGTCGTTCAGCAGCGAGCGCTCGACCAACTGGACGCGAAAAAAACGGATGAGAACCGGAAATTGCAGGAAGAGGCGGACCGGGTTCTCAATGAATTGCGGACGAAGATTCAGGCCAACAACGACGAGGTCGCGCGGGAGCGTGAACGCATGCAAACCTGGCGGCTTCAGAAGCAGCAGGAAGAGCGCCGGATTGCCGAAGCGGTAGCGCCTTTTGTTTCAGAAAACCCGATCACACTCGGCGCCGCGGCGGCTCCGGCAAAGCCCGACCAGACACCCGGCCAGTAACCGGGAAGGAGACATACTGCTATGTTCAACCGGCTGTCACGAATGTTTCGTTCCTTCTTCGGGTTCTTCATCTCGGTGGCGGAGAATCCCGAGCTAATCCTCGAGCAGAACATCCGCGACATGAACGACCAGGTTCCTCGAATGAACGAGAGCATCGCGATGGTGAAGGCCAATGTGACGTTGCTCGAGAAGGAAGAGAGCAAGTATAAGGCGGAAGTGAACGAACTGGCGTCGAAGGTGAAGGCCAGCATCCAGGCGGGCCGCGACGACCTGGCCGGACACTTCGCCGTGCAACTCGAGCAGCTTCGCAGCGCACTGGCGCGGACGCAGGGGCAACTAGAAACCGCACGCGCCGCTTTTGACAAGGCGCAGAACGTGAAGACGGCGTTCCTGCGGGAGAAAGAGCGAAAGACCCGCGAGGCGATGAACTCGATTCGCGATTACCGGCGCTCGCAGTGGCAGAAGAAGGTCGCCGATGCCATGGAGCAATTCGAGGTTGCGGGTATCAGCCAGACTCACGACGAGATGGTGCGCAAAATCGAAGAGACAACGGCAGTGAACGAGGCACGAATGGAAATGGCGATGGGCAATGTCGATCAGCAGCGGTTCAAGATCGAGGAAGAAGCCGAGAAGTTGCGTGCCAACGAACTCGTGAAGCAGTTCAAAGCCGAGATGGGATTGATGCCGGAGGTGTCCGCCGGACCGGCGCCGGAAAAAACGATTGGTGGGCGGGAGAAGGAGACAACCGCGTAACCGGCGGAGGCGAACATGGCAGTTCGAATTGAAAAGGGCGGTTGGGCGTTCATTTTCCTGGTTGGATTGGGGCTGGTCGGTTACAGCCTCGATCGCTACGGCGTCGTGAACTTCTCGAAATGGTTCGGGAAGAGAGAATCGTCCGCGAAAGCGGCGGTGGATCCCTCGAAGCCGCTGCCTGTGAGCGGCGACAAAGAATCCAACGCGGTCCGCGTGCGGGTTAACATCTGGGTGGGTTGTGTCGGTGGCCTGGTGGCGAATGGCGGCCTCGATACCGCGCCCGGTTCCATCTATGACAAGAAGGGGCTGAAGGTTTCATTCAAGATCATCGACGATTGGACGGAGGGTACCGCTGCGCTCGCTTCCAACAATGTCGATGTGATGCTGACGACAGCCGACGTTTGGGCCAAGGACTACGCGCAGCTTGCCGACAGGGGTTTCAACGCGCGTGCCGTGTACATGGTGGATTGGTCGCGTGGCGCCGATGGCGTAATTGGCAAACAAGGCATCAACAGTATCGAAGATCTGGCGGGCAAGACGGTGGCATTCGCGCCGTACACGCCCTCGCACTTCCTGCTGTGGAACGGTCTTAAAAGTTCGGGGCTGAGCACGGAACAGCGAAACGAGATCTTCGCGAATGCGGTGCACACCAAAGATGGAATCGAGCCCGCGACGTTGTTCGCGCAGCAGAAGGTGGACGCTGCAGTCGCCTGGGACCCGGACATGAGCGATGCCGTCGCCAAGCGTAAAGGTTCGAAGAAGATCTACGACACGCGCGTAGCGAACCGGTTGATTGCCGATATTCTCGTCGTCAGCGATCGCTTCTCCGCCAACTCGCCGCAGACTACGCGGAAGTTCCTGGAAGGCTGGCTCGAAGGCGTCGAATTCATCCGGCAACAGCCGCAGCGCGCATACACGCTGATCGGGACGATTAAGGATTTCAACATTCCGTCGGACTTGGCGAAGACGATGCTCGAAGGAGTACGGTTGTCCGACTATGCCGACAACAAGGCCTTCTTCGGCAACGGGCCTGGTTCGGACTACAACAACATCCTGAAGATGGCCGAAGAAATGTACCGCGAACTCCGGCTGATCAAACCGGCGCCAGACATCGAAGGCAGTGTGGACCGGCGATACATCGCAGGAATGGAAGGGAAATTCCCTGCGGCATCCACGGAGCCGCCTATCGAGTACAAGGCTCCGCCGAAGGGTGCGACACCGATTGCGACACAGCACCGGTCGATTTACTTCGAAACGAATTCGGCGGCGATGAGCGTCGATTCGCGAGCCGTCGTTGACGAGATCGGGAAATTCATGCGGGCCTACGAGAATACTGTCGTGGACATCGAAGGCAACACCGATACGACAGGTTCGCAGGACCTGAATATGGCTCTCTCGAAGCAGCGTGCGGAGACGGTGAAGAACTACCTGATGACGAAATACGGATATCCTTCGGCGCGCATGCGGACGTTCGGCAACGGATCGGACAAGCCGATCGCGGGCAACGATACGCCCGAGGGGCGGGACAAGAATCGCCGTACCGATATCAAAGTGTATTCGAACGCGGCGAACCAGTGATGGCCGACCCGACTTCGATCCGGAAACCGATTGCGAAGCAGTGGCAGTGGATCCTCGGCTTCGCCGCCTGGGCGTTCGTGGTGGTGGTGTGGTTCCTGCTGACGAAGAGCAACCTTCTTCCACCATTGGCGCTGCCGGAACCGGCGGGCGTGGTGAAGGCGATCGGGCGATTGTTGAGCGAATACAACCTGCTCGGCAATGTTTTTCAGAGTTGGTGGCGGATTGCGCAGGCGTTCTTCTGGTCCGCGGTTGTCGCGATTCCGCTCGGCCTGTTGATGGGGAGTTTCCCGTGGGTGTACCACCTGGTAAATCCGATTGCGGCGCCCATGCGTTCGATGCCCATCACGGCGTTTCTGCCGGCGTTCATTGCATTGTTCGGGATGGATGAAATGATGAAGGTCGGGTTCCTGTTCTTCGGCATGTTCTTCTACCTGCTGGCGGTGGTGGTGGAAGAGGTAAACAAGGTTGACCACGCGCTGCTCGAGACGGCGTACACGCTGGGTGCGAAGGTGCATCACGGATTGTGGCTGCTGTTTCGAGCCTCGTTCCCGTCGATCTTCGGCTCGTTCAGGATTCTCTACGATATCGGCTGGACGTACGTCATTCTGGCCGAGATGGTGAATGCGCGGAAGGGAGTCGGCTACATGGTGGAGGCGGCGCGGAAGGTGTTGGATTTCGAGCGGGTCTATGCGGGTATCATCGCGATCGGCGTCGCCGCGTTTCTCTTTCGGTGGCTGTTGACCGTTGCGGAGGACCGGTTGTTCCCGTGGCGGCGGCCCTCGACGCAGCAGGCGGAAGCGCTGGTTCCTTCCGCTGCGCGGGCGACAACGAAGACTTGAAACAAATGAGGGCAAACCTGCGGTGACGGCTCCGAAAATCTCGCTCCGAAATGTTGGCCGCGTATTCAGCGGTGCTTCCGGGAAACCGGTGGAGGCGCTGCACGACGTGAACCTCGACATCGCAGACGAGTTCTCCACGGATGGGCGCGATATCGGCGAGTTCCGGGTTTTGCTGGGGCCTTCGGGCTGCGGCAAGTCGACCATCCTACGGTTGATCGCGGGCCTGGACTTTCCGACCAGCGGCGAGGTGGTTGTAAATGGGAGGCCAGTGACCGGGCCTTCCTCCGATCGCGGGATGGTGTTTCAGAAGTACACGTCTTTCGCCTGGCTGACGGTTGCGGGGAACATCGAATACGGGTTGCGCATCAAGGGCACTCCGCCAGGCGAGCGCCGCGATATCGTCAGCCATCTTGTGGAAGCGGTGGGATTGCGAGGATTCGAGAATGCGTACCCGCACACGCTTTCGGGCGGCATGCAGCAGCGCGTTGCGATTGCGCGTTCGCTGGCGGTGCGCCCGCAAGTGCTGCTGATGGACGAACCGTTCGGCGCGCTCGACGCACAGACTCGCAATGACATGCAGACGCTGCTGCTGCGCGTTTGGGACGAGACCGCGGCCACCGTGCTCTTCGTCACGCATGATGTCGTAGAAGCGGTTTTCCTGGCCGATCGGATGTACATCGTCAGCCCGCGCCCGGGCACGATAGTCGAAGACCTTCCGGTGCCGTTCAGCCGTCCTCGGGATCAGAGCCTGAAGGAAGATCCGCAGTTCCGGGAACTCGAGGCGCATGCGCTGGCGCGTTTGCGGCGGACAGGGGGCTCGGGGCAGGTTCGCGTCAGCGTCTGATGAACGAATACAATCGAAATGCAGGCAAATGCCCGAAAAACTGCCCACTTTCGGCTCTGATCTGAAGGGCGCCCTTAACCGGGCTGTCGACGAGGCCGGCCTTTCCCAGGGCGACTACGTTCGCGCGGCTCTGAAGTGGCAATACAACTGGATCGGGTTAGCCGGCGCGGCGGCTTTCGCGGTCGTTTCCGGGACAGGTCTTCCGATCGTCCTCGCAGCGGGAATCGAGATGATGTACCTGGCCCTGGTGCCGCAGAGCAGCCGGTTTCGCCGCCTGGTTCGCTCCTGGAAGTATGCGGACCGGAAGCGGGCGCATCAGAAGAAGCTGGATGAGATGTATCGCAACCTTCCGCAGGAGATGCGCAGCCGGTACGCCTATATTCAGCAGATCGCGGAAGGTATCCGGACCAACTACTCGCAGCTTTCCTACGCATCCCAGGTGTACGCCGACCAGATGAACGAAAAGCTCGCGGGCCTGCTGGATAGCTACGTGCGGATGCTGTTTGCGGCCAACACCCATCACGAGTATCTGAAGACACTCCGGCCGCAGCAGATCCAAAGCGAAATCGAGTATCTCGAGAAATCGCTCGAAAAAGAATCGCCGAAAGTACAGGAGATCAATCAGCGGCGGATCGAGATTCTGCGGAAGCGAGTTGAGAAATTCGAGAAGATCGCCGAGAACCGGAAGGTGATCGACGCGCAGTGCTCGGCAATTGAAGACGTTCTGCAACTGATAAGGGATCAGTCCGTGACCATGCGCGATCCGCAGGAATTGAGCGCGCAACTCGATCACTTGGTGGAGGATGTCGAGCAGACGGAACAGAGTGTCCATGAAATGGAGGAGATCTTCGCGCTCACTGCGCCTAATGGCGTCGAGGATCTGATTCCGCCCGCTCCCGACACGGGCACAACGCAGCGCAACCGAGTACGCAACTGACTATGCGACCCACATTGCTTTCCGCAACGCCAGAGGCCCTTCCTCGCTGGGCACATCGGCTCTCCGAGAAGTACTACTCGCGCACCATTTCGATGTTCGTGCTGCACGGCAACGTGCACGACCTGGTAGCGCTGAAGAACGGCGGACGAGCCGAATATGTGCCGCTGCAAAAATTCCTGAACGAGGCTTTATTCGGGCGCCGGGATCTGGTGCTGTCATATGACCGCGGCGGCGGGCTGGGGTTCGCCAATGCGCAGACGCAATCGGATTTCCAGCGGGCGCTCACCGGGTACGACACGTTTCACGGAACGAAATACGCACAGGGTCTACCGCGAAATCCCGACGGAGTTCTGATCCTGCTCGAAAGTTACATGCGGCTGCGGGTCTCCGACGGGAAGAAGATCGCGCTATCCATCGCATTCGCCGACACGATCGTCCCCGCCGGCGACGCTTCATCGATGGGTTCGGAGGATCGCAACAGCCTGGTGATCCTGAAGCGATGGGCGCAGAACGAAAGCTTTCTGCGCGCCGACGTAACGTTGTGCCTCATAACCGACAGCCTTACAGGTCTGAACTCGGGATTGCTTCAGAATCCGGGTGTGGCCGCGATCGAGATCCCACTGCCCGACGAACAGGAACGTGCGGATTTCATCCAATGGCAGCTCGAAAAGAGCCCGCTGCCGGCAGGTTCCGATGTGACCATAGAGACGCTCGCGAAGCTCGGGGCAGGGTTGAAGCGGGTGCAGTTGCAGAACCTGATGGCGTCGGCATACGAGAACCGGCAGCCGTTGACCATTTCGTTCCTCACGAAGCTGAAGAAGGAATTGATCGAGGCGGAGTCGGGCGGGCTGGTCGAGTTCGTCCAAAGCCGGTTCGACCTTTCGATGGTGGCAGGACACGAACCCGCGAAGAAGAAGTTGCGTGATGCGGCAGCGGCCTTGCGCGCGGGGCGATTGGATGTCCTGCCGATGGGCTACGTGATCTGCGGTCCGGTTGGTACGGGCAAGACGTTCCTGACCACATGTTTCGCGGGCGAGGTCGGGATTCCCGCGGTGATGCTGAAGAATTTTCGCAGCATGTGGCAGGGCGTGACGGAGGCGAACCTCGAACGCGTGCTTACGCTGCTGAAGGCGATGAGCCCCATCGCCGTGATTGTGGACGAGGCCGACGCGCAACTCGGCACGCGTTCGAATTTCGGCGACAGCGGCGTCAGCAGCCGGGTGTTCGCGCAGATCGCGCAATTCATGGGAAACACCGAGCTTCGTGGAAAGGTGATCTGGTTTTTGCTCACCTGCCGGCCCGACCTGTTGCCCGTCGACTTGAAGCGGCAGGGTCGCGCCGAGGAACACCTCGCGCTGTTCTACCCCGATACCGACGAAGAACGGCTGGCCATGCTCCGGGCGATGCAAAAGAAGACCGGAACGCGCGTTGCTTCCGACGAAGTGGAGAAGGTGTTCCTTGCCGCCGCAGGAACGCTTTCCGGCGCCGATACGGAAGCCCTTCTCGTACGGGCGCGCATGAAGAGCGCTCTTGAAGGCGACGCGGAAGTGGATGTTGAGGACCTGAAGTCGGCGATCATCGATTTCATCCCGCCGTCGTATCCGGACGAGATCGAACTGCAAAACCTCGTGGCGGTTGTCGAGTGTACCTCCAAGAGCCTGCTGCCGGAGAAATACCGGCAGGCTGATCGCGGCCAGATCTTACAGCGAGTCGCAGAGCTCACGGCGCTGACCCGGTAACGTTCGCGTTTCGTTCCAGTATTCTTTCGTGAGGTCCGGCACTGGTGCCGACATTGCCCGTCGAATCTGGAGGGGAACATTGTGAACCATTTGATCCTCGACTGCCGCTTCGGATTCCGCACGCTTTGGAAGAACCCGAGCTTCACCTTGATCGCTGTGCTGACCCTGATGATCGGCATTGGCGCAAACACCGCG
Source organism: uncultured Acidobacteriota bacterium (assembly GCA_963720745.1). Classification (GTDB taxonomy): domain Bacteria; phylum Acidobacteriota; class Terriglobia; order Bryobacterales; family Bryobacteraceae; genus TMP-7. The sequence continues at coordinate 2,540,339 of CAVRGO010000001.1, forward strand.
ATCTTCAGTTTCGTGGACGGCGTTCTGCTGAAGCCCTTACCTTACGGCGAGCCCGAACGGATCGTCCGTGTAATGGAAAAGCCGCCGGGAGGGGGACGGAACGGCATCTCGACGCTCAACTTCCTCGATTGGCAAAAGGAGAACAGGGTTTTCGACTACATGGCCGCCGAGTCGAACGGCTCGATGACCCTGACGGGGACCGGCGAGCCCATTCAATTGCGCGGCTTCCGTGTTTCCGCCCACTACTTCGATATTTTCGGAGTGCGCCCCGCGCTGGGGCGAACGTTCTACGGCGATGAGGATCAGCCCGGGAAGGAACACGTCGCAATCCTGAACCACGCGTTTTGGGAGACGCGCTTCGGCGCCGATCCGAGAGTAGTCGGCAGCACGGTCCGGCTGGATGGCGAACCGTACACGATCGTCGGCGTGCTGCCCGCCGGCAGCGTCTACGACCGCGGCTACGGTCAAATCTGGACTCCGCTTTGTTTTCAGCCGCAGAACATGACCCGCAATTTCCATTGGTTTATTTCGTTCGCGCGACTAAAAAAGGGAGTGACGTTGAAGCAGGCCCAGTCGGCGATGGACGTAATCGGAAATAGGATCGCGCGGGACTACCCGGATTCGAACAAAGGTTGGGGCGTTGGGGTCGATCCACTTGCGGATACCGTGGTCGGCCGGGACCTGCGGCAGTCGCTCTATGTTTTGCTCGCGGCCGTCGCGATGGTGCTGATGATTGGTTGTGCCAACCTGGCTAACCTGATGCTCGCGCGAGGCACAGTGCGCGAACGCGAGGTGGCGATTCGGGCCTCGCTCGGAGCAGGGAAATGGCGGATGGTCCGGCAACTGCTAACCGAAAGCGTGCTGCTGTCGATGATCGGCGGCGCATTGGGACTGCTGCTCGGGTACGGTTTGATGCAAGCTCTAAAACTCGCGCTGCCTCCGTTCAGCCTGCCGCAGGAGGCAAACGTGACTATCGATGGCCGCGTGCTGCTGTTTGCTCTCGGTCTCTGCGTGATTACGGGCGTTGCGTTCGGCATGGCTCCGGCGATGCAGGCTACGCGTGCGAATCTCGCTGCAACAATGAAGGAAGGAGGGCGCGGCAGCAGTTCCGGATACGCGCGGGAACGGCTGCGCAGTTCGCTTGTCATCTCTGAGGTGGCGCTGGCTTTCGTGCTGCTGGCGGGCGCGGGGCTATTACTGCGCAGCTTCATGGCGATGCAACAATTGGACCCGGGCTTCGATGCAACGAATGTCTTGACGGCCAGAGTGCCCATTCCCGATAAACAGTTCGACAATCCCGACAATTTGACGGAATACCTGCGGCGGATCACCGCGAGCGTTGAAAGCGTGCCGGGAGTGCGCGACGTTGCATTTACCTCGGCGATCCCGACCGAAGGCTGGGGTTATGGCATGCCGTTCCTAATTCAGGGCCGTCCGTTCGTCGATCGCGCCAACCGCAAGGCGTGCTTTTTCAAGATGGTCAGCCCCGCGTATTTCCGGACCATCGGGATGAAGCTTCGAAAGGGCCGCGGATTGTCGGACCGCGATGTTAAGGGGGCTCCGCCGGTGACGGTGATTAACGAGACGATGGCCCGCAAATACTTCCCCGGCGAGGACCCGATCGGCAAGCGGATCCTCATCCAGGAGATCGTGCCGGGCAAGGCACAGTTAGGGCCGGAGCTTCCGTGGGAGGTCGTGGGGATTGTGGCCGACGAGAAGGTCACGAACCTCGATGACAAGTCCGATAATCCCGGTATCTACGTCAGCGACGAGCAGAGCCCAACATTTTTCCAGGCGCTGGTGATCCGATCGGCGGTGACGCCCGAGAATCTCGAAGCCTCAGTCCGGCACGCGGTTTACGAGGTGAACAAGAATCAACCGCTCGAGGACGTGAAGACGCTTGAGCGGATCAAGTCCGAGTCGATGGGAGAGAACCGGCTCCGATCGCTGATGCTCGGTGTGTTCGCGGCAGTTGCGCTTACGCTGTCGGGTATCGGGATCTACGGCGTGATTTCCTTATCCGTTCTGCAACGGATGCACGAGATGGGAATTCGAGCGGCGCTGGGCGCGACGGGGAACGACCTCATCAAAATGGTGTTGCGGAAGGGTATGGTGCTGGCGGGCGTCGGGCTCGCGCTCGGATTCGCGGGTGCTGTGGGACTGACGCGACTGCTCGAGTCTCTGCTGTTCGGAGTCGGGGAGCGCGATCCGGTGACGCTGGTTGGAGCGGTGGCAGTTCTGGCGGGCGTAGCGGCACTGGCGTGCTACATTCCCGCTCGGCGCGCGGCGTCCGTGGATCCGATGATCGCGCTGCGGTACGAGTAGCCCGCCCGGCTCACTCCCAGAATGGAAACAGAGACACGGCCGTGCCACCGCACGATTCCTCGCTAGCCCAGGAATCGGTGGTGAGATAGCGCCCGTCGGTTCGTATGGTGACGAGGCCCGAGACGTCGGTGCGAAACACGGCTGTATGATGTTCCGCCAGCCGTTCGAGGACTTCGGTATGCGGATGATGAAACAGGTTTCCGTACCCCGCCGATACAACTGCGAACTGCGGACGAACGGCATCGAGGAATTCCGTGGTGCTCGAGGTCTTGCTGCCGTGGTGGGGGACTTTGAGGACGGTGGTTCGCGCGAGAACTCCGCGATCGACCATGCCCCACTCGATCTGCCGCTCGATGTCGCCAGTGAGCAGGAACGAATGTCGCCCGTAGCAGATGCGGAGGGTGAGTGAATCGTTGTTTTGCGGCTTCTCGCCGGGTTGGTAATCGGCCGATGGAGCGAGCACCTCGAAACGGGCGCCTCCGAAATCGAACGTCTCGCCCGCGGTGCGGCGGGTGACGCGAACGCCACGTCTGCGCGCCAGGTCGAGCACCGGATCTTCGATGTTGCTCGTGGCGGGCAGGGCGCCCGTCCATATCTCCGCGGGCCGGAAGTTATCGAGTAGCGCCTTCAGACCGCCTACATGATCTTCGTGCGCGTGAGTGGTGATCAGCACGTCCGCATGCTGAATCCGCCGGTGCCACAGGTACGGCGCGACAACGTCCTCGCCTATGTCGAGATTGGGTTTGCGCTTGCGGCCGAACAGCGGGAATCCCCCAGCATCCACAAGGGCGATCTTCCCCTGCGGTGTTGTGACCATGAGCGCGTCACCTTGACCGACATCCATCACCGTGAGTTCGAGCGAGCCGGTTTGCACCTCCGCGGAGAAGGGAGCCGCGAGCACGATTCCGAACAGGACGAGCGCGACGGCGACGGCCGGGATGGTCCAGCGCCTGCCCAGGCGAATGGCGACTGCGGCGAGAACCAAAGCGACGACGAGTAGCACGGCTACCAGGAACGGCGGATCGGGCACGCGATGGGACGGTTCGAACTGCGCGTGCCAACTTGCCACGTGTTCAGAGGCAGTGAGTAACCAGCGCGCGAGCGTTGCGGGAACCGACCAGCCGGTGAGGATAGCCGCGAATCCGACGGGAACGAGCGCAGTCATCAACGGCACGACCAGTAGATTCGCCGTCAATCCGGTGATGGAGATCCGGTGGAAATAGAGGGCCATCGGCAGCGCTAGCGCCACCTGCATCACGGCGGAGAGAATCACCATTTCCGCCAACCACGCCAGGCAACGGACCGAGTACTGGATGATCGTCATCACCGGCCGCACCGGCATCTTCGTCCAAGCGCAAATGGTCTCAGCCACTAGGCGCATCTCAACACGGAACGCGGCGGCCCTGGCCGCCAGGCGCGGATCCCGCGAGACCTCCGGCAACCGACGGCCTGCGGCACGATAGGGACCGACCATGGTTTCAATGAGCGGGGAGGCGAACGCGCCGATAGCTGCCACCGAGAGAAACGAGAGCTGGAAGCTGGCCTCGAACAGTTGAGCCGGATCGGCGGCGAGGTAGAGCATCGCGATAAACGCCACCAGGTTGAGCACACGCCCGCGCCGGTACATGTAGCGCCCGACCAGGTAGAGCGTGAAACCGGCCGCCGCACGGATGACCGGTGCGGACCATCCGGTGACACCGGCGTAGAGCCATGCACCAATCGCAGCGAGGATCAGAACGGTGGTCTCTTCGAGGAAGAGGAGCCTCAATAGCGCGAGCAACGTGCCCGCGAGCACGACGACGTGCAATCCGGAGATGACAAGCGCGTGATAAGTGCCGGTGCGGCGAAACTCTTCGGTCCAGACCTTCTGGAGTTTGCTGGAATCGCCGATCAGTACAGCATCGAGCATCGCTGTGCCGTAGGTGTCGCCCGGGTAGAGCCGGTCGATGCGGTTCAGCGCCGCCGTACGTAGGTGATAAATGAACGCTCGCCAACGGGAACCGCAGTTGCCGGGCAGAACCTGCACCGGTGTTCCGGCACTGGCCGAGGCGGTCCAATACACGCCGCGGCGAGCAAGGTATCGAACGTAGTCGAAAGCCCCGGGGTTTTCGAAGTTCCGGGTCCGGCGGACCTTGGCTTCAACTTTTACTCTCTGTCCGTACTTGATGGCGGGGGCAGAGCCGCCTTCCCGGAGCGCCAGCGATACGTTGACGTTCGCGCCGGGTTCGAGTTCGAGGACAAACTGTTCCCGGTCGGGCGCGACGGTCGGCGGCGCGATGATGCAGCCCGAAAACGCGAGCACCTCGCCGTCGTCGCTGTCGAGTTGTGGAGCGGGCCCTGGCCGGTGGAGTTGGGCGGCGAAGCCGCCGAGCAGACCGGCAAAAGTAAGCACGGCCACCCAACCGCCGATGCGAGCCTTCTGCCGGACCGCGAGCGCGGCGAGTACGCCGGTAGCGCACGACGCGGCGGTCAGTTCCCAAACGGGAACCACCGCGCCCTGGCACAACAGGATGCCGGCCGCGAATGCGGCGAATACGGGAATGAGCGGTTCACGGGGCACGATGCCATTGAGGTAGTCGTGCGCTGGAACGTTTTCTCTCGGGAAGGATCTCCGAGAGATCGGCGCCGGCTAACGGGAGGCCGGCGAAGGGTGGGAGCGGGCCCTGCGGCCCGCCGGTGTGGTTATCGCTGATAGACTTCGTTGCCGTGCGTCTGCGGCGACGCGAGGCGCTCGACCTGCCGGGCAACGGCATCGCGACCCCGGTCCATCCAATCCAGGGCGGACTCGCGAAACTCGCCGGTCTGCCTTCGAATCAATGTACGTACGTTCTGGCCGGAGCGCGGTGCCAAGAGCACGCCAACAAGAAATCCGGCGCTGAATCCAACGACAAAAGAGTTCATAATTACTCCTGATTGGGCGCATCAAGTGCCATTCTGATGCACGAAATCGCACACACCAGTCGGCCTCAATGTGCAATTTTCGTTCCAGCCGTCCGCTGCTATTTTAACAAACCTTAACCTCACGACCAATCTCGGTCCTGAGATCGAATGGTCCGGTCGCGCTCGTTGTATCCTAGCGGTATTATCGCGTCCGGATCAACCTCTGAATGAGCCATGTACTGCTATCGATTCTCATACCCGTTTACAACGAGGAAGAGTTCGTAGCGACTGTCCTGGAGCGTGTGCTGAATGCCCCGCTCCCGCCCACGCGGCACCCACAATCGCGCGAACTCATCGTTGTTGACGACGGATCGACGGACGGTTCGGTGGAGGCCGTCGAGGAGTTCGCGGCGAATCACCCGGGCGCACCGATCCGCCTGATCCGGCATGGGAAAAACCGCGGGAAGGGCGCGGCGATCCGGACCGCGGTCGAGCACGCCGCGGGCGAGTTCTCGATTATCCAGGATTCAGACCTGGAATACGATCCCTGCGAGTATCCCAAGTTGCTCGCGCCGCTATTGAACGGCGATGCCGATGTGGTGTACGGATCGAGGTTCGCGGCGGCGGCGCAGCGGCGCGTTCTCTACTATTGGCACTCGATTGCGAACTACTTCCTCACTACCGCGTGCAACATCGTTGCCGATTTGAACCTGACCGACATGGAGACCTGCTACAAGGTTTTCCGGACCAGCCTGCTCGCCAGCATTCCGATCCGAAGCGACCGTTTCGGAATCGAGCCGGAGGTGACGATCAAACTCGCCAAACGGCAGGCGCGAATCTACGAAGTCCCGATCACCTATCGTGGGCGCACTTACGAAGAGGGGAAGAAGATCGGCGGGTGGGATGCGTTCGCCGCGCTGGGGATTATCGTTCGATACGCGCTGTCGTCGGACGTGTACAAAGCGCACGGGCCGGACATTCTCGACGCACTGGCGGACGCAAACCGCTTCAACCGGTGGATGGCCGACACGATCATCCCGTACCTGGGACGGGACGTGCTGGAACTGGGTGCCGGAATGGGCAACCTGACGCGGCACCTGGCGCGGAGGCGTAAGCGATACATTGCCACGGATATCGATGCGGAGCACTTGGCCCGGTTGCAATCGCGATTACAGCACCGGCCCAACATCACCACTGCAGTCTGCGACCTGACGAGTACGTCCGATTTCGAGCCCTTCCATACGGAAGTGGATTCCGTGGTTTGCCTGAACGTGCTGGAGCATGTCGAGGACGATCTCGCCGGGCTGCGCAATATCCACTCGGCTTTGAAACCGAATGGCCGGGCAATCGTTCTGGTGCCACAGGGCTCCGGCGTGTATGGGACGCTCGATGAGGCGCTCGGGCATTTCCGGCGCTATTCCCGCGATGAACTGGCGGAGAAGATGAAGGCGACCGGGTTCCGGGTAGAGCAAGTGCTCGAGTTCAATCGCATTACGTACCCTGGGTGGTTCTTGAACGGACGGATATTGAAACGGCGTACGTTCAGCCGCTTCCAACTCTCGGTCTTCGATCGCCTGGTTCCGTTGTGGCGAGTGATCGATGGCGCGCTGCCCTGGCCGCCGACGTCGATCATTGCCGTCGGTGTGAAGGAGCAGTGAGGGCGCGCTCTACAGGTACACGCGCTTCACGCGAGCGCTGATTCCGCACAACACACTATAGGAGATCGTGCCTGCCGTACGGGCGATCTGTTGTGCGTCGATGGTCGAGTCGCCCTCGGTACCGAGCAGCGTCACCGAGTCGCCCGGCTTGAGCGGAGGACAGGTGGTGACATCGATGGTGGTGACGTCCATGGAGACGGCGCCGATGATCGGCACGATCTTCCCGGCGGCGATCACGCGTCCGCGATTCGAAAGCCGGTGTGGAATGCCGTCCGCGTATCCGGCAGCCAGCACAGCGATGCGCATCGGTTTTGCCGCGCGGTACATGCCGCCATAGCCGATGTACGAGCCTTCCGGAATATCCTTCACGCCGATAATCGCCGCCTTCCACGTCAGCGCCGGTTTTACGTCAACGATGCGACCGGGAGCCTCGCCACGAGGCGGAGAAATGTAGCCGTAGATGGCATGCCCGGGACGAATCAGGTTGCCCCACGCCTCGCGCCGGCCGTACGCGAGCGGGATCGTGCTCGACATGTGGATGTAGGCGGGCCGGATTCCGGCGGACTCCAGCGAATCGCGAATGAAACCGAAGCGAACCAGTTGGCTCTCGGTCTGCGGATTCGAATAATCGGCGGCCGAGGCGAAGTGCGTCATGATGCCCTCGAGCCGCGCAAACGGGTGCTGCCGGATGGCCTGTGCGATTTCGCCGGGCTCCGCGCGAGTTCCGAGTCGTCCCATTCCGCTATCGATCTTCAAGTGGTAGAGGGCGGGTGTGCCACGTGCCGCCGCGAGTGCGTTCAATTCGGCGACGTCGGCTAGTGAGTGGATGACGGGAGTGAGTTGGAACTCGAGCAACTCCCTGCGCTCGGCGGGGAGGAAGTCCGCCATGACGAGTATCCGCGCGCCGATGCCCGCTTCGCGCAGTGCCACGCCTTCTTCCACGCAACTAACCGCGAGCCAACGAACTCCTTGTTGTTCGAGCACACGCGAAACTTCGACGGCGCCGTGCCGGTACGCGTCGGCTTTCACCACCGGCATGAGTTCGACCGCGCTTCCGGCCGCCGCCTGGAGCGCACGATAATTGTCGGCGATCTGACGCCGCGAGACCTCCACCCAAGAGCGAAACATAGGGACTGATCCCATTCTCGTATGGGGCGCATGAAACTGATCTCGAGCGATCAGGAACGGCGGCCCGCAAGGGCGAGCAGAAGGCGCTCGTATTTGTCGGTAACAGCGTCCCAGCTATAGCGCTCGCGGACGCGCGCCTCGGCTCTGGACCGCCACTCGTCGCGCTCGGTCTCGCTCATATCAAGCACCTCGCGCATCCGCTTGGTGAGATTGTCGTGCCTGAACGGGATCCCTGCGCCACCCGCGACCTCCGCGTTCTCCGGAGTATCCAGATACAGCGTGAGCGCGCCGCGGCCCATGGCCTCTATCAATGCCGGATGCGTGCCGCCGACCTCGGTGGCGTGAATGTAGGCGAACGAGTGCGACTGCAGTTCGTGATATTCATCGCCGTAAATCGCGCCGGGTATCACGATGCGCGGATCGCGGGTATCCTTCACGCGTGCGATGTACTGTTCCGCGTACGGAGCATCTCCGATCAGCGCCAGCCTCATCCCGGTTTCCAGGCGTTCGAACGACTCGCGAACGAGCAGCGCGTTGTTTTCGGGCTCCATACGGCTCACATACAGGAAGTAGCGGCGCGTTGCGAGGTCGAGCCGGTCGAGCACGGCGTGCGTGGGTACGCGTCCTGTCGGGGCGCCGTACGGTATGAATACGGAATCCCGCGAGTAGCGCTCGCGGTAATAAGACGCGATCTTCTCGGCGTCGCTGATGACAGCGGTGGGGCAGATCGTCGCGAGATACTCCGACCCGAGATACCAGGCCCGAGCGAGGCGGTTCCACTTTTTCCGGTTGCGCTCGAGGCCATCGACATTCAACGCGGTTGGAATGCCGGTTACACGAGGCATCCACGTGAACACGGCGTTTGCCGCGTTGCAGTACAAAGCGACGTCCACTCGATGTGTGACCAGATGCATGGTCGATATGCAGGTGTGGACGATGGTGTCGAGGTACTTATGACGGATGGTCGGCAGATAGCGCAGGTGAACGCCGCGGTAGGCCGGTTCGGAGTGCTTCTGCCGGCAGTAGACAAACACCTGGTAGCCGCGTTCGGCGAGACGAGTCGATAACTCTTCCGCGAAGGTTTCAAAACCGCCGTAACGCGCCGGAATGCCACGCGTACCCGCGATGGCGATCCGGAGTTTTGAGGGAGGCAATGGCGACCGCCCGGACTAACTGCGGGCCGCTCTCGACCTTGATAGCACCTTCGGCGGAAATTTCGCCGGTTGGCTAACTGGCGTGTAAGAGAACCAGCGCGCCATGTATTCGTCCGTAGCTCGCCGCCTGCCCATGATACACCGGCGCTTTTCAACAAGGCGCTTCCAGTTCCTGGCCAGATACCAGAAGGCCTTCAGCGAGGATTGTTCGCGTAACAGGCAACAACCCACGACAACCATGTCACGAACCGTAATGGAAAACCAGTTCTTCCGGTACAGATCCGGAGTCATGTTCTTGATCCGCATCAGGAACCGGTTCTTCACCGAATGCATGTTGATGACCGGCGGTAACGCTCTGCGGTTGCCGGGTAACACATTGCGCACGTGATAACCACGGGCGTGCGGCGTATACATACATCGCCACCCGAACAACTGCGACCGCCACGCGACATCTGCATCCTCGCGGTAGACGAAGAAATCCGAATCGAAGAACTCGTCGTCGATGGCGACATCCTCGATCATCTCGCGCCGATAGAGCGCCGCCGCGGCGGTAGCGCCGAATACATACTCGTGGTTCAGGTAGTGCCCGTTATCGACTTCCTGGCTGCCGCGGTCGAGGTGCCGCAGCATCGGCGTGAAGTAAATTCCGGTGGAATCGACGAGGGGTTTGTCCGGTAAGTCGAAATTAGCGAGGATTGCAAGGAGTTTGCCGCACACGGTTCCGACGCGCGGATGCATCTGGCCCGCATCGACAAGCGCCTGAATGAAATTGGGCAGCAGGAGAACATCGGGGTTGAGCGTCAGAACCCAGTCGCCGCCGGACAAGCGGATGGCCTGGTTCTGCGCCGCTGCAAAACCGATGTTTTCATCGTTGTAGACGATCTTGCAGCGGCCTTCGAACTGTTCGAGGATGTCGATGGTGCCGTCCGTCGAGGCGTTGTCGACGATGATGATCTCTTTGTTGAGATACTTCTGCGCCAGCACCGACTCGAGACAGCGTTTTATGAAGCGGCCACTGTTATAGGTTACGATTGTGACCGATACGAAATCGTTTGAAGACATGCAAGTGCGCGTTATTCAGTTTTCGTCTACTACTTGCCTCATCCACTATCTACCGGACTCGACTCCAGTGCTTTCTGGCCGCTCTCCCGGAGGCTCACTATGTCGGGATACACTACGTTTCCATCTACCAGACTGAGCGCCGCCAATCGAATTACGTCTTGATAGTCGCGGAACGGATTTCCGCGCCGCCGATCGAATATCCCCGTAGATATCCGGACGACCGAACCAACTATGACGGCAAGGCAAATCGTGCGGAAAGCCTGTGCACGATAATACTTACCCGCGTACCTTAGCAGACTACCATACCAGTACAGCTTTTGGGCGGACGATGATATCGCACTGACCGAATGTGCGCCAGCATGCTTAGCCCGGCTGGCCGGATTGTAAGCCGTAAGATAGCCTGCGAGGCAGGCACGTTTCGCGAAATCGACATCTTCGAACCAAACCGGCCAGAAATCTTCGTCAAGGCCGCTAAGCTTATCAAATACGTCGCGGCGAAGCATCAGCATCGCACCCGCCGGCTGTTCAACAAAGCCCGGACGTTCCAGATTGAACGACAAGCAACGATACTTACGGTTAACCGGATTGAACGGCCAGCATCGGTTCAGCCCGAGACATTCAAAAATGAGCGTCAAAGGAGAGGGCAGGCTTCGAACGCAAAATCCGCGTTGCGGGGAATCTGTCGCGTCCGTGAGGCAGCCCGCGGCGATACCGTATGTTCTACAGTCTTGAACGAGAGGCTCGAGTCCGGTTGTAAGGATCGCGTCGGGATTCAGGATCAGGAGTAAGTCGGAGTTAGCGGCTCGCACGCCTTGGTTAACTGCGGCGGCGAATCCCCGATTCGACTGGTTGACGATCACTTCCGCCCACGGCCGCTTGCTGGCCTCGCAGACGGTGGCGTCAGAGGATGCGTTGTCGACAACGATCGCCTTGGCGCGGCCTCGAAGCGCGTCGAGGCATTCTCCGATGTGGTCTTCGGAGTTGTGCGTAACGATAATGGCGGCGACCTGCTCCATCCCGATCAATTCCGCACCAACGCGAAGTACAGCTTCCAATACAAGCCGGATTCGGCCTGCCGATACAAATTACGGATCTCCTGCTCGCTTTCGGCGACGATCTCGCCCAGACGATCCCAACCGCCGGGCGCGGGATCGACCGGCATCCGGAGCCCTTCAAGTTTTCCACGAAACCATTCGACGCCCAACCCATGCCGAACGGCCAGTATGCCCCATAGCAACTGGCCAACCACTATCGGCCACAGCGGGGCTCCTCGAAAATACTTGCGAACCAGCAGCGTCTGGTTTCGGGAGATTCGACGGACCGTGGCTTTGTGCCACGCGCCGAGTGTCGCACTGCCCTCATGTGCGGCTACGGCATCCGGGACGTAGATCCCTGTCCGACGGTGTATTGCGCAGCGTAATCCGAAATCGACATCTTCAAGGTACGATTCGAATGCCTCATCGAGCGGTCCAATTTCCTCGAACAACGCCCGGCGAACAAGGGTTGCGGTCAAGGGAGCGAAATTGATGCGCCGGGGTTTCGACCAGGCTGGACCATCCGGACACCCATGCCCGCACCTCCAGGAGGTGGCGCCCCTTGAAATCGCGTCATGAGTGCCGTCTAAGTAGCTTCTATCGCGGGCAGATACGAGTTTTCCCGCCGCGAAAAACACTTCGGGCGATGCGACGACCGCACGTAGAATCGTCTCAAGCCAGTGCCGCTCTAATTGAACGTCGTTATTCAGAATGAGTACCCACTCCGAGTCAGACTGCTCGACACCTCGGTTGACTGCCTTCGCGAACCCTTCGTTTCGTGGAAGTTGCAGAACATGTACGCCGAAACTCTCGGCCGTTGAAACCGAGGCGTCGGTGCTGCCGTTGTCCACAACTATGACCTGTCGCACAGGGCAGGTCTGATGACTAAGATCCGTCAGGACTTTTGCGAGAAGTCCGGCGCGGTTCCAGTTGGGAATGACTGCGGAGACGGTCCCGTCGGAAGACACTATTTTGCCGCCCGGTTAGAGAAGCGTTTCTTAGTCAAAAACCAGAGGTTATAGAATCCATCGCGCCAGGGATTTAACTTGATCTCACCTAGGCGGGACGAGTATTGAACGGGGATCTCGCGGAAGCGGATTCGCGGATTCTTCAACGCCTCAATCTTGATCTCTTCGGAGAAAGCCATGCTATCGGACTCGAGATTCATCAGCTTCAGGATGGACCGCCGAAATACCCACATGCCCGATTGCGAATCCCGGACCCAGCGGAAGTATAGCATCGACATAGCCAGTGAGAGCACCAGGTTACCCAGCTTATGTTTGAAACTCATAGCCTTGGGGTCTCGCACCGGGAAGCGGGATGCATTCAGAAAGTCGACGTCGAGATGCAGAAAGGCCTCGATGAGATAGGAAATGGCGTCGGGCGGGTAACTATGGTCGCCATCCAGTGTAACGATGATGTCACCTGTGGCATCGCGAAAGCCCCGCTTATAACTGCGTCCGTATCCGCGGACGTCCTCACGAATTACTTCCGCGCCGAACTCGCGCGCCACTTCGGAAGTGCCATCGGTCGATCCGTTATCCACTACGATCACCTGATCCACGAAAGCCGGCATGCGGCGCAATACCTGTTCAACGCCCTGCTCCTCGTTCAAGCAAGGAATCACAACCGTGATTCTCTGATCCTTGTACATGAAAACGTCAGGATAACAAGGCATTGCGCCACCGGCGCGCCAAAAGACGCGCGGAGTGGATGTGCCACAATTGGAGTAATGCGCCGGATGTTTTTGCTCGCGTGCGCGGTTGGCCTTGCCTTCGCCGCCAGAAACCCTCAACTGGAAAAGATTCACTCCGTGTATCTGTTGCCGATGAGCAGCAGCCTCGATCAGTATCTGGCTACTCGTCTGACCGAAAGCGGGGTGTTGCAGGTGGTGACCGACCCGCAGAAGGCCGACGCGATCTTTACCGACCGCATCGGTGAAGGCTTCGAGCAGAAGATGACGGAACTCTATCCGCCCGAAGAGGCCAAGAAGACCGGCGACGAGGACAAAGACGACATGAGCAAGCCCGTCGCGCGTGTCGGCGGATTCTCACGCGGCAAAGGGACAGTGTTCCTGGTGGACCGTAATTCGCGTGCGGTGATATGGTCCATTTACTGGCCGGTACGCAGTCTGCGCCCGGACGACATGAACACGCGCGCGCGCCAGATCACCGACAAATTGGTGAAGGAAATTCGCGGTAAGTAGTCAGGTTCAGGGTTTGGCCAGCCGTAGGATCGCCGCCACACTTCGATCCACATCTTCGCCGCGCGTCGCCCACGAAGAGACGCTGATGCGCATCGCCGCACGACCCTGCCAGACCGTCGGCCCACACCAGCAGGTTCCGTCGCGCTGAACCTGTTCAATCACCCGTAATGTGTGTTCCGGAGTGCCAAACGAAACCAGCACCTGGTTCAGCACCACCTCGTTCAGAATTTCGCAGCCGCCTCGCTGGAGAGAATGGGCGAAACGGCAGGCCAACCGGCAGTTGCGCTCGATCAACTCCGCGAGTCCCGTGCGTCCCAATGACTTCAACGCCGCCCAAACCTCGGCGCCGCGTGCTCTCCGCGAGAGTTCCGGCGTGTACTGCGACGGCTCGCGATGCTCGCCCTGCGGCAGATAGGCGGCCGTGACAGACATCGCACTCTTCAGCGCCGCGCCATCGCGAACGAAAGCGAGACCGCTGTCGTAAGGGACGTTGAGCCACTTGTGCGCGTCGGTCGCCCATGAATCCCCATTCGCGACGCCCGCCACCAGGTGTCCGAATTTCGAACTTGCGGCAGCCGACAGACCGAATGCGCCATCCACGTGCACCCATGCGCCCGACGAGTGGGCCCGGTCGCAGATCTCAGCGGCCGGATCGAACGCGCCTGTGTTGACGTTCCCCGCCTGCATGCAGACGATCGCGGGGCCGCTGAAACGTGGAAGTTCACTCGCAATCATGCGGCCCTGTCCGTCGACCGGCACGCGCGTAAGACGCGACCGGCCCAACCCCAGCATACCCAGCGCTTTCACCATTGATGGGTGCGCTTCGTCACCCACCACTACCGTGATCGGCGGGGCGCCGAATAGTCCGTCCGCTTCGACATCCCAACCGGCCCGCGCCAGTACGCTGTGACGGGCTGCCGCGAGAGCTGTGAAGTTTGCGACGGTCGCGCCCGTGACGAACGACCCGGCGCAGGAGGCAGGCAGTTTCAACGCGTCCAACAGCCATCGAAGCGCCACTTCTTCGAGCGCGGTTCCGATAGGCGATGCCACGAATAGGCCGGGACACTGGTCCCACGCGCCCGCCAGCCAGTTTGCAGCTAGCGCAGCGGGAAGCGAACCGCCGATGACGAATCCGAAATACCGGCGCCCGGCCATGCCCATTGTCGCAGGCGAACCGATGCGGTCGAGCGTCGCAAGCACACACGCCGCTTCCATAGGATCTTCGGGAAGCGGTTCGTCCAACTCTTTCAATCCGTCCAGGGCCTCTGGTGTAGGCGCTACGCTCCGCTCATCGAGTTGCTCGAGATAGCGCGTCGCGGTCTCCGCCGTCACCTTTAGTAAATCTCTCATTCTTTCGATCGTAGATCGTAACGCGAGCGAAGCGCTGAATCGGGCTTCAGCCGGCTCGGTGATTGACATATAGAATATCTTCATATAGAGTAACTCTATATGGACGTGCTGCAAGGAACGCTCGATATGCTGGTGCTCCGAACGCTGGTTGCCGGGTCGCTTCACGGTTACGGAATCGCGAAGGCGATCCGCAGCACCTCGAACGAAGTGCTGGATATCGAATTCGGCTCGCTGTATCCTTCGCTGAAGCGTTTGGAGGCCAAGGGCTGGATCGCCTCCGGGTGGCAAACCTCCGAGCATAACCGACGCGCCAAGTTCTACAAAGTCACCGCGGCGGGACGGAAACAGCTCGCGCGTGAACATTCGAAATGGGCCCAGTTCGTCAGCGCGGTGGGACGTGTGATGGGTCCGGTTCCGGAGGTCTGACGATGTTGTGGCAACGCCTGAAATATCTCTGGCCGGCGGCGCGGCGGCGTGAAGAGAACGACATGCGGGAAGAACTGAAGTCGCTCGTCGCGATCGCCGGCGCGAAGGAACTCGGGAATCTCACAATGGCGATGGAAGATGTGCGCCGGGGATGGGGCTGGGCGTGGCTCGACAGCATTGTCGCGGATACCCGCTACTCGCTGCGGGCGCTACGTGCTCAGCCTGCGTTCTTCGCTTTAGCAGTGCTGTCGCTGGCGCTGGCCATCGGCGCTAACAGCGCGATCTTCAGCTTCGCGGATGCTCTACTGTTGCGGCCGATCCCCGTTCGCGATCCTTCGGCGGTGTACGACGTCAGCAGCACGACCCCCGACAATCCTTTCGAAGGGGTATCGTTCCCCGATTATCGCGACCTTCGCGAGACGAGCCGCTCCTTTGCCGGATTGGTCGCGTACCGCCTGACGCCCCTGGCGGCCGCAGCCAACGCCGACGCCGCCGCGCAAATCCGCCTCGCAGCGCTCGTCAGTGACAACTTCTTCCAGGTGATCGGCGTCGAGCCGTTGGCCGGCCGCACCTTTTTACCGGAGGAAGCACATTCCCCCGGCGAACCTAGGGCGATCATCAGCTACGAACTGTGGCAGCAGCAATATGCTCTCGATCCTTCTGTGATCGGCCGCGTGCTACGGCTGAACGGGATCGTGTTCACCGTCGTCGGAGTCCTGCCGGAACCGTTCACCGGGCTTGACCGTTTTGTCCGGCCGACGATTTACGTCCCGCTCCCGATGGCTCAGCGGTTAATGGGCGCTGCTTCGGATCCCCTGGAGGATCGTGGACGGCACGACCTCATTGTGAAAGGCCGCTTGACCGCGGGCTCATCGCGGAAGGCGGCCCAGGCGGAGATTCGAACGATTGGCGCATCACTTGAACGCGAGTATCCGAAAACGAACCACAACCGGCGGCCCGCGGTCCAGACGGAACTACAGCGGCGGATTCAACAGACGCCGCAACTGCTCGCGCTGGTGAAGATGATGATGGGATTGGTGGGACTGATTCTCATCATCGCCTGCTCGAACGTTGCAAACCTGCTTCTGGCACGCGCACAGACGCGAAGCCGTGAGATCGCCATCCGGCTATCGATTGGAGCAGGGCGGGGCCGCCTGGTCCGTCAATTCATGACCGAGAGTCTCATACTCGCCGTGGCGAGCGCTGCCGTCGGGCTGTTCTTCGCTTACGGCGGCATTCGCTTGCTGCAAACTTTGAGTGTTCCCAGCGAACCGCCTTCCGTACTCGGCGTACAACTCGACTGGCGCGTCGTGCAATTCAGTCTGGCCGCGGCCCTGGTCAGTTGTATCTGTTTCGGGCTCGTCCCGGCCTGGAGAAGCGTCCGATTGGATCACGTCACAGCGTTGAAGTCCGGCGGGCATGGAACGTCAGGACAACCGCGGACGCTCGGCCGCGACGCATTGGTGGTCGGACAACTGGCGTTGGCGATGGTGGTGTTAATTGCGGCCGGCATGTTTCTGGCTGGTTTTCGCAGCATGCTTGTACTGACGCCGGACTTTCGTACGGATCACGTCATCAGCATGGATACGGCGCCCGCGATGCTGCACTATTCCCCGGAACAGACGAAAATGTTCTACCGCGCGCTGGTGGACAAAACACGGATGCTCCCGGGAGTGCAGGGTGTGGCGATGACCGAATCCCTTCCGCTATCGCCCTCGCAAACGACGCTCACGGTCGTTCCGGAAGGCTACAGGTTTCCGAAAGGGCGTGAGAAGGCCGTGGTGTTCGGTGCGGCCGTTGACGCGAACTACTTCAGCACGATGAACGTCGAGATTCGCCGAGGACGCTCGTTCAACGAAGACGACCGCGCCGGTTCGCATCGCGTGGCCATCGTGAACGAACAGTTTGCGAAAACCTACTGGCCAAATCGCGACCCGATCGGACAGGTACTTCGGCTCGAAGCGGCGAACGGTCCGGCAGCGGAGGTTGTTGGAGTCGCGAAGACCGGCCACTACCTGCTGGTGAATGAGGCGCCCGCACCCTACGTGTACGTTCCCTACGAGCAGAATCCCCGGCCGCGGATGACATTGATCGTGCAATCGAAGGGCGATGCGGCGTCGTTTGCACAGCCCTTGCGGGATGTGGTCCGATCGCTCGATGCCAATCTGCCCGTATTCAATCTGCGGCCTGTGCAGACCCTTTATGAGAGCCGCGCGACGGGCACCTGGCTCCAGTTCTTCCAGATTGTCGGCACCCTGGGGCTCATCGGCCTCGTGCTGGCGACAGCCGGTTTGTACGGGTTGATCGCATATCTGGTGAGCTGCCGCGTGAAGGAATTCGGCATACGCGTAGCGCTCGGGGCCAAAGGGCGCGAGGTGGTCTGGCTTGTGGAGCGGCGCGGTTTGATTCTCGCCGCCATCGGTATAGCGGCCGGTGCGCTGTTGACGATGGCCGCAACGCCGATGCTGTCGGCCGGCTTCTTCGGACTGGGGGTGTCGAACGCGCACGTGTACGTCGTCGTGCCGATCGGACTGGTGCTGGTAAGTGCGGCTGCCAGCTACGTTCCCGCACGCCGCGCGGCCAGACTCGACCCGGTCCGGACGCTCCGCGACGAATAACATCGCGAAGCGCTTCCTGTCGTTGGATTCTGTGACCGGAAGTCTACTGGAACCCAAGCATCCGGCACACGGACTCGGCAGCCTCGACAAAACTATCCAGGGTGCCGTCTTTTCGTAGATAGTCGTCGGCTCCGAGTTCGAATGCCTTCTCGCGGTCATACGGAAGAGTGGAGGTACTAAAGACAACCATCGGAATGTCGCGCAACCGCGGAGTCGCTTTGACCTCCGCCAGTACGTCGAATCCGCTCTTGCGCGGTAGGTTCAAATCCAGCAGAATCAAGTCGGGACGCGGCGCGTTTCTATAAGCGCCGGACTGCATCACAAACGCAACCGCCTGCTCACCGTCAGTCACTCGAAACACTTGTGGCCTGATGTCGGTGCGCTGTATCGCCATTTGGAACAGGTAGGCAGCGGCGTCGTCGTCCTCGACATAGAGCACAATGCATTCTTCAACCGACTTCACCACCACCCCTTCTCCGGGAATTCCGTCGCCTCCATCCGGCGTGCGACGGGCACCGTAGTTTGCACTACGCTTCAAGCTTCGCCGAGCTGTTCAAGCGTCAAAGCGGCGCAGAAGCTCGGTTACAAAATAGATGCCAAGGATCGTCGGATATTTTCGTTTGGATCCATTTTTCATAACAAATGACAGGGCCGCGCCGGGCGCACACGACCCCGACGAACTACTTACCTGAGGCCTGCTTCAGATAAGCGATGATCGCCTTCCGCTCACCCGCGTTCGCCACCTGAAACGCCATATCGTTATTCGCGACTATCGTCTCGGTTTCGGTGAGCCATTGGTTCAACGTCGCCTCCGTCCACACCACCTTGGCCTTCCTCAGTGCCTCGGAATAGTCGAATGTGGCGACCGCCCCGGCGGTACGCCCGTAGACGTTCCCGAGCCGGGGTCCTTCCTTGTCGCGATCCAGCGCGTGACATCCGCCGCAGCGCTTCTGAAATAGCTCCTTCCCGTCCGCTCGATCTTCCGCCCGCAGCGCGCCCTGAATCGCGCACACCGCCAGAAGCAGTCCGCTTCCCATAATGAGGACCGTTCTGGTTTGCCGGATTGTGGAGTCCACCATGCCACTAATCTCCGTCTAGCGTCGAATCGACGACCGCGAGGCTCCGATGTTGCGAAACGAACTTCACGTCCGTTATGCCAAGCACGCTGCGCAGCCTCCTATCTTCCACCTTCATCGGCCCCGGCCCCTTCGCAGCGCCCGGCGCGGGTTGTGGGAATGCCGTCGATCGCGCGGCGTGGAACGTGACGTTGCCTTCCACCTTTTGCATTACCTGGTGGATATGGCCGTTCAGCACAGTCACTGAGCCGAACCGCTTCAGGTAAGTCAAAGCCTGTGCGCCATCTTCGGTCCCCCACCCCCAGTCCGGGTAGACGGACCACAACGGTATATGTGCAAACACGACAACCGGCCGGCTGGCGGGTTGCGACTTGAGGTCGGCTTCGAGCCACTTCAACTGGCCGGATCCCAAATGCCCCAGTCCTTCGACGGCTGCGACATTCGACAGGCCGACGAAATGTACGTCTCTATGATTGAAGCTGTACCATCCTTGTCCGCTCGAGTTTTTTCCATAGCGCTCGAGGTATTCCTTGCCGTCGTCGAGCGACGTGTCGTGTTCGCCGGGAACAAAGAAAACCTGATTGGATTTCGCGCTCTTGAGTAATTGATCGAGCGTGTCGAATTCCGCGGTTTTCGATGTGTGGGTTAGATCGCCGGTGTGAATGATGAAGTCCGGCTGCGTCGGCAGCGCATTGATCTTGTCAATGGCAGCCTGAAGCGTCCCCGCAACATCCGGATTGGCGGGCTTGTTGAACCCGATATGGCTGTCGCTGATCTGCGCGAAGTGAAGGCCGGTTCGCGTCCCTCGCACTTCCTGGCCAAAGAGATTCGATGTGGGTACGCCGCTTCCGGCCGCCCAAATGACGCCGGTGCCGGCCCAAGCCATGCACTGCAAAAACCCTCGACGGTCGATCCCGTCGTTATGATGATCGTGAACGATGATTTGGTTTTTCGACAAGTTTTGCCTCTTCTGTCTTGGTGCTTTTGATCGTTTCCGAAAGGCTGGGCGCGGAACATGACTCGAGCCGGATTCCGGCCCAGCGGTGAATAAATCCAAAGGACGTGTGAGCTTACCGATTCCCTGTCGACTGTGAACCGCCGGCCTGGGTGTATTCGAGGTCTTCGTACTGACGCGGCTGACCGTTTTCCGGGTCAAGGTAAAGCTTTCGGGTATTTCCGCCGTCTGCAAACTCGAACATATTGATCAGGCTTCCGGCCTTCGCATCAAACGAGGATCCGCCGATCCTGCCGAGGTTCCAGTTGTCTTCGATGAACCGCAGAATCGAGGTCTGATCCGTCAACGTGTGATCCACGTACCCGGACTTGGCATGTGGCGAGAGGACCAGCAAGGGCAGTCGCTGGCCGTAGCCGCAGCGGCCCGGAGTCGCACCGTCAAAATTGTTTCCGCACACCCCCGATCCGCCCAACCCGTCGGCTTGGGAGGCGGATCCGTTGACGATCGGCGGCATCACGTGGTCATACCAGCCGTCGGAATCGTCGTAGGCGATGATCAAGGCGGTGCTGCTCCAGAACGCGCTGTCCTGAAGTGCGTTCACTACTTTCACGAGGAACGCCTGTTCATCCAGTGGGTTCGAGTAACTGCCGTGACCGTCCTGATACGCCGGAGCCTTCAGAAAGTTGACAGAGGGCAGATTGCCGGCACTTACTGCGCTGAAGAATTCAGCCATATCGTACTGGTGATTGGCGGCGTCCGTCTTGCCGATCATCTCCACCGATGCCGGCGGAGTGTGGTGCGGGTTCGATGTCGATTGATAAAACTGAAACGGGTTGTGGTTCGGGATATAGTCCGCCACCGATACCGTTCCATCGAACTGAGTATGTTGCGTCGCGCAGATCGGGCTGCCGTCGGCATTTCGCGAACTCGGAGCAAAACCGCCCTGGAACCAACCCCACGTCACCCCTTTTTTATTGAGCAGATCGCCGACGTTGGTGCCCGTCATGGAGATGCTGTTAGCGGTCGAAGGCACGCAGTCGTCGAAGGCCGGCCGTATATCGTTGATCACGGTTCCATTCAGCAACGCTGCCCCCGCATTTCCAGCATCGTGCGCGATGGTCGCCCCGTTGGTTTGGCCCGACACAAGGTTCAGGTGGCCGAGTGTTGAAGGTCCGAAAGTCGTGCTGAAAAAATTGTCGCTAAGTGCAAAGTGCTGGGCGTAGTTCCACAGCGCCGTTACTGTGTTTCCGTCGTAGTAGCCCATGACGAGGCCTTTGCCCTTTCCGGCATCGTTGCAGTTGGTCTGCGTTGTGCCGTCCGATTCCACGAACTTATCCATCAAGCCATTGTCCATGGCCTTCTGTTCGCCCGTGTAGTCGTGAGTCTGATCGCAAACAATGGCTTGAGCGCGCGATAGCCGAAACGGCTGAACGGAGTTCGGGTTGTGCGTCAGCAACGCCCCGCTCAGGCCGTTGACGCCGGCGGTTTTCCTACGCTGGGGTACGAACACCGGTTCGCCCTCTGTATTCGCCGCGTTCGGGTACGTGGCGAAATAGTGGTCGAACGATACATTCTCCTGAAAGATCACTACCAGGTGCTGAATTGGTGTGACTGCGCCTGCCTGCTCGCCGGACGTCTGCCCCTGTCCGGAACCCAGCATCAGAGCGAAAAGGCTGGCCGCCAAACCCAGACGCGCCCGGGTGCTTGGAAATCGCATAACTTCTTTTGTTTCTCCTTGAATCGAAATCGTCTACCCCATTTACCGGGACAGGTCGTCGATTATTCCCAAGCACGGGAAATTTTCTTGTTCTTCCGGCGGGACGCAAACGTCAGCACTGTGTAACCAGCTTGCGAAAAATGCCGGTCGTTTATGCCCCGCGACTTACTAAAAATTTGCGTGAGCAGTTACTATTCAGTCACAAAAATCGGCCGTGCCCGGTTTATGATGGGACGTGCTTACTGGGAACAAATACGTTGCGGTAGGCGCACGGGCCGGCGAGCAACACTCGCGCCCGCAGTCCAGGCTGGAACTGTTCGAGGAAATCATGCTTCCTCACCTGAACGCGGCGCACAACCTCGCACGCTGGCTGACACGCAACGAGCAGGACGCTCGAGATATGGTTCAGGAAGCGTACCTGCGCGCCTTCCGGTTTTTTGACGGATATAAGGGCGGGGATGGTAAGGCGTGGCTGCTCGAAATTGTTCGGAACACCTGCCGGACCTGGCTTGCGTCCAAAAGTCGCGCCAACGCGGAGCCGTTCGATGAAGCATCGCACAACAGCGGACAACGTGCGACGCTCGAAGAAGAACTGGTCGGCCGGGAGAAGTTGAGCGTTCTGCGGCGATGTATCGAAATTTTACCAGTCGAGTTTCGCGAAGTGATCGTCATGCGTGAGTTGGAGGAAATGTCGTATCGCGAGATTGCCGAGGCGACTGGCGCCGCATTGGGTACCGTAATGTCGCGACTGTCGCGGGCCAGGAAGCGCCTGGAAGAGTGCGCGCAAGGCGGTAACGAGGCGGCCCGATGAACTGTGATGCCGATCTGCTCGAACCGTATCTCGACGAAGAACTGGATGCCGCCCAGCGCGCGGCCGTCGACCGTCACATGGCGGAGTGCGCCGATTGTTCCAGCGCATACGCGCGTTTACGCGAACAGAAAGCGGGAATCCGCGCGGCCGCGCCGTACTACAACGCGGATCCGGAAATTCATCAATCGATACGCGCTGCGCTGCGCGACGCGGCACGCAGCGAACCAACTCCCATCCGCCGTGGTTCCTGGTGGCGCCCCGTTGCGATCGCAGCGAGTATCCTGCTTGCGGTTTCGCTCTCCTGGAACGCGCGCAACATGCTCGCCCCGAATTCCGCGGGCGATCTCGCAAATCGCGTTCTCGACGACCATCTGCGTTCGCTGATCGGTACGCATCTGGTGGATGTCCTGTCGTCGGACCAGCACACAGTGAAGCCGTGGTTCGCCGGCAAACTCGATTTTTCGCCAACCGTTAAGAATCTCGATAGCGAAGGGTTTCCGTTGGAAGGAGGGCGGGTGGATTATCTCGATGGCAGACGCGTGGCCGCTCTGGTATACCGCCGCCGCCAGCACATCATCAATCTGTTCGTCTGGCCGGCGCCAACATCTTCCGCGCGCGAACTCCGAACCTCACACAATGGCTACAACCTCCTCCATTGGACCAGCGGTCCCATGACGTATTGGGCTGTATCCGATGTTTCCGCCACCGACCTGGATCGATTCCGAAAACTCTACGAGCAGTAGCGCATGCCGTCTATTCGGGGTCATTCATCGCGACTCTGTTGTTAGTCCGAGACTCTGTTGTTAGTCCGAAAACAAAAGAGAATTAGTTCCTAAACACTTAAATAAGTGTATAATCGAACGACACTCGGGCTCGCGTGCGAGTTCCGATGGCACGAGTGGTCGAGTACTGTCCTGCGGCGGTCAGTGCAGAATCTGCGCCGGCCACCATTCAGATTTCGCGCGGAGGAACGCATGTTTGGTGCACTACGTTTTACACGCGAATAGCGGCACTGTTATCGCGAGTTACCCTGTTTTTGTTGGCGGCGTTTGTTCCGCAAGCGATCGCACTGGCTGATGTCGCGGCAATTCGTCCCATCGATTTTGGCAGCGGCATCACCGCCACCGGCACTATTACGACGGACATCGCCGGTGTCGTCACCGATTGGAATCTTACGGTCAGCAGCTTTGAACGGCTCGCCCACTTCAGGCCCGGCAACACGGCGTCGAAATCGGTTTCGCAAGTGAGTCTTTCCGCCGACCGCACCCAATTGAGAGTAGCGACTTCCACGGATCCAGCGGTCCCCAATGGGGGCACGCTCGCCTTTCGGTCGCCGAACCCCGGCCTGGATGTGGGCGTCGCGATCGCCGATTTTAGCGATACTTATCCGCCCGGCGGCGTGGCGATGTACATGTACGGGGCGGTGTTCGACTTTCTCGACCTGAACCAACCGGTGAACAGTAACTATCTCGCGGCGACCGCAAGCCTCAGCGGGGTCAACGTCTTCTCGCTAGTCCCTTTGTCGTTCTCCGGCGGGTCTCCGTATACGGGACCATCCGGACCGACGGAGCCACAGGTGCCCTTACGCCAAACGACATCCTCAGTTGGGACGTTTACGTGGATCAGATCACTACGGATGTTCACGCGGGCGAATAGCGTACTCTCGGCGAACCTTGCCGGGTGGAACGGCACGGACGTGACGGTACACAACCCAGACGGGACACTCGGCTTCGTGAAGGGCTATGCCGGCGGTCATCCGTACGCGCTGCAATTGGCCAACTTCTCCGATCCGGCAACGCCCGGCGGCCAAGCCGGGTATTTCCAGGGCCGTTTGGCCGCCTACACGGTCGGTCTGCACGCGAAGAAGGGTGCTTGGCCGGTAACCGGCACGGACCCGATCTCGGCCGTGCCCGAACCTTCCGCTTCGATACCGGTGGCGATCTGCCTGATTGGATGTACCGCGTTCCGGTGGAGACGATCCAAGTCGAACCGCGCCTGACACATCCGATTTCTCCGCTATTCCGAATCGCGGTGCACAGTGGCCGGGCTGAATGCCGGGACACAGATCGCGACGTACTCTGCGCCGTCCGGGCTCGGAGTACTGTAGCGGACCCATTCGCCTTTGGATGCGACCACCGCCTGTCCGGCGTTCACGTCGAGTACCCCCGATTCGTGCTCCACGCGAAGCGACCCTCGCAGCACGACCGTGTATTCGTCGAACTCCGGGCGCTGGCCTGGCTCGGACCATCCCGGCGGGCTTTTCATGTGGGCGATGCTGATCGCATTGGTGCCCGAATTCACACCGCCGATGTACTCGTCGAGAACTTTGTTACCAGGGACGGGAATGCGAGTGGCTTTCGGGATGAGTCGCGGCATGGGGCCTCAGTGAGCGTAGGTCCTATAAGTTTTCGTGTACCGGTTGCGATTGTTGTAAACCGTGTAGGAGCCGTCGGGCTCGACTGTGACGCGCAGGTACTTGCCCTCGCACTGCGGGTCGAGATTGGCGATGAACGGGTCGGCCGCATTCGTCTCCTTGCCTCCGGCGAGCGCGAAATGCAACTGCCAGATGTCCTCCAGGCCGGGTGAGGAGTGGACCACTTTCCAAGCCGATGGAGATGCACCTTTCTTCGCGCCGTTATTGAAGATCGCGACCTTCGGCCGCAGAGCGTGCACCAGTTGCGGCGCGTTCGACAGATCCATGCCGTGATGCGTTACGAGCAGGACGTCAGCGGTGCCGATCTTGTTATTGGGACAGGCGAGCTCGAGTTCCTTGTTCCAGGTCAGATCGCCCAGATCGACAAATCGGAACGGACCGTAGGTGAGCAGAAATCCCGTGGAGCGAGCGTTCTCGCTGGGGTCCGTTTCCTTCCGCGTGGCGCCCGAACAGGAAGAATTCGCCTGGCCGGCTCCCGGTAGGGGTTCGGCAAGAGTGTTCCCGTTGGCCGTCACGACGTTGACCTCCACGCCTTTCAGCGGAATCGAATCGCCGGGTTTCACAACGAGGTGCTGCGAGTTTGCGATCGCCTTCTGGTAGTTGGCATCCAACTCGCCGGCTTGCTTTCCCGTCTCGGTGTTCGGGCCATGATCCACGAAAGTACCCACTGGTATGTGCTCGGTCAGTGCGAGCGCGCCGCCGACGTGATCCAGGTGGTAATGCGTGATCAGCACGTAATCGATCTTTTTCACCTTCGCGATCTTGCACACGGCGCCGATGCGCTGTGCGTCCCGCTGCCCATACCCGAGCCAGCCGGTATCCACGAGCATCGATTCCCCCGACGGCGCCACGATGAGAGTCGCCTGTCCGCCTTCCACGTCCACGAAAAACATCTCGAGGTTCTTCGCCCCCCACAGCGGCGCCGTGGCCAGGACGAGGGTTGCCAGCATCAGTCTCATTGAGCGCGATGCTACCACAGCCGGAGTGGTCCGTTCAGCCGCACTGCGTCCGCGTCGCTTTACTTGAAACATTCTCCGAACGTTCGGGTCAGAAGCTATGAGGAGTAATCTGCTTCGGAAGGAGAAATATGCCAAAGACACAGACGCTGGAAGACGCATTCGTGGAGGAGATCCGCGATCTCTACGATGCCGAAAAGCAGTTGGTGCGCGCGCTGCCGAAACTGGCGAAGGCAGCCAGCAACGAAGAATTGCGAGACGCGTTTCGGGAGCATCTCGAAGTCACGAAAGGTCAGGTGCAGCGGCTCGAGCAGGTTTTCGAAATGCTCGACCAAAAGGCCCGGAGCAAGGCGTGCAAAGGGATGAGGGGGCTGGTTGAAGAGGGCCAGGAAATCATCCAGGAAGATGCCGACGAGCGGCTCCACGACCTCGCTTTGATCGGAGCGGCCCAGAAGGTGGAGCATTACGAGATTGCCGGGTACGGAACCGTCCGCACCTTCGCTCAGGCGATGGGCAACAAGGACGTGGCGCAACTGCTCGATCAAACTCTGAAAGAGGAGGAAGCCACCGATAAGAAGCTGACCCAGATCGCCAAATCGATCTACAAGGAAGCGCAGCGTGAGGGCCGAAACCGTTCGCGGTCGGAGGAGTATGAAGAGGTAGAAGCCTGACGCTGATTTGAACCGCGCGTTGCCTGAACATTCCTCCCCGGCGTAACGTATCTATTAACGGGATGTTATTGCGAGCCCGTAATAGCTGAACGGAAGCCGGGGAGAGTCAGCGATGCCTTACTGCGTACAATGTGGAAGCCAGGTACGGGACACCGACCGTTTTTGCGGCGTCTGCGGAAGGGCACAAGCAGCCGCGGGAACAGTGCCCCGAACCGACCCACTCGGATCGCTTACGTCCCGAAACGCATCGCTGCTCTGCTACATTCCAATGGTGGGCTGGGTTGCCGCCATCGTTTTTCTTGCTTCGGCTCGCTTCCGAGGAAACCAGGAGGTTCGGTTTAACGCTTTCCAGGGCCTATATCTGTTTGTGGCATGGCTGATTGTGGATTGGGTGGTCTCGCCCGTGCTCATCTTTCCATTCGGCCCGAATTTCGCGTTTCACCACTTCTTGCCGGGGTTGCTGAAAGCAGCAATGTTCGGCATCTGGATTTTCATGATCGTGAAGGTGAGCCAGGGCGAGTCGTATCGTCTCCCGATCCTCGGAGAACTCGCCGATCGTTCCGTTACCGAGCAGCGGTAATCGAACCCGCGGCCCGGTTAAACTGAAAGCAACTGGGCCACATGTACAAACCTTCGTTTCTGTCCGGAACCGGCGTATTGATCGCCGCCGTCGCAATTTTCGCCGCAACCGAATCTCCCCAACTGCCGCCCCCGTTCGCCACGCCGTCTGTGAACAACGGACCGCGCGTCGTCGATCCTCCCCAGGACGCCAAACTCACTGTCCCCAACGGCTTCGAAGTCCACGAGTGGGCTTCGGGGTTCGACCGTCCGCGGTTCATGCTGCTGGGGCCCAATAAAGAACTGCTGCTCAGCGATAGCGGTAGTCCGGGCTCGGTATACGTGCTCACGAACGACGGCAAGAATCGCAAGAAGATCCTCGATGGGCTCGACCGGCCATACGGACTCGCGTTCTGGAGAGACTACCTCTACGTGGGCGAGACCACATCCGTCAAGCGCTACAAGTACGACCAGAAAGCGATGACGGCGGCGACTCCGGGCCAGGAGGTTGTGAACATGAAGGGTTTCGACCGCGGCCATTGGACCCGGTCGATCCTGTTCGACCGAAAGGGCGAAAAGTTCTACGTCGGCATCGGTTCGGCATCCAACGTATCGACCGGAGAGCCGCCGATGCGTGCAGCCATCAACCGGTTCAACCCGGACGGCAGCGGTCACGAGATCTTTGCTTCGGGGACGAGGAATCCGATCGGGCTGCACTGGTATCCGGGGACGGACACACTGTGGGCCGCAGTGCAGGAGCGCGACGCTCTGGGCGACGATCTCGTACCGGATTACTTCACCCACATCCAACAGGGTGGCTTCTACGGCTGGCCATACGCCTACATCGGGCCGCATGAGGATCCGCGAAACAAGGGCAAGGCGCCGGAACGCGTGCAGAAGACCATTGTTCCCGACGTGCTTCTGCCCTCGCACGCCGCGGTTCTCGACTTCACGTTCTACACCGGCAACAAGTTCCCCGCCGAGTATCGGGGCGGCGCGTTCCTGGCGTACCACGGTTCGTGGAACCGTTCAAAGCGCATCGGCTATTCCGTGGCGTTCGTGCCGTTCAAGGATGGCAAGCCCTCGGGAGGGCAGCGGGACTTCATGACCGGCTGGATGCTGTCGCCGGACGAGCGCGATGTCTGGGGGCGCCCGGTTGCGGTGCTCGAACTGCCCGATGGCAGCTTGTTGGTAAGCGATGACGGCGGAAAGAAGATTTGGCGAATCTCCTACAAAGGCTGATCGCACTGGCGGTGGGCACTTGTGCGCTCCTGCCCGCCGCCGGCTTCTCGCACAAGCAGCACCTGGCTCTGAATATTACTTGCACGCAATGTCACGTCGCGGCTCCCGCGAGTACCCAAGCTTCGGATAACCTGCTTCCGAAGGCTGCGGTGTGTGCCGGCTGCCATGAGGATGGCCGCGCGCCACGGTCCACTCCGCGCGTGACGATGGTGACGAAGTTCAATCACGCGCTTCATATGAAGATGGGCAACATCGCGCCAATGATTGCGAGCGCCATCGACAAGGGCAGTTATCTTTCGAAGACGGACGGTGAGCGCGCGCAACTGAACTCGAACAATCCCTGCGAGGCCTGCCACCGCGGGTTGGAGAATTCCGATCGCGTGTCGGCAGTGAACTTCCCCCGAATGGCGGATTGCCTGGTGTGCCACAACCAGATCGACCCGCCGTTCAGTTGCGAAAAGTGCCACGCTCCGGGTCCGCAACTCAAGCCCGCGTCTCACACCGCGGACTTCATCGATACGCATTCGAGCGGAAAGCTACAGATGGACAAGAGCACGTGCGCGGTCTGCCACGGGCGGAAGTTCACCTGTCAGGGGTGTCATTAGTTGTGAGTCGGGCCCTGTCACAAGGGCCGATTCTCCGACAGGATCTTGAGAATTCCAGTATCTTCGACCGCCGCGGCGAGTTGACGGGCTATGTCCATGAGGTATGGCCAATCGAGATTCTTGCCGCATTGGTCCAGAATGAGGCGAACATCCTCGACATCTTTGGGGCGCCGGGAGGGCAGTTTCAGGAGGATCAGATCTTCCAGGGTCGCGGTCCGGATCTTCCGCTGCCCGATTTTCCTGAGCACCGCCCGATCGATCATTACCTTTTCAAACGGGAATGCCGAGAAAATGAAATCGATTCGCACGCCGTCATCGGTTGTCGCCGGAAGCACTCGGGTCCGTTGAATAAACACGCCGGGAGATGCGACTCTCGACTGCAACCGCGCGAGAATACTCTGTAGAACCTCGGCAAGACGCTCGCCAGTGACCCACAGCGTCAAATCGATGTCGAGTGTCGCTCGGGGCAAGTTCCACGCCGATACTGCGAGCCCTCCGATGAGCATGTAAGGCACGCTCAATTCCTCGAGAAGCGCGGCCGCCACGGACAGCGCGGCTTCAAGTCCTGTTGCGTCGCCACTGCTCATGAAGCCCAAGAATCCGGCGCATCTCCTGAATACCCCGCTTTTCGGGATCGGGGTCGGTGCGCCGGACCTCCTCGGAATACTGGCTGTAGATGAAATCGATGTCGCGGAAGATTTCGGATAGGGGTCGCGGGTCGTACCCGTCGTGCGACTTCTGCCATTCGTTGTAAGCGCGCCATTGTGCCTTGCGATCGGCCATTTCAAACCTATCCAAGAATGTGGATCGCGTCCTCGAGTTGCTGCAAGGCGCCGTCAAAGAAGTGGCTCGACGCCTCAACCGTGACGATCTGCTTGGGCTCCGGTAGAGACTCGACGAACGGCATCCATTCGGAAAGCGGTCCGAACTCATCGTGCGTGCTCTGAACAAAAACACGCGGGATCGTGCAGCCGTTCACGAACGAAGTGTCGCGCATCGTGGTCGGGAATCCGACCGCAATAATACGTTGTGCCCCGATGTTCTGGCACCCTAGTCGCAGCGCGATCCTCGAACCGAACGAGAATCCGGCGAGGCTGAACGGCAGCGCGGGATATCGCGAAAGCAGGAAGCTCAGCGCCGACCGCGCGTCCTCCACCTCGCCCACACCGTGATCGTACTGCCCCTCGCTCAAGTTCACGCCCCGGTAATTGAATCGCAGCACAACCGCCCCGCTTCTCCGCAATCCGCGCGCTATCCGATAGACCACCTTGTTGTGCATCGTCCCGCCGTATTGCGGATGCGGATGGCAGACCAGCGCGGCTTCCTCCGGTTCGCGATCCTCGGGTTCCTCGAGCAGCGCTTCCAGACGCCCGGCGGGACCGTTGATGAACAGCGATTCGATGCGGCGCGCCATCCTCAGTTCGAGCGATAGTTGGTGAACTGCATGTCGATGCCGAACTCGCGCTGCTTCAGCAGGTTGATGATCTCTTGCAGCGTGTCCCGATCGCGGCTGCTGACACGCACAAGGTCCCCCTGAATCGAAGCCTGCGCCTTCTTCTTCGAATCCTTGATCGCCTTAACGATCTCCCGCGCTTTCTCGATCGGAATGCCCTGCTGCATGGTTACTTCCTGCCGGACCGACGAACCGGCAGCGGGGATGATCGGGCCGTAGGTGAGCGCTTTCAACGGCACCTTACGCTTCACCAGTTTCTGCTCGAGAACCTCGGTGATGGACCTCAGTTTGAACTCGTCCTGGCTGGCGAGCGTCAGCTTGTTGTCCTTCTCATTGAGTTCGATCGAGGACTTCGAATCCTTCAGGTCGAAACGCGTGTGGATCTCCTTCATCGCCTGTTGTACCGCGTTCAGCACCTCCGGCAACTCCACCTTCGAAACGATGTCGAATGTATTCTCTGGCATGGGTTCTGTTTGTCGAACTCAGGATTTCAACGTCCGCTGCGTTGCGACCCGAGCACCCGGGTCGTGATCTCGTCCACCAGCACCGGGAACGCCGCGTCCAGCGCCACAATCACAGCGGCGCGGATTCGTTCCTCTTCGGTAACTGCGGTTTGGGATGTGGCTGGACTTTCCGAGACGGCTGCGGGTGCCCCGTTCACGCCCGCACTTTCTACCTGCGTTATAGCGCCCGAACTCGCCGCCGCAGCTTCCGCCACGGGCTGAGGCTCCGGTGCAACTTCGATCGCCCCTTTCTTTCGTGCCGCCTCCGCGTCATCCACCAGCGGCTTGACAGTCTCCAGGACGACCGACGCTTCGAAAGGCTTTTTGATGATCGCGTCAGCGCCGCCGTTGCGTGCTGCCTGTTCGTCAAACGGCTCGAGCAGGCCGGCTGTGAGAATCACTCGAACGTGGCGGTGCGCCCAGCGGCCCTTCACTTCGCGGCAGAGATCCAACCCGGAGCGCCCGGGCAGGAATACGTCCGCGATAATCACTTCCGGGTCGACATCGGCCAGCCGTAACAGGGCGGTTTCACCATCGGTGACACTCACCACCTCGTAGCCTTCGTCGCGCAGGATGCGCTCGCCCATCCGCTGCGCGTGCGGGCTATCGTCGGCCAGCAGGATACGATTCATCCCTACCGTTGTACCAGGAGAGCGAGCGCGATGGGGATCTTACTTCGTCGCGCCAGAAGTCTCCGCAGGCGGTTGTACCACCTGCTGCTGCTTCTTGCTCTTCTTCTGCTTCTTCTGCTTTTTGATCGGTTGAGCGTTAGTCGGCAGAGGCTGATTCGACTGTTCCTTCGATTCCATCTTTTGCGTGCTTCCGGTCTGTCCCGGTACCGCCTGCCGCGCGTCCGGCTTGGTGTCGAGCGCGGAGGAATCACCCACCTGCTGGACCGTCACATCGCCGCTGAATCCGGTGCTGCCGGCTGGGGCTGGAACGGAATCGGGGATCGTCGGCCGCATCGCCGTCATCGCGGGCGAACCGGACTTCGCGGCAGTGTGCGTATCCGGACCGTGTTTGAACACACCGAACGCGTGACTCCAGATACCCGCCTTCTCGCGATTCTCCAACTCGAACTTCATCCGGTTCAACGCCACCGGGTCCGCTTCGGGAATGGGCATTTCCATTTCCTTCAGCCGCTGCTTCGCCTCGTCAGCATAATCGCTTAACGGATAATCGCGAACGATACGGCTGTAGGCGTCGCCCGCCTTCTGCCGGAATCGCGGGCCCATTTTTGTATAAGAATCGGCCTGCAGCCAGAGTGCCTCGTCCGCTGCACTGTATAGCGGGTATTCGTCGACAACCCGCAAACGGTTCACTGCCGCCGGATGGCTGCCCTTGTGGTGATAGAACGTGGCCACCCGCATCTCGGATTCGGCCAGAACTTCCTGGATATTCCGAAGACGCTGCTCGGCCATGGGGGCGTACTTGCTATTCGGGAACTGGGTTAGCAGCGTGCGGCATTCCGTCTCAGCGCGCAAGGCGTGAGTGGGGTCGCGGTCCGGCTTCTCCATCTGCTTGTAGTGAATGTCGCAGATCCGATACTGCGATTCGGAGGCCTCTTCCATCGTGGGATAGAAGAGGATGAAGTCCTTGTACTCGGCTTCGGCCTGCGCCAGCCCGTGGGTGCCGCCTTCCCGGAACCAACTATCCGCCATCGCCAGCTTCGCCTTCGCCAGATATTCGCTAGTGTCGTAAGTATTGACCAAAGTATTCAGCGTCAGCCGGGCCACCTCGTACCGCCCGCGCTCGATATCCTTGATCGCTTTATCAAAGAGGACTTTATCAGGCTGCTGGGTGTCCTTGGTGATGGGATTCTCGTACTTCTTCCGGCGGAAGCCGCATGAAGTCAGCAGCGACCCAACCACCAGCGCGACAGCTATGCGCAACAACCAGTTTCGATTACAGACCATATCAACCACTCGGAATTCCTAATCTCAAACTCGGACAGACGACGCCTCGCGAGCAACCTGCTGCATTTGGCGCACTGTGGTCTCCGGGTCCTCACTGTGAAATATCGTCGACCCTGCCACTACCCAGTCCACCCCGGCACGAACCACTTCACCGAGGTTTTCTAAGGATACCCCGCCATCGATCTCGATTGGCAGATGCAATCCCATTTCCTTCCGCCACGTGTCGAGCGCACGTACTTTCCTCAACGCATTCGGTATGAACCGCTGTCCCCCGAAACCGGGGTTCACGCTCATGATCAGGACGTAATCCGCGACGTCCAGGACGTCAGCTAACGTATTCACCGGAGTGGCGGGATTCAGCACCACGCCGGCCCGAGCCCCTTCCGATTGGATCACCCGGAGCGTCCGGTCGAGGTGCGGGCAGACCTCCTGATGCACCAGCACCTGGTCGGCACCCGCCTCGATGAAGATCGGTGCGTATTTATCCGGGTCGGTGATCATTAAGTGAACATCCAGCGTTAACCGCGTGATCTTGCGGATCGATTTCACCACCGGAGGTCCGATGGTGAGATTGGGCACGAAATGGCCGTCCATGATGTCCACGTGCAACATCGAGATACCCGCACGCTCCACCTTGGCAATCTCTTCACCTAAGCGCGCAAAATCGGCAGATAGGATGGATGGAAGGATTTCAACCATTAACCGGCTAACCTAATGCTATCACGGCAGCAAAGAAACCGTCCCCCGGCTGGAGGCCGGGTATTCGCTGTTCGATACGTGTCAGTTTGGCACCGTCCCACCTTTTTAGGACGGCACCCACCACTTGTTGGTTTTCTTCTTCTTCCATTGAGCAAGTGGAATACACCAGACGTCCGCCTGGCTTCAAATGTTCCAACGCATTTGCGAGGATCGTCTGCTGTAAGTCGCTGAGTCTGCGAATACTTCGCGCATCGAGCCGCCACTTGATTTCCGGGTTCCGGCCGAGCGTTCCGGTCCCGGAGCACGGCGCGTCCACCAGGATGCGGTCGAATTTCACATCAAAAGGCAGCGGATGGGAAGCGTCCAGGGCCACCCGCCTGCAACCGGTCACGTTTATCAACCGGTGCGGGTGGATGTCGCACGCAATCGCCTCCACGCCCGCCTCCAGCGCCTGCGCGGTTTTGTTACCCGGCGCGGCACACAAGTCGAGGAACGTAAGTCCCGGCGCAAGTTCCAACAGCGGCACGATGCTCTGCGACCCGATATCCTGTGCCCGCGCCCCGGGCGGCGGCTGCCCGGATAACACCCGGTAGGCTCCCGGAATCTCAGCGGGCTCCAATTCCGGCGGCGGCTCTCCTGCAAAACGAACCCAAATATCCGGTTCCTCGAGTGCCGCGCGTGCGATTCCCTCGGCAGCAACGGATCCGTACTGGCGCTCCCACCGTGCCAGCATCCATTCCGGGCAGGACAGCGCGACGGATCGTGACGGCCAGGTCACCTCGTCGCGGTTCACCTTTCGCAGAACGGCATTGACAAAACCCGCGGCGGACCGCTTCCGGGCTCGCTTCACGAGTTCGACGCCCTCGCTCACGGCCGCATGCTTTGGAATGCGTTCCAGTGACCGCAGCGAATGAATGCCCATGCGAAGCGCCACGGCTACTTCGACATCCAGGCGTTGCTTGCGGCCGGAGTAGTGCTCGATCAGGTAGTCGAGTTGGAGTTGAAGCCGCAGGCACCCGAATACCAACTCATGCGCCAGTCCCGCATCGCCCGGGTCGAGTTCCGCAGTCCGCGCCCGCAACAGATCCGAGGCGTAACCGCCGCGATGAACGTCCATGAGAACGTCGAAAGCGACAGTTCGGGCGGGCGACGGCACGATTACTCTGTCCGATCGTGCGCGAGTGCGCGGCGGATCTTTTCGGCCGTCTCGCGCGCCTGTTCGTCACTCGAGTACTTCGATCTCGGCCAGAAGAACCCTTTCAACCCATCCCCTTTGCTCCGCGGCACTACGTGAACATGCAGGTGTGGCACACTCTGGCTCACTTTGTTATTCAGCGCGACAAACGTCCCTTGCGCTTCACATGCCCGCTCGATCGCCACCGACAATCGCTGAGCCGCAGCGAACAAAACGCCCGTCAATTCAGCCGGCAACTCATGAAAGGTCTCGATGTGCTGCCGGGGAACCAAGAGTGTATGCCCTGGAAACAGCGGACGCGAATCCAAAAACGCCAGCGACGATTCGTCTTCAAATACAATCTGCGCCGGCACCTCGCCGCGCACGATCTCGCAAAACACGCACTTCACGACCGGTTCTTCCGCATGTCGTAGAGATAGATGGAATGGCCGATGATCGCGGTAGGCTTCCGGTTTCTCAGCCACAGAAACTCGTCCTTCGGCACATACAGTCCGTATAGCGGAGTCGCGCTGATGGCCACGTAACCATCGATTGTCTCCGGATCGTCCGGGATCGCTTCACTGTCGATGTGGTATCGGACCAGATCGACGTTGCCGAAGAAACAGAAGTAGATCTTCTTGATCCCGTTCTTCTCCATGTACCGGCCGAGGCGCTTTACGTCCTGCCCCCAGTCGATATTGGAGTCGAGCAGGTACTTCGGCCCGGCATCCGGACCGCCCGCGAACACATTGAAAAACGTCAGGTAGTACGGGTATATACTGAACGACTCGACCGCCACCAGGACCGGCACGGCGATTGCGAGCCATCTCCATCGAACCCGCTCGACCAACACCGCCGCCGTCGCGATATAGAAGAACGCATAAACCGGCAGAAGGTGCCGGATGCCGATATCGATGTGCGAATGGATCGCAAACCCGAAGTACACAAACGGCGGAATGAGCAGAATCGCGAGTAATTCGCGCCGCTTGCTTCGCCAGATCAGAAGCGCCGCCGCCAGCATTCCAACCAGCGCCGCCGCCGGAGTCTTCACCGCGAATGCCACCGGGAAGTAATACCACCAGCCGAACGTCGACAGCTGCCCGAGAAGGTACGAAGGGTGCCCGACAGCATCGTGCTCCGACAGGCGGTCCAATCCGACCAGGAAGGTGTACGCCTTCACCGGAATCCGCCTGGCGAATTGCCAGAGTATCGGCCCCATGAAGCCCTTCCGAGTGAGCGCGGAGCGCAGTTTCGGCAACGCCGACGGGTGGCTCACCTCCGGCCAGTACACCACCGCCAGCACCACAATGCTCAACAGCGCCAGGACCCCGGTGCATTTCAGAAATTGTTTAACCGAGCGTCCTTTCCACCAGAACATCACGAGCAGCACGGGCGCCAGGTAGACCGCCGAATACTTGCTTGCGGCAGCGCATCCGAGCGAGATGCCCGTCAGCACGAGCCACCACCACTTCTGCTCAAGCAAATACTCGATCCACAATATCGCCGTCGTGAACACGAACAACGCGGCCGCAAGGTCCGTCGTGACGTACCGGCCGTTTGCAATCAGATTCGGGTCGAAGGCGAACAACGCCACTGCAAACAGTCCGGTCGCCGCGCCGAAACGTTTGTTCGTCCACCAGGCAACGAATACTGCAAACAACAACGTCAGCGCGATGTTCACCGACCGCGCCGTATACAGCAGGACTTCGGAATCGCGAGTGTTCCGATACAGAAAAATGTTCCCGACATCGCGGAATTCCGACTTCTTCCACTCCGGACTGTTCGTGTCCAGTTTCACGTTGTAGAACAGGCGCAGTGGAAGCGCGCACAA
This sequence comes from uncultured Acidobacteriota bacterium, assembly GCA_963720745.1. Lineage (GTDB taxonomy): Bacteria > Acidobacteriota > Terriglobia > Bryobacterales > Bryobacteraceae > TMP-7. Next base: position 2,576,781 of record CAVRGO010000001.1, read on the forward strand.
CATTTTTGCCAGCGCCGGGTGCTCGGGATTCATGATGTACTGACCCGTCACCAGGTAGCTGTATCCGGCCGTCAGATGGACCGGCTCGTCCCACGTAGCGGTCTCTCCGAATGCCGACGTCACCTGCACGATCCCCATCGCCGCGACCAGTAGTAACGCGAAGATCCAGTAGCGCCGTTCGATGAACGCCGCCAAGCCGTTACTTGCGATCTTCGGAAGCGGATTTGGCGGCGCGCTGAGCTGCACGAGCCTCCTTCATGATCTGTCCATAGCCGGCCTTGTCGAAAGGCGGGCACCCTGTCGGGAATTGGCCGAGAGGGTGACTCTTTTGGCGCATCAGATACGTGCAGTAGGTCAGCGTTTTGCACACACGCAGTTCATCGAGCTTGCCGTCCTCGAGCAGCGCTTTCGCAAAATCCGGGTAGGCCAGAGCATTCCGTCCCATGCCCATGAATCGAATGTTCCCGTCGTCGATGTTCGCCGCGCCCGCATTCGGAGCGTGCACCTGCAGCCAACTGTAGCCGGTGCCGACCATCGGCAAATCGGGGAACGCCCGCTGTAATTCGCCTGCCACTCGGAAGTGCCGGTCCACGCCGATCAACGGATGCTCCGGTTGTTCGTAGTTGCCCTCGTCCGGAGTTTCGAAAGGGCGCCCGATATGCGGATTGTAGTAAGGCGATCCCATCGAAACGTTGATGAGCTGTGCTCCTGCATCGCGGAACATCGCGATCGCCTGCTTCACTTCGGTGAGATCCGGCTCGAGCGGATTCTCCGGGTTCCCTCCAAAGCCCCACGGATATGGAACCGGATAGGGGAGCGGAACGCCGAGGCGTGTTTCAGGGTCCATCGCGAACGGGACTCCGTCGAAACATCCGAGCCTCATCGTCAGCAGGATCCCCGCCCCCAGCTCGTCGCGAAGCCGCCGCAGAACGTCGCATGCGAAGCGCGCGCGATTCTCGATGCTGCCGCCGTATTTGCCTTCGCGGGTCTTGGCCCCCATCAACTCGCTGAGCAGGTATCCGTGCGTCACCTTGACGTCGATCGCCCGGAACCCTATCTTCACGGCGAGCTTCGCGGTGTCCACAAACGTGTCCTGAAGCCGGTCCAGTTCGTCGTCGCTAATCACCGGATAATCCGGCGGCGTGTTGGTCTTATGGTCGATCAGCGGATTGTGATACGCGATGATCCGGTCCGGCACGCTGTAGCGTCCGGATTGCGTCAGTTGCACCGGGGTCAACAGATCGCTGTCGGTTCCCCACTCCTCCCGGTGAACGCGGCGCATCATCGCCAGCAGTTTCTCGAACTCCGCGGCGGTGCCGTCATGCAGCCAGATCTGTCGCGTGTTCGCGCGGCCCTCACGGCAGACGGCGGTCGCTTCGAACCAGATCAGCTTGGCCCCGCCGCGCCCGAATCGCTCGTACCGGCGCCAGGTCAACTCGTCCGGCGCGCCGTCCAGCGTTCCGTCGCAGCCTTCCATCGGATGGATGCAAATCGAATTCCCGACGCGAAATCCTGCGACATCGACAGGTTGGCGCAGAACATCGCGTACCCGGCTGTTGTCCGGTTCGAAGCGAATATGCGTCAGGCCGAGATCGCTACAGCTTTGCTGGAGCTCGCTCAGGTTTTTGTAGTTGAAGCGTCTCATCAAGTTTCGATCGCCGCGGGAGGATCATGATGGAAACAGCGCCGATCAGCGCCACGGCCAGCACCGTTCCCATCGCATAGTAGTAGTTCCCCAGCGTGTCCCGAAGGATTGAGACGAAATACGGGAACCACGTCTGCCCGATCGTATTCACCGGTAGAATCACCGCCATCGCACGCGCCAGGCTGTTCACGCCAAACTGTTCAGCGGCCATCAGCGGGATTAGCATGTAGTCCGCACCCATGCCGAAGCCGAACATCACCGCGAATGCGTAGAGGTAGAACTGGTTTTGCGGGCTCACCGCGAGCAGCAGCGGAATCGTGGCGGCAACCAGGAAATAGGTAGCCGTCATCACCACTTTCTTCGAGAACCGATCCGCCAGGCCGCCGATCAGCAACCGTCCCCCGATGCTCGACCACAGAATGAGCACCGATGCATTTCGCCATGCCGAATCCACGTGCTCGCCCTTCGTGAATCCTTCATCGAGGAACACGAACTTCATATGGAAGTTGATGGCGCCGATCGAGCCGATCGAACAAAAGCTTCCGATCAGCAGCAGCCAGAAGGGCCAACTCCTCAACAGTTGCCCGAACGAAGCGGATTCCACCGCAGCCTCCGCGGGCGGCGCGGTGTCGCCATCCGGGAATTGACCCATGTCGGATGGCCGGTCCTTCAGCATCAGCAGCACCAGTGGCCACGCCAGCAGAACGATGCCGGCCAGGATCATCAGCGCAGTCCGGAAGCCCAGGTTCTCGGTGAGCGGCTTCACCAGAAACGATCCCAGCGAGCCCATCAATCCCACGCCGACGTACACGATGCCCATCGCCTTTCCGCGATTCCTGCGGAACCAGTGCGACACGATCAATTGATGCGGAATGGGACCCGAGAAAAAGTAGCCGATCGTGTAAACAACCCAGAATCCCCAATAAACCCACAAAACCCCGCCCATTTTGCCGAATCCGGCAAGCGCCACCGCGGTGAGCGCGGTGCCGGCCAGAATCAGTTTCCGCGGGCTGAAACGGTGGATCAGCAGTGGACCAACCCAGATGGTCAACAACGCTGCCAGCGGAAACCCGAGAGTGATATCGGAGCGAGACCACCCGAATTCCCGTTGGAAGTAGTCATAGAAGAACCCGATGTTGTAATACGGAATTCCCACCGACAGGCCGAACGTAACAAACGCGGCCGCGGTTACCCACCATCCATAAAAACGGCGCTGCATGACTCTCTAGCATATTATGGGCGGCGTCCTGCCGTGCGTTTGATGCCTTCACGGGCGTACACTGTTTAGAACGAAGAGGGACGTATCGATGCAGAAAAACACACGCCGCAGCTTTTTCACTGGATTGGCCGCGCCGCTAATCCTCGGCGCCGCGAACAAGTCCGGTTCCGCTCGTCCAATCCTGGGCGAAGGCGACCACAAGTACGAAGCGATTCACGATTGGGGAGAAGTACCCGCCAGCATCCATTACGGCAACACGCACGGCGTATGCCAGGATTCGCAGGCCAAAATCTACATCCACCACACGGTGAACAAGACCAGCGAGAGTCACGACACGATGGTCATCTTCGACGAGAAGGGCAAGTTCGTGAAGAGCTGGGGGAAGGACTTCGAAGGCGGTGCGCACGGTCTTTTTATCCACAAGGAAGGCAACAACGAGTTCCTGTACCTCTGCGATACGAAGCGCGCCATCGTTGTGAAAACCACGCTCGACGGCGAAGAAGTGTTCACGCTTCGCTACCCGAAGGAATCGGAGGCATACAAAACCGATGCGGATGGAAAACCCGCCACGAAGTACAGCCCCACCAATCTCGCCATCGCCCCGAACGGGGACATATACGTCGGCGACGGCTACGGTTCCAGCTACGTGAACCAGTACAGCAGCAACGGAGAATATATCCGCACGTTCGGGGGCAAGGGCAAAGAACCCGGGCAACTCGATTGTCCTCACGGCATCATGGTGGACCTGCGTGGGCGCGAGCCAGTGTTAGTAGTTGCCGATCGCAGCAACCACCGCCTGCAGCGGTTCACACTCGATGGCAAGCACATCGACTTCATCGCCGGCACGAACCTGCCTTGCCATTTCCACACCTACAAGAACGGCGATATGGTGGTTCCCGATCTCGGCGCGCGAGTCACGCTGATGGACAAGAACAACAACGTCATCGAGAACCTCGGCGACGATTCCGCTGCCAACACCTGGGGCCAACTCCGCAAAGAGCCGCGCGACAAGTTCGTGCCCGGCAAATTCGTATGCCCGCACGGCGCCTGCTTCGATCACGATGGGAACATTTTCGTCGTGGAATGGGTCGAGGTCGGCCGCGTCACCAAATTGCGGCACGTCAGCTAAGGCCGCGCTGCACTCTGTTTTTCCAAAGCGGCTGCCGATACCAGCGCCGGGTTGTCCGGGAACAGCTTCTGCCCGCGCTCCAATAACTCGGCAGCCCGCCTCCGGTCGCCGACCGTCCACAAACTCGCCGATAGCTGCGCCAGCGACTCGGGCGAACTCTCAAACGGCGACACTCCGAAACGGTTGTACACCTCCACCGCCGGCTGATACTGCTTGCGCTGAAAATACAGTTGCACCAGGTACTGCGCGGCGAACGTATTCTTCGGGTTCAGATCGAGCGCGGTCTTGAAATAGTCCGCGGCCGTGGACTCACCCTGCGCCATCGACGCCAGCCCCCGGATGTAGCTCGCCACAGGTTGCGCCGCCGTACGCTTTGAGTTCTCGAGCGCCGCCAGCAGCGGACGATCGACATCAGGTGCGATGCGCAACCCGACGTTCACCGACGCGATCGTCTCCTCGGATGCCGGACGGCGCAGATGAATTGCCAGCCGGTACTCCCCGGGTGCGAGGCCCGCAAGCGGGATCGTCTTCGAGCGCAGCAGAATTCCGTTCCGGAACTCCGCCGCGCGCACCGTATCGCTGAACGTGCGGCGGCTCTCGCGATCGCGCATGCTGCCGATCACGTACTCCACCTGTACGTCGCCGGCCTGCGCGGGCGGCTGATGGATCTCAAACAGCAGCCGGACACTCCCGTTCGATGCAAACGAACCGCTCACCGCGGGATGGAACTGCACACCGAAATACTGGAACGGAGCAGAAGGATCGGGCGCGCTCGCCGGTTGCACATTGCCGGCTAACAATGGCCCCGCAAAATCCACTTTGCCCGAGTCGGCGCCGATCTTGAGGTTCCGCTCGGCCAGAAACCGGTGGCCGGTGCTGCTGTTCACAACTTCCAGTTGCAGGCGGTACGAGCCCGGCACCACCGGCAAACGGTTTGTCACCACCAGCGGGCAGAATCCCGAACCCCCTGTGTCGCACGGGTACGAACGATCCTCGGAATCCTCGGCGATCAGCTTCCCGGATTCCGTCATCAACCGGTAGCGGAAGGTGCTGCTGAATGTCTGCCGTTCCGTATCGATCGTTCCATATTTGGCATCGTCGATCAGGATCGCGTAATCCAACCAGTATTGCCCGGCCGGATCCGCTAACACGATCGACGTACTCGCCAATGGCGCTGCCTGGTCCACGACGACATACGACTTCACCATCGTTCGCAGAGCCCGCATCTCGCGAATGCGGCTGACGTTGTACGGATCGTTCGCAAAATTCTGGATGCGGCTGATCAACATATCGCTGGCCAGGTCCGGTTGAAACGTCGTCGTATCGATCGGATCGTTCGGCGTCAGCGAAAACGCGGCCTGCGCGACGTCGCCGCCCAGCGGCTTGAGAAAACGGTATACATCGGCATTCGAGTTGAAGCCGCTGCCGCGCACCAGCTTCATCGGGCCATCGATGTACGGCCGGTAGAACTTGTATTCGCCGATATCCCCATCCATGTAGAACAGCAGATAGAAGAACGGAGGCATCGAGGGAATGCCCGTCTTGTTGTCGTAGAACCACAACTCCAGCGGATAAATCTGGCTGTAGCCGACGAACGGATGCCGGGAAACAGGCGGACCGAAGAGGATATACGCGCGCCCCATGTCCGTTCTCCATCCCGGCACGGTCGAATGCCGCCCGAAGTTCTGATCGGCATACTCGATGCGGCGGTAATGCTCGGCTTTGTACGCGTTCTCCCCGGGCCCGCCCCGTGGGTTCCGGACGTTCCAAAAGTCTTCGATGAATCGGTCCCTCGCGCCGTTATCGGCCAGGTTCAGAAACGCCTTCCGTTCGTCATCGGTGATGATGTAGACGACATCCTGGTCGAGCCATTTACGATAGTTCTCCGGGAGCTTCGGCTTTGCGGCCATGAGGAACGGTACGAATTGGAGCGCAAGCGCAACGACAGCGAGTGGGCGGGAAACGGGCATGAACTTCTTCTGCTTCCACTATTGTGCCGAACCGGCAGAGGCGTCTGTGGAAGGCGCCCCTGCCGGCCCGAATTGCATCTACGACTCGATATCCCCTCTCAGAACTCGAAGCGGACCGCCAGGCGCGCGTTGAAAGGCGTCTGATACGTGCGTGCCTTCAGGAAATCCGGACTCGGCTCGCCGGGATTGCCATCGATCTCCTTGGACTGAAATACCTGGAATACGGCCTTCTCGTTGCCGAGGTTGAAGATGTCGGCGACGAACTTCACGCGGCTCCGTTCCGACAGGTTCCAGGTGTAATCGGCATGGACATTGAGCGGGAACTCCCAGCCGGTACGTCCGTATGCTCCGCGCGGACCGTCCGGTATCTCTCCGGAATTCTCATACACCGGGTGATCCAGCAGGCCGGTGATCGGCGTCCCGGAGAAGATATTCCAGCCGACTCCAATATTCACCGCCCGCACCTGGTAGTTGCCGAACACCTTCAGTTGGTGGGTTCGATCCGTGGGAAGCACCCCCGGCTGTACCTGCCCGCTCAGCAGTCCATCCGAGTTGGTGAAATCGAACAGCGAACTGATGTTCGGATCGGTTTGCCCATTGTCTCCTCGGAAGGAGCCCTGGAAGTTGCCGTACAGCTTCGACAGCGTGTAGTTGGCGTACAACTGCAGGTTGTGAGTGAACCGGCGGCTCGCCGTCAGTTGCATAGCCTTGTAAATGCGGCTCGGGTTGGGGAAGCCGTCGGGGATACCGTCCGCACCCAGCGGGCTCCCGCCCGGAAATGCGGTGAAGCCGCTATCGAGATCGCAGTCCGGCCCGGAGCTGCATGGAACGGCGTTGAAGAAGATATCCTGGATGGCTGACGGATTCGCCACAACATACTGCTGCGGAACTCCGGCCAGCGCCTGCGTGACGTTGACACCCGAGACATCTTCGATGATGCGTCGCATGTGGCGATAGACAAAACGTCCACCGACAACGAAGGAATTCCCGATCTCCTTTTCGTAACCGCCCACCACTTCATCCTGATACTCCGCTCTCGTGCCGCCCGCGACGATCGTCAGGTCCTCGGGACTCCCCTGAAGCGAGATGCGGCCGCCGGAGATATAGTTGGCCGGCGAAAGGTCCGGCTGGTTATTCGGCCCGGGATCCTTGTACAGCGCCCCGATGGTGCTGGTCTCAAACGAGAACGCCCGTATGGAGATGTCGGACGGTATCTTTTCGAAGAAGCGGCCCCAGTTCGCATAGAACTTCGACTTGCCGTCGCCCGACGGGTCGAAGATCATGCCGATGCGCGGCGCCCAATTGTGCGCGAATACATATCGCAGGGCGTTACCGGCCATCGCCTGCTGTTCGATCCGAATCCCCGGCTTCACCGTCAGATGACGTCCGAACTTCCAGTTGTCCTGGATGAACCCGGAATGGTACCGGCTGAGCGTGGTTACTGCCGGACTGGAATAGTCGCCTCGTGTGACCCTCAGCACGATTGGCGAATTCGGATCGGCCGAGACCTGGTGTGTACGGGTCAGCGCCGCGCCGTGCTGTGTCTGGCCCGCCGCGCCGCTGAATTCAGGAAGGTCCGGGATCTGGAAATCGGGGCCCGTGTTCAGCCGAAAATCGTCGTAGTTCTGATCCTCGAACTGATAGCCGTACTCCAGGGTATGTCCGCCCCACAACGTGAACATGTGGGAACTCATCACCGTGAACTGGTGGACCGTAGCTTCGCTATTCTCTCGGAAGCCCAAGCCTCCGGACGAGAAATTCGAGCCCGTGCCTTCCTGGCCGGGCGTGATGTCACTGATGCGATAGCCATTGAATGCCGGCGTTTCCGTCACGTGATTGTTGTAGTCGCTGAAGTTGGCGCTGACGATCCAGTGCGTGCTGATGGCGCCGTTATAGCGGCCCGTCCAGGTACGCGAGCCGTAGTCCAGTGAACTGGTGGAGAGGCGGTCGATGGTGGTTGAACTTGGGTTGGTGTTGATGCCCCGCAGCCACGTCGTGGGAATCGAAGAGGGGTCGCCGAATATCGACCCTTCGAACTGGTGCTGCGCTCCCAGGTTCCAGTTCAACTTCCCGACGTAGTTATACGTGGTGGTCTTCTGACCGACCGTGCCCAGTTGAGCATTGCCGAACCCCGGCTCCGCCTTGATGTAGGTGTAGTCGAATCTGGGATTGAAGCCGCCATACCAGAACAGCTTGTCCTTGAGCAGGTATCCGCCCAGGTCGCCGCCGAAATCGTAGCTGCCGATGTTCTGCGTGTACGTCACCTTGTTGACCAGGTCGGGATTCGTGTTCACGCGATCCACGGCAAACGCCTTCGGACTGAAATAGCCGTAGAACGACCCATGGTACGTGTTGCCGCCGCTCTTGGTGAGGACGTTCACCACCCCGCCCAGCGCCTGGCCGTACTGCGCCTCAAACCCTCCGGTCTGAACCTGAACCTCCTGAATGAAGTCGAAGTTCACGCCGTTCCCCAAGGCGCCGAAAACACGGCTGTACGAGCCAAAACCGCCATAGGCCGGATCGGTGACGTTCGCGCCGTTGATGATGTACTGGTTCTCCAGTCCCGATGCACCGTTTACCGAAGGATTTGCGGCACCGGCGCCGCCACTGTCGGCGACCCCCGGAGCCAGGCTGATCACCGCCGAGATGTTCCGCCCCACCGGCACATTCTTGTACAAGTTTTCGCCGAGGTCCGCGCCGATCGTCGTACTGGAGGTGTCGATCGTTACGCTCGCCTCGCTTACCTCAATGGTTTGTGTCGTTTGACCAACCTGCAAGTTTACGTCCTGCGTCGTTTGCCGGTTCACTCCTACGCTCAGGTTCGCGATCTTCGCGGTCGCAAAACCCGGTTGCTCGATGATCAGTTGGTATCCCGAGCCCACGACGAGGTTCGGGAATGAGTATTCGCCGAGACTGTTTGTTTTGGTCGATCGTTCTCCGAAAGGAGACGTGAGCCGGACTGTGACGCTGGGCATTACCGCGCCCGAGGCGTCCCGGACAACTCCGGCGATAGTCCCCTTGGTGATGTCTTGAGCCAGAGCCGCAACCATGAGCGCTAGGCCCATGGCAAAATGCGAGAGTACTTTGGCAGGTCGCATTGCCCCTCCGTTCTGTTCCAAACGCCCCTGTAATCCAATTTGCGAGTCCCAGATCGCACCCAGTGAAACAACAGGGATCCGGCGGCGGGAGCACTTTCAGAGCCAACTTCAATCAGGAGGGGGATTTACGTGACATGAAGCACTTATACTACTCCCGTGGGGTAGGTTCTACGGGAATATGGATATTCGGCCAGTCGTTTTTATCATTTGATGTAGATTCTTAACGCACATCTGCAGCGGATGGCTGTTTCGGCAGGGCGGGGCGGGCGTATCGCGTGGCCAAAGAAAAAGGCGGGGCTGGTGAGCCCCGCCGTGAGCAAGCAAACAAAACCGATCGATCAGAAGACGAACTTCGCGGAAAGCTGAATCGTTCGAGGATTGCTCGTGAAGACCAAGTCCGGACGGTAGAAGTTGGTGTCCGTAGGTCTCAGGAAGTTGGTGACGTTGGTGCCGGTGTAGCCGATCGACGCCACGTCGTTGATGTTGGATCCGGTGTATTGCGGATGGTTCAGGAAGTTCGAGAACCGTGCGCCGAATTCGAGCTTACAACCTTCCTTCCATACGTTAAAGCGCTTCAGGAGGCTGAGGTCAATGTTGTCGATCGGCATCAGGTGTTCGGTTTGGCGTCCCGACGTGGCGAGCACGCCCGTCGCCGCGCGGATGTACCGTGCGTTCGGGTTGTTCGCCAGGTAAGCTACCGTCTGGCCACCGCTGTTCTTCAGCGCCGTGACACCGGTGCCGACGTTCACAATTCCGGACGGATTCAGAACCACGCGGTCTCCGGCGCTGTCGCCGTTGAGGTTCGCGTCCACGCCGCTCTGCACCGTAACCAAGGTGCCGGTCTCATATGTGAATATGGGATCGATCTCCCAGTTGCCGGCGATGTTTTTCATGAACCAGTTGCCATTCTTGAAGAACGGTACGTCGTAAATGGTGGCCATTGTGAAGCGGTTGCGGTGGTCCAGCGCCGAACTGGCACGCTCCGCCCGCAGATTCTGGAAGTCCTGCACGCGGCGCGGATTGGTCGCCGTGCTGAACACCTCAGCCGTCGAGTCGTCGATGTTGTGGCTGAATGTGTAGGAGCCGACGAACTGGAGTCCGTTGTGGAAACGCCGGTTCACCTGGAACGCGAGTCCGTGATACGTGGAAGCGCCCATGGGCATGAATCCGACGATGTTGGTCTCGAATCCGGCGTTCAGGTATTGCGGAAGGAAGCGTCCGTAGCCCGCGCTCGGACTGTTGTAAGCGGCGTTCAGAGCGCTCAGCGTGCTGGTCAACCCGTCCAGGGTCGCCTGCGAAGGCTGACTCAGGTAAACCGGAAGCGCATTCGACGGATTCACGACGGACCCGACGTTGATGCGCTCCTGAATCGGGAGTTGCAATCCACGCGTGCCGAGGTACCGAACTTCGAAGGTGTAGTCTTCGTGCCAAACGCGCTGAATACCGAGGTTCCACTGAATGGACTTCGGCAATTTCTGATCGGGGATATAGCCGCCGGTCAGAGCGCGTGCGTCGGCTTGGCTCAACGTCCCCGCCGAAGCGTTGTTCGAAATACCGCCGCTCTTCAGGAAGTCGCCGCCCGGGTTGCCGCCGACGTCCACCGTCTGCTGGAACTGCGGTGCAGCCGAGAGAATGCCGAGGTTGTCGAACAACTTGTCGTAGTTCATGCCAAAGCCGGCGCGAATTGACGTCCTGCCGCTGGTGCCGGGCGAGTAAGCGATTCCGATACGAGGCTGGAAGTTCAGGTTCTGCACCTTGGGTTCGCCGAATGTGATCAGCCCGGGAACATCGGAAATCGAGTTGACGGTCTGCAGCCGCTCCCCGTAGGGAATCGTGGTCCGCTCGTAGCGAACGCCGAGATTCAGAGTGAGGTTCGGGCGAACCTTCCAAGAATCGTTCGCGTACCCTGCGAACAGGATCTGGTCGCCGTAGTAAATGAAATTGCCCGTCGTGCGCTCTGCAAAATACGGAACTCTGTCCAGGAGGTAATCCTCCATGGTTTCCCAATCGTAGTCGCCACGTCCGCGCTGTGTGAAGTATTGGGGGCTAATGTACTTCCGGAAGTCACCACCGATTGAGATCGTGTGCGAACCTTTCAGCCACGAAAGGTTATCCGTGATCTGGTAGAGGTTCTGAATGCCGCCCTGTGGAGCGTTCGGATCCGGCCCGATGTTCACTCCCAGGTCATCAATGGTCAGGTTCGGGAAAGCGTCGAGGCCCGGGAACTTCTGGTCACCGACGGTCCAGACTGCCGAGTTCCGGTTGAAACCGAGACGGAATTCATTGGTCAGTTGCGGTGTGAAATTGTGGAATTCGGTCAGAGTCGCAACGTAGTAGGGGACTTGCAGCGGTGTCCAGAAAACTGGCAGCGCCGCGGCCGTGTCTTGCCCGCTCGAATTGTAGCGGATGTACCTGCCCCGAAGGCTGTCTTTGTCGCTGATGTTGTAATCCACCGAAAACAGATACGTGTAGTAGTTGGTGTAGTCCGGCGAGAGAAACGAGTACTGCCCGAGCGGAATCGTTTTCCCTGCGATTACCGGAAACTCACCATTCGGAGTTATTGACGGATCGACGGCAGCGGACTGCGCCGGCAGATACTGCTTCATAATGGACAGGTTCGTCGAACTGACGTTCGGCAGACTGGCAAGAATGTCATAGCCGGATTGTGTCGGCGCAAAGATCTGTCCGCTGGAACCGGCGGTGCCAACGGGATGATACTCATAGTTTCCGAAGAAGAACAGTTTGTTCTTGATGATCGGACCGCCGAACGTGCCGCCGAAACGGTTGTCGTCGTACCGTGGATGCAGATCCACGCCCTGGACTACCCTCAGTTGGTCGGCAGCATTGAGGTTGCGGTTGTACAGATACTCATAGCCGGATCCGTGGAACTCGTTCGTACCGCTCTTCAACACCTGATTGAACTGGCCGCCCGAGGAGGCTCCATATTGAGCGGAAAATTGGTTCTGCAGGATCGAGAACTCGGCCACGGAGTCATTGGGGATTCTCGCCATCGGACCGGTCACACTCTTGTCGTTGTTATCAATGCCTTCAATCGTGAAGTTATTATTCCGAGGACGCTGGCCACCAACCGATGGGCCTGTACCGACGCCGACCGTGCCGCTGCTGGATACCCCGGAAGTGTATAGCGCCAGGTTCAGAACGCCGGAACCGCCGCTCGTGGTCGGCAGGTCCGCCATCTGCTTGGATTCGAACGTGCTCTGCACCTGTGCCGTTGTCGTGTCGATGGTGACACTGGAGCCCGTGACTTCGACCACCGTTTTGGCTTCGCCGACTTGCAGCGTCACATTCGCGGTGGACGTCACATTCAGCCGCACCACCAGGTTTTTCAGTTCGGTGGCGTTGAAGCCCGGAGCCTCAACCTTCAGGTTGTAAGTGCCGACCTGCAGGTTCCGAATATGGTATTCACCGGTTCCCGAAGTCGTGGCTGTAGTTTGCACACCGGTTCCCGCGTTGCTTGCCACCACAGTGGCGTTCGGGACCGCAGCGCCTGTCGAGTCGTAAACCGTGCCGACGAGTTCGCCCGAAACGGACTGTCCCAGTACCGTGAGCTGAGTCAGCAGGAAACACAAAGCGATAAGTGCCAACCACCTCGCCTTAAATCGATGCATTGTTAACCTCCATACCTTTGTCACACATATTACAGTTTCGGGCCTGAAACCCTTATATCCTGCCGTACGAGGGCAGGTGTTTTCTCTATAAGGCCTCAGGCAGCAGGCCCGCTTAGCACCCTGGACCCGAATTCAACGGAATTTCGGACGAGGCGAACGATCTGTTCTTGGGTACCGAGAGTCGCGGTAGCGGCTTTAGCGGGGCGATTTGCGGTTTCGGCGGCTGTGACCACCGGAGCACTTCGAACAACCGTTTTACTCCATGCAAGCAGCAGAGCTTCGACGGTAAAGGTCAGGGCCGTCAGCCAAGCCAGCAACAGGACTCCCCAGCCTTCCATCTTGGTAACCTCCCCCAGAAGTTTGCAGATCCTTATCGGGGCTAACTTATACTCTACCGCGATGGCCAATGCCGTCAATTTTCTTTTTTTCAAGGGTTTGACGGGATTTCCCGACTCCGTAGGGCCATATTTCACAATTCTGTATTACGTAGCGTACAAAGGCCGTTCGATCACATGCTTAGCGAGGAGTGAAGGAAATTAGGTGCAACGGTTACGCAACTCCGAATCGGCGCGGGCCGTTGTATTAACGAAGTTTAATAGCACCTCAAATCTGTGGTGTTCTTAAAGTAGGAAAAGGGGCGCTCCGTAGAGCGCCCCGAATTGGAGACAACCGGGTCTGAAGTTCTCAGAAGAAGAACGACAACTGCATCCGCAATTGCCGTGGAGCCTGCCAATTGCTCACATACCCGTAGAGCGGGTTTGGACGCTGGCCATTGGCGGCCATCATCGCTTTCGCATTGAATCCCTTGAAAATGTCGGTGTCGTTCTCGAACTGTAGCTGCCCGTCATTTGAGTTCATCAGATCCGAATTGATGTTGGTTACCGATGCGTGGTTGAACAGGTTGAATACTGTGAACTCAAAGCGAACCTTCATTTGTTCGCGTGACTTGATGGGGTTGAACTCGTGCATCAAGTTCAGGTCGAAGTTCGAGTAGAAACCGGTCCGCCCCGCGTCACCACGGCCGTAAGGATATACCGGCGTGGAACTGATGGCGTTTACCTGTGAGGTGATCGGCGTGCCCGAGAACAGAGCAACGTTCGGCGACAGCGTCGTGTTTCCAAGGATGCTCTTGTGGGTGTACCCGCCGAAGAATTTGAACGTGTGCGGGCGGTCTGTCGCAAGCGGCCCTTCGGCCAGATTTCCCGTCTCATCGTAGCCGAGCCAAGGCACATCGAAGTAGCGGTTTACGTTGGGGCTGGTTCGTCCCACACCGTCCGCGTTGGGTTCGTCGGAACTCGCCAATCCCGAATAGTTGCCCCGTTGCCGGCTCCAGGTATAGCTGGCTGCGTACTGGTAGCGCGAAGAGAATCGCCTGTCCACTCGGAATTCGACGGCGTCATAGGTCCGAATGGCCTTCGGTGTCGTCGGGTAGCCGGCATCCCAGGTGTTCGGATCGGCAACCAATCCAAACCCTGGGTTGGCAATATAGTAGATCTCACCGCCCGGGCCCAACGTCCCGACGTCCTCGATCGTCCGAATGAGTCGCCGGTTCGTATACCGGATGGAAGCCACCATGGTCGAACTGATGCTATAGTCGTAGCCCAGATCGAACATGCGCTGCTTCATCGGCTTCAGGTTCGGGTCAACGGTTGGATCGCTCGGGTCATTTGATGGAATACGCCAGTTGATGCCTTCGAACAAGGGATCGGGGTAATTGCCGACCCAGTGCCCACCGCCATCAAGTTTGTACCCTTGATTCGTCAAGACTCGAGTGGGATCGTTCAGCGGGAAGTAGTACGTCCAGTACACGTCACCGCCGAAACTGCCTCGCGGCATTTCGTACTTCATGACGTCATAGAACAACCCGAACGATCCGTAGATGCGCATTTTGCCGTCGCCTCGCGGATCCCATGCCCCGCCAATACGAGGTGAAATCTTATTACCCCAACTAAATTCGATGGGAGGTGCCGCAGCCGTGCCCGCCTTCGAGAAACTCGGCAGGAACTCGCGCTCTGTGCGGATGCCAAGATTCAGAGTAAGGTTCTTGCTCACCTTCCACGTATCTTGGAAGAAGATGCCCTGGTTATCGCTCGACGCGTCACCGGATGTGCCGAACGTGTAATAGCGATAGTAGCCATAGGTGCCGCGTACACGACCTTCGCACTGCGACGTGACGCAAGCGTACGACTGGTTCCAGTAGTAACGGAAGTAACCATTCGGATAACTCAGCGCAACGGTCGAATTCGAGAGTCGATTCGTCTGCCATCCGGCTTTCAAATTGTGCTGGCCGAGCCAATTCGCCATGTACGAGACGTCGGCGTTCAAGTTAACGCGCTTGTAGATGTTGAATTGTGTATTCCCGTCCGCGCTGGACCCGGAGAAAAATCCCGCGCTCGATCTTTGCAGATTCGCGGGGAGATCGGGATAAGTGGATGCGTTCCCATTGCTATAGTAGATCGCTGTCGCTGTCGCGGGCGCATATACGTTGTTGTAGTTATAGTAGTTGTACCCGCCCCGGAAGCTGAAGATTAACTTGGTAGTCGCCAGGTAATCTGCCTGGCCCGACAGGATTTGGCCGCTCTCATACCTACCACGCTGATTCCACGGAACATCCGGATTGTCCGTCCCTTGTTGCGACGGGAGCACGCCCATGGACTTGAAGGGGTTGAAAACCCAGCTCATGTTTAGGCGGAGTTTGTCGAACGGAACGAAATCAACCTTGTTCGCCAGATACTGCTGAGTCTCTGTCCGCGTGAAATGAGCCGCTTGGTTGTTCGAGACGAAGGTAACGTCGCGGTCGGTCACGGTCCTGGTCGGCAAATAACCGGAGAAGAAGAACACCCGGTTTTTGATCAGTGGGCCACCCAAGGTGAACATCGGATTCCAGGTCGTGTACGGGTCACGCTTGTTCTGGAAGTATTGCAGCGTGTTCTGATCTTCGTCGGCAGGGTCCAACTGCAGTGTGGGTTTGGGCCGCGCCTGCATCGCATCATTGTTGAAGTAGAATCCGACCTGGCCGTGATACTCGTTCGAGCCGCTGCGCACGACGGCGTTTACCACTCCACCCATTGCCCCGCCGTACTGGGCCTCCATGACGCCATTCTTGACCTGTAGCTGCTGAACCATCTCCACCGGCACCTTGTTCTGACTCGATAGAACGCCGGTCTGGATGCTTGTAACCTCCATGCCATCCAGATAGTAAGTGTTCTCCGAACCGGACGCGCCGTCCACTTGAATACCACCGGACTTACTCTCATCGCGAGCACCGGGAGCGATCGCGACTAAGTCATAAAAGCTCCGGCCTTTCGGAATCAGATCGAAGAACGATTTGTCGACGGTAACCGCAGACGAACTCGACTGGGTGTCCACCATTACGGCATCGGCCGCGACCATCACGCTCTCAGTTACCTGTCCGACTTCGAGTTTGATGTCGATACTGGTTGCCTTTCCGATCTGGACGGCAAGGTTCGCTGCGCGTGCCCCGCGGAAGCCCGGGGCCGTCACCGACACCGTGTATCCCGTTCCGGGTGGAACCTGGGGAAACACGAAGGTACCGGAAGCCTCGGTCGTTACCGTGAAAGCGCGCGGCAGGCTGGGACCCGATAATTCCACGGTCGCGGCCGGAACCGCGGCAGCCGATGGGTCGGTTACCGCGCCTCGGACGGATCCCCACGTCTCCTGAGCAATCGCGGCACCGCATAGAAGAGCACAAACGAGCGCGCCCACCGCGATTCGGTGGAACACGCCTCTAATCATCAGCAGTCCGGTGCCTGGTGAGGAAGCCGGAGTTGGTCTTGATTGGGAAAGCAGCATTTTGGTTCCTTTTTGTGGCGTAACATCCGACCGCTCCTGGCACGCTCTTGCCCGCTGTAACGCGGTGAGCCGAGCACGGGCCAGGACCGAGGTCTACAACAACTGGAAGCTGTTTTGTTTCGGCAGTTGCACTCAGGAACAGGGCCGTCCGCATCCACGCGTAAACCCGAGCAACCCTCACTCGGGATGCGCAAACAACGGACACCACACTCATCGTGGGGCGTGGCTGACTTCGAGTTAGCTCGCCGAGCGGGCCGAGCTACTGTCTGTGATCCACCCTGAGCAGCAAACGACAATGAGCCGACGCGTAATGCCGGACCGAGCGAGAGCTCAGATTCCACCATTGATGCTAATTGTCTACAGACAATAGCATGGATCGTACATTTCAACAAGAGTTTAACGTCCTGTATGCAACATTAGGCTAAGATTCAACAAAGTTGTATTCCGGCAAGTTCACCCGACAGCTGCCGGAATCCGCCTGAATCGCCTCATTTTCGGCGCTTGCAACGATGTCGGAATGGTTACCGGAATAGCAACTTGGGTACCAATACACGGCGTTTGGGAGGTTAGTAATCTACAAAAGAACCCACCCTCATGTGGGTTTCTGGAACGGTAGGTCAACTAACAAATGGACGAGTATGGCTTCACGCGATTAACGCACCACTAGAAAGTTGGTGCAAAACGAGATACGGTCAATTGACGCAGTTAGGGTGTTCTCGCCAGACCATAAGTACGCGAATCAATAACGCCGCTTTCAAAATCCCCGAGACAGACGAACGTTCTGTGCGATCATTCCAGGGAGGTAATCCATGAAAACAGTCCTGACCCTTCTTGTGCTCTCTCCACTCACCCTGCTCGCGCAGTCGAGCGACAACCCGCTATCTGCCGCGGTAAAGTCTCAGTACACGATGGCCAAGAACAATCTCATCAAGTCCGCCGAGAAGATGCCTGAAGCGGATTACTCGTTCAAACCCACCGACCAGGTGCGCTCGTTCGGCGAACTGATCGGGCATGTGTCGAACGCGAGCTATATGTTCTGCTCGGCAGCCAGCGGCGAAACGAACCCAAACAAGGCGAACATCGAGAAGACCAAGACGTCGAAGGCCGACCTGGTGCAGGCCATCAAGGACGCGTTCGCCTTCTGCGACAAAGCCTATGACAGCCTCACCGATGCCACTGCCGCGGACAAAGTGAAATTCGGGCGCTCCGAAATGCCGAGGCTCGGCGTACTGACATTCAACAACATGCACGATTTCGAGCACTACGGCAACGTTGTCACCTACCTCCGCCTGAAGAACATCGTGCCGCCCTCCAGCGAACAGAACCGCTAATCCGGTCTTAACTTGGGTGCGCGACGTAGAAGTGGAGCCTACGCCGCCCGGCGGGCCTCCCAGTAGTCCTCAAAGCGGCCGTTGAGGTGGCAACAACGCAGGGCGATAATGGCATTGGCTCCCCGAACTGTCCAAAACATTCCGGACTGTTTGAGCCGGGAACCGATTACAGTCTTGCAGCCGGCTTCGATGACACCTGAGCCAATGAATAGGTGCTGGTGGCGAAATCTGGGATAGCGCATGCGCTCGGCGTTGCGCTCAAAATAGTCGGCTTCGATGCGGAGTTTCTCGCTGACCTCGGGATGGGTGGAAGGGATGGAACGAAGTGAGACCACCAGCTTTTCGATCTTGCCCTTGTCGAGTAGACGGCGCTGGTGGGTCTTGATCCAGACTTTCTGCTCCCACGTGTCGTTGGGGTAGAGCTTGCGAGCCAACTCCCAGAGGTGCTGGCGAGCGTGATATAGATCGACGACCTGCACCGCGCCGGGAAAGTACAGCTCAGCAAGATTCCAGATCCATTCGGCCCCATCGCCCATCACGACCTTCTTTTCGGCGCGGCTCCAGCCGCGATTCCAAGCCTCCAGGTAGATGCGCTTGCCAAACTCTTCGGCGGTCTCGAGGGCGCCGGTGTAGGTGGTCGAATCCGGATCGCGGATCGGATAGCCTTCCTCGTCCCAGCCGGTCTGGGTGAAGACGCATCCCAACTTGACCTCCCGGGTGTGGGCGGGTTGGCCGTCGGTCTTGCCCTTCCGCCCCACGGTTTCCTTCTTCACCACCGGAACTCCCGTCCCATCCATCTGTACATACAGGATGGGAATTGGTTCGCCCACCACGATGGGCAGGTCCAGTTGGACGGCTCGCTGAATCGCCACCTGCTCGCGGGCTGCGACACTCTCCCCGATGGCCTCGGCCGTGCGCTCCACCGCTTTGGTGGTGATCTCCAGATCGGCAAGCAGTTTCAGTTGCCGGCGGCCATGATCGAAAGAAGCCTCCTGTCCTACAACAGCCTGCATGCGGCGCACCGCAGGAGAGATCTCCGTGCTCTCGATGTCCAGTTCGACGTCGACGGGAAATTGTCCGTTAGGGCAGTGCGGGCAAAGGTAGTAGGGCCGCGATATTCTGACTGGGCCGACCGCGGTCAGCACGGGCTTACTGCGTAATTCCCGGTAGCCAGCCTCGTGCCCGCAAGCGCAAGCAAGAGTCCGTTGATCGGCATCTGGGATTGTAAATTGCAAGAGTTCGGTCAGGGCTGTGGCGCCGGCGTGGTGCATTGCCGAGCGAATCGCCATTTCGACGGCTTCCAAATCCAGGCGTCCGGTCTTGTGGCGGCCTGTGAAGAGGATGCGCAGTAGTTGTTCTACTTCGCGGGCGACCTCCTGGCGGATGGTTTGCGCGGTTTTTTTTCCTCGGGTGAGAGAGTCTCAGCAACAGGGCGTGCCCGACAGATTTTTTCATTCACTTCCAGCAACTGCTGACTGAGTTGCCGAAAGCGATGAAATGCCTCTACCTCACGCTGTGCTTTGCGCAGTTCGGCGGCCGAAGAGAAGCTCTCGCTGACCGTCTTTCCATTGATCTTGCGAGTCAGCCGGAAGTTTGGGCCATGGCCGGGGTGGTTGGGCTGGTGACAATGGCAGGTTGGCTTTCCACAGCGGCCATTGATGGCGGTGATAGAGCCACTTCGAAGATCGCCCAATTCGAGGATCTGCATCAGAATGGCGGAACGCTGCTGTTCCAGGGCTTCGAGGGATACGGACAAAAGGGCACCTCCAATCCTAACGTATAGATACGTTAGGATTATAGCGCCAAAAAAAGAAAACTGCCGAATTCATCCTTGTATGTCGCGCACCCTCTTAACTTTCCGCACACGTCTGATGGGGCTGGCAACGTTATACTGGAAAAGGTAGCCAGCCCACATGAAAGCCGTATCCGTGAGTGTCGTTGCTGTACTGGCGATTCTCGCCGCCGTCCTCTACGCCCAGACGCCTGAGAAGAAGACAGGCGAAGAGGATCCCAACGATCCCAACCGCATCATCCTCGACGTTACACGCGTCAACCTTCTCTTTACTGTCGCGGACAAAAAGGGCCGCTTCGTCACCGATCTCAATAAAGACGATTTCGTTCTGACCGAAGCCAAAAAGCCGCAGAGCATCATGGAGTTTACGGCCGAATCCAACCTGCCGCTCCGCCTGGCAATCCTCATAGATACCAGCAACAGCATCCGCGAACGGTTTCGGTTCGAACAGGAGGCTGCGGTCGAGTTCATCAACTCCCTGATGCGGACGGAAGACAAGGCCGTCGTGGTGAGTTTCGATACCTCGACGGAACTGATCGCCGATCTCACGAACAATACCGAAGACCTGGCCAAAGCCATTCGCGAACTGCGGCCCGGGGGCGGTACGGCTCTGTACGATGCCATCTTTTTCTCCTGCCGCGATAAGCTGATGCAGGACCAGCCACGGCACAAATTCCGGCGCGCCATGGTGATCATCAGCGACGGCGACGACAACTATAGCCGTTATACCCGCGACCAGGCGCTCGAAATGGCTCAGAAGGCCGACGTCGTGGTCTACACCATCTCCACCAACATCTCGCGCCAGCCGACCGATGGCGATAAGGTGATGCGGTACTTCGCTGAGGAAACCGGCGGTCTTGCCTTCTTCCCGTTCAAGGTCCAGGACCTGGCGCAATCGTTTGAGAACATCGCGAACGAGCTGCGCCACCAGTACAACCTCTTGTACCGCCCCGATCCGATCAAGACCGACGGCCTGTGGCATTCGATCGACCTTCGCGTGAAGGGCCGCAAGGACTTGATCGTGCGCGCCCGAAAAGGCTACTACGCCCCGCGCCTGTAGCTCGCGCGATTCACAACTCCAGCAGATATCCCCGCTTGCCCACGTTCACGGCGGTGGTCTCGCCGATCTGAATGGATACGCCTTCGGCCTCGTGGATGTGCCCGCAGAAGAAGTACCGCGGCTGTTTCCGTTCGATGAACTCCTTCATGCTGCGGCTGCCGGCGTGTAAGCCTTCGCGGATCTGATCGAGCCGGGTTCCCAGAGGAGGGCAGTGGCAGACCATCATCAGCGGCTCCAGTGCGTCGAACGGGCGCAGCCGGTCGCCTAGTTCTTCTTCCGAGTACTCGCCGGGCGTGTCGAAGGGTGTCGGGTTCGAATAGCCGAGGCCGCCGACCCAGTAATTTCCGACCTGCAGTTTGCCTCCGTGGAAGTTGGTGAGCCCGTAGCGCGCGGTCATAGCCTGAACGTCGGCTTCCGATTCGTGATTCCCCGGAATGACGTAGACCTTCCCGGCTCGGCGCTCGAGAATCGGACCCACCTGGTCGATGCCGCGAGCCCAGGCGATCATGTCGCCGGCCGCGAAATAGTAGTCCGCCTCGGTCGCCATCAGCCGCTCCAAGGCGCGCTTATCATTATGGATATCGGAGAAGATCAGCAACCGCATGGTTTTCAGAAACGATCAGGCGCGGAACAGAACGAAGCCAACTTTCCGTTAACCCATTGATCAATATGGCCAGTAGGGCTTCGTGAACAATCCGCCGTCCACCCAGACCGTCTGCCCCGTGACGAAGATGCCGGCCTCGCCCGCCAGCGCCGCAACCAGCTTGCCGACGTCCGAGGGCAGCCCGACCCGCCCCAGCGGAGTGGCTTTCGCCCACGTCCCGGCGTAGTCACCCGCCTCCAGCTTCGTGCGTTCGATCTCGATGGCGCCGGGCGCAACGCAGTTCACGCGGATATCGTACTGGCCCAGTTCCACCGCGGCAACCTTCGTGAACATCTCGATACCACCCTTGCTGGCCGTGTAATCGACCAGGTTCGGGAAGGCGATCTTGTTGCATCCCGAGCCGATGTTGACGATCGATCCTCCGCCGCTCTCCTTCATCATCCGCGCCGCCCGTTGCGTGCACAGGAAGCAGCCCTTCAGGTTCGTATCGATCACCCGGTCCCACTCGCTTTCGGCCAGTTCGAGCAGCGGCTTCCAGGTCTGAACACCGGCGTTGTTCACCAGGATGTCGAGCCGGGGGAATCGCGCCTTCACCTCATCGAACATCCGGTCCACATCCTTAGCGATCCCCACGTTGCCTTGAACGGCGAACGCATTCGAACCCATCGCTTCGATTTCCTGAACCGTCGCCTGTGCGCCCGCCCCGTCGGAGTTGTAGTTCACTGCGACACTACAGCCTTGTCGCGCGAGTTCCAGTGCTATGCCCTTCCCCACACCCTTACTTGCCCCGGTGACCAGGGCATATCTACCCTCGAGAAGCATGCGAACATTGTAATCGGTTATTCGTTCGCGGCGGCGCGCGCGGAAGAATTTGCGGCACTTTGCTTGCCTGCACCGGTGCAATCGAAGGACACTGGAAGTATCCGGCCGATTGCACTAAAACCCGTAGTGTCCGAAGCCGGGGCGTGGCCCGCAAGGAGGGGTAAACGTGGCTGTGAAACTGGTAGAAAACGCTCCGGTCCGCGAACCGGCGGAACGTTGGACGACGGCCGATGCCGCGGAATTGTACGATGTGGCCGCCTGGAGCAAAGGCTACTTCTCGGTCGGCGACAATGGCCACGTGCAGGTGCATCCGACCAAGGACCTCACCCGCTCCATCGACCTGATGGAACTCGTCGAGAAGCTCGAGTTGCGCGGCATCTATCTGCCGATCCTCATCCGCTTTGCCGATATTCTGAAGCACCGGTTGGGAGAGTTGCATCAGGCCTTTACCAGCGCCATCAACGAACACAGCTACAAGGGCGGCTACTGCTGCGTATATCCGATCAAGGTGAACCAGCAGCGCCAGGTGGTCGAAGAGGTTTTCCAATTCGGTCGCCCGTACGGATTTGGTCTCGAGGCCGGCTCGAAACCGGAACTGCTTGCCGTGATGGCCGTGGCCGACAACAACACGCCCATCATCTGCAACGGGTTTAAGGACGACGAGTACATCGAACTTGCGATGCTCGCCAAGAAGATCGGCCGCCAGATCATTCCGGTGGTGGAGAAGTACACCGAACTCGATCTCATCATCAAGCACTCGCAGCGGGTCGGTGTGCGGCCGGTGATCGGGCTTCGTGCCAAACTTGCAAGCCGCGGGTCGGGACGCTGGAAGTCGTCGGGCGGATACCGTTCGAAGTTCGGACTCACGATCAGTGAAGCTTTGCGGGCGCTCGAGCAACTGAAGAGCGTGGGGATGGAGGACTGCCTTCAACTGCTCCACTTCCATCTCGGCAGCCAGATCACCAACATTCGCCAGATCAAGGGTGCCGTCACCGAGGCCGTGCGGGTGTATGTCGAACTGAAGCGGGCGGGCGCGGGCCTGCAGTTCATGGACGTCGGCGGCGGGCTCGGCATCGATTACGACGGTTCGCAGACCGACTTCGAATCAAGCGTCAACTACACGCTTCAGGAATACGCGAACGACGTCGTTTACCACAGCCAGCAGGTCTGCGATGAGGCCGAAGTAGCGCACCCGACGATCATTTCCGAGAGCGGTCGCGCAATCGCCGCTTACCACAGCGTGCTCGTCTTCAACGTGCTCGGCGTCACCGGCTTCGGCGAGGACGAGGTGCCGCTCGAATTGCCGGACGACGTGGAGCAGCCGTTGTTCGATCTCGTCGAGACGTACAAGTCGCTTAGTTCGAAGAATCTGCTGGAAGCGTTTCACGACGCGCAGCAGGCGCTCGATTCGGCGCTGAACCTGTTCAGTCTCGGGTATCTGCCGCTCCAGCAGCGCAGCATGGCCGAAAACCTCTACTGGGCGATTTGCCGCCGCATTCAAAAAATGGCAAAGGACCTCGAGCCCTATCCCGAGGAACTCGAACCGCTCGACAGCCTGCTATCGGAAACGTACTTCTGCAACTTCTCCCTGTTCCAGTCGATGCCGGACAGTTGGGCCGTGAAGCAGTTGTTCCCGATCATGCCGATCCATCGACTGGAAGAAGAGCCGTTCCGGCATGGGATCCTCGGCGACATCTCGTGCGATTCGGACGGCAAGATCGATCAGTTCATCGACCGGCGCGACGTGAAACGCACGCTGCCGCTCCACCCCTTCAACGGCAGCCCCTATATTCTCGGCGCGTTCCTCGTCGGCGCCTATCAGGAGATCCTCGGCGATCTGCACAATCTGTTCGGCGATACCAACGCGGTCCACGTCACGTTGGGCGAGAACGGCGAAGTGATCCTCAACACGGTCGTTCGAGGCGATACCGTGCGCGAGGTGCTCGACTACGTGCAGTTCAACGCCAAGGCGCTGCTCGAGCAGTTCCGGGTCGACGTGGAAACGGCGCTGCGCGACGGCAAGATCGGCTACGAGGAGTCCGGCCGCCTTCTTCGTTTCTACGAAGAGGGGCTCAACGGCTATACGTACCTCGAATAGCCGTGTGCCTTCGCGCGCCTGCCCCGCTCACTTGGAGGCAGGCGGAGGGGTCGCGGATTTCGCGTCCGGCGGGGCCGCGTTGTTCCGGCAGCAGGCGCCCATGCCCCGGCCCATCATTGCCCGGCCGCCGCGCATGCCCTGGCGCCGGCCCATCATTCGGCCGCCGCGACCTTGGCCCACCGGCTGGCCCGTGATGTCGCACTTCCCGTCTTTGTCTTTATCGCCCCAGGCGTGCGGCGCGCCGCCGCGTCCCTGACCTTGCGCCTGACCTCCAGGGTTCTGTCCGATGGCACTGAACCCGGTCAGGAAAGCAGCCGTAATCATGAGTAGTTTTAGTCGTTTCATTTTCGATTACCTCTGCTTCGGATGGGGGCAGGCCGCGTTCCAACGCGGAACTCGTTGAATCGCAAACCGATGGGAATTCGAAGGCGCAATTTAATGCGCAAGCATCGCGCGGCAGAGCGGGGTTTGCGCGCAAGTCATGCACTTGAGGTCTACTGGCCGCGGCGACGTCCGCGCATCCAAACAGGACGGCCATTCTCGTCGCGGAAGCGGAGGGTCTTGCCGCCCGGTGAGAGTTCCACCGTGATCGCCACGATGTAGTCGTTCATCTTGTAGCCCTTCACGACAGCCTCCTCTCCTGCCTTCGGATTGAAATCCTGTTCCAGGAGATAGCGCACCGAGCCGAGCATTACTTTCACTGTGCCGCTTGCGGCCTTCACCTCGAGATACGGCATGCCGCCGCCCCGCGCGATCTGCACTTTCTCGATCTGCCCTCGGACGGTCACTTTCGGCTGCGCGCCAAGTGGACTCTCTTGTGCGGGAAGTACTCCGGCTGCGATCGCCGCCGCCGCGAATGCCAGGAATCGAGAACGCGTCATACCAGGAACTTATGCAATCGTTCTACCAACAAAACGAACCCAATCAATCTGCAACGCCGCTATGCAGGGATTGCGTTGGCGCACCTTCGAGGATGCAAGATCTGCACCCGCAACTGTCACCTCCCAACCGCAAATGAATCGTCCTAGCTTGAGACCGCGGGAGACATTCCGAGGCCGAAGCGAGGCGGCGTGTGCTCGAGAGGCCGGCTGAAGGGAATGAGACGAGCACGTCAGGTTCTCTCCCGGCTGATACTGCCGGCCGTTGTCATCGCGCTGCCCTTGTTCCTGCTGCTGAGTTCGCTGCGCACGCTGCACGAACTCGATGAACAAAAGGCGATCTATCTCCGGAGCCGCATCGGCACCGTTGCCAGCCGCCTCGAGACATTGCACCCCGGCGTTTCAGATTCCGAGGCGCTGGATATGCTCACACCCGGTGAGCCCGGATTGCTGGGCCTCGAGTTCATCCGCAGGCAAGGCTTGCGTGACGCTTCATTCTTAGAGCCCATCTGGGACGGGCGCGAACTGTTTCGCACCGAGTCCATCAATTCCGCCGAACAGCCCGTTTTCCGCGTGTATGTGCCGTTCCACTCAGCGAGCGGACTCACCATCGCGCGAATCGATTTCGATCCCGCCGCTGCGGACTTCCTGGTGACCCACGGCCGCCACAACGTCATCGTCGCTTCGCTCACCGGGCTCGGGCTGGTGCTGTCGGCCTTTTATGCGATTTGGGCGACCCGGCGAGGTTCGCGACTCGAACTCCGACAACTGGAGCTCGAACACCTCGCGCATCTCGGGAAGATGTCCGCGGTTCTCGCGCACGAGATCCGCAACCCGCTAGGGACCATAAAGGGGTTCGCGCAACTCATAGCGGAACGGACCGGGGACTCTCTGGCCGCTCTCGTGGACCCGATCCTCAGTGAAACCCGTCGCCTCGAAACCCTGGTCCAGGAACTGCTGTTGTACGGACGGCCGCCTGTTCCGGTATTCCGCAAAACGAAGTGGCAGGACATTGTTTCTCTGCTCGAAACGAACACGCGGCAACTGATCGGCGGGCGCGACATTCGCTTCAGCGTGGACGGGCCTTCGTTCGAATGGCTGACCGATCCGGATCTCATCGAGCAGGCCTTACTGAACCTGATTCGCAACTCGGCCGAAGCAATCGGCGAAACCACTGGTGGCGAGATTCGCTTACAGGCACTGGCGGGCGAATCCGGCGACGTCATCATCTCGGTCATCGACAACGGCCCGGGCCTCGCAGCCGAAGCCGTTCCGCGTCTCTTCGAACCCTTCTTCACAACCAAGGCGTTGGGCACCGGCCTTGGGCTGGCGATCACCAGGAAATTGGTAGGGTCGCTCGGTGGCGTGCTCACATTGCGCGCGGCGTTGCCCGCGGGTGCCGCTGCGGTCTTACACTTCCAACCCCATGTACACGATTCTGATAGTCGACGATGATCCGGGCTTCCGGAAACTGCTCGAGACGATTCTGGCCGGTGAAGGCTACACGGTCGAGACCGCCGGGTCGGTTTCGGAAGCTGTCCGGGCCGGTGGACGCCGGAAATTCGACCTCGTGATTTCCGACATCAAGCTGCCCGATGGCGACGGATTACAGGTGTTGCGGTGGTACAGCGATAACTCATTGGAAACGCCGGTGGTGATGATCACCGGGTTCGGCACAGTCGCTTCCGCCGTTGAGGCGATGAAACTCGGCGCCGTGGATTATCTCGGCAAGCCTCTCAGCAGTCCGGACGAGTTGCGTCTGCTGGTGCGGAGAACGCTGAAGCAGCGCGCGCTCGAAAACGAGCGTCAAGTCTTGCGAGAGCAGGATGATACTCGCTTCTCGTGCGGTGAGATCGTCGCCGAGGATGGGCGGATGAACGCAGTGCTCGAAATGGTGCGCCGAGTGGCTCCCACCAACGCGCCCGTTCTGATTACCGGCGAGAGCGGCACGGGCAAAGAGGTAATCGCGCGATGCATTCACCGTAACAGCCCACGCGCCGATCGGGTCTTTGTGCCAGTGAACTGCGCGGCGCTATCGCCGTCGCTCATTGAAAGCGAACTCTTCGGACACGAGAAGGGCGCCTTCACGGGCGCAGCGGCCCAGCA
This sequence comes from uncultured Acidobacteriota bacterium, assembly GCA_963720745.1. Classification (GTDB taxonomy): domain Bacteria; phylum Acidobacteriota; class Terriglobia; order Bryobacterales; family Bryobacteraceae; genus TMP-7. The sequence continues at coordinate 2,603,975 of CAVRGO010000001.1, forward strand.
CATCGGGCGATTCGAGCGCGCGCACGGCGGCACGTTATTTCTGGACGAGATCGGCGAGCTCGACGGCAACCTGCAAGCGAAATTGCTGCGCGTGCTTCAGGAGAAGACGTTCGAACGAGTGGGCGGTACGCGGCAGATTGTCGTCGATGCGCGGGTGATCACGGCGACGAACAGAAATCTCAAAACCGCGGTATCGGAGGGACGCTTTCGCGAAGATCTCTTCTACCGCATCAACACCTTTCCCATCGAGCTGCCTCCCCTGCGCGATCGGCCGTTGGATGTGTTGAAGCTCGCGCACCTATTCCTCGCCAAAGCCACACGGAACCTGGGAAGGCCGCCTCTCGCCATTACGCCCGAGGCCGAACGGGTTCTGCTCGCCTATACCTGGCCCGGCAACGTTCGCGAACTCGAGAACACGATGGAGCGGATGGCGATTCTCTGCGACCGATTCGTCGATGCTTGTCATCTCCCGATCGCGGCCGATAACGGTCCCGCGCGGCCGGTGCTCTTCAAGGACATCGAACGGAAAGCGATCGAAGATGCCTTGGCCGCGAATAACGGCAATCGCACGCGCGCTGCGAGGCAGCTCGGAATCAGCCTGCGAACGCTGCAATACCGGTTGAAGGATTACGGCATTACGGGATCGGCGGAGGAGGAGGCAAACGGTGCGTAGTCTGCGCGCCGCACGTGCAAGCTTCGCGCAGCGGCCGCCGCTATCTTGTTGACTTGGCTAAACGGATAGCGTGGCATCGCCGGTGCCTTCTCAATATGCGAGGTCAAAAGGAGACCGGCTCAATGAAGAAAATGATGTTCGCCATCGCCACACTCGCAATCATGACCGCTGGCACGATGACGCTGTCCGCTCAAACCAGTAATCCCGCTCCCGGCAACGGCCAGAAGCAGGGACCGCGCAAAGGCAAGAAACTCGGTCCGCAGGACGGATCCGGTCCGATTCATCAACTGGGAACGGGCGGCGGTAACGGTGGCGGAGGCCGACGCGGCCGGCGGTAGACTCTTTAGCGATTGGGGGCAGGCGCCGCGCACGCCTGCCCCGCCTACTCATGGTTTTTGGAACTGTTCGATTTCGCGGACTTCTTCGTCGCTCAACCGAAACTCCAGCGCTCCGATGACTCCCTCCACTTGCTGTGCCGATCGCATGCCGACAATCGCCGCTGTTACCGCGGGATTGCGCAGCGTCCATGCGATCGCCACTTCACCGGCCGTTCGTCCGTGCCGCGCGCCGATCTGCTTGCACAACTCGGCCAGGGCTAGATTGCGCGTGAGGTTCGGCTCCTGAAATGAGAGAGCGCGTTTGCGGAAGTCGTCTTCAGGGAAATTCGCGACGCGTTCCTTGGTCATGGTGCCGGTGAGCAATCCGCTCTTCATGGGCGAGTAGACGATGACACCGATGCCCTGTTTCACACAATGCGGCAGAGTATCCTTTTCGATTTCGGGAGAAATCATCGAGTAAGGCGGCTGCAGGGATGTGACCGGAGCAATCTTCTCGCACCGCTTGATCTGTTCCGCGTTGAAATTCGAAACGCCGATCCAGCGGACCTTGCCTTCGCGCTGCAATTCGGCCATGGTCGTCCAGCCCTCTTCGATGTCCTCTTCGGGGTTCGGCCAGTGAATCTGGTACAGGTCGATAGCTTCGGTCTTCAACCGGCGAAGGCTGTTTTCGCACTCGCGGCGAATGGAGTCCGCTTTCAGAGATCCTGTGATTTCGCCCTGTTCGTCCCAGACACGCTCGCATTTGGTGAATACGTACGGCCGTTTGGAGCGACCGTCGAGGGCGCGGGCAACCACTTCTTCGGAATGACCAAGACCGTAAACGGCCGCCGTATCGATCCAGTTCACGCCACCCTCGAGCGCGGCGTGGATTGCGGCGATCGACTGATTATCGTCCTGAGGCCCCCACGCGAACTTCCAGCCGCCTCCGCCCATAGCCCACGCGCCGATTCCGATCGAGGTCAGGCCCATGTCGCTGTTTCCAAGTCGTGTCAGATGCATCGTGAATATTGTCGCGCGAGATCCGGTTCTCACGGCGGTCACGAAGCGTGACACAAAAGCAGAGGCTGGCGCCGACCAGGGCGAGCACTGCGGTGCGAATGTTCTCGCCCGAAAGATCGGGTTGAAAAACGTCCGCTGCCGAGGCAACCGATGGAGTCAGGCCGATCAGCAGGAGAACGATGAGAGCCATCCGTTTCATAGTCCAATGCTAGGCCCTACGGCGAGATGCGAGTACCTGAAGAAGGTTTTAGGACTGTTGACGAAATGATGGAGAAAGTACTGGATGGAGGTTCCTCTTCCGTAGGGTGTTACGACGGGGACCTGAGGCGATTGTCTGTCACCAAACGCTCGAATGTGAAATCCTAATGTTTATTAACGAATGTTCAGAGAAATCATCTGCGCCGCAGTGCTGCTCGCCCCGGCGGTATGGGCACAGCCGGCGCTCAATCTCGAATCTGCAATTCAAACCGCACTGGAACGGCATCCTCTACTAGCTGTCGACTCAGCTCGGATCAACGCGAATCAGGGGTTGCGCAACCAGGCCGGCCTGAGGCCGAATCCGCGGGCGATTCTTCAAACCGAGAACTGGAGGTTTCGCGGAACGCCGGAGTTTTCGCCGGGAAGCGACGTAGACACTTTCGCCTACGCAAGCCAGGTTCTCGAAACGGCGGGAAAACGGCAGCACCGCACGGAACTCGCGCAGGCGTTGGTGGCTCGCGCTGAACTCGACCGCGAACTGACGGCCAAGCAAATCGCCGCGCGCGTGAAAACCGCGTATTGGAACGCCGCCGGCGCGCAGCGCGTATACGACCTGCTGCTGGAGAACGTGGGCACCTTCGACCGGATTGTGCGGTACCACGAACTTCGCGTCCGCGAAGGCGCCATGGCGGAGGCGGACCTGCTGAAAGTGCAACTCGAGCGCGAACGGGTTGCGATCTCGGCCAACTCCGCGGCTCTCGATGCAGAACGCTCGCGCATCCAATTGTTTCGGGAGATGGGGCAAACCGAATTTCCGCAGGTGCGGATCGCCGATTCGCTCGAACCCATGCCGGCCGTGACGCCTGGCACCGCCGAACAGGCTCTGGCTCAGCGTACCGAGATGAAACTGGCAGCGATCGGCATCGATCAAGCGCGCGCGAATTTCAAGCTGCAACAATCGCTGGCCGTCCCCGATGTCGAGGTTCTCGGCGGGTACAAGCACACCGGCGGATTCAATACCGTAATCGGCGGTGTTCAGGTTCCGTTTCCGTTGTCGAATCGCAACCAGGGAAATATCGCGAGCGCGGGCGCGGAGATCCGCGTGGCGGAATCGCAGGCTGCCGCAACACGCGCGACGGTGCTCGCCGAACTTCGAGCCGCGGCCGCGGAAGCGGAGTCGCGCCGGAAACAACTCACGAACCTGTTCCCCGGAATATTGAAACAGGCCGAAGAATCGTCCCGCATTTCTCAAGCGGCATATCGCGAGGGCGGGACGGATCTTCTGCGATTCCTGGACACGGAGCGGGTCCGGATCGAAACGCAGGTACTTTACTATCGAACGCTGGCGGAATATCGCCAGAGCCTGGCCGCACTGGATGCGGCCTTAGGGGTTGCACCTTGAAATGTTTTTATGTTGGTTGCGTGCTGGCCGGCGCAGTGCTCGCAGCAAGCTGCGGCAGTAAGGCACCGGAGACCGCACAAGCAAATTCAACTTCCAAAACTGTTGCCGCGCAGCCCTCCGGCAGCTTCGTAACGCTGGCCGCGGCAGCGCAGAAGGAATCGGGTATCGCGACCGCCGTGATTGCTTCCCGCTCGATGCCGCAGGTAATTCGAGCGACGGCGCGCGTAGTCAACGACGAGAACTATACGTGGCGAGTCGGCGCGCTCACCGAAGGGCGCATCGTATCCGTCGAAGCGAACGCGGGCGACCGCGTGCGCGACGGCCAGGTGCTGGCGCGCATGCACAGCCACGACATTCATGAATCCCGCGCCGAGTATCGAAAGGCGGTGTCCGAACTGGCGCGGCTGAAGACCAACGAGGGTTATGCGGTTCGCGTGCGCGACCGGGCCAAGCGCCTGTACGATCTGAAAGCCGGATCGCTTCAGGAATTCGAGCACGCGGAGACTGAATTGCGCAATGCGCAAACCGCCGTATCCAACGCGCAAATCGAAGTGGATCGGACCCGTTTGCACCTGGTGGAGTTTCTCGGCGTTCCGGCCGATGCCACCGAACACGTCAGCGGCCAGCCTCACGAGCACGATCCCGACGAGTTCATTCCGGTTCGCGCACCCGCCTCCGGCACTCTTCTTGCGCGCAACATCACGCCGGGAACCGTGGTGACCACGTCGATGGATCTGTTCGTCATCAGCAATCTCGGCCACCTCTGGGCGATCGCCGAAGTGAACGAAGAGAATCTTCCAAAACTCCGGCAAGGGATGCCCGCGCGTCTTTTCGTGCAGGCCTATGGCGATCGTGCGTTCAACGGAAGCATCGGCAGGATCGGCGATTCACTCGATTCCTCCACGCACACAGTGCGGGTCCGCATCGATCTTGCAAATGCCGCGGGCGCTTTGAAACCGGAGATGTACGCGACAGCGGAAATCGAAACGGGTGGATCGGAGCCGGCGATCTTCGTCGAGCCTGAGTCGCTACAGGAGGTGCGCGGCGCGACTGTTGTGTTTGTGCAGACTCGCGACGATCAGTTCGAAGTCCGCCCGGTGCAGGTGGGCCGCAACCTGGCCGGCGTCACCGAAGTGGCTCGAGGGCTGAGACCGGGCGAGCGGGTGGTGAACCGCGGCGCGTTCATTCTGAAATCGGAGTTTCTCAAGTCGTCATTGGCGGAAGAGTAGCGCGAGATGTTAAACCGCATCATCGATTTTCATCTCGAACACCGATGGTTCGTCCTCATCGGCGTGGTAGCGATTGTCGCCGCGGGACTCTTTGCCATCGTGCAGATTCCCATCGATGCGTTCCCGGACCTGACGAACAACCAGGTGGTCGTCATCACCGAGTGCCCGGCGATGCCTCCGGTGGAGGTAGAGCAACTGGTTTCGTTCCCGATCGAGACCTCGCTAATGGGCATTCCGAAAACGCAGGGGATTCGGTCCGTCTCGAAGCTCGGGCTGTCGATCGTGACAATTGCGTTCGACGACTCCGTGAATACATACTTCGCGCGCCAATTGGTAAACGAGCGATTGCAGGAGGCTCGTAGCCGTCTGCCCGACGGCCTGGAACCGTCGTTGGGTCCGGTGGCGACGGCATTCGGCGAGGTGTACCAATATACGCTCGAGGGCGGCAGTTACTCGGCGATGGACATGAAGACCATCCACGAGTGGCAGATCAAGAATCAACTCCGCACTGTGCCCGGAGTGAACGAGATCAACACGTGGGGCGGCGAAACGCGGCAGTACCAGGTGGAAGTGGATCCCGCCAAGGCACAGGCCTACGGGCTCACGCTGCGGGAGATCTTCGAACGTGTGCGCGAGAACAACGCCAATTTCGGCGGTGGTTTCATCGAGCACTCGGCGGAGCAGTACACCATCCGAGGCCTCGGCCGCGCAATCAACGAGCGCGATCTCGAAGAGATAGTTCTGAGTGCGAAGAGCGGCACGCCGGTAGTGCTGCGAAACATCGCGAGCGTTTCGGTTGCGCCCATGCCCCGGCAGGGCGCCGTATTGCGCGACGGCAAGGGCGAGACGGTGTCAGGCATGGTAATCATGCTCAAGGGCGAGAACGGCAAGCGGGTCATCGAACGCGTGAAAGCGAAGCTCGCCTCATTGAGCCTGCCACCGGGGTTGCGGATCTCGGGCTTCTACGATCAATCCGAGGTGATCGACCGCACGATTGCTACCGTGAGGCGGAACCTGCTGGAAGGCGGCGGGCTGGTGATCCTCGTCCTGCTGCTATTTCTAGGTAACGTGCGGGCCGCGCTGATTGTTGCGGCGGTGATCCCGCTCTCCATGCTCATTGCCTTTATCGGGATGCAGTTGTTCGGCGTCACTGCCAATCTCATGAGCCTTGGCGCGATCGATTTCGGAATGATTGTCGACGGCGCGGTGGTGATGGTGGAGAATTCGATCCGGCGCCTCTCGACCGCGAAGCGGGACCCGGATTTCTCGACTTATCAGCAGATCCGGGAAGGTGCGCACGAGGTGGCTCGGCCGATTGTATTTGCGGTCGCCATCATCATGGCCGTCTACATGCCGATTTTCTTCCTGGAGGGTCTGGAAGGCCGGATGTTCCGCCCGATGGCGATTACGGTGTGTTCGGCACTGTTGGGCGCACTGATTCTGGCGTTGACCGTCGTGCCGGCGGCAACCACCGTTCACTTGAACCGGCCACTGAAGGAACACCGCGATGGATGGTTCGAGGCGATGCGGAGCGGGTATGTACGGCTGCTCGCGCTGCTGACGCAGAACAGGTATAAGACCGTCGCGGTTGCAGTGACGGTGGTGGTGATCAGTATCGGATCGCTGGCGTTCATCGGGACAGAGTTCATGCCGCGGCTGGACGAGGGTTCGATTCTGATCGAAACGCGCAAACTGCCGGGTATCTCCCTCACCGAGTCCGTGGCGATCAGCGATCGCATCGAGAAAGTAATTCGCAGCTTCGGTCCAGTCAACAGCGTCGTCACCAAAATCGGCCGGCCCGACCTTGCGACCGAGGCGATGGGCGTTTACCAGGGTGACGTCTATGTGATCCTGAAGCCCAAGTCCGAATGGCATGGCGTGGAATCGAAGGAGCAGTTGATCGAGCAACTATCGGCATCGCTCGAGAAAATCCCCGGCGTGGCGTACAACTTCACGCAACCGATGGCCATGCGACTTGATGAAGTGGTGTCGGGCATTAAGGCGGACGTCGCGCTGAAGATATTCGGTGAGGATCCGCTGATCCTCGAGCAAAAGGCCGAACAGGCACTGCGCATCCTCTCTTCGGTACCCGGCTCGGCCGACGCGCAAATGGAGATTGTGTCGGGTGTCGCCGAACTGCGCGTTCAGGTGAAGCGCCGCGAACTTGCCCGCTACGGACTGAACGTCGGGAACGTGCAGGAGATGGTAGAGACAGCGGTCGGCGGACACTACGTCGCGGATCTGATCGAGGGTCAGCGCCGCTTCGCGATCGTGGTGCGTTTGCCGGAGCGATTTCGCCGCGATCCCGAGACGCTGCGCGACCTGCTGTTGTCGGCGCCCGGCGGCGAGCGAGTGCGGCTGGCACAGGTGGCCGATGTCGATGTGACGCGCGGGCCCGAAGTTGTTTCGAGGGAAGATGGACAGCGCCGCATCGTGGTGCAGTGCAATGTGCGCGGGCGCGATCTCGGGGGTTTCGTGAAATCGGCGCAGGAGCGCGTCAACAGGGAACTGAAGCTTCCGCCGGGCTACTCGGCGGATTGGGGAGGGCAGTTTGAAAACCAGCAGCGCGCGACCCGGCGCCTGATGCTGGTGGTGCCGGCGGCGGTGTTGATCATTTTCGGATTGCTGTTTGCCACGTTCAACTCGGTGCCGCAAGCGCTGATGATTCTGTTGAACGTTCCCTTTGCGCTAGTCGGTGGAGTCGCGGCGCTCTGGCTGCCCGGCTGAATCTGAATTTGTCGGCGTCGGTCGGCTTTATCGCCCTGTTTGGCGTTGCCGTGCTGAACGGCATCGTGATGGTGAGCTATATCAATCGCCTGCGCCTGCAAGGGATGCCGGTGAACGAGGCAGTGGTGGAGGGGGCGTCGGTGCGCCTGCGTCCGGTGTTGATGACGGCGCTGGTGGCGAGCCTGGGCTTCATCCCGATGGCAGTGGCGACCTCGGCCGGTGCGGAGATCCAGCGGCCGCTGGCCACCGTTGTCATTGGCGGCTTGATCACCTCCACGGCATTGACGTTGCTGGTGCTGCCGGTGCTGTATCCCTGGTTCTCGCGCCGGGTGGCGGGCGAAATGACCGTATCGGAACTGATCTAATCGATTGAGAGTGCCCGATTCGCCGCCGACCGCCAACGCGCTGCTCGACATCCTCGGGTGCGCGCTGCACGCCAACCCGACCGAGTGGATCTTTCTGCGCGAACTGCGCGTGGCCACGGGACGTCGCAACGGAGGGGTGCAGCGGCTCGACGCATTCGCGCTGAATTGCTTTCAGCATCAATCGATGAAGCGCGTGTGCTACGAGGTGAAGATCTCGCGAGCCGACTTCCTCGGCGAGATGAAGAATCCGGTGAAGCGCCGAATCGGTATGCGGTACTCGAATGAGTTTTACTTCGTCACGCCGTACGGGCTGATCGACATCACGGAACTACCGGTGGACTGCGGATTGATCGAGGCCGGCATCGCCACGCCATCGGAGTTTCAAGCCCGCATCCGAAAGCGCTCGGGATTCTTTTACTACGACCCGGCGTCGCAGGGGTGCTGCATGGTGACGGTGGCGGCGCCCTGGCGTGACACTCCCGGCCCGACGTGGGAACTGGTTGCGGCGATGCTGCGAAACCAGAAGCGGTGCTTCGAGGAAAAACCGCCTGCGCCGCCGGCCCAGCAGCGTCTCACGTTGGAGTGAATCACGGTCATCGTGAATCACGGTCATCGTTGCATCAGGCGGCGAAACGCGATAGAACTCTGCTATGACTACCCGACGGTCCGTCCTGTTCAGCCTCGGAGCGGCCAGCCTGGCAGGGTCTCCATTGATCGCTTCGCCGAAAGAGGCGTGGCAAGGCAAGGATCCTTCGGAGTGGACCCAAAAGGAAATCGAGAAGGTTCTCAAACACTCGCCCTGGGCAAAGGAAGTAACCGCTGAGGCCGGCGGGAGCATGATGACCGGAATGCCCAGTGGCGGCGGCCGTGGCGGTCGGCGCGGCGGGGGTGGAATGGGCGGCGGCATGGGCGATTCGGGCGGGATGCCGGGCGCCGATTCTTCGGCGGGAATGGGCGGAGGTCCGATGGGAGGCGGGGGCGGGCGCGGCATGGGTGGCGGCGACATGGGTGCGCAGATGCCATCGCGGCCACAGGTACGTGCACTAGTCCGCTGGGAGACCGCGACTCCGGTCCGCAAGGCCGCGAAGAAGGACCTGCCGAAAGATGTTGCCGAGCATTACGTCGTCAGTCTTTCGCTTCCGCATATGCCTGGTCTGTCGGGTGAAGGCGAAGGCCGGCCGGGACGACAAGGGTCCGGGGCGCCGGAAGGCGATCCCGAGGCCCGGCGTAAAGCGATGCTGCAGCGCGCCGGAGCGGCGACGGAACTGGAGCGTAAAGGCAAGGATCCCATTCATCCCGAACACATCCTGTCGGGCCACGATCAAAACGAGACGGTTTTGTTTTTTCTGTTTCCCCGGGATAAACAGCCGATTCAACTCGAAGACAAAGAGGTGACGTTCGTTTCGAGAGTGGGTCCAATGGAGGTCAAGGCGAAGTTCAACCTTAAAGACATGGTCTACGACGGAAAGCTCGAGTTGTAAAGCGGCGCGCGGTGCGAGTAACACCGCGCGCCATCAGTGGAACGTCCTCAGTCGAGGGTTCCCATTTTGCCGGATCGGAAGTCCTCGAAGGCTTCGTACAGTTCCGAACGCGAGTTCATAACGAACGGACCGTAGCGGGCGACAGGTTCGTTCAGCGGTTCGCCTGCGAGTACGAGCAGGCTCAGCGGTTCGCCCGACGTGTTCGAAACTTCGATGCGGTCGCCTTCTCTTTCGAACACGGCGAGTGTTCCGGCGCCTGCGGTCTTGTTCGTGCCTGGAAAACTCGCGTGTCCTTCTATAACGTAGGCGATCGTGTTCTGAGCCGATGGGACCTTCTGTTCGAAAGTGCCGCCCGGCGCAACGGTGTAATGGACGTACAGAATCGGCGTGTGCCTCACGACCGCGCCCTGAACTCCCAACGTCTCGCCTGCCACAACACGCGCGCTGACGCGTCCATTATCGCCGGTCGCGACCGGTATCGAACTGGCCTTCAGTTCCTGGTAATGCGGCGGCTTCATCTTGTCGCGCTTCGGCAGGTTGACCCAGATCTGAAAACCTTCGAGGCGTCCTCCATCGCGCACCAGGCGAGCGCCGGGCATCTCCGAGTGTACGAGTCCCGATCCCGCGGTCATCCATTGCACGTCGCCCGGTTCGAGTACGCCGTGGTTGCCGAACGAGTCCTTATGTTCCATGACTCCTTCGAGCAGATACGTCACGGTTTCGAAGCCGCGGTGCGGATGTGGCGGGAATCCGATGGCCTGGCCGGGAGCGTACTCGATCGGCCCCATGTGATCGAACAACAGAAACGGGTCAACCTCCTCGATACGGGCGTGCGGGAACGCGCGACGAATATCTACGCCCCCGCCTTCCTTAGTGCGCATCGCCGGGATCAGTGACTGAACCGGCCGTACTTTCAATTCGGTGTTTGTCATTGCTTCATCCTCCCTCGATTATCTTTGCGACAATTATCTTGATGCAAAGAGATTTCGAAAAGATTCAACCGGGCGATCGGGAGTGCGAAGGCTTACATGTCTGGCTGGTGCTGTGGAAGGCCTATGATGCGGTGCGGCGGTACGCGTTCACGCACATCGAGTCGCTGGAACTGGGCTTCTCGGATTTTGCGATTCTCGAGTTGCTGTTGCACAAAGGCCCAACCCCGGTGAACGCCATCGGATCGCGAGTGGGTTTGACCAGTGGATCGATGACGCTGGCGATCGACCGCCTGGAATCGAGGGGGCTGGTTGAGCGGAAGGCAGTCGCAGGGGATCGGAGAACGCGGCAGGTCTGCCTCACTCAGGCGGGACGCACCTTGATAGAACGGGAGTTCGCGCAGCATCGGAAGGCGCTTGATGCATTAGGCGAATCGCTGACGCAAGCCGAAAGGCGCCAACTGGTCCGGATGCTGAAGAAATTGGGTCTGGCCGCGGAGGAGCGATTGTCGCGATAGTTGACAGATGCAGGATTTTAGCAATATAATCAAATGGTTATAGAACTGTTGGGTTATGATTTCTTCTCACCGCCTGGATTATACCTTTGCAGCGCTCGCCGACCCGACCCGCCGCGCGATTCTCGCGCGTCTCGCGTCCGGCGAGGCGTCGGTAATGGAACTGGCTGAACCGTTCGCCATGAGTCAGCCGGCTATCTCGAAGCACTTGAAGGTACTCGAGCGGGCCGGACTGGTGGCGCGGGGGCGCGATAAACAGAGGCGGCCCTGCCGGCTACAGGCCAAGCCACTGGCCGAAGCAAGCGGATATCTGGAAGGCTATCGCCAGTTTTGGGAAGCCAGCTTTGAGCGTCTGGATGCCGTGCTCGAGGACATGAAAGGCGAGGAGAAGAAAACGTAAGCATGCAAAGAGCAGAGGAGGCAAAGGATGAAGAATACTGGAACGCTCCAAGTTACGACCCACGGCGATCGCGAAATCGTGATGACGCGGGTTTTCGATGCTCCCCGGCACCTGGTCTACGACGCGTTTACGAAGCCCGAGTTGCTGAAGCGCTGGTTCGGACCTCGCGATTGGTCGCTGGTGGTGTGCGATGTCGATTTGAGAGTCGGAGGGAGTTTCCGATTCGTTCTGAACGGTCCTGGCGGCGTTCAGATGGGCATACGAGGCGTTTACCGCGAAATAACGCCGCCGGAGCGCTCGGTTCACCTGGAGTCCTTTGATGATTATCCGGGGGAGGCAATAGTGACGACGGTTCTCACCGAGAACGCGGGTAGGACGACGCTCACCGCAACCGTGCACTACGACTCACGGGAAATCCGCGACGCAGTAGTGAAGTCCGGCATGGAACATGGCGCTGCGGAAAGCTACGACAAACTCGCCGAACTGCTCGCGGGGGAAGCGATTCCGGCGAACCGGTGAAGGTACAGGAGCCGCGAACGGAGAATCAGATGCAGAGACGCAATTTCATGTCGAATTGGCTGGGCGTCGCGAGTGCGGCAGCGGTTGCGCAAAATGCGGTTGGGCAGAACACCGCCGCAGCAGGATCGTCAGGAGCAAAACGGAGGACCATGGGCGCCGCTGAATTGTTTTCGGAACCGCGGCTGAAGCGAATGCACGACGTGATGTCGGGCTATGTGCAACGCGGCGAAGTGCCGGGTCTGGTGACGCTGGTGGGCCGTCGGAGTGAAGTACACGTCGACGCGATCGGCACGAAATCCGCCGGAGGAACTGATCCGATGCGGCGCGACACGATCTTTCGCATCGCGTCGATGACGAAGCCGATCACCGCGGCGGCAACCATGATCCTCATCGAGCAGTGTAAGCTTCGACTGGACGAACCCGTCGACCGGCTGCTTCCGGAATTGACCGGCCGCAAGGTGCTGAAGCGGGTGGACGGTCCCTTGGACGACACGGTACCTGCGAACCGTCCGATCACAGTTCGCGACCTGCTGACGTTCCGCATGGGAATCGGATTGATCCTGGCCCCGCCCGATTCGTACCCTATTCTCAAAGCGATGCGCGAACACAGGGTAGACATCGGGCCGTACGCATCGCCTGCATCACCGGACGAATGGATACGAGGACTGGGCGCGCTGCCTTTGATGTATCAGCCGGGCGAGCGCTGGATGTATCACACCGGCGCGGATGTGCTTGGAGTGTTAATTGCGCGGGCGTCGGGCCAACCATTCGATCGTTTTCTGCGCGAGCGCGTCTTCGAACCGCTCGGCATGAAAGACACCGGCTTCAGCGTTCCCAGTGTTCCCGCGGAGAAATTGGACCGGCTGGCCGAGTGCTATCATGCGGACCCCGCAACCGGCAAACTCCAAGTGTTCGACAAGGCTCGCGGCGGGCGATGGTCCCATCCGCCGGCCTTCGATTCGGGCGGCGGCGGGCTGGTGTCCACGGTAGATGATTACCTGGCATTCAGCCGGATGATGCTGGGCAAAGGCAAGAGTGGTAACCAGCGCATTCTCTCGCGGGCTTCAGTCGAATTGATGACCGCCGATCAACTGACTCCCGAGCAGAAGGCGGTTTCGGGCTTCTTCCCAGGTTTTTTCAAGAATCGCGGTTGGGGATTCGGCATGGCAGTGAATACGGTGCGGGACGATCTCGCGTCGGTGCCTGGACGATTCGGATGGGACGGTGGGTTCGGGACGTCCGGGTACTCGGACCCTACGGAGGATCTCACCGGCATCGTGATGATTCAGCGCGCCCTCGACATGAGCGCTATGAACCTCGTCGGCGACTTCTGGACGTTAGCCTACCAGGCGATGGCGGATTGAACGTAAGTACGGGGGAGCGTGCGTCCGTGATGCCGTTACATGCTGATGAAACGCGCGCGCACACGGCGAGTCTAACGGGCGGCTGCTCTCGTAGCCGAAGGTCGCTCCCTGATTGGTCGCGGCTTACTTGAATGTCAGGGAGGGCGAGCGTGGCGTCCCCGGAAATAGATACCCGAGAATCCGAAGACCAGACTCCGGAACTTGACGAGCATCAACAGCAGGAAGTCGAGCGCCGGTTGTTCATTCCCGCCCTGGTGGTGCACGAAGTGGTGCGCAAACAGGGCGATGAGGAACTCAAGCGGCCTGTATCCGCCTTGGCATGGTCAGCGCTGGCGGCCGGGCTGTCCATGGGCATGTCGATGGTCACCGAGGGACTGCTGGAGGCGTACCTGCCGGCCGCCTCATGGCGCCCTTTGATCGTACGATTCGGCTATTCCGTAGGTTTCCTGATGGTCATCATCGGGCGGCAGCAGTTATTCACCGAGAACACTCTGACGCCGATTCTCGTGCTGATGGCGAACCGGAGTCCGAAGACCCTATGGAACGTGCTGCGATTGTGGAGCACGGTGCTGTGCGCAAACCTGGTGGGCGCTCATGCAGTGGCTTGGGTGCTCGCCGGCACGAATGCGTTCCCGCGGACGATTCGTGCCGCATTTACGCACGTCGCGCACGAGGCGGTGGATGTCGACTTCCCGACCGCGGTATTGCGCGGAGTATTCGCCGGCTGGCTGATCGCGTTAATGGTGTGGATGTTGGCCGCTGTCCGCACGGGGCAGATTCCGATCATCATCATCATGACCTACACGGTGGGATTGGGCGGCTTCACGCACATCATCGCGGGGTCGGTGGAGGCATTGTTTCTCGTCTGGTCGGGACAGCTTTCGTGGTGGAACTGCGCCGGAGGGTACATGTTGCCCGCCTTGATCGGGAACGTGATCGGAGGAGTCTCGCTGGTTGCGGCGTTGAATCACGCGCAGGTGGTTGCGGGATCGTCACCGCGCAACGGTCGGTAATCCTTTGACGAACTCCTCGGCCACTTCGCGCGGAGTGCGATGCTTGCCCTCGACTTCGAAGTTCATGCGGCGCATTTCGTTATCAGGAATTTTACCGGACAGTGCTGCCAATGCTTCTTTCAGACCCGGATAGGACGTGAAGGCCGCATCTCGCACGACTAACGCGCACTCGTACGGAGGGAAGTAGTGCCTGTCGTCGCGAAGCACAACGACATCGAGGACTCCGAGTTGGCCATCGGTCCCACTTCCGGCGACCATGTCTACCTGGCGTCCCTCCAAGGCACGATACAACAACCCCAGATCCATTGAAACGGGCCGGCCGTTGATGTGCAGTCCATAGGTTTGAACGAGTCCGTTCAGGCCGTCGGGCCGCTGAAGAAACTCATAGCCTGTCCCGAGCCGCCAAGGCTCACCTCGTCGCGCCGCTTCGGACAGCGTCTGGATGCCCTCACTCCGAGCAGTGTCGCCGCGCACCACCATAGCGAACGTGTTGTTGAAGCCGAGTGGAGGGAGCCATTGCAGTTTGAAGCGCGACGAGTACTCGCGCGCAACGCTCTCGAACACCTTGCCGGCATCTTGTTGCGGCTTCTCGTGCAGGATAGCCGTCAACGCGGTGCCGGTATATTCGGGGTAGACATCGATGGAGCCGGAGGCGAGGGCCTGGTGCGCCAGCAGCGTGCCTCCGAGATTCAGTTTGCGGTCCACCGGCACCTTGAGTCGGCGTTCGATTTGCGCCGCGACGATTTCACCCAGTACGATCTGTTCGGTGAAGTTCTTCGAACCTATGACAATGTGGCGCGGGCCGGAGTGGCAGGCCGCCGAGAAAATCGAAATGACGAGGATCAGGCAGATAGTCTGGATTCGAGCCATGCGAGAATTCCGTCCGCGATCAAGGCGAGTCCAGCCGCCGGAATGGCGCCCGCCAGAATTTGTGTCGAGTCGACGAGGGATATGCCGCGGAACACCAGCACTCCGAGCCCGCCGCCTCCGATAGCAGCGGCGATCGTCGCGGTGCCGATCGTGGTGATGGTGGCGATGCGAACACCGGCGAGAATGGTGCGCGCGCCCAGCGGCACTTCCACCTGAAACAGAACCTGCCGGTCGGTCATGCCCATGGCCACGGCGGAGTCGCGCACAGCGGCATCGATATTCACGATTCCCACCACGGTGTTGCGGATGATGGGAAGCAGCGCATAGAGAACCAGCGCGATGAGAGCGGTGCGTTTGCCGATACCGCCGATGAACGGCAGTGGCACAAGGAACCCGAATAGCGCCAGGCTCGGGACCGTCTGAAAGATGCCGGCCGAAGCTAGCGCGGCGCGGCGCACTGACCTGTGACGTGTCGCGAACAGTCCCGCGGGGATTCCGATGGCGCACGCGATCAGCACTGCAATGCCGACGAGGATCGCGTGTTCGACGGTGAGTGACAAAACCTCCGGTGCGAGCTGACCCATCACGACACTCCGGCCACACGAATACACGCCAGGAACTCTTGCGCATGTTGCGATGAGGCGTGCCGGAATTCGGCGGCGGGCCCGATCCAGTCGATGCGGCCTTGATTCAGCAAAACGATTCGAGTGCCGATCGTCAGCGCCTCTGCGACATCATGTGTGACGAACAGCGCCGTTTTGCGGAAACGCTCGCGTAGATCGAGGAACAGGTTCTGTAACTCGAGCCGAGTTATCGGATCCAACGCACCGAATGGTTCGTCGAAGAGGAGGACGGGGGGATCAGCCGCAAGAGCGCGCGCCACTCCAACCCGTTGCTTCTGTCCGCCGGACAGTTGGGAAGGCTTGCGCGTGCCGAATTCCTCGCGAGGCAAGCCGATGGCGGAAAGCAACGCCTGCACGCGATCGTCGATTTGCGGTTGCGGCCATTGCTCCAACCGCGGAACCATTCCGACGTTGGCGGCGACGGTCCAGTGCGGAAACAGGCCTACTTCCTGGATGACGTAGCCGGTCGCGCGCCGCAGTCGAATAGGATCCTGGTCGCGTGTCGATCGCCCGTTCACCAGCACCTCGCCACTGGTGGGATACAGCAGCGCATTCACCATCCGGAGCGCGGTGGTTTTGCCGGAACCGCTGCGGCCGAGCAGAACGAGTGTCTCGCCGGGCTCGAGCGCAAAATTCACATCGCGAAGTATCGGCCGTTCGCCGATCGCGAAGGAGACACCTCGAAACTCGACTGCCGCGGGCATGCGAGTTCGCAGTTTAGCAAAGCGCCGGGCGCGCCGTCCTTCAGCAACGCAGTTGCGCCCAATCCTCATCTTCCGCCGGGGGTTCGGCGCGGCCGCCCAGATACTTCGCCAAGAATTCTTCGGTTGCGGCATAGAAGCGGAGGTTGTTTTCCGGACGCACGAAGCCGTGGCCTTCGTCCTCGAACACCAGGTACTCCACCGGCTGTCCGTTGGCGCGCATCGCCGCGACAATCTGGTCGCTTTCGGCACGTTTTACGCGAGGATCGTTAGCGCCCTGTCCGATCAGCAGCGGAGCCTTGATCCGGTCCGCCTTGAACAACGGCGATCGCGAGCGCAGAAACTCTTCCTCGGTTTCGAGATGGCCCACACGGCGGTCGAAGATCGCGCGCATCGGCGCCCAATACGGAGGGATGGAATTCAACAAAGTGATCAGGTTGGACGGACCCACGATGTCGATGCCGCACGCGAACTCGTCGGGCGTGAACGTGAGTGCGACAAGCGTTGCGTATCCGCCGTAGCTGCCGCCCATGATCGCGACTCGTTTCGGATCGGCGTAGCGGTTCTCGATGCCCCATCGCTTAGCGTCGAGCAGGTCGTCATGCATCTTGGCGGCCCATTCACGATCACCTGCGTTCAGGAACTGCTTTCCGTATCCGGTCGAGCCGCGGAAGTTCACTTGAAGGACAGCGTAGCCTCGGTTCGCGAGCAATTGCACCAGGCCGCTGTAACCCCACACGTCACGATACCAAGGCCCGCCGTGCACCAGCAGCACCATCGGTCCCGGACCGTTTTTACCGGGCGGCAGCGTGAGATAGCCATGAAGGGTCAAGCCATCCAATGCGGTGAACGAAACCGGTTCAATGCGCGCGAGAGTGTAGTTGCGAAGTGCCGGGCGCGCTGCGAACAGGAACTCAGTCTTATTGCCGTCGCGCTCGTAAAGGTAATAGACGGCGGGCTCAACATCGGACGAGTATTCGACGATCCAGCGGTGGTCGGCAAACGAACGGCTCGCGATGTGCAGTTCGCCGTCATGGACTTTCTGCAAGACCTCGAAATCGGCCTTCAACGCGTCGTTGAAAAACTGCCATTCGAGTTTGGCGCGGACGAACCCCACTGCTTCGAGTTCACGTGTTTGAGGATTCTCGAGTGCGGTGCTGACATCGTACTGCGGATCCTCGGCCACCACCTTCGTCTCGCCTGACGCGATATCTACCTCCAGCAACCGTGAAGCATTCGCGCCGACACTCGAGATCACCAGCAGCGATCTGTTATCCGGCGTGAATCCGGCGGAACCGCCTAAGGTCTCGTCGGGTCCCCACTGCTGGAAGGTCCTCCACGGAGAGTTGTAGTTCTCGCGGATTCGAATCTCCTGCACACCCCCGGCGAGTATTGCCGTCACCGCGCGGATCCGAAAATCGTTATCCGGCGTGAACGCGGCAACATCGCCCGGGTTCTCGGTATCGAGTTCCATCTCGCCGGTGTCGAAGCGGCAGCGATACACGTCGAACAACTCGGGATTGCGCCGGTTGAATGCCACCAGCATGATGTCCGGGTGGTGCGAATCCACGGCGACAAGTTGCGCCCGGGTGCCTTCCCATGGAGTGAAATCCCGCGTCACACGGGTGCCGACGCTGGTCTGGTAGATGTGAAAGTTCTCATTTCCATCCACGTCCTGCGCGTAGATGATATGCGCGCTGTCGGGCTGCCACACGAAATCGTGAATGCCGCGTTTGCGGTCCGACGTCACCGGACGATCGTCATCGCAACCGACTGTGCGCACCCAGACATTCAGCACTCCTTCGTCCGGCGCGAGATAGGCCAGCATCGCGCCATCCGGTGAAATGCGTGCGTCCGATCTTTCGGGGTTGCCGAACAGAATCTTCCGCGGGATGAGAGGCGTATCCGCCATAACTTAAGTTAGACACATCCGGCCTCAGCCGCGTGCGGCGGCGAACATGCCGGTCCAATCTTCGGGATCTTGCCCCTCGGCGAGCAGCTTGCCTTTCTCGAGATAACGAACCTTGGTAGCGAACTGCGCAGCGTGCGGATCGTGGGTCACCATGACAATCGTCTTGCCGTACTCCTTGTTCAATCGGGACAGCAGGGTCAGGATCTCGGTCGCGGAGTTCGCGTCGAGGTTACCCGTCGGCTCGTCGGCAAGGATGAGGTCGGGATCGGTGACGATGGCTCGGGCGATCGCGACGCGCTGCTCCTGCCCACCGGACAATTGACGCGGCAGGTGAGTCAACCGGTCGCCGAGCCCCACCAGGCGCAGTGCGGTTGCGGCGTGGTCCATTCGCTCCTTGCGGTTCAGGTTCGTCAGCTTCAACGGCAGTTCGACGTTTTCAATCGCCGAGAGCACGGGAATCAAGTTGAAAGACTGGAAGATGAACCCGATGTGCGCATTTCTCCAATTCGATATTTCACGGTCGGTGAGGGCGCGCAGATTCTCGCCGAGCACCAGGATTTCGCCATCCGTCGCACGA
Organism: uncultured Acidobacteriota bacterium; assembly: GCA_963720745.1. GTDB lineage: Bacteria > Acidobacteriota > Terriglobia > Bryobacterales > Bryobacteraceae > TMP-7. Next base: position 2,622,810 of record CAVRGO010000001.1, read on the forward strand.
TCCATCGCGGCGATCAAGTGCAGGAGCGTGGACTTGCCGGAACCGGAAGGGCCCATCAATGCGACGAATTCGCCTTTGTGTATCTCGACATCGACACTGTCGAGTGCGACGACGTGAAACTCGTCGCGCACAAACTCCTTGGTTAGCCCGCGCGTCTGAATGATTGTCTCTGGCATGAAAATGACTCCTTCTACTGCGATTTCGTTTTGACTCTGCTGCCGTCCTTCAACTCGGCAGGCGGGTTGACGATCAGGTCCTCACCGCCGCTGAGTCCCTCGTCGACGCGTACGCCGTCACCGGTTGCTGGGCCGGTCTTCACGCGACGCAGAACCGCGCGCCCATCGGCAACCACGAAGACACCGCCGTCGCGAACTGCGGACGCTGGAATCATGACGGTGGGCCGCGCGGCGGAAGTCGATGTCTTCGGCTGCTCCTTTGCTAAGAACGCGACGCTCGCATTCATCTCGGGGCGCAGGTAGCCGTCAGGATTCACAATCGCCACCTTCACCTGCACGGTCGCCTTCTGCCGGTTCGCTTCGGGCGAAATCTCGTCGATCACGCCGTTGTACTTGCGGTCCGGGAAGGCATCGGTGGTGACGATCCCTTTCTGGCGCGGGTCGAGTTTCGCGAAATCGTTTTGATTGATGTCCAACTCCACTTTCAGATCGTTCAAGTCGGCGAGCGAAACGACGTAACCCTTGGCGCCGCGATCGCCGACGAATCCAGTGGTGACAAACTCGCCGCGTTCAACATTCCGTTCGAGTATGGTGCCCGTAACCGGGGCGCGAATGACGGTATTCGAAAGCTGTGTCTCGGCCAGCGCCAACGTGCCTTTCGCCTGCTCGATCTGACCCCTCACCGCATCGATCTCTTCTTGCCGCGGCCCGAGTTTCACGAGGTCGAAGGTGCGCTGAAGGGATGCCGTACGCGCAATCTGGCCGTCGTACTTGGCCCGCGCATCGTCGAGCGACTGCTGTGCCATCACGCCCTCATTCACCAATTTCCGGATTCGTGCCAGATTGACCTTCGCGTTTTCCAGGTCGGCTTTGCTCTGGTCCACATCGGCGCGCGCGCGTCCGATCTCTTCTGGGCGGGAGCCATGCTCCAACTCGGCCAGGCGCGCCTGCAGGTTGAGCAGATTCCCTTTCGCCTGCTGTACCTGGGCGCGGTATTCATCGTCCTCGAGGCGTACCAGCACCTGGTCCTTTTGGACGCGGTCGCCTTTTTCGACTCCGATCCAGGCCACCTTTCCAATTACCTTGGAGGCCAGTTCGATCTTGTGGGCGGCCACGATATAACCCGTCGCATTCAGGACCACCGATCCGGTCGCGGCGGGATCTTGCGGCGACAGGAGGCGAACCCGCGCGGTTTCTACCTCGAGCGCGCCATTAAGCCGGCTGTAGGCGACACTTCCCGCGCCGAGCAGCAGAAACACAAGCACACCGCCGATAATCAAGCGCGAAGACCACTTCGGTTCCGCCGGCTTCGACTTTCGCGACCGGTCGATTCTCAAACTCCCGAGGTCCGTCTGATTCTCTGATGACATTGCTTCAAATCTCTCTGAGGGCAGTGAGGATTTCTTTGCGCGCCGCCATTCGTGCCGGGAACACTCCGCCCAGCGCTCCGACAATCAATGCGAATCCGAGGCCGATCGCAATCACCTCGGCGCTCACATGAAAGTTGAAATTGATCTCGCTGAAGCTGATGAAGCTGCCGACGCTCGTAGTGACATTGTTGAGCGGAAGCACCAGCGCGACACCGAGCGCACCTCCTGCCACCGCCAGTAGCACCGATTCCACAAAGAAACTCATCAAGATGGAGCTTCGCGAGAATCCGAGCACGCGCAGGGTCCCGATTTCCTTTGCGCGGCGCGCCACCGCGGCGTACATCGTGTTCATCGCGGCGAAGCTGCTGCCGACCGCCATGATGATGGACACGAAGATGCCCAGATATTCGACCGGCGCCGCGGAGATGGTCTGCGCCTCGAAATATTCCTTTTCCGTGCGCGCCGACATGTTCAACCGCTGATCGTCGTTGAGCGAGTTGACGAGCGCTGGTACACCCGCTTCGCCCCTGGCGCGAATCAGCACGGCGCTGAGTGCGTTATCGCGGTTGAAGTCGCTCGCGATCTGGTTCAAGTCGCCCCAGATCTCGCTATTCACTGTGCTTTGGCCCGCATCGACGATTCCGACGATGGTCCACAGTCCTTTGCCGAAGCGGAGTCGATTTCCTATCTGGGCGGTTGAATATTTTGCGGCCACGGATTTGCCCACCACGATCTCCCGCTGCCCGGAGCGAAACCAGCGCCCCTCGCGAATCTTCACGTTCCTGAGTTCGAATCCGATGGGCAGTAGTCCCCGAAGATTCACGTTTCGTCCTTCGGGAATGGAAGGCGAGTGGACGAGAACCACGGTAACCATTTCGAGAGACGCCAGCGGTTCGTTTTGGGCGTTACGCGCCATGCCCGGCTTGAACTTCAGCATCTGAAAGCCTTCGTGGGTGACGACGCTGTTCAATTCCGAGGTTCCGCCCTTGCGAAACACGAGAATGTTCAAAGGGTCGCCGGAGGCTCGAAAGGCGCCGCGAAGCCCCGTCACAAGCGCCAGGTCCGCTGCGAGCACTGCGACAGTCAGCCCGATACCGAGCGCCGTCATCACGGTGGTTGTTTTGCGGACAGTAAGGTTCCGCAGGTTGTAGGTCATCGGTAGCTTCATAAATCAACCCGTGTTGCGCAATGAATCGAGAATGTTCGTCCGCGCAGCCGCAGCGGCGGGAACGATGGAACTCAGAATGCCGACGAGCACTGCGAAAGCAAGGCAGAACAAGGCGAGCGGAGGGCTGATGTTCAATGTCCGGATCTGCTGCATGAAGGCCGGACCTTGCCGCATTCCGTACGCAATTCCATTCGCAAGCAGTACCCCGACCGCGCCGCCGATCAGGGCGATCATCGCAGACTCCCCGAGAATCAAACCCAGAATCGCGCCGTTGCGATAGCCCAGCGTCTTGAGAATGCCGACTTCGCGAATCCGCTCGCGTACCGTCATGGCCATCGTGTTCGCGGAAACCAGAAGAATGGTGAAAGTAACAGCCGCGCAGATGGAGACCAGGAACATCTTCACGTTTCCGAGAAACGATACGAAGCTGAGCGCGAACGCCTGCTCTGCTTCCGTCTTTGTCGGCTGCGGCGAGTTCTCGAACATTTTGTCGATGTCGCCGGCAATATGCCTGGCCGCTTCGGCATTCTCCGCCTGTACGAGAAACGATCCGATCATGTCCTGTCTCCGCCCGGTCAGGCTCTCTCGCAAATACGCGTGATTGAAAAAGAGACTGTCGCTACGGTCCGGATCGTCGAACGCACCCGCGAAGGTGAGTTCGAGAGTTACGGGGAAGATGTCGCCGACCAACGTGATTCGCTCGCCGGGTTTCCAGTGGAACCGTTCCGCCAGTTCCTTGCTCGCGATGCAGGCGGTGCGGTTTGCGAGAAATGCCTTCTTGACATCATCGGGTACACGGTAGTCGGTTCGAATGCCCAGAAGATGCGCAGGCTCGACCGAGAAGCGCGCGAAAAAGTTGCGGCGGTCGCGCGCGTCCCGATAGATACCGCCGAACCATTGCTCGATCGATACATCACGCACGCCGGGCACGCGCCGGATCTTGTCGCCGTACGACACCGGCAGAGGCTGCGTCAGCGATACCCGGTGATACGTGATGAAGCGGAGCGCCTGCTCGGGTGTCGGCGATGCCAGAAACAACGCCCGGTAAAGTGCGAACAGCACGCCGAGCAGGCACATCGACGCAGCGATACTCGACACCGTGAGAAGACTGCGCCTGCGGTTCCGGAGCGTGTTTTTGATTATGAGCGGCAGATATCGAAACATGGCCGTGGGTTTCAGGGTAGGGGCGAACCCGCAGTATCTCTGGAGCACTTCGGCGAATATCTGCTGGTTGCCGACGAACGGCGAAAGCGGCGGGGCGAAAGCGAGCGCGAACCCGGCGCTATCATCGGGAGTTGGATCACGAGCAATTCATGCGCGCGTCGATGGCGCTGGCACGCGAGGCTGAGTCGGCGGGAGAGGTTCCCGTCGGCGCGGTGCTCGTCGTCGACGATGCCATCGTGGCGCGGGCGCACAACTCACCGATCGCGCTGCACGACCCGACGGCTCACGCCGAGATGCTCGTGCTTCGCCAAGCAGCGAATGACGCAGCGAATTACCGGCTGACCGGGGCAACGCTGTATGTCACACTCGAGCCGTGTGCGATGTGTGCGGGCGCTCTGGTCAACGCGCGTGTCCGCCGGTTGGTGTTCGGTTGCCGCGACCTGCGCTTCGGCGCTGTGCGTAGCAAGTTCCGCATCGCCGACTCGGATCTTCTGAACCATCGCGTCGAAATCATAGAAGGCGTGCTCGGGGCGGAAACCGCTGAAATGATGAAGGCGTTCTTCGAGCAGAGACGCCATGTACCCGATACGATGGGAACATGACTCGACGCGAAATGCTCGCTGCAGTGGGCACAGTTGCACTCACCGCGTTTTCCGCATCTGCCGACGACGATCCGTTCGGACCGGGCGACCTTATCCAGCCTGAAACTCTCGCGGCGCGATTGAGGTCAAACAATTCGAAGCCGGCTGTTCTGTTTGTCGGTTTCCCGGTGCTCTATCGCAGCACGAAAATTCCGGGAGCAATCATGACGGGTCCGGCCGCGAAGTCCGAAGGCATACAGTTGCTGAAGAACGCTGTCGCAAGCATGCCGAAGAATCGCGAGATTGTGCTGTACTGCGGTTGCTGCCCGTGGTCGCATTGTCCGAACGTGCGACCCGCATTCAAAGCGATGAAGGAATGGGGCTACACGAACGTCAAGGTATTGTCGATCCCAACCAACCTCGCGACGGACTGGGTGTCGAAGGGATATCCAACGGAGAAAGCGGCGGGCACATCCGGACAGTAACGAAACCCCGTTCATTGCTCGGGATTGCATCACTGTAATCCCTGAAGCTCTTGTAACGGTACGCCGCATTATTGCGGCAAATCGCAGTCGCGAACGTGCCCAGCCGGCAGGGTGGCGTGCAGGACTACTTCTTCGCTGCCGCTTTCTTGGTGGCCTTTTTCGCGGCTTTCTTGGTTGCGGCCTTCTTCGGTGCAGCCTTCTTGGTAGCAGATTTCTTCGCTACGGTCTTGGTTGATTTTGCCGCGGCCTTCTTGGTCGCAGCTTTCTTGGTTGCAGTCTTCTTAACAGCCATTTCTGATTCTCCCTTTCAATACAGTAGTTACTGCTTATTAGGCAACTTAGCATTAATAAGCGATTTTGGGTAGTGTTTTAATGCAATCGGCATCGAATCAGCGTGGGTGAAACGTTTCGTTATGCTCGGAGTCACAACCCACAGAGAGGTTGCGGAACCCGAAAGGAACGCGGAAATGGACAAAGATGATGTTCGCGCTAAACCAAAACAGCGCACCGTAATCGGCGTATTTCACACCATGGAGCAAGCGCAGCGCGCCTTCGATGAACTGCGTCGCGAAGCATTTTCGCGCGACGAGATCAGCTTCATTGCGAGTAAGGCAGGCACCAGCGATTGGGCTGAACGAACGGCTCAGCCAGGTTCCGAGGCGCGAGGGGACGACATCGCCGCGGACGCAGGCATCGGAGCGGCAGTAGGAGGAGTTGGAGGACTCCTGTTGAGCTTTGCGGGACTCGCAGTGCCCGGGGTCGGGCCGGTGATTGCGGCGGGCCCCATTCTTGCAGCGCTCGGTGGAGCGGGCATCGGAGCGGCGGCCGGCGGGCTTATCGGCGCACTCACCGAAAGCGGCGTGCCCGCTGACGAAGCGGGTTACTACGCGGAAGGTGTGCGCCGCGGCGCGATCGTCATCACCGTAACCGCACCGGAAGCTTTGGCCGACAAAGCTGCGGCTATACTCGAGCGAAGTGGCGCGTTGGACATCGACGACCGTGTCAGCGGATGGCGCAACCGGGGTTGGACTCATCACGATTCTACGGCAGAGCCGCTGACCGTCGACGAGATTCGCCGCGAGCGCGAGTATTGGTCCGCCGCCGAACGCCAGGGAGATGAATGGGAGGCGCAGACTCAGTCCACCGCTCATGTCGAATCCGAACGACCTCGCCGGGAATCGCGCCGCCGCGTTCGCATTTATCCGAGCTAGCGTCGAGCTAGCGTAGATGGTGGTGATCCCGGCCCGGTCGTTCGCGCTCTGTCGCGATACAATCCTGACCGGGACCTATGAAGAGCTACCGGAAAGAACTGTGGTTTGAAGTGCCAACCAGGCGCGCCTTCATCAACATCACGCGGGATGTTGAAACCTGCCTGCGAGAAAGCGGCGTACGTGAAGGACTCGTGCTGGTTAACGCGATGCACATAACGGCATCGGTGTTCATCAACGACGACGAATCCGGGCTGCACCACGATTACGACAAGTGGCTCGAACAACTCGCACCGCACGAGCCCGTGTCGCAGTACCAGCACAACCGGACCGGTGAGGACAACGCCGACGCCCACATGAAGCGACAATTGATGGGCCGCGAAGTCGTCGTGGCCATCACCGCCGGCAAACTCGATTTCGGCCCCTGGGAACAGATTTTCTATGGCGAGTTCGACGGCCGGCGCAAGAAACGCGTACTTGTGAAAATCATCGGCGAGTGACTCAACGAAATCGTCGCTTGGTCCGTCAATTCACTTAAGCGGTCATGCGTTCAATCGTCGTTCTGGTCCTTCTCGCGGGAATTGCCGCTGCGCAATCAGTGCCCTCGAACGTAAGCGCACCAGCACCAGCCAATCCGGCGCGAATCTCCGGCGTTGTGCTTAACGACGCTACCGGAGTCCCCCTGAATCGCGTCCGCGTGTACCTGAAGTCGACCAGCAATGAAGCTCCCAGCATTGCGGTGGAGGCCGACGAGCACGGAAAATTTGTCATACAGAAAGCGGTGCCCGGGAAGTATTCCATCAGCGCCGAACGCGACGGGTTTCTCAGAAGCAGCGAAGCTCACAGCGGAAGCACGCGCCTCGCTGCCGTGATCGATCTCGACTCGGGGCAACAACTCCGCGATGTGACGATTCGCCTGAAGCCTTGGAGCGTACTGTCCGGAAGGGTCCGCTTCAACGATGCCGAGCCCGCCATTGGAGTTCTCGTACAGGCGTACAAGGACGCTTTCCTGCGCGGCAAACATACCTTCGGAATGGTTGCATCCACGCGCACCAACGATCGCGGCGAATATCGCTTGCCGGGTTTGCGCGCCGGCTCGTATTACATCGCCGCCACTTACGATCGCCCATTGTCGCCGGAGTTCGAGCAGCAGGATCCTGTCGATGAGAACGGGAAGCCGCTCCCGAAATTCGGCTACTCAACCACATTCTTTCCGACGGCGCAGAAACTTGCCGATGCAGTCCCGGTCCGTATTGACAGTGAGCAGGAGATCGAAGGACTCGAGATTTTCCTCCAACCCGTTCGAACGATAAATATACGAGGAACGACGATCAGCGGCTTGACGGGCGCGGCTTCGAGAGTCCCGACGGTGTCTCTGCGGAGGCTCTCGGCCGACGAGCGCTCCAGTATCAACGCTCCGGTGGCGGTGCGGCCGACCGAAGCCGGGTTCGAGATACACGGCGTGACCGCAGGCCCGTATTTGCTGGTCGCTGACAATGTCGAAAACAATTCGCGTCTGTTTGCTCGCCTGCCTTTGGTAGTCACGGATCACAACCTGGAGGATCTCCGGCTACTGCTGGAGCCGGAGCGCGACTGGCCGGGCATTTTGCGAATCGTCGATGCGCCGACTTTCGATCTTTCGTCTTTGCGAATCACTCTCGAACCCCGAAGCGATTTGAATCCGGTAACCACCGCTGATGTGGACAGCCACGGCGCTTTCGTCGTTCATGTCATTCCCGAGGAGACCTACGACGTATACGTCGCGAACGCGCCCGACGATTTCTACATTCGATCGATCCGCGTGGCCAATCGCGAGACCGGCAGCGAAGGTGTGGGCGGGAATCAGGGCTCGGCGGCAGTGCCGCTGGAAATCACGCTCAGCAGTCACGGAGGCGTGGTCGCGGGCCGGGTGTTCGACGGCTCAGGCAAACTCGCTTCTGGAGCCACGGTCGCGGCGGTGCCGGATCCTGCTGACGGCCGTCCTCAGTTCTACAAGAAGGGCTACACCGATAAGTACGGCCTCTTTCGGATACGGGGTCTTGCTCCCGGTAGTTACACCGCTTTTGCGTACTTTGACGAGCCTCCCTGCGAGTTGTACGACACCAATGCACTACCGGATTGCCGGTCGAAGGGTAAGCGGTTCGAGCTCGGCGAAGGTGCGCAGACGGTGGTGGGTATCCGCATCGACGATCGGTAATGGCCTCAGTGCTCGATCTTGATCTCAGCCAATAGCTTCAGCGAAGGTATGTCTTTCGCGGCTTTCACTTGAATCCGAAGGCCCCGCCCTTCTGGGTGCCGCTCGGCTTCATCGATCATTTTCAGCAGTCGCTCCGGCAACCGGCTCTGATGTGCCGCTTGGACGGCCTTCTCGCCGAGGATGAACATCACCCGGAAGCAGCCCTCGCACGGCGCCAGCCAGACGATGGTTCGTTTTCCGCGCTTCAGCCGAAGCGACCACCCCGCCTTCACCGAGTAGCACCTCCACTCCTGCGTGTTCACGTTGTACTCGGCCGCAAGTTCGGCCACGAAACGATCCCAAACCGCTTTCGCGGGACCGAGCGCCTGGCTCAATGCTTCCTCGTCCGGTTTCTCGCTTCTGCCGGCGAATGCGTTCGGTGGAATTACACTCACGGCTGTTGAAGCTTTGCCGCGGACCAATGAGTGTGTATCACTCGCCATCCTGCCTTCTTTCGTTGATATACCTGGGTGCCGTTAAAGTAAGTTGTACCCGTGCCGGTGTAGCGCGCGAGCCGGTATGTCAAAACCGCAACGTCGCCACACACCTGCACCTTCGGACTGAGCATTTCGTACCGTTCGAACAAGGGTGTCCCGCGGTACTGTTCGTAAAGTTCGCGCAACGCCTGCACGCCTTCAAGGCGCGTGTCGGTCACCGCGTGAAAGTACGTGATCTGCGGATCCGTGATCGCCAACTGCGGATCAGGGTCTCCCCGGAGCCATCCATCCATCGCCTGCCGCTCGAGCGCGATTACCTGGGCTGCGGCGTCCGCAGCCTGATCGGCGCTAGCCCATAATCCGCACAGGGCGGAGATAGCCACAATCAGAATTGCCGTTTTCACTCTTCACCTCCGGCTCCGTCGAATCGAGTGCGGTGGTACTCCGCGGATGCGACGAGCGGATTTCCATATGACGATCGACACTGTATCGCAAGCTTGCGCCGGCAGCATCCCCTTGTGCGGATCCACTGCGCACAAGAACTACGGCAGAATGTCCAAAATCCGCTTCTTCCCGATCTCATCGATGTCGAAACCCTCCGCGTAGCGCTTGCCCGACTCCGCGCCTCGCACCCTCGCCAGCGCTTCGTAGTATTCCAGGTAGGGAAATTTCGAGATGCCGCCGCGAACGAATTCGTATTTCGTCACGGCCCGCTTCCACGCCTCGAACCCCGTGGTGACGTCCAGGTACACGTACGGTTGAAAGCCGTCGGGGTCCTCCCAATTCTCTGCGTAATAAACGCCTTTGATGCCGCGAACGCCTTTCGTTGCCGATGCGATCAGCACGGCATCGTTGACGATCTCGCACGTCCGCGCATGATCCTTGTGAATACTGTTCTTCCAGTGCGTGATGATCCAGGCCGGCTTCACCCGTGCGATCACGTCGGACAGCCACTTCACCGGTTCGTCGCCGTGCGGGATGAGCGCATCCTCGTAAGGGCCGAAGATCACTTCCGCGCCCAATGCTTTTGCGGCGGCCGATGCCTCCTCGCGTTTTTGACGTCCGTACTCTTCGCGCGACATCTTCGGATTGCCCGCCTCGCCGGGGCTCAGGTGCACCAGCACCACCCGATCTCCCGCCTGTGCCTGCTTTGCCAACAACGCGCCCGCTGTGAGTTCCATGTCGCCGGCATGCGCCCCGACTGCGAGAATGGTTTGATTCGCCGCAGCAGCGAGAGTGCCGGTAAGTAATGTGAATAGTGCGATTCGAATCACGCGTACATCATCTCACTCGCGGCTGCGCCGGAAGTAATAGACTGTCTCATGAGCTATCGCGTGGAAGGAGCAGCATGAAAGATTTCTCGGCAAGGCGTGACTTTGTCAAGGTGGCAGCGGCGGCAATCGCGACATCCCGCTTCCCGATTCTCGGCGCGAACGATCGCGTCAGCCTCGGATTGGTGGGTCTCGGCGGCCGCGGTACCGATCACATGGAGTTTTATTCGAAGCTCCCCAACGACGCCCGAATCACGGCGGTGTGCGATGTGAACCAACCCGCGCGCGAGCGGGCCGTGGCTCGTGTGAAAAAGGATTCGGGAGCGGCGCCCCGGGAATACCCGGACATGCGCGCGATGTTCGATGCCAAGGACATCGACGCTGTGTCGATCGCTACGCCCAACCACTGGCACGCGCTAGCAACCATCTGGGCTTGCCAGGCGGGCAAGGACGTCTATGTCGAAAAGCCGGCCAGCCACAACATTTACGAGAGCGGGCAAATGGTGAAGGCCGCGCGCAAATACAAGCGCATGGTGCAGGTAGGCTCGCAAAGCCGGTCGATGCCTCACAAAATTCGCGCCATCCAACTCATTCGTGAAGGTGCGATCGGACAGTTGTATCAGGCGCGGGCGCTCTGTTTCCGGCGGCGCTTCTCCATCGGGCACGCCCCCGACGAGCCCGTTCCCGCAGGGCTCGACTGGTCCGGATTCCTTGGACCGGCGCAGTGGAAGCCGTACAGCAAAAACAAATTCGCATACAACTGGCACTGGTTCTGGGATACCGGTAATGGAGACATCGGCAACCAGGGCGTTCATGAGATGGACATTTCCCTGTGGGGAACCGGGCGCACCAGTTGGCCCGTGTCGGTTACGGCCAGCGGCGGGAAGTACGTTTGGAAGGATGACCAGGAGACTCCGAACACGCAGCAGGTTTCCATTAACTTCGGCGACGCCGAAATGACATTCGACGTGCGGAACCTGCCCACTCCTCCCGAAGGCCTGGCCGCCATGCGCGGCCCGAATTACGTCGGTAACATTTTCTTCGGCAGCGGCGGATTCCTGATCGTTGATGGCGACAGTTTCCAAATCTTCAAGAGCACTGCTGGCGATGTCAGCGGGGATGCCGCGCGGGGTGCCGGTGCCGGGGATCGCGAGCGTTACGAGAAAGGCGAATCCGGCAAGTCGGACGGCGAGGACACGGTGCCGCACATGAAGAACTTCCTCGATGCCGTGCGCTCCCGCGATTACACGAAGCTCAATGCGGAAATCGAGATCGGCGCGCGCTCAGCCGCATTCTGCCATCTGGCAAACATCGCCTATCGTGTCGGACGTACGCTCCACATGAGCGACGCCACTGGGCGTTTTTTGGGCGACGAGGAGGCCAACGCAATGATGACACGTCATTACCGCGCGCCTTACATCGTGCCCGAAGACGTGTAGGCGTCAGCGCGGAAAACGCTCGTTGAGAAAACTCTGGAGGGAAGTCCCTTTGTCGGGGCTGTACGGCCCCGACTCCCGCCATATCACCGTTCCCGCCTTGTCGAGCAGCAGCGCGTGGATTCTGTCTTCCGACGCGATGTTCAGCGCTTTCTTGAAGGGTGCCTTATCGATATACAACGTGACGGTTCGCGCCCGCTGCTTCTCGCCGGGAATGCCGCTTCGCATGCCGTTGTCGATGAACCACCGCGTGAGGGCGTTCATGCGCTTGATCGTCGGTAACTCGTAGTACGCCAGGCGGGGATAGGATTTCTGGATGCCCGGTAGCGCTTTGAGCCAGGTATCCACGTCTTTCTGCTGACCGCGTTCGAAAGCGATGATCACCAGGTTCACCTCGCCTTCGAATGCGGCCGGCAGGTCGAGTTCGGTCTTCTCGAGGTTCGACGCCCTTAACGGCGGGAATATTTCGCCTTGGGCAATCAGGATTCGAATCGATAGCAAAATTGCGAGCCACACCTCTGTTCAGATGACGCGCGGCTTAGCCAGCCTCTTTTTTTAACGTGTAGCCGGTCCACTTCAGGATTCCCCGGGCGAGCAGGTCCGGCACGATCTTGTTGGCGAGCGTGGGCGACAGTTGCGCTCGATCGTCAAATTCACCGAACCAGATCAGTTCCTTGATCTCCGATTGCGGTTTTGGATCTCCGATGAGATCCGCCTGGTACAGTTCCACGCGCACCGTCTTCTTCGGTCCCGACTCGCTCCCGGCCGCCACGTCCGAATACGTTCCCACGTACTCGAGCGCACCTGTTCGCACATCACCCAATTCCTCGCCGAGTTCGCGCGCGAGACATTGCATCGCGGATTCGCCGGGTTCAAAGCAACCGCCGGGGACGATCAACAGCGAAGTCGTGTGTCTCTTTCTGCACAGCAGGATCCGGCCGTCCCGAATCGTGAGCAGTCCAACCTTGTCGTAATCGAATTTCATTGCAGGACCGGGAGCCTCAGGTAATCCGGAGCGACAAAATAGCTACCTTCAGTAATACCCTGCGGCGCGATCCGCTTCAACGCCTGTGCGAGTTCGACGCTGCTTGTACGCCCGAACAGATAGGACTGGAATGCGCGCGTGACATCGCGCACCTGGTCCTGGGTCTCGTGAGCAAACTCCAGGCGGAAATGAGCGATACCCGCCTTACGCCAATCGTCGATGTGTACGGCGGCTTCCTGAGCCTCCGCGCCGAACACCGTGTTGCGGCACCCAACGTCCGCCAGAACCGGGTGCGATCTTCCGGAAGCGTCGCGGAGCGCAACGCGGTGTTGCTCGCACGGCCGCCCGCAATCCTTGTACGATGTGCCGGTCGAGAGAAAGCGGCAGAACACGCAATGCTCGGTGTGGAATACCGGCAGGTGCTGGTATGCGACGGCTTCTATCTTCGAAGGTCCAACACGCCGCGCGAGTTCGGCCACCTGCTCGCCGTTCAAATCGTAGGTTGGCGTGATACGGTCCAAACCGAGGCGAAGGTATAGATCGGCGGTAACTGCGTTTGCGGCGTTCAGGCTGAAGTCTCCGGTCAACACCGTGTGCGATTCACTCTGAAGCGCATGGAGTAGACCTGCTGAACGAACGAGAATCGGGCAGTCGAGCCGCAGCAGGAATTCCCGAACTCGCTCTTCGCCAGGCTTCAGTACCCGCGGACTCGCCACCCGAAGCTGGATTCCCGCCGACTTCACTCGTTCGACGGACGGCTTCAGCCCGTACAGGTCGAGATAGTCCAGCGTGATGCTGGAAGGCGCAAGATCGAGCGCCGCCTCGAGTTGTTCGGGCGTGCGCACGAGCAGGTGGAGTTGGCAAGCCGCACCGGTGTCTTCCCGCCGTTCGATTCGCGCGAGAGCGGACGCAAGCACCGCGTCTGCATCGTGGAGCGGGGTAACCGGCGTTCTCGATTGCGCCGAAGCGAACTGATCGACGGCTTCGCGGCGCACATGGTTCAGCATGGATACGGGCGCGAAGGGCGCACCCACGATATCAGCGTCGATCGCGTCGAGCGAGTAAGGCGTGCTGCCCAACCGGCCCAATTGTTCGCGCAACACCTCGACGGTCAGACTATGCTGCGCGGCACTCGCGAGGACAGTCGCCGATCGAACCGTTACCGAAACACGAGGATCGCCAACGAGCGTCCAGTCGGTCTCGAGCGGTTCTCCCGCATGCGCCCTGACGCGAACAGAAACAGGTTGGCGGCGGACCGGAGCGCCAGGCTCGACCAACGGACGCACGAATTTGTCGAGTGCCGGATCGTGAGTCCGCCACAAGAGATCTCCGATTCGAATGCGCGTGGTATCGATTGCGCCCTTGCCGAACCGCAGCTCGATCTGCCCGCGTGCAGCGGCTTGAACCTGGTGCAATCGCCCGCCCTCTTCCGCCTCCTGCGGACTTCGCCATCCTGCGGAGTCGAACACTACGCCGTCGCCCGGTTTGAGCGGTGTGATTTCGTTCGCCTCGGCAGCGTCGATCAGCACCGAGCCCGCAAGCACCTTTGAGACCCGGCCCATCAGGATCCCGCGGTGACGAGGCGCGCGTCCTTGAACCACTGCCTGATGATCTGTGCCTGTGAGGAAGAAGGCGCCCAGTCCTCGCGAATATACTTGCTCGAGCCGCAGTTCATCGGTGCGCGTCCATGTCGATTCGATGCCCGCCCACGCCTCATCAACGGCCTTTCGATATGCCTGGGTGGCGAGCGCAACATAGTCGGCGTCTTTATAGCGGCCTTCGATCTTCAACGCGGAGATCCCGATCCGGCAGATTTCCGGAATATGGTGCAGCGCATAAAGATCGCCGGGCGACAGCAGGTAGCGCGAGTCGCCGAGCGGCTTCACCTGGCCGTCCACCATCATCTCGTAGGGGAGCCGGCACGCCTGCGCGCACTGCCCCCGATTCGCGCTGCGTCCCCCCCAGGCTTCCGATGAGAAGCACTGGCCGGAGTAAGCCACGCATAGCGCTCCGTGCACGAAGATCTCAAGTTCGCATTCGGTTCGTTCCCGGATCGCGCGCACCTCGGCGAGCGATAGTTCCCGGGCCAGCGTCACCCGTTGTGCTCCGAGGCGCTGTGCCATCTCGACACCCGCTGCATCCGTCACGCTCATCTGCGTGCTGGCGTGGATCTCGAGCGATGGAGCGATCTCGCGCGCGATTCGGAGGATGCCCGCGTCCTGGACGATGATCGCATCCGCGCCCGCCTCGGCAATCGCGTGCAGGACGCGCGTGGCCTCGCTCAATTCGTGGTCGAACACGAGGGTGTTGAACGTGACGAACCCTCGCGCGCCGCGACTGTGCAATGCTTGTATGACTTCCGGCAATTCGGAGAGTTCGAACCCGACTTTCGCGCGAGCGGTGAAATGTTTGAGGCCAAAGTACACCGAATCGGCGCCTGCTTCGATGGCCGCGCGTAGCTGGGGCCAATAGCCGGCGGGGCTCATGATTTCGGGCTTTTTGGTTGATGGAAACTGCATCAGGGGCGGCGCTTACTTTCAGGGTACCGAAACCGGGCGTCCGCCTGAGCTTGTTTGTTAAGTTTGCTCGCTTACTTTAAAGACTAATATTGCGTCCCGGTGAAATCACTGGTACAACTTCCGAAGGAGGAAAGCGCTCGGTCCAACAAAAGCTGTCCCGGATCGGGCATAAGAACACCCATGAACAGGAAATGGCTGATTTGTCTCGGCCTTCTGTTGACGATTTCGTTTGTTCTCTCGGCACAGCCCACAATTCGGGCTTCGTCTGGAGTAGTGAACGCCAGTTCGAATCTCTCGGATATCGCACGAGGATCCTGGTTCGTCATCTATGGCACCGGAATGGGCCCCGCGACTCTGACCGTTGCGTCAGGCGCTCCGCCGTACCCGGACGAACTATCGGACACGAAAGTGAGTTTCACGCCCGCAGGAGGAGGGTCGGCGATCGCTGCACGAATTTGGTACACGTCGGCGAATCAGTTGGCCGGACTTCTACCTTCCACCGCAGCAGCCGGCGACTATGATGTCCGCGTAACTTATAAGAACCAGCCGAGTTCTCCAAGCCGGGTAAGAGTAGTCGAACGGAACTTTGGTTTTGCAACTCAAGCACAGAACGGAACCGGCCCGGCTCAGGCCACGTACGGCGCCAGGGACCTTAACCGCTTCACCACCGGTCAGATCGCCGACTGGTCCACGCGCCCGGCTCACATCGGTGATGTCGTAGTGTTATGGGGCACCGGTCTGGGGCCGGATACTCAGTCCGACGTCACCGGCGAAAGTTCGGGAGACTTTACGTCTGCCGCGAACGTCAAGGTAATCGTTGATGGGAACACGGTCACGCCCTCTTATGCAGGCCGTTCGCCGGGTAACCCCGGTTTGGACCAGGTGAACTTCACGGTTCCCGCAAACGTGAACCCGAGTTGCTTCGTTAGTCTCGTGGTGAAGGCCGGCGATCATACTTCGAACCTCGGCTCCATCGCCGTCGCACCTCCGGGGCAGGGCGCATGCTCGAATCCCGGACTCACTGAGGCGCAACTCCAGGCACTCGATGCAGGCGGAACCGTAACTTTCGGTGCACTCGATTTGGTGAAGTCGTCCACCAAGCTCAATCTTCCACCACCGATTGGAGCATTCGAATCCAAAACTGAAACAGCCGGCGGGGCGTTCGGGAAATATACGATCGGCACTGTCGGCAGTGCGCCATTCGCACTATCTCAGATCGGTGCCTGCTATGTGTACCGGCGCACCGGAACCAGCGAAGAAGTGGCGCTCGGCACCGCGCCGATTTCTCTTGACGCAGGCGCGCAACTCACCTTAAACGGCCCGAACGCATCGAACGTTGCGATCCCTCGCACCCAAACAACCGACCCGGACACCAAAGTCGTTTCGACTGACTATGCGAAGACGCTCTATTCGAGCGGCTTCGGAGGGATCGGCGGCACGGGGACAGGCCCAGTCATCGCACAAGGGGAATACACGATCGCGGGGACCGGCGGCGCGGACGTCGGCGCTTTCAGTGTAAAAATCACCGTGCCCGGCGATTTCACCTGGTCGAATATCGACAGCATTCCCGATATTGTGCCGCGTAGTAACCCGCTCACCATCACCTGGACCGGCGGCAGCACGGGGCTGGTGAATGTGTCTGGCTTTGGCGCAACCCGGGTCGGCGGCGACGCTACGGACCCAAATGCTATCCTTGATGCCACAATTTTCACTTGCGTGTATCAAGCTTCTGCTGGCACCGGCACTGTCCCGACTGCTGTGCTCCAGCAGATTCCCGCAGTGTCGAGCGACCCCTTATCGGGATCGTTCGGGAGCTTGTCGGTGCAGGCGATTCCCGACGCGGCGAGCGGGCAAGGGAAGTTTACAGCTCCGCTCACCGCTGGAGGCAACGTCGATATTGGCTACTTCATCTACGTGATCGGTTCGCTCAAGACCGTCGGCTGGCAGTAATCTGGCCGGATTTGCAACTCACTACGGGGCGAGCTTCGGCACGCCCCCTTCCCTGCTCATGCGCCTAGCCGGAATATGATGGACAGGCTGGGCTCCTGCCCGGCCAATCGAACGCAATGCACTTGCTCCGAACGTTTGTCACTCCGGTTCTGCTGGCACTCGCCTGCTCCGTCTACGTAAACGCGCAAAGTACGGCGGCATTGCCACCTGTCCCAGCACCCCTCAACGTACCGAAACCGGGTCCGGCGACCAGCGAGCCATACGCCCCCACGCCGATTCTTCCCGGCGGCATCGTCATTCCGCTCTATCCGGCTGGCTCTCCGTACCTCAACATGGAGCGGGTCCGCGAACCCGAGCAATACAACATGAGTCAGAGCGTTCCCGGACGCATCAACAGCATCGTCAACATCCACAATCCTTCGATCGAGGTCCACACCGTGGATCGCGGCCTGAACACCGGTGCCGCTGTGATTCTTGTCGCCGGCGGCGGCCACAACACCCTGAATGTCGGCAGCGAGGCGGCCGATTTCGTGCCCTTCTTCTACAACTACGGAGTGAACACGATCATTCTTCGCAACCGGCTCCGCCGCGATGGCTACAGTCCTCAGACCGATGCCGTCAACGATGCATTGCAAGCCATTCGGCTGGTTCGCGCCTATTCAAAAGAATGGAATATCGATCCGAATAAGATCGGAATGATGGGCTTCTCGGCGGGCGCGGAACTCACGGCCGCGGCTGCGGTTCTCTATACCGACTTCAGTAAGAAGAACGCCTTCGCCAACGATCCGTTGGCCGGGATCTCTTCGCGGCCGGACTTCGCCGGCATCATCTATCCAGGGCCCTCCCCATTCGCCCGCAATCGAGTTCCGCCGCCGATCCCCTCCAACGCTCCTCCGGCCTTTATCGCCTGTGGCGCCTCCGGGGATCGCGTGCACGCCATTTGGGCCATGGAGTACTTCAGCGCGATGCTCGATCTGGGCGTCCCGAACATCGAAATGCACCTCTATGGAAACGGCCGTCATCCCGGAGACCCCCTCGAAAACGGAGCGCACATGACGGGCGGGCTTACCGACCGCAATAACATCCCGTTCGGCACCTGGCAGTACCGCTTCATCGACTGGTTCCGCGACCTCGGATTCCTGCAAAAGCCGGGTATCGAAACGAAAGCCGCGAGAGATGTTGCCGCGTTCGTCAGTCATCCCCCGCGCGCTGCTAGCCAATCTCGAGGCGCCTCCAGCAAACAATAAAGCCGCGGCAAAAACGCCGTTCGCGTTCAGTGAAAACACCCACCAGGTCTGAACCGGAGAGACATGGGAAGGATGAGTGAAGTCGAGCCAGAAAGTGCGTTTGGGAGTTGGCTCGGCTACGGCAGCGGCCGTCATTTTCGCTCCACTGAGCTATAAATGGAAGGGTCTGCTCACGGCCGTTGCTGCCAATGCCACCCTTACGGCGATTTGCGAAATCTCACCGATCCGGCGAATCGTCCGGGCGTAGCGAACACCCGACGCCGGTCACTGCTTCGCATTCGAAGACTTCGAGGCACGGTGCGCCCGTGCCTCTTGAACCGGCAATACACCGGTCCCAGTGGAAGAACCGGATATTCATCGCGCTGCTTGTCGTCAGCAACACTCTGGGAAACCTATTCCTCGGATTCGGCATGAACCAGATGCCGGAATTCATGGCTTCCACCGGCTTGCGGTACATCGGTGCGTTCCTGACCAACGCGTGGCTCGTCAGCGGCGTCGCTCTGTTGGCCCTGTGGATGGTGGCGCAACTCTCGATGTTCACCTGGGCCGATCTGACGTATGTGCTTCCCATGACTGCCAGCGCATACGCGTTCACGGCGATATTGGGCAAGATCTTCCTTAACGAACAAATCTCTCCTGCACGATGGATGGGAATCGCCTTGATCTCCTTCGGAGTGATTCTGGTGTCGGAAACCGCTCCGTGGAGTCACGCGGAGCCTCCCCCGCCGGAGGAAGAGGAATCATGAGGTGGACATGGTTGATCGTGAGTTCGCTTTCCAGTACTGTCGGCGATCTTGTAAGTGCCAAGGGGATGATCTCGCACGGTGAATTGAACCATTTCGGACCGCACTCGATCGGGCGCCTTCTGAGATACATCGTTACGCACCGTTTGATTCTCACCGGGATTCTATTCAATGCAATCTCGTTCTTCTCGTTTCTTGCGCTTCTCTCCATCTCCGAATTGAGCTTTGCCGTCCCCGCAACAGCGCTTGCCTATGTCATGAAGACAGCGCTGGCTCACTGGTATCTCGGCGAGCATGTTAGTTGGCCGCGGTGGACGGGCGCGATATTAGTCACGGTAGGAGTATTGCTCCTGTCTAAATAAGTTGCTGCCGTGACAATGTAGTAAGAAGAAGTAGCGCGAAAATAAAACGTCGAGCGAGCGACGCAATCAATCCCCTCGCCGCTGAGCCCAAAACAACAAAGGATCGCGCGTGAATAAAACAGAGAGGAACATTCTCTGTGACGAATATTCTGGCGAAG
Source organism: uncultured Acidobacteriota bacterium (assembly GCA_963720745.1). Classification (GTDB taxonomy): domain Bacteria; phylum Acidobacteriota; class Terriglobia; order Bryobacterales; family Bryobacteraceae; genus TMP-7. The sequence goes on from CAVRGO010000001.1 coordinate 2,642,306, forward strand.
CTTCATGCATGGCTGACAACCGGTGGGTCAACGCCGGCCTATGCGGCCAACGTGCCCGTCAGCATCGTGAGCGCTTCACCGGCAGAGTGACCCCGTCCGCCAACCGCATCAGACAATGGAAAAGCGTTTGCATGGCGAAGGCGGATGAGACGATCCGCCTTCCTTCTCGTGGCCACGCTGTCAATTGCTTGCGCGCAACAGTTTTCTTTTGGCATCAAGAGTGGAATTCCCCTAACGTCCGCCGTCGAGGGGAATGGACCCAGTGCTGCGGCAAAGCGCTACATCGTCGGACCCATGCTCGAGGTCCGGCTGCCATTCTCATTTGCGTTCGAGGTGGATGGTCTCTACAGACGCACCGGGTATGATGCGATTGCAGGCGGATTGGGAACGATCGCGAATACTCGTGTCCGCGCAAACTCGTGGGAGTTTCCGCTGCTCGTCAAGTATTACTTTGGGCCGCACCTTCTTCCGCTGCGGCCCTACGCGGTGGCCTGGTACGCAATCCGGAAACTGAGCGGATTCGATATCTCAGTGCACACCATCGGGCAGGATTTTTTTACCGGCAATACCATCGACCAGACTATTCACACAAGTTCGCCGCAGTACTACATTCGCGACAACCCGGTGCATGGTGTGGTGGCAGGCGGAGGACTGCGTTTCAAGCTGGGACACCTGTCCATCTCTCCGGAAGCGCGATACACGCATTGGGGAAGCATCACATTCGACGAGTTCGGGTCGCACGGATTCTATGTTCAATCCTTGCAGAACCAGGCGGACGTGATGGTCGGAATTACGTTTTGAACCGCCGCACGAAGGTCGACTGCTATTTGATCTTCTCGTCGCGCTCCACTTTGCCGTCGCGGATGTGGATGATGCGGTGAGCGTGCATGGCGATGTCGTGTTCGTGCGTCACCAGAACGATGGTGTTGCCCTGCTGGTACAAGCGTTCGAACAGACCCATGATTTCATTGCCAGTCGCAGTGTCGAGGGCGCCCGTAGGCTCGTCGGCAAGCAGAATAGAGGGGTTGTTCACCAAGGCTCGCGCAATCGCCACGCGCTGCCGCTGGCCGCCCGATAGTTCGTTCGGCTTGTGGTACATGCGCGGCTCAAGATCCACGGCGCGCAGCGACATCCGCGCCTTTTCAACGCGTTCCTCCGCGCTGAGGCCCGCATAGATCAGCGGCAACTCTACATTGTGCAGAGCCGTGGCGCGAGGCAACAGGTTGAATGTCTGAAAGACGAAGCCGATCTCTTTGTTGCGAATACGGGCGAGTTCGTCGTCGTCCATCTCGCTGACCAATTTGCCATTCAGGTAGTAGAGGCCGCCGCTCGCGGTGTCCAGGCAGCCGATCAGGTTCATCAATGTCGACTTGCCCGACCCCGAGGGACCCATAATCGCCACGTATTCTCCGCGGCGGATCTCCACATCCACTCCCGAAACGGCATGGATCTCCTGATCGCCCATGACGTACGTCTTCCACAAATCGTACGTTCGGATCACGATGCCGTCGCGCCGGAGCTGTTCTCCGCGCTCGACTTTGTCTTCGATTGCTACCTGGGGCATTGCGGTACCTCTCAGTCTATCAGGCTGGCCGTTCAGGGCCGATTAACTCTTTGTCTCCACTACCGGCGCCTTGTTGTCCACCTTCACCTGCGCGTCGTTGCGAAGCGTCCGGATTACCTTATAACTGCCGGTTACGATCTCCTCGCCGGGTTCGAGACCTTTGGTAACTTCGATATCTGTGGATCCCGTGATGCCGGTTTCAACTTGCCGGAAGCTGGCTTTTTCGCCTTTGACGACGAACACGCCTTGCAGTTCTTCCTTGCGCTTCTTCTCGGTGGCGGGGTCGGGCTGAGTCGCAGCCTGCACGCCCTTCTTAGCCTGAGGCTCGAGATCTCCTCTCTGCCGGACCGTCAAAGCTTGCAGAGGCACCGTCACCACGTTCTTCCGGGTCGCGGTGGTGATCTTCGAGGTGCAGGACAAGCCGGGCCGGATATCGTCCGGCGGATTGTCGAGTGCGATAACGACTTTGAAGTCCTTCGCTTCCTGACTGGACACCGCACTCTGAGATGCGGCTACACCGGTCGATCGCAGAATAGCCGTGTTTCCGATCTCAATCACATGACCCTTGAACGTCTGGTTTGGGATGGCATCGATCGTAATGTCGGCGAGTTGATCGAGCTTCACGTTTACGATGTCGGTCTCGTCCACTTTCACTTCAGCCGTGATCAGCGACATGTCCGCAATCGTCATGATCGTGCTGGCCGCTGAGTTCTGGACTCCGGGAACCACCGTTTCCCCCACGCGTACGGGGAGGTTCGTAACGATTCCATCCAGCGGCGCTACGGCGTCGTGCTTTGCCAGCACGTCGGCGACGCGGGCGAGTTGTGCGCGGATCTGTGCGGTTCGGCGCTGGGCGCCGGCCAGTTGGGATGCGCCCTGAGCGCGCTGCGCCTTGGCTTGATCGACCCGGGCCTGCGACTCCCGGAGAGCCGCCGCGGCCGAGTCGTAGTCGGCCTTCCGCTGGTCGTACTCCTGCTTGGCAATCAACTTCGCCTTGTACAGGTCGGCAGCCCGATCGAAGAATACCTTCGTCCGTTCGAGATCCGCTCTGCTGCGGTCGACGGTCGCCTGCGCCGTGGTGACGGCATCGTCCATCGCCTTCACTCCGGCTTCCGCGGCCGCGGAGTCCGCTAGTGCCGAGTTCACCGCCGCCTCCGAGGCCTGCACGTCCGCCCGTGCCTGAATAGCCTCAATCCGCGCAACCACTTGGTTCTTGCGGACGTGATCGCCTTCTTTCACCAACAGGGCAGTGATAATGCCCTGGGCATTCGCGCCGATGTTGATGTAGTTGCGGGGCTTGATTTCGCCGGACGCGGTCACGATGCTGGTAATGTCCTGGCGCACTGTGCGGCCCGTTTGCACCGTCACGATTCCTGCGCGGCTCTTCTTCACCGCAACCAACGCAGCGATGGCTACCACAACTACACCTAACGAAATGAAGACGAGCTTCTTCCTTTTCACGAAGATCTCCTAAACTACTTGGACGTTAAGCGACGGCCTCGAGTTCGATAATTCCATCGTACCATCGCCAAACGAAGCCAAACCAGACCATGAGCTCCGGTTCACAGCCTTCCCGTACCGCTTTTTCAATAATTTACAAAACCAAGGTCCGGGCGCGGTTGAATATTCCATACAACATCGCCGCTGTCAGTTTACCGGTGGACGTGTTCTGCTGACTCGGATGGTAGGAACAGATCACCAGCGCATGATTCGCACCGGTGGAGTACTCGGCGCCATGTCCGAAACAAAACGAACCCAATGATTGGATGACTTTTCGTTGCTTGAGGATAGACAAATATGCCCGCAGCGCGATCTGTCCCAAAACCACCACCACTCGCACCTGCTTCATCAAGTCGAGTTCGCGCTCCAGGTATTGCCGGCTGCAGGTTCTGATCTCCTCCGGGAACGGCTTGTTGTCGGGCGGCGCGCATCGAACGGGCGCCGTGATGTATGCGTCCCGCAATATGAGACCATCGTCACGGCTGTGGCTCTCCGGCTGGCTCGCGAATCCGGTTTCGTACAGAGCGCGGTACAGGAAATCGCCCGAACGATCACCGGTGAACATCCTTCCGGTACGATTGGCTCCATGCGCGCCCGGCGCCAGGCCGATGATCAGAAGCCGCGCCGCTGGATCGCCGAACGAGGGCACCGGCCGTCCCCAATAAACCTCATCCCGGTACGCCCGACGTTTGGTGCGGGCGACCTCCTGACAGTAGCTGCGTAGCCGCGGACACAACTCACACCGCACCACCCGCTTCTGCAGTATCTGAAGCTCCGCGGCCGCACTCAACGCGGCGGCCTCAACTCGATACATTCGAGCGAGATATTGGGCCCCCGGCCCTTCTCCGGTCCGCTGATCTGCACCGTCTGCCGCCCGGCCTTCAGTCGAATCCATCCGGCATCGAAATGCCGGAATGCGAGGTCGTTCGGAGTGGAAGTCACTTCGCCCTGCAGTGTCTCGCCGCCTGCGGTTATCACGAACGGGTTGTTCTGCGCGTCCCGGCCGGCGCCATAGGTCAGGGACACCCGGTACCGTCCGTCCTTCGGTACGTCCACAATCCACGTTGGCTTGTCGTCCCACCGCGTCCACGAGTGACGTAGACCCGGCCGAGCAGGTTCTCCTTCTTCGCTCGCTGCCCGAACTCCGTCTCGATTTCGGAGGACTCCGCGCCGAGATGGAGCGAGCCGCTCGAATCCGCACGGACTTCATATTCCGAACTGATCCGCGGCGGGCCGCGGAGGTCGAGCCGCACTACCGAGGCGATCTCGTCCGGAGCCGTTTCCGGCAGGCGGACGATTACGTCTTCGCCGTCACGCGATGTTTCCAAAGCTTTGGATGGATCGGCGATCAGACGCGCGGAGCGAACCTCGTTTGCCAGTCCCGGAATTCGCAGACGGCCTCCGGCGGGCCATTGGAAGACGTGAAGGTACAGAGCATTTCCTTTGACCGTGGCTCGCCCGAAAAAGGGCAGGCCCGTGAATGGGCTGGCGGTAGTGCCATAAATCGACTCGCCGTTCACCTTCATCCATTCGCCGATCGCGTTCAACCGCGTCACAAATTCGGATTGAATTGTTCCGTCCGGTTTGGGCCCGATGTTGAGCAGCAGATTGCCGCCCTTGCTCACCACCTCCACTAACATCCGGATCAGGTCCCGCGGCGTTTTGAAATCGGTCTCGTACTTGTTGTACCCCCAACTGTCGGTGTTGATCGTGACGCAGGACTCCCACAACAAAGGCTTTCCGTCTTTGTCGTGAACGCCGGTCGCTGGGACGAACTGCTCCGGCGTTCCATAATCGCCGCGGTTCCCCGGTTCGCGCTTGAACAGGCGATCGTTGATCAATGTATTGAGCTGAAGCGATCGAATGAAGTCGTACAGTTCATCCGAGTGCATTTCCTTTGTGGAATGTTCCCATTCACCGTCGAACCAGATAGTCGCAACATCGCCATAGCCCGTCAGCAGCTCGCGTAGCTGCCCCTTCATGAACTGGATGTGTTTGTCGATGTTGCCGCCCTGTTCCTGGCCGGGCTCTTCCCACGGGCGTTTCGGAATGTAGTCCCGATTGTGCCAATCCATGATGGAGTGATAAAAGCCGAGCCGCATCCCCTTCCGGCGCGTTCAACGGATCACCCGGATACGGCGTGATCTCCATGTCGTAGTCGCTGATCTGAGAACGGTAGATGCTGAACCCGTCGTGGTGCTTCGAGGTGATGACGATGTACTTCGCGCCGGCGCCTTGGGCCAGATCGACCCAGGTATCCCCGTCGAACTTCACCGGATTGAAGGCTTTGGCGTACTTATCGTACTCGGCCTGCGGGATCTCGAAACGGTCGCGCGCCCACTCGTGGCGCCCGATGACGGAGTAGGGACCCCAGTGAATGAAAATGCCGACTTTAGCGTCGCGGAACCACGCAGTCCGCTGCTTCGCCGGAAGCGGCGATTGCGCGTGAATCGAAACCGCGCACAAGACAGGCAAAACGAAGACGGGCAGTCGCATTCCTGCAAAACTCCGTCCTCATTCTACCCTGCGCCTCGCGCGCGGATCCGAATTCGGAAACGGCCGTCAGGTGCGGCCGATTCGCTGCATCACTCCGGTGAAGCGCTCGTCCTTCCGAATGCGTTCGAATGCCGGCATGAAGCCGACGGCGGGCAGCCAGGTCGCCCGCTCGATCACCGCATCGTCGAGTTTGCGGTACGCCGAGTCGAGATCTCCAAGCGAGGAATACACCATCGCCTGCATCACTGGCGATACCCATTGCTTTTCGGCCAACTGGAACAATTCACCCGCCACCGTTCGGGCTTGATCCAAATGCCCGGCGGCCGCATGCGTATAGGCGGTGATTGCCAGCAGAGCCGGATTCCTGGGATGAGCCGACGCTGCGCGCGAAAGAATGTGCAGCGACTGCTCGAACATTTGCTGGTCCGCCAGCAGAAGACCCATCGCCAGGTCGGCACCGTAGAAAGTCGGATCCAAGTCCTGTGCCAACCGGTACTGCATCAAGGCTTCATCGAAGGCATGGCCCGCATGGCAGGCAAAACCGGTCGCCAGATGTCCGGTCAATGAAGTAGGGTCGGCCTGCTGTGCCCGGCGGAGTTCGCGGACGGCTTCATCCGAGCGGCCGGACAGCGTCAGGTACAGTCCGTACCAGGTGCGAGCGCTCACGTCACACGGGTTCATGTGAATGGCGTTGCGCAGTTTCGGTTCCGCCTCGACCCACTCCCAGTCGTACACCGCGGCGGCAATTCCGAGAATCGAGTGAGCTTCCGAGCAGCGCGGCGCAATCGCCAGTGCCCGCATTGCCGAGTTCTTGGCTTTGGGCACCACGTCACGCGCGGGCATCAATCCCAGTAGCGAGGAGAGCATCCACGCTGTTCCGAGCCCCGCATGCGCACTGGCGCACGCAGGATCCTCATCCAGTGTGTGAGTAAAGCAGGAGACAGCCTCGGCAATCCCATCCGCGTTCCAGCGTCCCAGTGAAAACCTTCCGCGGGCGTAGAGTGAAAACGCATGCGGATTTTGAATGGCACGGACATAAGGCACGTCGGTAAGTTCACCGCTGCCTTCGATTTCGCCGGGCCGTTTTTCTGAAAAAGTCGGGACGTAGCAGCCTTTGCGGAATTGAATGTGGACCGTATCGCTCTGGCCTTCGGTTTCGTAATACTTCTCCAGCTTGTAGCGGAGCCGCCGGGCCTCGACGCGAACGATGGAATCGATACGGGGATCGAAGGAATCCAGTCTTCCGAAGACTTCGACTCCCAAAAGGTATTCTTTGAGTTTGCTCTCCTGACCATCGAGTGTCTGGCCGACGACGAAAGTCAGAAATCGGCTGATTCGAGGTGAACGGGCGAACGCCTTGCTATTGAGGATTCGCTCTAGTTGGGCTCGCACGGCTTGCGGCGATATCGCTTCGCTTGCCGGACGGACCTGAGATGTTTCAGTGCTTTCGCTGTGGCTGGTCGCAATGGCCTCAGTCGTCATGACACTTCGCGCCCTTCATTGAAGTATCCATTCAGTCTTTGGATAGGCATGGTGACAACATGTTTCATGAATTTCAGGGGTGTGAGCGAGAAGACCCGGTATTCTCCCAGTAGTAATGAAATGCTAGCATAGAGAACCAGCCAGGATTCGGACGATGAAATCCGTGCCGTTTCTAATGATCCTCGTTCCGTTGATCTCTATATCTCAATCACTTCCGCGTCCCGAGCCTCCTCCCCAGCGTTCCGAAGCACTCAAACCGGAAGACCTCTGTTCCGTAGAAGGCACGGTTTTCAATTCGGCGACCGGCGATCCGCTGAAAAAGGCTGTCATTACGCTGCGGCCCACTGGAGATCGGCGAGGGGGGCCGGATTCCGCCTTCAGCGGGATTACCGATAGTACCGGGCACTATTCGATCCTGGGCCTCGAGCCAGGACAGTACCGTATGGTGGCCGAGCGCACCGGCTTTGTCTCGCAACCTTATGGTGCGAAGAATCCGAGGCAGTCTGGCGCAATTGTCTCGCTCGGCCGGGCGCAGAAGTTGAAGGATGCCGATTTCCGCCTGATCGCGCAGGGTGTCATTACCGGTCGCGTACTGGACGAGGACGGCGACCCGATGCAGAATGTGCTGGTCAGTTGCATGCGCCAGGGATTTGCCCGGGGCAGGAAACAATGGCTACCGATGAACGGGCAGATGACCAACGATCTCGGCGAGTACCGTATTTACTCACTACCTCCGGGGCGGTATTACATTAGCACGACGTACCGTCCGGGATTTCAAGATGATGCAAACCGCGGCGTCGTCGACGAGGGCTATGCGCCAACATATTACCCGAGCGGGCCTTCGCCGGAAACGGCGAGTCCGCTCGAGGTGACAGCCGGTGCCCAGTTGCGGAACATCGATGTTCACCTTCAAAAAACGCGTACGGTTCGCGTAACTGGCCGTGTCGTTTCCGCTTCTTCGGCACCAGTGGGAAGAGCGACCATGGTTCGATTACTGCCCCAGTCCGAATCGTCGCCTCTTTCTTTCATGCCGCGGATGAGCCGCGTGCTCGACCGGAACGGGCGTTTCGCCATAGGCGGCGTCACCGCCGGTTCCTATTGGATCGTCGCCGACTCATCCGATGAGAATGGCCGTCTTTCCGGCAGGGCAAGCATCGATGTCGGTTCCACCGCCGTTGACGACGTCACGCTGACGCTCAGTCCCGGTGCGGAATTGAGCGGCGTTGTCAAGATGCCTGAAGGAGCGCCGCGTAAAACATCCGATCTTCGCGTCACGCTCGAGCCCAAGAACAGTTCGATGCAAATGGGTGGTCCAATACCGACGGGGGTTGTTGCCGAGGACGGCAAGTTTATTGTCAAGAATGTCGTGCCGGATTCGTTTGTCGTTCACGTCTACGGCGTCCCTGAGAACTGCTATGTGAAGGCAGTCAGGTTTGGCGACGCGGACGTGACCGAAAGCGGGGTGGATTTTAGTTCCGGGGTAACTGCGGGCGAATTTGTTGTTTCACTTAGTCCGGGCGCTGGCCAGGCGAGCGGCAGCGTGCAGGCAGAAGATCAGAAACCGATTGCCGGCGTCAGCGTGGTTCTCGTCCCGGATGGGCCTCGCCGTACTATGCCGCAATACTACAAGGTCGTCTCCACCGATCAGACCGGCAACTACTCGATTAAAGGCATAACTCCGGGTGAGTATCGAGCTTATGCTTTCGACGAAATCGATCCCGGCGCTTATATGGATCCCGACTTCCTGAAGCCCTTTGAGGGCAACGGCGAGCGGGTCACGATAAAAGAAAACGGCCAGGAAAGCCTTCAATTGAAGCTGATAAGGCCGGGAACCCAATAGTAAGTAGTTATCCTCTGCATTCAACCAAATCCCCAGAGGTACTAGGAAAAATCGCGAAAATGTGAAGGATTTTTTCATTGAAACGCGATTGTTGTCGTGTTAGCATCTTCCCCAGCCAATCTCTGGGAAAGGATGCAATACATGAAATTGGGATTGCGTACGCTCGTTTTGTCGCTGTCGGTTGCGACGATCGGAGGCGCGTTGCTGAACGCGCAGTTAATTGACAAAGCGCCGAATGGCAAGGGGAACCGTCCGGTGAATGCACCGCCGGATCTGCCCGATCCGGCTTCGAACGCGCGAGCCAAGCCGGTCAGAGGAAACGGCATTAGTTATCATGGCGGTCCGGTAATGCTCGGGACCGTCAATGTGTATTACATCTGGTACGGGAACTGGAACGGGAATAGCGCGACTACTATCCTGACCGATCTTGCCCAAAACATTGGCGGCTCCTCCTACTACAACATCAACACGACTTATTACAACGGCTCGAATCTTCACATCTCGAACTCTGTGCATTACGCAGGTTCGACTACGGTGGGCTATCCTCAAGGCACATCGCTCAGCGATTCTGCGATCAAGACAGTTGTGACGAACGCGATCAGCAGCGGCTTGCCGAAGGACGCCAACGGAATCTATTTCGTGCTGACATCGTCCGACGTGACCGCATCGAGTGGGTTCTGCACTCAGTACTGCGGATGGCACACCCACGGCACGGTCAGCGGCTCGGATATCAAGTACGCATTCATCGGGAATCCGGACCGGTGCCCGTCGGCGTGCGAAGCTCAAACGACGGGTCCGAACGGCAATGCCGGCGCGGACGGGATGGCATCGATCATTGCTCACGAACTCGAGGAAGCGGCTACCGACCCCGATCTCAATGCGTGGTACGACAACCGCGGGTACGAGAACGCCGACAAATGTGCGTGGACGTTCGGCGCCGTGTCAACGGCCTCTAACGGTTCGAAGTACAACATATCCCTCGGCAGCCGCAACTACCTCATTCAGCAGAATTGGGTGAATGCATCCGGTGGGTTCTGCGCGAAGAGCTACTGACAAACGTTGGTTTTGACAATCCTTCCACATTGATCGGGTCGATGCTCACGCACCGGCCCGAATCCTCGAGCCCTTGCTCAGGTACGAAGGCCGTTCGGCACCATCGGTAGCGATCGCAATCGCCTACCGGTGGCCTTGAAGATGGCGTTCCCGATTGCCGGAGCAAGCCCGACGATGGGGCATTCGCCCGCACCCACGGGTTGCAGATCCTTGCGGTCGATCAGTATGGTCTCGAGTTCCGGAACGTCCGAGAACCGCGGCACACGGTACATCGACAGGCGAGGATTCGTCAGCACTCCGTTATCGAAGTTCAGCGCCTCGAACAGCGCGCCACCGATCCCCATGATGATCGCGCCTTCCACCTGGTTCTTCAGACCGTTCTGGTTCACAATCGCCCCGCATTCGAAGGCCGTCACAACACGGGTGACCTTTACTTGCCCGCGCTCGATACTGACGTCGGCCGCCGTGGCGACGTAGCCGCGTTTTTCGAAGCCGCACCCAATACCGCTCGTGCGCGATGCCTTCGCCGCTACCGCCTCCAGCACCGCCCGCAAACGCTCGTCTTTCAGATTCTTGAGACGGAACTCGACAGGGTCGATGCCCGCGGCGTGCGCGAGTTCATCGATGTGGGACTCCCGCGCGAAATGATTCGCGGTGGACGCCAGCGCGCGATACGATCCCTGGCGTAGCGGCGACTTGGTCACGTGAAACACGATCTTTTGATTCGGGATCGTGTAAGAGGTTTGAATGCCGGCCGTACCTGAGTTGTAATTGTGAAACTCCCAGGAAGTGATCTCGCCCGTTTTCGCCGCACTGCTGGAGATGTCGAAGACTCCGGCTGGTCGCGCGTAGGCCCACGTGAACTCCTCTTCGCGAGTCCAGACCAACTTCACGGGCTTACCGGCTTCCTTGGCCAGTCGCGCCGCTTCGATCGCGGCTTCCCCCGTGTGCTTGCCGCCATAGCCGGATCCCGTGTCGGGCACGATCACGCGGATGCGCTCTTCCGGAATGTGGAAGGCTTCGGCAAGTTCGCCGCGCACACCGAAAGGACGCTGCGTTCCGGTCCATACAGTGAGCCGGTCGCCCGACCATTCCGCTACCGCCGCGCGAGGCTCGAGCGGAGTGTGCGCGATATAAGCGACGTGATAGGTCTGCTGCAGCTTGATCGGAGATTGCGATCGCGCCTGCTCTACCGAACCCTGGCTGACGACATTGTTCGTTTCAGTGACATTCGCCTTCAGGTAATCGAAAAGTTCGCTGCTCTTGGGCTGCGGATCGGCCTTCCAACTCGCGCGAACAGCCTCGAGCGCACGGCGGGCGGCACGGGGCGTTGTTGCGGCGACTCCAGCGAAGTCGCCTTCGCGGACTACCGTGACTCCGGACATCGATTGCGCGGCTTTCGGGTCGAACGCGGTGAGTTGCGCGCCGAAGGCGGACGGACGAAGCACCCGCCCGAACAGCATGCCGGGGCGGACGATGTCCGACGCATACTGGTGTTCGCCGGTGACGAACCTCCGGCCGTTCACCTTATTCAGCGGATGTCCTGCGATCTTCCATTCGGTGGCCGGCGTGAGACTCGTGTTCGATAGCGTCTGAACGAGTTTCCGGCCCTTTGTGAGTTCGCCGTAGGTGGCGCGTTTCGAACCCGTTTTGACCACCACTGCGCCGTCGCGCGCATCCAGGCTTGCGCGGTCCACATTCCATGATTTCGCGGCAACGTCGATCAACGCTTCGCGGGCCGTAGCGCCCGCCGCCCGCAACCGCGGAGTCATCGTCGGGGTAGTGAGGCTCCCGAACGTCCCCATATCCCATGGGGTGAGGTCCGTGTCGGCCATCACCATCTGAATGGACGAGACAGGAACGCGGAGTTCTTCGGCCACGGCCTGCGCCAGCGACGTCCGGATATTCTGCCCGACCTCCGCCTTGCCCGTGTACACCGTCACATTGCCGTTCTCGCCGATGTGCAGCCACGCACCAACGTCTTCGGGAAGCGTGTGCCCTCCGGATCCGCCGCGGCGTCTTGCCCCGGATTCCTGAGCCTCGGCATCACCGAGCAGCACCAAGACAAACAGTCCTCCGCCGATTCGCGCGAAGAACTCGCGGCGATCGATCGCGAAATCGTACGCCGGCCCGGATTGCAGTTCGTAGCGTTCGGGTTCCATCACTTCGCCTCCCTCATGTGAACGGCAGCCGTTCGCACGGCCGCGACGATTCGGGGATAGGTTCCACAGCGGCATACGTTGCCCTGCATGCCTCGTTTGATGCCGTCGTCCGTCACGTTCGCATCGCCTTGGAGCAGGCTGACGGCCGCCATGATCATGCCGGGAGTACAATAGGCGCATTGCATGGCGTCGTGATCCAGGAAGGCCTGCTGCACCGGGTGCAGGTGACCGTCTTTCGCCAGCCCTTCGATGGTGGTTACCCGCTTACCCGCGGCGAAGCGGACCGGCACGCTGCACGATCGCACCGCGCGGCCGTCCACCAGCACCGTGCACGCGCCGCATTGGCCCTCGCCGCAACCGTATTTGGTCCCGGTGAGATGTAATTCGTCGCGAAGGACACTGAGGAGGTTTGTAGACGGCTCCGACGCAACCTGGTGTGCCGTTCCGTTCACATTGAGAGTGAGGGCCATGACCGACTCCTGTTCCTTTCAGGATAGCGGACGGCTGGCCCTCCCAAAGCGGAGTGGTTAGCTGTCGAGGAGCATTCTCGCGCGTACGTCGGACCAGGCGAGGCCCGGATATTCTGCTGCGAGGTCCTGCACCAGCGCCCCGCCATCGGCCAGGGCGGGCATCAGGTTCTCGCGGGAGCCGAGCGCGATTTCCAGCCGCTCGAGTTCGCGGATCATCCACGCCTTCACTTCGGAGCCTTTGAGGAGATGGTCGGTGCGGAACTTCGCGGGCGGCTTGATCCGGAGCGTCCATTCCTCGCCGGCCGGTTCCACCGCGACAACCTCTCCTTCCACCGGCGACAGGACGCGAATGAAATCGCCGTCTTTTCGAATTCGCCACGCGGTCCCATTCACGAAAACGCGATCCCCGGGGTTCGGCAGTTCCATGGAATCGGGTATGCCGAACAATCGGGCAGCGAATTCGTCGAGTCCGACCGAGTAGGTTCCGTCAGACTCTTTGCGCGTCCACGTGTGGCCGCGATGGTATAGACGGTCGAGCGGCAGCGCCATTCCACATACGAGCGCCTGCTCCTCAGTCTCGGCCATCGGACCAGGATGCATCCGGACGAAGTTCGGATGTTCCGGACAATGTCGGCAATCGAACTCGTTCGGGCAGACACGATGAGCGACCTCGCCCGCCAGTTCGTGGCGGCAGCAACGGTCGCTTTGGGGCAACTCCGTGAAATCGAGGTGCCACCGGATCTTCTGTTCGCGATCGGGGCGCTGGTCGCGCAGGCTCCGGAAACCCGCGATCACCAGCGTTGTGACCACCAATGCCGCCACGCAAAAGAAAGCGCCGAGGAAAATAATGTGCCCGGCATCCCAATGAAAACCATCAACACCCGGAAACATAATGCACCTCTTATGAATTGGCCAGTTCCCGCTCCTGCGGGAACAAAGGCATATACCGGAACGAAACCGAGTACAGCAAAACTCCGTAGGCGATAACTGCCAGGAACGTTCCGATTTCCTGCCAGCTCGGCATATACGTCATAAACTCATCGAAGGGCAGCGTCGGCGCCGCCAGCGTCTGAATCGTGAGCACAAACCGGTTGAGCGCGACGCCGATGCAGACCAGTGATGCAGACGGTATCAGCCAACGCATATCGGCGCGCAATTTCGGATGCAGCAGAACCAGCGCCGGAAGAAGTCCGCAGACCACGATCTCGGCAATCAGCACCCAGGTTCCGAACGGTTCGTTCGAATAGAAGGCGTGTGCGGAGAACCCAAAAGCCGGCGATGTGCTGTTCATCCAGATAAGCGTATCGATGCTTTTCAGTGCGACATAGGCGGCGAGCAGTATTCCCGAGACTTTCGCAAGCGTGATGTACACGTGCCCTTCGACCAGGTGCTTCCGCGTGATCTTTTCGACGGTCCACGTGATGAGGGCGAGAAAACTCGGACCCGCCGCGATCGCCGACAGAATGAACAGGAAGAAGGTCGTCGGCCAGATGCCGATGCCCTCCCGGAATGCAAACGGGCGTCCTCGCAGCACTCCATATAGCCCGCCCAACGAGCCTTGATGGAAGAACGACAGAAAGGTTCCGATCGCCGCGAACACCGGCATTATTTTGTGCAACTCGTACTCGAACACCAGGAACGACGGCACCTGCTTCAACTGGCGATTCCGCAGCAGGATCGGGATGTACTCGATCAGCAGCACAGTGAGGTAGCAGGTGATGCAGAAGGTTACTTCCGTCAGCATCGAATGCACGTTGGGATGCCAGAAAGTGAACCACGCCCTGAGCGGTTGGCCGACATCGATGGCGAGCACGATCACCGCGCCGCTATAACAAACGAATCCGACCACCACGGCCGTATTGATGATGGCGCGCAGCTCGGTGCGCTTCATCAGGTACAGCAGGAATCCGCTGAAGAAAGCGCCCGCGCCCAGCGCAATGACGGTCAAGTCGAGGAAAATCCAGAGACCGAACGCGAACCGGTTGTCCATGTTGGTCTGGTTCAATCCGCGAATGAGGCACAATGCTGCGGAGTAGATTCCGAAAGCGAGCAGCGCAACCCAGGGGACGATCCAGAGAGTGAACTTTTTCAGGGAACAGCGGTCGAGACCGCGCGGAATCCAGCGCTTATCCATGGCGCTCTCCTTTTCCGATCTGCACCAGAGGCGCCGCGGCGATGTGCCGGACCCATTGACGCTCCGACCGGTAATAAATCTTCGAGCCCGTGTTGAGGCTGGCGAGCATCTGAAATGCTTCGGGCGCGGCCGCCTGGCGAGTGACGTCGGCTCCAGCGTCGTCGAGATCGCCAAATGTGATGGCCTGAGTCGGGCACGCCGCAACGCAGGCGGGCACGTAATCGGCCGGATCGATCTCGCGTTTGCCGGCTTCGGCGGCTTTGATTTTTGCGGCGTGATAACGCCCATGGCAGAAGTTGCACTTTTCCACCACTCCGCGCATTCGCGGAGCCACTTCGGGATTCAGGGCCTTCTCCATGCCGGCCGGCCAGACCGGATCCCACCAGTTGAAGTAGCGTGCATGATAAGGGCACGCGGTCATGCAGTACCGGCAACCCAGGCAGCGCTGGGGCATCTGATCGACAATGCCCGTGGCCGGATCGGACTCTACGGCGTTCTGCGGACAAACCGATGCACACGGCGTACGATTGCCGCACTGCTGGCACAGCATCGGAATGAATGCCGTGTGATTGTTCGGGAACGCCGCTCCGTTGTTCACACGGTACACACGAATCCACGTGATACCGGTTCGCGCGTTGGCCTTTGGCTGTGCCGGCGGCACGTTGTTTTCGGCCGAGCACGCCACCATGCAGGCGCCGCATCCGGTGCAGCGGTCGAGGTCGATGACCATTCCGTATCGCGACTTCTTTCGTTGAACAGCCATCACGCCCTCCTCACGTTCACCGGTACCGCCCGCCAATTGCGTTGCGAGCCGTCGGTGCAGATCTCGGTGATGTCGCCAGGGGCCGGCCCCGATGCCACCTCGATGACGCCCGGCATCACCGCGGGATCGAACAATACGGTGCGCACCGCCGATCCGCTCGGAGTCTGGATCACCGCCGGCTTGCCGCTTTCGAGCTTGAACGCCAGCGCCGTGGCCGGGCAGATTCTCGCGATCGCAGAGGTGGTGTAAAGGCCGGACTCTTGATAGAGCTTGGTCATCATCGGAGATGTCTCATCACCAGCGAAGCCGCGAGGTCCATGGACAACCAGGGTCAGTGGCGCTGTGGTAGCGGGCGGAACCGTTTGCGTCTCCGCCCGTAGCGCAGGCGGCTTTAACGTTAGGCGTTTCGACGTCTTCATCTCCGCGAAAGCCGCAGTACGCTGCTTGATCGTGTCGTCCATCGAGGTGGTTGACGTTCCGAGGATTGCGTTCACGTAGTCGATCGGTGTTTCGCGGACCAGCGGGGAGTCGATCAACGCGGGCGCGGCAGCGTAGAACGGCTCGGCTGCAAGCGGTGGGGTCTCGACATCCTCGCTCGATTCGAACGGAGCAGATACCGGGAGAACAAAAATCGCATGGTCGGTGAACGCATCCTCTTTGTATCCGAAAACCACGATGATCGCGTCGCTGGTGAGTTTGCGGCGGATGAGCGGCCAAGGCGTCGCTTCGAATGCCCGTGAGGCATCGATGAGCAGAGCGCCGATCGAGTGATCGTCCACCGCGGTGAAATCGCCCGCCGGAGTACGTCCCCAAGGCAACGGCTCTCGCGCAACGACGCCGCCTTCCGATCCGATCGCGCCGAGTTCGATGTTCAGCCGGGCGATCGCACGCAGTTCCGAATCGTCGAACCACCCCCATGCGGCATCGCCACCCCCGACCGCGACGGCGGGCGCCTGGGGAGCGATCTGCTCGAGAGTCACCGATGTTTCGCGGCCTGGAGCGGAGGGAATCCAGCGGGTTGCGGCCAGCGCAGTGCGCGACTGTCGCGCTTCGATCTGCACCACTTTCATTTCGCCTGAGCGCCAGCGATTCATCACGCGGCCCGGTACAGCCCAACCTTCGAGAACGGGCGCGCCGAAGCTGATCAAGGTTCGCGTGTGTTCCAGATCGACGCCGAGGGTGCCGGGTTTGCGCCCGAGCATCGTGGCCAGCACATCAAGGCTAGCTTCCTCGCGATCGGGCATGCGCAGGTACAGGGCTTTCCCGGAGGCTTGTGCTGCCTGAGACAGCAGGGCCGCCATAGCGCGCCGCGGTCCGAGATCGAGAATCGCGACGTGACCGTTTGTCTGCTTTACGGTCGCCGCCACCTTGGACAGCAGTTGCTCCCGGTCGTGAAGCGGGCGCACACGGCGAGGATGATAGGCCGCGGCATGCGCGGCGAAACCTGCGGGGCACAGCGCGCCGCCGGCTTCGGCGGGTCCCAAACCCACAGGTGTGCCGCCCACGCATCGCGCGCGTACCGCGCATCCGGCGGGGCAAAGCGTGCAACGCGATTCCTTGGTTTTGACCTCGCCCCGCGGAACCGGAGGAATCCAGGACCAATTCTGGGACCAGATGGATGTGTCATCGAGCAGTTTCCACGGCAGCGGCGTCAGCGCGGTTCCGATCGCACCGCCCGCACCGAACTTAATGACTTCTCTTCGTCCGATCATGTTGTCCTCACTTGTGGCAATCGAGACACCCGGCTGAAACACCGTTCTGATCGTGACAACGCTCGCAATCGGTCATCTTCATGCCCGTGCGGCCGTCCGATCCGGACACTCGCGCCAGCGAAGCACCCCAGATGTCGCGGCTGTAGCCGCTGATCCGGTTGGCCTCGTAGTCGCGCAGCTTGTCCGTTTTGCCGTGTTCGCCGTGGCACTTCTCGCAGGCGATCTTGGCGAGGTTTACATGATAGGCGTGGGAGAAGAAAGCGTTGTCGGGCTGGCGTGCATAGACGAGCCACGGCACCTCGCGAGCGGGTGTGACGTAGCGATCCACCAGAAGTTTCTCTTCGCGCGTGTCGCCGAGCGGCGCCGCATGGCAGGCCGAGCATTTGTCGAGTTGCGGAATCCCCGTGAACGATCCGTCCGCGCGGAGCGAGTGGCAATCCTCGCATTTCATGCCGGCTTTGTCGCCGGCGTGAACCTTGTGGCTGAACTGGATGGGCTGCGGCGTTTGCCGGTACAGTGCTCGGGGGAACGCCAGCCATCCAGCAGCCAGCGCCACAGTCATCCCAGCCAGAAAAAAGAACGAGCCGCGAAACATGAAAGAGTCACCTCATGGAAGCCGGCGAGAAGAATGCGTGGTAAAGGCGAGCTATACAATCGCGGTCGGCGTAGTGAACGACGCCGGGAGCGACCGTGCCCCCGTCCGCGACGAGCGTGTCCTCTCCGTTACTGCTGAGGCCGGCTTGATTGTGAATAAAAGCGCCGAGGCGGTCGTATTCGGCCTGCATCCAGCGCGTTGCTGGTTCTCCGCCTGCGTAGAGCCCGGCCGTAACTTCTTCGGCTGCATCGGGCACTGGACGGCATTCAAACAGCCACCCGGACCGGTATGGATCGGCCGCCAACTTCGACGGATTTGCCCGCAAGTAGACATTCGGGCCCGTGATCAATAACCGGTTCGGAAAAACCATGTGGAATTCAGCGGTGCCCGCCCCGATCACCACCGCGGGATGATGCACGCCGCGCGGGGTCAGGTAGGTGATGCGCTCCACTTGTCCCAGAGTTCGAGCCAGCAGAGCGTCAATTCCTATGTGGCAGACCCCCTCTTCGGAAGCATCGAGCCACATGTGATTCGCCGCGTAGTGGAGCCACTGAGGTACCGCGATGCCGTCCACATGCGGAACATCCGCGGTTTCGGGGTGCGCCATCGAGATGTACAGATCGCAGTATCGATGCGCTGCAGATCCGCAGCGGCTCAGGACAGCTTCGCTGAATGGAATGAACTTCGGAACGGGAGCCGCCGCACAGTACTGGACGAGCGATTCGTCGAGATACGGGCACCGGAGAGCGTCCAGATTCGCCTGCGGCGCGCTCGCGTAGAGAGGGCATTCGGAGAACGTGCCCGCCGAGCATCGCTCGAGCGCCATGTTCTCGGGGTTCCGGACAATCAGCTTGCGGAACATCGAGTGCCGGCAGCTTTCCACCAGCGTTTCCTTGAGGAACGGACACTGCATCGTAGCCTCTTTCCGGGAGCTACTGCTTTTCTTCCGGCTCGGAGTTGAGGGGTTCGCCGCCGTCCGCCATGGTCAAGCCGAGTTCGGGGACATGCAGCGCGTGCTCGTCGAACACGAAGTGCCGGCGCTCGGCGGCGCGGGCGCGGACCTTGCTCGCGACATCATGGAATATCGCTGCGCCAAGGCCGATGACACACACCAGCGTGACGATTCCCAACAGGGCGTTGGTCGCGTTCAGCCAGGATTCGTCGGAAAGGAGAAGAGTGAACATTCTGTGCCTCCGTTTACGGTCAGAGTCACTCTCAGGAATGCAGATTGGATGCCAGGCTACTAACCGGTTGAGTCTACAGGGTTGCACCTTCTGAGGCCGGGAATGTCGTGAGGGGATCGCCGACGCGGCAGTCGGCTTTCCCGACACGGCCTGCTGCGTTCGGCCGGTGGTCGCGGTACAGGCCCGGTTACCGGCCCGACCCGAGCTTCAAGAGCTGTTCGGCGTGTTTCAGCGCCTCCGGCGTCAGCCGCTCGCCCGAAATCATGCGGCCGATTTCTCGGGCGCGAGCCGGGCCGGCGAGTTCCTGAATGCTGGACACGGTGCGGCCGCGTTCCTCGTGTTTCTCGACGAAGTAATGACGGTCACCAAAACCGGCGATCTGGGGCAGGTGGGTGACGCACAGCACCTGGTTCGACCCGGCGAGGCGCTTCAGCCGCCGTCCGACCGCTTCGGCCGCGCCGCCGCCGATGCCCGCATCCACTTCGTCGAACACCAACGTGCGAGCCGGGCCGGATCCTTTGCGCGGCGGCGTTGCGGTGCAGGTCTTCAGCGCCAGCGCCACGCGGGACAACTCGCCGCCCGATGCGATCCGGTTCAGGGGCTTCGGTTCCTCGCCCACGTTTGGGGCGATCAGGAATTCCACGGAGTCGGCACCCGACTCCGACCACGCCGCAGTCTCGATGGCGACCACGAACTTGGTCTTCGCCATCGCGAGGGACGCGAGTTCGGGCTCCACTTTCCGGCTCAGCTCCTCGCCCGCCTTCCGTCGCGCATCGGTCAGTTTTCTCGCGGCTTCGTTGTACGCTTCGGCCAGCGCCTCCCGCTCCTTCTCGAGCCGTGCACGGCGGGCTCCCACGTCCTCGGCCGATGCGAGTTGACCACGCACGCGTTCGAGAAAGGCCAGGATCTCCTCGACGCTCGCGCCGTATTTGCGCTTGAGCTTGTCGATGTTCGCGAGCCGGGTTTCCACTTCGTCGAGTCGCGCCGGGTCTGCTTCGAGCCTGCCCAGGTAATCGCGCAGCGTGTACGAAGTCTCGTCGGCGGCAAACAGAGCGGGTTTGAGCGACTCGACCATCGCCGCAGCAGTGTCGTCGATGCGGGCGAGTTCTTCCAGCTTCCGCGATGCCAGCTTTAGCTGGGCGTAGGCGCTGGCCGCCGAATCGTAGAGCGCGGAGTAGGCGGCATTTGCCGACTCCTGAAGGCGAGCGACGTTCTTCAGGACACGCAGTTCGTTCGCGAGTTCCACGTCTTCACCGGCGCCGAGCGCGGCGCCTTCGATTTCGCGGACCTGAAAAGCCCAGAGATCGGCGAGCCGCAGACGTTCCTGCTCGGATTGGTCGAGTTCGACAAGATCGGCCGAGCAGCGGCGCCACCTGCGGAACGCCTCGCCGACTGCCGTTGTGTCGATACCCGCGAAGGCGTCCAGCATTTCGCGCTGGGCGTCGGTGCTGAACAGTAGTTGTTGATCGTGCTGTCCGTGGATATCGCCGAGGTGTGGGGCCAGGTCCCGCAGCAGCGCCAAGGTAACCGGGCGGCTTCCCACAAACGCGCGCGACTTGCCGGAACTCAGGATCTCGCGCTCGATAAGCAACTCACCTTCTTCGGCCTCGATACCCGCCGCTTCCAGCATCGCCCTCGCCGGAGCGCTTTCAGGCACCTCGAAGATGCCGGAGATCCGGGCGCGCTCTTCGTCGGAACGTACCATCTCGGCGGACGCACGGCCCCCGAACAGGAGCGTCAAGGCGTCCACAACCATGGACTTACCGCTTCCCGTTTCGCCTGTAAGAACATTCAGGCCGGAGTGGAACCGAACGCGGACACGTTCGATGACGGCATAGTTCTCCACCAGGAGTTCCAGCAGCATCTGGTGTCAGTGTACCCGACGGCATCCCCATCGGGAGCGTCAGTAGCTAAACATTTTTTCATCTTTTTGTTTTTTTCGCTCCAAAGCGCGGACCGCTTTACATACAATGAGATCAGGCGCGCAGAGGCGCGTTCTCAGCTCACGCACTCACTTGTGACATGAATTTGAACTTCATACCAGCCCTCTTGCAGGTCAGCATCTGGGAGATGGTCAAGACCACGCAGCCCATTCCGATCGTGGTGCTGTCTGTGCTGGTGATCCTCTCCGTCCTTTCCTGGGCCATCGTCTTCTCGAAGTACAACACGTTTCGAAATGCACGCTCGGCCAACCGGCAGTTTCTTCGTGCGTTTCGGAAGGCCGCCGCACTGGAGCAGGTGGCGCTCGCCAGCGAACAGTTCACGGCCTCGCCACTGGTCGCGGTCTTCGACTTCGGCTATAGCGAAGTAGAGCGCCAGCGCAAGGCTCGCGGCCGTCTCACGAATCCTATTTCGCTCGAACGCAGCCTTCAGTTGGGAATCAGCGAAGAAATCGCCAAACTGGAGCGAAACATGAACTGGCTGGCGACCACCGCTACTGTCTCGCCTTTCATCGGTTTGTTCGGCACCGTTTGGGGCATCATCGATGCGTTTCAGGCCCTCGGGCTGGCAGGCGCCACCAGTATGCGCGCCGTCGCGCCGGGCATCGCCCATGCATTGGTGGCAACTGCTGCGGGCCTTGCGGCAGCAATTCCGGCCGCCGTGTTCTACAACCACTTCGGCCACATCCTCAAGGAACTCGGAGCGCGGATGGAGGATTTCTCCCTCGAGTTCCTGAATCTGGCCGAGCGCGACCTGGAGGGTTGAACCAATGGCGTTTCAGGCAACTCCGCTCACGGGCGGCCGCCGGGGATTCCGGAACCAGACGGGTACACTGGCCGAGATTAATATCGTCCCGCTCGTGGACGTGGTTCTGGTACTTCTGATCATCTTTATGCTCACAGCTCACGTGATGGAGTTCGGCATGGAAGTGGATGTGCCGAAAACCAAAACGGTGAAAGACACGGCGGAGGTGCTTCCCGTGATCAACATCGCCCGGGACGGCACGTTATTCCTGATCGATAAGCCCGTGAACATCAACGAGCTGCCGAAGCGAATCGAGCAGAAATTCGGGGCCGCGAAAGCGGTTTACGTCCGGGCGGATAAGGAAGTGCCCTGGGAGATTGTCGCCCAGGTTTTCAGCGAGTTGGGTGAAGCCAAACTCGACGTCCGAGCCGTCACACAACCTGAGGAGACGGTAGGTCCGCAACGTAAACGATGAATGCGCACACCGACATTCTCGAAGATCGAGAGTCACTTCGGCGTCCGTTGTACGGTTCCCTGGCGCTGCATGTCGGCATTGTCGCTTTCCTGATGTTTTTCAGTTGGTGGCAGAATCGAGGACACATCGTCTTCGGGGATCCGAATGCAATGGGAGGGTCGATCGGGATCACGCCGGTTTCCTCGATCCCGCTTCCTCAGCGCAGCGGAATTACCAACCCGCTAGCCAACGACACCGAATCGCAAGTGCCTTCAAAGCCGCAGAAAACGGAGAAAAAGCGGGTGGTGAAGGAAGAGCCGGAGGCGATTCCACTCAAATCTCGAAATACACCGAAACGGCTCTCCGAACAGATCGCGAGTAAGCAGCGCTATCGTCCGCTGAACGCCGACTCACGCAACCAACTCTACTCCAGTACCGGCGCGGCTGTTTCTTCGCCGCTGTACGGCGGGCAGTCGGGCATGGGCGGAACGGGTATTGGGAACGGCGTCTTCGGGGAGCGTTTGGGATGGTACGCCCAACTGCTCCAGCAGACCCTGGCAAACAAGTGGGGGATCGAAAGCCGGAGCATTCCCGCCTATCTTCGGAACGCTCGGCGGGTGACGCTATCTTTCGAAATTCTCCGCGACGGAACCATCCGGAATGTGCGGGTGCTGGAATCGAGCGGCGCCCCGGAGGTGGACTATGCAGCTCAGCGCGCCGTGCTCACGGCGAGCCCGGTCCGCCGGCTGCCGGAGGAGTTCGAGAGAAACGTGGCGAACGTTGAGTTCTGGTTCCAATTGGAGCGATGAAAATCAAATCTTTTCTTATCGTAGCTGCGGGTGTCCTCGCGGGTGCCGCGTTTTTGACAGCGCAGCGCCCCGATATTACGGGTGGAGTGAAGAGCGGCGAGATGCCCCGTATCGCGATCACGGAGATGCGCGGTTCGGGCGAAGCGCAGCGCTTCATGAGCGTCTTCAACGAGACGCTATGGAACGAAGTGCATCAGTCGGGACTGTTCCAGATGGTTTCGAAATCGATGTACCCTTTGCAGGTTCCGCAGCAGCCGTCGGACTTCAAGCCGCCGGCCGGGACTCAGCGCAAGGGGCAGCCGTCCTCGCCGTGGCTCACCGACTGGTCGAGCCCGCCCGTTAGCGCGCAGTATCTGGCCTTCGGCTACACGGCCGTACAGAACAATCAGCTTGTACTGTTCGGGTGGTTGTATAACGTCACGCGGCCGGATCCCGCCGCGGCACAAGTCGTCGGGAAGTTATATTTCGGAACAATCGATGAAGACGGAGCCCGTAAAGTGGCTCGCGAATTCGCCGCGGATATCGTCGGGCAATTCGGCGGTGTGAGCCTGATCGGTTCCAGGATTTATTTTGCTTCGGACAGGACGGGGCACAAAGAAATCTGGTCGATGGACTACGACGGATCGAACCAGAAGCAGATCACGCACTATAATTCGATCTCGACATTCCCGTGCGTGTCGCCGGACAACAGCAAGATCGCATTCACGACGTGGTATCGCGGCAACCCCGGCATTTTCGTGCACTCGCTCGAGACCGGCCGGAAACTCCCGTTTTATAACCAGTCAGCCTCACTCAACGCTCCTAGCGATTTCACGCCGGACAGCCAGCGGCTCCTGCTGTATTCGACAGCGGCGGGAGGCTACGCGCAGATTTATATCGCGAACACGGATGGCAGCAATCTGCACCGAATCTCGTCGGTGCGTGCGATCGAGGTGGAGCCGAAGGTGAATCCGAAAACCGGACAGGATCTGGTTTTTGTTTCCGGTCGCGGCGGTCTGCCCCAAGTATATAGAATGAATATAGACGGAGCAGACATTGTTAGATTGACCGACGGGGAAGGTGAAGCCGTAAATCCGGCTTGGCACCCCGATGGCCAGAAGATCGCCTTTGCTTGGACAAAAGGCTTTGAGCCCGGAAACTACAATATTTTCGTCATGGATGTGGCCACGCGCCAGTTCGTGCAACTCACGCATGGTACCGGCAGGAATGAGAACCCGGTCTGGGCGCCTGACGGTCTTCACATTGTCTTTTCGTCGAAGCGCGGCCGCACCAACCAAATTTTCACGATGCTGGCCGACGGAAGTCAGCAAAAACAACTCACCACGGTGGGCAATAACGAAAAACCCGTGTGGAGCAGATCAAATAAACCATAGTTCGCTTACCAGGAGGCAAGTTTCAGGATGAGCAAACGCTCGCAAGCCTATATCAAGGCCGGTGCCGTTCTGCTGGCCTGCGTGTTATTGGCATTTGTGGCCGGCTGCAAGAAGAAGCAGCCCGCGCCACCGCCACCACCGCCGCCCAAAACAGAAGCACCACCGCCGTCACCGCCGAAGCCTGTTGTCAACAGCTTCACCGCGGAGCCGAGCAGCATTGAGCGCGGCCAATCGGCGACCTTGAGGTGGTCCGTTAGCAACGCCACCGATATCACCATCGACCAGGGTGTTGGTGCAGTTCAATCCAACGGTAGCCGGTCGGTTTATCCGAGCACCAGCACGACGTATACGCTGGTGGCCAACGGACCCGGCGGGTCCGACACCAAAACGGTGACCGTGGATGTTGCCGCCCCACCACCGCCACCGCCGCCGCCGCCGCCCGCGGCGCCCAAGCGTTCGGCCGCGGATATCCTGTCGTCGGATGTCCAGGACGCTTATTTCGATTACGACAAGAGCGACGTTCGCGACGATGCCCGTTCCGTGCTGACGAAGGATGCCGATATCCTGAAGCAGTTATTCCAGGACAATCCGAGCTTCACCGTTATGGTGGAAGGGCATTGTGACGAGCGTGGATCGGCCGAATATAACCTCGGCCTGGGTGACCGCCGCGCCACCTCCGCCAAGGACTTCCTTGTGCAGTTGGGAGTTCCGACCGATCATCTGAAGACCATCAGCTACGGCAAGGAACGCCCGGTTTGTACCGAGTCGGACGAGAGTTGCTGGCAGCGCAACCGCCGCGTGCATTTCTCGCCGGCGCAATAACAACTCTGACCGTGTAGGGGGCCTCGATGAAGGCCCCCACCTTCAGGAGCTCGAATATGAAGTCAACCGCTCTGATCCTTCTCGCCTTTATCCCTGTTGCGGCTTTCGGCCAGAAGAAGGAGATTTTGGAGTTGCAGCGCGAGATCGCGCAACTCGGGGACCAAGTCAAAGCAATGCAGCAGAGCCAAAGCGACAAACTCGTTGCGCTTACGGCATTGGTGCAGCAGGCGATCGACTCGGCAAACAAAGCTAACTCGAGCCTCGCGGTCCTGCAAAACAGCATCACGGATCGAATCGGCGAGCAGGCCAAGAGCATGGCTGCTCCGGTGGCGAATGTCGGCACGAAAGTGGACCAGATGTCCGATGAATTTCGCGGAGTCCGCGAGGCGGTCGCCGATCTATCGTCGCGGATGGGCAAACTGGAGGCGAAACTCGTGGATATCAATAACGCTGTGACCACGATTCGCAATCCTCCGGCCGCCCCGACCGGAGCGCCCGACGGTGTTGGCAGCGCGTCGGCTGGGCCACCCCCGGGAACCTCCGCGGAACAGACGTATCAGAATGCCTATCGAGACATGCAGGGAGCCCAACTCGACCTGGCGCTGCAGGAGTTCTCGGATTATTTGAAGTACTTCCCGAACACGGAGTATGCTCCGAACGCGCAGTATTACATTGGCGACATCTACTTGCGCAAAGGCGATACCAATAACGCGATTCAGGCCTTCGACGCGGTGCTGGAGCGGTTCTCGGAGAACGCCAAATCCGCGGACGCCCGCTACATGAAGGGCCGCGCGCTGGTGCAGGCGGGGAAACGTACCGCGGCCGCTCAGGAATTTCGCGAGCTGATCAAGCGGTATCCGGATTCCGATGTTGCCACGAAAGCAAAATCTCAACTGAAGGCCTTGGGCTACTCGGTGCCCTCGGCCTCCACCGCCTCCCGCAAGCGGCGCAAGTAGAAAAAGCTATTTTCCGCTGCGTCCTGCCGGTACGGGTGCAGCCAGTGCCTCTTCCGCCTCCACTTTTCTGAGCCCCAGCACCGTTCTCAACTCCACGTTCACCCTCTGCTTGATATCCGCATTGTCGCGCAGGAACTGGCGAACGTTCTCTCGCCCTTGGCCGATCCGGTCGCCCTTATAGCTAAACCACGAACCGCTCTTTTCGATGACGTTGTTCGCCACGCCGAGGTCGAGCAAGTCGCCTTCTTTCGAAATGCCCTCGCCGTACAGAATGTCGAACTCGGCCTCGCGGAACGGCGGCGCTACCTTGTTCTTCACGATCTTGACCTTTGTGCGGTTGCCGATGACGACGTCGCCTTCCTTGATGGCGGCGATGCGCCGGATGTCGGCGCGAACCGAAGCGTAGAACTTCAGGGCGCGGCCGCCACTGGTGGTCTCGGGGCTTCCGAACATCACGCCGATCTTTTCGCGAATCTGGTTGATGAAGATGAGGCAGGTATTCGATTTCGAAACGATGCCCGTGAGTTTCCGCATTGCCTGCGACATGAGCCTCGCCTGCACGCCCACGAACGCGTCGCCCATTTCGCCGTCGAGTTCGGCCTTGGGCACGAGCGCCGCGACCGAGTCTACAACCAGCACGTCGATGGAGCCGGAGGTGATCAGCGCGCTGGTGATTTCGAGCGCCTGCTCGGCGTAATCCGGCTGCGAGACCAGCAGGTTGTCGACATCCACGCCCAATTTCCGAGCATAGGCCGGATCGAGTGCGTGCTCGACATCGATGAACGCCGCCATCCCTCCGGATTTTTGCGCTTCTGCTATCACCTGGAGCGCGACGGTCGTTTTACCGGAGGACTCGGGCCCGAAGATTTCGTTGATGCGGCCACGCGGGAACCCGCCGACCCCGAGTGCGTAGTCGATCGAGATGGACCCCGTCGAAATCGCGGATACGGGCACGATCGCGTCTTTCGATCCGAGCCGCAGGATCGAACCTTTTCCAAACTGCTTCTCAATCTGGCTCAGAGCGTTGCTCAGTACTCGGGCGCGTTCTTTCTCGTCCATCGATGTTCCTTATCTGGGCCTTGTCGGGGAGGTCGCTTTCATTATAGCGGGTGCGGGTGGCTCCGCTGATTCACTCATTCGGCATCGCCTGCGGCTTTCCTGGTAATGCGGGTTTCACAGTCGCGATCCTCGGGGATGGGGCCCCAAAACTGGCATAACCAAAAAGCAGGTCGTTTGCCGGACCGGCAATCACTACACGACCTGATCGATCGGTTGCCCGACTCGGAGATTTCTGCCGCTAAACGCTTCCTGCAAATCCTGACTTCACAAGAAGCGCCAGTTGACGCTGAGATGTTGGCACGTATTGATGAAGCACGTGCACATCCGTCAGCGGGTATAGCGCACGAAGACGTGCTGCGGGAATTTGGGCTTTGAAGTTCGTTTGGGGCCCGCGACTCGGGCGAACCTGCGGCGGGTCGATCGTTAGGTTGCGATGCGGATTCTATTAGCGCTGACCCGTTACGGGGAATCGGGAGAAGGTGATGTGAAGCCTCTTGTGGATCGTGAAGGCCTACATCGCTTGCGCGTTGGCAAGGTGGCGAGTGTTCTTCGATCTTGGCGTGCCCGGCACGACTCGCATTCACGGCATACAATCGCGGCCAAGCCTACTGAGCCGACGTATTCGATATGCGGCGACAGCGATCGGACAACTCAGACGGGAAACGATCGCCCGACCCTGGAACTTCCCGCCGCGCACCTCTAAGATGTGCGAGCCCGGGTCCCTTTTGGGCGTGGATGCCGCCCCAACCGGATGGGGTGTTCGTAAACGGGAGTCAGTGAGAATCCTGTTTACCTCTGCCGAGAAAACGTTTAGAGAGCGGTCCTTCTCGTATTTCATCATTTACGTTGGTGCGTCCGAGACCGCGCTTCGGATACATGGATTTTGAATCCATCTGTTACATAACTCGGCAGCGAGCACTCCAAAACAACTCGATCGGCCGCTCGCGCTTGAATTCGTCCGCGACAAGTTTCTATAACCGCCTACCGCGACAGCCAACGCGGCAGAACCATCTACGTTTACGATCCTGGCGCCGAAGAAATCGAGGCCAGTTTCTTACCGATGCTTGCGGAGAAGCCCCATCGCGATTACTCCACCTTAAAATGAACCTGGGTCAGATAAAGTCGTCCAGCACAGTTGGTCGCAGGCAATCGTAACCACGTTCGGACAATCGTACGCATTCAACGGCGTGCCACACAGAAACGCATTCAGATGAACTCTATCACTGGATCCCTCAAAATGCCATTTTGCACGGCCAACTTCAATGAGAGTGGAGATACCGGAACTCACTCGCGCTAATCGGACGGAGGTTCCGCATCGACGTGGAGGACAACTTCGTCCGTCCCTTTGGCGTTCTTCACAGTGATGGTCGCGTCGCCCAATAATCCTTCGGGAAGAACGAAGTTGATCTGGTTTGCCCCTACGAACAGCGTGTCCAGAAGTGTCCCGTTTGCAGAAATCGAAAATGCCGCGGAATCGGGGCCCAGGTTCTCACCGTACAGTTCGTAGATCTGCGGTGCACGTTTCACGATGCCGCCCGTATTGATGCGTGGACCCGCGTACACGACTTTGTAGATGTTCCCGGTCCAATCGTCGGAAACATAAAGAGCGCCGTCGGGGCCGTTCACCGCGTCTACCGGCCGCCCGGAGCGGGTACGCGTGTTCAGGTCGAGGAAGCCCCACAGGAAATCCTCCACGCCCGCGGCGCTGCCGCCCGCTGCGTGAACCCGGACGATTTTGTACCCGGCTGGTTCGTTGCGATTCCAGGATCCATGGAACGTAACGAAGGCATCGTTGAGGTATGACGCCGGAAATTGCGCCCCCGTATAGAACGACAATCCCAGAGGAGCGGAGTGCGCCTGCATCTCGACTTCGGGCGCCGTTGTTTCGCCACACCGGCCGGTCCGGGCCTGGGCGCCCCAGTTGACCGGCCGCTGATTCCCGTAGCAGTCGGGCCAGCCGTAATCCGCGCCTTCGCGGAGGATGTTCACCTCCTCGGGTGGCACGTCGTCGCCGAGTCCATCGCCGCCGTTATCGTTCGCCCAGAGTTCGCCGGTAACCGGATGCCAGGCAAAGCCGACAGAGTTTCTTAATCCGCGAGCGAAAATCATCTGCCCCGACCCGTCTGGTTCGAACCGCATCATGGCTGCCCGGCGCGGGTCCGATTCAACGCAGAAATTGCAGGTCGAGCCCGCGGTCACATAGATCTTCCCACCCGGGCCGAAGGCCATCGTGCGCGTGCTGTGGCCGCCTCCCGCCGGCAAGTCGATAATCTTTTCGGCGGGAGTCTTTACTACCAGGTCCTCGGTTACTGCGCTGCCGATCCGATAGACGCCATCGGCGGCTCCGATATACAGATCGCGGTCCGAAAAAGCCACGGAGTGGGCGCCCGGAATTCCAGTCACGGCGCGAACAACACGTCCCGCCTCGGGTATCGCGAATACGGAGTTGCTGCCCGCTACGTACAAAACTCCGTTCGGTCCAAATGCCATTAAGCGAACGGCGGCGTTTGTTTGCGCAAAGACGCTGACCTCGAAACCGGGCGGAGTCTTGAGTTCCTCGAGCCGGAATATCCGCGACCCGACGGGTGCCTGGCCGTACAGCGAAAACGCGAGCACGAATCCCAGAAGTGCGCGCATCGGGGTTACCTCTTCCGTTTATTATGGCCTGAGAGCGGTCCACAGACTAGAATGGGGGTTAGGAGGAAGGTACCGAGTTATGGCGCAGGAAAACAACAGCGGGTTCATCTGGTTCATCGCAGGAGCGGCGGTTGGCGCGGCTATCGCCTTGTTGTATGCGCCCGCATCCGGAACCGATACTCGTAAATATATCGGTCAGAAAACGCGCGAAAGCAGCCAGGCGCTGGCCGAAACCAGTAAAGATATGTATGAACGCGGCCGCGAATTGTACGAGCGCGGGCGCAAACTCGCCGATGAAGCCGCTGAAATGCTCGAGCGCGGCAGGAATATCGTCGAGAAAGCCGCCGAAGCGGCTGTGCAGGAATCAAAAGGCTAGTTCTCGAGGCGCCGTTATGAGCACGATTCTCGCGAGCCCTACTCTTTCTCTGCCTGAATTTCGGAACGAGCCGTACGCCGATTTCAGCACGTCCGACAACCGGAAGGCGATGGAGCAGGCGCTCGCGAAAGTGAAATCGGAGTTCGGGCGCGAGTACGAGTTATTGATCGCCGGCGAGCGCGTACGCACGGGCGACCTGCTCAAGTCGGTGAACCCGTCGCGGCCGTCGGAGGTGGTCGGTGTACATCACAAGGCGACCTCCGATCTTGCACGCCGCGCGGTCGAGAAGGCCGAAGGTTCCTTCCAGCAATTCGGCGATCTACCGGCAACCGCACGCATCGAAATGCTGGTGCGCGCGGCGAGTCTGATCCGCAAACGCAAGTTCGAGTTCGATGCGTGGTTGGTGTACGAAGCCGGCAAGACGTGGCCCGAAGCGGAAGCGGATGTTTCGGAGGCGATCGACTTCTGCGAGTATTACGCCCGCCAGATGATGAAGTATGCACGGCCCGATCCGGTGGTGCAGATGCCCGGGGAGAGGGACGAGATGTTCTATGTCCCGCTCGGGGTCGGAGTCGTGATTCCGCCGTGGAACTTCCCGTTGGCCATCATGGCCGGCATGACAGTCGCGGCGCTGGTGACGGGCAACACGGTCGTACTGAAGCCGTCTAGCGAGACCCCGACCATCGCGGCGAAATTCGCCGAGGTTCTGCTCGAAGCCGGATTTCCGCCGTATAGCTTTTCGTTATGCACGGGCAGTGGATCGGTAGTCGGCGACGTTCTGGTAGAACACCCGAAGACCCGTTTCGTTTCGTTCACCGGGTCGCGCGATGTGGGACTGCGGATCAACGAACTCGCGGCAAAGCCCCGCAAGGGGCAGATCTGGATCAAGCGCGTCGTAGCGGAAATGGGCGGCAAGGACGCGATCATCGTCGATCGAGAATCGGACCTCGACCAGGCAGTGGAAGGGGTTACCGTATCCGCGTTCGGCTACCAGGGGCAGAAATGCTCTGCGTGTTCGCGCGCGATTGTCGATGCCGCCGTGTACGACGAGTTCCTGACGAAACTGCGCGAGCGGGTCGCGAAGATTAAAGTCGGGCCGCCCGATGAACCTGCGAACTACATGGGGCCCGTCATCAGCGCGGGTGCGAAGAAATCGATTCTCGACTACGTCGAGGTCGGCAAGAAGGAAGGGCGGCTCATCGCCGGAGGGGGAGAAGCCCAGGGCGACGGCTACTTTATCCAGCCGACCGTCGTTGCGGATATTCAGCCGAAGCATCGTGTTTTCCAGGAAGAGATCTTCGGACCTGTGCTCGCAGTGACGAAGGCGAACGATTTCGAGCACGCCCTGGAACTTGCGAACGATTCCGAATACGGGCTCACCGGGGCGGTGTACAGCAGCAACCGGGAAAAGATAGAACATGCCCGCCGCCGGTTCCACGTCGGCAACCTGTACATCAATCGCAAATGCACGGGCGCGATGGTGGGTGCGCATCCGTTCGGGGGGTTCAACATGTCCGGAACGGATTCAAAGGCGGGCGGCCCGGATTACCTCCTGCAGTTTCTTCAGGCCAAGTCGGTGGCCGAGAAGGTCGTCGGGTAGAACGAACGCGATTCGACGATCGACTGTGATAGCATAAAAGTGCCCCGAAGAGAAGGGGACCAGGAAGTACTGAATCTAGGGTCAAATCCGAACGACGCGGCGAAGGGGAGTCCTAACGGCTCCCCTTCTCGTTTTTGGAGGGTTTCGAGAGTCGCGCTACTGCCAGCGAAGCGCAACATTAGGATCGATTCGCGTTGCTCGGAGAGCCGGAATCCACGCTGCCGTAAGGGCGACGACGGCCAGGAAGACCGCAGCCCCGGTGAAAATGAACGGATCGGTAGCGCTGACGTTCACCAGAAGTTGCGATGCGAGGCGGCTTAACGCCGCGCCGATAACCAGTCCTGCCACGATTCCCGCAGCTACCATGCCCATCGCATAGCGGACCACCGACGAGAGCACGTCCCCCGGTTTCGCCCCGAGCGCCATTCGAATGCCGATCTCTTTCGTGCGCTGGGTGATCGAATACGCCATAACGCTATACAAGCCGACTGCGGCGAGGACGAGTGCGATTGCACCGAGCGCGCCCAACAAAGATGCGGCGATCTTTTGCGCGAACAGCGAGGCCGTGATGTATTCGGTGAGCGGGGTGGCATCGAATACGCCCACATTGGGATCCATCGCATGCACTTCGCGGCGCATTGCGGAGACCGCGCTGTTCGGATCGCCTTTGGTTCGCGCGTAGAACGCGATCCCCAGATCCTCGCGATAGACCTGCCGGAACGGTACGTAGAACAGCGCCCGCTGGTCCTCGTTCGGCTTGTTGAACTTAGTATCCTTTACGAGCCCAACAATCGTGAACCACTGGCCCCAACCGTGCACCTTGCGCCCGATAGGATCGCGGCCGCCGAAGAAGCGTTTGGCGAACTTCTGGTTGACGATCATCGCCGGTTGGGACTTTCGATCGTCGGTTTCCCGAAAGTCGCGCCCTTCGAACATCGGGATTCGCATCACATCGAAATATCCTGGCGAGACCACCGTCCGGTAGATCTTCATGTTCTCGTTCACGGCCGGGACATAGCCCTCGATCTGCAGGTCTTCCCAAGAACCGTCGGCGAACCCCATGGGTATGTAGTCGGCATAGCTGACGGCCTGGATACCGGGTTCCGACTCGAGACGTTCGCGCAGCCTTGCGCAGAAATTCACGCGGTCCTGCACGTTGTAGCCAGCGGTCGACAGATACAGATGCGACACCAGCACGCCGCGGGGGTCGAAGCCGGGGTCGATGTGGCGGGCGAGTTGGAAACTGCGCGCGAACAAGCCGGCTCCGATGATGGCTACCAATGCCATTGCGACTTCGGAGATCACCAGCAGGGCCCGAATGCGATGCGACCGCGCGCCGTCCGACCCGCTGCGGCCGCCTTCCTGTAGAGTGGTGTTCACGTCCACCCGAGCCGTCTGCAGCGACGGCGCCACGCCCGAGATCACGCTCGCCGCGACGCAGAGGAGAATCGTAAAGAACAGGACGGTGCCGTTCATCTGAACGTCGAGCGCGACGGGGAATCCGCTGCGCGGCACCAGGTAGTAGAGTGACTGGCTCATCCAGGAGGCAAGCGGTATTCCGCCCACGGCAGACAGTCCGGCGAGGATCAGGCTTTCGGTCAGGAGTTGCCGCACGATGCGCCCGCGCCCGGCGCCCAGAGCCAACCGCAGTCCGAACTCCTTCTGGCGGGAACTGGCGCGCGCGAGTAGCAGGTTCGCAACGTTCGCGCAGACGATCAGCAGCACCACGCCGCACACAGCCATCAGTATTTTGAGTGGCGCGCCCAACGTGCTCTGAGCGCCGAAATGTCCTTCGACGAGCGGCAAGACAGCAGCGCCGATGCCGCGATTCGTATTCGGGTGGTCCTGCCCGAGTTTCTGCGCGATGGATGTGGCTTCGGCCTGTGCCTGTTCGTGGCTGACTCCGGGTTGCAGTCGCGCAATGGCGAACGCGATGCGGGACTGGCGGTCGCGCAGCATCCAATCGGGCATGGCGTTGAGTTGCGGCGCCATCACGATCGGTACCCACAACTCGAACGACAAGCCCGACATCGATCCCCGAAACGTTGCAGGGACGACGCCCACAATGGTCAGCAATTGCCGGTTGACGCGAATGGTTTTGCCGAGAACACGGGGGTCTTTGTTGTAAAGGCGGTTCCACAGATTCTCGCCGATCACGGCGACGGGGTAACCGCCCTGCTTGTCACCGTACTCACTCGGCGCGAAGACTCGCCCCAGCATCGGCGTTACACCAAGGACGGAGAAGTAGTTTCCCGAGACCAACTCGCCCCAGACGCGCTCGGACCGCTCCTCTTCGCCGACACTGAAGGCGGAGGGAGTCGAAAGCGCCAGGCCGGACACGAGTTTCAGATGGTCGCGGAAATCGCGGAAATCGGGATAGCTGGTGGTGATGAATTCGCCGTTCGGCGTTGTGGTTTCAAACGAAACAAGCCTTTCACTTGCCGTTACACCGGGCAGCGGCCGCAGCAGGACCGCTTCGATCCAGCTGAAAACAGCCGTGTTGGCGGCGATCCCGACCATGAGTGTGAGCACCGCGACAAGAGTGAAGCCCGGACTCTTGAACAACATGCGGAAGCCGAAACGAAGATCGAGCAGGAGACTGGACACGCATGGGAATTAGCAATTCGGTTACCGCGCATGTGTGGTCCAGCCGTCCGCGCGGTATGGCCGGGTCGAATGACGGGATCGTTGTGCTATTCGCAGGATCTGCGCCGCACGTTCGGCAACACACCCATGTTCGGGTTTGGGATACGGCGCGCGGAAGCGAACACCGGCTAGTGGGTGGTGGTGAGTTCGCGCTGAATCGCAAATTTGACCAATCCGGCGACGTCGTGGATATCGAGTTTGCGCATCAGACTGGAGCGGTAGGTGTCCACGGTCTTGGGACTCAAATCGAGCCGGGCGGCGATTTCTTTGGCACGGATGCCGTCGATCAGGAGCGAAAATACCTGGTACTCCCTGGCGCTCAGAGTTTCCAACGGATCCTGTTCATCGCCGGATTCAATACCGGGCCGATCGAGATCCACGAGCGGTGTCACATACACCGAACCGGCCAGGATCTGGCGAATGGCGACCTCGAGGTGTTCGGACGGACCGGATTTCAAAACGAACCCAGCGGCGCCGCCGCGTATGCACTCGAGCGCTGTCTTCCGGTCGCGGCGTGTGCTGAGGACAACAGCCCGGGTCGGAGCATTGCACTCGCGAAGCCGCCGCAGAACCTCCAGCGTGTAGACCTCGCCAAGGTTCAAATCGAGTATGGCAATGACCGGTTCCAGAGCGTCGATCATCTGTAGAGCCGACGCTCCGTCGCCGCACTGGGCGATAACGGAGCAGCCTGGAAACGAATCGCATAGTTTGGCCAGGGCTTCTCGGATGAGGCTCAATTCATCGGCGACGAGCAGAGTGACGGGGGGTTCGAGCATACCGTGTTTCTGGACCAAGCTGCCGGAGCTGCCGGTTTGGCGGATCCTCCGTCAAAGTAGTCCGAACGGTAAGCTATGACTCTCGTAGAAAGTTGCGAGTGGCGAAAAAACAGAGGGTGTAAATTGAACTGTGTAAACGGCCATCGAAAGGATCACACTAAGGAGACCCGATGGCCATCGACCTCAAACTCATCGACAAACTGTTGGCGGATTACAAGAAGCCCGAAGACATCATTGGCGAAAACGGCCTGCTGAAGCAGTTGACTAAGGCCCTTTTGGAGCGGGCCATGCAAGCCGAGATGACCGAACACCTCGGCTATGAAAAGCACGACCCGGCCGGCAACAACAGCGGCAACTCGCGCAATGGCGCGACCACCAAGATCCTGAAGGGTGATTTCGGAGAGGTACCGCTGGAGACCCCGCGTGATCGCAACGGCAGCTATGAGCCGAAGATCATCAGCAAAGGACAGACGCGTTTCAGCGGCTTCGACGACAAAATCATTTCGATGTACGAACGCGGCATGAGCACGCGCGAGATTCAGGGGCACCTGGAAGAGATCTACAAGGTGGAGGTGAGCCCGACGCTGATTTCCAATGTCACCGAGGCGGTGATGGAGGAGGTCAAGAGTTGGCAGAGCCGTCCGCTGGATGCGGTGTATCCGATCGTGTACCTGGACGCTTTGGTGGTGAAGATTCGCGAGGCCGGCCACGTCCGCAACAAGGCGATCTACGTGGTGATTGGCGTCAACATGCAGGGCAACAAAGAGGTGCTGGGGCTGTGGGCTGGCCAGGCCGAGGGAGCGAAGTTCTGGCTCCAGGTGCTGACCGAGCTGAAGAACCGGGGCGTGGACGATATGTTCATCGCCTGCGTGGATGGGCTGAAAGGGTTCCCCGAATCGATTGCGACGGTGTTTCCGGAAGCGCAGGTACAGTTGTGTATAGTGCACCAGGTGCGCGCGTCGCTGAACTACGTATCGTGGAAACAGCGCAAGGCGGTGGCTGCGGATTTACAGCCGGTCTACCGCGCCAGCACGGTGGAAGAGGCCGAACAGCGGCTCGACGAGTTTGCCGCAAAATGGGACGGGGCGTATCCGACGATCAGTCAGATGTGGCGCCGGAACTGGGAGCACCTGACCCCGTTCTTCGCTTACCCGGCGGACATTCGCAAGGTCATCTACACGACCAACGCGGTGGAGTCGCTGAACATGTCCTTGCGGAAAGTGATCAAGACGCGCGGCTCGTTTCCGCATCCGGAGGCGGCGATAAAACTGCTGTACCTGGCCCTGGAACATATCGCGAAAAAGTGGACCAAGCCGGTGCAGAATTGGAAGGCGGCGTTGCAACGCTTCGCGATTTTGCTCGGCGACCGGGTGCCGAAAGCGGACATGGGGTAAACTGCCGCCGTATGGAACAATCGGAAGAAGAGCATTTCTGGGATGGGGACTCTGTCCCCAAACCCCTGAGATTTTGCGCTTTTGCGCCAGGATTCCTGGATCGGGAGGCGAGCTGCGCTCGCGCTCCCGGAATCCCGGCCCCTAAGTCGGCGCTCGGGTTGCGTCTCCGCAGAGCCCTACCCTCCGCTCAGGTCCGTTTAGTTTACCAGGGATCAACAACGAGAAATAATTTGGCCGTTTACACAAAAGACTTGACGCGCCCAAAAAACAGCAGTCCGGGCAGGTGGGTACAATGGCACACACCCGCCCGACGCTTGGAAATCTAAGCGAAACTGCGGACCGCAGTCGCTTCGTCGTCGTACACCTCAAATACGGTGTAGAGTTTGGTGATCTGCAGTAGGTCCTTGACGCGCTTCGTCAACCCGACCAGCTTCAGTTGACCGCCGTGGTTGGTCACCGTAGTGAAACCGGACACCAGTTCACCGATTCCCGAGCTGTCGATATAGCTGACTTCGCTGAGATTGAGCAACAGTTTTTGATTGCCCTTCGCAGCGAGATCTTTGATCGTATCGCGGAATGTGCTGGCTCCCTCGCCCAATGTAATACGCCCGGCGGCGTCGATTACGGTCACATCGCCCACCTGCCGGCTCGATAGCTTAACGCTCACGGTAAGTGCCTCCTTGAATCTTCTCTCACGCCTATTAACTGGCCTTCGCCAGGAACTTCTTCATCTTTACTTCGGTGCCCTTCGGTTCGACGCGATGGACCTGTAAATCGTCCATAAAGGCCTGGATCAGTAAGAGTCCGCGGCCGGATTGCCGCAGCAGGTTCTCTTCAGCGAGCGGATCGGGCAACGACTCGAAGTCGAACCCCTCCCCTTCATCGCGAATGATCACCCGCATATAATCCATCCCCTTCAGCACTTGGAAGTGGACTTTCTTCCGGGCGTTATAACGGTTCCCGTGCACAACTGCATTCACCATGCACTCACGAACCGCCATTCCGATCTTGTGCAGATCCTCTTCCTCGAACCCTAGCACCTCGGCAACTTTGAGTGTCTCCGCTTCCGCGGTATCCACGCTGTCGAGGGTGGATTCAAGTAAGATGTCCACACTGCGGATTTCGCCGCTTCCCTCTTCTGGCATAGTTTGAACGCGGCCGTAGTGTGGCCAAGTCGAATCGTTACCTTAAAATACTAACACCTTGGAAGTCAAGACGAAGAGGTACGATCAAGGCTTCTGTCACGCTGCCGCTAAACCGTTTATTTCGGCCATGCCGGAAGGATGCCGCGCGTGTGGAACCAGTTCTCCAGCAGTTGCGGCCAGATCGACAATGCGGGGTTCGATTGCGCAAGGCCGAGTCCGTGACGCCCCGGTTCGAAGACGTGCATTTCCGCGGGGACGCCGGCCTTCCGCAGCGCCAGGTAGAACAGCACGCTATTCTCGGGCGGCACAGTCGTGTCCTCGTTGGTGTGGAACAGGAACGTCGGAGGGGTTTGCGGCGTAACCTGCAACTCATTCGAAAGTAGTTGCTCGAGCTTCGGATCCGGATTGTCGCCCAACAGATACTGCCGCGACCCTTTGTGAACGTACAGTTCTTCTGTCAGCGTGAGAACGGGGTAGCAAAGTATCGCAAAATCCGGGCGGCTACTCACCCCATCTACCGTTTCAAAATGGGTCGCTGCCGTTGAGGCCAGATGGCCTCCTGCCGAGAATCCCATGACCCCGATTCGACTGGGATCAATGCCAAGCTCCTTTGCATCCGACCGGACAGTCCGCAGTGCTTTCTGAACATCCATCATCATGGCGGGATGGTGATAGCGCGGACCCAACCGGTATTTCAGTACGAATGCGGCGATGCCGCGCGCGTTCAGCCACTCGGCGATCTGTTTTCCTTCGTGATCCATCGCCAGATGAACGTAACCCCCGCCCGGACAAACGACCACAGCCGGATGGGTCGACGCCGGCGACGCGGGCAGGTAGTAGGTGAGGGTTGGTTTGTCCACTTCTTCATTGCCGACTGCCCCCGGCGCACCGTCCGGCCAAAGCGGTTCGGTACGGGGTGCATTCTGGGCCAGCAACAACGGCGCCAAAAGTAGAGAAAACAAGACGAGCTTCATCGGTTCGACTATACTGCAACGGAGGAGAGCGCTGGATGATTCCGTCGCAATTGCTGAGCATCACAGCTGGACTTGCGGGGGCGGCGATCGCTGCATCGGCCGCCGTTTCCCCCGATTTTGAGTCGCGCGTAAAGCATGGCTACGCCGATTCAAACGGAGTCAAAATACACTACGCAACCATGGGCTCGGGTCCGCTGATGGTGATGATCCACGGCTTCCCGGATTTCTGGTACACGTGGCGAAGCCAGATGGAGGTGTTCGCTAATTCTTATCAGGTGGTGGCAATCGATCAGCGCGGCTACAACCTAAGCGATAAGCCGAAGGGCGTCGAGAACTACGATATGAAACTGCTGGTCGGCGATGTCATCGCGGTGATCAAGCACTTCAACCAGGAGAAGGCGATCATCGTCGGCCACGATTGGGGCGGGGCGGTTTCCTGGACGCTCGCCACGTACGCTCCTCAGTACGTGGACAAGCTCATCATTCTCAACCTGCCGCATCTGCGCGGACTTTCGCGGGAACTCGCGCACAACCCGGAGCAGCAGAAAAATAGCCAGTACGCCCGGAATTTTCAGCAGCCGGATGCGGCTTCGAAGCTCACGCCGGAAGCGTTGGCGGCATGGGTCACCGATTCGGAAGCGAAGAAAAAGTATATCGAGGCGTTCAAGCGCTCCGATTTCGAAGCGATGCTGAATTACTACAAGCGCAACTACCCTCGCGAGCCGTATACCGAAGACACCTCACCGGTGGTGAAAGTGAAATGCCCGGTGCTGATGATTCACGGCCTCAAGGACTGGGCCCTTCTGCCGGGCGCCCTGAACAACACGTGGGAGTGGCTGGAGAAAGACCTGACGCTCGTGACCGTGCCGGAGTCCGGTCATTTCGTGCAAGCCGAAGCTCCGGACGCGGTGAACCGCGCCATGCTCATGTGGCTGGCGACACACAAATAGATCACTTTCGGCGAAACACTAGCGTGCCCTGGGCATTCTGGCCCGAGCCGGTCTGCGTGATCTCGAGCATCATCCGGCGGCCATCGGCGGACAGGGTTCTCTTCCAGTGTCCGTTAACGCTTTGGCCGTGTACCACGGCGGTGTATTCGGTTTGCATCGCGTCACCATCGACGGTTGTTTTCGACGCCTGCGCGAACGGCCCGACCTGGTCCCGCTGCTCGTTGCCGTCGGTCTTCAACTTCATTTCAGTGACCATGACACCCAGCAGAGGTAAAGGCGAAATCCCATCCTTGGGCTCCCGCCAGGTCGTCTGAATCTCCACCTCGTTGCTCTTCTGATGGATTTTCTGCGTGAGTTTATCCGGGATCGGAAATGACGCCGTGCTGGCTTTCTTGTCGATTACCCACGTCCCGTTAAATCCGGGTTGGTCGGGCCACGCTGGGGCGGCGATCAGTAGTGCGGTTAGTGTCGAGAGAATGAAACGTCGTCCAGGCACAAAAGCTCCTCGCTATTCTTCTGGACGAGAGTTGGCCGGGAAACATTTCACGGGGAGGCAGGGTCAGGCGAACGCGGCTTCAGCGGCAGGAACGTCGTCGAAAAAGCGGAATACCCGGTCGAGACGTGTTACACGAAATCCCTCACGCACCTGCCCCTGCGCAGCCGCCATGTGGAGTTTCCCCCCCATCTGCATGATTTGGTTCAGGCTCGCGATACAACGGCCGATCCCCGTGCTGTCGATGTGAGAAACGCCGCTCAAATCGAGGACGAACCGCCTGTATCCCCGTGAGAGCAGGTCGTTAACCACGCGCTCGAGTTCCTGCCCCTCCGGACCGAGCATCAATCGACCGGACAACAAGACAAGCACGGTACCCGGAGCGATCTCACGATGTTCGATGTTCAGCTGTACGGGTTTCAAAGTATAGGGATACCACAACCGCCGGAGCCCATATCAGAATTTCACGGATCGTACCCCGCGTTCCCCGCACTCGAAGAGGTCGCCGGTAGTAGCGCTGCTTACATGGATGAAACCGGGTAGTGCTGCTCGTTCGTCCGAATCATTGAAGCCAAAAAGCTCCGCCCTGTGTCCGGGGGCTTCCCGGCCATCTGATTATGAGCGGGCTTTTATACAAGCGAAGGTGATCGGATCGCCGCGAAACGTGCGGGGTTTGCTACTTACCGGGGTTACCGCACCGTATAATTGTTTTTCCGGCTCCGATACAGGCCGTATGCTCCCCCTCGATGAACTGAAACAGCTTGAGGCCAAAGCCGCGAACGTCGGCGACCTTGCCAACCTGAAGCCCATCTACGAACGACTGAACGAAATCGCACGTCAGAATACCAACGATTTCGACCTTCAGATGGCGATCGCGGACGTGCGTCAGCGCGTCATCGAGCGCGGACTCACGCTAAAGCGATGGGGTACCAACGGGTCGCCCGCCGAAGCCAGTGCCTCGCCCACCATCACACGCGTACCGCCGCCAGTGCCCGTTTCGGCTCCAACTCCGCCGCCGAAGGCGCCGCCATCCAAGGCGCAAAAGGATGTCCAGTTGCTGCCTTCGAAACCGCTGAACCTGCGCCGGGCAATCGGCATTGGCGCCGGGCTCGGAGTGGCGGCGTGGCTGATCATCTTCGTAGTTCTCGTACAGATTGCACGCAATCGGAACATGCCTTCGGTCCCCAAGCCCGCTGCGGGAACCGTTGCGGTCAACATTGCCACCACGCCGCCCGGCGCAAAGATACGCATCAATGGTGAGGAGAAGTGCACCTCGAACTGCCGGATCGATCTCACTCCCGGCAACTACCAGGTGACGGCGCTTCTAGACGGCTTTGACCCGAGTGCCACTGGCGTGACCGTCGTCCCGGGTAACCCTATCAACGTCAATCTTCCGCTCGTCTCTCAAACCCAGACGGTGAGGCTCTATACCGATGTCGAGGATGGGAAAGCGGTAGTCGATGGACAGCAACCCGTCGATATTCAGGACGGGCAGTTGGTGCTGGACCGCATCGCCAACGGCAAACATTCGGTGCGCGTCACTGGCAAGATGACCGATGCTTCGTTCGCCTTCGAAGGCGCCAGCGGGAAACAGCCCACCCTCACCGGTCCGGTTAGCGCCAACAACATGCTCGCGATTGTCGTGACCAGCCTGGGGAATCAGGCGAAGCTCCAAAGCAGTTCAACGACTCCCCTGAAGGTGATGCTGAACGGTCAACCTGTCGGCGAGACGGGTCCGCTCGGCCTGGATCTGAAGGACGTGCCGGCGGGCGACCAGACGATCACGGTGGGAGAGGGCGAACAGCAGCGGAAGTTGATCGTTTCGTTCGGACCGATGCCTACCCTGACAGCGTTTCTGAAGACCGACGTGAATTCGGGTACGCTCGTCGTGTCGACAGGCGAGAACGACGCATCGGTGTTCCTAAACGGCAAGGAATACCGGCGAAAGACGGCCCGCGGGGAGTTGCGCGTACAAACGCTCGGTCCCGTGGTCGTGTCTGTGGCGAAGCCGGGTTTCCAGCCGGCGCCCGAACAGCGGGTCGAAGTGAAGAAAGGCGAGGAGACACGCGTTGCCTTTCAACTGCACCCCTTGCCACGAGTGGCGTCGCTGCAGATTCGGAACGGAGTACCCGGTACGCAGATTTCGTTCGACGATCGCGTGCTCGGGCGTATCGGACCCGATGGCACGCTAAGCGCGGCGAACCTGCCTCCGGGCGATCATGCGATCGAGGTTCGGCGAGAAGGCTTCATTACCAAACGGTTGCTGCGGACTTTGAAGGCAGGCGAAGTGCTCCAGATCAGCGGTCTCGAGTTCGTGCTGCCGCCCGCGGTGGCCACGATTCATGTCAGCGCTGATCCGTCCGACGCCGCAATCACCTACCGCCGCGGTGACGAGTCGGAAACGCGCACCACTTCGCAAGGCACGCTGCGGCTGGAACCTGGCACGTATGTTTTTTCCGCTCGCGCGCCGAATTTTGTCGAGCGCACGGAACGAGTGACGCTGGCTGCCGGCGAGACTCGCAACGTGTCGCTCGCACTCTCGCACGAGGTGAAGCCTCCGTCCCCTCCGCCGGCGAAGGCTGTGGCTTTGGCCGATTGGGGCGGTTGGGAACGCGAGGGTAGCGAGTATGTTCGCCGCGGCGGCAATCGCGTTGTTGTGCAGCCCGGCGTGGAGCCCGGCGTTATTACCTTTACGGCGCATCTGCTGAAAGGGGGCGGATTGTTCCGAGGCGGCAAGCTGCGATGGTTCCTCCAAACCGAAGCCGGTTACTCGCAGTTCGAGATCGACAAGAAAAAGTTCGTGGCGAAGGCCGACGGGGAATCCCGCTCCAGAGAGATCGACCGCCCGGGTGCTGACGACAAGACGTTCACTGTTCAGATCGATATTACGAACGATCGCATCGTTCACCGGCTGCGCAATGGCGCGACTTGGATGGTGTTGGACAGCCAACCCGCTCGCGGTGGACGGCCCCAGGGCGCCTTCGGCTTCGTCATTCCCGGAAATGACGAGATTGCGATCTCTTCCTTCCGGTTTACGCCTAAATAGCTGAGATACACTGGACGGTTTGGCGCCGTCCATGACCAAAGAAGAAATTATCCTCGCAAACCAGGAATACCTGTTCCCCGCGGTATTCCACTACTTCGAGCAGCCGCTCGTGATCGCGCGCGCGAAGGACCAGTTCGTTTACGATGTCGAAGGCAACCAATACCTCGATTTCTTCGGCGGCATCGTTACCATCAGCGTCGGCCATTGCAATGACCAGGTGAACGCGAAGGTTCGCCGCCAGTTGGACACGTTACAGCACGTCTCCACCGTATTTGCGAACGAACCGCAGGCCGCCTTGGCCAAGCGTATCGCCGAAATTACTCCAGGCGGAGTAGCGCGGAAATCGTTTTTCACCAATAGCGGGACCGAAGCGAACGAGGCCGCGATCCTGGCGGCGCGATGCTACACGGGCTCGCAGGAGATCGTTGCTCTAAGGCACAGTTACCACGGGCGCTCGTCGATGGGCCTGGCGTTGTCCGGCCAATCCTCGTGGCGCCTGGGACAACCCGTCCCCGCCGGTGTCGTGCACGCGCATAGCGCCTACTGTTACCGCTGCCCGTTCGGCCTCACTTATCCCGATTGCGACATACGGTGCGCGCACGACGTCAAGGAACTGATTCAAACCACCACTGCG
Source organism: uncultured Acidobacteriota bacterium (assembly GCA_963720745.1). Classification (GTDB taxonomy): domain Bacteria; phylum Acidobacteriota; class Terriglobia; order Bryobacterales; family Bryobacteraceae; genus TMP-7. The sequence goes on from CAVRGO010000001.1 coordinate 2,686,090, forward strand.
GGCCACATCGCCGGGTTTATCGGAGAGCCGATTCAGGGCGTCGGCGGGTTTATCACCCCTCCCAAGGAATATTTCAAAATCGTCGAGAACATCGTTCGGGATCACGGCGGAGTCTTCATTACCGACGAGGTTCAGACCGGCTGGGGCCGCACGGGCGGCAAATGGTTCGGGATCGAGCAATACGGCGTCGCACCAGATATCCTCACCAGCGCGAAAGGACTCGGGAACGGAACGCCGATCGGGCTCACGGTCGCCCGGCCCGACATCGCCGATGCGGTACGCGGCGTTACCATTTCCACCTTCGGCGGTAATCCGGTGGCGTGTACAGCCGCGAAAGCGGTGATCGACTACGTGGACGAACACCAGTTGATGATCAACGCAGAAGAAACGGGCCGATATCTGCGCGAAGGACTTGATGATCTGAAAGCGAAGTATGCGATGATCGGCGATGTGCGCGGGATGGGTTTGATGCAGGCCCTCGAGTTAGTTGAGGACCGCCGGTCGAAGACGCCCGCCGCCGCTGTTACGGTACAGGTGATGGAAGCCGCCCGCGACAACCGGCTGTTGATCGGCAAGGGTGGAACGTACGGCAACGTTCTGCGCGTTACCCCACCGCTGAACATCACGCGTTCGGATGTCGACGAATTCATGTCGCGGCTGGACGCCAGTTTTTCGAAGGTCGCGGCCCGAGTGGCTGCGGGTGTGGCTTGAGACGGGAGACGGCGAGATGGACGAACGAAACTTCTATCGCGAATCGCAGACGACTAAACCGGCAACATTGAATTGCCCGTTCTGCAAAACGCAGGAGACCTATGACCTGCGATGGCTGCTACGGAAGAAGATTGACCGGCTGCCCGGCAACGCTGACGAGCGCGACCGTGCGAAGTTCAAAAAAGCGCAAAGCTACCTGGTTCTGCTGGACGATAAAGTCGCCTGCAAGAACATCCGGTGCCGCAAACGTTTCGACATCTCGGGCATCAAAACCACCGCGTTCCTGACGGAATAACTTCCTCAAGGGGTGGGGCCTCTATCACCACCCGAACTGAACGCCGAACCGGAAGGTTCGTCCGTCGTTCAATGTGTTCGTGATCTGGCCGAAATTCGGATTGGCGAGATCGGTGCCGGGATCGGCGAACTGCGGCGTGTTCAGGAAATTAATCGATTCGGCACGCAGAGTCATGCGTGTTTCGCCGCCTAAGACCCATTCCCGCGACAACGACGCATTGACATTTCGATAGCCGCCGCGCCGGAACGTGTTTCGCCCGAGGTTGCCCACGGCCTCCGCCGGCTGGATGAAAGCGAACGCCGAGCGGGGCAGCAGTGCTCGCGAGGTGTCCGGATTGCCGACAGTTCTACCCAGAATGGAAGCGTCGAGCAGGTTCGGCCGGTCGCCTCCGTTGCCGTCCACGTTGCCATAGCCGGGAGCGTCCGATCCGGCGAAGACCGTGAATGGCGAGCCGGACTTCAACAAAGCGACGGCCGATAAATTCCAGCGGCCCGCTCTCGGAGGCGCCAGGAATGCACCCCGCACCAGAAATGCGTGCGGCTGATCGAAGGAACTCCGGCCCTTCATGTCGGCGTGCGTTTCGAACTCCGATTGGCTCCGCGACAAACGCGAATCCGCGTCATAGGCGGTGTTGGTGTAGGAGGCACCGAGATCCATTGCCTTGCTGAACCAATACGACGCGTCCACCGACAGGCCGCGCCAACGCGGAACGATTACCGACGCCCGGAACGCATCGAAGTAGCCGCGCGATCCGTTCAGAACATAGCGTTCGTCCGCATACTGCTGATCGGGGCGGCGCAGATTCAATGTCGCCGTGGTCTGAGGGATACCGGGCACGACGTGCCCGCGATTCAGGTACCACATGATCAGCAGCCGTTGAGACCGGCTTCCCACGTACCCGAGTTGCACCTTCCATTTGCTCGAGAAATCCGGTTCCCAACTGAAGTTGTACTGGTGCGAATAGGGCGCGGTAAGGTTCGGATCGAGTAGATACAGATTCCCTCGAGGATCCGCGAGATCCGCCCCGAGTGGGTTCAGCAGATCGGGCGCCGGGACCACAATCTTCACGCTTCCGGGTGGGCTGAACCGGACCTGCTGAAACGTTACCGGATAGATCTCGCCGTAGAACAGCCCGTACGCGGCTCTGGCCACGCCCCATTTGTCCGGCAGGCGATAGGCGATACCGAACATCGGTCCGAAGTTCTTCCACTGCGCGCCGTAAGGAATCTGGTTGAGGTTGTTCACCTCGTATGGCCGCGACACCGGGCTCCAACGCAGGCCGTAGTTCAAGGTCAGGTTCGGTGAAACTTTCCAGTTGTCGCCCGCGTAGATCTGTCCTTCCCAATTCCGAAAACCTCGGTGAACGTCGCCGATCGAGACGATATACTGGCTCGGCGTTCCGAGCAGGAAGTTCTCGATGCCCGTTCGTCCGAAGTCGTTTGAGAAGCCGAAGTACCCGCGGTGAGCGTCCGTTTCCATGCCGTTCAACTGCCGCCGGAGGATCTGGAATCCCAACGTGAATTGATGATTGCCCGCGGAGCGGCGCAGCGTTCCCGCCTCTTTGAACAGATTCTGCGCACGGTTGATCGGGATGATCGCTTGCGGCCCGAGCGTCTCGAGTCCCGAAACTGACACCATGGGTCCGATCGCATTCGGTTCCGGATGCAGGAAAGAGCCGATCCGGTCGAAACCCGCCGACAGGTCCATCAGCGTATTCGCAACCCACTGGCGCTCCCATGTAGCGCGGGCGGCATGCGATCGGGTGTCGGTGTCCGGATTCTGTCCTGCAACGAGTTGAAACGCCTGTACGAACTGCGTGGTGTTGTTGTACGAGAAGGTGAAGCGGTCCCTGGCGCCCGCAAGTTGATCCAGCCGGATGGTCGCGTTGTTGTTGTCGATGCGCTGCGGTGCGCTTCGGTTCAAAGCACGCGGGTTGATATCGGTGCGATTCGGGAGTTCGGAAGGATACGCCGCCAGCCAGCGCGTGATGAGTGCCCGCACAAGCGGATCGGTGGCGAGCGCCGTTCGCTCATCCGGGCGCGGAACGAGTACGTTCCCGTTCACCTGTCCGCGTATTTTCTGTTGCGAACCGGTCAGCGTCAGAAATCCGCCGCGCCACAGCGAGCGTCCCACGTTGAACCCGTAGTCGTTGTCGTGGGCGGGTTTCACGCCGCCCACCTGGAAAAATGAACGCGCGCTGAAGATGCTGTTCTGATGGGACCAGTACAGACTTCCGTCCGTTCCGGCAACACGGGGCGCAAGAGGCACGACGTGCAGCACGGCCGACGGCGCGTTCCCGAACTCCGCACCGAAATAGCCGCGTTCTGGTTGGAACTCGTGGATGGTGGCGGTTGTACCGAGACGGACGTTCAGTTCCTTCAGCGCGTTGTTGTCCACGAGGTTGAACTGAATGTTCTCATTGCGCCGGCTCTCGCCTGCCGCGATGTTAGTCTTCCCCAGTAGGTTCAATTCGATTCGTTTGACTTGGGAATCGACAACCGCGGGCACGGGCTCCGCAGGCCTGGAAACCGGATCTTCGGCCGTCTTGTCCTTCGGATCCGAGGATTGTGCGGCCGCACTCAGGCAGAGTACCAGCGCCGCCGCCCAACGCTTCATGCGAATGCGGCCCGGAGTGCCTCGATGCTCTTGGGTACGGCCGTCGTGGCCGGCTCCTTGCCTTCCATTTCGAGCGAGATGTAGCCCCAAAAGCCGGCCTTGCGGAAGATACCGGCGATACGCTTGTAGTCGAGATCGAGCGTGTACCAGACGCCGCCGCCGTAATAGGTCTTGGCCTGAACGATGGTGGCGTGCGGCGCCACCTTGGCCAGCCCTTCATACGGATCGTCGGGGAAGTTGCCCGTATCCAGGTTGATTCCGAGCCAGGGAGAATCCACGGCGCGCCAAATCTGGAGCAGGGTATCGACCGACGTCGTGAGACCCCAATGGTTCTCGAGCGCCAGCACCACGCCGGCCTTTTCGGCCGCGGGAAGGCACTCGCGAATGGAATCGATGCACCATTTGATAGCGTCTTCGTTTTTGTATCCGGCGAGCGGCGGTTCGTTTCCTTTGACTTTCATCAGGTCATCAAAGGACTGGATCGTTTTCCATCTTCCCGAGTTCAGGCGGATAGCGGGGATGCCCATTTGCGCGGCAAGATCGATGCAGTGCACCGTGTGATCGATGTGCTTCTTGCGTTCAGCCGCATCGGGAGACACGAAATCCTGATGAATCGACAGCATCACCAGGTCGAGGCCGTGCTCGAAGGCCATTCGCTTCAGCTTGTTCATGTATGCAGCGGTTTCGCTTTCCATGCCGCGATGAAGAATCTCGACACCATCGAAGCCGAGTTTGTACGCGTCTTCGATCACGTTTTCGATCGGGTATTTCTGCGGGGCAAAGTGCCAATAAGAATAGCTCGAAACGGCAAATCGCTGGCGCACGCCGGGCGCAGCAGCGGAAGCGGCACTTTGAATCAAAGGCGCGGCAGAAGCGGCTGCCGCAGTTTGTAGTAAGATGCGACGGGAAACCATCGGTTAAGACTCCGGTGTGATCAGCGTACTACACCGCTGTGTGGGCGGGTTGCCGCCCGTACAGCCTCTGGACCTCTTTGCGCAGAGGTTCGACCGATTTCGCGAAGATCATCTTGTACGCTCCGCAGAAATAATCGAGGTCCTCAAACCTGCGGTGCGGGCCGTGGCGAAACTTGGGGCAGCCGCCATGGCAAATCGACTGATACTCGCATACCTGGCACTCGGGATGGGCGATCGTCTTCTTCGATGCAAAGCTGTAGCGCCGGTTCCGCCGCGCCACCTCCGCCCAGGAATCCAAGTTCACGTTCCCGAGTTTCCAGTCCTTCTCGACGAAGAAATCGCAGGGGTAGATATCGCCGTTATACTCGACCACGACGTAGCTGTCGCAGGTCTCGTGTAGCGTGCAACTGCCGGGCTTCTGGCCCGCCACCGCCTCCGCCAGGTTATCGAAGAAACGGATGCGGACCCTGCGGCGGTCGGGCCACCACAGGTCGAACGTTTCCGTCAGAAACCGCCCGTACTGCTCGGCGCTGATGGTGAACGCCATCGGAGTCCCGTCCGGCTCGAACTCGGCCAGCGGAATGTATTGGATGTTGTCGACTCCCAGGCTTCTGAAGAACTTGTACAACTCCCGCGGCTTGTCTACGTTCGCCTGGCTGAGCACGCAAAGTATGTTGAACTCCACCTTCTCCGCCTGCAGGAGTTCCACCGCGTCCACAACTTTGCGCCACGTCGGCTGGCCGCCTTTGTTGAACCGGTAGAGATCATGAATGTCCTGCGGGCCGTCCAGGGAAACTCCGAGCAGCCAGTTGTAGGAGCGGAACAAATCGCACCAGTTCTTGTCCAGCAGAACGGCGTTGGTCTGAATTGAATTGCTGACGTTCTGCCCGTCGCGTCCCAAACCCTTCTGAAGCTCGCAGAGCTTCGCGAAGAACGGCAGCCCGGCCAACGTCGGTTCGCCGCCCTGAAACGCGAACACGCTGTTCGGATACGAGTAGAACAGGTAGCTGTCCACCAGCCGTTCCAGCGTCTCGAAGGTCATGCGGCGGCCGGGCAAAGCTTTGTACGGGTCGGCGTCGCGGTCCAGATAGAAGCAATATGCGCAGTCGAGATTGCACACCGCCGATGCCGGTTTAATGAGCAAAGACGTGATGCGCGGTGTCGTGCCCAGGCCGGAGTCCAGCAGGGGGACACCCTCGCGGTACATCGGAAAGAGGTTGTCGTTGCCCATATACGACAGGGTAGCATCAGGCGCATTACAAACCTGCCCTTTCGGACTGTTAAACTGGACTTACCGGAATGTTTCGTCCCACCGCCGCCCTGGCCGCTTCGGCCCTACTTTGCCTCATCCCCATCGCCTGCAAGAAGTCGGTATCTCCTGACGTTGCCGCCACCGTCAACAGCCACGCAATTACTTTCGCCGATCTGAACAAACAGTTTCAATCGCAGTTTGCCAGCGCCGGAGAGCGGCCGAACGACGACCAGTCGATGTTCCAGAAGCTCGAACTGTTGAGGAGCATGATCGACAGCGAGATCATGGTGCAGCGCGCCGAAAAAGCGAACCTCCTGGCCACGGACGCCGATGTAGACGCCAAGCTGACTGAACTGAAAGCCCCGTACACGCAGGAGGAGTTCCAGCGCCAATTGCAGAGCCGCAAGATGGGCCTGGAAGATCTGAAGGCGCAACTGCGGCGGGATCTCAGCGTTCAAAAGCTCTTCAACAAAGAAATCACTTCTCACATCAATATCAGCGACAAGGATATCGGGGAGTTCTACAACTCCAACCGCGCCAGTTTCAATCTCGTGGAGCCGCAGATCCATCTGGCTCAGATCCTGGTGACGCCGGCGCCCAATCCCGACATCCACAACCTGAAGAACGATAAAGCGCAGAACGACGATCAGGCGCAGAAGAAGATCCAGAACCTCCTGGCGCGCATTCGCCAGGGTGAGGATTTCTCGCAACTGGCGCAGAACTACTCCGAGGATCCGGCCAGCGCCCAGAACGGCGGCGACCTCGGGTTCATCGCCGAATCGTCTCTCGACCGTGCATCCCCCGATCTGCGCAAAACGGTGCTCGCCATCCCGCCGGGGCAGGTGTCGAACATTCTGAAGACGCAGGAAGGCTACCGGATTCTGAAAGTGATCGCCAAAGAACCCGCTGGCCAGCGTGAGTTGAACGATCCTCGCGTGCAGCAGACCATTCGCGAAACGCTGCAGAACCGCAAGGACCAGTTGCTGCGCTCCGCATACGTGGAAGTTGCGCGTAACGAAGCGAAAGTGGTGAACTATCTGGCGTTGATGATTACTCAGAATAAGGACAACAAATAGGAGACTCATGCGCCGTTTTATCCTGCTCGTAGTTGTTACCGCAGTCGCAGCGCTCGCCATCTACGCACAGTCGCGCCGGCCGAAACTGCCGGGCGAAGATTGGGTAGAGCTGTTCAACGGAAAAGATCTGACCGGTTGGACCAATATCGGAAAAGAGAAGTGGCAGGTGGAGGATGGCACCTTACATGGCGTGGCCGTCACGCAGGAATACGGTTATCTTCGCACCGAGAAGAACTACAAGGATTTTCAACTCTCGTTGAAGTTCAAATGCGAGGGTGACGGGAACAGCGGCGTATTCTTCCATGTGGATTTCAAGCCGGGCACGCCCGAGGTGATCCAAGGGCCGCAGTTCGAAATCGACTGCACGATCGGGCGCCATACGGGCGGCGTGTACGACGTCGGCCGGCAATGGCTGGTGTGGCCTGCGCCGGAAAACGAGACGGTCGTGCGCCACGAGGAGTGGAACGAGTACCTGCTGAAAGTGGAAGGCAATCGATACATCTCGAGGCTGAACGGGGTGCAGATGATCGACTACACCGATCCGAAGCCATTCGGAGCCGATGGCGGAATCGCGCTGCAATTGCACTCGGGCGGCCGCGGCAACATGCGCTTCAGGGACATCTGGATCCGCGACCTGACTCACCGCTAGCAGGCCGGCGAGCCGCGAGTTTCAGTTGCGCTCCTGAACCTGCCTCGCGATCCGCGTTGCCAGTTCGCGCGGCGCAAAGCGCGTCGAAAAGGCAACCAGGCAGTTCAATACGCCGGGGATTACCAGCGATCGCCCGGCGAACATCGCGTCAAGCCCCGCGCGTGCAACGGATTCGGCATCCATCATGGGTGCCTTCAGCAGCCGCGATTCCGTCATCGCGGCACGTTCCTGAAAGCCGGTGGTGGTCGGTCCCGGGCACAACGCGGTGACAGTGACGCCCGTGCCCTCCAGTTCATTCGCAATCGCCTCACTGAAGTGCAGCACAAACGCCTTAGATGCGTAGTAGACCGACATCAGCGGTCCGGGTTGGAACGCTGCCGTTGAGGCGACGTTCAGGATCCGCCCGCTTCGCCGCGCGATCATTCCGGGCAGAAGCCGATGCGTCAGCTCCACTACCGCGGTGATGTTGAGCTGTATCATCTCGACCTGGGATTCGACGGATTGCTTGACGAACTCGCCGTAGGTGCCGAATCCCGCATTGTTGACGAGGATGTCCGGTGCGAGGCCGCGCACTTCCATCTGTTCAACGAGCGCAGCGGCGGAGCCGGGCTGGGTCAGATCCAGCGCGAGCGGCACGGCCCGGATAGCATGCTCGGAGGCGAACCCGGCGCAGATGTTCGCCAGTTTCTGACCGCTTCGCGCCGTGAGGACCAGGTCCGTCCTCTTTCGCGCGAGCTCCTCCGCAATGGCGAGACCTATCCCGCCGGAACTGCCGGTTACCAACGCGAGTGCCATGTTCGAGGATCGTAGCACGCCGAGCCCTCCGATGAAACCGGATCCGAAATGGCCGGTGCAATCCGAGCGCGCATCGACTCTAATGGAAGAATGCGTATCGATCGACATCGCAGAGCGTTCCTGCTGGAAAGTCTGGCGGGCGGTTTGGCGGCATCGTATTCTTCAGCGGCTGCAACATCCACTCGGCTCGGTATACCCGGCCCTTTTCCAGGCCGTGTTATCGCCGTACAGCATCCGGGTTCGGTGATCGACCGCAAGTACCAGCGCGACGCCGTGCGCGGCATGCTCAACAAGGGCATGATGGAACTCACGGGCGCTCCCACTCCACAGGAGGCGTGGCGATTCTTTTTCGAGCCGGGGGATGTCGTCGGTCTGAAGCTGAACCCCGTCGGCCGTCCCGCGGTGATGTCGTCACCCGAAGTAGTGCAGGAGATCGTCGCCGGATTGAAGATGGCGGGCGTTCCGGTGAAGAATGTCGTTGCCTACGATCGCTACCGGCGGGAGTTCCTCGAAGCGGGTTTCGACAAGTGGCTGCCGCAAGGCGTCCGCTGGACCTACGGAACCGACGCGATTGATCCGCTACAGCTCGACATGGCAATGTACGATCGCGATCAATACATCGAGATGCCGCTGGTGCTGCCACAGGCCGATCCGAACAATCCGCACCACCGGCGTTCGTACCTGTCGAGGTTCATCACCAAGGACGTCAACAAGCTGGTGAATCTTTGCGTGCTGAAGCACCACCAATCGGCTGGCGTCACGATCGCGTTGAAGAATTTATCGCATGGACTCGTGAACAATGTCAGCCGGAGTCACCCCACCCCGACGTTGAACACCTGCGGCACTTTCATTCCGAACATCGTCGATCACCACATCATCCGCCAGAAGAACGTGCTGAATATACTCGACGCGGTTCTCGCCGCGTATCACGGCGGTCCCGGCGGATCGGTTCAGAAGTACATGTGGGAGCACAAGACCATGTATTTTTCCACTGATCCGGTCGCGCTCGACAAAACCGGTTTAAAGGTGATTGACGCGAAACGCACCGAGGTCGGACGGCTACCCATCGCGACCGCGAAGCCCGACGCGGACAGCCGTTACCTGAACATGCAGGTGGAGCACATCGAGATTGCGGGCGTGCTCGGCCTGGGCGTATTCGCAGATAACAAGATCGACGTGCGCCGTTTCAAACTGGCGTAGCGTTATTGCTTCTGGACGGAAGCGATCATTTGATCGAACGCCTTCTCGTTGGCGGCGACGGTCTTCGCCGGCGCCGCGAATTTGAAGAAGATAGATCCGCCCGGACCTTCGACGATGGCCGCCAGCATGCGATAGCCCGGTTTCGGCGCCTGCGCCTGCATCATCGGCCCGCCCGCGCCTGAATATGTCCCGGCGATGTCCATCGTGGTGACCGGTAATCCGTGCACGGTCGTCTTCTTGATCGTGGGTTTCGGTGCGTGGCCGGAGGCATCCTTGAACTGCCCGGTCCAGCGCTGGATGTTCGCGTCGACGGATCCGCCCTGTCCTTGTCCGAAGAAGTACGCGACGCAATCGCCGCCCTCCTTGTCTCCGGCAGCGGGTGGGACCGCGTACGTAGCTGCCCGCATGGGCCGGCTGCCTTCGTTTTTCCAGTTGGACGGAGCCGTCCATCGTAATCCAGCGGCCGCGTCAGCCCAGACAACGCCGCATAGGATCGTCAGTGCGAGTGCATGTCGAGTCATTCATTCCATTGTGAAGCAGACAGGCGCGGCGGCGTTGAAGTCATCCGATGGCAAACAACCAAACACAGCCGCATGCCGCTGTGCCGAACATCAACCAGACCACGTAGTCGGCTACATGGCCGCTGTGTGCGGCTCTCAATAATTCCAGCGGGAAAGTCAGTGCCTCGCCAACCTTCCGCAGTTTCGCGCTGCGCCGGTGCGCGATGCCCAGCACAAGACCCGAGGACATGCACATCAGTCCGCTGAGTGCGTTCATCCGAATCGGGAGATCGGGCGGTGCGGCAACAGACGGAATACCGGCCAGAACGCGGGCTGCGTACGATGCCGAATCAGTGAATCGTGCCGCTTCATGAAGAGCGCCGCGGGTGAGTCCCGGGACGAAACCCAGCAGGATGCCGACGAAGCCCAACAACAAAGGTGGAATGTACATTGAGAGGGGAACTTGTTCATGGCCGCTCGTGGTCTCGCGTTTCTCTTCAGTTTTCGGAGCGCCGCCAGGGCTCTGTCCCCCGGCCGGACCCCATCCGAGAAACACGCGCGCGGTTGCTCTGAAAATGGCCGCCGATGTAAGTACGGCCGCGGCGAATGAGATCCAACGCGTGAATTCGAGCCCGGCGTGTTTGGCTGCTTCGTGGATCAGGCTGTCTCCCGCCGACGTGCCCGGCGGAGGCATGCCGGCGAGTCCCGCGGCACCCGCGAGAAAAACCGTGGCGATCCACGGTTCCTGTTTGCCACGGCCGTGCAATTCGAACTCATCCACGGTGCTGACCCGGTGCAGAAGAATACCCGCGCCCATGAAAAGAGCCGCCTTAATTGCGCCGTGCCCCATCACGTACACGGTGGTGTCCGCCAGGCCGCCCGCGCTCAACATCGACAAGCCAACCACCATCAGCCCCATGTGACTGATGGTGGAAAATGCCAGCAGCCTTTTCAGATTGCGCTGGCCGTAACACATGATTGCCGCAGTAATCGCGGTCGTGACACCGATGACGAGCAGCACAGTTCGAACCGGTGCCTCATGCGCATCGAGTGCCCGTGCGAACACCGTCCAGTAGACACGCGCGGCGCCGTACATCCCAAGCTCCACCATCACGCCGGAGAACAGAGCTCACACTGGCGTCGGCGCTACGGCATGGGCGGCCGCCAGCCAGAAGTGAAAGGGCACGATGCCCGCCTTCACCAGGTACCCGCAAATGCACAGCGTCAGCGCGGTGACCACCAGCCCGTCCGGTGCGGCCTGCGATAACACGCTCCCGCCCTGCGCCATGTTCAGCGTGCCGGTCCGCGAGTAGATCAGCGCAATGCCGGTCAGAACAAAAATGCCGCCGACTGTGTTCGTGACAGCGAAGTTGAAGGCGCCTTGCACCGGCTCGGGATCTTCGGTTTTGTACCCGCACAACGCGAATGCGGAGACGCTCATCAGTTCGAAAAACACGAACTGATTGAAGAGATCGCCGGTGAGGGCGCAAACGGCACAAACTCCGCCGCGAATCTCCAGAGTAGCCGCACAGACGTAAGATGCTTCGCTATTCCAAACCATTTCAGCGGCACAGCGTTGAACGCGCGTGATGTATGCTGTCACAAACATGACTCGCAGATGCTATCTGGCGATGATCGGAAGCGCGTTGGCCGCGGCCGCGGCCAAGTTGCCGGCTAACCGCAATGTTCGCTGGGCGCTCGGCTCGAACCTCTGGAACTACTTTCCTCCGGTCCCATTCACCGACATTCTGGATGTCATGCACGATACCGGTTTCATCGGGATTCGTTTGACGCAGTTTCCGCAGATTCTGGAGAAGTATCGAATTACCGCGACGCAAATGGAGCGCGAGGCGTCCAGCAGGGGCGTTCAGATCATAACCATTTCATTCAATGCGGCGGCTCACGATCCGGCGCAGCACCGTGCGGCTCTCGGCCACGCGCGCGACGCGATGAAGTTCCTCTCCGGGTTCGGCGCACATCACCTGGTCGTATTCTCGCCTCGCCGGGGACCTGGTCCGGAAGCGTTCGCGATCATGTGCCGGTTTTATAACCAACTCGGAGAAACGGCCGGAGAGATGGGCTTCAAGGCGGGCTTGCACAATCACCTTGGCCAGATGGTGCAGGATCCTGCGGAGATCGATCGCTGCATGGAATTAACCGACCCTCGCCTGTTCTATTTCTCACCGGACACGGCTCACGTTCATCTCGCTGGCGGCGACGTGCCGGCGATTCTTCACAAGCACCGCAGTCGCCTGATGCTCGCCGACTACAAAGACGCGAAACGCGCGGGTCTGAAAGAGAGTTTTCGCGAGAGCATCTTTGACCTGGGCGACGGAGAGATTGACTTCCCGGCTTGCCATCGGGTGCTGCGCGACATCGGCTTCAAAGGGTGGCTGTGCGTCGATCTGGACATCGCGCGCAACGGTCCACGCACGAGCTATGAACGCTGTGGCGCATACGTCGTGCGAACGCTGGAACCGATCTATGTCTGAACTGAGCCGCCGGGAACTGATCGGAGCCGCCATGTTTGCAGCCTTGCCTTCCTATCGCCTCATCGATCCTCATGTGCATGTGTGGAAGCACTCTGCGCCGTTTCCCTTCGCAGAAGGCGCCCACGTTCCCGATCGCGATGCGGCACCCGAAACCTTGCTCGGCCTGATGAAAGCGAATGGCATCGAGAAGACCGTTATCATTCAGGTAATCCACTACAAGTACGACAATCGGTATCTTGCGTCGGTGCTGAAACAGTACCCGGAATATTTTCAAGGCGTGTGTCGCGTCGATCCGCTCGATCCTGCCGCGCCCGATCACCTTACGCGAATTCATGAACAGGCGGGGTTTCACGGCGTCCGGCTCAGTCCGGCGGCGGGACCCGCGGGCGATTGGATTAGGGGGCCATTGATGCCTCCGTTATGGCAACGCTGCCGGAGTCTGCGTGTTCCGATGACGCTGCTTGCGCCGATCACGCGCATGCCGGACGCGCAGATGCTCATCGACCGTTTCCCGGATCTCACGGTGGTGATCGACCACATGGCTGATTGCCCGGTCGATCAGCCGAACGAACTCGAAAAACTGCTTGCGCTCGCCCGCTACCCGAAGGTCTTCGTCAAAATCTCGCATACCTGGTCGCTATCGAAGCAAAGCTATCCGTGGTTGGATGAGCAGCAACTCGTGCACCACTTGTACGACGCGTTCGGGCCGCAGCATCTGATGTGGGCTACCGATTGGCCGATCATCGAGAACTCTAAGGCCGAATACCATCAAGCGCTGACAGTCGTTCGAGACGAGATGAAGTTCCTGAACGCCGAAGACAAGAGTTGGATTCTGAGCAAAACCGTCGAGCAGGTCTGGCCGTTTCGCTAAGTGAGTTCCACCGTACAAGCATATTCCCCGAACGCCGAACGGAACTCGCGAACCTTGGGAGTGTTTTACAATTCGGAGCGGAGTGGAGATGTATTTCAGGACCTTGCTCGCATTCCTACTGGCCGGTTTCGCCGCTGTGGCACAGCAGACTCCGAAAGAAGAGCCCAAAGAGCCGATGCGGTTGAAAACCCGCGAAGATTTAACCGCGGTGCCGCGGTCTGCGGAGGCGTCGGGAAACCTGTGGGTCGTGCCCGCCGGTACGCGCATCCCGATTCAACTTCGCCAGCCCGTCTCCACGAAAGATGCCAAGCCCGGAGACCAGATTTACGCCCAAACGACATTCCCTGTCGTTTTGAACGGCAGCATGGCGATTCCTGCCGGCACCTGGGTTCAAGGTGTTGTGGATAACGTGAAGCGCGCCGGACGGATCAAAGGAACCGCCGAGTTGCAGTTTCACCTGACCACTCTCATCTATGCGAACGGGTACACGCTGGATATAGCGGCCGCCATCGACCACGTGCCCGGCAGCGAAAGCACCCACATCGAAGAGCCCGGAAAAGTGTCGCACGATTCCGAAAAGGGTAAGGATCTCGAAAGAGTCGGCGATGCGGCATCGAAGGGCGGGCAGATTGGCGCTCTCGCGGGTGTCGCCGCCAGGCCCTCGCTCCGCGGCTTCGGCGTAGGCGGGCTCTCGGGAGTTGCGGCGGGTACGCTGATTGCCTTGCTCGCGCGCGGCAGCGATGTCCGCTTCGACACCGGAACGGCAGTGGAGATCGTAATGTCGCGTCCCATGGCGATAGAAGGCGATAGGGTGAAAGCGGCTGGAGGGGTCCCGCCGCAGTAGAAGTTCCGCCTGCGGTACTCATCGCAACGGCACACGTCTCACGAACATGCTGGGAAACGTTCGCATCGTCCTGCGATCTCTGTTGAAGACACCAGGGTTCACCGTTCTGTGCGTGCTCACTCTGGCCCTCGGGATCGGTGCGAACACAGCGATCTTCAGCGTCATCGACTCGGTGGTGTTGCGGCGACTCCCGTTCCCCGCATCCGACCAGCTTGTTCTACTTGCCGGAACGAATCCCAAACGGAACCTCCGCGGGTCGTCACTATCACCCGGAGGATACGAATACCTTCGAGATCATAGTCACGGATTCGCCCAACTGGCAGGCGTTGCGGTCGAAAACCTCAACCTGACCGGGGGCGATCAGCCGGAACAGATAAGTGCCGCGCGGGTCACGCACAACTTCCTCGCGATGCTCGGAGTCACCCCAGCCATCGGGCGCGACTTTTTGCGTGAGGAGGATGCCCCGGGCGGCAAGCCGGTTGCGATCATCAGCCAGGGTCTGTGGAACCGCCGGTTCGCGGCCACGCCGGACATCACGGGCAAGCCCATGATCCTCGATGGAATCGCCTACACCATCATCGGTGTCATGGGCGCGGGCTTTGACCAACCCGCGCCCGACCTCGACGTGTGGGTGACAAATTTGTACGGCACCTCCGTTTTCACTACGGAACAGATTCAACTCGGGGCGGGATTCGCGCAAGTCCTCGGCCGGCTGAAACCGGGCACGACGTTTCAGCAGGCCGAGGCCGATCTCGACGTCGTTGCACGCGCGTATCAACGCGAGAATCCTGCGAAGGTGGATGCCGATCCCGACGTGCGCATGCAACTGCAGCCCCTACAGGAACAACGTAGCGAGGGTATCCGCACAACGCTCGCCGTGCTGGCTGTCGCTGTGGGATTCGTGCTACTGATCGCGTGTGCGAATGTCGCGGCGCTGCTGCTCGCGCGAGCCTCGGCCAGGGGCAGGGAGATCGCCATTCGCGCTGCTGTGGGCGCCACTCGCCGGCACGTCATGACGCACCTTTTGCTCGAGTCCGCTTTACTCGCTTTCGTCGGCGGCATGCTGGGGCTGTTGTTCGCGGATTGGGGTACTTCGCTGCTCGCCAGAACCGCTCAAGCCGGCCAATTTCATTTGCAGGAAGTACATCAGAATACTCGCGTTCTGCTGTTCACGCTGGGAGTGTCGCTGGCGACGGGCATTCTATTCGGGCTCCTCCCGGCGCTGCAGGTTTCGAATCCCGATTTGGTTTCGATGCTCCGCGAAGGCGGCAGGACTGCGTCCGGCGGCATTGGTCACGGCCGTACGCGCAATGCTCTCGTCATCGGGCAGGTCGCATTATCCACTGTGCTGTTGATCGGCACCGGTCTGCTGCTCCGGAGCCTGGCTGCGCTCGAAACCGTGAACCCCGGCTTCGATGCTCACGGCGTGCTGACCATGCGCGTGACGCTCGCGACCTCCCGCTATCCGGTCGGCGAGGCACGCACGAACTTCTTCGATCGGACTCTGAAATCCATCGAAACCCTTCCTGGGGTTCAGTCCGCCGCCGCGGTGCTCTCCACTCCACTGGCGGGCTTCGTGATGGCTCCGGTTATTCGCGCGAACGATCCGCGCATCCAGTTTGCCGAGCGACCTCTCGCTTACTGGCAATCGGCGACGCCGGGTTACTTCGAGACCATGCGTATTCGGCTCATTCGCGGCCGCACATTCAACGAACGCGACCGCGCCGGGGCACCCTACGTGACTATCGTCAACGAAGCGATGGCTGGCAAATTCTGGCCGGACCAGGACCCGATCGGACAGCACCTGCTCATCGCCAGGGCGGAACTCGATAGCGAGGTAATCGGCGTGATTGCGGACGTGAAGAACGGTGCCATGGACGTTGACACAAGGCCCGAGATGTATACCCCGTTCGCACAAAGAACCTGGCCTTCCATGAGCTTCGTCATTCGCACTGCTGGCGATCCGTCATTGGCAGCGAACGCCGTTCGCGCGCGCATGCTCGAAGTGGACCGCGACCAGCCGGTGACGGACATTCGAACGTTCGATGAGATCGTCGAATCGAATCTAGGTCCGCGGCGCCTCGCGCTCTGGCTGATCGGCTGTTTTGCGGGCGCGGCGGTGCTGCTCGCATTGGTGGGCCTCTACGGAGTGATCGCATATTCGGTAGCGCAACGCCGGAGGGAAATCGGAATCAGGACAGCGCTCGGCGCGAACTTCGCGGACATCTGCAGCATGGTGCTCGGCGATGCGCTGAGGTTGATTGCCGCGGGTACCTTGATCGGTGCTGCCGGCTCTCTCGCCCTCACGCGATTTCTCCGCGGACTTCTATTCCAGGTTCAACCGGCCGATCCGCTGGTCTTCATGGGAGCCGTCGTGCTGTTTGCGATGGTTGCGATCGCCGCGAGCTACGTCCCGGCGCACCGCGCCGCGCGCGTCGATCCGCTACTGGCTCTTCGTTACGAATGAAGTGATCCGCTGATTCGTTCACAACGGCGGGCTGGTGACCGACGCCGCGACGGATGCGGGGTTCCAGCCCGCGATGGCGAGATAACGGAATCCAGCTCGCAGCAGCTTTCCGGAATCGAGGACGTTCCGGCCGTCCATCACGAGCGGAGTGCGCATCAGGGACGCCAGCCGCGACCAGTCCATCTCGAGATATTGCGGCCACTCGGTCACCAGCACCACCGCGTCCGCTTCCTCGGCGACGTTCTCGGGTGTTTCGCAGCAAAACGAAGCCAACGAGGGGTGTTCGACTCGAAACCGCGCCATCGCGATCGGATCGTGCAACTTCACCTTCGCCCCGCGGTCGATCAATTTTTTGGCAATCTCGATCGCTGGTGCATCCCGCAGATCGTCCGTGTTCGGCTTGAACGCCAGGCCGAGCAGCCCGATAGTGCGTCCCTTGAGAATGCGCAACTCGAGCAGGAGTTTCTCGACGACGAGTTCTCGCTGGCGGCGATTGATTTCCCGCGCCGCATTGACAATCGGCATCTCGAGATTGTATTCGGCAGCCGTTGAGATCAGCGCCGAAGTATCCTTGCCGAAACACGAACCGCCCCAGCCGATGCCGGCCTGAAGAAATCGCGAGCCGATTCGCGCATCGAGTCCAATGCCCTTGGCAACCTGCGTGATATCCGCACCGACCTTCGCCGCGAGCTGGCCGATTTCATTGATGTAGCTGATCTTCAACGCGAGGAACGCGTTGGCGGCGTACTTGATCAGTTCGGCCGATGCGAGATCGGTGGATACCAGCGGCACTGCGCCGATCTCTTCCGGGCGCGGCAGAAACGGTGGCGCGGTGAACGATTGGTCAAGGACCGGGCGGTACAGCGAATACAACGTCTCAAGACTGCGCGGATTATCCGATCCGATAACAACCCGATCGGGATACAACGTATCGTGGATCGCTGTTCCTTCGCGCAAAAACTCGGGGTTGGATGCCACCGAGAATTGGCCCTCCGCCCGCTTCTGATGATGGCGCTCGTACGATTCTCGAAGGATAGAGTCCACCCAATTGCCGCTGCCGATCGGGACTGTCGATTTATTCACGACAACCGTGAACTTCCCTTCGAAGTACTGGCCGATTCCTTCCGCCGCCGCGCACAGATACTTCAAGTCGGGACTTCCGTCGGCACTCGGAGGCGTGCCCACCGCAATGAAGATCACATCAGCGTCTGGAATGCCGTCCTTGTATTCCGATGTGAACTCCAGATTCCTGCGCGACTCCGCGATCAGTTCTTCGAGATGCGGCTCGTAGATCGGCGTTTTGCCCGCGCGCAAACATTCGATCTTCGCCGTATCTGCATCAATACAGGATACTTTGTGCCCCAAGAATGCAAGACAGGCACCCGTCGTCAACCCGACGTATCCCGTCCCGATAATACAGACTTTCATGTGAGTTCAGACTCCTCGCCGCGTGCGGTGTTTCCGAATTGCGGCGTCCAAGCCTACTCAGGCTAGCGTATCGAGCAGGGAAATGCGATCCCCCGGCCGTACTAGACCGGGTTTCACTACGCGAGCATAGAAACCGCCCAGACCCCAACGCGGCGACGATGCGTCGCCTGCCTTCACCTGCGCATCGAAAAGGGCGTCCTGGATCGGCCGGCTTCCGCCGGGGTTGTATAGATCGAGGGTCGAACAGGGCGAGCGCATTTTAACGATTTCGATCACCGCCTGTCCGGCTTGGTAGCGATCGCCAATCCGAATCTGTTTGCGGTCCAGGCCCACCGTTGTGAAGTTCTCGCCGAGGTCGCCGGCATACACCGCGTACCCTTGGGCACGCAATTGTTCGAGGCCTTCGGAAGTAATCAGAAGGATGGCCTTCATTGGCCCGCCGTGAATTTGCGGATGAGCCCAGGCGTCCCCCCCGAGGCCGCCCGGCGTCAGATACGCTTCAGGGATCGGTCTCTTCGGAATGCCGCCCTTCGAGATGTTGAGTTGTAGAATTTGTCCGTTAATGGGCTAGCCCTTGTCGCCGAGTCCGGCCAGCACTCCCCGCATGTACGCGAAGCTCTTTTGCATTCCTGGCAGCGGATCGTCACCGTCCACTTCGTATTCCAGCATCACGCCGCCCTGGTAATTCATCTTCTTCAACTGCGCAAAGATCGCCGGAAACGGAAGCACGCCATCGCCTACCGGCACCTGGCTCTCTCGGTCGTGAGTGTCCTTCAGGTCCTTGACATGCATGTCAAGCAGGCGCGGTCCTGCTTCACGGATCGACTCGACGATGTCCGCGCCCGTGCGTGCCGTGTGTCCGATGTCCATACACAATCCGCAGCGGGGGTCCATGTTCTTTACTGCCTCGAGAACACTCTTTGGCGTGGGGAAGTGCTTGTCTTCGGGACCGTGGTTGTGAACCGCGATCTTGATGTTGTACTCCTTGACGTACTTCTCCATCTTCGGGAGCGTCTCGTGCGTCGGAGCGCAAACGATCAAGGGCATTCCGGCCAGTTTGGCGTATTCGAAGCGATGCCGGATATCCGCCTCATCATCCACTTGAAACGACACGTTGCCACCGCCGAGAATGGTGAGCCCGGCACGCTCGAATTCCGCGCGCGCACGACGAATTTCCTCCGGTGTGCTGTTGATCGGAAGGTGAAACTCCTTGATGTTGATGTAAGGCGTATTCAACTTCTTCGTCATCACGATCGCGAGGTGACGCTGGAACTCGCGAAACGAGTAACTGGCGACCCCGAGTTTGAAGCCGACGCCGCTATTCGGCTCAGACGCTGCTGCCGCGGCTCCCGAGAATCCCGGCACGGCGCTCGCCGCGAGCATCGATCCCAGGAATCCCCTTCGGCTGTTGTTCATCGTTTTACTCCCTCAGGTTGGCGATAACGCTGTCTGTCATGATAACGGCTTTCGTCCGGACCGGGCTAATTTCCAGCCGTCTGCGCCTGTAGTGAATAAAAATCGTATGTGTATTTCCAGCGGAATGTCTTGCCCGGCTCTACGTTGATCAGGATATACGGCTCAGGGCAAAACGTTGTATTGATCGACCAGAACACTTGCTTCGAAAGCGGCTGATCGGCTGTGATGTGCACACCCGCGCCAGCCTTCATATGCTCCATGCGAATGTCGTAGTCTGCCGCCGTCGCGCCGAATCCCTCGAACTCGCCAAACACGCTCTCGCCTTTTCGCAACTCGCGGCTATACGTGATTTCGCCGCCATTTATCTCTGCAGCGGTGCCGCGGACCGGCGCCTTCGGTTTGAGATCGAATGGGAAACGCACCGAAGCGTCGGGACCAGTCGGCTGGGAGTCCATCATGAAAAAATTATGGTCGTACTGTTCGGTCCGGATTGTTTTCGTGCCCGTATTCTTCAGCGCATGCTCGAGGATCATCTCGGGTTTGCCTTTGACGAGCCGCACCGTCTTCGAGTACCTGTAGGCATACCCGTCCGCGCCTCGAAGTTCGTGAGTGAATTCGATCTGATCGCGTCTTTTGTGAACGGTCCACTTTCCCCCGTCGACGATCTCGTAGGTCTTGAACATCTGATACTCGTGTTCGCCCTCAGGCTTCCGGACCGTGCCCACTCCGATACGGACGAACGTGCCGCCCGGCGCCGCATCCGAGTACCCGATGCCGCCATCGGCGCTGCGGAATTCCTCCACCGGACCCTGGATCGCGTCGTGTAGCTTCGGGTCATAGCGGTCGAACCACTGCCCGAAATACTCGTGTCCGAGTGTGCGAAGGCTATAGATCACGCCCGACCAGTCGAAACGTGTCCCGCGATAGTAACCCTTCTCCGCATCTGGGAGATAAAACTTGGCTGTGACCACTCCGTTCGAGATCTCGGCTTCCGGGAAGTCGGCCGCTGAAACTGTCGCCGCCAGAAGCGCGAGAACGAGAATGTATGAAGAACGCATAAGGAACTCTCCGAAACGGATACGTTATCACGCTTCTCCGGCGCGTCGGTGACACTGGAAACCCAATTGCACAAGTGAAGGACGATGCGACTCGTCCGAGGCAGTGCGAGCGGAACCGTTCGGGGTTGCCGGACGGCGTCTGTTACCCGGCCATTGTCACGATTGCGGGCGTGTTGACATTCCGATGACGCTCTCAGCCAATCAGTCACTCAAGCAGGTGTTTGTGGCGGGAGTTGTCATCGCGCTTGTGGCTTTTGCTGCACTCTTCGTCTTTTGGATCGCCAGAGTATTTCTGCTGATCTTCATCGCCACCGTGATTGCAGTTTTCCTGCGCGGATGCTCGACGTGGATAGGCGGACGCTTGCACATCAGCCCGGGATGGGGTTTGGCCGTTCTGATCGTTGCGGTTATCGCGGGTTTCGGTGTGATCGGCTGGTTCCTCGCACCTCGGGTCACTGAGCAGTTTTCACAACTTCGGCTTAGTATTCCCGAGGCGGTTCAGAGATTGATCGCCTCAGGCGGTATCTGGTCGGACTTATTGGGCAAGTTCGCTGAGCGCGTCCAGGGTCTGATGGGGGCGGGTTCCAAAATGGAGGACTGGGGCATCGACGCGACGGTTGTCGGGTTTCTCAGCATCTATCTGGCATCGCAGCCAAGCCTCTATCGCTACGGAATCATGGCTCTCACCCCTCCGCGACGGCGCGACCAGGTTCGGCACACGATGCATCGCCTCACCCACGTGCTGTGGCGGTGGATGATCGGGCGCATCGTGGCTATGGTCATTATCGGAGTTCTGGTTTGCCTGGCGACCTGGATGGTCGGGGTTCCGCTTCCGTTCACCTTCGGGTTGATCGCGGGGCTGCTCGAGTTCGTTCCTTACGTCGGGGCTATCATTTCCGCTATTCCAGCTATTCTTCTGGCGCTGGCGATCAGCCCCACTACTGCCTGGATAACGCTGATCGCGTACTTTATCGTCCACATGATCGACGGATACATCGTCATCCCCCTTGTCGAACGTCAGGCCGTTCACCTCGCGCCAGGACTAGTGATCGTCAGCCATCTGTGTCTCTACTTGACGGCAGGCCTAGTGGGTTTGCTGGCCAGTGCGCCCCTGGCCGCTTGCATAGTGGTTTTGTTGAACATGTACTACATTCAGCGGCCGGTCAACGATTCAGAACCCGAGCCTACATAAATTTCAGGTTTTGAAGAGATTACTCGCACGCCCTTCGGCTGCCTGCACCGGCAACCCGGAATGTCCCAGGGGAGCGACAGGGGCATCATCGCGCGAAAGATCAGCAGCGTTCCCGCGTCTAACGACCGAAGGAGAACAGCATGTGTGATTATTCTCTTTGCGGCATTCCAAACAGGCTCGCTACTGAAGATGACCAGCTAGCACTTTACCGGTTCCGAACCGGCTCGATGGGACTCGCGGCGGTTTCAGATCTCGAGCGGGAAATCCTGGCGCGGGAGAATCGGGCGAAGGGCGGCTGGTGGACCCGTTTCAAGACGTTCATTGCCGGCACCGACGTTTCGCAGATTCCGGCGGTCTGCGTGCCTCCTGGAGCGCGCCTGGTGGCGAGGAACATTCCTGAGGACCTTCGGAAACAATTGGATGTTGCCGATGAGGAGGACGTCGTCTTCGTGCAGACCAGCATGGAGGCGAACACCTACCGGGACGCGATTCAGTTTCGGAACGGCCGCCAGATGCGCCTTCAGAATCTGCCGTCAGGTCTGCGAATGGATGTAGTCTCGCTCTCGGGTTCCGTGTTTACGTTCCCGGAAGAGCGCGCCGCTCTATTGCAAGAATAAGAAGCGCAACCGCGAGCCCGGTGGCTGAAGTTGCCGGGTGAGTGTCGTTTACGCGCGCCGCCGCGGAATTGCTCTGGTTCGAACGGGCATCGTTCCAGGCGTATAATTCCACAGTGCGCCGCCGCGACTTCTTCTCGCTCGCATTGGTTGCGATTGCAGCCAGAGGCAAACCGCTGAATCTGAAGATCACCGGCCTAAAAACGTTCGTCGTCAACGTGGGTTCGGTGAACTGGGTTTTCGCAAAGGTTTACACCGACCAGGGACTTACAGGCCTTGGCGAAGGTTCCGTGACCAGCAAGGAAGCGACCGTCGCGCAGGCCATAATGGAACACGAGCGTTTCCTGATCGGCAAAGATCCGACCGATATCGAACTCCTTTGGCAGGGCATGTTTCGATATCCGCGCTGGCGCGGCGGCCCGGTCTTGAATTCCGCCATCAGTGCCGTCGAGATCGCACTGTGGGACATTCTGGGTCAGGCGCTCGATCAACCGATTTACAAACTCCTCGGAGGCGCTGCGCGGAAGCGCATCCGAATGTACAAAGATGTGGGGAGCACTCCAGAGGAATTCCTGAAAGCCAAGGATGAAGGCTACACCGCGGCGAAGAGCGGATTCATCACTGTCGCGAACAGCACGGTGGTGCCCTCCTATGCGGTTCGGGAAGCCGTCCGAAAACTCGCGGCCGTTCGGCAGGCGGTCGGCGACGATTTCGATATCGCAATCGACGCGCACGGATACCTGACCACCGTCATGGCGATCGACTTCTGCACGCGGATCGAGGAACTGAGGCCGCTTTGGGTGGAGGAGGCGACGCAACTCGAGGATCTCGGCGAACTCGAAATGTTACGCCAGAAAACGAAGGTGCCGTTGGCAACCGGCGAGCGCAGCTTTACGAAATACGGTTTTGCCGATTTCTGCTCGCGGCATTTGGTGAACTACATACAACCCGACGTCGTGCATGCCGGCGGCATATTGGAATTAAAGAAGATCGGAGCCATTGCGGAGGCGTATCGCATTGAGATGGCGCCGCACAACCCGCAAAGCTTCGTTTCCACGATGGCGTCGCTACACGTGGATGCCACCACGCCGGCATGTACGATTCAGGAGTACTCGCCGAAGCGCGACCAGTGGATCGTCGATCTGTTCAAAGGAACCGGGCCCATCATAGAGCGTGGATTCGCGTCACTTCCGGACAAGCCGGGGCTCGGCGTTGAACTCGATGAGAAAGTGGCAGCGGCTCACCCGTACAAGCCCGTCAATCGCGGCGAGCCCGTGTTCACCGATGGCGGGGTTGCCGATCACTGATCCGCAACGCCCAATAACTCCGCCTGTAACTTCCGAAACGTTCCAACATCGCGTATGTAGTCCGTGAAATGCGGGATGGCTTCCGCGGCCAATTTTCGGGCCTTCGCGCTGTCGAGTTTCGAAAGCGCCACCAGTAACTCGTAATCTTCGATTCCTTCCCGCATCGCCTCCAGGCGGATCGAACTCAGGATCGAGTATTTTTCGGGCCAGGGATAAACGATCGCGTTGTCGCCCGCCGGCAACAGAGTCGTGCCATCGTTGATGATCGGTTGAACGTTGTCGAAGGGCTCGCGGCTCCAATAGTTCCCTCCCCAATGGAGGAAGCCCGCAAAATCGTAGCGAAAATTGAGCCAGTGGAGCAGTCGCGTTTTGATCAGAGGCAGATCGGTAAACCGGTTGAGGTACCGGCCCTGCGGATAGATGCAGGTATAAAACCAGGCCTGCCCGCCCTTGCCGACGTGCTCCCTGATCTTCGGCATTTGGTCGTCGAAGCTGGCGAGCACGGGCACCCAAATATCCGCGACGTCCGCAAAAAAGCTCAGATCCTGATCCAGGCTCACCGCATCCACGGTTGGGACTCCGGGCAACTCACTGCGAATCAGCTTAGCGAAATGGTTGTACACGGGCCGCTCATCGCCATGAGGCTCATCATGTATGTGTTGCACGTACCGGTCAGCCCATCCGTGTTGTTTCAGATGAGCATACAGAGCGGACAAGAACGAGTGGAGGAACGCCTCGGCGCGAGGATCGCCCGGCTCGAGTTTCTCCGCGACGGCTTTACCGTCTTCGATCACATAGGCCGGCACGCGGATGGGAGTCTGATAACCGGATACGCGGCTGAGCAGGTGACCTCCTTCAATGATTGGTATGCCCGCCTGCTCGAACGTTTCGACCCAATGGTCGAGCCGCGCGAAGTCGTATACGATTTTGCCGTTCTCCACTCGGGGCGTCGACAGTTCCATCACCGGCGTCAGCATGACGTTCTGTTTGTGTGCCGCCATCACCCGGCCGATATTGCGAAGCAATTCCCAATAGTGATCGTCTTCGCCATTCAGTTTGTAGTATTGCGACAGGTGCTCCGGCCCGAGGCTGAACCAGTTCGTGACGCGCAGCGTCTGGTGATCCGGCACTGAACTCTCGACTACGCGGATCTCGAAATCTCCGGTACCAGCCTGTTGGCCGCCGCTTTCCAGGGTAAGTTGGCCTTTGTATGTGCCCGGTTGGGTGGTCGGCGGGGCGTACACAGAGACCCACATGGAATCGGTGCGCCCACCGGGAAGCGAATAAGGAAACGTCTCGAACAGCGGGTCGGGAAAGAATGCAGGCGCCGGACGTAGCAACTCGTTCTTCGGTGTTCCTGGGGGATCGGAACTCACGGGAACATATCCGACGTGCCGGACCTGGCATTCCAGACCGCCGCTACACGATACTGTGGCGGTCAGATTTTTGATCGAATCGCGCGATCGCACTGCGAACTGCACGCTCGCGTGCCCGTTCCGCGCCAGCAGCCATGCCGGTTGCACCGCCCGGTTCGTTCCGGGAGGATCGTGTGGGAAGACCTTCACCAGTGCATCCACCGGCCATATTGACAACGACGCGGCGGAAGCGAGAGAGACACCCGCCAGGAAGGCAACAAGCGTTCGCGTTACAGACATCGCAGCCACGATTCTATACCGCAGTTGCCTCGCCTGCCCTGACGCTCGATACCGCGCCACCGTATACATCGGCAGGCACAAGTCAGTTTTTAAGCGGATCCTTAGTGCTTGCGTGACGGCTCGAGGTTCGGAAGAAACGCCGTCAACAAGCCCAGCGCGGGTAAGAACGAGCAGACGTTGTACACGAAGCCGATACTGGTCATGTCCGCAAGCCGGCCCAGCAACGCGGCTCCGATTCCGCCCATCCCGAAGGCCAGCCCGAAAAACAGGCCTGAAACCGTTCCGATCTTGCCCGGTACGAGATCCTGGGCGTAAACGAGAATCGCGGAAAACGCGGATGCCAGAACCAGCCCGATGATGACCGTCAAGATGCTGGTCCAGAACATATTGGCATACGGCAGAACGAGCGTAAATGGCAGCACGCCGAGGATCGAGCACCAGATTACGTATTTGCGGCCGATGCGGTCGCCGACCGGTCCTCCGATCATCGTGCCTGCCGCCACTGCGCCGAGGAACAGGAACAGATGCACCTGGGCATTCTGTACCGACACGTGAAACTTACTGATGAGGAAAAACGTGTAGTAGCTGGTGAGGCTTGCGAGATAGAAGTATTTCGAGAACACCAACGCGACCAGAACAGCGATTGCGCCAGTGACTCTGCGGCGCGATAGCTCCGGGTGAACGTCCCGATGCGCTCGCCCGGCCGAAGCGGTTCGATGCACGCGGTACCACGCGCCCACGCGCAAGAGGACGATGATCGCGGTGAGCGCGGCGGCTGAGAACCAGGCGATGCTGTGCTGCCCCATCGGCAGCACGATGAATGCAGCGAGAAGCGGACCCAGTGCGGAACCGGCATTGCCGCCGACCTGGAACACCGATTGAGCCAGCCCGTGCTGACCGCCGGAAGCCATTCGGGCGACGCGGGACGATTCCGGGTGGAAAACCGCGGACCCAATCCCGACCATAGCGACGGCCAACAGGATCATGCCGAAATGCGGGGCCGAGGCGAGTAGCAGTAAACCGAGCAACGTAAATCCCATGCCGGTGGCCAGCGAGTACGGCGTAGGGCGATGATCCGTATATAACCCCACTACCGGCTGTAGCAGGGACGCCGTCATCTGCGAGGTCAGAGTAATTAGTCCGATCTGCCCGAAATCCAGATGGTAAGACGACTTCAGTATCGGATATACGGCAGGTATAACCGACTGCATCATGTCGTTCAGCAGGTGGCAAAAGCTGATCGCCGCGAGAATGCGAAAGGAGGTTCGAGCGATGTGCTCTTGCTTCGTGGCTTGCGGTTTTGCACCCAGGCTGGCTTCGATGGACGACACTGCTTGGTAGTGTACCTAACTTGACGGATTGGAGATTATTTTCGTTAAACCCTTTGAGAAAAGCAATTAACCTGTGCTACTAATCTGTTAAGAAGCTAGTAAGAGCACTCGAAGCCGCCCAGGTAACCTCCGAGCTTGGGCGGCTCTTTTTATCGGAAAATTTCCCTGCGTCCGTCCCCATTCGGTATCTTTCAGATTCAGCATTCAGCTCCGGATCGCTTTTATTTTCTGTCGCTTGCGAATGCCGCTCGATCGGTTGTAAGTGATCGTCGTTCCGCGAACCCGAGCAAAATTGCTCGGCAGCGTCTGAAATTTGTTCGGTTGGATCCACTTCGACGTGGTTAATAGTTCAATGCCGGGAAGCGATAAATCCCGGCTCTTTTTTGGACAAATTTTCAGCGTTTTGAATTGACCATCGAAGCGTTCAAAGAATTTCGAAAGGCTCAGACGTTACCGGCGCGTTGGGTTCGTTCTGTTCTGGACAGATCCGAAGCTACTCGCTGTGACGAGCCCGGAAGGCGAGATAAACCGGCACTCCGAGGAGCACGATGATCAGGCCGGGCCAGGTGGTCGCCGTTCTGTAGACGAATAGGACAATGAGGACTGTCGATGCTCCGACGATATAGAGCGCCGGGATGACGGGGTATCCGAAGGCCTTGTATGGACGTTCGGCAGCCGGCCGCGTCACGCGCAGGCGGAAGATTCCGGCGATCGTGAGTATGTAAAAGATGAGGGCTGCCGAGATAACATAATCCAGCAGGTTACTGTACAGGTTGCCGTACTTGCCGGTGCTCGAATCGTAAGTGCGCGGCAGCACAAGCGCTGCGGCCCACACTCCTTGCAACAGCAGAGCGCGGCCCGGCACGCGTGCTTCGTTGAGCCGGCCGGCGCCCCGGAAAAACACACCGTCGCGCGCCATCGCATAGTAAGCCCGGGCGCCCGCCAGGATCAGGCCGTTGGCGCAACCGAACGTCGAGATCATGATTCCGATCGCCATCAACACGGGTCCTGCGCCGGGGAAGATCACCCTGAGCGCGGCGGTGGCGACGCGATCTGAGGGTGCCCGCTGAATCGCTTCGAGAGGAAGGGTGACGAGGTATCCGATATTCGCCAGCACGTACAACCCGATGACGAGCGTTGTCCCGAACGTGAGCGATAGTGCGATGTTGCGTCGCGGGTCCTTCACCTCTCCCGCGGTAAACGTGATGTTGTTCCACGCATCGGCGGAAAACAACGAACCGGTTTGAGAAACACAAAGCGCCACGAAAAGGCCGAACGTGGTGGCTGCGGTCAGGCCCGGAACGATCGGATCGAATCCGCGCGCTGTCCAGAAGTCTCCGAAGTTCGCGGCCACCGTCGCCCGGCTCCAACCGAACCCCAATCCGACCACGACCAGGGCGACCAGCGCCCCGACTTTCGCCGTTGTGAAGATGTTCTGGATGATCTTCCCCCAGTCGAGTCCGCGCGAGTTCATCCAGGTGAGCAGGACGATCAGAAGTATCGCTATCAGTTGTGCTGTTGAAAGGGAGACCGCGTAGCCGGAGGAAATGTGAACCGGCGCGATCAGATAATCATCTTCCGCGATGCCGGGGGTCAGAATGCCGAGGAATCGCGCGAACGCGACGGCCACCGCCGCGATCGTTCCGGTCTGGATGACCATGAACAGGGTCCAGCCGTACAGGAATCCCCAGAGGGACGAGAACGCCTCGCGCAGATACACGTACTGGCCGCCGGCCCGCGGCATCATAGACGCCAACTCACCGTATGAAAGCGCGCCCGTGATGGTCAGGAACCCGGTGAGGAGCCAGGCTGCGAGCAGCCACCCGGGGCTCCCAATCATTCGCGACATATCCGCCGAAACGATGAAGATGCCGGAACCGATCATGGATCCGGCCACCATCATTGTCGAGTCGTACAGCCCTAGTCCGCGCTTGAATTCGGTATCGAGCCCGGATGCGGCGATCGATTGCGAAGCCTCAGTCTCTCGCATGTAGAAGACCAGTATGCGGCATTCGTAACAGCCATAAACAAAGGCAGCGATTGATGCTTCGCAACCAGAGACTAAGATCCTATAATCTTTCGACGAGCCCTCACAAATATCATCCAGCGGCAGCGTAACGTAGCTGTCGTTTTCAGCACAACTCGTCATCAGGAGGTCTGGTATGGAGCGACGAATTGTGATTCGCCACTCCGGAGGCACGAAGGGCAATCAGGTAGAAGGATTTCCGATCAAACACGTCAAGGAAGTCACGTTCGGCCGCGATCCCTCGTGTGAAGTGAAGTGGGATGCAGACCGCGAGGATCTGGTCAGCAGGCGGCACGCCAAACTCGGTGTTGAAAGGGAGGATCCGCTGGAGGTAACCATCAGTGATCTGGGCAGCCGCGACGGTACATTTGTCAACAAACAGCGGGTGTTCAGTCCCGTGCATCTGAACCCCGGCGACACTGTGCAACTCGGTGCGGGTGGACCCGAGTTTCGATTCGATGTGGATCCGCCGACAGTTGTCGCGCGGCCCACACGTCTTGCGTCGGAGCCGATGGCTGTAATGCCTCCGACTCGTGAGGCGCTGGCCTCAACCGTCGCATCGTCCGTTCCGGCGACGTCCGCTTCCTCGGGAACTGTCGGTAGAGCAAACGGTCGAGCGCATGATCGCCGACACGAAAAGCAAAATCCGGATGCAGATCTATGCAGTTGCCGCGGGCCTTCTTGTCGTCGTGGCGGCGCTTGCAGCCTATCTGGCGTTCGTCCGAAAACCCACAACTGTCGTCATAAACCAGCCCGGCGGTGCGGCCGGTCTGACGCCTGAGCAAATCGCGAAGAAAGCGACCGACAGCGTGGTTTACATCGAGTGCGCGTGGAAACTGTTCGACACGCAAAGCGGCCGCCAATTGAACCAGATGTATGTCCCCAACCGGGTGAAAGACGAACAGGGTAAGGTGGCTCGCCGGATCGACGTCGATATCGATTGGCTGCCGGTGTTTGTCGCGCTTGGTGAGAATCAGGTGGAGCCGGTGCTCGCGCCGGACGATCAAAAGGGCAAAAACGAACCGATCGGACAGGGCTCCGGGGGCACGGGCTTCGTGGTGAGCCCGGATGGGTTCTTGCTCACGAACAGCCATGTCGCCACGGGTTGGAACCAACCTTACAGTTGGCGTGAATCCGCTGGGTTGCTGGTTCTCCTCGGACAGGGCATGAAGCCTCAGAAAGTTGTTGCCATCGGACGCCGGCAATTCCCGAAAAAATGGATCCGGCGCAAGCGCAGTTTGTTGTCGCCGACAACTTCGATCCGGACGGCATCAAAATCCTGCCGGCCAACCTCGCTTCGATTTCGGGCAAAGCCATCGAAGGCCGCAACGACTATCTCGAAGTCACGTTCGCGAAGAATCGCATTCGCATCGCTGCGAAAATCGCGCGGGTTTCCGATCGCGCGGATGTGGCGTTGTTGAAGGTGGACGTCCCGCAGACGTTGACCAATAAGATGGAACTCAACGACAACTACGACACTGTGAAGGTGGGGGCGCCGGTTACCACGTTGGGTTACCCGCAGATCTCGCCCGCGGTCATCGCGTCCACGATGAACAAGGAAGCAATGAGCCAGCGAGTGGCGATGAAACTGGTTCCCGATCCGACACTCAGCGCAGGGAATGTCGGCCGGGTTATCCGAGGGCAGGTGGGACTTACTGAAGCGACTTACAGCACCTTCGGCGATGTCTACCAACTGACGATCAACTCGAGCGGACACGGCAACAGCGGTGGTCCGGTATTCGACGACCAGGGAAAAGTAATCGGCATTTTCACGTACGGGATTTCGAACCCGTTCGACGCCGCTATCAGTTTTGCAGTTCCGATCCGCTACGGCATCGAGTTGATGGGCGTCAGCAAGGGATCGTAAAGCAGAACCGCGGAAGGATTGAGTACCGGCGGTAAGTCATCGAGATGGCATCGCTGCTCAACGCGATCATTGGCGAGTACCGCGTCACCGGCTTGGTCGGTGCCGGCGGCATGGGTGAGGTGTACCGCGCCACGCATATGAAACTGGGCGCACGGTCGCCATCAAAGCACTCACCAGTTTCGCGGGCGACCCGCAATTGGTCAGCCGGTTCCTGAACGAAGCGCGGATCCTCTCGAACCTGGAGCATCCGGGAATCGCGAGTTATTTGGGGCTCCATGAATTCGAGGGCCGGCCGTGCATCATTCTGGAATATGTCCACGGCCCGACGCTATCGGATCGCATCCGCCAAGAGGGCGCACTGAAGATCGAGGGGCGCTGGCGATCTTCAACCAGGTCTGCGAGGCGCTATTCTACGTTCACTCGAGAGGGATCGTCCACCGCGATCTCAAGTCGAACAACATCAAAGTTGAGCCGAACGGTCAAGCTAAATTGCTGGATTTCGGAATCTCGTTGGGCGCCGCGGCACAGCGCGTTACTCGAACCAGGTTTGTGGTCGGCACGCCCGATTGCCTGTCGCCGGAGCAGGTCGCCGGCAGAGACGCCGATTTTCGCTCGGATATCTGGGCGCTCGGCATCCCGCTGTACGAAATGACTACAGGAGGAATGCCATTTGAGGGCGCAAATCTTCCTGACCTTTACACCCACGTCTTGAAGAGCCGTCCTTCGGCTCCTTCGATTCTGAATCCGTCTGTTCCCCGCAGCGTAGAACGGGTGATACTCAGGGCTCTGGAAAAACGTGCAGAGGACCGGTATCAGAGCGTCCCGGACTTGATCAGCGACCTGCGGCGAATATCGACGAACAATGCGCCGGCCGGTGTGGGGCGGCACGCGTTCGAGCGTTGGGTGGAACTCCTGCGCCGCAACCCGCGCGCTGCTTTCGCGGCGGGCGCCGTTACTGCCGCAGTCGCGCTCTTGGCCGGTTCACTCGTATTTGGACCTCGTCCGACGGTGGGAACATCCATTCCAGCAGCGGTGCCCACGGCCGGCAGTGGACGCTTTCAAGGGGCGCCGCTGCGCGTGGTACAGATCGATGCAGTCAATGGGCCGGCGGAAGTTTTCGTGAATGGAGCGAAACTGGGTGAGACGCCCTATATGGTGAGAGGACACATCGGCGAGACGATTCAACTCGAGTTGCGACGCCCGGGGTATCTGGCCACCCCTGTTCAATTTGAAGTGACCGAGCGCAGCGCATACAGTTTCACGTTGCAGCGAGAAGGGCAACCAGGCGAGCCCCGATGATCAATTTCTTCAAACGCCGGCGACCGTCGCCGGTCGAAGATCCCGCGCCGGAGACGGAGCACAAAGGGATCACTTCTCATATCGTTTCCGACGTCGGATGCGAGCGCGATCTGAACGAGGACAACGGGCGTATCGTGCGGGCTCCCGCCAAAGCACAGGAGTGCATCAAGGGAACGCTGGCGGTGGTTGCAGATGGCATGGGCGGCAGCCGGGCGGGTGAAGTCGCGAGCCTGACGGCGGTGGACACTTTAGCCCATCAGTATTTCGCGTCCACTGAACCTCCACGCGAAGCGTTGTTGGCTGCCGTGCACGAGGCGAACCGTAAGATCTTCAGCATGGGCAAGCGCGATCGCAGTATGCAAGGAATGGGCACTACCTGCACCGCCCTCGCAATCGTGAACGATCGCGCTTATATGGCGCACGTGGGCGACAGCCGCCTGTACATGGTCCGAGGCGGTGGTATATATCAACTCACGCAGGACCATTCGCAAGTTATGCACCTGGTTCGGATGGGGGTGCTGTCGCCGGAGCAGGCGCGCATTCATCCCGACAAGAACATCATCACGCGTGCTGTCGGCACGTCTCCCAAGGTAGAACCTGACACCTGGGATGAGCCGATGCCCGTTCGTCCGGGCGACTGCTTTATCCTCTGTTCGGATGGTCTGCACGATCGCGTCGCGGATAGCGAAATCGAGGGAGCGGTGTTATCCGGCTCGCCGCAGTCAGCCTGCGAATCCCTGGTGGCACTCGCACGCGAGCGCGGGGGCTACGACAACATTACAATCGCGGTGTTGCGCCTGGATGCGTTGAACGACCCGGCTGCGAACATTCCAGCGACACGGGAGGTGAGTGTCGAGCTATGACCGGACGCGTGGTCGGAAATTACAAACTCCTCGAGTGCCTGGGCGAAGGCGGAATGGGCTCGGTGTACCGCGGCATCGACTTGATGATCGAGCGCGAAGTCGCCATAAAGGTCCTGCGTCCTGAGCTCGCGCGGCAAAGCCAGGTGGTGGAACGCTTCCGGTCGGAAGCGGTAACCCTCGCCAAACTGCTTCATTCGAATATCGCCACGCTCTTCACCTTCTTCCGCGATGGCGACGAACTCTTCATGGTGATGGAGTATGTGCCGGGCCAGACGCTGGATGCGGTCATTCGCGATCGCGGCGCTCTCGCCGCCGGTGATGCGGCCGAAATCGTCGCAAAGGCGCTGGATGGCGTCGAGCACGCCCACGCCATGGGCATCCTGCATCGCGACATCAAGCCTGCGAACATCATCGTGACTTCGAACGGCACAGTGAAGGTGACCGATTTCGGAATCGCGAGGGTGCTCGGTTCCTCACGGCTGACCCGGGAAGGGCGAATTATCGGAACGCTGGAGTACATCGCCCCGGAACGCGTGAAGGGACAGGAGGCGGATTTTCGCTCCGACCTCTATTCCATGGGCGTCGTGCTGTACGAGGCATTAACCGGTCATCTGCCCTTCGATACCGACAGTGAGTTCGAGTTGATGCGTTCGCATCTCGAGAAAGAGCCACCGCCCCTTTCGCGTTTCGGTGTCGCGGTGCCGCCGGAGATCGAATCGGTGCTGCTGAGGGCTCTTGCGAAGAACCCCGAGGAACGGTTCCAGAGTGCAGGCGAGTTTCGGGCGGCCCTGCAGCCGTTCGCGACGATTCGTGAAATGCCGCACGCCGCAGCCGCCGCTGCATCTTCGCTATCCTTGCCCGTTCTCAAACCGACACGACTGGCGGAGACGGCGCCGGCGCCAGAGACGAGATTCGTCGCAGCGGAAGCGGCGCCCATACCCGTGCCGGCGGTAGATGAGGTTCAACCGGCCGCTGCGTCTGCAGGATCGGTGTTCGTATCGCTGATCGCCAGGTACGGGTGGAAAGCCTATGCGGCGGCACTGGCGGTTCTCGCGATCGTCACCGCCGTGCTCTCGGCGGCGGTACTGTTGCGTTCGCGGGCGGTGGCACCGCAGCCCATCGATTCCGCAGTGCATTCGATACGGGAGCGACGGCCGGCCGATTCCCGCCCGGCTCAAACGTCTGTACCGGTTCCGAACGCGCCTGCCGCCGAGATTCCGGCGAGTCTGCCGCCGACCGGCGCAGAGCCCGCGGCGGCGCCCGTGTCGAGTGTGCCGCTGGAGGCGCTAAAGCCGCAAGCGGGCAACGTCGCGCCGACACCGGCTCAACTCGCCGAACGCAAACGCCGCGCGGCATTACGGGCGCTGGGCGAAGATGTCGATGCAGGGGAGTCCGTTCGGAAAAGCGCGCCGCTCGACAAACGGCAACAGGCGCTGAAAGCGCTGGATCAGTAGGGAGATCGCGATCATGCTTCAACGGTTGATGGCTTCGTGGCGGGCAACGCTGCTGATCTGCGGCCTGGTGGGATTTTGCGCTTCAATCGCTTTGGCGCAAAATACCAAACCGATCTCGAAAGATGCATTGATGCAGGCGTTGAAGATCGGCGGACTGTCCGCGCAGGAGTTGGTCGGAATTGTTCATCGCCGCGGCGTGGACTTTGCCGTCGATCCGCCGGTCGAAGCAGAACTGCGCAAGGCCGGCGCAGCAAACGAAGTGATCGAGGCGGTGAAGTCCAGTTGCCGCACCTGCGGTTCGCAGCATCCGCCCGCGGCAGCGGCGCCCGTCACACCCCCACCTGCTCAGGCACCTCATCCACCGGTGTCATCAACGCTGGCACCCGCGCCAACGCCGCTCCCCAATAACCATCCGGCCAAAACCGGTGCGGCCACACTCTCCGAGGTCCGCCGCCTATTCATCACCGAAATGCCGCCCGAATTTCAGCAGTACATCCGGATCGAGATCAGCAAACAGATGAATGGACGCATCCTCGTCACACTCGATCGCAATGAGGCGGACGCCATCATGACCGGAGCAGTGAATGAAAAGTCGGGAACCACCACCGCCGTAACAGGAACAGTGCTCGGCATCCACGACACCGCGAGCGGCACCGTCAACATCACCGATCTCACCGGCAAACGCATTCTATGGACGGGCGAAGCGGGCGACCGCCGCAGCCCGATCGTCGGTAGCTTTTCCAAAGGCGGTCAGGCCAAAGTCGCCGAACGGCTCGTAAAATCCCTAAAGAAATCGCTGGGAATTTAGGGCCTCGTTGCCGAGTCTGAAACGATCCATTAGAATCAAGACACCTCTGCTGGGAGGAGGACAAGCTGTGTTACGCCTCGATGCCGACCGCCCGGTCGAATTTTGCGACGGGTTGCGGCGGCGCGATTTCCTTCATGCCGGTTCTCTCACTGCGTTGGGCCTTGGCCTGACTCACCTGTTTGGACTGAAAGCACAGGGCGCTGTCGACCCTAAAAAATCCGACACCAACTGCATCTTGCTGATGCTGATCGGCGGCCCCTCGCAACTCGACACCTGGGACATGAAACCGGAAGCGCCGGTGGAGATCCGCGGTCCCTACAAACCGATTAAGACCAATGTCGCCGGCATCGAAGTGTCGGAAAACTTCCCCCGCATGGCGAAACACGCGGACAAATATGCGCTCTTAAGGGGTCTTTACCACACCGCGGCAGCCGTGCATGACACGGGACATCAAATGATGCAGACCGGGCGCCTGTTTCAAGGCGGCATCGAGCATCCGCACTACGGGTGCGTTTTGTCGAAACTCAAAGGTCCGAACGGGGACGTACCGCCGCACGTGCTGCTTCCGCGCCCGATAGGAAATACCGGCGGAAACATGCCGCACGGGCAGACAGCGGGTTATCTCGGGAAGAGCTTCGACCCGTTTGTCCTGAACGCCGATCCATCGGATCCGAATTTCAGAGTGCCCGATATGCTGCCGCCGGATTATCTCACGGCGCTTCGAGTGGACCGCCGGCGCAACTGGCGAGCGATGGTCGATCGCACCGTCAGCATGTTCGAAACGTCGCAGGACGCGCGGCTGTTCGACTCGAGCTTCCAACAGGCATATACGCTGATGTCTTCCGAAAAGGCTCGCGCGGCTTTCGAGATTAACAAGGAGCCGGAATCGGTCCGTCAGAAATATGGAATGAATCGTTTCGGCCAGAGCTGTCTGCTGGCCCGCCGCCTGATTGAGGCAGGCGTACGCTTCGTGACCGTCAATATGTTCGAGACGGTGTTCGATGAGATCACCTGGGACATTCACGGCTCGAAACCGTTCAGCCCGATCAGTTGTTACCGGGATCTTGTAGGCCCAATGTTCGACATGGCGTACAGTTCTTTGCTGGAGGAGTTGAGCCAGCGTGGGCTGTTAACGAGCACCATGGTCGTGGCAACCGGCGAGTTCGGACGCACGCCGAAGGTGAACCCGGCAGGCGGGCGCGATCACTGGCCGCAATGCTGGACCATGCTGATGGCGGGCGGTCCTTTCAAAGGCGGGCAAGTTATCGGATCCTCCGACGATATCGGCGCCGCGCCAAAGGATCGCCCGACCACTCCCGCCGAGATCGCGGCCACCGTCTACCAGGGGCTGGGCATCGATCTGTCGATCGAACTGCCAGGCGCGCAAGGCCGCCCGATTCCGCTGGTCGACCGCGGGACCTCTCCCGTGAAGGAGTTGTTCTCATGAGGCGCTGGGCGATTATCGCGCTTCTCCCTTCGGCTCTGGCTGCGCAGACGCTCGCCATTTTGCCCGGTAGCGTGGCGCTGAATGGACCGGAAGCAAGGGAGAGGCTTATTGTCGAGGCGACCGACGGCCGCTTCCAAGAGGATTGGACCCGCAAGGCCGAGTGGCATTCCTCCGACTCGAAGATCGCGACCGTGGATGCTTCAGGTATGGTGCTGCCTGTTGCGGACGGCGAGGCAACCATCACCGCCGCAGCGAATGGACGGTCCGCTTCGGTCCGCGTGGTGGTGAAGGGATCGCACGATCCGTTCACCTGGAGCTTCCGCAACCATGTGATTCCCGTGCTGACGAAGATGGGCTGCAATCAGGGCGCATGCCACGGAGCGCTGGCAGGGAAGAACGGATTCAAGCTGACTCTGCGGGGCTACGACCCGGAGGTGGACTACGATACTTTGACGCGCCAGGCGGCCGCGCGGCGAATCTCCGTGGCGGATCCTCCGGCCAGCCTGATGCTCCAGAAAGCGACGTTTTCGATTCCCCACGGCGGGGGATTGCGCTTCAAAAAGGACTCGCTCGAGTATCGCGTCATCGAGCAATGGATCGCAGCCGGGACACCGCCGCCGACCGCGAAAGATGCCGACGTTGTCAGTCTCGAGGTGTTCCCTCGCGCCGCAGTCCTGAAGCCGGGCGCTGAACAACAGTTGGTTGTTCGGGCGAAGTATTCGAACGGGCAGGTGGCGGACGTCACGCGCTGGGTGAAGTACAGTTCGAACAACGAAGGCGTCGCCAGCGTGGATGACAACGGCCTGGTGAAGATGAACGGTGCCGGTGAAGCGGCCGTAACGCTGTGGTACTCGAGCCGTGTTCTTTATTCGCGGCTCACGGTTCCGTTCGAGAATCAGATCGCGTCCGATGCTTATGCGAAGTTTCCTCGCCACAACTACATCGATGATTTCGTTGTGACGAAATTGAAGTCGCTGAATATCGCGCCTTCGGCTCCGGCCGACGATGCAACATTTGTACGGCGCGCGTTTCTGGACGCCGCAGGCATTCTGCCGACCGCCGAAGAGGTGGAGAATTTCCTGGCGGACAACTCGCCGGACAAGCGCGCGAAGTTGGTCGATCAACTGCTCCAGCGCGACGAGTTCGTCGATTATTGGGCGTACAAGTGGAGCGATCTCCTGCTGGTCAGCAGCCGCAAATTACGTCCGGCACAGATGTGGTCGTTCTACGACTGGATTCGCGACAGTGTCAAATCCGATAAACCGTGGGATCAGTTTGCGCGCGACATCTTCCTCGGCAGTGGAAGCACGCGCGAACACGGTGCCTTGAACTATTTCGTGCTGCACAAGGATCCGATCGATCTCACCGAGAACGCGACCCAGGCGTTTTTGGGGCAGCGGATCACCTGCGCGCGCTGTCACAACCATCCGCTCGAAAAGTGGACTCAGAAGCAGTATTACGAACTGGCGAATCTCTTCTCCCGCGTGGGCCTGAAGAACGACGGATCGGACGTCGTGGTGTTTGCGAAAGTCTCGGGCGATATTAATCACCCGCGCCTGCTCCGGCCGCTGCCTCCGACACCGCTCGATGGGAAGCCTCTGGCCCTCGATTCGACCGCGGACCGCCGCATCGCTTTTTCCGAGTGGATGACGAGTCCCGACAATCCCTACTTCGCGCGTTCCATCGTGAACCGAATCTGGGGCAATTTCATGGGACGCGGCCTGGTGCATCCAGTGGATGACGTTCGCGCCACGAATCCCGCTTCCAACGAAGAACTTCTGTCTGCGCTCACCAAGGATTTCATCGCGCACAAGTTCGATGTGAACTTCATGATTCGCACGATCATGAACTCCGGCACGTACCAGTTGTCGTCGGAGGCGAACGCGACGAATCAGCACGACGAGCAGTTCTATTCGAAGTACATCGTGAAGCGACTGCCCGCCGAGGTCATTCTGGATGCGATGTCGGAGGTGACCGGTGTGCCGAGCGTATTCAACGGATATCCGAAGGGCACACGCGCGCTGCAACTTCCCGATTCGCAAGTTCAGTCGCAGTTCCTGACATCGTTCGGTAGGCCGCCGCGAAACATCTGCGATTCGTCGGAGCGTTCGTCCGACCCGAACGTCGCTCAGGCATTGCACGTCATCAACGGCGACACGCTCAACAAGAAGATCTCGTCGCAGGACGGCTATATCGGTCTATTTTTGAAACTCGGCCTGTCGGAGCGGCGGGTGCTCGAACAGTTATACCTTTCCGCCTTCAGCCGGTATCCAAGTGCACAGGAACGCGAGTCGGTGCTAAAGACGCTGACGCCGGTGTGGTCGCAAAAAGGCGATGAGCGGAAGCAGGCGCTCGAGGATCTGACGTGGGCGATGCTCACGAGCAAAGAATTTCTGTTCAATCACTGAGGGGCGCATATGCTGGCAACGCTAACGGCCGTCGCGGCAATCTACTCACTTGCATGGTCTCCGGACGGTTCGACGCTCGCGCTCGGTGGGTTTCGCGAAGTGCGCCTGGTGAACGCGGCGGGCAAGACCATCGGCAATCTCAGCGGAGAGGTGGACGCCGTTCGCGCCGTCGCGATTTCTCCGGACGGGAAATGGCTCGCAGCGGCGGGCGGACTTCCGGCGCGCAAGGGCGAAGTGAAGATCTGGAACCTTGGGACGCGAACAGTGGTGCGGACTATAGCCGGGCACAAAGACTGCATCTACGCGGTCGCGTTCTCGCCTGACGGCAAAACGATCGCGACTTCGAGTTATGACCGGCTCATCAAGCTGTGGGATATCGACACTGGCGCCGAGATTCGCACGTTGAAGGATCATATCGATGCCGTGTATGCGCTCGCGTTCACGCCGGACGGTAAGCGACTGGTGTCGGGCGCGGCCGACCGGACCGTGAAGATTTGGGATCCCGCTACGGGCGAACGGCTCTACACGCTGTCGGAATCGACCGACGGAATCAACACGATCGCCATAGATCCAACCGGCCAGATGGTCGCGGCGGGCGGCCTCGATAAGACCATCCGGATCTGGAAACTGCACGAGAAGAACGGCGAACTCGTGAACAGCCTGATTGCCCACGAGGATCAAATCCTGGCGCTTGCCTGGTCGCCCGACGGCAAGCGAATCGTTTCCGCCGCCGCGGACCGAACTATCAAGGTCTTCAACGCTCCAAGCCTCGAGGAATTGCGGACGATTCCAAATCAGAGCGATTGGGTGTACACCGTCCGCTTTACGCCGGGGGGTGACGCGGTGGCGGCAGGCCGCTACGACGGGTCTCTCAGTATCTACGATGCTTCCGCATTCCACGACCGCCTGGAACAGCAGCGTGCTTCGAGGTGACATGATGCGAACGGCTTGCGCAGTCCTCTTGTGCTCCCTACTATGGGGCGCCTCCATCGACAGTCCAACCGGGTCACGCATGACGCCGCCCACTCTGAACCTCGTATCGCCGGTCGGGATTGCCCGCGGCACGACGGTCGAGATGACGATGGAAGGTCTGAATCTCGCACGGGCCTCGGCGATTTACTTCAGCGAGCCTGGAGTGAAAGGCACCGTCCTGCGCGTGAAGGAACTGCCTGACCTGCCCGACATCCGGTTGGGCTCGAACGGCACCCCATCGACCGTCGATCTCGGTCCTTTACCGCCGCGAAATCAAGTGACGGTGGAAGTGGAGGTGAGTGCCGATGCGCCGGTGGGACCGGTTGCGTTCCGGTTGTTGACCCCGCTGGGCACCAGCCCTGAGGGACGCTTCCTGATCGAGCCGTACTACGGCGAAACGGGGGACCGCGAGCCGGACGATACTTCAGAAAACGCTGTTGAGACCTATCTGCCGGCGATTCTTACCGGCACGATTTCGAAGCCGGGTGATGTCGACTACTTCAAGGTCGAAGTAAAGAGCCCGATCACACTGAGCTTTGAAAACGGAGCCGCGGAGATCGGGTCAACGTTGCAGCCGGTGGTGTCGATTTTCGGAACGGAAGATAACGTAATTGCCGAGTACGGCGCGGGTGGCGGCAACGACGAGCGGCTCTTTGCGCACCGGTTTGACAAGCCGGGAACCTACTACATCCGCGTCGCCGATTTCGAGCAGAGCGGACGCGCATCGCATTTCTACCGCATCAAAGTCGGGACGTTCCCGCTGGCCACTGGGGCGTACCCGCTCGGAGTGGAGCGCGGAAAGAAGCGCAGCATCGCGTTTCGCGGTTATCATCTCAGCGCAAGCGATCTGGAAGTCAACGGTAAATCGACGGGTGAAGATGAAGACCTCGCCGTCATTCGTCCGGCTGGCGCGTTCAACAAGATCGCTCTCGCCATCGGCGACGATGTTGAGGTGGACGCGGCGGGCACGAACACGTCAGTTGAATCGGCGCAGGCGTTATCGGTGCCGGTGACCGTGAATGGGCGCCTGGGTGAGCCGGGAAAGCAGCAGTTCTACCGCTTCCACGCAAAGAAGGGTGAGAAGGTGGAGATCGATGTGAATGCCCGGCGGCTTGGCTCAAAACTCGACTCCGTACTGGATGTTCTGGATTCCAAGGGGAAGCCGGTTGAGCGTGCCACTATT
This sequence comes from uncultured Acidobacteriota bacterium, assembly GCA_963720745.1. Classification (GTDB taxonomy): domain Bacteria; phylum Acidobacteriota; class Terriglobia; order Bryobacterales; family Bryobacteraceae; genus TMP-7. The sequence continues at coordinate 2,727,100 of CAVRGO010000001.1, forward strand.
CGCTGCACGCTCGAGAGTTCGACAACGCTTTCGGATCGCGATTCGGCGACACGCGGTGTGCGCCTCTTATCGTGGACGGGTATGGAAGTGGGCGACTACCTGATGATTGGCGGCGAGATCATCCGCATCCAGGCGCTGCCGAACGGGCCCGACGAAGATACATTGTTCGAGTCGTTCAATGGCCAGCGCGTGGCCTATTTCGATACCACTACCGAAGCGCACGCCGTGGACAAGCCCGTGTACAAGATTCAGATGCATCCGCCCGGCACGAAGTTCACGCCCAACGGTCTTCCTGTGGTGCACCTCCCATTTCGCAACGACGACGGCGGGCCGGGGTACGGGAAAGATTCGTTAGTGCATTTTACTGCGCCTGCGGACGGAGACTACATCGTGCGGTTGTCGGACGTTCGCGGAGCGGGCGGCGACGAATTCGCATATCGTCTCAGCGTTCATCCACCGCGACCGGACTTCCGGCTTTCCGTTAGTCCACGGAATCCGAATGTGCCCGCGGGCGGCTGCATACCGCTCAGCGTAACTGCCATGCGCCTGGATGAGTTCGACGGCCCGATTCAGGTGGAAGTGGCGGATTTGCCGCCTGGCTTGCATGCCACGAACGGCGTCATCGCTCCGGGCCAAACCGCTACCACGATTCTGTTGAGCGCCGATGCGAGCGCGGTACTCGCGCAGGCTGCGCCGTTGAAGCTAAAAGGCACGGCGGGGAACCTCGCCCATCAAGCGAACCCCGAAGACAAGCTAAAATTGATCGCGCTGGCCCCGAAACCCGATGTCCTCACCGAGCCGGAGACGCAAGTGGTAGAGGTGGAAGCGGGGGGCAAGGCTGAGGTCGCCGTGCACATCGCACGGCAGAACGGGTTCGGCGGGCGGGTGCCGATCGAGGTTCGCAATCTTCCGCCGCGAGTGCGGGTGATCGACGTCGGCCTGAACGGCGTGCTCATCAACGAAGACGAAACCCGGCGGACCTTCACCATCGAGGCGCTGCCCAACGCATCACCGAGCGAGCAGAAGATTTACCTCTCCGGCCTTGTGGAAACGCGTTCGAATCAGCAGAACTCGTATGCCGCGAGCGTGCCGATTCTGCTCAAAGTGAAACCTGCAAATAGGTAGAGCGGGTGGCGCGCCGCTTCGTTTGCGCGATACATTCGGAAGCGGAGCCTGCATGCTGCCTTTTCAACTGGTGTACTCGGATGCCTACGATCTGAGTATCGGCCAGCACGTTTTTCAAACTCAGAAGTACCGGTTGATTCACGATCGATTGCTGCGAGAACGGTTCGCCGAACCGGCTGACTTCGTCGAACCGCAGCCTGCGACGGATGAAGACGTTCTTCTGGCCCACGACGCCGAGTGGGTTGAAAAGCTGAAGCATGGAACGCTGAGCTTCCACGAGATTTTGAAACTCGAGATTCCGTACTCACGTAAGATGGTGGAGGCGTTCTGGCTGATGGCGGGCGGCACCATACTTGCCGCGACCAACGCTCTGCGCGAGGGCTTCGGTTTCAACGTGGGCGGTGGCTTCCATCACGGTTTTCGCGGGCATGGCGAGGGCTTCTGCGCGATCAACGACGTTGCAGTCGCGGTCCGCCGCGTTCAGAAAGACGGTCGAGTCGAACGCGTAATCGTCGTAGATACCGATGTTCATCAAGGCAACGGAACCGCATCGATTTTCGCCGGCGATCCCAGCGTTTTCACACTCTCGATTCACCAGTTCAACAACTATCCCTACGAAAAGCCTCCGTCGAATATCGACATTAATCTCGAGGACGGCGTGTCGGACGCGGGTTATCTGAAACAACTCGGCGACGCGCTGCAACCTGCTCTGGACGAGTTCCGGCCCGAGTTGCTGATGTATGTCGCGGGGGCAGATCCCTTCATGGAGGATCAACTCGGCGGTCTGCTTCTGACGTATGACGGCCTCGCGCATCGTGACCGCCTCGTGTTCGAGTCGGCGCGTGACAGGCACATTCCGGTGTGTACGACACTCGCCGGAGGTTATGCCTTTAACCCGCATGACACCGTGGTTATTCACGCAAACACTGCCAAAGTGGGCGCAGAGGTATTCGGATCGCGTCCGGCAATGACGAAATAGCATTGCGCCGGACAATCGGATAACGGCAGTATCAACCATAAGATTAACGGACCAAAATTGCCCCGGAATTGCCGCCCACTTGCTTTTTCAATTCCCGTCGTAATAAAGTCTCCCCAATACCTTCCTGGGAGGGGGGAATATCAATGAGAGTTCGGCTTACACCTTGTGTTGTGTGGCTGATTGCGGCAGCGGCCTCGTTCGGCCAAACGTTCTACGGTTCCATCGTCGGGGTGGTGACGGATCCAACGGGTGGCGCGGTTCCGCAAGCGAACGTCACCTTAACCAACATCGGCACTGCGGAACGCCGCGCGATTGCGACGGATGGCTCTGGGAACTATCAGTTCGTGAATCTCGTGCCGGGACAATACCGGGTCGAAGTTGAGAGGGCGGGCTTCCGGCGCTTCACGCGAGAACCGATCACGGTTGAAGTGCAGAGCGCTGTTCGTATCGATGTCCCGATGCTGGTTGGCGACGTGAACCAGGTAGTCGAGGTGACTGCTCAGACGCCGTTGCTGCAAACAGAAAACGCGGCGCTGGGCCAGGTAGTTGAGGCGCGAAAAGTTCTCGAAATGCCGCTGAACGGACGCAACGTCTTCGGACTGGTGGCATTGGTGCCCGGCGTGGTTCCCGGGGGCCAATCCGGGACAACGCCAACCGGCACGAACCCGTTCGCGTGGGGCAACTACCAGATCGGCGGCGGGCAGGCGAACCAAAGCGCAACTTATGTGGACGGCGCGCCGGTGAACGCCGCCTACGTGAACCTGACATCGCTGGTGCCGACTCAGGACGCGATCCAGGAGTTTCGAGTTCAGACCAACAACCTGGGACCGGAGTTTGGACGTTTAGCGGGCGGTGCGATCAACCTGACCACGAAGTCGGGCACGAACTATTTTCACGGAAGCGCATATGAGTTCTTTCGCAACCGCGTTCTGAATGCCAACACGTTCTTCAACAATCGCGCGGGTGTGCAGCGCCCTGCGTTTTCACAAAACCAGTACGGCGCGAATATCGGCGGTCCGGTGATTCGCGACAAGACCTTCTTCTTCTTCAGTTGGGAAGGATTCCGGTTGCGGCAAGGACAGTCCTACGTCTACACCGTTCCGACTGATGCGATGCGCGGCGGAGACTTCTCGAATGTCAGGAATGCGGCTGGCAACATGATCCCGATTTATGATCCCCTGACCACCTGCGGACGTTTCGGGAATGCACCATGCGCGCGCGATGCGAATGGGAACGAGGTCTATACACGCCAGCAATTCCCGGGCAACATCATTCCCATTAGCCGGCTCAATCCCGCGGCGAAGATCCTTACGAATTACTGGGCGCATGCCAACGGTGCGGGTAATCAATTCACGAACGTAAATAATTACACGGCGAATGCGAGCGTGGGCGGCGATAATGACCAGATCAACGCGCGCATGGATCACACGCTGTCCGATAAACAGCGCCTGTTCTTCCGCTATACCTATTGGACGAATCTGAATCTTCCCATCGATCCATACAAAACAAGCACCTGTGTGGATCGCTGCACCGAGACGTTCAACACGAACCAGGGCGTCTTCGGCGACACGTACTCGCTGACGCCGACGCTGATTGCCGATCTCCGGCTGTCGTATCTGCGCTTCAGCTACGACCGCACAGCGCTCACCGCGGGCTACGATCTGTCGCAACTCGGCTGGCCGTCATCGCTGAACAACCAGGTGATCTTCCGCGTATTGCCGCAGGCGCAAGTCAACGGCTACAACGGCGTGTTCAGCACAAGTGGAACAGGCAGCACGATCATCGCGCGCAACGACGTGTACTCGCTGGCCCCGAGCCTTACGAAGATCTGGGGCACGCACACCTTGAAGTTCGGCGGCGAGTTCCGCAGGCTAACGCACAACTACTATCAGCAGAACAACCCGTCGGGCAATTTCACCTTCGACGCTCTGATGACCGCGGCGAATCCTTTCGCGGCGGCGGGGACCGGCAACGGGTTCGCTTCCTTCCTGCTCGGTTACGGCAACGGCGGAGGTGTCACGAATAACGCGCTGGTTGCGGGGCAGATGCTGTACCGCGCCTACTATGCGGGCGATCAGTGGCAGGTGACGAGCCGCCTGACGTTCAACTACGGTCTCCGGTTCGAACAGATGGGGCCATGGTCGGAGCGCTTCGATCGGATGATCGTGCTGCTTCCGTCCGAACCGAGCGAACTTTCGGATAAGACGGGACTGAACCTGACCGGAAGAATCGGGCTGGTGAACTCTCCCGACAGCCCAAGCCGGAACAACACCAAGATGGGCAACTTGTGGTCGCCGCGAGTGGGGCTGGCGTACCGGCTCAATAACAAGACCGTCATTCGCACTGGCTACGGTATCTTCTGGCTGGGCAACGACGTCGCATTCGGATTCGCGCCCAATGGCGATCTCGTCAATGCGTACACCACTCCGTTCGTAGGCACGGTGGACGGTTCGCTCACGCCCCAAGACAATCTCAGCAATCCGTTCCCGAACGGTTTGACTCCGCCGCCGGGCCGGAGCCAGAACCTTCAGCAGCTGTTCTGGGGGCAAGGCATCACGGCGCCCGTATACGACGAAGTGCATGCCTACGCTCAGCAGTGGAACTTCGACGTTCAGCGCGAACTGCCCGGGGGCATGGCCTTATCGCTGGCCTACGCTGGGTCGAAGGGCACGCACCTTCCGGGACCGAGCCAGCAACTCGATCAGTTGCCGCCTGAATTCATGGCGCTCGGAAGCAAGTTGCAGCAACAGGTTCCGAACCCGTTCTTCGGACTCGTGAGCCTGGGGCCGCTGGCGCAGAAGACCGTTGCTTACGGACAACTGCTGCGGCCGTACCCGCAGTACAACGGGTACGCGATGCAGAGTCCGCCCAACCGGAACTCGGTCTACCACTCGGGTCAGATCAAAATCGAGAAGCGGTTCGTACACGGCGGCACGGTTCTCGGCTCCTACACGTGGTCGAAACTCATCAGCGATACCGACACCCTCACGGGTTGGTTGGAACCGGGCGGAGGCGCGGGCGGAGTGCAGAACAACTACGACATCCGTGCGGAACGCTCGCTCGCCCTCTACGATACTCCCCACCGGGCGGTGATCAGCTACATCGTGGATCTGCCGTTCGGCAAAGGGCAGGCATTCGGCAACGATGCCGCTCCTGTGATCAACAAGATCATCTCGGGTTGGGGCATCAACGGCGTAACTACCTTCCAATCCGGTACTCCGCTGAGCATTTCGACGGCGGTGAATACGACGAACTCGTTCGGAGGCGGTCAACGGCCGAACAGCACGGGCACGAGTGCGAAGTTGGATGGTCCGGCGCAGGACCGGCTGACGAAGTGGTTCGACACTTCTCAATTCACACTACCGGCTGCATTCACGTTCGGCAATGTCGCCCGCACACTGCCGGATGTGCGGTCTCATGGAATCGCGAACTACGATTTCACGCTGTTCAAGAACACGACGATCACGGAGCGCTTCGGTCTCCAATTCCGTGCCGAGATCTTCAACCTGTTCAACCGCGTTCGCTTCGGGTACCCCGGCCGCGCGATGGGCAATCCCGATTTCGGCGTCATCGGGGGCCAATACAACGACCCGCGGCTCGTGCAACTGGCCTTGCGCCTGATGTTCTGAGGCACGTAAATTGGTACAGCGCTGCAATGCTTCGGTGCAGCGCTGTACTAATGAAGGCGCTACTCCTACTGCTTCCCGCGGCGGCCGTTCTAATGCAGGTCTCCCGTCCGCCCGGCATCGAATTCGTTCATCGGAATTCACCCACGACGCAGAAGTACCTTGTCGAAACCATGTCCGGCGGAGTGGCGCTGCTCGATTACAACGACGACGGCCGGCTGGATATGTTCTTCGTGAACGGTGGAAAACTCGCCGATCCGCAGAAGTTGCCCCCGGACTTCAGCCGCAGCGAGCCCGAGTATTGGAACCGGCTCTACCGCCAAGACCGCACCGGCCGTTTCACAGATGTGACGGAGTCCGCGGGATTGTCCAAGATCGGCAACGTGTACGGAATGGGCGCTGCCGTTGGTGATTTCGACAACGACGGCTTCCCCGATCTCTACATCACAAATTATCCCCATAATGTTCTATACCGGAATAACGGAAATGGCACGTTCACGGACGTGACGGAAACCGCAGGTGTGGCCGGCAGTGGATGGTCGGTCTCCGCAGCATTCTTCGACTACGACAACGACGGCCGCCTCGACCTTTTCGTCTCACGGTATCTGAACTGGAACTTTGACCGGAATCTCCTGTGTGGCACGCCATTTCACGCCTACTGCCGTCCCGACAAATACGAAGGCACGGCGAACCTCCTGTTCCACAACGAAGGCGGCGGACGCTTCCGCGACGTCAGTAGCAGTTCCGGAATCGGGGCGGTAAGGGGCAAAGGCATGGGCGTGGCGGTGAACGATTATGATGGCGATGGATTCGCCGACATCTTTGTTTCGAATGACGGGATGGAGCAGTACTTGTTCCACAACAAAGGCGACGGGACATTCGAGGAGAGAGCGATAGCGGCGAACGTTGCCTACGGCGAGGACGGGAAGACGTTTGCAGGAATGGGCGCCGCATTCGCGGACTACGACAACGACGGGCGCCCCGATATCGCGGTGTCGAACCTCGCGCTCGAGAAGTACGCGATTTATCACAACGATGGGAACGGCACTTTCTCCTATTCGTCGCTGACCACCGGGCTTGCGGGACTGTCGGCCAGGAGTTCCGGATGGGGACTCGGCCTCTACGATTTCGATAACGACGGCTGGAAGGATCTGTTCGTCGCGCAGAGCCACGTATTGGATAATGTCGAGCGCATCAACCAAGGGCTAAGATACCTGCAACCTCCGGCGTTGTTTCGCAATACAGGCGGGCGCTTCGAGAAGGCTTCGCTCGGCGATGAGAAAGCAGTGGCGGGACGAGGCGCGGCGTTCGGAGATCTGAATGACGATGGTGCGATGGACGCCGTGATCGCCGTTCTCGGCGGACAACCGCTCGTGCTCTACGGGCAGCGAAACACGAACCACTGGCTGACGCTGAAGCTGCGAGGCACGCGAAGCAATCGCGATGGCATCGGAGCGACCGCGCGCATCGGAAAACAGTCGGTTTACGTCACCACGGCCGGAAGCTATCTCTCGGCAAGTGACGTCCGTCTGCACTTCGGACTCGGCTCCGAGTCGCGGGTTGAGGTGCAGATACATTGGCCGAGCGGGCGGAAACAGGTTCTGGGGAGCGTTGCCGCCGATCGGATCCTTTCCGTGAAGGAGCCTGAGTGATTGCAGTTTTGATCCTGTTCCTTGCGTTTCAGGTCAGCCCGGAATTGCGGCAGCACGTTGACGCCGGGCTGAAGGCGAAAGCGTCTGGCGATCTGGCGGCTGCGGTACGAGAGTTCAAACGCGTAACGGAACTCGCTCCTCAGTTGGCGGCGGCTCATATGAACCTCGGCGCCGTGCTGTACGAGACGAAGGACTACGGCGCGGCGATTCCCTCTCTGCGGAAGGCTTTGGAGTTGAACCCCGAACTTCCGGGCGCGCACGCGATGCTCGGGGCCTCGCTGCTTGCCGAAGGTTACGCCGAGCAAGCCGTACCCCACCTGGAGAATGCGGGTGCGATCGATCTGTTGGGCGTGGCTCTGCTGGAATCCGGGCGCGCTCGCGAAGCGGTCGAGCGGTTGGAAGCCGCGATCGAGAAGCGGCCCGACGACCCGGATTTGCTGTACTACCTGAGTGAAGCGCACGGGCGGCTCGCAAAAGAGGCTTTCGATCGGCTGCGCGCGTCACATCCGGATTCGGCCCGCGCGCAACAAATGATGGGTGAAGCGATGGCGGCGGCGGGCAATCGCGATGCGGCCGAGAAACACTTCCGGTCCGCCCTGGCGGCCCGTGCCGATCTTCGCGGCGTTCGTTATGCGCTGGGCGAGTTGTATGTCGAATCCGGCGACTATGAGAAGGCTGAAACGGCATTCCGGGCCGAGAGCGAAATGGCTCCGGGGTCCGCGCCGGCGGCGTACAAATTGGGCGTGGTACTGCTGAACCGGGGGCGTGTGCAGGAATCGATTCACGAATTGCAGCGATCCGTGGCGCTGCAGCCCGGAATGCCCGAAACGTTGCTCGAACTCGGCAAGGCGTTCAACGCATCGAACAGCCCGGCGGAAGCGGAAAAGTATCTGCGTCAGGTACTGCAGGCGGAGCAGTCGACGTCCCTCGCGGAAACAGCACATTTTCAACTCGCGCAGGCATACCGGAAACTCGGCCGGATTGCGGACGCCGAGCGCGAACTGAAGCTCTTTCAGGAATTGAAGGCTCGCAGAAAATAACCTATGCGCATCATCGTCATTGGTGGAACGGGACACATTGGCACGTATCTGGTGCCGCGCTTGGTCGAGCTCGGCCATGAAGTCGTCTGCGTCACTCGAGGCAATCGTGACCCGTATCAGTCGCACTCTGCCTGGAAGCACACGGAACGGATCACGATTGGCCGCGCACGTGAGGAAGCTGCGGGCGAGTTCGGGAATAGGATCGCGGCGCTTCAACCGGATGTTGTTATCGATTTAATCTGCTTCACTCCAGAGAGCGCTCGTCATTTGACCGAGGCCTTGCGCGGCCGGATCCAGCACTTTCTGCACTGCGGGACCATCTGGGTTCACGGCCACTCGGTGGAGGTGCCGACCACGGAGGATCAGCCCCGGCGGCCATTCGGCGAATACGGCTGTCGCAAAGCGGCGATCGAGAAGTATCTGCTGGACGAAGCTCGACTAACCGGGTTTCCCGCGACGGTGCTGCATCCCGGCCATATCGTCGGACCGGGTTGGCCGCCGATCAATCCCGCGGGACATCGGAACCTACGCGTATTCGAGGAGTTGGCCGCGGGGAACGAAATCGCGCTGCCGAATCTCGGTCTCGAGACGCTGCACCACATCCACGCCGGCGATGTCGCACAGTCGTTCGTGCAGGCAATCGCGAAGCGAAGCGCGGTGCTCGGCGAGAGTTTCCACATCGTTTCGGCGCGCGCTCTCACACTGCGCGGCTACGCGGAACGCATGTCCGCATGGTTCGGAAGGGAACCGCGTCTGCGTTTCCTCCCGTGGGAGGAATGGAAGGCGACGGTACCTGAAGCGGATGCCGCTATGACGTGGGATCACATCGCCCATTCGCCGAACTGCAGTATCGCGAAGGCGCAGCGGATGCTCGAGTTCCACCCGCGCTATTCATCCCTCGAAGCCGTTCAGGAATCCGTGGAGTGGCTGATCCGGAATGGCGCAATCAACGCTTCGTTGCCTTCTTGATGAGCGCCATCGCGGTTGTCGCGTCATCATCGTCTTCGAACCCGATCACTGCCGAATATTTGTCTTCGATCACTTGGGCAACGAGGAACCCGATATTGATGTCCGCCTCGGCGAGGGCCTTGCTGATGGCATAGCCCAAGCCCGGCTTGTTGTCGCCTTGCACCAGTAGAATCGGAATTGACGACTCCTCGAGACCGGCGGATCGGGCTGCGTCCGTGGGTTTCTTCCCCTTTACGGGGAACACCTCGATTGCCGCCTTATCCTCGGCACCGGGGAATCGGTATCCCATGACTACTTGGAGATCCGCGGATGCATTGGCCAGGGGTTCGAGAACGCCCGCGAGCACCGCCGGTTTGTTTTCCACTTCTTTTCGCCAAAGAACGACCTTCTTTACGATGACTGGCATGGATGCCTCCTTTGGCACGCCAGCCATAGTTTACTCCTGCACGTTTTGGTTTTCAGGTCCGCTTCAGCAACTCGTCTTCGAACGTGTAGTCTGGCGCCGGGAACGAAGCTTTCCGCAGCCACCATTCGTAGGTCCGGCGCAAACCTTCATCGAAGGGCGTTGGTGCGAATCGAAGAACGTCGCGCGCCCGATCGACCACCATAGTGATCGACGGCAGATCGTAATACATCGCGAAATACAGCTTTGGCCCCATCGGGTGCCCGCCCGCCTGGAGCGCCTCATCACGTGGGATGTGCACAATCTTCGGATGCCGGCCCGCCGCCTTGGCCAATTCGTAGACCAAGGATTCCTGGCTCACCGGATCGGGATCGGCCACGTTGAATGCCCGCCCCACCGCGCTCTGCTCGTGCAACACGCGAAGGCAGCACCAGACGAGATCGTGGACGTACACGAATTGCATCAGGCGATTGCCGTCCCCCGGGACGATGATCCGACGGTTATCGCGCAAGCGGTCCCAAAAGAACGCCTCACGGTAGAACGGATTGCCGGGACCATAGACGAAAGGCGGCCGCAGCGTCACGGCTGGAAATCCGTCGCTGCCATGCATCGCTAACAGTGCCTGTTCGCTCGTCGCCTTGTTCCGCGCGTAGTCGTCTGGCGCGTCCCCGGTTGCAATCGGATCGGATTCCACGTGATTGAGTCCGTTGCCGTAAGCTGCAACGCTCGACATGAAGACATAGCGCTGCAACCGGTCCGAAGCAACTGTGCGCGCCGTCGCGATCACCTGCGATGCGGTGGTGCCGCGCTGCCAGTCATAGACGTTGTCGAAGACGGCTTCGAAACCGCGGCCCTGGATCGCGGCTCGCACCGCCTCCGGATCGTTGCGATCGGCGATGATGCCGGCAACTCCTTCCGGCAGGACCGATTTTGGATTGCGGTGTAGAACCGTGACATTGTGTCCGGCGGCGCGGAGAGCGTCCACCAGATGCCGACCGATGAAGAGCGTACCGCCGATAACCAGCACCTTCATGAGGGACTCAGTCGGACTCCAATTCGAAACGGCTGGGGAAAGGCGTAATTCGCACGCTGTATTTTGGGTTAGGCAGTCGAGTTACTCCTTACTGACCAGGACAGTTAAGTGATTGAAAGGATTTGTGCTGCAGCGGGTCCAGCCGCTCCTCAGTTATACTAACAGTTTCATGGCTGTACGCGCGACGACAATATCAGCGGTAGTTGTCGATGACGAGCAATTGGCGTCGGAGGAGTTGCTTTTTCTCCTGAAAGATTTTCCGGACATCGAGGTAATTGCCACCGGAACCAATGGCATCGAGGCGATCGATCTAATCGAACAACTCGAGCCCGACCTCGTCTTCCTCGACGTGCAGATGCCCGGGATGGACGGGCTCACGGTGATTCGTCAACTGCGCGAGAAGGACCTTCCGATACCGTATTTCATCCTCGCGACGGCATTCGATCAGTACGCAATCGAGGCCTTCGCTCTCGAAGCAATGGATTACCTGCTGAAGCCGGTTGAGAAGGATCGGCTGGCAGTTACCATCGAACGCGCGCGGCGCGCGATCGTCGAGCGGTCGCGAAACGCGCAATCGGAACTCGGTGCGGTTCCTTCAACGCCCAGGCCGGTCCTGCAGCGGACTAAGCTGCTGGTAAAGAGTAACAACCGCAATTTCATCGTAGATGCGAACGACGTAATATACGCGACCATCGACGACGGGCTGATTACGATCGTCGCCACGGGCATAGAAGGTCAGTCTAACTACCGTACTATTGAAGAGCTACAGTCGAACCTCGACCCGGACGTCTTCTGGCGCGTGCACCGGTCATTTCTTGTGAACATCAACCGGATCAAGGAAGTGATCCCCTGGTTTAAGTCGAGTTTCCAGTTGCGTATGGACGACAAGCGCCAAACCGAGATTCCGGTCAGCCGCGTTCAGACTAAGCGGTTGCGGGCGTTACTGAAACTGTAGCTGCGGCGCACAACCGTCACATCACTCAGTAGCCTTCTGGAATCGCACCGCCATAAATGGTTTGCCGGGAAGCTTCAGAGTGAATGTGCCCTCGTAAGTCCCTTCGAGCGGTTCGATTGTCATCTGCCAGGGATCGACGAGGTCAGCCCTGTACTTTACGCCCGGCGCAAGTTCGAAGGTATACTCGGCGGGCTGATTCAGATCGAAGTAGAACAGGTAGTATCGTCCAGGCTGCCCGGCACCGAGATAGTAAGTCGATAGGTTATTCAGACCTTCTTTCGGTGCTTCCTCTAACAGTTTTCTGAGAAATGCGATGCGCTTCGGGCTTTCGCCATGTAACACGCCGCCTTTGGACCACCAAAGGATATCGGATGGATCGAGATAGGTCTCGCCATGTCCGACATAAGCGCCGGACACGGTTCCAAGCCAGAACCGCCGGACCAGTTCCTGCGCTGAGATGTTACCCCACCGCTTTGGAATGTTCCCTTCGTACTTGCATTCATCGTAGATAACGGGCTTGCGGTAAGTGGCGACTAACTCAGATGCCTTTTCGAGATCCGAACTCTGAATACTCACGTGCGTAACCCACGGCTTTGCGTGATCGTACAGCACGGTTCCGTTGTGGATCGAACGTAGGTGTTGATAGGGATCGGACTCCTGAATGATGCGGAAGAATCGGTCCCAGTCCGCCATGGACTTCTCTTTCATGAAGTCGTACTCGTTGGCCAGCGACCACCAGACATTTCGAAATGATGCCAGCCGGGCGACGGTGTATTTCAGGTATCGATCGTCCACATCCGCGGGCATTTTCGAATAGCCCCATTTATCGTACGGGTGAAAAAGTATCAGGTCCGCCTCAATACCGAGGGATTCCAGGTCCTGAACACGGCGCTCTAGGTGACGGAAGAATTCCGGGTTGAAGCGCGTAAAATCATTCTCGCCGGCAGACGATCGTGGAAAGGGATAGTAAACAGGCTCGTTCTCGTTATATGCATAGTGCTTCGGGAACACGCACATCCGCATCTTGTTGAAAGGCGCGTGACGCAGTGTTTCAAGGGTCTGCTGCTCGAGTTTGTCGCCCTGGTGAATCCACGCGTACGAAGTGGTGCCTATCGGTACGTAGGGTTGGCCGTCGTCGTAAGCAAAATGGGACACGTATCGGACATGTACGGGCCCATGATTCCCAGCAGCAGGCGCGGTTACTGCGAATGTACCGGTTCTATGATCCAGCTCGGGGGCGGAACTGAAAGTCGTATAGCTCCATTCGCCTTGTTCGTCGGGCATGAAGCGGATGCGGTACGTGCCCTCGCCGTCGTAGAAACCGTCGGCGTCCACGATGCGATTTTTGTATTGAAAGTGCGCGCCGAGCCGCACGTCGATATACGGATTTCCACTCCGCGGTCCTTCCAACGTGATTTCGAACCGGCCCCAACGTTCAACCGGCTGCGGGGCAGCCGCCGCCAGGCACAGGCAGAGTAAGCCGAGCAGATATCGATTCATAATCGCTTGCCGCTATACTAACTCACGCGGATTCGTTCGTCGCAAACGCCTCAGCGCGATATCCGTTCAAATGCTAGACTGGCACGAATGGTGAGACTGGGCTCTCTGTTGACCTTGGCTGTCGGTCTGTCGTTGTCGCTCTCAGCCGGCGGGCCGCGAACGGAAACCGGTGATATCAACGGCGCAAAATTCCGCATTGACGTCCCCGAAAACTGGAACGGCGGCTTGGTGATGTATTGTCACGGCTACAGCCCCACGCCCGTCAGCTACGACAATCCGACACTCGCGCCCGCCTTGGCGGTGTTCCTCGACCAGGGATACGCCCTGGCACAGTCCGGCTACGCCGCCGGTGGTTGGGCCATTCAAGAGGCCGTCACCGACATTGAGAACCTTCGCCGGCATTTCCTCAAAACGTACGGGCCGGTGAAAGAAACATACGTGACCGGTCATTCGATGGGCGGATTCCTGACGATGCTGCTGATGGAGACCGATTCTCCGGCCTACGATGCGGGGCTGCCGCTGTGCGGCCCGCTGGCGGCTCCGGTCTGGTTCATCGGCCGTGGAGCCTTCGACGGACGCGTCCTGTTCGATTATTACTTCCCCGGGGCGTTGCCCGATCCTTCTCACGTGGATCCGGCTTATGAGAGCACCAAGGAGGTGACGGAGAAGATACTGGCGCTGCTGGATAGCTCGCCCGAAAAGTCGGCGATTCTGCGACGCCAAAACAATATCAAAACGGACAAAGAACTCGCCGCTACACTCGCATTCGTCACATACGTTTTAAAGGACCTTCAGCAGCGGGCGGGAGGCAATCCGTTCGACAACCGAAACGTGATTTACACCGGCACTCCGGATGACAATGCCGTGAATGAAGGAGTAAAACGCTATGCCGCTGATCCGAAGGCCGTCGCCTACCTGCGGACTTACTACACTCCTACGGGGCACATTACGAAACCGATGCTCGCGGTCCATACCAGTTACGATCCGCTGGTGCCCGCGTACATTCCGAACATGTACCAATCACTGGTCGAGCAATCCGGATCGTCTCAGAATTTCGTGCAGCAGTACGTGAAACACGATGGGCACTGCACGATTCTGCCCGGTGAAATCGCGCGCGCGTTTTCCGAGTTGCGTGAATGGAAGACGAGCGGCGTTCGCCCTACGGGCGGCGAACTTCGTTAGCGGATTCCGCGGCGGGCTCTCGTGATGTAAGCACCTCGCCGATTACCGGGCCATCGAAATCGGAAGCATTGCCCCGTCCGGTCAGCGTGAGCATTGTAGGGACAAAGCTCAGACTGTCGTAAGGCCGCTCGACGGCAATCCCCTGACGCACACCGGCGCCGGCGAGCATGAGCGTGGAGTGCGTCGATATGCGCAGAAACGAGCCGTGATTGCCGCCAGGGTTGAATCCGCGCACGTTGAAGTTCCAGTGATCGTTGGCAAACACCAGCATGTCCGCCTCCGCCATCGCGCGCAGTCGCGTAGCGAAGCGCTGAAGCAGCGGGGCCTCCGGTCCCGCGTCCCGCCACAGCGCACTCGATGCCCCGATTTCCACCGGGCCAAACTGTTCCGTAAGTCCGACGATCCCATTCGAATAACGGGTGCGGTGGGTTGCCTGAAACCATTCCTGCTCGGAATGCCATTGGTTCATCCACTCGCCTTTGTCGGTGCTGGGTGCAAACTGCGGATCCTCGAAGTATTGCAGCGGCAGTCCGGGACTGGCCTGCCGTTGCTGAAGCGTAATGCGCCCGGCGGCATTCTGTTCGAGCTTCGCCACCGGAACGTATTTCATATCTAGAGACCGGCCATTCGTGCGAACGAGGATCAGCACCTGGCGGTCTTCGGCGGCGTAAAGAAGGATTCCGCTTCGGTCCGTCCAATCCTCCGGCGGCAGCGCCTCGT
Organism: uncultured Acidobacteriota bacterium; assembly: GCA_963720745.1. Lineage (GTDB taxonomy): Bacteria > Acidobacteriota > Terriglobia > Bryobacterales > Bryobacteraceae > TMP-7. The sequence goes on from CAVRGO010000001.1 coordinate 2,742,284, forward strand.
TTAGCGTTTTGTTGTCCAGAGGCACCGCCACGAAATCGACCGGCGCGGCGCTGACGTCCTGCTGCACGTTGTTTCGAACGCGAATACCGGTGAGCATGGACAGGTAATTGACGCGATCGAAACTTGAGTTCCGGCGGTTGATGACGTAGTTGCGTAGTTCGTACAGTGAGTTGCGGTCGAGCGGCGCGCGCTTCGGTATCAATGTCGCGACATTCGCCTTCCCGCTGACGATGTCCTGGGAGCTTATACTCAATACGGCGCGCAGCCATTCGTTGTACTCCGTGTAAGAACGCCACTGCCGCTCCCATCTCGACAACTCACTACGTCCGCGGCGCCACGCAGAGCGCGACCCGGCAGCGAGTTCTTCCGGCGTGAACTTCACCTTCTCAGGAACCGCCGCTCGCCGCCGCGCAATTGCTCGATTCAAGGCTGCGAGTTCGGCCGAAACCTCGCGGGATGTGCCCTGCCACTGCTCGCGATGCCGGTCGATGATTTTCAGGATTTCTGCGGCGCTGCTCTCGTCAGGCTTCTGTCTCAACAGAAGGTGAATTGCGTTGATATCGCTGTTTCGCAGATACACGCTCGCGCGTTCATTACCGTCCAGATCGAGCAATGCGGTCGGGTAGCTTTCGGCTTCGCCTTGAAGATACAGCGAATCCTGGCTCGGCGAGATGACCTCCGAGACGAACGGATCGAGGCCTTTTAACTTGTATTCGGTTAGCGGGTGGCGGTTCGTCAGCACGTGGTGACCGCCGGCAGCGGCGCTTGCGAAGAAATCGATGAGATTGTATCCCTGGCTGTACACGGCGGGGTCGGAGTTGATGCCGTGATCGGATAACATCACCATCGTGGTGTGTCCGGCCAATGGGCTGGCTTGTATATCGGTCCAGATGCGGCCGACAAAAGCATCCAGCTTCTCCATCACGTGTTTCTGGCTCTCCAAATCGTTCGCCAGGTGAATGACGTGATCGTAGTCGCCGAAAAAGTAGTCTAGATACAGCATCCGGTCGCCGGCGATCGCCTTCCGCAACTCCCGTTCGAGTTGCTCGTTCAACGATTCACCGAGATCGAAACCGGTCTGCCATTCGTTGAACAGTTCGCGCACGGAACGGGATCCGAAGCGGTGCGGCAGAGTGTTCTTCAACGTCTGCCAACGCACTCCCCGTTGAAACAATTGCACGCCTTGAAGGCGTTCGGAGAATCCGTACCGGTCGATCAATAGCGGAATGCCGCATTCATCCAGGACCTCGACAGCAGGCATGTCGGCGCGTGCGTTACGCGCATTGTAGAAGTAGAACGGAAAAAAGTTGAGGTAGTCGTACACGCGAGCCGAGGCGCGATCGTACTCGGCGTTTCCTCGTATCACGATGTGGCGTCCCGTGTCGAGCATCGACCAGGAGGGAGCGCTCAGGCTGATTCCGCGGACGTAGAAGTTCTTGACCCACGATCCCTGTTCGACGAACACATGCTGGATCCACGGCAATGCGCTCTTGCCGGTCTTCGGGTCGCGCTGGGCTAGCCAGTGCTCCACGACGCCTTCGCCCAAGCCATCCACCTTGATGACGACGAGCCTTCGAGAATCCGGCGGCGGCGCGCCAACCGCGAAGAGCGGCAGCAGCAACGTGGTGAGCAGCAACGTGCTCGCTCGAGTTCGTATTCGATCGAATGCGCGCGCGCTCACTGCTCGCCGGCACTCGATGCCTGGACGGTGGACGCTACTTGAGGAGTGGCGGCAATCACCGGCCGGGGAGTCGCGGCGAACACGGCCAGGCTTTTCTCACACGTATTCCGAGTCCCCGGATCGGCCGTACGCTGCAGAACCGCATTGACCAGCAGAGAAGAGCCGGTGCGGGTGCGAGGGTCTCCCGCCGATAAGGTTGTCAGCGCCTCGATGGAACGCCGTACCTGTCCCATGTCCGCGACCACCTCGGGGCGTGGCCCGCGGCTGAGTACGCTTTCAAGTTCCCGGCGATGCCAGGCGATTCTGCGCTGCCGGTCAACCGCGGACATCAGCTCGGGCGACTCCGGTTCGTGATGACGATAGATGCCGAGCGTCACTACCGATCCCAGGCGTCGCAGCCCGAGCCCGACACTCGAGTGGAGAGCCGCATCTACTTCGTGCTCCCGGTAGCGCGCCAAATGCTGGCTGAGTTCTCCGGTTCGTACCTTCGCCACGAGAGCTTCGTATTGGATCCGGGCTACTTCCTGGACGGTCGCGGAACCGTTGTCGAAGGGATTCACGCCCAACTTGTCGAGCCGGTGTGAAAGGTCCGTTCGCAGTTCCGGGTTCAGCCGCGTGTCGGTCGAGAGCGCCTGGGTCAGTTCGACAAATGCGCGAACGCGCGCCGCCCGGTCCAACGCCGCCCCGCGCCGACTGTGTATAAATGACCACGATGTTTTTACCGCAAGGTAGGTCCAATTTCCAAAACCGGTCCAGCCGAGCACGCCGGTTGCCACGTCGTCGGTGGCGCGTCTGAACATCTCCCGGCGGCGCGGTTTGCCGGCATCGCGGAAATCCACCAGCAGCAGCGGAACCCGCGGGTGATCGAGGCTGTACAACGCCAGCGGGATCATGCGCGACTGACGCACAGCCTCATCGGCGCCGGCCACCCGCCGTCCGTCAGCATCGAAATACCAGATCTCGACGTAGTCGTTCCAGTGCTTGATTCGAGAATCCCGGAATGGATCGGAAATCCCGAGGAACTTCGAATCGAACCTCGCGCGTTTCCCCCCAGCCGCCTGCTCCATCCACAACAGGGCAAACTCCGGATTGCCCGTGCCTAGCTCGAGTGGTTGGAAATACAGGCCGTTCTCTTCGGCACGCTGCCGGAGCAACTCCCAACTGTGCCCTCGCTCCGCGCTGGAGTTCATTTCGAATCTCTGCCAAGCCGGCGCGACGTAGCGATCTTCCACCCATCCGCCGAAAACGCTGCGCGACAGCAACACCCGTCCCAGCACCTGTTCCATCTCTTCGTCGGACAAGCCGCCGGGCTGCCCGTTTTCCTCGGCGAGCACATCCAGCGTCCGCCATAACTGCATGGTGCGGTACTCTCCTGCCCGCGCCCGGTACGTTCTCGTGATCGCTCGAACAGGGAGCCCCAAGGGGTCCAATACGGTTGTTTGCAGGGCGGTGCTCAATACACGCGGGACGGTGCCTTTTGCGGGCCGTCCCATGTCGAGGAGCGCGGATGGTACTCCAGACGACCGATCCACGGATCCGGCGCGATGATACAGGAACGGAACCGCTGCCGCCGCGCATTTCCAAATGGACGGTCGAACATAGGTGAACGCCCAGACGTCACGCAGTTGGTCGTTCTCCGGATCGTCGTCGCCAAGCGTGTCGCGAAGGACACTCACGAACGGAACCTGAATCTCCCCGGCATTCTCCCGCGCAGGGTCGGACGCCGTACGGAAATATGTGACGAGTTCCCCACCGCCCGGCACAGCAATGGTTTCAACCTTCATGGGCGCGGGTGCGGTGGAAACGATAGGTGGGTCGGGGGCAGTGGCGGGCGCTGCGTGGGCGCACGCGATCATCAGCAGAGGCCAGAGGCGGCCCGCCAATTTCGACATGTTGCCGGGTCTCAACATGTCAGCCTTCTCAGAACATCCTCACTTGTAACCTGATCGACAAAATCACTAACAAACCTAGTCGCGAATTTAGACGTATGTACTAGCTCAGCGGTTGCCGGAGCGCCGAGACACGTACGGACTGCCCCGGACGTAAAATCGCAACGGCCAGTCCGCGCATTCTGTAATCCCGATCCTTTCGGAGGTGGCCATTTCGAATGGAACAGAATCATCGGGAGCGCGCACTTCAAACGGTCCGGGTACGGTGACGTTCACGCCGTTGAGGGCGCGCGTGATACCGAGAGCGGCTGTGAGTTTACCCGGGCCGGAACAGAGGTCTACGCGCCGCCGCGCTCCTCGCCGCCGTTGCTTCATGAGTTCGAGTCCGGACAACGGCTCGAGCGCCCGGATCAATACGCACCCCGCGTGGCCCTCCGGCTCCGCTACAAAGTTCAGGCATTCATGCATTCCATAAATCAGATAAACGTAGGCTCGCCCCGGAGGTCCGAACAGTACGCGCGTGCGATTGGTAATCCCAGCCGAAGCATGCGCTGCCAGATCACTCGTGCCGAGATAGGCTTCCACTTCGACGATGCGTCCAGCCGTTCCCTGATGCACTACTATTTTCCCTAGCAGTTCATGCGCCACTTGAATTGCCGGGCGCCGGTAGAACTCTTCACGAAGCCTGCGCGATGCGGCGACGACGCTCTCGATCATCTGCGCGTCGCGCCACTCATCCGGCTTTACTGCGGCCAATCTCCAGTTCTCCTGTAGTGCGATACGCTAGGAGATTAGCACGCGGTACCCGCTACGGTTACGCGGCATCAAGATGCGCCTCTTCACCGGCATCGACCTTCCCAACACCACAAAAGAGCGTCTCGACGCTTTGATCACACGCCTGCGGAGTACTGCACATGTCAAATGGAGTCCCGCGTATAATTTGCACATCACGACGAAGTTTATCGGCGAGTGGAAAAAGGAACAGTTGCGGGATCTGGTGGACAAACTTAAAACCGTGCCGGTCAGCGGCCCCGTCACGATCGATATCCGCGGGTTGGGGTGGTTTCCGAATCCGCACAGTCCTCGCGTCTTCTGGGCTGCGGTCAACGCTTCGCCGACTCTTGCGGAACTCGCGCAAGCCACCGACAGCGCGTGTTCGGAATTGGGGATCGCCGCCGAGCAGCGCCCCTACTCGCCGCATCTGACATTGGCGCGTATCAAGGAACCGGTACCGCTCAATGCGCTTCGCAACGCGATTGCGAAGTTGGAGTCGGTCGATTTTGGCGAATTTACGCCGGCGTGTTATTTCCTGTATCTCAGCGAACCCGGACCTCGAGGCTCAATCTATACTCCACTGGAAAAATTTCCGCTTCCCATCGCATGATTCCCCTCCTGATTCTGGTTATTGATTATCTGATCGGCGGTATTCCATTCGGTTATTTGATCGTCAAGCTGACAACCGGGCGTGACGTGCGGACGTCGGGTAGCGGGAACATCGGCGCCACGAACGTTCTGCGCACCACCGGGCGCGGTGCCGGAGTAGCCACTTTAGCGCTCGACATTCTGAAGGGTGTGTTTGCGGTTTTTCTGATGTCGCGATTCACCGAAAACGACCCGCTGTGGACCTCGGCGGCGGCCCTGGCCGTCATGGCAGGACATGCCTTTCCCGTATTCCTTCAGTTCCGCGGCGGCAAAGCCGTAGCCAGTTTCATCGGCGCTTTCCTGTACCTGACTCCGATTCCTCTGCTCGCCGTGGTGGCGGTGTTCATCATCGTCGTCGCGGTGACGCGATATATCTCGCTCGGCTCGATCATTGCCGCCGGCACATTTCCGCTGGGCGTCTGGTTGATCGAGCATCCGCCTGCACCGGTGTGGATCGCGGCTCTGATTGCAGGTGCCTTCATTGTTTACCGGCACCGCGCGAACATTGAACGGATTCGCAACGGCAATGAGCATGTGTTTTCGTTCGGCAGCGGACGCAGGTCCTTGTCGTGAGGACGCTTGCGATTATCGGCGGCGGCAGTTGGGGAACGGCGCTGTCGCTCGCCTTGGCGCCGCGGTTCGATAGAATTTCCCTTTGGTTCTACGAACGCGAACTCGCTGAACGCGCCGCGGCCACTCGCATCAATGATGTTTACCTGCCCGGTTTCGAACTGCCGCCCAACGTTCAACCGCTGAGCGATCTGGCTCGTGCACTCGAAGGTGCTGAAGTCGTGCTGGGAGTCATGCCTTCGCATCATGCCCGGCAGGTGTATGGACAGATGCTCGACCACCTTACGCCTTCCATGGTCTTCGTCAGCGCCACAAAAGGAATCGAGAATGGGACGCTGCTGCGGATGACCGAGGTGCTCGATCAAGTGGTGGGCCGCAATTTCCGTCCGCGGGTGGCGGCGTTGTCCGGCCCGACCTTCGCGAAGGAAGTCGCACAGGGTGAACCGGCGGCGGTGGTCGTGTCGTCCCACGACGAAGCACTGGCACGCGATATTCAATCCGCCTTTTCGGGGCCGACGCTCCGGCTGTACACGAACAGCGATCCCATCGGAGTAGAACTCGGGGCCGCGCTCAAGAACGTGATCGCTATCGGCGCCGGAGTTTGTGCCGGGCTGCGTCTGGGATCGAACACGATCGCCGCACTGATTACACGCGGACTCGCAGAGATCACGCGGCTCGCGGTCCGCCTCGGCGGCAAGCCGCTGACATTGGCGGGACTGGCCGGCTTGGGCGACCTCGTGCTTACCTGTACCGGCGACCTGAGCCGCAACCGCAGCGTCGGAATCGAACTCGGAAAAGGACGCAAGCTCGCCGAGATCGTCGGCTCGATGAAAATGGTTGCCGAGGGCGTTCACACCACGCACGCGGCGTACGACCTCGCGCGCCGGGAGGAAATCGAGATGCCGATCACCCGTCAGATGTACGAGATCCTCGAACTCGGAAAGCCGCCCATGGACGCCATTCGCGAGTTGATGGAGCGCACGCTCAAGTCCGAGTAACGCGGACGACCCATCAGTTGAGTTCGGGCAACGTCTCTACCCGCGGTAAGCGGCGACCAGGCGGCGGATGGTGTCGTTGTGCTTCTTCACCTTGCCTTCCTTGATCAGCTCCGCCAGAATGCTGTCGTAGAACAATTCCCGGCGCTCCTGCGCCTTCTTCTGCTTCATCTGCTGCACGATGTTGTCCCGGTCGGCCGCCAGCTTCGACAGGTCCGCCGGTGTCTTTGCCGCCAGCTTCGCCACCACCGTCGAGTTCGCCGCCGGCACCGGCCCGATCACCGTGCCCACCGGCTTCGAAAACGCATCCTCGAACAAACTCCCCGATCCGATCCCTTCGATCGCATCGTTGATCGTGAATTCCTGCGAAGTCAGCGCCTCGCCCCCCAACTCCTTGGCCACCTGCTTCACATCCCCGCCCGCCTTCAGCTTCGCCACTGCTTGCCTGGCCCGCTCGGTCGCCAGCACCTGCGCCTTCTGCGTCTGCACCGCTTCCTTCACGCGAGCCTCTACCTCGCTCAATGGCTTCACGTGCGCCGGATATATCGCCGTCACTTCCGCCACCACCAGCTTGTCCCCGGGAGCCTGGAACATCGGCGTCACCTCACCCTTCTTCAACCCCGCCAGCGCCGCATCCAGATCCGGCACCGTCCCCACCTGCGGCAGCGCCGTCCCCGCCCCTACCTTGTCCGCCTTCACCAACTCCAGGTTGTACTGGTTCGCAATCGCTTCCGCGTTCCCCGGCGCCTTCTCCAAGGCCGTGTGCGCCTGGTCCATCGCCGTCTGCATCCGATCGAACACCAACTGCTTCTTCATCTCCGTCGCCAGTTGGTCCTTCACTTCCTCAAACGGCTGCGTGTGCGCGTCCTGCTTCTCTTCCACCTGCAAGATGTGGAACCCGTACTCGGTGGAAATCACGTCGCTGGTCTGGCCCGGCTTCAGCGAGAACGCCGTCGTCTCGAAGTTCTTCACCGTCTGCCCCCGCACCACCCAGCCCAACTCGCCCCCGTTCACCGCCGAGGTCGTGTCATCCGAGTTCTTCTTGGCCAACTCCGCAAAATTCGCCCCGCCCTTGATCTGCTTCAGCAGATCCTCGGCCTTCTGCTTGATCTTGGCCACTTCGGCCGGCGGCTTGTCGGTGGTCTTCAGCAGGATGTGCCGCACCTTCACCCGCTCCGGCGTCCGGTACTGGTCGCGCCGCGCGCTGTACTCCCGCCGCAACTCCGACTCCGGTATCGCGATGGTCGCCCCGATCTTCTCCTCGGTGGCCACCAGCAGCGCCAGGTCCCGCTTCTCCGGATCCATGTACAGGTTCTGGTTCGCCTTGTAGTACGCCTCCAGATCCTCCGGCTTCACTGTCACCGCCGATTTCAGGTTCTCCGGCTTGAACGTCATGTAGTTCAACTGGATCTTGTCGTGACTCTTGGTGTACTGCTGCTCCACTTCCTGCGGCGTCACCACCACCCCTTCCATCGCCAGGTTCTGCAACCGCATCAGCATGATCTGCTTCCGCACGTTGCTCTCGAACTCCGGTATGCTCATGCCCCGCTCGGCCAGGAAGTTCTCATACGACGCCTTGTCCATCAGCTTTCCGTTCTGAAAAAACTGCGGGAACATCTCCCGGATCCGCGCCGCCAACTCCGTATCCGGAACGTTGAATCCCATCCGCTGCGCCTGGTAGGCCACGGCCCGTTCCGTCACCATCTGGTCGATGTACTGCGGCGCGTATACCTGCAGCATCTCCGACGGGATCTGCCGCCCGCGCACCAGCGCCTGCAACTCGCTCTGCACCTGCCGCACCGTGATGGCTTCTTTCCCCACCACCGCCACCACGTCGTCCTCGGCTCCCGTGCTGCTCCCAAAGCCCGGAATCAGCGTTACCACCATCGACAGCGCGACCAGCATCAGCAGTCCGCCCAGCAGATACCGCACAGCCTTATCCCGGCTGCGGAACAAATCAAACATGGGATTCAATACTCCTAAAGGAAGGGGGTTCCTACTTCAGTATAACGCCGCGGACTGAACCGCCCCGCTATATCAGTCACTTAAGCAGGCGTGCCGGCTGTCTCGCCGGATTCCTTCCGCGGCATGGGAAGCGTAAAGACAAAGGTGGATCCCCGTCCAGGTTCGGACTGCGCATGGATGCTGCCGCCGTGATGCTCCACGATTCTTTTGCACAACGCCAGGCCGATGCCCGTACCGGGGATGTCGCGCCCGTGGAGTCGTTTGAAAACGCCGAAGATGCGATCGGCCTTCGACGGATCGAACCCTTGCCCGTTGTCGGCCACCGAGAACGTCCAGTGGCCGTCTTCGCGCTGTGTTGAGACGTGTACGCGCAGGGGCCGGTCGGAACTCCGGTACTTCACTGCATTGCCGACCAGGTTTTGAAATAACTGCACCAGTTGTGTACGATTCCCGGCCACCGACGGAAGCGAGTCGGACGTCACGTCCGATCCGGTATCGACGATGGAGGTCCTCAGTTGTTCGAGTGCTGTGGCGAGCGCTTCATTGCAATCGACGAGCTCCTCTTTCTTCTGGCCGCCGAGCCGGGCATATTCGAGCAGGTCCGCCACCAGGAGGCCCATTCTCACGACGGCTTGCCGTACCGCGTCCAGCAATTCCTGCGCCTCGGGCTCCAAACGATTCCGGTAATTCCGCTCGAGAAGCTGCGAGAGACTCGCGATTGTGCGGAGCGGTTCTTGTAAGTCGTGGCTCGCGGCGGAGGCGAATTGCTCCAGTTCCTCATTCGAACGGCTCAACTCCCGCTCCGCCTGCTGGCGTTCGAGAATCTCGCTCTGCAACTTTGAGTTGACGCGCAACAGGAGTTCGTTTGCGCGGCTCAGTTCGCGTGTCCGCTCAGCCACCAATTCCTCGAGCCTTTCGTTGGTCCGGTACAGTTGCTCCAGCGCGGAGTGACGCTCCGCAACCAGCTTGCTCGTCATCGTCGCGATAGCCGCGAAGATAAAGAGTTCAATTCCGGCTTCTGTCGTAAACGTCAGCCTGTATTGTGGCGGGTGAAAGAAAAAGTTCATCGCCAGCACCGACACCACCGTCGCGGCATAGCCGGCCCGCAGTCCTCCGTACCAGGCGGTGACCGCGACGGTTCCCAGGAAGACGAGCGACGGCAGGTGAGTACCCAACGGGTAGAGAGCCGTTGATAGCAACAATCCGATTGCGGGGAGCACGACAGCCGAGGTAGCCCGCAACAACGAGGATCGTGAAAATAAAGGACGATGCATCCGCGTTAGTTGGCCGAAAGCGCTATTCGGCTTAGTTCGCCAAACACTGGATCAGCAGGCCGTGGCACAACCGATCCGTCACACCGTCGCGGCTTCGTTCTACGGAGCCGCACGTGTCACCAGGCGGTTATTTTGGACTTCCGCCAGGGGCGGTTAGGGGACGTCCGAAATCGCGGGCGGGTTACGGTCTCCAACCCGGGCTTCAGCCTCAGCAAGCCATCCGCGACGCAGATTCTCCCCAGGTACGCTCGACAGATACGGTTTGATGTCCAGGATTGGCGTACCTTCCAACATGTCGACGCCTCGCACTCGAAGTTCTCCGCCATCACGGCCTAACAACTCCACTACCGTCAAACCGATTGCATTCGGACGGCGCGGCGAACGCGTGGCGAACACGCCGTGGGCCCGGTCGTCGCTCGGCGGCGTCACCGACAGAACATATCCTTCCGAACGATCGAACGCCCAGATCACATACAAGTGCGAGAATCCATCGATGTCTTGAAGACCGGGCACAAACTCCGCGAGTATCTCGAGCACCCCCTCGGCTTGATGTTTTGCGCCCAACCCTTTCGGTACTTCGCCCGTGTCCTGGTACGCACTTCGTACATACCCGATCGGCTGCATTGAAAATCTTTTCGACTGAGTCACTGCGTGTCCTCAGATACACAGTCTCGCACGCGCCGCGCTGCACGGCAGAGTGTGATTGTGACCTGGCGCAACGGGGCGTCGAGGAGCTGGCCACCACGGCTTGGAAACTGGCTTGAAACTGGCCTTGCGCGGATTGTCCGCCCTGGATACTCTGAACGAATGTCTTCCACAACCGCGGCGCTGGGCCTCCGTCTGCACACTGGCTGGGCGGTAGCAGTGATTGCCGGTGGTGACTATGAAAAACCCGCAGTGCTTGTTCGGCGGCGGATCGAACTGATGCCCGCCGGCGACTCGATTCCCAGGTTCGTCTTCCATTCCGCCGCCGAACTTCCGAGTGAAGAAGCACCCACATTTGTTGCAGCCGCGAGTTCTGCTATTGAGCAGTCGGCAACCAAAGCAATTGTGGAACTCGTCGCTCTGAAACTGGGACCTTTCCAGGTTCAGTCCGCCGCCATCGCATCAGGCTCGTCAGCCGTGCCGGACGACCTCTCCCAAATTCTGGCCTCGCATCCTCTCATCCACTCGGCCGAGGCAGCGCTGTTTGAGAACATCGTTGCCCGTGCATGCGCCTCGTGCGGGCTACATGTCGTCAGGTTCAAGGGTCGTGAATTGTGGCATCAGACCGCGAGAACTCTCGGCGTCGATGAAGCGACACTCAGAGAGCAGATTGCGAATTACCGCCAGCGGGCGGGTTCTCCCTGGGGCGCCGACCAAAAGGACGCGGCAGCGGCGGCATTCCTCGCGTTGCGAACAGATCGCCCGGCAGGAACGTCTTCCGTCACTCGCTCGGTTTCGACCACGGGGGCGTGACGCCGTTCATGATTGATCAACCGCCGCTTGCCGTAAGATCGCCATCCACCGATTGCAGAGTCTCAACGTGACAGGCGAGCCCACGATGGAACCGGCCGCATGCGATCCTCGTAGCAAAGAGAAGGCACGAGCATGAGTTCATCCATTCGGGAAGGCACGTTCGAGCGTTCTTTCACCGTGAACGCTCCATTGCATTTGGACGCGAGGACACGATCCGGAGTAATTCGAGTAACGGGCGGCGCCGAGGGCGCAGTGCAGATTCGCGGCATCCTGCGGTCGCGAGGGTCGCTTTTCGATTGGGGCGATATCGATGGACGCGACTTCGAAGAGCATCCTCCCGTTGAGCAGTCGGGCGATGCGATTCGCGTCGGACATTCGGGCGGCGGTTGGGCGGGCTGGCGGATGAATCTGCTGTTCGATATCGTCGTGCCCCCAAGTGTCACTCTGGAGGCCCAGGCAGATGCCGGCGATATTCATGTCACCGGCGTTAAAGGCGTGGTGGTGTGCCGGACGAGTGCGGGGCACATCGAAATCTCAGATGCCGGCAACGGCGTGCGAGCAAGCGCGGATGCCGGACGAATACGCATCACTCGCGTGAACGGTCCGGCTTACGCCAAGACGGATGCGGGTGAGATTCATGCGCTCGAAATCGCGGGAGCCATCGACGCTCAAACCGATTCCGGCGAGATTCGTTTGTCGCAGACGATAGCGGCCCCCGTTCGGGCTCGAACCGATTCCGGAAGAATCCTTGTGAAACTCGCCGCCGGTGGTTACATGCTGCGTGTGCGTACGGATAGCGGAACGATCCGTGTTCCTGAGATGGCAATTTCGGAACGATCGGCAAACGAAGTGACTGGCACGATCCGCGGCGGCGGCCCCCTCGTGGAACTTTCGGTCGATTCAGGGTCGATCGAAGTCGAATAGCACGCGTACGCGACGACCGGTCGGCAATCAGGGTCGGGGCTTACGCTGCAGCGCAGCCGGCGCTCGCTCGCGGTCGCCCGGCTCTATTTGCAATTCCCATTTGAGGGGAATCGTCTGCGGGATGTAGCATTGACGATCGTCGCAAGCCTGGTACTTGAACTCACCCTGAATATCGAGAGGACCGGGTTGCACCTTGCCGATGGTGACATCTCGCACCAGACGGAAAGTGCCGGTGTACACGGGCACGGTCTCATCGATTACGGCGAGGTGCAGTTTCTTCGACGCAGGAAAGTCCACGGCATACGGCGTCACCGACTTCGACGCCGCGATGGTCCACTCTATGGGAATGTATCCTTCGACATCCGGCGCATAAACATGCATGCCCGGCTTCAACTCGACGTCGATGGTCAATGCAAGCCGCTGCCCAATGCGCACCCGATCGGTACTCGCAGCGGTCGAGAGCCGCAGATGATTCGTCTCCACCGTATTGTGCGCGGCACCCGCCGCCGCCCCGAACTGCCGTACCAGAATATCCGATGCGGTGTAGCGCTCCACGAAATTCTCCTCGAAGTATTTCGAGAGGACTCGGCCGCCGGGGTCGACGATGTAGGTTCCAGGGTACGGAATGCCTGAGAACGGCATATTTTTCGGCACCTCTTCGTTCAATATCCCGAAAGCTTTTATGATTGCCGAATCCGGATCCGACAAAAGTGGAAATGTGATGCCGCGGCGCTCGGCGAAATTTTTGAGCACCGCCACCGAATCGTAACTGATACCTGCCAGGCCCAGCCCTTGTGCGCGAATCTTGTCCAATGTGCGCTGCAACTCCACGAGTTGCCCTTTGCAGTAGGGTCACCAGTCGGCCGAGCGAAAGAAGACGAGCATCGCCCCTTTCGGCCCGGTAACTGTGGCCAGTGTCTGAACCTTGCCGTTTTGGTCCGGCGCAGAAAACGCCGGTATCTTCTCGCCGATGTCCGGCCCGGTCTTCACCGCGCCGGAAGAGACACTGACGAGTGAAACGAGACCCAGCAGGCAGACTTCGAATATGCGCATTCGTTCCTACTAGGATGACATGCCGCGGAAGGCGGACTTTATTCCGGATCCTCGCGCTATTCGTCGCGCAGTGCGTTCATCGGACTGATCGACCCGGCCCGCCGCGCCGGAACCGCGCTGGCGGCCAGGCACACGAACGCGAGAATCACGCCAGCGATCATGATTGTCGTCAGATCCATTGGCCGAACCCCATAGAGCTGACTTTCTACCAGACGCCCCAACACCCACGAAGCGGGCAGGGCGATGGCGCCTCCGGCAAAGGCCAGTAATGCAGCCTCCTTCAGAATCAAGCCTCTCGCCGACCAGGGACGTGCGCCGAGTGCCAGCCGGATGCCGATCTCTTTGGTCCGGCGGCCTGCGGAGAAAGAAAGGATCCCATACAGCCCGATCATCGACAACACGGTAGCAACGGCTGCAAATCCTCCAGCCAGAGTTGCGAGCATGCGCTCCAGCGTCAACATGCGGTCGAGTTGATCGTCCAGTGTCCGTAATGAGAGTACGGGCAACGCGGCATTCATTTCGCGCACCACCGCACGGATCGACCTTGCGGCCGAATCCGCCGACCCGCGCCACCGGACGTAGAAGGTCCCCTCATCCACGGAGCGCTCCCACAACGGGAAATAAACTTGCGGCCGGGGCTCTCTCAGGTCGTGGTCGTGGAAGTTCGAGACGACGCCGACGATCGTGAGGTCCGCCGGGTTGTCGGCCTGATCGCCAATACCCAACCTTGCGCCCACGGGATCGTCGCCCTGGAAGTACTGCCTCACGAACTCTTGGTTCACAATCGCGGATCGGAGCGCCCATTTCTCGCCAGGAGTCGAGTCGGCTTCGGTGAACATCCGGCCCCTGGTTACGGCGACGCCGATCGTATCGAAAAAGGCCGGCGTGACGGCGTTCATTGCAATACTGTCTCGCGTGACGAACCGGCGGTGAGACACGATTGTGACCGGATTGTCCCAACCGCCCGCGCGCAGCATCTCCCAACGCGCCAATCCCGCCCGCTCCACCTCCGGCAACGATTGCACACGCGCCAGCACGCGGCGGAACAGTAGCTTCGACTCGGCGCCGTCGTACCCGTCTTCCGACGGAGCGAGTCTGAACATCAACAGGTTTGCGGTGGGAAATCCGGGGCCTTGTGCTCTGAGGGTCGCGAGCGTTCGCGCGAACAGGCCCGCGCCCACCAACAGCAACAGCGCCAGTGCGAACTGTCCCACGACGAGCGTTTTGCGGAACGCCAGCCCTCCGGCGACGGAAGTCGACTGTGTCTTCAGCGAATCGATCGGATGAACGGATGCGGCATAAAGGGCCGGCGCAGCCCCCGAGAGAATTGCGGCAACCGCGGTGGCTACCAGCGCGAATGCGAGGACCCGAAGATCCAGACTCGTGGACAGCGCAACGTCGCCCGCGCTCAACTGGGGCATAAACGACAGCATCGCCCGGATCACCGCCGGAGCGAATAATGCGCCCGCAGCACATCCAACCGCCGCCAGCAGCGCGCTCTCGACGATCTGTTCGGCCAACACGCGTGCGCGGGAGGCGCCGAGAGCGGTGCGCAGTGCGATCGTGCGCCTCCGCGCCAGTGCCCGGGCGAGCGACAGGTTGGCGACGTTCAGGCAGGCCAGCAGCAGGATCATCGCAGTGCCCGCGAGAAGTATCAGCACCGGTTTCTCGATGATCCGGCGCATGAACCACGGTCCGCGTCCGCCGGGCAGCAGGTCGAGACTCGCGCCCAGGTACTCGTGCATTTGCGCCTGCGTGATCTGCGGCCATCCGGTGCGCTCGGTATCTGCTCGCAGGTAGGCCTTGAACCATGGCTGTAGCCGGGCCTGCGCCTGCTCGCGAGTCATTCCCGGCCTCAACCTGCCGAATACGTGCAAAAATCGAGTGCGCCGTTCGTCGAGTCCGCTCCAGCCCGGAGTCACACGGATCTTCTCCATCATCGGCACCCACATCGCCGGAGCCATGCTCCAATCAATGCCGTGAAAACTCTGCTCGGCGACGCCGATAACAGTCATCGGGAAGCCATTAACCCGAACCTGCTTGCCGACGGCGCCGGGATCGCCTCCCAGCCGGTTGCGCCAGTACCCGTACGAGAGCACTGCTACTGGATGCGCGTCCGGTTTCAGATCGTCGGCCTCGTCAATCAACCGGCCCAGTGTTGGGCGAACGCCGAGCGTCGTGAAGTACGAACCGGTTACGATCTCTACGGCGGCGGGTTCGGCGCGATCGCCGGACGCCAGGTGTACATCCCACGAGCTACTCGCGAACATTCCGGAGAAGACATCGTTCGACGCCTGCAATTCCTTGTACATCAGGTACGGAATCAGGCTGCCGATGCCGACGCTCCCCATCCCCGTACCGACAAAAGGCCCGTTCCAGTCGAGTTGCACGAGTTCGGACGGTTTCTCCACCGGAAGCGCCCGCAGCAGCGCTTGATCCGCCAGCGAGAAGATCGCCGTATTCACTCCGATGCCGAGCGCGAGGGACAAGACGATGATGGCGGTCGCGACCGGTTCGCGCTTCATCTGCCGAAGCGCGAACCGGACATCCTTTGCCAGGTGGTCGAACCAGATCCAGCGGCTCGATTCGTAGAACTCCTCGCTGCTTCTGGTCACGTTGCCGAACGCGCGCCGCGCACGCCCGAGAGCTTCCTCGGCGCTCAGCCCTTGTTCCTGTTGCAAGCGGTCCGCTTCGAGCTGTATGTGAGCCTGAATCTCGTTGCTGAAGTCCTGATTTGTGCGCTTCTTTCGCCGAAACACGATCCACCCTCCCGTTGCTTACACGGCGCCTTCCGGATCGAGCACGCGGTTCATGGCGTCCACCAGGCGCCGCCACTGGTCCCGCTCCCGCGTCAACTGTGCCCGTCCGCTTTTGGTCAGTTCATAAAACCGGGCCTTGCGGTTGTTTTCGCTGTTACCCCACTCCGCGATAATCCAGCCGTTCGCTTCCAGACGCTGCAACGCCGGATAGAGCGAACCGTGATCCACCAGCAGCACGTCGTCGCTCTGAGTTTGGATCGCGCGGGCAATGCCTTGTCCGTGCTGGGGTCCGAACAGCAGCGTTCGGAGAATCAGCAGGTCGAGCGTTCCTTGCAACAACGAAATGCGTTCCTTCTCATCTCGGGTCGACATTCGACCCGATTATGCACCGGCTCGGGTCGGATGTCAACCCGAAACATTCCAGGACAGCCGGACACATAGGTGGTGTATGGGCTTCGAATGGATCGGCGCCTCCACCGAACGGCGCGCCGGTCCTGGTACTGAACCCGCGCATGCCATTGATAGCAGGGGTATTCGCGAACATACGACGGCCGTGCGTGGTACCGGCCGCACGCCCGTCCTTACCCGCTTCCCACTCGCGAGTTCTATAATTTGATAGTTCACATATTTGGAGTTCCCGCCATGCATCGTGCTGTTTGTTCTTTGTTAATTTCGACTTTCGCTGTTCTGCCGTTGCAGGCCCAAGCCAAGAAGCGTGTGGCCGTTCTGAACTTCGATTACGCCACCGTACAGAGCGACGTCCGTGCCATCTTCGGAGGTAATCAGGATATCGGCAAAGGAATTGCCGATCTGCTGGTGAACCGGTTGGTGTCCACCGGCGTTTACAGCGTCATCGAGCGGAAGGCGCTCGACAAGGTCCTTGCCGAGCAGAATTTTTCGAACAGTGATCGCGCCGACGCGTCCACCGCCGCCAAGATCGGCAAAGTGCTCGGCGTAGATGCGATTGTGATCGGCAGCATCACTCAGTTCGGCCGCGACGATAAGACCACTAACGTGGGCGGAAGTGTACTTGGCGGCCTCACCGGCAAATACGGGATCGGCGGAGTCGGGCGGCACAACGCCAAGGCGGTGGTGGGTCTCTCGGCTCGCCTGGTCAGCACGGATACGGCGGAGGTCTTGGCCGTGGCCAGCAGCAAGAAAGAATCTACGCGCTCAGGTACCACGCTGCTGGGTTCCGGTGGATCCATCTCAGGCTCGGGCGGCGGAATCTACGACCTGACGAGCAAGAACTTCGGCGACACCATCCTGGGCGAGGCGGTGAACCAGGCCGTGAACGAACTCGCTGCCCACATTGATACCGAATCCGGCCGCCTGCCGAGCCATACCGTAGAGATCGACGGACTCGTGGCGGACGTCAGCGGCGGCAAATTAGTTCTGAACGTGGGGTCGAAAGTCGGCCTGAAACCCGGAGACCGGTTGAAAGTTTTCCGGACAGGCCGCGCCATCACAGACCCTGCTACGGGTCGCGTCATCCGCCGTGTCGAGGACGAGATTGGCCAGGCGGTGATCACGGACGTGGACGAAATGTCCGCGGGCGCGACCTATACCGGAAACACACCGGCGAAAGTCGGCGATCGCGTGAAACCCTGATCAACTATGGAACCAGGCGACCGTATTGGCGATTACGAGGTAATCGACATCCTGGGTGCGGGCGGGATGGGCAAGGTCTACAAAGTCCGCAACTTCATCTCGAACCGCGTTGAAGCGATGAAGGTTCTCCTGCCCGACCTCACGGGAAACCGGGAGGTTGCCGAGCGATTTTTGCGCGAAATTCGAGTTCTTGCCAGCCTCGACCATCCCAATATTGCGGAGCTCCGGACCGCGCAGCGTGCCGACCGCCAGGTCCTTATGGTGATGGAGTACCTCGAGGGGCAGTCTCTCGATCGCCTGTTGCGCGGCGGCCGGCTGACCTACCTCCAGGTCGTGGACCTGTTGACGCCGGTGTTGAACGCACTCGAGTACGCGCACCAGCGCGGCGTCGTCCATCGTGACATCAAGCCTTCGAACGTGATGATCACCACCGCCGGCGAAGTGAAGCTGATGGACTTCGGCATCGCGAAACTCGCTGCCGACCGGCAACTCACGGCATCCGGCACCACGCTGGGGTCGGTGTACTATATGTCGCCCGAACAAATACAGGGCGCGGAACATGTCGACGCGCGCAGCGATATCTACTCGATCGGCGTGATGCTCTACGAAATGGCGACCGGGCAGAAGCCGTTCGACGCCGCCAGCGAATTCTCGCTCATGTCGGCGCATCTGAACCAGGCGCCGCGCCCGCCCATCCAGGTGGACGCGACCATGCCGCCGCTGTTGAACCAGGTGATTCTGATGGCGCTGGCGAAGGATCCGGCACAGCGGTTTCAGTCTGCCGGAGCCATGGCGAACGCCTTGCAGAGTGTCCGCGCCCAGTTGGTGCCGGATCAGGAAGTGCCGACCGCTACGGTAGCCACTACTGCAGCGGCAGCACCCGCGGCGTCGGCGTCAGGGCCTGCCCCTGCAACCGCGCCCACTACCGGACCGCCGCGTCCCCAGGTAATACCCGCAACTGCGCCGCAACCGAAGAATCGCAGGGCTTTGTACATAACTGCCGGTTCGGTTGCAACAGTTGCTGTGTTAGTCGCCGCAATGCTGATCGCACCGCGATTCATGCGCACCTCGGCCACGGGCGGGGAGGCTCCGCCTCAGCAGCAGACCCCTCCGGCCGTCCAGCAGCAGACGCCGCAGCCCGTCACCCCGGCGCCCACTCCGGCAACCCAGCCTTCGGCTACACCCGCCGAACAGCCGGCGCAGACGGCGACGCAACCGCCCGTAGTCGAAACGAAGCCACCGGGACCGTCGAATCCGCCGGTGACGCGCAGCGAACGGCGCTCACCCGCCCCGTCCACGCCCGCTCCTCAGCAGCAAACCGTTGCGCAACCGCCGCGGCAGGACGCGCCACCGCCACAGCCGCAGCCAACGCCAACGCAGCAGCCAACCTCTCAAACTGCTGCCGCCGGTCCCAGCAAGGCCGAGTTGAACGCCGCGCGGGAGGAATACAATAACCTTGCCATTCGCGCCGCGACGGTAAAGGACGGTCTCCAAAACCTGCAGAACCAGATGCGCGGCTTGGCACTTCGTGCCGACATGCGCGAAGCTTCCGCCCGGCTCGATTACCTGATGAAGGAAGCGATGGACGCAATCCGTTCGGGCGACGTCGAAACTGCTCGCAGGAATCTCGATCTCGCCGACCGGACCGCTGAACGCATTGAAAAGTTTCTGGGCCATTAACCTGAACGAATGAAAACTATCGTCCTTCTCCTCCTCGCCGCTATAGGTGTTTTTGCCCAACAGGCGATCCGCTACACGGTGCGGTTTCCCGAACCTGCGACGCATTACCTGGAGGTTGCGGCCTCGATACCGGGGGGCCAACCGGCGGTCGAATTGTACATGCCGGTCTGGACGCCCGGCTCCTATCTGGTCCGCGAGTACGCGCGTCACGTCGAGGGTTTTCGCGCGCGAGATAGCCAAGGCCGCGAACTCGCCTGGGACAAGACTCGAAAGAACCGGTGGAAGGTGCAATCCGGTGCGGCACCCGAAATCGGGGTTTCGTACAAGGTCTATGCGCACGAGATGAGCGTGCAGGGCAATTGGGTGGACGCAGGCTTTGCCATGATGAACGGCGCGGCCAACTTCATGACCGTCGCCGGCGCGGACAAACGGCCTTACGAGGTGCGTCTCGAACTTCCTTCGGGTTGGTCTAAGTCCATCAGTGGAATGCCGCGCGGCGAAACGCCCAACAGCTATCACGCTGCGGATTACGATCAACTGCTCGATTCTCCGATCTACGCCGGCAATGCGCCGATTCACGAATTCGAGGTCGACGGCAAGAAGCACTACCTGGTGAATGAAGGCGAAGGCCCGATGTGGGATGGCGAGGCATCGGCGAGAGATGTCGCAAAGATCGTCGCCGAGTACAGCCGCCAGTGGGGCGGACTGCCGTACGACAAGTACGTCTTCTTCAATATGATCACTGAGTCCGGCGGCGGACTCGAGCACAAGAACTCCACCTGGATGGGCACCAGCCGCTGGGCTTACGGGAATACCAGCGATCCTCCCGACGACAACGATTCGCAAAATGCGCGGCGCCGCCGTCCGAATCGACTCGGGTGGCTGGGATTGGTAAGCCACGAATACTTCCACACTTGGAACGTGAAGCGGCTCCGGCCGGTTGAACTCGGGCCCTTCGACTACGAGCACGAGGTTTACACGCGCAGTTTGTGGCTGGCCGAAGGCGTCACGTCGTACTACGGCGCGCTGGCGCTGCGGCGAACGGGCCTCTCGACACAGGCGCAGTACCTTCGATCGCTGTCGCGCACCATCGCCCTGTTGCAGCGTACTCCCGGACGGCTGGTAACTCCCGCGGAGTCGGCGTCCTTCAATGCGTGGATTCAGTTGTACCGGCCCGACGAAAACACCCCAACACCGCGATCAGCTATTACACGAAAGGTGAAGTGATCGGATTCCTGCTCGACGCGGAAATCCGAAAAGCTACCGGCGGCGCGAAAACGCTCGACGATGCTATGCGTCTTGCTTACGAGCGGTACAGCGGCGCGAGCGGCTACACGCCGGTACAGTTCCGCGCCGTAGTGAACGAAACCGCGGGCACGAATCTCAGCGAGTGGATGCACAAGGTGCTGGACAGCACCGATGAACTCGACTACAAGCCGGCGCTCGATTGGTACGGGTTGCGTTTCAGGGCCGAGAATCCGCGCCCGGGTTCAGCGCCGAAAATCCTGACCGGTATCACCGCGCGTACCGAGGGCGGCCGCATTGTCATTACGGGTCTTCGACGCGCAACCCCCGCTTACGAGGCCGGATTCAACGTCGATGATGAGATCCTGGCGGTCAACGGCTACCGTGTTCGCGCCGAACAATGGCCGTCGCGGCTCGAAAACTACAAACCGGGCGCCGTCCTGGAGGTCCTGGTC
This sequence comes from uncultured Acidobacteriota bacterium, assembly GCA_963720745.1. Classification (GTDB taxonomy): domain Bacteria; phylum Acidobacteriota; class Terriglobia; order Bryobacterales; family Bryobacteraceae; genus TMP-7. The sequence goes on from CAVRGO010000001.1 coordinate 2,763,265, forward strand.
GCGCGGCGCGATCAGTTGATGACGGTAAAGATGCCCGTCGTGCTCGACCCGCCCGAGGCGTGGCGCCTCGAAGTACGGCCGAACGCCACTCCGGAACAGAAAACACATCTGAACGCCTGGCTGCGGCAGTAGAGCGCCGGCGTGAGTGCGCACAGCGGCAACTACGCCGAGTAAACGCTCCAGAATGCTTCGCGGAACTTCGTCATGTCCTGGCCGGTCCCGATGCTGACTCTCAGCAGGTTATTCAGCGGTGGGAACGGACGCCCGACCGCGACTCCGCGTTCCGCCATCGCACGCCCGAAGCCGCGCACATCGCGCCCCACCTCGATCATTACGAAGTTAGCCTGAGGATCGATGAACTTCACGTTCTTCTGCCGCATCCAGTCGCACAACTCCCGCCGGACCGATGCGAGTTGCTTGCGGCGTTCCGGCACCAGGGTCTTGGCTTCGGCGATCGCCGCCAGCACCGCCCGCACCGTGACGATCGAGATCACGTTATTACGAAACGAAGCCATCCGCGAAATCAGTTCCGGAGGGGCGCATGCGAAACCAGCACGAAGACCCGCCATTCCGTACAACTTCGAGAACGTCCTGGTCACGACAACGGGCTTGCCCTGGCGTACATAAGCCAGTCCGCTTTCGATCTGCGGAGTCTCGGCAAAGTGTATGTAGGCCTCGTCGATCAACAGCACGGTATTCGCCGGCAGGTTTGCGACCATCCATTGGATGTCGGCCTTGGGAGTTACTGCCGAGGTGGGGTTGTTCGGGTTGCAGATATAGATCAATCCGCCACCGGCTTTCTCCGCCTCCGCGATAATCTTCCGAACGTCGGCATAATACTGATCGTTCACGGGAACCGTGATCACCCGGCGCCCGCCTGCCCGCGCGAGTTCAGTCGGCAATTCGTAGGTCGGCGAAATCGCGATCATCGGGCGCGAAGGCGAAGTAAACGCATCGACAGCCTGGTGCAGTGTCTCGCTGGAGCCCGCGCCAACGAGAATCTGGCTCGGATCCAGATCTTCGCTGCGCGCGAGTGCTGCATTGAACTCGCCGAACTCCTGGTAGTGGTAGCGGCCCGACGAGGACAGCACGTCCGTCATCGCGCGTATCGAAGCGGGAGGCGGGCCAGCCGGGTTCTCGTTCGCATTCAGCCACACCATATCTTTCGGGAGGGGCTTGCCCAGATTTACGGCGGCGCGTTGCGCGTACGCCAGTTCAGAGAGCGTTCCGGCGACAGCGGCGATCCCAGCCAGCCGTCCCGCGAAATCACGTCGGGTGACCATACAAGGCCTCCTTACTTACGCTACTGTACGCTATTCTGATGAAACCATGCCCGAATCACCTCAGGACCTGCATCCCAAATTCGCGGCGGCGCTGAACGCGGGCGACCTGGACGCACTGGCTGCACTCTACGAATTGAATGCGGTGCTGTTGCCGGCCCCTGGGCAGGCGGCGCGGGGGGCCGCGGAAATCCGGACCGCACTGGCTGGCCTGCTCGCATCGAAGCCCACCATCGAATTGGATACGGCCGCGGTGTTCGAAATGCCGGAAGGCATCGCACTCCTCCACGGCAAGTGGCGGCTCAAAGGGATTGGTCCGGACGGATCCACGTTCGAAAGCTCAGGCACTTCGTCCGAAGTGGCTCGACGCCAACCGGACGGCCGGTGGCTTTACGTTGTGGATAACCCCTACGGCGGGTAGCGAACTACAGGTGCGTGTGCTGCGACTCCGGGGACGCGCCGCGCGCCGCGGCGCGTCCAAATTCCGGCTGGCGAACAGGTGCTTCGAACTCGTGTCCGCATTGCGGGCAAAAAGCGATAGCGCCCGGCCGCGCCGCCGATACGACGTCGACCGGTTCAAAACGAAGAGCGCATTTTGGACATTGGACTATTTGCATCATTTAAGGCCTCAGGGCAGTTCGGTCTCTCCCATCAGGAACTGGTCCACAGCGCGAGCCGCTTTTCTTCCTTCCGCAATCGCCCATACCACCAGCGATTGCCCGCGCCGCGCGTCGCCCGCCGCGAATACTCCCTGAACGGACGACATGTAGTTATCATCGGCCGCGATATTGCCGCGACGGTCCAGTTGCACTCCCAGCCCCTCCAACATTCCGTTTCGCACCGGCCCGGTGAAACCCATCGCGAGCAGCACCAGGTCGGCTTCCAGCGTGAACTCGGTGTCGGGCATGGGTTCGAAGGTAGGCGGCGGTCCTACGCGAACACCGTGCAGAAGCTTCAGGTTTCCGCGCTCGTCACCGGTGAACTTCGTGGTGGCAACGCTCCATTCGCGAATGCCGCCTTCTTCGTGCGAACTCTCGGTGCGGAGTTGCAGCGGCCACAGCGGCCAAGGCGTATTCGGTGCGCGCTCGGCCGGCGGCACCGGCATGATCTCGAACTGATGCACCGATGCGGCCCGCTGCCTGTGCGACGTGCCGAGACAATCCGCGCCGGTGTCGCCGCCGCCAATGATGACGACCTTCTTCCCGGTTGCCATAATGGCCTGGGCTGAATCGACGCGCTCCCCCGCCACCCGGCGGTTTTGCTGCGGCAGGAACTCCATCGCGAAATGGATTCCCTTCAACTCGCGCCCGGGAACGTTGATATCCCGCGGTTGCTCCGATCCCGCCGCGATCAGAATCGCATCGAATTCGCGCCGCAGGTCCGGTACGCAGACAGCGACGCCGACATGAGCGTTCGTCTTGAACTCCACGCCTTCCGCCGACATCTGATCGATACGCCGGTCGATCAGGTGCTTCTCCATCTTGAAATCGGGGATACCGTACCGCAGCAGCCCTCCGATACGGTCCGCCTTCTCGAACACGGTCACCCAGTGACCGGCCCGGGCGAGTTGCTGAGCCGCCGCCAAACCCGCGGGGCCGGAACCGACCACAGCGACACGCTTTCCTGTGCGCGCCGGCGGGGGTTGCGGGCGAATCCAGCCCTGCTGGAACGCATGGTCGATGATGTTCTTCTCGATGACTTTGATGGTTACCGGTGGTTCGTTGATACCGAGAACACAGGCCGCTTCGCAAGGCGCCGGGCAGATACGGCCGGTGAACTCCGGGAAGTTGTTGGTCGCGTGCAGCATGCGAACGGCGTCCCGCCAGCGGTCGCGATACACCAGGTCGTTCCAGTCCGGAATCACGTTGTTCAGCGGGCAGCCAGTGTGACAGAAGGGCACGCCGCAATCCATGCAGCGCGCTCCCTGAGTGCGCACTTTCTCGACCGGAAAGTCCTGGTAAATCTCAAACCAATCGTTGATGCGCTCAGCGACCGGACGCCGCTCCGGAAGTTCGCGCGTGTATTCAAGAAAACCAGTGACCTTACCCATGAGCGACCTCCGACGCAACCGAACCCACTGTGACGGAATGAACCGTGGGAACCGAGTACTGCTTCTCCGAGCGGGCAACTCCGAGCACTCGCTTGTACTCGTGCGGGAACACTTTCACAAACTTCGGCAGCATGGTGCCGAAATTCTCGAGCACCCACTGGGCGCGAGGGCTGCCGGTGTACTCGACATGCCGTGCGATTAGTGCGTGGACCCGCTGAATGTCCTTCGTGTCCTCGAGCGGTTCAAGGTCCACACCGGATTTGTTGCACAAAATGTGCGAGAACTCGCCGGTTTCGTCGAGCACGAATGCGAATCCGCCGGTCATGCCGGCTGCGAAGTTGCGCCCGGTCTTGTCGAGGACAACCACGAGCCCGTTCGTCATGTACTCACAACCGTGATCGCCCACCGACTCCACTACCGCAGTGGCGCCGGAGTTGCGTACTGCGAACCGTTCGCCTGCCATCCCGTTGAAGAAGGCTTCGCCGCTCGTGGCGCCATACAGGCACACGTTGCCGACGATAATGTTCTCTTCCGGTTGGAATGTCGAGTTGCGCGGCGGATAAACCACAATCCGGCCACCCGAGAGTCCCTTCCCCACGTAGTCGTTGGCATCGCCTTCCAGCATCAAGGTCACACCTTGCGCCAGAAACGCTCCGAAGCTCTGTCCCGCCGATCCGTTGAACTCGATGCGGATCGTATCTTCCGGTAATCCGGCCGAGCCGTACCGGCGGGCGATCTCGCCGCTCAGCATTGCGCCGACGGTCCGATGCACGTTTCGAATCGGCAGCTTGATTTCAACAGCCGTCTTCCGCTCCAGCGCGTCCTTGGCATGATCGATCAGCTTGTAGTCCAGCGCTTGATCGAGGCCGTGATCCTGCGCGATCACGCAGCGCCGTCCGACACGCCCGGGCACTTGAGGATTGTAGAGGATCGAACTCAGGTCGATGCCCTTGGCTTTCCAATGCTCCACGGCCTCGCGCGATTCGAGCATGTCCACACGGCCGATCATTTCGTCCATGGTGCGGAAGCCCATCTTCGCCATCCACTGCCGCACTTCTTCGGCGATGTAGAAGAAGAAGTTGATCACGTTTTCGGGCGTGCCCTGGAATTTCGCGCGCAGTGCCGGGTCCTGCGTTGCGATGCCCACGGGACAAGTGTTCAGGTGACACTTGCGCATCATGATGCAGCCCATCGCCACCAGCGGAGTGGTCGAGAATCCGAACTCCTCGGCGCCGAGCAGCGCTGCGATAGCAACGTCGCGGCCGGTCTGCAGCTTGCCGTCGGTCTGCACGCGGATGCGGCTTCGCAGGTCGTTCAACACCAGCACCTGCTGAGTCTCCGCCAGCCCCAATTCCCAAGGTGCCCCGGCATGTTTGATCGAAGTGAGCGGACTGGCTCCTGTACCGCCGTCGTGACCCGATATCAATACGACGTCGGCGTGCGCCTTGGCTACGCCGGCGGCTACCGTGCCGACACCCACTTCGGCCACCAGTTTCACCGAGATCCGCGCCTTGGGATTTACGTTCTTCAGATCGTAAATCAATTGCGCGAGATCCTCGATCGAATAGATGTCATGGTGCGGCGGCGGCGAGATCAGTTGCACACCCGGAATCGAGTGGCGCACCTTAGCGATCACCTCGTCCACTTTGTGGCCTGGTAATTGTCCGCCCTCTCCGGGTTTCGCGCCTTGGGCGATCTTGATCTGCAACTCGTCGGCATTCACCAGGTAATTCGTCGTGACGCCGAACCGGGCGCTCGCGACTTGTTTGATCGCGCTGCGCCGGTTGTCCTTGAACCGCTGCTCGTCCTCGCCACCCTCGCCCGTGTTCGATTTCGCGCCGATAGAGTTCATCGCGATGGCGAGCGTCTCGTGCGCTTCCCGGCTAATCGAGCCGAACGACATGGCGCCGGTTGCGAACCGCTTGACGATCTCCTTGGCCGGCTCCACCTCATCGATCGGAATCGGATGGGAGGTGGTTCGGATGTCGAGCAGGCCACGGATCGTGCAGTGCTGCTTGGACTCGTTGTTGACCAGGTCCGTATATTCCTTGAACGTCTGAAAGCTCGATTGCCGCACCGCATGCTGAAGCTTGCTGACCGTCAGCGGATTCAGGCGGTGATATTCGCCGCGCGCGCGGAAATGATAATTGCCGCCGATGTCGAGTTCGGGTTCCGCGTCGCCCACCGGACGGAAGCCGTAGGCATGCTTCCGGCGGGCTTCCTCAGCCAGTACATCCAGCCCGACCCCCTCGATGCGGGACGGGGTGCCGGTGAAATATTTATCGACCAGGTCCTTGTTCAGCCCGATCGCCTCGAAGATCTGCGCGCCGCGGTAGCTCTGCAGGGTCGAGATCCCCATCTTCGAAAAAACCTTCAGCAGGCCTTTGTTCACGGCCTTCTTATAGTTCTTGAGCGCGGTCTCGAAATTGATACCCTCGGGCAGCATGCCGCGGTTCGCCATGTCTTCGAGCGTCTCTATGGCGAGATAGGGATTCACCGCGGACGCACCGTAGCCGATCAACAGGCAGTAGTGCATGATCTCGCGCGGCTCGCCCGATTCGATGATGAGCGCCACCTGAGTTCGTGTGCCTTCCCGCACCAGGTGGTTGTGCACGGCGGTAAGCGCCAGCAGGCTCGGGATGGGAGCGTACTCTTCATCCACGCCGCGGTCGGAAAGGATCAGCAGGCTGTAGCCGGACTTGATCGCCAGGGTCGCGCGGCGGCACAATGCGTGCAGCGCTCGCTCGAGTTCCTTGGCGCCGCCATCGGCGGGGAACAGCATCGGTAGCGTCGTCGCCAGGAAATCGCCCCAACTGACGCGGCGCAATTTTTCGAGATCCCAATTCGTCAGGATCGGGTGCGGCAGTTTCAGGGTGTGGCAATGCTGCGGCGTTTCGTCCAGGATGTTGCGCTCCGTGCCGATGTAGCTGGTGAGCGACATTACCAGTTCCTCGCGGATCGGATCGATCGGCGGATTGGTGACCTGGGCAAAAAGCTGTTTGAAGTAATGGAACAGCGGCTGCGGCTTGTCGGAGAGGCAGGCCAGCGGCGTATCGGTTCCCATTGAACCAACCGCCTCTTCGCCGCGTGTCGCCATCGGCAGCATCAGCATCCGCAGATCTTCGTCGGTGTAGCCGAACGCACGCTGGCGGCTGAGGATCGTCTGGTGGTCGCTGCCGATGACGCGAGTCGGCGCCGGCAGTTTCTCCAGCGTGATCTGGTTTTCTTTCAGCCACTCGGCGTACGGCTTGCGCGACGCCAGACGATTCTTGAGGTCCTCGTCCGGAACGACGCGACCCGCTTCAAGATCGGCGAGTAACATCTTGCCGGGCTGGAGCCGGCCTTTGCTCTTGATGTTCTCGGGCGAGACCGGCAGCACGCCGGTTTCCGACGCCATGATCAGCAGATCGTCATGCGTGATGAGATAGCGTGCCGGCCGCAGTCCGTTACGATCGAGCGTCGCGCCTATCACGCGGCCATCGGTGAACGCCACGGCCGCCGGACCGTCCCACGGCTCCATCAGAGACGCGTGATATTCGTAAAAGGCCCGCTTTTCGGGCGACATCGTCGTGTCCGCATCCCAAGCCTCCGGGATCAGCATGGCCAACACATGGGGCAGGCTCCGCCCGGATAATGTCAACAGTTCGACGGCATTGTCGAGAGATGCCGAGTCGCTCTGATTAGCGGCGATCAGCGGGAAGATTTTCTGGATCTCCGGGAACCTCCGCGATTCGAGCACGCTCTGCCGGGCCAGCATCCAGTTCACATTGCCGCGGATCGTATTGATTTCGCCGTTATGGCAGACGAACCGGTACGGATGGGCGAGAGGCCACGTCGGAAATGTGTTTGTCGAGAATCGCTGGTGAACCAGCGCTAACGCGCTGATGCATTCGGGATCGGACAGCTCGCCGTAGAAATTCGCAATCTGCGGCGCAAGCAGCAGTCCCTTGTAGACGATCACTCGCGAGGAGAGGGACGGAACGTAGAAGAAGCTCTTGTCGCGAATGTCCGATGCCGCGATCTCCGCTTCCGCCCGTTTGCGAACGACGTAGAGGCGACGTTCCAACTGGTCCTGGGTCATGCCCGCCGAAGCGCGGATAAAAATCTGTTCGATATACGGTTGCGAAGCGCGCGCCTGGCGTCCGATCGCATCGGCGTTCACCGGAGTGTCGCGCCAGCCCAACGCACTGAGCCCTTCTTCCCTGGCGATGCGCTCGATGATGCCTTCGCACAACAGCCGCTGCTGCGGTTCAACCGGGAGGAACACCATCCCCACGCCGTACTGGCCGACTTCCGGCAGAGTGAATCCTAGCTTTGCGCATTCCCGCGCGAAGAACGCGTGGGGGATCTGAATCAGGATGCCTGCCCCATCGCCGGTCTCCGGATCGCAGCCGCATGCGCCGCGGTGGGTCAGGTTGATGAGAATCTGCAACCCTTTTTCGATGATTTCGTGGGACTTATGTCCTTTGTAGTTCGCGACGAACCCGATGCCGCACGCATCGTGTTCGTGTGAAGGATGGTAAAGTCCTTGAGGAGCCGGAAAGCCGTGATCCACTGGGTTCATATTCCTTTGAATCCGTATGCCGCGGGACGTGGCGACAGAGATACTACACTTCGACCGTTGACCCGGCCAGAGAGTGTGGTAAGGGCAGTATAGCAGCACCTCGTAATATTACGCAATTAGAATTTAAAAGGCTTGCTGTATCCGGTTTCCTTATGCTAGAGTGTTGTTTTGTCATTTGATAACCTCAAGCTGTTCAAGGATATAGCGCTCACTCGCAGCGTTAGTCGGGGCGCCTCTATAAACGGCGTCAGCCAGTCCGCCGCCAGCCAGTACCTGCAAGAGATTGAACGACAGTTGGATACCGTACTTCTCGATCGATCCACTCGCCCTTTGAACGTCACCGAGCCCGGACGGCTGTATCTCGAGTTCTGCAAAGACGTTCTGCGCCGGTGGGATGATTTTCACGTGGCTCTGGACCGCCTGACGCACCAGGTGGAGGGCACTGTACGGGTCGCTTCGATATACTCCGTGGGCATCTCGGAGATGACCGAACTCGAGCAGTCGTTCTCTCAGCGCTACCCCGAGGCAAAATTACAGGTTGAGTATCTCCGGCCGGAGAAAGTGTATGAAGCCGTTCTCGCGGACCGCGTGGACCTCGGTCTGGTCAGCTATCCGGAATCGAGCCGCGAAATCACGGTGATTCCATGGCGGCAGGAAGAGATGGTGGTGGCGACGTCGCCGTACCACTGGCTCGCCGGCCTCGACAAGGTATCGCCGGACCGCCTGAGCGGGATCGAGTTTGTCGGCTTCGATGATGAGCTCCCGATTCAACAGGCCGTGAAGCACTTCTTGGATGACCACGGAGTGCAGGTCCGGATGGTGATGCACTTCGACAATCTTCAGATGATCAAGGAAGCGGTAGTACACCGCGTTGGCGTGAGCATCATGCCGGTGCGAGTACTGCAAGCCGAACTGGCTCAGGGCCGCCTGGTGGCGGTGCCGCTGGCCGACACGCCTCTATTCCGCCCGCTCGGCATCATCCATCGCAAGAAGAAGCGCTTCAACCGGGTCGCTCAGGCTTTTTTGGAGATGCTGCAGGAGAATCCCGCGCCGGTTCTCGTCGGAATCGAGTAATCGCTCTTACGCGCGAGCCTCTTCCAGCCGGTGATCGCCCATTCCGCACTCGGTATGAACGGCGCGCACTGCGGCGTCGAGGCCGTCGCGGCGCACCACCACCGCAATCGTCAATTCACTTGACCCCTGAGCTATGGCGATGATGTTGATGTTCTGGCGTGAAATCGCGGTAAAGATCCGGCCTGCGAGTCCGGGCGTTCCCCGCATCCCCTCACCCACCACCGCCAGAAGGCCGACGTTCATGTCCACTTCGAACGGCTTGACGTAGCCGTGGGCCAACTCGATCGAAAGGTCCTCTTCCAGATGATCGGTCACCATCCGCAATTCGTCCTGACGGATCAGGAAGCAGAAGACCTGGCGATAGCTGGAACTCGTGAGTGCCAGCACCTCGGCGTTGCATCGCGCCAGAGCGCCGAGCGCTCGGGCCATCAAACGCGTGCCGCTTAACGCCGCGCTATCCGATTCGATAGATACCAAGGCGACCTTCGTCATGGAAGTCACCGCGCGGGGACCGAGCTTTTCACTTATGGCCGGAACGATTTTCGTGCCGGGCTTGTCCAGGGCAAAGCTGTTCTTGCTCAACACGGGAATCCGCTGCTCCACGAGTGGCGCGAGTGTGCGAGGGTGCAGCACCTTGGCGCCGTTGTAGGCGAGTTCGGCCGCCTCCGCGTAGGTCACTTCCGGAAGCACGCGCGCGTCGTTGACAACGCGAGGGTCGGCGCTCATGATGCCGTCCACGTCGGTCCAGATCCACAGTTCCGATGCATTCAGCGCCGATGCGAGGATGGACGCCGAGAAATCCGAACCGCCGCGGCCCAGGGTCGTCGGGCGGCCATCCAGGGTCGAGCCGTTGAATCCCGTCACGATGGGCAGAACCCGATCGTTGATCAGGGGCCGGAGCACCAGTTCGGCTTTTTGGGTGGTGTGATCCATCAGTGGGCTGGCGCTGCCGAATACCGAATCGGTGACAACCACTTCAGCCGCATTCACCGCGCGAGCGCGGATGCCCTGCGATTCCAGATACGCCGCCATCAACAATGCCGAAAGGCGTTCGCCTGTCGCAACGGCCTCGTCCACCGAGCGCGGAGGCCGCTCGCCCAGCATGAACATGCCGCGCGCGATCCGCTCGAAATCCGCAATCAATCTCTCGATCTCGGCGCGAATGCCGTCTCGTGATTCGGCTGGAACCAGGTCCTCGAGGGCAGCCAGGTGCCGCCCGCGCAGAGCGTCGAGTCCGTTGCTGAGCCCCCTCTCGTCTCCGCCTTCGGCGTGCCTCATCGAGTCGAGCAGAAGATCCGTGATCTTCGACATCGCCGATACCACGCACACCACTGGGCGCTGAGCGTACTGTTCAGCCGCAATCTGCGACGCAATACGGATTCTTTCGGCGGAACCCATGCTGGTCCCGCCGAACTTCATCACGAGTAGATTGCTCAACGAACAACTTCCTTTCCGTTGGACACACGGGTCCGAATGATCTTCAGTACAGCTTCTTCCACTTCTTCGATGGACAGCCCGCTGGTATCGACATACACGGCGTCGGGAGCTTGCACGAGCGGCGATTCGGCCCGCGTCCGATCGCGTTGATCGCGTTCCGCCATATCGCGCGCCACCGTCTCGGGGCCCACGTCCTGCCCCTTACTTCGCAGCTCGGCGAGGCGGCGTTCGGCACGAATGCCGGGGTTCGCGTCCAGGAAGATTTTCACGTCGGCGTCCGGAAACACCACTGTGCCGATGTCCCGGCCCTCCATCACGACCGAAGAATCTTCGGCCATGCGGCGTTGGGCGTCCACCATGGCGCGACGCACGCCCCCAAGGGCCGACACTTTTGAAGCCGCATCGGAAATGTTCGGATCACGAATGGCCTTGGTAACATCCTCGTCGTTGAGCATGACGCTGGATGCGCCTGCCGCGAACTCGATATGCGCGTGACGCGCCAATTCCTCGAGTTTGTGCGTTTCGTCGAGTCCGATGCCGCTGCGGATGGCCCATAATCCCACGGCGCGGTACATCGCTCCGGTGTCGATATAGATGTAACCGAGCCGCGCCGCAATGGCACGCGCGATCGTACTCTTCCCGGCCCCGGCGGGTCCATCGATGGCTACAACAACACGACGCGACATTATCGTGCGCCCTGCACAGTCCAATCGTTTCTGTACACTTGCCCCTGTTTCATTACGAATCGTACGTTGCCCATCGCGGCGATGTTCTCCAGCGGATTGCCGTCCACGGCGACCACGTCGGCGAGGTAGTTCGACTCGAGCGATCCGATTTCATTTTTCATCCCGAGCAAGTCGGCGGCCGTGAGCGTTGCGGCGCGGATGGCGTCGAGCGGTTTCATTCCCCATTCGACCATGACCGGGAACTGTTTCCAGTTGTCCCCGTGCGGGTACACGCCGCCGTCCGTTCCGAACGCCATCTTCGTGCCCGCAAGAAATGCTTTACGAAAGTTCTCACGCTGCAACCGTCCGATCTTCCGTTCCTTTTCGATTGACTCGGGAAGCATTCCGACGTTGGGACCTTCCTTCAGGATGTAGTCATCGTTGTAGATATCGAACACCAGAAACGTGCCGTGCTGCTTTGCCAAGGCGATGCCTTCGTCGTCGATCAGGCTCGAATGTTCGATCGAATCGATGCCGGCGCGGATCGCGTCTTTGATCGACTCGGTGCCGTGGGCGTGCGCGGCCACTTTCCTGCCGAGTTTGTGGGCCTCTTCGGCGATCGCCTTCATTTCTTCCAACGTGTACTGCGGCGCGCCGGGCTGGTCGCCTTTCGACAATACGCCGCCGGACGCACAGATCTTGATCACGTCGGCTCCGTATTTGATCACCTCGCGAACCTTCGTGCGCGCCGCCCACGGTCCATCGGCAACGCCGGGCGCCGTATAGCGGTATTCCGGCGCTAACAGGTTTTCATCGCAATGGCCGCCGGTGATTCCGAGCGCCGGACCCGAGACGACCAACCGCGGCCCTTCGATCTCCCCGGCCGCGATTCCGTCGCGAAGCGCGACATCGGAATAGCCCGGGGCACCGACATTGCGGACGGTGGTAAACCCCGCGCGGAGTGTGATGCGGGCGTTCTTGACGCCGGTGACAGTGGCGCGCGGGACGGAAACCCCCAATCCCTGATAGCCGGCGTGCGAGGGCTCGGAGGTCAGATGATCGTGCACGTCGATCAGCCCAGGCAGGCAAGTCCCTTTGGTCAGATCCACGGTCCGCGCTTCATGCGGGATCGGAAGTGCGTCGGAAGTCCCGACCAGGCTTATCTTTTCGTTAACAATAATGATGACCGCATCCCTGAACATGCGACCCGTACGAACGTCGAGGAGCGCACCGCAGCGGAGTGCCACCGGCGCGGCAGTCGCGGCGATGGTCCAGATACAAAACGAACCCAGGAGCTTACTGATCATTTCTGACTCGGAATCGGGGACGAGAGTTTCAGGATATCGCAGCGGTCGCCTTCGATTTTGCTGGTGGTGGGGGTCCTCGTAACCGCCTGATGGATGTGGAGCCGGCGGCATCGGTTGAGCGGACAGTAGGCGCCCAACCGATTCAATTCCCGCTGAGTTCGCTAAGCACCCTGGCGAGGGCTTTTCGAAATTCTTCAGGCGTTTCGATTTCGATGACGCGCGGCGAGAGCGGCTTCAACGTGGGCGCCAACTGATCGAAGCCGATTTCGGGCAAGCGGCCTGAGGGGAAAGGCATCCGCCCGCGACCCCGCCCGCGGGTCCTCGACATCGCGTCCATTGGCGGCCGTATCGGATTCCGGAATCGTCCGCACTTGAAGTAGTACACGCGATAGTGCTGCGGTTCCTCAAGTTGGATCGGTTCCAGATCTTCGCCGGGTTCGAATGTCACAGGACTGCTGACAACGATCAGAACCCGTTCCGCCCCCGGTGCTTCCGCCGCATCGCCGGGCGCTTCGAGCCTTCGGCGAGCCTCCGAAACGAAGAAGGCCGCGCCATGATGCCGGCCGGACAGCGATTTCAGATCGATGGTGTCCGGGTTTGCCTCGGCGAGGGCGGCGGAGATTGCTTCCCAGTCCAACTCACGCACAGCAGTTTGTCGCCAGATGACCTTGCGCCTGGAAAGATCGACCATCTCCGCATTGACCGACCCGCTCGAGAGATCCAATTGGCCTAGCGTTTTGAACACCGGCAGCAGTTCCGCGAGAGTCCTGCGACCCGTTGCGGCACGCGGTCCGAAAGACGCTTGCGAGGCCGTGATGTTCACGATCATTTCGATTTGCACTGGACGTTTGCGCACCACCGGCAGATACAACCGCCCGCGCACTTCGGGCAGGTACCAGGACGCGGGCGGATCCGTGGACGTGATCAACTCAATGGGTGGCAGATTCCGCCAGGAGTCGGGCAGCGGATCTTTCTTTAGCGGACCGAGGCGGATTGTTTGCTGCTTTGCGCTATGCTCCTGGGTCGAGCTGAAGAACAGGACAGCGGAAAGCCGGTACTTGCCGGGCAACAAGAACGCTCGCTGAGTGTAGGTCACGTACGAGCGCCGTACGTCCGCGTCCAGCTTCGTCAGGTCAATCGTCTCGTGACTTTGATACCTTTGCCCCTGCTCGTCGGCGATCTGGAAATAGACGATGAGTTCTCCCGAACCGCGGCGCGTTTCCAAACCGGCCCCGTCGATCTGCACCTCGAGATCGGAGACCAATCGCTCGTGCAGCGAGAGTTGCGTGTGCCCACCGCGCAGATTCCAGCGAAGCCCTGTACTGTCTTCCGAACTGGCGGTCCAACGCTCGAACGGAATTTTCGAGAACTCGGGATCGAGAACCTCGGCACGGACCAGGAAGCAAACAGATGCGAGAAACAGCAGAGCGAATCGAGCGGTCTTGGCCGGCATGGATCTCCCGGTGAACCACTCCTATTTTGGCGCAGGTCGTGCCGTCGGGCAGGACAGCCCTAGCAGGCTGCGGAAAAAGTAAGTCGCGCGAATGATCCCACTTACTTGCAATTGGTCCGGTTAGTAAATAAGCGACAGCACACACAGACCCACATGTGCGTGGGCGTGCCTAAAACGGCTGATTTTATGAGTTTTAGTGGCCCTCAGCTCCGCCTTCCGGCGTGGAGACACACTACTCCTCATACAGTCCCTCCGGCAAAGACCGGCGACAGATTCCGGATGCGTACCAAGTTATAGGCGGCCGCTGCCAGCGTGAATCCCCACTGCACCAACTTCAGTCCGCGGTGCCTCAGTTTCCGCATCCCACCGATCGTCTTCATCCAGCCGAAGATCTCTTCCACCCGCTTACGCTTCCGCTGGCTTACCCCATACCCGGCGTGCCGGGTGGTCCGCCCATCAATCGCGCTCTTGCGGCGCTTGTTGTTTTGCGCCACGTGCGGCGTTACCTTCAGACTCCGCGCCTCGGCCACGAAGTCCTTCGTGTCATAGGCCTTGTCGGCGCCCACCGTCACCGGATGATTGCCTGGAATCGTTTCCATCATCACCAACGCCGCATCCCGCTCGGCTGTACCCGTGGCCTGCAGCACTTCCACATCGGCCACCAGTCCGTTGCGGTTCTCCATCAACACGTGGCCGCTGTAGCTCAACTTCGCCTCTTTGCCCCCGCCCTTGCGGGCCAGTCGCGCATCCGGATCCGTCGTCGATTGGTGGGTCTGGTTGCTCCGCTTCTCCCCGTGGAAGTTCACGGTCGGGTTGCCGGGATCGTCCGGCGGCGTCTCTTCGCCTCCATCTACCTTCTTGAAGCTTTTCAGACTGGCGCTGGCTTCCAGCAGTGTGCCATCCACCGTAAAGTGCTCGTCCGACATCAGGTCCAGTTCCCGCGCTTGGGCCACCACCTGATGGAAGAACTCCTTGGCCACCTCCGCCTCGATCAACCGCTCCCGGTTCTTGGTGAACACCGTGACATCCCATACCGCATCATCCAGGTTCAATCCCACGAACCAACGGAACAGCAAGTTGTAGTTCAATTGCTCCATCAGCATCCGTTCGCTGCGGACCGAGTACAACACCTGCAACAGCAACGCCCGCAGCAGTTTCTCGGGTGCAATCGAAGGCCGACCGAAAGTCGAATACATCTTGCCGAACAACGCGGACATCTGCAACAGGATGCGGTCGGTGATCTGGCGGATGGCCCGCAAGGGGTGATCGGCCGGGACGCGATCCTCCGGCGACACATAACTGAACATCGCCGACTGCTGGGTATCGGAGCCACGCATAAAACAATTGTACTGTGTATTGTTTTATACGCCAAGAGCGCACTTACTTTTTCCGCAGCCTGCTAGTTGAGCAAGGCCTGGTACACCGACGTCATGAATTTCGGCTGAATGTCGGTGGCATTCGGCATGAGTTGGAGCATCAGCACCACGACCATCTTGCTTTGAGGATCCACTTGATACAGCGTCCCGTACGCGCCGCCCCAGCCGAACGCTCCGACAGCCGCGAGTCCACTGGCACCGTAGCGATCGACGGTTTCGAAACCGTACCCGAAACCGAGACCGTTGGTCGAGTGCAGTGTGCCGGACTGGTTCGTAGTCATCAACTCCACCGTGCGGGGCGACAGGATGCGAACGCCATCGAGAGTGCCGCCTTCGCGAATCATCTCGAGGAAGCGCGCGTAGTCATGCGCCGTCGAGGTTAACCCCGCGCCACCCGCAAAACTCTTGCGCGGACCGTTGACGTAGGAGCCCTGCCCGTTGGCCCCTTCCGGAGCGCGAACGATGTGCCCCTCATTGCCGCTCGCATACACTGCGGCGAGACGATCGCGTTCCGCGGGCGGGATAAAGAACCGCGTATCCTTCAACCCGAGCGGCTCCGTGATCCTCGTCCGGACGAATTCATCGAGCGGCATGCCGGAGGCTTTCTCGACGACACAGCCGAGGATATCGGTGTTGTAGCCGTAAACAAACGCTTCGCCCGGCTGAGCGACAAACGGGAGCGTGCCCAGGCGAGTCATCGATTCGCAGATCGGCTCGTCCTTGTCAGCGGTGTACCAGCCACCGCCGGCGGCGGGTCCGAGTCCCTTGGGTGCGTACAATTGCGCCACCTGAGGGTCGGTTCCGTACGAGATTCCAGCAGTATGCGTGAGCAGGTCGTGGATGGTGATCTTGCGGCGGGCCGGCACGATCTTGACCTCATTTCCTTCCTTCACGGCGACGGTGGTATTGGCGAAGGTGGGAATGAAATCGGCAACGGGCTCCTGCAGGCCAATTTTGCCTTCCTCGACGAGAATCAACACGGCGGTGCTCGTAATTGCCTTGGTTTGGGAGGCGATACGGAAAATGTTGTCTGCCGTCATCCGGCGGCCTGCTTCTCTGTCGCTCCACCCCACGGCGTGCTCGTAGACGGGCTTTCCGTCGCGCAGCACCAGCGCAACCGCTCCAGCAATGCGGTTTTCGGTGGTGTACTTTTCAAGCAACTGCGTGACCCGTTCCAGCCGTTCCGTCGAGACATGACTGGCTTGGGGGTGTATCGCCGGATCTTCTGAAATGACTGCCGCGGGCGCCGATTGTGCCGCCGCAATCCACGGACTGGCCAGTGCGATACCAACGGCGATGGCCAGGCCAGTGGCGCGGCGACGGCAGTGATGAACGAAGAAGAGGCTGTAGTTGCGAGATGATAGAAGCACGTCAGGGCCGATGTTATCACGACCCGCGGAATGCCCACAGCGTGCGCTGTGCTCTATGCTTTGAGTAGAACCCGGCCAGTACAATGAAATCCCCGGCTCCATTTTCAGCACTCGCATCTCTTGTCCGCGGTATCGGCGGACGCGTGCTGCTCGCGTCCGCCGGCGTTGCCGCTCTTCTTCTGCTGAATGTCGCTGGGGCGGACAGCGGCAAAGAGGAAGAGTTGTGGCGGCATCGCAATCTTGGCAAAGCGTTGTTCGAAACGCCAACGACGATGTCCCAGGCTCCCGCGGAGTTGAAGAAGGCGCTCGATCTTGCACCCGATTCGTTCCGGGATCGTTTGAATTACGGCCTGTCGTTGCTGCGGAACGGCGACCTCGATGCGGCGATCGTCGAGCTCGAGAAGGCTCAAAAGCTGAATCCGGATCTGCCGTATACCTGGTTCAATCTCGGCATCGCATACAAGCGGAAAGGCCGGCGGGCCGACGCGCTGCGGCAATTCGAACGTATGGTGCAGATGACACCGGACGAACCGGTGGTGCACTACAATCTCGGCCTGTTGTATGGGCTTGCGGGCCAAAAGGCAGAGGCGCTCAAACAGTACGAGATCGCCGCGAAACTCGATCGTAAGTTGGTTGCGCCGCGTTTCAAAATCTACGAATATTACCGGATCGAAGACGATATGACATCGGCGGCGCGCGCCCTCAAGGAATTTCAACGCGCGAAAGAGGACCAGCAGGAACGCGGCGATGCCGAAGACATGGAGTGGTGCTACTACGCCGAACTCTACGATCCGATCACGGCCCGGCCCGCGGGCACTGACGATTCGCCTGCAGTACCGCTGAAGTTCGAAGATCGCGTGCTCAACGGGAAAGTGGATGCCAAGACCGGCGGGATTCTGGCCATCGGCACGGGCGGCGACCGCCATCCGAATCTCCTGGTGTGGTCGCGAACAGGCGCACAACTTTATCGCGGCGGGATTGAACCCGTGAGCGATTCGGGTCTGAATGACGTCAAGGGAATCGTCGCAGTGGCCCCGGGAGATTTCGATAACGACGGTTTGGCCGACCTATGCGTGCTGACGGACAGCGGCCCGAAACTGTTCCACAACGCGAAGGGCCGCTTTGAGCCAAGAGGCGAAAACCTGCCGCAACAACGGTTCGATGCCGCCCTCTGGTTCGATTTCGATCACGACTACGACTTCGACCTGTTTCTCTTTGGAGAAAAACCGGTGCTGTTTCGAAACGAAGGGCAGGGCCGGCTGGGCGACTTCACTGCGCATTTCCCGTTCGCAGCCGGGCATGCCACCGGAGCAATTAGTCTGCGGCTGATTCCAGACAGCAAGGGTACCGACCTTGCGATGACGTATGCGGATCACAGCGCCGTCCTATACAAAGACGAGTTGCAGGGCCGGTTTACCCCGGCGCCGGTCGATGCGATTCCGCGCAATTCGACGGGGCTCCGGTTGTCCGATGTGGACAACGACGGATGGGTGGATATCGCGTTCGTGAACGGCGGCCGGGTGTCTCTCGCCATGAATCGCGAGGGCAAGTTCGAGGCGGTAACAACACCGGCCGCCGGAGCGTTTACTTTCTCGGAACTCGAGAATCGCGGACGTGTCGATCTGATCGCCGGGGCCGGCGTATTCCGTAATCTGGGTCTCGCGAAGTTCGCCGCGACCGCGCAGCCTGCCGGCATTGTCAACGCGCAGCAGTGGGCGGAGGCGGACTTCGATGGAGACGGGCGCGCCGATCTGGCAGCGCTGGGATCGGACGGCCGGGTGCACGTCTTGTTCAACAAGACTCCGCTGAAAAGTGAATGGCTGCGCGTCGCGCTGACCGGAGTCAAGAATTCCAAATACGGTGTTGGCGCCGAAGTCGAAGTGAAGTCCGGCGATGCGTACGAGAAGCGCGTCTATGAAGGTGTGCCGTTAGTGTTCGGGCTGGGCGCGAGAAAACGTATCGACACGGTCCGGATCACCTGGCCCAACGGGCTCATCCAGAATCAGACTGACGTGACGCCGGGGCACGGAACGGCCATTGAAGAGGCTCCGCGTCTGTCCGGTTCGTGCCCGATGGTCTTCACCTGGAATGGGCACGAGTTCCAGTTCATCACGGATGTGCTCGGGGTGGCGCCGCTCGGCGCGAGTTCGGGCGACGGCGAATATTTCCCGGTGGATCACGACGAGTACGTGACCATCCCCGGAAGCGCCATCAAGATGGACGATGGGCAGTACGAGGTTCGCGTCACCGAGGAACTGCACGAAGTGTCGTACCTCGACAAGCTGCAACTGATTGCGTTGGATCATCCGGCCGGCGTGGACATCTACACGAACGAGAAGTTCAAATCGCCGCCGTTCCCCGAGTTCCGGTTGTTCGGCGTGAGCCGGCGTCTCGCCCCACTGCGCGCCGAGGACGGAGAAGGGCGGGATGTTCTCAATTCGTTGCTCCGCCGGGACGGCGCCTATGCGCGCGGCTTTTCGCACGGCTATGCGGGGGTGGCGCGAACACATTCTCTGACGCTCGACTTCGGGCCCGGCGCCGCACGCGCAAACCGCGCGGTGCTGTTCTTGAACGGATGGGTGGATTGGGCGGATGGGAGCACCTTCTTCGCCGAATCGCAATCGGGAATAGGACTGGAGATGCCCTCGCTGCAGGTGAAAGACCCGAGCGGAAACTGGCGGACCGTTATCGCGGACATGGGGATTCCCGCCGGGAAGCCAAAGACGATCGCGGTAGATTTGACCGGCAAATTTCTGAGTGCTTCGCGAGAAGTACGCATCGTCACGAACCTCTGCGTGTACTGGGACGAAATCTTCCTGAGCGAGGACACTGCGGCTCCGCAAGTGAGGATGACACCGCTGGATGCAGCCTCCGCCGGCCTGCGGCTGCGCGGCTTCTCGACGCCGGTCATCGACGCGCGCCGCGAGCGTCCCGAACTGTTCCAGTACTCGAAGTGGACGGGTTCCTCGATTTGGGATCAGACCCCGGGACTCTACACTCGATACGGCGACGTGCGCGAATTGGTCGGAGCCGTAGATGATCAACTCGTCATCATGGGCGCCGGCGACGAACTGCAATTGCTCTACGACGGCTCCGCGCTGCCGCCGCTTGCAGCCGGTTCGAAGCGCGACTTCCTGCTGCTGGTGGACGGTTGGGCGAAAGACAGCGACGCGAACACGGCGTTTTCACAGACGGTCGAGCCGCTCCCGTTCCACGCGATGAGCCGGTATCCGTATCCGAACGCTGAGCATTTCCCCGACGATGCCGCCCATCGCGAGTATCGCAAGAAGTACAACACGCGCCCAGCGATTCGTTTCGTGCAACCGCTGGTGGCCCGGGTTCGGGGACAGTAGTGTCGCGAGTGAACTGCCGAGCCGCTCTGGCGTGCGCCGCAACGGTGCTGGTTGCGAGTGTCTGGACCGCGCGGCCCGAAGATAAAACGAATCCCCTGAAGTTCATTTATCACCCGATCGATTTCACGCTCGACAGTTGCGAGACGCCGGAGAAACACGCCCCGGAGACCATGGCCGGCGGCGTCGCGGTGTTCGACTACAACAACGACGGTTTTCTGGACATCCTGTTCCTCAACGGCGCCGACATCCGCTCGCTAAAGAAGAACTCGGCAAAGTACAGCGATCGCCTTTTCGCAAACGATGGGAAGGGCCACTTCACGGATGTGACCGGGAAGGCCGGGCTCTCAGGACTCGGCTTCGATAACGGAGTCGCCATCGGCGATTACGACAACGACGGGTACAAGGATATTTTCGTCGGTGGCGTACACCGTCAGACGCTCTACCACAACAACCACGACGGCACCTTCACGGACGTGACGGCGAAAGCGGGGCTCAACAAGCCGGACGCCGAGTACGGACCGTTGTGGTCGGTAGGCGCGGCCTGGGTGGACGTGAACAACGATGGTCTTCTCGATCTTTTCGTTCTCAACTATCTCGCCTGGAACATCGATACGGAACCGCCGTGCGAGTATCGGGGCCGACGCGAGTATTGCCACCCGCGAATGTACAAGAAGACTCCCAACCAGTTGTTCCTCAACAACGGCGACGGGACCTTCAAGGACATCTCCGCGGAATCGGGAATCCGCGATCATCCGGGCAAAGGGATGGGTGTGGCTGCGGCCGACTTCGATCACGACGGGTTGGTGGATCTCTTTGTCACGAACGACAAGCTGTACAACTCGTTCTTTCACAACAAAGGCGGGGGCAAGTTCGAAGAGATCGCTTTCGACCTCAACGTGCAGTTGCGGGACAGCGGCGAGTTCATCTCCGGCATGGGCACGGATTTCCGCGACCTCGATAACGACGGTTATCCCGACATCTGCTACGTCGCACTCGACGACGAGACGTTCCCCGCGTTCCGCAACAACGGCAAGGGCGCCTTCATCGATATGACGCGCGAAAGCAAAATGGCGCAACTCAGTCTCTCGATGGCCGGTTATTCGCCGACGATTGCGGACTTTGACAACGACGGGTGGAAGGACATTTTCGTGTCGCGCGGGCACGTGCAGTCGCTTGAAGCCGCGCCGCGCATCACGGTGGCACAACACAACTCGCTGTTCCACAACCTCGGCGGGATGAAGTGGACGGCGATAACCGAGGACGCGGGACTGGCTGCGCAGCCTGCGGCCCGGCACCGAGGCTCGGCGGTCGGCGATCTGAATGGCGATGGCCGGCTCGATGTCGTCGTCAGTGCGATCGGAGCGCCCGCGGAGATCTGGATCAACGAGAGCCCGGGCGGCGGCCACTGGATCGAGTTTGCCCTGGAAGGTGTCAAGAGCAATCGCGATGGCATCGGCGCCCGCATCAAAGTGGTGACCAAAACCGGAGCACAATACAACCACGCTTCAACGGCTTACGGCTACGCGTCGTCGAGTGCCGGCCCGGTCCATTTCGGCCTGGGACCCGATAAGACCGCCGCAAGTGTAGAAATTCGCTGGCCTTCGGGGATTGTTCAGGAGTTACAGAACGTCGAGGGAGACCGGATCGTCAAGGTGAAAGAGCCGGCAAATTAGACACAACGCTGCCAGCCAGGACAGAACGAAGCCAAAAAGTTGATCGGCTGTAACGCGCGGGCCAACCGGCAGGTTCGCCTTCGGACCGAGCACGAGCATGCGGTTCAGATCGCTGGCCGCCATGATCGTCACCGATCGGCTCTGATAGGCGGCGACTCGCTTGGACGCAAGATACACGTAATTCGCAAGTTCGACCGCATCGATCAGAGATCCGGCGGGGTCCTTCGCATCGGGCGTGGGATTGTGGCGGCTCTGATCCTCGAACAGTACCGAACTGCTGAACGGCTTCAACTTCTGGCGAATCCCGAAGCAAGCGATTAGCGCCTGCGGTTCGGCTCGCCGGAGGGCTTCGGACGCGCCCCACTGCACGAACGAATTGTTGAACACCAGCGAACCGTTGCCGCTCAACAGCAACTCGCGCAAAAACTCGCGGACTCGCGGATTCCCCCCAATCTGTGGTCCTGTGAGACGGCTGACATCGAACCGCTTCAGGTCATCATGGGTCTGATCGACCGACTTGATGCTGCGGCTGATGGCGTTCAACCTGGTGAGGAATTCCCGCCGTACCGCGGCGAGCGAGGTCCATGAGAGGACGTTTGCCGAAGTCGTCTCGGCAAGCGCCGTCAGCAGCGTCTCGCATTCGAAGATCCACGTGGCTTCGATCGGATCGAGCCCGCTATGGAATGTCCGTTTGGCGATTGCCGCTGCCAGACCTGGCAGCACTTCCCCGAACGGGGCGTTGAGCGTTAGCGGTGTTGCCTGGCTCTCGAGGTCGGGCCACAACGGCCGTGCAGGCAAAGGCAAATGAGACGGCAGAACACAGAAAACGATCCGATTCACTTGTTTTTGCGCGCCCGTATCAGCCACTGCCTCATCGATGTGGGCAAAGACTTTTTCGACCTCAGCCCGCCACTGCGGGTACAGAGGCGAGCGCGCAAGCACTCCAACATCCTGCACCGAGAACCCAGTAGCGCTCGCGTTCCAACGCGGCAGGTCCATCCGGCTCTCAATCTCGACGATCGGATCGAAGAGTTGCTTGAATTCCGGCGCGGGCAGGCGGTTCAACCAGTCGAGTTGCGCCTGCAGCCGTCGTTGCTCGGCGGGAAACAGCAGGCCCCAATTGGTCAAGTGGCCGTGCAGCGCTGGTCCGAAGGTGCGCGGCAGGCGGGCGATTAAGTCGCGAACATCGGGCGCGGGCGGTGCGTCAGGCATGGAATTCCGGCAGGACCGAGCCTGCCGCCTTCTCGCACTCAAACCCCATCCAGGAGGCGATGGACGGGGCCATATCGATCTGGCGCATCGGCCGTTCGACGACCATCGGTTTCTTGACCCCTGCGCCGAGCACCATCGACCAAGCCACGCGGCAGCATTCAGTATCGGTTCGATGGTTGAAGAAGCCGTTGGTGGACGACCCGTCGGGGTCGCGCCCGAACTCGTTCATGATCACCAGCGTGGTCGTCGCCTGCAACTCCGGGTTCGACTGAATGAAATCCCAGAACCGCCGGCACAGAGCGTCGGCACGCCGCACGCCGCCGACATGCAGCGAGTAGGATCCCGAGTGCGCCACCTCCATATCGGAGAAGTTGACCATCAGCAGGGCCGGCGCAATCCGTTGGAGAACTTCGCGCGCAACCAGGAACGTGAGTTCGTCGCCGCTGGTGGGTGCGTCGGTGCCCCGGATGAAGTCCGTAAGCGCCGAGATGAAAACGTTCTTCACCGCCGGGTCCTGGAAGGACGAAATCGACGGGACGCCCCATCCGATCCTCTCGTAATCGGTTTCGAGGACAGCGGTCATCTCCTGTAGAATCTGCTCGCGCTCCAGCTTCTGGCGCGAGGTCTGGCCAGTGATGATTCGCTCCACGGCTTCGATCATCAGTTGCTTCGAGAGGATGACGTTCGCGCCCGGACCGATGCTTGCGGTCAGTTGCTTGTTGCTGGTCACCACCCAAGTCTCGTCGGCGCCGACGTGCGCCTGCTGCTGAAGGTAGTGAAAGAGGGTCGGGTGCGCGGGTTTCTGCGAACCCCAATCATCCACATGCTGCCACACGCCGGTCAGGATGCTCGCAATGGTGTTGAAGTGGGAGGTGACGCCTTCATTCACCGAGTACGGGTAAAAGAGGGCGTGCGGCAGCATGTGGTTGAACAGGGACGGAATGTTGACCAAGCCTTGGTCGGAGAAGCTTTCCTGGCGCCGGACACCGCCGATGGTGACGAGCACCGTTCTCCGCTCGGGCTTGGGACCCCGTGTCTCCCCCGCCGCTGCGATCCGATCGAGAACCGCGGCCGAGAGCAAGCGTAGGATAGCTCTCCTGTTCATGACGCCCTGATTTCGGTAGCTTCAGCTTACAGCCTGGAGGAACCGCTGACAACCCTCTCGGCTTGTGGCAGGGGATTGCGGACCGGAGTTCCGGCCTTTGCCGGGCAGGTAGTCTCGCGAACGATCAGGCGGGTGGTGACACGGAATTCATCCTGGGATTTCTGCTGCTTGGCGATGCTGCTCAGCAGCGCATCACAGGATTTTTCGGCGACATCCTTTACCGGCAACCGGACCGTAGTTAACGGAGGATCGGTGAATTGGGCTAGCCAAATATCGTCGAATCCGACCACCGAGATGTCTTTCGGCACCAGCAGTCCGGCCCTGCGGATGGCGCGCATGATACCAATCGCAGTCAAGTCGTTCGACGCCAGCATTGCGGCGGGCGGGTCGGGCTGTTCGAGGATCCGCGTCATCGCCTTGAGGGCGCCGCCGACTTTGTGGTCGCCTTCGAGAACCACCCGGTCGTCCTCCCCGATGCCGTATTTTGTCAGCGCGGTGAGGAACGCGTGGAGACGGATCCGCGCCGATTTCAGGTGTTGTGGCCCGCTGATGAACCCAATCCGGCGGTGCCCGAGCGATACCAAGTGGTCCACGGCCTCGCTGACGCCGGTTTCGTAATCCACCTCGATGTTCGTGATCCGTTCGGCCGGGGTGCCGACGTCCAGAAATACTAAGGGTACCTTCCGGCGGGCGAATTGATCGATGAGGGTCTGGTCCATCTCCGATGTCATGATGGAGACTCCCTCGACCTTATGCTCTAACATCCGCCGGATTGAAAGCGCCATCCTCGATGAATCGTAATCCGTCGAACTGACCAGGATGTCGTACCCACTCTTGAGCGCTGCCTCCTCGAATGCCTTCACTAACTCGGGGAAGAATGGGTTAGTAATATCCGACACTATCAATCCGAGGATCCGGCTCCGTCCAGACACTAGCGACCGGGCATGGGTGTTGGGGTAGTAATTCAACTCCTGAATGGCTTGCCATACACGTGATGCCGTCGCGGGGTCAACCAGGGCAGGGGTATTGATAGTGCGGGAAACCGTTGTAATCGAGACCTTCGCGCGGCGCGCCACCTCATGAATCGTCCGCTTCGAGGTGGCTCCGTCAAACGACCGAGTACCGTCACTCACCGCTTACACTTATACGCCACTAAAGCCTAAACAACAAGCGTAATTTCAGCAACAAATAATTGCGGGAGAGGAGAGTCCTATTCGGGGTACAAGTACGGGAATGTAACTTAGGTCTTGACTAGAAATTTCAACGCGGTTATGCTCATGAAAACGTTAACATCCCGTTTCGTGTCTGTTTACCCGGCGCAGGGAAAACAGTGCGGGCGTGGGTGAAGTGGGAACCGTTGTAAATGGAATCAGCGAGTCCTCACAGTTGATGATCGGCCAGGGGTCAAATTTTAACTCCCCGTCACCTTTGAAATGAAAGGAGAGTATGCGCCAAGTAGCGGTGATCAAGGTACTTCTCGCAGTGTTGTTGTTCGCCGTCAGTGCGTTTGCCCAGCGGGATCTCGGAACCATAGTGGGAACGGTTACCGATCCGCAGGGTGGCGTGATCGCTAACGCCAAGATTACGATCACGGAAGACGCCACCGGCCTTACTTACGAAGTAGTCTCCAGCTCGACCGGTGATTTTCTCCGGCCAGCTTTGAAAGCAGGCACCTACACAGTAACGGCTGAGGCTCCGGGCTTCCGCCGTGTCGCCCAAAAGAATGTGGTACTCGTGGGCGGCGACCGTGTCGGTGTACCATTAACTCTACCTGTAGGAAACGTTACAGAGTCCATTGAAGTTTCCGCACAGGCTCCCATCCTTCAGACCGAGAGTACGACTCTCGGCGCCGACTTGAACACTAGGGCGGTGACCTCCTTGCCGCTAGGCGGCCAACGAGTTTTCACATACCTGGCTCGTTTGTCGCCGGGCGTGGTGAAGTCCGAGCCCGGTGCGCGAGATGAGGTCGGTGGTGGTTTTTCAGCAAACGGAGTACGCTCGAACGGCCAGAACAACTTCTTGCTGAACGGCGTCGACAATAACGTAAACGTCATCGACTTTTTGAACCAGACTGCTTTCGTCGTCGGTCCGTCGGTGGAAGCCATCGGTGAAATGCGAATTCTCACCAACGGCTACAACGCCGAGTACGGACGCGGCGCAGGCGGCGTGGTGAACGTCAACCTGAAGTCCGGTACGAACGAAATCCACGGCGTTCTGTTCGAAATTCTTCAGAACGATAAGCTCAACGCGAACCGGTGGGAGTACAACAAGGCCGGCAGCCGAGCCGATGGAACTGCGATCTCACCGCGCGGACCGTTCAAACAGAACCAGTACGGCGCCGCAATCGGAGGTCCCATTATCAAGAATCGCCTCTTCATTTTCGGCGATTACCAGGGTACACGCATCCGGTCCTTCGGCGGCGCTATCCAGAACCTGGGGTACGGCGGACTCTATACAATTCCCACCCAGGACATGATTAACGGCGACTTTTCGAAACTACTCGGACCTGCGGTTGGTACCGACGCCAAGGGCGAAACGATTCTGAAGAACCAGATCTACGACCCGATGTCGAACCAGACCATCAACGGCCAGTTGTACCGCACGCCGTTTGCGGGGAACATCATCCCGAAGTCTCGATTCGATCCGGCAGCGTTCAAGATCATGTCGCTGTATCCGGCAACGAACCAGCCGATTCCCGTTGGTACCTACCCGCAGAACGATTTCGCTACTGCCACCGCTGGTTTGCAGAACACCGACCAGGGGGATGGGCGCGTAGACTACCGCCTTTCGGACAAGGACAGCCTGTTCGGAAGCTTGAGCTGGTCAAATCTCAACAAGCACAACGATCCATTCTTCCCGGGTGACCTCGACGGCACGCCGTTCAATGCGGTGACCGAAGAAGATCTTGGTCGCAACGCTCAGATGAGCTGGACCAGGGTGTGGAATCCGTCCATCATCTCGGAAACGCGCGTCGGCTACAGCCGCCTGGTGACCTCCCGCGTCGGCGCCAACCCGGACGTGGACGAGTTTGCCAAGTACGGCATCGGCGGCTACAACCCGATGACGGCGCTCAACGGCGGCCTGCCGCAGATCCAGTTCGGCGGCAACAACGGGTACACCCAGATCGGGGCCAACGATTGGCTGCCGTCCAAAGAGTACTCAAACGTCTGGGACTTCATCCAGAACGTCGCTATCAACAAGGGGTCGCACGCCTTCAAGTTCGGGGCCGAGTATCGCATCATCAAGTTCCCGTTCTTCCAGGTGCCGTATCCTCACGGCGAAATGAACTTTGACAACGCTGAGACAGCATACCCGTCCCAAGCTGCTGGATCGAACGGCACGGCGCTGAACGCCCAGACCGGCGATCCAATGGCGTCCTTCCTGCTGGGCACGATAGACCGTGGTCAGATCTCCACGAACAACTTTATCTCTTCGGAGAAGGTGGCGTGGGCATTCTATGCGCAGGACGACTGGAAGGTCAACTCGAAGCTGACTTTCAACATCGGAGTCCGCTACGAACTGTTCTCGCCCATCGGCGAAAAATTCGGCAGGCAGTCGAACTTCGTGTTCGACAATCTGACCCTCTACATTCCCAAGGGCAAGGACCAGGACGCTCCGTTGCCGAGCAACTTCGCTACGGATTTCTCGTACGTGAAGGTTTCGCGCGGCGAAGTAGACAAGTACATGATCCCCTGGGATAAGACGGATATCGCTCCGCGTATAGGCTTGGCCTATAACATTCACGAGAAGACCGTGCTCCGCGCAGGGTATGGCATCTTCTACGGTGGTGAGGAGAACCAGGGAGGAAACCCGAACCGCGGTGAGTCCGTTCCGTTCAACCAGTCCACCGTTTTGTCTCACAGCGGTCCCGATGGTCTGACTGGCACATTCGAACTGAATCCGTTCTTTCCGGGCGGAGTCAGCGGCGGTTACCCGGTGAACGTATTCAGCCTCAAAGCGCCCATCGCGTTCCGGGGTGTTTACACGAACTTCCGGAACGGCATGGTGCACAAGTGGAACGTTGCTGTTCAGCATGAATTGCCATGGCAGTCAGCCATCGAAGTGGCTTACGTCGGCAATCACCAGGCCAAGCAGTTGTTCCAGCCCGACCCCAACGCGCCTGCCAACCTCGGATACACGGATGGCCGGTCGCGCGATTCGCTCCGCCCGATTCCCAAACTCGGCGGTATTTCCGGCACTGCGTCGTTCGGTTATGGCAATTACCATGGCGTGACGGCGAAGTACGAAAAACGCTACTCCGCGGGCTTGATGCTGCTAACGTCCTACACGTACGGTAAGGCGTATGCGAATACCGGAACGACCCTCAGCGGTTCAACGGGTTTCGGCACCCCCGACCCGCGGGACTACGCCAGCGGCTACTCGCTTGCCGCCTGGGACATCCGGCACAATTTCGTCAGCAGTTTCACCTACGAAATCCCGTTCGGCAAGGGCAAGAGGTGGGGCGGCAACATGAACCGTCTCGTTAACGGCGTTGCCGGCAACTGGCAGGTGAACGGTATTCTCACCCTGCACTCGGGGAACCCGTATACGCTGCGCTGGAACGGCTGCCAGGGAAGCTGGAATGCCTGCCGTCCGGACATCGTGAGCGGCAACGATCCGGACGCGGCGCCTTCCGGCGGACGCGGTCCGGATCTGTGGTTCGACACCTCCGTGGCTACGAAGGCCGCATCGCTGACGGGCGGCAACTTCCCGCTCCAAGCGATGACAGCGCCCGCGCAGCACAACCTCGACTTCTCGATTTTCAAGGCGTTCGCGTTCACCGAACGCATTAAGCTCGAGTTCCGCGCCGAGGGTACCAACATCACCAATACACCGTGGTTCGGCACGCCGGATAACAACCTCCAAGACGCCAAGTTCGGCCAGGTCACCAGCACCTACGCCGGAAGCGAGCGTCACATCCAATTCCAGCTCCGTCTCCAGTTCTGACGGTGCTACACTTGCTAACTCTGAAACCCCCACCCACCCGGGTGGGGGTTTTTTTGTGTGCCGGGCATGTTCGACAGCTCGAGGGTGGAAGTCCCTTTGACAACCTGATGGAGGTGAAGTCATAGCGAAGCGCAAGGGCGTCGTCGCGAGGCGGGGTCTGAAAGAAGCGTGGAGCAAACGTACGAGCCGATGTACAAGAACCGGATCAGAGGCATACGGTGCCGGACGGTCACTTGCCCGCTCGGTTCGCCGCGAGCGATTCGGTGCCTATAGGAAGGTCGTTCGGGGCTTCACCCCTATCCTCCTCCATGAAGGCCAGCAGTAGCTGGTTGTTCTGCCGCCTGCCGCTCGTGAGTCGCGCCGTCTACTCGCCGCTCCCATTAACCGGCTTGCGCCGGACCGTTCGGGCCTTCAGCACTCGCGTGCCTACGTGGCTGGATCGGCTACTTCGGCCAATGCGAAACGCCGTCGGTACTGCAAAGCCTAGAGGAGTGGACCAGGCGCAGGCTACGGTCTGTGATCTGGAAGCAGTGGAAGCGAGGATCGGTGCCGTTCGCCGAGCTAAGCAAATGAGGTGTGGGCAAAGATCTCGCCGCGCAAACGGCGGGCAGCGCCCATGGACGGTGGTGGTTGGCGAACAGTCCGGCGCTCGCCAAAGCGCTGCCCAATGCCTATTTCGACTCGCTCGGGATTCCGAGATTGACTGGCGGCCGATAGCTCGACCCGCCGAACCGCCCGGTACGAACCCGTATGCCGGGTGGTGAGACAGGAAAGCCGGCGACAGCCTACCTATGTCGATTGCCGCTGCGTGAGAGAATAAGGGAAACACGCACCATGTTGTTCGCGGCCGTACTGCTACTGTCTGTCAGCTTTGCGTCAGCACAGGTTGACACCCGGCTCAAAGACGGGCAGACCGCACTCGAAAAGGGCGATCTCGCAACCGCACGAGTGAAACTCGAAGAATCCACTCGCCTCTCTCCAAAGAATGCCGGCGCCTGGCTTCTGCTCGCGCAAACCTATGCGCGCCAGAAGGAGTCGAAATCGGCCATCGCGGCGGCCCAAAAGGCCGAAACGCTCGGCGCCAAGGATCCCCTGATCCTGCAAGGCTTGGCCAATTTCTACGTTGGCATGGTGCCGGATTATCCAAAGGCAGCGGCGCTCGGTGCCCGCTACGCCGAACTCAGTCCTCGGGACACGACCGCCTGGCAGAGGCTCGCCGCATTCTGCGTTTCGGCCGGACTCGCGGACCCGGCGATTACGGCTGGGACACGCGCGCTGGCCAATGACGACAGCGCCGCAGTGCATTCCGTGCTCGGATCGGCGTATCTTCTCAAAAAGGATTGGCCCCACGGCATCGCCGAGTTGAAGACCGCACTCGCGAAGAACTCCTACGACGAGGATGCGCATTTCCGGCTCGCACAGGCGTACCTGCTGCACCAGGACTTCGCCTCCGCTCAATCGGTCTTGGAGAACGCGCGCAAGGTGTTCGACAAAAGCCCTCAGATCGAATTGGCGCTCGGCGTGGCATTCTACGGGTTGCGTAAGTTTCCCGAAGCAGTGGACCAATTTCTGAGGACGATGAAATTGGCTCCCGACGTGCCGCAGCCCTATATCTTCGTGTCAAGAATCCTCGATCATGCTACCGACCGCCTGCCGGAAATTACGGAACAGTGCGCACAGTTCGAGGCGCGAAATCCGAAAAGCTATCTCGGGTACCTGTTGCACGCCAAGGCACTCATCGCGCAACTACCGCCCACGGGGTTTCCGCCCCAGGCTGAAAAGCCATTCGCTCTACTCCAGAAATCGCTCGAGCTGAAAGAGGACGACTCGGAATCTCAGTTCCAGTTCGGCGTTCTGTTGGACCGCAAGGAGGACTACGCGGGCGCGGTAAAGCATCTGGAGCGAAGCGCCGAACTGAACCCGAAAGACTCGGCGGTGCATTACCGGTTGGCCCGCGTTTACGACCGGCTCGGACGGAAGCAGGAAGCTGCCGAGCAGCGCGCTTTACACGAGAAGTTGAGCGAGCAGGAGAATCTGTCGGGCGACCCGGCGATTGCAATCACTCCATCGGCGTCGCCTGACTCGGGTCAAAAGCCGTGAGCGTCAATCGCCGAGCCTTCCTGGCGGCTCTCGGGGCCGGAGCTTTCTTTTCACAGCGGGGCCACGCATCCGCTCCGTTTCCCGTCAAGTTCCGCAAGCAGGCGGCCTATGCGCCGATTCTCGATTTCGCCGAACCAGGGCTGGACGAGTTCCCGGGAGAAAGAGCCGCGATGGAACTCGAGAGCCGTTTGCGGTCGGCTGTCGAGAGCGGCAACTTGCCGGCGGCAACTTCAGGCATCGGCGGCGCATCTCCCGCGGCGGCGAGATATGAAGACATTGCGCTGGGCGTAAAGAAAGCCGTGTATTCGGGCGCCGGCGACGTGGCGGCGGGCTGGCGGCAGTGGCGCGAGTCGCTCGGGAGGATTCGCTACTCGCGGTTCTATGCGCTGCCGGGCGATGTTCTCCGTTACGACATCCGCAGCGAGAATCAGGGGCGCTTGGAGCATCGCGTCGGGTTCTGGAAATATGTTCTTACCGATGGCCAGTTGTCGCGGCTGGAGCCCATAGAAGAAATCGTCACTCATGGGGACGAGCCGTGGTTCCGCGACATCACGGGTTACGCGTTCGCTGACGATCGGGCATTCCACCAGCAACTCGCGAAAGGCGTGCCGTACTGGCGATCGTGCCTGGATCCGGCGTGCGGCATCGACGTGTACGGCGAAAACGGGATCGCCGCCGCGGATGTCGATGGCGACGGTCTTGACGAGATCTATGTCTGCCAGCCGGGCGGGCTGCCGAACCGCCTATATAAGAATGACGGAAAGGGCCGGTTTCGCGAGATCTCGAAGCAGGCCGGGCTGGACATTATCGACGACACGGCGGGCGCTCTGTTCGTGGACCTGCGCAACTCGGGTCATCAGGACCTGGTGCTGGTGCGATCGAACCGGCCGGTGCTGTTGCTGAACGATGGCACGGGGCGATTCACGCCGGTTCCGGATGCATTCCGGTTCGCAACTCCGGCCCAAGGTTCGTTTACAGGTGTGGGCGCGGCGGACTTCGATCGAGACGGCCGGCTCGACCTGTACTTCTGCTGCTACGTCTATTTTCAGAGCGAAGCACAATACCGCTATCCGACGCCGTATCACGACGCGCAGAACGGTCCGCCGAATTTCCTGTTCCGCAACCGGCTGAACGAGAATCCCGGCTACTTCGAAGATGTGACCGCGGCCACCGGCATGGATCACAACAACAACCGGTTCAGTTTCGCCGCGGCCTGGTGCGACTATGACGGAGACGGCTGGCCCGACCTGTACGTGACGAACGATTTCGGCCGGAACAACCTATATAAGAATACGAACGGGCACTTCCGCGACGTCGCCGTGGAGGCCGGAGTGGAGGACCTCGGTCCGGGCATGAGTTCCGCCTGGCTCGACTACGATTCCGACGGACGTCCCGACCTGTTTGTCTCGAACATGTGGAGCGCCTGCGGGCAGCGCGTAGTGAACGATGCGAAGTTCGGGCCGGCGCTGAAGGATCCGGCTATGCGGGCTTCCTACCAACACCACGTAAAAGGGGATTCTCTCTACCACAACAATGGCGATGGGACCTTCAAGTACGTAGGCGACGCCGAGGGGACCGAGATCGTCCCGTGGTCGTGGTCGTGCGATGGATGCGATCTCGACAACGACGGTGGGCCCGAGATTTACGTCGCGTGCGGGATGGTCAAGAACAACAGCGATAAGGACCTGATGAGTTACTTCTACCGGCAGGTGGTGTCGAAGTCGCCGGTGAAGTACATGCCCGCACCCGAATACGAGAATGGCTGGAACGCGATCAACCAGTTGATCCGGCAGGATTACAGTTGGGCGGCGCCGGAACCGAATGTGCTGTTCGCTCGGCGCGGCGGGCGATTCTACGATTTTTCCGGCGTGAGCGGCATCGATCGCGCGGAAGACAGCCGCGCCTTCACTTTTACCGATTTCGACGGCGATGGGAACGTGGATATCGTGCTGAAGAGTCGCATGGGGCCGCAGATTCGCGTTCTGCAGAACCGGTGCGGGAGCAAGCACAAGGCGATTGTGCTTTCGCTGCGGGGAACGAAATCGAACCGGGATGCGATTGGAACTCGCATCGAAGCGGATGGACAACTGAAGTGGCTGGCGGCGGGCTCGGCATACTTGTCGCAGCACTCGAAGCGTTTGCACTTCGGACTCGGCGACCGGGAACGGGCGGAGAAGGTACGCATCCACTGGCCTTCGGGCGAGGTGCAGGAACTGTCGAATCTTGCCGCGGGGTTCCTTTACGAGGTGGAGGAAGGGAATCCGAAAGTCGCATCGAAGCCGCTGCGTGCGTCGGCGCCGCTTCCCGACGACATTCACTTCGAAACCGACAATCGGGCGCGATTGCAGACGACCTGGTTCTGGGAGCCGGTCCCGCTGCCCGAGAAACGGCGCGGCCCGGGGTTGTTCGTCGTGCACGCGGGTGAGCCTTTGCCGAAATTGGACGTTGCGGTCGATTCGCTCGACCTGCGAAAGGCGGACCCCGATCTCGCTGCCGCGTACTCCATCTTCCGGCGCTATCTTTTTGACTATCGAACCGATCTCGAGACTCCGCTTTGGCTGTTGATCGATGCGGAGAGCCGGGTTCGCAGGATCTACGCGGAGCCACCCGACAGCGCTGCCGCGCAGGTGGATATCGCCTCCTTGAACGGAAGCGTTCCCGATGCTCGGGGCCTGCCTTTCGATGGACTCTTGACGGGAACGCCGCGGCGCGACTACTACAAATTCGGCGGCGCGCTGTTGCAGGCCGGCTACCCACAGCAGGCGCTTCCATATTTGGAGGAGATGCTGCGGCGGACGCCTAACAACGCAAAGGCTCTGCTCGCCGTCGGACGGATTCATCTGGAAGGGAATCGGCTGCCGCAGGCCCGGGAAGCGCTCCAGCGGGCGCTGGCGATCGACAATCGCCTGCCGGAAGCATGGAACGAACTGGGCGGCGTGGAAATTCAGGCGGGCAATGTTCAGGAAGCTGTGCGCTGTTACGAACGCGCACTCGAATCGGGACCGGATCTCCCCTACGTACTGCTGAACGCCGCGCAGGCGCACGACAAACTCGGGCATTCCGCCGAAGCGGAGAAACTGTTCCGGCAGCTGCTGCAATTGGAGCCGAAGAATGGAGACGCTGCGAACGGACTTGGCCTGTTACTGGCGAAGCAGGGTCACACGGACGAGGCGCGGAAGTTGTTCGAACTCGCCATCTCCGTCCGGAGAGACGATTCGTCGGCCATCAATAATCTGGGTGTGCTGTACGTCAACATCGGACAACTGAATGACGCCGTTGCGGCGTTCCAATACGGTATAAAGGTGGCGCCCGATGACGAGACTCTCTACCTGAACCTGGCGCGGGTTTGGATTCGGCTGGGGAATCGCGAGAAGGCCCGGGACGTTATGCGCGATTTGCTGGCGCACAAACCCGGCAATGCCATCGCCGAGAGAGCGCTGCGGGAGTTGGACACGCCATGATCGAGAGTTTGGAGGAAGAGCGATGAATGCCGTGCTATTGCTGGCGATGCTTTTCGCGCCGCCCGATGAGGCGGATCGCGAAGCGAAAATCCAGAAGGCGATCGAACAGATTTCGGATTCCGGATGCGTGCTCCAGATTGGGGAGCAGCGCAATGAGATGATCGATCCGCGCAAGCAAATTGCGCCGGGCGCGCCGCCGTTGCTCGCGTTCCGGTACTTCCTGGGCGCGGACCGGCACCGGTTCGGGAAGCTTGACCTGATGTTGGACGACGCGGGGCACTAGCCATGCGCACCTACGTTGTTTTCTTGATCGCTGGGATTGCCGTTGCGCAATCCGACGCGCTTTTGAGCGGCCTTGAAGCATTCCAAAAAGGGAACTACACCGTGGCCGAACAGCGCTTGAAGGAGTCGCTGAAGCAGAAGGACGATCCACGCGCGCGCGCCTTTCTGGCATTGACCCTCGCCGCGACCAACCGCTGCGATGCGGCGTACGCCGATCTCACCAAGGCCTCGGAGAGTAGCGATAAGAAGATCGCGCGGCTATCGGCGTTAGCGCTGGCGCAATGCTATATGTCGGGCAACCGGCTGGAAGAGGCTACTGCGCTGATCTCGAAATTGCGAAAAGAATATCCCGCCGACGGCGACGTTCTGTATCAGGCCGCCCGATTCTATATGCGTTCCTGGAATGACACGATTTATCAGCTCTATCAAAAGAACCCGTCTTCATTCCGTGTCAACCAACTCTCGGGCGAGATCCTCGAAACGCAGGGAAAATTTCCCGAGGCAGTCGCCGAGTATCGAAAAGCGATCGAGAAGAATCCGAACGCGCTGAGTCTGCACTTCCGGTTGGGTCGCGCTCTCCTGATGAGTTCGCACGCCCCGGAAATGATGGAGGAGGCACGCAAGGAGTTCGAAGCGGAACTGGAGCGGAATCCAAACGACCCGGTGGCGATCTACCAGGTAGCGCAGATCCTGCTCGCCCAGCAGAATCCGAAGGGAGCCGAGACTCGTCTCGACCGCGCTATCAAATTGAATCCGGACTTTCCGGAAGCGTTGATCGCGCTCGGCAAAATACGCCTGGACGAGAATCGGAACGAAGAAGCGATCGCATTGCTCGAGCGGGCGGTGAAGCTTCAGCCGAGGAGCGAAGGCGCGCACTATAACCTGATGATGGCGTATCGCAACGCGGGCAACATGGCCGGGGCACGCCGCGAGAAATCGGAGTTGGACAAACTCCAGAAGGCGCCGGAAGGCGAGTTCACCGAGTT
The DNA here is from genome assembly GCA_963720745.1 of uncultured Acidobacteriota bacterium. Taxonomy (GTDB): domain Bacteria; phylum Acidobacteriota; class Terriglobia; order Bryobacterales; family Bryobacteraceae; genus TMP-7. The sequence goes on from CAVRGO010000001.1 coordinate 2,798,960, forward strand.
TCTGAAGAAGCTCGGCGAAAAGCCCCAGGAGAAATGAAGCCGCTGTTGCTTCCGGCGTTGTTGCTGGCGATGGCCGCCGCTGCGCCGAATTCCTGGATGCCCGAGTTTCGGGACGTCGCCAACGAGGCGGGACTCACCGCCGTTTTCCCGAACGGCGGTATGGAGACGAAGGAATTCATCATCGAGACTACCGGCAGCGGGGTCGCTCTAATCGACTACGACAACGATGGCCTTCTCGATGCGCTGGTGATCAGCGGGGATGGTGCGCCGACACGCCTCTATCACAATGAAGGCGGCGACAAGTTCCGCGACGTCTCAGAGCAGATGGGCGTGAATCGCACGGGCTGGGGACAGGGTGCATGCGCGGGCGACTACGACAATGACGGATTCACCGACCTGTTCGTCACGTACTGGGGCCAGAATGCTCTCTATCACAACGAGGGCGGCAAGAAGTTTCGGGATGTGACCAAAGAAGCCGGACTGCTGCAAGACCGGGTCCGCTACAACGTCGGATGCGCCTTTCTTGATTACGACCGGGACGGCCGGCTGGACCTGTTCGTCGCGAACTACCTGAAGTTCAGTTTCGAGGAGACTCCGAAACCCGGCGCGAACCCTTACTGCTGGTACATGCAGATGCCCGTCAATTGCGGACCGCGCGGGCTGCCGTTTGACCGCAACATCCTGTATCACGCAAACGCCGATGGAACGTTCACTGACGTATCTGAAAAGAGCGGCGTCGGGCAAGCCAATCAGAACTACTGCCTGACGCCGCTGGTGGGCGACTTTGACGGCGACGGCTGGCCGGATGTTTTTGTCGCGTGCGATCAGACTCCGTCACTGCTGTACATGAACCAGCACGATGGAACCTTCGAAGAGGAGGCTCTGCTTCGCGGGACCGCCTTCAACGAAGACGGGAAGGCGATGTCGGGCATGGGCGCAGCGGCCGCCGACTACTTGCACAACGGGTGGCTCAGCATCTTCCGATCGAATTTCTCGGACGAACGCGAAACCCTGTACCGCAACCGGGGAAAAGGGATTTTTGAGGACGCGACGCTCGGCTCCGGCATGGCGCACAACACCCGGTTTGTGGGCTGGGGCTGCGGATTCCTCGACGTGGATAACGACGGCTGGAAGGATCTGCTGCTCGTCAACGGGCATGTCTTCCCCGAAGTGGAGCGCAAGAAATTGGATATCCACTTCAAAGACCGGCGAATCCTGTATCGGAATCTCGGCGAGGGAAAGTTCGAGGACATCTCGGAGAAGGCCGGGCCGGGGATCCTGGAGAAGCACTCATCCCGTGGAGTGGCGGTCGGCGACATCGATAACGACGGCGCGGCCGAGGTTCTGATCAACAACCAGGGAGAGCCGCCATCGCTGCTGAAGTTGTCGGCGAAGCCGCCGGGCAATTGGGTGATGATCCAACTGGTAGGCACTCGCTCGAACCGTAGCGCGATCGGGGCGCGCGTGCGGCTCACCGCCGGCGGCACAACTCAGACCGAAGAGGTACGCAGCGGCGGCGGATTCATTTCGCAAAGCGATCTCCGGCTGCATTTCGGAATCGGCGGAGCCAAGACTGTCGATAAATTGGAGATCCGCTGGCCGAACGGACTCACGGAAGAGAAGACGAATCTCGAGAGCAACCGCATCCACGTAATTCAAGAGCCCGCCGCAAAATAAGTAAGTTCCTTCAGCTACAAACCCTGCCGATTGTATTAAATAGGCGCAATTCAAGAGAAAGGAATCCACAATACCGCACTAGAACAATACAACATTTTTCGCTTTATATACACACACCACTCAATGCTTATACGCAGCGCACGCCTGTTTCAGCCAGTTTCGGCGGACTACCGTAAGTACCTGGTTGGTACTCTCGTTCGTCAAGTGCTGGTTGTAGCCGGCGGTTATGCCCTCGTCAAACTACTTCAAATCGTGCGGCCCGGCGGAAACTCTCCTTTTTGGATATTCATAATTGCTCTGCTGGCGTTTGACGGATTGATGCTCGTCCTCGATCTGACTCTGAACCTGTTTTTTGCGGAACGGGTTAGCCTGCCCTTGTTCCGCAGCTTGCGGTCCGGCAGCCTGAGGAAGGTACTTTCAATGCCCATCGAGTGGCATAACCGGCAAAACCGCAACGAGCTTGTAAGTAAGTTGAACACCGGCGTGGGTAAGTTCGTGCAAACCGGCGAGGTGCTGGGCCGTGAACTAATACCGGCACTCATCCGGACCGTACTGTCGCTCGCGCCCCTATTAATCTTCAGTCCGATCACGGCGCCCGTCGTGCTACTTGCGCTCGCGTGCTTCCTCGCTCTGAGCTACGTCGAGAATCAAAACCGAAAACCGTTCCGAAGCACGCGGTTCGAAGACTATGCTCGCGATTCCGGCATGTTCACCGAATGCGTCGGGTTCGTGCAGCCGATCACGGAACTCGGCCAAACCGGCCGCATCCTGCGCGAGTACGAAACGCTGCAGGAGCGAATTGTTCAGCAGGGCCGCGACGAAATGCTGGTCTCGAACTGCTTCGCTCGCCGCCGCAATATCGTGCTGGCCGTCGCCCGCCGTGTGTCGCAGGGAATCTGGCTGTGGCAATATCAGGCTAGGCACCTGGATCCGGCGATGGTGATGTACTTGAACTCGCTGACGGAAGAGTTGATCGGCTCGTTCTGGACGTACGCCAGTGTTCTCGACCGGTTGTTCGACGGCCTCGAACCCGCCCGGATGATCACCGGCCTGTTGGACGAAAAGCTTTCAGTGGTCGCGGATCCCGATGTCCCGGAGGTAGTCATTCCGGATCGCGTCGGCATCGATCTCGAGCAGATCCGGTTTGGCTACGGCCGGGGCCCCGCAGTCCTGAATGGGTTGACGCTCAACGTCGAGCCTGGCTCGATTCTCGGGATCGTCGGCAAGTCCGGAATCGGCAAGACGACGCTTCAACAGTTGCTCTCGAGGACGTACGAACTCCAATCGGGAAGTATCCGGATCGCAGGCCGCGATATTCGTCACTGGCCGCTCCAACAACTTCGAAGTCTGTTTGCCACCGTTTCGCAAAATGGCGGCGTGTTCTTTTCGGACACGACGCTCGTTGATGCCATTCGCTTCGGCCATCCGGAAGCTTCGCTCGAGGAAGTAATTGAAGCCGCGGAGTGCGCCTCCATCCATTCGGAGATCATCCGAATGCGGGGTGGTTACGCGACGATCCTCGGCCCTAACGGCGTGCAACTTTCGAAGGGTCAGCAGCAGCGCCTTGCCCTGGCGCAGGCTCTCATCGCGCTGCGCGGCGACCGCAAGATCCTGATCCTGGATGAATTCACCAGCGCTCTCGATGCTCATACCGAACATCAGATTCTCTTGAATCTCAGGAAGAGGTTGAAAGGGATAACGGTGATCATCATCGCCCACCGGCTTTCTACTCTCTCGAAGCTCGCAGATAAAACCGTAGTTCTGGATCCCGACGGCGTGGTGGAAGAAGGAACGCATCAGGAACTGGTGGCGCGCAACAACAGGTACGCCGAACTCGCCCGGCTTCAGAATACGGCGTAAGCGGCGCACCTTCGAGTTTTCCGAGTTTTCGACAAACCCCCGTCATCGCACCCATTGCGAGTTATACTGCTTCGGACGATGTCTGTGAATCGGATTATCGGAGCAGTTTTTCTTTGCGGCTGCGCGCTGGCTCAACCGGCCGATTCGAAGCGCTTGAATCAGCATCGCGTAACGAACCGGTCGAGCCCCGCTCCGGAGCCGGGCGCCGACGAGCAGCAAATTCCATCTCTTATCGAAGGGCTGAAGTCCGCGCACGAATGGTGGACGATCCGCCGGCCGGAGTTGCTGCGGCTGTGGGCTTCGGTGCTCGGGAAGTCAGGTCCGAACGAGCAGGATCGCAAATGGTTCGGCGATATTCGCGAGGCGGTCATAAAAGAAAAAGCTGACCGCGGCACTTACACGCGAATCGTGCTGGATCTTCCGATGGAGAAGGACTTCCCTCAACCGCATCTGCTGCTGTTGCCGAAAGGCCGCGGGCCCGGGCCGTTTCCGGCAGTTGTTTGCTGGACATCGACCACGCCCGACTACATGGAGCCGGAGAAGTGGTGGGGCAAGTGGCTGGTGGAGCACGGGTATGTCGTGCTGACCGGATGGTCATTCATACGGAACTATCGCGACGGGACCACGTATGCCACCGGCGCGGCAGAAAAACTGCGCGAACGATTCGGCCACTGGCTGCCCATGGCGAAAATGGTCCACGACGCGCAGCGCGAGGCGGAGTATCTGCGGAGTCTCGAGCAGGTGGATCCAGATCGTATCGGTTTCATGGGCTTCTCGCTCAGCGCCAAAGCGGCCTTGTACGTTGCAGCATTCGCGCCGGAGTTCAAGGCCACAGTGGCCGTGGATCCGCACATGGCCGTGAATGGGGCAACCAACTGGTTTCAGCCGTGGTATCTCGACTGGCTGCATCCGTACCCGGATATTGCCACTCCGCAACATACCGTCCTGAGTCTTCTCAATCCCGATGCGAAACGTCCGGGCTTCGAGCACGATCATCACGAGATCCTTGCGCTCGCCGCTCCCCGTCCGCTGCTGATCATCGGTGGGGGCGGGAATTCCGAAGACAGCGGAGGCGACTCGGACGACCGGCAGAGTTGGGGTTACTACAACCGGGCCGCTGAGGTGTACCGGTCGCTGGCCGTGCCCGAGAACCTACGTTTCGTGCTCACCGATAACGGGCATCATGCGAACGGACCCGATATGGATCCCGAGTGGCGGGCGTTTTTCGATCGCCATCTACGGCCAACGCCCGCGCCGCTGCCGCAGTTGTATCGTCGATTTCTCGAAGAGGGTATCGGCCGCGTGGAAGCACGGCTTGCGGCAGAACCGGCAGCAGGGCTGAAAGAACTCGAAACCGAGCCGGGTTGGCGGCATTTTCCATCGGTGATCCTGGCTGCGGCGGTACTCGCGAAAACCGCCACCGATCCGCAGGAGCGCAAACGCATGATGCGGACTGCTGAGGCCATCGGCGACCTTCTGGTTCGGGAGCAGGGGTCGGGTCATTTCGAAACTCGGCTCGATCATCATCGCGACACATACATGTGGCTCGAAGCGTTCCGCCGGTTGCGAACGGATCTGGACGAGACGCGCCGGACCCAATGGTCGAAAGCCTTGATCGAACAGTTGACGCCCCTCGCGAAGGACGTCGCTCGTTTGCAGGATTATCCGTTGTACCAGTCGCCATTCATCGGGACATCGCCGAATCATTTTGCGCTGTGGTCATCAACGGTTCTGCTCGGTTCGCAGGTGTTCGAGCGGCCAGAATGGGAACGGATGGCCCGCAAAGTCCTGCATCGTTTCGCCGCCGAGGAGCAGGCGCCGGATGGGTTTTGGGGCGAGCACAGTTCCGCCGGGCCGACGACGGGGTACGACTATGTCACAACAACCGGCGTTGCGCTGTATTGGGAACTGACCCACGATCCCGCCGCACTGAACGCGCTCCGACGGTCGACTACATTTCACGAGTACTTCACGTGGCCGGATGGTGCTCCGGTGGAAACTGTGAACGACCGGAATCGTTACTGGTCGCCGCCGATGTGGGCCCACTTCGGGTTTTCGAATTTCGAGGACGGCCGCCGGTACGCCGCATTTCTCGCGAGTTTTTATACGTCGCAGCCGTTCTCTCTCGAAAATTTGGGACGTCTCGCGCAGGACGCGCTCTATTACCACGATGGGCCGTTGAGTCCGATTCCCGAGGATCGAATTGAATACAGCTATCGCATGCGCGTGCCTGCGGTGATGCGGAAGATGGCTGCCGGCTGGACGATTTGCTTGTCGGGAATCGTTAGTACCCAGGCGCAAACCAATCAGTTCTATCTCGATCGCCAGGGGCATGTCAGCGTTTATCGCGACAAACTCGGGCTCGTGATTGCGGGTGCGAATTCGAAGCGCCAACCGGAGCTTGGTACATTTTCCGAGTGGTTCGGCGAGGTGGTGAACGCATTGCCCGTCAGTTCGCGCCTCGATACGTTAGACGACGGCGATCGGCTTGCGCTTGCCTACAATACGTTTTTCGCGCAGTTGACGGTGCAGGCTAATGACGCAGGGGCGCTGGCGCTCGACGTTGCGATCACACCGAGATCCAAGAACGCCACCCGTCAGATGGCGTTGCAACTGTGCTTGAAGCCGGGACAGTTCCTGGAAACCGCGGCGGGAACGTCCGTGTTGTTGGGCGAGTCGGACGTCCGGCTTGACCCGAGCCAGGTGGGCGAATGGATCCGGCACAACGGGTGGACGCTACACGTCCCTGCGGGCACTCGCCTGGACTGGCCGGTGCGTCCGTTCAACCCGTATTCGAACGCGCCGGAATTGACGATCGAACACGCGGTCGGCGTAATCACTCGCCCGCTTGCCGGCCAACCCGAAACAATGCACTACAGCCTGGAGGCAAATTGAATAAGCTGACCAGAGCCGAGTTTCTCGGCTTGCTCGCGGCCGCTCCAACGTTCGCTCAAATTATCGAGCGCTGGGATTTTCTTTCCGATGCATCGGTATTCAGGGATGTGCACGGCATGTTTGCGCGCTTTCTTTACACGCAGGCGCTAGCACTGCTCGACAACAGGCAGAAAGCGATCTCAGAATTACGTACGCTCGCGGATATCGAGAAACGGAAGGAAGAGTTCCGCGCACACATCTGGGACTACCTGGGCGGGCAGCCCGAACGCACACCGCTGAAACCGCAGAAGACCGGGAGTCTCGACCGCGGCGATCATCGGATCGAGAAGATCATCTTCGAAAGCCGGCCCGGCCTCCACGTCACCGCGAACCTGTACCTGCCCACAGCCGGCAAGCCGCCGTACCCGGCGATCCTCTATCCGCTCGGTCACGAAAGAGGGGCAAAGGCTCACTCCGCGTGGCAGCACTGTTTGGTGAACCTGACGCGGCGGGGATTTGTCTGCCTCACGTGGGATCCGATCGGCCAAGGGGAACGCATCCAGCTTTACGACGAGGATTGGCACGACTCCAAATTGTTGGCGTCCACGGTGGAGCACACCGTGTTGGGAATGCAGTGCGAACTTCTCGGCACCCACATCGCCCAATTCACGATTTGGGACGGGATTCGCGCGCTCGATTACTTGGTGTCGCGGCCGGAGGTGGATGCGAAACGAATCGGATGCACCGGCAATTCCGGAGGCGGCACACACACGGCGTACCTGTCGGCGCTCGACGACCGTATCAAAGTTGCCGCGCCCTCATGCTACATCACGTCGTGGCGACGGCTGCTGGAGAGCATCGGACCGCAGGATGCGGAGCAGGTATTCCCGCGCTTTCTCGGAGACGAATTCGATTTCCCGGACTACTTGTATGCGTTCGGCCCCAAGCCATACCTGATCCTGTCGGCGATCCGGGACTTCTTTCCGATTGCAGGAGCGCGCGCCAGCCATCAGGAGGCGAAGGATGTGTTCGCGCGTGCAGGCGCGCCCGGGCATGTCGAGATGTTCGAGGCGAACGACGGCCATGGTTATACGAAGCCGCGCCGCGAAGCGGCCTATCGATGGTTTACGAAATGGCTGCAGGGTGCGGAGAATAGCGAACCTGAATCGGCTGTCGAACTCCTGACAGCGGAACAACTCAACTGCACGCCGACGGGACAGGTGAAACTGTCCTACCCCTCAGGCGAGGATGTCCACTCGCTCTGTCTGCAATTGGCGAAGCGTTTGCGATCCAGCCGATCGACGACTCCGGAATCGGTGCGGACTCACGGACGCGAGGTCACCAAGTACGCTGCGAGCGCCAGCGGCAACATTCGGGTTGCGCGGTTCGGCGAGTTGACGCGCGCCAAGTGCCGTGTCGAAAGGTTGACGTACGAAAGCGAGCCGGGGATTTCCATTCCCAGTCTCGTTTTTGTTCCGAATTCGCCCGCCGCGCGGCGGCCCTCGATAATATTCGCGTCGGCGGACGGGAAGGCGTCCGCTGCGGCCGAGGCAGAAGAGCTTGCAGCGGCCGGATATCTGGTCCTGGTGCCGGATCTTCGCGGTTTCGGAGAGACCGCGCCCGCAGCCGACCACGACTATTTCTCCCGAAACTTCGGCGACTACGAGCACGCGACCACGGCCCTGGTGATCGGCAAGACCATGCCTGGCATGCGGGCAATGGACATCGTTCGGGCAGTGGATGTGCTGCGTGGACGCGACGACGTCGAGGCGGCTCGCCTCGGAGTGGTCGGGCGCGGATCGGCGGCAACCGCAGCGCTCTACGCTGCTCTGTTTGACGACCGCATCTCTCGAGTGGCGCTCGACCGAATGCTGGTGTCGTATGAAATGGTTGTGAACGAGCGCATTCACCAGGGCCTCGCCGACCAGATCGTACCGTCCGCGCTGAACCATTTCGATCTGCCGGACGTTATTGCCGCGCTTGCGCCACGTCGTGTGGCGGTGGCCAATGCCGTCAACCCGCTGGGACAGGAACTCACTGCGGATCGGGTCCGTCGCGAATACGGGCGGGCTGTCGCCGCGTACAAGTCCGCGGGCGCGTCGGGCGCATTCCATATCGGCGTCCGGAATCTAGACGAGGAGACTCTCGTTCCGATCGTGAAAAGCCTGTTCGAACAGTAATCACGTTGCGTCGTTCTTGCGCAACGCGACGAATCAGCGCTGTCCGGTTCTCTTGCGAGTTTTCGTTAAACGGTTCAGGGGCGGTGAATGCACCTCCAACGCATCTCCACACCCTGCGCAGAGCCGATTATGACGAACATCGCAATTGTTGGCGGCGGGCCTGGCGGGCTCATGGCCGCGTACCTCATCGAACAGAAATTTGGAAACAACTGCACGCAAACGCTGTACGAGGCCGACTGCAGGATTGGCGGAAAGGTACGAACGGAACGCTTCCAGTCCGAGCCGGTGATCTACGAGGCCGGTGTCGCCGAGTGCTACGACTACGGCATGCTCGGCTATGATCCGCTCCGGTACCTCGTTGGCGAGCTCGGGCTGACGGCGACTCGAACGGAAGGTGGCGGTGTCGTTCTGGACGGGACGATATTGTCGCGAGCTGAAGACATCGAACGCCACTACGGTCCCGGCACGCGAGCGGCAATCGACGAATTCCGGCAGCGGGCCGCGAGTATGCTTCCGCTCGACGCGTGGTATCGCTCGCAGTGGCGTGAGGACAACCTGCATCCTTGGGCGCACGCGACAGCACGAAACGTGCTCGACACGGTCAGGGATCCTGTCGCGAGGAGGTATCTCGAAGTCGCGGCGCACAGCGATCTGGCCACCGAGCCGCATCTGACGACGGGCCTAAACGGCCTGAAGAATTTCCTGATGGATGTACCTGGGTATGTCAGCCAATATTCGATTGACGGCGGAATGGAGATGCTGCCACGCCGATTGCACGAACGCTTGATGCACACTCGTGTGGAACTCGGCCGTCCCGTCGTGAGGATCGAACGAACACCAGACGATCGATACAGAGTCTATTCACGCCGGGGGCGCGAAACTGTTTCGTGCGATTTCGATGCCGAAGTGGTTGCCCTTCCGCACAGCGCGCTGTGCTCGCTGGAGTGGGGTGGCGAGCGGCTGAGCCAGGCAATGCAACGGCACATTGCGTACTACGATCGTCCCGGCCACTACTTGCGAATCTCGATCCTGTTTAACCGGCCGTTCTGGAGGCAATCGATTTCGGGCGCCTGGTTTATGCTCGATGCATTCGGCGGCTGCTGTGTTTACGACGAGAGTGCCCGGCATCGGTCCGGTGGGCATGGTGTGCTGGGATGGCTGCTTGCGGGCACCGACGCGTTGACGCTCGGGAATCTCGATGATCACGCGCTTGCGAGACGCGTTTTGGAATGCTTCCGCCGGGTCTCTATGAGCAGACGAGGGAGTCCTACGTTGAAGCCAGAGTGCACCGGTGGGCTGCGTCCGTCAGCGGCCAACCCGGTGGCTCACCTGTGAACGATCCCTCTGTGGCACAAGTTCCAGAGCCGGTCGATCATCCCGGTCTGTTGCTCATCGGAGATTACTTGTTCGATTCGACCCTCAACGGCGTTCTCGATTCGGCTCGAGTCGCCGTTCAACTACTCGAGAACCGGCTCCGCGGCACGGATCCGTTCGAGTTCGATAACAGCGCCATCGCAGCTCACTTCTTCGAATAGTCCTGCCAAACATATTGCAGCGCCAACGGAAGAGTTTGAGCCTTCACGCCGCGGTCGCAATGCACTGCGTTCTTCGTGAAGAGGAACTGGTACGGGTAGCCTTTGAGCGCAAGCGCCTTGGCCATTCTCTCGTTGGCGAGAACCCAATCGTGATACTGGTCGCGCGCGATGAGGTTGTCTCTATCGCTAACTTGCATCCAGATCCGTAGCGGCTTCCTGGGGCTGTTCGGAATAAGCGTCTCGTGGAATTCCCACGCGCCATGCGGGGTTTCGGCGTTGTACGGCCACTGCTGGTATACGAACGTGCCGGAGTAGCTGAGCACCCGGTGGTAGAGATCGGGGTGGTACCAAGCCATGCTCATCGCCGCCGCGCCTCCCGAACTGCACCCCATGGCGGCCCGGCCATCCGGGTCCTTGGTGAGCGTCACGTTGTACTGTTTCTCGACGAGCGGGAGCACTTCTGTTTCGACGAACTCAGCGTACCGGCCGGACATCGTGTCGTACTCGAGGCCGCGCTGGCTGCCTTGCGCGTCACCCCCGCCGTTGCCGATCGAGACGGCGATCATGACGGGAACCAGTTTCTCGGCGATCAGATTGTCGAGCACCGCGAACAACGTCCGGTCCGGCCCATCTGTTCCGACGATAAACGGAGCCTCGGTGCCCGGGACATATTGTTTCGGGACATAGACGGCTACTTTGCGCGTATACGGGGCCGGATGGCTGTTTACGATCAACCTATCGGGTGCAGCGGGATCGGGCTGCGCAAATGTACCTGGCTCGCGCGCGACGCCCGGATAGATCTTGCTGTCCTTCGAATCCATCGTGAATTCGAAGACCTGTCCTTGAGGAACACCTTCTTTCGGCGAGATCTCAGGAGCGGGATTGTGTGTCGGGCCCACGATGAAGTTGCCGTCGTCTTTCGGTGTAGGGAGGGTCCCGTCGGGCAATTCTTTCGCCTGGACGTATCCCGCAGTGTTCGGATCCCGCGTGGGCGCCGGCGGACGGGGCGGTCGCCGGGTAGCTGGCGGCTGTGCCGTGGATGGATTCGTCGGAGACTGGGCAAGGGCGAACGGAACGCCTGCGAAGAGAAAGACGAAGAACATTCTGTTCAGGAAACGAATCATTGAGAAACCCTCCACCGATGCTACCCGATTCTCGGTGACACTCGCTAAAGCTGACGGCCGGCGAATAATCAAGTCAGCCAAACAAACACGGAAAAAATCAGGAATAACCAACGGCCACGTGAGCATGAATCGGTGGAGGTATCGCCCAAGTGGAGTACCAATTCACAGCCGTGTGTATCCGCCGCCACTCACTCAGAAACAAAGTGGCCGGCGCCTTGAGTGTTTTGTCGCTGTGCGGAGCTGTCGCTGCCGCCCAGGACAACAGCCCTGCCCAATTGCGCCGGTTCATCGACCAGCAGGTTGGCGGAATCGAGAAGCTGAAGGTGCCGGCCAACGATGCCGACATTCCGCAGCCGCGTCTTCAGGATGGCAGCCCAGACCCGCGTTTCAAAACGACCGAAGCGAAACGCTATCTCGGAAAAATGCTCTTCTTCGACCCCATTCGAACAGCTAGAATTATGCCCGAATTCGGCGGGGTTCTCGATACGAAACAGACGGCTTCGTGCGGTAGCTGCCACATGGGTGAATCGGCGGGAAAGGCCGGTACGCTTCTCAACTTCGCGGTGGGCGGAGAAGGGCGAGGGTACACGGACGCATCGGGAAAGTTTATTCCACGGCGGCGGCCTCGGCCCGAACTTCCACGCTTGCGCCAGAGTCCGCTCTTTCCGGACGATGCGCTCGTCGATGAGCTACCGACGCTGACGGACATCTACCAGTCCGCAGTGGGCAGTCCAGCCCGCGGCCACAAACTACCGGATCCTGGCAAACTCCTTCGCACCGGGCGACTGGATGCTTTGGACAGTGTGGCGCGCAACTCGCCGTCGGTCATCGGCGCCGCATTCAATAACCGTCTGCTGTTGGGAGGTTTCGCGGGCGAGCCGGACTCCTCGCCGGGCGGACTTAATCCGTTCAACTTTACCGCTGTCGAGAGTGTGGCGCTGCTGCTGCTCGATGCGCATCGGATGATCGATTTCCAGTCTGCGGAACTCCAAAAATTCAAGACCTATCAGAAGCTGTTCCGCGACGCGTTTCCCGAGGAGGCGGCACAGTCCGACGCGAACCACGATCTCAACCTGCTGATCAATGACATTACGGTTCTGCGTGCGACGGCCACCTTCCTGCGTACCGCAGTTACACGGAACACGCGTTGGGACCGATTCCTCGCCGGTGAAAACGGCGCCCTAACAGTCAATCAACGGCGGGGCGCGAAGCTGTTCTTCACCGACGCGAAGGAGGGCGGCGCAGGCTGCTACACCTGCCACAGCGGCCCGATGATGAACAAGCAAGTTACGGACCCCGACGTGGCCGGGGCAGGGCAACTCGTCGAAGAGAACTTCTACAACCTCGGCCTTGCGGACCATCCGCTGCAGGCGTTGAACGCCGCCGCGAGGAAGGATCCCAGCTTTCGTGATGACGGGCGACGAGAGATTACGGCGCGTGACACCGACGCCTTCAAGTTTCGCGTGTTAACGCTACGGCAACTTAAAGACGGCAAGTTTTTCTTCCATAACGGCTCCTTCACGAGCATCAAGGATGTGGTGCGATATTTCAACCAAGGCGTGCCGCAGGACCAGGTTGCAGCCGCCGCGGGAACGCTTACGCCCCGGTTTACGAACCCGCGCGGCCCCGGCTCCGCTCCGGGCCTCGGCCTCAGTGAAGACCAAGTGGAAGACCTGACTGATTTTCTCGAGAACGCTCTATACGATCCTGCGCTGGTTCACTTCAATCCACACTCGACGACGAAGACGCTCGAGCCGAACTCGCAGGACCTGACGTACTCCATATATCGTCCGGATCTCACCGCTCTGAATGCCGTTGACGGACGAATGCCCAGCGGGCTTCCCCGGACGAGTAACGATGCCCTATCCCGCCGCGACCTGGGTATCGAGTTTCTGGACGTAACGAGTAGCGTAGATGTCGTGCGGCTCGAATCAAAGCAGGCCGGCGGCGGACGGCAACAAGACGTGTACCGGATCACAAACAACAGCCAGTCTCCGGTGGACACGCATCTTCTCGTACTGGTAGAGGGACTTCCAGATCGTGCACACATGGAGAACACCAGCGGCTTCTCGCATAGCGGTGATCCCTATCTACGCGTGTTTTTGCCGGGAGGAGTGCTCGCTCCGCTTCAGAGCATCGACGTGCGGTTGATGTTCCGGCAACAACCTCAGCTCCCGGCGGTAAACTACAGGCTCACCTTCCTTTCCGGGCAAGGCAATCCGTAGATCTCGCGGGGTCCGGAGCACGGTAGTGCGAATCTCCGGACCCTTCGTTTTCCCGAGAGCTGTCGGATTCCACTCGTGACGAGTCAACGCGCGCGGTTCGCCTCGACAGTCTCCGGAACCCACACCAGCATGTCGACGGGCCCGCGGTTCGCATTCGCATAGTACGGAATTGCGGTGAATGGTGTGGTTTGCGGCGCCGGGAGACGATCGAACGGGACGTACAACAGGTCGGACCAGGCGGAGTTCTGAGTTCGAGCTACACCTTTTATCAATGCGACCCCTCCGAGCAGGTCCGTACGAAAATTGGTACTCAATTGAGCCTCCTGGGGAATGGAGAGAAACCGCACCGGTCCGGCCTGGTCCACCGATTCGAGCGCATAGACAACCGGCCCACGCATCAGGGCCACGCGCCCGGCATTGTTCTCCACTAGCGGGTGCGAATGCACTCTTTCCACCGGCATTGGGAAAGTCACGCCCACTGTGTCGTCCTTCCTCCAACTGCGCCGGATCATCGCGTATCCGCGGACCTTTATCCAGTCGGACACTGCTTTGCCGTTGACCTTGATCTCAACCGATCTCGACCATGCCGGCACACGCACGTACAAGGGGAAATCGGCGGAGGTGTCCGGTTCGAGGCGAATCTCGATGGCGGCGTCCCACGGGTAGCGAGTGGATTGAGCCACTGCCACATTCCTTCCGCCGACGATCGCAGTAGCGCGGCTGCCGACAAACAGATTCACGTAGAGACCCGAGTCATCCGTGGCGTAGATATAGCCCGGCATGGCGCCCATCATCTTCAGAAACATCGGCGGACAACAAGGGCACGTGTGCCATTCCCAGCGTTTCCGATCCTTACCGGCGGTCAGCGGATTTTCGTAGAAATACGTATCGCCTTTGAGAGAGACTCCGCTCAACGCGCCGTTATAGAGCACTCGCTCCAGTTCATCGAAGTACTTCGCGTGTCCCTCCAGCAAGCCCATATTGCGATGGAAGAACCCGGCGCCGACGGCGGCGCATGTCTCGAGATAGGCGTCGTTCGGTAACTGGTAGTCCGAGCCGAACGCTTCGTCTTTCGCGAAGGCTCCGGTTCCACCGGTGATGTGCATCCTACGTTCAGTGAGGTTGGTCCAAATCCTCTCTACCGTGTCTCTGTAGTCGTCGCGCTGGTTCTCGGCTGCCGCGGCGGCCACGCCAGTCCAAAGTAGCGACGCTCGAACGGCGTGACCCTTGATCGTCGACTGGTTCAACACTGGCCCGTCGTCGGACGCGTAGGCTCCCCACGAAGGGCGTCGATCACCGTACTTCTCCGCACGGACCCACTCCTCGGATTTCTTTTGACCCCAGGCCGTCCAGTCCGGGACGCCGGCATTGACACCGCGGTGCTCGATCCAAAATTCGGCCAATTGCAGATAGGCTTTCTCATCGACGGGCGACGTGACCTTTCGCTTCAATTGAGGCTCCTGCCGGAAAAGGGCATAGAGCCTCACCAGGGCTTCCTCGGGTAGCGGGTGGGCCGGAACGATATTCTGTCTCGGCGGCGGTCCCATGATTTCCGTCATGTAGTTGGCATACTTCACCGCGACGTTGAGCAGAGTGGTTTTGCCTGTCGCGCGGTAGTGGTGCACGGCCGCCTCAACCAGTGCGCCCGCGTTGTACACCTCGTGCTGCCATAGCAGAAATCCGCCGTGCATGCCCCACTCGTGCCCGGGTTCATCCAACTGCGTGTAGGTGTTGACGTACCCGTGCGGACTCTTTGCGGCTGCAGCGGCAATCCGGGCAATGTAGCCGTCCAACCGCTGTTCCAATTGCGGATCGGGATGCGCCGCCAGGAAATCGGACGATCCGCGGATCATCTCGTAGATCAAACCGTCGTACCAGGGAGGACCGGCGTGTTTCCCGGTCAGTCCGTCGCGAACCCGATCGAAGTTATTAATAGCGCCGCCGCGGTCATTTTCGAACTTCGTGAAGGCATCGTTGATGGTGACGCGCTGCCAGGTGTCGCGCTTGGGTGTCCAGAAGGCGTCGTCGATCGTCACCCGTTGAATCGGAACCGGGTGCAGTTGGCGCCGGGCGGAGGAATCATCCGCTGCGACTGCCGCCGCCATCAGCACGCTGCAGGTGAGGGAGAAGGCCATGGTGCGCATGCGTTTGACCATGATAGTTGATTCTGCACAAAACCGATCATTGCGGTTGCTTGGCCCCGCTTCGTAGCTTATTATGGCCGTCGACATGCTGATATCGCTGACAGGGAAGACGGCTGTTGTGACCGGGGCGGCTTCAGGCATCGGGCTGGCCATTACTCGTGCCTTCCTCGAATCCGGGGTCGACGGCACCGTTGCTGTGTTCCTGGCTGGAGCAGTTCCCCCGGTGCTCGCCGAGTGTAAAGCCCAATATCAGGAGAGGCTACAGTTCGTTCAGGGCGATGTGCGCGAAGAATCGACGGCAGCCGCTTTCGTCCAGAAGGCTGTCGATACGTTCGGACGCCTCGACATACTCGTGAACAACGCTGCCGTAAGCGTGGTGAAAGCGATTCACGAGCACACACCCGAGGAATGGGATTCCGTGATGACCACCAACGCCAAGGCGGTGTTCTGGGCGGCGCGCCACGCCATCCCCGTGATGATACGGCAGGGTGGCGGAGTCATCCTGAATACCGGTTCGATTTCCGGCCAGGTCGGAATTACCCAGCAGGGAGCGTACGCGGCCTCGAAAGGTGCATTGCACCAGATGACGCGGCAAATGGCGGTCGAGTACGCCAGGCACGGCATCCGAGTGAACGCTGTCGCCTGCGGGACGGTGGATACGCCCCTCGTTCACCAGTCGGCGAAAGAGTCCGGCGACGAGGAGAGCTTTTGGAACATGCTGCGTCGAGCGCACCCGATCGGAAGGATCGCAACTCCCGAAGAAGTTGCCAAATTCTTCGTCTACATGGCGAGTGATGACGCCAGCTTCTTCACGGGATCGATCATCAGCATGGATGGCGGCTTCACCGCTCAATAATGCGTGTCGCGGGCATTATGCGAGCGTCAGATCGAGTCTCGTTACCGATGCAGGACGGAAACGATGCGCGCCGCCCGAAAGATCGGCGGCGCCGGACTGGGGTTCGAGTTGCCGGGGTTCGTCAAACGTGTTGTGAGCGTGAAGATCGGCGGACGACAGGACGGTCGCAGTCGCGCTTGCGATGCGAGTTCCTGGCACATTGATGGCAGCGCGCATTCTTCAGTCGCGTGGGTGTTCACCACGGTGACCGTAAGTTGGCGGCCGCGAATGGAGGCAGAACCAGCGAGCCGCCACATGCTGGCGGCAGCATTCTCACGGCCGCCAAACGTCACACGCGGCGCCGTAACAATTGTTCGCACCGATGTTGCGCCGGCGTGCGGCATATACATCCGGAATACGTGATAGGTCGGCGTGACGGTGAACCTGTCCTCGTGCGCGAGAAACAGCGCATGGAGATTGTTGACCAACTGCGCCACGTTCGCCATAGCAATCTTGTCGGCATGCCGGTTGAAGATGTCGAGCGTCAAGGCGGAGATCAACGCGTCGCGAAGCGTCGGCGTCTGGCCGAAGAGATACGCCGGATCCACTTCCGTGCCGGCGTGATGCCAGGCGCACCACTCGTTGACGACGAGTTTCGTTCTGTGCCGGCTGTCAACTTCTCCCATTGATGCCCAGTGTTGCTCGACCAGTGCCTCCATCCGGTTCGCCTTGTGCAACAACTCGTACCAGTCGTCGATGCCGAAATCGATCGCTTGTCCTTTGCCCGTCGTGCCGCAGTAGTAATGTAAAGCCCAACCCCATACCCGGTTGAGCATGCCGGTTCCTTTCTCGGTCAGTTTCGCGAAGAACCCGCGAGTCCAGTTCAAATCACCACCGTTAGGACCGGCGGCAATGAGATGTACGGGGTCCCCGAACCTCGGCACGAACGAGGTGAACTTCCGAAATTCCATCGCGTACTCGTCTGGTGTGAGATCGCCGCCGCAGCCCCAACTCTCATTTCCCACGCCCCAATAGCGCACCCGAAACGGATCGCGATCGCCATTGGCGGCGCGTAAATCGGCGAGCGTGGTTTTCCCGGCGGGAGTGTTGCAGTAGTCCATCCATTCGTAGAAGTCCCTGGGAGTAAGACTTCGAATATTCGCTGCAAAATACGGCTCGGCCCCGACTGCACGAACGAAACGCATGAACTCGGCGGTCCCGAACTCGTTCGGTTCGTATTTCTGTGGACCGTCGGGCGCTTTAGCAAGGTCGCCGATCGTTAGCCAGAAGTTCAGCCGGCGGGGGCGGCGTGCTCGCGGGCCGATTCCGTCCCGCCAATCATAGCTATCGGCGAAGCAACCGCCCGGCCACCGAATCACCGGCGGGTGCAGCAAGCGAAGCAATTGTTTGCGAAGTCCGCCCTCGTTCGGGATCTTCGAATCTTCGCCGACCCAGATACCGCCATAGATGACTCCGCCGATGTGCTTCGTGAAATTCCCGTAGATTTCGGGTGAGATCGACCCGACAGGTTCCTCAATCAGAATCTCGATGTTTGCCTCGGCCGCAGCGCTTGAAGTCGCGGCCACGAGTCCCAGAATGCCCGCCGAGAACTCTCCTTGAGTACCGTTCGTCGCGATGTCATGCTCATCCTCTCCCGTATTCACTCACGGACGATCGCATACGGACGCCGCTCCCAAAGGACGTGATGCAGGTTGGCCATGCGGATCGCCTGGCCTATTCTTTCAATCTGAAGAGCGCGGCACAACGCACCGGCCAGCGCGTTACGGCCGGGGCAGTTCCTTCAGGCTGGGGTTGAGACGGAAGGCTTCGTCCATTGCACGCGCCGAATCGGCAGTGCGGCCGGCCGCCCGAAGCGCGAGCCCGAGGTTATATTTCGCTTCGGCATAATCGGGTTTCAACTTCGCTGCTTTGTCAAATGCCTCGATCGCGCCCGGGATATTGCCCGCCTTCAAGAGGACCGTTCCGAGATTGTTGAATGCCACGGCACTCTCGGGTTCGCGGCGGATCAGTTCGCGAAGGGTGCGCTCGGCGGCCGGGGACTCGCCCATCAGATTCTGCGTGACCGCGAGTTGTATCCGTGCATCCGAGAAACTCGGGTCGATTGACAGTGTCTCCCCGAATTCGTTCAACGCCGTGTTCTGATCGCCAAGTTGCAGTGAGGCCAGTCCAAGGTCGTAATGCGCCTCGGCCAGGTCGGGATCGTCACGGACGGCCTCGGCGAATTCGCTCCTCGCGTTTTTCATATCTCCGCTTCTTGCCTGCAAGGAGCCGATGCCGATGTGCGCCTGCGCGTAATCAGGAGTCAGTTCCAGCGCTCGCCGGTACGCCTCGAGCGCTTTCGCTGCGGCGCCTGTACGTGCGTAGACTACTCCCAGGTAGTAGAACCCCGTCGCCAGTGCCGGGCTCACCTGAGTGGCCTTCTCGAACTGAGCCCTGGCCTGTCCGAGGTCATTCTGCTTCAACCGTTCGACACCAGTCGTGATGAGCAATTTCGATTCGGCCAAACGGCTGCGGAACTGATGAAGATCGGCGACCTCTTTAAGCTGCGCACGGGCTGATGCGGCATCGCCTTGCGCACGCAACGCCACGCCGAGTGCGTAGTGCGCCTCCTCGAAATCCGGTTTGATGGCGATCGCGCGCCGGAACTCGGAAATCGCGCCGTCCAGATCTTCCGCGGTCTTCAGCGCCTTTCCAAATTCGTAGGCGGCGACCGGATCCTTCGGCGCGAGGCGGACGGCTGTTCGGAACTCCTCGAGTGACTCGGCGGGCCGGCCACTCCGTCGCAAGGCAATCCCAAGTTGCACATACGCGGGCACGAGTTTGGCATCGATTGCGATGGCACGGCGGAACGCGCGGATCGCTTCCTCGAGATCGCCCGCGCGTCCCGCTGCCGTCCCCAGTTCGAAGAGGACATTCGCGTTCGCCGGTTGCGAAGCGGCGCATCGCTTCAATTCGTTCGCGGCCAGATCGGGGTTACCCATTCCGAGGTACACGGCGGCAAGCAGGCGGTGTGCACGCAGACTGTCGGGGGCGAGTTTCAGAACCGCCGAACACTGCGCTTCCGCCTCTTTCCATTGGCGAATTGATATCAGCGCATTCGCCAGAAACAGCTGCGCATTCACCAGGCCCGGATCGGATGCCACCGCTGCATGAAGCGCATCCAACGCTGGGCGGACGCGATGAAGATCGAATAGCGCGGCGCCTAACCCATACTGCGCATCCGCCCATCCCGGGCGGAGCCGCAGACAGGTTTCGAACTCGCTGACCGCCTCCTCCAACCTGTTCCCGTAGCGCAACGCCAGAGCAAGGTTGTAGTGCGTATCGGCGTCGGGCGCGAGTTGCAGTGCCTGCCGGTATTTCTCAATAGCGCACGGCCAGTTCTTCTGTCTTGCACATTCCAATGCGGCTTTGCTTTGAACGCCCGCCTGAGAGGCTGGCGCGGCCAACCCGCAGACCGTTGCCAGCGCGAACGCACAGAACAGTGCCGAAGCTCGCATTATCTACCAGATTAGTTTCAGGCTCAATTGGCCGATGCGCGGCGCTCGGGCGCTGGTCACCACGCCGAAATTGCCGCTGCTGAAATTGCCGCTCGGGTTGTTGAATTGGGTGTGATTCAGAACGTTGAAGAACTCTGCGCGGAACTGAAGCATGATCCGCTCCGACAGTTGCGTGTTCTTCAATATCGAAGAATCCCAATTCACGATTCCTGGGCCATGAAAGAACCGGCGGTTCGCGGTTCCGAAATGGCCGAGTTGGCCCGATGCGAAAGCATCCGCCAGGAAATAGGTGTTCGGACCGTTTGGACCCGCGTTGTGCGGATCCTGTGTCTGTACCGCACCGACGAGGTCCGGCACGTCCGTGGAACCGCTTCCAACCAAAGACTGATCCTGTCCTTGACGCAGCGTGATCGGGAATCCCGTAGACAACCGGGTGATACCAGCCAGGTTCCAACCTTCGGTCAGTCGCTTGGGCAGACCACCCCATCGGGCGAACGGCAGCGTCCAGTTGTAACTGAGAACGAAGTTGTGAGTTACGTCGAATGCCGACAAAGAGCGGCTCAAACGGTAGTTGCTGAAGTTCACCCATTCGCCGAATCCCGATGAATTGTCGATCGACTTGGCGAATGTATAGGCGGCCAGGAACGTTACGTCGGAGGCTCTTCGTTCCACCGTAACCTGGAACGAGTTGTAGTTCGAATTCGCGACGTTAGCCGTGAAGGAGTTGCCGTAGCCGAACGCAGGCCCCAGGAACGGCCGGGTTCCGAACACCTGCGATCCATCCGGGAGCGTGTACGTGCTCTGCTCTCCATTCGGGCCGCAGGTTGGAGTCGCGCCCATCTGGTTGAGTTTCAGACAAAGAGCCGGGTCGCCTGGATTTGCGTCGTACTGCGAAATGAGCTTGTGGCCCTGCGTGCCGACGTACGCCAGCGTCAGGACAGTGGCGTCGGAGAGTTGCCGCTGGATGGAGAGATTGTAGTGTTCCGCATACGGCAAACGGTTGTGAATCGAGTATCCCGGCGAGTACGAGATCGGCAGATAGATGGAGTAGTCGAGGTTCTTGTTCGCGGGATCTCCGGGGATCGGGAAGTTGAATGGGAACCGCTGCGTCTGGGAAACGCCGTCCGATCGCGTCCGGAACGGTTCGTCGAACATCGTCGGCTCCGGACTTACCCAGTAAAGCCCGAACGGAGCATCGCCAACCTCGTAGAACAGGTTCAGGTCTTCGATCGCCGTATAGTAGACGCCGAATGCGGCGCGAATACTGGTCTTCCCGGGTCCGCCAAACACTTTGCCGAGAACGCCGTCGTGGAATCCGGGAGAGTAGGCCAACCCGATACGGGGTGCAAAATTGTTGTAGTCCGTGGGCGCGAGCGTCCTCGGAATACCAGGATCGCCGGGCACCACCCAACCCTTCGGCGCGGTTGGGAACACGGTCGATTGCAAGCCCGGGACGATGGTCTCGATCTTCCCCTGCGTGTCGTACCAGGGCATGCTCACTTCCCAGCGCACGCCGAGGTTTAATGTGAGGTTCGATTTCACCTTGAACGCATCCTGGAAGTACGCCGCGCCATAGCGTGTCCTCGAATCGAGGAACTGTTGACTGCACTGGTTGTAGTTGACCGGTGCGCCGATCAGAAAATCCGCGAAGTCGAGACCTGTTTCGCTGCCGTCGAATGTGAAATCGCCGTTCGGCGCACAGGTGTTCCGCTCGTTGATCTGCAGGTAACGAAACTCTCCGCCGAACTTCATCGTGTGCGCGCCGACGATCTTCGAAAATCCGTCCGAAATATGCCAGGTGTTGTTCGGCTGGAACGTAGTCAGCGTAGGCACTCCGATCGAAAAACTGTTGAAGTAGATCGGCGGAACCGTTTCAGGGAAACCAGCGGGTCCGGACGGGATGATACCGAGCGAGTTTGCTCCAGTCGCGAATCCGAGATCCGATAGGTTGGCGAAACTCTCCGCGGGCTGGGTCGTCACAGTGGCGGTTCTCATGAAACTGATCCGGAAATCGTTCACCTGGGCTGGTCCCAGCATCTTCGTATTGCTGAGAGACGCCATTTGCGCGCGAGATGGAGTATTTGCCGCGAATCCCGGCACGCTGGCTGCTGCCAGCGGATCGAATACGGTCGAATCGTCAAAGTGATAATAGACGGACCAGTTGCCGGTCATCTTGTTGACGAAGTCCACGCGCTGGCCCAGTTTGTCGTCGTTCAGCGTTCGCTTCTGGCTGGCGTCGGCGAAGAGTCCCGGGCCTGCGTTCGGAACCGGGATGTATTTCATCAGCGGAATTGCCGGCTTTGCCCACGCGCGCTGGGGGATGACACCGTTCGGGAAAACGCATTCCGCCGTGCTCGAGCACCCGCTATAAGCTTCGCCGTTGCGAACCGGGTAGCCCAGTCGCTGCCCGAGAACCTGCGCCCAGTAGTCGCCTTTCACGACTTGTTGATTGCCGTTCGCGTCGGTAAAAGCCGTCTGGTCAAAAATGCCGTTTCGCTGATCGAGGTCGGGCACCGACACCAGTCCCGTGCTTGCGCCCACTACTTCACGCGTCCCCTGATAATCGGTGAACCAGAACAGACGGTTCTTCCAGAATGGTCCGCCGATGGCATACCCGAACTGGTTGCGGCGCAGTTCGCTCTTGCTGGGATCGAAGAAGTTTCGCGCATCCAGTTTGTCGTTGCGGAGAAACTCGAACGCCGACCCGTGAAGACTGTTCGTGCCCGATTTGGTGATCGCGTTCATGACGCTGCCGCTGAAGCGTCCGTACTCGGCATCGAAACTGTTCGTGATCAGGCGAAACTCGGCGATGGAATCGAGATTCGGGATGACGGCGGCGCCGTTGTTGCGCCCCTCACTCACATCTCCGCCGTTGACGAGAAACGCATTGGCGGTTTCACGTTGCCCGTTGACGGAAACGTTGCCCGCCGACAACCCGCCCGACACCGGCCGGTCCTGCTGAATCGATCCGGAACTTGCCGGCGCAACTCCGGCTTGCAACCCCAACAAATCGATGTAGCTTCTTCCGTTGAGCGGTAGCGTCGCGATCTTCCTTGTTTCAATTACATCGCCCAACTGCGTATTCTCGGTCTCAACCTGCACAGCCGTGGCGGCGACGTTCACTTCCTGTTGGACGTTGCCCACCTGCAGAATCGGATCGATACGCAACTGATCGTTCACACGGACATCGATTCCGGTCGTCACTGCTTGCTGGAATCCCGGTGCGCTGGCAACGAGCCGGTACGGTCCAGGGGCCAGGGCGAGTATTCTATACTCCCCAGTCTGGCTCGTTTGCGCAGATTTGCTCTGATTCGTTTCGAGGTTGGTCACGGTAACAGTGGCCCCCACGACCACCGCCTGAGAACTGTCGCGAACCGTGCCGAGGATCGATCCTGTGACATCTGCGCTTACTGGAAGCGCCGTCAACAGTGCAAATACAAGCCCAGATAGAACGCGCATAGCCCTTGTGTCCCTCCAGAGGCATCAACCAAGATTCACGAATGCTGACATGAATTGAGGCCGCGCGTCAAGCCAGGAGCTATAAGGGTCGACCTAAGGCAAGCCGAACGCTATCACCGATGGCCCTGCGGCAATTGCGACGAACTGTTTGCCATCGGCTAAATACGTCATCGGCGATGCCTTCCAATGCGCGTTCAGATGAAAATGCCAAAGCGGCGTACCGTCTCGTGCATCCACTGCAGTGAATGCGCCGTTGTCATCGCCGAATAGGATCAAACCCGTCGCGGTGGAAAGCAGCCCGGCCCACGATTGCCCGGGTCCGGTCTGTTCGTATTCCCACGCGATCTTCCCCGTATTCAGATCCAGCGCGCGCAGGTATTTTTTCGGCTGGTCGTCCGGTGCCACTCGCGCCGAACCACCGTAGAACGATTCTCCTGGCTTCCACCATTCCGAAGACTTGCTGAACACGTTGCACTTCTCGAGAGCCATCAGGTAAAACAAGCCCGTTTGCGGATTGTACGCAGTGGACATCCAGTTTGTTGCGCCATCCATTGATGGACAGACGAGCGATCCGTCCACCGTGGGCTCCCAACCTTCCGCGAGGATCGGCCGGCCGTCCGCACCGATGCCTTTCGCCCACGTGAGCCGCTTCACGAATGGCGTCGAAGACAGTAGTTTGCCCGTCGTACGGTCGAGCACGTAGAAGAACCCGTTTCGATTTCCTTGAACCAGCAGTTTGCGTCGCGTGCCGCGATAATCGGCATCCAGCACCATCGGCGTCTCGGTGGCGTCCCAATCGTGCAGGTCGTGAGGTGTGAATTGATAATGCCACACGCGTTCGCCCGTCTCCGGCCGTAAGGCCAGCACGGAATCGGCGTACAGGTTGTCTCCTTTCCGTTCATCGCCATTGAAGTCCGGGCAAGGATTCCCAGTCGGCCAGAAAAGGAGGTCTGTTTCGGCGTCAAAGGTACCCGTCAGCCACGTTGACGCGCAACCATGCTCCATGGCACGGCCGGTCCACGTAGCCGCCTCCGGGTCGCCGGGAGCGGGGACGGTCCAGAAGCGCCACACACGTTCGCCCGTGCTTGCTTTGTATCCCGCCACGAATCCGCGGACACCCTCATCGCCACCCGAGGTTCCCGAAATGACGAGGTCCTTCACCACCAGCGGAGCGGATGTCGCGCCGTAGTGGTCCCGCGAGTCAGCCATTTGGGTGTCCCATAGCAATGCGCCGTTCAACCGGTGCAGCGCGATCAGATGAGCATTGTCCGTCACCATGAACACCCGGTCGCCCAGCACAGCGACGCCGCGATTGATGCCGCCGGCAGCATCGCCGACCAGGCCCCTCGATCGCGGCTGCGAATACTCCCAGATCCTACGCCCGGTGCGCGCATCCAGCGCATACACCGTATTCACCGTGGTGACGTACATAACGCCGGCCGCCACTACGGGCGTTACCTCCAGGTTGCGAGCGCCGGGGATGGAGAACATCCATTTAGGCGCCAGTTGGCCGACGTTTGCCGGTGAGATCTGGGTCAGATCAGTGTGGCGGTTACCGCCGACGTTGCCGTGATAGGTGGGCCATTCGCCTTTGCCGGGCGCGACCACCGCCTCCCAACTCACTGCGTCCGGGAGAGAGGCCGCCTTGTCAATCGGCGCCGCCGGTAATCGCGCACTTCGAGGACGAGCGAGGAACGCGAGCAGGTTCTGCATCGTCTCGGCCCGCGCCTCCACCTTCGGCATAGCCGGATGTGGATCGCGCTGAATAGTGGCGACATCGCTGCGCTTCAGCAGATGCAGCCGGTTGTCGAAGCCCTGCATCTGCAAATCGAAACCGCTCTCGTTGCGGATGAAACCTCGCACGGTTTCGCCCGTGCGCAGTTGGACCGTCGCCACCGCATAGCGCTCGGTCTGGCGCTTCGCGGGATTCAGCATGGCGGTCTCCAACTCGCCAACCGTGAGCCGATCCCCCGCGGTGGTCAGATCCGGCCCGGTGAATCCTCCTCGTCCCAGCAGCATGTGGCAACCCGAGCAGCGGCCTGCACCGAAGAAGAAAGCCGCGCCGGCCGAGGCATTGCCGCGCAGTAGCGCCTGGGAAGCTGGGGCGACACGCGACTTCACAAATGCCACCAGCAGGTTCATCTCGCTTGCCGGAATTGCAAACGCCGGCATCCCGACCTCCGGGATACCGTTCCGGATCGTGTTCCTGATCTCCGTCTCAGAGTGAAGCCTTGAACGTTCTCTGCTGCCGAGTGCCGGCGCACGCTCCCCTCCCGCACCGTCGGCCCCGTGGCAGCCGGCGCACCGGACCTGGAATCGTTGGCGCCCGGACGCGATCGCATCCGGCGAAGGTGCCGGTGTCGATTCCTGCGCGCTGGAAATACTCGCAAGCAAACAGGCGAGCGCCCACGCACGCCGCGATTTCAGGACGGTGATTCTGTACTGCATCACTTTTCGAATACCAGGGTTCCAAAGTTCTCGGGCACGTGATTGGGGTCGTGGTTCAGTTTGCAGGTAGGTTGCCAGCACAGGAAGCGGCGTTGGCTGTCCGGGCCGAGTCCCTCGATCCGGTACAGGTTCATTCGCCACCTCGTTCCCGGCACGACTCTTGCCGCACTCACCGCAGCCAGCGGAATACGCGCCGCCGCGTACCAGACCTTCGCGGCACGGTCGATGCGCGCGGCCGTCTGCCAGCCGGATCGCCAACTGTGGTCGTAACTATTGTGGTCGAGATCGATCGCCAAATCGATCCAGTCCCCGGTCGGCGCTATTTCGAATTCGCGGTAGTGCCGGATGTTCTGCCAGTCGTCTCCGAGAAACATCTCGACCACGTCCCGATCCCACAATTTCAAACGCGGCTTGTCGTTCGCCGCGGGAAGAAACAGGTTGATTTCCTTATAAGGGCACCGAAATAGGAGATAGAGGCCGGTGTCCGTCCAAAATGCTCGCACCTCGCTGCGGATCTCCGGGTAATCGATGGTTCTCGAGCAATCCTTCTCGATCGACGCCTGTCCGGCATGCTGCCAAATAGGGTCAGCGGGATTGAGGCTCAAGGACGGAGTGCCACCAGCGTGGGGAATGGAGAGACTCGCGGTTGGCTGCGTAACCGTACAAGGCGCCTGAGCGTGCGCGAGCAACGCTCCCCAGCAAAGCACTACGATGCGGACGCCCAGGTTTTGCATAGCCAGAGTTTAACGGCGATACTACCACACGTTCCGGGCTTGAGGCGGAGTCAGGGATTTGTGCGAAAATGCGCGGGAATCCCGGGGCCTTCTCGTAGTCGGGTCGGTGATAATATAGCGACAGCTTAAGCCGGGTACCTTATGGCGCCCACTCCAGGTAACCACCTGTAGGAGGAAAACATGGCGGGCGATCACCCCGCTCTGACCGAAGAACGGATTGCCTACCTGGAGGGACTTGTCACCTCCGCCCACAACGCGGCAATCGCATTCCACTCACTCACTCAGGCCGATGTGGATCGCATCGTCGAACGCATGGCCGTAGCCGGCATGGAACAGGCACAATACCTCGGGCGCATCGCCTGCGAGGAAACCAGGGTCGGAGTTCCGGAAGATAAAGCCATCAAGAATATGGTGGCGACAGAGTTTGTCTACAACTACATTCGCGACAAGCGCACGGTCGGTGTGATCCGCGAATTTCCGGAAAGCGGCATGATCGAACTTGCCGAACCCATCGGCGTGGTGCTGTCCCTGGTGCCTATCACAAACCCCACTGCCACTGTTCTGTTCAAGTGCATCATGGCTGTGAAGACGCGAAACGCCTTCATCTTCTGTCCGCATCCACGCGCTGCGAAATGCAGCCGCGCCGCGGTCGACCTGATGTACGAGACGGCTGTGAAGTACGGCGCACCCGAGGGCATTTTTAGCTGCCTGGACGCGCCCACCATCGAAGACAACCATTGGCTGATGCGCCACAAAGATGTCGGGCTGATCGACGCCACCGGCGGGCGCAACATGGTGAAGGCAGCGTACAGCTCAGGCAAGCCCGCACTCGGCGTCGGACCGGGGAACACTCCCGTTTATCTCGACAGGACGGCCCACCTCGAAATGGCCGTCGTGGATATTCTCACCTCGAAGACCTTCGACAACGGAACTATCTGCGCTTCCGAGCAAACCGTTGTGATCGACGACGAGATCTGGGACAAGACGCTCGCCAAATTTGAGGAAATGGGAGCGCACGTCTGCAGCGCACAGGAAGGACAGATGCTGGAACGCGTGGTAATCGATCCAGCAACCGGAATGGCCCGTCCGATGGCCGTTGGCCAGAAAGCGGCCGACATTGCCCGCTACAGTGGCCTGTCGGTGAAACCTGCGACGAAACTCCTCATCGTGCCGATCGCCGGCGTTGGCCGCGAATACCCGCTATCATCCGAGAAACTATTCCCAGTCCTTGCCGTTTATCGTGCGAAGTCGACGGACGAAGCGCTCGAAGTATGCGTCAAGGTAAACCAGTATGGCGGACTCGGGCATACGGCGGTGATCTTCTCCAATCGGGACGAGATCATTACGCGTTTCGGCGAACTGATGAACGCAGGCCGCATCATCGTGAACTCCCCGGGTTCGATTGGTGCGATCGGCGGCGTATACAACGACATGGTGCCGACCTTTTCGTTCGGCTGCGGCACCGGCGGCGGGAATAGCACCACCGATAACCTGAACGTCTATCATTACTTGAACATCAAGCGAATGGCCCGGAGGACGCAAACGCATATGTGGTTCCGCGTGCCGAATCAAATCTACTTCAACCGGAATGCAGTCGAGAATCTGAGGCAGTTCCCATCCTCTTCCACAATCATCATTTCGAATGCCTTTCTCGAAAGGGCCGGATCGGTCGATGTCGTCCGGAAATACCTCGCGCCCGGTACGCCAGTCCACGTGCTCACGATTCCGGATTCCGAACCCGAGCTCAAGACCTGCATGGACGGAGTCGCCACGTTGGAATTCTTCAAGGTGGACCAGATCATCGCCTTGGGCGGCGGATCGGTGATCGACGCCGCGAAGATCATGAAGTTGAAGTACGAGTCTCCGGAGGCTGACATCGGGGAACTCGGGGCGCCATTCCTCGACATTCGCAAACGCGTCGTCCGCTTTCCCATAGTGAAGGCGAAAAGGTCGCGTCTTATCGCGATTCCGACCACCAGCGGTACCGGTAGCGAAATTACTCCGTTTGCCGTGCTCATCGACCACGAGCGGAATCGCAAAATCACGCTGGCCGACCCGTCTCTCAGTCCGGATATCGCGATCGTCGATCCGCAGTTCGTAATGTCCATGCCGAAGTCGTTGACCGCCGATACGGGAATCGACGCCCTGACTCATGCTTTGGAGGCCGGGGTGTCCGTGTACTCGTCTCCATATACGGACGCGAACGCGATGCAGGCGATCCGGCTCGTGTTCCGTTATCTTCCGGTAGCCTATCAACAGCCGGATAACGAAGAGGCCCGGTCGATGATGCACAATGCCGCTTGCATAGCGGCGCTGGCATTTTCGAACGCCTCGGTCGGCATAAACCACGCGCTGGCGCACGCCATTGGAGCCCGGTTCGGCATTGCGCACGGTCGCGCAAACGCGCTGATGCTGCCACACGTGGTCGCGTACAACGCGAGCATCCCCACGAAGTTCATGCCTTCGCCGCACGTCCGCGGCTACACGGCTCCGAAAAAATACGCCACCATCGCGGACCTGCTCGGACTCGGCGGCGACACCGTCCAGGAGAAGGTCGATAATCTCGTCGCGGCGATCGAAGGCCTTCTTGATAATCTGGATTTACCAAAATCGATCGCCGCGCTTGGAATAGCGGAGGAAGAGTTCGAAAAGGCGCTACCTGACCTGGTGAAGGCTGCGTTCGACGATCCTTCGTGGCGGCCGACGAATCCGCG
The DNA here is from genome assembly GCA_963720745.1 of uncultured Acidobacteriota bacterium. Lineage (GTDB taxonomy): Bacteria > Acidobacteriota > Terriglobia > Bryobacterales > Bryobacteraceae > TMP-7. The sequence continues at coordinate 2,828,287 of CAVRGO010000001.1, forward strand.
AATGCCGTTGACAGGCGAACTCGTTGAGCTGCTTTGGGCCGCTTATCACGGGCGGGGTCAGGCGAAGGAGCTTCAAAAGGCGGCGCCGCGCAATTAGCGCCGCGCCGCTTACAACGCTTCGGTGAAGGCTCCGGCCGGTCGTCGTTCGCCACCGGTGTACATTGACATAGGCGGGAACTAGAGAATGGCTGCGACCGGCTGGGGACGCCTTGTTGGAACAGCGCTTATGGCGGCTCCGCTTCCTACTTTGCGCGCCGCCGACTACGATCAACTCGAATTGCTGCAAGTCATCGAGCTGAAAGCTGACCTGCACCACGTTCAGGGAATCGACATCGACGCGAATCATCTGTGGGTGACATCAGTCGATGCACCATCGAGGAAAGGATTCCTGCACGAATTTCGCATACCCGGCGGTGAGCTGATCCGGTACGTGGAGGTTCAGGACGGCGTTCGCTTCCACCCCGGAGGGATCGCCGCTGATGCCAATTCGCTGTGGCTGCCCGTCGCGGAATATCGCCGCAACAGCAGCGCCGTCGTTCAAAAGCGGAGTAAGCGCACTCTGTCGCTGGAGTATCAGTTCGAAGTCCCCGATCACATCGGTTGCATTGCCGTTTCTCCTAGCCTGCTGGTCGGCGGCAATTGGGATAGCCGCGATCTCTACGTGTGGGATCACCACGGGAAGTTCGACCAGAAGTTGGCGAATCCCGGAAACAATGCTTATCAGGACATGAAATTCGACGGCGATACACTCATCGCGTCCGGCCTCCTGCGCGGGGGCGGAGGCGGCGCTATCGATTGGCTGGCCTTTCCCTCCTTACGGCAACTGCGCCGCATCGTCGTGGACCGGACCGATCGCGGGAAGCCCTACACACAGGAAGGCATGACAATCTGCAAGGGACTCGTGTACCTGCTTCCCGAAGACGGGCCGAGCCGCCTATTCGTATTCCGGATGAAACGCTGAGGGTTCGCGAGCCGCAGCCATTCATCTGACGGAGACGCCCCAGAAATTCACGAGGCGCGATTTGCCCGCAGGACCCTCGATTTCGAGGGTCACCGTATAATCGCGCCCGGCCTTGTACTCGTGAATCGGGTCCTGTTCGGTCGATTGCGTGCCGTCTCCGAAATCCCACCTCCAGGAACTGATGCTTCCGTCGGACTCATCCTTGAACGACACCCGCCGGCGCTCCATATCCGCGACCTGGTACGACCATTTCGCTTCGATCAGTTTCTTGAATTGCGATTCCAGCGGCATCAACCGGAACAACACCAGGTCACTCGCGTTTCCGTACATCGTCTGCTTGTGTGAAAGGTTCCAGAACCCCACGCGATTGCGAGCGTTCACATCGTCGTAGTCAATCACGCACCACGAGAGCGCGATCAACTTGTTCTCCGACATCACTGACTCGACGGCGCGCTGCGGTCCATCGCACGGAGCATAGTCGAAAGGCGTAATCCAAAACTCCAGAATCAGCTTTCCTGATTCGCCCGGTTTGAACGCGTAATTGTATGCGGCATTGGCGTACGGAAGGCGCTTGGTGTACTGAGCGCAGCCCCATGCCAATGCCCAATCCTTGTCGCCGGGCGGCGTGAAGATGTGATAATTCTGCGCGTGGACTCCGTGGAAGTTCCAGTGCGCCTCGGACGCATCGATTCGCGGATCGATGACCGAGCGCTCCTTCCCAACGGCGTCCGGTGTCCAAACGTCGCGGTGGTAAATGTCGATCAGCGGGCCTCCTGACACATCGCCATCGACGACCACTTCGAAGATATCGTTGTGCAAGTCGGACCGCGCAAAATCCCAATAGTTGTCATAGGCCTCATACAGAAAGTACAGACGGCTCAGCCCTTTTACCCATCCCACCTTGACCTTCACATCCATGTTTTTCAAGTCGTGGTTCATCCCGTGACCCTGTTCGGTGTCCACCAACTGGTCCATCCCCACCGCATAGCTGTCGGGGACCATCGCCCAATCCTCCTTTTGTCCGTCGATCCGCGGAATCATGTTTGCCGGGAACTGAAACACCTTAAGGGTCACGTCCCGGCGCTGCTGGGGAAGAGCAGGGGTCAGCAGGATTGCCATAACAAAAGCCGGATAAGCGCAGTGCATCTCACTTGTCATTTTGCGCCGAAACAGCCGGAGTGCTGTGAACGTGGGATACAATCGTTCACACCGCAGGAGATCCGATGAAAGTTGCCGCCTGCACCGCAGGTTTTGTGTTTGCGACAGCCGTGGCCGCTGCCGCTACATGCTCCAGTCTCGCCGAATTGAAATTACCTGGCACGACCATCACCGCCGCGCAGGCGATAACCGGCGGCCTTTTTACGCCGTCCTCCGGACCAGCTATCCAAGATCTGCCGCCGCTCTGCCGCGTCGCCGGAATTATCGAGCCGACACCCGATTCAAGGATTCAGTTCGAAGTCTGGATGCCGGTTTCCGGCTGGAACCGCAAGTTTCACGGCGTTGGAAATGGCGGCTTTGCGGGCTCTTTGTCCTATGCCGGCCTGGTGGGTCCAGTACGGCACGGGTACGCCGCGGCGACGACGGATACCGGCCACACGGGCGGCGACGCAGTTTGGGCGCTCGGGCATCCAGAAAAGGTCATCGACTACGGACACCGCGGGGTGCACGAGATGACCGTGAAAGCCAAGGCAATCGTGGCGGCCTTCTACGGACACGCACCGGAGCGATCGTACTTCGCGAGTTGTTCGAACGGAGGCCGCCAGGCACTGATGGAGGTGCAACGCTATCCGGGCGATTACGACGGTGTCGTCGCCGGTGCGCCCGCGAATAACTTCACCGGTATCGCAGTCGGGTTCTTGTGGAACCAGCGCGCGCTGTTTGCCGAACCGGCCAGCTATATTCCGCCCATCAAATTGAAGGCGATAGAGACCGCGGCGCTGAACTCCTGCGACGCCAAGGACGGTCTTGCCGACGGCTTGATCGACGATCCCACACAGTGCCGTTTTGATCCCTCGGCGCTGCTGTGCCGCGGCCCGGAATCCGATGCGTGCCTCACCGCGCCGCAACTGGCAACCCTGGGGACTATCTACGAGGGTCCACGCAACTCGCAAGGCAAACTCGTCTTCCCCGGCTTCGTCCCCGGCGGAGAGAGCGGGACAGGCGGTTGGGCGGCCTGGATCAACGGCGCCGCGCCTGAGAAGAGCTTGCAGTTCTTCTTCGGAACCCAACTGTTCCGAAACATGGTGGCAGACAACCCGGCGTGGGATCCGAAGACATTCGATGTAGACCGCGACGGCGGCCTGATCGAGAAGAAACTGGCTCGGGTGCTGAACGCTACGGACGCGAATCTCAAGCCGTTTCAGGAGCACGGGGGCAAACTGATCCTCTTCCACGGCTGGTGCGACGCCGCGCTCACTCCACTGAACACTATCAACTACTACAACAGCATTGTCGAGAAGATAGGGCCAAGAAAAGCCGAACAGTTCGTCCGGCTCTATATGGTGCCGGGGATGCAGCATTGCGGGGGAGGCCCTGGGCCGAGCCGTTTTGCGCTCACCTGGACGGACCCACAGCACGACATGCTGCTCGCGCTCGAGCAGTGGGTGGAGCGCGGGATGGCGCCGGGAACCATTATCGCGGAAAAGCCCGCGGCACCTGGATCGCAGGTGCAAATCGGACGCACGCGCCCGCTCTGCCCGTATCCGCAAGTCGCACGGTACAAGGGCAGCGGGAGCATCGATGATGCGGTGAACTTCTCGTGTGTTGCGCCCGTGGCGCGTACACGAGCAGGTTCGGTGTCGGTCGCCGCACGTTGACTGCTTGGTGGATTCGATGAAACTCAGCCGGAGACATCTACTCGGCGGCGCGGTCGCGATGTCGAGCACTCTCAAAGCGCAGTCGCTACAGGCAGCCGTTCATGAGCCGGTCGAATGGTCGTTCACGAGCAGTCGAACCTACTCGAATCCGTTCGCGGATTGCGACCTCGACCTGGTGATTCGCGACCCGCAAGGTGCCGAGTTGCGGATCCCCGCGTTCTGGGCGGGTTCCCGGACCTGGCGTGTACGCTTCGCTCCCCAGAAGCCGGGGCCGCACACCTGGCGCACGATTTGCACCGATACGTCCAACGCAGGGCTTCACGGCCAGAGCGGGCGCATCGATGCCGTGGCCTATGCGGGCCCGAACGGCTTATATCAGCACGGGCCGTTGCGCGTTTCGCCGGATCGCCGCCACTTCGAACACGTGGACGGAACGCCCTTTTTCTGGCTGGCCGATACCTGGTGGATGGGTCTGGTCAAACGACTTCGCTGGCCGGACGATTTCCAATTGCTCGTAGCCGACCGGTGTCGCAAAGGCTTCAGCGTCGTCCAAATCGTGGCCGGATTGTATCCCGACATGCCGGAGCGCGACCCGCGCGGCTCGAACGAAGCTGGTTTTCCTTACGACGAAAGCTACACGTCGATCAATCCGGCCTACTTCGATATGGCCGACCTTCGCATCCGCTACCTGGCCGATAGCGGCATCGTACCGTGCATCGTCGGCTGTTGGGGTTACTACCTGCCCATCCTCGGTATCGAAAAGATGAAGCGCCACTGGCGCTACATCGTGGCGCGATGGGGCGCCTATCCCACCGTCTGGTGCCTGGCGGGTGAAGGCAGCATGCCGTATTATCTTTCGAAGCGGCGCGAGCGCGATGTTGCTGTCCAGAAGAGCGGGTGGACGGAACTCGGGCGGTATGTGCGCTCGATCAGCGCTTACCGCAGCCCGATCACGATTCATCCTTCGACGAGCGCCCGTGCTACCGTCGATGATTCGTCCGTGCTCGACTTCGACATGCTGCAGACTGGTCACTCCGATCGCGACAGCATTCCTTCAACTCTGCGGCTCATCACTGGTGCTTACGAGACTGCGCCGCCGATGCCCGTCGTGAATGGGGAGGTCTGTTACGAGGGCATCCAGGAAGCGAGCCGGCAGGAAATCCAGCGATTTATGTTCTGGGCGTGCATACTAAGCGGCGCCGCCGGGCATACCTACGGCGCGAACGGAATCTGGCAGGTAAATCTGCCGGGACAGCCGTTCGGTGCTTCGCCGCACGGCCGCAGTTGGGGCGAAACCCCGTGGCAAACGGCCTATCAACTTCCAGGATCCGCGCAATTGGGATTGGCGAAATCGCTCCTCTTGAAATATTCGTGGTGGCGGATGCAACCCCATCCCGAGTGGATCGAGCCCCACTGGTCGCCCGAGAACTACTTCCAGCCGTACGGGGCCGGTATCCCCGGTGAATTGCGATTGTTCTTCTTTCCGCGAACCGGGCGGGTAAATCACACCCTTCGCTCGCTCGAACCGGACGTGCGTTATCGCGCCTTCTGGTGGAATCCGGCCGATGCCCGGGAGACAGAACTCGGAGTGATCACCGGCAATTCCGAATGGCATCCGCCCGCGCCGCCTATTTTCCAGGACTACGTGCTCGTGCTGGAACGCGCCTGACTCGTCAGGCTGCGAGCCTCACTCGGTCGAGAGGCTGATCTCGCGAAACCACACCGTCGCCGCGCCGCCATGGTGCTGAACCGCGATGTACCCGGTGTCGGGCCGCGGGCCACGGTCGGGTTCGTACTGCCCTTTCTTCGGCGGAACGGCGGAGACACCGTCGTAGTCCGTCACCACGAGACCGTTGAGTTTGACGATCGTACGCGGCCCCTTCATCGTGATCTCCAGCGTGTTCCACTCGCCGGCAGGCTTAGACGGGCGAGCTTTCGCTTGGGTCATCGAATACAGCACTCCCGTGCAATGCCAGTCGTCGCCGGAATCGTCGATTTGAACTTCGATGCCTTTGTTGATCGCGTCATCCTCGGATTTCGGCTTGATGGGAATGCGTGTGAATATTCCGGAATTGGCGGATTTGTCTGAAGCCTTGTACACGACGCGCAGGGTCGCATTGCCGATCTTCTCACGCGTGTACCACAGGTCGTCTTCCGGCGAATCCGGCAATGACACCAGAAGACCGTTCTCCACTTTGAACCCTGGCTTCTGGTCGGCCGGCGCTCCTTCGTGACGCGGGATTCTCGCCCACCCGTTCAGATCCTTTCCGTCGAACAACTGCTTCCGGCCCGCTCCCATCAAGGCCGCGGCGCTTCCCAGCAGAATAACTCCGGCGACGAATATCTTCATAGAATCAGGGTACCCTCCTCATTCAGCCTCAGTGGGGTCGAACGCGTAATGCGACTCGAGTTCGTAGGCGAGCGACCGCGCGAGTCCGTCGAGGTCCGGAAACAATGTTGCGTGCGTGATGTTCATCCTATACAACTCACGCAGCCCTTCTTTCCTCAACGCGGGCCCGCGCAACACCAACTTTGCGATCAGGTTCTTCTTCTTCGCGAGGATCTGGTCGATGGGCCGCTCGATGTCGCACGGGAAAACGAAAGTGCCGGATTGCGCGATGACGCGACGATTTTTGAAATAGGGTTCTCCGATAGCAATCGCATCGCTGCCGCTAACGCCGATGTCCGCGAGCGCCTGTTCAGGACTCGGGGGCCTCTGCGCTGGCGCGAGCCCCGGACCGTAGGAGAACGTCCCGAGCTTCGGCGCGTTTATGGCCCACACCGCAGCGTCGGCGATGCTCGGCTCCAACGCGAAGAATGCGGCGACGTACGGCGACCATGTGAAATCCACCAGACGCGTCGGTGCGCCATGATGCTGCATCAGCGCCATCCACTGGGGAGTGTCTCCGACCTCGGGGACCTTGTCGAGGAAATGCGTCGCTTTCCGCTGGAAAATCCAGATCAGCCGGTGCTCCTGTCCTTTCCAATGCTTGTGAGCGACACGGCGGTTCGCGAGTTCACGGCTGATTTTGGGCCACAGATGCCAGGTTGCATCCCTTTGTCCCCGGAATGCCCAATTACTGAATGGCGTTTCCGAGACCAAGCGCAAAAAGTCCTGCCACGAATCGACAACGTGTTCGATGAGATGCGTGGGTTGAGGCGGTTTCTTCACTGCCACCAGTCAAAGTTTCTCATGACTGGCAAACCCATGCCGCGGTTGTGCGGCGGTTGATAAAGATGTATACCTTGGTTTCCGGTGTAGTGTCGAATACCTTCAGGGGAATTTTGTGCAGCTCGATCTGATGCGCAACATCGCGATCCGTTGGAACGATCCGGATCCGAAATACGTGCCGCTGTTTTGTGAAGCGGGGATAACCGCCGTGATTGCACCAGCCGAACAGGCGTTCGCTTCCGCGTGCGCCGCGGCAGGCATAGAGACGGCGGCTGAGAGCGACCTTCAATTCGTCAGCACGGAGGATGCGGGCAAAACCTCAGCCCGGCGTCCTGTGGTCATCAAATCCGGCCTGTGGCCCGGCGTCCACCGGCAGGATCCGCAGGTTGCCGGTGCGACACGCAGTTTGTGGATGGACCAGAACTGCTCGCTGGTTCACTACCTGCGTGCGATGTACCCTCGCGTTTCTCCGGTTCTCGGATACCTTCCCGACAAGGACGCGGGAGTGTCGCCGGATCAACTGCTGTCCTTCGACTCCGTCGAACTCGCTTTGGCTGAGGCGTGGGTGTCGGGCGGCAATTACGTCATGGCGCTGCATCCTGGTTTTCGCGAAGGGTTGCTGAAACGCGCACCGGAGGCGATGACCGCATGGCGCAGAATTGGTGTCACCGCGAAATGGCTTCGCGCGAACGAGTCGCTGTTCCGCCAACCGGCGTTGCCCATCGTTACCGTCCTGGTGGACCGGAGCGATCTGTCCCAGGAAATCGCGCAACTGAGTTTCCGGCACAACGTCTCGCCCTCGCTGGCGCCCGCCGCCGATCCTCCGGCGCCGGACGCCGCGCGCCACCTGGTTCTGGTCGCTGTCGGAATCGAACCGCCGCAGGGCAAAGCCCAGGCTCGCATACTGGCCCATGCGGAAGCCGGAACGACAGTCATTGTGGACGGACGGAACGAAGGGGCGTGGTGGAAGACGCCCTCATTGAACCTGGTCCGCAGCGATGCGGAGCGCAACTTCTACGCGTGCGGTAAAGGACAGATCGTCGCTTACAAAGAATCTGTTGACGATCCAGGAATGCTCGCGCTGGACATCATCGACATCGTCACGCAGAAGCGCCGGCCGGCCCGTATTTGGAACTGCAACGCGGGGCTGGTGATGGCCTCGCTGGCGCCGCGGGCCGGCGCCGTGAAGGGCACGGCGATCCTCAACGTGATCAACTACAGCCGTCCGGTCGATCTGCCGGTGCTCGCACGCATCCAGGGGCATTTCAAAACCGCCGTTCTGCTTCGTCCCGGCTCGGAAAGGGTCGAGCTCAAGGTGTCTCCGCGAGGCACCGCTTCCGAGGTTTCCATTCCGCAACTGGCAAGACTGGCAACCGTGGTTTTCAGCTAATCTTCTATTAAGGCGAGGAGGGCTAACGATGTCGGTGAGCCGCAGACAGTTCCTTCAATTTGGCGCGACCATTGCCGCCGGCGTTCCCGGATTCACGCTCGGAGCAGCGCCGAGAGTTCCGCAGTCGTACTTCGGGCTTCATTCGTTCATCGAGAAAAACCCGAAAGCCGTCTTCATCCGCCGGACGAACGTCCCGGAGAAGATGGACTCGGCAGCGAAACTCCGCGAAGGCCTTGCGCTGGCACGCCAGATCTTCGTCCCCATGGACCGTCCGGGGATTCCGGTTTCGCACCGTGTCATTCTGAAGCCCAACGCAACCGGAGTGTACGACCGCAGGCGCAAGCCCGAAGAGAACTGGGGTGTCGGAACCGATCCGCAGTTCTACGAGGGGCTCGTTTCAGGCCTTCAGGAACTCGGCATCAAGCGGTTCAACTTCCTCGAATCGACGCAGTACGATACGTGGAATGTTCGCGGCTTTAACGACATCAACGAGCGCCTCGGCATCGACTACAACGAACCGTCGCGGCGTCCGCAGAACCTGCGCGACGGCTACGAGACCAATTGGTCGGACGTCCCGGATGCGGTAGTCTTCAAGCGAATCCCGCACTATGCACCTGTCGGCGAGCCCGACACCTGGATTCTCGACATCGCCAAGTGGAAGGCGCACAGCATGTGCCTGACGCAATCGGTGAAGAATGTGCAGGGCCTGGTGGCTCATCCGTTCACGAACTTCTGCGGCGGATGGCCGGCCGTTCTGAATCGGGAACCCATCGTCAACGTGGAAGTGAACCCCCGAGTCGAGCAGTCGGTGAACAACTTCTTCGAGCGTCACCGCAAATTGAATTTCGTGCGATACGACGCTGCCGGAGGATCGCGGCGAGGACAGGTGATCACGCCCATGGACCAGGAGATTTGGGCGCACAAGACGTGCGACAACCTGAGCACGCTGAAGATCGGACTCGCGATGATCGAAGGCATTTACGGCCGCGATGGCGATGGGTTCAATCTCGGACAGGATTACCTGACGAACCTCGTGATGTTCGGCAAAGATCCGTTCCGCGTCGACGTGGTCGGGCTGTATCTCGGCGGCCATGAGCCCGGAAACGTGCACTTGTATCGTATCGCCAAAGAGCGAGGACTCACAGATACGTTCAACCCTTGGGATGTTCCGATCTATGAGTGGACAGACGCGGGCCCGGTGGAGCGGAAGTTGACCAAGTTTCCGCGCACGCCACTGAGGACCATCTACCTGACCAGGCAGGGCGAACCCCAACTGCACCTTGTAAACGATCCTTTCGATTACGACCGGTACAAGCTGTAGCCCAGTCACCTGACCGGACATCTGATATTGCTGGATGAGTGGGTCTCCGGTGCAGACCGATAACGAATATCAGGTCACATCGACGTTATAAAGATCGATCGGGGGATGACCTAAGGCGGCCTCGCGCTCGCGTTCATCGAATTCCTTCAGCCGTTCCTCTTTGCTGAGCCGGATGTGCTCGCCCAGCAAACGCATCGCATCGGCAGGGTTCCGCGCAACGATCGCGGTGAGAATGTCGCGGTGGTAACTGTGGATTTGAGTCAACTGGCTCGCGTCGTGACCTTTGCGGCTGATGCCGAAGATGTTCAGCAACACGCGTGTATCGGCGACCGCCTTCAGTATTCTGGAATTCGAAGCGGCACGAACCAGCAGCGTGTGAAATTGAAGGTCAACTTTGATGAACCGCTGCATACCGTCGGCCTTCAAGTGCGGTTCGGCCGAGGTGCGCAGGTCGTCGCGCATCACCAGCACTTCACGGACAAGCCGGTCCATGAGTTCGGCGTCCTGCGCCCGAAGTTCGTGCTCAGCCGCTTTGCCGGCGGCGTACACTTCGAGCGCTTCCCGAAGTTCATAGAGCTCCGAAATGTCGCGCCGCGAAAACTCGACCACAACGCTTCCGCCGGTCGGCGCAGGGCGCAGCAGACCCTCCACGGTCAGTCGCCTTATCGCTTCACGCAGGGGGCCGCGGCTGTTGCCAAGCTGACGCGCAATCGATGCCTCCGACAGCGCCGATCCAGGAGCGAGTTCGCCGGACACAATTTTGCTGCGAAGGAACAGGTAGGCCTTCTCCTGAATCGATTGGGGCGCGGTCTGACTTTTCATCTCACCGTTGACAGGCTGCCGACAAGCAGCATACAATCCACTGCAAGCTCGACGCAATACCGCCGGTGAGAAGCCGGGGGAATCGGGAGTCGCGTAACGGCCGTTCTCTCCTACGAGGACGGAGTTGCCTGTTGCTACAAGGAGTGTTCGACGTGCGTCCTGTAAATAACCAAATCCGAGTTCTGTTCGCTCTTTTCGCTCTGATTTTTCCCGCCCTGAGCCAGGAGACGACGGGAACTATCACGGGCGTGATATCCGATCCGACCGGCGCTGTTCTGGCCAATGCCGAAGTGACAGCTCTCAACACGGGTACGAATGCGAGTTTCTCGACCAACGCCAATACTGCCGGGAACTATATCTTTCGAACCCTCCCGGTCGGGACCTATCGAGTATCGGCAACCGCGGCGGGATTCAAACGGTATGAGGCCGCCAACGTTCTAACGCAGGTCAACGAAATCACCCGCCTCGATATCAGCATGACTGTGGGCGCGGTTTCGGAGTCGGTGGAAGTAACGGCCCAGGTTGTAAACGTCAATACCGAAGATGCATCTCTGCGAACTGTAGTGGACCAGCGCCGTGTCGAGGATCTGCCCCTGAACGGCCGCGACCCCGTTCAGTTGATGCGACTGGTCAGCGGCGTTTCTCTCTATAACGGCAGCGGTCTTACCTCCGGTACAACCTATCCGGGCGTGGTATCGGTGTCGGTCAACGGTAACCGGGGCAACTCGACGAACTACATTCTTGACGGCGGCCAGAACAACGATCACTACAGCAACGCGCCGAACCCCATGCCGAACCCGGATGCACTCCAGGAGTTCAGCGTCCAGACGAATAATTTCAGCGCGGAGTTCGGCCGCAACTCGGGCGGGATCGTGAACGCGGTGACGAAGTCCGGCACAAACGATTTACATGGAACGGCGTTCTGGTATGTGCGGAACAATGCGTTGAACGCCGCCAATTTCTTTGCGCCGCCGAAGCCCGGGTCTCCGAACCAGAAGCAGGACGACGGGCTGAAGCGGAATCAGGCTGGGGTCACAGTCGGTGGACCGGTGATGTTGCCGAAACTGTACTCCGGCAAGGACAAGACGTTCTTCTTCTTCTCCTACCAGGGAACCCGATTGCGGCAGCGGCCGACTACAACCGCGGTGAACGTGCTCACTCCCCAGGAACGCGTGGGCGATTTCTCCGCTTACCCCACCGCACTAAAGGATCCGCTCGGCGGCGTGTTCCCGAACAACCAGATCCCGGCAAGCCGTTTCTTCCCGGCATCGAAGTACCTGATCGACAATAATATTCCGGCGCCAACGAGCGGAAGATCGATTACCACCACCAACATCGCCGACTACGATGACAATCAATATCTGGCCAAGATTGACCATCAGGTCAGTTCTAATCTGCGGCTCTCGGGTCACGCCTTCTGGTCGCGCGCTCACTCCCCTGGGAACTTGACTCCGAATAACTATTACGAGGAGACCGATATTCGTGATTGGGCCAACACCAGCTACGTCGGGAATGCGTATTGGATCATCAGGCCGAATATCCTGAACCAAACCACGATCGGCTACAACAAGACCGATGGACCGGCCTCGCACGTTTTTCCCGAAAAGAATTGGAACGACCTGGGCGTGCCCATAACACTCGACCAATACAACCAGTTTTATATTCAGTTTCAATCGATCAGCAACATCAACACGGGAGACACGAACAACTTCATCCGCGACGAGAATCAATTCGGCAACACTACCCGATGGACGGCGGGGCGCCACAACCTGACGTTCGGCGGCGAGTACCACCACGCGCGCGGCGACATCGTCAATAATTTTCGGGCACAAAGCCGCTTCTACTTCACGCGTACTGCCGGATATACCGGTTATGATGTAGCGGATTTCCTGATCGGGCGCTGGGCCGAGTTCATTCAAGGCGCCGGCGAGTTCAAAAACACTCGCTTCAACATCGCCAACTTTTTCTTCAACGACTCGTTCAAAATAAACAAACGCCTCACGCTGAACCTGGGCGTGCGCTGGGAGCCGTTCTTCCCAAATACCGACTTGTACGGGAAGGTTGTCGTTTGGGGCGGACCAACGGCGCACTCGACTCGCTTCGTCAATGCACCCCCGGGCGTGCTGTACGCGGGCGATCCGGGAATCCCGGACGGCGGCTACAGCAGGTCGTGGATGAACTTCGGCCCGCGTGTAGGTCTGGCGTGGGATCTCACCGGTGACGGAAAGACCGCTCTTCGCGCGGGCTATGGCATCTTCTACGATCGCATCAACACGCTGCAGACCAACAGCGCTGCAGATGAGGCTCCGTTCGGTACCGTGGTCGATATCTTCGGCGGGCCGACCGACAGTATGGCTGACCCGTACGCGAACGTCGTCGGCGGCAATCCATTTCCGACCATCGGCTTTGCCGCGATCGGCACCGAGGTGCTGAATCCCGGCAAGGACGCGAAGTTCGTGCTGCCGATGGCCGCGTTCCTGTACGGACCGAATCTGCGCAATCCGTATATCGGTTCCTGGAACCTGACCTTGGAACGTCAACTCGCGGGCAGTTGGGTGGCGCGCGTTTCCTATGCCGGTTCGAAGGGAACGGCCCTGACCAGCGGTCGCGACTTCAACGCGCCGCTGCCGAACCCCACCGCAACTACTTCGACCACGAACCAGCGGCGTCCGTTATATTCAACGGGTCTCGGCCAGGCAGTGATGATGGAACCCGCCGGGAACTCCATTTTCAATGCCCTGCAGTTGACCGCGGAGAAGCGCTTCAGCCACGGATTCACGGTGCTGGCGAACTATCAGTGGGCCAAGACGATCGACAACAATGTCGGATCCGCGAACAAAGGGAACGGAACGAATGTGACGAATCCCTACGACCAGAGTTTCGATCGCGGGCCTGCCGATTACGACCTGACCCACGTGTTCAACTTCTCCGGCGTCTGGACTCTGCCGGTGAAGCCGTCCAACCGGCTGGCAAATTTCTTCATCGGCGGCTGGAACATGACATCGATAGTGGCGTGGCGCAGCGGATTCCCGTTCACGGTTGGCAGCGGGCAGGACAACGCTCGAACCGGACAGGGCAGCCAGCGTGCGGATCTCACAGGCGCCTCTCCTTATCTGTCGAACGACGGCCACGGCGCGATGGCGGCGCAGTATCTCAACAAGGCGGCGTTCGCGGTGAATGCACTGGGTACCTATGGTGTTTTGGGACGCAACAGTTTCCGAGGGCCCGGTTCCTTCAATCTCGACTACGGTCTGCACAAGGATTTCCCGGTCCGGGAAGGGATGAAGTTCCAGTTCCGCTTCGAAGCTTTCAATCTCTTGAATAACGTGAACCTGTCCAATCCGAACTCGACGGTTACCAGCGGCAATTTCATGAAGATCACCAGCGCCAGCGATCCGCGGATCCTGCAGTTTGCGTTGCGTTATGAGTTTTGAGTTTCAGCGCGTGTTGTCGAATATCGGAACATGCGCGCAATCGGCATAATCCCGGCGCGCTACAAGAGCACGCGCCTGGACGGGAAACCGCTGGCGGACATTCACGGCAAGCCGATGATCCGGCTTGTCTACGAGCAAGCCCGCAAGGCCAATTTGCTCAGTGATGTGTTCGTAGCCACCGACGACCAACGCATTGTACAGGCTGTCGCCGATTTCGGAGGCAAGGCCGTGCTGACCTCGGGCGATCACCGTTCGGGAACCGATCGCGTCGCAGAGGCCGCGGCGTCGGTTCCCGCCGACGTCATCGTGAACATCCAGGGCGATGAACCGATGATCGATCCGTTGATGATCGACGAGGTCGTGGAACCATTTCTCGCGGGCACCCCGGCGCGATTCGTCACCTTGAAGAAGGAAGTTTTTCACGAATCAGAATTCTCAGACCCCGGCGTCGTGAAGGTTGTCACCGGCTACGACGGCAGAGCGCTTTACTTCTCGAGGTCACTGATCCCGCATCCGCGCAACCGCACGCCGCATTTCAGGGTCTTCGAGCACGTCGGACTTTACGCGTACACCCGCGAATGCCTTCTCGAATTCGCGCGACTGCCCCTATCACCGCTGGAGGAGATTGAAAGTCTCGAGCAACTCCGGGCGCTGGAGAACGGGATCCCGATCCTCGTGGTAGCGACGCAGAGCCGTGTTGAGAGCATCTCGGTGGATACGCCAGCCGACCTCGAACGTGTTCGTGAAGCGCTTCGATTACGTTAACGGACGCCCGCCGTTCGATTCCGATGGACTGTAGGCGTTGCCTGGCTCGTCCGGCGCGCCGCTGCCCGGCACTGGTCCCTGGCCGCGCGCACCCGGCGAGTTGCCTGTACCCGAGGCATCCTGTTTCCGTGCGGAATGACCTTCGTGGCGGCTGATCCCGCCTCCGCCGGTATCGCGATCGTTAGTCCCAACGTTCCACTCGCAGCCGGTAAGCAACAGGGCAATCGACGACACGCCCAGCAAAAGATATCGCACTCGCGCAGGAGGTTTCATTCCACGATTAGATACCACCGGAGGCCCGGCGATTTCAAACGATCACTTCAGCAGGTCGAGAATCGCCCGGAGTTCGGTTCGGATCAGATCCATTCCGGCGTTTGGCGGTCGTGGGAACAACTCGCCCTGCGCCGCCGCGGAGGCTGCCTTGGCAGCGGCCTTTGCCGGCTCAGGACGGCCTCTCGTCTCCAGCCATTTGCGAGCGCCCTCGATCGTGTACCGCTTGTCGTAGAGCAGGTGCTTGATCTCGAGTACCAGTTCGACGTCTTTGCGGCGATATAAGCGATGACCCGTTCCCGACTTCTTCGGTCCGAGTCCTGAAAACTCGTTTTCCCAGAACCGCAACACGTATGGCTTGACGCCGGTGAGTTTGCTAACCTCGCCGATCCGGAAATACAGTTTATCCGGAATGTCCGACTCAACCGCCATAAGGGCTGGTTCCGCCATAGGGCTACCATTATTCTAATGGCGATTCTCGCGGGAATCCATCCTGTTTACGAAGCCCTGAAGGCGCGCCGGCCCCTGGATCGCATCCTCGTGGCGAAGGGCGCGGGCGGACCCAAGCTCCAGGAACTCATCGAAATGTGCCGAAAACAGGGGATTCCGGTCCGATTCGAACCCCGGGATGCGCTGGATCGCGCTTCCTCTACACAGGCGCATCAGGGGATTGTTGCTTTCGGCGCGGCAACCGCCTACAAGGAACTGGACGAGGTGGCGGCGGACGCTACGATGCTGGTGGTGCTCGACGGAGTTGAGGACCCTCACAATCTCGGAGCTGTTATTCGAACCGTGAATGCCGCCGGCGGCGATGCCGTTGTTATCCCTGAAAGGCGCGCCGCGGGACTCACCGATGCTGTCGCGAAAGCATCCGCGGGAGCCATCGAATATACCCCGGTGGTTCGTATCGGCAACGTGAGCCAGACGCTCGAAAAGCTCAAGTCTGCGGGGTTCTGGATCTACGGACTGGATGAGAGGGGAACCGAAGTTTATGACCAGGTTGAGTTTATGGACCGGTGCGTACTCGTGCTGGGCGCGGAAGGGAAAGGGCTTCACGACCTTGTTCGAAAACGGTGCGACTTCCTCATCAGGATTCCGATGGCGGGCTCTATCGCCTCCTTAAACGTGTCCGTGGCCGCGGGCGTGGTGCTTTTCGAATGGCGACGGAAGCATTCTGATGCTTCTCGTGTTTGAAACAAAATCCATTATAAGTGTTGCAGTTAGAGCGTGTCCCCCGGATAATGGACTGAGCGATGTGATTCATGGAGCCCGAACGTTTGTTGGATGATGCGGGCATGGAAATATTGCGAGCATTACAGGATAACGCTCGCATCTCATTCGCGGAACTCGGCCGGAAAATCGGCATGTCGGCCCCCGCAATTACCGAGCGCGTAAAAAAGATGGAGGAAACCGGCATTATCGCCGGCTACCACGCACGCGTGAATTCGGCGATGATCGGCAATCGGGTCACGGCATTCGTGCGCCTGCGCGCCGCGCAGGGTCAATTCCCGAATATCATCCGGTTGGCCCGGCAAACGCCCGAAGTGCGCGAGTGCCACCATACCTTTGGTGACGATGCGTTCCTGCTCAAGATTGTTGCCCGATCCGCGGATCAGATGGACCGCGCCCTTCGGCCCTTTCATGAATTCGCGGAGGTGCGCCCTTCCCTGCTGATTTCTACACCGGTCGAAAAATACTCGCCATAGTAAAATCGGGTTTGTGCTTCGCTCAACCCCGGCCGTTTTTCTCGCGGTTTTAATCATTGCCCAAGCGAGAGAACCAGTCCGCGAACGGCACGCGATGGTCGTCGCGCAGGAACCTCTTGCCGCCGATGTCGGAATCGCGGTTCTGAAAAGTGGAGGCAACGCGATTGACGCCGCCGTGGCAATCGGGTTCGCGCTCGCGGTCACCCATCCTTTTGCCGGTAACCTCGGCGGCGGGGGGTTTCTGCTGGCGCGGTTCGCCGACGGACGTTCGACCTTCATCGATTTCCGCGAGATGGCGCCCGGAGCCGCAACCCGCAACATGTATCTCGATTCGGAGGGTAAACTCACCCGCGACAGCCTGGTGGGATGGCGCGCCTCAGGTGTGCCGGGCACGGTCCGGGGCTTGGAATTGGCTCACCGGAGGTATGGGCACGAGAAATGGGCCGATCTGTTGCGCCCGGCAATCCATCTCGCCCGCAACGGGTTCCCCGTCTCCTATTCGCTTTCCGAATCGCTGCGCAGCACGGGCACCTCTGAACTGCTTTCGGGCTTTCCGGAGTCTAAGCGCATTTTCCTGAAGGATGGCGCGTATTATGAGGCGGACGAAGTTCTGAAGCAGCCGCTGCTCGCGCGCACCCTCTCACGCATCGCGCGGCGCGGCGCCGCGGAGTTCTACGAAGGCGAAACGGCGCGCATCCTCGCTTCGGAAATGGAGAAGAATGGCGGGCTCATCTCGCGCGACGATCTGAAGAACTACCGGGCTGTCGAACGGAAGCCGCTGGAAGGTGACTATAAAGGCTACCACGTCATCACCTCGCCTCCGCCAAGTTCCGGGGGCATCGGCATTCTGCAAATGCTCGGGATGCTCGAACATTCGGGTTACGAGAAAGGCGGTTTCGGAGCCGCGTCAACCATCCACTACGTCGCCGAAGTGATGCGCCGCTATTACGCCGACCGCAGCGAATTCCTCGGAGATCCCGATTTCTACCGCGTCCCGGTCCGCGGCTTGCTCGATCCCGCCTACATCCGGAGCCGTGCCGCTAGTATCGACCCAAATCACGCTACTCCCAGCGATCAACTGGGATCCGGACATCCGCCAGCCCCGGAGAGCACCGAAACCACTCACTTCAATGTCGTCGACGCCCAGGGAAATGCCGTGGCGGTCACCTATACGCTGAACGGCGGATTCGGAAGCGGTGTCACCGTCCCGGGTCTCGGATTTCTGCTCAACAATGAAATGGACGATTTCGCGGCGAAACCGGGCGAACCGAATATGTTCGGACTCGTGCAGGGTGAATCGAACGCAATCGCACCCCGCAAGCGCCCGCTTTCATCGATGACGCCGACCATCGTCACGCGAGACGGGAAGTTCGCCATGATGCTCGGCGCTCCAGGAGGATCGCGCATCATCACAGCGGTGATGCAAGTATTCCTCAACGTCGTCGACTTCGGCATGAATATGCAGGAAGCGGTGGACGCGCCGCGATTCCATCACCAATGGAAACCGGACCGCATCGAGTTTGAAAAAGGCTTCTCTCCGGACACGATCGAATTATTGAAGTTGAAAGGCCACAACATCGACGCGCTGAAATACGTGGTGGTCGCCCGCGTTGAGGCGATCCGCGCGGAGAAGGGATGGCTCGAAGGCGCCTCCGATGGACGGGGCAACGGAAAGGCCACAGGCTACTAAAACGCGAATGAATCACGTACTGTCTACCCACCTGTTTGCGAACCACAGGCTCACAACCGCACTGCTCGACAGAATCTGGACGGCCGGCATTCCGTCGGTCGAGATTTTTTGCGCACGGCAGCATTTCGATTATTACGACGCCGGGCAGGTGCGTGAACTCGGGCATTGGTTCCGCGACTCCAGGATGACGCTGCACAGCATCCACTCGCCGATGTACAACGACGACGTTTGGGGGCGATCCGGGCCGGGTTCCGTAGTCACGATTACCGAACCGGAGAAGCGCAAACGCATTATCAGCGTCGACGAAATCAAGCGCGCCGTCGAACTGGCCGAAACCGTGCCCTTTCGCTATCTCGTGCAGCACATCGGCGTAGCGCGAGAGGAGTACGACCCACGGCGAGTCGATGCCGCATTCACGGCGCTCGAGGAAATCTCCGTCTTCGCACGGCAGCGTGGAGTGGAAGTGCTGCTCGAGAATACGCCGAACGCTCTGTCGTCGGCCGAGCGCCTCGAATTGTTCAACTCTCAAACCCACCTGAATCTCGGCTATTGCTTCGATGTTGGCCATGCCCACATGAACGAAGGGATTCCGGCGGCCTTCGGCTTGATGCAGAACCGCATCCGCTCCACCCACATCCATGACAATAATGGAATTGAGGATCAACACCTCTTTCCACTGGCGTCGAAGGGCGGCTCCATCGATTGGCCCAAAACAATGGACCTTCTGCGGCTGCGGCAGGACCAGTATCCGCTGCTGCTCGAATTGAAGGAGGTCCCGGAAATGGCGAACCCGCTCGGAGTGGTTCGCGACATTTTCGATCGCTTGGAGAACCAGCAGGCGACAGAGAAACGCGAGTAGCATATTCATGACTACGGAACCTTCGGTCCCCCGCATCACCATTGAAGAGGCCGGCAAATACGATGGCCAGACAGTCGAAATCGCGGGATGGCTGTACAATCTGCGCAAATCGGGCAAAATTGTCTTCCCGTTGCTCCGCGACGGAACGGGGATCATGCAGTGCGTTGCCGTCAAGAACGCCTTGCCTGAACCGCTGTTCGAAACACTGAAGTCTCTCACGCAAGAGAGTTCGCTGACCGTCACCGGTAAAATCCGGGCCGAGCAGCGCGCGCCCGGCGGTTACGAGATGGATGTCGTGAATGCAGAAATTGTGCAGCGCGTTCCGGAGTCCGACCCGTACCCGATCACCCCTAAGGAGCACGGCGTCGACTTCCTGATGGATCACCGCCATCTATGGATCCGCAGCCGCCGCCAGCACGCAATCCTGCGCGTGCGTCACGAGGTGATCAAGGGAATCCGCGACTATTTCGATTCGCACGGATTCACGCTCATCGACACGCCGATCTTTACACCGGCGGCGTGTGAAGGAACGACAACGCTCTTTCCGGTGCAGTATTTTGAGGACGAGACGCTCTACCTGACCCAGTCGGGCCAGTTATACAACGAAGCCGATGCGATGGCCTTCGGCAAGGTTTACTGTTTCGGGCCGACATTCCGCGCCGAAAAATCCAAAACACGCCGGCATCTCACGGAGTTCTGGATGGTAGAGCCCGAGATGGCGTACGCCACGCTCGAGGACGTAAAGCGTGTCGCGGAAGAACTGATCGTATTCGTGGTTCAGCGCGTACTCGAGAATCGCCGCGCGGAACTGCAAGTCTTGGAGCGCGATGTCGGCAAACTGGAGCGCATCCGGGCGCCGTTCTACCGGATGAGCTACGACGATGCGGTGAAGAAACTCCAGGAAAGAGGCAGCGAAATTCAATGGGGCGGCGATTTCGGCGGCGCCGACGAAACGATGCTCACCGAGGATTTCGACCGGCCCGTGATGGTGGACCGCTATCCCGCCCAAGTGAAGGCGTTCTACTTCGAACCCGATCCGGCACGTCCGGAAGTCGCGCTGGGAGTGGACGTGCTCGCACCGGAAGGCTATGGCGAAGTCATCGGCGGAGGCCAACGCATTCACAACCTCGATCTTCTGTTGAAGCGCCTCGAGGAACACAACCTTCCGCGCGAAGCCTTCGAATGGTACCTCGACCTTCGCAAGTTCGGATCGGTCCCACACGGCGGGTTTGGCATGGGCGTGGAAAGGTTTGTCGCGTGGATGTGCGGCATCGAGCATATCCGGGAAACCATCGCGTTTCCGCGGATGCTATACAGGACGCGTCCATGATCATGCAGCGCTCGCACATCGCGATCATCGGTGCCCCGATGGATCTCGGCGCGGGACGCCGCGGTGTGGATATGGGCCCCTCGGCGGTTCGCCTGGCAAATCTGCACGAGCGCATCGGAACACTCGGCTATCAGGTTTCCGATTTGGGCAATGTGAACGTCGTGCAGGCGGAGAGCGTCGCAGCGGGTGCAACCAACGCGCGCTATCTGCGCGAGATCGCGGCAACCTGCACGAATCTTGCGCAGATGGTGGAGAAAGCCTGCGGGGAGGGCCAGTTTCCGCTGGTGCTGGGCGGCGATCACTCCGTCGCGGTCGGGACGGCGTCGGGCCTTTCGCACCACTACCGCCAGCAGGGCAAAAAGATCGGCCTGGTCTGGATCGACGCCCACGCCGACATGAACACCCCCGAAACAAGCCCGAGTGGAAATGTTCACGGGATGCCGCTGGCCTGCATCGCCGGTTACGGTCCGCCCGAACTGACCCAGATCTTCGGATACGCGCCAAAAGTGGATCCCCCGAATATTTCGATCGTCGGATTACGAAGCGTTGACGTGGGTGAGAAATCGAATGTCCACAAAATGGGCGTTCACGCCTACACCATGCGCGATATCGACGAGCGCGGGCTCCGCGCCGTCGTTCAGGAGGCGATCGAAGCTGCCAACGACGGCACAGAGGGGTTTCACCTGTCCTTTGACATGGATTCCGTCGACCCGCACGAAGCCCCCGGAGTCGGAACGCCCGTGAAGGGCGGATTCACTTATCGAGAGGCTCACCTCGCAATGGAGAACATCTGCGATTTCGATCGGATGATCGGCCTCGAATTTGTCGAGGTGAACCCCGTCATCGACGAGCGAAACCGTACCGCGATTCTCGCCGTCGAGTTGATAATGTCCGCACTCGGCAAGAGAATCCTCTGATGGTTTTTTCGTATCGCATCGTTTGCTTTGCATTCATCCTGACGGTAACGGCGATTCGAGCGGACCAGATCTCTCTGGTCAACGGCGATCGTCTTTCCGGGCACATTGAGAAGCTCGATGCCGGCAAACTCACGATCGAAACGGATATGGCTGGGGTCATTACGCTGCCGTGGTCGAACGTGGGGGCGATCGTCTCGGCGCAACCGTTGTACATCGTCATGAAGAACGGCGAGGTGTTCACCGGAACCATTGTGAACGCCAAGAACGGGATGCGTCTTCAGGACACATCGCATTCATTCGTGGTCCCGCGGGACGATATTGTGACGCTGCGTTCGTTCTCTCAGCAGTTCGCGTATGCGCGAGCCGAGGAGCGCCAGTTAGCACCGCACTTTATCGATCCTTGGGCCGGCACGGTCGATCTCGGGCTGAGTCTCGCTCGCGGCAATGCCGAGCTGACTACCTATACCGTAAATGCCAACGGTACCCGATCTCGGCCGAGAACCAAGCTGTCGCTCTACTTCAACAGCCTCTACGCGATGAACAACACGGAGGCGCCGGCGGAGACAACCGCAAACGTACGGCGCGGCGGCGCCCGCCTCGAGTTCAATTTCAATCCCAGGCAGTTCGCATTCGTCTCAACCGATTTCGAATTCGACGAGTTCCAGCGGCTCGATCTGCGTGGCATTGGCGGGCTTGGATTCGGCCGGCACGTGTTCGCGACAAAGCGGAACACGTTCGATCTGTTTGCCGGTGCCACGGTGAACCGCGAAATCTACTCCACGGGCCTGCGCCGGATCACGGGTGAGGCGCTTCTGAGCGAAGAGTCCTCGCACAAAATCAACTCGATCTTCACGCTCCAACAGAAGGTTGCTGTATTCCCGAACCTGACCGAACATGGCGAATACCGATTCTCCGCCGATTCCACAGCGGTGACGACGCTGCTCAAGTGGCTGTCATGGCAGGTTTCGATTAGTAATCGGTACGTCAGCAACCCCGTGCCCGGCTCCGGGCCGAACGACCTGTTGGTCAGCACCGGATTCCGCCTCAGCCTGGTTCCTCCAAAATGAAAAGCAAAACTCACTATTCGAGAACCGCCGGGAATCGTTCATGAAGAAACTGCGATTGGCAGTCGTTTACGGAGGCCGTAGCGGCGAGCACGAGATTTCGCTCCGGTCCGCTCAGTCGATTATCAAGGCTCTTGACCGCGAGAAGTACGAGGTGGTGGAGTACATCATCTCGCAGGACGGGAAGTGGCAGCCTCGCGCTTTCTCGCCGGAACCGGACGGCAATCCCGGAATCGACGTTGTCTTTCCGGTCCTGCACGGAACCTTCGGGGAAGACGGAACGATCCAGGGCCTGTTCGAAATGGCGGAGTTGCCTTATGTGAGCGCGGGCGTTCTGGCATCCGCCGTCGCCATGGACAAGGAAGTGATGAAGCGGCTGTGCCAGGAGCGTGGCCTGCCGGTCGTCGAATATGTGACCATTCAGGGCGGCCGCGTGGATCCACAGATCATCGCGGACAAGCTTCCCTTTCCGATGTTTGTAAAGCCCGCGAATCTTGGCTCGTCAGTTGGCATTTCGAAGGCTCACGATCTTAGGGAACTCGAGAGTGCCATTCAGCAAGCCGCCGCTTTCGATCACAAAATCATCGTCGAGCGCGGCATCGTGGGCCGCGAATTTGAATGCTCGGTGATGGGCAACGGTGACCCTGTGGCGGCTACGCCGTGCGAGATACTCCCTTCGCGCGAGTTTTACGACTATGAAGACAAGTATCTGCTCGATGCCGCCCGGATCGATCTGCCGGCAAAACTGGCTGACAGCGAAAGCGAGACGATCCGCAGGCTCGCCGTGGCCTGCTATCGCGCCGTGCACTGCGAGGTGATGGCGCGGGTCGATTTTCTGATGGAGAATGCGACCGGCCGAATATACATAAACGAGATCAACACAATCCCCGGGTTTACTTCAATCAGCATGTTCCCCAAAATGTGGGAGCACGCCGGCATACCGTATTCGGAGCTTCTCGACCGGTTGATCGAATACGCAATGCAACGTGCGGAAGCGCGCAGAAGCCTCCGGTATTCGAGATAATCGCAACGTCCGTGCCCCATCGCCGTCCATCATTGTGGATGTCCCCATACGCCGGAACTGCGGCGCTCACGTTCTTGCTGTGTCTGAACTGCGTTGCGGCCGAAGCCCCGAAACCGACGCTCGAGCAGGAATTGAAGAAGTTTGTCGACGTTTACGCGGCAGTGGAATCGTCGGCGGCCGATCCGCTGTCATCTCAACCCGCGGTATTCGGCGGTGCGATTCCCGCCATGCTGCGCAAGCTCGATCCTTTCTCCGTCTTCTTCGACCCACAACAGTACGAACAACTGAAGCAGATGGAGAAGTCCGAACGCAAAGGTTTCGGGAGCGTGGTTTCGGTGCTTCCCGGACGCGTGATCGTGCTGCAAACCCTGCCCGGCACGCCTTCGGCAAGAGCCGGACTCTCGGCCGGCGACGAGATCCTGGTCATCAACGGCTATCCCCTGAATCGCCTCGAGTTCGAGCAGTTGATCCAGTTGCTCAGTGAAGCGCGACAGCACCAGGCACAACTTTCGGTGAAGCGGCCCGGCAACGCCCGTCTGCTTCAATTTGTGTTGACGCCTGAACTGATGGATGCCCCGAGCGTCGATCGCGCGTTCATGCTCCAAACCGGCATCGCGTACGTGCGGGTTTCGAACTTCGATCCGAAGACCGGGGCTCTTCTCAAATCCACAATCGACGGGCTCGGCGGTAACAAATTGAAGGGCCTGGTGCTCGATCTTCGCGATAACCCGGGGGGCGTCGTACAGTCCGCGATGGAGACCGCGGGTTTGTTCTTGAAGCCCGGCCAAACGATCCTCAGCGTTCGCGGCCGCTCCATAGAAGACGACACGGTCAAGGTGCCCGACAAGGCGACGCCGTATTCGTTTCCGCTGGTAATTCTAATCAACGGCAAATCGGCCAGCGCGGCCGAAATCGTAACCGGCGCGCTGCAGGATCACGATCGGGCGACCATCGTCGGCGAGCCGAGCTACGGCAAAGGACTGGTGCAAAGCGTGTACAACCTGTCGTCCAATACCGCGCTCGCATTGACCACGGCTTTCTATTACACCCCGAGCGGACGGTCGATCCAGAAGCCGATCGAAGGCGGTCAACTGAATCCAGCCAAGTTCGCGAACAAGGGCCAGCAACACACCGATTCCGGCCGCATCGTGAAAGGCGGCGGTGGAATCGATCCCGATGAAGTCGTACACCAGGAGCCGATGAGCCGGCTACGGATGGTTCTCGAGGGCAGTGGTGCCATTACGGCATTCGCGACGGACTACACGCAGAAGCATAAAATCGATCAGAGCTTCGAACTCACGCCCGCGATGCTCGACGAGTTCAAGGTGTACCTTTCGGAACACAGCATCCAACCCGGTGTAGCGGATTGGCTGAAGGACCGGCCATGGATCGAGAATCGCTTGAAACAGGAGATCGTCAATCTGAGCCTTGGCGTCGCTAAGGGCGATGAGGTCGAGGCTCAGCGGGATCCCGTCATCCTCCGCTCTGTCGCAATTTTGACGCGGCGATAGTCCCCACTGCTGAAATGAGCCAAGTTAAGGATTGTTAAATCCTCCGGCGGGTTCGTACACCCAACTGCGCTACCGCGCGTCGTAGCCGACAGCGCATGCATACCGTAAAACTCGGCGTCCTGACGCAACCTTCTCTTCCCCAAGGGGTTCAACAAGATATGGCGGCGGTTGCTGCGCTTGTTGAGCGCGACGTGGAGTTGATGCTCCGGGTCCGCGAAGGCGACACGGCGAGCTTCGTTTTGTTGCTGGAGCGGCATCGGGGGCCGGCGATCAATTTCCTCTACCGTATGGTGCAGGACCGTGCGGTTGCAGAGGAATTGGCTCAGGAAGTCTTTCTGCGCGTCTATCGTTCGCGGGCAAGCTACGAGCCGACAGCGAAGTTCACTACCTGGTTGTTTCGCATTGCGACTCATCTCGCGCTGAACTGGCTGCGGGATCAAAAAAGCGAGCGCGGCACGGAAAGCCTGGATCGCGAGTTGCCCGACGGCAGCGTGAAGCAGTTGAGCGATCCCATGCCGAGCATCGAGCAGCGCCTGCTTGCAGAAGCGCGCCTCGAAGAGGTTCGGCGGGCGATTCACGCGCTTCCGGCCAAGCAACGGGCAGCCGTGTTGATGCACAAGTACTCAGAAATGGAGTACTCACAGATTGCCGGGGTCTTGAATTGTTCTGAGTCGGCGGTAAAATCGTTGCTGTTCCGCGCGTACGAAACGCTCCGGGCGCGGCTGGCGCATTTCGCCGTAAAGTGACGTGTGTGTCGTTGGGGGAAGAGATGGATTGCCCGATGAAAGGTAGGGAGGCTGGCCGGCTGCTGCTGGATTATTGCGCCGGGTCATTGATGGCGGAGCGCGTTACACTGCTGGAAGCACATATCGAAGACTGTCGCGAATGCCGGGAGGCGGTCACCGCTCAGAACTCCGTTTGGCAGGCTCTCGATGCCTGGGAGCCGGTGGCGGTATCGCCGGATTTCAATCGGCGGCTTTACGCCCGCATCGAAGAGGAGGACCGCACCCAGAGCCCGTTGCGGCTGTGGCTCCGCGGTTTTGCGGTGCGATGGTCTCCCTTCCCGTGGCGCGCAGCGGTGCCTGTCGCGGCGGCTTGCGTGGCGCTGGTTGCGGTGTTGTTGATTGAGCCGCTCGTTCCCGTTCACTCCCCGGCGCGGGACGATTCCGCGGCTAAGGTGGAGCGTATCGACGCGGAACAATTGGAGCGGACGCTCGACGATTTGGAGATGCTGAAACAGCTCAGTCCTCGAATCAGCGAGTCCGGTAGCTCGCATCCGATCTGATATGCGTATTCTCTTGGGTTTGTCATTTACGATTGCCGTCCTCGTGCCTGCGTACCCGCAGACTCGCATGGGTGGGATCTCGTTTCAGATCCCTGGAGTGCACCGCGGCTCACCGAAGAAGGACACCACCGACCTGGACCGGTTGGAGCGGATGTCCCCCGCGCAGCGCCAGCAACTGTTCCAGCGCCTTCCGCGGGACCGCGCACGCAGCTTGCAGG
This sequence comes from uncultured Acidobacteriota bacterium, assembly GCA_963720745.1. Classification (GTDB taxonomy): domain Bacteria; phylum Acidobacteriota; class Terriglobia; order Bryobacterales; family Bryobacteraceae; genus TMP-7. Next base: position 2,854,842 of record CAVRGO010000001.1, read on the forward strand.
ATCGTCTCGACCGCCTCGAGCAGATGCCGCCGCAACAACGCGAGCAACTGAACGAGCAGTACGAATGGTTCCAGCAGCTTCCACCTGACAAACAAAACGCCATGCGGAAGGTGTTCCGGCGTTTCAACGACCTTCCCGCAGACCGCCGCGACGCCGTACGCAAAGAGTTCGGGTCCTTGCGGGACATGAAGCAGAAAGAGCGCCGCGAGCGTATGGAAAGCGAGGATTTCCGGTCTGACTTCAACAAAGAGGAGCGGAAACTGCTCGAGGATATGAGCGGCGCCGTTCCGGAGTAGCCGCAACCCGCACCTTCGCATGTTTTCCCGCCAGAATGATGTGTCCTTCCGCGCGCAGATGCGCGGCCTGTAATTCCGCGCCGCCGGGCCACTTCTCCATCAGCCGGCCGTCATCGCGAACCACGCGCCAATAGGGAGTAATCCGTTTCTTGCCTTGACGGATCTCCTCCTCGGACGCTTCGGCGATGATCCGCAAAAAGATTCCTGTAGTGAGCGGGCACGCCACATCGGCATGCGCCTCTGCCGCCAACGTCCGGCGCAGATCCGAGAGCGTCATGATCTTCCCTTTTGGCACGCGACGAATCAGCGCCTCGACATCGAGGGGCTTGGGGATCACCATCGTTCCGGTTCCGAACTGACGCTGCATCGGGCGGGGAATCTCGAATACCTTCGCTTCGGGAACGCGCTCCAGTTTCTCCCGCCAACTGGTGCGCGAACTGAACCGCGATTTGGAAGCCATCGGTTCCTCCGCGCGCGATTCTATCACCGCCGTTCGACTGGCGCCCGGCCGGGAAACAGACCGCGAAACGGATCAGCCGGTTTTTGCAGCTGACCGACCGAACGGTTCCGGCAAAACCACGCTGCTGAGAATGGTTCGGGCCAGGAGGCGCCGAGCCAAGGATCGGTGCGTCCGTAGTAGCCATGTAGAGATGGCATCCATCACATAGGTCGGAGAAGATGTTCACGCCGTTCTCACCCCGCTCGCAATCCGCGGAACCGGAAGCGCTGCCCGGACGCTGCTCGCGTGTTTGAAGTGAGGTCCGAGTGCTGGAATCGACCCCGACGCGGTCTCAGCGTAGGCGAGCGCACCAAGGTGGCACTGACTCGAATCCTCAACAGCCGCGCCGGCCTGTTGCTGCTCGCCGAGCCCACGAACCATCTCGAGATCCAGGCGCGAAGGAGGCACTCCAGCCAGCCCTCAGTCTCTATCCGGGAACCGTGATTGCGGTTTCGCACGATCGGGTGGTTGTGGAAGCGCTTGGTCCGGAGGCCACGCGGCTCGAACTGAGCCGCTTCCACAGCGATTCGTTTTAGCCGGACTGGCCCGCTTTCAGAAAAGTCCCGCGTTCGAGCTCTTCGAATGCCTGTCGAAGTTCACCCTGCGTATTCATGACAATCGGACCGTACCACGCGACCGGCTCTTCGATCGGTTTGCCGGAGACCAACAAGAACCGAATGCCGTCCTCACCCGCCTGCACCTCGAGTTCGTCGCCTTGATCGAATAGCACGAGGGAACGGTTGTCCACATCGCGCGGAGGTGCGGTTTCGAGCCACCCGACGCCTTCGGTAGGCACGGCCAACGGGCCGGATGCGTTGCAGAACTTTCCGGACCCGGCAAACACATAAGCGAAAGCGTGGCGCGAAGTTTCGATCGGCAGTGTTCTTCGCCGCCCGGGAGGTACGGACACGTCGAGATACGTCGGGTCGGCGGCGATGCCGTCGACTGGCCCCTTCTTGCCCCAAAAACTCCCGCACACGATGCGGACGTGGGTGCCGTCGTCATCGGTCACTTCGGGAATGTCCTGCGCCTTTACTTCCTGATAGCGCGGTGCGGTCATCTTCAACGCGGAGGGTAGGTTCGCCCAGAGCTGAAACCCGTGCATCCGGCCGGCATCGTCTCCTTTTGGCATCTCCTGATGAATGATTCCGCTGCCGGCGGTCATCCACTGAACGTCGCCCGAGGCGATCGCGCCGCGGTTCCCCATGCTGTCGCCGTGCTCGACGGTTCCCGCCAGAACATAGGTGATCGTCTCGATGCCACGGTGTGGGTGCCAGGGAAAACCAGCCAGGTAGTCTTCCGGTATGTCGTTGCGGAAGTCATCGAGCAGAAGAAAAGGATCGAAGTCAGACGTATTGCCAAATCCGAACGCGCGCCGCAAGTGCACACCCGCTCCCTCAATCGCCGGTTTGGATCGGATGAGCCGCTTGATGGGACGAAGCGACATGAAGAACCCTCCAGTAGAGCAAGTCTAGCGTGTTTCCGACCTGACCTCCACGAGGCATAATGCGACGGCGCGCCGGCATTCATAAACGAATACCAGCGCGCCGGAACCCCCACACGAGTCTGTCAACCCACGCTACAGCCGTTTCCACATCATCGACGGTGCCCGCGCTCGGAACGGCCTCCGCGTCCGTGTCCATTGCCGCCCCATCCACGTTCCCGGCCTTGGAAACCATGCTCATACCGGTCCGGACCACGGCGGTCCCATCCCCGGTTGTACCCGCGGCCATAAACAGGAGGCGCATACCGTGGACCCGAACGGTAAATCATTCGGGGTCCACCCCAATATCCGCGATAGAAAAGACCCCGATCGAATCGCGGTCCGATCCAGTAAGCTCCGGCATACGGCGGCATCGCCCAATACCCGTCGTACCAATCGCCATACTCGCCGTAGTATCCGTTAATCCAAACGTACCCTGGCCCCGGGCACGGAGGCCTGTCGGCGTTGACCATCATCGGCCCCGCAACCATAACCGGCTGCGGCCTCCCGATCTGAACGCCGATGGAAACATGAGTGCCTGCGAATAAACTCCCGCCCGCCATCAGCATGATTGCCATCAACTTTGTTTTCATCTGGTGCCTCCTGCAGGTTATAGATGCAAACCGCATGCCGTACTGGAAGTTATTGAAAAGGAGAGTGTTTTTAACCGGATAGCTCTGGTCGGTGGCCCGCTTCCACCGCTCCTTGGTGGATTGCGGCCACTTCGCGGTCGGAGACGGCCCAATAATGACACCGGCACGCCAGAGTGCGAATCTGCTCACTGGCGTAAAGGGAACGCAACCCTTCCGTCAATCCTACAGTATTCTAGATAACGTATGTTTCTTTTGGAGGAAGACCCAAACCCTTTCGGGCGCCGGGGAGGATTGCTTCAGGGGTCTTTAAATGAGGTTAGTCTCGCTTTGGTGGGAGTTGCCTCCCCGGCTTAATTCCAATTCTAGAATATGAGATTCTGAAACGCAACAGTTTTTTGTAGCAGAAATCAGGATTTTTTCACTTCCACCCCGGCAATTTCCTCTAACACCTTGATTGTAGAGCAAAAATCGTCATCCGCATAACCCTTCGAAACCGCCACCTGGAACATTTGCTGGGTTACGGCGGTCTGTGGCAGTGGGATGCCTAACTGTTTTCCGTACTCCAAAGCCATCCCGATGTCCTTGTGCATCCACTTTGTGGAAAAATTCGTATCGAAGTTCCGCGCCATGATCGCCGGGGCCTTCACCGCAACCAGACCGCTGCGGGCCGCACTGTTGTTCAGGATATCCAGCATCAACTCGGGGTTTACGCCGGATTTCACCGCCAGGACGATGCCCTCGTTGAACGCCCACATCAGATTGGCCAGGATCAGGTTCTGGCACAGTTTGGCGTTCAGGCCCATCCCGGGTCCGCCGCAATAGTAAAACAGCTTGCCCATGGCCTCAAATCCCGGCTTGGCTTTCTCGTAGGCCGCCGGGTCGCCACCGATCATGAAGGTCAGGCTTCCGCCTTCGGCGCCCACCTTCGAGCCTGTACACGGGGCATCGAGAAAGAACGCGCCTTTCGCCTGGAACGCTTCGTTGATTTCAGCAGCCACGTGCGGAGCGATTGTGCTGCAATCGGCTACCACCGCCCCCGGCTGAATCCCTTCCAACAAGCCGTCCTTCCCGATCGACACCCGGCGCGACATGGCGCTGTCGCCAACGCAGTAGTAGATGCATTCCGCGCGCTCGGCCACCTGCCGCGGAGTGTCGCACACGGTCGCCTTGCCGTTCTTCGCGAGACTCTCAGCCTTCGACCGCGTGTGCGACCACAGCGCTACTTCGTGGCCCGCATCGATGAGATGCTGCGCCATGGGCCCCCCCATGATTCCAAGTCCGAGAAATCCGAGCTTTGCCATAATATCCTCCAGGTTCGCGATCTTTAATCAATGGAAAGGTCAGTTTAACAATGAATGGTGCCGTCCTGGTGACGAAGCGTGTTTATCCTGAGGCCGTGGACTTTCTTCGATCTCATTTCGATGAGGTGGATTACGTAGCGGGCGATGACGGACTCTCTGGCGCGCAACTACTCGAACGATCTCGGGGAAAATCGGCGATCGTCTCGCAATTGACGGACAAGTTCACGGCCGATGTCATCGAGCAACTGAACGGCGTCCGTGTGCTCGCAAATGTCGCCGTCGGGTTCGACAACATCGACGTGCCCGCCGCAACGCGCAAAGGAATCGTCGTCACCAACACGCCGGACGTTCTCACCGAGACCACCGCGGATTTTGCCTGGGCGCTGCTGATGACTGCGGCCCGCAGGGTCGTCGAAGGACATGCGTTTGTCCACTCCGGCGCTTGGCGATTGTGGACCATCGACCTGATGGTCGGTGAGGATGTCCATCATCGAACGATTGGCATTTTCGGAATGGGCCGGATCGGGCAGGCCATGGCGCGCCGCGCTCGGGGGTTCTCGATGCGCATCCTCTACAACGACGCCCAGCGCGTGTCCCCCGATCTCGAAAAGGAGTTCGGACTCGAGTTCGTTGACAAGGACGAGTTGCTGCGCCAGTCCGATTTCGTCAGTTTGCACGTTCCGCTGACGGACGCGACACGCCACATGATCGGGCAGAACGAATTGGCGGCGATGAAGCCTTCAGCGGTCCTGGTGAATACAGCACGCGGTCCGGTGGTGGACGAAGGCGCGCTTGCCGAGGCGCTAAAGGCTCGCACGATCCGCGCGGCTGGTCTCGACGTTTTTGAAAAGGAGCCTCAAGTCCACCCGAACCTGCTCGGGCTATCGAACGTTGTGCTCGCGCCTCATATCGCCAGCGCGTCCACGGACACCCGGCGGCGGATGTCGATGATGGCGGCCAAGAATGCGGTGGCTGTCATGGAAGGCCGCCGTCCGCCGAACCTCGTCAACCCCGCGTTGTTTCAACGCTAGCTTGCGTAGACAGCAGTTTCAGCACCAGCAGATCGGACGGCTGAAACATCACCACGGGAGGATTGCGGCCTTCGTCTTCCTTGGTCATGATGTGCTCGCGGATGAGAGTGCGTAGCCGGTCCACCGACACGCCCAACTCTGCCGCCGCCTCAGCTTCCGAATAATGAGATTTCGCCGGTTTGGAGAACATCCGCATAGATTTGTTGACACCCACCAAAAGCATTGTAAGGGTGCTTGCTTTGCGGGCCCAATCGGGCAGACTTCTTAATTGCCGGTCCGTATCGCCTCACACCAAGTTTCTTACCAAGTACTAAGTCGCACTTAGTCGGCGGAAGATACGGCGGGCAAGCGGGACTACAGTGCCGCGAGCACCTGCTCGGCGTGCCCTTCGGGCTTCACCTTCTTAAAGATCTTCGCGATCTTTCCGTCCTTACCGATGATGAAGGTCGTTCTCTCGACACCCATATATTTCTTGCCGTAGTTGTTCTTCTCTTTCCAAACGCCGTAGGCTTCGGCCACAGCGTGCTCGGCATCGGCTAGAAGCGGAAAGCTCAGTTCGTACTTGGCCTTGAATTTGGCCTGCGCCGTCGGTTCATCCGGCGAAACGCCGATAACGGCGGCCCCATGCTTTTTGAATTTCGAGATAGTGTCGCGAAACTCGCAAGCCTCTTTGGTACAGCCCGGCGTGTCGGCCTTCGGGTAGAAGTACAGTACCACCTGCTTGCCTTTGAACGACGACAACTGGAATGGGTTGCCCTGATCGTCTTGTACCGTGAAATCGGGCGCGGGATCACCTTCGTTGAGGGCCATGTCGAGTAGATTCTCGCACATTCGAGCCCGCTGCAAAATTGTCGCTGGTTCCTCAGTAGCCGAACAGGCGCGGTCGCCGCAGTGAGGCTGCATGGACAGCATCGCCGAACCGCCGCATGTAATCGAGTTGATCGCTGTCCAGGGCGCCGCGCCGGATTTCCTTCAGATTCGTCTCGAATTGCTGCAGGTTTGACGGCGCCATCATGCACACATCCACGTTCGGGTTCGACAGTACGAACCGGTAGCACTCTCCGGCTGTAGGAATCGGGCCACTCGCCGGCCAACCCTTCGGACGGCGGAGCAGCATTCGCCATCGGGTCGCAGTGAAACTGATGAAGCCGGGCCGGTGAGGCGCGAGATACGGGAAGACTTCGGTCTCCGCGCCACGATGGGCCGCATTGTAGCGAACCATCATTGCGTCGAGCCGCCCCGCGGCTGCGAGCGAACCGGCGAACTTCCGTTCGTGCGTCGACATACTGACTGCCCGGACGCGGCCGTCAGCCTTCAGTTGTTGGAGTTCGTCCTGCAGTCGCGGCGGAAACTCACGGCCCTTCGTGACTCCGAGGAAGTGGAACACGTCGATGTAGTCGATTCGGAGTTGACGCAGCCTGGCCTCGAGTGTCTTCCGGAAGTTCTGCCGCCACCAGATGTAGTTGTAGGCTCCACACCCGACAACCAACCGCTCCCGGTTGCCGCCGCGTAATACATCGCGCAGCACGGAAGTCATGTGGTTATCGAATCCGAAAAAGAAGAAGTAGTTCAATCCTTCATCGATGGCTCGATGAATCGTCTGGCGGCCCGGCCGGTAGGTAGCCGACAGACCGATGCGGCACACTGCGGGACCGTTTTGCCCGAGTGTCGAACGAAGGAAACCGTCTGGAGACACTCCTTATTCTATCGATAGGTCCACAACGAAACATCGTCGAGATGCGGGACGGCGTTGAACGAGTCCAGCGTGAGCCGTCCGCCGCTGAAGAGGAAATCGGTTAGTGATGCGTTTCGGATTCGCCAGTTCACATCCAGGAACATCGTGTCCGGAGCTTTCATGGCTGTCGAAACCGATAATCCGATCGGCCCGCCGGATGTGATGATGGCCACTCGCCGGCTGCCGCCGCCATTCATGATTGTGCGCAGCCCCGTCCGAACCCGGTCGCGGAATGCGTCGAACGGCTCAACGCCATCCACACGAATTGCGCCTTCGATCCAAACACCCATTGCAACCTCGAACATGCGCTGGAACGGGCCGTTCCGGTCCGCGGTGCCGTGCGACTGTTGGAAGGCTTCGACCAGTTTTCGGAACTCGGGCAATCGCGCCGCAAGAGCGGGCACCAGGCGGTCGAGCACTCCAGTGGCGTCGTATTCGTTGAATGCCGCGAGTTGCCCCGCTTGCGGCCAGTGTTCGCCTGCAGCGTCGAAGCATTCCGCTACGATCTGTTCCGTTCGTGTCTGCCGCACCAGCGTGCCGGTGTAGACTTCGTCGAACCGGACTTGGTTCTTCAGCCAGAACGCCGCCAGCCTGCGGGCCTGCAATTCGCCGGTTTCCGACAGACGATCGGATTCCTTTTGGAACGCGGTCGCCTGACCGTGACGGACCAGCGTAAGGACACTCATTTCGAAGCAGCCGAGGACGAGGCCTCGTACTTCTTCAGTTCCCCTTTGGCGATGCTCTCGATGTGGACTTCGTCCGGACCGTCGGCAAGCCGCAATGTTCGCGAGTTCGCCCACATCGCCGCGAGTTCGAAGTCCTGGCACACACCGGCTCCGCCGTGCGCTTGAACGGCGCGGTCGATCACGCGCAATGCGACGTTCGGAGCAATCACCTTGATCATTGCGATCTCGGCCTTCGCGGCCTTGTTGCCCACGGTATCCATCATGTAGGCCGCCTTTAGTGTCAGGAGGCGCGCCTGTTCGATTTCCATTCGAGACGTGGCAATGTCCGCGCGAATGGTGCCCTGTTCGGAGATGGTCTTGCCGAAAGCCACTCGCGACTTCGTGCGCCGGCACATCATCTCGAGCGCCCGTTCCGCTACTCCAATCAGCCGCATGCAGTGGTGAATGCGGCCCGGCCCGAGCCGGCCTTGCGCGATTTCGAAACCGCGCCCTTCGCCGAGCAGCAGGTTCGACGCGGGGACGCGCACATCGCGAAACACGAGTTCGCCGTGCCCGTGCGGCGCGTGATCGTATCCGTACACCGTCAGCATCCGTTTGATCTCCACGCCTGGGGCATCCATCGGGACGATGATCATCGACTGCTGCTTGTGCTTCGGCGCCGAAGGATCGGTTTTGCCCATGAAGATGGCGACCTTGCAGCGTGGATCGCCGGCGCCTGAGGTCCACCACTTCTGGCCGTTGAGAACGTACTCGTCGCCGTCGCGCACGATGCTCGCGCCGATGTTGGTCGCATCCGACGAAGCGACGCCGGGCTCCGTCATCGCGAAGCAGGAGCGGATCTCGCCATTGAGCAGCGGCACCAGCCAGCGTTGCTTCTGCTCGGCGGTGCCGTACCGCGCGAGCACCTCCATGTTGCCCGTGTCCGGGGCGGAGCAGTTGAACACCTCCGGCGCCATGAACGAACGGCCCATGATCTCGCACAACGGCGCGTATTCGAGGTTCGTGAGTCCAGCCCCGTGGTCATCTTCGGGAAGGAAAAGGTTCCACAACCCGGCGGCGCGCGCCACCGGCTTCAAGTTCTCGATGATGGGTACCGGCTGCCAGCGGTTCTGTTCGATCTGCTGCCAGTACAAGGGCTCGTTCGGATAGATGTGCTCATCCATGAACCCCGTCAGTCTCTTCTGCAACTCCTTGGTCTTGTCCGAGAAATCGAAGTGCACCGGCTACCTCCCTGTGAATGCGGGCATCCTCTTCTCGAGGAAGTGGGCCACGCCTTCCTTGAAGTCTTCAGACTGGAGGCTTTCGATCATAGCCTGCTCAGCCGAGACCGTCGCAGTCTCGAGCGACTGGAAGAATCCGTTATACACCTGTTGCTTGATGACCGCCATCGACCGCGGTGAAACGACATTCGCCAGTTCGGTCGCGTAGGCGCGAACGCTGTCGAGAAACGTGCTGGCCGGGAACACCCGGTTCACGAGTCCCATCTGTGCGGCTTCGGCGGCATCGATGATCCGCGCGGACAGCAGCAGGTCCAAGGCATTCGCGGGGCCCACGAGTTTCGGCAGCATCCACGCGACACCGTACTCGGCGATGAGCCCGCGCCTCGCGAAGGCCGTGCCGAAGCGAGCCGGGTCGGCGGCGAAGCGCAGGTCGCAGTACAGCGTGATGATCAGTCCGAGCCCGACAGCAGGCCCATTAACGGCTGCGATGACCGGTTTGCGAATCGAAGGGAAGTAGGAATACTTGCGCTGGAAATCGGGAGCGATGCCCTGGCGCACCTCGCCGGTCTGATGATGGGCGAGGGCGTGACCCGGATCCACATTCCCATTGGCGGCGATGCCACTCAGCAGAGACATGTCGGCTCCGGCGCAAAAGCCGCGGCCCGCACCCGTGAGAATGATGACGCGAACGTCATCATCGGCCTCGGCCGCGTACATTGCCGACCGGACTTCATCACCCATCTTCGCGGTCCACGCGTTCAGCTTATCCGGCCGGTTCAACGTGATCGTCGCGATGCGGCCGGCGACTTCATACAGTACTTCTTCGTAGTTCATAGTTTGTTTAGCGATGTGTCCTGAGTGCCGCATCGGTCAGATGCGGTACTCCGTTGAAGCTGAACAGGCGCAACTGCTCTCCGCGCAGGCGCAGGATCGTAATGCTTGTGTTGTACAACGCGCCGGCCAGGGGAAGCAGGCGTTCGTCGTGTATATCGAGCGCAAGGCCGGTCCAGATCGCGGTAGGAGTTGCCGAGGTGAATACGGCGACATTCCCTTCGGTGCCGTTCAGCGACGGGCGGCACGAAGCGACGCGCGCCCGAAAGCGGTCCCACGATTCACCGCTGTAGGGGTAGCGGGAATGGATCCACGCATCCACTACCTGTATGTCGCATGGCGACCAGCGGCGGTGCACATCCGAGTCGGGCGATCCGCCGCTTATCCGAACGCGCTCGAGCAACGCTTCGTATTCGCGGCGGAAGACTTCGTCCGCGTCCGCCAGTAGCGGGGCGATCTCCGAATAGACCCGGTCGAGATCAAACTCGCTCAGAGCCTCCAGGCGCTGTATCTCCGGGAAAGGGACGGCGGCGCGCTGGTAGGCCCCGCTCACCTCCGCCCCGGTGTCGATTTGCCGGGTCATCCCGCCCGAGAATGCTGCCTGGAACTCCACGCGCTCGAACGCGAGGTATTCGCCCAAAAGCGCGGCCTGGCGCCGGCCTGTTTCGGAAAGCTCATCGTAGCGGTCGCGAGTTCCGGCCTGACCGTGCCGGAAGAAGTAGATGAAGCTCAATCGAAGCGCTCCACGAGCGATGCGGCCAGCGACACGAGCCCTTGCGCCCGATCCCCGAATTCGCGGAAGCGTTCGTCACTCGTCTGGCCGCGCCAGAAACGATAGTAGATCTGCTGAATGATGACGGCCAGTTTGAACACTCCAAGCACTTCGTAATACCCGATGCCCGTCAGGTCGCGATTGGTCTTTGCGGCATAGCGGCCGATGAACTCCTCACGCGTGTACCAGCCGGGTAGCGAGGTGATGGCCGGGATCCCGGCTGTCTGCACCTCGGGAGCGTTGGCCCAACACCAGTAGCACAAGGTGAGGCCAACATCCGCCAGCGGATCTCCGACTGTCGTCATCTCCCAATCGAGAACTGCTTCGATACGAGCGGGAGCGCGCCCGGCGAGCATGATGTTGTCGAGCTTGAAATCGTTGTGGACGAGGGTCGCTTCGGTGGAATTCGGAAGCCGTTCGATCAACCAATGAATGACGCGATCCATTGCGGGCAGGTCGGCGGTCCTGGCTCGATTCCAACGGTCGGCCCATCCGCGTACCTGTCGCTCGACGAAGCCTTCGGGCTTTCCTAACGATGCAAGTCCCGTCGCCTGGATATCGATGGCGTGAAGCCTCGCCTGGCAATCGATGAACGCCTCGCTGAGACTCGGCGGTTGGTTGATCTCCGGCGGCACACTATCGCGCAGCACGATACCTCGCCGGCGCTCCATCAGGAAGAACACAGCACCGATGACATTGGCGTCCGTGCAGAGATGATACACGCGAGGCGCTTCCGGGAAGTGCGGAGCCACGGCCTCGAGGACGGCATACTCGCGGGCCATATCGTGAGCCTTCGGCGCAACCGGTCCGAGAGGAGCGCGCCGGAGAACGTACTCTTGCGCGCCGGCCCGCAAGAGGTAAGTCAGATTCGAATGACCGCCGGGAAATTGCTCGATGGTGAGCGCACCGGAAACACCGGGGATTTTGTCCCGGAGGTATTCCGTAAGCGCCTCTACGTGGAGTTCCTCACCTTTGCGGACGGCCGCGGTATCCGATGGCACCGTATCACTGTAGCGCAGCGCTTCCGGAACTTCACGTCCGAATTCGAGTTCCGCGGGTTAGCGCTCGTTGAAGACGAATGCGGCGATACGGGCGTCCTTCGAAAACACGACGGTACTCTTTCGGAAATCCCCGGCGTTGGTCGAAAGCTGCTCCCAAGTGTTTCCTACCTTCACTTCATTGACGACCCGATTGGCTTCCTTGGTGAGCCGGATCATGATATGGCCGTCTTCGTCGAATTTCGAGATATCTTTCTTCGGCCCGCCGCGGAAGGAGAACGACTTCTTCTCCAGTACGAACTGAACCCGGGCGGAGGGACTCTGGATCGTCCAGATAACGGGTTTGGGCGCGAAGCCCCGCGGCACGCGGACGGCGAAATGATAGACGCCGAGCATGTCCTCACAAGGCAGGGTCCCTTCGCTTTTGGTCTCGTACCATCCATCATCGAGCGTCCACCCGCGTTTTGCCAAGTCGGCCATGCTGCAACTTCCCTTTGTCACGGCGACCGCCACCTTGGCCAGTTCGACTGGTTTGCGATAGGTCTCGCCGGGAGTGAGAGCGAAGCTGTCGGATGCCTCGCGATAGCCTTCGAGCGTGGCGCGGTAGCTGAACTGTGACTCGCCACAAGAAACTGTTACGGGAGCGGGTCTGCGCTGCGGCGCGCCCTGCCCGCAACGTGTTTCGAAGTGCACGCCTTCCGGTGTGGCGGTCAGCATGATAGTCGCGGTATTGCGTTCGAGACGCGCTTCGGATCCGGAGATCGTCACGGTCTCTTTGTTCGCAAAGTTCCGTTTGAACTGGGCGGGCTTGAACTGCGGAGCGTTGCGCAGTTCGACGGTGTGTTCGCCCACGCTGACGCGATCCATGGTGAACGAGCCGTCATCGCCGGTGGTGCCGAGCGCGTTATTGTCGAGCAGCACCTGGGTTTTCGGCGGCGCGCCTTTGACGGTGAGGATAGCGAAGGCCGGTATGACAGCCAGCGAAAGCTGCTGCTTGGCGAGTCCGCCCTTGGTGACATCGAGGGTCATTTCGGAGCTGGGCTGATAGCCGTCTGCCAACACGCGAATCTTGTAGCTCTTCACGGCGAGGTTGCCGATCATCATGCTGCCGTCGCGAATCTTTCGAATGATCCGTTTGCCGTCGAGTTCGACCTGGAAGTCGGGGAGACCCGTGGTGATCAGAATGGAACCGACGTCACGATCCGAGGACAATGCAATTCGAATCTCGGGCCGGTTGCCCGTATGCACGGCGAACTTGCGCTCACCGTTGGGGGTGATGAGAGAGACTTCGTGATCGCCCTCGCGCAGATTGGCGGCCTTATAATCGCCTCCCTCGGTTTTGACCGCTTCGACGCCGTCGACAGTCACTTTCGACAGATCGACGCTGCTGCGGACGGACACCGATGAGCCCAAGCCGGTTGCGAGAAACGCAACGACTTCCCTGGCCACCGGCGGCGACTTGATTTGCGGCGCGGTTGCCGTAGCCGCCGAAAAGCTCACAGTCGCGACACTACGGCCATCGGTGACGGTCACCTGGTGATCGCCCGCTGTTAAATCGTCCACCTGGAAATCCGCATCCTCCATGCTCGTTTCTTTTCGGTCGTCGAGCCGGATGCGGGCCTTTTGGAGGTCGGCCGAGATGCGCAGGGACGTCGGCAGCGGCTTCAGATCGGGCACGGTCATGGAAAGCCCGGCCGCCGGTACGACGATCTTGTCGCGCAACGTCTCGTAGCCGTCGAGGCGAACTTCGAGCGGGTAATCTCCGGGCTGCAAGTCAGCGCGGATCCGGCCCTGTCCGGATTGATTCCCGACCCGGATGGTTGCGCCTGCCAGGGCGGACCGGATCTCGACCAGAGCGGTATGGGGTTCTGGATTGACCGGCGTTTTCTGGCGGCCGGCAAAGAAGTAGAAAGGCGATGCAATAAGGAACAGGGCCAGGGCCCCGAGGCCCGCGAGAGCGGGCAGGCCGAGATTCCACCGGCCGATCTTGACCGTCTTGTTGAGCAGCGGGGCGCTCTTCACGGCCGAGGCATATGCGCGCACGGCAGCGACTCCGCCTGAAACACCGTTGGATGAGGACTGCTTCTGAGCCGTTTGAGTCGCCTGCGGAGGAGGCGCGGCGACAACGGGCGCTTGAACACCGCCGGGTTGCGACTTCGCCAGGGCCTCGAAAGCGAGGGTTTGCTCGGGCGAACCAGCCATGGCGGCGACTGCAATCGCCCTGGGACGATCGACCGCATTGACCTGGACGGTCGGCGCACCGGCCAACCGGGATACCCGGTCGATATCGTCCTGCAGATCGGGCCAACCAGGCTCGATCATCGCCAGCATTTCCAACTGGTTCAGTGCCTGGTAGTAGCGTTTGCCTTCCTCATGGGCGCACGCGGCGGCGTGAACGGCGTGGGCCAACTTCAACTGCTCGCGAACGGCGGTGGTCCAGCCGTCGAGCCGCGGCAACTGCTGGAACTCCGTAGCGGCGGTCTGTAGGATCTCAAGTTTTCGCGCGGAGCCGGGCTCCTTCTCGACGGCTTGCACCAGTTCCGACAGGCGGGTGAAAGCGGAGCGCCGCTCGGCGGCTTCGGTCATCAACCGGAGACCGTGGGGAACCGGGTGTCCGGGATATTTCTCGGCGCACTTGCGGCACAACTCGGCCGCCTTCTGGAACTGCCCTTCAGCGATGTGCTGCTTGCACTTCGAGTAAACCTCGGCTACGACATTGCGGGCGTGTTCGACGGTCTTGAGGAAACTGGCGTAGTTGGTGCCGGTCTCGGGCGCCGTAGTATCGGGCGCTTTCGCCTCCAATTCAACCACGCGGCGGAGCATCGTGGCCGCGGCGCTGAATTCGGAATTTTGCCAAGCCTCGCGGGCCGCGCGGTAGAGAGTTTCCTTCTCCTGTCGCGCCATGCGGTACGCCTGTTCCTGGGCGTCGATGTCGGCGAGGGCCTTGGTGGCTCGCGGTTCGCCGGGCCGGGACTCGAGCACGTTCTGAAGTAACTGGCGTGCGCGCGAGAAATTTCCTTCGCGAAGCGCGGCGTCAGCGTTCTTGATGACCTCCTCGACTTCCCTCCGGTCCAATTCGGCGCGGATACTTTCGGCAAGGCTGGTAGCCTCGGGGTTTTCGGGCTCGATGGTCAGAGCGGACTCGGTGTTCTGAATGGCGAGCGCGAACTCTTCTTCCTGCAGAGCTGCCTTGGCGCGGTCCAAGAGGCTGCGGACGTTGCTGCGCTTCTGGGCTTCGTCGAGGCGCTTGCGTAAGGGAAGGAGCGCCGGGTCGATATGGCCGGAGGCATCCAGGTCGTTGAGGATGTCGATGGCCATCTGATGATTACCCTGCTCGAAGGCGCGCACTGCGCGATCGATGCGCGGCTGAATGCGGGCAGGATCGAAACTCGGGATCGGTTCGCCGCGCAGCGCTCTGTGGTAGGTTTCGCCGAACTCAATCGCGTTGGCGTAACGGTGCCGGGGCTGCTTGGCCAGTGCTTTGTGGACAACGCGGCTGACCAACTGGCTGACCGAAGGATTCAGCTCGTAGATGGGTTGTGGCGACTGGTGCAGGATGGCATCGAAAACCTCTTCCATCTGCTTGCCCTGGAACGGCCGGACTCCTCCTAGTACTTCGTAGGCGACGACGCCGAGCGAAAAGAGGTCCGACGCGGGACTACAGCCTTGGGCGGAGATCTGCTCCGGCGCCATATACGCAACCGTACCTTTCAACCCGGTCATGGTGTTACCGCCCATCAGGTGGGCGACACCGAAGTCGATCAGTTTGACCGAGTTGAAATCCATTACAAAGATGTTGCTGGGCTTGATGTCCCGATGAACCAGGCCGCTGTCGTGGATGGCCTGGAGACCGCGGCAGACTTGCGACAGGATTTCCCCAAAGCGTTCCGGGGTAATGGTCTGGCCGGGCGTCTTGATCAACTGATCCAGGGGCATGCCGGGAAGCAGCGGCATGACGAAGAACGGCTTGACGACGTTCTCCTCTTCGAATTCTCCGATGTCGAAGATTTCTATGATGTTGGGGTGGTGCAGGTTGGCGAGCACTCGCCATTCACGGAAGAAGGCATCGAGGGCCGCGCGGCCTTGGATGTCAACCAGGGTCTTGACAGCTACGTCGCGTCCAACGACACGGTCGAATGCCTTGTAGACCAGACCCATTCCACCGCGGCCTACCACGCCGCGGATTTCGTAGCGGGAATTAATGATCGTGGGCATTGCTCCTTACCAGCGAATACCAAACCTCAGCCGTGGGGTACCCCCACAGGGCAACCCTAACAACCCTTGAACAAAGTGGGCCTAGTATCTTCTACCACACCGCGCCCCACATTGGGCAGATGACTTGCACGGTAATTTAAACAGAGCCGCGCGTACGAGTCAACCGGCCTTCTCCCAGTACATCGGGGAGCCGGATACTATTGTTAACGCGCGGTTTACGAAAGCTCGTCGCACGGGCGGAGTACTTTTCGCCGCTGGGGTTAAGGTCTGCCTGGCGGATCCCGGCGGGACCGCGACTCGCTACTCGATAATGGCGGCCGTATGTAACGAATCCCGGCAAGGACGCCGAGCGTCTAATGAGATATCCCGGGGTTCGTGAGACATGCATCGCATAGTGCCATCCTGGCTTAGCAACATGTTCGCAATGGACCAAACGAAGACCCAGCCCGATACGATCCTGACGCCGGCAGATGCTCCGCAAGGAGCGATCATCAGCCCGGATACGCGGCGTGAAACCCGCATCCCACCCGGGCAATCTCGGACGAAGAAGTGGCCGATCCTCGACGCGAACGGTACCCCGCCCATCGACCTTGGGCGCTGGACACTCTCGGTAGGGGGCCTGGTGGCGAAACCGTTCCAAGTGAGTTGGTCCGAGTTCCTTCAAATGCCGCGGGTGCAGGTATTTTCGGATTTCCACTGCGTGACGCGATGGTCGCGGTTGGGGAACGTCTGGGAAGGTGTTTCGACGCGTGACCTGGCTGGGCAGGCCGGCGGAGTTGCCCCGGAGGCGAGATTTGTCCTCATCAGCGGGCACGATAGTGGTTGGACGACCAACCTCCCGTTGGACGATTTTCTGGCTGAGGACGCACTGGTGGCGATTTCGCACGACGGCGAGCCGCTGACACCGGAGCACGGTGGTCCAGCGCGGTTGATCGTGCCGCGTTTGTACGCCTGGAAGAGCGCGAAGTGGTTGGCGCAGATCGAATTTCTGGATCGAGACCGTGCTGGTTTCTGGGAACGGAACGGATACCACATGCATGGCGATCCATGGAGTGAAGAACGGTATGGCTGGTAAGTTCCGCCACCCGGCACGAGGTGGCGAATGGAGTCGGCGGCCTCGGGCCGGTGAACTGAAGAGCGGGTTTGCGGTGGCACGACGTCTAGTGAAGCACGCGCCTACATATTGGCAACAGTATTCGCGGCAGTCGCGACGGCTGGTGGTTCCCGCGCCTGTGAATCCGAGATGGCAAGAATGGTCCGACCGCGGAATCCATGCGGCGTGGGTTGGCCACTCGACCGTTTTGCTAAAAATCGACGGCGTGACGATCATAACGGATCCAGTATTCAGCGAGCGGTGCGGAGTGCGCTTCGGTCCGGTGACGATCGGGCTGAAGCGGTTGGTGGCGCCCGCATTGGAACTCGGGCATCTGCCGCATGTCGATATCGTGCTGCTGTCGCACGCGCACATGGATCATTTCGACATCCCATCGCTGCGCGCTCTCGAAAGCCGGCGGACGGTGGTGGTGACGGCACGGGCTACATCGGACCTGCTGCGGGCGCGGCGCTACGGCGCTGTTCACGAAGTGGGCTGGGGCGAACAGGTGCGAATCGGACCGCTCACGTTCAAGGGACTGCCGGTGAACCACTGGGGCGCGCGACTGCGTACCGACACTTATCGCGGCTACAATGGCTATCTGATCGAAAGCGACCAGCGGCGCGTTCTGTTCGCGGGCGATACGGCGGACACTCATGAGTTCCGGAGTGTAAAGACCTCGCGTCCGGTGGACCTGGCGCTGATGCCCATCGGCGCATACGATCCGTGGATCTATGCGCACTGCAACCCCGAGCAGGCGATGCGAATGGCGCACGAGGCGGGGGCTGAGCATCTGCTGCCTGTCCACCACCAGACGTTCCGGTTGAGCCGCGAACCGTTCACCGAGCCGATCGAGCGATTCCTGGAGGCGGCTGGCGCGCATCCGGACCGGGTGCTGACGCGAGGTATCGGCGACCAGGGTTCGCTGTCGTAGCTGCTTGGGGTTCGTTTCAGTTGCATCTTCCAATGACCGCTCGCTGGACCGGTGCGGGCTGGTGATTCCTAGCAGGCTGCGGAAAAAGTAAGTCGCGCGAATGATCCCACTTACTTGCAATTGGTCCGGTTAGTAAATAAGCGACAGCACACACAGACCCACATGTGCGTGGGCGTGCCTAAAACGGCTGATTTTATGAGTTTTAGTGGCCCTCAGCTCCGCCTTCCGGCGTGGAGACACACTACTCCTCATACAGTCCCTCCGGCAAAGACCGGCGACAGATTCCGGATGCGTACCAAGTTATAGGCGGCCGCTGCCAGCGTGAATCCCCACTGCACCAACTTCAGTCCGCGGTGCCTCAGTTTCCGCATCCCACCGATCGTCTTCATCCAGCCGAAGATCTCTTCCACCCGCTTACGCTTCCGCTGGCTTACCCCATACCCGGCGTGCCGGGTGGTCCGCCCATCAATCGCGCTCTTGCGGCGCTTGTTGTTTTGCGCCACGTGCGGCGTTACCTTCAGACTCCGCGCCTCGGCCACGAAGTCCTTCGTGTCATAGGCCTTGTCGGCGCCCACCGTCACCGGATGATTGCCTGGAATCGTTTCCATCATCACCAACGCCGCATCCCGCTCGGCTGTACCCGTGGCCTGCAGCACTTCCACATCGGCCACCAGTCCGTTGCGGTTCTCCATCAACACGTGGCCGCTGTAGCTCAACTTCGCCTCTTTGCCCCCGCCCTTGCGGGCCAGTCGCGCATCCGGATCCGTCGTCGATTGGTGGGTCTGGTTGCTCCGCTTCTCCCCGTGGAAGTTCACGGTCGGGTTGCCGGGATCGTCCGGCGGCGTCTCTTCGCCTCCATCTACCTTCTTGAAGCTTTTCAGACTGGCGCTGGCTTCCAGCAGTGTGCCATCCACCGTAAAGTGCTCGTCCGACATCAGGTCCAGTTCCCGCGCTTGGGCCACCACCTGATGGAAGAACTCCTTGGCCACCTCCGCCTCGATCAACCGCTCCCGGTTCTTGGTGAACACCGTGACATCCCATACCGCATCATCCAGGTTCAATCCCACGAACCAACGGAACAGCAAGTTGTAGTTCAATTGCTCCATCAGCATCCGTTCGCTGCGGACCGAGTACAACACCTGCAACAGCAACGCCCGCAGCAGTTTCTCGGGTGCAATCGAAGGCCGACCGAAAGTCGAATACATCTTGCCGAACAACGCGGACATCTGCAACAGGATGCGGTCGGTGATCTGGCGGATGGCCCGCAAGGGGTGATCGGCCGGGACGCGATCCTCCGGCGACACATAACTGAACATCGCCGACTGCTGGGTATCGGAGCCACGCATAAAACAATTGTACTGTGTATTGTTTTATACGCCAAGAGCGCACTTACTTTTTCCGCAGCCTGCTAGAGGCGCAGGGCGAGGTTCGAGGGGCCGGAAGAGCGCTTTGGGAATGAAGGGTGACGCCGTTCCCTCCTAGATTTGGCTTCGTTCTGTAGCGACGACTCGGGCAGACCCGCGTTGATGTAGGCGACGATCGAGGCATCCAGCGACTTGGCTTCGTTTCGAAGTTTCTGTCCACGTCCCTGCACGAGTTCACGGTGCGCTTTGTAATAGGAGCGTTCGGCTGCCGCCGCGTAGCGCTGAAGCTTTTCGAGGATATTGCCATTGGAGGCGAGGACATCGAGGATGCGCCCGTCCGGGGAGTCCTCGCGGTCGCGTGGTTCGGTGAGGATCCGCTCGAACGCTTCAGCTTCGAGGCGTTCAATCCGGCTCAGGCGCCAGCGGGCGTTGGCCATCTGCTCGACCAGGAAAGTTTCGTGACCGCCAGCCGGACGAAATTCTGCCTTGATGGACGCGAGGAGACGAGAGAACTCTTCGGGGTCTTCATTCGGCAGGAGGGCGAAACGGGTGCCGGCGAGTCCGTGCCGGGTGGCGTTGGCCGAGGAGGCCGCTTTCCCTTCGGGCGTGGACGGGCCCGTCGAGAGTTGCGCATTACGGCGATTTGCCAGGATCTGAGCGGAAGTTGCCATTGCGCCCCCAGGGTAGCAGGCGAGTAACGCCGGCCGGCGTGTGACCTGGCTGTGGAAAATCCGATTAAGTCTTTCTGTATCTGCTGGATGCACTGTGAAACAGGCTGTGGATAATTCAGTGTCAACGGTGAAAATCCGACCGGCCAATTCTAACGAATCAGCGTAACCGTAGTATCGGCGATACACCCCGGTTTTGTCGCGAAATACTCGATCTTTTCGCGAGCTATAATAGCTTCACCTTTCCTCTGGGACATGATGTTGACGATACGAGATTCGCAAATAAGAGCGTTTCGAGAGGCGTCGCATCGCAATTTGGCATATAAAATACGGACCTGCCTTGAAGAGCACTGGGCCCAAGAATTCGCCGAAATGGGAAGCGACGCCGTCCTGGAAACGATTGAAGATGGCATTGCACGAGCAGCGCACCACGGGTTTGTTCGCGACGTTGATGTGGGGCGGTTCGTAAACCTGATGTTGCTGCTAGGAGACGAGTTCGACGTGGACCCGGATGTGCCCTGGGCGGCCGAAATTCTCTCGCGGCCCACCGTTCATCCCCAACACAAACTCGACATGCTGCTGGAGCGAGGGCTGGCCCACAGCCGGATTCCCACCCACCATACGGCGAGGGCCGGCCGTGGGTAAGAAGAAGGGTGGTGGCGGGAGCAAAAAGAAGAAGACCGGCGGTACTAAAGAAACTCAGGCGGTGGAAAATGCCGATTCTTCACTACAGACGAACCTGACGCAACAGGCGACGACCACGGCGACGCAAACGCTCTCGTGCATGCCTAAGGTGAAGATCGATCCCAACCCCGGGGTGGTCCTGAAGGGGGAAACGGCGACCGTGACGGCCATCGGAGAGAACCCGACGACCGGCACCTACGCGTGGAAGTACGACCCCGATGGTGTTGCCGACACTAAGGAGGGAGCCACCGTCAAAGTGACGCAAGCCACGTCCGGCGCGGTTCGGGTGACGGTGGATTACACGACCGATAAACCGCCGGTGAGCGCTGCGGGGAACGTGTATTTCCTTGACGTGACGATCAACGATAGCGGGAATCAACCGATCAAGGCTCCCAAGTTCGCGATCGGGTTATTTCCGGAGGAATCGGAGGAGCGTGAAAGCGGATCGATCCCTGCAGCCGGTACGCCCGCACTCGGCACAAAGGCGAGATACAAGTGGACGGTGAAGAGTTCGGGAACAACCGACCTCTCCGCCGACGAGGACAGCAAAGCGACCGGCAAATTCTCCGCTGCGAAGTCAGGTGTCGCGGAAATCGAAGTCGCTTTTTCGCACGCCGACAGGCCCGATGTGGTTGCCCGAACCGGCGCACAACTGATCTGCTACCGGATTAAGCCTAGTATTGTCGCGAAAGTGTACGAAGCGAGGAAGAGCTCGGCCCAGTTCGACGTCGTCGGCACCGATCAGAAGACGCACACGTGGACGGTGGGAGGAACGGAGGTAAAGAAGACGACCGAGGGCGGCGATCCGCGGCGCCACGTGGTGAAAGCGGAAGCGCCGGGGGTGGTGGAACTGACGGCGGAGTACAACCCGCGAGGAGTGGAATCGCTCGGGTATTCTGTTGCGGCCGCGGTTTTCATTGAGGCGAGCATCACGTACAAGACGGTGCAACTGGAAGATCGCACCAAGACCGATCGGCCCGCGCGCCGGAAATTCAGTGTTCTGCTCGGGCTGAATCGCGATCCAGACTGTTGGAAGATTGGCGAAATCCTGCTCGAATCGAGCGGCATACCGGAGGAGGTAACCGTTCAAGGTCTGGAGGACGATGTCGGGGAGCACGAGTGGGAGCCGCAGGGTTCATTCGTTAGGGCGGTAGAGAAGAAGCCGAAGAATGAGTACGGGGCGAATCTGTCGAAGGTCCTGCTGAGGGCGCTTCCCAGCGGCACGACGGGCCCTGCGGCCGTCGGCACCGTTGAGAAGGTTCTAAAAAAATATACGATCTGCGCGCTGACAGTGCCGGACGAGGTGGAGATTACGATCACCCGCTTCGCCTGTTCTCAGGTGAAATGGGAGCGCAAACAAAAGAACCTCACCGAGGACGACACGATTGTAGAGTGCGCCCACGACGACACTAATAACTCGACGTGTCCCGACAATAACCGCCAGAATCCGAGCGATTTGGGCGGTGCGCTGACTCCGCGCGGGCACCATCACGGCGGATGGTGCCCGTTCTGTTCCGGTTGGAAGTCAGGCAATGCCTCGACGGCACCGCGCGACGTATGGCATTACGTCGAGACACCCCAGGCCGTAATTGATGAAGCCCGGAGGCTGGGGAATCTGTTACGCGCCTTCGCGCTGGCGACCTCGTACGCGAAAGTGGACGGAGAACCGAACCTCTTCACCCAGGATGCGTACAACAAACTCCACAATGTCAGAGGCAACGGGAAGATGTTCGGCATTCTCAGGGGAACTAATTCGAAGGGCGACGAAATCGAGCACTATGCGATTTCGGGCGACAAAGATTTCGGCGGTAGCTGGTGTAAGAAACTGCCTTACGATAAGGGCAACATCACCCGATACTCGGATGGCAACCTCGACACGTATCTGGAGGCCGCCGATCCTCTGGCGACGGGAGTTACAACGGCGTTCAAGCAACTCGGGAAGTGCGCCGCGCCCAAGCTTCTCGAGAAGGCTCGAGTTCAGGGACTGAGAAACATCCAACTGGCCGAAGTTTGGTTGAGGTTAAGGAATACCGGTGTCGCCCATAACACCGAAATCGGATCGTGCGAACAGTGCCGGCGCATTTTGGGCCGCCTGCTGTGTGAGAAAGGCCAGAAGTAGATTCGATGCCCGGAGTTGACGAAAAGAGCCCCATCCTTCGCGCGATCGACTTTTGCACCGAGTTCGACCCCGCGTTCGTATCCTCGATTGAGGGCGCAACACCAGAGCAGATGACGCGGATCGAGCAGTCGATGCCGCGCCCCATTACCGGCACGCTTCGCGACTTCCTGTCGCAGCTCAGCGTGCGGCACGGCTGGCTGGATTTCGGGACGTTTTCGACGAACCCGGCAGACCTTCTGGAATTGCGGACCGAGACGCTCGGGATGCTTCCGGATGGGGTGGAACTGCTGGCGGTGACCATGCGGGAGGTGGAGATGGACATCTTCCTGCTCGATGGCGATGGGGATGGCGACGCAGGCGGGGTTGCGTTTCATCCCATCCTCGAAGATCCCGATACGGAAGGGTTTCAACGCGGCGAACTTGAGTGGCTGGCCGGTTCGCTGCCGGAACTGATCTGTCTGCAGGCGCTGAATCGGCACTACTCGCTGCGGCAGCCGAACCGGGCCACATATGTGGAGCGGGAGCCGCGGCGGGACTCGCTCGAACGGTGCCGCGGGATGGGCGGGAAGCTGGGATTTGAGCCGTACTGGTTCTCGTCGCCACAGGCGTATATCGCGCGGCGGGAGACTCTGGTGTTGATCGCGCGACAGGCGCCGGGGGTAAGGATGACGCTGGCTGTGGTGGGAGCACAACCGGAGGAGTGGGACGAGGTTGCGCGGAGGCTAGCGGAGGAATTGGAGTTGGGCGAGTTGGAGCGGTGAGAGGCGGCGATCGGAGGCAGTGCGATAGAGTGTGATCGTCATGCCTCGAATGTTCGTTGCAATCCTACTGGCGGCGGGAGTGCTTCCGTTGTGGAGCGCCGATCCCGCGGCTTCAAAAATCCAAACCCTGATCATTACCGGCCAGAACGGCCACGACTGGCGCGGCACCACTCCGGTGCTGAAGAAACTGCTCGAAGACACCGGGCGGTTCGAAGTCCGGGTGACCGAAGAGTTTCGCGGCGCGGGGCCGGAGACGCTGGCGCCCTACGATCTCGTCGTCCTCAACTACTACGATGGGCGCAAGCCGGCGCTGCGCTGGGGAGAGCGGGCCGACCAAGCGCTGCTGGAGTTCGTGCGGTCGGGCAAGGGCGTGGTGGTCTATCACTTCTCGGTCGCAGCGTTCGACGGCTGGACGGAGTTTGAAAAGATGTCGGCCGGCAACTGGCGTCCGAACAACGGGCATCATTCGGCGCGGCACGATTTCAAGGTGGACATCCGCGACTCAGAGCATCCGATTACGCGCGGTCTCAAAAAGTCGTTTCCGCAGCCGAACGATGAACTGTACGCCAACCTGAAGTGGCAGCCGGAGGGCACGTTTCATCTACTCGCCACCGCCTGGGACGATCACGCTTTGTACGGCGGGAAGGCGCGTCAACCTATTCCGGGCGCGGGTCTGGATCAGCCGATGCTGTGGACCGTGGACTACGGAAAGGGCCGGGTTTTCGTGACGGCGTTAGGGCACGACGCTCCGGTGCTGTCGACGCCCGCTTTCGCGGTGACGTACACCCGCGGAGCGGAATGGGCGGCCACGGGGAACGTCACGCTCCCGATCCCGCCGGAGATGCGCGGGGAGTGAGATCCTGAAATCAGAGTTTTGATTACCGATCTCATCCAAATACAGCGCCTCGGGGAAAAGCAGCGCGACGAGAACTTCCGGTTCCGCAAATTCCTGAAGACGCACAGCTACAATGAACGGCGGCTGCGGCATATCGGGCAGACGATCGAGGAGCAGATTGACTGCACGGTGTGCGCGAACTGCTGCAAAGTGGCCTCCGTGCAACTGCTGAAGCGGGATATCGAGAAACTCGCCAAGTTCTTCCGCATGAGCATTACGGATTTCAAAGCGAAGTACGTCGTGCAGGACGAGATGGGCGACACTGTGCTGGCGCGCACGGAGCAGGGCTGCGTTTTCCTGGACGGCACCGTTTGCACGGTATACGAGGCGCGCCCATCCAACTGTGTCAACTTTCCGCACATCGTTCGAGGCGAGGGTCCGATTTCGACGCGAATGTGGCAGTTCGTGGACCGGGCGTCGTACTGCCCGATTGTCTACAACGCGCTGGAAGCCTTCAAAGAAGACACGAAGTTTCGGAGATGAAGCGTCCGGAGGCGTGGCGGGAGGCTTTCTCCCAATTCCTGTTTAGTAGTATTTGACAAACGATAACTATTATCGTTCAATAAAGATTGATACATCAGTCGCAGGTTGAGTTCGTGGCGATGTTCCGCGAGCGGTGTCGAACTCTCGGGCTCGCTTACACTCACCAGCGGCAGACCATCTACCAGGCGCTGGTTGCCGCGAAGGACCACCCCACACCGGAGACGATTTACGATCAGGTGCGGGACCAGATCCCGTCTATCTCACTCGGAACCGTATACAAGAACATCCGGACGTTTCTCGAGGCGGGCCTGGTGCATGAAGTGAGCGCGCTTCACGGTTCGCTGCGGCTGGATGCGAACCTGACTATGCACTATCACGTGGTTTGCCGGGTGTGCCGCTCGATCACCGATTTGAACCAGGATGAGGTCGAGGCGATCCGTTTACGCGGGAGGCTGCCAAAGGGTTTTCAGGTGGAGCGGCAAACGGCCGAAATTGTCGGAGTCTGCGCTTCGTGCGCCAGACAGCATTCTTTAAATTCATAACGAAAGAACAGGAGCTAACAACACACATGCTTGGAGTTGGCGATAAGTTTCCTACGTATTCCGTGACGGCGACGGTCAGCACGGATAAGAACAACGCATTCAAGACGATTACGGATCAGGATTACCAGGGGAAGTGGAAGCTTTACTTCTTTTGGCCGAAGGACTTCACCTTCGTCTGCCCGACGGAGATTGCCGGTTTCGCGAAGGCGAACAAAGATTTCGAGGACCGCGACACGCAGGTTCTCGGCGGCAGCACGGATTCGGAGTTCGTACACCGCGCCTGGCGCGAGAATCATCCCGATTTGAAGGACCTGCCGTTCCCGATGCTGGCGGACGTGAAACGCGAATTGTGCAGCGCGCTCGGCATTCTGGACAAGGACGCGGGCGTGGCGCAGCGCGCGACATTCATCGTCGATGCGGACAACGTAATCCGGTTCGTGATGGTGACCGATCTGTCGGTTGGCCGCAATCCCCAGGAGGTGCTACGGGTATTGGATGCGCTGCAAACCGACGAGTTGTGCCCCTGCAACTGGCAGAAGGGCGAGCCCACGCTGGTGCTCTGATGACGATCGAGCAGTTAAACGAGCGCATTCCGGGCTACGCCAAAGATCTGAAGCTCAACCTAGGGAGTGTCCTGCGGCAAACCGAACTGACGGAGCAGCAGTTGTGGGGGACCGCAGTGGCTGCCGCCGTGGGTTCGCGGAACGCGGATGTGACAGCGGCGGTACTGAGCGAGGCGCAGGCGCATTTGTCGCCGCAGGCTTTTGAAGCGGCGAAGGCCGCGGCGGCAATCATGGGCATGAACAACGTGTACTACCGTTTTCTGCACATGGTGGAAAGCGACAAGTACCGCACCATTCCGGCGCGGCTGCGGATGAACGTGATCCGCATGCATGGGGTGGAACCGGTGGACTTCGAACTGTGGTGCACGGCGGTATCGGCGATCAACAATTGCCATGTTTGCGCGGCATCGCACGAGAAGGTGGTCCGGGAGAAGGGGCTGAGCGAAGAAGCGGTGCTCGCGGCGGTGCGCGTTGCTTCGGTGATTCACGCGATTGCAACGGTGATGGACGCCGAGACGGCGGCCGCGGCCGTACCTCTACCCGCCGCGACGCTATAACGTAGGTTCAACATTAGCGGGAGCAGATGATTCAAACATTTACTCCCGTTTTTGTTTGTGCGCGACACCCTTACGTTTCGACACCCGCGCCCATTTTCCTCTAGCTATTTGAGCCGTTACCGTTTATAAACAATAAAGGCACTGGTTCACTGATGATGGCGATTATCCGGCGGTTTGGTCCTGTCGCTGCCTTTCTTCTGGTTGGCATGTATGCCGTGATCGCCCTGCGAGGCCCCAACGGCGTTTCCGCGCTCATGGAGAAGCGGAAAGAAATACAACAACTGGAGAACCAAAACGCTACGCTGGCGCTCGAGAACCGGCGGAAGCGCGACCGTATCGAGCGGCTGAAACACAATCCCACGGAGCAGGAGATGGAGATCCGGAAGCAGTTGAAGCTGCTGCGGCCGGGCGAAACGTCCTTCATTCTGCCGGAACCCGCCGACAAGCCGCAGCCGCCACCGGCAGCGGCATCACCCGCCCAATAGCGACATTACCTCGGCGTAGAGCTGCTCGACACGATCGGCGGTTCGCGCTTCGGCGGCGATGCGAAGGATCGGCTCCGTGTTCGAAGCGCGGACGTGAATCCACGAGTCGTCGAGTGTCAGCTTCAAGCCATCGGAGCGATCGAGCCGGGCGCCGTGGTAGCGGTCTTCGAGCGACTGCATCAACGGGCCGAGTTTGCCGTGTTCGAATCCGGTTTTGCCGAGCTTCCGTGAATAGTGCGGAAGCTGTCCGGCGAGCTGCGAAATCGTGCATCCGGTTTCGGCCATGCGGTCGAGCAGAAATGCCATTCCGGTGTAGCTGTCGCGGCACAGGTGAACAGCGGGGAAGATGATTCCGCCGTTGGAGCCTTCGCCGCCGATCACCGCATTGACGGCCTGCATCATCTCGACGACATTCGCCTCGCCGACCGGTGTGCGGAAGACTTTGCCGCCGCGCGCTGCGACGACGTCGTCGATGACGGAGGATGTTGTGAGATTCACAACAACATCGCCAGGGCGACGTTCGAGCGCGGCCTGGATGGCGAGCGCCAGAACGTCGTCGTTATCGAGCACTCTCCCGGATTCGTCAACAACGGCCAGGCGGTCTCCGTCGGGGTCCTGCCCGAATCCGATCTCAGCCCCTTGAGAGATCACGAGTTGGGACAAGTCGCCGAGCGTATCGGGGCGAGGTTCGGCAATGCGCGGAAACGGTTTTGTTGGATCGATGGAGATGGCGTGCAATTCGCAACCGAGAGATTCGGTGAGGAAGCCGGGGCTCATTACGGATCCGGCTCCATTGACGGAATCGAGCGCGACTCTGAAATGACGGGCGCGAATCCGATCGACGTTGACGTGCTGAAGGACGCGGTCGATGTGCAACTTGGCGGGGGCCTTCAGCTCGGACCATAGCCGCAGCATCTCGCTATTTTCAGCCTGGCGAAAATCGCTCTGATGGTAGATGTCGAGCAGTTCGCTGCGTTCGTAGTGGTTGAAGAACAGGCCCTGGTGATTGAAGAGCTTCAGCGCATTGTATTCGGGCGGATTGTGGGAGGCGGTGATGGCGAGTCCGCCGCGTGCGCGGGTAGCGCCGGCGTAGATCTGGATGGTGGGCGTGGGCAGGACTCCGACATCGATGACCTCGCAACCGGCGGCGAGCAAGCCGCAATGGACGGCGCGCTGGAGCATGGGGCCGCTCGAGCGCGTGTCGCGTCCGACGACGACTCGACCCTCGCCGACATAGGTACCGAAGGCCTGGGCGAAGGCCCGCGCGAGCAGCGGGGTTAGGAACTCGCCGACGACGCCGCGAATTCCCGATACGCCGATTTTCAGGAGATGTTCACGCCGCATAGCGCCGCACCTGGTCCATAAGAGCTTCGAACAGGGAAGTGGGCGGATCGCCCTTCTGCTCGCAAATGACGCGTACAACGGGTTCGGTCTGGCTCACGCGCACGTGGAACCAGCGGTCGGGCCAATCGACGCGGAGGCCGTCGGTCATGTCGATATGGCCGCCGGAGTTTCTCTTTTGAAGGTCGGTCATAAGCGCGGGGATCCGTTGCGTCTCCAGAGGGATTTCGCCCTTGAGGATGGAATACTTCGGGTAAGAAGCGAGGATTTCGGACAACGTGCGACCCTCGACATGCATCATCGACAGCACGGCCAGCATGGAGGCAATACCGTCGTAGACGAAGCGGAATCGCGGCATCATGACGGCTCCGGTGCCCTCGCCGGCGATAGCCACCTGCTCCGGACGGTAAGCGCCCAGCGCGTCGATGGCGGCCTGGCGGCCGACGGGAACGCGCAGCACCCGGGCACCATGCTTGCGGGCGATCTCTTCGAGCAGAGCGGTGGTGGAGAGATTGGCGATAACGAGTTTGCCCGGACTGCGGGGCAGGAGGTAGTCGGTGAGGACCGGCAGCACCATCTCTTCCGAGACCGGTTCGCCCTTTTCCGTTGCGAGTGCGACGCGATCCGAATCGGCATCGAACAGGAAACCGGCGTCGGCGCCGAGGGGCTGGATGAGCGGCGCCAGTTGCAGTGCGACGGTGCGGCTGGAGGTGTTCGGCTCGTGCGCAAATGCAACGCCTTCGATACGGGCATTAATCAGGATAAAGTGGAAGCCGAAGCGCTGGTTGAGACGCTCGAGAATCAGGGACGAGGTGCCATTGGAGCAATCGACTACGACTTTGTACCCGCGCAGGCTTTCGAAATCAAATGCGGACGAGAGGTCGTCGAGGTAGCGGTCGATGGCTTCGGCCCTGACTTCATACGAACCGATGCCATCCCACTCGGCGAACGTGAAATTGCGCAGGTGATAGATGTCGAGGAGTTCGGAGGCCTCGGCGGTGGAGAGGTAGCTGCCGCGAGGGCCGAGAAACTTGAGGGCGTTCCACTCGGCGGAGTTGTGGCTGGCGCCGATCGACATGCCACCGGCCGAATCGCTGCGGCTGATGGAGTGTTGGATCACGGGAGTCGAGACTACGCCGAGATCGATGACGTCGTGCCCGGTGGCCATCAAGGCAGCGGCGACTCCTTCGCGGATCATGACGCCGCTGGCCCGGGGGTCGCGGCCGATGACGACGGCCCCCTTCGTCCCGAGGAATGTTCCAAAGGCGGCGGTGAAATCGAGGACGTGCGCAGCGGTCATTCCTTTTCCCACGACGCCTCGCAGCCCGACATGGGAAATGCGCAGAGGTTTTTGCGCTCTCACAATCTATACGATATCAGTGGTTCGGGAATCGCATCTTTAAGTAGAGTGGACCCGACCGCACGCGAGAACATCGAGACGATTGCCAAGCTGGAGCAGAAGTTCCTGAGGGAGCGGACTCCGGTGGAGCGTTTGGGGGATGCAATGGGGGCGTTCGTCGGCACGATGGCGTTCGTACTCCTGCATCTGGCGGGTTTCGTTTTGTGGTTCGTGATCAATCTCGGGTTGATCCCCCACGTTCGGCCTTTCGATCCATTTCCGTTCGTGCTGTTGAGCGTGACGGTGTCGATTG
This sequence comes from uncultured Acidobacteriota bacterium, assembly GCA_963720745.1. Classification (GTDB taxonomy): domain Bacteria; phylum Acidobacteriota; class Terriglobia; order Bryobacterales; family Bryobacteraceae; genus TMP-7. The sequence continues at coordinate 2,884,643 of CAVRGO010000001.1, forward strand.
AAGCGGTGCTGCTGACTACGTTTGTTCTGATGAAGCAGAACTCGATGAGCAAGCGGGCGGAACAGCGGAATCAGCTCAACCTGCAGATCGACATGTTGTCCGAGCGGGAGGTGACGAGAATCATTCAGATGCTCGCGCTGATTTGCGAGCGCCTGGGGATGACGGAGACGGCGCACGAACCCGAGACGGAGCGCCTGAGCGAGGAGACGGCGGTGGATCTGCTGGCGGAGGAGTTGAAGCGCAAGATCCCCGAGTGAGGCGACGGGTAGTCGAGCGGCGGTGGCCGAGACCGCTCTCCAACCGATCGGGGCTCGGAATGGATCGACCTGCGATTGGCGGCTAGCCGACGCCCACCCGGGCAGGAAGCGATTTGCGCATCGCCTCCTCGTATCCGATGACTTCGTGGTAGACCAGGTCGTCGAAGAACTGGTTGAGCCGGTGCTCCAGTTCTTCCTCGGCGTAGATCTCCACGCTGGATTGGGCGAACTCGTGATCGCGCGAGAACTCGACGACGCGCTGCTTAACGAGCTGCAGAGCGCATACGCACTCGTGAAGCGGAATCGATTCCGCGAAACGGACCCGGCCGAGTCCTTCATACTGTTCCTCGACCATTCGCTGCTCCGAGCCAGAAGCCGTGAGCCAATGGCCGAGATTCCGGAGAATGGCGCGTCCGATGTCCCGCAACTCCGTTTCAGGGAGTCCGCTGATATGGTGTAGCCGGGGATCACTCCGGATCTGGTGAAGGATTGCGGTCGTGATGCCCTGCCAGTGGTCTTCGATCAATTGGACTAGTTTCGCCGAAAGCATGGCACTCACCTCCCGTACTTGTATACCGCTATGATTCTATGCCCGCCGGAAAAGATAGGAAAGGGCCTGGGAGGCGTAGATTACGGCGACGGGGCGGGTAAATCGGGAAGCAACTCCAGAAGGGCTTTAGACTGGAAGAGATGACGAGGGTAACGGCGCTGATCCTGGTGCTGTCGATAGCGCCCGCTTTCGAGGGGGCGGAACCGGCAGCATACAAGTCCGCACGCAAGAAACTGGACATCATCGAGAGCAACCGCGCTCCGGCGAACACGGTGTACTCGTTCTCGAAGGCGGAGATCGAGGCTTGGGCCGCGGTGGAGATCCCGCAAATTGTTCCGGAGGGCTTCCGCGACGCGCGGGTGGAACTGGGCACCGATGTCGCCACGGGTCGCGCGTATATCGATTTTATGAAGCTGCGGCACGCCAAGGGCGGCTCGAATAATTGGTTCCTGGACAAGTTGCTGCAGGGCGAGCGTCCGGTGGCGGTGACGGTGCAGGTGCAGTCGGCGAAGGGGAAGTGCACGGTGTACCTGAAGAAGCTGGAGATTTCTGGGGTTTCGGCGACAGGTACGGTTTTGGACCTGCTGATCAAAACGTTCTTCATGCCGTTGTTTCCGGATGCCAAGATTGGCCAGCCTTTCGAACTCGATCATCGGATCGAACGGATCGCGCTCCGGCCGGTTGCCGCTTACGCGAAGATCAAATCCACGCCGCCCGCGCCGGCGTCCTCGAAGAAATAGTTGCGGATGAATGTCCGGTTTTTGCTCCAGTTTTCGGAATACCTGATGCGAAGGCGATGAACCTTCCGAACGAAAAAAAGGAGCAGAACAATGCTGAAGTTCAATTTCAAATATGCCGCCACGTCAGTAGTGGCGTTTGCAATCTCAATGAGTGCGGTACCGGCTGCGATGGCAGCGGGCGACAACTGCAAGGACGTGAAGATCACGATCCACAACAGCACGCCGGACGAAGTGAAACTGAAGAGCTTCGATTATTACGACTACGACAAGAACGAATGGCGGCACGAGACGCTGTTTCCAGGGGACGGGTTCCAGAAACTCGAATCCAGCAAGGGCCTGGTGTGGACGCGGGACCTGGAGCACGTGGGCGGGGATAAAACGAAGTTCAAGGTGACGTATTCGCACCATATCGGCGGAACGAAGTGGGGCAGTGACATGGTGGCGACCACGGATTCGTTCACGTGCACGGAGAATCTGCCGAAGACGGTATTCATCACACAATAGGACGGCAGGCGTAGTCTTCGGGTGCGAGGGGTGCTTGGAAGACTACGCCGGTCCGTGCGGCGGACGCGGAGGATCCGCACGCGCGGACCGCTGTTTTGGAGTGTCGATCGAATGAAGGCGCTCGAGCAGTGCGGCGTGAGCTTCCGAATCCGGGTCCATGTGACCGGAGAGGATGCGCAGCGCGCGATCGAGGGTTTCACGGGCTTCGGTGGTCCGGCCGCTGTGAGATCGCAGGCGAGCCAGGTCCGACAGATAAATGCCCACAGCCCTGGCGGAAGATCCGAACAGGGCAGAGGCATCAGCGACGACCCGTTCAGTTTCCTCGATCGCCTCCCGGCGCCGGCCTGCACTCGCAAGTGCTTCTGCCCAGGCGGCGCGCGCCTTCAGCACGTTGGGATGATTCGTTTGTCCCGAATACGCGGCGAGGGCGCGACGCCTTGCCTGTTCGCAGGTATCCAGTGCGCCCGCGCCTTTGGTCACAGTGCGGGCGCTGCATAAAGCGACCTGGGCCAGCACGGTCTGATCGTGGCGAGGGCCGAGTCGAGTCTCGGCGAGGCGGAATGCCTGGAGTGCATCCGATTCCGCCAATGGAGCGTTGCCCGATTCGAGCGCAGCGGCGGATTGAAGCCGGAGGGCGGATGTGAAATCGGCGGGACCGGCACCGGGAGCGTGACGCAAGCCGGACAGTACCGCGGCACTTTCGGAGAGGGCATCGCCGGTGCGGCCGCGGAAGAGTCGCACCCATCCGCGCAGCGAACGAGCGCGGAGGGTTTTCACATGCCCGGGATCCAGCGGCGCGGCTTCCATAACGGAGCGATTCAACACGGTTTCAGCGACCGCCGTGTCCTGGCGGCTGAGAAGGCTGGCGCCGATGTTGTTCAACAGTTCCACGCGAACTTCCGGTTTCAAACTCCGCATCCGGTCGATGCGGGTAGGCGCCTCGCGGAGCAGGTCGAGCGCGGAGAGAGGCCGTCCAGTGCTGCGGTAGGCGTGGGCGTCGATGAAGACGGACAGAAGGAACTCCTTCGCTTCACGGGCTCTCGCGGCCTCGGCTTTGGCGACATTCGCCTGCCACAGGGCAGCGCCGGTACCACCGATGAGGCTCACCGCGAGCGCGACTCCGGCGGCAACGGCGGTGCGGTTGCGGCGGACGAACTTAGACATGCGGTAGAGAGTCCCATCCGGACGCGCCTGGACAGGCCGGTTGTCGAGCAGGCGGGTGAGATCCTCGGCGAGACCGTCTACAGTGGCATAGCGCGCCGAGGGATCCTTTTTGAGCGCCTTTAGAACGATGGTGTCGCAATCGCCCCTGAGCGCGCGGCGCAGCGTTGTGGTTCCGGCGGCCTCGCTAGGGGGACGCGGCTCGAGTTCCAGGATCGCCTCTTCCAGGGCAGCGCGCGAGTCGCGTTTGAGGTGATACGGCGGGGCGCCCGCGAGCAACTGGTACAGCATCACGCCTAGCGAGTAGACATCGGAAGCGACAGTGAGCGGTTCGCCACGGATCTGTTCCGGGGACGCGTAGTCGAGGGTCAGGGCGCGGCCGGCAACGCGAGTGAGTTCGGTTTCGCGGGTGGAGCCGCAGTCCAGCAGTTTGGCGATTCCGAAGTCGAGGACGCGGACTTCACCGCGGTTGGTGACGAGAACGTTGGAGGGCTTGAGATCGCGGTGCAGGACGAGATGCTGGTGCGCGTAGGCGATGGCGCGGGTGAGTTGCAGGAAAAGTTCGACGCGCCCGCGAATGCTGGGGACGTGGCAACGGCAGTACTCGTCGATCGCGCTGCCTTCGATGTAATCGAGGGCCAGGTAAGGCTGCCCGGCGGGAGTGAACCCGGCGTCGAGCAAGCGGGCGATGTTCGGATGATTCAAGCGCCCGAGGATCTCGCGTTCGCGTTCGATGCGTTCGGAGAGAGCTTCGCGGCTCCATCCGCCTTGAGGAAGCTTGATGGCGACGGGTTGCGACAACAGACCGTCGCTGCGGCGGGCGAGCCAAACCGTGGCCATGCCGCCTTCGCCGATGGGGCGGAGAAGTTCCCATATGCCGACTGTTCCGGCAGGCTCGATGGCTGGATCAGGCAGGGGAATGGCTGCCGAGGGAGCCTGCTCCAGAACGCCGGAAATCGAACGCTGGTGTAGCAGAGCCGCGAGTTCGGGTGCGAAGGCGGCGTGCTCCGGAGACAGGTTCGCGATCCAATACTCGCGTTCGGCGGGGGCGAGTTCGAGGGCGCGATCGAGCAGGCTGCTGACGATGGGCCAATTCGGTCCGATTCGGTCGATGACGTCCATTGATCTATCAACAGGCGGGCTGGGCTGGGATAGCGGCGGGCGAGAGCACTTGCGCGAGAAGCAGACGCGCCTTCTGCCAGTCGCGGCGAACGGTGCGCTCAGTAACTCCCAGGGCGCAAGCGACTTCGGTCTCGCTCATTCCGCCGAAGTAGCGCATTTCCACGACGCGAGCGAGGCGCCGATCCATCGTTTCGAGGCGGCTGAGCGCGGCGTGAACGTCGAGAGCCTGCTGGTCGTGCGCTGTCGCGGCGACGTCGTGCTCGTCGAGAATCTGGAGGCGCGCTTTTCCGCCTCCGTGGCGCTCGGCGCAGCGGCGACGGATCGAGTCGATGACGATGTTGCGCATGGTGCGGGAGGCATATTGCAGGAAGTCGGGGACGCGGGCCGATCCGATCTCACCGGATTCGGCGAGCCGGATATACGATTCGTGAACCAGCGCGGTGGTGTCGAGCAGAGTATCCCGCCTGGCTCTCAGCCGTGCGCGCGCAATTGCGCGGAGATTGGGATAGAGGGCCGTGAACGAGGGAGGAGGGGCAGGGCACGAGCCGGGGTACAGATTACTTTCCATCGCGGATATGTGCACCCCAGGCGTGGAGCGTTTCAACGCTGGGGAACTCGGGATGGGGCGGGTTAACTGTGATTTCGTAACTCTGGCCGCATGGCGGCAGTCCGACAAGCGGAGATACTCATGAGTGAGCACGAAAGAACTATCCGCGTCGCCGTGCCTGCCGGCAACGTGTTCCAGTATGTCTCGAGCGTTTCGAACCTGCCGTCGTTCGTTCCTCATCTACGGCAGATCCGCGAAGACGAGAACGACCATATCTTCGGGGTTGCGGAGTTGGATGGCCGCAGGTACGAAATGAGCGGGTTCTTCCGAGCGGACGAGGCCAACCGGCGTTTGGATTGGGAATCGGACGGCACGCCGGGATACCGGGGGTGGCTGCAAGTTCGGCCGGACGGCGGCGATCGATCGAACGTTACCGTGCATCTTTCGATGCGCGGCGCGGCTTCGGAGACGCTGCCGGATCGTCCGGAATTGGCCGGAGAGCGAATCGAGCGCAGCCTGGATGGAGTGCTCGATTCGCTCCGGCGGACGCTCGAGCAAAGTGCCTCGCGCCCGGCCTGAGCCTGACGGGAGCGGGACGGACCGCCGGACCCGCTTCCACGATTTCGCGCAACCTTGATGTGTGAACGCGAGGCGACGTCAGGGCTTCGGCGCAGCGGTGCCTGGGCCGGGCCACTCGGCATCCGTCAGTTTCCAGCCGCCGCCCAGCGCCTCATATAACTGAACGATTGCCAGGCGCCGGTCCAGTTCGGTTTGCGCCAGCGCGTTCTCGGCCGGGAACAACTGAAGCTGCGCGTCGAGCACTTCGAAATAGCTCGACTTGCCCGCGTTATACCGTTGTAGTGCCACATCGGCCGCCTCCTGGTATGCCCGCACGGCCTCCACCTGGCGCGCCCTGACGGCCTCCAACTTCTCGCGGCTGATGAGAGCATTCGACACATCGCGCAGGGCCGTGAGTACGGTCTGCTCGTACTGGATCCGGGTTTCTTCCCAGAACGCGACCGCCTGCCGCTTGCGCGCCCGAAGCGATCCGCCCGTATAGATGGGGCCTGCGGCACTCGTGGCTGCTCCCCAGACAGATGCGCGTCCGGAGACAAAATCGTGAAGCGGACTGCTGACGTGACCGAAAATCGCGGTGAGTCCGATCGTTGGGAAGAACGCCGCCGTGGCGAGGCCGACTTGCGCATTCGCCGCCCGTACCTCCGATTCCGCTTCGAGCACGTCGGGCCTCCTCTCCAGGAGCCTCGAGGGCAGCCCAGCCGGTACCTCCGGTGGCACGACTTGTTGTAAAAGGGTTCCCTTGCGATCGATCGAATCGGGCGGCGATCCTAACAGAATGCGGATTGCATTCTCCTGGATCATGATGCGCCGCTCCAACTCCGGTATGTTCGCCGCGGTGGACGCGACGGCCCCTTGTGCCCGAGTTGTTTCGAGGCGCGATGCCGTACCGCCGTCCAGGCGGGCTTGGAACAGTTTCAGGCTCTCTTCGAACGCGGCGACGTTGCGGTGCGCGATCTCGAGACGCAGATCCAACGCGAGAAGCTCGAAATACGACTGCGCCACACTGCTCACCAGGGACAGCATCACTCCCCGGCGCGCCTGTTCGGTTTGCAGATAACGCGCCAGTGCGAATTCATTCGAGCGCCGGATTCGCCCCCAAACGTCGGCTTCCCAGGTGGCACCGAGCGCCAAAGCCACCGTTCCCTGACGGCGGCCTCCCCCTGCAATCGGGTTGCCGAGCGACTCGTTCTTGCCCCCGCTGATCCCGATCTGGTAGCCGGCCGCTGGAAGATACTCGGAATGTGCCTGCACAACGACTTGCCGCGCCTGCTCCACGCGTTGGGCCGCGATCCGAAGATCGTTGTTGTTGGCGAGGGCGGCCTTCACCAATCCGCGCAGCGTCTCGTCGTTGAACAATTCCCACCACGGCAGATCCGCCAGCGAAGCTTGTTGAGCCGCGCCTTCCTGTCCACGAAAAAGCGGAGGCGGAGTGACCACCGGGCGCTTGTATTGCGGACCCACTACGCAACCGCCGCAAAACAAGGTGAGAGCGGCGACTCCGATACACGCACGCCGCATCTCAGTGGCCTCCCTTTTGCGGCTTGCCGTCGGGGTGTGCGCCGCCCAAGCGCTCCATCAGGTAGAACGTGACCGGAATGAGCAGTACGGCGATACCGGTTGCGGCAGCCATGCCTCCGATCACACAACTACCGACCACGCGCCGGGCCGTCGCACCCGCGCCGCTCGCCATCCACAGCGGCACACAGCCGAGGATGAAGGCGAACGACGTCATGAGAATCGGGCGAAGCCGAAGCCGCGCTGCTTCGAGCGCCGAATCGACCAGGGGCATGCCGCCCAGATACCGCACCTTCGCGAATTCGACGATGAGGATCGCGTTCTTCGCGGCAAGGCCGATCAACATCACGAGTCCGATCTGCGCATACACGTCATTGGTCATCTTGCGAAGGAAGATGGTGCTCATCGCGCCGGCCACCGCGATCGGCGTCCCGAGCAGCACACTGACCGGCAGCGTCCAACTCTCGTACAGCGCCGCAAGAATCAGGAACACGAACACCAGCGACATCCCAAACACAACCAGCGGCGACAGGCCTTTCTGCGCCACCTGCTCCTGGAACGACATGCCGGCGTAGTCGAAGCCCATCTCGCGAGGCATCGTTTTGGCGAACGTGTCTTCGAGCGCCTGCATGGCCTGGCCCGAGCTGTACCCGGGCGCGGCGCTGCCGAAAATCTGCGCGGCCCGGTATAGGTTGTAACGCTGCGTGAATTCAGGGCCGGCGATCCTGCGCAAATTGGTCAGCGCCGACAGCGGCACCATGTCGCCCGCGCGATTCCGGACATAGAATTGACTGACGTTTTCGGCGCGCGTGCGTTGTTCGCCTTCGGCCTGTATGAACACCCGCCACTGCCGTCCAAACCGGTTGAAGTAGTTGACGAACGATCCGCCCATGAACGCCTGCAGAGTCTGATAGAGATCGGTCAGCGGAACGCCTTGGGAAACGGCCTTGTCGCGGTCGACATCGACAAAGACCTGCGGCACAGTCGGAAGAAAAGTCGAAGTGACATTCGCCAGTTCGGGACGCCGCCGCGCCGCTTGCAGGAATGATTGAAGATTCGAATCCAAAAACGCGATATCCCTGCCGGAGCGGTCTTCCAGAATGAACGTGAAGCCCCCCGATGCGCCCACTCCCGGGATGGCGGGAGGAGTAATGGAGAACGCGATCCCCTCGGGCAGACTGCCGAGCCGCCGGTTCAAAGCGCGGACGAGTTCCGCTGCCTGCTCCTCGCGCGATTGCCGTTCATCCCAAGGCTTCAGTTTGATGAAGAACGAACCGGAGTAAGTGTTCGGCACTCCGCTCAGAAAGCTCACGCCAACGACGCTTGTGTACGTCTCTACCGCGGGAATCTGGCTTACGATCTGCTCGACTTTTCGAACCGCGGCATCGGTACGCTGCAGCGAGGCCGCGTTTGGCAGTTGGACCGTCAGGAGGAAATAGCCCAAGTCCTCTTCGGGAAGAAAACCCGTCGGAAGCCTCGTGCCGAGCCACCCGGACATGGCCGCGCAGCCAGCCAGTATCACCAGCCCGATCGCCGATTTCCGAATCAGCCCGTGGCAGGCGTTGACGTAGCCGTTCCTCCCGCGGTTGAACGCCTTGTTGAACATCCGGAAGAAAGCCGCCAGCGGGCCACGGTGATATTTCTTCGGACGTAACAGCATTGCCGACAGAGCGGGGCTGAGCGTCAGCGCATTGAATGCGGAGATGACCACCGATGTCGCGATCGTAATGGCAAACTGCTGGTATAGGCGTCCCGTTATCCCGGGCACGAACACCGTCGGCACGAAAACCGCCGCCAGGATGATCGCGATTCCGATCACCGGCGCGGACACTTCTTCCATCGCGCGAAGCGATGCTTCTTTGGGACTCAAGCCTTCTTCGATGTGCCTCTGTACCGCCTCCACTACGACGATCGCGTCATCCACGACGAGCCCGATTGCAAGCACCAACCCGAAAAGCGAGAGCGTGTTGATGGAGAATCCGAACAGCGGAAACAACATGAACGTCCCGATCAACGAGACGGGTACCGCGAGAAGCGGTATCAGGGTGGCGCGCCAGTCCTGGAGGAACAGGTACACCACCAGAGCCACCAGCAGCAGTGCTTCGCCGAGCGTGATAACGATTTCGCGAATGCCTTCCTGAACCGGCAGCGTGGTGTCGAGCGATACCAGATAATCGACGTCGTCGGGAAACCGCTGCTTCATCCGCGCGAGTACGTTGCGGACGTTCCGTGCGGCTTCGATGGCGTTCGACCCCGGCAGTTGGAAGATGGGAATGACCGCGGCGGGCTGCCCGTTTACGCGGCCCCGAATGTTGTAACTTTCCGCGCCCAATTCGATTCGCGCGACATCCCGGATGCGAAGTACCGAGCCGTCGCGATTCGCGCGCAGCACGATGTCTCCGAATTGTTCGGGAGTGGTGAGCCGGCCTTGCGCGCGGACCGAGTAGGTGAACTCCTGCCCGGTGGGTACCGGTTCGCTGCCGATCTGTCCCGCCGGATTCACCGTATTCTGTTCGCGGATGGCGCGAACGATCTCGGGCACCGTCACCTGCAGCTTCGAAAGCTGATCGGGTTTCACCCAGATCTGCATCGCATAGCGACCACCATAAACCAGCACGTCGCCGACCCCCGGCGCGCGCGCGAGTTCGTCCACCATGTTGATGTAGGCGTAGTTCGCCAGGAAATTGCGATCGCGCGTGCCCTTCGGCGAATACAGCGACAGCATCATTAACGGCGAACTGGTGGCTTTACGCACGATTACGCCGAAATTGTTCACGTCGGCGGGAAGTTGCGTGGCCGCCAGCGCCTCCCGCATCTGCGTGAGGATCAGGTTGTTGTTGGGCTGAGTCTTAACATCGAAGGTGACGCGCAGATTCATTCCGCCGTTATTCGTGTTGGTGGAGAACATGTACAGCATGTTGTCCACGCCGCTCATCTGCTGTTCGATGGGGGCCGCGACGGATTGCTCGATCGTTTGTGCGTCCGCGCCGAGGTAGGTCGCCGAAATCGTCACTTCGGGCGGCACGATGTCCGGATACTGCGCCACCGGCAAATTCAGCAGTGAAACGACGCCGAGTATCACGGTGAGTATGGCGATCACGATGGCCACAATTGGCCGGTTGATGAAGAACTTCGACATCGGCTCTACCTCTCACCCGATGCCGGTGCCGGTGCGGCTTGCCGGACACTCACGGTAGCGCCGTTGCGTACTCTCTGAATGCCTTCCACGACGATGCGCTCGCCGGGTTGGACGCCCTCTTCCACCAGCCACAACGATCCGACACGTTCGCCCAGCCGCACACCGCGGATAGCGATCTTGTTGTCGGCACCGACAGCCGCGATCTGGTATGTGCCCTGAAGTTCGGTGACCGCGCGCTGCGGCACCAGCGCCGCTGCTTTGCGCAGTCCCACCGTGGCCCTCACTCGCCCATACTGGCCCGGCCGCAGCACGTTCCCCGGATTCGGAAACAATGCGGCGAGGCGCAGCGCGCCAGTGCCCACATCCACCTCGCGGTCGGTCATGAAGAACGTCCCCTTGTGCGGGTACACCGAACCATCGGCGAGCACCAACTCGAGATTCTTAGCCCACTCGTTCGGCCCTGCTCCTTTGGTGGAGCGGTACTGTTCGAGGTATTCCTGCTCGCTGACGCTGAAGTAGGCCTTGATGGGGTTAACCGTGGATACCGTGGTTAGGACCGACCCGGAAGGGGATACCAGATCGCCGACCTGAATCTTCGCTAATCCGGCGATTCCGTCGATCGGTGATTTGATCCTCGTGAACCCGAGCTTCACCTCCGCGTCGTACACCGCGGCCTTCACGGCCGTAACGGCAGCCCGTGCCGTTACGATGGCCGCTTGTGCTGCTTCAGTGGTAGCCTTCGCCTCGAGCTGGCTCTGGATGGCGTTGTCCATCTCCTCCTGGCTGATGGCTTTCGTCTTCACCAGCGGGGTGTAACGCTTGACGTCGAGATCGGCCTTTCCCAACCGGGCTTGGGTCTGCGCGAGATTGCTTGTGGCTTGTTGGACTCCGCTCTCGGCGTGCGCCAGGTTCGCGCGTGCCTGGTCGAGCGTGGCCTCGAACGGGCGCGGGTCGATTTCGAACAGCAATTGCCCTTTCCGTACGAATGCACCCTCCTGGTACGCCTGCCGGAGTAAGTACCCGGTCACCTGTCCGCGGATCTCCGCGTTGACGCGTCCATCAAGGGTACCGATCCATTCGCGCACGATCGGGACATCCCGAGCCGTCACCGTGGCGACTTCGACCTCGACTGGAGGAGGCGCGGCACGCACCGTTTCTTTTTGACGGCAGCCACCAGATCCGGCTGCGATCGCGAGAATTGTGCACGCGACAGCAAAATAGGGCCGCGCGCCGGCAGAAACACGAGTTTGGGCGATTTTCGGGCTAAGCCGCATAGGTGACCCCTGAGTTCGTCCCGCAAGGTACAGGACCAGGGCGGCGTGACTCGGACGAGTCGCGCCGTCCCCTTGCCGTTGCTGGGGTATTCAAATCCTATTATCCGCTTTACTGCGATCCTTCGTGCCGCGGGCCCGCGGATAGGTCGCCGCACGGTATTAATGGATATCGATACCTCTGACGCACAATGCACACTCTAACGGCCGATACACGATCCGACGCACTCTCCGGCATCCGCGTTCTGGACTTTTCCCACGCGCTGGCCGGACCCTATTGCACGATGCTGCTATCGGATTTCGGCGCCGCAGTGTACAAACTCGAGAGCCCGGGCCTGGGTGACATGGGCCGCGGTTGGGGTCCGCCGTTTGCGGGCGATCAATCCGCCTTCTTTATCGGATTGAATCGCGGCAAATTCGGCATCTCCATCGACCTGAAGCGTCCCGAGGGGATTGACTTGTGCCTGCGCCTGATCGAGCGCATGGACGTGCTGATCGAGAATTTCCGCCCGGGCACGATGGAGCGCCTCGGGCTCGGATATGCGGCCGCTTCGTCGCGAAACCCCCGCCTGGTGTACTGCTCCATCTCGGGTTATGGCCAAAACGGACCATCGCGCGACGAGGCTGCCATGGACCTCATTGTCGAGTGCTCCAGCGGATTCCTGAGCGTCACCGGCACGGAAGATGGCGAGCAGGTGCGAAGCGGATACGCGGTGGCCGACATCAACGCCGGGCTGTTCGCCGTGATCGGAACCATGATGGCGCTCCGCGCGCGGGAGCAGACCGGAAAGGGACAGTACGTCGACGTATCGATGCTCGACTCGATGATCTCGGCGATGACCTCGAATTACATGTCGTTCCTGGGCTCGGGAAGAGTCCCGCGGCCGCTCGGCACCGCATTTCCCACGGTTGTCCCTTACCAGGTTTTCGACGCGGAGGATCGCGCGTTCTCCATCGCCGTCGGCAGCGAGAAATTGTGGGCCACTTTCTGCAACACGATTGCGCATCCCGAGCTGACGTCGCACCCGAACTTCGCGACGAATGCACTTCGGGTTCAGAACCGGCACGAACTCGAACCGATGCTGCGCGATCTGTTCCGCAAGCGCCCGATGGAGGAATGGATAGCAAAGCTGCGATCCGTCGGTATCCCCTGTTCGCCGGTGCGCACCTTCGCGGAAGTTGCTGAGGATCCGCAAACCTGCGTGCGCAACATGTTTCCCGAAATCGAAGTGAACGGTTTCGGCAGCCATCGCGTGACCGGGCCGCCCGTGAAGCTATCCGAGACCCCGGCCCGCCTTGGTCCGCCGGCACCCGCGCTGGGCGAGCACACGTCCGCAGTGCTGGCTGATCTGCTCGCGATGGAGCCTTCGGAACTCGAGCGCCTTGCCGCCGCAGGTGTTCTCGCGCCTGCACTCGCCGCACCGCGGCGGACCGGAATGGGCGCTTCGGACGGCTAGTTACCTTGGCTCGCGAACCCGCCGTAACCTACATTGAGCCCCGCGGAGCCTGACCGGTGGGCGGCACATTGCCTTCCAGTTGGAGTTTGGTGGACAGATAGCTCAGCAGGTCCCCGAGCGCGAGCACCGCCACCAGGTGTCCGTGATCCACAACCATCAGCCGCTTCGAGCCGGTTTGCGTCATTCGGGACAACGCCTCTGTTACATCTTTTTCCGGGCTGATGGTGTTCTCGGGAGAGCAGGGCCGCATGATGGCTGACACCGATTGGCGGTTCCATTCATCGCGGGGCACTTCCTTCACCTGTTCGACGGAAACGCACCCGGCCAGTTCGTCCGATTCCGTGATCACCGGAAACATCTTGTGATGGTGTTTGTAAACGTGCTCGTTCACGAACTCCTCAACGGAGGTCGCCGGTGTCACGGTGTCAGGATGGGTTCTCATGAATTTCGAAACGGGCTCGCCCGCCAGAGCGGAGCGAACGACAACCTGCTGGTACGACGACTGCGAAACCGATCTAATGAACATGCCGATCAGGAACCACCAGACGGCTCCGATGAAGTTGCCGTAGAAGAGTTGAAACACAGCAAAGGCCATCATCAGAATGCCGAATACGGAACCGACCGTCGACGCCGTTCGCGTAGCACTTCGAAGATCGCCGCGGCTTTGCCACAGCGCGGAGCGCAGCACGCGTCCCCCGTCCAGCGGAAACGCTGGGATCATGTTAAAAGCCGCGAGGATCCAGTTGATCCAGTAGAGATACTGAAGAACGCCCATCACCTGCGGCGGCCACGAAGCTCCGCCCGCGCGATACAGGACGTAGAACCCGGCGCCGATCAGGACGCTGGCGATCGGACCGGCGATGGCCATCAAAAATTCGGCTTTGGCGCTTTGCGGTTCCTCTTTCATTTCGGCGATGCCGCCGAAAACGAACAGCGTGATGCCGCTCATCTGCAGACCGTACCGGCGTGCCACCAGCGAATGGAACAATTCGTGAACCACGATGGAGCCGAATAACAGTAGCGCGCCTGACACGCCCATCCACCAGTAACTACTACGTGACAACCCGGGCTCCGCCTGCGGGAAGACACCCACCGCCAGCGACCACGTCACCAGGGCGGCAATCAGCAGCCAACTCGCGTCGAGCCGCACCTCGAACCCAAACAACTTGAACAGCGAAACCCGCTTTCCGAACATGAAATTTCTCCCGATTGTTGGACTCCCAGCCGGGGTATATGTTTTCCGCAGGTTTCGCGTTCGCTCGCCGTGCCCTACACATCCAGCGGGGGCCAGGTGTCGTAGTAAGGGTTTAGCGCTTCCATGAGATCCATGATAGTAACACGATTCTGCAAGACGTGCTACCGTTTCGGAGGAATCTTGCATCCGCTCACAATGGCTGCTGTGCTGGTGGCGAGCATTCTACCCGCGACGGCCAGCGATTTCACCGGCCGCATCACCGACCCTCAATCAAAAGCCGTCGCGGGCGCCTCTGTCCGGTTGCGTCGCGCCAATTGTGTGATCGTCCGCGAGGACCAATCCGGCGCGACCGGTGAGTTTCGCTTCACCGGCATCGAAGCCGGCGAGTACCTGTTGAACGCGGATAGCGCCGGCTTCACCGCCGTGGCGCGGAACGTGAGCGTGCCCGCCGAGGGCGCTGCCGTCTTCGATCTCCAATTCCGCGAGATCGCCGCTCAATCGCAGAGCGTCGTTATCAACGCCAAATCACTCGAGCCTTCCATCGACCTCCGGAACTCCGAGGTCTTCGATCGCACGCTGTTCACGCGCGACGACCAGTTGTTACAACAATTGGCCGCAGGCATTGATGCCGGCCAGCACGAAGGCGGAGGAAAATCGCTCGAAATCCGCCGGTTCGGTTTCAATCTCGATCATGGCGGCGTAAACGGCGGCCTCAAGATCCTGGTCGACGATGTCCAGCAGAACCAAGGCACTCAGGGACACGGCCAAGGTTATTTGGGCGCACTGAAAGCGCTCAGCCCCGAATTGATCCAGGACGTCACAATCATCAACGGTTCCTTCAGCGCCGAATACGGCGATTTCAGCGGCCTTGGCGTGGTTCACATCCGACAGCGAGAATCGATGCCTGACGAGTTCACTGCGCGGCTGCAGGGCGGGAACTTCGATACCGGCCGAGGGTTCCTCGCCTGGAGTCCCTCGGCCACACGGGTGGATTCCTACATCGCCTATGAAGGCTCCTACACCGATGGCCCATTCCTGAACCCAGGCCGTTACCGCAGGGACAATGTCAACGCGAACTACACGATGAATCTCGACGATACGCAGAAACTCGGGTTCCGGTTCATCTTCGGGCGAAACAATTTCTATTCGTCGGGACAGATTCCGCTGGATCTCGTGAATGCAGGAACGCTGGACCGGTTCGGCTATTTGGATCCTACCGAGGGCGGACGAGTGAAGTTGGGGACGGTCTCCGCCTACTACAGCCGGACCTTCGAAAACGGCGCGATGCTGAAGGCGGACGGATTTACCGGACGATCGCTGTTCGATCTGTACTCGAATTTCACATACTTCCTCTATGATCCTGTGAACGGCGATGCCTTCCAACAGCACGACTCGCGGTTGCAGGACGGTGCGAATATCCAGTACCAGCGTCCGCACCGGATCGGAATCGCCCTCGCTTCGTTCAACTCCGGCAGCAATTTTCACGACAACCTGATCAATGTGAGTCTCTACCCGCGCGACGGGCGCAATCCCACCGGAGTTACCACCCGCGCTCACGCGCATGTCACCAATGAAGCCGCGTATTTTCAGGAAAGCTTGAGCATATGGAACGGCCGTTTGATGCTGGGCGGAGGGCTGCGGTACGACGAGTTCCGATATGGCGTGGTCGACCGCGTTGACCCGGCTGCCGGCGGTGTCGAGTGGGCGGGACGTTGGCAGGGCAAGGCGAATGCGGCCTTCACCCCCGTGCGCGCCATACCCCTGACGTTCCATGCCAACTACGGACGGGGAATCAACAGCGTCGATGCCCGCGGAGTTGTGCAGCGCCCGAGTGATCCGCGGCTGGCAACCACTGATTTTTATCAGTTCGGTGCGTCGTCGAATTTTCAGCGCTTCTCGATGACGGCCGACGCATTTCTGATCGATCACTCCAACGAACTTGTGTACGTTCCCGATGACGGGAGCTTCGAATTTAAGGGTCCGAGCCGTGCCTACGGGTACGAAGCGAAAACATCGATCACGCTTACGACGCACCTCTCGTTCAACGCCGGGCTGACAAAGATCGCGAATGCGTTTTACCTGGGAGACGATCACCGCGTCTATGTCGACAGTGCCCCGCACTTCGTCGCCAACGCGGGATTCACGCTTGCTGCCTGGAAAGGCTGGAGCGGATCGCTGCGCATGATGGCGATCAATCACTACCGGTTGGACGGCGAGGATCCGTCGATTCTCGCGTCGGGCCACACGGTGTTCGACCTCGGCGTTGCCAAGCGCCTGAACCATACGGTGGAACTGAATTTCAGCGTCGACAATCTCACGAATCGGGACTACTACGAAACCCAGAACTATTTTGAATCCCGGGTGACGCCCGATGCCCCTGTCGTCGCGCGCATTCACGCCACCCCGGCCTATCCATTAACCGCTGTTACCGGCATGACGCTTCGTTTCGGCGGAAAATGACCGCTACCTTCGTTGGTGCAGATGCGGATGCGGCCCCGGGGCGGGCGCCTCGTGAATGTGCGGGTGCCGGCGAACCAGCCGGGTTCGCTCCAGCAGTGGCACGTCGTGCAGGATCTCGAGCGGCGTTCCCGAGGCGGCCACCCGGCCTGATTCCAGCACGTAGCAGCGGTCTGCGACGTCTTCGAGCGTATCCAGATCGTGAGTGGCCGACACAACCGTTTTGGAACCACCTCCCCACGAAACCAAAAAGTCGGTGATCTGGTGCTGACTCCCCGGATCGAGCGCAGCCGCGGGTTCATCCAGCAGTAGGATCTCGGGATCGAGCACCAGCACCGACGCAAGTGCGACCCGTTTCTTTTCGCCGCCGGACAATCTGTGCGGCGTGCGGTCCGCCAATTGGTGAATCCCCATCATCTCCAAAGTTTCGTGGACCCGCCGGCGAATCTCATCCTTCGGCCATCGTAATTGCAGCGGGCCGAAGGCAACCTCGTCGAACACGGTCGGATTGAAAAGCTGTACGTCTGGATTCTGGAAAACAACGCCGACCCGACGGCGGAAGCTGAAGAAGAATGCTTCGTCCTGAAGACGATGCTCCGTGAGGCTTTCGCCGAAGTAGCGGATTTCGCCCGCGTCGGGGAACTGGAGCGCGGCGAGCAATCGGAGTGCGGTCGATTTCCCGGAGCCGTTGGCTCCCAACAGGGCAACGCGCTCTCCGCGCCGGATCTCGATCGAAAAACCCTCCAGCGCCGTAACGCGGTTGTACCGGTAAGTCACGCCGCGAGCTTCGAAAGCTATATCGGTCATCGTTCCTCAGCGGCCCAGCACGATTGCCGCAGCCGCCGCTAGCGCAAACGCGCCCAGCGGAAGCCAATCGTGCCAACGCATTTTCAATTCGTCCAGCAGATACACCTCGCCCCGAAATCCCCGAGCCTGCATAGCGGTGTGTACCTCGCCGCTCAGCCACAAACTCTTCGCAAGAAGAACTCCCGCGGTTGCCGCGGCAAGACGCCGGCCGTCTCCCGCTTCCATCCTGCCAACCTGCCGGGCTTCGCGCGATTCTGAAATCTCGTGCGCGGTTTGAAGCAGCAGGAATATGTACCGGTACGTCATCCCGAGCAACACCACTACCACCACCGGAACGCGGAAGAACCGCAGTGCGCGCAGCAGGTGCGACCACAGCGTAGTGAGTATCAGCAGAACAGAAAGAGTCGCAGTTGTTTCGGCGCGCAAAATCAGGAACGCTGCACTTCGCATGCCCTGGTACGTGGCTGCGAGCCCTACAACCGGCAGCCGATAGACCACGTCCCCGTGCGTGATGAAGATGGCCGGCGCTGCGATCAGACCTGTGAAGAGCAGTACGGCCAGCCATACTCGGGTGACGAGCGTTCGGACCGAGACTCGCGACAGGAGCGCGAGCAGTACAGCCAGCGCGAGGATCGCAACCAGGACCGATAGTTCGCGCACCACCACTGCGGCCACGATCAGGCACCCAATACCGAACAACTTCACGCGCGCGTCAAGACGTTGGAGGAACCCACCGGCGTTAGCGGTATCTTCCGCCGAGAAGGCGTAGCGCAGAGCGTCGGCGAGTCCTGCCGTTGTCTTTTCGATAAAGCTGCGGCGCCGCCGGCGGTGCCGTGCATCAACGCTCGCATCCGCGCGACGCGAAACAATTCGGGTCAGCAACAGCGCGGTCGCGATAATCAGTCCGACGCCCATCATCCCCGAAACAAAATAACCGAACGGCTCGCTGCGAATGAAAGCGGGAGCGTAATCCGGTATCGGAGCGGTCCACGTCGAAGACAGCCGCTTGAGCCCTGCCGGCGTCTGCGGCGGCGCCTGGTTCGCCGATGCCGCGGCGATCTGCTGTCTGGCTTCGGTGTTCGCGAAATCCTCTGCGCTCCACTCGCCCCACGCGGTACCAACCGCTAAAATCCCGAGCGGTGTCAGCAGCAGAAAGATCGCGAGCGCAAACCATAACCTGCGTGCGGACGGCCACAGCGCAAGCCGCTCGTCCGGCATAAGCGGCTCCAAGCAGTCGGGAGCATCGGGCGCCGTGCGGCGCAGCAACCCGGGGTCGGTGCGCTGCAGCCATCCGATCAGCCCCGCGGAAATGACAAACTCCGCCAGTCCGGCAATCGTGAGGTGCCCCAGCATCATCGCTGGAATCGCGATGGCGAGGGGATACGGCGCATAGAGCGGTGCCCCCGACGCGTCATGGAACAGGGCCGGTTGAATGCCAAACTCCACCGCGGTCAGCAGGGCGGCGGCGTTGATCGCAACGTATCCCGCAAGTCCGGCTGCAACGATGCGCCTCCTCGATCCGATTGCGGCGCGATAGGCAGCAATTCGATACACCGCGAACGCGACCAGCGAACCGGCGATGGCCATGTTGAAGCAATTTGCGCCGATCGCGGTGATGCCGCCATCGCCGAAGAATATTGCCTCGATCAACAGCGCGATCGAGATCGCGACAACCGATGCCCACGGACCGAGCACGATCGCCGCCACCCCCATTCCGGTGGCGTGCCCGGTGGTGCCGCCCGGCAATGGCAGGTTGAACATCATGATGACGAACGAAAACGCCGAGAACACCGCCAGCAGCGGCACCGTTTTCGTATGCAAGGCCCGCTTCACCCGCCGCAGAGCGATATACCAAAACGGCGCCGATGCCGCATACAGGCCGGCACACGTGGAAGGACTCAGATATCCGTCGGGGATATGCATTGACGATCGGCGCGGCGCGAGTGCCGCCACGGGCAGCATAGCACGATCATCAAATTCGTGCTATGCATCAGCGGTACGATCCAATACCGCGATGTGACGCTAGACTGTTGAATACGGCTTGGACGCACCCGCATGAGTGAACTTCAAAGAATCGGCGTCGCAATCGATGGAGATCTGCTCGAGAAGTTCGACGATCTGATCGCCCGGCGCGGCTACACCAACCGCTCCGAAGCATTCCGAGACCTGATCCGCGCTGACCTGGTGAACGATGTCGCGCAGCACCCGGGAAGTTTCGTCGTCGGCACAATCACGCTGCTCTACGATCACCACGTGCGTCTATTGAACGAGAAGCTGACGAGCCTGCAACACGAGCATCACCAAAGCATCCTCTCCACGCTTCACGTGCACCTCGATCACGACAACTGCCTCGAGGTGATCGTCCTGAAAGGAAAGTCAGCCGACGTCCAGAAGATCGCCGACCGTCTCATCGCGGCGAAAGGCGTCAAGCACGGAAGACTCACCATCACTAGCGGCGGCAAGTGACCGAGAGTTCTTAACGTTCACCGAACACAATCACACGAGTTACCGTCGTTGTTCTACCCGACGAGGGACTCTGTCTATTGCGAGCAGCGCCAGTCCGACGAGGGCCGGAACTGCAGGAGCGGGCTCGGGGACCGGACTACTTTCCAGGGTGTAGGTGAACGGGATCGGATTACCGTCCAAATCGAATACGCCGAGCAGGCTCATTGAGGCAAGGGCGGAGGTACTCGGTCCACTCGAAGTGGCCGTGACGCTGAATCCGTAAGTACCCACAATAGGCGTTCCAAATATCATAGGCAACGTCGCTGTGGACCATTGACTGCCACCACCGGACGACCCTGCCCAAATACCGTCCATATGCGCAAACGCTTCCGCGTGGTACCACTGCCCCGACCAAGCGGAGGCGTGGGCCAGCAGTTGATAGGTTGCTGCCCCGGTTCCACCGAAGAATGTGAGCTCGTAACTGCCGAACTCATGAGCCTCTCTCGTCGCAGTTGTGCACGGAAGATCAGGGCACCATCGCTCAACCTCAACCATGTAAGAATTGAACGGACCGGCGAACGCCGCCGTGCTGAGAATGAATGCGAGATACAAAACGCGAAGCATGACATCCCTCCGCGGCTGCAATAACTGGCCGGGTGCGCGACGTAGAAGTGGAGCCTACGCCGCCCGGCGGGCCTCCCAGTAGTCCTCAAAGCGGCCGTTGAGGTGGCAACAACGCAGGGCGATAATGGCATTGGCTCCCCGAACTGTCCAAAACATTCCGGACTGTTTGAGCCGGGAACCGATTACAGTCTTGCAGCCGGCTTCGATGACACCTGAGCCAATGAATAGGTGCTGGTGGCGAAATCTGGGATAGCGCATGCGCTCGGCGTTGCGCTCAAAATAGTCGGCTTCGATGCGGAGTTTCTCGCTGACCTCGGGATGGGTGGAAGGGATGGAACGAAGTGAGACCACCAGCTTTTCGATCTTGCCCTTGTCGAGTAGACGGCGCTGGTGGGTCTTGATCCAGACTTTCTGCTCCCACGTGTCGTTGGGGTAGAGCTTGCGAGCCAACTCCCAGAGGTGCTGGCGAGCGTGATATAGATCGACGACCTGCACCGCGCCGGGAAAGTACAGCTCAGCAAGATTCCAGATCCATTCGGCCCCATCGCCCATCACGACCTTCTTTTCGGCGCGGCTCCAGCCGCGATTCCAAGCCTCCAGGTAGATGCGCTTGCCAAACTCTTCGGCGGTCTCGAGGGCGCCGGTGTAGGTGGTCGAATCCGGATCGCGGATCGGATAGCCTTCCTCGTCCCAGCCGGTCTGGGTGAAGACGCATCCCAACTTGACCTCCCGGGTGTGGGCGGGTTGGCCGTCGGTCTTGCCCTTCCGCCCCACGGTTTCCTTCTTCACCACCGGAACTCCCGTCCCATCCATCTGTACATACAGGATGGGAATTGGTTCGCCCACCACGATGGGCAGGTCCAGTTGGACGGCTCGCTGAATCGCCACCTGCTCGCGGGCTGCGACACTCTCCCCGATGGCCTCGGCCGTGCGCTCCACCGCTTTGGTGGTGATCTCCAGATCGGCAAGCAGTTTCAGTTGCCGGCGGCCATGATCGAAAGAAGCCTCCTGTCCTACAACAGCCTGCATGCGGCGCACCGCAGGAGAGATCTCCGTGCTCTCGATGTCCAGTTCGACGTCGACGGGAAATTGTCCGTTAGGGCAGTGCGGGCAAAGGTAGTAGGGCCGCGATATTCTGACTGGGCCGACCGCGGTCAGCACGGGCTTACTGCGTAATTCCCGGTAGCCAGCCTCGTGCCCGCAAGCGCAAGCAAGAGTCCGTTGATCGGCATCTGGGATTGTAAATTGCAAGAGTTCGGTCAGGGCTGTGGCGCCGGCGTGGTGCATTGCCGAGCGAATCGCCATTTCGACGGCTTCCAAATCCAGGCGTCCGGTCTTGTGGCGGCCTGTGAAGAGGATGCGCAGTAGTTGTTCTACTTCGCGGGCGACCTCCTGGCGGATGGTTTGCGCGGTTTTTTTTCCTCGGGTGAGAGAGTCTCAGCAACAGGGCGTGCCCGACAGATTTTTTCATTCACTTCCAGCAACTGCTGACTGAGTTGCCGAAAGCGATGAAATGCCTCTACCTCACGCTGTGCTTTGCGCAGTTCGGCGGCCGAAGAGAAGCTCTCGCTGACCGTCTTTCCATTGATCTTGCGAGTCAGCCGGAAGTTTGGGCCATGGCCGGGGTGGTTGGGCTGGTGACAATGGCAGGTTGGCTTTCCACAGCGGCCATTGATGGCGGTGATAGAGCCACTTCGAAGATCGCCCAATTCGAGGATCTGCATCAGAATGGCGGAACGCTGCTGTTCCAGGGCTTCGAGGGATACGGACAAAAGGGCACCTCCAATCCTAACGTATAGATACGTTAGGATTATAGCGCCAAAAAAAGAAAACTGCCGAATTCATCCTTGTATGTCGCGCACCCTAACTGGCTGGAAGCATACGCTCACTTCTAAAAGTGTGCAATCGTTATCTTCCGTCGCGTTTGCACGAGACCCGAGACCTCGTGTCG
The DNA here is from genome assembly GCA_963720745.1 of uncultured Acidobacteriota bacterium. Classification (GTDB taxonomy): domain Bacteria; phylum Acidobacteriota; class Terriglobia; order Bryobacterales; family Bryobacteraceae; genus TMP-7. The sequence continues at coordinate 2,906,964 of CAVRGO010000001.1, forward strand.
GGCTTCCACGCGGGCCGGCGCAATCACTTTCCTTCGAGCGTCTCTTTCGCCTTCTGAGCCCCATTTAGATACGCTCTTTCGAGAAAATCCATCAGCACTTCGCGGCCTCTCCAGAAGGGAAACTTCCCGAGCCTGCGTGCGAGCGCCGCACCCACAACCGTCTGGGATGCCGCCCCTGCCAGATCATCGGGAATGGCACCCGCTGCGTAGAAGCGGCTCGGATCTTCAGGCAGCGGTTCGGGCGGCAGCGGTGCCGCTTCAATCCGCTCGGTTGGAACCGTTTCGCCGAGCAGCGACATGAACTCGTCGCGGTCCATTCCTCGCATTCGAAAGATTAGGAACGGGTCCCGATCGAATTCCTCCCCCAACAAGTAGTAGACCGCCGCGATGTGTTTGCACGGGTTCGACCAGTCCGGGCACGAGCATTCAGTGGTGAGATCGCCGTAGCGTTCCGGAAACAGACTCACACCGGAGTCGCGGAACGTCTGTTCCATTTCCTGCGGCATCTCGCCGCCCAGCAGTTTCGACGCAAACACCGCTTGGCTGGCCGCCGTTTCCGCAACTTTTTTCCATGATGTCTTACCCAGCGGCTTCACCCGAATTTCGACTTCGTACGGCATGGGCCGCGATCCTTGCACGTCTGCTTTGATCGTGCCTTTCGCGATATCGATCGAAAGCACCTGCCCCGAACGCGCATAGCGCCGGCCCCGTTGCAGACGCGGACCGATATCGAAGCTTTCCAGCACTGCAAGCCAGCGCTTGGCCCACCAACTCTGCGCAAACGCCCCGCGCTGCGACTGTGCGCGGATACCGCCCTTGGCCGCTCGCGGCCGCGATGGCGGCGGAAAACGGTTGTAGAAATCCCATGGGCTCATCGTTACTCTCCCACCGCGTCTTTGCGAAGCGCGAAGAGATCCCGTAATTCGGCGTTCGACAATTCGCTCAGCCACGATTCGCCCGTCCCGACCACCCGCCCTGCCACTTCCTTCTTCCGCTCGATCATGTCGTCGATCTTCTCTTCGAGCGTCCCGGCGCAAACGAATTTGTGGACCTGCACGTTCTTCACCTGGCCGATGCGGAACGCACGATCCGTCGCCTGGTTTTCGACGGCCGGATTCCACCATCGATCGAAGTGGAAGACATGGTTCGCGCGCGTCAGGTTCAGCCCCGTTCCGCCCGCCTTCAGCGATAGCAGAAACACGCGCGGACCTTCGCGCTCGGCAAACCGCTCCACCATCCGGTCGCGTTGCTTCCGGGGCGTACCCCCGTGCAGGTACAAGACCTCCAGGCCGAAGGAAGCCTGGATGTGCTGTTGAAGCAGATCGCCCATCTCGGAGAATTGCGTGAAGATTAGCGAGCGATCGTCCTCCGCCAGCGTCTCCTCCAGCATTTCCGTCATTCGGGCCAGCTTGCCGCTGCGCTCTCCGATGGCCGAGCCGTCCTTCAGGAACTGCGCCGGATGGTTACACACCTGCTTCAACTTCATCAATGTCGCCAGCACGAGGCCTTTGCGCTTGATGCCGTCCGAATTCTCGATTTGCGCCTGTGCATCCTTCACCACGGCTTCGTACAGCGACGCCTGCTCCTTCGTCAGGTTGCAGAAAACCTTCATCTCCATCTTGTCCGGCAGGTCCGCGATGATGCTCTTGTCCGTTTTCAGCCGGCGAAGAATAAACGGCGTCGTAATTCGCCGTAGTCGTTCGGACGCACTGCTGTCGGAGTAGATCTGAATCGGAACGAAGAACCGTTTGCGAAAGCCGCTGTTTGAGCCAAGAAAGCCCGGGTTCAGAAACTCCATCAGGCTCCAGAGATCGCCAACGTTGTTCTCCACCGGCGTGCCCGTCAGCGCGATTCGATAGCTGCTTGGCAGCGCGCGAGCCGCCCGGGCCTGCTTCGTCTCCGGGTTCTTGATGTTTTGCGCCTCGTCCAGAATCACTCCCGCCCAATCGACGCCGCTCAGCATCTCCTGATCGCGGTGCAGCAGGGCATAGCTGGACACCACAATGGCGTGTTCCGAGGCGGCCTTTCGAAAGGCTTGATCGCGGTTGCGGCCGCTTCCGTGATGCACCAGCACCGGGAGGTCCGGTGTAAACCGCGCGGCCTCCTTCTTCCAGTTGTTGACCACCGACATGGGACATACCAGCAGCACCGGGCGTTGTTCGCCCTCCTCACGGTCCCGTTGAATCAATGCCAACGTCTGAACCGTTTTCCCGAGCCCCATGTCGTCGGCCAGGCATGCGCCCAGCCCGAGTTGCTTCAGGAAATCGAGCCAGGAGAATCCGCGCAGTTGATACGGGCGCAGCACGCCGTGAACACCGGGCGGCTGTGGGAGTTCTGCCAGCGCTCTGCCTTCCTGGAGGCGATCGAGTAACTCGCCTACCCAGCCGTCCGCGCTGACTCCCCCCAATTCGAGCGGTCCGGCCTGCTCCTCCACGCCGATCGACATCCGTACGATGTCGCGCACCGTCGCGACGCGGTCCGGGTTGCGCTTCAGAAACGCGATCGCAGCCTGAATCTGCGCAGCGTCCACCTCTACCCACTGTCCCCGCACCTTCACCAGCGGCTGCTTCATTCGCGCCAGCGCCGCCAACTCGGCGGGCGACATCATCTCGCCGCCCAGCGCGACCCGCCAATCGAACTGCACAAGTGACTCGAGGGACAACCCTGACCCGCCCGCCATTGGGCTCTTCACACGCGCGTGCGCCTGCAATCGCGCTGGTCCGCCTCGGCGCGTCCACCACGACGGCAGTAAAACACCAAAGCCACTCTGCTCCAGGTCCGCGGCAGTTTCGCGCAAGAATGAGTACGCTCCTGTCGTGTCGAGCGGGTATCCATCCGGGGCGGACTGTTTCAGGCTCGTTTCGACGCCTTTACTAATGGAAGCAGCCTGGCCGAGCGAGGCCAGCAAATGCTCGCGCAATGCGCCACTATCATTTCCAAACGCCGCCGCGTTCTTGCGCTTCGGATTCCACGCATCGGCGGCGGGCACCAGCAGGCTAGGATCCTTGGTCCCTTGCAGCAGATACTGAACGCGCCAATCGTCGGTCTCCTCCTCGTCTTCAGGTTCATGCAACCGGAACGAGAGGCGGAATGGTGCCAGAGCCGCAACGCGGACGGGGCGCTGCCATTGTTCGATCTGGACCGCCAGCGCGGCCAGTTCGGAATCGGCTCCGGTGACGGCCGGATCGAACGATACCAAAGCAGCCTGCCAGCGGCCGTGCAGCGTGTCAGCCGTGCCGTCACGCCTCAAGGAACCGGCGCGCACGAGTTCATCGACGATGAATCCGCAGAAGTCTTGAAGAACGCCGGCGGCGGCGTGGGCCGGCGGTTTGTCCTCCACGTCTTCCGACAATGCCCGAGCCACTGGGGGCATCGCTTTGGCCAACTCCTCGAAGCGAGTTGCGTCCCGGCCCGCGATGACGGGCGTCCAACGCGCCATCCATCGTTCCACTTCCTGCTTGAGGCTGGGCAGGAACTGCCCGCGTGTCGCGAGTCCCGCCGCAAACCGCATCGCCGCGGCCCAAAACGTGACATCGTCGCCGATCAATATGCCGGGCGCGGCCACCCGCTTCCCGATTGTTGCCGTCAGAACGTCGATAGCCGTGGATGCTTCAAGCGTGAGCGTCAGTATGATGTGGGGCGCGATATAACACTCGTCCGGGATCGCATCGCCATCGGCCAGAACGGGTGAGAGCACGGGTTCGCCCTCGTGTGAAGGCAGCCACGCGACGCACTCGCCGACGCGGCGCGACGGCAGTCTCGCTTTGCCGGTCAATTGCGCAACTGCCGAGGTCAGCGCTGATTTGGAAAGAGCGGGTTCACCCCAGACGTGCAGCCGTCTTCCGCAGAACCCCGCATGCAGGACGATCATGCTTTAAGTAGCATTATCTCCCGATCGCAGCGCCGTGTTCTCTCGCCACGCGTGCACGCGTGGGATCCAGCGTGGAACTGCACCTGTGTAGACCTCATACTCAACCGGAAACGACTGTCTCAACGCTGCCTCCTCGTAAGCGATAACGAAAACATGAAAGCATAGGCAAAGCAGAACACTATAGCCGACTAACCCCACACTCCCGAAGTAGAACGCTTGTCCGAGCACCACGGCCAGCACGGCCAGGTACATCGGGTTTCGCACATAGCGGTAGAGGCCGCTGATTACCAGGTGCTTGGTGGGCGCGATCGGCGCGGGAGTTCCGAGTCCCTCCACCGCGAACCGGCGAGCCGCATCGAACAGAAACAAAGTGCCGCCCAGCGCGAGTACCGCTCCCAAAGCCCGCACGGGCCATAAATGCGAGATCGCGGGATGTGCTTGCCATCGCGTGATCCACCACGGAATCAAGCCGACGACAGTTCCAGGAACAACCACAAGAAAAACGCAGCTTCCGGCTATCGCCAGAGCGCGGCGACCTCGAGCGGTCATCTTTGACCTACCGATCCGGTATTCCTGCTAACTGCTGGACCGTTTCGAAGGTATCAGAATCGTCAACGCCTTTGTCGGTCCGATAGCGCTTCACGCGGGCGAACCTCAGCGCCAGGCCACTCGCGTATCGCGGGCTTACCTGTATTTCGTTAAAGGCGATTTCAACCACCAGCGACGGTTCCACATACACGGTCCAGTTGTCGCGGCCCACTTCGCGTTTCAGCAACTCCTGCGTTTGCCACGCGAGCATCTCATCGGTGAGTCCCTTGAATGTTTTCCCGAGCATCGCGAACCCGCCCTTTACGGTTTTGCGCGCGCCGAGATGCAGATTACTCAGCCGGCCTTGCCGCCGTCCGCTGCCCCACTCCGCCGCGAGTATCACCAGGTCGAGCGTTCGGGGTTGTTTCACCTTCAGCCAACTCTGTCCGCGTGCACCGGCGGCATAGGCGGCAGCCGGCGATTTCGCCATTACGCCCTCGTGGCCCGCCGCCAACGCTTTGGTGACGAACTCGCGTGCCCGCTCGGAGTCCCCCGTCAACGTGTGCGGTATCACCAGTTGCGGCCGAGCCACTTCGGTCAGCGCCGCGAATCGACGCGATTGCGGCTCGTCGATCAGCGTCCCTCCATTCAACCGGATCGCATCGAAGAAAAACGGCGTCAGCGGCAGTCCCGCGCTCATACGCTCTACATCCAGCTTTCTTCCGAACCGCCGCATCGTCACCTGAAACGGCTGCGGACGTCCGTCCAACTGAAGGCTGATCACTTCGCCATCGAGGATCGCGTCGCTGACGGGCAACGACCGCACGGCCTCCACGACTTCGGGCACTGCCGCCGTAACATCGTTTAACGCGCGGGAATACACCACGACATCGTTCCCCTCGCGGTGGACCTGGATGCGCGCACCGTCCATCTTGTATTCGAGCGCGGCCTCACCGAGTTCGGAAAGCGCCTCATCGACGTCCTCCGCGGTCTGCGCGAGCATGGGCTGCACCGGCCGGAAGATCCGCACGTCGAACTCGTCCAGGCCGGCGGCGCCTTTCTCGAGCGCAGCGCGTGCGACTTTCGGAATCGCACCGGCGTTCATCGCCGCGCGGCGAACGCTGCCGAGAGCCACCCCCGATGCCTTCGCCACGGCCTCCACCATCAGCCCTTCCAGCGCGCCCTGTCGCAACTCGCCCATCAGCAGCCGCCGCAGGAAATGTTGTTCTTCGCCCGTCGCTCGCGCCATTAGCTGTCGCAGACGTTCGATCTTTCCGCGGCCCGATGCAGCGGCGATAGCACTGAACGTCTCGTCCGCTTCGCAGATCGTGATGGACGATGTATCGACCGCCGGCGTCGAAGCATCCTGCAAAGCGCGGTACCCGATTCCGATGCGACCCTGGCGCACGCCGCCCGCGAGCATCGAAACCCCGATCTCCACCTCTTCTGGGGCGAGTTGCCGCAGCAGAGCCGCAAGCAATTCGATCTTTGCGAGCCGGCGGCTCGTCTCGGCAATCCGGCGCGAAGTCTCAACTATGCCGGCCAGCAACATGTATCGAGCGTAGCGAATTCCGGCATCCCTATTCGCGTCCGCCGCCCGCTCCGCGCTACACTCGTCCCGATGCTGTCTCCGGGCGAAATGCTCGGCCGCTACGAGATTCTCGAGAAGGCCGGCTCAGGTGGAATGGGCGTCGTGTATCGCGCCCGCGACCCTCGCCTGCAGCGCGATATCGCATTGAAAACTCTCGGCGCCGGCCGGGGCCAGACGCCCGATCAACGGCAGCGTTTCGTGCAGGAAGCGCTTGCCGTATCGTCGCTCGCGCATCCCAACATCGTCGTGATTTACGATGCGGGGCAGGAATCGGGCACCGATTACATCGCTATGGAGTTCATCCAGGGACGTCCGCTGGATGAAATCATCACGGCCGGAGCGCTGCCGGTCCGCGAGGCCGTTCGGTACGGGATTCAGGTGGCGTCCGCCGCGGAAGCGGCACACGCGGCCGGTATTGTCCACCGCGATCTGAAGCCGGGCAACATCATGGTCAGCGATTCAGGATTCGTCAAAGTGCTCGACTTCGGTCTCGCCAAGGTGTCCGAGGCCGCTTCGTTCGATTCCGACGTTACGGTGACCAGCGCCGCGTCTCCTGCGATGACGGTCGAGGGTACCGTCCTCGGTTCCACCGCGTATATGTCGCCCGAACAGGCCGAAGCGAAACCGGTGGATTCCCGTTCGGACATCTTCAGCTTCGGATCGGTGCTCTACGAGATGCTGACGGGCCGGCAGGCATTCCACGGCGATTCCGGTCTTCAAACGATGATCTCCATCCTGCGGGACAACCCGACGCCGCCCAGTCGCGCCGGCCGCCAGGTGCCGCGCGAACTCGATAGCATCGTTCAACGCTGCCATGAGAAGGACCCGGCGCGGCGTTACCAGAGTATGGCCGAGGTGCGGGCGGCGCTCGAACACGCGCTCGCAATGATTTCGAGCACCGGATCGTCGCCCGGCTTGCGTGGCTTCGACCCGTGCTGTGCGTCCATCGCCGTGCTGCCGTTCGCCAATCTGAGTCCCGACAAGGAGAACGAGTACTTCAGCGACGGGCTCACCGAAGAGATCATCAACGCGCTTACGAAGATCACGGGACTGCGCGTGACGGCGCGAACCTCAGTGTTCGCGTTTCGCGGCAAGGACCAGGACGTCCGCACCATCGCCAATGTGCTCAACGTCGACACCGTCCTCGAAGGCAGCGTCCGCAAGAGCGGAAACCGGCTTCGCATCAACGCCCAACTCATCAAGGCATCGGATGGTTATCACCTGTGGTCGGAACGCTACGATCGCGAATTGACCGACATTTTCGAGATTCAAGACGATATATCCACCGCCATCGTGAAGGCACTTCGCGAGCATCTCGGACTCGCCGGAGGCGGCACGTGTTGTATGCGGCACACGCCCGATATGGAGGCTTTCAAGGCTCTGCAGCGCGGCCGTCTGCAACGCTTCCGCTTCACGCCGACCGCACGGATGCTTGCGCGCCGGGCATACGAAGAGGCGATTCAACGCGATCCCGACTATGCCGAGGCTTACTCGAGCCTCGCGACCTTCCACATCTCGGAATGGGCGCTTGATTTCAGCGAACCCGCGGAAGCATTGACCGCGGCTCGCGATGCCGCAGGTAAAGCACTATCGCTCGATCCGGAGTCGGGACATGCTCACGCTGTGATGGGCACTATCCTCGCTGGCTACGAGTACGATTGGGCCGGCGCCGAACAGTACTTCTCGCGCGCTATGGAACTCGACCCGGGCTCGGCCGACGTGCTGATGCTGTACGCCTACTGGTTCCTGCGTCCGCGGGGCCGGTTGCACGATGCACGTGTGCAGTACCGACGGGTGGCCGAAATGGACCCCCTGTCCGCTTTCGCTGTGTTCACAATTGCCGAATCGTATTTTTTCGAGGCAAATTACACTGCGGTGGTCGAGTATGCCAAGAAAGCGCTGGAGATCGAACCCGGATATTGGCCGCCCATGACCATGTCCGCCACTGCTTCCGCGCTGGCGGGCAGGTATGAAGAAGCGCGGCACTGGGCTGCGCGAGCCATGATGGTTGCGCCGTTCGATTTCAATGTCCAGATGATTTCGGCGATTCTCGAGGGCATCGTGGGCAATCCCGAACCCGCCCGCGGTCTGATCGCCGAACTACAAACCCGATCCGGCATTCAAAGAATGCCATCCATTTTGAGCCTGTTGTTCGGAGTGATCGGCGACACCGAGTCGAGTTTCCACTGGGCCGAGGTCGCCATCGGCGCCAGGGCCGCTCGCGCATTCTGGATCATTGCGCCCACCAACCCAGCCCTTCACCGCCATCCCCGGTTCCCGGAACTCCTCGCAAGAATGAACCTCGACATGTCGGCCGTTCCGACGATCCCGTCGCCCGACCGTTAGGCCCTCACTCTTTGTCCACCACGTTCGAGAGTTCTGCGGTCCGCACTCCGTAGTTCTTCTTCAACTGCCGGCAAATCTCCCCCGCCACTTTTTCCGGCGTGTCTTTGTCGTCCAGTTCCAGTTCGAGCTTCAGGTAAACATCAACTCGTCGCATCCTATCCCGATGATACGATGGAGATATCGAACGAGTACTCTGTCGCATTTGCGAAATCCGAAAACCCCGCCGTTATTGTCCTGGTGTCGGCGGCGACATCTGTTCGTTATGCTGCGGCAACGAACGAGAGCAGACGGTGCACTGTCCGTTGGATTGCGAATTCCTGCGTGAATCGCGCAAGCGCGACGTTCTGCCGGACGTGTCGATGGACGATTTCCCGAACCAGGACATCAAGGTGACCGAAAAGTTCCTCCGGGAACAAGAGCCCTTGTTCATTTGGTTGAGCGTACAAACAATGCACGCCGCGCTGGAGGTGCCGAACGCGGTCGACAGCGACTTGCGCGAGGCGTTGGAGGCCCTGATCCGGACGCACCGAACGCTCCAGAGTGGACTGTATTACGAATCAAAGCCCGCTAACACTATCGCCGCGCTGATCATGGAGCGGATTCAGGCCGGTGTTGAGGAATACCGGAAAATCTCGGCCGAACAGTCCGGCATCCACAACGTTCGAGATACGGATGTGCTCGGCGTGATCGTGTTCCTGCAAAGGCTCTCGATTCAGCACAACAACGGCCGGCGCCTGGGGCGCGCCTTCATCGATTTCCTGCGCAGTCAATTTCCTGTATCCCAAGCCCAAGAGGAACCATCCGTTCTTCTGTGAGCGGCGGCAAAACAGGTTTGGTAGTATTCGCGCACGGATCCCCGGTCGAATCGGCGAATGAAGCGGTGCGGGAAATATGCCGCCGGGTTTCGGACGCTGGCGGGTATCTGGTCGAGGCCGCTTTCCTCGAACGCGGCACGCCGACGCTGGAGGGCGCAGTCGACCGTCTTGCGGAGAATGGTGTGGAGCGGGTGATCGTCGTGCCGTACTTCCTGACGTTGGGACTGCACCTTCAGCGCGACTTGCCGGAATTGGTGAATCAGGTCTCGGCCCGTCATCCGGGCATTCGCATCGAGGCGACGCCGCCGCTCGACGGACATTCGTCGCTCATCGACATATTGCTCGATCGAGCCTCAGCCGCTATGAATGGAAAGAACGAGTGAACGCCAGACTCATAGAAACTACTGATATCGCGGACGAGGTCCGCCATTTCGTTTTCGACGCCGAAACAGAGGACTTCACGTTCATCGCGGGACAGTTCGTCTCCTTTTCCGATCACGTGAACGGGAAGAAGGTGACGCGCGCGTATTCCATCGCCTCCTCGCCGCACGGCACCATCTTCGAACTCTGCCTGAACCGCGTGAAAGAAGGGAAGTTGTCGCCGCGGCTGTTCGACATGCAGGTGGGCGATACCATCGAGATGCAGGGTCCGCTGGGATATTTTGTCCTTCGCAACCCTGTGTCCGATTCGGTGCTGGTAGCCACCGGCACGGGCATCGCACCGTTGCGTTCGATGTTGAAGGCCCACCTGACGCACGACACCGGTCATCAATTCACGTTGATCTTCGGCGTGCGGTACGAGCGCAACCTGATGTATCGCGAAGAATTTGAGATCCTCGCTTCGCAGCACCCGAACTTCCGGTTCTGGCCGACGTTGAGCCGTCCCGAGCCTGGATGGACGGGGCGCACCGGTCACGTCCAGCAGCACCTGCTCGAGGCGATCGGCGATCGCCGCGACATTGACGTCTACATCTGCGGACTCAAGCTGATGGTGGACGACGTGCGCGCCCGGCTGAAAGATTTGGGCTTCGATCGCAAACACATCATCTACGAGAAGTACGATTAAGCTATGCGTGCTCGGCCTATGCTGGTCGCCGTCGCTGCGATCGTCGCGTTCGGCGCCGGCGTGATGCTGATGATCGGCGCTCTGCGAGAGCCGGTACGGCCGGTGGAATATTTTCTCGCTGGCGTGGTCGGCACTCTGTTCGCGCTCGCAGTACTGTTCCTGACGCTCGTCCGGTTCTCGAACCTGCGGAACGTGTTCTACAAGAAGCGTGCCCGCCCGGCCCGCGCGGCACGATCGAGTACGCTCGGTCTATCCTGAAAATCCGCTCGCCTCACAACACCCCGTGCTCGTGCAGTATCGCGCGCACCCGCTCGAGCGGCAGCGCCTCCACGGTGCGGCCGTTTCCGGTCACTGTCACGGCCTTGAATAGGGAGTTGTAAATGGCTTCTTCCGTTGCCTCGATGACTGCCGCGAACAGAGGGGACATGTCATCGTTCCGCACGCGCCGGCCGGGATCGCCACGCGCCGTGCTGAACGCGATCGCGTAGTCGCCGCTGCCATTCGAACCCGTCGATCCGGTTCGGGCCAATCCCCAAACCGTCCGCATCGCCATGCGTCTCAGGTTGCGCGAATCCACGGGAGCATCCGTCGCGACGATCATCATGATGCTGCCGTCCGCCCGGCTACCCGCCGCGGCCCCGCGCAACGCACGGCCGACGGGCACACCCGCAATCATCAGATCGCCGCCGAAGTTCGACTGCACCAGCACGCCCACCGTGTACTCGCCGGCCTTCCTCGAAGATGTTCCAATCCCGCCCTTGTACCCGAAGGCGACCGTGCCAGTCCCGGCGCCCACCGCACCTTCCTCCACCGGACCTTCTCGAGCGTTGCGGATCGCTGCAAACACCTCCTCCCGCCCCACATGCCGGCCCCGAATGTCGTTCAAATACCCGTCGTTCGTCTCGCCGACCACCGGGTTGATCGACCGTACGTCCTCATTCCCCGGCAGCGCGAGCATGTACTCCATCAGCGCATCGGCCACGCGAGGAACGTTTAACGTTGATGTCAACAGGATCGGCGTCTCGATCTCCCCGAGTTCATTCACCTGAGTCGAACCGGCCAACTTCCCAAAGCCGTTCGCAACCACGATCGCAGCAGGCACCTTATCGCGGAACAGGTTGCCCGAGTGCGGCAGAATCGCCGTGACGCCCGTTCGTACCGACTCCCCTCGGATAAGGGTCGCATGGCCTACCCGCACCCCCGCGACATCCGTGATTGCGTTCAGCGGGCCCGGCGCCATTGTTCCCGTCCGCACACCGAACTCCCGCGCTCGAGGCCGGGATTGTCCCGTCGCGTCGACCATCGTCATCATTGTCAACATACCGGCTGCTACCATCCGCATAGCATCAGGATGCTATGTTCGGGGTGTGACCGCACGCGCGCTCGTATTGTTCCTCCCGGTGATAGCAATGGCAGCCGATCCATACGTTCAGCAAGCACTCGCAAAATGGAAGCCCGTCCACATGCGATTCGACGCCTCGCACCTGAATGAGCGTGAACGCAAGATGGTCGAGAAACTCGTCGAGGCGTCGCGCGCCATGGAGGATGTCTACTGGCGCCAGAGCGATCCCGAAGCTTTGAAACTTTACGAGACCACCAAGGACCCGCAACTCAAGCGGATGCTCATGATCAACGGCAGCCGCTACGACCTGATCAACGAGAACCACAACTTCATCGGTAGCGAACCGGCGCCTCCCGGCCGCAATCTCTATCCGTCCGGATTGACGCGTCCGCAGATAGAAGAGTACGTCAAGCAGCACCCCGCCCAGAAGGACGCAATCTACAGCGGCTACACCGTGGTGCGGTGGAAGGGCAAGGAACTCGTCGGCATTCCGTATTCGGTGGAGTACAAGCCATTCATCGAACGCGGGGCGAAAGCACTTCGCGAGGCCGCCGGTCTGAGTGACGATCCGGCCTTCGCGAAATTTCTTCGCCTGCGCGCCGACGGCTTGCAGAAAGACGACTACTATCCCAGCGATCTGCAGTGGATGGATCTTCGCAACCCGAAATTCGACGTCATTATGGGTCCCTACGAGACCTATCTCGACAACCTGCTGGGCATCAAGACATCCTTCTCCGCCGCCATTCTCATCCGCAACGAACCCGAGAGCGCGAAACTCGAGTTGTATCAGAAATACGTGCCGGACATTCAGGACGCCCTGCCTGTTCCCGCCGCGGACCGGCCGTCCAAGCGAGGTCATGTCACCCCCATGGAGGTGATGGACGCTCCCTTCCGCACGGGTGACCTTCTGCACGGCTATCAAGCCGTCGCCGACAACCTGCCGAACGATCCGCGCATCCACCAGCAAAAGGGCACTAAGAAAATCTTCTTCAAGAACTTCATGGACGCTCGTGTGAACGAGGTGGTGCTGCCGCTCGCGAAGATTCTCATGACGCCCGAGCAGGCCTCGCACGCGACCGGCGAAGGCTATCTCGCCGCCGTCGTATTGCACGAGATCTCGCACGGCCTCGGGCCCGCGTACTCGCGCGTCAACGGCAAGCAGGTGGATATTCGTGAAGCGATCGGGCCCATTTACTCCGCGCTCGAAGAGGCCAAGGCCGACGTTACGGGAATGTATGGTTTGAAATGGCTGATCGATAAGGGGGCCCTTCCGAAAAACCGGTTAGAGGAATACTACGCTTCCTATGTCGCGGGCATTTTCCGAACCGTGCGCTACGGTATCGCGGAAGCGCACGGCCGCGCCGAGATGATGGAGTTCAACTATCTATCGGAGCAGGGGGCCATCCGGCATGAGGACGGAAAGTACATTGTGGATTACCCCCGCATGCCCGGCGCGCTTAGCTCGCTTACGAAAGAACTGCTCGAGATCGAAGCCGCCGGGGACCATCAGCGTGCCGAGCGCTGGTTCGCGAAGTACGACAAAATGCCTGCCGATCTCCAGAACACGCTCGCCGGCGTGAAGAACGTGCCTGTGGACATTGAGCCGATCTTCGACTTTCCGGTAAACCCGGAATAGGCCTGTGACTACAGTCACAGAGAGACGAGCCGTCCCTGCGCAATACTTGTAATTGAAGGACTTCCACGATGGCGGCGACGGCAACTCCCAGATTGAAAACAAGAAAGATGCTCGTCCGGCGCCTGGTTCCGAAGAGCACCCGCGACCTTCGTTCCGCAGTTCAAATCGCCTTCCTCGCGCTGAACGTCTACATCGCCGCGCAGTTCTATTTCTTCGTGCGGCAGTTCGAAACGCCGGGCGCGATCTACTCGGTTTCGCGTCCTCCTGGAGTCGAGGGCTGGCTCCCGATCGCGGGATTGATGAACCTGAAAACGTTTCTGCTGACGCGCGAACTTCCCACGCTGCACCCGGCCACGCTTTTCCTGCTCGTCGCCTTTCTCACGATTTCGCTGCTGATGCGGAAGGCGTTTTGCAGTTGGTTGTGTCCGGTCGGCACCGTCTCGGAATGGCTGTGGAAGACCGGCCGTTCGATCTTCGGAAAGAACATCGCGCTGCCCCGCTGGCTGGACATCGGCCTGCGGTCGCTCAAGTACATCCTACTCGCGCTCTTCGCATGGGTCGTCGTAAAGATGCCGGTGGACGGGATCAACGCCTTCCTGCACTCGCCTTACGGTGTCATCGCCGATGTAAAGATGCTGAACCTCTTCCGGTTCATGACCACCACAACGGCCATCGTTCTCGGCGTGCTGACCATTGCCTCCGTCTTCGTACAGAACTTCTGGTGCCGGTATCTCTGTCCCTATGGGGCGCTGATGGGGTTGGCCGCGCTTGCCAGCCCGCTCCGGATCCGGCGCGATGAAAAGACGTGCATCGATTGTGCGAAGTGCGCCAAAGCCTGCCCGTCGCAACTGCCGGTGGACCGTCTGATCACGATCCGCTCCGCCGAGTGTCTCGGGTGCATGGAGTGCGTGAACGTCTGTCCCGCCGAGGGCGCCCTCGATATGAAACTGCTGGCGCGCCGCCGCGTCCAGCCCTGGATGACCGCGGCCGGCGTAGCGGTCATCTTCCTGGGCCTGGTCGGCTACGCCCGGCTGTCCGGCCATTGGAACAGCTACGTCCCGAATGCGGTGTACGAACGGCTGATCCCGAACGCCGCGGATCTCGCGCATCCATAATCCGCGGCGCCCGGTCAGCCCTTAGAATCGAATTCAAGCGGTCGGCCGCAGCAGCCGTAGCGGCGACTTCACCACCGCAAACTTCAGCTTTGTCCGATCTCTCGAAACGTCAATCTTGAGCGTCGCCTGCGGTGGTACGTGGTCCTGGGAAACCATCGCCGCCAGCGGATGCAGCAGGTGCCGGTGCAGCGTCCGCTTCAACTCGCGCGCGCCATACTCCGCACTCGTGCCGCTGTCGAGCAAGAACCCGCGGCCCGCACGCGAAATTTGCAGCGCGAAGGCGCGCGGTCCCAGCCGCTTGTACAGGTGCTTCTGGATCTCGGCCAACTGCAGTTCGAGAATCGTGTCCAGCGTCTTGCGCGATAGCGGATGATAAGTGATCACCGCATCTAGGCGATTCACGAACTCGGGGGCGAACTTTCTCCGCACCGCCGACATGCCGATCGCCTGCAGTTTGCTCTCTACGTCCGCTTCCGCCGGAGCTTCGCCGGACTGGAATCCGAACCCGGGCTTCAGGAAAGAAGCCATGTCGCGAGCTCCCAAATTACTGGTCAAAAATATCAACGAGCGTTCGAAATTCACGTTCGTGTTGTCGCCCAATCGCAGCGTCGCTTTATCGAGCACGCCGAGCAGCAGACGGGTCATGCTGGGCGCTGCCTTTTCGATCTCGTCGAACAGAACCACCGACAGGTTCGAACGTTCGCTCGTGACAGCCGTCAACTTTTGCTGAGTCAGCAGAGGATGCGTCTCGCGATGTCCCAGGTACCCCGGAGGCGCTCCGATGAGCTTTGCCACTTCGTGCTCCATCTGGAACTCGCCGCAATCGACGCGGAGAACATTTTTCTCGCTCCCGTGAACTACCTCTGCCAGCGCCTCCACGGTCTTCGTCTTTCCTGTGCCGCTAGGCCCCAGCAGCAGGAAGACGCCGACAGGCCGTCCCTCCGGTGCAAGCCCCGCCTGGTGCATCTGTACGTAAGGAATGATTCCGGTCATCGCTGCCGGCTGGCCGATAACCCTTTTCGCCAGCATCGCGGCGAGATTTACAGTACCCAGGTTGCGGTGATGATCATTTATGTTCGTCGTGCCCATCGCTCCGAGATCTCCCTTTCCGCCCTCAGTATAGGGCGCGAGTTCCCGGAGACCTGCCAAGTCGAGAGGCGAATAAAGCGACTTTCAGGTCTTTTTATAAAACTTTATTTCCTTGCAAAAGAGGCGATTACGCTCGCAATTCGTTCGCTGGCCCGCCCATCGCCGTAAGGGTTGTGAACGCGCGCCATCGCTTCCCACTCTTTCTCATCGTCAAGCAGGCGGAACGTTTCGCGAACGATTCGCTCCTCGTCGGAGCCCACCAGCCGCACCGTACCTGCCTCCACAGCTTCCGGACGCTCCGTCTTCTCTCGCAACACCAGGATCGGCTTGCCCAGCGAGGGTCCCTCTTCCTGAATTCCACCCGAGTCCGTCACCAGCAGGTACGCCCGCCGCATCAAGTCCACGAACGGGACATAGCTCACGGGTTCGATCAGGTGCACGTTGTCCAACTCGCGCAGATACCGGTTCACCGGTTCCTGCACGTTCGGATTGGGATGGACCGGGTAAACGATCTGGACGTCGCGCCGGCCGGCCACGCGGGATAACGCCCGGCAGATCCTCACGAATCCCTCGCCGAAGCTCTCCCGCCGGTGCGCTGTCACGACGATCAGCTTGCGGTTCGGGTCCAGCCACTCCCAATCGCCGCCTTCCAGCCGTCCTGCCGCCAGTTCGTCGCGCACGTGCAACACCGCATCGATACCTGTGTTGCCGGTCACTGTAATCGCCTCCGGGCTCACTCCCTCACGCAGCAGGTTTTCGGCGGCCCAATCGGTTGCTGCGAAATGCAGAGTCGCCAGTCGCGTCGCCAACAACCGGTTCGCTTCTTCAGGGAAAGGCTGATAGAGGTCGCCTGTGCGAAGCCCCGCCTCGACGTGGCCCACGGGGACTTTCAGATAAAAGCCCGCCAGCGCTCCGGCGAACGTTGTCGTCGTATCACCCTGGACCAGCATCAAATCCGGCCGCTCCTGCCGTAGCACGGATTCCAGGCCCGTCAGGATTCGCGCCGTCGACTGGAACAATGTCTGGCCCGGCAGCATCAAGTCGAGATCGTGATCGGGCTTGACCTCGAATACCTCCAGCACCTGGTCCAGCAGTCCGCGGTGTTGCGCAGTGACGCATACCCGCACATCGAAATCGCTGTTCCGGCGGAGATATAGGATTGTTGGGCAAAGCTTGATCGCCTCGGGGCGAGTCCCGAAGACGAAGAGGATCTTTGGCACGTTCGGGGGTTACTTATGCCGGTACGTGATCCGGCCCTTAGTCAAGTCGTAGGGTGAGAGTTCGAGGGTCACGCGGTCTCCGGCCAGTACGCGGATTCGATTGCGGCGGAGTTTACCTGCCAGATGCGCTAGTACCGTCCGGTCTTGATCGAGTTGTACGCTGAAAAGTCCGCTCGGGAACTTCTCTACAACGGTTCCTGTCACTTCAATGCTGTCTTCTTTGCTCATTTGCCTCGCTGCGTCGCTAAAAATCCGCGCGCCTTCGTGCCGTCTCCCTCGAGATACAAGTCGACTTTTCGCTCAAAACGCTATATAACATTCTAGATCAGGCCGTGGCAACCGAGCATCACTAGCGGGGCGGTTTCAGTCTTCGCAAGCGAGGGATGCATCGGGTGCCGCCGCGGCCGAACGGAGACAACAATACTGCAATGCTCAAAGAATTCAAAGAGTTCGCGATGCGCGGGAACATGCTGGATCTCGCGGTAGGAATTATTCTCGGGGTTGCTTTTGGCGCCATCGTCACGTCACTCGTGAACGACGTGATCATGCCGCCAATCGGCCTGTTGCTCGGGAATGTGGACTTTAAGGACCTTTTTCTCGCCCTGAACGGTCAGTCGTATGCTAACCTTGCTGCCGCCAAAGCGGCCGGAGCACCCATCCTCGCCTACGGTCTCTTCCTGAACACCATCATCAACTTCCTCATCGTTGCTTTTGCGGTGTTCCTGTTGGTGAAACAGATAAACCGGATGAACCGGAAGCCTGTCGAGGCGCCGGCGGCGCCCAGCACTAAGGAATGTCCATTCTGCGCGAGCAGTATTTCGATCAAAGCCCGCCGCTGCCCGCACTGTACCTCCGAGCTTGCTGGCGTGGCATCCGCTTAAGTTCTCGTCCTTCGGGCCGGCCGAACATTACCCGGCCGGCCTGACGCGCCTACTCACGCCCCCGCGTGACACTTCGCCAACAGGCCGCGCATAGCCAACACGCCCGGTCTTAAGATGGAAGGGCGAATGCCATGCTGATCGTTCACATCCACGTTCACGTCAAGCCGCAGTTTGTTGAGGCGTTCCGCGCCGCGACAATTGAGAATGCAAGGAACAGCGTCCAG
Source organism: uncultured Acidobacteriota bacterium (assembly GCA_963720745.1). Lineage (GTDB taxonomy): Bacteria > Acidobacteriota > Terriglobia > Bryobacterales > Bryobacteraceae > TMP-7. Next base: position 2,924,688 of record CAVRGO010000001.1, read on the forward strand.
GAAGCCGGAATCGCGCGATTCGACGTCGCCCAACAGAACGACGATCCCACGCAGTTCGTCCTCGTGGAAGTCTATCGAAATCCCGAAGCCCCCGCCGCCCACCGGCAAACCGCCCATTACGCCCAGTGGCGTGACACGGTCGCCGACATGATGGCCGAGCCCCGGCAACGCGTCGAGTACGCCAATATCTTTCCGGATGACGCGGAATGGTAACTCCGTTCGATTTCGCCACCGCCTCCCGGATTCTCTTCCGGCCGGGTGCCGCCGCCGACCTGCCGAAAATTGTGCGCGAGTTCGGAGATCGCGCGCTGATCGTCAGCGGGCGTAATCCGGACCGATGCGAACCCTTCGCGGCCGCCATGCACGACGCGGGCATCGAGGTTTCGTTGTTCGGCATCGATGGCGAGCCGACCGTCGAAGCGGTCCGCTGGGGCGTGCAGGCCGCCCGCGAAAGCGCCGGGGTGATCGTCAGCTTCGGCGGCGGTAGCGCGATCGACGGCGGTAAAGCGATCGCCGCCCTGACCACCAATTCGGGAGAGCCCCTCGATTACCTCGAGGTCGTCGGAGCCGGCCGGCCGCTCGAATCTCCGCCGCTGCCCTTCATCGCCGTCCCCACCACCGCCGGCACCGGTTCGGAAGTCACCCGCAACGCCGTGCTCGGGTCGCCGGAGCACGGCGTGAAAGCCAGCCTCCGCAGCCCGATGATGCTGCCTAAGGTCGCCCTCATCGATCCCGAGTTGACCTTCACTCTGCCGCCCGCCGTGACCGCCAGCACCGGCCTCGATGCCCTAACACAGTTGATCGAGCCGTACGTCTCGGCGCGCGCCAACTCGATGGTCGATTTGTTCTGCCAGGAAGGCATCCGGCGCGTGGTTGCGAGTCTTCCGCTGGCCTACCGCGACGGCGCGAATCGGGACGCGCGCGTATCCATGTCGTTCGCGAGCCTGTTGGGCGGGCTGTCCCTCGCCAACGCCGGACTCGGAGTCGTGCACGGCTTCGCCGCTCCGTTGGGCGGCATGTTCGACGCTCCGCACGGTTCCCTGTGCGCGGCTGTGCTGCCCTACGGCATGGCGGCTAACATCAAGGCCCTACGCGAGCGCGCATCCGACCATCCCGCGCTTCGGCGCTACGGCGAGGTGGCGCGGATTCTGACAGGCGACCCGGACGCACAGCCCGAAGACGGCGCGCAATGGGTGGCCCAACTCTGCCGCGAACTCGAGATCCCTGCTCTCCGCTCGTATGGCATCACAACTGAAGCGATTCCTTCCATCGTCGAGAAGGCGGCGAAGGCCAGCAGCATGAAGGCCAACCCGCTCGTACTCACCTCGGACGAACTCACCGCGGTACTCGAAGCCGCGCGGTGAGCTATTCATCGAGCAGATACCGGTAATACAGGCCCATGTAGTACGGCAGCAGAAAGGACGCGCCATCGGCCAGATGCCGCCCGTCGCCGCCCGAATCGAGTTGCCATGGATCGTGGTTCCAGTGATCCACGTACCGCTCGTCGATCGGCAGTACCCGCCCATCGCGTAGATGCCCGCGGTTGCGGCCCTCTCGGATGTAAGCCGGAAGCATAAACACATCTTTCCGCCGGCTGTTGTGGGTCGCCCAATTGAACCGGTCGAGCGGGTACCTGCGCAGCGTGTCCACCGCATCCTCTGACCAACCGCTTCCGGTCAGCTTCAGTCCCACCGCCGCAACGAAATTGAAAAATGGATTGAGTTCCGGTTCCTCCACTTCCCAACGGTTCCGCAATGACGTCCGGTACATGGCAAGTAACTGAGGATCCGTCTCATACTTCGTCAGGTTGTAAAGACACATGAATGCCATCTCGTCGTCCGACTGGTTCCCTGCGCCGGCGCCCGCGTGGTTTTTCGCGATCAACGTGTTCATGGCATAGCTGTGTTGTTCGCGTAGCCGCCGCGCTGTGTCCTCGTACTTCGCATCCCCTGTGACGTGCGCGGCAACCTTCAAGTACGAAAGGATGCTGATGGAGTTCAGGCTGCGCTCTTCCCACCACTCCGAATCGTGGTTCAACCGTTCCGGATTGAACACGCCCCACCGCGTGACCTTCCCATCGTGATCCATAAGTTGGAAGTTATGATCGATCAGGTGATCCGTCAGCGCCGCGACATGCTCGCGGACGCGCTGCCGCTCCCCTTCGGTCTTCGCAACCAGGTCGTAGTACAGCGCGTAAAAGAAAAAATGACCGTCGAGTTCGTCCGAACTCGTATCGGACTTCCAGTACCACTTCCCGTCCGCGCTGAGCGGCCACCGCGGATCCATCACCTTCCACAACGGGTCGCGCTCCATCTGCCGGCGATCGTGTTCCGGCGAATCGTGCGCGTTCGGGTTCGGGCCGCCGACCGCCAGTATCGATCGTGCGACGAATCCGCGCGGCGCCGGATGCGGTCCGCCCTGCGTCACGACGCCCAGGAACCGCAGCGCTTCGAAGGCGTCCTTCGCCCGGCGGCAAGCGTCGGCGCTGTTCGTCGCCGCACAGGCGAAACACTCGCCCGCGCCGTACATTGCTGTCCAAAGCCCGTCGTTGTCGCTATCGTGCTGCGTCCACTGGCTCCCGTCCCCAGCCTTGGCGACCGTCACACCCTCGACATAGCCGTACTCGGTCCGCCGGTGCCGCTTGTCGATCTCCGATTCGAACAGTTGCGCCTTGGCCGCGAACGTCGTTGGTTTCTCCGCGATGAGCGAAATGCCCGCGCGAGTGGCAAACCAGACGCCTTCCGGAGTCACCGCGATCGATCGAACATCGTCGTCGGGCAGCCATCGTTTGCCGCCCCGATACTCCCATCGAGTACCCGTCCGATGAATCGCGCCGATCGGCGTTCCATACCATGCCGATCCATCGCCGGCCGCTACGGCGCAGTTGAACTTGTCATACGGAAGCCCCTGCTCGTGCGGCTCGGGGAACTGCAGCGTCGTCGCCTGACGGGGTTGCGGCACAGCCGCCGCCGTCTTCCATGCGCCCGATGCAAAAACGGCGGACCCCTTGGCCGTCACCGCATACAGCGCGCCATCGGCACCGACGAACAGTTCGTTCACGTTATCGTCGGGCAATCCGTTCGCAGCCGTGTAAAACGTCCTCACCTGCTGCGGAAACAGGCTGGATTTCGTCCCTGCGCCCAGCGTCGTCGCCGCACACATAACAAGGACAATCGCTCTCATGGGATCACCTCAAACTCAAAAATATTCTCCGAGATCTGCCGGCCGCTGGAATCGCGAACGGCCGCGCGCAACTCGTAGGCGCCCGGCGCGCCCGCCTTCCATTCCGCTTCTCCGGCCTGCTTCGATGAATCTGGCTCCATCGGCGCCGCCAGCGTGCCCGAGCGCTGCACGGCACCCCTCGCATCGACGATCCTCCAGTCGATGCGCGCTCCGGGAATGGGGTCCCACCCGTCGTTGATCGCCCACAACCCGCAGCGCACGGTATCGCCCTCGCGCCACCGGTCCCGGTCGTACTCGATGCTCGCCAGCACCGGTGCGAAACTGCGCTGCACGACGTAATAGGTCTTCGTCGGCACGCGATCGATGTCGATCGCCGCCATGGTCACCGACGGCCAGATATCGATCGCATGGAAATGCAAAATGCCGCCCGCGCCCTCGGCCTTTCGCCGCCGGGACCGCTCCAGCGCGATCTGGAACAAGCGCGCCACATACGCCTGCGTTCGCGGAATGTATTCCTTCAACGACAGATTGCCCGGATCGCCCCACGCCCGCATCGCCTCCGGAATTTGCAGTTTCCGCCAGATCCATTCGTCTTCGTGATCCTTGATCGGCCAGGCGTTCGGCATGAACTTGATCAGCGTTTCATAGTTCGGCAGGCCCGTCGCGCCGAGTTCGCTGACGAAGTCCTCGGTCATCTTCGTGTACTGCCATACCGAGCCTCCGTACCAGCCGTAGTAAACGTGAGCATCGCCATAACGCCCCGTCGACCGTACCACCGGCCTGCGTTGCGGATCGAGAAACGCCGCTTTCGCCGCAAGATGCTTCGTCAGGTCGCGATAATTCTCGAGACTCTCTTCATCGCACGTCGCCCACAACGCCACCGAAGGGTGATTGCGCACGTACTTCAGATGCTGGTCGTACAAGGCCGAGGCCCGCAGCGAAAACGCCGTGTCCTCCGGATACCAAGCCTCCAGGTAGTCCTGCCAGATCAGCACCCCCTGTTCGTCCGCCAGGTCGTAGAATTCGGGATTCGAGAAATGGCAGTGCAGCCGGATCATGTTGATGTTCATCCCGAGCATCAGCTTCAAATCCCGGGCATACATCTCCCGATTCATCTCCGAGAGGAAGAGGTTGTAGTAGTAATTCGTGCCGCGGATGAACATCCGTTTCCGGTTCAGATAGAAGTGCCACCCGATCTTTTCGATCTCCCGTATGCCGACTGCGAGCGAACGCCCGTCCACCGCCCGCCCGTCGAGCCCCAGCAGCCGCACGTCGAGCGTATACAGGTTCGGCTTCCCGTGGTCCAGAGTCCACCATAGATGGGGGTTCTTCACCGGAATCACGAATCGCGCTCGTCCTTCACCCGTGGCGCCGAGAGCCCGATACCGGTCCGGGGACGTGAAATTTCGCGGGCCCAGCGTCAGCTCCCAACGATACCCGTCTCCCGCACCATCCGCCTCCAGGTCCACCTCGACTTCCGCATTGCCACCCGCCGTCAGCCGCGTATCGACGGCAATTTCGCGAAGCACCATCGGCGCGCTCGCGATCAACTTCACCGGCCGCGTGATACCGAGGGCGGTGATGTCATCGGGCTTCTGATCTACCGCGCCATACGAACCCTTCACCGTGTAAGGACGGTGCCTCCAGTAGTAGCTGACCGGCGTCCACGCCCGCACCCGGATCTCGTGCTCCATTCCCGGGGTTGCGGCGTCGGTCACGTCGTATTCATACGGATCGATGTAGCCCTCGTGCCGCCCGATGAACCGGCCGTCGATCCATGTATCGGCGTAGTAGTCCGTCGCTTCGAAGGCGAGCCGCAGCCGCTGGCCCGAGTATTGCGCGGGGACGCGAAATTTTCGGCGGTACCACCACTCCTTGTAGCTGATCCACTCCGCTTCCCGGCTCATCGCCTTTTCCGCGCCCAGCCATTGAATGTGTACGGACCCCGGCACCTGAACGGTGCGCCACCCGCCGGCCGGCAGATCGCAGCCCTTTTCGCACCAGGCCAGTTCCCAACCGCCGTCGAGCGACATCGACTCTTCGCGAAACGGCGTAGCGGCCGGTGCGTTGGCCTGAACGGTGTATTCGGGCTCCACTGCCGCGCGTATTTTTGGAACCGGCGCGGCCCCTTCCGCGGGCGCGTCTACACGCGCCAGAATCGGCTGCCGCAGAATCCGGTTCTCTTTTCGTGCCTCGAGCAGCGTTCTGAACCCGTCCCACCGCGGGAAGGTCACGCCGATCTCCGGCCGGCCGTCCGGTTTCTGCGCGATAAACTTTCGCGATCCGATACCCGTAAACTCGAGTTCCGGGTCTAGCGCAACGATTCCGAGCGCGCCGTAGTTATTTTCGAGCTGATAGTAGACCGCGTGCCCGGCGGGCAGTTTCTTGTACGCGCGCGGACCGATCTCGTGGTTATCGGGCTCGGTGGTGCTGCTGACGTCGGGCCAAGCCACCGATTCGCTGGTATCCAGATAGCGATCGAACGGCACATACGGTGCCGCCGAGATCGCAGCGAATCGGAAGCCCTTAGCCGCCCTCCAGCGGAAGCCCGGGGCATTGGCGGTCCACGAGAACTCCTGGGTCTCGCCATTGCGCGCCAGCCTGACGCGGCCTTCGAGCGGACCCGCCGCGACCACTTCGACCGACGTGACCGCACCCGAGCCCCCCAGCGTCGTCCATCCCGTATTCTCGCCGTCCACCCCGGGAACCGCTGGCCACGCCCTGCGTTCGCCGAGGTGGATGTCTTCCTTCAATGCCGCGGGATCTTCGGGTGACGTCTCAACCAGGTTCACTCTCCGTTGCGGACCTGCCGTCATCGAGTACGCTTCGACAATCGCCGGGATGCCGGTATCGAATACTACCCGAAACCGCGAGTTGCCGAATTCGATGCGATGCATCCCGATGGCGCGATAGTGAATCTGGGTCGCAAACTTCGGCGTATCGCCGCTTGAACAGCAGGCCACCCGGTACAGCGGCAGATCACCGGGAACGATCGAAGCCTGAAACAGAAGATCGTCGCCGCTCACCTGCCACGGCCGCTCCTGTCCTTGTTCGTCAACCACTGTAAATCCCGCGCGGTGCCCGCCTACTTTCGACACCGGAACACGGACAACCTCGTCGGTCCGCCGGTCGAGCCCGGTCGGTTCCTCGAGCCGCACGGTCCAGACCTGGGCCGCAAACATCGCTGGCGCCGCCAGCACGAGCAGACTCGTATTCTTCAGTGACATGCTTCCGGTTGCCGAATCGTACCATAGCCGGAAACCGGCGTGGCAGATAAACAGATATAGGAATCCGAAAACCTGATAGAATCAGGACATTGACCAGGCATCTCCTATGCTGGGCCGTAGTGTCCGCACACCTGTTTCTCTGCGCCGTTTGCGCTCGCGCGGGAGAACACGACATTCAGTTCGGCTTCGAACAACGCGTCCGCAACGAGAATTGGAATAACCTGTTCGATTACAGCGACGACAAGGACGATCAGCGGAACCAGGTCCGGCTCCGTTCGCGCGTTTGGGCCAGTGTCCCGCTCGGATCGAATTTCAGTGTCTTTGCCGGCCTGGATTCGGAAACCAACAAGAAGATCGGAACAGATCTCGTCGCCGACGAAGTGATGTTCGAGGCGCTGTACGGCGACGTGAAGCGCGTATTCACTCCGAAACTGTCCCTGCGGTTCGGACGTCAGGATTTGATCCGCGGCGAAGGTTTTCTGCTATCGGATGCGACGCCCTGGGACGGATCGCGTTCCTCGTTCGTCAACGCCGCCAACCTGACCTGGCATGCGGGAAAAGGTTCCAACGTCGAGTTCCTCGCAATCTTCGATCCCGCCCGCGACCGCTTCCTGCCGCGAATGAACAACCAGCACCGCGCGCTCAACGATTGGCAGGACCGGGCCTTGGCGGCATATTGGACGAAGGCGCTAACGGACAGCTCGCAACTCGAAACCTACTACTTCTTCAAAACCGAAACAGACGATCCGCGGCCCCTGACCAACTACCAGCATCAGCCGGACCGGTACATCCATACCCTCGGTGGCCGGCTCTCGGGCAAACTGCACAAAGGATGGTCGTACGCGAGCGAATGGGCGTTCCAGTCCGGCCACCAGAGTGATCATGCCGGCATTCGGGCTTGGGGAGGGTACGCGAACCTGCGTCGCACCTTCGAGATGAAGTATCAGCCGTATCTTTCCGCGGGTTATACGGCGATGTCCGGCGACGACCCCGCCACCAGCACCGTCGAATACTTCGATCCGCTTTTTTCGAGAGCCGCGAAGTGGGGCGATCTGTTGCTCTATAGCATGTTCCCCGAAAAAGGGGTCGCCTATCTCACCAACGTCCGAACGCCCTCGGTCGAAGCCGGGTTTTCTCCCTGGAAGCGTTTGGCGCTCCGTAGCACGTATTATCGCCTCGATGCCTTCCACCCGTTCGTCGGATGTCCGCAATTCGGCGCGGGCACCCATCGCGGCGGGCTGTTCCAGGCGCGGGGAGATATCACCATGAATCGACAGTGGAGGGCCCACGTCATCTACGAAGGATTCTCGCCCGGAGATTTCTATGCCGGTACTGCGCGGGGCTATTTCCTTCGTTTCGAAATATCCTTCCTGGTAAGAGCCCGTATCCCTCTGTAAGCACGATCATTGATTCGATTCCGGAACTTTGTAGAATCCGGAATCCACGTCGATAAGTGAATCAAAGCGGTAAGCAAAACGACGGGCCGCTTTCAAGAAGGAACGGATGGAAAGAGTCGCAACCATTGCTTCGGCCAAGGACCACGCATTCGAGCTCGCGCGCTGGTATCACGAACTCGCAAAGATGTGCATCCAGGCAGCCGAACACCATTTGTCTCTGTCGGAGGATTCGACCCTGGAAGAAGTGGATCGGGCCTTGGAGATGAACGAGATTATCCGCGTCCGCATGTCCACAGTTCAGTCGGTGGAACGCATATTTCGGTCAGAATTTCAGCGCCTGTATATCGACCATCAGGTGCAACGCATTCTCTCGCTCGATGCCGGAGGAGCCGACGCGGCGGATGCCGCTTCGGCTGGGCAGTAACGAGTACTCTGGGCGGTCACTGAACCATCAGGTGACCGTCTTGTCTTTCGCATAGCAGACCGGGTCGAGCGGGCACTCGAAACACCTCGGTTTGCGCGCTACGCAAATATTCCTTCCGAAATGAATTACCTGGTGGGAAAACAGGATCCACCGGTCTTTCGGAACGGTCTTCATTAAATCCTGCTCGATTTTTCCGGGCTCCTCGTTTCGCGTCAGATCGAGCCGCTGCGCAATTCGCTGTACGTGCGTGTCGACAACCACTCCACTCGCAATCCCGTACGCGGTCCCCAGCACAACGTTCGATGTTTTTCGCGCTGCCCCCGGGACCGTAAGGAGTTCCTCCATGGTCCGGGGCACCTTGCCGCCGAAATCGTTCAGGATGCGTTGCGCCGCGCCGATGATCGACTTCGACTTGTTATTGAAGAACCCCGTCGATCGGATGTCTTCGGCTAACTCGGCCTGATTCGCGTTCGCAAGGTCTCGGATGGTAGGATATTTCGCAAACAGGCCCGGCGTCACTTCGTTCACGCGTTTATCGGTGCATTGAGCCGACAGAATCGTCGCCACCAGCAATTCCCAGGCGTTGTGGTGGTGAAGCGCGCAGGTTGCCGCCGGATACAAGGTGTCCAATGCCGCCAGAATCTTTTCGAGCCGCTTCTTCCGGTCCGCGGCGGTCTTGGGCTTCGGAACCAGGCGGGGCGGAGTAGCAACGAGAGCCGGCTCCGGCTTCCCACTTGTCGCGGTCTGTTTGCGTGGCATTCGACGAAAAAGAACCCTCATCATAGCACTCAGCGCCGCGTTTCCAGCCTCCGTTTCCTCTGCATATACCCCTAATGTCCGATGCCTCAAGGAAATTCTGTATTTAGTTCAGTACCGATTTGCGCTAGAACGATCAGGTGATGGTTAGCCTCCGCGTTCGCAGGCAGAATGGGAGCACAATGAATGTTTTTCGCGCGATTATGGCTGCGGCATTCGGAGGCGCCGTGGCTCTCTGCGGCCCTATTTTGACGATCCAGGACCTCGGAACGCTGGGCGGGTCGAGTGTCGCCGCCGCGGCAATCAACAATAGTGGACAGGTAGTGGGGTACGGCACCGACGCGAATCTGAACCTGCGGGGATTTGCCGGTTCCGGAACCGCGGACGGAGTTACGGCACCCGGCGCGAGCGCGTCGGGGGCATACGGAATCAATTCGAGTGGTGTTGTGGCAGGCGCGGTTACGGTCGGCGGACGCTCGCAGGCGGTCGTTTGGACCAATGGAGCCGCCCAAAACCTCATAGGTTTGGGCGGCTCCGATTCTTATGCGATGGCCATCAACAATGGCCAGCAGGTGGCCGGAATGGCCACGGATTCCTTGGGAATCGGGCGCGCAGTCGTCTATTCCGGTGGCGCCGCCCAGAACCTCGGCGTTGACGGCTATTGGTCGTCCGCGTATGGAATCAATGAACTCGGCGCTGTCGCGGGATACGCCCTGAATTCGTCTTTCCGCTTCCAGGCGTTTGCCTGGAGTGCGAACACGGGAGTGACCTGGCTCGACGACCTGGGCGGCGGCTCCAGCTATGCTTTCAGCGTCAACAACTACGGTGAGATTGCCGGGCATAGCGCCGTTGCCGGAGGGTACTATCACGCCACGGTGTGGAACGGTACGGGTCCGACAGATCTAGGGACGCTCGGCGGCAACTCCAGCTATGGATTTGGCATCAACTCATCAGGCAGTGTGGTCGGCTACTCCGAGGTCGCCGGCGGTGCGACACACGCTTTCCTCTACACCGGTGGCGTTCTGTTCGATTTGAACCTGCTGGTTTCGAACCTCACCGGATGGCAGTTGACGCAGGCCTACGGCATCAACGACGCAGGTCAGATTGTTGGGACCGGAATTTTGAACGGTGTCGAGCACGCTTTCCGCTTGGATCCCGCGGTGGTGACGAACACCCCCACTATCGCCGCGCTCTCGTCCCCTCAGTTGCCCACGATTCCCAATCCCGAGCCGGCCACCGTTGGATTCATCGCGACAGGCCTCGTAGGTCTCCTCGCGTGGCGTCGCGTCAGTAGTCGGTGAGGCGAGGGTGTGAGCGAGCGGTTGTCGAAGCTCGCAACAGAGATAGAGCGGCTAAGTCAAAAAAGTCGACTCGCGGCGACATCTGTGAAACGGTAAGGACCCAACCTCAATTTCGTCCCGCCTCATCCTTGCGGCTCCTGAGGTGTTATGTCTTTACTAAACCTTTCTGAATTTGCCTTCGGATATTCCTGCGATCATGCCGTATTCGCGGGCGCCACTTTCTCCGTCAACCCTGCCGAACGCCTCGCCATCGTCGGACCGAATGGGGCGGGCAAGTCGACCCTGCTTACGTTGCTGGCCGGAAGATTGCAGCCTTCACACGGCACCATCGCGACGCTGCCGCGTCCTCACCGTCGCTCTTGCGGAAAGCCGCTGCACGCCAGGCTGGAACCTTGTTAGACTTCGCCTTCGCCGCGGGGCCGCTTCTGGCGGAGCTGATTCTCGACGAGCCCACGAATCACATCGACATCGCTGCTCTGGCGTGGCTCGAGGACAATCTGTCGACGCACCCTCGCGCTTTGTGGGCCCACTTCACACGGACGGGCGTTTCTATCCAAGTACGCCGGCCGGATTATCGAGATTGAACGATCCCGAACACCGTACGAGCAATTGAAGTCGCTGTCCAACGCCGAGCAGGTCCTGAAGCCGGAGATCATTTTTCAGCGCCTGCATCAGATGGCAGGGCGGATCAGCGATACCGGATGCGCGCGCAAACTGCGGGCGGCCAAAGCCCAACTGTCGCAACGATGCAAAAGCGTATCGCGGTCAAGCCGCATTTTGCTTGAACCATAACCAGACGAGAGAGGGTCGTGGAGATGACGGCCGCCGCGCACGGTTCCCCCGCTAAGAAACCAAGGCACACCAGAAAAGAGACGCCACGCTCGCCGCTGGGCGGCCCGCGCTTTTCAGTATCATCTTGCGTTAGAAACAGACTATCGTTTCAGTATCATTCTTCGATCGGCGCCCGACCACGCGAACCTGCTACGGTACACTGACAGACTGAGGGAATTCGAATAGGACTCGCATGCCTGAATATTCGATCGGGGTCGATCTGGGCGGTACCAACCTGAGAGCCGCTGCCGTTTCGAGCGACGGAAAGATGCTGAATAAGCTCTCGGGCAAAACCGAACTTTCCGCGGGGCGGGACGCCGTTATCGCCGACATGGTCGAAGCGATCGTTCTGCTTCAGGAGCGGTGTGGCGAGGGCCAACTTCGCGGTCTCGGTATCGGCGTTCCCGGGTTCATCGATATCGACAAAGGAATCATCGTCGGTTCCAACAACCTGCCAGAGTTCGAACGCTTTCCGGTACGGGACGAAATCGAGCGCAGGCTCGGCACTCGGGTAATCCTGGAAAACGATGCGAACGCGGCGGCACTCGGCGAGAAGTGGATTGGCGCGGGGCGGGAAGTGAACGATCTCGTCCTATTGACGCTCGGAACCGGGATCGGCGGGGGCATCATCGCGGACGGACAGGTCATTCATGGGTATGTGGGGATGGCGGGCGAGTTCGGACACATGACGGTGATCCCGAACGGAAATCCGTGCGGTTGCGGAAACTACGGATGTCTCGAAAAGCACGCATCGGCCACCGCCATCGCCAGCATGGCGCGGTTAATGGCTTTGGGTGAAGACCTGACGGCTGAAGGCGTATACAAACTCGCCGTGGGCGACACCGAAAAGGCAGCGAAGGCGCGCATGATTTTCCACACCATGGGTGTCGCGCTCGGAATCGCAATCGGCAACCTGATCAACATCTTCAACTACCCGCTGTACCTTCTGAGCGGTGGAGTCCTGCCGGCGTGGGACCTGTTCGCTCCTTCGATGATGAAGGAAATCGAGGCGCGTTCCTTCACTTTCCGGAATGCAAAGACGCTGGTGGAAAAAGCGATCCTCGGAAACGAGGCGGGTCTCTACGGAGCCGCCTATTTGCCGCTTCTCGCGCAGTACCCGAAACGACTCTAAAAACGTGGGGACTATCCAATGTTCTGGCTCGGTATCGATATCGGCACCGGCGGAAGCCGTGCGCTGCTGATTGACTCGAAAGGAAAGCTGCTGCACGCCTTCACGGCTCCGCATGAAGACATGCGGATGGAGAAGCCATTCTGGGCCGAGCAGCGTCCCGAGAATTGGTGGGATGCCGCCCAAGCGGCGATCCGGGGCGTGTTGAAGCAGGCGAACGCTTCGGGAAAGGAGATCGCGGGCATCGGTCTGTCGGGCCAGATGCACGGGTTGACGCTGCTCGACGAATCGGACAATGTCATTCGACCCGCACTCATCTGGTGCGATCAGCGCAGCCAGGCGCAGGTGGACTGGATCAATAAGACGGCCACGCGCGAAACCGTCCTCGAGTGTACTGCGAATCCGGTACTGACCGGTTTCACCCTTCCGAAACTGCTCTGGGTTCGCGACAACGAACCCCGCGAATATGAGCGCGTTCGCAAGATACTGCTTCCTAAGGATTATGTCCGCTTCAAGCTGACCGGCGAATACGCGAGCGAGGTGTCCGACGCCTCGGGCACGGCGTTGTTCGACGTGGTGAGGCGCCGGTGGTCGCTGACGCTGGCCGAGAAACTCGGGATCGACCGTTCCATTCTGCCGTACGTATACGAATCGCCGGACGTCAGCGGGCGAGTGTCGGAGCAGGCGGCGGAAGCCACGGGTCTGGCGGCCGGAACGCCAGTGGTCGGCGGGGCGGGCGACCAGGCGGCAAGTGCGGTCGGCAACGGTATTGTCGAGCCTGGTGTGGTTTCATGCACAATCGGCACGTCCGGCGTGGTATTCGCATACACGCAGAAGCCTGCCTACGATCCCGAAGGCCGCGTCCACACGTTCTGTCACGCCGTTCCAGGTGCGTGGCACGTGATGGGCGTCACGCAAGGTGCGGGGTTGAGTTTGCAGTGGTTCCGGAATCAACTCGCCCCGGGAGTGGAGTATGACGCGCTAACCGCGGAAGCGGCGCAGAGTCCGGTGTGCTCGCAAGGGCTGTTCTGGCTGCCCTACCTGATGGGCGAACGGACGCCGCACCTCGACGCGTTTGCGCGCGGTGGATGGATCGGACTGACGGCCAAGCACACCCGTGCAGACTTGATCCGCGCGTTGATCGAAGGCGTATCCTTCAGCCAGAAAGATTGCCTGGACATTATCGAGCACATGGGCGTGCCGGTGGAGTCGGTTCGCGTATCGGGCGGCGGCGCACGCAGCGCGTTTTGGAGGCAGATGCTGGCCGACGTATTCGCAAAACCCGTGGTGACACTCGAAACTCAGGAAGGCTCGGCCTACGGCGCAGCGTTGCTGTCGCTGGTTGGAACAGGTGTCTATGCCTCGGTGCCGGAAGCGTGCCGCAACGTTGTTCGCGAAACTGAGCGCGTGGAGTCGCGCTCGCACGAATCGCAGCGATATGCCCGCGCCCACGAGGTGTATCGGGCGCTGTATCCCAGCTTGAAACCGATATTCCGCCTGATTCAAAACTGCGGCTAATTCGCGATTGCCCGGCTCGCAAATTCCGCTTGACCTGTCTACTGCTTCAGGGTTGAGACTGGGATCAGGACATGTTCACAGTCACGAAGCTCGCGGCAAGCTGCGGGCTCAGCCGTAGCACGGTTTTGTATTACGAATCGATCGGTCTGTTGCGCGCGTCCTCGCGGTCTCAGGCAAACTATCGCCGTTATTCCGAAAAGGACGCCGCGCGGTTGCGGCAGATCTGTCTTTATCGCGACGCCGGCTTGAAGCTGACGGACATTCGGGTTCTTCTCGATCGCCCCGAGAACGACCCGGCGTCCGTCCTCAAGCGGCGGCTCATGGAATTGAACGGGGAAATCGAGCGGCTCCGCGCTCATCAAGGGGCGATTCTCAAGCTGCTCCGTTCGAAAAATTCATTCTGGAGAATCAAAGTGATGACCAAAGACAAGTGGGTTTCCATTATGAAATCCGCCGGATTTCAGGAAGCCGACATGCACCGCTGGCACGTTGAGTTCGAAAAGTCCGCTCCCGCCGAGCACCAGGAGTTTCTCGAGTATCTTCATATCTCGGCCGACGAGATAAACAAGATCCGTGAATGGAGCCGGCAGGGCGTTACCGCTTCCTGACGCAATTCGTCTGATCACACCCCCCGGCTGGTGCGCCTATGGCATACTGGCTGAAAACGGGGGCGTAACCGATGCCCATAATCGACACAAGAACGCTTCCAACCGGAGAGAGGCTTCCCGGTTGGAAGCACCGTCTGTTCGATACCGCGAGCATGACGTTCGCGCATTTCACCTTCGAAGCCGGCTCGCGGATACACGAGCACTGTCACTCGAACGAAGAGGTGTGGACCGTCACCGAAGGCGAACTGGAATTGACCGTCGGAGCAGAGACGGTGATCGCAAAACCGGGAATCGTTGCGGTGGTCCCGCCGTTTTGCCCGCATTCTGTACGGGCGGTCACTGATGGCAAGGCGATTGTAACGGACTGCCCCGTTCGCGTCGATCCAAGCGGAGGCCGTCGCGCCGTGTTGCAGGTCGAGTTCGATACCGCGGTTCGACTGCCGGAGAATGACGCGGGTCCGATCTCGATTCCGTTTACGATTGCCAATACAGGACAGACACGTGCGACCGTCAGGGCGGTCGATATCGAGACTCGTGCTGCAGTCGACATTCCTGATCCCACGACTACTTCAATTCCGAGTGGCGATCTGCCTCAATTGTTTATCGTGGACGCTGGAGAGCGCCACGCCGCGACGACGACATATTCACCCGAAGGACAGCCGTCGCTCAACCCATCGCGCGTGTACGTGAAGGGCGTGCTCATCTACGACGATGAGTTCGGGGGCAGGCAGCACTCCACCTTCTGCCGGATTTACGACCCCGCCGTCTTGGACGGACAGGGCGGGTTCGTGCGCCCGGCGAGGCCGGGTTACAACTACGGTACCTGAGTCGCCGGTCTACAACACAACGCGAGTGTCGCCGTCCCGCCGGGTTGCATGTTCGCGGTCCAGGAATTCAAGTAGGGGGATTGCGTACTTCCGCGAAATGCCGGTCCATTCCTTGAACTGCGGGACCGAAAACTTCTCGCCCTTGCGGGCCCTCAACATCTCGCGGAGCTTTACGATCGCGCCCGAATGAAACACCAGGTCATCGCCGACCCGAACCAGCTTGCCGCTTTTCAGCAGAATCTGGAGCAATGTTTTGGCTCGCGCACTCTCGATGCCGGACTTCGCGAGCACTTCGCTAGTAGTGGGGACTGCGAGCCCCGCCGTGGCAAACGCAGCTTCGATCTTGCTCAGGGCCTCCTCTTCGTCTTGCCGGAACGCTATTTTGTGGGATGAAAGGCGCACGATCTCGCCTTCGGAAACAAGTGTCTTCGAGGAACGGAGCAGCGCGTCCATCAGCGCGGGCGGGGAGTCTGGAAGAACTCGCGCGCGCAAGTCTTCTTTCGCGATGCCCGGCGCCAACGGATTCTTGGAATGAAACGCGCGAACGGTCTCGTGCAATTCTCGAGAACGCTGGTCGGCCCAGGCTCGATCGACCAGCCGTAGCTGCGGTTCGGTAATGACGAGAAATGGTCCGGTAGCGGAAACCGATCGGATTTCTTCGGGCATGCCACCGGTTCGGGCGATCAAAGCCGTTTCAGTCATTCCGTATTTCGTTTCTTCGACGAGCAAGGCGACCCTGCATGCCAGATCCGCGCCGTCGAGCTTGCGCAGCCGCGCGGCAGCATCGCTCCGCTTCAGCCGCCGGGCCTCGCCGATGTCCAACACTTCTCCTCCGCCGATCGTCACAACGGGAGAGAACATGCGGACGATAAACCGATCACCTGGCAGGATCAGCAGTGGGTCTCGAAGAATAAAGCGAACGTATCCCGAATTGCCCGGCGCCAGCGAAGACAGCGGATCTAGCAGCCGGGCACGACCCTCCACCTCCGCCGTCCCGGAGTGAAAGTGGACTGGCGCCCCGTGCATCAGCGGACGGGCGCTCGCCAACAGATTGAAGCGCGTCTCGATTTGTCGAACCGGTTCGAATCGACCGGGTTCGCTGAGTACCATTCCACGACCAATGTCCGCTACATCGACGCCGGCGATGTTGAGCGCCGTCCGCTGGCCGGCGGAGGCTCGCTTCACTGCCGCCCCGTGGACTTGAACCCCGCGCACCCGTACTTTACGCTGTGACGGGTACAGTTCCGATTCCTGCTCGATGCCGACGGCGCCTGAAAGCAGCGTTCCGGTGACGACAGTGCCGAAGCCGTGCATCGAGAACGCGCGATCCACCGGAAGACGGAACCAGCGGCTGGTATCTTTCGGCTTCGCCTGCAGCGCAACCTGGCGCAACGCATCTTTCAAATCCTCGATGCCTTGTTTTGTGACGGCGCTGACGGGAACGACAGGCGCGGGTTCGAGGAATGAACCGCGCATGAACTCCTCGACTTCGAGCCGCACCAGGTCCACAATCTCGGGGTCGATCAGGTCGGTTTTTGTCAGCGCAACCACGCCGGCAGGTATTCTCAGCAGGCGGCAAATATCGAAGTGCTCCCGGGTCTGCGGCTTAATGGACTCGTCTGCGGCGATAATGAAAAGGACGAGGTCGATTCCGCCGACCCCGGCCAGCATATTTTTGATAAACCGCTCGTGCCCAGGAACGTCTACAAAGCTGAGGCGTAGATCCGGCGGAAGTTCCAGGTGAGCAAAACCCAGGTCGATGGAGATTCCGCGACGCTTCTCCTCTTCCAGCCGGTCGGTGTTTATGCCGGTCAAAGCGTGAACAAGTGCAGTTTTTCCGTGGTCGATGTGACCGGCAGTACCAATAACAATGTTGCGCATTCAGACGATTTTCATCGTACTACTCGTGGTTGCCGCATGTTCCGCGGCGCAGAATCCGCCGGCGGTTCCACCTCCCGGCCCTGCCGAACCGGTGCAAGACACGGCGAATACTCCCGTCTTTCGAACAGGAGTCGCCGATGTCAGGGTTGTAGTACAGGTTACGGAAAACAACGAGATTCTCAACGGTTTGACCAAAGACGATTTCGTTGTAGCGGACAATGGAAAGGCCCAGCCGATCGCCTACTTTGGACAGGAAAAAGAACCGCTTGATCTTTTGCTGCTGCTCGATATCAGCGGCAGCATGCGTAAGAACATCGAACAGATGTCCGAAACTGCGCGTGATGCGCTGAAGTTCCTTTCACCGGGCGATCGCGTCGCGATAATGACCTTCGGGGTCCGCACCCATCTGCACTTCGACTTCAACGACAATCATGCCGAGGTGGCGCGGCAGTTGCGTACCGCCGTCGACGATCAGGAGGCGGTCGGATACGGCACGGCTATCAATTCCGCCATCATCGATGCTGCGCGCTTGATGGATTCCGACCAGAGCGCTGCCCGCCGTTCGATTCTGATCGTTACCGACAATCTCGGTTTGAACTATCAGGCGAACGATCAGATGGCGATCGGGCACCTGTTGAAGTCCGATACCGTGTTGAACGCCATCGTGATCGGCAGGGGGATTCGCCCCACGACGGAAAGCTCGGATGCTCACAATCCCGACTTCACGCCAGCCGACGTTTTCCGTCTTGCCGACGCAACGGGCGGCGAGGCTGCTAAATCGGATCGCGCGGCGGCCTTTTTTCCGGAAATGGTGGCTCGAATCCGCGATCGCTATACGCTCGCCTACCACGTCCCGGAGAATGCCCAACCGGGACAGTTCCGCTCCATCACGGTCGCGTTATCGCCTGCCGCGCGCCAACTGCACCCGAAGGCCGAAGTGCGCGCGCGGTCGGGATATTATGTGAAGCCCTGACAGCGCACTATCGCTGCTGTTTCAATTGCCGGTGATCCCCCAAATCTCCAGAGCGAGCGCGTCGGCGGACGTTCCATAGCAAGAGGCCATTTCGCGATGCAGACCGTTAGCGCCGTCGAATTCCGGTATGCGTAGGTTACGAAGTACGTGCGTGCTGATCTGTATCCGAAGCGTGTATGACTCGACGAATTCGCGGGCCGGAGTCGAATTGAGCATCCCCGCTAGATAGCGCGCTTCGGCGTTCGACGAACAGGCGACCAGCGTCAGCTTCGCATCCGCGATATCTCCGCGGTTCTCGAGGACCGCACACTCGATGGTCCGGCACTGTTCGCGCCACACGATGCGGTGAGGAGCGAACGTGTAGGCGCCCACGTTGTACATGCTCCAGTAGGGCTTCCCGGAGCGCTTGAAATGCTGGCGAAAATGCGCGCGTTGCAACATGTCGTCTCGGAACTGCTCGAAAAACGCAAATGTCATGGGATAGCGTTGCTTCAGTTCGTCAACGACGATAGGTTTACCGTTTTCTGCATGCGGAAGAATGATGGAGCAGGATGGCGTCGCCTGCCAACGCCGCACATCGCGCCCACGAACGAGCGGGTGGACCAGGTCGGACTCGATCTCGGCCGTAATCTCCGGCCACTCGCGACGGCCCGCGCGCGCCCGGTTCCGGACCACCACTGTCCTGTCGTGCCGCTCGAGCACATCCACCCAAAACACGCCGCTTGCTCCGCCGGAATGCGCGCCGACTCGGGCCGAGTACGGGGAAGGTCCGCGCAATTGCGCGTACGAGGCCCCGGCGCGTGTCGTCGACCACGCGGAGGCGCGATCGTCGGAAACCGGGCGAGCCTCCAGGCGTTCACCTAGGCGGAAGTACGAAACAGGATACACCGCCGGAGTCTTCGAAACCTCGAAGATCGCGGCGACAGCCTGGGTGGTTGCGTTCGCAAACCGCGTTGTGCCGTCGATCTCGTGCACCGCTACCGGCCGCAGGTATCGACCTTGCGGCAATTCAAAGCGCCGAAAGGCCTTCCCGCCTCCCGCCGATTGAAATAACGTGCGCGAGAGCAGAAAGCCCAGCCGTCCACCAGGCGCGAGCAGCCGGTCCGCGCAGACGTAGGTGAACAGTATGCTCAGGTCGTCCATGCCCGCGCCGAGCCTGGTGTGGCGGCCGGCGCCGGGCAGCAAGCGGTAATGCTCCCATAGCGGCGCGATCCGTTCGCGGTAATGCGGGTTCAGGTATCGCCAGTTGATCCACGGCGGATTACCGGCGATGAAGTCGAAGCGCATCGTGCCCGGATTCAGAAGGGTGTCGCGAACCTGCACGGGCAGGGATTGGGCCCTCGCCGTGGAGGCGGTAAGCGGATTCACTTCGAATCCGACAACGGACGTACCGCCACGCGCGCAAGCGCCCGCGACGAAGGCACCCAGTCCGGCTGAAGGATCAAGC
This sequence comes from uncultured Acidobacteriota bacterium, assembly GCA_963720745.1. Classification (GTDB taxonomy): domain Bacteria; phylum Acidobacteriota; class Terriglobia; order Bryobacterales; family Bryobacteraceae; genus TMP-7. The sequence continues at coordinate 2,944,190 of CAVRGO010000001.1, forward strand.
AGCGTTCCCGCGCCCGAATACTCCAACCGGTCCAGCACAAGACCGACGAGTTCCGGGGGCGTGAAATACTCCCCCAAGGCGTGTCGTGCCGCTCGCCCGATCGTCTTTTCGTAAAGGCTGGCCGTATCGATACCGTTCCCGGCGCCAGCGGCGAATATCTGCTGTTCGCGAAACAGCTCGGGTGTCGCGCAATCGCCATAAAGCGGCCGGTACGTTTCAAGCCAGCGCGTATATTCGGTATCGAGCGATGGGTCCACTTACTACGGATGATACTGTGTACTGAGATGCCAACAAACAGGCTGGACGAGGTCCGCCGCAGGCACGCGGTCGCAGAAGCTGGGGGCGGAGCCCAACGCCGCGAGCGTCAGCACAAGGAAGGGAAACTCTCCGCACGCGAACGAATCGAACTGCTGCTGGATGACGGCACGTTCGAAGAGATGGACAAACTGGTCCGCCATCGTTGCCGAGATTTCGGAATGGATAAGGAAGTCATCGACGGGGACGGTTTCATCACTGGTTACGGACTGATCCACGGACGCCCCGTCTATGTATTTGCGCAGGATTTTACGGTGTTCGGCGGCTCGCTGTCGGAGGCGAACGCCCACAAGATTTGCAAGATTATGGACCTAGCGTTGAAGACGGGTGCGCCGGTCGTCGGACTGAACGATTCCGGCGGCGCTCGGATCCAGGAAGGCGTGCTCTCGCTGGCTGGCTACGCGGATATCTTCCTGCGCAACACCATTGCCAGCGGCGTGGTCCCGCAGATCTCGGCGGTCATGGGACCCTGCGCAGGCGGCGCTGTTTATTCGCCCGCTCTGACCGATTTCATTTTCATGGTGGATCACACCAGCCACATGTTCGTTACCGGGCCGGACGTGATCAAGACGGTGACTCACGAAGATGTGACCAAAGAGCGCCTCGGCGGGGCGACAACCCACAACACGCTCAGTGGGGTGGCGCACTTTCTGGCTCACGGCGACGCCGAGTGCCTTCAGTTGATCCGCGAACTGATCACATATCTACCGCAAAACAATCGCGAGGATCCTCCACTCAAACCAACCGACGACCCGATTGACCGGCAAGACGAGCGGCTCGACAGCATCGTGCCCGAGGAATCCAACCAGCCTTATGACATCAAGGACATCATCACGCGAGTAGTGGACGACGCGAATTTTTTCGAAGTGATGGAGCATTACGCGAAAAATATCGTAGTCGGCTTTGCGAGGATGGACGGACGAAGTGTGGGCATTGTCGCAAATCAGCCCGCATTTCTTGCCGGTTGCCTGGACATCAATTCATCGACGAAGGGCGCGCGATTTGTGCGCTTCTGCGATGCGTTCAACATCCCGATTGTCACCTTTGAGGACGTGCCGGGTTTCTTGCCGGGGACAGACCAGGAGTTCGGCGGCATCATCCGTCACGGCGCGAAGTTGCTGTACGCCTACGCGGAAGCTACTGTCCCGAAGATCACCATCATCACGCGGAAGGCGTATGGCGGGGCCTATTGTGTCATGGGATCGAAACACATCCGCGCGGACATCAACTTGGCATACCCCACTGCCGAGATCGCAGTGATGGGCGCAGAAGGAGCGGTAAATATTGTTTACCGGCGGGAACTCGCGGCTGCAACCGATCCGGCGGCCGTGCGCGAGGCTAAGATCGCCGAGTTCCGGGAACGCTTCGCAAACCCGCTCATCGCAGCGGAGCACGGCTTTGTGGACGATGTGATCGAGCCGCACGAAACCCGCCCGCGCCTCGTCCGTGCGCTTCGCCTGCTGGAAACAAAAGTAGACACGAATCCCCGCAAGAAACACGGGAATATTCCGTTGTAAGACTTAGCCGGCGATGCCCGCGAGACGCAATTCGCGGTGCAACCGGCGAGAGGCGCGAATTCCAATCAAATCCGCGATTTTCCCTAAAAGATCCGGTACGTCTTCGGGCTTGATGAGAACCCGCGTTTCATGATCTACATCGCTATTCCACTGCGATGTGAGCAATGCAGTCGCGGGTTTGTAGTCCATCATTCGAGCGTGGGCTAGTACCTTCAGGCCAGCGTCTGGCGACTCCATCTGAAGATCACTGAGCACAAGTTCGTATTGACTTTCGTCCAGCTTACCAACAGCTTCGGCGGCAGATGCCGCGCAATCAACGGTATAGCCGCTCAACTCCAGCACGGTCTTCAGAGTAAGACGGGATGCCGGATCATCGTCTACCAGCAAAACTTTGGCTAGTTCGATCTCCATTTTGGCTCACCGCCCGTAGCATCACCGGGCTAAATTAATCTCCAGTGTCCTAAGACAGTTTACTCGAAAGAACCCGGAATTGATCCTCCTAAATTCGTACCATCTCCCGAGACGGTTGTTGCCCACCGTTTCTTATCCGTACGCAAGCTAATGTAGTGGAATAACTTATGTGCCTGAAGGCATCCCTTCGAACACTCGTTGAAAGATTGCGTGAACGTTACTCAGTTGGCGGTCGAGCGAGAATGCGTGAGATGTGTTACTTTCGGACAGATAAGAGCGCACGACAGGGTCCGACTCGATAGCGGCGCGAAAGTCGCCCTCGGCCTCCCAAGCCTGCATGGCGTGCTGCTGAACGAGCCGATACGCATCTTCGCGCAACATACCTGCCGCTGCCAGGTCGAGCAGCAGTTGGCCGGAAAACACAAGTCCTTTGGTGTTATCCAGATTGCGTCGCATGCGGTCTGGGTAGACGTGCATTCCGTCCACCAGCCAGGTCGTTTTCGCAAGGAGATAGTCGGTCAGAATCGTCGAATCCGGCAAGATGACTCGTTCGACGGAGGAGTGCGAGATATCCCGTTCATGCCAAAGGGCGATGTTCTCGAACGCGGCCTGTACATTGGCGCGAACAACGCGAGCGAGGCCGCAAATCTGCTCGCTGGTAACTGGGTTGCGTTTATGCGGCATCGCCGAACTGCCCTTCTGCGAACTCGCGAAGGGCTCCTGGGCTTCCCTTACTTCAGTGCGTTGCAGGTGGCGAATTTCGAGTGCGATTTTTTCGCAGAGCGCGGCGATTAAAGCAAGCACCGCGACATAATGAGCATGCCGGTCGCGTGAAATAACTTGCGAGGCAATTGGCGCGGGACGGAGGCCCAACTTCTCACATATTCGAACTTCCGCCTCAGGGCCAATATGTCCGAACGTCCCGACGGCGCCCGAGATTTTTCCGACGCGAACATCCTCGGCTGCAGCGTGCAACCGCTGCAGAGAGCGACGAGCCTCGTCGTACCACAGGGCGATCTTCAAGCCGAACGTGATTGGTTCGGCGTGAACGCCGTGAGTACGGCCGATCTGAACGGCGTCCTTGAATTCGAACGCGCGCCGCTCGAGCACTGGCAGCAGTTGCTCGAGATCGGTTACGAGTATCGCGGACGCTTCTTTGAGAAGCAGTGCCTGCGCAGTGTCGACGACATCGTTCGATGTGAGACCGTAATGTAGCCACCGCGATGCATCGGCGTGCCCCGCAGCCTTCATCGTCTCCGCCATCGCGGTGGTGAAAGCGATGACGTCGTGCCGGACTTCGCGTTCGATTTCGTTGATGCGCGCTACATCGAAACCTGAATGCTCGCGTAAGGCTCGGGCCGCCTCCTGCGGAACCTCGCCGATTTCGGCGAGCGCCTCGGAAGCCGCAAGCTCCACTTCGCGCCATTGGCGAAACTTGTTTTCTTCACTCCAAACCCGGCCCATATCGGGGCGGGTGTAACGGGCAATCATGGATATTTATAAGCTAACAACTATTCCCGGCGGAGTGCCGGTGACGCGATTCTCCTCGGCGTGCTTCAGTAGACGATCGCTTCCGAGGCTCTCCGCATTTCGGCGATCGCAAGTTTCGTGAACAACGCCCGGCCATCCAGCGCCTGCATGGCCATCAGCCGCACGATCTCGGGGTGATTGTTGTTCTCGCTGAGATGGCCGAGGATGAGCGTGCTGACCGAAGTGTCGAGATCGCGTTTGATGAAATCGCACGCGACATCGTTTGACAAGTGCCCCTTGCGGCTCATCACGCGCTGTTTCACCGACCACGGATACGGGCCCACTTTCAACATGTCAAGGTCGTGGTTCGATTCGAGCAGCAGAAGATCGACGCCGCGCAGATGGTATTTGATGCTATCGGGCATGTAACCGAGGTCGGTGGCAATGCCGATTCTGATACCTTCCGCCTGCAAGCGGAACCCCACCGGATCCACCGCATCGTGCGGGATCGTGAAGCTGTCGACATCGATGTCCCCAATGGTGAAGCGGGAACCTGGCTGAAAATGTTCGACGACCGGCACGAAATCGGCCCAATCGAGCGTCGGCGCCGTGAGATGGGACAAGTAGAGAGGCAGTGGACGGTTTTTGCGCGCGAAGTATCGGGCGATGGACAGCAATCCGCTCACGTGATCCGAATGCTCGTGGGTCACGATGATGCCAGTCAACTGCTCGGGGTCTTCGCCGGTCTCCGTCAGTCGCGCGAAAATTTCCTTGCGGCTCAATCCCGCATCCACGAGGATTCGCGTGCGTTCGGTGCGAACGAACGTACAATTGCCGGAACTCGAACTTGCGAGAACCGAAACCTTGACGATAGCCCCTCCTCTTCCTGAAATCTCAGAGTAAGCCAAGCATGGAACCGTGTCCAGCGCGGTGTTCTGAGTTTAGAATACACGAAACAAATACGGTCGATAGTGTTTTAACGGCTAAACTTCGCCTCGCTGCAAATTATCCAGCCAGGACTGGAGGTCCGCCGGAAGCGGCGCCTCAATCGTCACGCGTTCACCCGTGGCAGGGCTCGTGACAGCGATTCCGTGCGCATGCAGGAAATAGCGCGAAGCCGTTGCAATCTCTTCGGCGGGTGCCCGGCCACCGTAAAGCCGGTCACCCGCAACGGGGTGTCCGATGCTCGAAAGATGAACGCGGATCTGGTGCGTTCTTCCCGTGCCGATCTTCACGCGCAGGTAGCTGAAGTTTGTAAAGCGGCGGATCACTTCCCAATCCGTGAGCGCCGTTCGTCCGGTTTCGGTTCGCGTCGTCATTCGTGTCCGGCGAACCGGGTCGCGGGCGATCTTCGCCGTGATCCTGCCGGTGCCGGTCGGCATGCGGCCGTGGACTAACGCAAGGTAGACCTTCTCAACGGTGCGAGTGGAAAACTGACAGGCCAGTGCATGGTGCGCGGCATCGGTGCGCGCCACCAGGAGGACGCCGCTTGTGAATCGATCCAAACGGTGGACGATCCCCGGCCGCAGTTCGCCGCCCACCGACGAGAGCGTTTCGAAATGGTGCACCAGCCGGTTGACGAGCGTGCCCGACTCAACGCCGGCGCCTGCGTGAACCACGAGCCCAGCGGGCTTGTTGATCGCGGTCATCGCGGAATCCTCGTACAGAATTTCCAGCGGCAGATCTTCCGGGGCCGCTCTGAGCGGGGGAGGCGCGGCGGGTTCCACCGCGATGGACTCCCCTCCACGAAGAGCGAAAGAGGGCTTTTGAGCGGCGCCATCCACCAGAACCCGCCCGGCCTTGATCCATTCCTGAACGCGCGAGCGGCTGCGATCCGGGAAATGCTCGTGCAGATAGAGGTCGAGTCTTTGGCCGCGGTCGGCGTCTTGCACCTCGAGCATCATGCGATCGGATTCGGCACCCGGGGGTGTATCAAGGCTTCAGCGTACCACCGGGTCAGTTTGCCGGCATCGAGCGCGGTACCGGCTCGCCTTCAGCGTTCGGGCGCCTGCCGTTTCAACGCGACAAAACCTCTCAGCCTGAGCGTTCCCTGATCGTCGATATAGACAGACGATCCAGCGAGGTCGCCCTGATTGTTCATTCCCATGTAGAAGCTGACGACACTGTCCGGGTAAATGGGCAGGTCTTTCAGGACACCGCTTTCGAGCAATCCAACCGGGGTTGAGAGGAGAATCCTCCCCCGGTTGTCGATATCCTATGTCACCGATTCCGTGTATCCAGGGAGATCTAAAGGCAGAATGCCGCGCCGGTCGCGAAACAATGAACGCGAAGCTGCGCCACTATCGAAATTGCCGACAATCTCCTTGTTGTCGTTGATGCTCGTGGCGACCGTCCCGAATCCCTGAGCGCCCGGAACCTGAAAGAATTCGTACCGCTTTCCATTCCAAATCCAGGCCGTGCAGTCGATCAATTTATTCAAATCGCCTCTGCATGCCGCTCCCACCATCGTCCCTTCATTGTTCACGCGATAACCCAAATTGACCGGCTTACCGGGAATGTCAGGTAAAGGTCGAAAGACCTTGGTGTTTACGTCGTATGTCCCAGCGTGTTGCACGGCGAGCGATCCCCAATTTCCAAAGATGGTGCCATTCTCCGATATCGAACTTAATAAGGTGAAGATCGAATGGGGCTTCGAAGGAAGGAGACCGTGGTCCAAACGAAACTCTCGATTGAATCCGGGTCGAAACTGGCAATACCGAGCACTTGGCCGCGATTATTCATAACGTCCGGCTGCAGACTGATAACGCCCGGTACGTCAATCGCCGTCAAGCTGTACTGCGATTGAGATAACGGAGCGAAGGTGTACGGTTGCAGTCGCGGCGGCAGACGTCGCCTGGGTCGTCTTAAAAGGCACACCTGCGCAGAGAGGCAATGCCGCGCAGATCAGCGCTTGAGCGATCCGATAGTTTGATCTCCTACTTTGCTCCAAGTCCTTACGCTGAAATGTCCGGAACTGACCGCGGACACGGATTCTCGAATCATAGCTATTTCGATAGCGAGTTTCACGCGCGAAATGCGACATCGGGAAGCAGCGCTCCACGAATAATAGTGTGCGTCCTGAGCCGGTCCAGCTTTTGCGACTATCTCGCAGTACTGGAGGAGATGCGACCCGTTCGTGAGTCCTAGGTAGTCGTTCGCGCCGCGCCCACCGCCGTCATCGCCGGGACGGTATAGAAAACGGCCGCGCAGCAGCTTCGCAATGGAGCACAAATCCAATAACCCGCGTAGGAGCCCTGGTTCCGTTCCGTGCCTCCGAGGTTGTGGTTGGCTTGCCAGTGGATCTCCGTGAGGGGCGTGAGATCCGGGCCGTTACAGGTGAACCCGCGAAAGGGCGGCCCGGCGGCGTATGCCTGCTCGTACGCATTCAGGCGTTGGAGAGATTGGGAAACGCTGGAGTATTGCGCGGCCGCTTCGGTGGACTTCATGGCTCCGGACGCGACTAGCACGACGATCGCAGCCATTACCGCAATGGCGGGTGTCCACTGCGGTGCGCCGATCCACCGGATCGCTGCACCAGCGCTTGCGGCTACCAGGACTATCAGGGTTGCAATCGTCGTGATTCCGATCAGCGCGAGTCCGAAGAGATTACTTGAGCGCGCGGCGCCCACGAGCAGCGGGTACCACAAAGGACTGGCGATTGCGAATGCTACAAAGAAAAACACCGGCCGTATCGATCGTCACAAAACAATGCCCAGCACCACGTGGAACGCCGCGGCCACTTCGGCGTTCCAGGAAACAGGCTGGATTAGCCATGCTCCTCTCGAAAAGACATTCAGCACAAGCAGCAAGGAAGCGGCGCTGCGGTGCCCGTTGCCAGAATCTGACGGTAGCCGGACCGCGACATAGGCGTAGTCCAGCAGGGTGCCCCTTAGTACTTAGTCAATTTGACGCGCAGTGTGGTCCCTTTCGACGGCAGCAGTAGCCCAAAGAACGCTTCGTCTCCGTTGAGCAAGCGCTTCGGTTTCCAGACACCGTTTTCGTATCCGCCCTCTTCTACTCGGAGGAACTGCGCCGTCGACTGTTCAGCGCCCTTTGGCGGGCGAAACTGCACCAGCGTGTCGAAGCCGAGCACGAGAAACTCGTCCGGGCCGAGTTGACCGATAAGTGCCCGTCCGGTGCCGTCCTTTGTGCCAGGTGCGAACAGCCCGCCATAACTGAGTTGCGGGGGGAACCCGAACATCGCAACCACATCGTACCCGTCGAACTCGAGGAACCGGTTGGTCAGCAACTGCTCTTCGACCGCCGATTTCAGTTTGCCCGTGCCTTGCAGCGCGGTGATTTCCGCACTCGCTGGACCGGCGAGCGCAAAGTTCTGCGCCATCGCCGTCAGCCGCTCGTTCAGCGCCTTCGTGTCCTGCACGTTGATTCCGAAAGGTGCGAAGCCCAAGGCTTGATGGTCGGCAATCGCATAGAAGAAGTACCGCGCGAACGCGCCGCTGCCTCCGGTTTCAGGAATCAGCAGCGGGTTGTCCTCGCGCAGGTATCGGGCGCACACATCCTGATAATTCCGGTAGTGCTGGACGTATACATCCGGCGCGATCGCGTCAATTGCGGGCGTCACCGCCTTCCAAATGTCCAGCACGTTGGTAGTGGCGCCGCCGCTGGGATAATTTTCCCCGGGCCGCATGAACGTCTTTTCTTCCCTCAACCAGACGTTCACGTAAAGCGGCAACGGGTATTGCTGCTTCCCGGACGCAGCGACTTCGTTGACGTATGTGGCGACATGATACGCCGCGAATGCTTCCTCGGCCTCGGCGCCGAAGACCTCGCTCCAGGTGCCGGAATTCTTTTTGAGCGCCTCAACCAGCCGGTCGGGCACTTTCCCTTCGAAAAGGCGATTTGCTTCCGCCGAGTAATCGCGCACGGTGTCGAGCGACCCGGGTTCGTTCTCTACCTGAACCATGATGACCGTCCGCTGTTCCTCATCGATTTTTCTCAGATGCGATAGAAACGCACTGAACGCATTCCTGTCTGCGTCGAGGTTCGCGCGACAGTGCGGCGACAACACGCGAACGGGCTGCCCGGCGCGATTGCGCATGTGTCTATACGTTGCCGTGTCGCGCTTCACCCACTCCGGTGCATAGTCCATCTGCCCGTTCTTCCAGGTGGCGAACCAGAGTAAAACGAGGCGGAAGCCTTCGCTTCGCGCCTGACGGACGATCTCGTCGACGGTCGAAAACTCGAATTCTCCACGGCGCGGCTCCACCTGCTCCCAATAGACAGGGATCTCCACGGTGTTCACGTGCAGCGCTTTCATTTGCGGCCAGATATTGGCCAGTTGGCTCGGCCAGCCACTCGAGTTTCGGACTTGGGCGCCCAACACGAGGAAAGGCTTGCCGTTCACGAGCAGGTGATACGTTCCGTTCTGTTTGCTGATGCGAGGGATCGGCTCGGCGGAGACACACGAGGCGAGTATGAGAAGGATAGCGATTCGGAAAAGTGCCACGACATCAATCTATCTCACGGACTTCGCAGCGGTGGTAACGATCGTGGTCGACGCCTTTGAGGCCGGGCGGCGGGCTACACGTCCAGTTCCCGCGCAAGGCGGTCGAGGCGTGCCAGGGTCGCCCCGATGTCCGATTCTGTCGTTCGCGGATTAATCGTACAGAGACGTAAAGCGTTGGCGCCCCGCAGGACGGTGGATGTCAACAGAGCGAATCCCTCGCACAGCATTCCCTCAACGATTTCGGTCTGAATCCGGTTCACGTCGGCTCGCCTCGGCTGGTAACGGAAAGCGACAATGCCCATCTGTGGCGGCGAAAGAATCTCCCATCGAGCCATCCGGTCGAGTTGCGTCCCGGCAAACTCGGCCAGTTCAAACCCCCGCTCCACTGCGGTGCGGAACGCGTCCAGCCCGAACACCTGCATCGACAGCCACATCTTCAACGCTCGAAACTGCCGCGTGAGTTGGATCCCATAGTCCAGGGATTCACTTCTTCGGATCCGCGATGCACGTCCTGTAGATAATCGGGCAGGATCTGGTAGGTCGATTTCAGCAACGACGCGTCCCGTACGAGGACGCATCCGCATTCGAACGTTTGAAACAGCCACTTGTGCGGGTCGAGAGAGAGCGAGTCAACCTCCGGCAATCCCTCCAGGGCACTCCGGCCGCGCTCGCAGATAGCAGATGCCGCTCCGTACGCGCCGTCGGCGTGTATCCACATATCGTTCGCATGCGCCAGGGCGGCCAGGCTTCCCATCGGATCCACAGCTCCGGTGTTCGTCGTACCCGCGTTCGCGACGATGCAGAAGGGCCGCAGTCCGAGTGCACGGTCCCGACCGATGGCATCCGCGACGGTGCGGACCGGCAGCCGGTAATACGTATCCGAAGGAAGTCGCCGGATCTGCGCCGCTCCGAACCCGAGGACGCGAAGCGCGCGGTCTACCGACGAGTGCGTCTGGTCGGAGCAGTACACGATGGCATCGTGGAAGCGTTCGAGTTTGACATGGCTCGCCACCGCGAGCGCCGTCATGTTTGCCACCGATCCACCGCTGACGAAGAGGCCGCCTGCTGTATCCGGCATCCCGCACCACTGGCGGAACCATCCGATTACGCCGAGTTCCAAGGCAGCGGCACCTGATCCGCCCATCCAAGTGCCGTTGAAGACGTTGAAACCGGACGCGACGGCGTCTGCCAGCACGCTGACGAAGTTGCCGGGGCTGGGCACGAATCCGAAAAATCTTGGATGGTTTACACGCAGAACGTTCGCCAACACCTGTTCGCGCACGCGTTCCAGCGCGGCCGCAAAATCGCCCGGCGACTTAGGCGGGGCTTCCGCGAACATCGGGCGCAAGGTGGCGGGTTCGGCTTTACGGCCGACGCTCGCAATCCGCAGTTCCGCGAATTCATTTACCAGCAGATCGACGACGCGATAGCCGTACTCCCGCATCTCGTCGCGCGAGAGTTCAAGCGAGGGCGCGTCCAATTCGTCTCTCCAGTTCCTCTTTGCTCAATTCGGTACTGATGAATAATTCCTGCCGCGCGCCGGCGCTGAGTGCTATTGCTTTCCATCCGTTCGTTGTCGGTACTGTCACGTGAATCTTCACCTCACCTCGTGCGTCGCGGACCGGGCGGATCACACCGGGGATTACGGATCGAATTTCGCTGTTGCCAGCCAGCAGCCGCTCCAGACAGTCGCGGACGCCATCGATGATACTGTGTTCGATTTTCAGTTTTCCTTGCGCCTTTCGCAGCCGCATTCAGTTCTTCCAACCTTCGCTTCCGCGCAACGGAACAAACCGGCACAACGTAGCCACGTGCTTTCGAATCTCCCCGCCGGATTTAACGATCACCTCGAGGTCCTGGTCGGTGTAGGAGCCCACCGGGATCACGAGGCGTCCGGGGTCCTGGAGCTGGTCGAGAAGCGTAGCCGGGACCTCGGGCGCGCCTGCCGCCACCACGATTCCGTTGTACGGCGCCGCTGGTGGGTAACCCAGCGATCCGTCGCCTGTGATCACCTCCACGCGCCCGCCATACCCGGCCGTCGCGAGATTCCGGCGCGCTTGCTCCGCGAGTTCCGGAACCAGTTCGATGGAGTACACCTCCCTTGCCAATTCGGCGAGCACCGCCGCATGGTACCCCGAACCCGTACCTACGTCGAGCACGCGTTCCGCGCCACTCAATGCGAGGGATTCGGACATGAGCGCCGTCATGTACGGCTGGGAGATCGTCTGCCCGAAACCAATATCGATCGGGGTGTCTTCGTACGCGGAAATCGCGTATTCAGGCGGAACGAACATCTCGCGTGGGATCCGCCCCATGGCCTCGAGCACGCGCCGGTCGCGAATTCCGCGGCGGCGAAGCTGCTGTTCCACCATCCACTGCCGCCGCTCCGCCAATTCGAATTGGCTCATGTGTACTCAACCACTGTGCTCATGGTATCGCGCCCCGCCGGGCGGTTCGACGCGCTCTCTTTGATAGCCTACCTATCGACTGGCATGATATGTAGAGTGTCATAGAGTGGCGTGTTTATGGGAAACGAGAAGACCGATCTCCTGCAGGGCACCCTCGATATGTTGATCCTGAAGATCGTAGCCCTGGGTCCAGTTCACGGTTACGGGATCTCGCAGCGGATCCATCAGATATCGAAAGAGGTGCTTGTCGTGCAACAAGGTTCGTTGTACCCCGCACTGCACCGGCTGGAGCAACGTGGATGGTTGGATGCCAGTTGGGGCGAATCCGATAATGGCCGGCAAGCGAAGTTCTACCGCCTGTCTGTGAGAGGGAAAAAGCAGTTGCTGGTAGAAGAGATCAACTGGCGCCGTCTCTCGCAAGCCGTAGGACTTATTCTCGATACGGCGAGGTGACAGCATGAAGAAACGCTGGCGCGATCTTTTTCACAAGCGCGACGTGGACCCGGACTCGAACGCGAATTGTCCTTCCATATCAAGCAGACTGGTGGACGATAAAATCGAGACCGGAATGCCGCCTGAGCTGGCTCGAAGGGAAGCGGTACTCGAATTCGGAGGACGCGGCAGATGATGGAAGCTCTTGGCGACGTGCACCGGTTCCTGCTGATCGACACTGCCACGGCCAACCTCAAGGCGGCGTTCCGATTCATGCGAAAGTCACCGGCTCTCGGGATCGCCGTGCTTTTGACGCTGGCGCTCGGTATTGGCGCGAATAGCGCAGTCGTGCCGGCGATCGACACCATCTGCTGAAGCCGCTTCCGTTTCCCGAAGCTGACCGAGGGACTGGGCATGCAGCTTCCTGCCAGCCGCATCATCGGAATTGCATCGGATGCGCGTGAATCCGCAATTGACAAAGCAGTGACGCCTATCGTCTATTGGTGTCACAACAGTCCCACTCCGAGTCCCTATTACCTGATTCGTACGCAGGGCGACCCACTCGAGATGAGAGAACCTGTTCGACGGAAGATTCACGACATCGAGCCTGCCCGGGCCGTGTCCGACATGATCCCGCTCGAGCAACTGCTCTACGAATCGTTCGGAGAACGAAGATTGAGGGCGGTGCTGCTGTCCCTGTTCGCGCTTGTCGCTGCCACGCTGGCCACCATCGGCATCTACGGAACGCTCACGTATGTGGTAACCGCACGCCGCCGCGAACTCGGATTGCGGCTGGCGCTCGGCGAAACGCCTCGCGAGATTGTCCGAAGGTACCTGCTTCGGGGCTTCTCCGTTTCGTTGGCCGGGTGTATCGCCGGGCTTTGCCTGGCGGGAGCATTGACGCGCATGCTGGCCGGCATGCTCTACGGCGTCACGTCAACCGATCCCGAGACTTTCATTACGGTGCCTGGATTGCTGCTCGTCGTCGGGCTCCTGGCGTCGTTGTGGCCCTCCGTGCGAGCGGCGCGGGTCGACCCGATGCAGGTTCTGCTCGATGAATAGGCTTCAGGGCCGCTCACTTGAAGCGCTTCTTGTATTGAAAGTCGATTCCGAACACGCCGTTCTCTTCGCGAACTGCGACCGCCGACCACTGCCGGTTGATATCCCACTGAATGCGCACAATCTGCTCCTGGGTGCGGGTGAGATTGGTGATGTAAGTCAACGTGACGTCGCGCGAGACCTGTTGTTCCAGAGTCAGCCGCGCTTGCGGGATATTCTCCACACCTGTTAACTGCGGATCGATCTTCAACCGGCTCACCCCAAAAAACCGTTGCAGCCGGCTTGATACGGGAGCTGAGACAGCCGCGCCGAGCGTGTTCGCTCCGCTCTGAAGCAGGTTGGATCGCGATTGGGCGTTCGCGAACGCCGAAGTTGTGGGATCGCGTCCTACCGCGAGCAGCGCGATGATGTCGTTGGTCTGTAGCGGCGGATCCGAACGGTAGGTGAGGTTCAGCTTGTTCAGCGTTCCCGAGAAGCTGATGTTCACGACGATTCCGCGCGCTTTCGTCTCCAGGTCAACATCGAAAACGGGCTCGATTTTGGTCGGGTTCAAGAATCGTATATCTCCCCGATTGATCGTGTACTTGTTTCCGAAAAATTGAACCTCGCCCTGACTGACCGAAATGTCTCCGAGCAGCACCGGCCGCGCCGCATTACCGCGCAACCGCATTTCCGCCTCAGCCTGTACATCGCGTGTCAATGACGTTTGGAACGTCAGGCTGGGGCCGCTCTCAATTCGTACGTCGAAGCTCAGGCCGCGCAAATACTCGTTCGGTGCGGCGGGCGCCGGCAGCGGCTTGGTTGTTTCGGTTAGCAGACTGCCGAGATCGGAGCGCGGCGCGAAGCTCGCGCGCAACACCGTTACGGTGCCCGAGATCAACCCGTTTTCCGAAGTTCCGGTGAGGTTCAGAAACGCGTTCGCAGTGACGCTCATGCCCTCTTGCCGGATGCGTACCTGGTCCGCTGTCCCCTGAACGCGGTATAGCAGCAGACCATTCGCAAACCCGATGAACCCGCCGAACGCAACTTTTCCGCCGCCAACTTCGGCTGTGAGCGATTCGATATTTGCCCGATTGCGATCGAACGTCACAACACCATTCGCATTATCCACTCCGGCCGGAAGATCGTTGAGGTACAGCGAAGCACGTCTCAACTCCAGACGTCCGCCAATCTGGGGATCCCTCAGCGGACCGCGCACAGTGGTATTCAGTACGGCATTGCCTTCCGCAATCAGGTCGGAGTTGAACATCTGCAGGATTCCCAAATTCATCCGGCCCTTCACGGCAACATCCCAGGGCGATTGTGCATCGAACGTGACGCGTCCCGCAGCCTCGAGGCTCGTGTCTGTGGCCGCGAAACTCGCGCGCTCGATCGTGACGGACTTCAAGGTAGCGGTGAATTTCACCGGGCTCGTGTTCCGCAACACCATATCCTGTCCGCGGCCGCCGGCACGCAGCGGCCTTTTCGGATTGGCCTGTATCTCAATCGTGGGAAGCACGAAATCGGCCTTCAACGTGTCTGGCCTTCTCAGCGAACCGCTGATAGTCGCACGGCCGCCAATGGCTCCCGCGAACGGCAACTCCCGCTCGACTTTGCCGCGCCCGATCATTTCGTGCAGAGCAGCCAGCGTCACCGGTTCAAACTGCAAATCGCCGTGTCCCGGATAGTCGCCCGACAACTTCCACTCGCCCGAACCGTGAACACGGCTACCGCGAACTGCCCCATCTATGTTCACGTCGAGTGAATCGCCACGGGTCTTGCCCGTCGCGCTCAAATTCCCGATTGGCGATGACCCTAAAGTGATTCCCGCGAGTCTCGCCTGCGAATCGAGCGTGTCGAGATCCAAAACACCGTTTCGCACGTGCGCGGTTCCGGTCGCCTTGAAAGTAGTCGCCGCCGATAGGTCCGGTTCAAGGTCGTGCACCTTCTGGAACTCGTCCAGGGTCAGGCCGGATGCCGAGGCTTCAAATCGAATCGAGCCCGTCTTCCAATCCGAGTCGGCCAGTTGATACGAGCCGTTCAAATCCGCGCGCCCTCGACCGATCCGCAGGAACGCCGAACTCACGTCCACGCGACGATTCGTCACCCGCGCGCCGGCGCGCAGACGGTCGAAACTCTGTCCATAAGCGGATGGACGATCCACCGTCACGTCCACTTCGGCTTGCGGGGTTCCAAAGGTTCCGTGCACCTCCGCTGCCGCGGTCACCGTGCCCGACACCGGCAGGTCGTGACCCGATTCGGCTGCGAGTTGCTTCAGTTCAGCGCCGCGCATCTTCAAATTGGCTGACAGGACGCTAGAGTCGATGGGCTTCCAATTGGCTAACCCTATCCGGGCGACGCCGGTCACCCGCATCGCGCCCTTCACGAGTTCAGCATTGCGCACTTCGAACTCGCGATTCGAAGCCGTCACGTCCGCCGAAAGTGCGTCGAAGCTTCGGTTCTGCATTTCGAAGCGCCCCAATCGCACCTTGCCGGAAATAGAGGGGTCGTGGAGCGGGCCGCTGACCACCAGGTCGGCAGTCGCCGTACCCTGCAGTGTCAGCGGAATCTCTTTCGGCCAGTCGCTCGTAACCATGGCCAGGCCGGGCAGCAGATCGTCGAGGCCCCCAGTCGTGACTTTGATCCGCAGCATCTCGCCCAGCGTCCCCGATATGTTCACCTGGGTAGTGTCCGTCCGAAGGACCGAGTTGCCGAGTCGAACGGACCCGGCGCGTTGGTCGTAGATGACATCGACATTCCCTTCAATCGGGATGGCGCCTTCGGCTCGCTGGATATCCATGTTGGCCTGCACCGTGAAGTCCCGCGCACGCCCCGCTTCGATAACGCCCTCCAGTCGGACCGGACCCGAAGCCGTGCCGCTCCACGCCAGCTTCGGCTGCGAACTGACTCGGGTAATCTGGTCGAGGCCGATGTTCTGGGCGTTCCCCTCAACCTCGACGGATTTGAAATTACGCCGCACCGCAGCGCGGCCTTCGAATCGTCCGCCGAGCAAGAAGGCGGTAACGCGCGGCATCGTAACACCATCGGGATCCAGATGGTACGCGGCATTGACATTCACCGATTCGATACGAACGTGCTGATCGCGGTAGGCAAGGGCTCGTCCCGTCGCCGTCCCGTCGAGACGCATCGTAAATGCGGGCGCAAACGAGAGCGTAACTCTCCCTTTCGACGCGACTTCACCCCGAGGCTCGACAGGAATGGGCGAGATCCGGTCCACGTCGGCTAACGAAAGCCCGGCATCGAAATCGAACTCACCCCGTAGCGCCTGCCAGTCTCGCATCTGTCCAGATGCCTGAATCCGGCTCTTGCCGAATGCAATGTTCGTTGCCGTGAATCCCAGCCCGTTTCGCTCGATAGCAACGGCTGAATCGAAATCGAAAGCGGCATTGCGCACGTACTTGGCTGACAGGTGAAGTTGCCGCGAGGAAACGCGGCCCGCATAACGCGGCCCGGTTCGGTCGTAATCGAAAGACGCCTTCAAGTCGTCGCCGCGTACGTCGAGTGGAAGGCGTTCATTGCGGACCTGCGCAACGCCGTCGCGCAACTCGAAATGGCGGATCGCGAGCGAAATGAATCGTTCGATGACAGGCGGTCCGGACTTCTTTATCGCGGGCTGCGGTATGTTCGTCGATCCGTCCGGATACACGTTAATGTGCAGTTGGGGCTGGTCGACAATCAACGATTGTAGGTACACGTCCCGCCGCAGGAGCGACACGATCTTGAGCCCGACCTCGACTGAGGATGCGCGGAAGAAAACAGGCTCGCCGGGTTTCTCTTTCCCATGCAGAACAAATGGAGCTACGCGCGCCTTCATGGTGCGCCAGTCGAAGTCGAACCCCCCAATTTCCGTGCGCCCGCCGGTGGCCTTTTGAACCTCTGAGACGATCCGATCGCGAACCTTCTCGCGCAGCCAGTCGCTTCGCAGCGTGACGACGATTGCGATGGCACCGACGACGGCGGCTACCGCCACGACCGCGGCCAGCACCAGCAGCACTCGTTTCGCGCGCAGTTTCATCGGTAGCCCTCATGATAGAGGATCGTGTTCTGGGTTCGAACTTCTCCCAGCCATCGGTCCAGCGCCGAATCCGTCAGGCGTTGCCGTACGATCTTCTCCAATTCCGGTCGAACGCTTTCGAACGTCGGAGGTGATGCCGAGTTCTTCTCCTCCCACGTCCGAACCTGCCTTCGATACTCCTGTCGTAGTTCGTTGACAGTCACCTGCACCGCGGGTTGGAACCGGTACTCAATGAACTGCAATAGGGCTAGTTGCCAACGAAGCCGGTCCAGGACATCCTGCTGCGTGATCTCGTACTTGTTCAGCGCAGCTTGGTAGGCCTGCTCATTCGGGAAGCGTGTTTTCAGCTGTTCGAGTTGCGGTTTCAC
This sequence comes from uncultured Acidobacteriota bacterium, assembly GCA_963720745.1. Classification (GTDB taxonomy): domain Bacteria; phylum Acidobacteriota; class Terriglobia; order Bryobacterales; family Bryobacteraceae; genus TMP-7. The sequence goes on from CAVRGO010000001.1 coordinate 2,961,652, forward strand.
CTCATTGGCCGGCGGAAGTTGAAAGCGCATGAACTCGATTTCCCGGCGCATGAGTGTCTGGTCAATCAGCCGGTCGAGCACCTTGCGCTTGTTTTCGGGGCTGAAATCCGGCTCGACACCGTCGAGGAACGCCGTCAATCGCAACTCGTGCTGGACTTCCGATTCCGCGATCACCGTCCTGCCGACATTCGCGGCGATTTGATCCACTATTTCCCCTGTGGCCAGGCGCGCCAGCATCAGGAGCGATAGGAGACCGAAGTGTACAGACCACCGCATCAGAAAGCCTGTCCCAGCGAGAAGTGAAATTGAAAGACGTTGATTCTTTGCGCCACGGATACGCACGGTGTGACGCTTCCGGGCGCCGAACACGTAAAAAGCGATTCGCGATCTCCTTGAAAGCCGAAGAATCGCGGTGCGTTCGGGCTCAAGGCAAAATCCGCGCGAATCGGACCCACGGGCGTCCGATACCGGATACCGAATCCGAATGCATGCACCATGTAATTGAAGTCGTTCAGATTGCGCTGGTGCACCCGCAAACTGATGTCGCCCACGTCCGAGTAAACGTTGCCCGCGTCGTGAAACAGAACGCCGCCGACGTTGTCGCCGATCAACGGAAAACGCAGCTCAAACGTGTTCATCAAAACCGCTGTGCCCCCCAACGGAAATCCTGTGATCGGGTCTCGCGGACCCGCCTGGTTATCCGGGAATCCACGGTGCGTGGAGGCGCCGCCCGAAAAGAAACGCTCGGGCAGGGGGATCTCCGGCAAACCGCCCAGGCGGTCGATGAAGCCGAAGTTCGTACTCCGCGCGAAAGTCCACTCCCGGTTCAGCCGGTGATAACTCGCATTCCGGAACACCACTCGCGCAAAGGATGTCTGCGAGCCGAATGGCTTTAGCGACAGCCCGAAGTCGATGGTATTGTAGATGCCTTTGTGCGCGTCCGTCGGGTCGTCGCGCCGGTCCTGGATGAATGTTGTTGAGATCTGTCCCACCCGGACCGATTGCGAGAGCAGCGGGATCAACTGCTGGTTGATCTTTACCGAGTTCGGATCCACGAAAACGTCGCGGTATGTGAGGCGGTACTGCAGGGTGGTTGCGCGCGTCACTTTCTGCCCGAGCTGAATCGATCCCTCGAGGCGCCGGGCGGCGAACGTGCGCACGTCGCGCGAGTCGTCGAACAGCGCTGTAAACGTGAGGTTGAGTTTATCGCTGCCCTGGAACTGTGGAGCGAAATAGGTGATCAAGCCGCGCTTTTGCAGGGTCGAGACGCGCGTTTGGGCGCTCACCGTGTGTCCCAATCCCAGGAAGTTCAGGCGGCTGACGCCGAGCGACACGCGCGGAGAGAATCCCGCGGCTCCTGCCGGAGCGTCGAACGTCGTCACACCGCCCCCGATCCGGGCTACCTCGGCGCCGAAGCCGATGTTTATCGAATACCGGCGGGCCTCTTCGAACTGATAGAGGACGTACTTGTTATCCTCGAGCCCTTCCGGATTCTGAACCGCGGTCTCCACCTTCGCGAAAATGCCGAGGTCGTACAGCCTTCGTTGGCCATCGGATATGCGCACCTGAGAAAGAGGATCGCCCGGGTTGATATTGATCCTCTGATTCACCAGGTCCGGATCCGTGGTCGACAGTCCGTTGATGATGACTCGCCGAACAAACTGCCGCTGCCCCGGCTTGACGATGTATTCGAGATCGACGCGATACGGTTCCGCGGCCGCCGTCCGCACCCAGTCAAAGGTCGCGTTCGGAAATCCGTTGTTGTAGTAGTAGGACAGCACGGCGTCGCGGTCGGTGGCGATGTTGAATTCGCTGAAAGGCTGCCCGGCCGTTGAATGCAGCAGGGATGTCAGATAATCCCGATCGCCCGCCTCCACGCCCGTAAGCTTGAGGGTGTTCACCCGCCACTGCGGCCCTTCCTCGATAAGCAACTGGACTCCGAGTTCGCCGCTGTGGCCGCGGTAATCGTCCTGTACTTTCGACGTCACGCGCACGTTCCGAAAGCCGTTGGAACGGTACAGGTCCTCCACGGAATCGATGTCCTTGGCCAGGTAGCGCTCGCTGTACCGCCCATGCGGGAATCGAAAGAAGGTAGCGGGTGTTATGTACATGCGTTCGCGAATCGTGCTTCCATCGAAATACCGGTTTCCAGTGATTTCGACGTTGGCCAGCTTATGACGTTGCTGCTTGTCGATGGTGTACTCGATGATTTGCTCGCCGCCGCTTTCCTGTGGCAGATATTTGAAATCGACGTTGACGTCGAAATAGCCTTGCGATTGGAAGTACTCCACCAAGTTGCGGCTGCCCTCCACCAGCAGGCTCCGATCCACCGATCGCTCCTGAAAAATCGGCAGCAGTTGCCTGAGCTTGCCGCGCGACATCTTCGCACCCGCCGTGTTCACCTTCACCACTGGACCGGGGTCGATCGTCAAAGTCGGGATCACGGTGTTCGCTTCGTCGTTGTAGTTCAACCCGGATAAGGTGACATGCGCGAGCAGCCGGTCGTGTTTCTGGTAGTATTCGCGCACATTCTCAACGCCCGTTTGCAGGCGATTCTCGGTCACAGGCCGCCAGCCGAAAAGACCGAAAGGGCGACGCCATTTAGTGGATCGGATCACCGCGGCCGCCGGACGCGCCGGGTCACCCTCAATCTTCACCGACTCGAACTGAGCCCTCGCTCCCGGATTAATGGAGAAATCGATATTGATCTGCTCGATGTCCTGGTTCAGTGAGGTCGCGGAGACGACGCTGGCGTGGTACAACCCGTTTGCGCGCAGACGCGCCTGAATGTTCTCCACCGCCTGGCGCAGATCGTTTCTGCTGAACTCGCTGCCCAATTGGAGCTTGCTGGCGGCGACCACCTGGCCCGGGTTTGGAGGATCGGGCGAGCCCTCGGCCGAAACCCTCCCGACGAAGTAGTTTTCCGTAGTGAGGAATCGCACGGCCACTCCGTCACCGGCCGTGCTGGCGTCGACCGCAACATCCGCGTATCGGCCCGTCGCGAAGAGATGTTGAATGGCATCTCGAATGGCTGCGGCTTTATACGCGTCGCCTGGCGAGAATGCGACCAGGCGGGTCAGTTCCGCGGAAGGCAGCGGCTGTTCTGGAGGAACGAATGCGACCGAGACGATGGGTCGCCCTTCGTATCGCTCGCTCGCTGCCAGCGGAATCGCGCCTGAAAACAACAGCAGCGCGGCCACTAGCGACAGCGAGCGGCTGCCTACGGAAAGGCACACTTTCCACACTATAGCGCAACGGTTGTTACCATCTCTTTGAATGGAGTTGACGCCCGAGGACCGGTATTCACGCCAGGCACGGTTTGCTCCGATAGGTCCTGGAGGGCAGCGACGAATCGCCGAGTCCCGCGTGGCGGTGGTAGGGTGTGGCGCGCTCGGCGCCAACCAAGCCGAACTGCTTGCACGAGCCGGAGTCGGTTTCCTCCGCATCATCGACCGCGACTACGTCGAACTCAGCAATTTACAGCGGCAGGTGCTCTTCGATGAATCCGATGCCGCTGCAGGGCTGCCCAAAGCGATCGCCGCCGCCCGGAGAATCGCCGCCGTCAACTCGCAAATCGCGGTGGATCCCCTCGTGGTGGATATCACGGCTGAAAACGCCTCCGAGCTGCTCGGCGATATTCATCTGATCCTGGACGGCACTGATAATTTTGAAACACGCTACCTCGTGAATGATTTTGCCGTTGCGCACGGTGTCCCGTGGATCTATGGCGGCGCCGTTGGAAGTTACGGGATCAAAATGAGCATTATCCCTGGACGGACGCCCTGTCTCAAGTGCGTTTACCCCGAACCACCGTCCGGCGCGCAGCCCACGTGCGAAACCGCGGGGGTCTTGGGTCCGGTCACGACCGCTGTCGCTGCGCTTCAGGTAGCGGATGCGCTTCGGATCCTGTCCGGGCACGGGGATGATGTTTCCGGAGCCATCACGACGCTCGACCTGTGGGAAGGGAAGGTTCGCCAGATCGGACCGTCGGACATCGATAAGGCATGCCCGTGCTGCGCCAAACGCGAGTTCGTGCATCTCGACGGGCGCCGGCGCGCGCCCATCAGCCTGTGCGGAAGAAACGCCGTGCAGATTCACGAGCGTTCGCGTCCGATCGACCTCGCCAACCTCGCGCGGCAACTCGAACCGGTTGGCTCGGTCCGCTACAACCAGTTTGCCTTGCGAGCGCTGGTTGAATCGTACGAACTCACTGTTTTCCCGGACGGCCGGGCGATCATAAAAGGGACCACGGACACCGGCATTGCTCGAAGCCTGTACGCGAAGTATGTAGGAAATTGAGTGAGCGCTCCTCCCCTGGTCACGATCGTCACGCCGTCCTTGAACTCCGGAAAATTTCTGGAACAGACAATCGCCAGCGTTCTCCAACAGGACTATCCGCGAATCGAATACCGGATTATGGACGGGGGATCCACCGATTGTACGAGCTCGATTCTCGACCGCTACCGGCATGCATTGCGCGTCGAATCGAAGCCGGACGGAGGGCCTGCGAGCGCACTCGCCTGCGGGTTTTCGCTCTCGGGTGGTGAGGTTCTCGCCTATATAGCCGCGGATGACGTGTACCTTCCGGGTGCCGTAAGTGCGGTCATGGAAGCATTCGAGAGGAATCCGGATGCGGCCGTGGTGTACGGTGACGCCGAATGGATCGACGAGGGTGGAAGCGTCATCGGAAACTATCCTGTTCGCGAATTCGATCCGGATACACTTTCGCGCGAGTGCTTTATTTGCCACCCTGCGGCATTTATCCGCCGGTCGGCGTATGAGGATGTCGGGGGCCTGGACCCCTCATTGCGCTTCAACTTCGACTACGATCTTTGGCTTCGGCTCGCACGGCGTCACCGGTTTCTCCGCATCGGCAGCGTACTCGCTCAATCCCGCATGCACCGCACGAATCTCAGCATGCACTACCGCCGCCAGGTCTTCCGCGAGACCATTCGCACGGTTCGAGCGAATACCGGGTATGCAGCGTTTGGCCACGTATACGCCTACGCCTGTCATCTTGTGGACCGGCGCGACCAGTTCTTTGAACCGCTTCAGCCATCGCTGTTGAAGTACGCTCTAGCCCTGACGCTCGGCACGGCGTTCAATGGGACGTCGTGCGTCCGTTTCTGGCGAGAGTCGCTCGCTGCCGTTCGCGGAGGCCGGAACCGCCGCTAACGGGAGAGGATCATTCAAGGCCGCTGCAGCCGCTGCTTTTCCCGTAGCGACGCCGTGCGATAGACGTATCGCGCCAGGTTTGGAGCAGCAAGACTCGCGAGCAGACAGGGCAGACCCTCGACGGGGGTTGGCGCCCGAAAATCCTCGGGCGGATCGTGGGCGAGAAACAGCGAGGCGATCACGTGTTGCCGCGACGGATCGCGAAACAAACTGCCGGGCTGCGCGTCCTCGAAATCTTCATTGCCGACGATCCGCAACCCGCTCTGAAGATAACGGGCGCGAATGTCGGCCGCAGTCGCGGGCGGATGATGGCGGTAGGGATCGGTCAACGTCGCGTTCTTTGTAGCGGACCCGCTATCGAATGTGAGAGCGACCAGACCATCCGGCTTTAATACCCGCGCTATCGCACGCATAAGCGCCTCCTGCCGGTTGACATCCACTCGGTGCAGCGTGGAGCACACGACAACCCGATCGAAACTCCTGTCCGGAAGCGGGCGGAGATCGTCCAGGGCTGTCTGGAGAACCTCGAAGTTCGAGAGTCGCAAGAACTCCGCGGTACGGCGCGCGGCGAACACGGACGGTTCCCGGTCATCCACCGCCACAACCGCGTTCCCCGCCATCGCCGCCAGTACGGTGAGCGGGGAAGTCGCACCGCCGGCATCCAGCACTTTCAACCCGCCGCTGCGTAGTCCGAGCCCTTTGAAAGCCCACACGTACTCCCACAGCCGGAATGGCCGCATGGCAAGCGTGGCGTCCACTGCGGGAAGATCCGCCGCAGCCAACTCGAACGCTGCCACTTGCGCGAGGGAATCCAGCAGCAGCAGATCCCGAACGTCGCTATCCGCCCCGAACGCGTCGAGAAACCTCTCGAGCCGCTTACGGTTCAGCACGATATTCGGCCGCTCGAGATCGCTGGGCAACTGACCGTCTCGTGCATCCGCCAGGACGTTCGAAGCGTCTGCATTCGTCCTCGCGAGGGCCGTCACCGGCACGCTCACGATCGTACTCACCAACAGGTGCGAAGGCTGCCACCAATCAATTCCGCGCTCCTGCAGAGCGGCGAAATGCCAGTTGTAGCTCCGAAGCGTTCTGACTCCGAGCAGAAGCCGCAAGGCGATTCTTGCCGCAACGTATGCGGCCATTCGTCCGCGGCCGGCCGACGGCTCCGAATCCATGCAGCCGTGCATATCGAAGTGTTCGAAGAGAAACCGGTACCCCCATGCCGCCAGGCCGAACGCCGGCCCGTATATACGGACAATGCGGGCTCCCTCCTCGACGTGTGCGCGCCCGCCGGTACTGGTCTTACTTGTCGGCCGGAGATGGTAGCGCGACAGAACGTCTGGCGTGATTCGGAGTTTTGCGCCCGATCGTTTCAGCCGGCACCAGAACTCCCAATCGAACGCGAGCGAATAGGCGGTGTCCAGTTCCCCGGCCTTGAGATGCCACTCGGCGCGCCAGAAAACGCTCGGCTGGTCGAACGGGTTCAACATGCCGACGGCGTCCCATGCATCCTTTCGCACACGCCACAACTGCCGCGATCCATCCGGATAGATACGTTCGGAAGACCCCGCCACAACCCCCGCATCCGGATATTCCCCAAACAGCTCATCGGCCTGCGCCAGCGCTCCGGGACACAGTTCATCGTCGGAGCAGAGCCAGCCGAAAACATCTCCGGTGGCATGGCGAAAGGCCGCGTTCAACCCCTGTGCCTGCCCGCCATCCGGTCCGCTCAAGATCAGATCCAGGTGCGGCCGGTATCGCTGCAGTATCTCGTCTGACCCGTCCGTACTTCCTCCGTCGGCTACGATAATCTGCTTGTGCGGATACTCCTGATCGACGATGGACCGCAGGGCACGCTCCAAAGTTGCCGCTCCGTTCAGGTTCGGCACAACGATCGTGAATCGGAGCGCCAATTAAACTCCCATACGGCGGGCTTCGGCGAAGTACCCGAAATCCCAAGCGGCATTCAACGTGGCGGCCCTCCAGCCGTACTCAATTGCGAAATCGCGATGTTTGACGGCAGCGATCACCCAGTAGAACCACCCGGGCTTGCGCACCGCCCGTCCGCGCAGACTTTGAAGCACGACAAACGACCGGCCATGACCCTCGATCGTTCTCAGGAGTGTTGAGGCCAGTAGACGGGCCGGCTTAATGTGATGCTCGAGCCGTAGCCGTGGTTGATAGGAGCAACTGTAGCCCAGGCGGTACGCAGCCAGTGCGATCAACGTGTCGTCACCGCTCATCCATCCACCGCCGGACCTTCCGAGCCGCGAGCCGGCTTCCAGCGATCCCACCCAGTAAGCGAAACGCTCGGCAACATCCCTGCGGCATACCATTCCCGCGCCGATGGGTTCCCACTCGCCCCATTCCTCGCACGTCGATGTGATCGGCATGGGTCCGTAGTCCCGCACTCCCAAATATCGAAGCAGGTCCGTCTTCCAATCCTCGACCGGTTCTTCGAGCGCTGCGCGCGCAACGCCTCCGAAACATCCGATCAAAGGATCGCCATCCGCTATTTCCAACGCTCGTTCCAGGTAGTCGGGTGCGAGGCGGTTGTCATCGTCAAGAAACACGATGAGTGGCGCGGTGGTGGCGCGAATACCGGCGACACGAGCGTGGGTCAACCCCGCTACCGGTTCGCGTACGATCCTTCCGAACGGCAGACGCGCGTCAACGGGAGGATCGGAGTTGTTATCCACCAGGACAAACTCGAAAGCGCCCGGCGATACGGTCTGCGCCGCGAGAGAACTGATCGCTGAATCGAGCAGATCGCGTCGCGGATTGTATGTGCAGAGGATGACGCAGACCGGTACCCGTACCTGATCGGACCGCATAACAATCCGGAACTCACAGTATTACAGATCAACGCGAGACTACGGGCAGCAGAAGAGCCGATGGATACTTTCCGCCGTGGAAGACGGATTGTCGGGCTGTGCGGATCTCCTTGTCGTCGGCAACCGGTTTGCCAGTGTTCAAATTGCGATCGAAGCGCGGAAAATTGCTGCTCGCGATTTCGAGCCGTATGCGATGTCCCGCCAGGAACACGTTGCTGATAACGCCGGCATCGATGAGGATCGAATAGACGTTTCCTGGCTTTGCCAGGTCGATCCTCTCGACACCGTTCCGGTAACGCAACCTGAGGATTCCGTCCGTCAGGGCCATTGCGCGGCCATCCGGCTGGACATCCACGAGCTTCGCTGTAAAGTCCGTATCCGGTGCACTGGTGGAAACCCAGAGTTGGACGTGAACCGGGCCGGTCACTTGAAGATCGTTCTCGAGCGGTCGGGTCGTGTAGATGAGAACATCCGATCGCTGTTCGATCGCGCGCTGGTCCATCGGGCCGGGCGGGAAAACTCGCGGGTTGCAGCAAATCGGGCCGCCCTTGGTCGGCACGGGCTTTCGAGGGTCATAGGTGTAATCGTCTCGAACCTGATGCCGCGGCGCATGCGCGTGCAGCGCACCGCCGCCTTTCGCCCCGTTGGCTTTGCCGTCGCTCTCCAAATAGAGCGCGATGGTTTGTGCGTCCGCCGGCGGCCACTCGTCTTCATTGGTCCAGCGGTTCACCCCCATGGTGAACAATCGAGCCGGCGACAGGTGCGCAATGGTGTTCCGGCCTTTCAGCCAGTGGTCGAACCAATCCAATTGATACCGGCGGATTGCGGGCGCAGCCTCCGCTCCGAAAGCCCCCGGCAAACGATCCCAGAAATTGTGTCCCCAAGGGCCAACCACGACATAGGCGGGCCGTTCCATGCCGCGCAGCGCCGCGAATGCCTCCAAATCGCTTTGGGCGTAGTTGTCGAACCAGCCTCCGCCTGTGAGCACCGGAACGTGCATGTGCGCGAGTTTCTCCCGCGTGCTGATGGATTTCCAAAACGTATCGTAAGCCGGATGATTTAACGACTTCTGGTAAAAATCGATGGTTCGTCCAGCCACGACGCGATCCAGAGTTCGCAGCGGAAGCCAATAAATGAAGCGATTGAAATCGGGCTTCGCAAACCCCGGCGATCGAAGATTCTCGGAGATCCACAAAAGCCGGTGTCCGAGCTTGAACGCGCCCCCTCGCGAATAGAACCGGTCGAAGTAATCGTCGTATCCGGCAACCAGCGGCGAAATCGCCTTCAGGTACGGAGGATTTCGTAAGGCCGTTTGCCACTGTGCGATGCCGACATAAGACCCGCCGGCCATCCCGATATTACCGTCGCACCACGGTTGATGTCCGATCCAGTTCAACGTATCCTCGCCGTCCGCGCCTTCTTGCGTCAGCGGTTCGAACTTCCCCTCCGAGAGATATCGTCCTCGCACGTCCTGCACTACTATGGCGTAGCCGTGCTCCACGAATATCCGGTAGCTTGCTGGAAGATCCCGGCCCTTGTTGTAAGGAGTCCGGATCAACAGTACGGGCCAACGCCCGGCGGCCGAGGGGAGGAAGATGTTCGTCGAAAGCCCCACCCGGTCACGCATTGGAACCCGAACGTCCAATCGTCGCGAGATCTGTGCGCTGTGCCCCGCACACGTGATCGCGAGTGCCGCGCACACGTACAGCGAAAGCTTAGTCACGGCATTCCGCCAGAAACTGCCAACAGGATTCTGCCACGCGGTCCGGGGAATGGTATTCGAGGACGTGCCGGCGCGCAAGAGCGCCCATAGCACGCGCATCCCCGGGGAACCGGACCGCCCAGCGGATGTAGTCGATCAGCATGTCGGTCTCGGCGGGTCCCGGGGAAATTCGCATGAGCGAAGGCTCGGGAAAATCGGACGTCTCCTCTCCATCGGTGACCATCACCGCCTTGCCGGCGCCCATGAGTTGTATCGCGATCCCGGACGTCTCTCCCGCCGCGGGGTACCGGAGATTCGCACAAACATCCACAGCGTGCGCTAACAACCGGAACTCGCTTTCCGGAGTATATCCGACGCGGTAAATGCCGGGCGTTCGTAGTTCCGTCGTGAGAGCACGGGCGAGATCGGACGATGCGAACTCCCCAGCCATCAGCAGCATCACCCGTTCGCCCTCCTGTCGCAGGCGCCGCACAGCCCGGAGAACCGTCGTGAGCCGCTTCGATTCGCGCAAGTGGCCGAAGACCCCGACGACGCAGGTGCTCGGCAGCGCACCGATCGCTTCACGCCGCCGCAACACTTCAGATTCGGCAGCCGCCGGCGCAGCCGCATACAGATGCGGAATCACTTTCAATCTTGCGTCCGGAACATGCGCGCGGACCATGCGTGCGGCGGCGAGGTTATGAACGATGATCCCGGTCGAACGCTCGATCACCCGTTTCAGCATCGGGTATTGAAAGAAAAGTGGGTCCGTCGCGGATCGGGCTCGATTCTGCCACAGCCGCTCGGCGATGCCCACGCTCCACCGACCGTAGTTATAGACGAACTCGGCGACGTACGCATCCCGGGACAGGCAGCCGAGCATAAAATGCTGGAGTACGGCGTCGTGTAGGACGATCACCCCCGGATGCGTGAGTGCTCGTTCGTAGATTTCCCGATGCAGTTGATTGTTGCCGAGATGGTACAGGCAAACATCGGTTTGGGCGACTCCCGCGTGAACGGTGCCGCGGCGCCGCAGTTCCGCAAGCAGTGCAGCTGAGTAATCGGCCACGCCGGTGCGCGCCGGCGGCAGCGGCGAAAAGAACCCGACCGTCATTCTTTACGCCGTGGCCCGAAAAGCGCGGTCCCGATCCGCACTTGCGTCGAACCCTCTTCAATGGCGACCTCCATATCGTGTGACATGCCCATCGATACTTCCGGCAAGCCGTGCTCGTCCGCGAGTTGTTTCAACCTGCGGAAGTACGGCCGCGAAGGTCCTGCATCGTCGGTCCACGGCGGCATCGTCATCAATCCGCGAAGCCGCAGCAGGTCCGATTTGCGAATGGCGGCGACGATCTCCGGCAGTTCCGCGGGATTGGCTCCGCTTTTGCTCTGCTCCTCGGACAATTTCACTTCGATCATCACATCGAGCATCTTGCCCATCTGTTCTAGGCGCTTCGCTAGTTTCACCGAATCGATCGTCTGAACGGAGTGGAACAACTCTGCAGCCTTGCGTGCCTTGTTCGACTGCAGATGGCCGATCAGATGAAATCGGGCACCATACAGATCGGCCAATTCCGGCGCCTTCTGTTCGAACTCCTGCACATAGTTCTCGCCGAAATTTCGCAGCCCGAGAGTGTATGCTTCCCTCACTGTAGCTGCCGGGAATTTTTTCGTCACCGCCAGGAGAGTGATGTCCTCGGGCCGCCGCCCCGACCTTTCGGCCGCGTCTTTGATCCTACGCTCCACTTCTTCTAATCTCTGCTGAAGCACTGTTCTCAATATAAAGGGACCGCCGGCCGGACGCCTGCTCATATAATGGGAACACTTTGAAACCTTCCGCCGGCAAGGTTTCGCGCGGTGGTCCCGCCGAAGCCCGTCACGCGATCGAGCGTTTTCTCGCCGCCAGCAAACACCCGCTACTCGTTGAACCGGGCGAAGAGCCCATTTCCATCCAGGAAGGCGGCTATGCGCTCGACTGGCGCTCCGGATACCTGGTCCTGGAGGTCTGGAACGACGAACGCAACCTGTCCCGCCGTATCACTGGTATCGGCAGCGACGACGGCGGACGCCTGGAACTCGAGATTGAACGGTTCGGCAAGCGTCCCGGCCAGATGACGCTCATGGAGAACGCGGCGTCGATTGAAGCCCGGCGCCGCAACTCGCGAATCACTTATCGCGAACGATTCCGGCGTTCAGTGCTGCGTCAGTTCCCGGGTTGGAGGCTTTCGCAAATATCTACCGAAGCCGACCTCGAGCACAGCCTGTCGCCCACTTTCCCGCGCGCCCTGGTCCGGCGCGGCGCTGTTGCCTGGGCCGCGATCGGCGCCGGACCCGAATCCGATGTTGACGGCGTCCTCACCTTCGGGCTCATCTGGCTCGATTACCTTCGAGCGAGAGAGAAAAGGCACACCATCGAAGGCCTGGCGCTATTCCTCCCCGAAGGTCGCGAGCGCACCACCTGTCTGCGGCTGCTTTGGATGAATTCGCACGCCGCGCAATTCACTGTGTTCGTGCAGTTCGAAGACGGTTTCGAAGATCGTGCGGACCTTTCGGATTACGGCAATTTGGAGACGCACCTCGATCGGTGCACGCGGCCCTGTCCCGATCGATCCGAACAGGCAGTACAGTGGGCGGGCGAACTCTCGAAGGTCGATCACGTCGAACGCATTTTGCGGCCGGACGGATCCGAAAGTTTTCGGGTTCGCGGCCTGGAGTTTGCCCGCCTGGGCGCTAACGGATTAGCTTTTGGCCTCGAAACGCGCAGGACAGCGACAGCGTCCAATGTGCGGGAGATTGCATCGCTGGCGCAGGGCATTGCTCAGTTTCGTTCGGCGAGCGCCGCGGACCGCGTGCACCCGTTGTATTCACGAAATCCCGAGGGTTGGCTGGAGAGCACGGTTCGCGCTCACCTTCAGGAGATCGACGCGACGCTGGAACAGGAGCCGGTATACGGCCAGGTGCCTGCGTTCACCGCAGGCGACCGTGGCGTCATCGATCTGCTCGGTATTGACAATGGGGGGCGTTTGGCCGTGATCGAGTTGAAGGCGTCCGAAGATATTCACTTGCCGCTGCAGGCCTTGGATTACTGGATGCGTGTTCGCTGGCACACTGATCGAGGAGAATTCGCGGCGAATGGCTATTTCCCTGGCCGGATGGTTCAAAGTGGGGCTCCACGGCTGTTGCTCATCGCGCCATCGCTCGGGTTCCATCCAACGAACGAGACTGTTTTGCGATACTTCAATCCAACTATCGCAGTCGAGCGGATCGGCCTCGGGCTGGATTGGCGGAAGAGCATCAAGGTAATGTTCCGTTACGGCTCCCGAAGGTGAAACGTGTCAGCACTTCGTCTAGCACACAATATCCGAAAAGCGATTCAGCACCTGAATCCGAGTGAGGTGCGCGAACAGTCCGAGCGCGTCCTGAGCGTAGCCCTGATCGGGCCTGACGACAGTTCGCTCTGGAACATGGAGCGTTACCTCTGTCCGCCGGAGTTGTCTCCGGCCAAACGCGCTGAGGTGTCGCGGATGCTTCATCGCGTTTCGGGCGAGTCGAGCCGTTCCTACGATCTCGAACTCTGGGACGACTCGATGGCGGTTCCGCGGCGAGCATTCATGTTCCATCGGGATCGTCCGGAGCGCACCGTCAACGAAGTGCTCCAGAAGCGTCCGGACCTGGCACTTCCGCTCGCCCGTCATTTCGCGCCGTTTCGAAAGCCTGTCATCGATCAGGTGATCTCGAACGTGGCGAAGGAGAACGCACTGTTCTCGCTTGCAACGGCGATTCCGGACATCATCCCCCTGCTTTCGCTTCCCTGGGCTTTAGGCGAGTTTGCCTCCGATACCGTATTTCTGACCATCAATCAAGTGCGAATGACTTTCCTGATTGCGGCAGCGAGCGACGCAAAAGTCGGATATCGCGAGCAGAGGGGCGAGATCGGGTCGATTCTGGCGGGAGCGTTCGGGTTCCGGGCGATCGCCCGCGAGTTGATTGGCAAGATCCCGATGGGCGGCGGCCTGATCCCCAAGGCGGGGGTCGCCTGGGCTGGAACAAGCGTGGTGGGCCATTCCATGGAGCGGTTGTACCGCCTCGGCTATCCCTACACGCAGGACGAACGTAAATCGGCATACGAAACGGCGATCGAAAAAGGGAAACAGATCGCAAGCGACCTGCTCGAGACGCTGCGCCGGCGCCCGCAGGAGACCTGACGGCGCGTCAGATCCCGCTGAATACTTTCAGCATGTCCGAGTGCGCCATGACGACGTTCGGATCGCGCTGCATCGCCTCGAAATAGTACTTGCCGAACCCTGAGCCTTCCTCCGCGGGAATGAGCAATTGACGCGACTGGGTTACCAGCCGGTCGGCATCCATTTCCGTCGCGGGCTCGTCGGCCGCCAGCGTTTCATCGATCAGCACGATCATCTGCGATAGTTCGCGCAACCAGGCGAAATGCGGATCTTCGAGTAGCAATTGCAGGAACTGTGAAGGCGAATGGATGCGCGCTATGTCGTGCTCATAAACACCGCGCTCGCTGTCGAGCAACGCTTTGTGGAGTTTCAGCAGGCCGTTGCGCAACGCAACCAGGCGCTCGCGGGCGGGATCATGTACAGCCACTGTGCTATCGTAGCGCGCATCGCGCCATAGGGGACTCACTGAAGAACATCGGCTCCCACATGCTCGGGAGTTTCCCGGCTGCAGCGGCCAAGACGTAACGGTTTCGCTCCGGATAGCGTACATCAAGTAGATGCAGAGGATCGTCTTGATCGTTCTCCTCTCCGCCGGCTTCCACACTGCGTTCGGCCTCGATGTTCAACAGTTGCTTCGAAACTCCGTCGCGGCTACTCAGCGTAATTGGAAAGAAGCTCCGAATTATGTTTTCACGGAACGTGATGTGGAAGAAAAGCTCGACTCCGACGGTGCAGTGAAGACACGAACGATCAAGACTTACGAGGTCAGTGTCATCGACGGCAGTCCGTACCGGCGGCTCTTACAAATTAACGACCGGACGATTTCCAAAAAGCAGCAACAAGCGGAAGCAGCCAAAATGGCCGCGGAACGTCGGCGGCGGCTTTCGCAATCGAGTTCAGCACGGGCTAACCGCATCGCGAAGTATGAAAAAGAGCGCAAACAGGACGAGGCGATGCTCAAGGAGATGGCCGATGCCTTCGTTTACAGACTCATCGGAGAAGAGAAGATCAACGGCCGGGATACCTATGTTCTCGACGCCACGCCCAGACCGGGCTACGTTCCGAAGACGCGAGACACCAAGGTGCTCACTGGCATGCGGGGTAAATTGTGGATCGACAAAGCCGATACGCAATGGCTGAAGGTGGAGGCGGAGGTGATGCGGCCGGTTTCATTCTACGCTGTGGCGACGGTCTCCCCCGGAACCAAGTTTCTACTCCAACAGGAACCCGTCGCTCCCGGTCTATGGATGCCCAAGCATTTTTCCGTCAGAGTGAACTCGAACATTTTTTGGATGTCGCGAAATTCGATGCACGACGAACGGTATAGCGATTATCGCCACGCGCCAGTGCAGCAAGCCGAGCGCCGCTGATTCAACGCCGATGCTGCCCGCGTAGTCGCAAGCCTGCTATTGGGGCTTCGACCAGGCTTTGGACTCCGAGATCACTGAGCCGCTCGGTGTCGCGACCTCTAACCGCAAGTTCACGTTCGGTGTGACGGGCGGGTAGATGACGCTTCCATTCAATAGGGCACCCGTATCCAGATCGACGGACTTGACGTATTGGCCGTCCTGTATCGTCAGCTTTCCGTGTGACGCCCAGCGAACCGCCGGCGATTCCCGGTCCCACTGGATGTGCAGGTGGTCGCCCTTTACCAGCGTGTTGAGACCGAGCGTGAAGGTTCCGCTGTTGATCGGCGATGGCGGCGTGTGGAACGACAGGGCGGCCTGAAAACCCAGCAACACTCCCAAGACGAGGAAAATTAGAGACAGCGGGATCCAGATCCAGTTACGGCCGCGCGTCGCTGGTTCAACTGTCGGCGCGGCAGACTCCGGCTCCTCCGGTACGGTCTCCTTTGCGCGGTACGACCCAGCCCGCGCTTCCTGAACAGGGGCAGCTGAGCGAATCTCCTCGGCTTTCGGCGCCGGCAGCGGTTCGGTGCGAATCAACTCGAGCCTCGGTGGCTCGAGCATCGTTGGCGAGGTTCCCGACGATCGAGCGGCCGCCGACCTCCACGGCGCGCCCCCGCTGGAACCCGCCGCAACCGGAGCCGGCGATGCAGGCGGCTCGTTGAAGAGCAGCGGATATACGTGCTCGGAGGCGTCCGGCAGCTGGTTGTTCTCATAACGGACAAAGAACGTCGTGGGCGCCTTTGTCGCGTACGGATGAACCAGCATCAGAACGCCGGATGGCGCGGGGAAATATTTGCCGAATAGTTGACGGTCTTCATCCGTCACCACATCGCGGTCGCGAGTATTACTTCGAAACATCCCTACCGGATGCGCGGCGCCGGCCCCCGACCGCAGCTTGTCGAACTGTTGCTCCAATGCCTCTATATCGGTTTCGCTGAGCAGAAACGAGGGGCCGCGGCGATGTTCGCACGGAATCATCGCAATCTCATCGATCCAGAGAGTTCCGGATTCCTCGCGGCCGAGGAGAATCCCGCCTACTTCAGCTCCACGCTTCGGGATGGCGCCGAAGCCGCTCAGTACTTCGTCGAGCAGGATCAACTGAGCTTCCGCGGAGAATCGGATCGCGACCGTCTCGGACTGAGGGTAATAGAGGTGGTAGCCGGGCGCAGATTGTATGGATGATGACATCGGCAATCGCCTGCACTGAACGTCGGAAAACGCTCTCTTTACTCATCGGCAGAATTTGCCCTTAGCCTCGAGTCACGCCGGCCGACGCATCGTTTTATCCTAACAATTCACTATGGCCGATTTGTTTGTCGTGGCTACACCAATAGGAAACCTCGAGGACATGACGTACCGCGCGGTGCGCGTGCTCAAAGAAGTGTCCGTCATCGCGTGCGAGGATACGCGGCATTCCCGGAAGTTATTGGATCATTACGGAATCGAGACCCGGCTGGTCAGCTACCACGAACATAACGAGGCCGCCAGGACCCAGCAACTCATCGAACTCTTGCGGGCCGGAGACTCGGTAGCCCTGGTCAGCGATGCGGGTACTCCGTTGATCTCCGATCCGGGATACCGTGTGGTTCAGGCGGTCGCGGCAGAGGGAATTCGCGTCATCCCCATTCCCGGTCCATCCGCAGTTATCGCTGCCCTCTCCGTCTCGGGTCTGCCGACCGATGCGTTCCGGTTCTGCGGCTTTCTGCCGCCCAAAGCCTCCCACCGGCGTAAAACACTGGAATCGGTCGCCTCCGACCCAGCCACTTTGATCTTCTACGAAGCGCCTCATCGCATTGCCGAGTCTCTGTCCGAAATGCGGGCCGTGCTGGGAGACCGGCCGGCCGTGCTAGGCCGTGAGTTGACCAAACTCCACGAAGAACTCATTCGCGGATCTCTCGATGAACTGATCGCGGAGATCACGCGACGGCCGTCGGTGAAAGGAGAGTTTACAGTACTCGTCGGTTGGAAAGAGGCGAAAGCAGTTCCCACCGATTCCGTCTTCGATGCAGTCCGGAAACTCGAGGCCGAAGGAGTCGCCCGAATGGAAGCAATGAAGCGAGTCGCTCGTGAACGCGGAATGTCTAAGCGCGAAGTCTATCGAATTGTTGAGGCCGGTCAGGCTTGAACGGACTTGGTGCGGGTTTCCACTCCCGGCTCACTCTTTGGCTTTTGCCCGGCGGACGTTTGCGGCGAATCTGCCGCTGCGGCTTTTCGATACTTCCGCCACAGGAACCGCTCTTTACAGGCGCGAAAACTTGCGAAGTTGCAGCGGCAGAACTCGCAGCGGTAAGGCGTCGCGCCGAGTCTCAGCTTCACGATTGTGCCGAGCGGCGGATTGTAATACTGCTCCGACCACGTGCTCAATTCCATGCGAAGGCACCTTGGGCATCTCGCATAGACTACGTTCCGGAGGTTCCAGACAGAGCGCCGGAATCGGGTGTCGCATCGTTTGCAGCGCAACGAGTAAACGCCGACAACTTCCAGGAGGCTTTCGGAAAATGTCCGGCTGCGCGAGAGGCGCACATCGCGGGTACCGCAGGATGGGCAGGCCGCATTGATCGCCATGAACGTAGCTCCAACTAGTCCTTAATCGTTGTATCACGGCGCCGTCAAAGTAGCACTGGTAATGCGACCTGTGCGGTACCAGCAGAACACGCCTCTACCTTTACCATCGACGCAGACGATACCAGTACTGCCGAGACATCGGAATTTGCTGCGCCTGGCGGCGGTGAAAGAAACTGCAGTAAAAAAAAATGGCCGGCAGACCTTCGACTGCCGGCCGGGACACGATTGAGAAGCGCTTTGCGAACGAGCAACTCACCCCTTGAGAAGGAGGGCCCTGTACCTCCTTCTACCCGAGCAAGGATTCATTGAGACCGTTTAGGTCTCCCCGTTGCGGATATAAATATTAATCACCCAGTCAGCCTCCGTTCTCAACCTATCTTTAGTCCAACTCATGCGGACGTAAGATCTTACGGGACTAGTTTCAGTACAGGTTGCAAGCGGTGCTAATCGCAAGGCATATAATAGTTGCGCTGGGACCGTTACGAGGTTCGGCGGCCGGCTGCTCGCATTTTCCAATTCGATGCAGCTAACTGTTTCTTCCGTGTTTGAACGCATCACGTCGCGGTACTTGATTGCCCCTCGCCGCGCCATCCTGGGACTTTCGCTGGCTTTTTTTGCCGTGGTGGTGCTCCTGGATGTCGTTCTGCCGGACGTTTCGCTCGGATTCCTCTACATCGTACCGATCGTATTCGCGGCAGGATACCTTTCGCCGCAGCAGATTGTCGTTACCTCCGTTGCCGCTGCAGTGCTGCGGCAGGCGTTCGGTCACGGGCCTCTCGATTGGGACGCGGCGGTCCGGCTGGTAATCACGATGGCGGCATTCTCCGCCAGCGGTTTGTTTGTATCGGAGCTCATTCGAAATCGCAGGATCATAGCGGAGCATGTCGAGGAGTTGCACAGGCAGATCGCTCTTCGCCAGGAGGCGCAGGAGCAACTCTCGGTGCTCATCGACACGAGCCCGGCAGCGATTTTCATCATTGACGGGCACGGCACGGTGCTGATGGCCAACGAATCCGCCGCGCACATGTTGGGATTTCCATCTGGGAAGCTGAATGGCGAGAACATCCATGCCTATCTTCCAGCTATCGAGACGGTCCCCGTCGGTGCCGGCCGGCGCTCCTTGCGGTCCGCGCTGGAGTGCCGCGGCCATCGCCGCAACGGCACGTTATTCCTGGCGCAGATCTGGTTCTCGACGTTCGAGACCACGTCCGGCCCGCGCATCGCCGCAATCGTATTGGATGCTTCCGAAGGTCTTCGCGACCGCGAAGGCGCCGGACTCTCTTCGTTGATGCATACGTCGCGGGTGCTCATGGGCGCGGTTTCGCACTCCGTACGTAATCTCTGTGCAGCCTCGCGAATGTCCTATTCGAATCTCGAACGTCTGCCGGATCTCCGCGACAGCGAAGACCTCAAAGCCCTTGGTACGCTGATCCGCGGACTCGAAACGATTGCCACCACCGACCTCGAGCGCGCCTGCGACCGGTCAGTTACGACTGTCGATCTTGGCATCCTCCTGGATGAACTGAGAGTCGTCATCGAGCCGTCGTTTGAAGAAGCGGGCATCGAGCTGAAGTGGGAAGTGGCGCCGAACCTCCCGCCCGTTGTCGGCGAGCACTATGGACTGCTTCATGCATTTCTCAATGTGACGCAGAACAGCGAACGCGCCCTGGCAACCGCGGGATGGAAGCGTTTTGAAGTGACGGCGCGGTTCATCGCGAATGGTGTCGAAGTGGCATTCGGCGATAGCGCCGGCGGTGTCCGTAACCCGGAAACTCTTTTTCAGCCTTTTCAGCCCGGCTCCTCGGGGACAGGGCTGGGTCTTTATATCTCTCGTGCCGTGATCCGTTCCTTCGACGGCGACCTGCACTATGAACCAATTCCTGGAGGTAGCCGGTTCCGCGTTTTGCTACGCGCGGCTTACAATCGAAATGTCCACACAGCCTCGGACCGTAACTAAACCAATTTCCGTTCTCATTGTTGACGATCACAATCTTTTCCGGCAGGGAGTTGTCCGCCTGCTGGAGTCCGCAACCGACATCGAGGTGGCCGGTGCCTGCTCGAATATCAATGAAGCACTAACGCTCATGCAGGAGCAGGCTGTCGATATCGTGCTGCTTGATTACGATTTGGGTTCCGAGCGCGGCACCGATCTGGTCTTAGCCATGAAAGAGCGAAGCCTCCACGCCCGGACGCTCGTCGTCACCGCCGGCGTAAACGCTCATCAGGCAATGGATCTCATGCAACAGGGGGTCGCCGGCATTTTCCCCAAGACGGATTCTCCTGAGATGCTGCTCGATGCCATTCGCAAAGTGCACTCGGGCGAAGCCTGGCTGAAACAGGATCACCTGAAACTGCTCGTACAGACGCTCAGCGAGCCGGCTCATTCGGAGGAGAAGAACCTCTCGGCACGCGAGCGCGCTGTCCTGCGTGGCGTCGTCGAGGGTCTGGCAAATAAAGAGATTGCCGCCGAGTTGCAGATTTCCGAAAGCAGTGTGAAAGCGACACTTCAGCAGATCTTCAACAAGACGGGGGTGCGCACCCGCAGCCAACTGGTTCGGGTGGCACTCGATAGATATCGCGATCTGGTCGTATGACGTCCCCGGTTCCTTGCCGGCTATTGTCGTCCGTGCGACAGAACGCCAGAGTGGAAACGGCCCCAAGTACCTCCGCGTCTTCCCTGTCAGGTGTCACGAATTTCTGATAGATGGCACCAAAGGGGGAGGAGCATGAGCGAAGCCTTTACGAAACGGTTGGATTCAGGCAGGAACGTGAGTCAGGCCGAGAGAGTCGTGTCCGTTCTGGGCGGCGGGACGTTGGTCGGCTGGGGACTTTCTAAACGCGGATGGGACGGGTTGGCCTTGGCCGCAATCGGCGGCGTCCTGGTCTATCGCGGTGCCACCGGACACTGCGACGTCTACCAGGCGTTGGGAATCCGGACGGCCCGCCGGGCCGGGCGCAACGTCAGCATCCCATATGAAACAGGGGTGCGCATCGACAAAATGATCCACATCGACAGGCCGCCCGCCGAAGTTTACCAGTTCTGGCGGAATCTCGAGAATTTGCCGAAGTTTATGGAGCATCTCGAGAGTGTTCGCGAAATCGACAATCAGCGTTCTCACTGGGTGGCCAAGGGCCCGGCCGGAAGCTCACTGGAGTGGGATGCGGAGGTGATCAACGAAAAGGAGAACGAACTGATCGGATGGCGGTCTCTCGAAGGCTCGCAGATCGCAAATGCTGGTTCGGTTCACTTTACTTCCGCTGATGAAGGGCGGGCCACGCTGTTAACGGTCGAACTACAGTACGACCCGCCGGGCGGCCGGGTTGCGGCGGCATTGGGCCGCCTCCTCGGGCAGAACCCGGACCGCGAGATCGCAGCCGATCTCCAGCGCCTGAAGCAGTTACTGGAGACTGGCGCCGTATCCGCGCCGGGGCGCCGGCGTCAGGAGGCGCGACCCGGCGGAAAGGGTTGGAATCGCGACGTTGTGAGTACGGCGTCGGAGGAGTCGTTTCCGGCCAGTGATCCACCCTCGTGGACGCCGGAGCAGCTGTAACGTGACGAGGCGGCCGGGCGAGTCCGGCCGCATTCCCTACTCCAGTGAGAGGGTTCGTGCTCAAAAAGAACTAATCGGAGACGGCCGACGAGAATTATGTCGAAATTCGCCAGAGTTTTTCTTGACGGCCTCTCAGACAGCAATTACAATGAGGGCAACGACTTCCGAGCAGAAGTTCAACCGAAACGGAAGGCCAGCAGGGAATCGTTGCCCGTAGCCGTACTTTCGTCGGTCGGTTTTGTGGATTTTTGGGCATGCGCCACACCAAAGTGATTCGAACCCTCTCCCTGATAATCGCTCTATGCCTCGTGCCGGCGGGCTTGTTCGGTGCGACAAAGAAACGGAAGAACTCGGCCCGGACAACGGCCAAGACTACCGCTTCGAAAACTGTCAAGAGAACGAAGTCTCGAGCCACCGTTAAGAGAGTGCGTCGCGGACGCCGCGTGATCGCCTCCAAGCGTCTTCCAGTGATTCAGGCATCGCATGTGCGGCGGCGAGTGTACAGTCAGTGGAGCGAACCGACTTTCGCCGACTCCACTGCGGAGGACTACGTCGACGGAGAGGATCTCACGGTGCGGCGTGCGGCCGTGCAAGCGCTCGGGCCGTATAACGGCAGTGTGGTGGTGGTGGAGCCGTCCAGCGGCCGCATCCTCTCGATGGTGAATCAGAGACTCGCACTCAAAAGCGGATTTCAACCGTGCTCGACGGTCAAAGTTGTCGCCGCGCTAGCCGGTTTGAGTGAGGGCGTTATCGAACGAAGCACCATGCTGCGAGTGGGCGGCCGGCGTCGCATGGGACTCACGGAAGCGTGGGCGCATTCCAACAACGCTTATTTCGCGCGCGTCGGTGAGACGCTCGGGTTCGAAAAGGTGAGCTATTACGCCCGGCAATTCGGCCTGGGTGAAAAGGCGGGCCTCGACATTCCGGGTGAGCAGGCGGGGCTTCTTCCGGAAGACACACCTTCGCTCGGCATGGGCATGATGACCAGCTTCGGCTCGGGCATCTCATTGACGCCCCTCGAACTGGCTGCGCTGATGTCGGCGATCTCGAACGGCGGCACGCTGTTTTACCTGCAGTATCCTCGCACTCAGGAAGAGGCCGTGCACGTCGTACCGCGTGTGAAACGCCACCTCGAGATCGCACCTTACATCCCCGAAATCAAGCCGGGCATGATGGGCGCCGTCGAGTATGGCACGGCACGCCGCGCCAACTACGACGCCAACGAACCGATCCTAGGAAAGACGGGCACGTGCACCGACTCCCGTTCGCCGACGCATCTCGGCTGGTTCGGATCCTTCAACGACGTCGGACGGAACAAGATCGTGGTCGTCGTTCTCCTGACTGGAGGGAAGGGAGTGAACGGGCCGATCGCGTCCGGCATCGCCGGGCAGGTGTACCAGAACCTCTCGAAGGTCAACTACTTCGAGGCCGACCAGGGTAAACCCGTCGCTTTGATTTCCACCGGTTCTTGTTGCGCCTATGGCGCTTCCAACTGAACCTGCGAAATGCTGGTGCTGCGCCTTCGTTGATACACTGATTTTTCCAGGAGGCGCGAAATCAACCCGAATCGTGCCAGGTTAGCCCTGTGGGGGTTGCTGGCTGTGTCCATTCTATCCGGCGCGTCCGCGCTGGTTGAGTCTGCCGGAGCGTACCTGTCTCCAGCCCGGCAGTCGTTCGATGCAGGCGTTTATCAGGCGCGTTTCGCTCCGGTTCGGGGACTTGTTCCGGAAAATCAGGTGCTCGGTTATCTGTCCGATCTCGACCCGAATCTGCCGGTCGCCACCGCAGAGTATTACCTGGCGCAGTATTTTCTGGCGCCGGTGGTCGTCGCGAATTCGACCGCCGCACCGCATGTCCTTGCCAACCTGCATCGAGCGCCTGCCCCGGGTTTCTTTGAGAGTCGCGGATTGGCTGTCGAGAAGGATCTTGGAAACGGACTGTATCTCTTGCGAAAGGCCGGGTCGTGACGATACTGGCTATCGCCATCGCGGTCCTTACCGGGTTTCTGATTATCCGGCTCGCCTGGCCCAACGCGCTCCGGTTTTGCCGCCACGACGTTCTCCGCACCTCTCTCGGAGCGGGCGTCGGAATGGTGCTTTCATCTGTCATTGTCTTCGTCGTGGATGCCGCGCTTGGCGGTAGCCGGGTGCTGGTTATCGCCGCGGACCTGATTGCCTGCGGCGCTGCTGCTGCCGCCTACCTTCTGCTCCGCCGCAATTCCGCCTGTCCGTTCTGTGTGCAGAAGCCGGTCAAAGCGAACTCTATGCTGACGCTCGGGGCGGGACTGGCAGTCCTAATCGCCGCAGGTCTGTTTTACGTCGCATCGGCCACGAATCCGCACGGGGAATGGGACGCCTTCGCCATCTGGAACAATCACGCCCGATTCCTTGCGAGCGGTGAGCATTGGACTCGCCTCTTCTCGCCGCAACTGGTTTGGTCCGTTCAGGACTATCCACTGCTCGTCCCCGGCGCAATCGCCAACGCCTGGATTACCTCGGGTGCCGGCTCCGTGGTCGCGCCGGTCGCGATTGCCGCGGCCTTCGCATTCGCGAGTGCCGGAATTCTGTTCGGCGGACTCGAGATTCTGAGGGGAAAGCCACAAGCCCTTCTCGCGGTCGTTGTCTTGTTTGGAGCCCCGGCTTTGATTCGCATGGGTGCAGCGCAATACGCGGATGTTCCCTCAGCGTTTTTCTATCTGGCCGCAGCGATTCTCGTTTGCATACCGGACGCATTCCCCGATGACGTGCACTCGTGGTGGCTCGGCGGGTTCGCGGCAGGCGCAGCGGCATGGACTAAGAACGAGGGGCTCGTGTTCCTGGCCGTCATCCTCGTCGCACGCGCATTTGGTATTTGGAAATCCGGCGCCGCGCCGTTGTGGCGCCGCTTGCCGTGGATGCTCGCCGGCGCGGCCCCCATCCTGATTGTCGTGGTGTGGTTCAAGAAGGGGTTCGCACCCGCCAACTACCTCTTCACCGAGCAGAAACCGCTCGGCGCCCGGCTCGGTGATTTTTCGCGATACGCGACAGTGGCCGTCGAATTCGGAAAGCAACTGTTCACTCTCGGCGGGTGGATTGTGCCTCCGGTCTTGGTGGCTATCGCGTACTTATGGTTGGTAGGCCGTGCGCGAACCGGTGGATCCGGGCGTACCGCGACACTCGCGACCTTGTGTCTGATGACGGCTGTGTTTGCCGGCGTCTACGTCATCACAACGAAGGATTTGCAATGGCAGATCGAAACCTCTTTGTCGCGGGTTCTGATGCAGTTGTGGCCTTTATCGGTATTCACGTTCTTTCTCTACGCTCGAGAACCGGTGGAGGAACGGGCTCCGGAGGTTCCCGTACCGCGGAGAGAACCTGCGCGTACCGCCCGGAAGCGAACCGCCAAGTGACCACCTTGTTGTGGTGTACTCAGCCCCGGGCTCAGTGACAAGTTGAATCGTAACATTGGGTTTCAAAAATATTTGCGCCCCTGCCGTTCAATGGTATACTAGATTCTCACATGCGCTGCGGGTACTCCAGCTCGTTTCGATTTTGGTTCGGGTTCCGGACCTGAACGGGACGAGTGGCGTTCGCGTAAGTGACAGGATTTCATAACGCAGCCCACTCGAAAGAGTGGGCTTTCGTTTTGGTGGGTAAACGATGATCATTTCCATGAAACTGCATGCCACCCGTGAAGAGATCGACCAGGTCTGTGACCGGGTGCGCGATTTTGGCTACAAGATTCATTCCATTGAGGGCGAGGAGCGAGTCGTCATTGGAGTTGTCGGAGTCGGAGATGTGACAGCCTGCCTCGAAAGCGTTGAGGCGATGCCACAGGTGGAGAAAGCGGTGCGGATCTCCGCGCCGTACAAATTCGTCAGCCGTGAGTTCCGGCCAGAACGAACCCAAATTCGTGTGAACGGGCACGACATCGGTTCAGACCAGTTCATCGTGATGGCCGGTCCGTGCTCGGTTGAATCGGAACGTCAGATCATGGAAACGGCTGAAAAGGTAGCCGAAGCCGGGGCGCACATGCTTCGCGGGGGCGCCTTCAAGCCGCGCACTTCGCCCTACGATTTCCAGGGTCTCGCGGAAGAAGGGCTGCGTCTCCTGCGGAAAGCCAAGCAGGCGACCGGCCTGGGCATCATCACCGAAGTGATGAGCGACCGCGATGTCGACCTCGTCGCCGAGTACGCTGATGTGCTTCAGATCGGTGCGCGCAACATGCAGAACTTCGCGCTGCTCAAGACGCTAGGGCGGTGCAGCCGCCCGGTTCTGCTGAAGCGCGGGATGAGTTCGACGATCAAGGAACTGCTGATGTCGGCCGAGTACATCGTCGCGCACGGCAACCCCAACGTCATCCTTTGCGAGCGCGGCATTCGAACCTTCGAAACCTACACCCGCAACACCTGCGACATCGCGGCAGTGCCCGCGCTGAACGAACTCACGCATTTGCCGGTGGTGCTCGATCCGAGCCATGCCACCGGGAAGCGCAGCCTGGTGCCTTCGCTCAGTCGCGCGGCAGTAGCCATCGGTGCCGACGGCATCATCGTGGAAGTCCACCCGTGTCCCGAGAAGGCTGTTAGCGATGGTGCGCAATCGCTGGACATCCGCCAGTTCCAGAGCATGATGGCGGGCTTGCGGCCGTATATCGAGTTGTGGAAAGAATCGCGGGTCGCCGAATCCGCTGCCGTCGTTGCTTAGGGACTGTCTAGAAATAACTGTATCATAAAATAGATTTAGTTGGGTGAATCTCATAGTTCCAATCACCGTGGAATGCATCCCTCCGGATTCTGATTTGTCCGAATTCGAGATCGGAGACCTTGACCCCTGTTGGATAGGGCTCGGTGTTCAACTCAGCGTGAACCTTCGGACCTGTTGAGGTGCGGGTTGCGGCAATGAGGTTGACCATGGTCGCAAAGTCCCGCAGCGGTTTGCCGCGCCAGTTTTGGCTGATGCAGGAGAACAGTCGATGTTCGATCTTGTTCCATTTGCTGGTGTCCGGCGGGAAGTGGCAGACGGCGATCCGCAGTCCGGTCTCGTCCGCCAGTTTTTGTAGTTCAACTTTCCATAGCCGCAACCGGGAACCGTTGCTACCACCGGCGTCGGCGGTGATGAGCAGACGCTCGGCATCCGGATAGGTGGGTCGGCCCATGGATCGCCACCAGCGCCGGATCGTCTCCACGGCAAACTCCGCGGTGTCGTGATCAATTCCCACGCTTACCCACCCGTTGTTCGTAAGCGTCTCGTAAACGCTGGTAAACGCTGGTAAACAGTTTACCAGCGTTCACCGGACGCGTACCGTTGTTCCGACCCAAATCATAGATGCCGTATGGTGTGGCTCGGCCAACTTTGGGATCCACAAAATCATGCACCCGAACCAGTTCGGGTTCCCCCTTCGGCCGCCATTCCTGCCCGTTGTTCGTAAGCCTCCGGTGAACACCTCTTTCCAATAGACCCGCCGAGACTGCATAGTCTTGCTATGGCGGAAAGTATCATCGAGCGGAAGGCTTGTACAAAAGCGGAAGCGTGGCGCGAGCGCATCGCTGAGCAGGAGCGCAGCGGTTTGTCGGTAAAGCAGTTCTGTGAACAGCATGGATTCACGCCATGGTCGTTCTACGACTGGCGCAAACGGCTGCGGGAGACCGAGTCCGTCCGTTTTGCGCTGGTGGACCGGAGAGCGGAGCGGCAGGCACCTGCTTCCAGTGCCGATCTGGAAGTCATATTCGCCACGGGAGAGCGGTTGCGCATCCGTTCCGGAGTGGACGGTGCGACGTTGCGCACGGTGCTCAGTGCGCTACGGGCATGATTCACCTGCCGGCCAGCGTGCGTATATACCTGTGCCTGACAGCCGTCAGCCGCTGCCGCGGCAACTCAAACGCGAGCGCATCTTGCACGATCTGGATGATTCGGAAAAGCACTGCGCCGTATGCCGGCAGGACTTGCGCCCCATCGGAGAAGAATCGAGCGAGCGCTACGAATACGTTCCAGCCCAACTGACCGTCATCGAGGACGTGTGCAGGAAGTATGCCTGAGCGTGCACGGTGAAGACGGCCACCAAGCCCCCGCAGCCGATCGAAAAGAGCACGGCGGGCGCGAGTTTACTGGCGCAGGTGATTGTTGCGAAAACGGTCGATCATCTGCCGTTGAACCGGCAGGAGATGATCTTCGGACGTCACGGCGTGGAGATCTCGCGCAAGACGATGTGCGGGTGGATGGCGCAATGCGCGGCACTGCTGAAGCCGCTATACGGATCGGCGAAGGAGGTTCTGTTCCAATCCAAGGTGATCGGCACGGATGACACCAGCGTGAAGGTGCTGGATGTGAAGCTTCCGTTCGCCCGCACCGGTCGTGTCTGGCCGTATTACGGGGATCTTGATCATCCGGTGATCGTGTACGATTACACCGCCACGCGCCAGCGCGCCGGGCCGGAGAAGTTTCTCGAAGGATATCGAGGCTATCTACAGGCGGACGCCTATGGCGGATACGACGCCTTTTTCAAGGACCCGGCACGCGGCTTGATCGAGGTCGGCTGCTGGGCGCACGCCAGAAGGTACTTCCATAAGGCGTTGGATTCGGATCGGTCCCGCATGGGTCCGGCGCTGTTGCTGATCGCGCAACTGTACCGTATCGAGAAGCGGGCGCGGTCGCTGGCGGCGGGCGAGCGATTCGAGTTGCGGCGGGAGTCGCGGCCCATCCTGGACAAGTTGCATCAGTACCTGCTCGAGATCGAAGTGGAAGTGCTGCCCAAGAGTCCGGAAGGGCGGGCGGTGAGATACACGCTAAAGAACTGGGCGGCGCTGACGCGTTACTGCGACGACGGTGATCTCGAGATCGACAACAACGCCACCGAGCGCGCCATCCGCGGGATAGCCGTCGGACGAGCGAACTGGACGTTCTTCGGCAGCGACGCCGGCGGCAAGACGGCAGCGGTGCTGCGGAGTCTGGTGGCGTCCTGCCAGCGGGTGGGGATCGATCCCTTTGTTTGGCTCAAGGATGTACTGTCCCGCATTGCGACCCATCCCATTAACCGGATCGTTGAGTTACTACCCCACAAACTGGGCCCCAGCCCAGGCCTGATCCGATTTCCGCTCGCTGGTCCACGCGCCCGGGATTTGGCCTACTGCCGGTCATTCTCGGACGCTTACGTTGTTCTTAAAATCACCCACCAACTCCCGTTTCTTCGCGTCTACCGAGATCACCGGTTGCCGCCGGCTCAAACACCATTTCACCTTGCCGTTGAGATGCTCAAACTGAGCGTTTCGGTCGGGATGCTTGGTTCCCTCCTTCGTTTTCCGGTTGGCTTGCAAACTATATCCCAGAGCATGTAGCAGATCCGCCACCAACTTGATGGCTCACGGGATGTTTTCTCTTTGCCAATTCCTGAGCCAACTGGCGTACACTCTTGCACGTCCACCGCAACGGAGCCTCCGGATCACCCCTCGTGGTCGACTCCAGCAACGCTTCCCAATCGGCCTTCAAGGATGCGTCTTTGAACACGGCCTTCTTGCGACCACCGCCTTGGCGACGGATCCGGCCTGGGGCCAACCTCGCGGGATCATTCAACTCCGCAATTCCTTGCCGAATCACTGGCCGGGATATGCCTGTCCATGCCGAATTACCAAAAGAACCCAGATGCGTGCGTTTAGCAGTCGGCGTGGCTCCACGAACCCCGTCATTTCTCATCCGCAGTATACGCGTAACAATGTTACTCGATGCGACATGCCTTACTATTTCTTGGCGCACGGATTTGTTGCGGACCACAGCTCGCCACTCAGCTACTACCCGGCCAAGCGCGTCGATGAAAGGGATGGTCGGGCGGCGCCGCTCTGACTTCCTCCTCGGTTGGAAGATCGCGATGCCACCAATGAGTGCAGCTGGGATGTGCATGGCACGCGCGATATACCCTACCCTCAGCAATTGCCGAACAGAAACACATAGAATCGGAACACCCGCAATCTCTCGGGGTCGCGCAGCTGCGAAGCCCACTGGTAGAGCGACTCGTATTTTCCAAAACCGCGAACGGGTGCCAAAAACGCCCGGCGAGAACTATTGCCGAATCTATCGGTTCGAGACCGCCATCGACGACCGCAGCCGTGCATGTTGCATCATCGATACCGGCTTGGATCGCAAACTGGTGCAGGATTGCTATTAGGGCCGCCTGCTCTGGTGTGCGTAGAGTGTCATACCAATGCTTGAAACCCTCGAAGTCGATACGACCTCGGACCAGGCCGTTGATTCTGATTAGATCTCCGTAGTCAGGGAAAACAGTTCTACTCTCAGTGCGTTCCATCGAGACATCTTCGTTCAGTTACTCAGGCAGACGCCCTACCTTCTCATCCTAGGCTGTCGAATCCATCGAGGGCCGCTGTTCTCCGAGATCTCCAAACACTGGGCGGCCGAACTGCTCGACAGCAACAGAGATGCTCAAATTGATTCCTTCGAAAACAGTAGTCATTTCTCATATGGCGTTCTGCAGCAAAATCGGCATGGGTTCATTCGTACTACCGGCACTCAATCCGGCTTGGTCGTGACCGCCTACCTCGACCTAAACGAGTCCCGAACGCATCTCAAGCCGGACCCGCAGTTGATCTCTTCACTCCACCTCGCCCCGTATGGCCCGGAAACCGGATCCGCCTGAATTTTGCGACGGCTCTCGGCTGTGTGCCTCGGTCGGCGAAAATAGACAATCCGATGCGGAAGCCTCTGGATCCGTTCCGGTTCCTGCTGATCGCGGTGGCGGGCTTGGATGAATCAACACCAACTGCAGGTCATCGACTATCTTCGCGAGGGAGAACCTCGTCCGCGCGAGCAACTGGGTGGACGACGGCTTCGGTTGAGTGATAACCAGCGCCGCCGTCTGCCGGCGAAAGCCAAACTGTTAGGCCCGACGCCCCCCATGCAGTTGTGGTTACCCATCGTTACGCCGAAAACCCGCTGGCCTGACATCGTAAGCTGCTGGCACAGAAATACGACGGCAGTCACCGTCGCCGGCCCGGCCGACCACCAACGCCAGCCGAAATCGAAGCGCGAGTTGTCCGGATGGCTCGCCAAAACTGCGACTGGGCTATGAGCGGAACCGGCGCCCGAGCGCGATCGCAATTCAACCTGGAAGGAGTTCCTCAACGCTGTTGTCATGGATCTAGGCCTTCCACATAGCGCCATCCTGAAATCAGTAAATGAGCGCGGGGACGTCGCTCGTTGGTAGGGGTCCGAACCCGCCGAACTCGCCAAAGCGGCGTAGCTCGCCGTCGCGGCCGTCGATCCATACCAACGTCTGGATGTGCAGGAACTCCTCGCTTTCCAGGTGAGCCCGCAGCGCGTCACAAGCGCTGATGACCGTGTTCGCCGGGATCGCGTTGGTGCTCGCGGCGATCGGGATCTACGGAGTTACCGCCTACTCGGTCAGTCAACGCCCACGAGTTCGGCGTCCGCGTGGCGCTCACCGCGTCCCGGACCCGATCGCGAAAATGGTCGTCCAGGACGCCGGACGCTGCGGTGTTCGGTATGGGCGATCGGACTCGCGGCCGCCTTCGGGCTCGCCCGGCTCATGAAGGCGATGCTTTACGGTGTGAGCGCGACAGATCCGCTGACCTTCGTCGCCGTGTCCGCTACGCTGGCCATCGTTGCGATTGCCGCGGCCTATCTACCGGCTGTCCAAGCGACGTGTGGTCCGCAGTAAATCCGTGGCCTAAATAGTACGGTATGTCGGATGGTAGTAACATTGTTACGCGTATACAACACGCGAGAAATGACGGGGTTGGTGGAGCCATGCTAACTTCCAAACGCACGCATCTGCGCTCATTTGGTAATTCGCCATGGACAGGCTGGCATTTGGCTTTGCCTTGCGGTGGAGAAACTCCGTCAGGTCGAACTCTGTTCCGGAGACTGGAACTCGGAGCCGCACTCGTCCCGGCAAACCTGCATCGATGAAGTGGATTTCGACGTCGGACGATCAGCCTGGAGCAGACCCGCAGAACGGGCAGTGAGGTAGTTCCTCGCAGCAACAATCGGGACAGAGTGAATCGCATGGTCGCGATGGAATGCGGATTATGCCGCTCGGGTCGGCGATCCGCGCGGGCGGAAGTCCGGCGTCGGGTCGGCGGCAACGAATTCGAGTTGGCCGGCGCGGGCAGAGGGGGAAAAACGGGTCCGCTCGGCAACCAGGAACCCATAAGCTGCGATGCAGAGCGTGGCGTGATGGTGGAACCCGCGCCAGTTGCGGCCCTCAAAGTGTCCCAGGCCCAGTTCCTGTTTCAACTCCTGATAGTCCCGCTCGATGATCCAGCGGTGTTTGGCCATTCGAACGAGAGCTTTGAGCGTGGTGTTGCCAGCCATCGTCGACAGCCAGTACTTAGCGGGTTCGGCTTCGCCTCGCGGCCATTCGATCAGCAGCCACTCTTCAGCGTGGGGTTCCGCCTTCCAGTAGTCTCGATGCGCTACGCGGATGCGAACTGCAGCAAAGCGGGATCGCAATTTTCCTCCCGCGCCTTCCCGCCAGGTGATTTCCCGAAAAGTAGCAACGGGCAGATTCATGGCCAGTTGCTTTACTGCAATCGGCTGATGGTCCGCACTGCGTTGCAACACTCGCGGCGGGCGTCCCAGCTTTCCTCGTGGTTTGGCAGATAAGGGCTGTTTGCCGGGCTCCCATACTGTTATCGAACTCTGCACGCCCACCATATACTGCAGTTTGAGTTCGGTGAGTTCCTGACGAAACTCGGTGTTGATGCCATAGGCGGCGTCGGACAGAACGACTCCCCGAGCCACATTCGCTTCCACCATGGCGCGGACCTGGTCCATGGCGATCTCCGGTTTGGTCTGGAACTCAATCTCTTCGGGCACTTCCGCCTTCCGGCGCCGGGCTATATCTTCAGCCCACTCCTGTGGCAGATACAGGCGCCAGGCAACCGGCAGACTCGAACTCCACGTCGCCACCGACAGACTCACCGCCACCCGGCAATTCTCCTGCTTCCCCACTTGTCCACAGTATTGACGTGTGACTCCGACTGAATGCTTGCCCTTCTTGGGAAATCCGGTGTCATCGACGATCCATGCCACCACTGGTCCCTGTTTCTGCATCGCAGGCAATACCTGTCGGCGCACTTGATCGAGCATAGTCTCATCGCTCCATGGAGCCTTGGCAACCAAATGGTGCAGACATTGACGCATCGGCTGTACGTTGGCCGGATCCAGACGCGCCGCCATCGGCTCGACACTTTTGCGTTCTCCGGGCAGCAGCAGGCCCATGCAGTAATTCTTCAGCGGCGTATGCCGGTCCATATGCTCCGCGGCATTCGCCAGGCCGTCCATATACGCCGCGAAACGCTTCTGCTGTGGGCCTGGCGCCAACAAGCGTGATCCCACAAAACAATCTTACTACAAAATGTTTCCATTTATGACCCAGTAGTAGTAATGGTCTCAACTAGATGTATCGATACAGACGAGAACTTCAGGGAAACCGGCTCGGCTTGCCAATTCGCCAGGCCTAAGCTGGTTCGAGAAGGGTATACTGTGGTCAAAGGATGCTTGGGGAGATATGAAACGCTTACTGGTGATGGTTTCGTTGCTCGCAATAGGGGCGGTATCATTATTTGCCATATGGCCCTGGTCTTCCGGCAAGGAATACCGCATGACAGCTAGCGGCACAGTTCCGGCAGCGACCGGGACGGTAAAAGCCAAAAGAGATAAAGCAAACGGAAACACGAGCTTGGAGATTAAGGTGCGCCACCTTGCCAATCCATCGAGGCTGACTCCGCCCGCCAATGTCTATGTCGTGTGGATCCGGCCGCGCGGCGGAGACGCAATTAGACAGGGCGGTATCGGGGTAGACGATAGCCTTAATGGCGAATTGAAGGTGGTCACCGCGTTAAAGGATTTCGATTTGTTCATTACCGCTGAACAAAGCGAAACCGTGACCGTGCCATCGAACGTCGAAGTCTTGCGTACACACGTAAGCTTAAGTTGAGGGGCGGGAAATAGCCATCCCACACAGGTCGAGATCCCGCCCTTCCTCCCCAGAATCCAATACTGCAATTAACACGCCAGGCGACGCCCGCTATCACGCCTGGATCACCACAGTGAGATCACTGCCGGAGTCCGGGTTGGCGACCGCCAGGATATCGAACGCGAGGCTGTCGCCCTCGTTGAGGATCGGCGTCGGCCAGATCGTCGGGCGCACGGTGGCGCCAGTCGAATGGCTCTTGGTAAAGATCGCCGTGAACGTCTGCGCGTCCTGGTCGGCGGCGAGCACCTGCACGTACTCCTCGTCGGCCGTGCTGAGGTTGACGTGGACGAACTCACTGTGCCTACCAATAATCGAGTAAGTCGGTGAATCAACCCTTAGGGCGTCTGGTTGTGACAATGTTACGGCGGTTACCGAACATACTGCAGTATAGGGTTCAAGTTTTTGGACATTACGGGACACTAACTGAACTAGCTACTTTCTGGCGCAAAATTGGTTTTGAGTGAGGCATTGACCACGAACACGCAGTGTCAAAAAACGACAAAATGCCCGGCGGTCGCTCCCCTCGGGCATTCAGGTAATTGATTTCCGGTAATTTCGACAAATCAGTTTTTGCGTGCTGCTAACACTGTGCCAAGGTGATGTAGATTGTCGGCAATCACGCCCAGGCCGACCCATCGCTTCGTTCCGCAGTCGCCCTTGTAAAGGCAGCGACGAAGGCGATGTCGCCTCTTGAGCACGCTGATGCGGCCCACGCAGCCGGTCCTCCATTTCTGTCCTTGCTTGAACCAGCGCTTCTTCTGTTGGCGCTTGCGGTCGGCGCTCTTTGTATTGCGGCTCGGGATGCAGACCCGCTGGACGCCCTTCTCGTGGGCGGCGGCTTCGTTCTTGGAAGAGTAGAATGCGGCATCGCCCGCCACCAGGCGGGGAGTACAGCCCAGCCTTTTCTCATGTGCATGCAGAGCAGGGATCACCAACTCTGAGTCGCTGGGGCGCTTTTCATAAACCGCATAGTCGGTGATGATCTGATTTTCGCTTTCCTGGATTTTGACCATCTTGCCAAACTCGGTGGGTTTGCTCGCCTTGCCCTTGCGAATGATTTCGGTTGTGGGCTCGAAGATACTCACTAACTTCTCGGCCACATGAGTGTCGCCGCCGAAGATCCGCTGTTTGGCTTGCCGGATCACCTGCTGCACTCTCGGTACAAAGGTGTTCAGTTCTTTGCGCAGTCCTTCGAGTACGGCCTGCTGCATCCCGATACTGCCGCCGCGCCCGTTCCAGGTACCGCTCGACATCCTCCGGCTGAACGGCGCCGATCTCGATACCTCGTTTCTCGAGATACGCCACAAAAGAGCGCGCTTCAGCGATGCAGCGACGTGCACCCTCGCAGCGTACCGTTCGTCTCTCAGGTGATCTTTCAGTTTTGAAAGCCACGTTTCGTGGCTGGATTGTGGATCTGACACGTGCACCTCCAGGTGACAGCCCCACAGTCACACGTCGGCACAAATTATCGTAAGCAGCCTGCCTCAATGAGGGTCGCCGTCCGACCGCCGCCGCTTTCCTTCGCATTATTCGGTCCTTACCATTGGGAAAGGTCAACAGCGCCGACAAACTCTATCTGGTCATCGAGTCCGTCAAGCCCGACATCAAGCACGGCCGCTGTTCGTGTCCCCCTGTCCCTGCTGACGGCGCGGAAAGCTGTCTATGAAGTGACGGTATCAGGCGGGGAAAAAGACCGGCCCGGAGCCGTCGGCACTATTCGCCGGCGCTCGGTGCCGACGTGTGCCCACCGGCACCATCCCCCGGTTTTGGCGGCACCAATTCCGATCAGAGTGGCGCTGTTTTATCCCGGTGCTAACAGCCAAGTACTTCTACAATTACTGGCGGCCGGTGACCGCCATCCGGGGCGGCGATGCGGATGGAAACAGAGATACAGTGGGAGACCCGAACTGGACACCGTTTGGTAGTCACGCCCCCGATTCCGGACTACGACTCCGGGCACGCTGTCGAAGCCGGGGCCGGGGCGCGTGTGCTGCAACTCTTCTTTCGAACTGACCGCGTCCATTTCCGTACGTGCAGCACCTCACTGCCCTCAGATCAGACCTGTCAAAGCGCCACACCCCGGACCCGTTCTTTTGACAGCCTTTCTGATGCTGCGGAGGAGAACGGCCGGTCGCGCATCCTCGTTGGCTTTCATTTTCGGAACGCAGTGCAGGAGGGGCTCGAACACGGGCGAAAAATCGTCAATTGGGTGGTTGGACACGCTTTGCGGCCTGCGGACGACGGGGATCAAGATCGCGACGACGAAGATGATCATCAGCCGGAATCGGCAGACCAATAGCGGACGCTAGTTTCCAGCACCTGTCCGAGACCTGACCGGCCCGGTGGCGGACGTGCCCAATCGTCGGTACCTCTGGGAGGAACGATTGGGACACTCGTAATCCGCCACCGGGCATCGGCCGGGATCACTCCAGGGAAAGCGCTGTGCCTCCGAGAATCGCGCATCGCGGCCAACTTGCCGTATAACGCCTATTCGTGGATAGGCAATACGGGCACTGGGCGGAGGAGCAAGGCAATTCGGTGAGACGCTCGAGCGCGAGGCGCTATCCGCCTGGCCGAGTTTTGTTTTCCTGCGGTGCGATGGCGGGCTTTATCGGAACAAGGGACGTCTCCGGTGCCGCTCTGCCTCAACTTCCCGGTTGCCAACGATCCTGGAGTTTGGATCGCGCCGGGTCTCACCTATGGCGTTTTTCCATTCTCCTCTGCCATAGCCCGCCCACCAGTTTTCTACTCCGCCCCCGGTTCGCTCACCTTTACCCGCAGGAATTAACAGCCTGAACTTCGATCCCGGCAGCCCTGTAAACTGATTCCGAATGGATCCTGGGTCAAGGGGTCGAAAGTGGTTCTCGGCGGTGACGACACTCCTTCTCGCTGGAGCGGCCGTTAGCTATTGGCGATCGACCTTTACAGCGAACTACCAGATTCGTCGCATCCTCGCCAACGCCCCAATCGAAGTGGCTCTCGTTCAAGGAGTGGACGTGTCCTCTTACGTACGGGCCTTGGTGACTGTCGGCAGGTTTGAGGAGGCCCGTAGGATCGCCCGGCGGGTCCCCGATTCTGTCTTGCGCTCAGCCGTATTGAGCCACGTGGCTGAGGCATTGGCCAAGGCGGGGATGACAGGCGACGCGGCAAGCACAACGAAGGAGGCACTGAACGTCGCTCAGCAGATTCCGGTCAATCTGGGGCGGTCAAGTGCACTGATCTCAGTGGCCTTTGCTCTGGCAATCGGGGGCAACTGGGCGGAAGCAAGCGACCTCGCCCGGCAGATACCCGATGCTCCATCGCGTGACGCGGCGTTAAGCTCCGTCGTAGGGGCGCTCGCCCGAGCGGGTAGATGGGAGGATGCCGGGCGTCTTCTGCATGAGATTGTCGATGTGACCACGCGTGCGTGCACCTCAAGCTCGGTGGTCATCTCCTTATCTCAGGGCAGCAGGTTGGAAGACGCAGCGCTGCTGCTGGCGCAGGCTCAGTTGCTTGCTGACGACAGGACCGTTAGCCCGGCGGCCGATCAAGTGCTGAGCTGCGTCGCCCTCGCGCTGGCGAAGATTGGGAAGCCAGATGAGGCGCGCCGCGTTGCGCGGGATATCCACGAGGATCACGCGCATGGTCAAGCCCTGAGCGCCGTCGCGGCAGCGTTGGCGAGGAACAGCAGATGGGAGGAGGCAGAGTCCCTTGCGGAAGGTATTGCGGACCCTGCGGCGCGTGCTCGGGCGTTCTGTTCTGTGCCCCTCGTATTCGCCGAGGTGGGTAATTGGAAAGAAGCGCGACGCGTGGCGTATCGAATTCAGGATGCCGAAGCATGCTCCCGAGCGTTGAGCTGTGTGGCCGCCGAGTTGGCATACGCGGGCAAGCTTGACGAAGCGAGTAGAACTGCGGACAAGGCACGGCGCGTTGCGCACAGGGTTGATGACCAGGGGCGCTTTCGCGCCCTCGGATCGGTGGCCGAAGGAATGGCCGCTGCGGGAAGATGGAAGGAAGCGCGTGAAGTGGCTGAAGACGTGCACGACACAGCGGCGCAACTCAGGACCTACGCTACGATCCTGACTCAGTATGCAAGGCTGAGACATGCTGTTAGGCCGCGGAATTCCACACAGATAGACGACGAGGATTAGCGAGTTCGGGTCCGCGGCATTTCGCGACTGTGGCTCTCGGGAACTCTGTGGCACGAAGAATGAGTTACTTTGCACTCAATGCAAGTCACATTGTTATCGTCGTTATGCTCGATTTGATCAGTCCGGATCGGTTCAATATGGCGGTCGGCAAGCACTCGGCTGATGGTATTGGCGAAGATGGCGTCGGTATCGGGATAACCGAACGCCATCGCGATGAAGCATTTCACGTTCTAAACATTAGGGACTGTCTAGAAATAACTGTATCATAAAATAGATTTAGTTGGGTGAATCTCATAGTTCCAATCACCGTGGAATGCATCCCTCCGGATTCTGATTTGTCCGAATTCGAGATCGGAGACCTTGGTCCCTGTTGGATAGGGCTCGGTGTTCAACTCAGCGTGAACCTTCAGACCCGTTGAGGTGCGGGTTGCGGCAATGAGGTTGACAATGGTCGCAAAGTCCCGCAGCGGTTTGCCGCGCCAGTTTTGGCTGATGCAGGAGAACAGTCGATGTTCGATCTTGTTCCATTTGCTGGTGCCCGGCGGGAAGTGGCAGACGGCGATCCGCAGTCCGGTCTCGTCCGCCAGTTTTTGTAGTTCAACTTTCCATAGCCGCAACCGGGAACCGTTGCTACCACCGGCGTCGGCGGTGATGAGCAGACGCTCGGCATTCGGATAGGTGGGTCGGCCCATGGATCCCCACCAGCGCCGGATCGTCTCCACGGCAAACTCCGCGGTATCGTGATCAATTCCCACGCTTACCCACCCGTTGTTCCGACCCAAATCATAGATGCTGTATGGTGTGGCTCGGCCAACTTTGGGATCCACAAAATCATGCACCCGATCACCCACCAACTCCCGTTTCTTCGTGTCTACCGAGATCACCGGTTGCCGCCGGCTCAAACACCATTTCACCTTGCCGTTGAGATACTCAAACTGAGCGTTTCGGTCGGGATGGTTGGTTCCCTCCTTCGTTTTCCGGTTGGCTTGCAAACTATATCCCAGAGCATGTAGCAGATCCGCCACCACTTGATGGCTCACGCGATGTTTTCTCTTCGCTAATTCCTGAGCCAACTGGCGTACACTCTTGCACGTCCACCGCAACGGAGCCTCCGGATCACCCCTCGTGGTCGACTCCAGCAACACTTCCAAATCGGCCTTCAAGGATGCGTCTTTGACCACGGCCTTCTTGCGACCACCGCCTTGGCGACGGATCCGGCCTGGGGCCAACCTCGCGGGCTCATTCAACTCCGCAATTCCTTGCCGAATCACTGGCCGGGATATGCCCGTCGCTCTGGAAACCATCGAGATCCCTCCTCTGCCAATGGCCAGACTCTCGGCCGCCGCCAGCAGACGGCGCGTTCGCTCATCCAACACTGGTTTCAGCGCCTGGAAACGAAGGGTAATTGCAGCAATGTCGACCATTGCAAGCAGTATACGTCGAACATTTCGTTATGGAACTGCTATTTCTAGACAGACCCTTAGGACGCGCCTCCCGCAACCGATCTGAGATGATGGGGTTTCGGTATGCGGACCAAGATCAAGCCCTGGCATATGGTGGGGGCGCTGCTGCTCACAGTGATCGGTGTGCTCGGCGCTCTTTATTTCACACGATGGCGGAGTGTTAGCAGTCCGCGCGCGATGATGGCTTGTTTGCCCCGGGCTGGCGCGGTGACGGTCTTCATCGATATGCAAAAACTCCGCGCCGCCGGGATCCTCGACCTCATCGCGGGCACGCGGGCTACTGAGGAAATCGAGTATCAGGAGTTTGTCGACGGTACCCGTTTCGACTACCGCCGCGACCTCGACGGCATCGCGGCATCGTTTGCGGGCAAGACCTCGTACCTGCTGTTGCGCGGCCACTTCAACTGGAAGCGCCTGATGGCCTATGCGGTTGCCAAAGGGGGCGTGTGCACCAACTCCGTGTGCCGCGTGCCCGGCAACCTCAGCCGCTACGTCTCCTTTTATCCGGTGCGCTCGGACACAATGGCGATCGCCTTCAGTTCGGACGAATGGGCGGCGCTCGACATCACTCCCCGGGCGGCTTCGCCGAACAACCTTGCCGAGCCGGATCAGCCGATCTGGCTTTCGGTGACGGGACCCGCGTTACGAGATGTGACGGCGCTGCCTTCGGGCGCCCGTTCCTTCGTCTCACCGCTCGAATCCGCCGACAACATCATCGTGTCGATCGGATCCACTCAATCGGGCGGGTCGAAGCCGGATCACCTGGACGTGAATCTCAGTGTCTTATGCGCTTCCGAGAGCGCGGCTTCCGATCTGGTGGTGCAACTCGAGGGTGCCACTAACATGCTCCGGCGCATGCTCGATCGGGAAAAGCAGCACGCCAGCCCGCGCGATCTGAGCGGGTTGCTGGTCGCCGGCACGTTCCGGCGCGATAACCGGCGCGTTTACGGCCAATGGCCGATGCACCGCGAGTTTATCGAAGCGATTGCATCCGGGAGCGTCGATTGATCTCCATTCCAGGCGGTGTCCTCACTGCCGGGAACCTGACAGAAGACATTTTGGTCCGCCCCGTGGACGAAATTGTGTTCAATCGCACCGTCTGGGTGGACGACATCGTAACATCCATCGGTGGTAACGGAGCGAACACCTGCTACACGATCGCGCGATTG
This sequence comes from uncultured Acidobacteriota bacterium, assembly GCA_963720745.1. Taxonomy (GTDB): domain Bacteria; phylum Acidobacteriota; class Terriglobia; order Bryobacterales; family Bryobacteraceae; genus TMP-7. The sequence continues at coordinate 3,001,816 of CAVRGO010000001.1, forward strand.
GGAGGCGCCGTCCGCCTCTCGGGAACGATCGGCGATGATGAAGCCGGCCATACCGTTGTTGTACAGCTTCAGAAGATCGGCGTGGACGTCCGCTACATTCGCTGGCACCCTCTGCCGACACCCGTGACGGTCGTGGTCGTGCGCTCGGATGGCGCGCGCAGTTTTCTGCACCGCCCTGGCGCCAGCCGTGAGTCCTTCTCCGAACCGCTCGATTTCACGCCCGAGATCACGAGCGGCTGTTCGCATTTCCATCTCGCGAACCCATTCGCCATGCCGCTGATGCGGCCGCAAGCCGGCGCGACGCTCGGACGTGCGCGGCGGGCGGGGTTGACTACCTCCCTAGATACCGGCTGGGATGCCCTGGGAATGTGGCTCGAAGTGATCGGACCTTGCCTCCCGTATCTTGACGTTCTGTTCGTCAACGAAGAGGAGTCACACCGGCTTTGCGGTGACCCGGATGCTCTCTGCGGCGCAGCGTTCTTTCACTCGCGCGGTGTCGGCGCAGTCATCGTCAAACTGGGCGATCGCGGATGTCTTGTTTCAGAATCAGACCGGCAGGTGATGGTTCCGGGTTTTGCCGTGAGTGCCGTGGACACGACCGGCGCCGGTGACTGTTTTGTGGGAGCCTTCCTGGCCGGCCGGCAGAAGGGGTTGACAGCGACCGATGCCGCTCGTCTGGCAAACGCCGCCGGCGCGTTGAGCGTTCAGCGTGCCGGAGCCGTGGCGGGCTTGGTGGACTATGCAGCCACACTCGAGTGGATGCGCGTGCAGTCCGCAACCGGCTAAGGCTTCTTGGGAACCTCGCCTTTTCGGCGCAGCGTCGGCACCTTGCGCTTGTGCTGTTCCTCTTTCTGGGCCTCGGCCTTTTTCTGCTTCAACTCCGCAGTGCCCATCATCGACTCGCGCTCTTTCTTTTCGCGCTGCTCGCGTTCGGCCACGTCCGTCGCGCGCGTCTTCAAGTCTTCGGCCGACAGGTCGGAGCTGTCCTCGGTGGTCTCGATCGCCTGCTGCATGGCGAACTCGTAGCGCGAGTAATCCGAAGCGGCGCTCGAGTTCAGTTTCTCCAAATCCGCCAGCATCGCCTTTTCTCCGGCGGCAACGAGCTTCATCCCTTCGGAAATGTCGAGCTTCCGCTTGAGCGCATCGTCGGCAACGGTATCGATCGCCTCAATGATGTGCGCGTAATCCTCGAGCGTATCGTGAATCAAGGCGGATCGCCCGGGTTTCTCCTTCGCCAGCATTTGCTTCAATAAGGCAACACGCTCCTGGGCGAATTTGATGTAAAGCTGGAGCCGCACATTGGGCTCCTGAGCTTCGCGGATTTGATCGGCCTCGTCAGCCGTGAGGAAATCACGGTCCTGCGCAGACGCTATCACCGCAAGCCCCAGCAACACGATGATGAGACGCATCCGGCGTCCTCCTACTTCTTCCTGCTCATAATTCGGGAGATCAGTTCGTCGTGGATCTCTTGCAGCCGCTTCTCTACTTTCGAAACGGCAGGCCGGTCCTCCACTCCAAAATCAAGTTCGAGTGTTTGCAGGCGGCGCAGCATCTCGCGAATGGCCTTTTCAGCGATTTTAAAATGTTTTGGGCTGCGCCTGGCGCTCTTCCCTGTTGCATTCAACGACGTAAGGCTGAGTTCGACCGACTCTCGGACCTCATCGAGCGACGCCAACGCTTCCTTGTAATGATTGCCCAGATATTGTGTCCGCGCCTCGGTGATTGCCGCGTCGGCATTCTCCAACGCCAGCTTGGAGCGTTTCTCCAGGTTCGGTTCTGCCTTCGCTTCCTCCAGCCCCGATGCGAATCCCGCGGCCCGAATCAGCACGAACAGTATCAACAGTGTGCGGATCACCGCTTGCTCAGCTCCTTTTTAATGATGCGGACCCGCTGCCGCGCCTTGAATTCTTCGTCGGGCATCTTCCCCTGGCTTGACTGTAGAAACTGCTCGTAGTTCTCGAGTGCCGGCTGGTAAATGTGCTGCTTGTCATAAATGATGGCACGGAGATACGAGTGTGACGGATTCTCGCCCCCGAGAGATTTCACTTTATCGAGCGCCGCAATCGCCTGCGGGTAGTTCTCGGCCAGTACACTCGACGCCGCCAGTTCACCCCATGCCGCCACCGCATCCGGCTTCACCGACACAGCCGCCAAAAACTGCTGCTCCGCCTGAGGGAACTGCCGGTTATCGCGTAATACCCGTCCAGCCAGCATCCGAAGGTCATAGTTCTTCGGGTCGGCCGCCAAAGCCTCGTTCAGTATCTTTGCGCCTTTTTCCTTGTCCTTAATTGCGAAATAAGCCGTCGCTAGGGCAAGCCGGTTAGCGGACGTAGGCGAACTCTTCACGGCCGCTTCGAGATGCGGAACCGCCTGAGCAGCCTGCCCGGCTGATAGTAAAATGTCTCCGGCACGCTCCTGCGCCGCCGGGTTGTCCGGAAACTCTCCATAAATGGCGGCAGCTTCGGCGGTCTTGCCTGCGGCTTGCAGCAGATCCCCCAACTCGAGCGTCGATTCCTTGTACGCCGGTTCGAGCTCCGCCGCACGGCGGAAATGGGGCGTAGCCTCCGCGAATTGACCCTGCCGCGCTTCGGTTCGAGCCAGGCCGAGCTCCGCGGCAGCGGCATTCGCATCCAGTTGCAGAGCCGCCTGGTAGGTTTGTTTGGCTTCGTCTAGCTTTCCTGCTGCCAGCAACGCATCCCCGAGGTACACGGCCGGCCGGACCTCCTTCGGCTTCGCATCAGTTGCCTTGCGCAACGGATCGATTGCCGCCGCGCCTTGTTCGTCGCGCACCAGCAGAATCCCGAGGTTCAGGTTCGCCTCGTATAAGTCCGGTTTCAGTTCGAGCGTCGCCCGGTACTCTGCAATTGCTTCGTTATCGCGTCCGGCGAGTGAGTACGCGAGCGCGAGGTTGAAATGGGGAGCGAGATCCTTGGGCTTGGCCGCCACCGCTTTTCGCAGCGCTTCGATCGCGGCGCCGTAGTCCTTTTGATCGAGCGCCTTCAGGCCTTCGGCTTCCCAATCCGGGCTCGGAGCGGATTGAAACAGCAACGCGAGGCAAAGGATGCCGAGCCACATTCTGCTTCGATTCTAACAATAGCCGTGAGAACGCCTCCGCCCGGTACCGTGCCGCCGCCTTTCGTGAGGAACTCGCGAGCTATGTGATCGGGTCTGTGGGGAATCGTGCCGGTGCCGGGCGTGAGCCGACGTCGAATCCTTCTTCGGCTCCTGAAGTGTAATTCCGCGAACTTCCTCGTCGTTCGAGAACATCGGCGAGCTTCCATCCGTCGGGAGCGAGGCCATCGACATCCAAAATTCCTCAATCCCGTGCATCACCGAGTAGAACCTATCCAGATCCAGCGGCTTGACGATGTAGCAGTTGGCCAGCAGTTCGTAAGCGGCACTCACATCCTTCGGATGCGGGGAGGTCGTCAGAATGATTACGGTGATTGATCGAAGCTGGGGGTCTCCCTTTATGCGCCGCAGAACCTCGAGGCCGTTAATCTTCGGAAGGTTCAAGTCGAGCAGGATCAGGTCGGGTCGAGGCGCTGTGGCATACGTCCCGCGCCGGTAAACAAAATCAAGAGCCTCTGCACCGTCGGTTACGACGCTGATCCGTTTCGGCGTGGAACCCGAGAGCAGCGCCTCGCGTGCCAGGCGTGCGTCTGAGGGGCTGTCGTCAACCACCAAAATCTCCGCGGTGCGACGCATTACCGAACGCCTCGTCCAGCCGCTTCCAATGCCGCAACAGGACGCACCCGCATTGTTTTTGAATCGGCCCCCATCGACATTTCGCGAAAGCCCCATGCATGAGAAGCAATCGCGGGCACCCGAACTTAATTATAGAGACTACCACGCCACCGAGCTAGTGACCCGCAGTTATAAGTGGCTGAAGCGCCACAACAAATCTGACGCACCCAGTAATCGTGACGGTACACCGGCCCGCAGGTCATCCAACTTACTTGCATCAATCGTCCGCTCGAACCCATCCGTACGCGGCATTCTCTCGCATTCCTCCGCCGTCCACATATGCCGCCTTCAGCTTGTCCATGGTATCCGCCGGAAGCGCGTTCCGCTTCGCTTTTACATCCACGCCGTATATTCGGGCCGCGTTCAGGCCGAAGATCTTGGCTTTGTCTTCCTTAGTAAGCTTCTTATAGCCGAACTTCTCGCATAACTCATCCGTGATCTGAAACCGTTTGAACGCGTCGATGCACCATTGAGGCGACCCCCACCACAAACAATCAGTTCCCCAAATGACATGATCGGCACCGTAGTACTTTATGTTCTTGCCGATGCCGTGCTGGCACATGACAGGATCCGCTATGGCCAGGACGTTAAAGAAGCTGCCGATCTCGCAGTTAACGTTTGTCATCTTGGGATTGCGGCGCTTGATATCCATCAGGATGTTGTGCCACGCGAAGTCACCGGTGGTAGGGTCCCAGTTATTGGCGTTCTTCCAGTCCGGTTCGTTCGGACCGTGCTGGAGCGCCGAATGGTAAATGATGAAAGTCAAATCGGGGTTACGCAGCGCGGCTTTCTCGACGTCTTTCGGATTCGCGAGATGTCCCAGGGTCCGCGACTGGTACGAGAATCCCTTGTGAACACTGAATATCTTCAGCCCTCGTTTGCGGGATTCGTCGTAGAACCACTGCGCGTTGTCATCATCCAACTGGAATCCGCCGCCTGAGTTACCCGGATCCGTATGGCAATACCATTTCCAACTTTTGATCCCGTACTTCTGTAACTCCCGGTCCATCTGATCGGTGAGAGCCGCCTTATCTGGACGGTTGTTCGCGCGATCCCAGTAATGGTTCGGCGCGAGGTTCCCCTGCCAGAGTGCGCGCGTCGATCCGGAAAGCGCATTGATTTCGCGGCCCGACTGCGACATCAGCCAGCTCGGAAGGATGCCTCCGCCCCGGGCTCGTCCTTCAAGTTGTTTGCCATCGGCGTCCGTGTTACGTTCCCGTCCCGGCACGCCGGAAATCACCACCATATCCGTTTCGCTGTCAAAGAACATTTCTTTAACGAAGTTACGGAAACTGTAGGATTCCGCATCTTCCTTAAGGTTGAAGCCCATGTTCTTGACAAATTCTGCATTGCGGAAGCCAATCGCAAATCCATTGGTGAAATGCGATTGAACGTCCATGATGAAATACTCGCTCTTGGGGTATTTCTCGGCGGTCGCGTCCGGCTCGTACGTTTCTGCCTCGTCCACCTCCCAGTTCTTCCCGTACACCATGTTCGAAGCCAGGAAGCACGTCGCCAGACCCATGGAACTCGCCATGAACTTGCGCCGGTCGATCCCCAGTTTCCGGGAGCGATCCGCAGCAATCTCACCGATGAGATACTCGACCTTCTTCTGTTCGGGTGTTTGACGACGCGGAATTAGTTCTTCGTTCGACACCAGTTGGGTCGGCATCGGCGAATCGACGCCCTTCTTACGGTCCCTTTGAAACTTACGAGTCCACATAGAGTCCTTTCAAGCGACAACGCTTCAAAACAGGATAATGCCGCGCTAGGGATGTTACAACCGGAGGTAATCGGAGCCGTAAGTGGTGAATTCGATATCCGCGCCTCCTGAGCCGTAGTTGTCACCGTTACCGCTGACCAGGCATTGCCCTTACGAAATGTGTCGCCCGGCGTTGAACATGCCTCAATAACGCCGCCCCGGTGCGTCTACTTTGCGATGGTGCGTTCTCTCATTTTGTTTCTTCTACTCTCGCCGCCGCTATTCTCCTATGCAGTGCTGACCCATGAAGCGATTATCGATGCCGCTTGGCCCGACAGCATCAAGCCGCTGCTGCTCAAGCGGTTTCCCACCGCGACGGAGCAGGACATTCATGACGCCCATGCGTACGCCTACGGGGGCGCCATCATTCAGGACAGCGGTTACTACCCGTTCGGCAGCCATTTCTTCAGCGACCTGGTCCACTACGTTCGCAGCGGGGATTTCATCGTCCATCTCCTGCAGGATTCGGAAACGCTCAACGAGTACGCTTTTGCTTTAGGCGCTCTGTCGCACTACGTCGCCGATGACCAAGGCCATGCCATCGCCACGAACCACGTAGTCCCACTCTTGTACCCAAAACTGGAGCGGCGCTTCGGTAAGACCATAACTTACGAGGACGATCCTGCGGCGCATCTCAAAACAGAGTTCGGGTTCGATGTCGTCCAGGTCGCGCGCGGGCACTACGGACCAGAAAGTTACCACGACTTCATCGGGTTCAATGTCGCGAAACCGGTCCTGGAGCGCGCTTTCCGCGACACTTACGGGCTCGAACTCAGCGATGTTTTCTTCAGTGTCGATCTCGCACTCGGCACCTACCGCCATACGGTCGGCGGCATCATCCCCGAGATGACGAAGGTGGCTTGGAATCTTAAGAAGGACGAACTTCGCAAAGCCCAGCCGACGATTTCGCGTCAAAAGTTCATCTACAATCTCTCTCGCTCTGCCTACAAACGGGAATGGGATGGCGAATATCAGCGCCCCGGTATCTTCGCCCGAATTCTCGCGTTCCTTCTGCGAATCGTTCCGAAAGTCGGTCCTTTCCGTGCGCTCAGTTTCCGAACGCCGACACCCGAGGCCGAGAACCTCTTCATCAAGGGATTCGATGCGGCCCTCAATCGCTACCGTATCCTGCTGCGCAACTCGACGGCGGCGAGTTTTGATCTCCCGAATCGCAACTTTGACACTGGTCAACCCACTACCGCGGGCAAGTACAAGATGGCCGACGATGCCTATGCCCAACTCGCCATCAAACTCGCGGATGGGAAGTTCGCGAATGTTACGCCCGAACTGAGACGCTCCATCCTGGCGTACTATCGTGATCCGAAAGTGCCCGTCGCAACCAGGAAGGATCCGGAGCAGTGGGCCAAGCTTCAGGAAGTTCTCGCGGGCCTCCGGCAAACCCCCGCTACTGCCGACCGGAAAACCGCACCGCCTGCCACCCGCACAGCCGACGCGAAATGATGCAATTGACGGGCATCTGTCTGATCAGTTACTGTATTGCGCGCTCACGGGCAACCGAAACCGTGCCAGTAAATTTCGGGCTTTGCTATCGTGGAAGTTAGTCTTTCCAGAGGAATAGATTGAGTCGCATTGGTTCTGCTTTTAAGAGTTTCTTCAGCATCCTGTTTCAAGGTGTGCTGCCGGAGGACGTTGCCCGCGAGTTCGGCTACGTTCGGCAGGGCGCCAGCAAGGCAGCAACTCCCGCTGTTGTGACACCGCCACAGCCGCAGGTGAAAACTGCCGACGGCGCGATACAACTGCTCGGAATCCTGCAGCGCGACGGCCGCCTTGTGGACTTCCTGATGGAAGACATCAGCGGCGCCGAAGACGAGCAGATCGGGGCCGCGGTTCGCACACTGCAGGAACAGTGCCGGGCATCGCTCGAACGCTACGTCCGGCTCGTGCCCGTCATCGACGGTGTCGAGGGCTCCTACACGAAGCTCGACACCCACGATCCGGCGGTCGTAAAACTCCTTGGGAACGTTCCGGCCAGTGGTAAGGCGGCCGGGGGGGTCCTCCGTCACAAAGGTTGGCGAGCGGAGAAGGTAGACTTGCCGGCATTGAAACCCAGCCAGAGTTCCCCGGTCGTCGCGCCGGCGGAAATCGAAATCGAGTAGCCCGCCTTGTCCAAAAAGTACGTCATCGGTATCGACCTCGGTACCACGAACTCCGCGATGGCCTTCGCCGAACCGCCCCCTGACCCGCGCGAACTGGCGCCGGTCGTTCTGCAAGGGATTCCACAACTGGTGAATCCCGGCGAAGTCAGGGACGAGGAACTGCTTCCGTCGTTCTTTTACATCGCCGGACCGAACGATTTTCCGGAAGGCTCACTGGAACTGCCTTGGGGTGCCGACCCCGCCTACGTCACGGGTGAACTCGCAAAGAAGCGAGGATCGGAGAATGCGCGCCGGTTGGTTTCCTCCGCGAAATCGTGGCTGTCGCACGCGGGCGTCGACAGGACTTCCCCGATTCTTCCGCCGAATGCGCCCGAAGGCATCGAGCGGTTATCGCCAGTCGAAGTTTCGCGGCGCTATCTCGAGCACCTGCGCTTCGCATGGAACGCCCGAATGCCGGATGCGCCATTCGACGACCAGGAAGTGCTGGTCACGGTTCCTGCATCGTTCGATGCAGTGGCCCGGGAGTTGACACTGAAAGCCGCCGAACAGGCCGGTTACAAAAATGTAGTACTGCTCGAAGAGCCTCAGGCCGCTTTTTACGCCTGGGTGGAACGGCATCCGGATTGGCGCGAACGCGTGCATGTCGGTGACCTGATCCTGGTGGTGGACATCGGTGGCGGCACTACCGATTTCACTCTCATCTCCGTCACCGAAAGCGGCGGCGAACTGCAACTCGAGCGCGTTGCTGTCGGCGAGCATATTTTGCTTGGCGGTGACAACATCGACCTCGCATTGGCGCGGCATCTCGAACAACAGCTCGCGGCCAAGGGTACGAAACTCGATTCGCTTCAACTGCACGCGCTATGGCAGCAGTGCCGAGTGGCGAAGGAGAGATTGCTGGCCGAGGAGTCCAAGCGCGGCGAACACCCGGTGACGATTCTCGGGAAGGGCACGGGGCTGGTGGGCGGCACCATCAAGGCGAAGCTGCAACTCGAAGACATTCAGCGCATCCTGCTCGATGGCTTCCTGCCGATCGTCGGCAGCAACGACATGCCTCAGCGGCGCCGCATCGGGTTGGCCGAACTTGGTCTCCCGTACGCGGCAGATGCCGCAATCACCCGTCACCTCGCCCGCTTTCTGCGGCAACAAGCCGCGAACAGCGAACAAGGAACGGTCCGCCGCGGCTCCACCGGGCTCGCCTGTCCGACCCACATCCTGTTCAACGGCGGCGTTCTTCGATCGAATATCGTTCGCGACCGGATCATTGAAGTGCTGAACACGTGGCTGGCCGGGGAGGGGATGCAACCCGTACAACCGCTGCTCGGCGAGGATTTGATGCACGCGGTCGCGCGCGGCGCCGCCTACTACGGTATGGCTCGTACCGGACGCGGCGTTCGAATCCGTGGCGGCATTCCGCGCACCTACTACGTCGGCATTGAGAGCGCGATGCCTGCTGTCCCCGGAATGCCTGCGCCGCTGAAGGCGCTCGCGGTCGCACCGTTCGGCATGGAGGAAGGCACGGATCTGCGAATCCCCGATCGTGAATTCGGGCTGGTGGTCGGCGAACCGGCGGAGTTTCGCTTCTACAACTCGGCGACCCGGAAAAACGACGAGCCCGGCCAACTGATTGAAGATGTCGGTGACGATCTCACCGAGTTGTCACCGGTTGAGGTGGATCTCACGGGCAGCGCCGGTGAGGTTGTGCCGGTGACGCTCGAGACCGTTGTCACCGAAACCGGCTTGTTGCAACTGTGGTGCGTGTCCCGTGACGGACGCCGCTGGAAACTCGAGTTCAACGTGAGGGAGCAGGTTGCGCAATGAAGGTCGGCATCGACCTCGGCACTACCAATTCCGCACTCTCTTACATCGATTCGCAGGAGGCCGCGGAGTCCGACTTCCCGCCGATTCACATCCTCGAAATACCGCAGGTCGTCGCGCCGGGGCGGGTCGAGCCCAGGCGGACGCTGCCGTCGTTCTTGTATCTAGGCGACCAGGACTACGTCGGAACCTATGCGCGCGAGCAGGGCGCGCTGGTTCCCACCAAGTCGGTGCATTCCGCCAAGTCGTGGCTTTCGAATCCGGACGTCGACCGGACCGCAAAGATTCTGCCGTGGGATGCACAAGAATCCGGGCGTGTCATGAGCCCGGTGGAGGTTTCCACCCGGGTGCTCCAGACGATCGGAGACGCGTGGAAAGCACAAGTCGGCGAGCCGCTTTCCGGGCAGGAGGTAGTGCTCACCGTGCCCGCGAGTTTCGACGAGGAAGCGCGCGAACTCACCGTAATGGCGGCGCGCGAAGCGGGAATCGAAAACCTGACGCTGCTCGAAGAGCCCGCCGCCGCGTTCTACTCCTGGATTGCGAACGATCTCGTTCGCTCGCAAAAACACCTTTTTGACGGCCAAGTCGTGCTGGTGTGCGACGTCGGTGGAGGAACCAGCGACTTCACCCTGATCCGAGTGACCCGCGATGGCGACCGCATCGACTTCACTCGAACCGCAGTAGGGCGGCACCTGCTGCTCGGCGGCGACAATCTCGATCTGACCCTCGCCTGGCTGGTGGAGGCGAAGATCGGCAAGCCGCTGTCGATTCGGCAGCGGAGTGCGTTACGGCGGCAATGCGCAGCGGCCAAGGAGCGCATGCTCGCAGATTCCACGCTCGCGAGTGTCGAGATCACGGTTCTCGGCGCGGGGTCCTCTCTGGTGGGCGGAACGTTGAAAACCGAAATTCGTCGCGAGGAGGCGCTCGAACTAACGCTTGACGGTTTTTTGCCGTTCTGCGGAGTGGACGAAAAGCCCAAAGAGGAAAAAAAGAGCGTCTTTCGCGAACTCGGGTTGCCGTACGTTTCCGACCCGGCCATTACGCGCCATCTGGCCGCATTCCTAGGTACAGCCGGCGCGGTGCCCGACGCGATTCTGTTTAACGGCGGCTTCTTCATCCCGGATCTTTGCCGCGACCGTGTCGCGAGCGTCATGGAGAGTTGGTACGGGCGGCGACCCGCGGTTTTCGAGAATCGCGATTTGGATCTCGCCGTCTCGGTTGGCGCGGCCTACTACAGCTACGTCCGCAGCACCGGGGCGGGTCTGCTGGTTCGCGGCGGACTACCGCGGGCCTACTACATCGAAACGTCCAGCGACGACCCGGCGAAGATTCAGACTTTATGCCTGGTTCCTCGCGGCACCGAAGAAGGCACAACCCTCGAAGTCGATAGCGAGAGCCTGCAGTTGGTGGCAAACAAACCCGTGTCGTTCCGGCTGTACAGTTCGCTGACACGCACCGAGGACTGCGCGGGTGAAGTCATCGGTTTTTCGCCGGCGGACGTGGACGGCCGCGCGCTGCATCTTCATGCTCCGCTCAATGCCGTAATACGGTTCGGCAAGGCGGGCGAGCGTTTAGTACCGGTAAAACTCGGGGCGCGGCTGACCGAGGTCGGCACGCTGGATATCTGGGCGGATTCGAAGGTCAGCGACCACCGCTGGCGGCTACAGTTTGAGCTGCGAAAGCAGGCGGCGAATACCGCCGTGCAGTCCCAAAGGGCAGCCGCCGTAATCGGCGAGGAGTCGCTCGAAACCGCCGAGGGTCTGATCCGGGCGACGTTTGCCGATCTCACGCTCCAGCCTCACGAACTTCCGGCGAAGCTCGAGCAGGCCATAGGGTTAGGCCGGAACTCGTGGCCCGTGGCGACCATCCGGCGCCTCGCCGACCGAATGCTCGAACTCGCCGAGCGCCGTAAGCGAACCGCCGCGCATGAACTGCGGTGGCTGAACCTCTGCGGATTCTGCCTGCGACCGGGTTTTGGCTTCCCTGGCGACGATTTTCGGGTGGAGCAGGCACGGCGCGTTTATGCTGCGGGCTTGCAGTTCCCGAGCCAGGTTCAAAACGAGGTGGAGTGGTGGATCTTCTGGGGCCGCCTTGCCGGCGGGCTAAATAGGAACCAGCAAACCGACATCTTCCAGCGGCTCTCGCCGATTCTGCTGCCGCGCGGATCGAAGAAGCAACGGATCAACCCGAGTCTGCTCCGCGAGATGTGGCGCACTGCATCCAGTCTCGAGTTGTTGCCCGTGGGCACGAAGACGCAACTCGGCGACGCATTGTTGGAGCGAATTCGAAAGAACGATTTTGTCGAATCCGGCTTGTGGTGCCTGATGCGGATAGGTGCACGGAAACTGTTCTATGGCCCGAACAATCTGGTAGTGCCGCCCGGTACCGACACACGCTGGGTGGAGGCGATTCTCCCGCTCGACCGAGCGCGAGACACGGTCGCAGCGTTGGCCCGCCATACCGGGGATAGCACTCGCGATCTGGCTCCGGCGACGCTGGAACTTGTGCGCCGCCGGTTACCCGATCTCGATCTGGAAGCTGAGGACCGGGACGATCTGCGCGCCATGGGGCGTGTCTTCGGCGAAGAATTGCCGTCGGGCCTGGTCCTCCAACCACCTTCGTCTACAACTTGAATTCGAAGGCCACTGCCGTCACCGCCTTGTGCGGCTGTGAGTTGAACTTCCATTTCTTCACGGCCGTCACCGCGGCGCCCGTCAGCAACTGATTGCCGCTGATCGGTTGAACCTTTTCGACTTTCCCTGTTTCGTCGACGAAGACATCCACAACGACCCTGCCTGTCAAATGCATGTTGCGGGCCATGGCCGGATATTCCGGCTCCGCTTTCGAAACGATGGCCTTCTTGGCTTCCGCTTCAGACATGCGTACCGCCGCTTCTTCGGCCGAGGCGAACGTTCCCAACAAAGCTGCACAGGCAAGAACACGAAGTGCGTACATCAACTACCTCCTGGAACCCTCATCGGCTGCCGAGTTTTTTGTGTGACTGAAATTAGTTAGGGCTAAAGACGAAAGAATGTGGAGTCGATGAGTCCACTTGAGATCTTCCTTCCGGTACCCCGTTGTGTTCCGTAAATTCCGCAATCTGAAATTGGCAATGAAAATGATGAGCGGGTTCGCTGCAACGGCCGTCATCACGCTCGGCGTGGGCTGGCTGGGAGCCCGCGATGTCGCCTTGGAAAACGCCGCGATCGAGACCCTCTATAAAAGACACCTCGAGGGAGTCTCCGATCTGAAGCAGGCACAGGTAGAGTTACTACGCGCGTTGTCCGGACAAAAGAATGCGCTGGTCGCCTACACCCCCGAACAACGGGATGCGCACCTAAAGGATATGAAGACAGCCGAAGCGAACTTCTCGCAACTGATGGAGCACATGAGCGCGGCCGCGGTCGCCCCCGAAGAGCAGCGCCTGCTTCAGCAGATCGAAGCGCAGTGGACCGGGTTCCGTGCCGTAAACCGCGACGTTGCGCAGAAACTCGCCGCTGCCGAAGCCGAAGCCGCGTTCCAGTTGTCGAATGGAAAAGCGCGCGAGGCCTTTGACAAAACGCAATCGGAGTTGGAGAAGGCTGTCGAATACCGCAAAGAACAGAGCCGGCAGGAGTATCAGGCGTCGCTCGACCGGAATCAGATCGCGCGATTGCAGCTGATCGGTTTAGCGTTATTGGGCTCGGTCCTCGGGATGGCCTGCGGGTTCTGCATTTCGAGACTGGTTGTGAACCCTGTACAGGCCATCGTAGAAGGTTTCAGGCAGCTCGAGAACGGATCGTTGACGCATTCGCTCGAAGTCGCATCCAGCGACGAAATCGGCGCCCTGGCGGCCGCCTACAATCGCGTGATCGAGCGACTGCGGGGTGTCGTCGGCGATGTGCAAAACGCCTCGACGCGCGTATGGGAGGCGGTCGCATCCGTTTCATCGCGCGCTGGTCATTCGCGCATTGTTGACGATTCGGCGACCATCGAAGCCACCGCTGCCGCGATCCGTCAGATCGCGGGCGCAGCGGAACAGAATGCCGCAATGGCGTCGGACGCCGCACGGGAATTCGACTCGGCGCAGGCGCGCTCGCTCGAAGGCCGCGAAGCCGTCACGCGAATGACCGAAGCGGTTCTCCAAATCAACGAGAGCAGCAAGAAGATCTCGCAGATCATTCACGTGATGGACGAGATCGCCTTCCAAACCAACCTGCTGGCGTTGAACGCCGCGGTTGAGGCGGCACATGCGGGCGAGGAAGGGAAGGGATTCGCGGTGGTAGCTGCCGAGGTTCGTGCTCTGGCCCAACGCAGTGCCGATGCGGCTAAGGACATTGCCCAGCTCATCGAGGACTCGGTGGCGCGTGCGGCAGTGGGGCAGGATCTGGCGGTGCAGTCCGGACAGGCCCTCGAAGAGATCGCACGCAATGTCGATCGGGTCAGCGAGATGGTGAAAAACATGGCGCACAGTTCCAACGAGCAACGTGAAGCCATGCGCGAAGCCAGCCACGCAATCGCACGCATCGACGAAGCCATGCAGCAGAACGCCGACGAGGTAAAGCATCTGACCGACGCAGTGTCGTATTTTCGGATTGGATGATCCGTCGCGGCGAAATTGAACTGGTAGACCGAATTCGGAGACGGGCCGCGCGCAACGCGAGCCCGCAACTCATCGCGGGCATCGGCGACGATTGCGCGATCTTCCGGCCGCGCCCGGGTGAGGATCTGGTTTTCACGACGGACTTTCTCATCGAGGATGTACACTTTCGCGCCAGTCCGCAATCCGCTCGCGATATCGGTCACAAGGCGCTCGCACGCGGTCTCAGCGATATTGCAGCGATGGGAGCGGAACCTCGATTTGCACTGCTCTCGTTAGCCCTTGCCCCCTGGAGCACCGACGATTGGGTGGACCGCTTTTATGACGGCTTTCTCGCGCTCGCCCGCAAGTGGAATACTCCGCTCGCGGGCGGCGATCTTTCCCATAGCGAAAAACTCACCTGCGACATCGTCGTTTGCGGCGCAGTACCGAAAGGGAAGGCGCTGCGGCGCGACGGCGCCCGCCCCGGCGATCATATTTTCGTATCCGCTCTCCTCGGCAAACCGTGGTGGAAGCACCCGCGCCCCATCCCCCGGATTGAGGCCGGCATCGCGCTCCGGAAGGTTGCGACAGCGGCGATGGATTTGACCGACGGACTAGCGCTCGACCTGCACCGGCTGTGCACGGCCTCGCGCGCGGCCGCCGAACTCGATCGAGTTCCGATCGTGCGCGGATCGTCCCTCGAGCAGGCGCTGCATGGCGGTGAAGATTACGAACTGCTCTTCACCGTTCCACCCACAAAGACCGTTCCAATTCGTGCTATCAGGATCGGTACCATTGTTGAAGGTCCGCCCGGGACGATTCGCCTCAATGGCGTGAACATTGAACCGCGCGGCTATGACCACTTCCGCAATGCCGAATCCAGAACCGATCATTGAACTCATTTACGCCTTTCGCCGCTCGAAAACGATGTTCGCGGCGGCGTCACTGGGCGTCTTCGACCGTCTCCATGACGCTGCCGCCCGCCCTGAGGATTTTGAGGGTCTCAACCGCGATGCTATGGAACGTCTGCTCGACGGCTGCGTCGCGCTCGGGTTGCTGCAAAAAGATGGGGGCCTTTACCGGAACACCCCTATGGCCGACGAGTACTTGTGGCGCGGTAGTTCGCGGACTCTGGCCGGCTATATCCTCTACTCGAACGCGGCGCTCATCCCGATGTGGCGGCATCTCGAGGACGCAGTACGCGAAGGGACCAATCGTTGGGAACCGGTGTTCGGCTTCCCGGCCTCGGCATTGTTCGATCACTACTTCAAAACGGAGACCTCGAAACGCGACTTTCTGCTCGGCATGCACGGGTTCGGTCAACTCAGTTCGCCGCACGTGGTCCAGGCATTCGACCTCTCGCGATTCCATTCCATGGTGGATCTCGGCGGAGGTACCGGACATCTTGCCCTCGCCGCGGTCGAGCACTATCCCGGAATGAAGGCCGCCGTTTTCGATCTCCCGAAGGCGATCGATTTCGCGCGCCAGTTCACCGGTGACAAGGTCGAACTCATCACCGGAGATTTCTTCGCCGACCCTCTTCCTCACGCCGATCTGTACGCTTTGGGACGTATCCTGCACGATTGGACTGAAGCCAAGATCCGGCGCCTGCTCCCGAAAATACACGCGGCGCTTCCGTCCGGCGGCGGTCTGCTTGTGGCGGAGATGCTGCTCGACGATGACAAGTCGGGTCCCGTCGACGCCGCCATGCAGTCGCTGAACATGCTGGTCGTTGCCGAAGGGAAGGAGCGAACGCTCGCGGAATATCGTACCCTGCTCGAGTCGGAGGGCTTCACGGCGATTGAAGGCAAGCGCACCGGAGTGCCGCTGGACGTCATCATCGCCAGAAAGCCGTGATGGCTGAGTCTCAGCGGGCATGTGATACAACAGGAATCGATGCTGCGCAAAATTGTGCTGCTCCTCTTCGCGACTGTCATGAGCATCCCTGCGGCTGTGAAAATCGAAAAAGTCAGCTACGGCGGCTGGCCTGATTGCTATCGCATCACCAACGGCGAAGTCGAACTCATCGTCACCGGCGATGTCGGGCCGCGGATCATCCGCTATGGATTCGTCGGCGGACAGAACCTTTTCAAGGAATTCAAAGAACAATTCGGCAAGCACGGCGAGAAGACGTGGATGGCTCGCGGCGGAGATCGCGTCTGGATGGCGCCGGAAGATGCCAAAGAGACCTATGCTCTAGATAACGGTCCCGTGAAGATCGCGATCAAAGGCGATACGCTCGAGGCCACGCAGCCCGTCGAACCCGAGACCGGGCTCGAAAAGCAGATCGTTGTGAAACTCGCGCCAACCGGTACCAATGTCGAGGTGATCCACAGGTTGCGGAACACGGCTGCCAAGCCCCGCACCTTTGCTCCCTGGGCGCTGACCATGATGGCTCAAGGCGGAACGGGATTCCACGGCTTTCCCCTGCGGGGCACGCATCCGAAGGATCTGGCACCCACGAATCCGCTCGTCATGTCGGCTTATACCGACCTGTCTGACCCGCGCTGGAAGTTCACGAAAAAATACCTGATTCTCCGGCAGGATCCGAAGAACCCGGTTCCGCAGAAGCTGGGCAGCTTCAACAAGAATACGTTCGGCGCCTATCTACTCGGTTCAGATCTGTTCATCAAAAGATATTCCGCCGATCCTTCGAAGACCTATCCGGACATGGGCTGTTCTTTCGAGACGTTCACGAACAACGATTTCCTGGAACTCGAGACCGTCGGACCTGTGCGGACCGTGAAACAAGGCGAAACGGCCGAGCAGATTGAACACTGGAGCCTGCACAAGAACGTCAGGATCCCCGCGTGGACCGATGCCGACATCGATAAAGTGATTCTGCCGTTACTGAAGTAACGGTTTAACGTTTGAAAGAGCGCCGGAACCGCAAGCGTCTAATTCTGCATCTAACGAGGTATTAACATGAACCGATCTTTGATGCCGAAAATCCTTCTGTGCGGAATGATTGCCGCCGTCGCCGCACTCGCTCAATACAAGGCGGAACCGGCGGGCGCCCCGCCTTCCGATGTGCCCGCTGCTTACACTTCCGTACTCGAAAAAACCGGAACGAAGATCACCGGACCAGACGGCGAGTACGCCGATATCTGGCTGGTGAGCAACGCACCGAAAGGACCCGATTCGGGAGAACAGAACGTCACGCTCCCGACGGTGCCCCATGGATCGCTAATGGGGATCATCCGGTTCCCCAATGAAGGAAAAGACCGGCGCGGACAGCAGATCAAGCCGGGAATCTACACCCTTCGTTACAGCATGTTCCCGATCAACGGCGACCATCAGGGCGTAGCTCCCCAGCGCGATTTTTTCATATTGTCGAAGATTTCCGACGACCCCGATCCCGCTTCGAAACCCGCCTTCGATCCACTGATGGCACTCAGCAAGAAAGCCTCCGGGACCCCGCATCCGTTCGTGATGAGCATCTGGAAAGCCGACGACCAGAATCAGAACTTCACCGAACAAGGCGATGATTGGGTGCTGCAACGGAAGATGGGTGATGTGAACCTTGCGATCGTTGTGATCGGCACCGCATCCGCTTAACTTCCACCGGCGGCGGGCGCGGTGTCATGCGCATGCCTCGCGCAAGACTACCGTGCCTGCTGCCGCACTGCCTCATTCCTTCGAACTGCGTTTTATATCCAGGCCCGTTTCGATCGGCGGTTCCGGCCAGTGCATCGCAGGCGTCATCTGCCACTCTCGAATCGTGTGCAGCCGAAACCGGAGAGCCGTGGCCAGGCCGGCCAGCATTGACAGACCGGCGGCCGTCAGCGAGGTCCGCGTTCCCCAACGCAGCGCCGCCTCTCCCCAGATCCAACTGCCGATCGCGAGGCTTCCCTGGAAGGTCAGTATGTAGAACGACAGCGCTCGTCCGCGCACCCAGTGCGGCAGCACGATTTGCGTCGAGACATTGAACGTGGACATCACCGACATCCACGCGACACCACCCGCGATCATCGCTAAACATAGCAGCCCGAAGTGCTCCACGTATGCGAGACTCAGGATCGAACTCGCGAAGAGGATCGAGCCCGCCGCCACCATATAGTCCGCGTTCAGCGTGTGCCGCAGACGCGAGAACACCACCGCTCCCACTACGGAACCCGCGCCGAGGCATCCCAGCAGAATGCCGTACCCGCTCGAACTGCTGGCCAGTCGGTGTTTCGAAACAACCGGCAGCAGCGCCCACAAGGAGCTCGCGCACACCACGAACGCACCGGTTCGCGAAAAGACGGCGTGCAACTCCGGAGAGCGCCGGACCCAATCGATTCCGGCGCGCAATGCGGCCCCGACGCCTTGGGCCGGGGGAAGCACTTGCTCCTCGCCCTTCCACCGCCACAGCACGAACAGGACTCCGCAGAACGACACCGCGTTCAACAGGAACGCGACTCCCGGATTCCAAAGCGACACGATCAGGCCCCCGAGCGCGGGTCCAACCGCCCTGGCGATATTGAACTGAACCGAATTCAACGCGATCGCGCTTGCCAATTGCTCCCGCGGAACGAGTTGGGGAACAGTCGCCTGCCAGGCTGGCCCGTTCACCGTGTTGCCTAGCCCGAGTGCGAACGTCAGCACCAGCAGCGTCAGGGGTCCCGTATGTCCGGTCAGCGTCAATGCACCGAGAGTCGCCGCAGCCGCGAGCATCCAACTCTGCGTGATCAGCAGCAGTTTGCGGCGATCCATCAGATCGGTAACTACTCCCGCAGGTGCGGCCATCAGGAACACCGGTAGCGTGATCGCCGTCTGCACCAGCGCAATCAGCAGTGGCGAGGTGGACAATGTGGCCATCAGCCACGCGCCGCCGACATTCTGCATCCACGTGCCGATGTTCGACGCCATCGCGGCGAACCAGATCCAACGAAATATTGGGGTGGCCAGGGGCTCGAGTGCGTGGGAGAACTGGCGGCGGTCAGACATTCACGGACGGATGCAGCAACCAATCCCGGGCGGCCTGAATATCGCAGTCCTCGAGCATGTGTCCCACATCCGACCAGTGTATCTGCACGCGCGCATCCGCTTGCAGCAGCAGGTTCGACAATCGTTCCGCATGGTCCGGTGTTGCGATCGGATCGTTCTTGCCCGCTACCAGCAGAACTCGTACGAGGCTCAGGTCAGGCATTTCATCCGGAACTAAAGGGACCATCGGGCGGAACAGGACTGCGGCGGAAAGAATCTCCGGACGCAGGAACATCATCGCGGAGGCGATGTTCGCGCCATTGGAGAATCCGACGGCTGTAATGCGCCCGCGATCCAAGCTGTAGGTTCGCGCCGCGCAATCCACCCAGTCCGCCAACTCGTTTGCCCGACGCTTCAGGTCGTCCAAGTCAAAAACGCCTGGTTGAACGCGCCTGAAGAATCGCGATTTTCCATCCTCGTCGACGTTCCCGCGAGGGCCCAGCAGCGCCTGCATCGGGTCCAGTGCCTGCCCAAGTCCGAGCAGGTCGTTCTCCGTCCCACCAGTACCGTGCAGCAGAAGAAGACAAGGTGCCGGCGCCGGTAGAGCGGAAGGAATGAACTGATGTTGAAAGCTGTCGATCATACAGCACCGCCATCTGTAGGAGGGCAGATTGGAGTCGATTGTGACGCGAACTGTGAATCAAATTCCTCTGCGCGCGAGATAATAGCTCCGCCCCTGTCCGATGTTGCCATACATTCCCAAATCCGCAGCCGCATCATAAACCTCCGCGTCCGCAAAACCGGCGGCGAAAAGGCTTCCGAGGACGTCCTTCTCCCGATGACAGTACTGCGCCAGTTGAAAATCGGACCGGCGCCAGGCGTCCTCGATCAGCCGGAACAAAGTGATATTGCAATGCGCCGATCGCATCGAAGCGTTGTACCAGCCTTGCGAGATACTGACCATGGCGGGTTCGACCTCGGTAAACGTTTGCGACCAGAGTTCGGTGTATGCTTCCTCGCGATTCAGATCGAAGGCGAAGTATCCGGCCGGATTCAGGACATCGAAGACACATCGGAATACCCGCGCAAGCTCATCCTTCGACATCACGTGATTCAACGCGTCGAACGTCGAAATCACGGCATCGAACCGCTGCCCGGTACTGAAATCGCGCGCATCGGCAACAACGAATTCGACCCTTGGGCAGCGCTGGCGGGCATATACCAGCATCTCCGCGGAACCGTCGATGCCGATCACGTCGTAGCCTACTTCGTTCAGGATTTTGGTCAGCCGCCCGTCACCGCAGCAGAGATCCAGGATGGTCGAACCCTCCGGCAGGTTTTGCAGAAACAGCTTGTCCAGCACCGCCCACGCCTGTTCGTGGTACTCCGACCCCCAATGGGTCGTGTACAGCCACGCGAACGGGTCGTAGTCCGAGTAGCGTTTCATTGGGGGAGTTCAGTCTGGACCGTTAGCGCACCAGGCAGTGCGGCTCCGCTCAGCATCTGCTCGTATACTTCCATGTAGTCGTGCGCCATCCGTTCGGCCGAGAAGCGCTCACGCGCCACACGCCGGCATTCTTCAGTATCGATCGCCGGGACAAGTCGTATCGCCGCGGCCATCTCTTCCACATTGTGTACGATGAACCCGGTGCGCCCGTCCTCCACGATTTCGGTGAGCGCACCGGAATCGAAGGCGATCACCGGTGTTCCGCACGCCATAGCTTCCATGCTGACCAGTGAGCTTGTTTCCGCGGCAAGGTTTGGGACGAGCACGCATTGGGCGCCCGCCAGCAGCCGGCGCTTACGCGCAAGCCCGACGGGTCCGCGAAACCGGCGCTTGGCATCCAGCCGCGGAAGAATTTGTTCTTCGAAATAACGCATGTGCCACTCGTAACGGAACACAGCGCCGGCAATGATTAACTCAATATCAGCAAGCTTCGCGGCGTCGATCGCGATGTGGATTCCTTTCTCCGGACAGATGCGTCCCAGCGAAACAGCATAGCCTCGCTTCCGCACGTTCGTCTCGAAGCGTTCAATGGGAATGCCGTTTTCCACCACCGGGACTGCTAGGCGCCGCGGAATTCGGCACGACGACCTTTGCGATCGCGAGACGCAGTTGATGACGGTCCGAGGCCGTTTGACCGCGAGAGCCCCTTCCGGATACCAGTCGCACGGCAGGTGCAGCGTCGCTAGAACAGGCACATCGCCGGATGGAAGATATGCATGCCAATCGTAGCTGTGCATGTGGACCAGGTCCACCGGATAACGGTGGAGCGCCTTCTCGATCGCGATGCGATGCTGCCGTTGCGCCCACCCGCGGACCTCGTCGGTTAGTTCACCTTCCCATGCTGGTGTATCGACTAAGTCGCCGCAAACCCTCGACCCTTCGCACGCAACGACGATCGACCGATAGCCCGACCGAGCCAGCGCAGACTCGACGTGCGTCAGAATCTGCTCCGCGCCTCCCGCAGCATCTGGACCCGCGGCAGTCAGCGGATATGCCACGCTAAGCACGGTGCGCTGCATGAGCCATCGGACCCCGGCGAACACGCTGAAGCAGCTTGTTGGCTAGTTCTCTCCACCGCTCGCCCGTCATTCCCCAATCGAATCCTTCGTAGTAGAGCTGCCCGGGATGCGGAGCGGCCGTGAAGTCGTACTCGGGGGCAAGACGAAACGCTTCCGAGCGAATCGCGAAGGCCGCGAGCGCGTTGCGCTGCGTCGTGAAACATTCGAACATCTGCTGCTTCAGGCGGCATTCGTCTTCCGAAAGTTCGAACCGGATCTCCGGCATCTCCTGCAGCGGAAGAAAGTGCCCGGTTTCGATGCCGCCAACACCGGCATGATACGACGTGAACTCCCACCGCGCCGTTCGCGGCACCTGTTCGAGCGTGCAGGCGCGATCTACCGCAAGCGCGCACGCGTCGTGATCCGGATGGCCTCCCTCGTATGGATGAGTAAGGATGATGCCGGGCCGAAGGCATGCAATAAGATCGCGCAGCCGGTCTGCAATCTCGCCCATCGACATCGACGCTTCCTGATCGGCGATGCCGAACCGTTCGCATTGCGATCCCGCGATGCCGGCAAGCGAAAGCGCCGTCAGCAACTCATTGCGGCGTGCCTCTCGATACTCCTCGCGGGTCGCAAAGCCGGCATTGCGAGCATCGAAAAGATTCCGCGGCGATCCGTCGGTGACATGCACGATCGTCAGGCGTTCCCGCCACACCGCCATCCGCGCACCTGCCCCGATCACCTCGTCATCGGGGTGAGCGGCTACGATCAGGACGGGATCCTCAAGCATACCGGCGTGTCATCCGGGCACAGAATTCGGCGAATTCTTCGGGCTGCTTTGGCGGACTCGTATGATGCGGCCGCAATCCGCAATGCTCGGGCGTAAAACAATACGTGACCGTCACCTCGAATTCCTCCAACGCTTTCATCTGCCGGTCAAACCACTGGTCGGCCCCGGGCCGGAAACTGTCGGCCCAACTCAAGCCGGTCCGTAAATGCTTTATTCCGAGATCCCTCAGCCACTGCACGGCGCAATCCAGCCGGTGATCTTCAAAATGGAACCACTGGCAGATGCCGAGTTCCGGCGTGTACTTGTGAAAGTGCGGTAAGGCGAGCTTCGGCGTTCCGTCTTCCCGAAGCAGCCCCATGTAGAAGTGACGATAGTAGGCCGAGCCCTCAGCCTCGCGGTGGCGTGTCGTCGCCGGCCACGTTCTCGGCAGATCGTACAGGCTGTACCAGTGAACACGCGGCACCATGCCGGCGAGCAGTTCCGCCGTGCGTCGCAGTCCCCATTCCTGCACTTCTTCGGCCCCGAAGCTCGATACGCCAACCTCCGACACCCACACCGGCAGGTCCGTGATCGCCCTGATCTCTGCGAGCCGTTCCGGCCACTTGTGGATAGTCCAGTGATTCCAGTCGAGCGGGAACCCGTGCACCGCGACCACGTCTACATGACTCAGAACGCAGAATCGCTTCATGCGATCCATGAACAGCGGGTCGATCGGTGAGATTCCGCCCAGCACTTTCGGTAGTTGCGGCTTTTCTGCGCGGACCGCATTGCACGCAAGCTTCGTCATGTCCGCGAATAGCTTCCACTCCGGGTCGATCTCGAAATCCCAGTGAGAAAGGTTGTTCGGCTCGTTCCACAGCATGACGGCTTCGATCATTTGCCCTTTCCTCCGCGGGCAGGATACACCGCGTTGGGGATGAACGGGTGTATCTCCGAACGCCGGCAAATGAATACCTCGGGTTCGGGATGATCGATCGGATCGAATCCCGCGCTGCGCAGCATCGCTTCGGCGCAGGAGCGGTTGGGAATCCACCAATTGGTGCAATCGTGTGAGTATTCGTGCTCGACGAAATGCATTCGCGGGAAACTCGGATCTTCGAAAATGCCGGTTTCCCAGAACGGGTAATCCTCAGCTGTGTTGTACGAATCCGAACTCCCCCGCATCAGCGATTGAAACACCAGAATGTCTTTCACCACGTGCTCATGCAGCAGGTCGAGCGCGAGCAGCGGATGCCGCAAATGGTAAAGAACTCCGAGAAACAAAACGACATCGAAGCGTTCCTGCAGCTTCGCGACATCGTACACCGAAAGCTGCCGGAATTCGATATCCATGCTCGAGACCTCGGCTGCGAACCGAGCCTGTTCGAGATACTCGGAGTCGAAGTCGATGCCCAGCACGCGATCCGCGCCTCGCCGTTTCATTTCGAGCGAATAGAAACCCGCGTTGCATCCGATATCGAGTACGCTCTTACCGCGCAGATCACTGGGGATCGCGTGCGCGAAGCCGCGCCACTTCACCGCCGGGTAATCGCCGAGGAAATGGTCGGGTGCCGTTTTGACACCGTTCAGGTCGAGGTTGTGAAACCACGAGCCAAGCGAATGAACCCGCTGCTCAATCTCCTCCGTAGTCAGTTGTGTTATGCAATTGCCCGCCATCTCGATACCTCCGCCGCAAGTCGATCTTTCAACAAAACCTCATAGCCCGATCGCAACGCACTAAACCGTTCGCCTTCTGGCGTGCCCGACGTCGCGTCTCGCGCCATTCCGCAATAGCCGATGCGGAAAGCCAGGTAAGCGACTTCGTAGAAATGCAAAAGATCCGGCGAGACGCCATCGTGCGACCGTGCGCGATATTTCTCCAACAGGAAGTCCTTGCCGGAAGGGTCCAGCCGGAACTCGGCAGCCAACGCCGCCAGGTCCCACGCCGGGTCCGCTTCACCTGGAAAGAAGTGATCGCAACTGTGGTCTACCGAATCGGTTTTGATCCACCCGTCCGCCACCGCAAGCCACTCGTGCGGCATCATGCGATTGTCGATGTGGATTGCCGGCCGGTCTTCAAACTCACGCCGGTACTCTTCGAGTTCCTCCCGCTGGATCAGGCCGCCGGTATTGAACGTAATCATTTCGAGCAGTTGTTCGAAACTCACCGAGCGTGCCGGACTATCGAAGTTGCGCCCCCGGAATGACACGTAATCAGCCGCGTGATCAAGGAACTCCGCGCATACATCTTGCCGGGCCATCGGCCGGCCGGACAAACGCGCATAGGCGATGAATCCCGCGCTGATACCCCCGGCCTCGGGCGAGTGCCCAGCATTAGCGAGTATCTCCGCTCGTCTCAACCGGCGATAGCCGTACTCGCCCAACCCGGCCCACTTATAAAACACTCCGTCGCCCAGATACTTTCGCGCCTCGTGTTGCGGCTGCACCGCCGGGGCCTCAAGCCCGGGAAACAAGTGTTCGCGCCATAGTCCCGCCGAAAGGTCCAATGTCGAGGCGCATCCGGGAACAGCACTGGCCGGTCCGACGTATTTGCGGAGAGCCGGCCACGCGGTGCGCGCCTCGCTGTTCACGAACCGGCCGGCATCGCCAACCCAGCTCGGGAAAATAACGATTCGCCGTTGCTCGACACCGCACTCCCTCAGTGCATTGACGACCGCGACGAAAGACGATCCGCTCAATCCCGGGCCCTCATCAACGATGGCGAATACATTAGCGGTGGATGCCCATTCGCGCCGCAAGTCCTCGCTCACCTGCAGCCGGCGTTCGAACGGATGACCGTGCGGGCGGACCGTCCACGTCGTCGCACCGATCCCGCACGATTCGAGAGTGCCGGCGACAACCGCGCTCAAACTCGTGCCGATGCTGCGAATGCCGATGACGCACACGTGCTCGCTCCGGCATTCACTCGCGAAACTTCGCGCTGCTGCAGCATAACTCTGCGGATCGAGTCCGTAATACGCGTAGCCTTCCGGAACCGACACCGTGATCACCGGCGGCAGATCCCGCCGCGCCACCCGATCGAGCGCTTCTCTAAAATCGCGTCTATCGTCGTTGCCCGAGGCGTACCATTTGCCGAGAAGTCGGGCAGCAGCGCGCAGCGCTCGGCCCTGCTCGGAATCCCAATCCATTCCCGGCGCGATAGCGTCCATCACACCCGCCTCGAATTCGCCGAAACGGATCAGCAGATCGAGCGTGGCTGCGTTCCCGCTCACAAGCGACACCAACTCGTCCAGTAGTCCGCGGCTTTGCGCTACGCGTTCCTGTGGGCGGTAGACAATCATGCCGGCTGCTTCTCCCAGAATGGCCTGTGAGTCCGCACCTGTTCTAGAGTCTCGGCGAAATCACCGCGGAAGCAGATTGCGCGATCGTCGATGTACACGTGGGCCGGAGGCTTTCGATCGGTAACTTCATCGACGAACTCGGCGAGTCCATATTCCTGAAGCCACTTCGAGACCCACTCGTGCCAGCGCACTGTCAACACGACCACCCGATAACCGCCCGCACACAGCGCGGCCAGGAATTCCCTGGCGCCCTCACGCGGTGGATGAAAATGTTCCGGCCCGCGCCATTCATCGAATGTATTCAGAACCCCATCGAGGTCCACACAGACCACTGGCCGCGAATCGATCACCGAAGCACAGCCTCCAGGTTGTCGCGGTTCGTCAACAGTTGAAGCGCTTCGCGATACCCATTGAGCGTTCCGACGTCGACATAAGCGCTGCCCGCCCGCACACCCTTTGCTGTACCGCCCAGGTCCAGCCACGCATTCACGAGGGTTCCGATGTACTCGTCGCTGCGTTCGCGCATCTGCCACAACTCGTGCAGTTCGTGCAGAGTGCGGCCGGGCATTTTGAACGCACCCCAGATCCAGTGCGAGTTTGCATCGGCGCGCTTCACCTGGACCTCCAGCACGCGATCGTCTTCGTCCGTCACAACCGCGTCGAACCGTTCGGGATGGTCCACCGGAAATAACAGGAACGACAGGACGTCGTCTTCCAGTCGCTGCAATGCGTCCTCTGGAAACCAGACTGTATCCGGCAGCCCGATCAACACCTGCTCGGCTTCATGTATCATCGGCAGCGCGCGGAAGATGGCATCGCACAATCCGGCCGGCTTGGGTTGGACGGCGTAGCAAACGGACGCCGAAAAGACGCTGCCGCCGTAGTACTCGAGAATGTCCGATTTGCCGGGTGAAATCACGAAGCAGATGCGATTGGCGCCGCCGCGGATCATCCGTTCCAAAAGATACTCGCTGACCGCGCGCGGGCGTTCCGTTTGACCATCGAGGCGGCAGCCCACCGGAAGTAGTTCCTTCGAAAACGCCAGCGGCTGAATGCGGCTGCCGATGCCGGCCGCGGGAATAATTCCCCACATGCTAGACCTCCACCGACTCCCTACTCACCGGGTCAGAAGCGTTTAACGACTCCTCGAGAATACGCTCCAGTTGAATCGCGCGGACTTCCGACGTGTGCTCCTCGAGAGTCCGGTCGCGCGCCGCTCGTGCGATTCGCCGCAATTGCGAATCCGGAAGTTCGAGTGCCGCGATTGTGTCCGTGCTGCCGTGCGCAGTCAGAATCTCACTGTTGAGTTCGAAGAACTCGTCGAGTCCCTCCCACCAGTCGGTTAGGATCGGAGTGCCGCAGGCCGCTGCTTCGAACAGCCGTCCGGACGGACAATATCCCATCTTCGCCATGGCCGCGCGCGTCACATTCAAAGTCAATCGCGAGGAGCAATAGAACGACGGGTGTTCCGATGGCGCAAGGTGACGAACGAAGAGGATGTTGTCTGTCCAGGGGAACGCAGCCGGATACATCGCACCTGCCAGGCAGAAGCGCCGCTCCGGACAACGCCGCGCGGGCTCGATGAATAAATCCGCCAGAGTCTGTTGGCGGTCCGGCGCATAGGTTCCGATATACGACAAGTCGCATCGGTATTGTTCCGCGGAACTCGCGGGACGGTGGATGGCCGGATCTACGTGCCCGTACAACGGCGCTGTCTTCCGCGCCCCGAGACGGGTTTCGAGTTCCACCAGCGCGGCTCCTCCCGTGTAACTCAACACGAGGTCGTAATCTTGCAACCCGCGAGGGCCGATGTAATCCACGTTCTCTCCCGAGTCGAGCCGAGAGAGCGTCACCGGGGTGTCGAGATCATAGTACGTGCGTAGTGAGACTGGAGAATCGAAAGCCAGGGCCGCAGCGGCATGCGCATCGGGACAGTAGGACGTTACGATGCTCACGTCGGCATCGCGAAGGTGCTCCTCCGCCGTGGCCCGGACGCTATCCCAATTCGAATACAGGTGCAGAATTCCGCCGCGAATTTCCGTCAAGTCGCGGTGATTCGCGTAGTACGTCACGTCGCGTTCGAAGAAGTGAGTGACGTGGCCGCGGGCTCCAAGCGACCGGATCAATCCGCGCCATAGAGTGGCGTGCCCATTCCCCCAACTCGAGCTGACGGACAGACCAAAAATGACGAATTTCATGGTTAAAAAGAGGCTGCGGCAGCCAAAGGTATGACGCCGGAGAGTTGCTGGTGTTTCAGGTATGTACGCCAGGAACGATGTTGCCTTATGCGCTCCAAGTTCCTGAAAATCAGAGTGATGACCACCATTCTCCTGATTCGGCATGGCATGACGGATGCCGTCGGACGACAGATCGTCGGATGGACTGCGGGCGTCGGCTTGAATGCCGAAGGCGTGGGACAGGTAGAACATCTCGGCCGCGAATTGAGCACCATCGCTCTTGACGCCATATTCTCGAGTCCGCTGGAGCGCGCAATGCTCACCGCCGAAGCCATCGCCGCCGATCGTCCCATCGAAATCGTTCAGCGCCCCGGACTCGGCGAGGTACAGTTCGGCGAGTGGACCGGCAAGATGCTCGATGAACTGGAAAGCGACGATCGGTGGCGCCGCTGGAACGCATTGCGCGGTTGTGGGCGTGCGCCGAATGGAGAATCGATGCTCGAAACCCAATCGCGCATGTTCGACGAGATGATGCACGCCCGCGCGCAGTTTCCCGACGGCACAGTGGCGCTCGTCAGTCACGCCGATGCGATCCGTTCTCTGCTCGTATACCTGCTGGGGATGTCGATGGATCTCTTCCTTCGATTGCGGATCGATCCGGCTTCGATCAGCATCGTCCGGCTATCGGACTGGAGCGTCGAGGTGGCGGGTATCAACCTGCAAGGGGATGGATTGGGAAAGCGGCTTGCGCGAACTCCGGTCTTCGAAAGTAAACAGCGCCGCTGACCCGGAACAGAACGAACCCAAATTCCGCGCCATTTTTACGAGGTGTTGGGGAACAGCCCTGTTACACTGGTGAAAAGATGGGGTTTTCCGGACACAATGAGCGCGGTAAAACGTCCGCAAACGGCGCGGCGGTAACCCCCTCCCTGGTGTCCGAACTGGTCTCAGCCCCCGGCCTTCGCGATTGCTTGCAATGGGTTCAGCGTGAAAAGCAGTGGATCAACGACCGTCACATTCAACTCTGCCGCGTGCCCGCGCCGACCTTTTTCGAGCAGCGGCGGGCGGAGTGGATGGTCGAGCAGTTGCGGTCGCTCGGCTGGTCGGCACAGGTGGATCGGGCGGGTAATGTCGTCGGGCTCCTCGATGCCGATTACACCGGCCCCCTCGTCGCGCTAACGGCGCATCTCGATACCGTACTCGCGCCCCGCACTCCCGAAGAGATCACGTTAAGCCCCGACGGTACGTTTCATGGCCCCGGCGTCTCGGATAACGGCGCGGGACTTGCCGCTCTCCTCGCGATCGCCGCGTCGGTTCGCTCCTGCTCGTCGGCTCCCTCCATGCCGCTGCTCATCGTCGCGAACGTGGGAGAAGAAGGCGAAGGGAACCTTAGTGGCATGCGCTACCTCTGCCGGCAATCGCCGCTGGCATCGCGTATTCGCTGTTTCCTGATTCTGGATGGTCCGAACACCGATCACATCACCTGGCAGGCGCTCGCCAGCCGCCGTTTCGACGTGACCATCAGCGGACCCGGTGGACACAGTTGGAGCGACTACGGAATAGGAAATCCGGTTCACGCCCTCAGCCGCGCCATCACGCTGTTCGCCGACAAAGGCCAGAACGGCGGATCCACACCGCGTTCGTCGTTCAACTTCGGCGTTGTCGAAGGCGGTTCGAGCATCAACTCGATCCCCTCCTCGGCGCGGGCAAAAGTGGATATCCGCTCCGAGAGTCCCGCTCGAATCAACGAACTCGCCGGCTTCCTGACAGCCTGCGTCGAAAAGGCGCTCGAGTTCGAGAACGAGCGATCGACCAACGGGAAGGTGGCGGGCAAAATCAAAGAAATCGGATCGCGGCCGGGCGGGCAACTGCCGGAAGACGCGTACATCTTGAGCGTGCTCCGTGCCGTGGATGCTCATCTCGGCATTCGTGCGCGGCTCGATTGTGCGTCCACGGACGCCAATGTTCCACTGTCGCTCGGACTCCCGGCAGTGTCCATCGGCGCGGGCGGGCAGGGAGGCGGCGCGCATACTCCCGGCGAGTGGTTCCACCCCGATGCACGCGAATTCGGCCTGCGCCGCATCTTGTTGGCCGTTCATCTACTTGCCCGCGAAGCTGAAGGTTTTGCCGGCGCTTCGGCGCGCGGATGAAGCACCCCTCCCGGGCGAAAGCCGACGCGGCGCTCATCGGCGTCTGTTTTATTTGGGGCACCACTTTCATCCTGGTGAAGGAAGCGTTGAATACCGTTTCCACAATGCTCTTCCTCACCTTGCGCTTTACGCTGGCGACCGTCGCTTTGTGGTTCGCCTTTCGGGGGCGCGGCGCGCATTTCCCGCGTGACTGGAAACGGGAGCTTCGCGCCGGCGCGATCGTCGGTACCTGCCTGTTCAGTGGCTATTTTTTGCAGACCGCCGGACTCCGTTACACCAGCGCATCCAAAGCCGGGTTCATTACCGGCTTCTATATCGTGCTGGTGCCCGTTCTCAATTCGATCGTGTACCGCAGGGCGCCGAACGTTTCGGAAGTTCTAGGCGTCGGTCTGGCGACAACGGGAATGACTTTGATGACATTGAATTCGCTCAGCTTCGACGTCAACGGTGGCGACCTGCTGGTGCTCGGATGCAGCCTCGCGTACGCATTGCACATCATCGTGCTCGGCCATTACTCGCGCCATATGTCCTATGAGTCGTTGGCGCTCAATCAGATCGGCACCGGGGCGGTACTCGGATTGCTAACGTTTTGGTGGATCGAGAGTCCGAGGCTTACATGGACCCCCACCGTCGCTATCGCCTTGGCCGTTACCAGTCTGCTTGCGACGGCGCTCGCATTCTCGATTCAGAGTTGGGCCCAGCAGTTTACGACGCCCACCCGAACCGCGCTGATTTTCTCGCTCGAACCGGTTTTCGCGTGGCTTGCGTCTTTTGTACTAGCGGGAGAATTACTGACGCGCCGCGCAGCGATCGGGGCGGCGTTAATTCTGGCAGGTATTCTGCTAGTGGAGTTGAAACCGATCCGATTCGGCGCTCATCCATCCACCTAAGCCAACTGCTGCCTATAATAGAGGACAAGTTCACCCTGCGTGCCTCCGGCATAGGCTCACGCATAATTTGGCCAACATTGGGAAGACGAGGCAGAAACCGTGTTTAACAAGTTGCGGCAGCAGAAGTTCCTTTCGTTTACGCTTCTGTTGCTTACGTTGTGTGTGGGAATTCTTATAGGAACCCTGATCAATACGCGCGTCAGCGCGGCCAGGGGCCAGTCGGCAGCACCCGATGCAACGCCCCTCGTCATTCCGAGCCCATCGCAGTTGGGCAATGAGTTCACGAAACTCGCTCAAAAGTTGGACCCCTCGGTCGTGAACATCACAGCCGACTATACTCCGAGGGAAGATAACGCCAAACTGCATCCGAAACCTCAGGGCGACGAAGATCAGGACGACGATACCAGCCCCGGCGGCGACGACGGTTCCGACATGTTGCGCCGGTTCTTCGGCGATCGTTTCGGCGGGCACAATATCAACCCGCGAATGCTCCGCCGCGAACAATCCGGCTCCGGATTCATCGTCGATAAAAACGGCTATATCATGACGAATAATCACGTCATCGATAAAATGGACCGTATTCGCGTGCGGCTCCACGGGGATTCTACCGAATATCGCGCGCGATTGATTGGCACCGATCTCGAAACTGACCTCGCGGTGATTAAGATCGACCCGCGATCGAACCTTAGCCCCGTGACCATCGGCAACTCGGAATCGGTTCAAGTGGGAGATTGGGCGGTCGCCATTGGATCTCCGTTCGGGCTCGAGGCATCTGTCACCGCCGGCATCGTGAGCGCGACGGGGCGCGACATTCAGGGCGCCCAAGTGTTCCAGAGGTTCATTCAAACCGACGCCGCCATCAATCCCGGCAACAGCGGTGGTCCGCTGCTGAATATTCGCGGTGAAGTCATCGGTGTGAATACGATGATTGCCACCCAGAACGGCGGATACCAGGGAATCGGGTTCGCCCTGCCGATGAACATGGCGGCGCGCGTCTACAACGACATCATCCGCGAAGGCCGCGTCACGCGCGGCTCCATCGGCATCAGTTGGAACAAGAACGACAAGCCCGACCTGCTGAAGGCGCTCGGCCAATCCCACGGTGTGCTGGTGCAGGAAGTGATCAAGAAGGGACCCGCGGACAAAGCCGGGTTGAAGACCGAAGACATCATTCTTGCGCTGAACGGCAAACCGGTGAAGGATGGCGACGACCTGGTAAATCGCGTCGCCGATCTTGCGGTCGGATCTCCTGCCATGGTGACGGTCGATCGCAGCGGCCAGAAGATGGACTTCAAGCT
Source organism: uncultured Acidobacteriota bacterium (assembly GCA_963720745.1). Classification (GTDB taxonomy): domain Bacteria; phylum Acidobacteriota; class Terriglobia; order Bryobacterales; family Bryobacteraceae; genus TMP-7. The sequence goes on from CAVRGO010000001.1 coordinate 3,033,823, forward strand.
GACCATCGGCGACCGCGCGGTGGTGTTAGCGGAAAGCAATCCGGCCTACGCGCTGCGACAGCCCGAGGACAATTCAGCGCCCGAAGGCGCCCGCGCGAAATTCGGTGTGAACATACGGCCGTTGAACGAGGTAGAGAAGGACGCGGTGGCCTCACTTGCCAAGGAAGGCGTGAAGGTCACCCGAGTTGAGCCGAGTTCATTCGCCGAGGATGTCGGCATGCTGGACGGCGATATCATCGTGTCCATCAACCGTCAGGCTGTGAACAGCATCGAGGATGTGAAGCGCGTCCAAGGGTCCCTGAAGGGCGGCAGTCCCGTTGCGTTCCGCATTCTTCGCAGCCAGACACCGAATGCGCGGTCGCACGGCGCCCAATGGTTCAGCATCTTCCTTTCGGGCACGTTGCCCATTGAATAGCTTCATTGAGCAGGCGCGCTCGAAACCGGCGCGCCTGCACGCCTCGCCTCAACGCTGACTTCGTTCCGACCTTGATACACTGAATACTTGCGTGTTCTGAAATCTGTATCCGCGGTTTTTCTATTTTTCTGTGTGCTTTTCGGCGGCGTGTCCTTTGGCAAGACCGCCCGGCGCTCCAGCAGGCGAAGCACCACACGATCCACGAAGCCCTCTCCCCAGGTCTCGAAAAAGAAAGGGACCCCGACGAAGACGGTGTCGCGTAAGACTACCGGTAGAGCATCCGCTTCAACCGGTAAACGGTCCACCACGAAACGGTCCACCACCATCCATAAGGGCAGCAAGACTTCCCGAGGGACCACTTCCCGGCGAGTACTCCAGCAGGCTCCCAGCCGCGAACGCTATCAGCAGATCCAGCAGGCGCTTGCGGACAAAGGATACTTCCGCGGCGATGTGGATGGAAGCTGGGGGTCCGATTCCGTTGACGCCCTGAAGAAGTTTCAAAAGGACCAGAATCTGGCGGACAACGGCAAGCTGAATTCGCTCTCCATCATCGCTCTCGGACTCGGCCCCAAGCGCAGCTTGAGCGCCCGAACGGCCACCAACCCGACTACAGACTCCGCGCCACGACCTACCGTAGATTCGCCCAGAGAATCGAGGCCATCAGATGATCATCGGAGTACCGAAGGAAGTCAAAGACCATGAATCCCGTGTAGGGCTCGTGCCTAGCGGGGTGACCGCCCTGCGCGAAGCGGGCCATCAAGTTTTAGTAGAAACGAACGCCGGAGTTGCGAGTTCTCTCGCCGACCACGAATATCTCGAAGCCGGCGCTCAAATCCTACCCGCGGCAGCGGATGTCTGGATGAAAGCGGATCTCGTCGTCAAAGTCAAAGAACCCCAGCCGTCCGAGTATCAATTTCTCCGTCCCGGCCTGCTCCTGTTTACGTACCTGCACCTGGCTCCCCTTCCGGAGTTGACCGAGCGGCTCGTGCAAGGCCGCGTGAACTCGATCGCCTACGAGACGATTCGCGAGAACGACAACTCGCTTCCGCTGCTGACGCCGATGAGCGAGGTGGCGGGGCGAATGGCCGTGCAGGTGGGAGCACAATACCTGGAAGCGCCGAACGGCGGCCGCGGCATCCTGCTGGGCGGCATCCCGGGTGTGGCTCCGGCCAACGTTGTGATTCTTGGCGGTGGCATCGTCGGGCACAATGCCGCGAAGATGGCCATCGGCCTCGGCGCTCACGTCATCATCATCGATAAAAATCTCAATCGCCTGCGCGAACTCGACGATATCTATTCGAGCCAAATCGTCACGCTGGCGTCGAACGCCTACACCATTCGCGAGGCGCTGCGCCATGCGGACCTGGTGGTAGGCGCCGTGCTGGTACCGGGTGCCGCGGCACCGAAGATCGTGCGCCGGGACATGATCTCCATCATGAAAAAGGGCTCGGTTGTGGTGGATGTCGCGATCGATCAGGGCGGCTGTCTCGAGACCTCACATGCGACTACGCATACCGATCCGGTCTATTACGTCGATGGCGTGCTGCACTACTGCGTGTCGAACATGCCTGCCGCCGTTCCGCACACCTCCACTTTCGGGCTGACGAATGCGACCTTCCCGTACCTGCTGCAACTCGCCAGCAAGGGCCTTGCGGACGCCTGCGCGACCAACGCCGCCATTTGTGAAGGCGTGAACACCTTTCAGGGGAACATCACCTATCCCGGCGTGGCGGAATCGCAAAACCGCCCGTGGAAGCCTCTGAATGCGGTAATGTAATTGAGCAAGTTCTAATCGCGAGTGCGACACTAGTCTACTGGGCATGAGCAAGTACGATCTCATCGTCATCGGCTCGGGGCCGGCCGGGCAGCGTGCTGCCATTCAGGGTTCAAAGGCGGGGAAGAGCGTCGCCGTTGTCGAGAGGCGCGAAGTGATCGGCGGCGCGTGCATCAACACCGGAACCATCCCCAGCAAAACGATGCGTGAAGCGGTACTTCATCTTTCCGGTTACAACTATCACAGTATCTACGGCGTGCACTATCGCGTGAAGGAAAAGATCACGATGGGCGATCTGGCGTTCCGCGTCCAGCACGTGATCAAAACGGAAATCGACGTCACACAAGCGCAGTTGTCGCGCAACAACGTGGACCTCCTGTTCGGATCGGCGAGTTTCGTCGATTCCACGCACATCCGGGTGGACAACTCGCGCGGTTCGCAGGTCTACGAAGCGGAAACCGTCATAATCGCTGCGGGTACGAAACCCGCTGTGTCCGAAAAAGTTCCCCTGAATGGACGCACGATCATCAACAGCGACCAGGTTCTCGACATCCCGAACATTCCCAAAACGCTGATCGTCGTCGGCGGCGGTGTTATCGGTGTCGAGTACACCTGCATGTTCGCGATTCTCGGGGTGCGGGTAATCCTGGTCGAGAAACGACCGCGGCTGCTCGAATTCGCCGACTCGGAAATGGTGGAGGCCTTGTCGTATCATTTGCGCGACAACCGCGTGACGATGCGCCTGAACGAAGAGGTGTCGAGCGTCGAGGAGTTGCCCGACGGCGGGGTAGTTGCGAATCTCGAAAGTAACAAAAAGATCGTCGGAGACGCGCTGCTCTACGCAGTCGGCCGTCAGGGCAACGTCGATGGACTCAACCTGTCGGCGGCAGGTCTCGAAGCCGACTCACGCGGGCGCATCAAGGTGGATAAGGACTATCGAACGTCGCAGCCGCACATCTACGCCGTTGGCGATGTGATCGGATTTCCGAGTCTCGCTTCGGTCTCGATGGAGCAGGGGCGCATCGCCGCGGCACGAGCGTTTAATCTCCCGGTCGCTTCCAACCCCGCGACCTATCCGTACGGCATCTATACGATCCCGGAGATTTCGTTCATCGGAAAAACCGAAGAGCAGTTGACGGACGAGGATGCGCCGTACGAGGTCGGCGTGGCGTATTATCGGGAAATCGCCCGCGGGCAGATCAGAGGCGATACCACTGGCCGGTTGAAGCTGATCTTTCACCGTGAAACGCTCGAGATCCTGGGCGTGCATATCATCGGCGAAGGCGCCTCGGAACTGCTGCACATCGGCCAGGCTGTCTTAGTGCTCGGCGGTACCGTTGAGTACTTCGTGAACAACGTCTTCAATTATCCGACCCTGGCCGAGTGCTACAAGGCAGCGGCATTCAATGGGCTGAACAAGCTTTCGAAGCTGTAGCCGGAGGAAATATGTCTCGAATAGTGGGCATTGCGATGACGGACCGCGTAGCCGTTGGCGTGATCGAGGACAACCGGCTGGTGGGGGCGGTCCAGCGGTTTCCTACGGATGACGATGCCTTCGAATCAATACACGGTATGCCCGCGGATGTTATCAGCGGGCATCTGCGCGACCTCATCGATGCGGCACTCGCTGACTCCTCGGCCCAGGCCGTGGGCGTCGGCCTGCCCGGCATCGTGCGATCGGGCGTCATTGAGGAGTCGCCCAACCTTCAGCAGATGAAGGGGTTGAACATTCAAATCTCGCTGAGCATGGGGTTGCGCCAACTGGGACGCGAGGTGCCGGTGGTGGTTTCAAATGACGCCGATGTTGTTGCGGCGGGAATCGCCGCAACGCGCGGACAACTCGACCGGCTGATCCGCGTCTGGACGCTCGGCAACGGAATCGGATTCGGCCGCTATCCTGCCGCGGAGGGAGTGTGGGAAGGCGGTCACACCGTGGTGACGCTCGACCCGAAAGAAACGTACTGCGGATGCGGCGGTGTCGGTCACCTGGAAGGCATCATGGGCCATCGCGCGATGAGGCTCCGGTTCCTCGACATGGAACCCGATGAAGTTTTCGAGGCTGCGCGAAACGGTGAAGCGCGCTGTATCGATTTTGTGAAGCTGTGGCACCGGGCTCTCGCTGCGGGCACGGCATCCAGCATTCATATGGACGGTCCGGGCAAGTTCTATCTCACTGGACCGAGCGCCGCTTACGTTGATCTGAGCTTGCTTCGCGTTTATATGAGTGAGATGGTAAAAATGAGTCCGCTGCAAGGTTACACCTTCGAAGTGGTTCCCGGCGGAGAGGAAATTGCCATCATCGGAGCAGCGGTAAACGCTCTGCGGACTTTGGGACTCTGACAGAACTAAGTTTGTTGTAATCAATCGAATTTTGACCCGTCTATTGACCAGATGAAGACTACCGACGTGTTGCGCGCATGGAAGGCAATCCTTGCCGGCCGGGCACCTGCGCTATCAATCGAGGTTACACGCGAGTGCCCCCTTCGGTGTCCCGGATGTTATGCCTATGAGGATAACCATCTGGGCGGCGGAATCACGCTGCGCCAGTTGAGGGATTTCAAAGGCGACGAACTCGTTCGCGGTGTTATCGACGTTGTTGAGCGGCTGAGGCCACTCCATGTTTCGCTTGTTGGCGGCGATCCCATGGTTCGCTACCGCGAATTGGAAGTGCTTGTCCCGCGTTTGCTCGAACGGGGTGTACACGTACAAGTGGTAACGAGCGCGTTCCGCCAGATCCCCCCCGCGTGGGCAGCCTTTGAAAAATTAAACGTCGTCGTCTCTATCGATGGCCTTGCTCCGGATCACGACGAGCGGCGCAAACCCGCCACGTACGAACGTATTTTGAAGTCGATCGCCGGAGGCCGGATCACCATCCACTCCACCATCACCTCGCAGATGTTGCGCCGGGAAGGATATCTGGATGAGTTTCTCGCATTCTGGTGTCCGCGTCCGGAGATCCGAAAGATATGGTTCAGCTTGTTCACTCCACAGAGGGGCGATCAATCCGCTGAACGTTTGACGCTCGATCAGCGTCACCGCGTAGTATCCGAGTTGACCGAACTGCGGCGTAAGTATCAAAAGATCGACATGGCGGAGGGCTTGTTGAAACAGTTCCGTCATCCACCATCTTCACCGTCCGAGTGTATCTTCGCGCAAACCACCAAAACCATTTCGGCCGACTTGCGGACCCGGATCACACCCTGCCAGTTCGGTGGCGACCCTGAATGTTCCGAGTGCGGTTGTATCGCCTCGATGGGACTGGCCGCAATTGGAGATTTCAAACTCGGTTTCGTGCCGGTGGGCAGCATCTTCAGGGCATCGGCGAAGATCGGCAAGTCGGTCGCATCGAGGCGGCCGAACGACCTGGCCGATGCAAATCTCGGAGTCGGTTTCCCGATCACCATCGCCGCTGCGAAAACCTCGGACGAGGCCTGATTCAGCCCAACCACGGTCCCCCTCAACAAGACCGGCTCTTCAATACGCGCCGCCCGCGTCATCATCGGGCTCGGTGCGGCTCGGCGTAGGGCACCAGGTAGATATCAGAGGGGCCGTGCTCCCGAGACGCCAGAGAACCTCGCCTTTCGTGTTATCCAGCGTAAATTGATACGATTCAGCGGCCTGAGGTATCCAATAGAGAATGGCTGAAAACGGCATCCGTTTAAAATTATGGGCGCCCGAGGCTTCAGCGGTTGATCTGGTCCTGGAAAATTCCCATCAACCCATGGATAAGGGAATATCGGGCTGGTGGATTGCGGCGGAGACACTCGCGCCCGGTGCCGACTATCGTTTCAGCGTCGATGGTGGAACTCCATTTCCCGATCCGCGATCGCAGTGGCAGCCCTTCGGAGTACATGGTCCCTCGCGGGTTCTCGACCACAGCGCATTCGCATGGACCGACAGGGGGTGGCAAGCGCCGCCGCTGGCTTCGGCGATCATATACGAGTTGCATGTTGGCACCTACACACCCGAAGGCACGTTCGAGGCGATCATCGATAAGCTCGACCACTTGGCCGAACTCGGCGTCACGCATGTCGAACTGATGCCCGTGGCTGAGTTCTCAGGCAATTGGGGCTGGGGATATGACGGCGTCGATTTGTTTGCGCCGCACCATTGCTACGGCGGCCCTGCGGGGCTGAAGCGGCTGATCAATGCCTGTCACGAACGCGGACTCGCGGTGCTGATCGACGCGGTCTACAACCATTTTGGCCCGGTGGGCAACTACTTGAATCAGTACGGGCCGTACACGACGGACTGGCACACGACGCCGTGGGGCGCTGCCGTGAATCTCGATGGTCCACAATCGGTCGAGGTGCGGCGCTACATCTGCGACAACGCGATCATGTGGCTGCGCGACTACCACTGCGACGGCTTGCGGCTGGATGCCATTCACGCCCTGATCGACATGTCGGCGATGCACATATTGGAACAACTCTCCATTGAAGTGGATGCGCTCGAGCGGCAACTGGGGCGGCACCTGGTTTTGATCGCGGAGAGCGATTTGAACGATCCGAGGATCGTTCGCGCCCGCGAGGTGGGCGGCTACGGAATCGACGCGCAATGGTCGGATGACTACCATCATGCCTTGCATTCGTTACTCACAGGTGAAACCTCGGGCTATTACTCGGGGTTCGGCGGTTTTGCTCCACTCGCGAAAGCAATCGTGAACGTCTTCGTCTACGACGGCTGTTACTCGGTATACCGCCAGCGGACCTTTGGGCGATCCCCTGCGGGAATTCCACGCAACCGGTTTATCGTTTGCTCGCAGAATCACGATCAAGTGGGCAATCGCGCGGCGGGTGACCGGCTGGTGTCCCTCGTTTCACGAGGACGACTGAAAATCGCCGCGGCGCTCACGTTGCTATCGCCGGATGTCCCCATGTTGTTCGAAGGCGAGGAATGGGCTGCATCCACTCCGTTTCAGTACTTCACGAATCACCAGGAACAGTGGCTCGCGGCAGCCGTATCCGAAGGACGCCGCTCCGAGTTTCGCGCGTTTGGATGGCGTCCGGAAGACGTGCCCGATCCCCAGGAAAGCGATACGCTGATCCGGTCGAAGCTGAAGTGGGAGGAGGTCGAGCTGCCGGAACACCGCGAGATCCTCGAGTGGTATCGCGCGCTCGTCCAACTTCGCAGGCTCATCACTCCGCTCGTCGATCCGGGACCGGTGCAAGTCACCTACAGCGAGGAAGACGGATGGATGTGCGTTTCACGCGGTCCCGTGCGCGTGTGCTTTTCGCTCGCGCCGGTGCCGGTGAAGGTTGAAGTGAAAGGGCGCATCGTGACACGCAGTTCCAGCGATGTCCAAGGCGGCGACGGTAAGGTGATGCTGCCGCCGGACTCTGTCGCGGTCTTGATTTCCGATGAAGCAGTCTCGCGCGTCCAGGACTGTTTGGCGCCGCGCCGGTGATTATTCTCGAGCGATCAGATCCTCGGCCACCCACGCCAGACAAACCAGCTTCACTTCGATATTCGTCTTTTTCGGCCGGATCTCCACGGCTTCGAGGGGCTCGGAAGCGGCGCTCGAGTGGATCTTCGAGATCTCGAGTTCGAGTTGAAAGTTGAGTTCATCGAGCTGTTGCCGGACCGCCATCACGGTTTCTGCTGCCCGTTCGACATCCTGCTTCTCCTGGTAGCTGCGGGTGGCCGAACGCATCGCTGTCGAGATGCTTCTTCTACCGAACATCGCGCCGAGCAGCGTCGATCCGACGGTGATGGCGGTGTTCATCTGTTGTGCGCGGGACTGCTGCTCCTCCCGCTCTTGCGCCTGTTCTGCTCTTCGTAGGCGATCCTCCAGCGTGCGGAATTTCGAAGCATACTTGCGGCGAAGGGCCTCCACCTGTTCATCGCGTTTCTCGCGTAACGACTGCTGCAGGCGAATGCGAAAATCGCGTTCCGATTCGTGCGGCCGGGAAACGATACCGCCGGTCGAACTCTTCAGCAGCGTGAGTTTCTCGGTTCGAAATACCCAGTTCGTGAAATCCTTCGACCAGGCGGTATAGTTGCGCGGCCTGGAGGCGGCGGCGGGCGGCTCCGCGAAGGCCGCACCGTCTCGCGCGTCTTTCTCGAGATCCATCACCGACATGTCCAGCGCAAGCGCGTTATCCCAATTCACGGGTACCGCATCGTTGGTGATCGGAGTCACCACCAGGACCTCGCGTGCGGTGTCGATCTTCGCTCTCGCATCCAGGAAGTGGACCTGGGCGGCGCCTAGTAGCATCGGGCGGTAGGCGACGGAACCCGACGGATGCGCCGGCGGCACAAAGTGTTGAACGACTTCCGGAGGCAGGAGGGGCCGAGCGGCAGACGCGGCGGACGTGGACGGAGCAGGTACCGGACTAACGGGCTTCGCTGGTTCATGGGCGGGCACTGGCGCGGCTTGCGCAAGTCTTCGAATCTCCGTGCGCGCAAGCGGCCCACGCAGATACGACATCGTCCAGCGGCTTTGGAATACATCCGGCGCGTCGCCGTGAACGTTGTTGATGAGGAACACACGGCTGCCGAGCTGCGAGATCAGCTTCTCCATTGCCGCGCGGTCGAAATTCAAACCCGTGTTGGATGCAGCGCCTTCGAGACCGTCGAGAAGCCGCGCCTTATCTCTTTCGGTCTGCAGCCGTCCGACAAACCACGTGCCTGTGTTCGCAAGTCCCTTGTAATCGAGATCGACCGGGTTCTGTGTCGCCAGCACGACTCCGACTCCGAACGCCCGCGCTTGCTTCAGCAGCGTGAGTAACGGCGCTTTCGACGGCGGATTGGCCACCGGCGGAAAGTAGCCGAAGATCTCGTCCATATAGAACAGGGCGCGCAGACTCGTGGTGCCCGACCGCGTTCGTACCCACGCGACCAGTTGGTTGAGCAGCAGCGACACGAAGAACATCCGCTCGCTCTCGCCCAAGTGCGCGATCGAGAATATCGCTACGCGCGGCTTGCCCGTTTCCGTGTACAGGAACCGGTCTATATCGAACGGGTCGCCCTCCATCCATGCCTCGAATCCCGGCGATGCGAGAAGAGTGTTGATCTGCATCGCCAGCTCAAAACGGTCCTTCGACGAATAAAAGGATTCGAGCCCGAGAACGCCTATCTTCGAGAACGGCGGCGATTGGATCTGCTGGATGATCGCGGGGAGGTCGAGATCCTTGCCTGCGCGCCATGCGCCGTCGAGGATCGTGGAGAGCAGGATGTGTTCCCGGCTCTTCAATGGATCGGTGGCGTCGACGCCGGCCAGCGAAAGCAGACTGCTTGCAGTTGCTGACACGCGTTCGCGCAGGGCCTCTCGGTCGTCCAGGAGAGCAACAGGCGGAGCCGCGAACGACCGCAACACCGAGACAGCGCGGCCAGACGTGCTTGCCGGCGTGTAGATCGCGAAATCCGCGGCAGCGCGAAGACGCCGGATGCGATCGCCATCCTGGTCCCAGTCGGCCAGCCCTTTGCGCCACTTTGCGGCTTCTTCTTCCGCGTACTGGGCAACGGTGATGCCCCTGTTGCGCGCCTCGTCGGCATTGACCCACGGCTCGAAATCCGGCGCGGCGAGATCCGGAAACGTCAGCATCAGGTTGGCGAGATCGCCCTTGGGATCGATGAGGATGGATGGGATACCGTCCATCGCGGCCTCCTCGATCAGTCCGAGACAAAGCCCGGTCTTTCCGCTCCCGGTCATCCCGACGCAAACGGCGTGCGTCAGCAGATCCTTCGAATCGTAAAGCAGCAGTTCCGGTTGCGCAACGCGCTGCGCGACATCGTACCGGCGTCCCAGATAGAAGACGCCGAGCTTCTCATAGTCCTGCATCGGTTCTTCTATTTTGAAGGAAGTTTGCCGTGCGTTTCTTTGGGAGGCGGCCGATCCGCAAAGGTGCGCTGATGCGAGAACTGCGCACACAGAATGTGCAGCCACAACTGCGCGATGGCGTATACAAGTCGGCTCGCGAACAGAACGGCGAAAACTGCGACTCGTTTAGCTACGACTGCGAGGACCGCATCAACAGAATCAAGGGTAGCGAGAAGAGGATCAGGATTAAAACTGCAAGCAGAACGAATGAATTGAATCTGAGTCGATCTCGCGGCGCGGGCAAGTCATTCTGATCGAAAAAATCCACGATCGAACGCTGCATGCAACGCTCGATCCCATACGGTATACCTGGGTCAAAGATAGATGCGAGCATCACGTCCATGATCGACGTCCGGCGATGAACCAGAACTGGGGACCAATCGTGTTTGAAGTACAAAAACAAAGGCTTGCCATCCACTTCCGGCAGCGTGCAGGGAATGTATCCATGAGCCTGTTTACAGAACAACTCGTACGCCTCTCGGCTGCTCTCAGGAAACCAAAACAGAATCGATTCCGGCCGGGCCTTGCGAACAGCCATCCGCACTTCATCCCAATAGTTGCTCGTCGTTCCCGCCCGAAAGACCACCGCCGTGGCACACCCGAGCAACGATTCGACCTCGCTGCGCCACTCTTCGTCGGCGACATAGAGACGGGCTGCTCCGAGAGTCGGAAGCGCTTCTCCAGGTCTGCCGAGCGCGACAAAGGGTCCAACGTCGCCGAGTATCTCTGCAAGGCGCTCTTCCGCGGTCACGAAGAAGCGCATCGGAGAACCCATCACGGTTGCTGCGATTAGGCGGCCTGCGGAAATCGAAGCCTCGTCGCTCCTGAACGAACGGAGGTACAGCAGTACGCGCCCTTGCGCTTGTTTGATCAGCGGCCGCGCGTCGGTCGCGGCGACTCTTTTGCCGAACGTAATGAATAGCCCAGCGATGCCGATCAGTGCGAAATTCCAGAAGATGGTGGCTACTAAAAACGGAGGATCTTGGGTCTTTAGCGCCTCTAGTATCGCCCGCTGCGGCATGAGGCCGAGCCAGAACGGGACACGACCAATCGCGGTTATGGTTTTTCCGGCGAACTTCCCGCCCACAGGCGGCTATGCTATCCGAAAATGCGGATGCCGGGCAAGGAAAAGTGCACGTACGCACTATGCGTAGAGGGCTTGCCGGACAGCTACGGTCCGTGCACTGGTGATTTCCGACAGAGGGGCGTTGAATTCCCACCTCCTCCTGTCGCACGCTAACAAGGGATGGCCACTCACGCCAAAGGGTCTGCGGCTGAAGTGCGTGCGCTCGACGCGTACATCAAGCTCGTCCGCGCCGGCGATACGCTCGGCGCACGAGTGCGCGAAATCGTCGCCGGGTACGGCCTTACCGAGACGCAGTTTGCTGTACTCGAAGCGCTCTATCACCTGGGACCGTTGCACGCGAACCAACTCGCGAAGAAACTGCTCCGAAGCGGTGCGAACATCACTACCGTGCTCGACAATCTCGAGAAAACCGAACAGATCGAGCGTGTCCGCGGGGGTGAAGATCGCCGGTGCGTCACCATACGGCTCACGGCCGCGGGTACAACTCTGATCCGCACCGTCTTTCCGGCGGTTGCTTCGAAATTGACGGGATTGATGAGCGCACTCGACCCCCGCGAGCAGGACGAACTGGGCAAACTCGCCAGGAAACTTGGCCGTTCCGCCAGCACAGAGTAAGCCGCCCTTCACACTTTCCGATCTTGCGACCAAACCATACCGGCCACATCAAATAGTTCGAACTCGAAATATTCGAGTTCGAAGGGAGACAGAAGATGTTGTTTACGCCGGCGCAAATAGGGGAGATCGCGCTCAATAACAGGATTCTCACGGCTCCGATGACCAGGGCCAGGGCGGACGCTGCGGGCAATCCGGGCGCGCTCCATCAGGAGTATTACCGGCAGCGGGCATCTGCGGGCCTGATCATCACGGAAGGCACTGCACCTTCCCCCGATGGGCTGGCATACCCTAACACGCCCGCGATCTTCTCGCCATCGCAGATAGCCGGGTGGAGCGCTGTTACCGAAGCCGTTCACACTGCAGGCGGCAAGATCGTGCTGCAGGTGATGCACGGGGGCCGTATATCGCATCCGCTGAATCAACCTGCGGGGGCGCGAGTTGTGGGACCATCCGCCATCGCCGCGGACGGCTTCATGCATACCAAGGCAGGCAAGCAACCGTTCCCCGTGCCCGAGGAACTCACGGAAGAGGGAATACTGCAAGTGTTCGCCGATTACGCGCAGGCGGTCCGAAATGCACGAAACGCCGGTTTCGATGGCGTCGAACTGCACGCCGCAAACGGTTATCTGCCGAACCAGTTCCTCAGCCCGAACAGTAACCATCGCAGCGATGCGTACGGCGGAACAATCGAGCGGCGCGCGCGATTTGCGCTGGAACTATTCGATGCGATGGGCCAGGCATGGTCCGCCGGTCGGATCGGCGTCCGGATCAGCCCCGGCGGTTCGTTCAACGACATGTTCGATGACAACCCGCTCGGCACCTACTCGTATCTGGCGCGCGAACTGTCGAAACGTAACCCAGCCTATCTTCACGTCGTCCGCCCCGAGGTGTTTGCACCGGCCGAGGCACGGTTCGATATATGGCGCGAGTTGCGCCAGGCGTTCGAGCGTCCGCTCATCGCAAACGGCAGCCTGACAGCCACCGACGCCGAAGAACTGCTTGCCGAGGGCATCGCGACTGCGGTCAGCTTCGGCCGCCCGTACATTGCCAATCCGGATTTCGCGCATCGCATCCGGAACGGTTGGCCTCTCGCCGAGTCCGTTCCCGCGCGCTACTACGGATCGGGTGCAGCGGGATACATCGACTATCCCGCTTACGAACTGCGTGAAGCGGCAGTCAACGCCTGACACAGCGTGAGCTGCGCGGCGATACGCGATAATTCAAAGCGATATGGCCCGCAGCTTTGCTGACTTAACCGAACGGGAAATTCTGGCTCTCGCGATTTCGCTGGAGGAAGAAGACGCCCGGATTTATGGCGATTTCGCGGACGGTTTGCGAGAATCGTATCCCGCCTCGGCCCAGATGTTCGAGCAGATGCTGGTGGAGGAAAATCACCACCGCGACATTTTAATCGAGACATTCCAGCGCCGGTTCGGCGACCACATCCCGCTTATCCGCCGGCACGACATAAGGGGATTTGTGCAGCGGCGGCCGGTGTGGCTGGTGCGGCCTCTCGGAATCAACGTCGTCCGAAAGCAAGCCGAGGTCATGGAACTCGAGACGCGCCAATTCTACGAGCGCGCCCTCGAGCGCATCAGCGATGCATCCGTCCGAAAGTTGCTCGGGGATCTCGCCCAGGCGGAACGAAAACACTCGGCCATGGCCGAGTCGCTCGAAGAGAAACTCCTCACTCCGGAGGCCAAGGAGGCGGAGGAAGCCGCTTCCCGCCGCTTGTTCCTTCTCCAGATTGTACAGCCGGGCCTCGCCGGGTTGATGGACGGCTCCGTATCCACACTCGCTCCGCTGTTTGCAGCGGCGTTCGCGACGAAGGTGAGTTGGGACGCGTTCCTGGTGGGACTCGCCGCCTCGGTCGGGGCTGGCATCTCGATGGGATTCGCCGAAGCGCTGTCGGACGACGGAACCCTCACCGGGCGGGGACATCCCTGGATTCGCGGCTTCGTCTGCGGGCTGATGACCACTGCGGGTGGCATCGGCCATACGCTGCCTTATCTCATTCCCGATTTCCGGGTTGCGACTCTGGTTGCGGTGCTGGTCGTCATCGTCGAGTTGGCCGCGATCAGCTACGTTCGGCACAGGTACATGGATACGCCGTTGTTCTCCGCGGCGGTTCAGGTGGCATTCGGGGGAGCTTTGGTATTCGCGGCGGGGATCCTGATTGGAAGTTCGTAGGTGGACGCCGAGAACGGCGCCTCTATTCTTCCTCGTCTTTGCGAAGAATGACCAGCCACGTCTTTACGGCCAGGCCGGCGAGGAAAACGAGAATCGCGAGACGGAACTTGCCCTCGAGCGTAAACACCGCCAGCACCGCCAGCAGCGCGTAAAACCCCATTGCCAGATAGAAGCGATTATTCATCCCACTCATCGCGTCGGAACGTTGTAGAAGAACGACAGTTGCAGCCGGATCTGCGGGCCGCGGAAGGCCGGCGGCAGTGGTGGAAACGGGTTCGATGCACTAACGCCTGCGACTGCAGCCCGATCCAGCGCGTCGGTGCCTGACGGCATCACGATCACCAGTTTTGGCACGGCTCCCGAATGATCGATGGCGAACTGAATCACCACGCGCCCGCGCCTTCCGAAACGCGCGCTCTCGGGGATCACGGCAAACCAGTTGCGCCTCACCGCCGTGAGTACCTGGATCAGGTACGGCTTGAAATCCACCCCCATTGGGTCGCTGAGCAACTCCAGGCTGCTTGCCTGTTTCCCCGACGACCCTTGCTGGCCTGGCATTTGGCCGATCCCGCCCTGATAATCCACCCCCGTGTCGCCCACCGCCAGGCCGCTGTTACCCGGACGGGAAGCGCTGCGAACCGCCTCGCTGACGCTCGTGTTCGGAGTAGGAATCCGTCCGGTTCCACCCGGGTTCACCGAAGCGGCACCCGGCGTTTCGAAGGCGAGTTTCGGCTTCTCCTCGGTTTGAATCTGCGCCGGCGGTTTCTCCGCGGGCGGTCCTGGCAGATTGGGCACCGTGCCCTGCATGGGTGGAGGCGCCTGAGTCTGCGCCACCGCCACCTGCGGCGGTTCGAGTACGGGCACCTGCGGCGCCGGGGTGCCGCGTCCCGGTGGCGGAGCCGGAGGACGCGAAAACACCTTCGGCTGCGGCTTCACCTCCGGCTGCGCTACCAGGTTCTCGAGCTTCAATTCCTTGGCTACTTTCGACTTGTTCGGCGCCGTTTGGGTCAGCGTATCCGGCGGCGCGATCAACGGTACCGCCTTTCGCACGTCCACGCGCTCCAGGTTCGGCAGCACCGGCGCCGGCGCGTACTCCACAATCAGAATCGCCGCGATCACGAAGAAAACATTAGCAATGAGTGACCCCGTTGCGGCCCACGCGGTTCGTCTGCCGAGGTCCGCGTCTTCCCACGTGGTCAGCAGGTGCAGTTCGGGTTCCGGCGGCGATACGGGGGGAGCCTGCACCTTCATTGGATGATGAAACGACGCTTCTGGTATCCGGGAGGTTGCCGGGTCAAGAAACTTCGAGAGAATGGGCTACAACCTGTGCGTGCTCTTCAATTTTACCAAGGATCTCGAGCGCGACACCGAGCGCCAGACGCGCCTCCTCGCCCGTCACCCGGGGACTCTCCCGCGTCTGGACGGCTCGTAAGAACGCCGCCAGTTCCAGTTTCAGCGGCTCCTCCTTCTCCACCGTGACCGACTGAAAGCCGATCTGCCGGTCCGCGGACACTTCGAACGCGACCAGGTCCTTTCGGGCGTAGTCGAGCGAAAGATACTGACGGGGTTGGAACAGCCGGATCTTGCGGACTCGCTCGGTAGAAACACGGCTGGCGGTCAGATTGGCAATGCATCCGCCCGGGAACGCAAGGCGAACATTTGCGATATCCACCTTCTCCGACAGGATCGAGATGCCCGCGGCGCGGATCTCCTCGGGCAGCATCCGCGTGAGGCTCAGGATGATATCGATATCGTGGATCATCAAATCGAGGACGACATCCACATCGAGGCTGCGGGGAGAAAACAGACTCAGCCGGTGGACCTCGAAAAATAGCGGGTGCGTCACCAGGCGCTTGAGCGCCGTCACTGCCGGATTGAAGCGCTCCAGGTGCCCGACCTGTAGAATGCGGTGATTGGCCGCTGCCGCGTCGATCAACTGCTGTGCGCTCGCCGTATCCTGCGCGATTGGTTTCTCCACCAGTACATCGATTCCGCGCTCGAGCAGGCGGCACCCGATCTCCGCGTGCGTCACGGTGGGCGTAGCCACAACGGCGGCATCCACTTTACCAGCCAGCGCATCGACGTCTGCCACGGCTTCGCATTCGTGTTGCTGTGCGGCTTCAGCAGCGCGTGCCGGGTCGATATCGACGACCGCCGTCATCCTCGCCTCGTCCAACTGCCGGAGCACACGCAGATGATTCCGGCCGAACGATCCGGCGCCGATAACGGCGATGCGGACTGGTTCCACTCTCTCCCCCTGATTTACGCTTTCCACGGTATCACTCTTCCGGCCGGTAGCCGACTATGGCGATCTTCGCCGCATCCGCGCGTTCTAGCAATTCGCCGCCATCGAGTAGCAGGGTGTGTCCGGCGTCGATAGCCATCGCCGTCGTCCCGGTCTCTTGCATCACGCGAATCGTTTCGGGCCCGGCCACCGGAACATCGAACAACATGTGCCCGCGCCGTTTGGATACCTTCACCAGTCGCAGCGAGCGTCCGTTAACCAGCGACGCCGCGCGGCGCAACATTGCATCGGTTCCTTCCATCGCTTCCACCGCCACACAGGCCCGGTCCGCCACCGCCACGCTCTGTCCGATATCGAACCCGGCAAGCGCATTCGCGACGCGACGGCCGTAGTCGATGTCGCGCAACTCCTCGTCGGACGGCTTCCGTTTGGTGAGGACGCCTTCCCCGGCAAGCAACTTCTTCAACAGCAGCGTGGAATCCACCAGCCGGATTCCTTCATCCTCGAGTATCTTCACCACCCCGCCGATCAGCGCATCGGTGTTCTTGTGTTTCAGCGAACCGAGCAATTTGAAGAGGCGCCAGTCCGGCCGGATCGCCGAGAAGATTTTGACGTGCTTCACCTGGCCGCACATCATCACTTCCGTAATCCCTTCGTCCTTCAGAATCTCGATCAGGCGGGTCAACTGCCCGAGAGAGATCCAATAGGATTTCGATGCGAGATCGTCGATGTCGTGGGATGCTTCTTCTTTGATCCCGATCGCGACGATTTCGAATCCGAGTTCGCGCGCCGCTTCCAGCGCGAGGATAGGGAACCGGCCATTGCCGGCGATCAGGCCGTAGCGCGGCATCTACTTGATGAACCCGCGCTCGGATGTCGCGATGAACGCGAGAACCTCATCGACTTCAGCGGTCACTGGCACTTCCGCGCGGATCCGTTCCACCGCCTGTGTCGTGTTGAGCCCGGAGCGCGTCAGCAGGCGAAACGCTTTATGCAGCGCGTCAATGGAAGCAGCCTCGAAGCCGCGCCGCTCGAGTCCCGTGGCGTTTGCGCCGAACACCTTCGACTCGCGCGGGCTCACCACCGTCGCAAACGGTAGCACGTCCTGCGTGATCACGCTGTAGCCGCCGATCATCGAGTGCCGCCCGACCCGGCAGAACTGGTGGACCCCCGTAAACGCGCCGATCACGGCCCAATCACCGACCTCAACGTGTCCGGCGAACGTAACCGCGTTCGCCAGCACTGTGTGATTGCCCACCTGAACATCATGTGCGACGTGAACGTACGTCATCAGCAGATTGTCGTCGCCGATACGGGTCACCATTCCGCCGCCTTCGGTGCCGCGATGAATCGTCACGAACTCCCGGATGCGGTTCCGGTTGCCGATGCGAGTCTCCGAACCTTCGCCCTTGTACTTCAAATCCTGCGGAGCGACGCCCACGGTCGAGTACGGGTAGAACAGATTATCTTCGCCAATGCTGGTCGGACCTTCGATGAAGACGCTCGCCATGACGCGGGTGCGCGCGCCGATCTCGACGCCGGCTCCGATGACGCAAAAGGGACCGATCTCCGCGTCCGGCGCGATCACGGCCGCCGGATCGATGATCGCGGATGGATGTACCGCCATTGAGATCTACGCGCCCGTGGGGCCGGGTGCTTCGGCTTCTTTGTCCGCTAGTTTGCACATCACTTCGGCTTCGGCCACCACCGCGCCATTCACCGTCGCCGTGCCGTACATCTTCGCGACCGTGGCTTTGCGCTTGCCGACCTTCATCTCGATGCGCAACTGATCGCCCGGGCGGACCGGCTTGCGGAACTTCGCCCGTTCGATTGAGGCCAGCAACACGAGCTTGCTGTGCCGGTCGGGGATGCTCTTGAGCACGAGCACTCCGGCGACCTGCGCCATCGCTTCGACAATCAAAACACCCGGCATCACCGGGAAATCGGGAAAGTGACCGGTCGACCACGGTTCATTCGCCGTAACGTTCTTGATGCCAACGATACGCTCGGGCTCGAGTTCGAGGATGCTGTCGACCAGGAGGAAGGGATAGCGGTGCGGAAGAATCTCCCGGATCGCGTCGATGTCCAATAATGACATGTAAGTCCGCTATTATAACAAGGGCCATCTCACGTCCCTCATGGATTCCGTACTCTCGTACATCCTTGAACGCCAGGACAGTATCATCGGACTCATCCGCGAACTCGTGGAATGCGAGTCCCCCACCGATGATGCCGCGGCTGTCGATCGATTCGTGGACCTGTTCGCAGCGAGAGTCGAGGACATCGGCAAAATGAAGACATTCCGCGGCGGACGGTTCGGCCGGCATTTCCGCTGCGAGTTCAAATTGCCCGGGCGCAGGAAGACCGGGCAGATCCTCGCCCTCGGTCATTCGGATACCGTGTGGCCGGCCGGAACGCTGCAATCCATGCCGTTCGCGCAGCGCGACGGGCGATTGTGGGGTCCGGGCGTCCTCGACATGAAATCCGGCCTGGCATTCTTTGTGTTCGCGATGCGGGCCCTGCGAGATCTCGATATCCCTGTCGCCGATCGAATCGTGCTCCAGGTGAATTCGGATGAAGAGGTGGGCAGCGACACCTCCCGCGCCCTCACCGAGGACGCAGCGCGCCAGAGCCGTTTCGTGTTGGTGCTCGAGCCCGGCACCGGACTCGAAGGAAAGCTCAAGACCGCGCGTAAGGGTGTGGGCGACTACACCGTAATCGTGCGCGGGAAGGCATCGCACGCGGGAGTGGATTTCAGTTCGGGCGCAAGCGCGATCGTCGAGCTTGCTCGCCAGATCGAGCGCATCGCCGGGTTCACACGCCTCCAGCGAGGCATCACGGTGAATCCGGGCGTCATCAGCGGCGGTACGCGCACCAACGTGATCGCCGCCGAAGCGCGTGCCGCAGTGGACATTCGCATCGCCCGAATCGCGGACGCGGCCTACATCGAAAAAAAATTCCGTTCGCTGAAGCCGTTCGATCGCCGGTGCTCGATCGAAGTGATGGGCGGGCTGAATCGGCCGCCCATGGAGCGGTCACTGGCGATCCGCAACTTGTTCCGTCACGCGAAGCGTCTTGCCGTGCAGCTCGGAGTGACGATCGAGGAGTCCGCTACCGGTGGCGGATCCGATGGGAATTTCACCGCCGCAGTTGGTGTGCCGACACTCGATGGTCTCGGCGGCGTTGGCGAAGGCGCTCACGCCCCGAACGAGAGCATCCTCGTCGAGCGGATCGCGGACCGGACCGCGCTGATGGCCAAACTCATCGCGCAGCCGTACGCGCCGGCGAATAGCTGACAGACGGCTCACTTACCTACGAATGGGATAATGACGACATTGCTGCCCGTGCCGTTGCACAATACCTGCAGTTCCGAAATGCCCGACACGCCCGCGGAAACCTGCACGTTCACCTGGTACAGCCCGGCAAAGCGCGGCGTCAGTCCGGCGAATGCAGTCCTCGCCTGTAGTTCGCCGAATCGCACGTTCACAATTCCCATCGCCGGCGCCGGCGATTGATCGGGTGCTGCGTCCCCCGCCTCCAGCGTACTATCCACCGCTCCCAACCCCAAGATGAGAACAACGGCTAGCTCTCCGAGTACAACACGATCATGAATTACGGTGCGAGTACCTCGAAGACGATCCAGTTCTGTATTCGCCTGACATGTGGGAACCCAAGCGTCTTCAAGATTCTTTCTCTCGCAACAGTTTGTTGCGCCGTGAGAAACTGAAGATAACGGGATGGTTTCCTATGGGTTTTATTACGGTGGCGCGCTAACCCTGGCAGGCCTGCTGTTGTCATACGCGGTGGGTTGGCCCTGGGGTGTCCCCTGTTATATCCTTGCGGCGTTCTGCTTGTACTTCTTCCGGGATCCCGATCGTGAGATACCGCCGGGTTCAGTCGCCGTAGCGCCGGCGGACGGGAAAGTGGTTTCCATCAAGGCCGAAGGAACAGAGTCCACGCGCATCAGCATTTTTCTGAACATCTTCGATGTCCACGTGAACCGCTCGCCCATCGCTGGAGAGATCAAGGAAATTCGTTATCGGAAGGGCGAGTTTCTGGTAGCCAGCCGCGAACTGGCCAGTGTTCAGAACGAGCAAAATACTTTGGTGGTGGAAGGCGACGGGACCACGGTGATTTTCAAACAGATTGCCGGATTGATTGCGCGCCGCATCGTGTGTTGGAAAAATGCCGGCGACCGCGTGTCGTGCGGCGAACGAATCGGCCTCATCAAGTTCGGATCGCGTGTGGACGTGTTCTTCGGGCCCGAATGGGAGATCGCCGTTCGTGCCGGTGAACGCGTCGCCGCGGGTTCCAGCGTCCTGGCGCGGCGGCGGTCATGACGAGATGCCGCGAATGACTTTCAAAGAGCGGTTAATCGATCCGCGATCGCCGGACCGCCGTCCGCGTCGCGCCGCCTACGTTTTGCCGTCCCTCTTCACGGCCGGCAACATCTTTCTCGGATACATTGCGGTGTTGCAGTCCTTTCAGGGAGCCATCGCTGCGGCCGGTGGGAACTTCGGCAGTAACATCCATTTCGAAGTCGCCGCGAAAGTGATCGGACTCGCCGTGCTGCTCGACGGCCTCGACGGACGCATCGCGCGGCTGACGAACACAGTGAGCGATTTCGGCCGCGAGATGGATTCGCTCGCCGATGTCATCACCTTCGGCATCGCGCCCGCTGTCCTGGCGTACGCCTGGGGCATCCGCTTCCTCGAAGCCCCCGGTTTCATCCCCCTCGACTACATCACGCGCGCCGGATATTTCATCTGCTTCCTGTTTGTGGTTTGCGGAGCGGCCCGCCTCGCACGCTTCAACATCACCACCAATCCCGTCCCCAAAAATCCAGGGCGCGCTGACCGTAAATATTTCGTCGGGATGCCGATTCCTTCGGCGGCGGCCATGGTGGCGGCGGTCGTTTTCGCGGCCGATTCGGCGCCGATTCAGTGGTGGCCGTTCGCGGTCGTGTGGCTCGTTTTGGTTGCTTCGCTTGCCCTGTTGATGGTCAGCATGTGGCGCTATCCGAGTTTCAAGGATCTGACCCTGTTGCGTCCCCGCTCCCCGATAACCATTGTCGTCGTGGCGAGCGTCATTTACCTGATCTGGATTGCGGCGCGGCCGGTGCTGCTCATGCTCGCCATCCTCTACGTTGGAAGCGGAATCGTCATCCGCGCGGGCGGCATCGTGCGCCGGCGCCTCCGCCGTTCCGAATCCGCACCCCGTCCGGAGCATCAAGTTGGCTGACACAAAACACTCCCGAGTCGCCATTGTCGGCGGCGAGTCCCTCATCGGCCGCGAGATTCGGGAACTCCTCTCGAACCTCACGCCGAAACCCGAGCTACGCACTATATCGGGTGAAGCCGAGAGCGCCCAAATTACTCGCGACGAAGAAGGCGAGCCTACAATTCTTGAACCGATGACGCCGGAGACGTTGACCGGAGTGGAGGCCGTATTCCTCACCGGAACGCCCGAGTCCAGCGTGCGAGCAGCGGAATTGGTTTCCGGGCGCGGCGTCCCTCTGATTGACCTGACCGGCGCTCTCGAAGATCATCCCGAGGCTCGCCTTCGCGCTCCCATCCTCGAGACCGCAGCGCAATCGAAGAAGACTTCCATCCAATTGATCGCGCACCCGGCGGCCTTGTCGCTGGCCTTGTTCTACGGGCGCCTCGCCTCGCGCTGGCCGATCGCGCGATCGGTGGTGGATGTGTTTGAGCCCGCAAGCGAACGCGGCCAGAAGGGTCTGCGCGAACTGCAGGTACAGACCGTCAATCTGCTCTCCTTCAAGCCGCTCCCGAAAGACGTTTTCGACGCACAGTTGGGATTCGGCATGCTTGCGGCATATGGCTCTGAAGCGCCCCACCCGCTGGAAGAATCGGAACTCCGCATCGACCGTCATCTGGCCTCGCTCTTATCGGTGTCGAGCCGTCCGCCGATGCCTTCGCTGCGCCTTGTGCAGGCGCCTGTGTTCCACGGCTATAGTTGCTCGGTCTGGATGGAATTCGAATCCTCACCGCCTGTCGAGGAAATCGAAGGCGCGCTCGCCTCCGCCCAAATCGAAGTCCGCACCGCCGGCGAAGAACCACCGAACAATGTCGGCGTCGCAGGTCAGAGTGGAGTTTCCGTCGGCGCCATTCGGAACGACCGGAACAACCCTCGCGCATATTGGTTCTGGCTTGTCGCCGACAACCTGCGAACATTCGCTGAAACTGCTGTGTCGGTGCTCAAGGAGTACCTTTGAGCAAAGGCCGTGGTTGGCCCCTCCCGTTGGCCGGCATCCTCGTGGCGGTTGCGTCTTTTTCCGGCTGCGGGTATCACGTTTCTGGAAAAGCCGACCTGATGCCGAAGACGATCCACACCATCGCAATTCCGGCATTCGGAAATGCGACCACGCGGTACCGCTTGACGGACCGGCTGCCCGAAGCGCTTTCGCGCGAGTTCATTGCCCGCACGCGCTACCAGGTGGTCACCGATCCCGATCAGGCCGACGCCGTTCTTCGGGGAACCGTGGTGAACTATTTCGCCTACCCGGTCATCCTCGATCCGGCCACGGGCCGCGCCAGCAGCGTACAGGTGATCGTGAACATGTCCGCCAGCCTGGTGGAACGCGCCACCGGCAAAACGCTCTTCACGCGTCCATCGTTCCAATGGAAAACCCAATACGAAATCAGCGCCGACCCGCAAACCTTCCTCGATGAAAGCCCGGTCGCGATGGACCGCTTGAGCCGCGACGTCGCGCGGATGCTGGTCAGTGCCATTCTCGAGAACTTTTGATGACTCCGGACCAGTTCCTCCGACAAATTCAGAAACCCGGCCCGGCTTCCGTTTACCTATTCATCGGTCCCGATTTCTACATGCGCGATCGTTGCCGCCGCGCTCTCATCCAGGCCGTGCTGCCCGAAGACGAACGTGAACAGGGCTTTGCCCATCACGATCTCTCGGATGTGGAACTCTCCGCTGCGCTGGACGACGCTCGGACGCTCTCGCTGTTTGCTTCCTCCCGCGTGATTTGGATTGCGGGCGCCGAGGCAGCGCTGCCGCGCGGCCGGGCCATCGCGGCAACTTCCGATGACGAAGACGGAAAAGGGAAAGACGATTCGGCCGAGGTGGCGCGGTACATCAAGGACCCGGCGCCCGGGACAACCGTCGTCTTCGACTGCTCGCGTTACGAATTCGATGGCGACGACAAGGCCCGCATTGATCGCGTCCTGAAGTTTTACTCCGCGGTTCCGAACCAGGTGGAGTTTCGCCGTTTTACCGAAGAAGCCGCTGCCGCTTTGGCGCACGACCTTGCGCGAAAAGCCGGCCTCGAGATCGGAGGCCCCGAGATCGCTCTTCTCGTGGAGGCGCTCGGCGGTGATGCGTCGCGAATCGCCTCCGAGATCGAGAAGCTCAGCCTGTTCGCCGGAGAGAAGCGTCGCATCACGGCCGCCGACATCGCGCGCCTGGTTCCTGACGCACACGAGAACACAATCTTCGAACTGGTGTCCGCTTTGGGCGCCGGCAACCGTTCGCGATCGCTCGACGTCCTTGACGCGCTGGTGAGAGAAGGGGAGTATCTTCCACTGGCTCTCAGCTTTCTGGCGACGCAGTTCCGGCTGGCCTTGGTAGCGCGCGAAGCTAATTTGCGAACGTCCGCGGACATTCAGAATCACTTCGGCCGCATCGGGATTCGGATATGGCGCGACCGCGCGGAACAACTCCGGCAAACGCTCCAGGTGTTTCCAAAAGAGAAACTGGAGACTGCACTCAAAAAGCTCTTCCTCGCCGACCGGGGCCTGCGCGACGCCCGCCCCGACGATCGGATCGTCATGGAAGAGTTGATTCTGTCGTTGACGGATTGAAACGTTCCGGGAGCGCCCGAAAGCTACCCGCCTACAACTTTTCAAATAGCAGGTGAAGTCCGTCGCGAACCGCGGCGGCCGGCGACGGATTCAGCTCACCTGCGTACTCTACAAGTCTCGGTCTTATCCCATGGTGAAAACTTGCGAGACGTTGACACGCTCCGTTTCAACAAGACACCCTCATCTTTGCCCGCGTCAGATTTGACGTGATCTGGCACACTACCGTAGTTCCAATGGCGCTACGGTTAGAAAAGTTATGCTGAACAACCACACCCGGGTAACGGCCCGCGGGCGCAGACCCTGCCCGGGCGCCAAAGTCGACCCAGAAAGCCTGCCCCTGCCTGATTTCGCTCACTCGCGCTCCGCGATCGCGCGAACTTTCGCCTTCATCCCCTTGAGCAACCGTTTCTCTATCGGCGTGATGCCATCTGAATGGATCTCGTTCACCTGATTCGTAAGCGTCCGGCGGACGCTGGTGAACCTGGTGAACGCTGGTAAACCTGGTAAACCGCCGCCCGGGATGTTCCTGGACGGGTGGTATCGGCGGATTTGTTTAAGCTTGGGCTGGGGAAGTCGCTGGTAGCCAGCGGTGCGGAAGCAATTCGCTCAGCCGGGTGATGGAGTGCGCCGGGATGCGCGAGCGTACGTCGCGGAACGAGGCAAACGGCTCCACGCCGGAGCGCCTGCAGGAAGCGATGAAAGTTCGCAACACCGTGGCCGTCTGGCCACCGCTATCGCTGCCGAAGAATGTCCAGTTGCCGCGGCGCAGGGCGATATCGCGGTTGGCCCGTTCCGTGGCGCCGTTATCAATCTCCTACTCGCCGTCGTCCAGCAAGCGCGTCAGCGCCTCCCACTGATTCAGCGCATAGCGCACCGCGACGCCGGACGGACTCTTCGGCAAAACCTACGGCTGCAACTCCAGCAAATATTGGTGGTGCGTTCCGAGCAGCCGCGCCGATATCGCCTGGCAACCAACGACTTCCATTCGCTGATCCTTAAATCGGACAAAGGTTCGTTCATCGACACGTCTGTCCGGCTGCGCCTGGACGAGGCGCCGATTATCAGCCTGCGCCATTCAAAGGAAGATGTTTCCGTCCGTCTGGGAAAGCGAATGCGCAATCTCCGACTGGAGCGCGGCTGGACCCAAACTCACCTGGCCGTCCATAGTGGGCTGGTCCGCCCATTCATCTCCAATGTCGAACGAGGGCAAAAAGAACCTTGTCTACGTTCCATTGCTTGCTTTCGAAATGACCACATCCCAGGTGCTACGGGGCGTATGAGAAGGGACCCCGATAAGCTGCACACCCTCAGCTCGTCAGTCAAGACTTACACTCGGGCATCTAACTTCGTGTGGCGCAAAGAGAAGCAGTTTTGCATCCCGAGTTAAAGGGTTGAAAGGCGATTGCCGACTATCTCGGACAGCCACTTTCGCTTGTGCAGCGTTGAGCAAACTCTGGAATGCCTGTTTCACGCGAGGGCCGATACATCAGCCGGATCAGCTCGACGCGTCACGACCGGTTCCGCGGACCCGGTGCCGCGTGGCGGTCGCTCCGGACATTTGGCGCCATCGACCCCAGGGTGAGTTCCGCGAAACGCACTATCGCATCGGTGACGGCGTGGAACCGGATGGACTGGAAGAAGTCGAAGTTGTGCTGCGCACCGGGGAGTTCTGCATAGACGACCGGTTGCCGGGAGACCGCGCGGACCCGCTCGGCGAATGCTCGGGCCTCGTGGTGCAGGACCAGGGTGTCGAGGGCGCCGTGAATGATGAAGAACGGTGGGGCGTCCGGGTTGATGACCTCCTGCGGTGACGTCGATCCGGGTCCGGCGCCGACGCTGCCGTAGTAGCCGTACATGCCGATCACCGCGGCGACGTTGCTACCGGTCATGGCGGCGGTCGCGGCCAAGTGCGCTCCCGCGGAGCCTCCGGCCGCGAAAACGCGATCGGGATCGCCGCCGTATGCCTCCGCGTTGTCGCGCACCCAGGCCAGGGCGCCCCGGGCATCGGCGAGTTGCTCCCGATAGCCGGCCCGGAACAGGCGGCGGCCGGCGCTGACGCACACCCAGCCCTGGGCGGCCAGGCGGTAGATCAACGCGCGGGAGCCGAGCATCTTGCTGCCGAACGCGAAGCTGCCGTGGAAGTACACCAGCACCGGCGCTCGCCCGGCTGCGGCGCGACCTCGGCGGGACACGTAGACGTCCAGTCGGTTCCCTCGCCGGGCCGGACCGTACCGCCGGTTGCGGATGCGGCGCACGTCCGGCCGCCATGAGACGACCGGCAGCAGCAGACGCCACCACGCCGGCCGGGTGTACCGGGGCTTTGCCTGCGGCCCGTAAACCGTCTGCAGCGCCTCGGAGAGTGCCGGCCGGGCCGATCGACCGCGCACCGCGATCCACCCCAGCAGCAACCCGTCCACGGCGGCGAACGCAGCAACCAGCCACCACCACCAACTCGCCTCGGGGTGGATAAGGGTGCCGATCGTGCCCGCGATTAGCCACCAGAGCCCGACCAAGGGCGCCTCGTTGATCCACCATCCCAGCGCGAACTGCAGGTTGAACGGCGACGAGTGTCGCGGCATCGGCGGACGCAACGCCACCACCGCGAACAACGCCAGGATCAGTGTCGTGTTGAAAGCGCTGGTCATAAGCTGCCCCTCCGATCGGGCCCTTGCCGCATCGTGGAACTGGGCGGCTTCTGCCGCTGACGACGGATGGACCGCGTCGGCTCGCGGTCAGCGGGGTCCGCCAAAGGCTCGACAGCGCAAAAGGCGACGTGCTTCGCGAACCGTCATAGGTCGCCTGCTATGGTCAATCACCACGATCGTTGTTCCAGACTACTACTACCGTACTGGCATCTTCAAAGGGTAAGCGTCTGGTAAACGCTGGTAAACACCTCACCGAACGCTTACCCCGATTCAGCATATTTTCCGCTTTCTTCCTCTCTAGAAACTCAGAAATAGCGGTCGCGACGAATCGGCTGCGACTGAGACCCATCTGGCGCGCGGCTTCATCGGCTTCCCCAGCAGCGTGTCATCGAGGGAGATGACCAATCTTCATACCAGGAGTTATACCAAAAGTCATACCCCTGGTAAGACTCTGCGGGCCGGTACCAAGCGGCCTTGAACATGTCCCAGACCTCTGCCCGGAATCCATGGTCGCCTCCCCGACCCCCACAACACTTTCTTCGCTAACAATCCCGCTCATTGACGCTTTAGATTTTGGAGGCAGCCATCATGAGTGTGGAGTTTCGGGAACTATTTGCGAACGCGGGATTCTCTCGCGAGACAGCGACGGGCGGTCCTGGCATCGTTGTGCCGCAAAACGGCATCGGCTTATTCGTCTTTGATGGCGGAAGAGATTTCAAGGTGGCTCCTGAAGTGAAGGACCTGCTCCGCGTCGACGAACTTAGGGGCGATCAAGTGCAGCACGCCATCAATACCGCCCCATTTCCTCGCAGTACTGCCGAAAAGGCCCGCGCCCTCACATTGCTGAAGTCCGGCAGTCTGAAACTGTTCCGAATAACGGCTAACGCTCACATCGGGATGGGAATGAAAATTGAAGCCCGCAATCCCGCGAAGAAGAAAGTGGAAGCGACGCTCAAAGTCACCGTACTCAAACGAAAGCGCGTAAAGATCGCGATCCGTCCCGTGCAGGTACGGGATGAAAAAGGCACTCCGGTCAACTCGAGCGAGAAGGCGACGGACCCCAAGGTCCTACTCGAACAGATGAATGACATTTGGACACCGCAGGCAAACGTAGTGTTCGAACTGTCGAAAACCGATCCGGTGATTGTCGATCGGTTGAAACCCGGCCAGGAGGCGGACATAACAGACAAGGCCCTGAAAGCCGATCTGATAGACAAGAAGGACTCCGCCGCCGACCTCACTTTCTTCCTGGTGAAACGGGCAGTGAACAAGACCAGTAAGGATCTCGGCGTGACGAACTCCGAAGCCGGAATTTCGCTGATCAGCGACGACCGTTCGGACTCCACCATGGCCCATGAGGCCGGACACTACTTGGGCTCATTGAGCGAGTCGGGGAAATTCTCCATGCGCTACGGTCACCAGGGGTTCGATGAGAATCTGTTGATGCGCGATGGGGGCGCAGGCCGTAAAATTCCGTACGGCCTGGCCACGGATTTCAACAAAGGGTATCGAAATTAGGACGGGAAAGTGAGCGCCAACTCGCAATCATTCAAAAACCGATTGCTTCGATTCGAACCGCAAACCATCGACGGAAAGAACCCTGCGGAGATTGTCAAGATAGCAGCAGCACAGGTGATTGTTGAAGTCGGAGCGCACGCGCCATTGCCTTATCGAACGTAACCATTGTGGCTTCAGTTGCCACCGCGAATGCGATCAGGTACAGATCCCCAATCGCTTTTGTCGCGGTCTGGCGCGCGAACGGTCGCGACGCGTTGCGCATCAATTGGTCGACACTCTTGGGTTCCGGACTTATGTCGATCCGCGGATCTTCGAGCAAACGATCGTACAACGCAAATGCATCTTCGAGGCTGACGATGCTGTCCCCCATCACTTGACCGTTCGTCACCAACCGGAGCAACCCAAGCTGCGTGTACCGCGAGAAAATAACCTTGGATGTTTCAGGGATACCGTCAAACCAGGCCGACGCTCCCGGATGGTGAACGTGCCCGTCCCAGGCCAGTGCCAGCCAGGTGTTCACATCAGGGAAGTATGAGGTCATGGGGGTTTTCGTTTACCGGGGCGAGCGGGCCTGGTTTCCCCTTTGACCGGATCAGCGGAAGCCTAACGCGCCGCCCTTGACGTGAAACCTCGATCGGAACCAACCGCGCCACCGGTTCGCCATGGCGGGTAATGGTGACTCCTCCGGCGGGAATCGTGTCTACCAGTGTGAGTAGACGTTGCCGCACCTCACTAATGTTCAGTTCCACATCGGTATTGTACAGTATTGTACAATAACTTGCAATCTTGGCCTCCGCGGATCTCACCGCGGTAGCGGCCCGTCGTCTACTCTAAATAGCCGCCCGTCACCAGCACCGCGCTGAGGTCAGCGGTCGCGGGAGAGCGATCTCTTCCCTTGCCCCACCATAGCCCCTCACAACACTACTGCGGCAGGGCGCACCCGCGAGGACTGTCTATCCTGTCTTACTCATATAGGTTCATCTCTCGAGTAGGGCACGGTAATGCGGGTCGGAACGAATCGGATCGAACGTAGGCCGGATCTTCAGCGAATTGACCCAAAACCAACTCCTTTCGACGGCTCTATTCAGTGACTCGAATAACTTGTCTCACTGCCTGAGCCCCAGGTAGAACCAAACAGCGCTGCCAACTCTCGCCGACCCCGTCATGGAAGAGGTGCGCGCACGCCAAATCTCATTGAGCCTTCGCGCTTCTTCCTGTCGCTGCCATCGCGCATTGACGTAGCCGAGAGCGCCCAGGTTCGGACCTTCCCAGACCTGCGTCGGCTGTGCATGAAGGGCTTGGAGCGCTTCGGTGTACATGCCCTTCTCAGCGTAGGTATAGCCAAGGTAAAGATGAGCCAAGGCAAAGTTCGGGTCTAGCTGTATCGTCCTCTGAAACTGGCCGATCGCCCTGTCGTATTGGCGAAGATAGTACACAATGCCAGAGAACGCCGGACACCGGCAGGTCCGTGCCCATCAGCCCCGACGCGGTGCCCGGCACGGTGTTCCCTTCCCGACGCAGCTTCATCACGCAGGCGAGCGGACCCACGTCGCTCCCGTATTTGAATTCCCAGGTACCGGCGACATCGCCGCCATTCTCGACCGGCTGCCGTTTCGCGTGGGTGATCCGTACGTTCGAGAAATAGGACTCCTGGTCCGGCGATCCCCGCAGACCCACCGCCTTTCAGATCCTCGCCTTTCAGCCCGTCCACCACCAGCGCGGGATTCGAAGCCGTCGAGAAACAGGCCGGCGCGGCGGCCCTCCACCTGAATTCTCATTCGGATCCATACCTCGGGCTGTATATCCCCATGCGCCTCATACACCCACGGCCACGTCCTGCGCAGCTTGTACCAATCGAAGTCCGGCGACTCGACGTACTGCACTACGTGATTGCGCATGGCCTGATCCTCCGCATGCGAATTTCCGGGCCGAATGTAGAACAACTCGTAATGCCGTGCGTCCGGTCGCGAACGGAATACGATTCCGATAAAGCCGGGATTGCGCACACCGGGCGGCGTGGTCATTTTCACCGCGACGTCCGCTTGAATGGTGCCGTCCCCGAACTCGGTGTCGCGCAGCATTGCGAGACCTTCGCCCTCGCGCTCCACCATCATTCGGATGGCCTTTCGGCCTTTGTATTCGACGGCCTCCAGCTTCGTCTTCCCGGGCAACAGATCCTCAACACGCTGCGCCTTCGCACCGGAAATCATCAAAAGCAGTAGAACCCCCGCAGCCGGGAATCGTTTCATAAGCCGAATCTTGCAAGCGGCCACGGCCGCGATCAACGACTCTGTTGCTAACCGGTCCCACGGTGGTGCGAAGCGGATTCGAACTGGAATCGCTCCTGATATGCAGCGCCTGATGGCGCCCGCACCGAGCGTTCGCACGGTGGCCGCTGGTAGCGATCGATCGCCGGGACTTCCGCTCGTCTCCCGTATTCAGTCGGCCCAGCCATTCACACAGCCGGACTCCAGCCGAATCAACCACTTAGTCTTCCAAAACTTGCTAATTCGAAAACCGCTGATATGTTGAAGGCGGAAAGAGACTCACATGCCCTCTACAGCCGCCGCCGTCATAGCGCCAAAGCAAACCGCAGAGCCGGTCGCCGCCGCCTACAATCCAGAAACGCTCGAAG
This sequence comes from uncultured Acidobacteriota bacterium, assembly GCA_963720745.1. GTDB lineage: Bacteria > Acidobacteriota > Terriglobia > Bryobacterales > Bryobacteraceae > TMP-7. The sequence goes on from CAVRGO010000001.1 coordinate 3,064,607, forward strand.
AACGCCTTCTCGCTACACAAATTGAGCGCGCCTGGAACCACCTTCAGGCCATGCACCGCCTGCACGATCAGTTGCTCGAGCGTTGTAGCCTCCTCGATCTCTTCGAAAACGACCTCGAACGTTTCAAACTCCTCAGTCGCACGCTCGCCGAAGCCGAACGGATGTGGCGGCACGCGGTCAGTGAGTTCTGGCGCGCCCGCCGCCGCCGCGAAAAAACCGAGAAAGCTGAAGCAGCCGGGAAGCCCGTGCACACCGAGCAAGCCGAAAATACGGGTGGTGCCCTCAACCTCGAACCCGCCGCTCAACACCGCAACTTTCGAACTCCGCAACAACCACACTCGGCCGAACCCGCCGCCCCAGGCCCGCTGCCGCTAGCCGCGTTGGAACGACCGCACCGTCAGCCAGCCGTTAACGGGATTCCGGCTTCGCCTGCGGCTGAACAGGCGGTTCTTCACTGCCCGGCACCTGCTGACCGGACGTTCTCGGAAGAGTTATCCTGACACCGCGGAACGACGCAACGGAAGAATAGATGATCACCGAAAAATTTCAGATTTCGATGTGGTCCGGAGTCGCAGACGCGGTGCTGCTGGCACCGGGAGGCGAAGGCCCGTGGCCCGGCGTGATTCACTTGACGGACGCCGGAGGCATCCGGCCCGCCCACACTGCCATTGCCGAGCGCCTCGCGCGGGAAGGGTTCGCGGTGCTGATGCCCAACGTCTTCTATCGCACTTCGCGGCCACCCGTCTTCGAAATGAAGCCCGGGGTGAGCGAGGACGCGATGATGAAGCGCTTCGCCGAGTTGACCGCGCCGCTCAACGTGGAGGCCCTGGAGAGCGATGCCCTGAAATACATCGACGCCCTCACCGGCAGCCCGCATGTCATTCCAGGATCGAAGATCGGCGTTGTCGGCTACTGCTTTACAGGCGCGGTGGCGATGCGCCTGGCCGCCGCCCGCCCCGATCGAATCGCCGTGGTGGCGTCGTTCCATGGCGGACGGCTGTTCACCGAAAGCGAGGATAGCCCGCACCATCTTTTGCCTCGCATCCAGGCCCGCCTGTACTTCGCTCACGCAACAAAAGATCGCAGCATGCCGGAGGAAGCCATTCAAAAATTCGAGGATGCGCTGAAGAATTGGGGTGGCCGGTACGAAAGCGAGACCTACGATGGCGCCTACCACAGTTGGACCGCGTCGGACAGCCCGGTCTATAACGAGATCCAGGCCGCCCGCGCCTTCGATAAGTTGGTTAGCCTCTTGCGGGAATCGCTAACGAAAAGTTGATGTGCGTGTGCAGACAAACTGAGGGCAGTACCGATCTGTCCCTCGAATAATTCGGCCCGGAGAGTTGCAACCTAAGCGGCGGAGGCGGTTAAACTGCGGAGGCGCTTCACGATGCGGCTCTTATAACGGGCCGCGGTGTTCATCTTGATGATGCCCCACTTCGCTGACCGGTCCACAATCGAAAAGGTGGCGGGAAGCGCGGCAGTCGCGGCACCAGCGTCTTTTTGTTCCAGGAGCCGGCGGATCGTACGAACCTGGTGACGGAGCCGCGATTTGCGCATCCGGTTCACGGCGGTCCGGCGCTCGGCCTGACGCATCCGCTTAATCGAAGAAAAGGTATTCGCCATCTAACTTGAAATCCCGATTTCCAGAAATGTCCAGCTTTTAGATTACCGTAGCGTGGCGCCCGAACTCAACCACAACAGGGTGCCGGACACTTGGTCGCGGCCGCCCACGGGCGCCTTTTTTACAAGAATCTCGCTTATCATTGCAGCAGACCGGAGTGGGCTTGATCGATCGTCCCTTTTCCGGTCGGAGGAGGGTACGAGTGCCGTCGATTCGAATTACCGATCAGCTCAACGTCGATATCCTGACCGCCGAAGCCGGGGCAGGTTCGGGAATTTCCAAGTACTTCAAGGGAGATACCGCCGGGTTCTTGGCCAGCGCGGAACTCGCGAACGCTCTCTTAAAACCGATCGTCACGATTGCCACAACGCCCATCGGACTTGGACTCTCGTTTGCCAAAGACGGTACATTCGGAACCACCGGCGTGGACTGGTGCCTCCAGGCCGGTGAGAGGATCGCCGTAAGCGCGGCTCAGACCGGAAGTCCGATTCAGGGCGACAAACCATTCACCAATCCCGTGGTCGTCGGGCCCGGTAAGACCTTCGTCGCGGTGTCGTTCAATCCACGCCTTTCCATCGATTTGTCGAAAACCGCCGGTGACCTTCAGTTCGGATTCTCGGCCGGCGGATCGGTCGAGTATCGTGCCGGCCGATTTTATGACATTACCGGAGTGATTCCCACACTGCGCGAAACTCTGAAGGATCTGTTGTCCACAGCCGTCGTTCCCGGCGACGTGGCCGACCTGGCGCATATGCGGCCTGGAGACGTCGCGAGCGTCAGCGGTTCGGGACAGCTGACATTTTCTGCATCGTTCAACCTCGCACAGGCGCTGAATCCGCTTGCGACACCGACGCTCGGACTCGAGGCGATCGGTGCTCTGACGCTCCAGGCTGGCGCCTCGGTCACCGTCGGTGCCAGTGTCGGCGTCAGCGGCCGATATCAGCTGCGGGTCTTCAAAGTCGATGAGAGTCGAATTCGCCTCGGCCTGTTCAAGATGGCGGGCACCCAGATGGAATTCGACGTCACCGCGTCCGCCGGTCTCAGCGCAACCCTGGGCAAGCGCGATCTCACCGAGAAAGTGATGTTCTTTCTCGGCGCGCAAAAAGCCGACGCCGCCGCACTCGCCGAAGCAGGGCTATCCGACGGACAGATCGACGATATGAAGAGCGCCATCGAGGCGAGCCTCAGCCGCGCTCTCGCGCTCTCGCTCAGCGGATCTTTTGCGGTATCGGCGGAGGATACATCGATTTTCGAGTACGAATTCGACCTGAGCCGGTTGGATACTGCGGCGACCGAGGCTTTGCACCGCGCCCTCCAGGCCGATCTCTCGCCGCTCACATCCCGCCGCTCGGACGACATGCCGGCGGGCGTGCGGATGCTTTCCAGCGAACTCGACAAGGTCGTCAAAAAGTCGATTACCTGGAAGATCAACCTGCTGGGTATCGTCAACGTCCTGCGCATGTCGACTCTCGTCAGAAGCGGTAAGGTCCTGTTCGATGCCGAGACCGGTGAGTTGTTGGTGACCGATTCGGCCACTGCGCAGAAGATACTCGTCAGCGCGAATTCCCTCGCTGCGGATTCCGGAAAGCTGAGGAAAGTAATGATGCAGTCGGCGGTGCTTACCGCCGCCTATCGGGCTTCGGGTGTCCAGAAGTTCCTCGACTTCAAGGGATCCATTAGCTATTACGAAGAGTCCGCCAACGCGAAACGGCAAAACATCTCGGATTTCCTCGACAACATGGTGGGGCTGCTGCTGATCACGGATGCCCAGAAGAAGACATTTCTCGACCAGCCCTTTGCCGGACGCGCCAGCATCTATGTCGAGGTGACCTTCGACCGGCCTTCGTTCGAAGGGATGTTCCAGGATCCCACGGGAAAGCCTTGGCCCGAAGAGCACTTTTACGCGATCGGCCGCGAGTGCGTTGCACTACTGGTTCAGCCCGGCGATCCCAACGATTTCCGGAGAATTCCGATGCTTCCCGAAAACGACAGATTGTGGGAGCAGATGACGAAACTCGGGCAGCCCAGTCTGCATACGGTTCTGTCGCCACCGCTCAATGCGGGCATCCCTCTGGCTCTGATCACGCACGATTACACCGTCATCACATGGTGGTCGGCGGCGATGAAAAAGGCTGGCGAGTGCGTCGCGGATATGAGGGCGTTCCTTCGCTCCAACGGCGATGACGCCGAAGCGCTAAAAGACAACAACGATTTCAAGAAGAAGAGGGCGGCACTCGAAAGTTCGCTCGCGTCCATCGTCCAACGCTCCCAGCCGGACTTCCTGGACGCGTGGGGCGTGCTCGCGATGTACACCGCGGCACGCCGCCGGGCCGATGTACGCGGAATTTTGTTCACCCGCGGGCCTGTGCTCGCCGCAAACCGCTCGATTGTCGATTCTCTGGGGGGCGACGCCGCTAAGGCGTAGGACCTTTCAACCCCGGGATCACGCGCATCGCGTTCTGGTAATACAACTTCCTCAGCACTTCGTCAGGAAGGTTGAGGCCGTACATCTTCCAGAACGCGTGCCGCTTGCGATAGTAATCGAAGTATTCGTCATCCGTTTCGAGAACCCGGAAATAGACGAAATACTCACGCGGCTCCCAGATATCCTTTCCAAACAGAATCCGGTCCTGATGTTTTATGAAAAACTCGCGCGCGAATCGCGGCTGCCGCCCCAGTTCGGCGAGCACCGCTCCGATTTCCGTGTACATGTTCGGCAGGCGGTCCATCAGCCGGCCTAACTCGCCGAGGTTGCCGCCCAGCCAGCCCAGATGGGCGTTGATGAAGATAACGTCGGGATGCCGCGCGAACAGGTTGTGCTGTTCGTTCATCAGCGTCTCCCAACTCGGATATCGTTCGGGTGGGCGCGCCCGGTTCGGAAACTGCTTCAGTTCGAGCCAGCGTTCGTTGTGCTTGTCGATCGGCTGGAAGAACGATGCGGGCTCCGCGGTGTGGATCAGCACCGGCAGTTTCAACCGCGCGCACACGGCGAAAACAGGATCGAGCTTCGGATCGTCGACGTGCATGCGCTGCCCGTTCGCGTACTTCACTTCCATTCCAAAATTCTTGAAGAACTTCAGCCCCTGCGCTCCATTCCGAACGTCTTCTTCGAACTGTTTCGCTGTCTTCTCGCCCCAGTCGGGTTCATCGATTCCCTTGAAGTCGAGATTCGCGAACACCACAAACCGGTCCGGGTAGCGGCCCTTCATGGAGTGCACGATGTGCTTCAGCGTGGCGCCGCTGCCCCCGCTGAGGTTCACCATTACACGCAGGTTAATCGAATCCATGTCGCGGACCAGTTTGTCGATGTTTTCGGGCGACATGTTCCGCTGATGATTGTGCACGTCGATGAACGGATACTTCGCCCGCGTCACCGGATGTTCCGGAACCACCAGCGTGGATTTCGGCTCGTACTCTTCAATGGTCATCTGCTGGGCCGGCGCGGTAAACCCCAGTAGCGCGCCGGCCACGAGAAGTGTCTTGTGCATTCTCCAGCTATTCTCGCGCGTCAGCGGCTTTTGTAATGCTTCCGCATGGCCCGGTGAATCGCCTTCCACTTCTGCTTCTCTGCGATAGCCGCTGGTTTATCCGCGAGCATCTCGTGATGCCGGATCTCGCGCTTGAGTTTGCGATAGCTCGCCATCCGCGATTCGTCGAGTTCTCCCGTCTGCAACGCGCGTAGCACCGCGCACCCGTCCTCGCCCGAATGAGCACAGTCGCGAAACCGGCACTGCGCCGCGAGTTCCGCGATGTCGTCGAATGTTTCGTTGAGGCTATCTTCGTTCGCCCACAATTGAAGTTCGCGCATCCCGGGCGTGTCGATGAGCACGGCGCCGCCGGCCAGCGGAATCAGTTCGCGGTTCGTCGTGGTATGACGTCCGCGGCTGTCCGACTCGCGAACTGCGGCCGTACGCTGTCGTTCCTCACCAAGCAGCCGGTTGAGTAGCGTCGACTTTCCTGCGCCCGACGAGCCAAGCAGCACCAGCGTCTTCCCGCCTTCAAGGTACGGTTCGAGTGCGGTGACGCCGTGTTCGGAGAACGAAGAGGTCGCGACCACGGGAGCTGCCCGCGCTACCGACTCGGCTTCGCGGATCCGATCGTTCACCTTTGCGCACATATCCGACTTGCTGAGCACGATCACCGGATCCGCACCGCTTTCGTTTACCAGCGTCAGGTATCGTTCGATGCGCCGCACATTGAAATCGCCATCAAGTCCGCACACGATCAGCGCCGTGTCGATGTTCGCGGCGATCACTTGTTCCTCTTCACGCCCGCCCGCTGCCCGGCGGGAGAATTTGGTTCGGCGCGGCAGCACCTGATGCACGATCGCTTCGCCGTCGCCTACCACCCGTATCGCGACCCAATCGCCGACCGCGGGTAGTTCGGCGCGCGAGGATGCCCCGTATAGCAGGGCGCCGCAAGGTTCCGCATGCAGTTCGCCTTCTGGCGTCAACACGCGGTATTCGTCCCGGATCGATGCTGCGATCCGGCCTAATTTGAATCCTTCAGGAAGCACTGAAGTTCGCTCCTCTTTGACCCGTATGTGGAAAGAAGAGACACGTCACGCGCAAGCGCGCCGTGTCAGAGCGCGGTCAACGGTTAGCGAACAAGGACAGCGTGTAGCAAATCTCAGAGTAGCCGCGGAGGAAGCCTGCGGTCAAGAATAATAGTTTGGCGCAACTCCTCCGAGTGGCTCTCGACGCGACGCCGCTGTCCGTACCGTCGGGAGGGGTGCGGCGTTACACCCTGGAACTGGTTCGGGCGCTGGCTGAGAACTACCCGGAAGACCAGTTCTATCTCGTGAGCGATCAAGTGTTCGACATGCCGGTGGAGTTGCCGAATCTGTTGCGTGGGCGCGGACCGGCAAACCGTCTCGCGCGGCGGTGGTGGATCGCGGGGTTGCCGCGTGAACTGCGCCGCCTCGGTGTTGACGTGTTCCACGGAACCGATTTCGCTGTGCCCTACCTGCCTTTGCGGCCCACTGTGATGACGGTTCACGACCTGTCGCCATGGCGCGTCGAATCCGCGCCCGATACCAGTGAACGTGTGCGGTTCAGGACTCCGCTTCTGGTTCGGCTCGGCCTGGCAACCATGATCATCACGCCGAGCGAGGCGATCCGCCGAGAAGTGATCGAGCAGTTCGGCGTGGCGGCTCACCGTGTGATCGCTATTCCGCTGGCCGCATCGCCGCACTTCCGGCCCGTCGAGACGGCGCCGCGCGAACGTCCCTATTTTCTCTACGTCGGATCGCTGCATGGCCGTAAAAATGTGAATGTGATCGAATGCGCAGCCGCGCAACTCGGCGTGGATCTCGTCATGCCGGCGCGAGACGGCCGCGTCGAAGAGAGCGAACTGCCCGCGCTCTATGCCGGTGCTGCAGCGGTCCTGTACCCATCGCTCTACGAGGGTTTTGGATTGCCGGTTCTCGAAGCGATGCAGTGCGGCGCGATGGTCATCACCAGCAAGGATCCGGCAATCACCGAGGTGGCGGAGGGCGCGGCGGTACAGGTGGAAGCTTCGGATCTCGCCGCATGGGTATCGACGATGCGCGCGGCGCTCGATCCCGAACGGCGCGGAGTCTGGCGGGCGCGAGCGCTCGCCCGGGCCGCCGCTTACTCGTGGGAACGCACCGCTATGCTGACTCGGGAGGTTTACGACGAAGCCCGGCGTCTGTTCTGAAGCGCTATTCCTGTCGCCCGAACCGGTGCATCCGATAACCGGGGGCGGCGCGCTTCGATCGTCATCACTCCTCGAGTACCTGATGCGCCGTGGCGCGGTCGACGTAATCACCTATCGCGATCAGGCCGCCTCGTCTCCCATCCCGGGCGTTCGGGATACGCTGACTCTCGATTTGCCCTATCACTCGAAAGCGAAGCCCGCCCGCGCGCTTCGAAACCTGCGCCGCTATTGGAGGCACCGGCCGCCGCTGCTCGATAGATTTTCGAATTTCGATAACGAAGTTCGACTGTGGCTGGCCGGACGCCACTATCGAGTGATCGTGGTCGAGCACTTCTGGTGCGCTCCGTATGCCGCGCTTTTGCGGCCTCATGCCGACCGGCTCATTTTGGATATGCACAATGTCGAGTCGGCGCTGCAAGCCACTTCCGCTGAGGCAGAGGACTGGCCCGCATCGGTAATGCTTCGCAGGTTCGCGGCGGATTACCACACACTCGAACGCGAATGGTTGCCGGCCTTCGACGACGTGCTGGTAGCTTCGCCCGCCGACGCCCGTCGTATCGAACACCCTCGAATCACGGTGTACCCCAATACAATTCCGTCGCGTGATGTCCCGGTTGCCCTTCCCGACCACGCTATCGTGTTCACCGGTAACCTCGAGTACGCCCCCAACATCTCCGCTGTGCGATGGTTCGCCCGCGAGGTGTGGCCTTTAGTCCACAGCGAGGATCCGCAACTCGAATGGCGGGTGGTGGGCCGGAATGCGCACGCGGTACGATCCCATACAGCCAACGTCCCCGGTGTCGTTGTCGCCGGCGAGGTGGCGGACGCAGTTGCAGAGATCGCGCGAGCCAAAGTGGCGATCGTGCCCCTACTTGCAGGAAGCGGAACGCGGTTCAAGATCCTCGAGGCATGGGCCGCTGCGCGGCCGGTTGTGTCGACCACCATCGGCGCCGAAGGCCTGGAAGCGATCGACGGCCAGCACATCGTCATTGCCGACACTGCGGCCCGTTTTGCACAAGAGGTTGTCAGCACGGTTCGGAACCCGGGAAGCCTCGGCGGCAACGGGCGGGCGTTGTACCTCGACCGGTATACGACCGAATCCGGATGGCAAGCGCTCGCGGAGATCGGCCTGTAGAGTGGGCTGGAACGGTGGCTTTGACTGGCGGCTGGGTGGCTCCTGCTACCTTTGCCGATGGCGTGGACTGGCGCCCGGGCAGTCCGCCGGAGGTGACGGCAACCGGTTGTGGGAACATACCTGAAAAAGAACGGCGTACCCCGTGTAGCGGTGTATCCCACACCGCTGGTACGATGAGGGTGGAGGTTACTTGAATGGGTCCGGTGGGCTGGCAGGAAATGGTGATCATTTTTGTCGTAGCCCTCGTTCTGTTCGGGCCCAAAAAACTGCCCGAACTGGGACGGACGCTTGGCAAAGCAATCACCGAGTTCCGTCGCGCCTCGAACGAACTGAAATCGACGTTCGAACGCGAAATGCAATCACTGGAGCGGGAAAACGAATCATTGAAGGAAGTCACCCAGAGTTATACGAGCGAAATCTACAACCACTATGAATCGGGGTATGACTCGCCGTATGATTATGGTGCCTACGGGTCCGAATCCAACGATTCCACCGCAACGAATTCATCCACTGTAAGCGCATCCGCAAGTCAGGACGCTGACAAGACGTTTGAGCCGCCGGCCTCGAACGGCACGGCGCCGCTTCCGGGAACGGTGGCAAGGAACACCGCAACGGAAACGCACGGCGTCGAGGATCCCCATCAGGGCGATACCGGGACTCAGCACAGCTAAACTCACAACCTGACGATGTCCTTGGACGATCAAAAAGGCGTTCCTGCGCCGAAAGGCGAGGAGTCTCCAGCCGAACACCCGGCGAGGGAGACGAGCGGTACCGAACCGGAAGCGGCGGCGGGGGAGTATACTCCCGCCGTCGACGACACCTATAACTACGAAGATCCCTACGGGTACCATCACGCCCAGTCTGAAGTCCAAACGGCGCCTGAAGAGAAGGCGCTCGCAACCTCGACGGGTTCGGCAAAAACCCCACCTCCTCCACCTCCGGTCCTGCCGGACGAAGAGGAGGGCGACGACGAGGAAGGGATGCTTCGCATGTCCTTCCTCGAGCACCTGGAAGAACTCCGATCTCGCATCATCAAAGCCCTGATGGGTCTCGGCGTGGCGTTCATAGCCGCGATCATTTTCGCCAATCAGCTTTGGAGGATCGTGTCGGAACCGGCGGCGGTAGCGCTTAAGCATCTAGGTTATAGCCCGAAACTGGCGCAGATCACGCCCATGGAAACGTTCTCCACAGTATGGGTGAAGCTGCCGATGTTGACTTCCATTTTCGTAGCGTCGCCTTGGATCCTTTATCAGGTTTGGGCGTTCATCGCGCCGGGGCTATATAAGCGTGAGCGCCGATGGGCCGCTCCGTTTGTTATTTGCTCGGCGGGGTTATTTATCCTCGGCGGCCTATTCGCTTACTACGTCGCGTTCCAGTATGGACTCGAGTTCCTGTTGGGCATCGGCCGGGATATCAATATCCAACCTGTGGTTTCCGTGACGGAGTATTTCGACCTGTTCGTGAATGTCACGCTCGGAATCGGGCTTGTCTTTGAACTTCCGGTATTGATCTTTTTCCTTACACTTTTACGGCTTGTAACTCCTGGGTTCCTGATCCGGCATTCCAGATACGCAATTCTCGCGATCGTTGTATTGGCCGCAATCGTTACACCTACACCGGACGTTTTCAACCTGATGCTGTTCGCAATCCCGATGTGCGCCTTATTTTTTGTAGGCGTATTTGCGGGCTACCTGCTGGTGCTGAATCGGGAGAACCGGCGTTTCCCATGGGGCAAGGTGATACTCGTCGCTGCCGCAGTTCTGCTGGCTATAGCGGCTTGTGGTGCGGTCGCCATCTTTAGGTATGGCTTCCGGCTGGTACCTTATTGGCCGTTCCTAGTACGATAACTTTGGTAGCTATTCCAAACGGCATATTGCTCCGTTTGCCTCTCCGTGATTGGATAATTGTAAGGTAAGCTTACGTAGATACTACACGGAAGGTGCGCTTGCGTCGACGCCAGCAATTACCAACATAAGACAGGGACATTGAGGATATCGGCCTGTGGACCTATACAAAGCGATTCGCGAGCTCGTCGAAGAACGGAACCGGATCGATAAGATAATAACCTCGTTAGAGGAGATGCTGGCTCGCGGGAACACCCTGACGGCCGGCAAGCACGATAAGAAACCTGCGGTTAAGCGGCGCGGCCGCAAGAGCATGAGCCCGGAGGAACGTAAGCAGGTATCGGAGCGGATGGCACGGTATTGGGCGGCGCGGCGCGGCACCAAGGATGACGATGCTCCATCCGAGGAAGAACCTTCCTCACAGTCCGCTGCTACTTCTTAAAGAACCAGAGCCAGAAATACTGCTCCCCGGCACCGTGCCGGTATTTCGGATCGAAGCCGCATCTTAGTGCCATCTCCACGGCCTGTTGATCGCTGAACGGTACTCCCAGCCAGGTGTCGTCGGGTTGAGTTTCGAGTGAGCTGTCGCCCTGCACCTGGAATTTGAACAAAGCTCCCGGACGAAGTCGCGCATGAACGTCGCCAACGTAACTCTCGATCACCTCGCGGCTGGGGATATGCTGGAATACAATTCCGGAGAAGGCGAAATCAAAGACAAGGTCCTGCGGCAGTACGGAAAGGTCTTTTCCGTTGTTTTGCCACACGGAAACATTCGGGCGCTCCGCGAGAGCGTTTTTCGCACGGGTCACCATCTCTCCACTGACATCGACTCCGTGAACTTCACCAAACACATTTGACAAGGCGCGCGTGACCCGACCTGCGCCGCAGCCTATTTCCAAAACCCGCATCTGGCCGGGCGGTTTGCCCTGGCAGATGTTGGTCATGTCGGTAAGGATCTCCTCTCGAACCGTCTGTTCGCCGGAGGCAAAAAACTCTTCGTCCGTCCATTCCGCCTTGCCGGTCGCGACGTAATAGCGCGCATTCTCACGGGCCCGGGCATCCCAATCCTGCTGCATCTTCTGGAGGAGATCCATGGTACTGCATGCTATTGTAGCCTGCCGATTTGCCGCTCCGGCTCAAACGCTGCATGTTATTATTGAGGGTATCCCGGCAATTGATGTGGGCGGCTAGCTCAGCTGGGAGAGCACAGCGTTCGCAACGCTGGGGTCGTGGGTTCGAATCCCATGCCGTCCACCAAATTCGGCGCCCTGTCGTAAGTTCCTCCCCCCACAGTTTGAGTAACGGTTTACCTCCCCCCGTCTGGCGGTTGGCATAGGTGCGTTCAAACGTCTAACCTAAAGTTATGCACCATGTATAGATATAGTTCTTGACGCTACACTACATGTTGCGGCATTATTACGAAGCGGCTGCATTTCCCTTCCGCAGCAAGTCCGGGAATCCAAGGAGTATCCGATGGGACAGCTCAGTGTCGACCTCAGCGCCAGAATCAAAGACCTTCCACCCCAGCCCAAGCCAGTTCAGGAACGGCGAGGCGTGACATTCCCTCGTTATTTCACGTCCAGACTGGAGCCGGGCAAGACTCCCTATGACGAGATCAAATGGGAGCTTCGGACGGCCAGTATCGGTAACGACAAGGGAGCGGTGATATTCGAGCAGCGGGACGTCGAAATTCCTGCTGATTGGTCGCAGACGGCCACGAACATCGTTGCCAGCAAATACTTCCACGGCAAAGCCGGATCACCCGAGCGCGAGCGCAGCGTTGCGCAACTCGTGCATCGGGTGGTGGACACAATCGCCGATTGGGGCAAGTCGCAGGGATATTTCCATACGGACGCGGATGGCGAGAACTTCCGGAACGAGCTGACGCATTTGATGCTGACCCAGAAGGCCTGCTTCAACTCGCCGGTCTGGTTCAATGTGGGAGTAAAAGAATCGCGCGGCTACGGCTGGTACTACGACTACGAACTCGACGCAACGCGGAAGATGAGCGGGGCGGAGACGAGGCCGCAGTGCTCGGCGTGCTTTATCAATTCCGTTACGGATTCGCTGGAGTCCATACTCGAACTCGCCAAAACCGAAGGCATGCTGTTCAAGTGGGGGTCGGGCACAGGGACCAACCTGTCGACTCTGCGCGAAGAAGACGCCATTCTTTCGGGCGGCGGCCGCGCGTCAGGACCGCTGAGCTTCATGAAGGGGTTCGATGCGTTCGCGGGTGTGATCAAGAGCGGCGGCAAAACGCGCCGGGCCGCCAAGATGGTGATCCTCAACGCCGATCATCCGGACCTCGAAGAATTCATCTGGTGCAAAGCGAAAGAAGAGAAGAAGGCCCACACGCTGATCGATGCCGGCTACGACTCTTCACTCGACGGCGAAGCGTACGGCTCGATCTTCTTTCAGAATGCGAACAACTCCGTGAGGGCAACGGACGAGTTCATGCAAGCCGTAGTTGAAGACCGCGATTGGTGGACGAAGTCCCGCGTGACAGACCAGCCGGTGAAACGCTACAAAGCTCGCGACGTGCTGAAACAGATCGCCGATGCCACCTGGCAATGCGGCGATCCGGGAATGCAGTTCGATACCACAGTGAACCGGTGGCACACGTCCAAGAACACCGCCCGCATCAACGCCTCGAATCCGTGCTCGGAGTACATGTTCCTCGACGACTCGGCGTGTAACCTGGCGTCCCTGAACCTGATGAGATTTGTCGGCCCCGACGGACAATTCAATGTCGAGGCGTTCCGGCATGCCGTGGATACTGTGACGCTGGCCCAGGAAATCATCGTAGATAACGCAAGCTATCCGACCGAGAAGATCGCGAAGAACTCGCACAGCTTTCGTCCGCTCGGGCTCGGGTTTGCGAATCTCGGCGCTCTGCTGATGTCGATGGGTATTCCCTACGACAGCGACCAGGGCCGGGATTGGGCGGCGGCTATTACGGCCATCATGTGCGGGCAGGCCTATCTGACCAGCGCTCGGATCGCATCGGACGCGACGGGTCCGTGCGCCGGGTATGCGGTCAACGAGAAACCGTTTCTGGAAGTGATTCGGATGCACTGGGAGTCGGTGAGCCGTATCGACAGCCGCCGAGTTCCGATGCCTGTGCTGAAAGCGGCGGAGGACGTATGGCGCGATGCTTTCGAATTGGGTAAGCGCGCCGGATACCGCAATGCGCAGACCACGGTGATCGCACCGACCGGCACCATCGGATTCATGATGGATTGCGACACGACGGGCATCGAGCCCGACCTGGCGCTGGTGAAGTATAAGAAGCTGGTCGGCGGCGGCGTTATCAAGATTGTGAACAACACCGTGCCGCAGGCGCTGATCCGGCTCGGCTACAAGCCGGAGCAGGTGGAGCAGATCGTTTCACACATCGACTCGACCGGCACCATCGAGGGTGCTCCCGCTCTGAAACCCGAGCATCTCGCCGTGTTCGATTGCAGTTTTCGCCCGCAGAACGGGACGCGGTTCATCCATCACATGGGCCACGTGAAGATGATGGCGGCGGTGCAGCCGTTCATCTCGGGCGCGATCTCGAAGACCATCAATATGCCGGAAGAGTCGACGGTGGAAGAGATCATGGAGGCCTACATCGAAAGCTGGCGGCTGGGCTTGAAGGCGGTCGCTATTTACCGGGACGGGTCGAAGCGCGTTCAGCCGCTGAGTTCAGGGACTTCGAAGGGCGCGAAGCCGGGTGTTGGGGCGGCAGCGGCTCCGGCGGTTGCAGAGAAGATCGTATACCGGCCGGTGCGGCGGAAATTGCCCGACGAGCGGGCTTCGCTCACACACAAGTTTTCGATCGGCGGGCACGAAGGCTACATTACCGTCGGGTTGTTTGAAGACGGCACTCCCGGCGAGTTGTTCATCACGATGGCCAAAGAGGGCTCGACGATTTCGGGCCTGATGGACAGCTTTGCGACCGCGGTGAGCTACGCGCTTCAGTACGGAGTGCCGCTGAAATTCTTCGTCGACAAGTTCAGCCATGTTCGCTTCGAGCCGAGCGGATGGACCGGCAATCCGCTGGTGCCCTATGCGAAATCCATCATGGACTACATCTTCCGCTGGTTGGGCGCGAAGTTCCTGGGGCCGGAGTACGCGTTGAACGAAGCCGGCGATTCGCCCAAGATGCGTCCGACCGAACCCGAACCGCAACAGGCCCTTCCGTTCGATGCGGCGTTCGCCGATGCGCCGCTGTGCTCGGAATGCGGCGGTTTGATGACCCGCAACGGCTCGTGCTACAAGTGCGAGAACTGCGGTGGCACGAGCGGGTGCAGTTAAGGCGCGGCGGCTACGCGACTCGTGCGCGATAGCTAGTAGATGGTAGCTGCCGCGCATTCCGATTTTGGGAGGGGACCCATTTATGCGGGATGCGCGGCATTTTTATCACTGTCGGGCAGCTTCGGGACAGCGCCCAGGATTTGTTCACCACTCGCTTTAACGAATGCTCGGACGGCTGCTGTGTGTCTTTCCAGGGCCCGTTCCAAAACGGAATGGAAAGTACGGTGCGTCCGCAGAGGATGCAGCCAGGGATCGCGGGCCAGCGGCTGGATAGCAAAAAGAGCCCTCCTCCACCGAGCGCGCGAGCGACGTCAGCGCTCGGTCGTATTCAGATAGATAGGCAAGTTGGCGGGCCATCTGATACAGTTCTTCGGGTCCTCGCGTTATGTAAGCAATGGCGTTCTCCGTAGCGGCAACGGCTTCGGCGCGCTCTCCCTCGGCCAACGCCCGCGCTGAGGAAAAAGCGCAACGCACCAACGGGAGCGACGAAGTTGTTGTCGGTTCCATACGGCGAGCGAGGGCTGCCGCTTCCTGCTGTCGCCCGAGTGACATCAAAGCGAGCGGTCCTATATACCCCAGAACTTCTTTACTCATTTCGAGGGCCCTTCGAAAATCGCCGAGGAAAAAGTATGTGTGACAGACGCTGGTGCGCACCCTGGGATCCAACTCGGTGGCGCGCTTGTGCGCGGCGGCCGATGCCTCCAGCAAGCCGCAATAACGGCATTTCGTTCGGTTTTGGCAATGTTGATCCCGCTTACGGTGTTCCGCTACGGGGCCCCGCCGCAGTGCGGGAATTCCTCGCCGACTTGTTTTCACGGATGAAGTCGATTCATCTGAAAGTTAACGAGGTCTCACATTGGAGCTTGGCGGGCACGATCTTCGCTGTTGGAATTGCTACCTACGAAATGGAAGCCTTGGACGGGAAGAGATCAAAGCTGAAGGAATGCTGGACGGACGCACGGCAGAAGGTATCCGGTAAATGGGTCTACGTCGTTAGCCACGCGACGCAACTTCCTTGATCAGAGGCGGCCCGCGAAAAGCGGCAGAAATAACCTTCTCAACGCGTGGACGGCTGATCGAGCGGCTGCTGTGCGTGGAAACCAACGACGAATGGGGGTACGTCTAGTCCTGCGGTTGATGCGAACGCAGTAGCCGGCGCTCCAGGCGCGAGATCAGACGCTATTTCAGTAATTCGATCGCGTACACGTCGCCGATCGTTTTCTGGGCAGCGTCGGGTTTCGGCAGGTAGTCCACGGTGATGGGGGTGTCCTGCGGTCCGCATGCTAACGTGACGGACGCTCCGGAGCCACTGCGGATTCGCACTTGCGTCGCGTCGCGGATCAGCAGCACATATACCTTGTTGTCGGCGCTGACATGCATCTTCGCTAGGGTGCCGAGACAATCGAATTTCTTGAGGCGCCCTTTTACATTGAGATAATTCGGGTCCGCCGGAGCAACCTCACTGAACGTCGATGCCGGTGCCGGGCGGCGTTGCAATCGCGGCGGCCCGTTGTCGCCGGGCGGTTGGATCCTCTTCGTTGACGCGAACGACTCAGTGTGTTCGACCCTGGGCGACGCGGCCGCCTGTTCCAGATACTGGAGCAAACGATCCGCTTCATCAGCCTGACGAGGATCGCCCGCGTGCTTCTTCGCATCGGCGGCATACTGCCGGGCGTCATCCTTGCGGTCCAGATTCATCGCCGCATATGCCAGCATCAGAAATAGTTGGGAGGCATGCTCAGAATCGATATTCTTGATCTCCCGAAGGACTACAAAAGCCTGTCCCCACTTCCGATTGCGGTACATTTCCTGCCCAAGCATCAGCCGGGCTTCGGTCAGGTCGGGCCTGAGTTCGATTGTTTTGAACAGAGCCTTCGCGCGCTGTTCGCCGGCATCGGCAACGGAGCCCAGCAGGCGGGCGTAATCCCAGTAGGTATTCCAACTCGTCGCTCCGAGGTCGACGGCCCGGCCGAAGTGCTCGCGCGCGCCGTTCAAGTCGCCTTTGCGCCAGTATAGATGCGCGAGCGCTTCCTCGATTTCAAAGTTGTCGCGGTGCGCTTCAGCCAACCGCCGGTAGCGTTCGACCGCCTCGTCGTACCGTCGCAGCAGCGTGGTCAGCTTCGCGAGCGTGAGATCGACCTCCAGCGCGGTGGCAGGACGCCCTGGGTCTACCTGGATTTTCTGGAAACGGGTCTTGAATAAGATTCCTTTCAACGAACCCGTCCGGAGGTAGCCCTGCATCTCCTTGTCGATTTGCGAAATCGATTTTCCGTAGGTCTGGGATAGCGCGGTTTCGGCGGAGTTCATTCGCGAGACCGCAAGCACGAAATCCGGAAACTTCTCGCGATAACCATCATCGATAGCCAGCATGTGCGTCAGCAACCAGCTTTCGGCATAGAACATGCCGATGCGGTTCTTCTCGTTGTATTCGGGTGAATCGTATTGAACGTTCACAAGAGCCGAGAGTGGCAGCCACTTCTCATGCAGCAACTGCAAATAGTGCCCGCTGGGAACGGAACCAAGCAGGATCTGCCCGCCGAGTGGTCGCAGAGTGGAATAGACCTCGGCAAACCCTTCGTTCAGCCAGACCGGCATAGTCAGGCCGGAATGCCGCACGAGGAGATGCATGTATTCATGAATCGCGACGTGTGTGTGTTCGGACCCCAGGTCGCTCATGACGATGCAGTCGCGCTGTTCGTCGCCGTTGTAGTACGCAGCCGCGGACTCGTTCGGAGCGTATGGCTTGTACTCTTTCGGATTACGGAATCCGACGATGGTCACCGGAAGCCTCGTCGTTACGGAGGACGGTTTGATCCGCATGAAAAAATCGCGGACTTGTTCGAAAGTCTCCAGTGTTTCGCGGGCCTCGCGCTCACTCGATGTGGTATAGAGCTCAAAATTCGCGGATTGTAGTTTGATCCATTCGGCGGCAAGAGCAGCCGATGACGCGACGGCGAAACAAGCCGCCGCCAAAAGCACACGGCGCATGCAGTCATTATGAAGCAAGTTTCTGTGCTTTAGATTCGATTGGACGCGTCCGACAGTACCTTTGACGTACTGGTGACTGCCTGAATCAGGATTGGGCGCCGCCGTTGAGGGCGGCGCCCCCGATTGCGTCAACGCGCTTCGCAGCTTACGCGATTGTTCCAATCCACGAAAGCACCGTTCGGGTTATCGCGCCAGGCCCACACGTGGAGTTCGAAGAATGCAGGAAGTCCGTAGCGGTTGGGGCTGCCTACCAGTTGGAATGCCTGGCCCTCCAGCATCGGCGGACTCGTGTGGTGGGACATCCAGGTGGCTGCATCTACGATGTACTCGACGCCGACGAGAACCATACCGTTCTTGGTGGGCTCATAGATGATAGCTTCGGGGCGAGAGACGTCGATCAAGCCATCGCCGACGAGAGCGGGATCGATGTAGTGAACGCCCATCGCCCCGTGGTCCGGCCCGCTGACGCAACCAAATAGCGGTATGTAACCCGCCCGTGTGGCCGCATTCACATCCGTGAATTGCCGCGTGGCGTTGCGAACCGATTGGACAAGCTTCGCCGGCACCGCGTCTTCGTTGTGGCCCTCCATGTGGTGGGCGTCGTCCGCGACGGCCGGAACAGTTATGAATGTCATGAGCGCACCGGTGAGCATGAGATATCTTGCGTGCCGGGCGTGGGGATGGAGAAGCGTTTTGATTTGTTTTCTCATTGGCATGTTTTCCTTCTTGGATTTGTGCAGTCAGTCTGTATCTGGTGTTAAGCCGCAGCGGCTTCAGGTGAGATCGGTTCGTCCTGGCGTACCGAAGAAAGCAGATGGGCACCATGCGTCACCGCGGCGCCGGCGCGAAGTGCCGCGGTAACAAACACGGCTTCGCTCAATTCGTGTTCGGTGACACCGGCTTTCACAGCGGCATCCCGGTGTATCTCGATGCAGTACGGGCATTGCGTGGTGAGTGCTACCGCGACCGCCATGAGTTCTTTGTATTTCCTGGGAATCGCTCCTTCAGCGAGTGCAGCTTTGTCGAATGCCCAGAAAGCGTTTGCGGAGCCGGGGGCCAGTGCGTTCAGAGACGGCAGTTTCCCCAAATTGTTCATCGTCATCATCGGCAAGTTGTCCTTTTCGTTCGGTGGTTTGGCGCACACGGTGCGGTCGTTAAAAGAAGACTGATCGGTCGTGCTAAAAACTACATGTGAATAAAGTACGACCGAACGTGCTATCTTGTCAATATGGAAAATGCGATTCGCCCTGAAAAAAAACAAGACGGCCGCCAGCACCGCGCCGATGGAGAGCGCAGCCGGCAGGCGATCCTGAAGGCCGCCTCCGAGTTGGCGACCGTGGAAGGACTGGCGGGACTTTCGATAGCCCGTATAGCCGATTACGTCGGCATGAGTAAAAGCGGTTTGTTCGCCCATTTCAAATCCAAGGAAGAGCTTCAGCTGGCGACCATCGATACGGCGAGCGCGACGGTAGATCGGGAGGTGCTGGACCCGACTTTCGCGGCACCCCCGGGCGTTTCGCGAATCGTGGCCTTTTGCGATGCTTACTTTTCGCATCTCGAGCGGCAGGTGTTCCCCGGGGGGTGTTTTTTCATTTCGGTGGCCGCCGAGTTTGACAGCAAAAGCGGCCCTGTCCGTGATTACGCCTTGGAAGCCTATTCACGTGTATTAGCGAGATTCAATGAAATAATTCGCGCGGCCCAGGAGATGGGCGAGTTGGATGCCGGGGAGGACGTTGCGCAACTGGCGTTTGAACTGGACGCATTCATGTTGTGCGTGAATTTTGCCTACTTGTTTTTCCGGGATCCGGCGGCCATGCACCGGGGCAGGGAGGCGGTGCGCCAGCGGCTTGCGCGGGCGATGCCGGCCAAGCGACCGGGGCGGAAACGGGCGCGCGCGGTGGCGCAGCGGCGCAGCGCTGGCCGGTGAGGCCGCGGCGAAATGGAACCTGCGGCAATCGATTTCGTATATTCCGGTATGCCGCTCCTGTCAGATCTGCGCTTTGCGGTTCGCACTCTCCGGAAGTCTCCCAGCTTTGTGCTCATCGCGGTGACTTCGCTGGCGCTCGGTATCGGCGCCAACACGGCGATGTTCAGCTACGTCGACGCGGTATTACTGCGGCCTTTGCCGGTTAAGGATTCAGGCCAGATTGTCGAGATCGATTCGACGAGTCCCGGTTCCCGGCTGGGACGTACATCCTACGCCGATTACATCGATTTTCGGGATCGCACGAAAACGCTGGAGGCGTTGGCCTGCTACGACTTCTTTCTCGCGGGGATCGCCACGCAGCCGAACCAGGTTCCGAAGTACAGCCTCGATGCGAGCGTCAGCGGGAATTTCTTCAGCGGCCTAGGCATCGAACCGGTGCTGGGGCGGGGGTTCCGCAGCGATGAAGACGCCGTGACGGGGCGGGACCTGGTAGCGGTAATCAGCTATCCGATGTGGAACCGGGAGTACGCTCGCGACGCATCGGTACTGGGGCGAAAAATCCGCGTCAACGGTTCCGTGTTCACCATCATCGGGGTCGCACCCAAGAGCTTCACGGGGCCGCAGGCGTTCGTCAATCCCGACATTTACATTCCGATCCACGCCTATCAGCAGGCGGTTCCGGACGCGAGCGCCGACTATTTGAGTTCGCGAAAGAGCCGGTCCTTGACGGTGCTGGGACGGCTGAGGCCGGGTGTGAAAGCTGCAGAATCGCAAGCCGAACTGCGGACCATCGCGCACGACATCGCGGTGCAATACCCGGACTCGAACCGCGACCGGACCGTGACGGTGCTGGATTACGTACGCGCGCGCTTTGAGACCGATCCGATCGATGGGGCCCTGGCGCTCACATTGCTGGGGATCACCGGACTGGTTTTGCTGATCGCCTGCGCCAACGTGGCGAACCTGTTGCTCGGCCGTGGAACGGCTCGCGCGAAAGAGATCGGCATCCGGATGGCGATCGGCGCATCGCGAACGGCGCTTATCCGGCAGCTTCTCACGGAGAGCCTTCTGCTGGCAGTGGTGGGAGGACTGGCGGGAATCGGGGTCGGCTATTTGGGCGTGAGTTTCCTGGCGTCGATTCCGATTCCTTCCGATTTTCCGGTCGCGTTAGGGACCAAAATGGATACGCGGCTGCTCGTGTTCAGTCTGGCGGTTTCACTGGCAACGGGCCTCGCTTTTGGGCTTCTGCCGGCGCTGCGAGCGACACGGGGAGATCTCGCATCGCGCATGAAATCCGGCGACAGCGGGCCGGCGCGGATTGCGGCGTTGCGGGGAATGCTGACCGGGCGCAACGTGCTGGTTACCGCGCAACTCGCGCTTTCCGTCGTGCTGCTGGTGCTCTCAGCCGACTGCATCCGTGGGTTCCAGGCCGCGTGGCAGATCGATCCCGGTTTCCGGCTGGACCACACGCTCTTCTTCTCGCTGAACCCGAAGATTCAAAGGTACGACGAAGCCAAGACCCGCGCCTTTTACAAGAATCTGACCGACCGGCTGCGCGCCGCCGGGGGGGTGAATGCGGTGTCGATGTCCTCCGCAATCCCGTTCAGCACGGGGCAAGGGATGCGGAAGTATTTCGCGGAGAACGCGCAGCCCTCTCCATCGGGGGACGTGCCGATGACGTACTCGTACCATGTGGACGAGCACTTCTTTCCGGTGATGGAGACCAAGATCGTTCGCGGGCGAGGCTTCGACTCTCGCGACCGGGCAGAATCGCCGCGAGTGGCCGTGATCAACGAACATCTCGCCCAGAAATTGTTCGGCGGCCGCGATCCGGTGGGGCGGCGCTTTCGATTGGATTCCTACGACGGGGCCTTGCTGGAGGTAGTCGGCGTAGCGAAGCAGGGGCTCTATACTTATTGGGCAGAGCCGGCGCAAGAAGCGGTGTGGACGCCTTTCTCGCAGGACTTCAGTTCACAGATGTACATCGAGTTGAGAAGCGCGGGCGATCCGGCGGCGCTGGCGCCGGTGGTGCGTGAGCAGGTTCGTGCGCTCGATCCCGATATGACGATATTCCGGATCAGTACGATGGAGACGTTCTATCATGACCGGGCGATGCTGGGGCCGAGACTGATCGCGCAGATTGTGACGACCACCGGATTGATGGGACTGTTGATGTCGGTGATCGGGCTGTACGGGGTTGTGGCCTACGCGGTCAGCCGGCGGACGCGCGAGATTGGAATCCGCATTGCGATCGGCGCCACGCCAGGCTCAATTGCACGGATGGTGCTGAATCAGGGTGCGGTTCTATCGGCGGTGGGTGTTGCCATTGGTTTGGCCCTGGTGATTCCGCTCGCCCGCAACGTCGTCCCGAATTTCGTGGTCGGGACCAAGCCGTTGGGCGCGGTTGTTGTGGTTGGCGTTCCAGCGTTACTGGTGGCGTCGACGTTGCTGGCATCGTGGGTTCCCGCGCACCGGGCAGCGAAGGTGGATCCAACGAAGACGCTTCGTCAGGAGTAGGCACCGGTTTCGTGTTGAGGCGCCGAGGTGTTCAAAGCGTGAATTATCGGGACGCCACTGGTTCAGGAGGGCTGTAAAACGAATCCCGGCGCGGGGATGCCCGGCCACAATTCGTAGAGGATCTCCGGCTGCTCCGTTCCGCCGTTTCGCGGATCCGATCGCAGGCCGATCGCGCGGGCGGCGGCGATGCTCAGTTCTCCGGTTTTGTCTCTCGGCCCGCGATCGGCGACAACGCAATCCACGGAGCTTCCGGCTCGTGTGACTCGCGCCTTACAGCCTCGGACCACGCCCCTGGTGGCCTGAACGATTAACGGCGGGACGACGATATAGGGAACTGTTTCGGCATCGACGTATGCCGCAGGATCATCGGCCGCCGAGCCCGGATGGCGGTACCACGTGAGTGAGGCGATGATACCGTTGTCGAAGACTTTCGGCTCGTTATCGACGCCCAGAATGACAATATCCCGCGCCCAGGATTTTGCGCAGATCACCTTTCCGTTCCGGATCGCCATTCCGCCGTTCGCGAGATCTTCGGTACCGGAGTTGTCGGCCTTGTAGGCTGCTGGGCCGCCGCTCTGCCCGTTGGCGCCGTCTGCGTCGATGTCCCCATCGGCGGTGAAGAACACGCGACGATCGTCATCTTCGCGAATGACGCAGGTAAAACCTTCACCGGTGATTGTGCCAAGCGTTCTCATGCGGCCAGACCTGGGATTTCATCCTAACAGAAAGCTCCTGATCGGTCTGATGGCCTGTGCTGGTGACACGGTACACGGCCCGGCTCGCAACGCTGTTCTATCGTGAAAAGAATATGCCCGTTCAGTTACACCGGTCGGATCCTCGCATTCTGAAGCGACGAACCCTTCAGCGGGACCACCGTTGCCTTGCCGAACTGCTGCGGCCCGGGCTTTCTGTGATGGATGCCGGCTGCGGCAGCGGTGCGATTACCGCGGGTATCGCAAAGGCTGTCGGGCCACAGGGACGCGTAGTGGGCATCGACCGCGATGAGGCGCTTCTCGAAATCGCAAGAAGGGAACAGGCCATGCTTCCGAACCTGGAGTTTGAGCCAGGTGATGTCACAACAGTAACCTTCTGTGCGCAGTTCGATATCGTCACCGCCGCACGGACACTCCATGGGTTGCTGAACCGGCGCTGGCGATTTCGAGAATGAAACAGGCGGCCAAACCATCGGGCCTGCTCGTGGTGCTTGACTACAATCACCGGAGCAACGAGTGGGAACCCGATCCTCCGGGTGAATTCAAGCTGTTCTACGAGGCGTTCCTCGCGTGGCGGAATCGAAACCGATGGGATAACGACTTGGCGGACCATCTTCCGGATCTTTTTCGATCCGCCGGGCTGCTCGAAGTCACAAGCCACGTGCAGGACGAAGTTGCCGAAACCGGAGCACCGGACTTTGCCGAGCGCACGGCCTTGTGGTCCGAGGTGATCGAGAGTTTGGGTGGACAACTTGTAAGCGCCGGGTTGTGCACGGAAGTCCAATTGGAGGAAGCGCGCGAATGCTACGATTCGTGGGCGAAAACCGCACTGGCCAAACAGACGTTTTCGATGCGCGCCGTGACGGGACGATTGCCGTAGGGGCGATAGCGCGCGAGAGCTTTA
Source organism: uncultured Acidobacteriota bacterium (assembly GCA_963720745.1). Lineage (GTDB taxonomy): Bacteria > Acidobacteriota > Terriglobia > Bryobacterales > Bryobacteraceae > TMP-7. The sequence goes on from CAVRGO010000001.1 coordinate 3,088,237, forward strand.
CCACTCCGCGACGGAGCCATCGGCGTGGAACACGCGAGCCATCGGCTTCGTGCCCGCGAAGGGATACTTCGCGAGCGCGGCTTCGCTGAGTTCGAATCCCAATCCCGGCTTATCGGGCAGCGGAAAGCGCCCCTTCACCATGCGCATGGCAGGGAAACCGAGCCATTCCTCCCAGGCCTTATCTTGCGCGGAGGGAAGTACGCCGCCGCAAATCTCCTGGACCAGGAAATTCGGCATCGACGCATCCACGTGCAGTGTGGCGATGCCGCCGATGGGACCTTCGCAGGCGTGCGGCGCCATGGAGATGCCGGCCGCCTCCGCCATTGCGCCCACTTTACAGAGCGCCGAGATGCCTCCCACGTGATTGATGTCGGTCTGGAGGATATCGACTACGCCCATCTCGATGAGTTCGCGAACCCCGAATGCCGCGACGAGACGTTCGCCGGTGGCCAAGGGCGTCGTGGAGCGCCGCGCGATGCGCGCCATTGCCCGCACATTCTCCGGCGGGCAAGGTTCTTCGACGAAGAGCAGGTTGAGCGGCTCGAGTTCTTTGATGATGACCGAGGCCACGCTGGGGCTGGTTTTGGCGTGGAAATCAATGGCGATGTCGATGTCCGGTCCGAGCCCGTCGCGCAATGCCGCGATCTGTTGCACGGCGCGATTGATCCGGTTGTGCGTCTCGATCCACTCGAAATATCCCGCGGGGCCGGTCTTGAAACAGGAGACGCCCTGCTCGAGAGCCGTCTCGCGCAACCGCAGAAGATCCTCGCGAGTTCTGGCGCTGGTGTGGTAGTAACCGCGCACTCCACGATTGTCGAACGGGCCACCGAGGAGCTTATAGACCGGCATGCCGAGCGCCTTTCCGCGGATGTCCCATAAGGCCTGGTCGATGCCGGAGATCGCCGAGCCGATCACGGGGCCTGCGCGGTAGAAGCTGTGCACATACATGGATTGCCAGATGTGCTCCACCTGCATCGGGTCGGCGCCCACGACGAAGTCGCGAAAGTCGTTGACGCACGCGATCACCGCGCCCGCCTTGCCCTCGAGCGTGCCTTCGCCCCAACCGGCGATGCCCTGATTGGTCTCGAGTTTGACGAAGACGTAGGGCCGGTCGGACGCGCTGCTGAGCGTTACGCCGAACACTTTCATGCCGGTGATGCGGAGCCGGGAGCCGACGCGATCGAACGCTCCCGCAGCCGCGGCCGGCACCTGAAACGCGCAGCCGCAGTCCGCAGGGAGTCTTGCCGCTGGTGCGCGGCTGGCGAGCAGTGCGGCTGCCGCGCCCTGGAACAATTCACGACGGCGCATCACGCCACCTCCTGGCCCAGCTTCGATGGGTCAATTTTGAGGCCCAGGCCCGGACCGGCGGGCAGGCTGAGGTAACCGCCGCTGACGGCTTCCAATTCGGCGCCGGCGAGTTCGGCGCGAAACTTCCGGTCCGCCTCCGCCTGGGGCACTGCGAGCTGCTGGATGAAGAAGTTCGGTAGTGAGGCGGCGAGGTGCAGAGCTGCCGCCGTGCCGATCGGGCCGCCATCGTGATACGGCGCGACGGCGATGTAATTGGCTTCGGCCAGGGCCGCGAACTTGCGGATTTGCGTGATGCCGTTGCGCGCAAGGTCGGGACGAAACACGTCGATTATGTCTTCGCGCAGAAGATCCTGGAAAATGGGCGCGCGATTCACGGAGCGGCCGAAACCGAGCGGCGTGACACGCTCGGAGGCGATCTTACGGATGGCGGCGAGGTTGGTCAACTCGCACGGTTCGTCGAGCCACAGAGGGTGCATGCGCTCCAACGCACTGCTGAGACTGGCGGCATCGCCAGGTGTGAGGGATGCGCCGCAGTCGATGACGAAATCCGAATCTTCGCCGGCTGCGGCGCGCAACGCCTCCAGCCGCGTACGATTCGCGGCGACGAACGGTTGGCCAGAGTTTCGAGCCGCAGGCGCAGCGACGGGGACCGAGAACGCCCGGAACCCGGCGGCTTTCGCACGATTCAATGCGGCGACAAGCGCGGCGTCGTCCGCGCCGGCGAGCGTGGCTAATGCGCGGGCCTTATGCCGGGTCGGGCCGCCGAGCACCTGGTACACCGGTGCGTTCGCCGCCTGGCCGATGATATCGAGCAGCGCCATATTTACGGCAGCCTGCATGTTCGGCAGTGCCGAGAGTCGGGTGTGCAATGGCACGAATTCGGTGGCCTGCCGTCCGCGAAGGATCCCCGAGGCCTGTGCGAGGTCGGCGGCCGGGAGCGAACGCGTCTCGCCCCATCCCGCGACGCCTCCGGCGGTTTGGATTTTCAGAATGGCGTACTCGCGTCCGGAGACCGGTTCCCGCGCGATGTACGCTTTGCAACTGGCGATCGCCAGTGCGCCCGAGCTGGGGCCCGGCACACTTGCCTGCGCGGCAAGCAGGGCCGACAGCCGGGCTCTTCGCAATTCGACTGGCCGCATGGTCCTCCTATCATATGACCGGAGGCTCGACGCCGGCCTCGCATCACTTACAGCCGTTGCCGGAACAGAGATTCTTGCTGAAGAACGGCATGACGTAGTTCTGGAACCGGACTGCGACGGCGCTGGTGTGAGTGCCGGGGTAGAGCTCGAATGTGTTTGCTATGCCGTAGCTATCAAGAATTTCGTGGAGCTTTGCGGCGCCCGAGCGCAGCCCGTCCTGATCTCCGACATCGATGGCAATGGCGCGATATTCGCGCAGATTGCCGATGTACTGGTCAACGAACGCCAGGGGAGCATTGGCTGCCCATTTCGCGATCACGTCCTGCTGAACGACGCCATCTTTCACCGGGAGGTCGAGATAGAGGGGCGGATTCTTCGGGTTGGGCGACCAGGCGGCGGCCGAGGCAAGTTGAGCGCGAAGCATGAAGGACAGGCTTGCGGAGTCTGCCGGACTTTTCACGGCCTCCAGTGCTTTTGCAGTCTCCGGATTCACAGGTCCCGCGCCGCGAGCGGCGAGACAGCAGGGGCTCATGATGTATACGCTGCCGAAGACATCCGAATGCTTCATGCCGATACGCGTGGCGCCGTAGCCGCCCATCGAATGTCCAACCAGTCCGCGGCTGGCGCGCTTCGGGATGGTGCGGTAGTGAGCGTCGACGTAAGTGACGACATCGTGGGAGACGTATCGCTCGAAGTCTCCCGTGGTCACAGAACTGGAGTACATCGATCCGTTGTGCACGGTCTTGGAATCCGGCAGCACGACAATCATCTCTTGAGCGCCTTTGGCGAAGGCGCCTTCGATGGTTTGCGGGACGTGGATCTCCTTTGTCCACTGCTCGGCGCCGATGGAGTACCCATGCAGCGCGTAAAGGACCGGGTAGCGGCGGGTTTTATTTTTCGCGTAGCTGGGCGGCAGAAAGACGAACGCCTCGCGGTCGACCGCATCGCCCTCCAGGTTGCCTTCCAGCGCCGTGCCGTGAATCTTGATGCGCTCCACAGTGACGGGCTTCGCGTCAGGCTCGACCGGAGGGACTTCCGTCTTGACCTGTGCAGGCGCGGAGAGCGCGAGTGCGAGCGTGATGGCGAACGGGGCAGTGATGTTCATGTGTATCCTGCTAGAGTTTCTTGAGGTATTCCAGGAGCGCGGACTTCTGGCTTTCGGAAAGCGAAGTGCCGAATGCATCGCCGGTATGTCCGATGTTGCTGTTACCCGACTGGGTCGTATCATAAATCCAGACGTCAGGCCCCGGGGCGTCAAGCCCGCTGCGATAACCGACCTTCACGGGGTCGAACTCACGGTTTCCCAAGGTGAACCTGGCGGGGCGCTGTCCCGGATGCAGTAAGTCGTACAAGGTTGGCACCGAACCGTTGTGTAGATACGGCGCAGTGGCCCAGATGCCCTTGAGGGGCCGTGCGAGGTACTGGGCCGTGGCACGCCAGACCACCGGATTCGCATCCATGGCGGCCTGATTCGCGGCGTCAATACCGTCGTCCGCAAAAGCTCTCTTCTTCAGCCCGTGCAGGATGGGCGCAACAGCGTCTGGGAACGGAGCCTTCCCAACGGTTTGTCCGAAGCTGTTGGCGCGATTCGGATCGGTACCCACCTGCGTTTGAGCGAACATCTTGTCCTGGTGACAGGCGGCGCATTTCTCGTTGAAGATCTGTTCGCCCTGCTGCGCTTTAGTCTGGTCGATCGGGCCCAACACGTCCGAGGGCCATTCCGGCGGCCGGAGCTTGTGGGTCAGCACTTCCAAACGATGCAGATTGGCGATTCGCAGCGTGGATTCGTAAGTATTCGGGTCAAAGACGGAGCCCATTCCCAAGGCTTGGCCGATGTTACGTTCCAGGATCGAATTCGTATTTCCGTCGTAGTGAATCCATCCGAACTCGGCGGGCTTGCGGCCGATGTTGTCGGGAACACCCCAGATGAACGGAAAACTGACCGGCGATTGCATTTTCTTGGCGTACTTCGGAAACAGCAGATTGCGGGCCGCGCCAAACGCATCGACACGGCCGGGGCCTGGTTCGGTTCCGTCTACCAGCAGCTTTCCGTTCTTGACATAGGCCAGCCGCGCTTTGAGAATCGCGATGTCGGCCTTGAGCCGCTCGCCGAAAGTGGATGCGGAGGCGGGGCGTGCCGCATCCGCTACAGCCGAAGACACGGAATGAAAGGACGGGTCCCCGTTCGGCGCAGCTTCGACATTGGCGGCGGCCAGCACGGCCGGTTCAGCCGCGTATCTGCCGGTGTCCTGGTCCGGCGCCGTATCCGCCCCGCTTCGCTGCTTATCCATAGCGACAACCAAGGCGATCAGTTCCTTCGGATTCTTCATCACGGCATCGAGGGAATCCTTGAACTCCAATTGGTATGCCTGGAGGTTGATCAGCGACGGAGCGCCGTCGATGCGAACATGCTTACCTTGATAGGTCAACTCGCCCACGTGGCAGGCGGCGCAATTGAAGCCCACGATTTCGATGCCGACAGTGCCGGCATTTCTCGATCGGGAGACCGTGACGCCGACCGGCAGGCCGTGCGGGTTGGCCGGTCCAACGCGATCGGGGAGGAATCCGAAACGTTCCATTTCCTGGAGGAACGGCTTGCCGGTCTTGGTGCTTTTCAAGTTCGCGAGCAATGCGTATGGCATCAACTCGCTTCCTTCGGCCAGGTGGTAGTATTCGTCCCGCTCGCCTTGTGACCAGCCATTGGCGCTGTAAGCAACCGCGGTTTGGGAATCGGCTGAGGGCTGCTGCTGAGCTTTCCGGCTGCAGCCTGCCAACACTACGAGAGCGGCCACAATAAGAGCGCTGCGTGAGACGAGCATTGGGCGATTATACGTCTTCAGGCGCGGCATGCGCGGACGTCGGTCAGCCGATCAACGAGATCAACGCGCCGGGGACCGGCGGAGTCGATGTAGAGTATTTGTTTCCGGTCTCTTGCTGCAAGCGGGACAGTTCCTGTTGAGCCTGGATCTCCATCTGGCCGGCCTGTGCGGCAACCATACGGTCCTGCGAGGATGGATCGGACGGCGCCTGCGCCGCGGCGCGGATGGTCTCGGCCTTGCGGATGGTCGCCTCGGGATCGCCCCCAACGGGCGAAGCGTCGATCGGCACCTCGCCGGCGGTCGCGTACAACTGGCCGTCGGGCCCCTTTGTAAACGTAAACGATGGACCGCCATTGGCGTATCCGTCTGCCGCTGCAAGATGGGCCTGCTCATGCGCGCGAACCTGCTGGTCGGTGCGGCGAAGTTCGGTGGCGACCGCCTTTTGTTGCTGGCTCAGACGCAACCCGTCGAGACCGCCGGTTGGTAGGGAGGACTGCACACGCATTCGCCTTCCTTGTCGGCTCCACGCGGGAATGTATTAACAGATCGCGAGCGGTTCGTCACGGTGCAGCGTGCCATATCATTGGAAGCAAATGATCCTCGTATGTCGAAAAGCCTCCGCGCCGCTGGCGCGCGTTGTGGCGTTTATCACGATCGTCCCAGCCATCCTGTGTTTCGCGCAGAACAGCGACACGAAGGTGCCACCGGTGATCGACATCCATGTGCACGCGATGGTGGACACCTTCCCGGGCGCAGCCCCGATGTGTCCGAATACCTCGAAATTCACGGCGTCCGATCCGCGTGATAAGGAAGCGCCATTCGGCTGGGTGCAGGAAGAGTGCACGCCGAAGCTGTATCCCTCGGCGAAGGGCGAGTATCTGAAGGACATGGCCGCGGAGATGGAACGGCTGAACGTGACCGCGCTTGTGTTCGGCGATCCGAAGAGCGTACAGAAATGGCAAGAGGCTGTGCCGAAGCGCGTCATACCAGGCACGGCATTCGAAAATGGGATGACGCCCGGCTCGCGGGTTCCGCTGGACGAACTGCGGAAGCATTTCACGGCCGGTGGGTTCAAGGTGATGGGCGAAATCGGGCTGCAGTATCAGGGCATTTCGCCGAGCGATCCCGGCGTGGATCAGTACTTCGCGCTGGCCGAGGAACTCGACGTCCCGGTGGCGATCCACATGGGTACGGGCGGTTCCGGGCGCGCCAACGTCACGATGCCGAAGTTCCGCGGTTCGATGGGGAACCCGCTGCTGCTGGAGGAACTGCTGGCGCGTCATCCGAAGCTGCGCGTCCAGGTGATGCACGCGGGTTATCCGATGATTGACAACATGCTGACGCTGCTTCAGGCCAACTCGCACGTCTACGTCGATGTGGCCGGGCTGATCTGGAGTTATCCGCTGAAGGAAGTGAACCGGTATATCGAACGGCTGGTGGATGCAGGATTCGAGGATCGCGTGCTGTTCGGTACGGATCAGATGGTATGGCCGAAACTGATGAGCTACTCGATCAGTGTCATTCAGAATGCCGATTACCTGACGCCCGAACAGAAGCGCGACATTTTGTTTAACAATGCGGTACGATTTCTGCGGCTCGACCCGAGTCAATTCAAGTAGTGCTGGGAGGGCGCGCGGTCGGGTCGCCGCGGCTGCGCGTGTATCGTCAGATTGGAGATGTGTTTCGAATGATCGGTGTTTTCGACAGCGGCTTCGGTGGGCTGACGGTACATCGGGCCCTCATCGACGCACTGCCCGAGCGGGACTTCGTCTACCTGGGTGACAACTGCAATGCGCCCTACGGGACGCGGCCCCCGATTGACGTGCTGAACCTGACCTGCGCCGCGATGGACCGTCTGTTCGCAAGGGGCTGCACGCTGGTGGTCGTCGCCTGTAATACGGCTTCGGTGGTGGCGCTGCGGTGGATCCAACAGCAGTGGCTGCCGGTGCGGCGGCATGACGATGGCATCGCTCGAAACGTGCTCGGCATCGCGGTGCCGACGATCGAGGCCGCGACGGGGCTGGGGTGGGAGGAAAGCGAAAGTCGCTCGAGTGCGGGGAAGGAGTCGAGCACCGTTGCGGTTTTTGCCACCCGGCGCACGGTGGACAGCGGCATCTATCCGACGGAGATTCGAAAACGGCGGCCCGATATCACAGTGTCGCAGCAGGCGTGTCCGGAACTTGCGGGCTCGATCGAGAGCGGTGCGCCTCGCCAGGTTCTGCGGGAACTTGTCGAGAGCTATGCCGGCGAACTGCTGGGGAATCTGAGTGCGCCGCCCGACTGCGCGATTCTCGCCTGCACGCACTATCCGCTGGTCGCGGATCTGTTCGCCGACGCTCTGCCTGCCCGCGTGCGGATGATTCACCAACCAGAGGCGACGGCGAGGGCGCTGAAAGCGTACCTGGCTCGTCATCCGGAATATGATCGCTCGAACGGAGGGCAGAGGTTGTTTCTCTCCACCGGATTTTCCGCGGATGCTCTGCCGCTGATCGAGAGGTTCTGGGGCGGGAAGCTCTCGTTCGACGGGACCGAATGACGCGGGGTCCGCTGCTGGCGAATCAGCGGGCGATTGGGGAAGGCCGCCACTCGCTTCCCCAGCGCGATGGTTTGGACCCCATCGTGAATTTCAATATGGCGCCGGACTGAATCTGCTCCCACGTGATGAGGGGAGTCGTTCAGCGGCTTTCCGTCGAGCGTTGCCGATTGAATGTAGAGATTCTTTTCTGAGACGTTCGCCGCGATCACTTGGAAGGTTTTGCCGTTCTGGAGCCTGATGCTCATGCGGGGGTACATAGGGCTGCCGATCATGTACTCTCCGCCGGCTGGATTCACCGGGTAGAAGCCCATTGCGGTGAACAGCAGCCACGCGGACATCTGCCCGCAATCGTCGTCGCCATCGAGGCCGCCGGCGTCATAACCGTATTCGGCCGCCGCGATCTCGCGCACTTTCGCCTGCGTTTTCCAGGGTTGGCCGGCGAAGTCGTACAGATAAGCGTAGTGGTGGCTCGGCTCGTTGCTGTGGACGTTGTGACCACCGCTGAAGTGAGCATCGAGTTTCGCGGCGTACGCCTCTCGGCCGCCCATGAGTTGGATCAGCCCCGCCTGGTCGTGCAGCGGCGACCAGGTGTAGACCCACGCATCGCCCTCGGTCCAACCCGCGGCCGAACGATTTTCGTTGGTGTCCTGCGCGCCACCGATGGGAGCCCACTTGCCGTCGGATGTTTTGCCGTTCATGAGTCCGAGAGCGGGGTTGTAGAGATTGCGATCGTTGAGGGAGCGTCGAAGGGAGAACCGGTAGTCCTCTTGGCGGCCGATCGCTTTCGCGATCTGCGCGACGCACCAATCGTCATAGCTATCCTCGAGGGTGCGCGATGCAGCCTCGTCGATCTTGTCGGTGGGAATGTAGCCGAGTTCCTTATAGTACGTCAGTCCTGCGCGAGCTTCGTAGGGCGTCCGTTCTTCGCGATCGAGCCAGCGCCGCGTGGTGTCGCCGTCGGGCGGAGTCATGGCGTCTTTATAGACAGCCTTCCAGGCCAATGCGCGATCGAATCCGTGGAACCCTTTGCGCACTGCCTCCGCGACCAACGAGTCAGCGTGTGTGCCGATCATGATGTTCGTGTACGACGGGTTCGGCCACTTCGGCATCCATCCGCCTTCCTGGAAATTTTGGAGGAGGGCCGTGATCATGCCGTCGATCCGCTCCGGCGCGAAGAGGGTGAGAAGGCTGCTTTCGGCGCGAAAAGTGTCCCAGATGGAATATGCCGTGTAACTATCGCCCTTGTGCACCTTGTCGTCAAACGCGCTGTAGTACCGGCCGTATTCGGAGAAGACGCGCGGGTAGAGGAGCGCGTGATAGAGCGCCGTATACAGGCGGGTTGTTTGAGGATCTGTTGCGCCCTCTATCTCGAGGCGGCCGAGTTTTTCCGCCCAGGCTGCATGCAATTTCGCGCGGACCGCGTCGAAATTCCAGTCCGGGATTTCGCGCTGGAGATTCGCGCGGGCCTGGTCGACGCTCAGGAACGATGTACCGACTCGGAGTTCGACTAACTCACCGGGGCGAAATTCGGCGTACGCTCCTCGGCTCACCGATGCATCGTTGTTTTCCAGACCGTAGGTCGTAGCGCGTTGCGGGGCCTGTCGAAACTGAACGGCGAAGTAGCCTTTGAAATTCGGCAGCTTGTAAGGGCCGAGGTGCGCATCCATCCTGTGAGGGTTGTAGCCGATGATCTCGCGCGTTTTCGGATCGACGGAAGCATAGCCGGGGATGCCCGGCCGCGAGATTTCGACGAGCACGCGCGCTACGCCGGCGCTCGGAAACCGGAAGCGAAGAAATGCGCAACGCTCGGTGGCGGTCATCTCGGCGCGAATGCGGGCGCCGCCGGGTGTGCGGAGCGACACCGCATAGTAATCCGGGCTGGCCGTTTCGTCGCTATGGGAGAAGGCAAGCCCACGGGCTTCCGGTGTTGTGCGGAGTTCGCCAACTTGCGGAATGAGTGTGATGTAGCCGTAGTCGCCCATCCAGATCGCGGGCTGATGGGTGCCGATGAAGCCCGTAATGGCCGCATCGTCGTACTCATATGAGGTGACGCTGGTCTTGTTCTGGCGGGTCTGCGGCGTCCAGTTTGTCATTGCGAACGGAGGCGAGACGAACGGCATCGTCCCGCCATATCCGATTTTGCTCTTCTGCGTGCCGATGAGGGGATTCACGTGAATCAGCGGATCGCGTTCAGCGGCGAGCAGAGCAGGAACGAAAAGTAGGCAGACCAGAAGGGGGCGCATGGATGATCAATAGATACTTTATCGAGTCGGGGACATGCGGCCCAACTGAATCCGCAACCGCGATGATGCTCAGCGCAGCCGGTGAAACGATGCCGGCGCGCGGCGGTTGGCCCAACGGCGAACGATCGATGCGACCGTCAGTGCCACCGCCGCGACCGAGGTTGTCACGAGCAGGCCGCGCACCCAGGCCGCACCGGCCGCCGAGAAGCCGAAGCCGGTTATGACGGTCAGCCAGGCGGCAAGGCACAACGGGCACTTCGGCAGGAGCACCAGTAACGCCCCCGGCAGCACCGCAGCCAACGGCCCGGAAAGGCGCGGGGCGAGGCGGCGCGATGGCCGCCCGCCCATGCAGCACGCGCCATCCATTACGCGCCTTCCTCGTGCTTACAGCACTCACCTGTTTCGCGCGGCTTCTCGTTGCGCGCGTTCGGATCGAGGGCGTCATCGTATCTATCGTGGTGCCGGACCCATGCCATCGTAAACGCCAGGCTGTCTTCATCGCGCCCTTTCGGAACCAGGTCGAGGAACTGATACGTTCCGACCAGCGTGTCGAGACCGCGCGCATACGTGGAGTAGGTATGAAAGATTTCGCCCGCCTCGTTCTTATAGAACACGCTGAGGCCGGGCGCTTCTTCGGATCCGAAACGCGTCTTGTGATAGTTGTAATTGACCTCGCCCGCGATTTCCTCTTTTGTGAATCGCACGCCGTAGTCGCGCTGGAAATCGGTGCCGAATGCCGACACCCAATGGAATCCCCAGCCCATGCGTTTTTGGAATGCAGCGATGCGTGGCATGGGCGCGCTAGATACCACAGCGAATGTTACGTCGCGATGCGCGAGATGGATTCGGGTGCCGTCGAAGTGATCTGCCAGGAACGAACAGCTTTTGCACCCTTCTTCCCAATCGGGGCCCAGCATGAAGTGATAGACGATGAGTTGGGTGCGTCCGGCGAAAAGATCGGCGAGCGCTTCCGGGCCGTTCGGACCGTCGAACACATAGTGTTTCTCCACTCGCTCCCACGGCAGTTCGCGGCGCTGGCGGCTCAGTTCATCGCGCCGCCGGGTGAATTCCTTTTCGGCCTCGAGGTGGGCGAGGCGCGCCTTCAGCCATTCGTCTTTCGACACTACTTTGTGTTGATTCTGTGTTGTGGTCATCGCATTTTCCTTTCTCTGGTCAGCACGGACACACGTCTCCTGTCTGGTCCGTGCGGGGGTTATCAACTAGCTCTGTTTCGGACGCTTCGTCGTTTGCTGTTCCATCGCTTGCGCTTCAGCGTCTTCTTTGATGCGCAGCAGATGGCTGGTCCAAAGCTCTTCGAAGCGGCCGACCCAGCGCTCATAGATTTGCCGGATGGGGACCACGTTCAATGAGTTGATCCGCTGCCGGCGTTCTTCACGCGTGTGAATCAGGCCGGCTTCACGGAGCACATCGATGTGCTTCATGACCCCAAAGCGGCTCAGGTGCGGGAAGGCCTCCACGATTTGAGTTGTAGTGCGGGGGCCCTGCCGCAAAAGGTCGAGGATGGCGCGGCGCGTGCTGTCGGACAATGCCTTCCACACGCCGTCGAGGTCGTCTTCGGGCATTTAGGTTCGCTGTGCGGTGGCCTGCGAAGAACAATCCTGCGCCACTGCATCCAGGATGTGCTTCCAGCCGCTGTTCACACCCGCACGGTGGGCCGGGTCGATCAGGCCGATGGCGCGGTGACGCAGTTCCAGATGAGTTCCTCCCGTCCGCTGCTCGAGTTTCAACTCAAGGTGATTCAGCGCCGGGTAGGACATAAACATCGGGCCGCTGAGTTCCAGCAGAACCGGCGGCTTGATCACCTGCACGTGTCCCCAAAGGTGGCCCATGCCGTTGCCGCGATCGCGGAACCAACGGCCGCCAGGCCATTGTTCCAATATCATCTGCATCGATTCGCCTGCCGGCGGCTTGGTGAAGCCTTCACCGAAGCGGTGCAGCACGCTGCGAAAAACGTCGCCAATGTCGGCCTTGACATCGATGCTCTGCGTCGTATCCAGCGTCAAATCATCCAGTGTCATGAGTACGCTCCTCCTTACGTGACTATATGGTAACGTGACTATAAAGTCACGTCAAGTATGTAGCCGTGACTTCGGGGACGCCTGTGCTCCGGTCCCGGACCGTAATCCAGATAAAATAGTCTTTTAATCCATGACGCGTCAATTGATGAGCGGCGATGAAGCCGTTGCGCTGGCCTGCCGCGACGCTCACTTGCACCTGGGCACCGGGTATCCCGGTACTCCGTCCACCGAGATTCTCGAAGCCTTTCATGCTCTCGGCGGTCGCGCCCAATGGGCCCCCAACGAAAAGGTCGCCCTCGAAGTGGGTGTCGGCGTCGCCTTCGCCGGCGCGCGCGCCCTGGTCACTATGAAGCACGTCGGCCTCAACGTCGCTGCCGACGTTCTGTTCACGGCTGCTTATACCGGGGTGACGGGCGCCCTCGTCATCGTCTCCGCCGACGACCCCGGGATGGCCTCCAGCCAGAACGAGCAGGACAACCGCCGGTTCGCGGTAGCCGCCGGGGTTCCGATGCTCGAGCCCGCCGACTCGCAGGAGGCCTACGACTTCACCGTTCGCGCAATCGAAATCTCGGAGCGGTGGAGCTTGCCGGTTCTCCTGCGGCTGACTACACGCATCTGCCACTCGAAGAGCATAGTCGCGACTCCCGGCTATCCCGCGCCTCCGCCGCGCGCAGCGAATTTCGAACGCAATGTGGCCGGCCGCGTGATGATCCCCGCGTATGCCCGTCCTGCCCACCAACGGCTCCGTCGCAAACTCGCGGACATCGCGGCCTGGAATGAGGCCGAAGGCCCGCAACTCGAAATCGCGGGATCTCACGAACTCGGCATCATCACGTCTGGGATCTCCTATCAGCACGTGCTGGAGGCCGCTCCCGGCGCGAGCGTTCTCAAGATCGGCCTGAGCTACCCGCCGCCGGTAGAAAGGATGCGCGAGTTCGCCGCACGCGTGAACCGATGCCTGGTGATGGAGGAAGGCGACCCCTACCTTGTCGAGGCGGCACGCACGGCAGGCATCGAGGTCGAAAACAAACCCGAGATGTTCCGTTTCGGCGAATTGAACGTGGATCGGGTGCGCCGCATCATCACCCGCGACGCATCGCACGAGCCCGCTCCAAAGCCGGGCAAGCCGCCGGAACTGTGCCCCGGCTGCCCGCACCGGACCGTCTTCACCGCGCTGCGCAACCTCGACTGCATCGTCTCGGGCGACATCGGCTGTTACTCGCTCGGCGTGCTGCCGCCGTTCAACGCCATGGACACGCTGGTCTGCATGGGCGCATCCATCGGAGTCGGGCTCGGCATGCGCCACGTGCTTCCGCCCGAGCAGGCGCGGCGCGTCGTCAGCGTGATCGGCGACAGCACCTTCGTTCATAGCGGACTCACCGGGCTGGCGGAAATGGTTTACAACCCACCGCCTGGCGGTCACGTGTTGCTGATCCTCGACAACGGCACCACCGCGATGACGGGAATGCAGGAGCACCCGGCCACCGGCCGCAAACTCAACCACGAGCACACCGGCAAGCTGGTGATGGAAGATGTCGCGCGCGCGATGGGTATCCCTCGCGTGCACGTCGTCGACCCGACCCGCGATGCCCAGGCGTTCCAGGACCTTGTCAAAGAATGCCTCGACTCGCGTCAGCTCAGCGTCATCATCGCGCGGCGGAATTGTCTGCTGGCCGCCGGCTCCATCAAGCAATACGAGAAATGCAATGTCTGAGATCGTCAACATCGTAGTCGCCGGACTGGGCGGGCAAGGCGTGCTGAAAGCGTCCGACATCATCGCGGAAGTGGCGTTCCGCGCGGGGCTCGACGTCAAGAAGAGCGAAGTCCACGGAATGAGCCAGCGTGGCGGCTCCGTTGCGAGCGACGTCCGTTTCGGCACCCGTGTTGCAAGCCCGATGGTGCCGCCCGGCGAGGCCGACTTCCTGGTGGCGCTCGACGCCACGCAGGTCGAAATCAATCGCGCTGCGCTGAAGTCCGGCGGCGTTCTGATCGATCCGTCAAGCATCGATCTCAACAAGCTCGCGAGCAAGAAGAGCGTCAACGTGGCGCTGCTCGGAGTGTTGAGCCGCCACCTTCGCTTCACCGCAGAGGAGTGGATGGCCGCAGTGCAGGCGCATCTTGCGCCGCACCTCCATGCCGATAATGCCACGGCGTTTGAAACCGGGAGAACCGCATGAAGTTACTCGAGAAGGCCGCGTTTCAGCCGGTGAGCGCGCCCGATTACCTGCCTGAGGCGCAGTTGCGCGAGTTGCAATTGCATCGATTGCAGAAAATCGTTACCCGCGGCTACGACCGCGTCGAACTCACGCGTTCGCGAATGCGCGAGCGCGGACTGACGCCTGCTGAGATCCAGGGTCTCGCCGGCCTGGCGCGCCTCCCGTTCAGCACAAAGAGCGACCTGCGCGATACCTATCCCTTCGGCCTGTTCGCGAGCCCGATGAAGGAGATCGTGCGGCTCCACGCCTCGAGTGGCACCACCGGCAAGCCGATTGTCGTTGCGTACACGCAGAGCGATGTCGACGTCTGGACGTCGGTGATGGCTCGCAGTTTCGCGGTCTGCGGACTGCACGCGGGCGACGTGGTCCAAAATGCCTACGGTTACGGCCTCTTCACGGGAGGGCTTGGCGCACACTACGGCGCAGAAGGGCTGGGCGCAACCGTTATTCCTATTTCCGGAGGCAACACCGATCGTCAGATTATGGTGATGAAAGACTTCGGCGTCACGGCAATCTGCTGCACGCCGAGCTATTTCCTGCACATGGTGGAGCGCGCCGCCGAACTCGACGTCGATATCCGCGAGTTGCCGCTCCGCGCCGGAGTGTTCGGAGCCGAGCCGTGGACGGGCGCGATGCGCGCCCGCATCGAAGCCCTCGCCGGGATTCGCGCTTTCGATATCTACGGACTCAGCGAGATCATCGGCCCGGGCGTTGCCGTCGAGTGCGAGGAACGAAACGGGCTGCACATTTTCGAGGACCACTTCTATCCCGAGATCGTCGACCCCGACACTGGCGCTGTGCTTCCGGAAGGCGAAGAGGGCGAACTTGTGCTTACGACTTTGAGCAAACTCGCAATGCCCATGATCCGCTATCGCACGCGCGACATCACCGCGCTGTTGCCCGGCAGATGCCCCTGCGGCCGCACCCTTCGCCGCATGCGCCGCGTCAGCCGTCGAAGCGACGAGATGATGATCATCCGCGGAGTGAACGTGTTCCCTGCGCAGGTGGAAGCGGCGCTCATGGAAGTGGAAGGCACGCTGCCGCACTATCAGATCGTTCTCACGCGCTATCACGGGCTCGACCAGATGGAGGTGCAGGTCGAAGTGACGCCCGAAACGTTCTCCGACAAGATTGGCGCTCTGGAGGAACTGAACGACCGCATTGCCAGCGCGCTTGAGCATGTGCTTGGCATTCGAGTGGCTGTCACCCTCGTGGAGCCCCACACCATTCAGCGAAGTGAAGGCAAAGCGAAGCGCGTCATCGATCGGAGGAAGCCGTGAAACTTCACCAACTCTCGATATTTTCTGAGAACAAGCCCGGGCACATTGTAGGTCCATGCCGGCTGCTGGCAAACGAAGGGATCGACCTGCTGGCGTTATCATTGGCGGACTCCCAGCGCTTCGGTATTTTGCGCGCGATCGTCTCCGACTGGCAGCGTGCCCGCAGACTGCTGGAAGAAGCCGGCGCAGTCGTCAAAATTACCGAAGTTCTCGCCGTCGAAGTACCCGACCATCCCGGCGGGCTCGCCGACGTGCTGGAAGCGTTCGTCGGCACCGCCATCAACATCGAGTACATGTACGCCTTCCCATTCGTCCGCGGCGAGAAAGCGGTGCTGATCTTCCGGTTCGATCAGCCGGACGCCGCCATTGAGCGCTTGCGTGAGAGGGGCATCAGCGTTCTCGGCCCCGGCGTGTTGGAAGGAAAGTAATGAACATCTCGCGCAGCATTTCGGCGCAACTCGAAAACGCATCGTGGATCCGGCGCATGTTCGAAGAAGGTTCGCGCATGAAACGCGAGCGCGGCGCCGAGAACGTTTACGACTTCACGCTCGGCAACCCGGACCAGGAGCCTCCCGAAGCCGTTCTGCAGGCCCTGCGGCGTGTGGTCGGCTCCGGCCGTCCCGGCATGCACGGCTACATGCCGAATCCCGGATTCGGCGACGTGCGAGCCGCGGTGGCGGCCCAGATCTCGCGCAATACGGGCCTCCCGTTCGAACCCGATGACGTGTTCATGACGGTTGGTTCTTCGGGCGCTTGCAACGTCATCCTCAAATCGATCCTCGATCCTGGCGACGAGGTGATCGTGTTGATGCCGTGCTTCTCGGAGTACCCGTTTTATGTCTCGAACCACGCCGGCCGCATGGTGCCTGTCGAAACCGGAGAGGACTTTCTGCCGGAGGTGGAACGCATCCGCGCGGCCATCACCCAGCGGACCCGTGCTCTGATCCTGAACACTCCAAACAATCCCACTGGGCGCGTCTATCCGGAAAAGCTGCTTCGCGACTTAGGGGCGACGCTCAGAGGGCTCGAACACGAGGTTCTAGTGATCAGCGACGAGCCATACAAGTCCCTGGTCTATGACGGAGGAAAGCAATTCGAAGTGGCTTCCGCAATATCGAACGCGGTGGTGTGCAACTCGTGGTCAAAGAGCCAGGCCATCGCGGGGCAGCGAATCGGATACCTGGCGCTCTCGCCGAATATCCAGAACCGTCCCGCTCTGCGCGGAGCCTGCGCGTTCGTGAATCGGATTCTTGGGTTCATCAACGCTCCGGCGATCTGGCAGTTGGTCGAGTTGGAGGCGCTCGAGGCAAGCATCGATATCAGCGTCTACCAGCACCGGCGCGACCTTCTTTGCGACCGTCTCGCCCACCTCGGGTACGACGTCGCCAAGCCGGAAGGCACCTTTTATGTGTTCGTTCGTACGCCGATTGCCGATGACATTGCGTTCGTCCGCATGCTCGCCCGCCACAGTGTTCTCGGAGTTCCCGGCGCCGGGTTCGGCCGCTCCGGTTACATGCGCTTATCGCTGACGGTTCCAACCGCGATGATCGAACGCAGCTTCGCCGGTCTCGCTGCCGCGCTCGAAGAGTGCCGACGGGCTTGAGGTCCCGCACCTGATCAGCGCCAGGCGAGATTGGTGACGGAATTGGCCGGGAGCGTCAGCTCTGTCGCGAGCGTCGCCGTTCGAATCCGCACGTTGCGGTCAGATCCTGTATTGCTCAATACCAGGCTCTTCCCACCGTCCGGATTGACAAAAGCCACGTGCGCTACCTTCTCGACGTCCCCGCGAGAGTCAACCACTTTGGCGCCTCGCCGAGCGGCGTGAGTGAAATGCTTCATCACCCAGTAGTTCGGGCCGCGCGTGATCTCTTTCGTTTTCGAATCAATGGTGATCATGCCGGGCCCGTGGAACGGTCCAATATTCGGGTTGCCGTTCTCATCGAGAACAACGTTCCAGTTGATCACAGCGCGACACCAGTTCCGCAGAGCGTTCGCGCCGCCGAGGCCGCCGTTAGCGATGACGACGGTCGGATCCTGCGCCGCGCGACGTGGCACTCCCTGCGTCATGGGTCCCGGCGTGGCCGCGAAGACCACCGGACCTACGAGGTCGGCCATCGCCCCAAAGGCGCCCTCCGTCATGTACTGGTGTTTGGCGGGAAACGCATCGTGAATACGGGTCATCGCGGTGACTGATCCGACATAGGGATGCCACGCGATGCCGTCCACGTACCGGAATACGTCGGGATCCTCGAGCGTGTTATACGCCCGGCCCCAGAGATTGAAGTTGTGATCCAGAATCCAGATTTTGGTTTTCAGGTTCGCACTATCCAGCGCGGGACCAAGATGCTTGCCGACGAACACCACCTCATGCTCCTGCGCCCATGCGCACGCAGGCATCCGGCCGGCTTGATCGGTATCGGTTTCGTTCTGTGAGGTGATGGCATCGATTCTGACGCCCGCCGCTTCGTAGGCCTGAAGATACTTCACGAGGTAGCGCGCATAGACGGCGAAGTTCGCTGGTTTCAGGTTGCCGCCCAGCATTGTGCCGCCATTCTTCATCCAGCCGGGCGGGCTCCACGGCGATGCAAGAATGAAGAGCCCGGGATTGTGCTTTCGCGCGGCGAGCAGTTGCGGGATGACGTACTGACGGTCGTGATCGATGGAGAACCGTGTCAGTCCCGGGTCTGGTTCGCCTTCGTCATAGCTATACATTTTTGTGGCGTAATCGCTGGATCCGACGCAAACCCTGGTTATGCTGATGCCGAGTTCTTCAGGATGGAACAGCTCATGGAGGAACTTGTCGCGGTCCGCCGGATCGAGCTGCTGGATCATGTACGCCGACGCCTCAGTGAGCGCGGCGCCGAAGCCCAGAATCTCCTGATAGGTTCGGGTCGCGTCAATGACTATTGCATTGTCGTGCGCGTCCGACGACGGCCGCCAATTCAAGTCTGGTCCTTCGGCGAATCTCTTGGTGCCGGCCGTCTGCCGAACTGCAACGGGCCCGGAAGCCGGCGCGGCGGCAGCAGTGATCGACTGTCCCGCTGCAGCCAGGGCGGCACCGGATCCGATGAAACTGCGTCGTGTCGTGAGGGAAGGCATGGTTGGACCTCTTCGGTGTTATGGATAATTCGCGAGCTTCGGCGCGGTACGCGGGCTATCGCCGGTGGCGCCGCCAGCTCCGTTGATAATGTTGCTTATCTCGCCGTTGTTGCCCAGTCGAACGGTGATCATGTCGTGAAAGCGAGCCTTCGGGGTCTCCGGCGCCTCAATGGCGCGCGTTAAGACAACCCCGCGATTTCGAAACACACTGTAAATGCCCAGTCCCCAAGCCTCATGAGTCGTTACACCAGCGGCTAATTTGTAGGAGGCCCATCCGTTGACACCCGGCGCGCTCGTATAGCTCGGTTGGTCGGGAGGATCGTACGGAATCTCCGATTGATAAAAGTAGACTCGCCCGCCGTTGCCATTCCAGAGCACCTGGAACTCCTGGTAGTGCTCCACGAACAGTCCGTAGACAGTGACGTCGTTGCCATTCACTACCAGACCGTTTGCCGCCGGATTGGTGGTCCAGCCGACTCCGGAGCCATGGTCCGCTCTCCAAATCCAGGTGTGATCGACAATCGTGTCGTTACTGTTGATCCTGACGCTGACGGATGCACGCCCGGGTCCGGGGCCGCCCACCCGCACGAACACGTCGTGGAGCGAGATGGGGTTGCTCTTGTGCCGGGCTTTGGCGCCGCTCGGCCCGATCTCGACCAGCACGGGTGAGTTGACAGGTCCGGCGTCAATCAGGAAGCCTGCGAGAATGATCCCGCCGGCGTCTGTTGTGGTGATGGCCGGAGTGCCGTTGGTGGGCCGCAAGGTAGCGAACCCGAGACCGAGCGCCACTGTGTTGGCGCGAGTAATGCGGATGGCGTCAGTGAGATCGTAGGTGCCCGGTGTCAGAAGCAGGTGCTTCCCCTTCGCGAGTTGGGCATTGATGGTTGCAGCCGCATCGGAACCCGGCCTAGCGATATAGAAGTGATCGAGAGATATCGATTTGCCCGGGGTGGAGCCCGCATGCCAGGTAATCCCCTCACTTTCCCTGCGCAGCGCCGGAATCCGAACACTGTAGCGGCCCCGGGCATCCACTTGCAGGAAGGGCTTTTCGCGAACCACCGGGGTTCGTGCGATCTTCGTGTACGGCGGCATCGGCCAATCGCCCGGAGGCGGCTTCAAGACGCCAACGAAAACCATGTTCCAGTTCGATCCGCTCCAACCGCCCCATTCAGTGTTTCGCGAGATCCACTGCTGCTGCGAGCCGGAGTCGACGTTGCCGTCGATCAGGTCGTCCGACATCCAGCCGCCGCTAGCCCATCCACGGTTCTGATGCAGCACCATGCTGCCCCGAACGTGCATCCGGCGGAACGGTACCGCTTGCGAAACGGCCCACTGCATCGTGCCTCCAGCCGGCGTGACGGAGAAACCCTCGGCGGCTTTCCAGAATGTGCAAGTGGCATTGTTTCTCGGCAGAGTCGCATCCGAGTGCACATTGCCGGCGATCCGGACATCGTCTGGCGACGGTCCGAGCCCCAACACCTGCGTGTAGTACCCGATCGGAATGTCGAAGCGATAACTGCCCGGCCCAAATAGAATCGAGTTGCGTTCCGGGCCGAACTGGTTATTCCGCTGCGTCTCGTAAATCCGGTCGATCTTCGCCTGAATCTCGGCCGCGGGCATCGAAGGATCGACCACCAGAACGTTCGGCCCGAAATCTACAGTTGTGCCGGCCGCGAGCGTGGGGCCCACTGCAAAGGCAATAGTCAGCCAGCGCAGGGCTTGAAGGCAACTGTGTCTGGGGGGATCGTCTTTTGCCGCTGGTTGCACAAGATACCTCCGGCCCAACAATATCACCTTGGTTCTTTTGAAAAGAGATCGCCGGGTCTGGTTCTTCCCTTCTTGAAGGAGCGCTAGATTGGATATTTCCGGCGACGCGGCCGGTGCATGGGCAATCGTGCGAAAGGAGCATTCATGAGGAAGACGCTGGTTGTGCTGCTGGCGATGTTTACCGCAGTCTGCGCATCCGCGCAGCGGCGCGGTGGAGGCCGAGGCGTCGCGCCAGAAAGCGTTCAGTATCCGCCGGTACCGCGTTCCGAGTCGGAGAAGCGAATCCTATCGACGATCGACGCCGCGGCAAAAGCAGGTGAGCTGTACGAGAACGTGCCTGCCGCCGACGGCCGGCTTTTGCGGTTGCTCACGGAGGCTGCAAATGCAAAGCATGTCGTTGAGATTGGAACCTCAACCGGATTGTCCGGCATGTGGTTGTGTCTGGCGCTCGAGAAGACAGGCGGGCAGTTGACGACATTCGAGTACGACGCGGGCCGCGCCGCGACTGCAAAAAAGCATTTCAAAGAAGCCGGTGTGGATCGCCTGGTGACGGTTGTCGAAGGGGATGCCCACCAGACAATCAGTCGTTTGAAGGACCCGATCGATGTCGTGTTCATCGATGCCGACAAAGGCGGGTATGTCGATTACCTGAACAAACTTCTGCGCCTGGTGCGGCCGGGCGGGCTGATCCTTGCGCACAACGTGGATATGGTTGCCGACTATGTGAAGGCCGTCACCAGCAATGCCGATCTGGACACGGTGTTCTACATGCAAGGGGCCGGCCTCGCCGTCACGCTGAAGAAGAGGTGATGTGTTGCGCCCGCATCGCTCTTAGCGGGTCGGAACATCATCGCATCGGGTGGACTGCGAACGGCAGTTCACATACGATTGTGCGAACGAGACCTTGCTCGGTTTGCCACCACCCGCGGAACAGGCAATCGGCAGATTGGACCTGGAGTTCACGCCAACAAGCGCCGCTTTCCCGCCCCAATTCGCACGCTTCGATTCCGCTTACCGACACATCCCGCGTGTCTGCACGGAGCCCGACGCCGAGCGCTTTGAGCGCGCTTTCCTTGCCACTCCACAGCAGGGCAAGCATCAAGGGTTGCATCTCGACGGACACGCGGGCGAGTTGGTCTTCTTCATTAGGAGTGAAGTAGTCCCGCGCGAACGCCTCACTGCGCGGCTCGACAATCTCGAGGTCGCAGCCGAGTCTCACGACTTCGTGGGCGATCGCACAAGCGGCTGTTCCGCCGCGATGAGTCAACGATATCGTGATCGACAGATGCTGTCCGTCAGATATTACTTCAGGCGCGCCCGAACTCGCGGAGGCGATTTCAATCCTCCGAAGAATGGCAGCGCCGCTGGACTGGTGCAGCGACTCCGCAACAGTTCGCTTGGCGGTCCAGCGGCCTAACCGGAAATCGCGGCGGCGCTTGTCGAACCGCATCGCAGCCAGACGTGCAATCTCCCGCGCCGTGAGCCAATCATCGTGCTGCGGGACATCGCTTTCCGTTTGCTCGAACCAGTAGACGTCCACGAGGGCAGTACTCTCAGGCGCTAGACGGCGGCAACTCCGATGCTCGCCAATCCTCGGCTGGCTATTCCGGCCTCTTCTCTGCGCATGCCGCGCTCCACGGCATCGATCAGACAAGGCCGGAGGCGGTCCGGCGGGATGATGCGGTTCAAAGCGCCGACCTCGAGTGCGCGGTGTACGCTGTGGACGCGATCAAACTCGTCCGCCACCTCGCCCAACTTTTCTGAACGTACACGGTTATACAATTC
Organism: uncultured Acidobacteriota bacterium; assembly: GCA_963720745.1. Classification (GTDB taxonomy): domain Bacteria; phylum Acidobacteriota; class Terriglobia; order Bryobacterales; family Bryobacteraceae; genus TMP-7. Next base: position 3,110,468 of record CAVRGO010000001.1, read on the forward strand.
GTTCCACTCGGCCGTAAGACGGCCCCGCTCTCCCTCCGATGCGTTTGCGATGGATGCGCCCAGCGCCTTCATGCGGGCATCGGCGCGAGTTCTGTTCTCCACCTCGCCGGCAAACACCACCGCTGCAGCCGGTGCCCCACCGATGACGGATGCGTACGTTCCCTCCAGCGCGAGCACCTCCAGGTTCTCGTTCAACGCACGCGAGAACACGACGTAAGCTCCGCCATGGTACCTCGATACGACGCAAAACACGATGGGTCCCTGGAAGTTGACTACAGCGCGCCCGATCTCCGCGCCGTATTCCAGTTGCAGTGCGCGCATGGACTCCGGCGATCCATCGAACCCGGAGAGATTCGCAAGGATCACGACAGGACGGTTGTTGCTGGCGGCATTGATGGAGCGCGCGAGTTTCTTCGATGAGAGCGGGAAGAGCGTGCCGGCGGTCCATTGGTCCGGTCCGTCGGCGGGGATCAGGCCGAGGCGGGGAACGGGTTTCGATTCGATTCCGATGAGGCATACCGGATATCCGCCCAGGTGCGCGTCCCACACCACGGCGGTTTCGGCCGCCCGCATTCCGGCCCACCGCTCGAGCGGCATTTGATCCTGATCCGCCACGGCTCGCATCACTTTGCGGATGTCGAACGATTTTTTCCTGGCGGGGTTGCAGGTGTCGGAAAAGATGTCGCCCACCGTGACGAAGCTGCTTTCGCCCGAATCATCGTGCGGCGAACTGCGTACGTCGCGATCGAAAGCATCCGTCGAGAACGCGCGCCGGGGAAATCGCTCGCCGGGCGCAATATACGTGTGGTCGTAGTGGCGCAGCAGAATCCAGCAGGCCTCATCGATATCGGCGGCCCAATATTGCGCCTGGCCGTTGATGCCCATGATTCTGCCGTAACCGCCGATGCCTTCGTTGTCTTCCGCAGAGACGCTGCCCGAGTATTCGAGCGCCCGTTTGCCGGTCAGCACCATCGCTGCTTTGGGCGTCATCACCAGGATTCCCCGGGTATGCATGAGCATCGTCGCCTCCGCATTCCAGTAGGGCTGGGCGCCGACATTGATTCCATCGACGATCACGTTCACTTCGCCGCCTGCTTGTGTGAACTCGATGAGGCGGCGCAGCACGCGCGCGATCCAATCCATGTTCTCGACACCGCTGTCCATCGAGATCTTCGCGCCGGCGGAAATGGCGAACCACTCGAGCGGTACCCGCTCCAGTTCGGCCAAGTCGATAGCGGCGATAATGCGGCGGCACTCGGGTTCGGCGAGCGCGCCAAGGTCGCGGCTGGGATCGCCGAGCAGCATCACGCGGTGCATGCCATCCGGATACTTCAAGGTGAAGTTGCGAATGATTCCCGCCACGATGTTGGAAGAGTTCTGGCCCGGCGCTCGCGTCACAGGAACGAGGCGGCCGGAATCATCGAGATCGTGCTCGATGAAGATGCCGGGCGGGAACTCACCCCGGGCATTACCGACATGGCGCGTCAGCATCTTGATGATCTCGTACGGGTAGTTCAACCCGCGCTGACGCATGCGGACAACCTTCTGATCGTATTCGCTGAGAGGCCGCAGCGGCTGCACGTTGTCCGCCGGACGGAAAGTCATCATCAGTCCGGAGCCGGCGGGCGAAGAGATGCGGACGATCATGTCGCGCAGTTCGCCTGTCCGGGGATGCGGAATGCGCGCACGTACCACCACCCGCTCCAATCCTAATTCCTCAACGGCGGGTGCCAGTTTGTGAAGAATCGTGTTCATCTCCTCCGGGGCGAGTTCGATGGGCGGCCAAACGTACAGGAACACGCGATTCCAACGCAGCCGCTGGTGTGCCGCCCGGCGCGATTGCACCAGTCGAATTGCGGCAACACACTCGGCGAACACACGTTCGAGGTGCGGCAGTTGAACGACTCTTCCATTGGAGTCGCGCACCGGCGTCAAATCGCGAACCTCCGCGAAGGCGAACAAGCGCTCGTCTTTCGGATTCTGGTATGCGACACCGTGAAAGAGATATACGTCCTCGGCCGAAGGCAGGCGCTCGATCTTGAAGTTGTTCAGCCGCCAAAGGTGGAGACGTTTCGCCATCATCGGGTGCAGCCCGCGAGAGAGCCGTTCTTCTTCGTAGCCGCCGTCTTTTGCGCGATACGTGAAGTGCTGAGTCGGGTTCGGCTCGTTCGCGGCCGGTTCGCCGGAGATGGCGACGACAATCCGCCGGACGGGGCGGGTGAAGCGGTTCCGGTTGAGGACGCCGTTGAGTTCGCTCTGCACTTCGTCGCTGGCAGCGAGACGGCCGGGATCGGACACGAACAAATCCACGACAACATCGTGATCCGGCGGGATAGCGTCGACGAGGGGCGAAATCGCCTGGATGGCCTCTGCCAAACGGTTGTACTCGGCATACGTCGCAAGCAGATGGATTCGCCGATCCTCATATTCGTATTCAGCGCCGACACAGGAAACTTTGTCGTTTGTGAACGAATGCAGTTGCGTCAGGGTTCGGATCCGGTAGTAGCGCGCCACCAGGACCTCGAGCATCACGCGGCGAAGCGGCGCTGCTGCGCTGAAGAAGCGAGCCGCAAATAAGGATTCCAGCGGTTGCGGGCATTCGATCAATGCGCGTATATGCTCGTGGCGGCCGGTTCCGTCCGGATCCGATACGAGTTTGGCCAGATGATCTTCCGCCGCGAGATAGACTTCGCTTCTCAACCGCTCGAACATGGGCTGATCGAAATACCGGTAGAGGATTTCGCGCGCCAGATCGCTGACCGATGGGAAGAGACCTCGAGTTACATCGATCAGACGTCCGAGCAGCACGCGCAGGCTTTGTGCCGAGGATGGCGCCAATTCGCCGATGCGGCGCAGCCGCCGCTCCAGCACGGCGATCACCGGAGCGATCTGCTGATCGACGCGTTGATGCGATTTGCAGATCCAGAGCATTGCTTGCTCGAGTTCGGGGGTACGGTCGAGGCTGGCGATGTCATAGTGCCGCAGCGAGCGCCGAAGGGCGTCGGCGAAACCCGGCGGGAGGCCCTCACCACGACTGTCGAGGGCGCGCAGGTAAGCGAACAGATACGACTCCGCGGTCGGCGCTTCGCCTCCGAGAGGGTCGTCGCTCTCGGGCCGGCGCTGAAACAGCGAGCAAACATCCGCGAAGATGCTGAGAATCCCGTCTTCCTCACGGGCGATTGTTTCAGCCGACCTCGGTTCGTCCGAACACCGGCTGCAACTCGCGACCAGCTTCTTTGTGTGCGCGGGGTCGACGTCGAAACCCAACATCAGGCGCCGCAGTTCGGCGAGTTGTTCCCGGCATGAGCACGAATCGGCGCCGGCGTGTGTCGGTGCGGGGCGGGCGATCCCGTCGAACTTGACGGGTTCCTCCGAGGGTGCTTCATCTGCGTTTTCGCCGGGGTCCAACTGAAACAGTGCGACGCCCGAGTTCACCTGTACGAAGGGAACCGCCATCACCTGCCGGACTCGTCCGGAAAATGGAGCAACGACGTGCATCTCCATTTTCATTGCTTCCAAGACTGCGAGCGAATCGCCTGCAGAAACCGTGTCGTCTTTCTTGACAGCTACCGAGACGACCACGGCGGGAGCCGGCGACCGCACTATACCGGCGTCATCACGTTCGACCCGAAGCGATACCCCGTCGAGTTCGATGCGCTGTGCCAGGCCTTCGGGCACCGAAACGACACGAAACCGGCGGTCGAAGACAGCGAGCCAAAATTCGTATTGCCCGAGCCGTTCGAGTTGCGCATCAATCCGGACGCCGCCTGTCTCGATCCTGTACTGCTGAAAACCGGCGCAGAATGTCCGCAGGGAATAGGAGTTGTTGCGATACCGCAGCTTGACCGTCCGGCCGACTTCGGTTCGCAGGTCCGGTCGCCCCCGCAGTGCGGAGGCGTAGAACTGCGACTGTTCCACCGCACGTTCGGACTCGTACGTTTCGATGGCCGCCTGAATGAGGGCAATTTCGGCGTAACGGGCCGTGAAGTGTTTTTTCTGGGCAGCGAGATCGTCGAGCCATTCAACGTGCGCGGTTCCAAGCTCGACTTCCGGACGATCGAGCAACTGCAACAGGAAGGCTCGATTGCTAGTGCCTCCGTTGACGACGATTACGCTCTCGTGCAAGCAGCGACGCAGGCGCGAGATTGCTTCTTTCCGGGTCCGGCCGGTGGCGATGATCTTCGCCATCATTGAATCGAACTCGGCGGGAACTGTGTCGCCGATGCCGAAGCCGGTATCGACACGTATGCCGGGTCCGCTGCCGATTCGAAAGCGTTCAATAACACCGGGTGCGGGCGCAAAACAATTTGCAGCGTCTTCGGCGTTGAGCCGAACCTCGATAGCATGCCCGCAAGCCTGTGGCGGCTCTCCTTCGAGATGTCCTCCGCGCGCGATGTGAATCTGCAACTTCACGAGGTCCAACCCCGTGGTGCACTCGGTGACCGGATGCTCCACCTGAAGGCGCGTGTTCATTTCCATGAACAGAAAACGCCGGGAGTCTGGCTGATAGAGGAATTCCACTGTGCCGGCATTTCGATATCCGGCGGCCCTGGCGAGACGTACGGCTGCGTCACGCAGCGAGCGGTCTTCCTCCGGCGCAAGCACGGGCGATGGAGCTTCCTCGAGGATCTTTTGATGACGGCGTTGGATGGTGCAGTCGCGCACGCCGGCGGCCCAAATGGTGCCGTAGTGGTCCGCAATGATTTGCACTTCGATATGCCGTGCGCCGGTGACAAGCTGTTCAATGAAGACAGTTGGGTTTCCAAATACTTTGCGTGCATCGAGTCGCGCGCCTTCGAACGCGTCGCGAAGTTCGGCGGCGCAGTTGGCGCGCCGGATGCCGTAACCACCGCCTCCGGCAGCCGCCTTGATCAGGACCGGGAAGCCCAGTCGTTCGGCGTGAACGGCAGCGTCCTCGACGCTCTCGACGGCGGTTCCGCTCCATGGGGCCACGGGGACTCCCGCCTGTTCGGCGAGTTGTTTTGCGGTGATCTTGTCCCCGAGTTTCCGCATCGACTCGGCATCCGGGCCGATGAATACGATGCCCATGTCGCGGCAAAGGTCCGCGAACCGCGCGTGCTCGGCGACGAATCCCCAACCCGCCCAAACCGCGTCGGCCCGCGCCTCCGACAGTGCTTCGGCGAGCCGGGTGTAATCGACGTAGGCGCTCTTCCATTGGCCGGTTTCTTCATCGAGCACACGTGCCGGTCCCAGCGGAACCGTTTCGTCGGCCTCGCGAACGAACATGGCGCGGCGGTCCGGGTCAGTGAACAGCGCAATCGTTTTCAGCGATGTCGCGTTCTCATGATTGAATTCCTGAACCGCATGTATGAAGCGCACCGCCGGCTCGCCGCGATTGACGATAGCCACACGCCGAAAATCGCTCTGCATGGCTCCTCCTGCCTGATGTCGTCGAAGGATCAAGTTTATGTCATATCACTAGGGCATGAAGTGCCTTCAACGGTTCGGCCTTGATTTCTCCATCGATCGGGACGGTCTGGTACCCCGCCATAAGAACGTGGCGCATACCCGAGCCGTCGACAATCTCGGCGTCGAACGTCCCGGTGTCGGAATGCGGCGTTATGATTGCAAACAAGCCCGCAGCTTCATTGATTGGGTTCGCGCCGAAGCTGATACTGCCGACCCGATTGGGTAGGCCCATTCGATTCAGGGTTCCGATTTCCCAAATGCCCGCCGTTTGGAAACACAGTTCTAGTACGCGCGGCGCTAGCACGGTTTTCCGCTCTGACGGCTGGTGATGCTCCGGCAGGTTGGCCGCCATTTGACCAATGACGTGGTGATTCTCCATCCAGGATCTTTCGAGGACGCGATATGCGGGTCCGTGGAAGTAGACCTGGTAGATTCCGGCGGCGTCGATAGCCGCGGAGGTCGCTACGGGTGCCGGCGTCGTCTGCACGGCTTCGGCCAGATCGCGGGTCAATCGGACGCGTCCGGTGAAATGGGTCGTGACTTGTGGTTCGGTGTGGTTCGGCAGTTGACGGCACCCGTTCAACCGGCAATCGGCTACGAGCGAGTCTCCCTCGGCGTAGACGATCGCTCGTACCGTTATGGTTCTCGGTGCATGGTGATAGAACTTGAACGGCGCGAGGAAGTCGACATCTTCCACTGCCGCCACGCGCCACCCGGGAACCATGCAGAGCGCCGCTTCACCGAAGGCTTCGATGCCCATCACTCCCGGCAAAACCGGAGTGCCTTCGATCTGGTGATCGTAGAGGAACCCCTGGACGTCGGGGTCGAGCGTGGTTTCGACGATCAATCCGGAGTAGAGTCCGGCACCGCGAATTGCTCCGATCAGGGGGCCGCGCGAGGGCGCGAGCGACTCCTCGACAGCGGCCGTGTCGAGTCCCCCGCTTTCGTCCCATTCGTTGACTAAGATGCCGAGAGCTTTTGCGATGACGACTTCTCCGCGAGTTCCGGAAATCAACTCGCGGCGAATTACCGGAATGGCCGCGTCCGGCGGAAGCATCTCGATGCCGGCCATCTCCATCATCTTCGGAATGGAGCCGCGCGCCGCCATTCCGATGCCTGCCCATGCGGTCCAGTCGATCGCAATCGCGCGGGTATCGGGACGGGTGGTACGGAAGCTCGAGGAGAACTTGCACAACAAGTCGTTGGCGGCGCTGTAGTCAGCCTGCCCGGCGTTGCCGAAGCGGCCGGCCACGGAACTGAACGCGACCGTCGCGCCGAGCGGCATATCGCCAATGGCAGACATCAGGTTGAACCACCCGTCCGCCTTCACGTCGAACACGAGGTCGAACTCGCCAGGCTCCTTATCGGGAAGGAAGTGGCTGCGTTCCAAGCCGGCCGCGTGCAACAGCACGTCGATGCGTCCGCTGGTTTCCCTGATCTGCTGGACGACATCCGCGACGGCCGCGGAGTCCGTAAGATTGACGCTGAAGTATCGCGCCGTACCTCCCGCGGCGCGGACCGCGTCGATTGCCGATTGAGCGGAGTGCAGACGTTCCAGCACCGCCAACTCTTTTTCAACCAGTGCAGGCGTGGCTCGCTCGCCGCGCGCCTGAAGTCGGGCGAACAAGTCGCGCTTCAGTCCGTCCTTGTCCTGCACGAAGCGTAGAAGGTCCGCGTTCGCGGGATCGGGCACGGGAGCCATGTCCAACAGGTAGAACGTGCCGCCCGAAGCCGCTGCCAGGTCCGCGGTGATCGCCGAAACGATGCTTCCCGCCGCGCCGGTGACAACGAACACGGTATCTTTGCCGAGAGACAGCCCTGTATCCGCGGCCGCCGCAGGTTGTTCCCGTAGTCCGATGGACCAACGCTGACCCGCTTTGTAGCCGACCTCGACGACGCCGTTATCGCGGAGGGTTTCTGCAACCAGGAGTGATGCGATGTCGATCGGATCCGCGCCGGTTTCGTAATCCACGGCTTTCACGAGGGTTTGCTGTCGCTCGCGCTTGTAGGTTTTGGCGAAGCCCGACACAGAGCCTCCGCATGGCGCGGTTGCGCCCGCGGGATCGTATCCGTGCTGCCCGCCAAGGCGGGTCGCCGTAACGAGAAATGCGGGAGCCGGCTCGTTCTGGGCATACAGAGTTCGCATGGCCGTGTAGAGAGATTTGACGCGCACACGCAGGCACTCGCGCCAACCGGCGAGGTCCATTGCGGAAATGGCTCCTTCGTCGTCGAGCGCAGGAAGCCAGTAGACTCCCGCGATTGGACCTGCCGAGAGCCATCCGTCGATGGCCGCGGACACGTCCGCGACCGGAGTACCCTGCTGCAATACGAGAGCTTCGACACCGAGTTCATGGAGTTCGGCCGTAAGGGCGTCCACGACGCCTCCGCGGTCGGGCATCACAATGACACGGGTACCAGGTGTCAGCGCTACGCCAGTCCACTTACAGATGGACAGCGGGGGACGAACCACAGGGACTGGAATGCGGCGCGGGATGGTGTTGGCAGCTTCTAAGGAGGCGAGCACCGGGGGCGCGGCGGCGATTAAAGGGTTCGCCGCCAGGGGTTCGGCCACCGGGCTCGCCTGCCCGCCTCGAGCGAAGCGGATGACGTGAGCCAGAGTCGGGAACTCGCGAAGTTTCAGATTGGCATCCCGTGGGATGTTGAAAGCAGCGCGGACGGACGCAAACATGTCCGCCTGCTTCACGGTGTCGATGCCGAGGTCGGCTTCGAGGTCGAGCTCCAGATCCAGCATTTCCTTCGGATATCCGGTCTTTTCGGCGACGATTTCGAGCACGCGATCGCGAATCGGATCAGTGCCGGTGTCGGCTGCTGTCTCAGGCGGGGCGGTGACTGCCGGCGCCGTTGGAGCTGCCGGTACTGTTGTGACAAGGTCCGGGCGGCGGTCGCGGATGAACTGGATCACGTGTGCGAGGGTTGGGAACTCTCGCAGCTTCAGGTTGGCATCGCGCGGGATTTGGTACGCTTCGCGGACGGACGCGAACACATCCGCCTGCTTGACGGTGTCCACGCCGAGGTCGGCTTCGAGATCGAGATCGAGGTCGAGCATGTCGGCGGGATAGCCGGTTTTCTCGGAAACGATTTCGAGGACCTTCCGACGGATCGGATCGTCGCCGTCGGGCGCTGGTGTCTCGCTTGGGACGCTGACTGCCGGCTGCGTTGGAGCGGCCGGTACCGTTGCGACGAGATCCGGGCGCCGGTCGCGGATGAATTGGATCACATGCGCGAGGGTTGGGAACTCTCGCAGTTTCAGGTTCGCATCACGAGGGATTTGATAGGCCTCGCGGACGGACGCGAACACGTCCGCCTGCTTGACGGTGTCGACGCCAAGGTCGGCTTCGAGATCGAGATCGAGATCGAGCATGTCAACCGGATAGCCGGTCTTCTCCGAAACAATCTCGAGCACCTTCTGGCGGACCGGATCGGCGCCGTCGGGCGCAGGGGTTTCGGCTAGGACGGTGACTGCCGGCTGCGTTGGAGCGGCCGGTACCGTTGCGACGAGATCCGGGCGCCGGTCGCGGATGAATTGGATCACATGCGCGAGGGTTGGGAACTCTCGCAGTTTCAGGTTCGCATCACGAGGGATTTGATAGGCCTCGCGGACGGACGCGAACACGTCCGCCTGCTTGACGGTGTCCACGCCGAGGTCGGCTTCGAGATCGAGATCGAGATCGAGCATGTCAACCGGATAGCCGGTCTTCTCTGAAACAATCTCGAGCACCTTCTGGCGGACCGGGTCGGTCGGGGAGGGCGCAGCCGGCGACGCGACGCTTTGAACGGCTTGCGCGGTGGCTTCAACTATTGGCGCCGCAGCGAGATCGGGACGACGCTCGCGAACAAACCGGATGATGTGCGCCAACGTCGGAAAATCGCGAAGCTTGAGATTCTGATCGCGAGGAATGTTGTAGATCTCGCGAACCGCCGCGAACAATTCGGCCTGCTTCACGGTATCTACGCCAAGATCCGCTTCGAGATCCAGATCCAACTGGAGCATTTCACGCGGATAGCCCGTCTTGTCCACGACGAGTGCCAGCACTTGATCTCCGACGGCGTCCGGCACCGTTTCCGGAGCCTGCGTTATCGGAGTTGCTTTCGGCTCGGCGGTGGGAGCCGGTGCCGCAGGTTTCGCGGTGGAAGGTTGCGGCGGGGGAACGGCCGCTGATCGTGCCGAGGCGGGGACAGGCGGCGGGATAGATGCGGCTGGGGGCGGAGCTTTCGGTTTTTCGACGCTCGCTGCGGCGACAACCGCCGGCGCAGGCGCGCCTTGATCGCGGACACGCAGCGTGCGATTCACGATCTCCAACTCCGCCTCTTTGCCGCGCCCCGCGATGCTGCGCAGCCAGTCGTTCCACGCGTCGCCGTCCGCTATGCGGGAAACGTATCCCAATTGCTTCGAATTCGTTCGAATTCCCGTGTTGGTCTTCGTCCAGCGGTACAGCGTCATGCTGATCTGCGAGCCGAATCCCGCGCCGAGTCGAAGTGCGTATTCGACGGGATACATTCCGCCTTTGGACAGGTTTAATGGTCCGAGTTCAGGATCGATTTCCTTGAAGTTCGCCACAGGGGGCACGCAGCCCGTTTCCAGGGCTTTCACGGCGACCACGTCTTCGATTCCCGTGGCCATGGCATGACCCGTGAATCCTTTCGTGTTGGCGATCACGATGCGGGCGGCTTGCTCGCCGAACACAGTCCGCAGAGCGTGGATTTCGGCGGAGGCGCTGCCGCCGCGCGCGGGCGTGTACGTTTCGTGAGAAACGAACACCATCCGCGAGGCGATTTCCGAACGCGAGATGCCGGACGATTTCTCGACGCCGGAGATCAGGCCTTCCATCACCTGGCAGATGTGCTGAACGTCCAGGCGTGTGCCGTGGAACGCGCTGTTGGCGGCCACCGCGCCGAGCACTTCGCAGATCGGCCGGATTCCGCGTTCGCGGGCTGCATCGGCGCTCTCGACGACCAACGCCGCGGCACCCATTCCCATGATCATTCCGTGGCGCCGGCGATCGAACGGAGTGGCCGCCTCTTCAACCACTTCATCGGTGGCCGCGGCGCCGGTGGCAAGGAACCCCGCGCCAAACCACTCGACCATATGATCGTTCGTGATGTCGTCCGCGGAGACGACGATCACGCGGCGGCATCGGCCTTGCCGGATCCAATCCTCCGCAACCGATACCGCTTGCGTGGTACTGGCGCAGGCCGCGTTGAGCTGCGTGTTGGGACCCCTGGCGCCGATCAGCTCGGCGAATTGCGAGTGCCCCATCGGCAATACACGGAAGATGAAGCGGCGATCGAAGGAGTACGGTTCACGTTCGATGTCCGCTCGCAATTCAGCGATGCGGCGGGCGATCTCCTGGCCGAGCATCGAGTGCCCATTCGATTCGGTGGCGCGCATCTGCAGGTTCTCGAGCATCGCTATCTGGTCCCGCCGCGCGCGATCGTTGCAATAGCCGGAGACGTACTGCGCTAAGGAATCGCAGCCGGGGAACGCGGAAGCAAATATCACGCCAGTATCGTCGCGCATCGAATCCGGTAAACCCCATTTGTCGGGCAACTGTGTTCCCTTGCTCGTGGTCTTGTAGCGCAGGATCAGGGGAATTCCGGCGTCTCGGAGGGCCTCCAGACCGGAGGCGATGGCGAGTTGAGTAACTCGATCGAGCGATGCGACACGATCGGCGGGGATGCCGAATTCCTTTTCGAGATCGAAAGCGCCGCCGCGACCCGCAAGTTTCACCACGTCTTCGACATCATCGATGGTTTGAAACACGGGGCCGCCGTTGTCCGTCTTCACCAGTCGCGTGATGTGTTTGTCGAGAATCGCGCGACGGAACCGGCCGGGGATGAGGTCGATCAACTGTTCGCCGTTCAGAATGCGGGCCACGTTCGAATCGTCAAAAATACGTTCTGTACCAGGCAGGCCTAAACCCGCACCCGTTATTGCAATTGGGCCCGGGGTGACGGGTCGTGGCGTTTCGCCGCGATAGATGTTCAGACCTTTCTCGAGGAAATCGGCGAAGAGGTGACCCAACACGGAATAGCGATCGTCCGGAACGCGCGATTCCAGCGCGACCGGCAATGCGTTGTCTACCTTCGATTGAGCAGGAACAGCCTCGATAACGCGCGGCTCCGGTGATGCGACGGCCGCATCCGGCTTAGGACGGCCAAGCCCCGCGGAATAGAGTCCGCAAAGCGCTTGATTGAATGCCACCGTGTCGTCGATTTTCGGGTGATTCGTAAACAACGCCAACACATCTGCCCGTTCGCCCAATACGTCTTCGACGAATCCGTGGAGAGCCTTCTTGGGCCCCGTCTCGATGAAAACGCGCGCGCCGGCATCGTAGAGCGTGCGGAGGCCCTTCACAAACTGCACGGGTGAAGAAATCTGCCGGCCCAGTATGTCCGTCATCTGCGGAGCGACGTCGGGTCCCGTCGGGTAGAAGTTCCCGTCCACATTCGCAATCACGGGTATCCGCGGAGACCGAAGCCCAAGGGATTCCAGTGTGCGGCGGAGGGGTTCGCTTGCCGGCTCGACGATCGATGTGTGGAAGGCGTGGCTGACCGAAAGAGGAACTACGTTGAAGCCGGCCATCTGGAAAATCTCGATCGCCTGCTGAACCGCATCGCTTTCACCGCCGATGACGGCCTGTCGTTCGCTATTGATGTTCGCGACTACGATGTAGCCTTTCACCGTGGCAAGAAGACGTTCGATTTCCGCAATCGGAGCGAACACAGCGGCCATGCGGCCGTTGTCGGCCATGGAGACGCGGGTCATCTCGCGGCCGCGGGCGCTGACCGCAAGCAGTGCGTCGGCAAAAGGTAGCGCACCAGAAGCGACCAGAGCCCCGTATTCGCCAAGGCTGTGGCCCATCGTCATGTCCGGTACGATTCCATACGCCGCGAGTAGACGGGTGAGTGCGATGTCCGTCGCCAGCACGGCAGGTTGGGTGATTGCGGTTTGGCGCAGATCTTCCTCGGCTCTTCGGACCGCATCGGGGTCGGCCGAATCGACGAAGATGTGAGCGCTGAGCGGCTTGCCGAGCAGCGGCGTCATGATCCGGTCCGCTTCCTCGAATGTTGAGGCGACGATTGGCTCGGAAGCTCGGAGCGAACGCAGCATGTTCGCGTACTGCGAGCCTTGTCCGGTATAGAGGAAGGCAACCTTTGGTGCCGGCCCGTGCCCGCGAAAAATCCCCTGCGCGCGCAAAGCCTTCCACACTCCTGGTTGTTTGACCTCAATCGCTTTCAGCGCTTTGGCGCAACGGTCCGCAAGTTCAGCGGCATTCGAATAATCGATAGCTACGCGGTCCGGAGCGCGGAGATCGGAGGCGGTGGGCAGGGTGGGAGCAGGCGCCCGGCCCTCCACCGCCTCCCGATGTACCGACTGCAGCCGGTCGGCGAGTTGAGCGTCGGAGGCCGCCCCGATCACCAGGGCTCCTCGCATGGGGAGCTTGGCGGACCCGTTCGCCTCGACGACCGCCGCTTCGGCTGCGGTTGGCTTCGTTTCGTATTTTGGCTGGCTGACCGCGACGGTCCGCTTTCCGTTTCCGGTGAGCCGGTGGGGAATGTATTCTTCGAGGACCGTATGGAAGTTGGTGCCGCCGAACCCGAATGCACTGACACCCGCCCTGCGCGGAACGTCCGCCGGCTCGGGCCAAGGCCTGAGTTCCCTGTTCACGTACAGGGGAGTTTGGTCGAAATCGATGGCTGGATTTCGGGTCTCACAATTCAGGCTGGGAGCGAGTACTTTGTCTCTGAGCGAGAGCACGGTCTTCAACACGCCGGCCGCGCCCGCTCCCCCCTTCAGATGTCCGATGTTCGATTTTACGGAGCCCAGCGCGACGCTGCCGGCGCGCAGGTTCAGGCCGTTCAGCACCGCGGAAAAGCTCTGCACCTCGACAACGTCGCCTACACGCGTGGAGGTCCCATGACCTTCGATCATCGTTGCAGTGGCGGGAGACAAACCAGCGTTCTGCCATGCGCGTTCGACGCACAGCTTCTGGCCGGCGGGATTGGGCGCGGTGATGCCCTTGCCCTTTCCGTCGCTCGAGCCGCCGACACCGCGCAGCACGGCGTGGATCTTGTCTCCATCCCGCTCGGCATCGGCCAGTCGCTTCAGCAGGAAGACGGCCGCGCCTTCGCCCATCACGAATCCGTCGGCACCGTCGGCATAGGGACGAGAGCCTGTTCCCGACAGCGCGCCGATCTTACAGAATTTGACGAATGTCGCCGCGCCCATGTTCCGGTCGATACCACCGGTGATGGCCAGGTCGAATTCGTTTTCTACCAACCCCTCGACGGACGCAGTGATGGCGGCCATCGCGGACGCACAGGCGGCATCGACGGTGAAATTCGGACCGCGACAGTTGAACAGGTTGGCAATGCGCCCGGCAATGCAATTCGCCAGTTCGCCCGGCATCGTATCTTCTGTGATCTCCGGAAAACGCTTGGCGATTCGCGCGTGCAATTCTCGCGTGATATCGCGCCGCATGGATTCGGGCAATGCAGCGAAAGACGCGGTTTCGGCGAGTTCGTGCGCGTACTCCGGGAAGTAGATCCGTAGCGAGGTGAGATAGTGCTTCTCGCCGGCCATGGCGTTGCCGAGGATCACGGCAGTGCGCGTCAGGTCGACCTCTCGCTCCGGGTACCCGAAGTCGGCGAGCGCTTCGCGAGTACATGAGACGGCCCATTTCTGCCCATCGTCCATGGCGTCGACGACGCGAGGAGGAATCGCGAGGCGCCACTTTGCGGGCTCCCACACGCTCTTGCGCACCCATCCGCCGATCTTCGAGTACGTCTTATCGGGCGCACGGGGATCCGGATCGTAATAGACGTCAGGATTCCATCGGTCGTCTGGAACCTCGGAGATGCTGTAGCGGCCCGCTTTAACGTTGTCCCAAAATTGCCGCACGTCTGTCGCGTCGGGCATGATAGCGCCCAGCCCGACCACCGCAATCGCTCGATAAGCCGTATCTTCCATGACAATTCTCCTGTGGGGTGGACAGGTGCCTGGATGATGTGGCCGGGACGCCTGTCCCTCGATTCAGACCGCTTACGCGGTTACTCCAACCTTTTTGACAGCGCGCCCATAAATCACGTCGGCGACGAAATCCATGTCGGCGAGGAGTCCTGCCTGCGCGCGCTGAATCGCGGGCAGTCCTACACTCGCGGCTAGGCCGGCGATCTCCGAGTCGCTGAACGCGGCCGCGCCGGTCAGCCATCGCAGCCCGTCCTGGGCCACCTTGAGGGCCGCTTCGCGGGCGAACACACGGCTGATCGCGGCCAACGCCACCGCATCGAATCTCTGATTAGTCTTCTCGTTCAGCCGGCCTTCGGCCATCAAGGCGGCGCGCCGGGCCAGGCTGCCTGCGCACTCGGCATACGCGATCAGCTCACCCAGTCGGAGAAGAATGTGTTGGAACCGCGTGAGACGCGCCGCCCGAGCCCGTTCGAGTACCTCAGCCATCGCATGCAGTGCGAGGGCGGCGATGTTCGCGCCGGTCTCCGGGTGACGTGCGTGAAGCGATTCGAATTGCTTGGCCTGATCGTGGTAGTACTGGCCCCGCGTTTTGAGGTGGAGCTGCCACCGGTCGCGGCTGATGGTCATCTCCATAATCTCCGACGTGCCTTCATAGATCGTGGTGATGCGCACGTCGCGCTTGATCTTCTCCACCATGTACTCGTGCGTGTACCCGTAGCCGCCGTGTGCTTGAATGCTGGCGTCCGCGGCCAGGTTCCCGGCTTCGGTAGCCATGTACTTCGCGATCGCGCCTTCGGTGTTCAGACTGCCTTCACCGGCATCGATGCGCTCGGCCGTCTCCTCGATGTAGGATCGGGCCGCTTCGAGCCGGGCGATATTCGGCACGATCAACTTGTGCGTATAACCCTGCTTCTCGGAAAGGGGCGCGCCGGCCTGGATTCTCGTTTTGGAATACGGAATCGCGCGATCGACAGCCGCCCATCCGCCGCCGAGTCCGAACGCGGCAACCATCAGCCGCGTGTAGCCGAACACGAGTTGCGCCTGGATTAAGCCTTGCCCTTCGACGCCGCCCACCAGGCGGTCCGCGGTGACGTACACATCATTGAATGAAAGTGCGGCCGTGTTGCTTAGGCGAATGCCGTGCTTGTCTTCGGGTTCGTCGTTGGCGAAGCCCGGCGTGCCGCGTTCGACGATGAACCAACTCGGCCCGGAGGGTGTGTTCGCCAGAACCGTGCAGGCGTCGGCGATCCCGCCGTTGCTGATCCACTGCTTGCTGCCGTTAATCTTGTATCCGATGATCCGGTCGCCGTCCATGACACGGTCGGCCGTCGTCTGCAGGGCAGCCAGGTCGCTGCCGGCATCCGGCTCCGTTGCCCCGTAGGCAAAGAGCATGCCCTCTTCTGCAATCCGAGTCAGCCAGATCTTCTTCTGTTCCGGAGTGGCGCCGACGAAAATCGGGTCGCTGCCCAGGAATGTAGCGAGTACGCTGGTGGCGACACCGAGATCGATGCGCGCCATCTCTTCGCAGATCAGGTACACGTCGAAGGCGCCGCCGCCCATGCCGCCGTACTCTTCCGGGATGAACAGAAGCTGAATGCCGAGCTGATCCGGATTGCAGAGCGTGCGAACGATTTCGACGGGGCATTCGTCGCGCTCATCCAAGGCGATCAGGTCTTCATCCTTCAACTTCTTCTTTGCGAAGTCCTTAAGAGATTTCAAGCTCAAAGCGAGCGTTTTTTTCGAGATCATCGGGAACTCCTCATCGCCGCCGTCCGCGGAGCAACTTCGCGAATTCGCGTTGTCAATTCGGGCAAGAACTCCAGAATGTCGTCGACGACACCGACGTTCGCCACCCGGAATATCGGCGCCTTCGGGTTCTTGTTGATGGCGATGATGAACGGATTGCCTTTCAAACCGGCCAGGTGCTGGAACGATCCGCTGATGCCGCACGCCAGGTAGATCTTCGGCTTGACCGTCTTTCCGGACGATCCGACCTGCCGCGACTTCGGCATCCAGTTGGCATCGACTACGGGCCTGGAGCAACTGACCGCCGCGCCCAACGCCTCGGCGAGTTCCTCGGCGATGGAAACGTTCTCCGAATCCTGAATACCTCGCCCGATCGAAACGAGAACCTGATGCTTGGTGATATCGACGTCGCCCGCGTCGGCCACAATCGTTTCGACGTAGCGCCGCTTCGATGTAAGACTCCCGACCTCGGATGACTTATCGACCACTGAGCCGGCCGCATCGAAATTCTCGAGCGGTTTGAACGAGCCAGGCCGAATGTTGATTACCGCCCCCGCGGAGATGTCGCAGCGAACGTGTGCATTGACCTGGCCGCCGAACTCCTGCCGGACGAGCTTCAGCGCCGGCGCGTTCTCCACAGCCTCGAGATCGAGAACGTCGGGGACGTATGCGGCATCCATTTTGATCGAGAGTCCCGGCGAGAGATCGACCCCGAAATGGGAATGAACAGTCAATACAACACTCCCTCGCGGAAGCACGGCCACAAGCGCCTGCCGAACGATCTCGGCGTTCGGGTACTCCAAAGCCGCGTTCGCGATCTTCCAGACTTCGCTGAAGGAAGTGCGGAGGTCATCGCACGCCTGGTCCAACTCCGGACCGGAGCCAGTGAGAACTGCGACGGTCTCGCGAGCCTTGCCGATCCGCGCGGCGGCGGAGAGTAGCTCACCGGCCGTATCGTCGGGCACGCCGTTCTTGTGTGTAATGTAGGCGAAGATGCGAGGCATTAGCTCAGTCCTCCTCTGGTTTTCACCAGCTCGATTACCTTGTCGATCACTTCTTCCCGGCCACCGTCGAGCATTTCGGCCATGGCGCCGCCGGATGGAACGAAATAGTCGGAACGCGTTACACGGGCGGCGGTTCTGCCGGCTGCATCCGCGGCGAGCTCGAGTTCAGAACCACCGAGTACCGGTATGTCCACTGAAGCAACCTGGCGAATGCCCCGCATTCCGACATATCTCGGCTCGTTGATTCCGGTCTGAATCGAAAGAACACAGGGAAGATCGATTTCGCTGATTTCCTTATCTCCACCTTCGACCTCGCGGCTGACTTTCAGCCGTGTGCCGTCCGTCACTTCTATCGAGTTCACGATGGAGGCGAAAGGATAATCGAGCATCGCGGCGAGCATTCCACCAACCTGCCCCGCTCCGTCATCCGCCTGGACTCCGGTGAGTATCAGGTCGTAGTTGCCTTTGGCGACGAAAGCCTTGAGAATGGCCGCTATGCCCTTCCCGTCCGAGCCGTCGAAAGCATCGTCGGAGAGCAGAACGGCGCGGTTTGCTCCCATGGCCATCTGTCGCCGCAGGACTTCCTCGTCATCTGAGTTGCCCACTGTCGCGACAGTGACGGATCCACCGGCACGGCTGACGATTTGCAGCGCCTCTTCGACAGCGTAGTTGTCCGGTTCGTTGATCGAATACACGAGATCGTCGCGTTCAACGTCATTTCCAGCGCTATTGAGCTGTATTTCGTTATCTGAAGTATCCGGGACTCGTTTCACACAAACTAAGATTTCCACGGTCACTCTCCTGGATTAATTGGCAGTCGCGCGCAACGCTTCAGGCGCGCTCGCGCACTGCATGGATTGGCAAACCAATTCGGTGAGGTCAACCACCTTCATCCGGTCATCCAAACCAGCTACTTTGATTGCATCCTCGATGTTCACCATGCAGAACGGGCATGCGGTGACGATGGTGTTTGCGCCAGCGGCCTGCGCCATTCTCAAGCGCTTCACTCCGATCCGCTCCTGTTCTTTGGCTTCGTAGAAGAGGGCCAGCCCGCCCCCGCCGCAACAGAACGACCGATCCCTGTTTCTGCCCATTTCGACGCGCTTCAGTCCCGGAATGGAATCGAGGACGAATCGCGGCGCGTCGTAGATGCGATTGTGACGGCCTAGATAGCAGGGATCGTGATAGGTGTACGTCGCGGCCGGGTCGGGCGGTGCACCCAAACTCAACTCGCCGTTATTCAGTCTCCTGGCGATAACCTCGCTGATGTGTTCGACGGGAATGTCAAGGCGATAGTCGTTTTTGAGGGCGTTGTATGCGTGCGGGTCCGCCGTAACGATACGGCGTATGTCCGAATTCTGAATCGCATCGGTGTTGTGGTCGCGCAGCGCCAGAAACAGCGTTTCTTCGCCGAACCTGCGGACATCGTGCCCACTGTCCCTCTCTGCCGGGCCGAGTATGCCGAAATCGATACCGGCATTGGAAAGTATTGTCGCGGTGGAACGGGCGATCGATTGAATGCGGTCGTCGTAGGACGTGATGCTATCGACGAAATACAACGTGTCGGATCCACCGTTGCCGTTCAGAATTTTCACCGGGCAATTCTGTTGAAATACCTTTTCCTTGGCCCAGTCGGCCCGTTTCTTATCGCTCTTGCCGAACGGATTGCCACGGCTCTCGATCGACTTCAGCGGCTTTTGTAGGGTTTGGGGGACATTGCCGTCATCAACTAATCCGCGGCGGAGATCGACAATCTTGTCAATGTATTCGACAAACAGCGGGCACTCCGCTTCACAAGCGCCGCATGTCGTGCACGACCAGACTTCATCCTCTGAATAGACGCTCCCTACCAACCGCGTTCCATTCTGGCTGCCGGTTCCGAATACCGGAAAATGTTCGAAGCAGTAATCCCGGGCTTTTGTTGTCAGAAATCTTGGGGATAATGGACGCCCAACCGAGTTGGCGGGACACTGCTCCGAACAACGGCCGCAGTCCGCGCACGAGTAAAAATCGAGGATATGCTTCCAGGTGAAATCCTCGAACGTTTTCACTCCGAATGACGAGATTCCATCCAACTGTTCGTCGCTGATTCCCCACCGGACCGGTTTTATTTTGCCGTTATCGAGTTTCGCGAAGTAGAGACTGAACAGCGAGGTCTCGACGTGGAATTGGATCCCGAACGGCCGGTAACAGAGCAGGAAGAAGAATGTGAGTTGATGAGCCAGGTAGGACCAGAGAAATGTCTGCCGGAGAATAGGCAGCGGCGTGGCAATTAATATATGTTGCGCGGCCCAGGGCAGGGAACCGGCGGCCAGTACTTCTACCGGCACCCCACGCACGTGTTGGGCCGCCGCCTTACTTCCTTCGAACGCGCTGTCGGAAACCATCAGCAACGCGATCAGCCCCAAGAGGAAGATCGCATCGGCCGCGCGGCGGCTACCCTGAGGGCCGGGTACTGCATAACGGGCGGGCTTGAAAACCATCCGGCGAAACGCAGCCACGGTGACGGCGAGGAACACGATCGTCGTGGCATAGTCGCGAATTGTGTCGTAAATACGGCCAAAAGCACCCGGCAGTGATGGCGGATCGAGTGCGTCGGAAATGCCGAGCCCCAATACCGAGAGTGCGCGCGTAGCGAGGATGATAAATCCGGAAAAAATCAGGATGTGAATTGTGCCGGCCAGCGGGAACCGGGGGTGCCGCCATTGTCCGAGCCAGTATCGAAGGACATGCCTGACACGAGCGAGCGGGCGATTGAAACGGAGGTCGCGCTGAGCTCGTACCAGGGGAGCCAGACGCCTGGCTGCGATGAAGATGAAACAGCCGATCCCGAGCAGATGGATCGCAAGGAAAAGGAGCCAGCCCGGGACGAGCCAATACGTCGCTCGCGCGACAGAATCGAACCCCATAAGGAAAGCAGACCTCCTGCCTATCGAACTGAATGACGCGCGGGATCAGAGTGTCGCGAGTTCGCGCTCAACTGTTGTCCGCTCGGAGAGCAGGAGCCGCCGGATCATACGGAGGTCGTTCAACGTCCTCCGCGCTTTGTGGATATGGCAACTGAGTACCTTGAGTTTGAAGAGCGCCAGCGCTGTCGCCTTAGCCTGACGTTCCTCTCCGCCGGACATGGCGATGTGATAGTCGTTATTGACGTCTTTGGTGGCGTCGAGTATTGTTGCTGCGAGAATATCCAGAAAATCGTGCGCACTCTCTATGGAGTCGAACGGTTGCCCGATGTCATTACCGAACATTGCACCTACTCCTTCACTGTTCCGGCGCGTCGAGAAATGAATCTCGGGATTATGAAGACCGTGCCGGGGAGCAATAGTTCACTCGTCAGGCCAATATCAACCGATGTGCCCCGCTGGCTTTACGGAGGCACACTTCAGACGCGTGGGGAGACCGTGACGTTCTGGCGCTTACGATCGAACTGAACCGATGCACAGAAAAGAGAGTGGACCTGATGCTTTTTGCAAAGCGAGGAGATGTCTCTCAACTGCGTACCGCCGGATCGGCAAAAACGCGTCCACCACGCCGAAACCGGACTGGGATGCCAGGCAGCTAGGCTCCCTACTGCCAGTTTAGGAGTTTCACATCCTAAACTATCGCTGTGGATGATAGCATGAGTTGCAGGTAAAAAGAAAGCCAAAAAAAGGCGAAAATTTGATTTAGGCCGAAATGAGATGCATTTGCAATCGTACCTACTCACCGCGGCGCTGTCGTACTAGTGTAGTGTCCCACAAATAGCTGGACAAGAAATCAACCATGGGTCATAATCAGTCATGCCCCGCCTCGTCGAGCCCCTCGTCCTGTCAGTGGACCAGTCCAGCGAACTCCAACGCTGGGTGGGAGCCTTGGGAACTCCACAACAGGTAGCGTTACGTTGCCGCATTGTCCTGGCACTTGGCGCTGGCAAAACGGAGATGGCGATCGCCGCTGAGAACGGCGTGAACCGTAAGACGGTTCGTCTCTGGCGTGACCGCTTCCGTGGCGGCGGGCTCCAGGCGCTTTGGGAGATTGCTCCAGGCCGGGGCCGGAAGCCGAGTTACGACGCAACTCGAATCAAGGCCGTCATTGATGCCACTCTGCAAACCAAACCCAAAGGAAGCACGCATTGGAGCTGTCGGACGATGGCGGTGGCGCAGGGGATCGGCAAGTCCAGCGTGAGCAGGATCTGGCGTAGCCACAACCTCAAGCCACATCGAACAGAAACGTTCAAGCTGTCACGTGATCCCAGATTCCTCGAGAAACTCACGGATGTCGTCGGTCTTTATCTGAATCCTCCTGATCAGGCGATTGTGCTTTGCGTGGACGAGAAGAGCCAAATTCAGGCTCTGCAACGCACCCAGCCCGGGTTGCCGCTGAAAAAAGGGCGCTGCGGCACCATGACCCATGACTACAAGCGACACGGAACGACGACTCTGTTTGCGGCGCTCGATGTTCTCGCCGGTAAAGTCATCGGCGACTGCTATAAGCGTCACCGCCACCAGGAGTTTCTGAGGTTCCTGCGCCGCATCAACCGCGACTTCTCCGGCAAGGCGCCGCTGCACCTGGTGATGGATAATTACGGCACCCATGGAACGCCCGAGGTGAAGGACTGGCTCAACCGACATCCCCGCTTCAAGGTGCACTTTGTCCCAACCAGTTCCAGTTGGCTGAACCTGATTGAACGTTGGTTCGGCGAGTTGACCAGCAAAAGAATCCGCCGCGATTCCTTCTTGAGCGTCGATGACCTGATCGCCGCCATTAACGAATTTCTCGTCGCTTGGAACGAGAAACCCAGACCCTTTGTCTGGACGGCCACCATCGAATCCATAGTCAGCAAACTCGCGCGCTGCAGCCAAACCCTTGAACAGATCCAACCCGGTTGCACGGCTCCAAAGACCCGTAAACGAAAGACCAGCTAATTCGGGGACACTACATTAGTGCTCCTCCGGGTCCGGCAGGTCTCGCCTGCAAGTCTTGAGCCGCGATCATAGCCGGCGCATGACAAGCCCGGCGAAATCGTATTGCGAAGTAATCCCACGGAATCCGCTTCAGAATAGAGACCGCTAATCTCGAACATCTGGTCTCAAATCCCACAACCGTGAGCGGCAATACGCGGCCGTCTTCATCAAGGTGAGCATGGCTAGCTCGACGGGACACGAAGGAGAACCTATGCCTCAAATGCTATCGGGGCGTGTTGTGCGCGCCTTAATTAGCGCAGCCGCCCTATTCGCTGCGCCTGTTTTGTATGGCCAGACCACGCCTACTTGCAATGGACTTGCGGCCACAATAGTCGCCACAACGCCAGGGGTAATTACGGGCACGCAGGGAGACGACGTGATTGTCGGCACCTCAGGCGACGATCAGATCTTCGGGCTCGGCGGTAACGATACCATCTGCGGGATGGGCGGCAACGATCAGATTTCCGGTGGCCAGGGCGACGATCGCCTGTTCGGCCAGGCCGGTAACGACACGTTCCTTTGGTTTCCGGGCGATGGTAGCGACCGCGTGGAGGGCGGCTCCGAAATCGATACGCTGCAAATGTCCGGTGTGAACATCAGCGAAGTCGTGGCGTTCTCCGCAAACGGCAATCGCCTCCGTCTAACCCGCAACATCGCGAACATTGTCCTGGATGTCGCAGGCGTTGAAAACGTCAGTTTCGATGCCCGTGGAGGATCCGATTTGATCACCGTCAATCGACTCTCGGGCACAAATGTCAAACAGGTCACGCTCGACTTGGAGGGATCCGAAAACAGCGGCGCTCCGGATGGGCAGGCCGACTCGATCATCGTGTTCGGCGGTCCGGGAAATGACCAGATTAACCTTACCGGATCGGGCAACGAAGTAAACATCACCGGCGTCGGAACATCGATATACATTCGAAATCCGGAGGGCGCCCTCGACACTCTCTCCGTCTACGGTGTAGACGGAGATGACCGCATCAATGCGCAGAACCTGACCGCTGGGCTTATCAAGTTGACGGTTGAAGGCGGCACGGGCAACGACACAATCATGGGCAGCCAGGGAGCAGACATCCTTGTCGGTGGAGAGGGCGACGATACGTTTGTGTGGACGTTAGGAGCACCAGCGGACCTGATTTCGGGCGAGGCTGGTACGGACTCGCTAATGGTACTCGGGTCGGCTGTGGCCGACAACGTGATCCTCTCGCCGGTAGCATCCGGAATTCAGGTATTCAATCTGAGCGACAACACAACGCTCGAGGCGTCGGTGGAGCAGGCGACGTTTCAGGCGGGACATGGGGCAGACCAGATCGCGGTGAATTGCCTCGCTGGGACTGGTTTGCAGAGACTAGCGCTCGATCTAAGGCCGGCTGCTGCGGGTAGCGCGGGTGATGGAGAGGCCGATACTCTTACCATCAACGGGACTCAATCAGCGGACAACATCCAGATCACGGGCGGTTCCGGAACCGTGAACATCGCCGGCCTCGGGCCCGCAATCGTTATACAAGCGGCCGAAAGCGCGCGCGACTCGCTGACCGTGAACGGAGGAGGAGAAGCCGATGTGATAGACAGCGAACGTGATCCGCCTCACCCTGCGCGGCGGCCAGAGCAACGACATCGTCACCGGGAGTCAGGGCGATGATGTGTTCGCATGGTTCCCCGGGGACGGCAGCGATGTGATGGAGGGAGGCCCAGGCAACGACACCCTGCAAGTGAGCGGCGCGAATATTGCCGAAAATATCAGCTTCACCGCGAACGGTTCGCGGCTCAGATTCACCCGCGACATCGCTACTATCGTTCTCGATGCCAACGCAGTGGAACGAGTCACCTTCACGGCGCAAGGAGGCTCGGACACGATTCTCTTCGGGGATCTGACCGGCACCGCTGCAAAACAGATTGGGGTGGATCTGTCGGCCCTGGGTGTACCCGATGGCCAGCCCGACACGCTTCTGATCAACTCCGTCACCGGAGATCACCCCATTACGACCGCGCTCGGCCCAGGGACAATGACTATCACATGGTCTCCAGTGACGATTTCCGTCACGGGCGTTGAGCCCCAGAACGATCGCCTGATCCTGCAGACGCCCGCCGGTGCCCTGCCGATGACGACAACCATTCCGGGCCAACCAACTACGCCAGCGACTCAAACGGATCTCGCTGCAGCGCGCCAGTAACGTAGACGACAATTCAGACGCACCGGCCAGGATTCCCCGTCGATGGCGATCCTGCCGGTGCTTTCTTCCATTGAGCGCCAATCCCGAACGAATTCTCGCAAATCCCGCGAATTTCTGAGAGAGTTCTCGCTTCGAAAATCAGAAACGAATGAAATGCCGGATCGAGGGGTGAACAATGCCCCCGGTTCATGAAAACCGAGCTGCCTGAAAGGAACAACTAATGAAAAACCATTTACAGTCTTTGATCACCGCCAGCGCCATCGTGGCGGGCCTTGCGATTCCCTCGATGGGACAAACCGAACTAACTGACGCCGTCAGGGTGCCGCCGGTACCATCGGATATTCAAGTACCTGCAGGTAACACGGCGTATCTGAAACTGAGCGCCGCCGGAACACAGAATTACATTTGCCGCCCGTCACAGTCGGGCACGGCGTGGTCTCTATTTGGTCCGCAAGCGACTTTGTTTTTCAACTATAAGTTGCTGAACCGAGATATTCAGCAGCAGTTGGCGACGCACTTCCTCAGCGCCAATCCGGCGGAAAACGGGATGGCGCGTCCAATCTGGCAAAGTTCACTCGACACCAGTAGGGTATGGGGCAAGGCTGTCGCCAGTTCGACGGATTCGACGTACGTAGCGCCAGGGTCCATTGCGTGGCTGCTGGTGGAAGTAGTCGGATCGCAGCGCGGACCCAGTGGCGGGTCGATGTTCAGTCCGACAACCTACATCCAGCGGCTGAACACGTCCGCGGGTACCGCGCCCACGGCCGGATGCAGTCAGCCGAGCGACGCAGGGAACTCGGTGCTTGTGCCGTACGCGGCCGACTATTACTTTTACAAAGCCAGCAGGAGCCGGTAGGCCGCCCTTCGCGATTCGAGACTCCAGGCACGTGCCGAAATCGGAGTTGTATTCGAACCGCCTGGAGTTTTGATCGAATTCGTTCGAGCGAGCACGCGCTTACTGAGAAAGCCTGCGACGCAGCCAGGCTTGTGCGAATCGTAGATCGTGCCGAACGATGTGGACCGACTGACCGAGTGCCTCGGCCGTCTCTTCGGCCGTCATGCCGCCGAAGTACCGCATCTCGACGAGTCGCGCCAGCGATTCATCTTCAGCCGCAAGTTCCCGGATCGCATTGTCTAGTTCGATCAGGTCGAGCAACTCGATGTTCTTTCCGGTCCTCAACTCGAGGCTGGTCGCGGCGGGCGGGCCGCCTTCAGGTTGAGCGGATCGCTTCAGGCTGGCACGCGCCCGAGCGTAATCCACCAGCACCTGCCGCATCACCTTTGAAGCCACCGCGAGGAAGTGAACCTCATCGGTGAACTGGTGTCCGGCGCCACTCGACAGCTTCAGGTAGGCTTCGTGGACCAGCGCTGTGGGCTGCAGGGTATGGCCCGGGCGTTCCCCGCGCATGTGGTGGGAAGCTATTCGGTGCAGTTCGTTGTAGAGCGCCGGAGTGAGTTGCGTCAGTGCAGACTCGTCTCCGTCCCTGAGACGTTCGAAGAGCTGGTGTAACGCGTCAGCCATCGTAATAAGCTACCATCACTCGAATCACAGAACCAGTTGTTCTCCGGATGTTTTTGCCTTTCTGCCGCAAAGGTCTGACGCCAGGCATCGAAGTGCGCGGTATCCGGTCCGAATTGGCTGCGCAATGGGACTTCCGGCGCTGTCCACCGAAGAACAGCCGCCCCGTGCGAAGAAAAATACGCCAAGGGTGAGCCAAACTCGCCGCAAACTTCGCGTTCGCTCAAAGGGAGCGAAACGGCCATGAGTCAGGACGCGAAGGTTCTGTTCCGAGAAGTTGCCGGTCTTTCCACCCACCACCGCGACAAGTGGTATTTGGGCCAACACATTTCAACAGAAGTCCGCGCCGAACTCGAGTCCTTACTGAGTTTCGACGTGGAAACCGGCACGTCGATCACTGGTGCTGTTCGTGTGGCCGCCGAAAGATTCTGGCTCTCCAACGCTCCGGTCTCCGATGAAAACCGCTGCGGTCCCTACCGGCTGATCCGGCTTCTGGGGAACGGCGGGATGGGCGCCGTTTACTTGGCCGAGCGGGCAGATGGGGAAGTTCAACAGCAGGTTGCGATCAAGTTCGTCCGCGCCGGCCACGACCTGCCTTCCTTCCGCGGCCGGTTCCTGCGGGAGCGACAGATTCTGGCGTCGCTGAATCACGCAGGTATCGCCCGCCTGCTGGACGCCGGACACAACGCCGGCAACCCATACCTGGTGATGGAGTACGTCGAAGGTGTGCGCATCGATGAGTACACGGCCGGGCTGGAGACGCGGGCTGTTCTCGAACTTTTCGTCAAGGTTGCCGAAGCAGTCTCGTACGCTCATCGGAACCTGATCGTGCATCGCGATCTCAAACCATCGAACATTCTTGTAGACACTTCGGGGCAACCGA
This sequence comes from uncultured Acidobacteriota bacterium, assembly GCA_963720745.1. Taxonomy (GTDB): domain Bacteria; phylum Acidobacteriota; class Terriglobia; order Bryobacterales; family Bryobacteraceae; genus TMP-7. The sequence continues at coordinate 3,137,162 of CAVRGO010000001.1, forward strand.
AATTGCTCGATTTCGGTATCGCGAAACTCATGGACGCTCCGGATGAGACACGCACCATCGAGCACGTGATGACGCCGGAGTATGCTTCTCCCGAGCAACTGCGCGGCGAGCCGCAAGCGACAACAACCGACATCTTCTCTCTGGGCGGGGTGCTGTGCCGACTTCTGACCGGCAACAGTCCGCGCGAGTTCGCACAGGCTTCGAGTGACCTTCCGAAAGACCTGGCGGCGATTCTCAAGAAGGCCATGCGCGAGGAGCCGGAGGACCGCTACCGTTCGGTGGATCTCCTGATCGGCGATCTTCAAGCGTATCTCGAACACCGGCCGGTGCAGGCACGCCGCGGCAACGCTCTGTATCATGCGCGCAAATTCGTCCGGCGGCGATGGCTTCCGATGGCCGCCGGGGCGCTCGCGATGGCTGGTATCGCCACCGGCCTGCTTCTCGCGAACAGCGAACGGAACATTGCGGAACGCAGGTTTCAGCAGGTGCGCCAATTATCGAAGCAGTTCCTCGATTTGGACGCGGAAATTCGGGCACTGCCCGGCTCCACGAAAGCCAGGAACCGCATCGTCTCCGCGTCGCTACGATACCTGGAAGCGCTGGAAGCCGAGAACCGCCGTTCGCGTTGGGCGAAATGGACCGGCAGCGATTTGGAACTGACTCTGGAAACAGGCGCAGCATACTTGCAAGTCGCGCGAGTGCAGGGTGTTCCCATCAATTCGAATCTCGGACAGTTCAAGCGAGCCAGAGCAAGTCTTTTGAAAGGGGACGCGCTGGTTGAATCGGTTCTGGCGGCGCGCAACTTCCATCAGCGCCGGCGCGCCTTGCTGACCTCCGCCGAGATCGCGCGCGATTCCATGATCGTCGCCGATTCGGAGGGCAAGTCCCGCGAGGCTCTGGCTTACGGCCGCAAGTCGGCGGCGCGATTGGAAGAGCTTCTAGGTACGCCAGGATATTCGCGCGAAGAAGCGGCCGTCGCGGCGGGACTGTATGTGAATCTCGCGCAGGCACACGCCAATCTGCACCTGCTTGATGAAGCGGTGCCCTACTACGCCCGCAAGGCTGTTGAGATTTCTCGATCGATCGGCGCGGACCAGCGTCAACTCGGCAGAGCATTGGGCGTACTGGCGAACACGGCGCGGTTTTCCGGCGATGTGAAGGGCGCGCTGGAAGCAATCAGCACGTCGCGGGCTATCGCCGAGAAACTAGCACGTCCCGAGAACGCCGAGAGCATGCTGCAGTTGTCGGCGGCGCTCTGGCGGCAGGGCCTGATTCTGGGCGAACTCAACGCCGTGAGCTTCGAGCGTCCCCGCGAGGCTGAACCGCTCATTCAGAAGGCGTTCGATATTGCCGAATCCCTGGCGCGCAAGGATCCACAGGATTACACCAGCCGCTCCTACGTGTCGATGACGGGCCGTGAACTCGCGGATATCTTGCGAGACAGCGATCCGAAGCGCGCGCTGGCGATTTACGATCACGCCCTCCTGCGGTTGACCGAGATCAAGAACAATCCGAAGTCGCTGCGCGATTCGGTTTGGCTGCTGGCCGGATCGTCTTATGCATTGCGCCGGTTGAATCGCGCGGACGAGGCCCGGAGCCGAGTCAATGCGGCTCTGGAGGCACTAAGAAATCTACACGATTATCCAGCCGAATCGATTCAACTCGGGGAGGAATGCGATACTGCGGTCCGCGCGCTTGCGGATCATTACGCCGGCACGGGTGCGATCGCTACGGCAATTCAAACTTACGAAGAACTGCGAACGAAAGTCGCCGCATCCAATCCACAGCCGGAGAAAGACCTCCGGCACGCTAACGGGCTGGCTCGGCTCGACAGCGATCTGGGAAAACTCTATATGCGCGCCGGACGAGTCGCTGAGGCCGGAACGCTGCGGCAACACCGCATCGAGCTTTGGCGTTACTGGTCGCGGAAACTGCCCGGCAGTGTATTTGTTCAGCGTCAACTCTCGGACGCACTGGCGCAATAGGGGAATTGAATCGTTCGAAGAATCACCCGGGAAGCCGTTGTATGATTTTCGCGAGTTTTATGCGAATTTTCCTTTCCGTTCTCGCTTGCTCAGTTAGAAAGCAGAGGCAGAACACGGCCACAGACTTCTACGAGACTTTGTCTCGAGCGCCGTTGAGCCTTTCGCCTCGCTGACAAGGAAAGGAAACATTCAATGACAAAACTGTCGTCAGTAACGGGCGAGCCCACCGGTGAGCGCTCGATCCTTGCATCGAACGTGATTGCGTCGCCCGCGCGCGTCCTCAATCGCTACCGAAATAGCGTGAAAGGGCCAAAGCAATGAAGCGAATCGGCGTTTTCACCTACGGCTTTTTCGCGTACGCCGCATTCCTGGCAAGCTTCCTGTATGCGGTGGGTTTCATCGGCAACTTCGGCGTCCCTAAGCCGCTGGATGGCACACCGGGCGTTCCGTTCTTCACGGCGCTGTGGATCGATCTGGGTCTTCTGTCGGTTTTCGCGCTTCAGCACAGCATCATGGCTCGCCGCTTTTTCAAACGCATGATCACGCAGATCATCCCCGCCTCCGCCGAGCGGAGCACGTACGTGCTGGCGAGCAGCGCTGCGTTGTTCCTGCTGTTCTGGAAGTGGGAGCCGCTGGGCGGCGTTATCTGGGAGGCGCGGTCGAGCGCCGGCCGGGTTCTGCTGTATGCGGGATTCGCGTTCGGATTGGCGTTGGTGTTTGCCGCCACATTCGCCATCAATCATTTCGATCTGTTCGGCATGAGGCAGGTCTGGAGGGAACTGCAAGGTAAGCCGCAATCGAAGTTGCGGTTCGTAGTCCCGGCCTTCTATCGTGTCGTTCGGCATCCGTTGTATGTCGGCTGGCTGTTCACGTTTTGGTGTACGCCGAAAATGACCGCCAGTCACATGGTTTTCGCCGTCATGACGACGGCGTATATCCTCGTCGCCATCCGGTTTGAAGAGGCGGACCTGATGAGGGAGCATCCGGAATATGCGGCCTATCGCCGCCAGGTTCCCATGCTGGTTCCTTCTCTCACCGGCAAGGGTTCAACGCTCAGTAGAGCGCATGCCGCCGGCGACTGAGCCGAACGGAAACGGGTTAGCATTCGGCGCGCCGGGCCTGATAAAAAGGGTGCGGCGCGCATACACCGACTGAAGGTCGCTCGATAAGAAAACGACTTCAAACGACGCCGGGGTGGTTCGGACAGAACGATGAGGAGCCGTCCGCATCGACGCTGGTTCGTGTGCTACGACCTCATTGCGACATCCTTCTCGTCGTGTATCTTTGCCGCGCCTTGCTACAGCCGGGCGCGGTTTTGCTTTATCCCGCCGAAGACATCCATAGCCAACTCGCGGGTGGCCAGTCAAGCGAATACCTTGCTTGAGTTACCGGCAGGCGCCTACGCTCGCATCTCGATCCAGCAACAAACGTTCCGGTTCCAATTGACTTGACGTCCAGATTATTTCGATTGAGCCGCTGCGTCCCGGAGTTGAAGTAGTTGCTGAGACGCCGGATTGATTCGGGTGCCGCACCAGTGATAGCAGTTTCCATCGGCCCGTTCAGCCGCATGTCGGAATCACATTAATGCGCCTGTTGTTGGAGAACACCGAGCGACCCGTGCCGTCCAGTTATTCGCTGTAGGGATCGAATGCCGTGCCCTCTCTCAGCGTTGTGACGCCACCCTCGTCGGCGGGACGGAAAACAATCCGGAGCGTCCGACGCGCTCGAAGGTGCCCTCCCAATCCGAGAAGAAGAACAATTTTCATTTCTTGATCGGTCCGCCGAGGCTGGTGCCGGCGATGTTGCGGTTGCCCATCGGTCTCTTCGTGAGCCCCGCGCGGTTCTCATGCTCACAGCTTCGCGTGTTGCATGGTTGGCGTTGAACCAGAACGCGCTGCCATGGAACGAATTCGTTCCGGACCTTGTCGAGACGGTAACGGCCGCGCCGCCGGTCATGCCCTGGTCCGCATCGAAGTTGTTCGTTGAGATATTCACTTCTTCGATACTTCCACCGGTGGCACATAAAGCATGTGGTGCGGCATCGTGGGCATCGTGCCAGAATGTTTGCCGAGCCGTCACACTCGAGTATCGTTGGCCCCGCGTTCCTGACCATTGATGTTCGTCGACAGATCGCGTTGCGGCGTGTCGATGACTGCGTTCTGAAACTGCACTGGTGTCGCGCCGGGAACCAGGTTTATTAACGTTTTGAAAATTTCGGTAGCCGGATAGCGGTAGATTTGTTACGGTGCGTGATTCCAGGTTTGTGTTGACATCGGCCTTCGCCGTTTGCAGAACGGCGGAACTGGCGTCTATTGTTATCGATTCAGCCACTCCGCCGACTTCCAAGCTGAGGTCGGTGCGCGTGACGTTGTTGATACGTACAAACACTCCCTTTTGGGTCAGCGGTCGGAACCCGGGGGCATTGATCGAGAGATCATAGCTGCCTTCCTGTAGGTTCGGTATGGCGAAATATCCGGTTTGGTCTGTCGAAGCTTGACGAGTAAGCCCGTGGATGCGTTGGTTACCGTCACAGTCGCCTTAGTAACGACGGCGCTGGACTGGTCGGGTTATGGTTCCGACGATGGAACCGTAAAGGGCCTGGGCGGAAGCAATGCTTGAATTTAAGCCCAAAAGTAAAAGGCCGGCGATCGAAAATGACAGCATGATCCCCGACCGAACAGCAGCCTCCCTTTTCTCACAGCTAAGCCGCCCTCAAAACCGCTTCGTATTGCGGTTTCTCGTGAAAGCTCGCAATCTATCGCTTCAGTCAAGTGTTATCGCGTTGATTTCGTGCAAGCCTGTTGAAATATTCTGCGGTAGTTGCCCTTCTTGAACGCTGTGCACCGAGCGAAACGTTCATAGCCTGGAGCGAAGAACGTTATGTTGCTTATCATTGCTGTGCGCTAAACTGGACCACGCTGCGAAGAATGTGCATGTTGAATCGCTGTTTCTGGTGATTGCCGGGCGAGGCGGGCGAGGAATGTCTATTGAGCAGTGACCAGGGAATTCGTATACTCTGCAAATGCCCACTGTCACAAGAACTGGCGCGTACCATGTCCCGGCTTACGGCGGATCTACGCAAATCACGATAAACGACGTCGTTGTGCACATCTACGACTCGAAGGCGATCAAGCACAGCATCGCCACTTACTGGCCGCAAGCGGAAGGGCGGCGACATACGGGAATTCTTGCTGAAAATGCGCGCGCGGAGATGAAACTGTATACACAGTTCGCATCGGACTTCGAGTTCGCATTCGAAAAGCTCGGGCGCGTGCCGATATGGATCGAACTCCAATACGCGGAGCGCGAACTGGAGACTCAAGTCATGGGCACGGATGTGGCGACGCGTGAATTCTTTCAATTCCGCAAACTGCTTGTTGGCGCGAGCGTAGCCGCCAATGGCAGGTCGTGTACTGTGCACATCAACCACGGTCCTTATCCAATTTAGCCCCATTCGTTCTGTTAGCGAAATCGCGCCGCACGTTTGATGTATACGTCCTCAATTCACCGAGGACAGAAGGAGAATCCCCGGCTGCCAACTGGACGAGGTAGTCGCAGAGGAGCGCGATGGCTTACGTACCTGGGTTCGAAGACGATGTGTTTCTGAGTTACTCGCACGGCGATGATTCAGCGTGGATGCAGGCATTCCAGCAGGCCCTCGCACAAGCCGTGCGAAGCCGCCTCGGGCACGAAATCCTGCTCTGGCAAGATGTAAAGCGGCTGCGGGCCGGGCAGGACTGGGCGAGCGAAATTCGCGAAGGGATCGGCAAAACCGCGGCTTTCGTTGCGGTGCTTTCGCCCAGCTACCAGAATTCCGATTGGTGCACCAGGGAACTCATGACGTTCCTCGGCCCGGATGGATTGATCGAGCAGGCGAAAGTAGGCGACCTGTACAGGTTTCTGAAGGTCATCAAAATCCCCTGGGAGAACGACGATCACGAGTGCTTCTTTCCGAAGTTGCAGCACGTACAGTTCTTCCGCAAAATCGACGGCCCGCAGTACCATGAGTATCCGCTGTCCAGCGAGAACTTCAATTTGTGCGTACAAGAAGCAGCGGCGTACGTTACGACGCTGCTTCGAACGATGCGACGGCGCTTGCAGATGGTGTTCGTCGCTTCACCTGCCGACGATGTAGTGGACGCGTGGACGCGAGTGCGGGCGCAACTTTTCGATGACCGGTTCAACGTGCGTCCCGAAGGCCGCATCAACTCCGGCTACGAAGACCGTGTGCTTCTTCGCGACATCGAGAATGCCGTGTTGACGGTCCATCTTCTCGGGCCCTCGTACGATGCGTTCGCCGAACGGCAGCTGCGGCTGGCGGCGGACGCGGGACGGCGACTGATGATCTGGTTTGCCAAAGGAACCGAAAACCAGGATCAGGTCGATCCGAAGCAATGGTCGCTTTTGGAATCCATCCGCAAGAGGGAAGGATTGAGCGGCGCGCTTGACTGGTTTCCCGGGACCGTACAGGACATGATCGGGCAGATTCAAAGTGCATTGCGGCCGAAGCCTGTGGCCGCCGTCTCGGGCGAGAGCGGTAGTCCCCGAATTTACTTGATTCATGACCTGACCACGCGCGATGACGCGTCCTTCGCATCCGAACTCCGGGCACGGTTGAAAGAAGAACAGAAGTTGGAAGTGCTGTTCCCGCCGTCTGGAGCTACTTCGGCAGTCGACTTCCAGGAGCGGCACCGGCAACAATTGCAGACCTGCGATGGAGTGCTTCTTTACTGGAATGCCGCGCCCGAGACCTGGTTCGACCAGTATTACCGCGATGTCCTGATTCAAGGACGAAAGGCAAAGGCGCGATCGAAGGCGTTTCTACTGGATGACCCCACCCAAATGAATAATTGCGAAGTACCGGTTATTCAGCGGAGGTCGAATTTTCAACTGAGCGATCTGAATCCGTTTCTGGAACCCTTGCGCGCAGGCGAGGTGAATCGTGCCCGCGCCCAAGACTGCGCGTTCCGCGAGAATCGATCGGCCTTTTCCCGGTTTGCGTCCTTTTGAACTGGAAGATGCGTTCTTGTTCTTCGGGTGCGGGCAGCAGGTGGAAGAATTGTTGGATCGTCTGTCGCGGCACCGCTTCCTGGCCGTGGTCGGAACGTCGGGGAGCGGAAGGTCTTCTCTCGTTCGCGCTGGACTGATTCCCGCCCTGTATCGTGGATACCTCATCGGCGCGACTACCCGATGGCGCGTCGCCGTTATGCGGCCGGGAACATCTCCCATGGAGGAATTGACGAAAGCGCTCTCCAAGACACAGGCCCTCGGCATTGATGGGACCGCGCTTCACGAAAAGGTAAACACAAGCAGTCTGGGATTCGTCGCAGCTGTCGAATCGGTGAACCTCTCCGCGGGTGAAAGCCTGCTCCTGGTTGTAGATCAATTCGAGGAGATCTTCCGATTCGCTTCCAAGCGGCGCGCGGACGATAGGAACGGGGAAGCGCTGTTGTTCGTGAAATCGCTGCTCGAAGCGGTCGATCAATTCAAGGCGCCCATCTTACGTGGTAATCACGATGCGCACCGATTTTCTTGGCGATTGCACGTTGTCTCCCGGTCTCGCGGAGGCACTGAATGGCAGCCAGTACCTGGTGCCGCGCCTGACTCGCGAGCAACGGCGAGATACGATCGAGCGTCCCCTCGAGATTGCCGGCGCGGAGATCGCGCCACGGCTGGTGCAACAGATATTGAACGATGTCGGCGATGATCCCGACCAGCTTCCGGTGATGCAACACGCGCTCGCGCGGACGTATCGTTTGTGGCAGCGGAAAGGCCAGGAGGTGCCGATCGATCTCGAAGATTACGAGAAGGCGGGCACGCTCGCGAGGACTCTGGACGATCACGCGCAGTCGATCCTGCGCGGGTTTTCCGCTGAAGAGCAGGACTGGACGCGGAAGCTCTTTCGTCGTTTGACGAAGATGGAGCGGCGCCGCGAAATCCGCCGGCCCGCGCGGCTCGATGGGATCTTCCGGGTGGTTGGCGCGACTGATGCGAACTCGCAATCTATCGTTATGAGGGTTATCGAAGAGTTTGCGCGCACCGAGAACTCATTGTTGTTCATCACGCCGGCAGACAATCTGAACGATCGGACTGTCGATATCTCGCACGAGAGCCTCATTCGCAAGTGGACGCAGCTAAAGCAGTGGGTAAAGGATGAAGCAGAGAGCGCGGAGTGGTACTCGGACCTTCAGCGCGATACGCGGCGGAGGCTGGCCGGTGAGGCGGATTTCTGGAGTGAGCCGCAGCTAGGGCAGGTGCTTCAACGCCGCAGCAAAGACGGCTCGACCGCGGCCTGGGCCGACCAATATCAAGGTGCGGAACCGGTATCGTTCTCGGAAGTCGACGACTTCCTGGAAGGCTCGAAAAAGAAGGAGCGCCGCAGGAAGTTTCTTCGATATCTCTCCGTCGCGGGCGTTGTGCTGATGGTGATTACTGCGCTGATTGCAGTGGTGAAGACCAGGGAACTCAAAGAGGCGGAAGAAAAGTATCAGGCGCTCGTCGGAGAGCGCACGGGAGAGTTGAACACCGCCGAGCGGCAGTTGAGCCAAGCGACAACCGAACCCGAGCGGATCAAGGCGCTGAAGAAGATCGATCAGATCAACCGCGAATTGGTGGTGGCGCTCAAGGGCGAGAACGAAAGCCTCAAGCAGGATCGCGTAACGCTCGATCAGCAGGTCCGCGATTTGAAGACCGAGAGCGACACCTTGAAGGCTAAGATCGCGAAATTAGAGGCACTGGCGGTAGCGCCGCAGGCTGTAACCAAGCTGGCAGCGGAGGTCAAGAGTGCCGCTCCTGATGTGACGGCTTTGCGAAACGAGATAGCCGAGCTCAAAGGACGCCTTCAAGGGGCCGAGTCCCGGGCGGAATCGGCGGTGAAGGAACGCCAGGAGGCCGAGCAGAGGTACCAAAAGCTCGACACGAAGTTCCGGGAAATGGCCGATGCGAGCCGTACGTTGCTCGGCTCCACTGCGGCGCCTGTAACTGCGACTCCCGATCGGGCCGGCGCCAGCAATGTATCCGGGACAGACGGAACTGTGTCCACTGCTACGGAAACCAGTGCCGCACCGACGGATCTCACCGACCGGTTGGTTCGCGCGGTGCGGGAAAGAGCGGCTTCACTGCCGCCGCCCGCCGCTCCTCCACTCAAGAATTTCCGGATATCGCGGGCTAGCGCGGTACGCGCGAAGGAGCAAGATCTGACGTTCGTGCACGACATGGGCGGAAATGTGCCGCAGAAGGGCAACCTTTACGTACTGGCCGGATCGCCATCCGGGGCCAGTGTCATCCCGGAATTCACGAATGACGGAAAGCTCTCGAAAGAAGCGATAAAGAAACTCGGAGACTGTAATGCAGGCCCATCGAGCGTCGGCGGTTACACCGCGTGGTGTTTCACGGTGAAAAAGCTTGGCGGTAACACGTCGCAGGCGCTCGGCGATGTCGAAGCTCGCGGCCGGAAGGTCAGCCTGACTGTGACGGGCTATAGGGATAGTGGGATGCTCGGAAAAAACATCGGCATTTCTTGGGATATCCTGCGCCGCTAAAACGCCGGGCACACCCGGTGATCAGTCTTAGGCAAGTGCCGCGCGCTTGGGTCACTGGTTGGGCTGGTGCTTTGTTTTCGCCTTGCCCGAAGAAGAGCGGTCAGCGGTGCCGTTCGAATTCTCAGGCACGAGCGAGCGGGCACTCGCCATGCTCTTCTCCATGGTCGCGATCATCTGTGAAGCGAACGATTTCAGATCCGCATTCTGCAGCTGAAACGCGCGGGTGCGAAGCCAGTCCAGTCCCTTGAGGCTGTCGCGAGTTTCATACTCCTGGAACCGCCTATCGAACTTCGCTCCCGAAAGGTTTTCGAGCGGTTTCACAGCCCTCTGATCCTGCACATCCAACGCGGCAGGCGCCTTGTAGCCGTTGTGTTGCGCGATTGCGGCCAGTTGGCCGTATAACGATCCGTACTCGTTCTGGACCTTATTGCCGAGATTTTTGATGTCCTGGCTCTCGGCCCGATGTTGCGCGAGTTCTCCGATATGCGATTGCGTCATGATGTACTGCGCGGCGCGGTCCACGAACACGCGATCCTGGATCGACAAGTTGCTCTCGGCCGCTACAACGGCGCCGCAAGCCGTGAATAGGAGAGTCGCAGTGAGTAGGTGTTTCATAAAGCGAACCTACCTATGGGACTCACCAGAGGGGACTGCGTTTCGGATTGGGCGGCAAACGGCTAACGAACGTGCAGCGGGGTCCTCCGGAGCCTCACGTTCCGTGGTCTCCGGAGGTACTTGTTCAGTTCCTCGAGCGAGCCGAAGAACCCAGCGAATGAGTCGCCGAGGTGGACCGGACGGCGGCGCGTCTGCCGAAAGTCGCGGAGCCGAAATTGATCCGTCATAGCGATTGCCGCAACGCCCATCGGCCGGTATTCGTGAGTTCCCTGCGCCCAGGCGATGCGGTCGCGGCGGTCAATCCAAAGCCCGAAACCCATAAAACCAGTTGAGCACGCGCGCCGGCGTCACTGGGAAGCGCATGAACTCAAGTACCCGATTTCAGGCCGGATTACGCAAGAAACGTTTGGAGGAGGTAGTGTCCCGGACCGGCGTCCGGCACAGCACACACAGCACAGCTGTGTGTTGCCTGCCACCGCGTCGGGCGCTACACTGCGAAACATGGCTTTGCAAGTCTGTATGGGTGCTCAGATGATGTGCAGTTTCGGGGTGGCGCCCAGCGCCTTAGTGGTGCTGCCGCCAAATCGCGTCACCACCAATATGGTTCCGGACGCGAACATTATGGACCACGTTCCGATGGTCAACATTCTGCCGTTCGGTATGTGCACCTCGATCGCGAACCCGACGGTGGCTTCGGCGACCGCGGCGGCACTCGGAGTCCTGACGCCCATGCCGTGCATTCCGAATACGCCGTCGCCGTGGGTACCGGGCGCGCCCACTGTATTACTTGGCAATCAACCGACGCTCGACAACCTGTCGAAGCTGATGTGTATCTGGGGCGGAGTCATCCAGTTCATCACTGCCGGCGAGTTCACGGTCATGGTGCCATAGGAGGTTTGTGCCGTCGGGTTCTCTGCTCATTTCGCGGCGTGTCGCGCTGGAGAGCTCACTGGGAGAACGTGAATCGTGCGGAGCCACGGCTCCACCATCTCCGGCCATGCTGTTACCGGGAGTTCGGTCCGGCGGAGGCCGTACCCGTGCCCGCCACTCGCATAGACGTGAAGTTCCGCTGGAACCCTCGCGTTCTTCAATGCCAAAAAGTACGTAACTGCGTTTTCAACATGAACCGGATCGTCTTCCGCCTGGAGGATGAACGAAGGCGGCGTCTGCGCCGTGGGAGTAATATCGGGATTCGGAGCGTAGTTCTTATCGGGCAGGGCCAGGTAACCCGGGTAGACAATCACGGCGAAGTCCGGACGGCAACTGGCGTCGTCCGCCGCGTCGATGCGAGCGTAGAGACGTTGGTCGAAGTGAGTGCTCAGTGCCGCGGCAAGATGCGCTCCGGCAGAGAAACCCAGCACTCCGATTTTGGCGGCATCAATGTGCCATTCGGCGGCGCGCGAGCGCACGATTCCGACTGCGCGTTGAGCGTCCTGAAGGGCGGCGGACGATTTCGGGTAGGGACCCGTGCCCGGCACGCGATATTTCACCAGGACGCAGGAGATTCCCTTCGTAACGAGCCACTCGCAAACCTCTGTTCCCTCGAGATCGATCGCCAGTATGCGATAGCCGCCACCCGGAAATACCACCACGGCCGCTCCGCTGTTCTTCCCTTTCGGGCTGTACAAAGTCAGGGTGGGATTCGAAACGTTTCCCAGGCGGATCAGCGGCTTGCCTGCAATCAGATTATCCTTCGACGTGGTAGTGTCGACCTCTGACGGAGGGTTGGCCGGCGCACCCGGTGCCCCGTTCGGCCAAAGCGGAACCGTAGGGTGTCCGGGCGGGGGCTGCCACGCGGGTTTCTGCGCGAGTGCCGCCAAGGAACAACCGCCGGCAAGCATCGCGAAGACCAACAGAGAATGACGTCGGATAATCATTATTACAAGCATGATGGCAGCGGCAGGCTCGTTCTGGCAACAAGCCGGATCGCCGTTCTATCCCCTTCGACACCAGCATTGACCGATGGCAGCGGGAGTTTGAGCGGAAATAAAAGAGGGTTCCCGCCCCAGGCGTTCGCGGAGGAGACGCCAGCCCGGACAGGAACCCGGCAGTGGTGCTCTACATGTGCTGCTGATAGTTCAGGGGCCGACCGCCGACATCCGGATTCCCAAACAGTTCCTTCATCGCCCGCCGTCGCGTCCCACGTTTCTGTCCGTTGGATGCGCTACGGAGCTGAAATCAACGTCGACGTGAGACGTCTAACGGCGACTCCGAGTGAGTTCCTCAAACCGCTGAGCCGCGCAACCCGAAACAGCAAGTTCCAACAATGTCGCGCGGCAGCCTCAGCGGTGCGCCGCGGTTCGAGAATCCGGGCTGACGCACTCCTTCGCGCCGAGCATCTTCAGGATCGTGATCATGGGGCACCAATTCGAAAACGCCGATTGGAACAGGTTCAAGCCGACAAATGCTGTAAAGAAATACCAGTACGGATGCACCCAATAACCTAGCCCGACACTAAGCAGAATGAACAAACCCGCGATCAGACGCAGGTACCTTTCGACCGTCATGTGGTCCTCCTTTTTTGCGGTTCATCATGAAGTAAACGATGGGCACAGTCATGCGCGACAGTGCCAGTGAAGCAATTTCCCCGGCCATCAAGGCAATGGCGAGACCTTGAAAGATCGGGTCGAAGAGAATCACCGCGGCGCCCACCACCACTGCCGCAGCAGTCAGCAACATCGGCCGGAAACGCACCGCGCCCGCATCCACTACGGCTTCTTTGAGCGGCATGCCCTGAGCCAGGCGCAACTCGACGAAGTCCACCAGGATGATCGAATTACGGACCACGATTCCCGCGCCGGCGATGAAGCCGATCATCGATGTTGCAGTGAAAAAGGCATTCAGCAACCCGTGCGCCGGAAGGATGCCCACCAGAGAGAATGGGATCGCCACCATGATGACGAGCGGGGTAATGAACGACTGAAACCAACCGACTACCAGGACATAGATAAACACCAAAACGGCAGCGAACGCGATTCCGAGATCGCGGAACACCTCGTAAGTAATGTGCCACTCGCCATCCCACTTCATTGCGTATGTGCCTTCGTCGGCCGGCAGTGTCGCGGTGTACTGTTGAATGGCGTAGCCTTCCGGCGATTTCAGTTTCTCGATCTCGGGGGCCAATTTCAGAATCGCGTACACCGGACTCTCCATCACTCCGGCTACGTCCGCCGTGACATACGTCACCGGCATCAGGTTCTTGTGATAGATGCTCTGATCTTCCACTGCTGGCACTACGCGCGTCAGTTCGCGAATCGACACCAGGTGCCCATCGCGGCCGCGCACAGGCAGATCGCGCAAACGTTCGATATCGGACCTCGATGCGCGCGATAGCCGCACGGTCATCGGGATGTCTTCTTTCGCGCTATCCACGTGCATCAGTCCCGCTTCCGCGCCCGACGAAGCCAATCGCAATGTGCTGGCGATTTCGTCGATCGAGATTCCGTTCAGTGCGGCCTTCTCCTGGTCCACCAGGATCCGTTCTTTCGGCTGTGGGTCCTCGACGTACCAGTCGACGTCGACGATTCCGGGTGTCGCGTCGAAAATGCCTCGAATCCGGCGCGCCAGGTTATCGCGAACTTCCTGTTTCGGCCCGTATACCTCGGCGACCAGTGTCTCCAGCACCGGCGGTCCCGGCGGCACTTCCGCCACCTTGATCCGGGCGCCGAAGGCCTTCGCGACGGGCTGCAACCGGTCACGAACCTGTTTCGCAATCGCGTGACTCTGGGCCTTGCGATCGCCCTTGGACAAAAGGTTCACCTGGATGTCCGCGACATTGGCTCCGCGCCGCAGGTAATAATGCCGCACGAGCCCGTTGAAGTTGAAAGGCGCGGAGGTGCCGGCGTACGTTTGCACGTCGGTGACTTCGGGCTGCTTCAAGGTCTCGCGTGCCAGCTCGCGCGCTGCGCGCTCCGTCTGTTCGAGTGTCGTCCCCTCAGGCATATCCAGCACTACCTGGAATTCGCTCTTGTTGTCGAACGGCAGCATCTTCACCTTGACGAAGCCGGTATAGACGAGCAGCATGGAGCCGAGCAGCATCACCACGACCACGCCGAGAAATGCGAATCGCCACATTGTATGCTCGAGCAGCGGCTTCATGAAATGGCGATAGAACCGGGTGAGAGCGTCTTCCGATTCTCCGTGCTCACTTGAGTGAGCCTTCAGAAGCCGAACCGCGGCCCAAGGCGTGATAATGAATGCCACCGCCAGCGAGAACAGCATCGCCGCCGTAGCGCCGATGGGAATCGGGCGCATGTAGGGGCCCATTAATCCGCCGACGAAGGCCATCGGCAGGATCGCCGCAATTACCGTGAGGGTCGCGAGAATCGTGGGGTTCCCGACCTCGTCGACCGCCTCTACCGCGATGTCGAACAACGGACGCCCGTGATTCTCCGGAAGGCGCCAGTGACGCGTGATGTTCTCCACCACGACGATCGCATCGTCGACGAGGATACCGATGGAGAAGATCAGAGCGAATAGCGTGATCCGGTTCAACGTATATCCGTAGAGGTAGAAAACCGAAAGCGTGAGCGCCAGCGTGACCGGGATCGCGATGAATACGATGTACGACTCGCGTATCCCGAGCGTCAGCGCGATCAACACGGTGACGGACACGACGGCGATTAGCATATGGAAGAGAAGTTCATTCGATTTCTCCGCTGCAGTTTCGCCGTAGTGTCGCGTGATGGAAACCTCGATATCGGAAGGAATTACGGTGCCGCGCAGCGTGTCGATGCGCTTCAGGGCCGCCTCCGCCACGGTGATCGCGTTCGTGCCCTTGCGTTTGGCGACCGAAATCGTAACCGCCGGCGTGAAGCCGCCTCGGCTTCCGTAGTGAACGTATTGGGACGGTTCCTCGCCGCCATCGGCCACGTGCGCGACATCCCGCAGGAACACGGGCTTTCCATTCGCGGCGCCAATCGCGAGATTGCGGGCATCCTCAGCCGAACGGATGAATTCGCCCGTCTCGAGTACCGTCTCCCGATCCGCCGATGCGTAACGGCCGGACGTCATCCGCCGGCTTCCTGCCCCGATCGCCTGAAAAACCTGGAAGGGCGACATACCGTACGCATCCAGCCGGGTTTCATCGAGCACAACGCGGAGTTCCCGGCGCTCGCCGCCGATCAAACTCACTTCCGAAACTTCGGGCGTTTGTTTCAAAACGTCATGAATCTGGGCGGCCACGCGCCGCAGTTCCAGTGGGCCATAGCGCTTGCTATGCAGAGTGAGCGCGAGAATCGGCACATCGTCGATAGAGCGCGGCTTCACCAGGGGCCGCGACGCGCCGGGCGGAATCACATCGAAATTCGCCGCGAGCTTCTGGTTGAGGCGGACGATGCTGGCCTCCTCGTCCTGGCCCACGTAGAAGCGGACGATCGCCATCGAAGATCCCGGGCTGGAGGTCGAATAAATATACTCGACGCCCGGGATCTCCCACAACAATTTCTCCATCGGCTTCGTGACGCGCTCCTCGACCTCGCGGGCCGACGCGCCGGGCATCTGGACGAACACGTCGATCATCGGCACGATGATCTGCGGCTCTTCCTCACGCGGGAGCTTCCAAACCGAGAACGCGCCGATGGCCAGCGAAGCCGCGATAATCAGGGGCGTGAGCTTCGAATCGATGAAGGCGTGCGCGATCTTGCCCGCTACGCCGAGCTTGCGGACGCTGCTCACGGCTTCACCTCAATCCGGTCGCCGTCGGCAAGCCCCGCGGGGACGGGAGCGATCAACTTCTCGCCCTCGGAAAGGCCACTCAGAATTTCGATGCGGTCGCCGTTCTTCTCGCCGGTGGTGACGATCCGCGCGTGAGCCACGCCGTTGTCGGCGACGAAAATCCACTGCACCTGCCCGCGATCGTTTACCGCTGAGGACGGGATGGTCAAAGCGCGCTTGGTGCCGACCTCGAACTTCGCTCTGCCGAACAGGCCGGTTCTCACATCGGCGACGGCGGGCAGATCGATTTTGACGGTCGAGGTGCGGGCGGACGGGTCCACCGCCGGCACGATCTCGGATACGCGCCCGGTCAGATCGTGGGCGGCTGCATCGAGCGCGACCTGAACACTTTGTCCCAACCGGATCTTGCGTAACATCGATTCTTCAACCTGCGCCTCCAGTCGATAGCCGGCGCCCCGTTCGAGCGTCATCAGCGGCTGGCCCGGAACCGCGAGATTGCCGGGATCCACGTTCTTTTCCGTGATGACGCCGGCAAATGGCGCCGCAATCGTGGAGTAGCCCTGCATAATCGAGGCACCTGCGATGTCTTCGTCAGCCTGGCGAATTTTCGCGTTTACCTGCGCCCGCTTCGACGACGCCATTTCGAGACCTGCACGCGCCATCTTCACGCGAGCCGTCGCTTCGTCGAATTCCTGCGAGGAAATGGAAGTCTTGTCGAACAGCTCTTTCATGCGCGCGTAGGTCGCCTCGGCCAACTCCAGGTTCGCTTTCGCGGAAGCGTAGCCTTGCTCCGCTTCGAGCGCCGCGCTTCGGGCCTCCTCGCGCCCGGCGTCGGCCTGCCGTTTACGGACATCGGCATCGCGTGCATCGAGCGTCGCCAAAACCTGTCCTTCACGGACGCGGTCGCCGACCTGGACCCGAACTTCGCGAACGTACGCCATGATGCGGCTCGAGATCTGCGCAGCGGTTCGGGCGCGCACCGTCCCCGAGGCTTCATATAAAGTCGGCCCGTCGGATACCGCGGAGGTCAGGAGATGCGCCTGCACCGGAGCTTTCTGGTTGCTTTCGGCTCGCGTGACTTCGGGGGAATGGCCGCACCCGGTTAATCCAACCAGCGCGGCGCAAGCAATCAAGGCAATCGATGGGGTTTTCATTTACTGAATGGCTCTCGAATCTCTGGACAATGTTCCGCTCGCCTGTTCGACGGCGAGCACTGCGAACCGCTGATCGCGGACCGCGTCGATATACCGCATTCTCGCTCCGGCCAGCGCCGTTTCCGCGCGGATCAGTTCGGTTACGTCCGTCAGCCCGCCTTCGTACCGGTTTTTGATAATGCGCAGGCTCTCCTCGGCCATTGCGATCGTATCGCTAGCGACTTGGACGCGTTGGTCGGCAGCGCGCAGATCCAGTACCGCCCGCCGCGTCTCCACCTGTGCGCCCGAAGCGGCATACTTCGCCATTGCACGCCGCGAAGCGGCTTCAGATGTAGTCTCGGTAATCCGTGCCCGATCGCTGTTGCCGCTGAAAAGGTTCCAGCGCATGCCCGCGGACGCGAGCCAGTTCGCGCCGCCTCGCGTGACGAATCGCTGGCGGTCGGCTTCAAATCCAGCGCGAAAGAAAAACTCCGGAAGCAACGCTGCCCTGGCTGCCTTGGTCTGTGCGTCGGCGATTTGAACTCCAAGCTCCGCCTGCCGAACCTCGGGTCGCTGGCGCGGGGCTTCCTGTTCGGCCTCAGTGCCGACGCCGGCACTGTCCTTCACCTGTTCCATGCGACTGGTGAATTGGAACTGCGCGTCCAGCGGATCGCCCATCTCCTGGTTTAGCCCGGCGCGAGCTGCATCCACTGCCGCCTGTGCGCGTATCTCGACTTCGCGCATCGCCGCCAAGTGTACCTTTAGCGAGAGCACATCGGCATCCGTGATAAACCCCGCCGATTTCCGGTTTTGCGAGCGTTCGAGGTCGGCCTCCGCCGACCGGACCGTCTGGTGCGCGGCGTTTACCGCAGCTTGGCCGGCGAGGATTCCGTAGTACGCGCGAATCGTGTCCCCGATCACTTGAATCTCGGTCTTGCGCTGCGCCTGTCCCGCGATGTCCCGGCCTAACTCGGCCGCATGAATATCGGATTGCCGGCGGCCAAAGTCGTAAATCGTCTGATCGAGCGTCACCAGCGACTGAAAATTGTTGATGAATGGCGGCTCGTTGAGTGCGCCGATGTCGAAGTTGGCGGCCGAGAACTGCTTCTGGGCCAGTAGCGAACCGAACACGAAAACCTGGTTGTTGCTTCTGGTCCAGGACTCCGTATAGCTTACGTGCGGCAGGCGCGCGCCTTCTGCCTCCCGCAATCTGGCAGCGGCAGCGGCGGTCGAGTGTCGTTCCGCTTCGATAGCACCGTTGTTCTTCAGCGCTCTGTCGATCGCCTGTTGGATGCTGAGCGTTTCCTGGCTCCAGGCGGGGATGGCCGTAGCCGCCAACAGGAGGCCGAATAAATTGCGTTGCATTCACCGGAAATGATGCGCAAATGCACGATAGGTGACAGCGGTGCTCACCCGGGCGGTGGGTGAATTCACGCGGCAGTTTGAGGCCCTGGCGCACAGGGGGGAATCACGCAGCATGAGATTTCAACGCTATAGCCGCTGCTGCGCTCGCTGTTGCGATGGAAGCTGAGTTGCATACCTCACTCACGAATCGTGAGAAAAGGAGACGCCATGTTCACGCGCATTGTTATTGCGCTGGTCGCCCTCGCGGTGGCATTCGCGATCCTGGGAGCCGACACGCAACCGGCTATCAAAAAGGTCTCACCGACTCCGACGTCTCCAGCGTCGGGTCAGGAAATGTTCATGACGCACTGCGCGACATGTCATGGCAAAGACGCAAAGGGCACTGGTCCGGCCGCCAGAGCATTGAAGACCATGCCTGCCGACCTCACTCGGTTATCGGCAAAGAACGGCGGCAAGTTCCCGGAGATGAAGGTCTACGCGACCATTCGGGGAGACGCGGACAACGCCGCGCACGGTTCCAAAGACATGCCCGTGTGGGGTTCGGTGTTCCAGTCGATGGCGAAAGACAATGGCGCCACGGTGCAGATGCGCATTTCGAACCTGACGGCGTATATCAAATCACTCCAGGCCAAGTGATCGCCAGTTCGGCGAGTGGGGAGAATTGCACTCTGGGTCTACCTCAACGGTAGAGGTGATGACTCGCAATGTAGTCCAACACGGGGGCGGGAATCTCCGAAGGCCGTTCGCCTGACGCAAGCCGGCGGCGCAAATCGGTGGAAGACACGGGTAGCGCCAGCGTGTCGAGGCGGTGGACCGTCGCGCCGGTCGGGGTCTGATAGGTATGGCCTGGCCGCGTCACGACGATGAACTCGACCATCCGCACCACGTCTCGCCAGCGAAACCAGGATTCGATTTCCGCAAAAGCGTCTGCCCCGATGATGAAGTAGAGCTGGTCGCCCTCGCTGAGTTCGGGCGACAGGCGTTCGATGGTGTGAATGGAATAGCTGCGGCGCCTGCTCTCTTCGAGGCGTGACGGGACCATCGCCGGCAGGTCGTCACAGGCGAGTTCCACCATCCGGTAGCGGTCCTCGTATCCGGCCTGAGTCGCGTTCGGCTTGTGCGGCGGATTCGCCGCGACGACAAACAGCACCTTATCGATGCCAAACTGATTCGCCGCTTCCCGCGCCACCGTCAGATGAGCGCAATGCACGGGGTCGAAGGTGCCTCCAAAGATGGCGACCTTTTTCAAGCCTCCCCTCGCACATTCGCGCTCAGTCGTCCAATTCCGTCGATTCGCGCGCTTACCCGATCGCCTGCTTTGATGCGGGCGCCCTTGGGACAGCCGGTGGAGATCAGATCGCCTGGGTACAGGGTCATGAAGTCGCTGTGAAAGCGAACCAGTTCCAGCGGGCGGTGGCGCATGTTGGCCACGAAGTCGCGCGAGCAGATCGAATCGTTGTGCTCGGTGATGACTTCGAGATATCTGACGTCCGGGATCTCGTCCGCGGTCACGATCACCGGGCCGAAGCTGAAAAAGGTGTCAATGCTTTTGGCTCGGGTCAGGTAGCGGGGATTCTTGCGAAGCACATCGAGCGCCGTGAGATCCAGCGTCGTCGTGTAGCCGAAGATGACGCTGCGAACGTCCTCCGCCGGTACAAAACGGCACTTCTTCGCGATGATGATGCCGAGTTCTCCTTCGGCATCGACGTCGTTCGAAATGTTCGGCGGCGGCAGAATGATGTCCCCGCCGGGTTCGAACATGCAGGAGGCCGGCTTCATGAAACTGCCCGGCTCTTCCGGTTGCGTGGCATCGATATCTTCGGCGTGCGATTTGTAGTTCAAGCCGATGCACCAGATCTTCGGCGGCACATCGTAAGGCAGCAATGGGCGAACGCCGATCAACGGGAGCGATCCCACCTCGTCGGCGTGGCGGAGCGGTTCCAGGTCGCCTGATTGAATGATGCCGAGCAGGTCGTTGGGGACCTTCGTGCCGAAACGCGCGTTGATTTCCGGTACCGGCGCGATGCCGCCGCCGGGGAGGAGAACGCCGGCGTGACGGTCGCCGTCGAGTTCGAATCGAAGCAGTCTCATAGGTTCCTCGCGATGTCCACCAAATCGCTGAATACCCCGTAGGCGGTCTGTTCGACGCGCGGTTCGATGGATACTGTTCCCACGGTTCCCATCAGGTCGGTATGAAAGAGAATGATATTCGAAGTGCCCTGCACGGTGGCAAGCACATCGTCTTCATCGAGCACTTCGGCACGCACCCGGACTTTGACACCGGTGCCGGTCCGCTTGCCGCGTGTCAGCAGCACGATGGTCTTGCGCTTCTGCGCGAGTTCGTGCAGACGTTCCGGAGTCAGGCGCCCGATACCCCGGCGATCCACATCGGCAGGAGTCATGCGTGCGTCGAGTACAACGTTGGCCAGAGCGGCGCCCTTCGCCGCGGAATCCCACCCGTCAGTATCGAAGACGGCATCGGCTTCGGCGATTCCCAATCGCTGCGCTTCGCGGATGCCGTCCTCGAAACTGAGGCCCCGGCGCATGGCGGCGATGACCAGCTTCGTCGTGGAATTCAGAGCGCCGGTGAACCCAAGAATGCGCACGCCGGGAAGATCGTTCCGAACCATATTGAACACGGGCGCGCCGTCCATCACGGTGGATTCGAATCGAAAGGGGACACCCGCTCGCGCGGCCTCTTCGCACAAGGCGCGATATGCGTGCGCGATCGGCCCTTTATTGGCTGTGATGACGGGCAGGTTGCGGGCAAAGGCAGCGCGAATGTGCGAGATGGCCGGTTCGCCGGTTGCCGGATTCAAGGTCGTCAGTTCGATCACCACCTCGGCGGCGGCACGGTCGAGGAATTCGTCGATTGAAGAGGCGGCGGCCCCGAAATTGATTTCGGCGGGAAGACCGTGAAGGTCGTATGCGGTCCCGTGGCGGGCGGTATGGACAGCGACGATTCTGAAGGGGAACGCCGAACGCTGCGCCTCGAGCAGGCGGGCGAAAGCGCGTCCGACATTCCCGTATCCGATCAGCGCGAGTCGCACAGAGTGTACAGGGGATAAAGCCGGTACATGGATCGTCGGCCCGGCATCAGAGCAGTTCAGCGGTGCTGAAGAAGAACGGAATTTCGACGGCCGCTGTTTCCGGAGCATCCGAACCGTGCACGCAGTTGCGCTCGATGTTCGTTGCAAACAGTTTGCGAATCGTGCCTTCGGCGGCGTTTTCCGGATTTGTGGCGCCCATCACTTCACGCCATTTGGCGATGGCATCTTCCCGCTCGAGTACAAGGACGACGGCGGGTCCTTCGGTCATGAAGTCGATGAGGCCGCTGAAGAACTTCTTCTCTTTGTGGACGGCGTAAAAACCCTCGGCCTCTGTGCGGGAGAGACTCTTTTGCTTCATCCCCACTATCTTGAAGCCGTTCTGCAGGATGATCGAGATGATCTTCCCTTGCTGTCCGGCGGCGACGGCGTCCGGTTTGATGATTGCGAATGTACGTTCCATGTTTCGTTTGAAATGCTATGCCAGGCGGTCGCGGATTTTGTCGCCGATCTCGGCGGGGCTGGCGCAGACTGTGACTCCCGCTTCCTGCATCGCCCGGATCTTGTCTTCGGCCTTTCCGGATCCGCCGGAGATGATCGCACCGGCGTGGCCCATGCGACGTCCGGGGGGCGCGGTCTGACCCGCGATGAATCCGACCACCGGTTTCTTCACGTTTTTCGCGATGTAGGCCGCCGCCATTTCCTCGGCATTCCCACCGATTTCGCCGATCATGACGATGGCGTGTGTGTCGGGGTCCTCGTTGAATAACTTAAGCGCGTCGATGTGATTGGTGCCGATGATCGGATCGCCGCCGATGCCGATACACGTGGATTGGCCGATGCCAAGCTTCGTGAGTTGTCCAACCGCCTCGTAGGTCAGGGTACCCGAGCGGGAAACAACGCCCACATGCCCTTCCAGGTGAATATGCCCGGGCATGATCCCGATCTTGCATTGTCCGGGCGAGATGATGCCGGGACAGTTCGGCCCGATCAGGCGGGTGGTGGGATGTTCCTGCAGGTACGCCCAGACCTTCACCATGTCAATCGCTGGAATGCCCTCGGTGATGCAGACCACCAGTGGCAGGCCGGCGTCGGCCGCCTCCATAATCGCTTCCGCGGCGAACGGGGGCGGCACGAAAATCACGGAGGCGTTGGCGTGCGTTTTCTTAACCGCTTCGGCCACCGTGTTGAACACAGGACGGTCCAGGTGCGTTGTTCCGCCCTTTCCGGGCGTCACGCCGCCAACGACGTTGGTCCCGTATTGAATGGCGGTGGTGGCGTGGAAGGTCCCTTCTTTTCCAGTGAATCCCTGAACCAGAAGGCGAGTGTTTTCGTTGACGAGTATGCTCATTGTGCCAGCGCCACCACTTTCTCCGCTGCGTCTTTCATGCCCTCGGCGACCGTGAAGTTGAGTGCGGAGTCCTTCAGAATCTGCCGGCCGAGTTCGACGTTAGTGCCTTCCATGCGAACGACAATCGGAATTTGGAGGTTGAGTTCCCGGGCCGCGGCCACAACGCCCGTGGCCAGCGTATCGCACCGGAGAATGCCGCCGAAAATATTGATCAGCACGGCCTTCACGCTTTCGTCCGAGATGAGGATGCGGAAAGCGTTCTTGATCTGCTCTGCATTGGCGCCGCCGCCAACATCGAGAAAATTGGCTGGACTGCCGCCGGCGTACTTGATGATGTCCATGGTCGCCATTGCGAGGCCCGCCCCGTTCACCATACATCCAACCGTGCCGTCGAGTTTGATGTAGTTCAGGCCGAACTTGGAGGCTTCGACTTCGAGCGGGTCCTCCTCGTTCAGGTCGCGCAATTCGAGCAGGTCCTTATGACGGTAGAGCGCGTTGTCGTCGAGGTTGATCTTGGCGTCGAGCGCATAGACGTCGCCCGTCCTGGTCAATATGAATGGATTGATTTCCGCGAGCGAAGCGTCGGAATCCACGTAGGCCTTCGCGAGTGCCTGCATCGCTTTCGCCGCCGCGTTGACGCTGGCCGGCGGAATGTTGATACCGAACGCGAGCTTGCGGGCCTGAAACGCATGTAGCCCGACACCCGGATCGAAGCTCTCTTTGAGAATCGCCTCCGGGGTCTTTGCGGCGACTTCCTCGATCTCCATGCCTCCGGCAGCCGAGGCCATGAACACCGGTTTGCCTTGGGCACGGTCCAGGACGATTCCGAGATAGAGTTCGCGTTCGATCGGAAGCGTCTCTTCTATCAGGAGACGTTTGACGACGCGGCCCTCGGGTCCGGTCTGATGGGTCACCAACGTCATGCCGAGAATCTTGGCGGCATGTTGCGCGGCTTCCGCGGCGTCCTTCG